>NZ_LIGI01000001.1:2204362-2906129 GCF_001273955.1 Bacillus sp. FJAT-27245
CACTTTCATTAGGGAAACCCATTCAAAACTGTCTTCATAACCACAATGAAGGCACTTTCAGTAGGGAAACCCATTCAATACTGTCTTCATAAACCAGATAATGAATAGGGAGGAATACTCAAATATAAATATAGAAGAAAAGCGGCCACTACAACGGAGGCCGCTTTTCCAATTTACTATATGAACTTGGTTTATAGAGTTCTATTCCAACTCTCCAGCCGCTTGGGCATCGCGGTTCTCAATCAGGTTCTGATAGAATGATGCAAGTGACGCCGTCATATACGGAATGAGCCAGATGAAGCCGATGCCTAACGACAAAATGCACAGGATACCCCAGCCGATGAAGCTAAGGTTCAGGAGGAAGTACTTGCCTTTGTATCCATCCATGAGCTGTCTGCTTTCAGTAATCGCGTCGTTGAGGACCATTCCAGGATTATCCCGAAGAATATAGATTGCCTGCGAATAGGCAATTCCCTTAATAATTCCGGGAATGATCAGAAGCAGGAACCAAAGCATTGTATAAATGAAGGCGAGTAAATAAAGGCCGATCATTTTAATATACATCCTGCCGGACAGATTGTTAAAAAGGCTTCCAATACTGATATCATGGCCACGGCGCATATCAAGGAAAACCCAATAATAGCTGAACAGGATAGGAACAATTGCCAAAGAGATCACAGTGGAAAGCCCGGAAGCACTTGGAGAAGCTCCTTCCTGATTAATCCAGGCTCCGAACCCGCCGCTAGCCGATATTTCCGCCGCGGCGGGAAGTATGAGGTAGATTGCATATGTAACAATTGTTAGGAGAATAGCCATTCCCCAACGCCCTTTCAGTGAAGCAAGGGCATCTTTTTTAATGTCTCTAATTCTCAAAAATTTTTCCCCCTATGTAAATAGTAAATACAATTATTATATAGCAAATAGCATGGGAATGGTTGAACCGTTTTTCCGGAAAATGAAAAAATCCCGCAGATTTCTGGCGGGAGATTTCGATTTTCACATAATTAAATAGATTTACTGTTCAGTTCCTTCATGATTTCTGCGGCGGTTTCAAACGATTTGAGCCGCTCCTTGTGGTCGAAAATTTGTGCGTTGATGATGATTTCATCAACTTCTGTTTCTTCTAGGAATTCTATAAGCCTTTCTTTTACTTTGTCTTTTGTTCCGGTAATGGTCGAAGCCAGCCTTCCCTCAAGGAGGGTGAGTTCATAAGGGCTTGCAACCTGTTCAATGTTTTCGACCGGCGGCTGAAGTTTTCCGGGACGGTTCCTGAGCAGGGAAAGGAATTGCTGCTGCATTGATGTTGCGAGATATTCAGCCTTTTCTTCACTTTCAGAAGCAATAATATTTATTCCGGCCATGCTGTATGGTTCTTTCAACACCTCCGATGGTTGGAATGTTTGCCGGTATAGCCTTAAAGCTGCCAGGGTGTTTTCAGGGGCGAAATGGCTTGCGAACGCGAATGGAAGGCCAAGCTTCCCGGCGAGTTGCGCGCTGAAACCGCTCGATCCTAGCAGCCAGATCGGGACATCCAGGCCTTCCCCCGGAATCGCGCGGACATGGATGACACCTTCTCGCCTGGATGGGTCAAAATAAGCCCGAAGCTCTTCCAGCTGGTTCAGGAAATCGTCGGCATTCATCCGCCAGTCCCTTCGAAGAGCCGAGGCTGTAAGCTGGTCGGTACCCGGCGCGCGTCCAAGCCCGAGGTCGATACGGCCGGGGAATAAGGATTCAAGCGTACCAAACTGCTCGGCAATTACCAATGGAGAATGGTTTGGAAGCATGACGCCACCCGATCCAACGCGAATCGTTTTCGTATGGGCCGCAACCTGGCCAATCACAACAGCTGTCGCGGAGCTTGCAATGCCAGGCATATTATGATGTTCAGCGAGCCAGTAGCGGGTGTAACCCCATTTCTCCGCTTGCTTTGCGAGGTCGATTGTATTCCGCAGTGAATCCGCTGCCGTCCCGCCTTCAATGATTGGCGACAGATCTAGAACAGAGAAGCGCACATGTTTTTTATCATCTATAGTCATTGCATTCACTTCTTTCAAAAATTATCCTCAAAGTAATTGTACCAAGCAATCCGGGTTTATCAAAATCACGCGCTCGGCAAACCAATCTGTCTTGTTAAGTGAAAGGGGACTTTTGTTTTGAAAGAAAAGAATGGGCTCTCTATTATACAAAATGGATCTTCTTTCATTTAGTAACCGAAGGACGGGCTGACAACTGCTGTTCGGGCGTTAAATCTTCTTTTAATGCCCGAAGGAGAGACTGGCAACTGCTCTTAGGGCGTTAAATATTCTTTTAGAGCCCGAATGCTTGGTTAAGTCCGCCTGTTCGGGCTTTAAGTCTTGCTTTAGAGCCCGAAAGCCTGGTTGAGACTATCTGCTCGGGCGTTAAATCTCGCTTTAGAGCCCGAAAGCCTGGTAGAGGCCGTCTGTTCGGGCTTTAAGTCTTGCTTTAGAGCCCGAAAGCCTGGTAGAGGCCAACTGTTCGGGCGTTAAATCTTCTTTTAATAAACGAAGGAAGGAATGCCTCGGAAAAGTACATCAATGCCGGCCAGACATGTAACGCACAAGGGAAAATCAAAAATAAAATAAGTACAAGGCTGTTTCGACAATATACGGACAAGCCCCGTTCGAAGGCGAGCACCTCACACGAATCGTCAACAAACGCCATTTCGACAGGCTATACACTTCCTTGGGAAGGAAACCACTTTTATGATAATAATCATAAAAATTCCAATGGGGTACAAAAATTAAAGCTCATTTAAAATATAGAAAAGGCGCACAGCAACCGTGCGCCTTTTTCGCATCAAAATCCAAAGAACAAGCTCATCATCTTGCGTTTTTTCTTTCTTTTTCCTAGATTTGCGGCATCCAGTGCAAATGGCGGTTCACTTGGAAGTTCGATTGTCGCTGCTGGCTGTGCCCATTTTTCAAGGGCGGCGGAAAGGGCAGCGACCTGTTCCTGAAGTTCCTCGATTTCTTTTCGGTGCTGGAGGAGCTGATAGGCGGTTACCGAGTCGGCTTTTCCATCTAACCGCCGTTCCAGGTCGGAAAACATAAGCAGGATCTTGTCCATATCAGGGTGCACTTCAACCGCCTTGACAGTTGCTTTCCTTGATTGTTTTTCGTTCACGGGTGCGATGTCCTGCAAAAGGGCGCCATTCTGGATTTGCTCGCGGATGTTTTCTAGAAGCGCGATGTCTTCGTCTTTAAATGTATAATGGCCGCGCTCATTTCGTTCCATCGGCAAATTCAGCTGTTTGACCCATCGTTGAATCGTGCTCGTCGACACACCAAGAAGTTTGGCAACTTCGCTAGAATTCATTCTTATTCCCCCGTTTTTTGTTAATGAAATCCTTGAGAAATCCGGACAGTTATCAGATTCTCAGCCCCAGAATTTCCACCATCTTTTCTCTTTTGCGGCTGCAGCGTCCCTGAAGCTTGAGACGATTTCCTGAAGCAGTTCTTCTCGCCGGTCCATTTCATGGCTATGGACAACCCGCTCCATATGCAAGGTTTCGAGGTAAAATTCCCTGTCCTTGGCCAGAGTTTCGTTGAAGCTCTCTACCACGCTTTCGGTTACGAGATTGGCATCAGCCATCGACTTGATTAGGGCTTTCATCTCTTTTGACGACCGGTCCGCCTGGTTGGAAATCCTTTTATGTAAATTTCCGAACTGTTCGGAGCTAGCCTTCGAAACATTCGATATGCTGTTGGAAAGGAAGCGGGCCATTTCGGAAGCTTGTTCCGAAGATCTCGCAACCTCCGAGGAAAGTTCCTCAACTTCCGCGGCAACACGCTCACCGGATTTATAAATCGAGTCGGACAAGGTTTTTACTGTATGAAAGGAGCCTTTCGATACTTCCTTTTTCACTTCCTCAATGAGTTCCTTTCGGATTGTGCCCCGGATTTCTTCCCTGACCCCAGAGAGAAAGTCCTGCTTGTACGCATCCATGGCTGCGAAGAATGCTTCCATGTCAAAACTGGCAAGTGATGGTTCGGAAGGGACGGGTTTTGTTTCCCCAACAACCGTGATTGGGGCTGCGAGTGTTTCGGAAGCTTCCTCCGAACTCTGCCTGAAATGTTCGAGGATTAATTCCCTGATCATTTCCTTGCTGAGGTTTTTCTCGCGCATTTGCTTGATTTTTACCATCAGGCTAATTTCTGTATCGGTATAAAACCGTGAACCCTGCCTTGTGCGCGGAATCGATAGCAGCCCGTTGAAGTCGCGTTCCCACTGGCGGAGCGTCCCCTGTGGAACATTGATAAGCCTCGAGACCTCCTGGATTGTATATGCTTTCATGATTTGCCCATCTTTCATCTGCACGCATCCTTTCATTCAAAATTGTCAGCCAAGGCGGAAAGTGTGAGTCAATAAAACGATATTTTATAAGATTAGCTGAAGAAGAGGCGTTTTCCTGCATCATGACAAAAGCTATCAAAACTAGTGGGAAACTGAGCAATTTAAACAATTGCGAAGGAATTTGCCATCTGGGCACGAAATGGGCTGTGCGAAAAATAAAACTCCCGACATACAGACAAATTTTTCGAAAAACATGGCACCGGTGAAATCAGCGCGAAATCCCAAGTCAGAATCACCAAGCCTACAATCCGCCCATATATTGAATGAGAGGAGGGATGAAAGTGTATCCAAATTATTATGAGAATGATTATTACAGGCAGCAGGAAAAGCTTGCCGCTGATGTTTTGCGGGCAATCAATGGCGAATATTCAGCGATACAGTGCTATGAGCGTATTGCGAGGGTCGCGCCAAATGAGCGGGTTCGCCGGCAAATTAATGAAATCAGGGCAGATGAACAGAGGCATTACAACGAATTTGTCAGGATTTATACACGCATGACCGGAAGGCAGCCGAATGTCCACGTAACCGAAAGCTGCCCGGCAACCTATAGGGAAGGCCTTGATTTTGCGTTTCATGATGAGCAGGAGACAGTTGACTTCTATCACCGCATCGCAAAGGAAACAACATCCCCGGACATCCGTGAGGCTTTCCGGAACGCCGCGGCTGATGAGCAAAACCACGCGGTCTGGTTTCTGTATTTCATGGGGGCAGGCCGTTAGGAAAGGCGAGTTTAATTGCGGACAACTATTGAGTCAGATTCTCGAGAGGGAAATGCCCTTTCATTTTTTTAAAAAAATCTCAATCCTCATTGATTTGGCAAGAAGCAGGCAACCGCCCGGAGTTGCATGAATATGCTATGAAAAAGGCGTGAATTATATGGTGCATATTGTTAAACCTGGCGAGACGCTTGCCATCATCGCGATGAATTACAGAGTCAGCCTCCGCAGGCTTCAAAAGGCAAATCCAGGGGTCGGGGCAGTAACGGCTGGACAGCGGATCACAATTCCCGGTCTGCCGAATCCCGCTTCAATTCCATACCATATTGAAATATCTGTTAAAAAGAGGACCCTCGCTCTMTTTAAGGACGGAAAATTTGTGAAGGTTTATCCGATTGGGGTAGGTAAGATGCTGACGGCAACACCCACAGGGGAGTTTGTCATCGTAAACAGGGAGCCGAATCCCGGCGGCCCATTCGGCGTTATGTGGATGTCGCTTTCGCGGGCGGGGTATGGAATCCATGGTACGAACCGGCCTTCTTCAATAGGAAAGGCTGTCTCCCACGGCTGTGTGCGGATGCACAACAAAGATGTTCTCGAACTTGCCTCGCTCGTCCCAAACGGTACACGGGTCATCATCCGGAACTGATTCCGGCATGATGGCCTTTCTTTTTTTAGAAAAAAACAGTCATTAGGGCCAAGATAAGGATAAATACATCTTATTGTGAAGATTTAAAACCCCTAGGATGGAATTTCAACTTATGTCGACATCTACACAAGCATCCTTTTACCAATTTTGGAAAAGTTTGCAGGAATTCCTTGCCTGTTGTCGAATGTTAAAAGGTGTGCCAGGGCTGTTTGTAAAAATGGCCATGTCCTTATCGTACCTATTCATGCTGTTTAACCTTTTGATGACGGGGTGCTTCAATGAAAATTGCCGGACGAGTCACGTTTCTGATCATGACGTTATGTTTGCTAGTGGTTGATAAGTTTTTCCACGGAGATGATTTTTTCAGGCTCCATACACTTTTCCTGCTTTTAATGGCACTCGTTGTTGGTTGGCAATACGACCAGCTTTCTTTTTATATAAAAAAAACGAAGGAGAACGAGGACAGTTATAAGCGTTTAATCGAATCATTGCCGGAAGCGGTCATCATCCACAGGAATCACCAAGTCCTGTATGTCAATGAAGCGGCAGTTAAAATGATGCGTGCGAAAAGCAAGCAGCAGCTCATTGGCATGAACATTTTTGAAAGGCTCGATCCGGACTATATTGAACGGGTAAGGGAAAGAATCCGACTCGCCGAGCAGGAACAAAAACCACTGGCCATCATGGAATATAAGGTAAAGAGGCTGGACGGGGAGTCCTTCTTTTTTGAAGCATCTTCGCTTGCAATCATTTACGGGGGAAAGGATTGCCAGTTAACCCTCGGAAAAGATATTACGAACCGCAAAAAGGAGACGGACCGGCTGCTCCAAAAATCGGAGAAACTTGCTCTTCTCGGGCAGATGGCGGCCGGAATCGCGCATGAAATCCGGAATCCGCTTACCTCAATTAAAGGGTTCATCCAGCTTTTTAAAGCCGAGAATGATAAAAAGGAATATTACGATATTGTGCTTTCGGAGCTGGACAGGATAAACAGCATCGTCAGCGAATTTCTCCTGCTCGCTAAACCGACAGCAACTGTTTTCAGGGAAGGCAATCTTGTCCAGATCTTGCAGGACGTTGTCACCTTGATCAACACGCAAACCGCGATGAACAATGTTCAGATCACGACCGCTGTAGGGCCAAATATCCCGCCGATCATTTGTGAAGAGAATCAGCTAAAGCAAGTCTTTATCAATCTTTTGAAAAATTCAATTGAAGCGATGCCTGATGGCGGAAACATATACATTAGTATACAAAAGTCAAAGCCAGAAGAGGTCTCGGTGAAAATAGTTGATGAAGGAGTCGGCATTCCGGAAGAAAGGATGAAAACGATTGGCGAGCCATTTTACACGACTAAAGAAAAAGGGACTGGGCTCGGTCTGATGACCTGTTTTAAGATCATTGAAAGCCACAATGGAAAGCTGATCTTTTCGAGCGAGGTCGGAATCGGCACTTCCATTGTCATTGTTCTGCCCGCCATGACGAGGTCGTTCCTTAAGCAAGAGGTGGAGGGGTAGGGGGATAACGGATTTTTTTTAAAAAAAATTGTATTGTCTACTGAACCCTTTGTAGGACCAAGCCAATAAGAAAACCCCCTCAGGAAGCGCCCGGGGGAGTTGGGCGGTTTCCAGCGAAGGGGTTTTTCCTATTATTGACACGAATCGGATTATTTATGCAGTGTGATTCACGGTTCCTTTTCCTTTGAAAACAGTTTTGCGGATGAATGGAATGACCCAGCGATCAAGGCCGATGCGACCGGCGTTATAGCCCGCAAACAGGATGATTGCGCCAATGAAAATGTCTGTCGGGTTATGGGAAATCGTTCCTGCAAGCATAAAGCTGAAGTTCATGACAAGGCCGAAGAACATGGCTGCTGTTRTTAGGCATCCAAGAATTAAGCCCAGGCCAACAAGGAATTCGCCAATCGGGATGAGCGTATTAAAGAGATCGGCATTCGGAATCGCGAAAGAATTCAGGAAATCGACGTACCTCCCATATACCAAAGATCCGTCCGGCCCTTTGACAGGGTTTGCGGCAGCACCTTTCAAGAATCCTGATGCATCAAAGCCGCCTGTTAGTTTATGATAGCCTGCTGTCAACCATGAATAACCAAGATAAAGACGAAGGACCGTAAGAAGACCTGCTGCGATTTTGTTGTTTCTTAAAAAATTGACTACCATTGTATTTCACTCCTTAAAGGTTAGTTACTGTTTCTATGGTTAAAATATAACATTTGTTTTTGCGCTTGCGGGGCTTATGTTCAGTTATTCACAAATTTGTAAAAATGGTTTGAACAAATTATGGCTAGTAAAAAAGGGCTATTGCGATTCATACTTTTGAATACTTCTTCACCCGCTTGGGATGGGTAAAAAATAAAGGCACCCGGAATACGGTTGCCTTTAGATAGTCAGGGGGTGATGGATGATTTAGGATGTTTTACGCTGACAGCCGGTATATCCAAAATTTCCTCCATAACCCGGCCCGCCGTATCACCGATGCTTATGCCCAACAGCCTTGCAAACGTGGGCCCCTCATCAACAAGCCTCATTGAAGGAATGCGTATTCCTTTCAGGATGCCCTTGCCTTTTGCAAAGAAAACTGTGCTGTATTTTTCCTTGAGCGGAGAGTACCCATGGCACGCAAACGAATAGTTCTTTTCTACGACAGTTTCTGAGGTAACATCCTCAAGGAATATTCCTTCATGCCCATCTTCGAAATAAAATCCCCTTAAAGCTTCGAGCATGAAAAGGGCCTTGCCGTCAGCGCCCATTCGTTCAGCTTCCTGCCCTGACCATGCTTTCTCAATTCCATTCCGTTTATTGGCAAGCAGCAGCCCAATCAGGCTTTCAACCGCCTGCTTCGTTTCAAAATCAGTGGGATCATGGACATACAGATAGGCAGAACCGTCACAGCTTTTGCAGTAAGCCTTCCAGCCCGTTATTTTCCCAAATTTGTCTGTTTCAATCAGTCCTTCTTCCTTTAAACGTACATTCATCTTTATCGCCTTTGACACATCCAGGGCACTGTGGTCACCTAAAATGACAACTGTAGAGGAGTCAGCCAATCCCGCTTCCTTAATGGCCTGCAGTACTCTCCCAAGCCTTTTATCATGGCGTTTGAGCGCGGCATTCGCTGCAGTGGAGGAAAAGCCGTGATGATGCCGCTGTGAATCGAGGTCAACAAAATGGACAAGCATCAACCCGGGCTTTCTAGTCTTAATTGTGTGGATCGTGGATTCGAGGACAAAGTCGTCAAGCTCCGGCTGCCTGATTCCCCGGCGCAGTTTTCCGAATCGGGCTTCCATTTCAATTTGGAAAAGGGGAGAGCCGTTCAAAAGTGAGACCAACAGTTGATTTTGCCAAGGCCGGTTTGCGAAAATTTCAGGCATATTGTAATCGATTTCGGCTCCAGCGGTTACCGGCCAAAGGAGTGCAGCGGTTTTCATGCCAGCCTTTTTCGCTTCATCATATAGTGTTGTGCCGTTGATAGTGCGCCTGTGCCAGTACCAATCGGGAGACGGCTGTCCCGGCTGGACGAAAGTATTGTTGACGACCCCGTGCCTATTTGGGTAGTTACCCGTAATAATGGACGTGTGGCACGGATAAGTTACAGACGGATAAATCGTTTCGACATTGGTACAATACGAGCTTCCATTAATAAAGGACTTGAAATTAGGAAGTTTCAACAACGTTGGAACATCGAGTGACGAAAGGCAATCAAATGATAAAACTATCAGGTGATCGGTTAGCCGGTTCATAGCACCCTCCATAATAGAGTATGGTATATTGATAGAATGAAAGGGACGGTTAAGCATATTAGCCTATCTTCGAAAAAATTTTCGAACGCATCTTTTCCTGAATTTTACCATAAGGAAGAGAAGAATGCGCCATGCTACATAGTTGAAGTGTACGTCTTGCAGATTGCCAAATGGGCTATATATGTTGAATCAAAAATTGTGTATTCTGCAATAACCTTGCGGTTGATTTCCGCTCCAGGCACACGCTTTCCGCGGGGCGTCAGTGGAGCCTCCTCGGCGCTAGCGCCGAGGAGGCTCCACCTTGCCGCTACATCCCGCAGGAGTCGGTGCCCTTCGCTCCAATCAACTTACACTCTAAAATATAGGTGTAAATATCTATTTCAAACTATACAGAACGTTTTTTAAGGCAGGAGGATATTTTATGGCATCAAAAGGATTCAAGCTACTTTTTGTGGCATTGTTGTCTTTCCTGGTTGCGACAGGATGTTCGCTCCCATTGAAAACCGGGGACACTGAAACAGGAAAGGTGCCTGCGGAACTTAAATCGGCGGACGGGCTATATAAAGCAAGGGTTATTAGAAACATTGACGGGGACACAGTTGTCATTTCCCTTAAAGGGAAGGAAGAAACGGTGCGGCTTCTATGCGTGGACACTCCCGAAACGCAGCATCCCCGCTTGGGCGTCCAGCCGTTCGGGCCGGAAGCGTCCGATTTTGCAAAAACGGTTCTCCATAAAGGGAAGGAAATCGAGGTAGAGCCAGGAATCAACTGGGGCAGGGACAAATACGGAAGGCTTCTTGCATACCTTTATGTGGACGGAAAAATGTTTAATGAACTACTGCTTGAAAAAGGTTTGGCACGGGTAGCTTATGTGTATCCGCCAAACACGAAATATGTCGACCGTTTTTATGAAATACAGGATCAGGCGAAAAAGAAGGCCATCGGAATTTGGTCCATCGAGAATTATGCCGCTGATGAAGGATATCAAGCCGGCATTGCCGGAAAGGGAACAAACGGCGGGAATGCATCGAATAAGCAGATAAAATGTGATGGAAAAATAAAGGGGAATGTGAATTCTAAAATCTATCACGTTCCCGGCGGTGCTTTTTATCATTCGGACATCAAGGAAATTGTCTGGTTTTGCACGGAAAATGATGCCCGAAAGGCCGGATACCGGAAATCGAAAAGATAGTATTTTCATAAATCAAGAAAGGAAGCGTCCGCAATGGATGCTTCCTTTTTATGACTCGCTCTTTTCCTGCAGTTCCTTCAGCCGTGCTGTAAGGGTTGGATCCTCCTGGAGGAGCTGGACCAAGTCGCCAATCCTGTCGATCGCATTCCAGCTTAAGTGATGCTCGATTCCTTCAACATCTTCATATATATTTTCCTCGTCTACACCGATAAGGGTTAAAAACTGCTCAAGCAAATCATGGCGATAAACAAGGCGCTTGCCAATTTTCCGCCCTTTTGGAGTCAGCGCCAGCCCACGGTATCTTTCGTAAATGAGATATTCATCCTTATCAAGCTTCTGGACCATTTTTGTAACTGCTGAAGGCTGCACAGACAAATTGACTGCGATATCCGAAACCCGGGCATAGCCTTTTTGTTCAATCAGCAGATAAATTTGTTCAATATAATCTTCCATGCTCGGTGTCGGCATTTTCTTCCCACTTTCATCCTATACTATCTACTATTATATAAGACCGTGCCAAGCCTTACAAGATATCGAAACTTGCCGGATAGCAGGGGAGGAGGAGTGGATGACGGGAATTAGGGGGAAAACTCGTAAAACACAGGGAAATGACTAGTGCAACCATCTATGGCGATTAGACGCCGACCTTTTCTTTTTTTAAAAAAACCGGGTCCCGAAAATCGGGCCCGGCTCATATAAATTATTTTTTGGAGCTGTCAAAATTATAGAAGAACTTTGCGGTGATTGAACCGTCCTTGTTTTCCTTGATGTCCGTCACATGGATTCCGGAGTCTGCAGGCGTATCGCTGTAGCCTTTCCAGAAGTAGTAGGAACCGGTATGCACATTCCCGCTAACCGGGGTGAGCTTGTTGCCTGACTTGAAGAAATCTCCGGCATTCCCGCGGTTCAAGTTCTTTTCAAGCTCATACAAGCCGTCCTTCTGAAGAACAGATAGGCCATAGTGCGTAACGACAGTGCCATCGCTAGCTTTCGCGGATTGATTGAATTGGAATCGCTTGTTCATCCAGTTTTCCACATTGTTCGGGCGGAATCCGGCTGTCTGATATAGGCTGATGACATTTTCGTCAACATGCCATGCCAGGAGGCCTTTGGAATCCTTGCCTTGGCGGATCAAGCCTTCGTTAAAGCCCTGCTGCTGGACGTTTTCAAATAGGAAGTACTCTGTTCCGTTCGAGCCCGGAACCTCCATTTTCACTATCGCATTATCTGCGTTTGCTGCATTGACCGGAGGAAGGGTAATGGTTTGGACTCCATCCTGAGGTCTAACCTCGACTGGCTTCACCCATTCCAGGAAAACTTTTGAGAACGGGTCGAAGTGGGTAGGCGAGTTGCCGGAATAAGCACCTGCATCCGGGTAGCGCATCCAGGATCCGCCAGCCATCATCGAATAGTTTCCGACACCCTCCGATGTATATACGGTGTCATAGAAATCAGGAAGGCCAAGTGCATGACCGAACTCATGGGCGTAAACGCCAGTCTGGGCAGGGTAAGGGCCTGATTTCAATTCATCCTTGTACGTATCGGTTGCCGCATCGTATCCCGCAACGTTTCCGCCGATTGCCGGCTGAAGGTTGTAGTTGTTGACGACTACGCCATCGAATGTCATATCTTCAGCAATTGTTTTATTGATCCATTCTCCCTGGCTCATACCCGCAGCTACATCTGCCGGTTTGCCAGTTTCATAATATTTTCCGTAATAGAGGGCGCTCATTAGATTCCATTTATGCGACCAGAACTGGGCAGGGTCGCGGCTCCATTCAGCACCTGTGCCTTCATGGACGATGAAAACATTCGGCACTTCGCCGTTTTCTGCATACTTCGAGAAGTCGATCTGCTCATCCGCAGCTTTTAATAGGTCACGGACGAATTCACCAGTGTGGGCATCCCCGTTTACGTTCCCATACACATATTTACCGTTTTCCGCATATTTTCCTTCCTGATCAAGATAGTATGAAGCGCCTTTCGGAAGTTCCACCCACTCTAAAGCAGCATCTTCCATATGGACCAGGTTGGTTTTGCCATAGGATGATTCCTTATACACATTTTGCATCGTCTTATTTGTAGGTGCTTTTACGCCCTTGTATTCACCATATTGTTTGAAATAAGGCAGTTCATAGGGATTGTATTCCGTACCAAAAATCAAATCCTCGTAATACTTTGCAGGTACCTGGCCTTTAAGATCGCCTTTTGGTTCATCCCCATCCGGATATTTGGCTAAGAGAACCAGAACCGGAATGTCTCCAGTCGCTTTTTTGTAGGCGACATGGTTGTCTCCAGCCTGATTGAACTTGGCGCCGGTTTTGTTTGCGATTTTTTCTGCAGGATCAGCTTTTGAAAGGTCGATGCCAAGCTCTTTTGCCTTATCGGCCAGGTCAGGAGCGGCACTCATATAATGCGCAAGGCTTAAGTCATATGACGCCTTCGCTTTTGCCACAGGCTCAGCCTGTGTATGTACGCCCGCAAGGCCGATGCTTCCGGCCAAGGCAAGCGCCAATGCAGATTTGGAAAGAACTTTTAACAAATATCACCACTCCTTTAAGATTTTACTATTTGAATATATCAGAATAATTTGTTAATTAGAACAAGTCTTTGTGTCTAATTTTATGTCAGCTAAAATCCATGAAATGATAAAAAACACAAAAAACCAATACAATTGGCATATGATTTTTCACATAACATAAGAATTAAGACCTAAATTTAAGGTATAAAGAGTCGATTTTAAGAGAAATTTTTTTAGTAACCCGAAAGAAAGAGATGGGAAGCGGTACCAGTCTAGGAGTTTACCGAGTGTAAATTATTTATATTAAGTCGATAAAAAATGAGGCTAGACAGAAAGAGGAGTAGAATCCTGAACAACGAAAAAAGGCGCAAACACAAGTGTTCGCGCCTTTTTTCTGTCCCACCTAAGCAGGACCTTACCAAATGCCCCGAAGTAAATCAGGACTTACCAGACTTCGGCAAAGTTACAATTTGCACGGGGTCGAATCGATATTAAATATATCGATTATAGACAAGCGTGCCTTTCGACAGCTCTGCAAATGTCCCTTCACCACTTGCAAGCCCAAAAACGAACCTTTGAGTCGCTGTTTCCATTGCGTATTGCATGTGAACCAGTCCCTCCTGTTTTGTTTTGGTCTTGCATTATCTATATACCTCGTACAAACAACAATAAACGGAAAAAAGCAAAAAAATAATTTCCAAAATGAACCAAGTTGTTGAAAACAAGTTTTTCTTCCAGGGTAGCGTTATATCCAAAAAGGGTTTAAATAAAAGGAAAAATTAAAAAGCAGGGGTCTCTATTAAAGTTTCGATACAACGAAAAATAATGAATGGAGGGGTTCTGCTTATAGACCAAATTTTACGATCAAGATTGTGTTGGTTCGTTTGCCGGACACCATTCCAGGTGAATGATTGGAAAGACGGAAAGATGGGTTGCCATTCCTGAATCGACATAAAGGACTCGACCTCTTTTAACGCCCGAATGGCCGGATACACAGTACCGTTCGGGCAATAAATCGTCGTTTAAAGCCGGAATGAACGCATGCCCACTGCCGTTCGGGCTGTAAGTGGTCGTTTAAAGCCCGAATGAACGCATGCCCATTGTTGTTCGGGCTGTAAGTCGTCGTTTAAAGCCCGAATGAACGCATGCCCATTGTTGTTCGGGCTGTAAGTCGTCGTTTAAAGCCCGAATGAACCCATGCCCATTGTTGTTCGGGCTGTAAGTCGTCGTTTAAAGCCCGAATGAACGCATGCCCATTGCTGTTCGGGCAATAAGTCGTCGTTTAAAGCCCGAATGAACGCATGCCCACTGCTGTTCGGGCTGTAAGTCGTCGTTTAAAGCCGGAATGAACGCATGCCCACTGCCGTTCGGGCTGTAAGTGGTCGTTTAAAACCCGAATGGACGCAGGTCCACTGCTTTTTGTGGCACCCCTTCATGCCCGAAAAAAACGATTGTGAATCCTTTTTAACAAAAAAACATCATCAGCTATTAGTATCTGGTGATAAATATCACGGAAAACCATTCTCTTCAGGTATACAATTGGAAAGAATGTATAGTCGATAAAGAAATGAGGAATTCACTTTGAACATGCCACAATTAAAAATCGGGCACATCGCTCCCAAATACCCAATCATTCAAGGCGGTATGGGGGTAGGCATTTCGCTTAGCGGCCTGGCGTCGGCCGTCGCATCGGCAGGAGGGGTCGGGATTATCTCTGGAACCGGAATCACGATTGATGAGTTGCGTTTCCATATAAGGCGGGCACGCGACCTTTCGAACGGAAACGGATATATCGGCGTCAATGTCCTTTTCGCGGTGAATGATTTTGCTGAGAAAATGAAGGCGGCAATTGAAGAGAAGGTTGACTTTATTATTTCGGGCGCTGGCATTTCGCGTGATATGTATGCTTGGGGGAAGGCAGCGGCCATCCCGGTCCTTTCCATTGTTTCAACCGCTAAACTTGCCAGGCTGTCGGAACGCCTTGGGGCCGCGGCTGTAGTCGTGGAAGGGTATGAAGCGGGCGGCCACCTTGGCACCGACCGTCCGATGTGTGATATCCTGCCTGAGGTCGTTGAAGCGGTGAGCATACCGGTCATCGCGGCGGGAGGCATATTAACCGGGGAGGATGTGGCCAAAGCTTTCAGGCTCGGCGCATCAGGGGKGCAAATGGGAACCCGCTTTGTCGCAAGCGAAGAATGCGATGCCCCGCTTGCATTTAAACAGAAATATGTTGAAGCGAGAGAGGAAGACCTGATTCTCGTTAAAACCACCGTTGGCCTGGAAGGCAGGGCGATTCGCAATGCTTTCACAGATATCATTAAGGACGACGGGAAATTCAAAGTCGCGAAATGCCTCAATTGCCTAAAAAACTGTTCATACCGCTTCTGCACAATGGATTCTCTCGTTCGCTCGCTGAATGGCGATGTCGATATGGGGCTCGTTTTCGCGGGCGCGCGAGTAAGTGAAATTACGAACATCCTTCCCGTAAGCCAAATCATCGAAACGATTGCAAGTGAATACCACTTTGCAACAGAACAAGCGGTATAATCATTCAGGCGCCGGCAGATTCCACAAGCCGGCGTTTTTGATTTTACCCGATTACGCAAAAGCATTATCCTGGGCACTGGACGGCAGAAACAAGACAAAAAGCGTGAGTGTTAGCAGCCTGCCATCCAAAGCATTGCAAAAATGTGCCAACTCATTTTCCTTCCGCATGTGGCATACTAACCCAGAAAACAGCAGAAGGGAAGGATGCATATGTCATTGGAATGGTTTGATCGGGTAACTTCTGAATTGCAGGACCATTTGGAATCGATTTGTGAAAAATATGACCAGGCGGGGCAAATGTCGATCGAGCGGAGTTCAAGGCACCCGCGGATTGATTTCTTTGTGGAAACGGATGATTGCGGCGGGCGCGATTATTTTTGCACGCTTTTCTTTGACCCGCACAATGAAGAGTTTTATGTTGAGGCGTATGATCCAGACCTTGAACAGCCATCCAGGACAATCTTGCCAGATATTGATAACATCATCGATGCAGTCCATGAAAGCTTTCATGAATATATGAACGATGATCCCGGAGACTTTGACTATGAGCTGGACGATTACGAGGATGATGAGGATGAGTTTGACATACTCGATGCAGTCGAAGACGATGATGTCACAATTATTGCTTACTCGGACGATGAGGTTTATGAAGAAATCGATGTTGAGTGGGAAACACCTGAAATAACCGCCTTTCAAAAGGAAGATGAAGTGGAAGTGACCTATCAATTCGGCGTTGTGGAGGGTACCGGCGACGGAGTTCTTCGAAGGGTAAACCGGATTTGGACAGAGGAAGATGAATTAATCAAGGATGAAACGAATTTTATTTTTACAAAAGAAGAAGCAGGTACGATTATTGCCATGATCGCCAGCCATATGGATAAAATGAAAGGCTACGAACTCGAGTAAACATTAAAATAGACGGAGCCAATCCCTTTTTTTACAAAGTGGACGAACTCCGTCTATCGTCTGTTTTCTTCCCCTAGGGCCATCATCTTATTCTGCCCATTGCTTCATGACTTGCTCAAGAGCTAGCTGCATGATTTCTTCTTCGCTTGCTTGAGGATTTGTGATAACATTCGTCAGGTAATTCCTGCCAAGATATTCAACCTTTACGTTTACTTGCACCATTTTAACCATCCTTTCGAAAAATTACTTTACTGCTATAACAAGCAGTACTCTCTATATACCAACGATACGGCCAGCCTAAACATCCATACCTTTTCCATCTTTTGTTCAAAAGTGGACGGCGGATGACTGTTTTTTAAAAAAATAGGCCGGTCAGGTCAATACGAGTCTGCAAGAAAATACCAGTACCTCATCTTACCACGCTGGTACTTCCTGGACAATAGGGGTTAACACTATAAATAAATTGTTTTTGTGACAAATTATGCACAAAAAAAGCCCCCTGAAAAGGGAGCCTCGTTCTATGCTTCTACAAACAAATGCTGTTCTACAAACTTCTTGATTTCTTCCTTGTTGACGGACTGCTTTTTCAATGCCGCTTCGGCTGTTTCCAGAAGATGTTGCACGTCCGGATCCGACCTCAGTTCACGGAGATTCGACTCCCCATTGAGCAAGTCCACGGCTTTTGTTTTCACTTCAGGGTCATCGGTGGCATGATAAAGAATGAAAGCAATGCATGTTACCTTATCCATTTCAACGTCCCCCTTTATTTACAATTCTCTTCCTAGTTTCGCCAAAAAACACTGTTTTCCTCCCTTTTTCGTAAAAAAATTTGCGGAGATTGGCACCGGAGCCTTGCCATTCATTTTCCTTTTCTCAGACTAAAGTTGTAGGGAAGTTCAAGCTTCCTTCCGAGGTTGCGCTTTCAGAAACCGGATAATATGGAAGCATAGAAACCAGTTACAAGATGAAAGGGGAAATCAAAATGTTCAAAGGAAAGCACATTATGATTACAGGCGCTTCACGTGGGCTCGGCAAAGCATTGGCGCTCGCTTTTGCGAAGCAGGGAGCGAGATTAGCGATTTGCGCCCGGAATGAGGAAGCATTACTCGTGGTAAAAAAAGAAGCCGAGGCGGCCGGGGCCACGGAGGTCCTAGCCATCCGCGCGGATATATCGATCGCACGCGATGTAGAACGCTTTGTGGCGTTGACAGAAGAAAGGTTCGGCCATATCGATGTACTCATTAATAACGCTTCAATTCTTGGACCGAGTCCGATGCCGATGCTGCTTGATTATCCTGAAGAGGATTTCGCGGAAGTGATCCGGGTCAATACAATGAGCACCTTCCTCGTCACACGGCGCGTGCTTCCGGTCATGCTCCAGCGCGATAGCGGCTCGATTATTAATGTGACGTCGGAAGCGGGCAATACTGGCTATGCAGGCTGGGGGGCTTACGGAATCTCCAAATTCGCGGTCGAAGGTTTAACCGAAACCTGGGCGGACGAACTGGGCGAAACCGGCGTACGGGTGAACATGGTCGATCCCGGAGAAATGGATACAGACATGCATCAGCTTGCCGTCCCGGATTGTGATTATGAACTCGCAAACCCAAATGATGTTGTTCCTGTTTTCCTTTATCTAGCATCCGATCAAGCCTCCAGCGTCACCGGACAGCGGATTTCAGCGCAGCAATTTAATGAAGGGAAGTGGAGTGCATGATTGCCGGAAGTATGACGTTCAATCTGCCGCCATCCCTGAATGCCGCCGCCCCTCCGGAAAGGCGGGGGGTAAGGCGGGATCATGTAAGGATGATGGTTTTATCAAAAGAAACTGGATATGGGTGCCATGATTCTTTTTACAATCTTGACCAGTATTTGAATGAAGGAGACGTTCTCGTGCTGAACAGCTCACGTACTATTCCCGCGATTTTGCGCGGCCGCCTCCTCGAGAGAGAGGAAGAGGTTGAAATTAGGCTCGCGGGAAAAATTGATGGTAGTCGCTGGTATGCGCTGATTGTCTCGCCTTCCCTAGACACCGGTGAAACGATTTGGTTCTCCGGCCGGCTTGAAGCGGTCGTTGAAAAGGCCGCTGGCGATACCCCTTTGTCGGTTATCTGTTTTTCAAAATCAGGTACCTCACTATTCGATGAAATTTACTCCCTTGGCGAGCCAATCCGCTACGAATATATCGAAACCCCGTGGAGCCTCGATTATTATCAGACTGTGTTCGCCTCCCATCCCGGATCGGTTGAAATGCCTTCCGCGGGGAGGGCGTTCAGTTGGGAACTGCTGTTCAAGCTGCGCCGAAAAGGGGTTAAAATCGCGTTCATCCAGCTGCATACAGGCTTAAGTTATTTTCTTGACGACAATTTCGACCATCATCCTTCGAAAATTAAAGAAGAATACGCTATTCCCGAAGAAACGTTATTAGCCATCACGGAAGCCAGACTATCGGGAAAGCGGGTCATTGCCGCTGGCACAACCGTTGTCCGGGCGCTCGAAACAGCAATGGCAACGGGCCAGGCACATGGCTGGACCAATTTGTTCATTCATCCGGGCTATGAGCTGAAAGCGGTCAATGGCATCCTGACCGGCCTCCATGAACCGGAAGCAAGCCATCTTGCCATGCTGTCGGCATTCATTTCGCAGGATAAGCTGTACGTTGCGTATATGGACGCGGTCGAAGCAAAGTATCTTTGGCATGAATTTGGCGATATGAATTTGATTTTATGAGAGGGAAAAACGATGTTATTATTTCATCATTGTGCTATTGAAACGAACCGCCTTGAAGAGGTGGAAGGTTTTTATAAAAATATCCTTGGATTCCGGGTTGAGGATACGATTGATTTTCAAGGTAACAAGCTGATCTTTTTGACGCTTGGAGGTTTCCGGCTGGAATTGGTTCAATCGGATGGGCCGCCAAGAGGCGATAGCATCATTCACTTGTGCTTTGAGGCTGGCGCACTTGATAGCATGATAAAAAAAATCGAACATGCGGGCCTGGAAAAAGCGGAAGGGCCTTATACATTGGAAAATGGCTGGAGAACCGTTTTTTATAAAGGATTGGCGGGTGAAACGCTGGAGTTTCTTGCCACAAGGTAATAAAAATTGGGGAGGAATGGTTTCATTCTTCCTTTTCGTATTTGATAACTTTTCCGTGAGATTAATCTATCCATAAAGGGGGTAGTTAGAAAAAAACCAAATAAGAAAAATGGGGGATACGATGGAGAATGCGATTTTTGGAAGCCTGATTTCGGCGTTGGCCACCGGAGCGGGCGCATTGCCAATCCTGTTTGTGAAGGAAATTTCGAATAAGTTCAGGTACAACCTTTTGGCCTTGGCTTCTGGAATCATGCTTGCAGCCTCTGCCTTTAGCCTAATACCCGAGGCATTGAATTCCTCGGGACTTTTTATCCTTGCGCTTGGGTTGCTCGCAGGCACGTTCCTGCTGAATTTGCTTGACCAGAAGCTCTGCAACCTTGACCTTGACGGTTACCGGTTTGCAGACCGTTTATCAAAAAGCACGCTCGTTATCCTATGCGCTATGGTAGTCCATAATATTCCCGAAGGCCTGTCCGTCGGGGTCAGCTACGGTTCCGACAATAAAAATCTTGGCGGGCTGATTGCGTTTGCGATCGGCCTTCAAAACGCTCCCGAAGGATTTCTTGTCGCCCTTTATTTATTGAAGGAAAAGATTTCGAAGTGGATTGCTTTGGCGATAGCAACCGGGACAGGCCTTGTGGAATTTTTATCCTCGATGGCAGGATACGGCCTTGCTTCAAAAATTAATGGACTCGTTCCTTTCGGGTTAAGCATTGCGGCCGGGGCGATGCTTTTTATCATTTATAAGGAACTCATTCCTGAAAGCCAGGAGGGGGAAAGTGTCCGCTTTCCGACTTATTCCTTTATTGTCGGTTTGATTATTATGCTAACAATGGTTGAAAAGCTGGGCTGATGAACCTGGAAATGGGACCGCGAAAAATTTTCGCGGCTCTTTTTTATGACTTCTTTTAATAGTGAAAATAAACTATTAAATTTACTGGGGATGGAGTTGATGTTATTTTGGAATAAGTGATTTTTATAGGAGGATACGAGAATGCAGCTACTAGTTATCACGATTGGTTCGCTCATCACCGCGGCTGCCTTTAATTTTTTCCTGATTCCGCATGAAGTACTTTCAACCGGTATTAGCGGACTTTCGATGATGATTGGGTTGTTGACGCCTTTTGATACGGGAGCCGTGAATTTTCTGCTGAATTTGCCGCTGCTTGTACTTGGTTATATGAAACTGGGCAGGAAATTTATATTGCACACGATTGTTTCCGTTATCGTGATCTCGGTTGGGTTGTCGGTGATTCCTGTGTATGAAGTTGCAAGCAACATCATCCTTTCATCGGTTTTTGGCGGTGCGATTGCTGGTTTTGGCATGGGGCTCGTATTGCGCCAATCTGCATCTACTGGGGGCCTGGATATTATCGCGATGATTGTAGCCCGAAAAAAGGACTTTCCGATTGGAACGCTGCTTTCGGCAATGAATGCCGTCATTATCGGGATAAGCGGTTTACTGCTTGATTGGGATACAGCGTTGAATACGATGGTCTCCATTTTCGTTACCGGTAAGGTTATTGACACCCTCTATACCCACCATGTCAAACTAACCTTGACCATCATTACGTCAAAAGGGGAAGAGATGCGGGAGCAGCTTGTGGAAAATGTCTACCGGGGACTGACTGTTCTCGATGGGATTGGCGGGTTTTCAAAGGAAGGACGAAATATCCTTATGACGGTCATCACGCGTTACGAGCTGGCCGAGGTAAAATCGTTGATCGCTGAAGTTGACCCAGATGCTTTCGTCAATATTACGAAAACAATCGAAGTCATGGGGCTTTTCCATAAACAGAGCGCTTGAATGACGGCCGGTTTCCACAAAAGAAACCGGCTTTTTTGCGCTTTACAAAATGTTTGTTATTAACTATTCTTGATTAATACAGATTATTGTGAAAAAAGGGGACTGGGCAAGCCCTGTAAAATTGCCGATTAGAGAAAGAGAGGTTACTATGTTTTTTTCATTCAGCAAACAGCAAAAGGATCAACTCATTGGCGATATTCAAGAATTCTTTTTAAAAGAGCGGGGAGAAGAGCTCGGGAATTTGGAGGCCGAGAACGTGCTTGAGTTTTTCAAAAATGAACTCGGGCCTTACTTTTTCAACGAGGGCATCAAGCAATCCAGGAAAGTGGCCGAGGAAAAAATGGCCCAGCTGGAAGAGGAATTGTATTCGCTTGAACGGCCTTTGAAATAGGGGGCCAAAATCATGAAACCGATTGTTCTCGGAATTTCCTCAGCGTTTTTCTTCGCATTTACCTTTGTCCTGAACCGGTCAATGGAACTTTCCGGAGGCCATTGGATTTGGAGTGCGTCGCTCCGCTATTTTTTCATGGTTCCGTTGTTGTTGCTGCTTGTCGCCGGCAGGAAAAATCTTAAGCCGCTTTGGGACGAAATGAAACAGAAACCTGGAGCCTGGCTTTTGTGGAGCACAATTGGGTTTGGGTTATTTTACGCGCCGATTTGCTTTGCCGCCGCCTTTTCTCCAGGCTGGCTGATTGCCGGTACGTGGCTTGTTACAATCGTATCGGGTGCTTTGCTTTCACCGCTTTTTTTCGAAACGAAGGATGGGGTCCGGGTGAGGGGAAGGATTCCGGTAAAAGGGATGCTCATGTCCGTCATCATCCTCGCTGGAGTTGCGGTGATGCAGCTCGAGCACGCCAAATCGCTAGGAACTAAGGAATTCCTTTTCGGGGTTGTTCCGGTGCTGATTGCTACTTTCGCATATCCGCTCGGCAACCGAAAAATGATGGAGGTAGCGGGCGGAAGGCTGGATACGTTCCAGCGCGTGTTGGGAATGACGGTTGCCAGCCTTCCGTTTTGGCTGATACTTTCGGTCTATGGGGTCCTTGTCACCGATTTGCCCTCAAAAAGCCAAATCGTCCAGTCTGCAGGGGTCGCAGTCACTTCAGGCGTAATCGCAACCGTGCTGTTTTTCATGGCGACTGATTTAGTCAGGGGAGACATGACGAAAATGGCCGCGGTGGAAGCGACCCAATCTGTCGAAATTTTATTTGCCCTGGCTGGTGAAGTGCTCTTTCTGGCAGCGCCGTTTCCATCACCAATTTCGTGGGCGGGAATCGTCCTTGTTATTGTCGGGATGGGTCTGCATAGCTTTTCATCCGTTCTCCATCCGGGAAAAAAGAAAAAAACAATCGTGCAAGAATCAGCATAAGCCCTCCTGAACTGGAGGGCTTTTATTTTTTTAAAACGCCACCATTCGACTATAATTAGGGCATCAGAAGATTTGGGAGAAGGATGCAGATGACAAATGGATGGATTACAGAGGACATAAGCGATGTAGCGGGAAAAAGGGTGGTTATAACTGGCGGAAATAGCGGAATCGGCTTTGAGGCCGCACGTGCGCTCGCCGCAAAAGGTGCAGAGGTAATTTTTGCAGTAAGGAATATCGCAAGGGGGGAAGCGGCTGCCGCCAAAATAATGTCGGAATGCCCGGATGCATCCGTCAACTTGATGCAGCTTGATTTGAGCGACCAGGCATCCATCAGGAAATTTGCAGGCGAATTTTCCGGACGGTTCTCTTCACTCGATATCCTGATCAATAATGCAGGAATCATGATGCCGCCATTAAGCAAAACTCGAGACGGGTTCGAAGCACAATTTGGCAGCAACCATCTTGGTCATTTCGCACTTACAGGGCTGTTATTGGATTTGTTGAAAAACACTCCCGGTTCCCGTGTTGTCACGATAAGCAGCCTCGCCGCACACAAGGCGCGGATTGACTTCGACAACCTTGATGGGTCGCGCGGCTATAAACGGTACAAATTTTACGGGCAGAGCAAGCTCGCCAACATGATGTTCGGGAAAGAGCTTCAGATCCGGCTTGAACGGAGCGGCCTTGATGTAAAAAGCATCGTTTGCCATCCTGGCGTGACTCATACGAATCTTGCATCGAGAAATTCCGGACGGGAAATGAACAGTTTGTTCAGGATGATTTCTCGGGCCATCACCCAGCCAACCGCGATGGGCGCCCTGCCGACACTTTATGCGGCAACCGAGCCTTCATTGCAGGGCGGGGAATACATTGGGCCGGAAGGGAAAAAGAAACGGAAGGGCTACCCGAGAAAGGACCCGGTCATTGAGCGAATTTATGATGCGGAAACGGCGGCGCGGCTGTGGAGCCTATCAGAGGAGTTGACGGGAGTAGTTTACAATTTTAAATAGACCCTGATTTACATTTTCCAACAAGTTTGACTTTTTCCACCCAAATTGAAATACTGAAAATGGATGTACAACCTATGTAAAAAGGGCTGGTGGGACTTATGAAAGTGAAGGATTTTATGATTGCGGATGTCATTAGCGCTGCGCCGGTAATGACGCTTGCCGAGCTTATGGCACTGTTCGTCGAAAAAGAAATAGGGGGAGCACCTGTTTGCGGAGCGGATGGCGAATTGCTGGGTATGATAACGGATGGGGATATCCTCCGCGCAATCCAGCCAATTGACCGGAAAATTTTCGATTTCCTCCTGTACATGGAATGCATGGAAGAAATGGATGTAAAAACGAGGCTGAAGGAAACCGCCGGCACACCAATCCTATCAATCGCTAAAACGAAAAATCTTGTTACCGTTACTCCCGAAGACGACGTGAATATTGCTATTAAACACCTTTCTACCCATCATTTTAAAAAATTGCCTGTCATTGATGAAGAAAATCGGGTTGTCGGCGTCATCAGCAGGGGTGATGCCATCCGAAAAATCCAGTCTACAATCCTTAAGGATCTGTAACCTGGCCTTGCCAAACAAGAGCGCGCCCATGCAAACGGCACGCTCTTTTGAAGTGCCGTGACCCTGTTCAGTATAACGATACAATAAAGATAAAGGAACATTCTGCATATGACTTGGACTGTTGTTGCAGCCATTGCGGCTGCCTTGCTTGTTTACGGACTTATTTGTTTCTATATAGGATTCAATGGCTGGGTTTGGCTTAGGCTGAACAAGCCGCTGCGAAAATGCAAATACGCCTATATCGCTCTTATAATCTTCCTATCCGTTTCATTGTTCGCTGGGAGATTTATTCCCATCCCTCTTCTTAGCCTGATTGGCGGGTATTGGATGGTCATCGTCGGCTACAGTCTACTGATTTTGCCGATTATCAACATATTTGTGCTTCTTTTTAAAAAAAGGGGCGTTTACTGGATTGGCATCGGAGTTCTCGCATTCTATACAATTATCTTTGTATACGGCTCGTTTAACGCGTGGAGCCCTGTCGTACGTACATATGATGTAACAATCCAAAAGCCGGCCAATCGGGAGAACATGAAAATCCTCATGGCGTCCGATTTTCACCTTGGCCAGATTGTCGGGAAAAACCATCTTGACCGCTTTGTAGAAATAGCCCTTGTTGAAAAACCGGATATGATCCTAATTCCGGGTGATTTGATAGATGATTATATTGCTCCGTTTTTGAAAAGCAATATGGATGAGAGCCTAAAAAAGATTCACGCTCCCCTAGGAGTTTATGCGGTTCTTGGGAATCACGATTATTACGGCGGGGATAAGGAGAAAATCGTGGCAGAAATGGAGAAGGCGGGGATTACGGTCCTCGAGGATGAAACTGTAGTGGTCAATAATGAAATTATTCTCGCCGGACGTAAGGATCCGACCGACCGCAGCAGGGCCGAGCTCGATTCATTCATGGGAAGCGAGGATGTTACAAAGCCCGTTATCCTGATGGACCACCAGCCGATTGCCCTTGAGGAAGCGATGCGCGCCGGAATTGACCTTCTCTTATCGGGGCACACACACCGCGGCCAGGTTGCTCCCGCGCAATTCATTACGAGCCGGATATATGAAAATGACTGGGGTTATCTGAAAAAAGGGACACTTCATTCAATCGTATCATCCGGCTTCGGCACCTGGGGCCCAGCGCTGCGCATTGGCACCCGTTCCGAAGTCGTGATCATAAATGTTCATTTTAAATAGTGGAAAGGGGAGCTGCCATTTATGGGCAGCTTTTCTTTTTCGCGTGAAACTAACCATCCGGCTAAGCTAATCCTGATAGTCTTTGAAGTTTCTTGATGAAAGGTAATCACGTTGTGAAAGCCCACATTCAATTAAATCACCCGAAACATAACGAAATTGCTTTAGCGCCCAAAGAGCGGGCTGGCCAGTGCTCAATTGGTTTCTCAAAGACCCAGCAAAAAATACGAGCTTTCCGAAACATTTTACCGGCCGACGTTTTGAAAAATCCACTAACTCGTCAAAAAGGAAAAAACGCCAAAGTGATTGGCGTTTCAAACAAATTATCGATTGTTATTGTTTTGCCTGCGATTCTTTTGGCCATTGTTCTTGTTATCACCTGTGACAGCGTCGACAACGTTCTCAATCGTCTGGCMGATCTTATTCATAAATCCGCCGTTGTTATCGCGATTATTGTTTCCCTGGCGATTGGTTTGGTTATCCATTCAATTCACCTCCACTACTAGGGTGTGCAACTACATCCAATCTATTCAGCAATTTCCGGGAACAGGAGGGGACGATTTTAAAAATAATGGTCCTTAAATGCCCTTTCGGCTGCTTCTTCCGAGGAAAAAAGCGCGTCATCATCCTCAATAACATGAAAGGTTTCATGAATGAACAAGGCAAGCGCGTTAGGATCCTTTGGGTGCTGGACAACTTCTGCAGGGCGGATATTTGCAACTGTCGGTGTGTGCGGATTATTGTAGATGACGTACACTTCGTCTCCCGCTTTTATTTCCTTTGGGTCAATTGTTTCCATACTGCATTCCTCCTTCGAAAATTAAACCGTTCCTTTTAAGTACTTTTTACTATCAGGGAAAGGATCCACTTTTTTAAATCAACTATCCTCATATGTTCCGGTAGCGAATCGGCGCCCGCTACAATGAGGGGGACAAGCGAATCCTGTTCATGGAATCCCCCGTGACCAGCCCCGCCCAAGTGAACTGGGCTGCCTTCTCCTACAAACTCATGGCCTGGACGTGCACTTACCGCAAGGAATTCACCTTCATGTGAATGAAGGGAGCTATATAGCCTTGCGAGCGCATCGGGATACAAACCATACTTAACCCGATTATCCGTGACAGAAATATCGAGAATGTCCAGGTTTCCTTCCAAATCCCATGTTTGGCCATATTGATCATGTAAAACGCCATCAGGCTGAAAGCGTAATTCCCCGACAATCCCACCTGAACGGACCTTTATCTGCCTACCATTTTTCCAAGCAATCACATCAATCCTGTTGTCCCCGGAAAGGAGCATGGCAATGTCTTCAATCAGCGCTTCGTCCTCATTCAATGAATAAACATACGTCATCCTGTCATTTACCGCGAGGGCGACTTGATCCCCGGTTGCCGGACCTTTTCCAAGCCTCATGATTTTATAGGGGCTTACTAGCTTCCTTAAATCAATTACCGCGTGCTTACGATCCGAATGCACCCATGCCTGGCCATTATCGCCCATAATAATCCAGCTGATATTTTCAAGTGCTTTTTGCCAATCGCCGAAAAGGCCCAGGATTTGTTGCAGCTGCTTGTCCGCTTTTTCAATGCCCACCCTGTCCATTCGCCCGTATTTATGGATCCGCTGATCGAGATCCGGAAGATAAACAATCGTAAAAGGGGGCAGTTTTTTTTCCAAAACAAGAGGGCTAAATTGCTGGACGGAAGACCGATCATTGACGCCAGCCTTTTGCCAGAAATGTTCGTTCCTCCAAGACTTCCCCAGTTTCGAAAATCTTCCATAAGAAAAAATCACCGGTGCGTAAACTGGGCGCGTCCTGCTTAACGGGGTAAACCGCCCGAGAATTTTGGGTAAATGAAGAAAATGTGGCGTGTTGCCACGGAAGACGAGTGCATTTATCGATGCAGAATCAAGTCCCTGTCTGTACAAATCCTCATGTAGGGTACTTACTTCCCTGCTAATGTGGGACTGGTTCAAGTTGAAGAGCAAGTCCTCAACCGCTTTTACAACACCCAGTTTGAATAGCTCCCGGTAATGGCTTCCGTAGTTGATTAGCCTGTTTTCCTTCATGTTATACCAGACAAGGCCGGGTATTTTATGTTGATTGCAATACGTTCCGGTAAGCAACGTCGTATCCACATTTACCGACATGGTTGGAAAGGGAGCAACGAGGTCGGGTGAATAAGTGCCATTTTTTATGAAAAAATCAAACGCCGGCGCCATGCCTGCCCGGATTGCTTCGTTAAGTGGGGCGTCCATTAACGTATCGACTATGATCATGATGACCGGTTTTCCTTTGGGTGGGTTAACATTCATGGCGGCAGTCCATCCCTTGTCAGTAATAGTGGCGCTTATCGTTAATATGTACGAATTTAGAAAAAAACATGTTCCCCGCCATTTTTCGGCAACTAAATGGATAAAGTTTTTTTAATAAAGATTTAGCCTTGAGAAAAGATAGTAGTGAATTCTTTGGCGGGAAGGTGCGGCAGTGGATTTCAAGGTAATGACATTTAATATCCGGCATGGGAGAGGGACCGATAAGAAGCTGAATTTGGAGCGGATTGCGAGGATTATAAAGGGATCCGGAGCCGATATCATTGGCTTGAATGAGGTCGACCGTTTTTATTCCAACAGGAGCGGCTTTCTCGACCAGGCCCGGTGGCTGGCGGAAAAACTGGAAATGGACCATGTTTATGGACCTGCCGTGACAGTGGAAAACAAGGAAGGTGGCAATGACAAACAATTTGGCAATGCGTTGTTGAGCCGTTTTCCACTAATGAAAGTAGAAAATCATCCTTTTGACTTCCTCCCAAAAAGGGCAGAAGCCCGCGCCATATTAGAGGCCAATGTAAATATAGGAGAAAAGCAACTTGGTATTTGGGTTACACACTTAAGCCTTGGCCTTTTCCAGCATAGAAAGCAAATCGCGTTTATTTTGGAGAAGGCCAAAAACAGATCACAGCCACTTCTCGTAATGGGGGATATGAACATGGTCCCATCTTCCAGGGGATGGAGGAAAATGGCCGACACATTCAATGATGTGTGGCTGGAAACAAACAAAGAGCATGGCGGCTATACATTTCCTTCAAGGAAGCCGTTTCGGCGGCTCGATTATATTTTCGCAACAAAAAACCTTCAGGCCATCAAGACGGAAGTGTACAATTCGGAAAGCAATGCTTCCGATCATCTTCCCCTAATGGCCACGATCGGGTTTCTGGATAGCTGACAGCCTGGATGTGAGAATTTTATTTATCGGAAAAAGGAAGAATAGGGATGAAACAACATTTATTAAGTGCATGGATGGTATTGGACCCGCTTTACTTCCGTTGTACAAGGCTCACTTACCTGGAAGATGCAAACAATATTTTTCGGGTGAGGCTTACAAAATATAAAGGACGGGATCTTTTGCTTTCCGATGGCACACAAATTTCAAAAAACGACGTTCTTGTAAAAATCCATCTTCATAACGTCCGGATCCTTCGGGATATCTATCCGATAAAAAATGATGTACGGAGGGCAAGGATTATTTATCAGCATGTCCTGAGGTCATTGCCGGCAATCGAGAATTTTATCAAAGGCCATAAACGTTCGGATGAGATTAAAGGGATCATTGGGATCACAACTTTATGCAAGGGGGCAGAACGGTTAGGGTTTGAGGTTTTCTCAATCTCAAATCCTGTGTACCACTGGCTAAAGTGGGTTACTTTCCTGCCAATTCTCTTTCTTTCAGTTAAAGATGTTTCCCTGCAAAGGCTTGGGAAGAAATCACCGCCCGGATATTTGGTCATGTCTACGGCAAAACTAAGGAAGCTGTACAGCCTAACCCACGAAAAATAAGCTGCCAACGAAGGATTGGCAGCTTTTTAGACAGCCGGCTGTGAAACTCCTTTTGCCGGGGTGAAAAACAATTGATGCAACGTAATTTCAGGGCGGCTTCCAACACGGATATTAACCCCTGTTTGCCCAAGGCCTTCGTTAATATAGAACGGCTTCCCATCGTACCAATGCAAGCCTTTAATCATATTCATCCTCACAAGCCTGCCCATCTTCACAAGATGATAGGCTTTCGGATAACAAATTTGCCCGCCGTGGAAGTGGCCCGCAAGCAAGTAATCATAATGGTATTCCTTCATATGGAGAACAACATTCGGGTCGTGTGTCAGAACCACATTCATTCCGTCCTTCAAACCCTTATATGAAGCGTCCAGCCTGCTTCGGCCTGTACTGAAATCGTCAATGCCAATTATATTGACCGGCTGTCCATTTACAAGGATGTGCATGTTTTCATTATAGAGCACAGTGCAGCCTTCCTGTTTAAGAGTGTCTTTTAAAAACTGAAGGTTTTCTCCCTTCAAGACATAGTCGTGATTTCCCAACACGGCGTACATTCCGTATTTCGGTTTCAAATTATGCAATGCTCTTAGATACGGAACAAGCCTTGGAATGGAACGCTTCCTGTCCAGAAAATCACCTGTAATGGCAATCAGGTCGATTCTTTCAGTTTTTACTTTTTCAACTAAGTTCTCGGGAGAAATGGAGATATTCTCAAGATGCAAATCCGAAAGCTGCAGGATGTTCAGGACCGGTACAGTGCCTGAGCCCTGTCCGACTTTAATTTTCGTAAAAACAACGTCCTTCGTATTTATATATGCACGCCGAATTGCCCAAATAAGAAAAATGAAGGCAATGGCGAAAATGAGTAATTTCATGGAAAATCACCTCCATATTCAATTATACAGGCTAAAAGACCTTTAAACCGAGGGAATTGAAGGAATTCCTGCCGTCGTACAACCTGGACTAACAGATTGAGGGATTGGAATGGAACACACAGCCAGTAAAAAAATCTTATTTCTGCCGTTTTTGCAAATCCCTTCAGGGCATTACCAGGCGGCAAAGGCCATCATGGACGGAATCGCAGAAAAGCAGCCAAAAGTTGAATGCGAAGTTGTCGACATTCTTTCCTATACATTTGGAAAAATGGAGAAGGCTGTCTCACAAATTTATTTAAGGTGGATCCATACATTCCCAAGGTTATACAGTTTGGTATACCGCCTAAATGTGAATACCGGCACTAAGGTTGAAAAACAATTCAAGCTTTATGAATGGCTATTTTTAAAGGCAATGAGAAACCTGCTCGATGAAAAAACGCCCGACCTTATCGTTTGCACACATGGTTTGCCATCCTATTTGCTGAACATCTTGAAGGGCAGGGGAGAGGTTCATGTACCTGTGGTCAATGTGTATACCGATTATTTCATCCATCAAGTGTGGGGGAAAAAGTCGATTGATTTTCACTTTGCGCCGACAAAAGAGGCCGGCGATTTTTTGGCGTCTGCGGGGATAAGTGAAAATAGGATTTATGTGACTGGCATCCCGATTCATCCATCCATACGGAAAAAATCCCTTGCTGATAAAAAGAAAAATTCTTCAAGGTTGTCCGTATTGGTCACCGGAGGAAGCCTTGGAATCGGCTCTATCGAACAAACGGTTTCCAGGGTGGGGGAAAGGGGAGGGATTCAGTATTCGATATTGTGCGGTACGAATAAAGGCTTGTATGAACGGCTTAAAGCGTTGGGAAAAAGAAATGTCAAACCGCTGGAATACATTAGGTGCAGGAAAGAAATGAACAAATTATACGATTCTGTAGATGCGATCGTGACAAAACCGGGAGGGGTAACGCTGAGCGAATGTCTTTTTAAAAGACTGCCGATTTTCATTTTCCACGCATTGCCTGGCCAGGAGGAATTTAATTTGCAGACACTCGAAAAGCTTGGCGTTATCATGCGCCTGGATGCCGACACGGATGGCGGGCAGGAAATCGAAAGGCACATTGCCGGCTTTTTTAAAAACAGCCGTTCAGTGGAGAAGTACAAAGAAAAGGTAAACAACTATCTCGAAACAATCACACCCAGATGTCCCGAGGATATAGTCCTGGACTTATTATACGGGGAAAAATAAGTACTTCTGAAGGTGCCTGTACAAGGAAAATATAAAAAAACCCTTGAAAACTCAAGGGTTTTGTAGCGTCCCAGAAAGGATTCGAACCTCCGACCTACAGTTTAGGAAACTGTTGCTCTATCCTACTGAGCTACTGGGACATGATATAATAAATAGCTTCAAACCGGGATAACCGTGCGCACCAAAATCGTTCGTAACGTTATGGCACAAAAATTATTATAGCGCCAAAAGTTGAAAAGGTCAAATGGATTTTTAAACTTTTAAAAAAAACTTTTTAAATCAATTTCGGGAACGCCAGTATTGACCGATTGTAAACAAATTAAAAAACAAGTTCCCCAACTTGCTCATTAAAGCAGGAAAGAGGTAAAGACAATTAAAAAAGGAAGGCCGTCATTCCACTTTGGAAGGCCTCCCGCATTTCATTAAAAATAGTTTTTGTATACTTCCGTGTTCTGGCCGCAGACGGCGCAGTGGTATTCAATCTCCAGTGAGTCCTCTAGGGCAAGATGCTCCGTTTCCTGCTTGCAGTTTTCGCAGTACCTGATTTCCTTTAGGTTCTCCATGATCCTGCCTCCTTTTAAAAAGTACTCACTATTGTTTTGACCTAATTATGCTTCCACTAAACCCCTCTTTCCAAAAAAAATCTCCGCGCCTTTGCAACATCCACTAAAAAATTCCCGAAAAAAAGGCATTTAATCGGATTTGGCAGTCTTTGTTGCTGTATAATTAAACTATGTAGAAAGAAGGAGGTCCATGAATGACAGAATTAACACAAGTAAAGGCTACACACAAACGGCTTACGAGAGTCCAGATCCTTGCCAGGACCATCGGGATCTTCCTAGGGTCCGTCCTGACTGCGGTAGGGCTTGAAATATTCCTTGTCCCGAACAAAGTCATCGACGGAGGGATTGTTGGCGTCTCCATTATGCTTTCCCACGTTACAGGCATCAGCCTCGGTTTGTTCATTTTCATCCTCAACATACCATTCTTTTATTTAGGGTACAAACAAATTGGCAAAACCTTTGCCTTTTCCACGTTATTCGGCATTACATCCTTGTCCATTTTCACCGCCCTTTTTCATCCGGTTCCACCGTTTACGGCTGATATTCTGTTGGCGACCGTTTTCGGAGGAATGGCTGTCGGAGTAGGTGTCGGGCTGGTCATCCGTTACGGGGGCGCCCTCGATGGAACGGAAATTTTGGGGATTCTGATTACAAAGAAAACGCCTTTCTCGGTTGGGGAAATTATCATGTTCTTCAATGTTTTCATTCTAGGAGCTGCTGGATTCGTCTTCAGCTGGGACCGCGCGATGTATTCTATCCTTGCCTATGTCATAGCATTTAAATCGATTGATGTTGTTGTCCAGGGCCTTGAGGAATCCAAATCTGCCTGGATTATTAGCGACCATTACCAGGAAATCGGCGATGCGATACTTAACCGCCTAGGTAGAGGTGTCACCTATCTGGAAGGTGAAGGCGCTTTTTCCGGCGATAATAAGAAGGTAATTTTTTGTGTCATCACGCGGTTGGAGGAAGCAAAATTAAAAGATATTGTCCAAGGCTATGACAGCTCTGCTTTCCTTGCGCTTGCGGATATTTCGGAGGTTAGGGGAGGCCGTTTCAAAAAGAGAGATATACATTAACCAGGTCCTCCGAAGGGCCTTTTTTTCATTCTTCTTTAAAATTTCCCTTCGACCAAAACGGCACCCCTTGGGGATAGCGGGAGTTTTCGGTCATTATGGCCGGCCTTGCCGCCGGGCAGCTGAAAATCTTCGCAGGCATCTATATCCTTGTCATCGCACTCATCGGAACAGCCCTGTTCCTGGCGGCGCCAAAGCTTAATAGAATGATTTTTGGAAAGTTGGCAGAGACGAAAGGGGAATAAAGAAGCTGACGACAATTAAGTGCCAGCTTTTCATTTGTTTCTTACAAGTACGCCGGTTGACGCGCCATCACTTTTGCGGCGGCGACGGCACGGACCTTCGCCTCTCCGACAATTCCAGGGGCTTTTTTCGGGAAAGCATCGAGGCCTTCAGCGATTACCGAGTCGAGCACATCGATTCCAAGGAAGCGAAGCGCGATTTTCAAATAGCGGTCTCCTGATTCCAACTCCGCCATTGGCAGCCCGGTATACAAGCCGCCCCTTGTTTGGATGTGGATGGCGGTTTTACCGGATAGTAATCCTTTTGGGCCATTCGCTGTGTGGACGAATGTCTTCCCTGTAACAAAAAGATTGTCCAGGAATGTTTTCAACACGGCAGGGGAGCTAAGATTCCATAAAGGCGAGACAAACACAAAGTAATCATATTGGATAAACTCGTCAGCGAGGCGATGCATCTTGCTGATTTTGGTTTTCTCCTGCTCTGTCAGATCATCAAACGACAGTCCGTAACCGGCCAGTTTTCCCCGGGCCGAAATAAGGTCCGCATCCATCCGCGCCATATCAAACTGAAATAGGTCAATCTTCGTAATATTAATATCGGGCTGTTCCTCGATGAAAGATTGCAAAAAGGCCTCGCCAATCTGCATGCCTTTCGATTTCTCCGGACCTTTTGGGTTTGCTGAAATATAGAGCAATTTGGCCATTTTTATCATCCATTCTCCTTAAAGTTTCTCAATCTCATTATACAAACAAAAGCTTGCTCACTAATGCACAAATAATGAAAATTGCGTGACCTATTTTCACACATATTGCTCGTAATCCTCTTAAAATGGTGCAACGAAAAAAGAGGGCGATTCTATTGCTAATCTGGTACATCCTCATTTTGCCGGCTCTGCTTTTGGGGGTTGGCTTTTTCGTTGACTATATTTATAAGAAAAAAAGGAATCACAAATCTTAACCCTGACAAAAGGCGCTTGCGCATTTTGTTCTACCAAAATTTTATTCCTGAAGGCATCTTAAAAGGCACAATTGCCGATACGGATATGGTAGTATTGTTTTTAATAAGGGGGATGCGTGGATGGATACAATCGTACTTGATCATTTAACATTTGCTGTCATGGCAATCGACAAGGATTTTAACATAACGGTTGCCAATAAAATGTGCAAAACTATACTCGATATTGAGCCTGCAGAGGCAATTGGCCGGAATATTGATGAATTTTTTGACAATCCTCCGGAATTTACAAGGACGGTCCAGCACTCGCTCGAACAGGAACGGGATTTCAGGTACGATGTTTTTCCATACACTTGGGGGAAATACAGGAAAACCCTCAGCCAGCGTTCAACCTTGCTGCGTGCAGATGACGGTTCAATCATTGGCGCCATGATTGAGTTTGAGGATATTACCGAAAGACACGAACGCGAACAACAATTCAGGTCATTTATGGAAGCGAATTCAATCAATATCATCCCTATCGGAAAAGGCATCGGGATGCTTTCAATGCAGACCTTGCCATATGAAATGGATCAATCCAAATTTACCTCATTAGGGGCAGAAGCGATGCGTAAGGCATCGAAAATGGACATGCTCCATCTTATTCTGGATGCTTCCTCTTTATCGATTATTCGGATGGAATCGAATATTACAGTCTTCAATAGTTTAATAAAGGGCTTCAAGTTGCTGGGAATCTCGATTGTGATTGCTGGGATTAGGCCAGAAATCGCCGTGCATGCAGTCAACGCCGGTATTGATATAAAGGGCACGAGGACGTTCACGAACATGAGCCAGGCGATCGACTTTTTAAGAAGCCAGGCGCTATAACTAGATTACTGGCCCTGTACAAACAGGCATGATTTGTTTTTGGTTTACAACATATAGAGGTGGCGCGTAATGACAAGAAAACTATATTATGAAAATCCCTACTTGACTTCTTTTCAAACAAGCCTAATTAAACAGGAACAGGATGAAAACGGGGAGTGGTATGCCGTTTTGGAGGCGACGGGATTTTATCCGGAAGGCGGCGGACAGCCATTCGACACCGGATTTGTGAATGGAGTGGAAGTAAAGAAGGTAGAAGAGGTGGATGGCGAAATCCGCCATTACCTTGCCTCAAGCCTTGATGCCGAGAATGGCCCTGTTGAAGGTACGATTGATTGGGAACGGAGATTCGACCACATGCAGCAGCATACAGCCCAGCATATCCTTTCAGCCGCTTTTGACAATCTTTTTGGCTTCAGGACGGTCGGCTTCCATCTTGGCAAGGAAGAATCCACGATCGATCTCGATATGAGTACCCTGAATGATAGCCAAGTTAAGGAAGCCGAAATGCTGGCGAACCACATCGTCCTTGAGAATCGGCCGATTGAAACAAGGTGGGTGAACAAGGAAGATGCGGAAAAACTGCCATTGCGGAAGGCTTTAGCGGTTGAAGAAAACATTCGGCTCGTCATTATCCCAGATTTTGATTACAACGGCTGCGGCGGCACACATCCTTGCTCGACAGGTGAGGCGGGAATGATCAAGATTCTCGCAATCGAAAAGGAAAAGAAAAAATACCGCGTCACATTTGTAGCCGGAAACAGGTCTTTTCGGCAGTTTTCCAAGAAAACCGAGATTCTCGCAAGGCTTACCCCGCTATTAAATGCTCCCCAGGAAGAAATGGAATCTGCCATAAATACGCTTTTGGAGACGAAAAACGCGCTCGAAAAAAAGCTGGAGGAAGCAGACGAAAGGCTGATTGCGTTCGAAGCGGGACAAATGCGGCAAAATAGGGAACATACAAACCTTCCTGTCACTGGCTTGTTTGAAAACAGGCCGGTCCAGGAACTTCAGAAACTGGCTAGGGCGATCGTTATGGAAGAGGATGGAACGAGGGCAGTACTTGTTGCAAAAAACGGGGACAAGCTTCAGCTCGTTTGTGCTAAAAGCAACGATGCAAGCGGGAATATGAAAGAAGCTGTATCCAGTGCCCTTCCATTGATTAATGGAAGGGGCGGCGGAAACGAATTGTTTGCCCAGGGAGGCGGAGACGCAACAATTACGCCTGGCGAATTGCTGAGCGAACTGCTTGCAAAAATATAAAAGGAAAGGCGCCTGTCACAAGGACAGGCGCCTTTCTGCGTATTGAGGCGGGAAACCACGCGCCACATTCGCATGTTCCGAAACGGAATGTTTCCCGGCTTACACAATTCAGCTCATCGCTTTGCTATTGTACCATGGTGATGAAGCGTACACAAGCCTTTTTTAAAAAGATTAATCCCCATCTAAAATGTTGAACAGTCCTTTTGCGAGGCTTCCTTCATCACGAGACCCGCCCATTTGAGGCATCGCAGCAAACACACGGCTTGCAAGGCGGCTGAATGGAAGCGATTGGACCCATACAGATCCAGGCCCCCTAAGCGTCRCGAAAAATAGTCCTTCACCGCCAAACAGCGCTGTTTTCACTCCTTTAACAAATTCGATATTATAGTCGACCCCCGAAGTCATGGCAACAAGGCAGCCTGTATCGACACGCAAAACCTCGCCAGGCTGCAGCTCTTTTTTATGGATGGTTCCACCAGCATGGATGAAGGCCAATCCATCGCCTTCAAGTTTCTGCATGATAAATCCCTCGCCCCCAAAGAAACCGGTGCCAATTTTCCTTTGGAACTCGATCCCGACCGAAACACCCTTTGCAGCTGCCAGGAAGGCATCCTTTTGGCAAATAATCTTGCCGCCGAGCTCACTTAAATCCATCGGAATGATTTTTCCTGGATAAGGGGATGCGAAGGAAACATGGCGTTTGCCGCTTCCGACATTCGTGAACGTTGTCATAAACAGGCTTTCACCCGTCAACATCCTCTTCCCGGCGGAGAAAAGCTTCCCCATAAAGCCCCCGGTCCCACCGGAACCATCCCCAAATATTGTTTCCATTGAAATGCCGTCTTCCATCATCATTAGACTTCCGGCTTCGGCAATGACCGTTTCATTCGGGTCTAGTTCAACTTCCACGAATTGCATATCATCTCCATATAGCTTGTAATCAATCTCATGGTTATTCATAGCTTTTCCTCCTAACGGAATTTATCCTCATACCCAAGTATAATCGAATTATTGGGCAGGCGCTTCATCTAAAATAAATTTTGTCCACGTTTTCAGGCCCATCAAGAGGAGGAAAAACGAAACTTCATTCCTTAACAAAAGACAAATACAATGCAAACGTGTAGAATAACCATTAATTGGTCCTATAGGAAGGCCGCGAAAAAACAAGGAGGAATCTGCTATGTCAGGTAAACTTAAAACGGGCCTACTGGCTGATACGGAAACGACCGGCCTTAAGCCGGGAGAGGACGAAATTATCGAACTTGGGCTTATATTATTTACATATAATGAAGAAACAGGGGAAATCATCGATACTCTCGAGGAGGCATCGTTCCTCCGTGAACCATTGTCATCATCATCGATTCGTAATTATCCTGGCGCATTCAAGGTCCATGGCATCCCATTCAGCCATGTGGAAGGAAAAGCATTTGATGATGAAAAAATTAAAAAGTTTTTCTCTTACCCGAATTCTGTACTGGCCCATAACGCCTCTTTTGACAGAAGCTTTCTTTATTATATGTACCCGGAAGTAAATAATTTGAAATGGTACTGCACAATGAGGAATATTCCCTGGAAACAATACGGCTTCCCAAGCGGCAGCCTCCTATCCTTGTTGAAAGCCCATGGAATTTCCGGAGTACAGCAGCACAGGGCTTTGGACGATATCCTTCAGTTAATGTCCTTGCTGAAACAACCCAATCATGATGGATACCCTTATTTACGTGACGTTTTTCAGAAAAAACCAATGGGCAAATATGATCCCGGGGCAAGGAAGACAGCTTACCGGAACTGGCGAAAGCCGAATGCCGGAAGGGTTCCTTCCCAGGGCCAATAGTTCGTACAATTGAAAGAATAGGCAACCTCCTTTCAAGCAAACAATAAGGCGAAAAGGGGGGACCAGGATGCCAAGGGGCAAAGAATTAGAACAGCTTCCAATGGGTAAGACCGCGCCGGGAGCCGGGAAGGACCTTGGGGTTTTTAAAAGGGATACACTTAAATCCTTTAACCGTACTACTCAGCCGAAGCCATCATTGATAAGGGAAGGCACGGACACTGACGCATGAAGAGAGCCCCGCGTTTTGCGGGGCTTCACTTATTCCTCTTTAAGTTCCCTTATATCAACAATTGACCGCTCCTCCAATGGCCCTCTCAAATGCACCGTCGCCATTTTTCCGTCGTCATGCAGTTCATCAATCCAGACGGAAACACCGTTATAGGTTACATCAATGTCCGCTGATGATGAAAGGATTTGCCTAAGCCTATTTGAATCCACATGGACCCCTCCAATCAAGTTCCTCTTATAATAGAGTGGGCAGGTGTACAAATATTATCCGTGCAACACCAAAAATTGAAAAAACCAAAAAGTTTTTTTGAAATCATTATACTTGTCCACTCACTTTCAGTTTTCTTACATAAGTTACAGTAGGAATCAGGAAGGGAGGGTTAAAGATGTCTTACAACGAAAACTACACAATGGGACAAGGCATGGTTCAAGGCCAAAGCCAGCGGCAATCCCGTAACCGTGTGAGAACAGTAGAAATTGACGCCGACCAGGTCATCATCCGCACGAATAGGGTTCGGATTGAAGGCGCGCGGAAAGGTAAGGGCCACGGGTATTCTTCCATGGACGTAGGCGGAGCAGGGGACTACAATTACGGCGACTATAGCGAATATGATGGGAATGTCGCAGGCGTATCCTACGGCAATGAATATGATGGGAATGTCGCAGGAACTTCATACGGAAATGAATATGGCGGGAATGTCGCAGGAACTTCATACGGCCGTCGCCATTGCAAGGGCGGATTTTGGCTCTAATCTTGAATAAGGCAGGAAATGCACATTGCATTTCCTGTTTATTCATTAGATATTTAGGTAGTTGCGTTGGCGCCCCGGGGAAAGCGAAATGCCCGGAGCGGAAATTAACCACCTCGTCCACATTTGGAAACCAATCTTTAGTTCAACCTATATAGGTACTTGGAGAAATGAAAATTTTTGATTCAACCTAAGTAGCTTCTATTATATATACATTCCTTTACATTCGCTTCCAAAGTAGGCTTTTTGAGCAAGAGTTTACCTTTGAAAAAGTGAATGTAAAATGGAGCTTCAACAACAAGCCATTTTATTTTCCTATTTCGTAAAATTACGTCTTGCAGGTTCACTGGCGGGGGTTTATGATTACAAATGAAGTTAGTCAAAATGAGGCTTTTATTATTCGAAGGACGATGAAGCTGTGAACCTTAACCAACTCCCGGAAACGGTGAAAACAAACGAGAATTTCAGCATTAAAAATGGAATTGCCTCAACAATTGTACAAAATTTAACGAATAACTATTTTACCTTATTCGCAATCGGCGTCCTCGGGGCTTCGAACTATCAAGTGGGGCTTATCAGTTCCCTCCCGCAGTTTATTGGAATGTTCGCCATGCTCACTTGTTCCGTTATGATGGGAAGGATTAACCAGAAAAAAACCTTTACCGCCTATTCGGTACTCGCAACCAGGCTATTCCTTTTTTGCATGGTTTTTGTCATCTATGTTCCTGAAACGTACCGAAGCTGGGTCTTTGTGCTTTTGGTGGGGTTGATGAACTTTCCTGGTTCATTTGCGATGCTTAGCTGGCAATCGTTTATAGGAGATGTCATTCCCGACCACCGACGAAATGGTTTTTTTAGCGAAAGGAACAAAATATTGACGATTGTCGGCATGGCTGCTACGTTCTTAATAGGCCTTTCCCTGCAGCAATTCGACAAAAGCAATCCATTGCCGTACCAGGCTCTTTTTCTCCTGGCTGTTTTTTTCGGAGCCGCGGAAGTCTACTACATAATGAAACATCGGGAAGCAAAGGCTGAACAAAAGCCGAAACAATCCGGATTTAGCCTAAGACTAAGGATTTTCACCGATAAGCCGTATTTTTATTTCCTGATTTGCGGTTTGTACTTCAATTTTGGCTGGCAAATGGCCTGGCCGCTGTTCAGCATTTATCAAATCAGCTATGCACATGCGAATGGTTTTTGGATCAGTATCCTAACCGTCGCAAACCAGCTTGCGCAAATTGCGAGCTTTACATGGTGGGGAAAGATGGCTGACAAGCATGGGAATTCAAAGATGATGATTCCGCTCGCACTCGGAATGGCACTCGCGCCGGTAACGATGATCCTTTCCACCAATCTCGTCTATATTACCCTTGCCAATGGCCTGTCCGGATTTTTTGTTTCCGGAACGATCCTCATTTTGTTCAATCAGCTCCTGGAAGTGACGAAGGAAGATAACCGGAGCTCGTATATTGCCAATTATAATGTTTTGTTAGCGATAATTGGTTTTATCGCTCCCCAGTTTGGGGTATTTTTACTAGAAGCAACCAACATAGGGATATCTATGTCCATTTCTACCGGAGTTCGCGCCTCAAGTGCGATCCTCTTCTTTATGTTTTACGTATTTATGAAAAATAGGAATAACAAAATCCTGATTAAAAAAATGGGAGTTACAGCTGGCAGTGAATTGGAAAGGAGATGATCACCATGGGAAAATGCAATCTTGACCACAGTTTAGAAGATGTCCGAAAAAAATATGAAACCCAAAAGGGGTTTCTTCCGTCTACTATATATGATGCTTTTGAAGCCAAGCTCCAGGGCGCCCCGGAACAAACGACCTTGAATGAACTTTTTCACCTGCTTAAAAAATATGACCTTGCCTCCGGGGAGGAAAGGGCTTTAAGGAACAGCGAACTAATACGAATCCTGTCGGGGAATAATGAAAAAAGCCAATAAATATAACAGCCGGACGGCAAGAATTGGCAGTATTATTATTTTATCTTTCCCCTATAATGTGTTATAGTGATTTAGGTTCGTTTACCCGTGGTTTACGGTAAGTGAAAGGAGAATCAACACGATGCAATTTAAACAAACAGTAGATTGGAAAAATAGAAAATATTCATTTTTTATTCTGGCAGTTATCCTGTTCTGGATAAAAACTTACATTGCCTACAACATTGAATTCAAACTAGGAATTGACAATGGCATGCAGAGATTCCTGCTATTGATCAACCCGATTAGTTCTGCGCTCTTTTTCTTTGGATTCGCGCTTTTATTCAGGAAAAAGATCCAGTTTACGCTCATCCTGATTTTAAACTTTGTCCTTTCCTTCCTTTTATACGCCAACATAGTGTATTACAGGTTCTTTAATGACTTCATTACCGTACCGGTTCTGATGCAGACGAAGACGAATGCGGGGCAACTTGGCGACAGCGCGCTATCGCTTATGTCATTGACAGATGTATTTTATTTTACCGACACGATTTTATTAGCCTTTTTGGCTGTTAAGGCATTCGGGAAATTCAAGGAACCAGGAAAGCGCTCATTCAGGCTTGCGATGCTATTCGCGGTAACAACCTTCCTGTTCAACCTCGGGCTTGCCGAAAAGGACCGTCCACAACTGCTTACCCGGTCGTTTGACAGGGCGTACCTTGTAAAATACCTTGGGGCTTACAATTTTACCATCTATGATGCGGTTCAAAACATTAAATCATCCAGCCAGCGGGCATTGGCTGACAGCAGCGATATTACGGAAATAGAGAACTACAGGAATGCGAATTATACCGAACCGAACCCGAAATATTTCGGGAAAGCGAAAGGGATGAATGTGATTTACATTTCCCTCGAATCACTGCAAAGCTTCATCATCGACTATAAACTCGATGGGCAGGAAGTGACTCCTTTCCTCAACTCGCTGACTCGGGATCCTAATACGTTCTATTTTAAAAACGTATTCCACCAAACAAGCCAGGGAAAAACATCTGATGCGGAATTTTTGATGGAAAACTCGCTTTACCCGATGTCACAGGGTTCCGTTTTTATTAACAAGGCCCAGAACACCTTCCATGCAAACCCTGCAATACTGAAGGGATATGGATATAATTCCGCAGTTTTCCACGGGAATTACAAAACATTCTGGAACCGGAATGTCATGTATAAAGCACTTGGCTACGACCGTTTCTTTGATGCCGAATATTACACAATGAAGGATGAAGAAACGAAAAACTACGGAATGAAAGATAAGCCTTTCTTCAAGGAATCGATTCCGTTACTGAAATCGTTGAAACAACCTTTCTATACGAAATTCATTACCTTGTCCAACCACTTCCCATTTGAAATGGACGAAGGGGATACAGACTTCCCGGCTGGCACAACAGGAAATAACGTTGTGGACCATTACTTCCAGGCCGCGAACTACATGGACCAGGCAATTGAACAATTCTTCAATGACCTGAAAGCTTCCGGCCTGTACGACAATACGATGATCGTCATGTACGGCGACCACTACGGCATTTCGGAAAATCACAATGAAGCAATGAGCCAGGTCGTTGGTGAAGAAATTACTTCATTCAAAAACGCACAGCTGCAAAGGGTTCCACTGTTTATCCATGTACCAGGCATGAAAGCGGAGCAAATTGACAGCTTTGGCGGCCAAATCGATGTGCGGCCGACTGTGCTTCACCTTCTTGGAATTGACACGAAAGACTTCCTGGAATTTGGTTCAGACCTTCTTTCTTCTCAGCATCACCAGGTAGTCGGTTTCAGGAATGGCGATTTCGTTTCACCTAAAGTAACCCAGGTGAATGAGAAGTGCTATGACACTGCCACTGGCGAACTGCTTGAAGATGGAGCAATGTGCGCAGAAAATGCGGAAAGGGTCAAAACCGAACTTCAACTGTCAGATGAAATCGTCCTTAAGGATCTGTTGAGGTTTTACACGCCTGACGGCTTCACACCAATCAATCCGAATGACTATGAATACATTAAGGAAGATATTCCCGTAGAAGAAACCACTGAATAGCAAAAAGGCGAAGGAGCAAATCCTTCGCCTTTTCCTTTTCGCTTTACCCTTTTATATGGTACGATTAAAAGAACATATATTCGCCAAAGGGGAAACAAAATGGCAGAGTTCCAAATATCGGCAAGGGCGCTTGCGGAATACGTATACCGGAGCGGCAGTATTCAAACCGGAATTGGGGCGGCAGCTGCAATGGCCGAGGGTACGAAAGCTCATCAGTTTGTGCAAAAAGGGTATAAAGAGGGTGACCAAAAAGAGGTGCCGCTGCGGCTGCTGATCCGGCACGAAGACATTGATTTTATCATTGATGGACGTTGTGACGGCCTGCTTGTTGAAGACGGACAATTGGTAATCGATGAAATCAAGTCGACAACACTAAATCTCGATGCGATTGAACAAGACTCCTATCCTGTCCACTGGGCACAGGCGATTTGCTATGCGTATTGTGTGGCTGCCGAACAGGGTATTGGCCAAATCGGAGTAAGATTGACATATGTTCAAAGGGCGACATATGAGCAAAAACATTTTAATCACGTTTTTTCAATAAATGAACTTCATGAGTTTATTCAGCAGCTGCTTATAGATTTCACCCCATACGCCAAACTAACGATTTCCCTACAGGAAAGGCGGAAAGAAACCGCTCAGCTGCTTGCCTTTCCATTCCCTGCTTATAGGCCGGGGCAAAAGAAGCTTGCCGCTTCTGTATACCGGACAATAAATGAAGGTGGGAACTTATTTGTAAACGCACCAACCGGCATCGGAAAGACGATTTCAACACTTTTCCCAGCGATAAAGGCGCTTGGGGAGGGGAAAATCGGGAATCTTTTTTATATTACCGCAAGGACGACGACCAGAAAAGCCGCCGAACAGGCACTGAGCGTTATGGCAGCCAGCGGGTTGCAATTGACCTCCGTTTCCCTGACTGCAAAGGAGAAAACGTGTTTCAATGAAGAACAGGGCTGCCAACCAGGGAATTGTGTGTTTGCCGAGGGCTATTACGATCGGATTAACGGGGCTGTCCTCGATATTTTGGAAAATGGGACGTTTTTAGGCAAGGAACAAATTGAGGCATTTGCCCGGAAACATTGTATTTGCCCTTTTGAATTTTCGCTTGATCTAGCCTATCTGGCCGATGTGGTCATTTGCGATTACAACTATATTTACGATCCGCGTGTTTCGCTTAAGCGCCTTTTCGATGAAAAGAAGAAACGGGCGGCACTCCTTGTCGATGAAGCCCACAATCTTCCCGACCGAGCCAGGGAGATGTTCTCCGCCTCACTTGACAAGTCTCTGTTTCTTTCGGTGAAAAGGGGATACAAGCCAATAAACAATAGTTTGGCAAAGGCTGCTTCAGAGCTCAACCAATATTTTATCGAAGCGAAAAAGAGGACGGCCGGTGAAAGGGAAAGTCTCCTGGAGGAATTGCCTGAAGGGCTTGGGGACACCGTAAGAAAGTTTATCAGCGAAGCCGAAATTCAGCTTGCTGCCGAGTCCGCTCCCGACGAAATCCTGCTTGAGGCATATTTTAACGCCCAAAACTTTTTAAGAACCGAAGGGGTGGCCGATGAACGGTTCGCCATTTATACCCAAATGAAGCAAGGGGAATTTTCTCTGAAACTCTTTTGCCTTGATCCTTCGGAATTGCTTAGGAAAACCGGAAAGGGCTTCAGGGCAAAAGTTTTCTTCTCTGCCACGCTCGTTCCGTCCGACTATTTCAAGGAAGTGCTTGGCGGGGAAGTGGGCGATCCGTTTCTGTCCGTTCCCTCTCCATTCGATCCCTGCCAGACGGATGTGTTTATTCAGCCTTTGTCCACCCGTTACAGGGACAGGGATCGTTCCTATAATCGCATTGCCGAAACGATCCGGATGCTTTTGGATGAAAGGCCGGGTAATTATTTTTGCTTTTTCCCTTCCTATCAATTTATGGAGAAGGTAGCGGAGTGCCTTGGGACGGGGCATGAAGTTGACTGTATCATTCAGAAATCCAATATGGCTGAAGAAGAAAGGGAAGAGTTCCTATCGCATTTTAAAGCATGCGGGAATACCGGCATAATTGGCCTTGCCGTTCTTGGTGGTATTTTTTCAGAGGGAATCGATCTTCCTGGCGATCGCCTTAATGGGGTGATTATAGTAGGGCCAGGTGTTCCACAGCTTTCGTTTGAGCGCGATTTGTTAAAAAAGCACTACTCATCTACAGAGCGGAATGGGTATGATTACGCGTACACCTTTCCGGGGATGGTTAAGGTGCTTCAAGCAGGTGGAAGGTTGATCCGTTCCGAGACGGACAGCGGGACCATACTTTTGATTGATGACCGTTTCCTCCAGCCTAAGTATTTGCACCTTTTTCCGGATGAATGGAAGCCATTTACCGTTATTCATTAGTCAAAGCAACAAATAAAATTAAGAGGCCGGCCCGCTAAGTAGCGGACCGGCCTCTTGCGTTTAATTATTATGGACAGAATCCTTTCTTGTTAAAAGGCTGAATGGATATTATCCTTTTTTTGAAAATCCTTCTTCCGCCATATAGTCTTCCACTTCCCGGTACGTTCCAAAGCTTTCCTCCAGATTTGCGCCAAAATACACATTCCATAATTCGTCTTCGTGCGCGACAACGAGGACATCATTCCGCTTATTGGCCCATCTTTCAGGCTCTGTGCGAGAAACAGTTGACGGTACTTCATCGCTGCCGGACAAAAGTGAAATTGATTTTGCAACCACGGATTTGAGTTCCTCAGCGGAAAAATCCCTAATATTAACAAGCCCTTTTTCATCAGTCTGATAGCCATCCAGGCCGCCTGCATAAACAAAACCGTTTCCATTCGGATGAAGATGGTAAACAACATTTTTCTTATCGGTCCGGCTTCCTTCAAATTGGAAGTTCACACGGCCCAATGACACGTTCTTGCGTTCCAGTTCAGGGAACGCTTCGATAATTGCGAGTTTTTCTTGAAAAGTCAGCATATTGCCTCCATATTGGATTATTTTCTATAAAGTATACCAAACTCCGGAAACAGCCTCAAATAACAGTTTTTTCGTATTAGGAATGCCTAGCGTCAGAAAGCTGCTCCGTTCGTTTTTTGTGAATAAATGAACAGAGAGCGGGTATAAGGAAACAGAGCACAAAAGGAACTGGAGGTTTTACAATGGAGAACAAAGCGGAAAAAAGATTTATTCCGATGACCAGCATAGACAGCGGTATCGGCGAGCAAGTAACAAGTGACTTGTACTATTTCCCTTTCCAAATTGTGAATGTCGTTTTTTACGGCTATCCTGGTGAGGGCAATGACTGGGTACTTATTGATGCCGGAATGCCAAGGTCCGGTGACAATATTATTGCTGAAGCGGAAGAGAGATTCGGCAAAAACAACCCGCCAAAGGCGCTTATACTAACCCATGGCCATTTTGACCACATTGGGGGTATAACCGAACTTATCGAAAAATGGGGAATGCCAGTTTATGCGCACGAGCTTGAACTGCCATTTTTAACGGGAGTGGAGGACTATCCTCAACCGGATCCGACGGTGGAGGGAGGCTTGCTTGCAAAGATTTCTCCTTATTACCCGAATGAAGCCATCACAATTGACGGCCATGTAGAGGTGCTTCCGGAGGATGGGACTGTCCCGTTTATGGAAGGATGGCGATGGGTCCATACACCAGGCCATACACCGGGACATATTTCTTTATTCCGTGAAAAAGATGGGGCCCTCATTGCCGGGGATGCCTTTGTGACTGTTAAACAGGAATCGTTGTATAAAGTGTTCACCCAAGAGCAGGAAATCAGCGGGCCTCCGCGTTATCTAACACCTGATTGGGAGGCAGCAAGAATTTCTGTCGAAAAACTTGCTGCCCTGAAACCGAACGTCGCCATCACTGGGCATGGACGCCCGATGACAGGGGATACTTTACGGGAAAACCTCGCGCTTCTCGTTGAAAAATTTGATGACATCGCAATTCCGGACCACGGGAAGTTTGTTGACGACAAATGAACAGAAAGGGCAGCCCTTTTCGAGTAGGGCTGCCCTTTCTATACTGATGCAAACTATCACCCATAATCCGCGCTGATAGTAAGTTTCCTATATGTTCCCGTCCAGTTTAAAGAGGTACCGGGCGATTACTTCAAGGCCTTTATCAAAGTTTTCGAGATTGAAATGTTCATTTGGTGCATGGAAATTCTCATCCGACAAGCCGAATCCCATCATCACAATTGGAACGTTTAGGATTTCGGCAAAAGATGCGACAACCGGTATCGATCCGCCGCCGCGTATATAGGAAGTCGGGACTCCGTACACCTCTTCATACGCCCTTCCAGCCAGCTGGATGGTAGGATGGTCGAAAGGAGTGAGGAATGGCGCGCCTTTGTCAAACTGGGTGACGGAAACTGTGACCCCTTTTGGCGCAGCTTTTTTAACATGGCTTTCGAGCAGGTCCGCGATTTCCTGAGGGTCCTGATCAGGAACAAGCCTGCAGGTTATCTTTGCATGAGCTTCGGAAGGAATGACCGTTTTCAGGCCCTCACCCTGGAAACCTCCATAAATACCATTCACTTCAAGCGTCGGCCTCGTCCAAATTCGCTCAAGTGCAGTAAAGCCTTCCTCGCCAAAAAGCTCGGGCACGCCAAGCTGGCTGGCCATTGTGTCTTCACTTTGGCCAAGGCTCGCGAATTCAGAGCGCTCCTCCGCGGTAAGTTCCCTGACTTTATCGTAGAAACCGTCTACCGTGATATAGCCATTTTTCGCGCGCATGGAAGAAAGGATTTCAACGATGGCATGGATTGGATTCTGGACTGCGCCGCCGTATAGCCCGGAATGCAAATCTCCCGAAGCGCCTTTTACATCAATTTGGATTCCAGTCATACCACGGAGGCCGTAGACAATTGCCGGTTTGCCCCGTTCAAGCAGTGTCGTATCGGAAATGACAAGGACATCCGCCGCGAGGAGTTCCTTATTCTCTTCAACGAAAGCAGGGAGGGTCGGGCTCCCGATTTCTTCCTCGCCTTCAATCAGAAACTTTATATTTACCGGGAGCTGTCCATGTGTATGCAAAATCGCCTCCACGGCTTTTAAATGCATGAATACTTGGCCTTTGTCATCACTTGAACCGCGTGCATACAGTTTTCCATCCCTGACCGAAGCTTCGAATGGAGGCGTTTCCCACAATTCCACCGGATCCACAGGCTGGACGTCATAATGGCCGTATACGAGGACGGTAGGCATTCCCGGAGCCTTCATCCATTCGCCATATACGATAGGGTGGCCCTTCCCAGTATGGATTTCCGCTTTTTCTAGTCCGATTTTTCTCATCATATCTGCTGTCCATTCCGCTGCCTTTACCATATCCTCCTTATGGGCGGGAAGAGCAGAAACGCTTGGAATCGCAAGATATTCTTTCAATTCGTTTAACTGCCTTTCCCTATTATCAACAAAATAATCACGAAGCTTTTGATCCATGTTCTAATTCCTCCTAAAAGTTCTCCCTGTAGTACTTCTTTTCCTGAAGTCGTAAATCCTTTAATTTAACCTAGAATTCCAGTTTGAAGCCCATTTAAACAATTTTCAACAATTCGGATTTGAAAAAAGGATTGAGTTTTTTTGCTAAATGTGTAAAATTACACTATAGGGGAAAGTGCTGGATTGTTTTTCCTCGATTACATAAAAAATCCGATTACCAGGGGGATGCTCGATGGAACCTCATTTTAGAAGCGAGGCAAGAAGGATATTCAGGCGGGAACTTTTTAATATGAAAGAAAAAGGCTATTTAAGCCCCGAAATTGTTGAGGAAGTAGCCAATGCCCACTTCCACTACCACCAGGACCTCTTGGAGGAAGACAGGAAAAGGGAAGAAGCCAGCATACAAGCCCGCCAGGCCCAGGCTGTTAAGCAGCCGTCTGCGCCAAGCCCTGTAAGCACTTCTCCGCACCAGCACATACCAAAGGAGCCTGATATTCCGAAAAAACCTAAAAGAGTCCTGACGAACGAACAAATCAGGGAACGTAATATATCCTGGCTGCTAAATATCGGGGTCATTTTCCTCCTTGTCGGCGGCCTGTTCGTTGCAACAAGCAATTGGGAAACAATGACCCCTGTGATGAAAAGCAGCGCGATTGGACTCGTATCACTCCTTTTTTACGGATTCGCCTATTTGTCTTCCAGAATACTAAAGATTGAAAAGACGGCGTTTGCCTTCATCGTTCTTGGAAGCCTTTTTTTGCCCATATTCGTCCTTTCGTTAGGCTGGTTTGGCCTGCTAGGTCCATATTTGTCCGTAACCGGTGAAGGGAAGTTCCTGCTCGGATTTATAGGCAGTATCCTCCCCGCGGCAGCGTATGTGTTTTTTGCAAAAAGGATTGAATCGCGGCTTTTCGTTTGGTTTTCATTTATCGCGTTTTCTGTTGCAGCTGGATTTTTGCTGGCATCCTTCCACCTGGCAATCGATTATTTCTATCTTGGCATCATGAGCTATAATGCGGCAATCATCATCTTATTCTATAAATTGCGTGGCAGGGCATCGATAGCATTGTTTCTTAAGGAGTTTCCGGTCTTTATCCAGGCCAATCTTGTCGTGTCAACTTTGCTAATGCTGTTTTTCTTTGACAGCAAACTCATTTACAGTTTTAATCTCCTTCTGACCGCGGCCATCTACCTGTCCATGATGTTTGTTAGCGGGAAAAAAGAGTATCATTTTGTTTTCAGTGCAATGGCCGTGTATGGGGCATACCAGTTGATTGAACATTCCTTCCTTGATGAAGCGGGTGCCATTTTTTACGCAGCCATCGCATTTGGCTTTGTATTCATTCCTAAGGGTTTGAAAGGAAATATGATGCTGGATACGGTTTTCCGGTATACGAGCGCCATCGTTTCCATCCTAGCTTTCTTTTACATCTCGCTCGAAGGAATGTTCCTTAAGGCGGGAGAACCTTCATTTGTACTTTTACTTGCTTATGTTATCATTGCGGGCAATTTCCTTTATCTCTCCCATGCGGAGAAACAGCCGGCATTCCCTTATTTAAGCGCAGCGTTTCTTGGGACGGCATTTTACGAAGTTGCTTCCTTGTTTGGAAAATATGTTTTCGGAATCAGCCAGCAAACCGGAATCTATTTTTCCGGAGCTTTATTGTTTTTGGCCATTGGCTTACTGGCCACGAAGAAGGAATTGGCGCCATTAAATTTGCCGGCAAGGGACCTTGGTTTGGCCGCTATGCTGTTATCAATCCTGCTTGCCTTGGGATTGCGGGAATGGTTCGAACTCGGGACCATGCTCTTATTCTTATCTGGATGTGCATTCCTTGTAAGGCATTTAGAAATGAGATCTGTGCTCAGGAGTGTGTCCATTTGGGCAGTCCCAGTTTCCGCGGGATTATCGGTCCTTGCTTTCTGCCAAAAGGTTATGATTGAATCGGAAACCTTCAGAACAGATTACGGCTATCCAACCTCCTACGCGGCTGGCGCTGTTCTCTTGCTTGGAGCATCGTTTATATGGAAGAAAAAAGGGGACCGGGAACTGGCTAGCTCATTCTTCTACACAGCACAAATCCTGTATACCCCGGGCCTTATAGCATCCGCATTCTGGGAGGTTGATCCACTTTTCGTCCGTCCGGCACTTGTCCTCGGCGGCTTGGGAATGTACTTCCTGCTTTATAGGCTGCATCGTGTTCGGCTTGTGGCCCTGCTCATCAGTACCGTTACACTCGGTTTCTATTTTTCAGTGGTTGCTTCAGCCTATTCACAACTGCAATTTAGCGGGTTTGCAAAATCGCTGATCGGGCCGCTCGGGGCAATCATACTCTTGGTTCTTTCATGGCTACTGAGGAAAAAAGATGTCCTTTTGCATACGGGATATGCATGGTCAGGACATATTGTCTTGCCGCTCTCGTTAATCCTTACGTGGTTTGCTTTTCCTGAATGGTCCCTTTACAGCCTTTTTGCATCCATCGCCATTTACGGGCTTTCCTGCTTTTTGGCTGAAGCCAGTTGGAAGAAGACGATGTTTTTATACAGCGCATACACAACTCTGTTCCTGACAGTCAGCAAAGCATTCGATTTGGCGATTACCGATTATTCAGGCAGTTATGAATTTCCGGTTGCGAGCTTCCTCATCTTCTTTGCATGGCTGCTTTTAAAAACAGAATTGAAACGGAAGACCGAGTATTTTCTCGCGGTCCTTTCCATAACCGGAATCGCCGCGGTCATATTCACATATCCATTCACAATCCTTCCGTACGCGGTTACTGTTGTTTATGTTGCGGCGACGCTGGCCTTCCTGCATAAGGTAAAATGGGAGCTGGCCGGAATTTTACCGGTATTGTTTTTATTTTTCGCTACAATGGAGTATTTGTCAGGTGCCAGGCTTAAAGAGGAATGGTTTTTTACCGTTACCGCTGCGATAGGGCTTGCCCATGCCGGTATTGGGTATTTTGTCTATCCACGTTTGCTGAAGATCGGCAGCGAAATCGAACATTCAAAATTCGACTGGTATACAATGGGAGCTTTTCTTTATTATGCTTCGCTCTATTCGCTTGGTGGGGAAGGCATCTGGATGGCTGCTCTTCCCGGACTGCTTATTTCGTTTACATTGTTGCTGCAACGAAAGAGGACCGGGAAAACAATCGGGTTTTTCGTCCCGTTCTTCGCGGGAGCCTATTTGCTTGAGCCTTATTACGGGGTAATCAATAAACTGTCGATTCCCGGGCTATTTGAACGGGAAGCCTATGTCATTCCCTTTATCGCGCTAATCATCTTTTTAAGGAAAACAATGAAGGGCCGGTACAGCCAGCTTACCAGTAAACTTCAGTGGGCGGTCCTCATTTCCACATCAATCGTCCTCATCCAGGACGGACTAGCAAGCAACACGGTGTACGACGCCCTCATCCTCGGGACATTGTCACTTGTTTCATTGCTTGCCGGTATGTACTACCGGATAAAATCATACTTCATTACCGGTGCAGGCGTGCTGCTCCTTAATTTGTTCCTGCAGACAAGGCCATTTTGGGGTAATCTTCCGTGGTGGGGCTATCTCCTTGCAGCCGGCACCCTTCTGATTGGGATCGCCAGCTACAACGAATGGAAGAAGCAAAATCCGGAAAAGGGCGGGGAAGCACTTGGAACATACGTAAAGAATAAAATTGTTTCATCCTTAAAAGGGTGGAATTAGAAAGGGGATGGCGGCTTGCCATCCCTTATTCCTTTTGGTGCGGCTCTGTAAGCGAAAAGCTGTGATTGATCTGCCCTGTTGAGTGAACCGGCCCAATCAGAAAGCAGTTTTTTCGAGCATTTCTTTCACACTTTATGCATTGACCGAAAGAGCAGAAGCCGATATAGTGAAGCTTGGAAGAAAATTCAAAGCATTCGAAAGGAAGTACATATTTTTGAGACACGTCATTGATTTTTCGTTGAAAAATAAGTTTGCCATCTGGCTGCTTACGATTATGGTCACGGTCGCGGGACTCTATTCCGGGATTAGGATGAAACTTGAAACCTTGCCTGATATTACGATACCTGTCATTACGGTAACCACCATCCTCCCTGGAGCGTCACCGGAAGAAGTCGCGGCCAAACTTTCCGAGCCGCTGGAAAAACGCCTCCAAAATCTTGACGGCGTGAAAAATGTAAGCTCCAGCTCGTATCAAAATGCAAGTTCACTTCAAATTGAATACAGCTACAAAAAGGATATGGAGGAAGCAAAGCGCGAGGCAGATGAGGCTTTAAGCGGATTCCAGCTTCCGGAAGGGGCGGGGGAACCGGAAGTTTCACGGATTTCGTTCAATGCCTTTCCAATTATCGTAATGAGCATCTCTAATGAGAGCGAGTCGCTTGCAGGACTGACAAAAGAAGTGGAAGGCGAGCTTGTACCCGCGCTAGAGGGTCTGGAGGGAGTAGCCTCCGTCCAGATTTCCGGCCAGAACATTGAGGAAGGCCAGCTTGTTTTCAAAAAAGAAAAATTGGCCCAATATGGCTTATCCGAAGAAACGATCCGCTCACTCCTTAAAGGGTCAGCGGTTTCCATGCCTCTTGGGTTGTATACTCTCGGCGAAACACAAAAATCAATTGTAGTCGATGGACAAATTACAACTTTGGAAGATTTAAAAAAGGTGAAGATCCCGATTGTTCCTTCTGTATCAGGAGAAGCCGGGCAGGCGGCGATGGGCCAGGGAATGCCAGGAGCTCCTTCACAAGGCCAAAATCCTTTTAATCCGGCAGGGGCAAAAGGAACTGCCAATGCCCAGCAGCCAGGCCAACAGGGTCCAGCCAACGGACAAACCCTCCCGGCGGCAACTCCTTCAACCGGCGGCCAGCCTCAGTCTCCTGGTGGACAGGGAGCAGACAATCCGTTCACGGCTGGTCTGCCAACTGTAGAACTTCAAGAACTAGCCGATGTGAAAATCGTTGGCAGGGCTGAGTCGATTTCAAGGACGAACGGCAAGGAGTCAATCGGCCTTCAAATAATCAAGGCTCCGGAAGCGAACACGGTCGAAGTCGCAAATGAAGTAAAGGACGAATTGGAGAAATTCAAAAAAGAATGGAAGAATGCCGAATTTACAATAACATTCGATCAGGGGACACCGATAGAGGAATCCGTTAAAACGATGCTCAGCAAGGCATTATTCGGGGCATTGTTCGCGGTAGCTATTATTCTGTTGTTCCTGAGGAGCTTCAAATCTACCATTATCAGCGTCATCTCAATTCCGCTTTCCTTGTTAATCGCCATCCTGGCGCTGAAGCAAATGGATATCACGCTAAATATTATGACACTCGGCGCGATGACAGTCGCAATCGGCCGGGTAATCGATGACTCCATAGTGGTCATAGAGAATATATATAGAAGAATGTCGTTAAAAACCGAATTACTTGAAGGAAAAGAACTAATCCGGTCGGCCACGCTCGAAATGTTCATCCCGATTTTTTCATCGACAATTGTAACCGTCGCAGTGTTTCTTCCGCTCGGCTTTGTCGAGGGGCAAATCGGCGAGCTGTTCCTGCCATTCGCCTTAACAATCGTGTTTGCGCTGATGGCTTCCCTTCTCGTCGCGGTAACATTGGTGCCAATGCTTGCCCATTCTCTTTTCAAAAAAGGGGTCGGAATGAAGCATAGCGAAGAGAAACCGGGGATATTGGCCGGAACGTACAAAAAAATCTTGGAATGGTCGCTGAATCATAAAATCGTGACATTTGGCATGGCTGTCCTTCTATTGGCAGGAAGTTTTCTTCTCGTACCAAAAATCGGGGTGAGCTTCATACCTTCCGAGGAAGAGAAAATGGCCATCCTGACATTCAACCCAGCTCCCGGCCAAACGCTCGAGCAGGTTGCCGATACGGCTGCCAAGGCCAATGATTTCCTTTTAGAGAGGAAAGACGTCCAAACTGTACAATATTCCGCCGGGGGAAGGAACCCGATGAACCCGGGAGCTTCCAACCAGGCGATGTTTTTCGTCAAGTATGATAATAAAACAGAAGACTTTGAAAGCGAAAAAGAGAGGGTCGTTAAAGCCCTTCAGGACCGCACCGAAAAAGGCGAGTGGGCAACCCAGGACTTTTCCGGCGCTGGTGCAAGCAATGGCATCACCTATTATGTGTATGGCGATAATCTTCAGCAACTTGAGCCGGTAGTCGCCAAAATTGAAACAATCATGAAAGAAAATCCTTCACTCAGAAATGTTGAAACGAGCATTTCCGCTTCCTATGAGGAATATGCCCTGAAAGTTGACCATAACAAGGCAAGCAAGCTCGGCCTAACTGCGGGCCAGGTTGGCATGGCACTCATGCAGGAAAGGGAAAGGCCTGTCGCCGCGGTTATCCAAAAGGACGGCCGGGATATAACTGTATATATTCAGGCGGACAAAAAGGAATTTAAGGATATCACTGATGTAACAAACCAAACCGTCGCCTCCCCACTGGGCGTCAATGTGAAAATTTCCGATTTGGTTTCTGTGGAAAAAGGGAAGACATCTGATACCGTCCATCGCCGGAACGGAAAGCTATACGTTTCCGTTGGCGGTGAGCTGCGCACGAAGGATGTCGCAAAAGTTTCGGCCGAAATCCAAAACGAAGTTGATAAGCTATCCTTGCCTTCCGGAGTCGATATTAAAACAGGCGGTGTAACGGAAGATATCAAGGAATCGTTCACCCAGCTTGGAATGGCGATGCTGGCTGCGGTCGCAATCGTTTATTTTATCCTTGTCCTGACATTTGGAGGTGCACTAGCGCCGTTTGCGATTTTATTTTCCTTGCCATTCAGTGTTATTGGCGGTCTAGTGGCGCTCCTAATTGCCAAGGAAACGATTTCGATATCCGCAATGATCGGTGCGCTCATGCTGATTGGGATTGTCGTGACAAACGCCATCGTCCTGATCGACCGTGTCATCAATAAGGAAAAAGAAGGCTATTCGGTCAGGGAAGCACTTCTTGAAGCGGGCGTTACGCGCCTAAGGCCAATCCTTATGACGGCAATTGCCACAATCGGCGCCTTGATTCCGCTTGCGCTTGGCGTTGAAGGAAGCGGCGTCATCTCAAGAGGGCTTGGCGTGACGGTAATTGGCGGCCTGACAAGTTCAACACTGCTGACGCTTGTAATCGTGCCGATTGTGTATGAAGCGTTAAAAAAGCCGCGAAAAAAGCGGGCGTGATTTGCCAGTAGCAGAGCCAGCCATAGTAAGTCCATGTTTAGCAGCGGCAAAAATCCTTGACTGCAAGCGATTGTTTTTCTAAAATTATACTGTAGCCCATAAAGGGGAGTAGCTAAAGACAGCAAAGTCGTCATGACGGGAAAAATCCCCGGCTTTGCTGGCAACTTTTCGTTGTAAGCGAGACCTTTACCGCTAGCCGGTAAAGGTCTTTTGTTTTCTTTTAAACTGGGAAAATATGTACTTTTATCCACTTCTTCAAAAGGGAATGGGTAAACGTACACCATTTTTAACAACATCGAATGAGGTGAAACGATGAGGAGATTTTGGAAACGAATGAAGATGGTTTTCACGATAAAAAAGTTCGGGCCATTTTTGCTGGATTTTTTTAAATCGGATAAGGTCCCTTTAAAAAGGAAGCTATTGTCGGTAGGCCTTATTGCAGGATACTTATTATTCCCGTTCGACATCATTCCCGATTTCTTTTCATTTTTTGGGTTGATTGACGACTTCGGCATTTTGATCCTGATTCTTCAGCAAATGATTAAGCTCGCACCGGATTCATTAAGGGAAAAGCACAGGCTTGAATTGGAATAGTTTTAAAAAACAAAGCAAATATTATTGTCATGGAGTGATTAGGAAATGGAGTTATTTTCAGCCCAGTTTTGGTCAGCGCTATTATCCCTTGTCATCATAGACCTTGTCCTCGCGGGCGACAATGCGATAGTCATCGGGCTCGCGGCGAGGAGGCTTCCAAAGAACCAGCAGAAAAAGGCGATTATCTGGGGGACAGTCGGCGCGATTATCATCCGTGCCACGGCGACAATCCTTGTCGTTTGGCTGCTTATGATACCAGGCCTCCGATTGGTTGGCGGCATATTGCTTGTCTGGATTGCGTACAAGCTCCTGACCGAGGAAAGCGGGCATGACATCAAGGCGGGAGCGAGCTTCTGGGGAGCGATAAAAACGATCATCGTTGCAGATGCGTTAATGGGCCTCGATAATGTGCTGGCTGTCGCCGGGGCGGCGAACGGACATCCGCTTCTGGTCATCCTCGGATTGCTCATTTCCATCCCAATTGTTGTGTGGGGCAGCACAATTATTTTGAAATGGATGGAACGGTTCCCCATTATTATTACTTTCGGGGCAGGCGTGCTGGCGTTTACTGCGGCCCGTATGATTACAGAAGAAAATTTCCTTGCTGGTTTTTTTCACGGAAACCCAATTATAAAATGGGCTTTTGTCATCATTACCATTGTAGCGGTTATCTTCGCCGGAAAATTCAAGCAGCGGAAACTGGCTGAACAGCATTAATACAGGAGGAACCTGGCATATTTGCCGGGTTCTTTTTTTATCGGGGTAACTTTTTTGAAAAATTTTTAATATTTTACTCAGTCACCCCCAAAAAGGTTTAGTAAGCCCCGTATTATGTGGTAAAACCTGCAGGGAGGTGCAACATGGAACTCGTCACAATCGATATTGATCAATTGCTTGAAACGCATTCCAGCCAAGGCTGCGCAGAATTGGAAATTGTCCATGTTGAACTTGATGCCTTCCTTGAAAAGAATTGAATCTTTATTACTTTGTTAGTTTCTCACCCTCTTTCTATATATTGGGGCCCTTCGCAATTTAGCGGAGGGCTATTTTTTTGTGTGGCGGACTGCCTATTTTAAGGAATAAAACCAATTTTCAGAATAATTATTTGACTTTTCACTATCAAGAAGTTATTTTTGAAATAAACATATAACACCATATAACATCTGCGGTTAAAACCCGTTATATAATTACCGAATAGGGAGGGTATACGTTGGCGAAGGAAAACCATTTGTCTGAGCAGGAAAAACTCGATCACTTTATGGACCGGATCAATGCCGGCGAGAAAATTGAAGCGGATGACTGGATGCCGGAAGATTACCGGAAAACGCTCATCAAGCTGATTTCCATGCATGGCATTAGCGAAATCATGGGGGCACTGCCTGAAAAGGAATGGGTTCCAAAGGCACCATCCTTAAAAAGGAAACTAGGCATCATGGCCAAAGTACAGGACGAAATGGGCCACGGCCAGCTCCTTCTCCGTGTAGCGGAGGATTTAATGAAGCCATATGGAAAAAACCGCGAATCAATTATGCAAGATTTGTTCAGCGGCGATTTGAAATTCCATAATGTTTTTCACATGGAAGCTCCAACATGGGCCGATGCCGGATTGATCGGCTGGCTTGTTGACGGGGCAGCAATCATCACCCAAACGAATATGCTCGATGCCTCGTACGGACCATATGCCAGGGCGCTGAAAAGGATTTGCGCGGAAGAGGTATTCCACGCCCAGCACGGAGAGTCAATCATCATCGCGCTCGCGGAAGGGACGGATGCCCAAAAAGCGATGATCCAGGATTCACTCAACCGGTGGTGGGACTCTTTGCTTATGTTCTTCGGTCCGGGGGATGCCTCGACGACCGGTACATCAAAGCAGGATATTACGATTAAGTACAAAATCCGCACAAAAACAAATGAAGAGCTGCGCCAGGACTTTTTTACAAAATACATTCCCAGGGTGCTGTCACTCGGTCTGAAGGTTCCCGATGATTCAATGCGCTTTGATGCAACAACAGGAAAGTGGATTTACCGCCAGCCGGACTGGAGCAGATTCAAGGAGATTATCAAAAACAAAGGCCCCAAATCAGAAGACCGCCTAAGGCTCCGGAAGATTTCCTACGAAACAAACGCATGGGTAAGAGAAGCACTAGGAGCCCCGGTACATTCATAGAATTATAATGTTATAGCCTGAAAATCGAAATAGAAGAAAGGAGGGGCGCATTTGCCGGAAAACAGCTTTTACCAGGAATATGAAGTCTTCAGCAAACGGTCCGAAACGTCACCAATCCAATATCAATTTTCACTTCTTGCGCCAAATGAGGAGCTCGCCCTCATAATGGCGCAGGAGAACTTCATGCGCCGTGAACCTGTTGCTGATATCTGGGTAGTAAAAAGGGCGGCCATCCGCAAAATGACCGCGGAGGAAAAGGAAACATTGAAGCGCCTGGACAACAAGGATTACCGGAATACGAAAGGGTATGGGTACTTGAAAAAGAAATGGCGCAAGTATGAACAGGAAATGCTCGATGAAAAGGAAATCATGTCATGGGGAGGCGGGGGKGCACATGTCAATCAAAACACCGGAAATGGCGGCTGACATACAAGGCTACCGGGAAGCGGTCGTCGAACTGCTTTACCAGCTGGCCGATGATGATTTTATTGTCGCCTACAGGGGCTCCGAGTGGCTCGGCCTTGCCCCTCATATCGAGGAAGACGTGGCATTCTCTTCAATCAGCCAGGATACGATGGGCCATGCGGCCATTTTTTACAAGCTGCTAGAAGAGTTGGGCGAGGGAAATTTGGACGATCTGGCCCATGGCCGGCCGGCACGGGAACGAAAAAACGCCATATTGCTGGAGATGGTGAACGGAACAGGAACTTATTTAAATGAGCCGCGTTACGATTGGGCATTTGCCGTTGTCCGCCATTATTTCTATACGGCCGCCAAAAAGAACAAAATGGTATCCCTTATGCGTTCCAGTTATATCCCTCTTGCCGAAGCTGCAGCCAGGGTGAATGTGGAATTGTATTACCACCAGCTCCACTGGAAAACATGGTTCACCCAGCTAATGAATTCGGGCGGGGAGGCAAGGCAACGGATGGAGGCTGCCATGGCCAAAGTTTTTGCCGGATTTGGAGATGTCCTTGCCCTTGGAAGCAAGGAAGGTGAATTCATAAACCATGGGTTGATCGCCACAAGCCAGGAATTGAGGGAACAGTGGATTGCCACGATGGAACCTGTTTTTTCGCAAATCGGTGCATCAGTCCCGGCCGAGTTTGGAATGGCGGGCGGCTCCGGTCGAGATGGGGAGCATACACAGGACCTTGAAGATGCTCTCTCCGTCCTTAGCGAAGTATACAGATTCGACCCTGCGGCAGGTTGGTAACGAAAAAATTCAGGCAAAAGGAATGAATGCTGTGGAAGCGAACAAACCGCAAGAAATACTTTCAAAAGAAACAATTTTGAAAGCGCTTCATTCTGTGATGGACCCTGAAATTCCGTCTGTATCGATTGTCGACCTTGGGATGCTGCATAATGTTATCGTTTCCGGTACAAGGGTGGAAGTGTCCCTAATACCGACCTTCCTTGGCTGCCCGGCCCTGGACATAATTAAAGGAAATACGGTAAAGGCACTCGAAGGAATAGATGGGATTAAAGAGATTGTGGTGAATTTCGTTTACAGCGAGGTTTGGACGACCGACCGGATCTCCGAGGTTGGGCGTTTACGTCTGAAGGAATTCGGGATTGCTCCTCCGCCGCGGCAGCTGGAAGCGGGTGGATGGGAAGTGGATTGCCCATTTTGCAGTTCGCCGTATACGACGCTCGACAATATCTTCGGTCCGACGGCTTGCAGAAGCATCCTGTACTGTCGTTCATGCAAAAATCCTTTCGAGGCAATGAAGCCGGTATCCACCTTGATGTAAGGATATTCTGGGCAAAACCGAATCTTGGATTTGCCCTACTACTAAAATAGAGGAGAGATGAAAAATGATTAAAATGATCGCACTTTACAAGCATCCGGAGAACAAAGAGGCGTTTGACGACCATTATTTTAACACCCACGGGCCCTTAACTGCGAAAATCCCGGGCCTCAAGAAAATGGACGTAACAAGGATCATCGGCAGCCCAATGGGGGGAGAGCCAGCCTATTATTTAATGTGCGAAATGTATTACGAAGACATGGCATCCTTCAAGGCCGCCATGAAGAGCGACGAAGCAAGGGCTTCCGGGAAGGATGTCATGGGTTTTGCCGGCGATCTTGTCACGATGATGATTGGCGAGGAAGTAAATGGGTAGCCAGCCGCGTTTTATTGAAACAAGAACGGAAGGGTCCGTTGCGTTTATCGAGCTGAACCGGCCTGAAGTCTTGAACGCCCTTAACAGGGGCATGGTCGCAGAAATTCTTGCCGCCATGGAAGAATTCGACAGGGCGGAAGAGGTCAAGGCCATTGTCCTGAGCGGAAAGGGGCGCTGCTTTGCCGCCGGGGCTGATATTGATGAAATGGCCGAAGCGGAAGCGATTGAAATGGAACTGCTCAATCAATTTACGGATTGGGACCGTCTTGCGTGGATTAAAAAGCCGATTATTGGCGCGGTCCATGGGTTTGCGCTCGGTGGGGCATTCGAGCTGGCATTATGCTGCGATTTGCTTTTTGCCGCTGAGGACGCGGAGTTCGGCTTTCCTGAAGTGCTTCTCGGAGTAATGCCAGGCGCAGGCGGAACCGTCCGGCTGACAAAGCTTGTCGGGAAAACAAAGGCGATGGAGTGGCTTTTCACAGGGAAGCGTATTTCCGCAAAGGAAGCACGGGACTTCGGACTCGTCAACCAGTTGTTCGCCCGCGAGGCGCTTATGGAGGAAACAGCCCGGTATGCGCGCGAGCTTGCGAAGATGCCGCCGCTATCTGTCCGATTTATTAAGGAATCTGTTCTAAAAGCGATCGACACATCCATATATGAGGGGATGCAGTTCGAACGGAAGAATTTTTCATTATTGTTTTCTTCTGGTGACCAAAAAGAAGGCATGAAGGCATTTATCGAAAAAAGAAAGGCGCAATTCAAAGGCCTTTAAGGAGGGTACATAGCATGTTTGAAACAGCCATTTACGAAGTACGCGGGCAAACCGCATGGATTACCCTTAACCGACCCGATAAGCTGAATGCCTTTACCGCCCAACTGAATAAGGATGTCGCTTCAGCGGTTCGTGCCGCTGCCAAGGACCGTTCCGTCCGGGCCATTGTTATCACCGGTGCAGGGAGGGCGTTTTGTTCCGGACAGGATTTGGGGGACGTGGACGAAAACACGGACTACGGTGATGTCCTCAGACACCGGTACAATCCAATGGTTCTGGAAATTGAAAAGTGTGAAAAGCCGATTGTGGCAGCCGTGAACGGTGTCGCTGCAGGGGCGGGAATGAGCCTTGCCCTCGCATGCGATTTCAGGATTTTATCCGAAAAGGCAAGTTTTATCCAGGCTTTCATTCATGTCGGGCTTCTGCCGGATGCCGGGAACCTCTATTATTTGCCGCGTCTTGTCGGGCATGCAAAAGCGCTTGAACTTGCTGTGCTCGGTGAAAAAATCAGTGCCGAGGAAGCCCTTCGCATCGGCCTCGCAACGAAAGTCGTACAGGTAGAGGAATTTTCCGATGAAACGTCCGCCTTTGCCGACCGGCTTGCGGCGATGCCGACGAAAGCAATCGGCCTGATCAAACGCAACCTGAAAGCAAGCTGGGGATCGGGAATCGAACAGTTCCTGGACAGGGATGCCCAGAGCCAGAGGATTGCGAGCCTGACAGGAGACCATAAAGAAGGAGTTCAGGCATTCCTCGAAAAACGGAAAGCCGTCTTTAAAGGAGAATAACCTTCACTTATTCTATCTCCCTTAAAATCAATCAAAAAAGGAGTTGGAACAATGTCTACAGTAAAAGAGCAAAAATTCGAGACGCTTGCAATGAAGAGGGACCTATACCAGCTGATTATCAATGGTGAGCGTGCCGACAGCCACTCCGGTGAAACATACGCCACCATTAACCCCGCTACAGGCGAGGAAATAGCCCGTGTCGCCAAAGCGTCCATTGAAGACGGGGAACGCGCCGTCCAGGCTGCCAGGGATGCGTTCGATAACGGCAAATGGCGTCGCTCCCCAGTAAATAAACGTTCCAGGACGTTGAATAAAATCGCTTCAATCATGCGTTCGCGGTTTAATGAACTTGTAGAATTGGAGATTCTTGATACTGGGAAATCGATGTCCGCTGCCCAGGGCCAGGTGATGCAGGCAATCGAAGATTTTGAATTTTACGCAGGCGCAATTGTCAGCCACCGAGGCGCGGTCAACAGCATGCCGGGTGCGTTCCAGAATATTACTGAAAAAGAGCCTGTCGGCGTCTGCGCGCAAATCATCCCATGGAACTATCCATTAATGATGGCTGCCTGGAAAATTGCCCCCGCGCTCGCGGTAGGTTGTTCGGTTGTAGTAAAACCGGCTTCCCTCACGCCGCTGACGGCTATTGTCCTTGGGGAAATATGCATTGAAGCAGGAGTTCCGGCTGGCGTCGTCAATATCCTTCCGGGCGCGGGCTCCGAGATTGGCAATTACCTCGTTGAACACCCAAAGGTAGATAAAGTCGCTTTTACCGGTTCGACCCCGATTGGGAAGGATATCATGGCAAAAGCATCCAAGACGCTGAAACGCGTAACACTGGAGCTAGGCGGCAAATCGCCGAATATCGTTTTCGACGATGCCGACATTGACGCCGCAGTCGATGGCTCGCTCTTTGGAATCTTCTATAACAGCGGCCAGTCATGCGAAGCACGCTCAAGGCTTTATGTGCACGAAAACATTTACGATGAATTCATGGAGAAATTTATCGCCAAGACGAAAAAGCTCAAGCTTGGCAATCCTTTTGAAGCTGGCACACACGTCGGCGCAATCATCAGCCGTTCGCAGCTGGAAGTAATTGACGGCTATGTAAAATCGGCGCTTGAAGATGGGGCAGTGGCGGAAACAGGCGGCCGGGAAGCGACAGTTGAAGGCTACGAACAGGGCTACTGGTATGAGCCAACAATTCTGACAAATGTCAATCATGGCATGAAAGCCGTTCGCGAAGAAATTTTCGGGCCGGTTGTTGTTGTAATGAAATTTTCCGATGAGAAAGAAGCAATCAAGCTTGCGAACGACAGTGATTACGGGCTTGGCTCCGCCATCTGGACAAAGGATTACGGCCGGGCCACAAGGGTTTCCAAACAAATCCAGGCCGGCATCGTCATGGTCAACTGTCCATTCTCCGCCTTCCCTGGCACCCCGTTCGGAGGCTATAAGCAATCTGGATTTGGCAGGGAACTGTCCATCGAGACGCTTGATTTGTATACAGAAACAAAGAGCATTATCTCTTACTATGGTCCAAAGCCGTTAAACCCGCTTGGCGTTTAAAGGGTCTGCGCAAAACGTAAATACAATAAGCCGGGCACCTTGAAAAAGGTGCTTGTCGCTGTTTTCAAAAGAGTGAGGAAGGAAGGCGATGCGTATGGAAAACGTCGTTGTCATCGGGTCTGGAGTCATGGGGCGTGGAATTGCTTATGTAAGTGCGGCGGGAGGCTACCGCGTTACTTTAGTGGACATTCGGCAGGAACAGCTTGATGCAGCAAAGGAAGACATCCTGTCCATTTTTGAAGGGGCGAAAAAACGGGGCAAGCTCACTGATATCGAAATGAACGAAGGAATCGCCAGGCTTTCCTATTCAACCGGGCTGGAGGAATCCGCCAAAACAGCCGACCTGATTATTGAAGCTGTGCCAGAGGTTCTTTCGATCAAAAAGGACATTTTTGAAAGGATTGACCGGCATGCTCCGGAAGGCTGTTATTTTGCAACAAATACATCCACGATGAGCCCGACGGAAATCGGTTCATTTACAAACCGGCCGGAAAAGGTCATTGCCATGCATTTTTTCAATCCTGTCCATAAAATGAAGCTTGTTGAAATCATCCGGGGGCTTGAAACGAGCGACGACACAGCGGAGAAAATTAGGCGAGCAGCCGAAAAGATGGGCAAGGAAACGGTTGTCGTCAATGAATTCCCCGGCTTTGTAACGAGCAGGATCAGCGCCCTTGTAGGGAATGAAGCTTTTTATATGCTTCAGGAAGGGGTAGGTAGTCCCGAAGAAATCGATAAAGCTATCCGGCTCGGCTTGAATTACCCGATGGGACCCTTCGAGCTTGGCGACCTTGTCGGCCTTGACACAAGGCTGAACAACCTGAAATATCTTCACGAGAAGCTTGGGGAAAAATACCGTCCCGCCCCGCTGCTGGAGCAATATGTAAAGGCAGGCCGCCTCGGCAGGAAGGCAGGCAGGGGCGTATACGACTATCGCAACAGGACAGAGTCTTAAAATCCGGGGGTAATCTATTTTGAAAATAAGGGAAGCTGTTATTATTGATGCGGTTCGGACGCCAATCGGGAAATACAATGGCGTATTAAAGATGATGAGGCCGGATGACCTTGGTGCAGTTGTCATCAAGGCTCTCGTTGAACGTAATTCCGCTGTAAACCCAATGGAAATCGAAGAAGTGGTATTCGGAAACGCCAATCAGGCGGGGGAGGATAACCGAAATGTCGCCAGGATGTCCGCCCTCCTGGCAGGCCTTCCAGTAGATGTAGCAGGTACGACAATCAATCGCCTTTGCGGTTCGGGCCTTGACGCAGTCAATTATGCGGCAAGGGCCATATTGGCTGGGGAAGGGGACATCTTCATCGCCGGTGGAACGGAAAGCATGACCCGGGCACCTTTTGTAATGGCAAAGCCGGAATCCGGGTTCCCTCGAGGAAATATGGAATTGTTCGACACGACCATCGGCTGGCGGTTCATCAACAAAAAGCTGGAGGAGGGGTTTGGTACCGATAGCATGCCGGAAACAGCCGAAAATGTCGCCAGGGAATACTCAATCGGCAGGCAGGAACAGGATGAATTCGCCTTGCAGAGCCAATTGAAAGCAAAGGCGGCAATGGAAAACGGTGTCTTCCGTGATGAAATTGTACCAGTTCATTACACGGATAAAAAAGGAAATGAAATCATCGTCGAGCAGGACGAACATCCACGCCCGGAGACTGCAATCGAAAAGCTTGCGAAGCTGAAGCCTTTATTCCCTGGTGGAACGGTAACGGCCGGCAATGCATCCGGGGTAAACGATGGCGCATCGGCCCTATTGTTAATGAGCTCGGAAAAGGCGGATGCACTTGGCCTTAAGCCGCTGGCCAAGTACGTTGCTTCGGCGGCCGCGGGGGTAGAACCAAGAGTGATGGGCATCGGCCCGGTTGCCGCAGTGAGAAAGGCGCTGCAAAGGGCAGGGCTGCATCCGGACGATATCGGATTGTGCGAGCTGAATGAGGCATTTGCCTCGCAAGCACTTGCTTGTATAAAGGAAATGGGTATCCCATCTGAAAAAATCAACGTAAACGGCGGAGCCATCGCGTTTGGCCATCCGCTTGGAGCAAGCGGAGCCCGCATCCTGACCACATTGGTACACGAAATGAACAGGCGCAAAACCCGTTACGGCCTTGCGACAATGTGTGTCGGGGTGGGCCAGGGCATCGCCTCGATTGTCGAGCTCCCGGACAATTATTATTGACTTGTCTTGAAAAATCAGAAACAATCGTAGTGGGAAAGTAAAAAGTGGAAGCGCCTTCGTGACAAGTATAAACCGCCTGTCTCTGGGATGTTTATTCTAGGAAACTTTCCTTTGTGTCTCTGCGATGATTAATCAAAGGAGCTCGTTCTTAGTGGTCAGCCCCGACAAGCTTAAGACCACGATCTGTAACAACATTGCATTTCAAGTCATGATTGTTACCAGATAAACAGGATGCTTAATCCGGGTGAAAACTGGCTATGCGCCGATACTTTATAGGATGTTAACATCATCATTGGTTTGGAAGTAAGTTGATTGGAGCGGAGGGCACCGACTCCTGCGGGATGCAGCGGCAAATTGGAGACCCCGCAGGCGCAACCGCCGAGGAGGCTCCACTGACGCCCCGCGGAAAGCGTGTGCCCGGAGCGGAAATCAACCGCAAGGTTACATTAGAATATACAATTTATGATCCTACTTTTTTCTTTTTAATAAATTTCCCCATTTGGAATCGCAATAATATTATTTCCTAAGCATCTTGAAAAGGTGAGCAGAACAGTGAATACGAGATCAATGATTTTTACGCTTTACGGCGACTACATTTCCCACTACGGGAACAAAATTTGGATCGGGAGCCTAATCAGGCTGCTCGAGGAGTTCGGCCATAACAGCCAGGCCGTCCGCGCGGCCATTTCCAGGATGAATAAGCAGGGCTGGGTCCAGGCCGAAAAATCGGGAAACAAAAGCTATTATTCCCTGACTCCCCGCGGCGTAAGGCGGATTGAAGAAGCCGCAAGAAGGATTTTCAAATTAAAACCTGAAGCCTGGGACGGTAAATGGCGGATCCTGATGTATTCCATTCCGGAAGAAATCAGGAATGTAAGGGATGAACTCAGGAAGGAGCTCGTCTGGAGCGGGTTTGGCACACTTTCAAACAGTTCATGGATTTCGGCCAATCCGCTTGAAAACGAAGTGTACGACCTAATCGATAAGTATCAAATCGCCGATTATGTTGATTTTTTCGCAGCGGAATACAAAGGGCCGAAGGAAAATATCCGGCTCGTCGAGAAATGCTGGGATCTCGGGGAAATCAATCATCGGTACCAGGATTTCATCCAGGAATACAGCCAGAAGTACATTATTGGCAAAAATATGATTCTCAAAGGGCATATGTCCGATGCAGAATGTTTTGTCGAGAGAACAAAGCTTGTCCATGAATACAGGAAATTCCTGTTCATTGACCCTGGACTGCCCGAGGAACTGCTTCCGGATAATTGGCTGGGGGGCCATGCTGCATCCTTGTTTTCCGATTATTACAAGGAGCTTGCCGAGCCGGCTTCACGTTTTTTCGAAGAAGTTTTCAAGGAAGGAAATCTGCTTGAGGAACGCGATGAGGATTACGATGTTCTTGAACATCCTTTTATCATCGAGTGAACGGGATACACTATAACGCTTTCTGAACGGAAGGATGGAATTTGTGAATAAGCTAGCAAAACTGCTCGGAATCCGTTTTCCGATTATCCAGGGGGGCATGGGTAATATAAGCAATGCCCAATTGGCCGCCGCCGTCTCGGAAGCCGGAGGACTTGGTACGATAGGCGCGGGAACGATGGAACCTGATGAAGTGGAAACAATGATTATAGAAACAAAGGCGAGAACCAGCCATCCTTTTTGCGTCAATGTACCAATCGGCGTTTCGCCCTACGGGAAGGAGATTCTTTCCCTTGTACTAAAGCATAAAGTTCCGGTTGTTTCATTGTCCGCGGGCAACCCGGCCCCATTCATCCCAAAGCTCCACGGCGAGGGAGTCAAGGTGCTCGCTGTCACCGCATCCGTAAAGCATGCTAGAAATGCGCAAGAAGCAGGCGCGGATGCCATAGTGGCGGAAGGCTACGAAGCAGCCGGAATCAATTCCCCGTTTGAAACTACAACGATGGCGCTCATCCCGCAGGTTGCCAGCGCCGTTGCCGTACCGGTCGTGGCCGCGGGCGGCATCGCCGATGGGCGCGGCCTGGCCGCTGCACTCGCATTAGGGGCAAGCGGCGTCCAGATGGGCACCCGTTTTATTACGGTGAGGGAAGCGCCGTTCCATACTATTTATAAGCAGCTGATTACACATGCCGAAGATACTTCTACCGTCATTGTTGGCAGGGGACTGGGGAGAATCCGTAGGCTCCTTAACACACCATATGCACAAAAGCTCATTGACGAAGAGCGCAAAGGAATAATCCTGGAAGATTTTATCGACATGACCGCCGAATATTATCATAAATTGGGCGCTATTGAAGGAAATTTGGAACATGGATTTTTAAATGCAGGACAAATTGCCGGTTTAATCAAAGACATTCCATCATCCTCTGAACTTCTTCAAAGGATGGTGGAAGAAGCGAGAAAAGCCCTGGAGTCGGCACAAACAGATCTTTTTTGAAGAAAATTCACTTATTAACACTTTAACGCATAAACGGGTTTAAGCGTTAATTTTGCAGGAGAATAAAATTTTCTCTTGCTTTTTTTATTTTATACCAATATAATTTTCAATAATATTCAATTTTTAGAATATTGTTTGACTTGAAAAGATTTTGAATGTTAGTATAACGGTATAAATACGGTGGTGATAGGAAATATCATACGGACATCTCAAGGAAGTTTACATAAAGATTTTCACCCAGCAATGGGTGGCAATTAAAAACAAGGGGGAATTTTTATGAAGAAGCATGTGAAAACCATTTCGATCGCACTTGCCGCGATGATGATGCTCGCGGCATGCGGAAGCAAGGAAGAAACAGGCGGCAAGACTGGTGATGGAGGAGAAAAAGAAAAAGAATACAAAGTGGGCATTTCCCAATTTGCTCCCCATCCATCACTTGACGCCGCAACGGAAGGCTTCAAAAAAGCACTTGAAGACCAAGGGTTGAAAGTGACCTTTGATGACCAGAACGCCCAGGGTGACCAAAACAACACTAGGACAATCGCACAAAACTTTGTCGGCGACAAGGTTGATATGATTTTCGCGAATGCCACTCCTAGCGCCCAGGCGGCTTTGGGTGTAACAACAGATATTCCTATCTTGTTCACCTCCGTGACGGATCCAGTTGGCGCCGGCCTTGTAAAATCATTTGACGAGCCGGGAGAAAATATTACCGGAACGACAGACAACCACCCGGATGCAACCAAAAAGACAATTGATTTCATTACAAACGAAGTAGGCGCGAAGAAAATCGGGATCGTCTACAATTCAGGGGAACAAAACTCCGTCGTCCAGGTAGAGGCTGTTGAAAAACTCGCAAAGGACAATGGCGGTTCATTAGTAAGGGTATCGGTTTCTACCACCGCTGAAGTAAAACAGGCGACTGAATCCCTTGTTGGGCGTGTGGACGCTATTTACATCCCTACGGACAATACAGTTGTTTCCGCGCTTGATACAGTTATCTCTGTCGCCAACAGCAAAAAAATTCCTCTGTTCGTCGGGGAGCTTGACTCCATGAAAAAGGGCGCGGTCGCGGCGAGTGGATTCAGCTACTATGACCTTGGTTATGAAACTGGCCTAATGGCAGCGGAAATTTTAACAGGCAAGAAAAAGGCCTCCGAAATTCCGGTTGCGCTTCCGCAAAGCCTGACGCTAATGATCAACAAGAAGGCAGCGGAAGAACAGGGCCTTGAAGTGAAGGATGAATGGAAGGAAGCCGGGGAGTTTTATGAAGGGGAATAATCCCTGATAACTTTCAAGCTAAGTTGGGGCCGATAATGGCGGGAGCGGTTCACGGACTGCCCCGCCATCCGGCTGGACAGGAAGGATGATGGATGTGTTTACAGCAATATTCGGATCATTTGAATCAGGAATCATCTACGCAATTATGGCGCTTGGTGTCTATTTATCCTTCAGGATCCTTGATTTTCCCGACTTGACGGTTGATGGAAGCTTTGTGACAGGCGCCGCGATTGCGGCAACAATGATCGTGAATGGCTACAATCCATTCGTTGCGACCGTTGCAGCCCTTATCGCCGGTTTTGCCGCGGGCTGTGTGACAGGCATCCTCCATACCGCCGGGAAAATTAATGCGCTTCTGTCAGGAATCCTCGTCATGATTGCCCTTTATTCTATTAATCTTAGGATCATGGGCCGGTCGAATGTGACTCTTCTAAACCAGGATACTTCTTTATCATCTGTTAGCGGCTTTTTTGAAAAGGCGGGCATTGACGCATTCATGAACAATCTTCTTGTCTCACTTGGCCTTGGCGACAGTTTGCCTTCCACATGGGGAATCCTCTTGTTCATGATTGTGGTTACTTTGCTGATCAAGGTTTTTACCGACTGGTTCCTTAAAACGGAAATCGGCCTTGCCGTCCGTGCGACCGGCGACAATAAACGAATGATCAGCAGCTTTTCAGCGAATACAAATCTGCTGATTATCCTTGCCCTTGGAATTTCGAATTCTATGGTCGCCTTTTCGGGGGCCATGATTGCCCAGCAATCGGGATTCGCCGATGTGGGAATGGGAATCGGTATGATCATTATCGGACTCGCCTCGGTCATTATCGGGGAAGCACTCTTTGGCGCAAAAACAATCGCCAGGGCCACTCTTGCGGTTGTAGGCGGGGCGATCATTTACAGGATTGTCGTAACGCTCGCACTGCGGATTGATTTCCTTGATCCGGGCGACATGAAACTGATTACTGCTTTAATTGTCATCATTTCGCTCATTACACCAAAGCTTTTGGGCGGCGCCAAGGAAAAGAAACGGAAAGCAAGAAAGAGGGCGGAAAGGCTTTCGCTCATGAAAACTGTCAAGGCGGGAAAGGGGGATGTCCATGCTTCGCTTAAATCAGATTAATAAGGTTTTCAATGAAGGGACCCCCGATGAAAAAATCGCCATCGACCATGTTGACCTGGAGCTTAAAAGAGGCGATTTCGTCACAGTAATCGGCAGTAACGGGGCAGGCAAATCGACCCTTATGAATATCATCTCAGGCGCTCTTTCGCCAGATATCGGCGAGATTTACCTTGATGGGAAAAATGTCACCAGTATGACGGAATACAACCGTTCGAAGCTGATAGGCCGCGTTTTTCAGGATCCGATGGCCGGGACCGCGCCGAGCATGACGATTGAGGAAAATCTTGCGATGGCGTATTCGAGGAATAAAACAAGGACGTTCAGGCAGGGGGTTACGAAAAAGCGGAGGGAATTGTTCAGGGAAGTGCTTGAATCCCTTCATCTTGGCCTTGAAAACAGGCTAACCGCCAAAGTGGGGCTTCTTTCCGGAGGGGAAAGGCAAGCGCTGTCGCTTTTAATGGCAACTTTTACGGAACCATGTGTTCTTCTATTGGATGAACATACAGCCGCGCTCGATCCATCAAGGGCGGAGCTGATCACAAACCTGACGAAACAAATCATCGGGCAATACGGCCTGACGACGCTTATGGTCACCCACAATATGCAGCAGGCAATCGACCTTGGCAACAGGCTGATTATGATGGATAAAGGGCAAATCATCCTTGAAGTAAATGAAGAAGAAAAGAAAAAGCTTACGATCGAAAGCCTTCTTCAGGAGTTCCAGCGGATTCGCGGCACGCAGATGGCCAATGACCGCGCACTCCTGACGTAATAGTTTTCAGGAATACTGAAGCAGGGAGAACAGAGGTATGAAGCCGGGTATGCGAATTGGCCAGGAGGAAACCATTCAGTTTACGGTTACAAAGGAAATGTTCGCCGAGTTTGGCGGACAGGTTGTCCATCCCGCCTATTCAACCGCCTGGATGGTCTATCATATGGAATGGGCATCGAGGAAGCTTATCCTTCATTTTCTGGAGGATACTGAGGAAGGCATGGGAGCCGAGGTTACTGTCAAACATTTGGCGCCCGGACTTGAAGGCGAAGCGGTTACGGTTACAGCAACGCTTACTTCCATTGAGGGGAATGCGATTGTGGCAGAGGTTAAGGCGTATGGGCCGGACGGACTGATTGGTACAGGTGAAGTAAAACAGAAAATTTTGCCAAAAGTAAAAATTAGCAGTATCCTAAAATCATAGACTATTTAGCGCAACAGCGGCATGACAAAGAAACAGCCTGTTATCGGGTTTGTTTCTTTCTTGCTTTCTAGGGGTTTCGTTTGCTTTAAAGCGGTGAAGCGGTTTGGTTTTTTATTTAGATACATAGCAATTCGCGCCGAACTGATAACCGCCTTTTTTAATAATGCCACTTTGATTTTTCAAATGCCGAAAGGGGAGCCAAAAATGAAAGCGTTACCATTTGCAGGGGGAGACACGAACACAATGGACATTTTCAAAAAAATTGGCGAGCATGAACAGGTCGTTTTTTGCAACGATGAAACAACCGGACTGAAGGCCATCATTGCCATTCACAGCACAAAGCTTGGACCGGCTTTGGGCGGTTGCCGGATGAGGCCGTATTCAAGTACGGAGGAAGCGCTTGAGGATGTCCTTCGCCTGTCAAAAGGAATGACGTATAAGTGCGCCGCGGCAGACGTTGACTTTGGAGGGGGAAAAGCGGTTATCATCGGCGACCCGATGAAGGATAAAAGCCCGGAACTGTTCAGGGCTTTTGGCCAATTTGTCGATTCCCTCAATGGACGTTTTTACACAGGGACTGATATGGGGACGACTCCGTCCGATTTTGTCCATGCAATGAAAGAAACGAATTGCATCGTCGGCGTTGATGAAGCATACGGCGGAAGCGGCGATTCATCGATTCCAACCGCGCAGGGCGTAATTTACGGCATCAAGGCTACAAACAAGGTCACCTGGGGGACGGACCGCCTTTCAGGAAGAAGCTATGCGATCCAGGGCCTGGGAAAAGTCGGGTACAAAGTTGCGGAACGGCTTCTTGAAGAGGGCGCCGACCTTTACGTTACCGATATAAACGAGGAAGCTGTGAACCGCCTCGCCGAACATGCGAAATCGCTTGGCTGCAGCATTAAGGCGGTCGGAAGCAATGAAATCTATTCCCAGGAAGCGGACGTGTTTGTTCCGTGCGCGCTTGGCGGAATTATTAATGATGACACAATTCCTGAGCTCAAATGCCTTGCGGTGGCCGGTTCAGCGAACAACCAGCTGGCCGAGGAAAGGCACGGCCAGATGCTTCAGGCAAAAGGCATTTTGTATGCGCCCGATTATATCGTCAATGCCGGCGGACTCATACAGGTAGCCGACGAATTGTACACGCCGAATAAGGAGCGGGTAATGCAAAAAACGAGGGCTATCTACGACTCCCTGCTCGATATATACCGCCACGCCGCTGAAGATGGCGTGACTACGGTTGAAGCAGCGAACCGTTTCTGTGACTCGAGAATAGAAGCTAGGGTGAGGAGAAACAGTTTCTTCTCCCATCACAGGCGCCCGAAGTGGGCTGTCCGTTCCTAATAATTTGCACCAAGGAGGGCGATAGCAGTGAAAGTTGAATTTCCATTGATTCAAATCATGGACGAACAAGGCAATGTGGCAGAGCCTTCCGCGAGGGATAAAATTACCCGCGACCTTGCCGTGGCGTTTTACAGGCAAATGGCGAGGATCCGCTTGTTTGACAAGAAGGCGGTCAGCCTCCAGCGGCAAGGGCGGATTGGCACCTACGCGCCTTTTGAAGGCCAGGAAGCTTCACAGGTAGGAAGCGCGCTCGCACTTGAAAGCGATGACTGGATGTTTCCGACCTACCGGGAGCATGGAGCGGCTTTCGTGTTTGGGCATTCGCTCCGGAACATCCTTTTATTCTGGAACGGGAGGAACGAAGGCTGTGTGCCGCCGGATGGAAAGAAAATTTTTCCGCCGGGCATCCCAATCGCCACCCAGATTCCTCATGCAGCCGGGGCAGCCCTTGCTGAAAAAATGAAGGGTTCATCATGCGCCGCGATTGCCTATTTTGGCGATGGGGCGACTTCCGAAGGCGATTTCCACGAGGGACTGAACTTTGCGAGCGTCACAAAGGCCCCTGTCGTCTTTTTCAACCAGAATAACGGGTATGCGATTTCGGTTCCGATTGAAAAACAAATGAATTCCGAAACAATTGCCCAGAAAGCGATTGCTTATGGAATCCCCGGCGTCAGGATAGACGGCAATGATGTGTTCGCTGTTTACTTCGAAACATTGAAAGCGCTCGCCCGGGCGCGTAATGGCGAGGGGCCGACATTAATTGAAGCGGTCACATGGAGATACGGAGCCCATACGACAGCGGATGATCCGTCAAAATACAGAGACCAGGCCGAAAGCCATGGCAAACGTGAAAGTATTGACCCGATTCTCCGGCTTGAGCGGTTCCTGAAAAATGAGGGGTACTTTGATGAGGAACTTCTCAAGGCCTTTGAGGAAGAAGCTGCCGCGGAAATTGAAAAAGCGGTCGAAGAAATGGAACAGTTTCCTCCTGCAAACCCGGCGGATATTTTCGATTATGTCTTCGAGAAACCGGTTTGGCCGATTGAAAAGCAAAAGAGGGACTATCTACAGCTGATTGGAGGCGGAAAGTAGTGGATGTTGCTGTAAAAACAAGGACGATGACCATGGTCCAGGCAATTAACGAAGCCCTTGCCGCCATGCTCGAAAAACATGATGAGGTCATTCTTCTTGGTGAAGATATCGGTAAGAATGGAGGGGTTTTCAGGGTAACGGATGGCCTCCAGGAGAGATTTGGCGAGAAAAGGGTCATGGATACACCACTATCCGAGGCTGGGTTTATCGGAGCTGCAATCGGCATGGGCGCGGCGGGKTTCAGGCCAGTTGCCGAAGTTCAGTTTCTTGGCTTCATTTATCCCGCGTATGAACAAATCATGACGCATGCCTCAAGGCTCCGGATGAGGACATTCGGGCATTTCACGGTCCCTATGGTTATCCGCGCCCCATATGGTGCGGGCGTCCGGGCTCCCGAAATCCATTGCGACAGTACGGAAGCACTGTTCACCCATATGCCGGGCATCAAGGTTGTCTGCCCATCTTCGGCTTATGACGCGAAAGGATTGCTGATCGCCTCTATCCTTGATCCGGACCCGGTCCTGTTCCTAGAGCCTATGCACCTGTACCGGTCGGTGAAGGATGAAGTTCCAGAAGGCATTTACGAGATTGAACTTGGTAAAGGAAAGCGGTTGATGGAGGGCGATGATGTAACTGTCATTACATGGGGGGCGATGGTTCCGGTCGCCATGAAAGCTGCGAGGTCCATGGCTGAAAAGGGAATCCATTGCGATGTGATTGATATGAGGACTTTGTATCCTCTTGACCGGGAAATCATTGCCGGATCTGTCCAAAAAACCGGCAGGACTGTCATTGTCCATGAGGCACATGAAACTGGCGGAGTAGGAAATGACATCCTCGCAATCATTAATGACACATCTTTCCTCTATCAAAAAGCGCCGGCAGAAAGGGTTGCCGGTTTTGATACACCGGTCCCATATTTCGGTTTTGAAAACCACTACCTGCCTACACCTAGGCGAGTAGAGGCTGCCATAGAAAAAGTAATCCGTTTTTAGGAGGTGAAATGAATGGAGGTAAAGCTCCATGATATCGGGGAAGGCATGGCCGAAGCGGGAATCAATTGTTTCCTCGTCAAACCGGGGGATTTCGTCAAGGCTGATGACCCCTTAATCGAAGTTCAGACAGATAAAATGGTGGCTGAAATCCCATCTCCGGCAACCGGGATTATCAAGGAATTCAAGGTTGCACCTGGGGATACCGTTACGGTTGGCACGGTTCTTCTCATCCTTGAAGCTGCAGGGAAAACAGCCGGAACCGAAAACAGCGAAGAAACTAGTATTGAAGCCAGGCCGGTACAGGAAAAGGTTCTTCCTCCAAGGAATGAGGCCACCAAACCAACGTACCCGCGCATTTTGGCATCGCCATACACACGTAAGCTGGCCAGGGACAATTCCGTCAAAATTGAGGAAATCACGGGAACCGGCCCCGCTGGCAGGATTCTTGATGAAGATGTATTCAGGTTCATCGAAGAAAGCAAAAATCCAGCAAAGATTAAAGAGCCTGTAGAAATCCGGCAACCTGCCCCGGCTCCTCAAACGGACCAGTCTATTCCATTCAGGGGCAGACGCAGGCAAATCGCCAAAAACCTTCTTCATTCCATCCAGACTATACCTCATTGCACCCATTTTGAAGAAATCGATGTTACAAACCTAATCCAATTCAGAAATGAACTAAAAGAAGCGGGAAAGCCGATTTCGGCTACAGCATTCTTTTTAAAAACACTATCGATTTGCCTGAAGGAATTTCCAATTTTCAACGCAGTTCTCGATGAACAAAAAGAAGAAATCAGGCTGTTGGATGAGCATCATTTTGGCGTTGCCGTTGATACCGAAGACGGGCTGATCGTCCCGGTCATCCGTTCGATCCAAACAAAATCCCTGCCGGAAATAAACAAGGAAATGAAGTCCCTTACCGAAAAGGCATTGAGGAACGAGCTTGTGGTAAGTGACATCCAGGGCGGAACGTTTACAATCAGCAATGTCGGGCCGCTCGGAGGAAGCATCGGCGCAACCCCGATTATTCAGCATCCGCAAGTGGCGCTCGTGTCCTTCCATAAGACAAAAAAGACGCCTGTCGTAAATGACAACGATGAAATCGTCATCCGCTCGATCATGAACGTGTCGATGTCGTTCGACCACAGGGTAGCCGATGGAGCAACCGCCGTAAGATTCACGAACCGCTTTGCCGCCTATATCCAAAATCCGAACATGCTGTTATTGGAGTTACGTTAAATGGTCGTCGGTGAATTGGCCAATCAGGCGGATCTCATCGTAATTGGCGGCGGACCAGGCGGCTACAATGCGGCCATCAGGGCGGCCCAGCTCGGCAGGCAAGTCGTCCTGATTGAAAAAGCGGACATGGGAGGGGTGTGCCTGAATAAAGGCTGCATTCCATCCAAGGTGATAACCGAAGCGGCGAGAAGGCTAGACGATGTAAAAAAGGCATCCATTTTTGGCATAGGAAACGGGGAGGCTAGCATACAATTTGCAAGGCTGCATGAACACCGAAGAAAAACCATTGAAGGTTTACGGGCAGGGGTGGAAGCGCTCTGCAAAGCAAATAAAGTACAGATAATTAAAGGGTCTGCGTTTTTCCTCTCGGATTCAAGAATCGGCGTTGAGGAAGGCGACAATTATGAAGTGTATGAATTCAAAGACGCCATCCTCGCAACGGGGGTACAGCCCGTCCCTAACCCTGCATTCCCTGGTAGCCGAAGACTTCTCAATCAAATGGAGATTTCCTTCCTGGACGAGATTCCTGGACACCTGGCGATTTACGGATCGGACTCTCTTCAGCTTGAAATGGCGATGGCGTACAGGGCGCTCGGTGCGGACGTGACAATTCTTTTTAAAAATGGAGAGGAGCTTCCCTTCGATTCTTCGGTTACGAAAGAACTGGCGCGGATTTTTAAAAAGGAAAAAATCACGATTGTTAAGGATTGTACTGTACAGGAGGTAGCGGACACTGAAGATGGTGTCGAGATTACATTCCATGATCCAGCCGGCGAAAAAGTGCTCGAGGCAACGCATTTCTTTTACAAGGAAAAACAACGGCCAGATACAGCGGGGCTTGGAACGTCAAGGATCGGGATTAAGCATGATGAGGAAGGGTTCATTCTTGCAGATGCCCAATGCCGCACCTCGGTGAAGGGAATCTATGCGATAGGAGATATAACAGGCGGGCCATTCCTTGCCTCGAAAGCGATTAAACAGGGGAAGACGGCAGCTGAAGCAGCCTGCGGGCTTAACCCGGAAGCCGATTTCCGGTTCCTATCTTCGGTATCGTTTACTCGGCCGCCTGTCGCTTCGGCGGGAATGACAGAGGAGGAAGCGGTTTGCGAAAACCTAGATATTAAAACGAGCCAGTTTCCTTTGGCCGGAAACGGGTTCAGCGCCATCACCGGAAAGAGGGATGGTTTTGTAAAAATTGTTTCGGAGCAGGGAACCGACGTGATTCTTGGGATCCATATAATCGGTGAAGGAGCACATGAACTCATTTTCGGCGGAGGCGTTGGCCTTGAAATGGGCGCCAGGGAGGAGGATTTGCACTTCCCAACCTACCCGCATCCAGGGCTGGCGGAAGCGATGCTTGAAGCTGCGGAAGGGCTTGTGGGAAAGGCTATCCACTTAAAACCGCAAAAGGAAAAGAAAACAGGTGCGGTTCATACTTAATAATTCTTACAAACCGGAATCTCTTCCGGTTCAAAAAACATTTATTAGGAGGGTTATTTTTATGCAGGAACAAACAATGAAAATGACTGGGTTGGCAGAAGACTTTTTCCCGGTAAGGGATGTTGATTACCTTGAAATCTATACCGGGAACGCCAAGCAGGCCGCCTACTTTTTCTGCCATGCATTCGGATTCAGGACAGTCGCATATTCCGGGCTTGAGACCGGCAACCGCGAAACAGTTTCCTACGTTCTTCAACAGCGCAATATAAGGCTCGTCATCACTGGCTCGCTCGTTGAAAACAGTGAAGTTTCCGCTTTTGTAAAAAAGCATGGCGACGGCGTCAAGGATGTGGCCCTTCTAGTCGATGATGTCGAGAAAGCTTTTTCCGCGGCTGTGGACCGCGGTGCAATCGCATTGATGGCGCCAACAGACTTCAGCGACGATCATGGTACGATTAAGAAAGCAGTCATCGGAACGTACGGCGACACAATCCATACACTTGTCCAAAGGCAAGGATATACCGGCCCATTCCTGCCAGGATATGAACCATACACGCTGTTCAACCAGGTTCCGGATACCGGACTGATCGGCATTGACCATGTCGTTGGAAATGTAGAGAGCATGAATGAGTGGGTTGAGTATTACGAAAAAGTCATGGGCTTCAAGGAAATGAAGCATTTCTCCGATGAAGACATTTCAACCGAGTATTCGGCACTAATGTCGAAGGTCATGCATAATGGCGGCAGGATCAAGTTCCCGATCAATGAGCCTGCGGAAGGCAAGCGGAAATCGCAAATCCAGGAATACCTTGATTTCTACAACGGCCCTGGTGTACAGCACCTGGCAATCCTGACCGAAGACATCATTTCTACCGTAACTGCCCTGAAAGACAATGGCGTTGAGTTCCTGTCAACACCGGATACGTATTATGAGGAGCTTTCCGCCAGGGTCGGTCAAATCGATGAGGAAATTTCGAAACTCCGTGAATTGAGCATTCTGGTGGACCGCGATGATGAAGGGTACTTGCTGCAAATCTTCACAAAACCAATCGTAGACAGGCCGACATTGTTCATTGAGGTTATCCAGCGCAAGGGCGCAAGGGGATTCGGCGAAGGAAACTTCAAGGCGCTTTTCGAATCAATCGAACGCGAGCAGGCCAGGCGCGGTAACCTTTAAAAACACATCACGAAAGTGGGAATGGGTATGGCAACGATTAAAGCAAGGGATGAACTGGCCTCAGTCATCCCTTACCCACTGGGTCCCCCGCCTGAAACAAAGCAGAATGAGCTGGGGTTTTCCAGGATTATTAGAATGGGAGATAACGAGAATCCATATGGCGCATCACCCAGGGCCCTGGAAGCGGCAAAAAGGGAGCTTGAAATGATCAGCTGCTATCCGGATGGCACCTACTCCAGGCTATATAAGGCATTAAGTGATTTCCACGGACTTCCAGAAGGCTATTTTACTGTCGGAAACGGCTCGGATGAAGTGATTCGCCTGTTAACAAGGGCATTCATTAGCCGAGGGGATGAAGCGGTCATGGCTTCCTGCACGTTTCCGAGGTATAAAACGAATGTTTTGATTGAAGGCGGGGTGCCGGTGGAGGTTCCCCTTGTTGACGGGGCGCATGACCTCGAAGGGATGATGTCAAAGATTAATGGACGAACAAAAATGGTGTTTGTCTGCAACCCAAACAACCCGACAGGAACGATTGTCGAAAAAGATGCGCTTGTTCAATTTATCTCGAATGTCCCAGGGAATGTGCTGATTGTGATTGATGAAGCGTACGTGGAGTATGTCACTCCTGGAGCGATGAATGACGCGAAGGCAATCCTGGATTTGTATCGGAATGTCGTTGTTTTGCGGACTTTTTCAAAAATCCACGGGCTTGCCGGGCTCCGGGTTGGCTACGGGATGATGGACCCTGGAATTGCCGTGGAACTCCAAAAGGTCCGGGACGTATTCAACGTTAACAGAGTTGGCGCGGCTGCAGCGGAAGCCTCCCTTGCAGATAATGCTTTTGTCGCGGCTTCTGCGGTAAAGAACAAGGGGGAACGGGAATACGCCGCCAGCCGCCTTACGGAAATGGGCTTCAAGGTGTTGCCGTCCGAGGCGAATTTCCTGTTTGTATTGTTAAAAGAATCAGCACGCATGGTGGAGGCATCACTCGCCGAAAAAGGGATATTTGTTAAGGCGATTTCGGCACCAGGTTATCAGAATGCGCTTCGTGTCGCTCTAGGATGCAGGGAAGATAATGACCTGTTTCTAGATACAATAAGGACTTTCGCGACGGAAGGGGTGCTCTAGGAATGGAATTTACTCCGGAAAAAATGGACTGGCGCGATGGCTACAAGCTATTGATTGGCTCGATTTTGCCAAGGCCGATTGCCTTTGTTTCCACTGTGAGCAAAGATGGTGTCACCAATGCCGCGCCGTTCAGTTTTTTTACTGTTGTGAGCGCTGAACCGATGCTTGTGTGTTTTTCGCCAATGAGGCGGGGCAGTGACGGGGCAAAAAAAGATACGCTGGTCAATATTGAGGAAACCGGCCAGTTTGTTATCAATATTGTTAGCGAAGAAATAGCGGCACAAATGAACATTTGCGCAACGGAGTACCCGCCCGAAGTTGACGAGCTGGCAGAAGCGGGGCTTACACGCGAACCTTCCGCGGCAGTCCGGCCGCCAAGGATAAAGGAAGCGAAGATCCATTTGGAATGCGTGCTTCACGAGGTCCATCATTACGGGGATAAGCCTGGCGCAGGCAGCCTGGTAATCGGCAAGGTCGTTCATATTCAGGCCGATGACAGCCTGCTGGACAACGGACGGATTCTCGCGGAACAATTGAAGCCAATTGGGCGGATGGCGGGCAATTTGTATACACGGCCGCTTGGTTCCACCTTCGAACTCAAACGGCAGGTAAGGCCGGGTGAAGGAAAATGAGGTTCATTACGTTTTTAAAACCAAATGGGCAGCCTGCCGCCGGCTGGATTTTGGCGGATAGGTTCGCAGTCGATATGAAAGAAGCATCCGGAGGGGACTTGCCTGGCTCAATGGACGAATTTCTTTTACAATCCGAAGCCCACCTTAAAACAGCAAGGTCACTTGAAGTGGACATAGAATCCAAAGGGGTTTATCCAATGGATGCTGTGAAGCTTATGGCGCCGCTACCGAACCCGAAAAGCTTCCGCGACTTCTATGCTTTTGAACAGCATGTGAAAACTGCGAGGAGGAATAGGGGACTGGATATGATCCCGGAATGGTATGAAATGCCTGTTTTTTATTTCTCAAACCACCTGGCCATCAGGGGGACGGAGGAAGAAATAACGAGGCCCAAAGGGTGCGGAAAGCTGGATTATGAGCTGGAAATCGCCTGTATTATCGGGAAGGAAGGGAGCAATATTCGCGCCGAAGATGCCGAGAACCATATTTTCGGCTACTGCATCCTGAACGACTGGAGCGCACGCGATTTTCAGCAGAAGGAAATGAAAGTCGGCCTTGGCCCGGCGAAAGGGAAGGATTTCGCAACATCGATCGGTCCTTGGATTGTTACTTCGGATGAACTTTCCGGACATAAAGCGGGAAAGGGATATGACCTTTCCATGGCCGCCAAAGTAAACGGGGAAGTTTTATCCGAAGGGAATATGAAAGATATTTATTATTCATTCGGTGAAATGATCGAGCGGGCATCGGCCGGCACAACCCTTTACCCTGGTGAACTGATTGGTTCCGGAACTGTGGGGACTGGCTGCATCCTTGAACTGGGCAAGGAGGTGCATCGCTGGCTTGAGCCTGGCGATGTGATTGAACTCGAGATAGAAAAGCTGGGCGTTCTGCGAAATACGATTGTTGGGGAAAAGGGGTGATCACATGTTTTACCGGCAAATGGGGAAAATTCCCCGGAAGAGGCATACAATTTTCAAAAAAGAAGACGGCTCATTATACAGGGAGCAGGTGATGGGGACGAAAGGGTTTTCCGGAACCCAGTCAATCCTTTACCACGAACATATGCCGACAGAGGTTGTCAAGGCGGAAAAGGTTATTCCATTCCTTCCTGATTATGAAGAACAGGGAGCACTTAGGCACAGGCACTTTTTTACACCCGAAATAAAGAAAACGGGCGATGCGCTTGATGCAAGGGAATATTTAATGGGGAACAGCGATTTATTGATTGGCACGGCAAATGTCGTCCGGTCAATGGAAAGCTATTACCGGAACGGCGATGGCGATGAGATGCTGTTCATCCACTATGGCACGGGAAAGCTTGAAACGATGTTTGGAACGATTACGTACAGGCGCGGCGATTACCTTGTTATCCCAATTGGGACGATATACAGGCTGATTCCCGATGCGGACACAAAAATTCTTTTCCTGGAATCGTTCTCACAACTGACGACTCCGAGGCGTTACCGGAATGAATACGGCCAGCTGCTTGAACACAGCCCCTTTTGCGAGCGCGATTTAAGAGGGCCCGAAACGCTTGAAACGCATTCCGGAAAAGGTGAATTCGAGGTCCTGACCAAAACGCGGGGCTTCCTGCATCAGCATATCCTTGGCCACCATCCGTTCGATGTCGTTGGCTGGGATGGCTATTTGTATCCGTGGGCATTCAATATTGAAGATTTTGAACCGATCACCGGACGGATCCACCAACCGCCGCCAGTGCACCAGACTTTTGAAGGACATAATTTCGTAGTCTGTTCCTTCGTGCCGCGGCTTTATGATTACCATCCTGAAGCAATTCCTGCTCCGTACTTCCACAGCAATGTCAACAGTGATGAAATGCTGTATTATGTGGAAGGAAATTTCATGAGCCGGAAGGGCATCAAGGAAGGATCAATCAGCCTTCACCCAAGCGGCATACCGCATGGGCCGCATCCGGGCAAAACCGAGGCAAGCATCGGCAAAAAAGAAACGCTTGAGCTTGCCGTCATGATCGACACATTCCGCCCGCTCAGTATTTTCAAGCCGGCTGGGGAAATTGAGGATAAAGGCTATATGTATTCGTGGACAGGTGGATGAATGAGAGGTAGAGAGATTCATAATTTTAAAAGAAGGCCGGGGGAGCACCGGTCTTCTTTGTTCGATTTTGAAAGAAATCGCAAAAGAAGGCACCCATTTTAGAGGGCACCTTCTCCTGATAACACACCTTATTTCTGCTCGTTTTGCCAAATGATCGCAACGGTTCCTTCACCGGCATGTGCCGCGATGGTTGAACTGATTTCGCCGATTGATGTCTTAAGGCCAGGATAGGCGGTACGCAGCATCGTTTCCATTTCCTTCGCTTTATTCGGCACATTTCCATGCATGATCCACACTTCCCCAATCCTGTTTTCCGTAAAGGCTTCCCCGAAAAGTTCCACTAGCCGGCAGGTTGCTTTTTTCTCGGAGCGCACCTTTTCAAATAATTCGAACTCACCATTGGAATTAATCCGGATAATCGGTTTTATTTTTAAAATACTGCCAAGCAAATACTGTGTACCGGACATCCGCCCTCCTTTGAAAAATTGATCAAGGCTGCCAAGGAGGATGTAGTTTTGCGAGTTTTCCGCCTCTTCGCGTAAAATCGCGGCGATATCACGGGCACCAAGACCGGTTTCCCTAAGTTCGATCCCTTTTTCAATCAAAGCTGTAATCGCATAGGACATCGATTTTGAATCCACAGCTTCAACCGGGAATTTGGCAAGTTTCGCTCCGGCAAGGCAGCTGGAAAGTGTACCGCTTAATTTTGATGAAATATGAATGGCAATCGCACCATCATACTCTTCCTTTAATTTCTCGAACAGCCGGGCGAATTTCCCCGGTGATGGCTGGGATGTTTTTGGAACCGCTTTTTCATTGTTGATGCGCTTGTATAATTGCTCCGTATCAAGCCCGATTCCATCCTCAAAAGCTTCATCTCCAAAAATGATATCAAGCGGAACGACATGGACATCGGGATTTTGTTTTAATCCTTCCGTCATATAAGCGGTACTGTCGGTAATCCAGGCAAGCTTCTTATTTTTCATATGATGTGTTTCCTTTACGGGTAATTTTTTATTCTTTTCTATAATATTACCATTTAAACAAGTATTAGGTAATTAAATTATTATTCTAACAATAATAATTGAAAGCGCTACCCTTAAGCCCCGTCCCTTTGAAAGTGGATAAACCCAACTATTATGGGGTATATTGAATCGGGAGCAAGTTGATTCAAAAGGAGGTTATGGGGCATGCAATCGTTTGTTGTCAGTTTCCATCAGGAAGACAAGGTAGACTCCATGCAAATTCAAAAATTAAATGAAGAGGATTATCAAAAAGCGACGGAAGGTGGGACGCGCCATCTGTTTGAGCTTGATACGAACATCGGCTTCTTTGTCTTTTTTGATGCAGAGGATGTGGATGGAACGGTTTCTCATCTTATTCTTCATTATGAGGAAGAAAGTGAAGATCCGAGTGCTTGCTATTCTTTCGCCATGAAGGATTTTTATGAGTTCATGGCTCTTTACCTGAACGATTTGGAATTTAATGAAGAAACGAACGAAGAAGAGGAAGAATACGGGCCCATCCACCATTTGGCCCATCTCCTTTATCACATTGTCGAGGAAGGCCAATCACTGGACGCATAAGAGGGAAGAAGAGCAGCCACATGAGCTGCTTTTTCTTTTTCCTAAGTAACATTTCTTTATAAAAGTGGAAAATTACAACATTCGAGAATGAATTATGATATACTTAAAGAGGCTTATTTTCAATAAAAAGGGGTAAAAAGGCTTAAATATGAACCTCCCTCGACTAAAGTCGATGGATTCTATTTCCCTTGTGGGAACAAAATCCTTACTGACCTAAAGCAAGTCGCTGGATTCCTGCTTCATCGGGAACTGCATTCAGTTGGTGAACGTCTTACATTCCCTCCATTGTCCTTTAAAAGAAGGACAAACAACACCTCTGGTGCTGACAGGCACACCCCGTTGTTCCAACGGTAAAAGGTTATTCTTTTGCTATACTAAAAGGGGACGGTAATGCAATATTCTCATTCCTTCTTCTTTGATATTTTTGGATGCGTTGAAGTCACGGTCATGTTTTGTCCCGCAAGACGGGCATATCCATTCCCTGTCTGAAAGGGACAACATAATGTTTTTGGTATCACAGCCGTTGCACAATTTCGATGATGGAAAAAACCGGTTGACCCAGACCACCGTTTTATTTGACCATAAAGCTTTGTAGGAGATAAAGGTTTTAAATAGGCCCCACCCTGCATCAGCGATACTACGTGCCAACTTTTTGTTGCGAATCATGCCTTTTATATGGAGATCCTCTAAGATTATGACTTGGTTTTCGTCCACAACCTTGCGGGATACCTTATGCAAAAAGTCTTTTCGTTGGTTGGCAATATGAAGGTGGAGTTTACTAATCTTTTTCTGCAGTTTCTTGTAGTTATGGCTTCCGATGCTTTTGTTTTTTAATTGCCGTTGAAGCATCGCTAACTTACGAAGATTTCTTTTGAGGTAGTGGGGATTCTCAACTTTCTTGCCGTTGGAGTCAATAAAGAAATGCGCTATTCCTAAATCCAAGCCAATGAAGGATTCACCAGGGATCTTCGAGACATCGACAGGCTCTTTCACAGGGATGATTTCCTCCATTTTAAGTGATACATTATATTGACCACTGCTATGATAGGTAACGGTTGCCGATTTAATCGTTCCTTTTAGTCCGTTTTCTTTAAGCATCTTTCGGTGTTGTTTAGATAAACGTACTTTTACTTCCCCCAATTTAGGAAGTTGAATGGTTTGCTTTTCTATATTTAATTTAATGTTTCCTTTGGTTTCTTTCGTAGAATAAGATTGTTTCGATTTATGCTTACTTTTAAACTTTGGAAACTTGTTTTGACCGCTAAAGAAGCGTTTAAACGCATCATCCACCTGTTCCATGGCAGTTTCCAAAGCAAATTTATCCGAAGCCTTCAACCACGAATAGTAGGGATGGTCTTTCAATTGATTGAATGCTTTTTTAAACTCCCCGTAAGTTAAGGTTTCGCCTGTTAATCGGTAGACTTCTTTTTTCTCGGAAAGATAAAAATTATAGGTGAAACGGGCATTCCCGAAGGTTTGATGAATTTGTTTTTGTTGTTTTGGATTTGGATCCATACGCAGTTTGAGTCCATAATGACGTAATTGTTTGCCATCAGGAGCCAATTCTTCGTTCCGTTGTTTTGTTGTTTTTCGTGTCATTCGTTTCACCCCCAGGGGAGTTTTTCCATCTTTACTATTATAACACAAAAACGAACATATGTACTTAAATGTAATACATAGCTTAAAAACCACCGCCCTAACTCACAACTAAAGTAACGAGTGTGCGAGCGGCTTTCAATCAAATTGGGGGGAGCTTAGCAATTTATATGAATATGTATCTGAAAAAATCTCCATATTTGCTATTTCTGCTTGTCATGCCAGTTCTCGGCATGGTTTACCAGTTTTTGAATGAAAATGCGCAGAAGGCAGTCCATATTTCAACCGCGGCGGATGGATATATTCCATTCCTGCCAATCTTCATTATTCCCTATATCCTTTGGTATGGGTATGTTTTTATATACCTTGTCTATTTTTGCTTTAAGGATACCCGTGTGTATCTTAAAACGCTCATATTGATCGTTGTTGGTGAAAGCATCTGCTTTTTGATTTATTTCTTTTTCCAGACCGTCGTCCCGAGGCCTCAGTTAACGGGAGATGGAATGCTGATCGATATGGTACGTTTTATCTATGCCAATGACCAGCCATATAATTGCTTTCCTAGCATCCATGTACTGACAACGTTTGCGGTAATGCTTGGTTCCCGCCACATTGGAAATAAGCATTTGCTCAATACATTGTTTATTCATATAACGGGTTCACTCATCATTATTTCCACATTGTTCGTTAAGCAGCATGTTGTGCCCGATATGATTGCATCAATGTTCCTCGTCTCGTTCCTGTACGGCATCCTTTTCGAACTTTACAGTGTACCTGTTGCGGAAAAGCGGGATACGGTTTTTGTGAAAAATAAGTAAGGAACCACAGCCTCCCGCTCGATAGGTTAACTAACCGCTGTATCAACAGACGACTGATTCAGGGTATTAAAAAATCGCATAGACAGTTATTAGGCAGCCCGTATCTTTAAATGGGCTGTTTTTTTTTTTGCAAAAACAAAGGAGGAATCCCGGCCTGCCGTTTTAATGGGCATTCAAAAAGCCCTCATGTTTATCACTGCATTCGGACAGGTATATTTCCTTATAGAGCAAATTGTGATGTGGTGATAGATGTGGTAGAATTGCTGTCTTTTTTAAAAGGGATAACCACTGGCAAAATTGTTTCCTTTTCCATGGACGTCGGGCTTGTCCTATTTGGAAACTGGCTTTTGAGGGCGTTGGCAAGGCTTGTTCCTTTGAAAAATCCTGAAAACAAGAACAAATTCCTTGCAGCTGCGGGCTCGCTCCTAAACTGGCTCGCCTTTTATGGAATCATTTTTTTGTTCCTGTTTCACTTTTCAACTAATGACTGGCTTAAGAAACCTTTGTATTCGAAGGACGGCATAAAGGTTTCCGCTCTCCTGATCATTGTCGCGTTTATGGTCGTAACATTGGCCAGCAGGATAATCAGGCTTTTTACAAAGTACGTCCTCGCCAATGTATATGAACATTACAATGTTGACGAAGGGCTTGGCTACACGATTAACCAAATGATCTATTATACGGTAATGATTTCGGCGTTTGCCTTCAGCTTTACTATCGTCGGGATCAACCTGACTGCCTTGGGTGCAATCTTTGGCGTACTCGGAATCGGGATTGGGTTTGGGATGCGCAATATTGCCGGCAACTTTGTTTCCGGTATCATTATCCTCTTTGAAAGGCCGATTGAGGTAGGAGAGGTCATAGAGGTTGATGGGAAAATTGGCAGGGTGGAAAAAATCAGGCTCAGGTCGACGCTTGTCAGGTCTGCCAAGAATGGCACACTGATTATTCCGAACCAGTACTTCATTGAAACAATCATTAAAAATCGGACGGGTGCGGAAATGAAGGCCGAGGTGAAGGTAAGCGTCAGCCAGGGCGTGGATTCAAAACTGGTTCAGCGCCTGCTGGAAGATGCGGTTGACCAAATCAAAGAAAATTGCGAAGGCATTCTGAAGTCGTCGCAGCTTGAAATACGGTTCATTGATTTTAGGAATAGCGCGATGGATTTCTTCGTTGAATTACCGGTAGTTAATTTTGAAATCAAGGAAAAGGTCGAAAGCGAATTGCGCCACTCCATTTCACGGCTTTTTGACGAGCATAATATAAAAATGCCGCCGATTGTTACAAACCCTGAAAACTGACGTTTCTTGTACGGCATCATTTTTGGCGATGAAGAAAATTCCTGTTTTTATGGAGGCGTTTAACGGGTACAGGCAAGTAAGGCAAACATAAGGAGGAATTCGTAAATGGCTAATAAAAACGATCATATCCATTCAGAAGAACAGGCGCAATATTTTAAAGACCGAGCCGGAACCGAGGACGCGCGATTCCATGTTGTTCCCCATGATGATGAAGGCTGGGCGATCAAGCGTGAGGGCGAGGATGAACCTGAAATGACAACTGGTTCCAAATCCGAAGCAGTGGATGAAGCAAAGCGCCTTGCGGAAGAAGCCGGCACAATGGCGTACATCCACAATGAAGAAGGGCGAATTGAAGAGCAGCATAATTACCAGGATAAAAAGTAATTGAGGAACAGGCATCCGTGCAGAAGCGGATGCTTTTTTCGATTAATTTAATGGTTTTTTGCGTGAACGTACTGATATGAAAAACAATAATGTATTTATTAAAACGGTTTCATTTAAATGCAAAACGCCGGCGGGGAATATACATGCCGGTTCCTTATATTGATATAATATAAGTCTGAAGATGGGAAAGGAAGGATAAGTATGTAGAGCGGAACGGCTTCGGAACGCGTCTGCAGTCAGTGAGCCAATTATGGAATCACATCTTGTCAGCAACTATCCGAAAAGCTTTGGAAGTCGCTCTTCCCAAAAGACTTTCTTAGGATTGTCTTAAACCTGAGCAATTAACTATGAACTGATAGTATCAAAGCTGTGTTATTCACCAGGCCACCATTAAATGTAGTTTGGATCTTTGGCCCTTTGGCTAATTTTTTCTCTATGGCGATTAATGTAGAAGGCGAGGTGTATGCTTATTTCGGTAACTATTCCGAGAAAAACCCCATTAAACAAAATTCCGAACGCCCTGCTTATTTCATTTCTCTCCGTAAAAATCCACCAAAGACTTGAAGAACCAATTATGGCGAAACCGAGGAAAAAGGTCTGGAGCACAATTTGTCCCGGTGAGGTTTCCGCCTTGGATTGTCTGACTACGTGAACCAATGAGCAAATTAACGCGGCTGCCAGAAAACTGATATACTCAATTAGCCTCATCTTTTCAAAACCTCCTAAGTATCATKCCCCTTTATTATAGCAGAATAATCCTTTCCAATGCATTTTTATTCCTAAAAAATATTCTTTCCCTATTCACCCTGGAGAGCCACCTTATGGAGCGAGGCGAAAAGAATAGTCCCGATACTTGATTTCTTCAATTCTATCTCCGGGTTTCTTTTCGACAATTTTGCCACTTTTATCCCTCTTCACCTCGAATTCCCTGTACACCTCAATAATATACCCATTGCTTTTCCGTTCTTCGACAAGCATCATTTCGTACTCAAGCAAGTTTCTGGCCACCGGCTCGGTTATCGCGGGTGTGGGTTGGGGACCTTCTGTTTCAAAATAATAATCCTTGTTCAGAAAGGAAAAGGGAGAATCTAGATATGCTGCCCCAGCAATCAGCAAACCCAAGAACAATAATTGAAAGTTTTTCATTTTACCCATATTGGCCACCTCGTCATATGTATGGTTGTACAATATATGCGAAAAAAGTGGATTTATCCATCAAAAAAGCGGCCGGTAATTAATCCCGGCCGCTTTTTAGCGGGTGAGGCGGAATCCCTCGCTTATATACATCTACGATAGGGCGCCAGTTTTCATCCGCCCGTGATATACACGATAAAGGATTAGTGCGGCAATGGATAAAACCGCTCCAGATATATACGGAAGACCCGCCGCGGCTGTAAAGAGCAGCCCGCCAAGCGGAGGCCCGGCAATCCTGCCCAAGGAATCGAAAGAAGAGAGGAGGCCTGTTACACTTCCATGGCCTGTGTTGACTGTTTTTGTTAGGACTGAGGAAACGCTCGGCCGGATAACGCCGTTCCCAATGCCAAAAATCGTCAGGAATATTGCGGCGGTGGCAAAGCTATTCACAAACAGGATCAAGGCAAAACCGATGGCCGAAACAATGATTCCTCCCTGAATGACTTTCCCTTCCCCGTACTTCTTTGTGAGTTTTCCTATTAGGCCACCCTGGACAAATGCGCCAGCAAGCCCCATGATCATAAAAATGTAACCGAGGCTCACCGTATCAAGGCCAGCCCTCTTGGCCGCGAAATAAGCAAACGTAGCTTCAAGCCCTGCTAGCGACAGGGAAATAAAAAATTGCAAAAAGAACAGTATGCCGGAAGCTCCGCTGAGCGCAACGTGGAAGGGAGCTTTTTGTTGCGAGTTTTTGCGCCTGCTTTCCTTAGTCGACGATTCCTTCAGCAATAAAGCAACAAGCACAAGCGTCAAAATCGATGAGCAGCCGGCAATAATGAAAGGAAGGCTAAGGCTCGTTTTTGAAAAAATCCCGCCAATAGCGGGGCCGAATACAAAACCCATGCCTACAGCCGCACCAATGATGCCCATGCCTTTGCTGCGGTTCTCCGGGGTGGTGATGTCCGCCACATACGCCATAACGGTCGGCATGTTTGCCGCGGATAACAGCCCGCCGACAATCCTGGCTGCGAACAGCATCCAGATTGAGTCAGCGAACGCTGTTATAAAGAAGGAAATTGCAAGCCCGGTTATACCCGCAAGCATAACAGGCTTCCTTCCAATTTTGTCTGAAATCCTACCCCAAATCGGGGCGAACAAAAGCTGCATAAGCGAATAGACAGCCATAAGGAAACCAAGCTGGGTAGGGCTTGCCCCAAGGTTTTTTGCATAGAAAGGCAATACCGGAATGATGATCCCGAAACCGACCATCACTAAAAACATAATAAGAAATAAGATAGGCAGTGCCTTTTTTGTTTCAACCATCGTGTTCACTCCCAGGGCCAATTACAACATTGCCACTAACATATTTAGAAAAAATACACATTAAAAGGGCTAAGATAATCTTATATTTTATAGGAGAAAAGTCAACTATTACGTCTGAAAGCACTCACTTTTAAAAAAGGGAATAAATAAAGGGTAACACTGTCGCTTCACATCGGAATAAGTTATTGCTATCACGTAGATAGTGAGCAATAGCTCTTGCTAGCAAATAAATAGCTGTCCGCAAGTCATCGCGGACAGCCATTATAAAACCTTATTTCGAGGACTTCAGCTTTAGCCGCTTGTCACCGAGCTCGACAATTTGATCCTCGGCCAATTTTGCAAGTACTTCCTGCCCTTTCACAGTAGGGTGGATGTCCCCAGGCAATATGTAGTCTGCCTGTTTTCCATCGAAAGCAGTGAATGCATCGACGATTAAAATTGAGCCCGGTTTTGCCTTGGAGAGGATAACCTGTTCATTCACTTGCCCGAGAATCTGCTGGCCTAGACCATAAAGCACTATAGACATAGGATTCCCTTCACTAATACCAAACGGATTGTACAGATTGTATAAAATCACCGGGGCATCCGTTTTCGACCTAATGTTTTCGATGATTCTGTTTAGATGTGCCGATAATTCAATGGCCGCTTGTGACGATTTGTAAAGAACCAATTCTTTATTAAACGGTATATTGCCTTTTACCATATCATTAATGCCTGTTGACTGAAGTAGATCATTGCTGCCAATATTTAAAGTAATGATATCCGCTTTTCGGATCGCATCTGCGTACTCAGCATTTTGTTCCATCTCCGCTAGCAGCCTGGCGGATGTCCAGCCGGGATAGCTGAGATTTGTTACTTTGTGGTCACGTTCACCAATTAAATTTGGAAATGCATAATCGGACGGCTTGGTTTTATCATCACCGAGATTCCATCCATAGGTGATCGAATCACCAAGCGAGACAATTTTGAGCTTTTTCCCGCCGACGTTCGCTGCAGAGACAGTTGGCGCAAAAATCATCCCAAACAGGAAAATGAATGCAAGCAGCCCTTTCAGTTGTGAATGCTTCATTGTATTCCTCCTTCAAATCTGAATTCAACATTGATTATATTCCAAATTTTCCGAAAACTAAATAAACATTTTCCGCTATATTTTTCAGTATTCTGGCCGTTTACAAATGGCGCTTCCCATTAATTTCTTTTAAGATGAAAGGAAGGGGGGATTGCTGTGAAACTAATCATGTCCGGTCTGCCTAGCTGCGCGGGCGCCTTGCTGGAAGGGACGGAACACGCGCCAGAAGCCTTGAGGAGAACCAATTTACTGGAATCTCTCAGGAAAATGGATTGGACCGTGGAAGACAGGGGAAATTTTCTGAAGGGAAAATCGCTTATCCGGCACAATATAGCACCTGTACGAAATTGGCCTGCGCCGAGGGAGGTATGGGAAGAAATTGCCGAAAATCAAGGAAAAATTTTTGAAAAAGGCGCTTTTTCCATCATTATTGGCGGTGATTGCAGCATCGTAGTGGGAACATACTCCGCATTCCAAAAAACGTTTGGGGAAAATACATATCTCATCGTCGTCGATGGGCATCTCGATACGGTCGCCCCCCAAGGGGATCGCTGTATCGGGGCGGCTGGTATGGGCCTTTGGTTTCTTACCCGGGACAATGGCGTATGGTGGACAGAAAATGCCGTTCCTGCAGAGCGGATCAAAGCGGTCGGCATACATTTTCCTGGGGAACCGCTAGGAGTTGAGACGATTCCTTATGAAAAATTTTTGTCAAACGAAGGAATGGATGCGTTGGCCGAGATGTTGAACCGTATTCCCGCGGACGCCTGCATCCTTGTCCATTTCGATGTCGATGTCCTTCATGAGAGCATCATGCCGGCCGCGTACTCTCCAAGCAACACAGGACTTGACTTTGAGACGGCATCTACGCTGTTGTCCCTCCTTCTTAAAGATTGGCGGGTCAAAGGGATTGAAATAACTGAATTTTCCGCCAAAAAGGAAGGGGCAGCCGACAGCGCCAAAATGATAGCAAATTTGATTACAAAGGGACTGAAGGGGCGGCAACCAATTTCGGTAACGTGAAGCGGGGAGAAGTATGATTAAAGGTGAAAAAGTAACATTGCAGCCGTTGGCGGAAAAAGATTTGGCTATTTTATGGGAAATGATATACGGGGAAGAGGACCCGGAATGGAAGAAGTGGGATGCCCCCTATTTACCTTTAATGCCAAGGGAGAAGGACGAGTATATCAGCAGTATGATCATCCTGTTGGAAGAAGGGCTGGATACAAGGTGGGGCATCTGGGCCGGCGACACGTTGATTGGAAGCGTCTCTTGTTACTGGGAACATAAGCCATCAAACTGGCTTGAAGCGGGCATTGTCATCTATGAACCTGCTTTTTGGAATGGGGGTTACGGCACAGAGGCATTCAGACTTTGGCTTGGACATCTATTCAGCCACTATCCAATTCACAGAATTGGCTATACAACCTGGTCGGGAAACAAAAGGATGATGAAGGTCGGCGAAAAGCTGGGGATGAAGATGGAAGCCCGGATTAGAAAGTGCAGGCTTTATAATGGCATATATTACGACTCTATCAAAATGGGCATTTTAAAAGAAGAATGGGAAGCCCTCCATTATGAAAAGCGCAAAAAACGCCATTGATTATCTCAACGGCGTTTTTGTCATTTTACAGACTTCCTCGCTGTTTCCGATACAAGGTCGGCGAGAACAACCAGCACCATGTAGCACAATAGGAGCAAGGTCAATTCTGAATAGTGGAAGAAGCTCATGCTCAATTTAAATTGCTGGCCCAGGCCTCCTGCCCCGACAAACCCGACAACAATGGTCGTCCTCATAATCACTTCCCACCGGTAGAGGAAGTAAGTCAGGAATTTAGGCATCACGGATGGGAGGACACCATAAAAGAGGCTTTGCCATTTAGAAGCGCCCGCGCTGGCCAGGTTCCGCACCGGCCTCGTATCCATGTCTTCAATAACCTCAGCCCAAAGCTTTCCGAGAATCCCGAAATTATGAAGGGCAAGCGCAATGGCACCCGGGAGAAGACCCGGTTTTAAAATAAAGACAATCATCATCGCCCAAACGAGTTCCGGGACAGCCCGTGAAAAAATATACGAAAGCCGTACAATTCCAAAGAGAAGCCAATTATACCATCGCTTCGTAGCCGTCAAACTTCCATCGGCAATGTTCCGTGCAGCGGGGATAACCGTCAGTAACGCGGCAATGGCCGCAAACCCGATTGCCATGATGCTCATCTCAAGCGTTTCAAGCGTCAATCGAAACGCATTTTCCCAGCTCGCAGCCTGCATGAAAGCCGGCGTTTCTTCGCCAATTCCAAGCATTCCGCCGAAAAACTGCGCCACGTAAGTTGCATTTTCATTTGTAAAAAGGGAGGAGAGGCTCGCACCTTGAGCTATATAAATATACAACCACGAAACCGCCGCAAGCAGTAAAGCGAAGATGGCGGAGGATTTGCCTCCTGCAAAGAAACGTTTTCCCGCTTTATGAAGCAGAGAGCGGCGCACAAGGCTGCTCCAACCATCTACGAGAATAACGAGTACAATCAAAAAGAAAACATACGTCCAGACTTCATTGTATTTTAAATCTGCAAGTGACAATTGAATCTGGTACCCAAGGCCTCCAAGCCCGACAAAGCTCATAATGGCAGAAGAACGAATTGCGCATTCGTACCGGTACATTGTATAACTGACAAAATCGGCCCGGACAAGCGGCATGTAACCGTAAAACAATAATTGGAGGCGCGATGCACCTGCTGTTTTAAGCGCGACAATGGGCTGCTGGGGAACATCGGCAAGCATGTCGGCAAAAATCCTGCCCAAAATGCCGCCATACGGAATGGCAAGGGCAAATATAGCCGCGTAAGGCGATAAACCGACCGATGCAACAAATAGCCACGCCCACACAAGCTCATGGATCGAACGGGTAAACCCGAGGATCCCCCGGAAAAAGAGCTTGGTGAAGAACTTGGATCCCTTGCCATTTGCGAGAACTCCGGACGCCAGGACGCCGGCGATGAACGCATACACCAATGCCAGGGACATGCCCGCTGTGGCATAGGCCAACGTAAGCCATGAAGCTTCGACGCCAAGCCAGAGAACATCTGGAGAAAGGGCAGGGGAAACAAGCCCTTTCAGGATTTCAACTATCATTGCCCATCCGCCGGCATGCAAGAGTTCCGGGCTCCAATTCACAGAGGAAAGGCTCCAGGCAAATACAAGGATTAAAACTATTGTCAAAGTAAGCCGCTTATGCCTGGCCACCGGGTTTGCCACTATCCTATTCATTTTCCGGCAGCTCCTTCAGCTTGTACAATTCCGCCAAAAGGGCATCGGATACTTTATTCGCAGGGAGGTCAAAAAAGATTTCCCCATCCTTCATGGCGATCATCCGGGTAAAATACTTCCGCGCATAGTCAACGGAGTGAAGGCTTGCAATTAGAGTCTGATTTTCATCGGCGACAATTGCAGCAAGGGCATCCAGCACATCTTCAGCCCGCGCAGGATCAAGGGAAGCGACGGGTTCATCCGCGAGTACGATTTCAGGCTTCTGGACAAGAATCCGTGCAAGGGCAACCCGCTGCTGCTCGCCGCCGGATAGTCTTGCCGTTTCTTCATACAGCTTATCTGCTAATCCGACCCGCTCAAGCGCCTCAACCGCCAGCTTTTTATCCCGCGGAATCAGGAGGGAGACCAGCGATTTAGCCACTCCCCATTCGGAAAACCTTCCGGCTAGAACATTATGGATCACCGCAAGCTGGCCGACTAGGTCGAACTGTTGGCGGATGACGCCCACTTTCTTCGCCAATTCTTTTCCGCTTTTATAGGAACTCCTGGGCTTTCCAGCAATGATCCATTCGCCGCCGTCCGGTTCCACAATCCCGGCAATCGTATTGAGGAGGGTTGTTTTCCCCGCGCCGCTCGGGCCAATCAGCGCGACTCTTTCTCCTTTTTGAATGGAAAAAGAAAGGGAAGAAAGCGCGGTTTTCTTCCCGAAAAACTTCAGTATATTTTTAGCTTCCAATGCCGTTGTTTGTTTCATTATATCTCACACCAGTTATTTAATAATCTTTAGTTCTTTCGCAACTTCCTCGATTGCTTCGTAGTTTTCATTTTTTGTTTCGATAAAACGGTCTGTTGCAAACATATTGAGGCCGGAGAGCTGTTCAGGGGTCATCGAAAGGAGGGCCGCCTTCACTTTCTCCTTTGTTTCCTTGTCTATTTTATTAATCGTCCAATGATAATCATAGTAGGCAGGAGTTGTGTAGAATACACGGACTTTGTTCGTATCAACCTTTTTCTCTTTGACAGCAGTCTCCCACACAGCTTCATTAAGGGCACCCGCCTTAAATGCTCCGGATTCAATCAACTTATACGTTGTATCATGCGAGCCGGAGAAATTCGGCTGCCCATCAAAATCTTTCGCCGGGTCAATGCCTTCCTTCATTAAATAATAGCGGGGCATCAAATGTCCAGAAGTTGAACTCTCGCTTCCGAAGGTGAATGACTTGCCTTTCACATCGGCAAGCGAATCGATTCCTGAATCAGTTTGGGTAATAAATACGGAATGGAATTCCGCATCTCGCGGCCGCTGGGCAATCGCTTCCGCCTCGGGCACAAGGTTTCGTGCCTGTACGCCCGTCAGGCCGCCGAAAAAGGCTAGCTTGATTTCACCACGTTGAAAAGCGGTCACTAGCGCCGCGTAATCGACAGAAGGAACGAATTCCACCTTCATGCCGGTTTCCTTTGACAGGTGTTCAGCGACGGCATCCATGCTCTTTTTCATTTCCGTTGCGCTCTGGTCCGGTATCGCACCGATCTTAAACACTTCTTCGTTCTTCTTTGTCCCCTTGTGCGCGCCTGAGTTGGCGGATTCATCTTTATTGCCGCAGGCAGCCATCCCAACCGCAAGCAGGCACGCCAGTAGTAATGCTAACACTTTTCTCATATGTTACTCCTCCAGTTTTCTCCGTGTTGTCCTTCAACTGTTGTTAATTTTATAGAAAAAAAGAGAAAGTACAATGGGTTTAACAATATAGCCACCATTCAAATTATAGATACAACGATTCCATACTTATCGAAACAATCGATAGATGAATAGGAGGGAGGTCTGATGAGACGGTAACCTTCGTTCCAATCACCCAGCTTCCCAAACATAAGGGTGTAATTATTAATTCAACCTACCTATAGTTATTTGTCTTCCTAAGGGTTTTAAATTGAGCTTTAAAAGTTTTCCACTGGAGACGTGACTTCATATGATTCAGAAAAAAACGAAACAAAACCCCGATCCAATAGAACCGGGGCGGAAATTTACGCTTATTTATTTACCTGCATCGACCATTCTTCAACATTCCAAACCCGTGTTACCCAGCCTTCATAAAAATCAGGCTCGTGGCAGACAAGGACGATCGTGCCCTTGTAATTTTTCAAGGCGCGCTGCAATTCTTCCTTTGCCGTCACGTCGAGATGGTTCGTCGGCTCGTCGAAAAGAATCCAGTTGCTTTCGTGCATCATCAGCTTGCATAGGCGGACCTTTGCTTGCTCTCCGCCGCTCAGTTGGCTTAACGGGCGGGAAATATGCTCATTTTTCAAGCCGCAGCGGGCGAGTGCGGCGCGGACCTGATGCTGGTCGAGATTCGGGAACTCATTCCAGACGTCATCGATCGGGGTGATATCCATAGCTTTCACTTCCTGTTCGAAATAAGAAGGGAAGAGGAAGTCACCGTGTTCAATTTTGCCTCCAAGCGGAGAAATTTTCCCGAGCATCGTTTTTAACAGCGTTGATTTCCCGACGCCATTGCAACCGACAATCGCAATTTTTTCCCCTTTTTCAATCACCATGTCCATTTTGGGCAAAAGAGGGTGGGAGTAGCCAATTTCAAGATCCTTCGCTTCAAAAACAAACCGGCTGCTGCTGCGCGCTTCCTTGAATTCGAACGTCGGTTTCACCGCGTTTTCCGGTCGGTCGATCCTCTCCATGCGGTCAAGCTGCTTTTGGCGGCTTTTCGCGCGGCCTGTTGTCGAGTAGCGGGCCTTATTTTTCGCAATGAATTCTTCCTGTTTCTTAATAAACTCCTGTTGCTTTTCGTACGCGTTGATATGCTGGTTCTTATTGATTTCCGCAAGCTCAAGGAATTTCTCATACGAAGCCGTATAGCGTGTCAGTTTTGAAAATTCCAAATGGAAAATTGTATTCGAAACCGAATTCATAAACTCCGTATCATGTGATATGAGCAGGAACGCATATGGATATTCCTTCAAATAGCCGGACAACCAGCGGATATGCTCGACATCGAGGTAGTTGGTCGGCTCGTCAAGGAGAAGGACTTTTGGCTGTTCGAGCAACAGCTTGGCAAGCAAAACTTTGGTCCGCTGCCCGCCACTCAAAGCCGCGACATCCCTGTCAAGGCCGATTGCATCCAGCCCAAGCCCCCGTGCCGCTTCTTCTATTTTCATATCAAGCGTGTAGAAACCGCCAGCGTCAAGCGCATCCTGGATTTCACCCATCCGCTCAAGCAATACTTCAAGCTCTTCAGGAGTCGCGTCGCCCATTTTAGCGATGACTTCATTCAATTCCTTTTCTTTTTCAAAAAGAGGGAGGAAGGCGTCCCGTAAAACGTCCCGCATCGTCCGTCCAGGAGTCAGGGCGGTATGCTGGTCAAGATATCCATATTCAACACCAGGCGTCCAATCAACTTTCCCGCTGTCATGGATCAGCTGGTTTGTGATGATATTCATTAAGGTCGATTTGCCGACGCCGTTCGCTCCGACGAGGCCGACATGATCCTCAGCCAGAAGGCGGAAGGAAACATCTTTAAAGAGGATGCGATCCCCGAATGTATGACTTAACTTTTCAACTGTTAATAGGGCCATGTTTGTTCTTTTCCTCACTTTATCTAAAAAATACACCTATTTTCCTATCATACAAGATTTTACGGAAAACGGCTATAGGAAGGAATGGAAAACCTTTGGCGCCACTGTGTGTACATGCCGTTTTTTTAAAAAGAGGGAATTAACATTGGCAGAAAGAATACTTAGATGCCAAGAGAAAAAGGGGGAATGGACATGAATGTGAAGTTGGTTGAACTGACGAAGGACAACTGGGAAGAGTGCGCGGCACTCACGGTCGTGGAGGAACAGAAGGGATTTATGGCATCCAATCTATATTCAATTGCCGAAGTGCAGTTTCTAGAGAACTTCGAAGCACTCGGCATCCATAACGGGGAAGAGATGGTTGGTTTCGCTATGGCGGGGCTTGACCCGGACGACAACAATTACTGGATTTACCGGTTTATGATTGACAAATCGTTCCAGGGCAGGGGGTACGGAAAGAAAGCGATGGAGGCGCTGATTGAATGGCTGAAAATAAAAGAAGGATGCAAACTAATAATGGTGGGCTACAATCCTGACAATGTGGCCGCGGAGAAGCTCTACAGATCGGCCGGATTCAAGGACAGAGGACTTGCCCCATGGGGAGAGAAGCTTTCCGGGCTGCATGTTTTATAGGCAGAAATACAATAGCACATATTTTCAAGATAAACAGAAATAAATTTCGAATAGAACGAAAAATCGTTCAATGATATCCGAAAATTTTTTCGTGCCATCACTTATGTTTTCTGTTGAGTGAAATATTGTTTATAGCATGTGCACAAAAGTTTACTTAAGCAAAAAGGGTGGAGCAAATATTTTGCTCCACCCTTTTTGCAATTTACACTTTTACGGCCTCAGACCTTTGTGACGGCTTAAAGACGTTAAAGAACAGATTCAGGACGATGGCTGTAATGCTTCCCGCAACAATTCCGTTGTTCGTAAGGATTTTGACGCCTTCGGGAAGTTGGCTGAAGAAATCCGGTACAGCTGTAACGCCAAGCCCAATGCCAACCGAGCAAGCGATAATCAACAGGTTTTCCTGTGAAGCGAATTCCACCTTGCTCAGCATTTTGATTCCATATGCGATAACCATTCCGAACATCGCAACCATCGCTCCTCCCAAAACCGGAGTTGGAATGACCGTTGTCAGAGCCGCGATTTTCGGGACAAGGCCGAGCACCACAAGCATCGCGCCGGCTGTATAAATGACATTTTTACTCTTTACGCCCGAAAGCTGGACGAGCCCTACGTTCTGGGAATAAGTCGTATAAGGAAACGCATTGAAAATGCCGCCCAATACAATTGCCGCACCCTCAGCCCGATAGCCCTTTGCCATTTCCTCATCTGTTAGCTTTCTTTCGCAAATATCCGCAAGCGCCAAATACACGCCTGTCGCTTCTACAATTCCGACGATTGCAACGAGAATCATGGTTAGGATCGGGACCGCATGGAATTCCGGGGCAGCGAAATAAAACGGCTCGGGCAATTTGAACCACGAAGCTTCCCCAACTGCCGCCAAATTGACCTTCCCGGTGAATGAAGCAACGATCGTACCGGCAGCCAGTCCCAGCAGGATGGAGATCGACCGAATGAATCCTTTGGCAAAACGATACATGGCCAGGATAAATAATAGTGTTCCGAACGAAAGCGCAATGTTTGTAAACGAGCCGAAATCCTTGCTTCCAACTCCGCCAGCCATATCGTTCATCGCGACAGGAATGAGAGTGATCCCAATAACCGTTACGACCGAACCGGTTACGACCGGCGGGAAAAACCTCAGGAGCTTACTGAATATCCCGGCACTCAGGACCACGAACAATCCTGATGCGATAATTGCTCCGTAAATGGCCGCCATCCCGTATTGGCTGCCGATCGAGATAATCGGGCCCACCGCGGTGAATGTGCAACCGAGGACGATGGGAAGGCCGATTCCAAAAAACCGGTTTTGCCAAACCTGGAGAATCGTCGCAATGCCACACATGACAATATCAACCGAAACGAGATAAGTCAGTTGCGCGCTGTCCATTTTCAGCGCATTCCCAACAATCAGGGGAACGATGACCGCGCCAGCATACATGGCAAGAACGTGCTGGATTCCAAGCGAGGATGTCTTTGCTACCCCATTTCTCATAGCGCAATTCCCTCCGAGATTTCATTTAAAAATGTGACCTTTCCATTTTTCAACGACTCAATCCTCGCAAGCGATTCAACACGAACACCTTTTGAATCAAGCAACTTTCTTCCTGTTTGAAACGATTTTTCAATCACGATTCCTATTCCGCCTATCTTTGCTCCGGCGTCTTCCGCAAGCTTCAGCAATGCAAGGGCCGCCTGGCCATTCGCAAGGAAGTCATCAATAATCAGGATTTTGTCTGCCGGGGAAATGAATTTCGATGCAATCGATATTTCCGTTGTTTCCTGCTTTGTAAATGAGTAGACACTTGCAGTCAGGAGCCCGTCGGTCATAGTAAGCGACTTTCTTTTTCTCGCAAAAATAACCGGCACATCCAACTCAAGGCCTGCCATGACAGAAGGGGCGATGCCGGATGATTCCAGCGTCAAAATTTTTGTAATCCCGTCCGCTGCAAAACGCGCTGCGAATTCCTTGCCGATATCGCGCATTAAAAACGGATCAACCTGATGGTTCAGAAATGCATCCACCTTTAAAACGTCCTCCGAAAGCACCCGGCCTTCCTCAATGATTTTTCTCTTTAAGCTCTCCATAATGAACCCCCTGTAATGTAAAAATGCAAAAAGCCCAAAGGCTACGCTTCCGGGAATAGGAAGCAATAGCCTTCGGGCTTATAAAAAACCAAAAGGTAAAGAGGATGAGCCAAAACAGCCATCCGTCCATTGCCACCCATAGTCGGCCCGTTTACGGCGGTCCGGTAGAAACTTGCAGGCCATATTCCTGCGATTATACGAGTGAGTTTTATAAAAGTAAGGCTAATTATAACATGAGGGACGGCATTTGCAACGATTTTATAATAGTCTAATTCCTTCTGTAAAACCGATGATTCCAAATGTAAGCGTATACAAAAATAACGGAATAATGATAAAATTAGTGTAAGAGTGTCCTTCCAGTATGAACAAAAAAGAAAATATGCTATAGTAAAAAGGGAATGAATCGCTTTAATTCCCTGTAAAATCAAGGTTCATTAGTGTCCTTACCACAAGGACACCTGTCTACATACCCGCAACATCCTACAACTAAATCCAAAGATAAGGAGAGATTTCAATGTCGAGCAAAACTCTTGAGCAATTCCTGAACGAAAACCTGGAAGATTTAAAAGCAAAAGGGCTTTACAATGTGATTGACCCGCTCGAAAGCCCGAATGGACCGATGATTAAAATTAACGGAAGGGAGCTAATCAACCTTTCTTCCAATAACTACCTTGGCCTTGCGACGGACGAGCGCCTGAAAAAGGCTGCAGAACAGGCGATTGAAGACTATGGCGTAGGCGCAGGGGCGGTCAGGACAATTAACGGAACGCTTGAATTGCATGTCAAATTGGAGGAAAAGCTTGCTGAATTTAAGGGGACAGAAGCAGCGATTGCCTACCAGTCCGGTTTCAACTGCAATATGGCAGCAATCTCGGCGGTCATGGACAAAAACGATGCCATTTTGTCAGACGAGCTGAACCACGCTTCCATCATTGACGGCTGCAGGCTCTCCCGCGCGAAAATTATCCGCTACAACCATTCGGATATGGATGATTTGCGCGCAAAGGCTAAGGAAGCCCGCGAATCAGGGCTTTATAAAAAATTGATGGTCATTACGGATGGCGTCTTCTCGATGGACGGCGATATCGCACTGCTTCCTGAGATCGTCGAAATCGCAGAAGAATTTGATTTGATGACGTATGTTGATGATGCCCATGGCTCCGGTGTCCTTGGAAAAGGCGCGGGTACGGTCAAGCATTTCGGGCTTCAGGATAAAATTGATTTCCAAATTGGCACCTTGTCCAAAGCCATTGGCGTTGTCGGCGGCTATGTAGCGGGCAAACAGAACCTGATTGATTGGCTAAAAGTTAGGAGCCGGCCATTCCTTTTCTCAACATCATTGACACCTGCTGATGTTGCCGCATCTATTAAATCAATTGAAATTTTAACTGAAAGCACCGAATTGAACGAAAAGCTTTGGGAAAATGGCAATTATCTGAAAAAAGGCTTAAAGGAGCTCGGCTTTAATATCGGCGATAGCGAAACACCGATTACTCCATGCATTATCGGTGAAGAAAACCTGACCCAGCAATTCAGCAAACGGTTGAACGAAGAAGGCGTTTACGCCAAATCGATTGTATTCCCGACGGTTCCGGCCGGCACTGGGCGGGTACGGAATATGCCTACTGCTGCACATACAAAGGAAATGCTCGACAAAGCCATTTCCATTTATGAAAAGGTCGGGAAAGAAATGGGCGTAATCAAGTAATTACGCCATACAGCGAATGCATGATGCATTTAGGGGAGGAAAATAGAGAATGAAACGAATATTGCTTACCGGGGCGCTTGGCCAAATTGGTTCCGAGCTGACGATGAAGCTGAGGGATATTTACGGAAACGACAACGTCATCGCGACAGATATTAGATTGAATCCGGATAATGAAGCCGCAACGAGCGGCCCGTTTGAAATCCTCGATGTAACCGACGGCAAGCGGATGGCCGAAATAGCTAAACAATACAATGTTGATGCAATCATGCATTTGGCGGCATTATTGTCCGCGACGGCAGAAGCAAAACCGCTATTTGCCTGGAATCTGAACATGGGCGGCCTGATGAACGCCCTTGAAACAGCAAGGGAGCTGAACGCGCAGTTTTTCACGCCAAGCTCGATTGGGGCTTTTGGCCCGTCCACGCCTAAAGAGAACACACCCCAGGATACTATTATGCGCCCAACGACTATGTATGGGGTAAACAAAGTGGCCGGTGAGCTTTTATCAGACTATTATCACCACAAGTTCGGAGTCGACACACGGGGCGTAAGGTTCCCGGGGCTTATTTCGTATGTTGCTCCTCCGGGCGGCGGTACGACGGATTATGCGGTTGAAATATTTTACGAAGCTGTTAAAAATAAAAAATACACTTCGTTCATCGACAAAGGCACTTTCATGGATATGATGTATATGCCAGATGCCCTAAACGCCATCATCAACCTGATGGAAGCCGATCCGGCAAAACTTGTCCACCGGAACTCATTCAACGTTACCGCAATGAGCTTTGATCCGGAAAAATTGGCAGCTGAAATCAGGAAGCACATTCCTGAATTTGAGTTGTCCTATAATGTTGATCCCGTACGCCAAGGAATAGCTGACAGCTGGCCAAATTCCCTGGATACATCTGCCGCGGCGGAAGAATGGGGCTTTAAGGCCGAATACGACTTGGCCCGCATGACAGCCGATATGCTTGATAAGTTAAAGGCAAAATTAGCGTAAGAGGAAAATGAAAAACGGCAGCCCTAAAGGCTTGCCGTTTTTTCATTTTTCGACATAAATAAGCTTTTCTTTCTTTTCCGTAACCTTCCCAACGATGGCGGCTTCCTTCAACCCAACCGAATGGAGGTCCGATACATACAGTTCCGCCTCTTCAGCCGGCATGGATACAAGCAAGCCCCCGGATGTAATCGCATCACAGGCAACAAGCTGCTCTTCAAGTGAAAGGCCGCTGTATTCGATATCATCCTTGAGCCAGGAATGGTTGGACTTTGTCCCGCCAGGAACGATTCCAGCCCGGGCAAGTTCAAGGGAGCCCTCCAAAAATGGGACGCTTGAAAAATCAAACTCAAAGCTGACGGAACTTCCCCGCGCCATTTCGCTGCCATGGCCGAGCAGACCGAATCCGGTTACATCGGTTACGGCATGGGGATGATACTTTTTCAATGCTTCCGCCGCAGTTTTATTCAGGAGCGCCATCGTCTCGGTTACCTTTTTTTCCTGCTCGGGAGAGACGGCACCGCGTTTAATGCCAGTCGTCAGGATGCCGACGCCGATAGGCTTTGTTAAAACAAGTACGTCACCGGGAACGGCGCCGACGTTTTTCCAAACCTTTTCAGGATGGACTATCCCTGTGACCGAAAGGCCGAATTTCGGTTCCTGGTCATCTATGGAATGGCCGCCGACAGTAATTGCTCCGGCTTCCTTCACTTTTTCCGCGGCTCCGCGAAGAATTTCGGAAAGCATTTCTGCTCCGAGTTTTTTGATCGGATATCCGACAATATTCAGCACCGTTTTTGGCTCTCCCCCCATCGCATAGACATCGCTAAGTGAATTGGCCGCGGCGATTTGGCCAAACATATAGGGATCGTCGACGACCGGGGTGAAGTAATCAACCGTCTGTATTAACGCAATTGAATCTGTAAGTTGATAAACTCCCGCATCATCCGATGTTTCGTGGCCTACCAAGAGTTCCGGTACTGGGTCTTGCTTTGGCAATAGGCGCAAAACTTGCGCCAGGTCCTCTGGACCAATTTTGCAGCCTCAACCTGCTTTAGTCGATAAAGAGGTCAGGCGAATCTTATCCTGCTCGCTCAATTTGTCCACCTCCATTCCATAGTATACCTTTTGGGACGGATTTCCGCACGCAAGCAAGCATATGATTTGCTTACGATTTTCGGTATATACTAAAATGGCTTTATCTAACAATAGAGAATGATGGAGGTTTTTGTCATGAGGAACCTGGAAGTTAAAATCGAATTTTGCATGATGTGAAACTACGCGCCAAAAGCCGCGGGTCTCGCGGAGGATTTATTCACACATTTTCGCCGGGATATCGGGAAAATGGAACTCATTCCTGCCTCTGGTGGAATTTTTGAGGTATACGTAAATGGCGATAGGATTTATTCTAAGGATGAAACAGGCGTTTTCCCTAAGTCCGATGACATTATTACGAAATTGGAATCTCTTTAATGCAAAGCTCTCCCAAAGAAGCCTTCGGGAGAGTTTTTCTTTGCCCAAAACACCCAAGAGGGAGGTTTTGCCCATATGCAAAAATGCTATAATGGAATCATTATTCTTTTGGTGAAGGAGTTTTTCGATTGAAACATTTGCTTCGTTCAATCCCGCCCATTCACGAGCTCCAACAGGACATCCGTTTCCAGAGCATTATGGAAGAAACAGGCCTGGAATCCAGGGAGCTTGTTCGCCATGTCCGTTCAGGCATAGACGAAATACGGGAAGCTATCGTAAACGGCTCTTGGTCCGGACCATCTCCCGGAACCGGTGCATTTTTGAATGAATTCTTTTCCCGGCTAAAAGACTGTGTCGCGAAAGATTTTTCCTATACACTTAAGAAAGTCATTAATGCAACCGGTACAATTCTGCATACAAACCTTGGCAGGGCGAGGCTGAGCGATGAAGCGATCCGCCACGCAGCAGAAGTGGCAGGGAATTATTCGAACCTTGAATACAAGCTGGAAGAAGGAGAGAGAGGCTCGCGGCACAGCCATATCGAGAAGCTCCTGACAGAAATAACCGGTGCGGAAGCGGCCATGGTTGTGAATAATAACGCAGCAGCAGTTTACCTGATTCTTCGGGCTCTCGCACAGAATAAGGAAGTTATCGTTTCACGAGGGCAACTAGTCGAAATCGGCGGTTCTTTCAGAATTTCATCCATCATGGAGGAGAGCGGCGCGCAACTCGTCGAAATCGGGACGACGAACAAAACCCATCTTTTCGATTATGAAGACGCCATTTCGGAAAATACGGCCATGATCATGAAAGTCCATACGAGCAACTTCAAAACAATCGGTTTTACAAAAACAGTCGATACGCTTGAGCTTTCTTGCCTGGCCGCCGCCCATAAGGACATTTTATTTTACGAAGACCTTGGAAGCGGGGCATTGTATGATTTCCGGAAGCATGGAATCGGCGAGGAACCCCATGTGAGGGAAGTGATTGAAATGGGAGCGGATATCGTCTCATTCAGCGGGGACAAACTCCTTGGCGGCCCTCAAGCGGGTATCATTGCGGGAAAGAAACACCTCATTGACAAATTGAAGAAACATCAGCTTGCTAGGGTAGTAAGGGTCGATAAAATGACACTCGCCGCATTGGAGGGTACCTTGCTCGCATATGCCAAGGGTGAAAAAGGAATGTTGGGCATACCGACGATCAGGAACCTTTTGACAGGGCCCGAAGAACTGAAGGAACGGTCCAATGCCTTCATTCAGGCGCTTACGGAAAAGACGGTCAGCTACAAGGTAAAGGCGGTTCCGGCTGAAGGCCAGGTTGGAGGGGGGACCATGCCGGATGTCAGCCTGCCATCGTATGCAGTTTCCCTTTCCCATGAGTCCCTATCGGCAGAGCAGCTTGCCACTAAACTAAGGAAGGATGCAATCGAACCAATCATTGTGCGTATCCAGAACGAGGAAGTATTGATTGATTTACGCTCGGTGACGCCACTGGAAGTAGAAACGATAATTGAATCTTTAACCATGTGGTGAAGAAAACGGAAGATGCCGGTTAGCCCCTGCAAGTAACAGGGGCCTTTTATTGTAAAAAAATACGTGTCTGGCTTAAGGGCTTTCCTTACATATCGTGGTGTGAGTTATGTTTTTGGCGGGAATGCTGGCGGTTTTTCACTTTATGCGATCCGCTCATCGGTTCCGGCTGGCTCACGTTCTGGACATTCTCTGCATTTTGCCTGTTTGGTTTTTTAGCCATTTCAATCCCTCCTTCCTACTTAGGATGGGTAAAGGGCACGTTTCTATGCTGTATAACAGTGGAAGCACCGCCAATCAATCGCTGCATAAATCCTTTGGTGCTGGATAATTTAACGGTACATGCTAAACATCATGAAGGAGTGGACACAATGCCGTACCATAAAAACAAGCAGCAGGCTTTCCAGGCGGCCCAACAGGGAGTCGAGGAAGCAAGGGATTTATTTGCTGAGATCGTCCGTGACAGCGCAAGCTATGGGCATCAGCTCAAGCATTTAAAAAATGAAGTGAATGAAGCATATCAGCAAATCGAAAACGCCATGGAAGTTGCCTCAGAACACCAGCGGCAACAATTGGAACAGTTCCGCCACGATTTACAGAGAATGGTTGAGGAAGTAAATAATTTTAATTGATGGCGCTCTAATTTAAACCGCTATTGCAAAAAAAAACAGGCTGTGTGCCTGTTTTTTTGTCGTAATTGATCAACTTACTGGTTTTTTTTACGCTTCTTGTTGTTCTGCCTTTCCATTTCGGTCAAAGGCTCGTTTCCGGCTTCTTCATTGTATCCCGTGCCCATTCCCTGTGCCTTTGCGGCATTCATCCCGGGACGGACATGATTTGCCCTTCTCCTGGCCATGCTCTCACCCCCATATGCTATTCTTCCCCATAAAAGCGAGGAAGATTTAACCCTTTTTCACAATAGTATTTTTGGCTGCCAAGAAGGGCGGTGGACCGGACAAAGCCTTGCTTTTACAAGGAAAATAAACAGCACACGATTTACCATAAGAAAAACTTATTATTTTTTATAACTTTCCGGTCATTTACTCTTTTACCAGTCTGTAATACGATATAATTGTGAGAAAAGTCGCGAAGGAACCATTTAATTCAAACCTTTCGACTTTTATAAATTTTTCCTTTATTATTGGATTGATGAATTGAAGGGGGTATTACATATGGCGAAAAATGATGTATTCAATGCCCGCTCTACATTTGAAGCAAACGGTAAGCAATATCATTATTACCGTCTTGCCGCTCTTGAAGAAGCAGGCGCAGGCAATGTTTCCAGGCTGCCATATTCCATTAAAGTATTACTGGAATCCGTCCTTAGGCAGCATGATGGACGTGTTATTACAAAAGAACATGTTGAAAACCTCGCAAAATGGGGCACAAACGACGTTAGGGAAGTGGATGTTCCATTCAAACCTTCCCGTGTCATTCTTCAGGACTTTACTGGCGTCCCGGTTGTAGTTGACCTTGCATCCCTTAGGAAAGCGGTTGCAGACCTTGGCGGCGACCCGGATAAAATCAATCCTGAGAAAACGGTTGACCTTGTAATTGACCACTCGGTGCAGGTTGACCAATACGGCGGACCAGGATCACTTGAAGCGAACATGGTTCTTGAATTCGAACGAAACGCAGAGCGCTACCAGTTCCTTAACTGGGCACAAAAAGCATTCAACAACTATCGCGCCGTCCCGCCTGCAACAGGGATTGTCCACCAGGTAAACCTTGAGTACCTTGCGGATGTTGTCCACGTTGCCAAAACAGCGGAGGGTGAACTTGAAGCTTATCCGGACACGCTCGTCGGTACCGACTCCCATACAACAATGATCAACGGCCTGGGCGTACTTGGCTGGGGTGTTGGCGGCATCGAAGCCGAAGCCGGCATGCTCGGGCAACCGTCTTATTTCCCTGTGCCTGAAGTAGTTGGCGTCAAGCTTGTCGGGACTCTTCCGAACGGAGCGACAGCCACCGACCTTGCATTGAAAGTGACTCAGGTTCTCCGCAGCAAGGGAGTAGTAGGCAAATTTGTTGAGTTCTTCGGGCCAGGAGTATCCGCGCTACCGTTGGCGGACCGCGCGACGATTGCGAACATGGCTCCTGAATATGGCGCAACTTGCGGGTTCTTCCCGATCGATGATGAATCGCTTGACTATTTGCGCCTGACTGGCCGCGATGAGGAACAGATTAAAGTAGTTGAAGCATACTGCAAGGCAAATGGCCTGTTCTTTAATCCGGCAGAAGAGCCTGTTTATACAGATGTAGTCGAGCTCGACCTTTCCATCATTGAAGCGAATCTTTCAGGCCCTAAGCGCCCGCAGGATTTGATTCCTCTTTCAAAAATGAAAGAAGAGTTCGTCAAGGCTGTCAGCGCCCCGCAAGGCAACCAGGGCTTTGGCTTGAAGGAAAAAGAACTTGATAAAGAAGTGAATGTAACATTCCATAATGGTGACCAAACAGCGATGAAAACCGGTGCTGTTGCTATTGCAGCTATTACAAGCTGTACAAATACATCCAACCCTTATGTTCTTGTAGGTGCCGGCCTTGTGGCAAAGAAAGCTGTCGAACTTGGAATGGAAGTTCCGAAGTTTGTTAAAACATCCCTCGCTCCGGGATCGAAAGTTGTTACAGGCTACCTTCGCGATTCAGGTTTGCTTCCATACCTCGAACAGCTTGGTTTCAACCTTGTTGGCTACGGCTGTACGACTTGTATCGGAAACTCAGGCCCACTTCGTGAAGAAATTGAAAAAGCCGTTGCCGAGAACGACCTTCTAGTTACTTCCGTCCTTTCAGGGAACCGTAACTTTGAAGGCCGGATCCATCCGCTTGTCAAAGCGAACTATCTTGCTTCCCCGCCGCTTGTCGTTGCTTACGCTCTTGCAGGCAATGTCAACGTTGACTTCAACAGTGAGCCAATCGGCAAGGACAGGAACGGCAATGATGTGTTCTTTAAAGATGTATGGCCATCAACCGAAGAAGTCAATGAATTGGTCCGCCGGACAGTAACTCCTGAATTATTCAGGAAAGAATACGAAAACGTGTTCAGCGACAACGAGCGCTGGAATGAAATCAAAACAAGCAATGAGCCACTGTATACATGGGATGCAGATTCAACTTACATTCAGAATCCTCCATACTTTGAAGGGCTTTCCCCTGAGCCAGGCCATGTTGAGCCGCTTACAGGGTTGAGGGTAGTCGCGAAGTTTGGCGATTCCGTAACAACCGACCATATTTCACCTGCGGGCGCGATTGGGAAAAACACGCCTGCCGGACAATACTTGCTCGAAAAAGGCGTCCAGCCACGTGATTTCAACTCCTATGGTTCACGCCGGGGCAACCACGAAATCATGATGCGCGGTACATTTGCGAATATCCGAATCCGCAACCAGATAGCGCCAGGCACAGAAGGCGGCTTCACAACCTACTGGCCAACAGGCGAAGTTACAACGATTTTCGATGCATGCATGAAGTACAAGGATGAAGGAACCGGACTTGTTGTTATTGCCGGCAAAGATTACGGAATGGGCTCTTCGCGTGACTGGGCTGCGAAAGGAACAAATCTTCTAGGCATCAAGACGGTCATCGCCGAAAGCTTCGAGCGTATCCACCGTTCCAACCTTGTTATGATGGGCGTCCTTCCGCTTCAGTTTAAGGAAGGAGAAAACGCGGAATCTCTTGGACTGTCCGGAAAAGAAACCTTCACAGTCCATGTGGATGAGAACGTCCGCCCAAGGGATCTTCTAAAAGTGACTGCTGTGGATGAAAAAGGCAAAACGACTGAATTTGAAGTGCTTGTCCGCTTTGATTCGGAAGTGGAAATCGACTACTACCGCCACGGTGGGATCCTTCCAATGGTTCTTCGCGAAAAGCTTAAAGCATAATCTAAATGAACTTAAAAACACCAGGCACCCTTTTGTGCGCCTGGTGTTTTTTATACGATCGCTTTTACACGAGCTCCCCATCCCTCCGAGAAGGCAGTTGTCACATTATCGGCACTATTTTCCCCAAAAGGCATGTTATTTTCCCGCTAGCGATAGAGTAAAATCGGTATAGAGAAAAAGGAGGGGCGTAAGTGGCAAAAAAGTGGATTGCAGGCATATTACTCATCGCATTCATGGTGATAGCGATTGTCCAAGCGCTTGATAAAAAAGAAGAGCCAATGTATTCGGATAAAGCGGCGGTTCAGGGGGTAAAGGTAGGGCAAAAAGCTCCGGATTTTGAACTTAAAACGCTGGCTGGGGAAACTGTTAAGCTTTCAAGCCTAAAAGGAAAAAAAATCATGTTAAACTTCTGGGCAACATGGTGCGGCCCTTGCAAAGCGGAAATGCCGGCAATGGAGCAACTATCCAAGGAAGTGGATAGCAATGTTGCCATTCTGGCCGTCAATATCGATCCTCAATTGGATGTAAAAGGTTTTGTCGAACAGAATGGAATTACGTTTCCAATCCTGCTTGATGAAAAAGATGAAGTGAACACCACGTATCAAGTCATCTCGATTCCAACTACCTATTTTATCGATAGCAACGGAATAATCCAGGATAAATTTATCGGCGCCATGCCGCATGAAGCGATGGTGCAGTACGTTGAAGAATTGAACTAATAAGATGGCCGCCGGGAGTTTCCGGCGGTTTTTGTTAAAGTTCAATTACACTTCAATTAAATTTTCAAAAAGTTGTAATAATTGAAACCGTTTCCGGGCATACTTACTGTTAGAATAGTAGGTAAGGGAAGGTGATACCATGCGAAAGCCTCGGAAACGCTCATTTGCTGAACTTGTTAATGAAAACAAGAACCAAATTTTAAAAGACGAAGCGGCAATGGAAAAAATCGAGCAGCGCCTGGAAGCAAAACGTTTAGGCAAAGCTGAATAAAACATAGTTTTCCAATCATGAAATCATGTCTCTTGGCAAAAATAAAGGCAGGAGGGATGATGATGGGAAATCCGAAGAAAGACAGCAAGCATTTTGTGCCGAGCCATCTTGGGACACAACCGAGGGGGTTCAGCGGCAACAAAGGCAAAAAGATGCAGGATAAATCAGGGGAGCATGCCCAAGTAATCCAGACAAAAGGAGAGTAAGCCGCATAAACCTCTCCGGCATTGCCTCTTAAGTAAAAAACAAATCAAAAGCCCGGGAGACCGGGCTTTTTGCATGGGCGATTTTAAGCTCATATTTTCCCGTGGCACGGTCCATCCTAAAAGGGAACGAATGCACTTTGAAGGAGGAAAACACGATGCCGTTTGGAAATAAGCCGAACCCGGATAACAGAAGCGATAATGTCGAAAAACTGCAGGAAATGATTCAGAACACAATTGAAAACATGGAACGTGCAGAGGAGACAATGGCACTAAGCGATAGTGATGAGACAAGGCGGCAGGTTGAGGAGAAAAACGAACGCAGGCGGGAAAGCATTGAAGCCATGAGGGCGGAAGTTAAGGATGAAGCCCGTGCCAATGGCCCAATGACGGAATAATTGAAAGGAGGGCTTGTATTATGCAACGCCCTCTTTTTCATTAGCCAATACCTCCTCTATCGGCAAAGGGAAGGCTGGTACGTCGCACTTGGCCTGTCGGTATGATAACATAGGAAAAAGATAAAGAGCTTTCAGGAAGTGGGGAAGAACAATGGTAATCAGCGAGACAACCGTTGACGTACGCTACGCGGAAACGGATCAGATGGGCGTCGTCTACCATGCCAACTACCTAGTGTGGATGGAATTGGGTAGGACAAGCTTCATCAGGGACCTGGGCTTCAGCTATGCGAAAATGGAGGAGGATGGGATTATATCCCCCGTTATTGATATCCAGGCTTCATACAAAAAAGCAATGCGCTATGGAGAAAAAGCGACCGTTAAAACGTGGGTGGAGGAATACGATGGTTTCAGGGTCAAATACGGATATGAAATCCTGAATGAAAAAGGGGAACTTTCCGTTACCGGCTTTTCCGTCCATGTGTGCGTAAAGAAAGAAAATTTCCGTCCGATTTCTCTAAAGCGGCATTACCCCGACTGGCACGAGTCCTATTTAAAAGCTTCCAAAAAAGAAGAATGACCAGGGGGAAGAGCTTGTGGCTTTTGGGATTAAAAAGAAGGACGTGCAGGAATGGAAACGGAAGATCGACCTTGGCGAAATTGCTTTCTTGACCCACTACTGGCTGGATGACCGTTTCCCTGGCTGTAAAACCGTCACAAAAGCGGGCTGCAATGACATTGAAAAGCTAGCAGAGTGGGGGAAAAAGCATGGTTTGCGAAAAGAATGGATTCACCACAGGCGTGACGGGTATCCGCATTTTGACTTGATTGGCGAAAAGCAGAAAGAAATCCTTCGCTCGGAAGGCTTGTATGAGCATATTTGGGATCTAAAAAATGGCGGCCTGTAACAGGGCCGCCATTTTTATTAGTGGTACAGGAAGACAGGTTCCAAGCGTTGTTCATCAAGTTCTACTTCCACGTCTTTCCCGTCAAAATACCATAAATCCTTTTCTTCAATATAGAATATTAAACCGCCGCTTTCTGTCGTGACTGCCGCGTCGATAGGCACATCTGAAATAACGCCAAGTGAAAAACCTTTCTGAAGCTGATTAAAGCCGCCATAACGGACAAAGAAACGGATATGCGTTCCATCGTTGGCTTCGAATTCATCTTTATACCACTGCGCCGCTTTGCTGCTAACCTTTAATTTCATGTGAAATGCCTCCTTCTGCGTTTATATTATTTACCAAAATGAGCACTAATGCAAAAATAACAACCCCAAAAAACGAATAGCCCCGTATTTAACGGAGCCATTGATTCATGTGGCGAAGGGTTTCTGCCTGCATTTTTTGAGGGTCAGCAACTCCGTATTGCCGGGCTTTTTCCAGGGGTATAACACGGAAGTCGCGACGGTTTTTCCTGTAGACAAAAGTCGGCTGGAAGGATGGAGAGGCAACTTCCACAGTTGTCCCTTTTTCATTTACCCTTTTAGTCAGCTTAAGTGTAACGAGGCCCCCAATATCCTTGTAATCGCCAATCTGCGCGGATAGGAAGTTGCCGAGCGAGTAGACGACGAACGTCCGTTTTCCATCCTTGCGTTGTATCCATTCCATCGGTTGGAGGACATGCGGATGGGAACCGAAAATAATATCAACCCCCTGGTCCGCCATGAATGCTGCAAGGCTTTTTTGTCCATCAGTCGGAAAGCGCTGGTATTCATTTCCCCAATGCACGCTAACAACAACAGCATCGCTATTCGTTTTAGCCTTGGCGATGTCCTTTTTCATGAGCTCCCGGTCAATTAAATTGACGGCGAAATCCTTGCCTTGCGGAATCGGTATACCATTCGTTCCGTACGTGTACGATAAAAAGGCGAGGCGGATGCCGTTTTTTTTAAGGACGGTTATCTTTTCCCTGCCTTCCTTGCTTATCGCCGTGCCGGTAAAAGGGAGGCCAATATTATTAAAATGGCTAATCTGCGCCTCTACGCCGCGAAAACCTTTATCAAGTGAATGGTTATTCGCGGTTGAAACAATGTCGACCCCGGCATTCATGACAGCGTCCGACAATTCAAATGGGCTGTTGAAGCTAGGGTAGCTTGAAATACCCAAATCAATGCCTCCGACGAGGCTTTCCTGGTTCGCTATCAAAATGTCTGGCGCCTGGAGCATTCCTTTTACCGGTTCGAGCATCGGCTTAAAATTGTATCCATTCCCGGTTTTGGCATCGTTGTAAACATGGTCATGGATTAAGATATCCCCAATAGCGCCAATTGTGGCTGTTTCTATGAGTTCCTTCGGCGCCTCCGAGTATTGGCGTATCTTATGCAGCGTAGGAGCCGGTTTTTCTTTCGTTTCTGGTTGTGAACAGGCGGTTGATAAAAGGACCAAACCAAGTCCAACCACTATCAGTTTTTTCGTAATCGGGAATTCCTTCACTGGAAATCCTCCTGTTAAGCAAATTATTTTCCACTTAGGGCACAGTGATTTATTATAAGTGTTAGCCAAATGTATTTCACCTGATTTTTTTAAAATTCGACAAAAAACGAATATTATTCCTAAAGCGGGGTGACAAAATGTTCACAATTACCGAAGCCGCCTACCAAACAATTGCCAGGTCAATAGAAAATGAAACCCATCCATCCGGCGAAAACCTGTATATCCGCCTGACTATGGGAATTGGCTGAGGTGGGCCAAAGCTGAATCTGTCTCTGGAAGAGCAGAAGTTAACCGATGACCACCAATTCGACTACAAGGACTTGACTTTCCTGATACATGAACACGATCTTGTGTATTTCAACGACACCAAGCTTGATTTTGTAAAAGACGTCTTTGGGAGCGGGCGATTCCAGCTCCTTAAAGTATAAAAAAACGGCGGCCCATGCAAGGGCCGCCGTTTTTCAATGTGCTTTTACCGGAGATCAGTTTCGTCCATTTCTTCAAAGAATTCGATTAATTCTTCAAACGTTTTTGTCACTTTTACCGGATTGCCGGAACAGGACCAATCCGGCGTATATGGATAAAATTCAACAATGAATTCCTCTTTGGAAGGAGCCGGAGTCACGGAAGAAGAAAAGACAAATTCAAACTTCTTGGTATTCAAACCTGACATAGGAATTCTCCTCTCACTTTTACAATTCAAGTATATATCTATTGTAAAAGAAATAAATTCCCATATCCGACAATGATTTGAATTATTCGTGAATTTATCTCTCCCTGTTCATGAGCAAACTGGCACCTTGATGGGAAATGAAATAGAAAACAGTGATCCCACGCCGGCCTTACTTTCGACATGAATGCCAGCTCCGTGTTCCTCAATGATATTTTTCAGATATTCAATCCAATTCCATTTTTCTTTGTTGAAAAGAAGGGGGTGGGGATAGAAGTAGAAGGAACCCTTTTACTATTTCAACGGATTCTTTACTTTCCTGAAAAATTAGTATCGGTTTTCCCAATAAAATTTCGGGCCAAATATTCTTGACCACTTCTGTTTTACTCTTTTTTTAAAATAAAAATGGCCGGAAGGGAGCTTGTCCGCCCCTTACGGCCATTTAACTTTCGGTTCCGTCTTATTCATGATTCTCCTAATGTTCGCCCTATGCCTGTAAAAAACAAATAACGCCAGTATACTAACGATAATAATGAGCGGTACATCCCTTGGAGCAGTCAACAGCGAGTAGGCAATGGCACCAACTCCCGCCAACATGGATGAGAGTGAAACGTATTTTGTAAGAAACAAAGAGAGGATAAAAATGACAAAGATAACTAGAAACATGACAGGCGCGTAAAACAAAAGCACCCCACCGGATGTCGCGACGGCCTTTCCTCCCCGGAACCCGGCAAAAATCGGATACATATGGCCAATAACCGCTATCATGCCTGGAATCAATGCGTTGAAATCATCGTAGCCAAATAGAGTCGGCAGGGCCGCGGCAAGGGTGCCTTTCAGGATATCGGCCAATGTGACGGCAATCCCCGCTTTTGCCCCCAACGTCCTGAATGTATTTGTTCCTCCAAGGTTGCCGCTTCCATGCTGGCGGATATCCTTGTTATAAAAAACCTTTCCGATGATGAGTCCGGAAGGGATGGAGCCGAGCAAATATGCCAGCATACAACAAAGAACTATTCCAATCATACTTAAATCTCCTTTACCTTCTGTTGCTGTTGTTTAGATGGAAGTTTCACTTTATCCCACTCTTAAGGGACAGTAAGCCCCTCCAGGGCAACTGTCCCTAAAGGTCCGATTGGTGAGATACAGTGAAACTTGACGCTGTGGGTTTCAGCGGCTTAGTTGAACCAATCGGGTTCGTAGTGCCGCTTAATCTCCGCCTTAGCGGGGAGTTAGCGGCAGTAGAACGCGGCTAACCATCAGCGGGAAACCACCGCTGATGGAAGTTTCACTTTATTGTACCATTTTCTTTTTAAAACGCCATATAGCCATAATAGGAATTTTTTAAACCTGATAGATTGCCGTTATTTCCTTGGCATGGTGACTGCTTGTTTGCTAGGATAAATGCTAGGAAAGGAAGGCGAAGGAATGAGTACATATAAAAATGAAAAGCGATCCAGTTTGCTGGACATTTTTTTGGTTTCGTTAAAATTGGGCTGTACGTCATTTGGAGGTCCAACCGCCCATATAGGCTATTTTCATAATGAGTATGTTAAAAAGAAAAAGTGGCTGGATGAGCGTGAATTTGCCGAGCTGATTGCTTTATGCCAGTTGCTGCCCGGACCGGCAAGCAGCCAGGCCGGGTTTGGAATCGGCTTGAAACGCGGGGGAGTTGCGGGAGGCATCGCCTCGTTTGCCGGATTTACCTTACCGTCCTTTGTGCTAATGGCGCTATTCGCGTTCGCCCTCACGGGAATCGACCCCGCTGGGAACGGCTGGCTTCACGGTTTGAAAATTGTGGCGGCCGCTGTTGTTCTCCAGGCCGTATATTCTTTAGGCAAAAACTTCGCTTCTACAAAGGCAACAGGCACTATCGCCATCCTTGCTGCTGCGGCGATGTTCCTTTTTCCTTATTCAATCGCACAATTGGCTGTAATGGTAGCGGCGGGTACAGCAGGCTTCCTATTCTGTAAAAAACAAGCAGGAGGGCCGACAGCGGGGACTTTCACCATCGTTCCCCGGAAACTGGCGATTGCCTGCCTCACCGTTTTTTTCCTGTTGTTTCTGCTTTTGCCAGCCATTCGATTTTACGGTATTGAAGCATCACTGGCAGACAGTTTTTACAGGAGCGGCGCTCTCGTATTTGGAGGGGGACATGTCGTCCTTCCGTTACTTGAACGGGAACTTGTCCCAACAGGTTTTATTACAAAAGGCGACTTTCTCGCTGGTTACGGACTTGTCCAGGCGATGCCAGGACCATTATTTACGTTTTCCGCCTATCTGGGGGCTTTGGTTGATGGATGGACAGGTGCAATCATCGCAATACTGGCCGTTTTCCTTCCGGGTTTTTTGCTTCTAATCGCTGTTTTGCCTTTTTGGGAAAAAGTTCGGTCCAAGCCTGCCATCCAATCCGTTGTTGCCGGGTTGAACGCCGGCGTCGTCGGGCTGCTTGGGGGCGCATTTTATGACCCTATCTTCCTCTCATCGATAACAACCAGGATGGATGCGGCTCTCTTCACGTTGTTTTTCGGCATACTCGCCTTTTGGAAAACACCTCCATGGCTTCTCGTTGTTGTTGGAGCTGGAGCAGGGTATGTATTTCTTTAACGGAAATAGGGAAAACTCCGAAACTGACTTTTTTTCTAGTAGGCTTCCTTTAATTTCGTCCAAAAAAAGGCGAACTTTTTACAAATTGATGGACTGTTGCCAAAAGCCCCCATTTGGAATTGAACAATCAGCAAGACATTCCTATAATTTTACATATAGGCGCTTTTAAAGCTTCCGCCGGCCAAGTTATAAACGTAAGGCCGGCTTATTTTTTAAAATCCATTTAAAAGGTTGTGAGTATATGAATTCTTGGGAGGATAAACAAGGGGATTCACCGGCAGCCGTTGCCTTTCCGGAGAGCGAATCCCCACTAGGTATTTTTCTGCTAAATTCCAAAGGATTGTTTACTGCTGTTGAAGGGGAGTGGGAAACGATAACCGGCCTTAATCCAAACGAAACTATCGGCCAAAACTTCCTCGATTTTTTCAGCCCCGACCCTCTTTTAAGGAGTTGCGACACCCTCCTGCCCCTCATCCAAAACGGAAAACACACTTTATTCACCAAAAAAGGACAGACTGCATTCGTTACAGTAACCATGCTGCCAATTTTATTAGATGATGGTTCACTCCAGGGGTATACCGGCGCTTTGGCCCCTCGTCCAGGCTCGACATTACATAAAGAGCATAACTCATTCCAGCCAAATGATCTGATATTTACCCTTAAGGCAAAGATATCTTCGGAAATTGAAAAAAACAGACAAAAAGACGCAATCCTCATTCAACAATCAAGGCTAGCGGCAATGGGAGAAATGCTCGCAAGCATCGGGCATCAGTGGCGGCAGCCTTTGAATAATTTATCAATGCTTTTTCAGGAAGCAAGGGAAGCGCTGGAATTTGGAGAAATCAACGAACAATTTGCCGATATTTTCATAAAAGAAGGGCTAGAACAGGTACAAGTACTCTCCCGGACCATCCACGATATCCGAAGATTTTACCGACGAAACCTGGAAAAGTCGTTCTTCTCCGTAGCGGATGCGATTGAGGATGCATTGTCCCTTTTCTCGCCTAGCCTGAAAAAGCACGAAATAGAGATTGAATTCATCTACAGGGGACAGCAAATGGCGTTCGGCTATCCGAATGAATTCAGCCAGGCAATCCTTAATCTTCTTGCCAATTCGAGGGACGCTTTTGTCCACAAAGGCTCGGAAAACAGGAGAATTTCAATTGCGATTGAAGATAAAGATGGTTTTTCTGAAACCGTATTTACAGACAACACCGGAGGGATCGATCCATCCAACATGGCGCACATCTTTGACCCTCACTTTACAACAAGGGCTGGAAGTACCGGCTTGGGGCTTTATATGGTCAAAACGATCGTCGAGCGCATGAAAGGAAGCGCCAGCGCTGAAAACAATCAATCCGGCACGCTGTTCAGGCTGTCCATCCCAAAAGCATTCAGCAGGGATTGAACCGGAAGATTAGCCCAGCATTCCTCTTGTTGTTTACCTTTTCCGTAAAAAAGCAGAATAATAGGCATTTTTAATGGGAAAAGGTAAACTTAAGCTAAAAGGTTAAGGAGGAAGCGGACGAATGTTGACGTATCCAAGCCGTGAGGAAATAAAGGAAATCCTCAATAAGGCAAAAAGAATCGCTGTTGTTGGCCTAAGCGATAATCCAGAAAAAACATCCTATATGGTATCCGAAGCGATGCAAAAGGCCGGCTACGAAATCATCCCTGTGAATCCGACGATTAAAGAAGCGCTGGGGGTAAAAGCGGTACCATCGCTTAAAGATATTGAGGGCCATGTAGACATCGTTAACGTATTCCGCCGGCCCGAGTATTTGCCCGGTGTCGCCAGGGAATTCGCGGAAATGGATGCAGATGTATTCTGGGCGCAGCTCGGCCTTGAAAGTGAAGAAGCGTATCATTTCCTGAAAGAAAGAGGATATACCGTCATAATGGACCGCTGCATTAAGGTGGAACACGCTTTAACAAGAAGATAACATACTTGAAAACGGCTGCCTGCGGGCGGCTTTTTTCGTCCGGTTCATAACCAAAACAACCCAAATACAAGCAAAATACAAGGAAATTTGAAAGAACTGGTTTGCGAAAACGAAATAAATCGCTACAATAAAGCATAGACGGCAGGACAAGTTATGGTAAAATTAAACTTGCGAACATCCGTTCTCGAACAATATTTCCGGTTATCCCACACTTATTAGGACGTAACCATCATTGAGGGATGGACCCGCTCTGATGGAAGCTTCACTGTATTCGTTGCCTAAAAGGATGATAGAAATAAAATGAACATTCTTTGGCAGAGCATGAAAGGGGTATTTTAGTGTCAGCAAACCAACAGGCTTTTACTTATAATGATGACGCCATCCAGGTCCTCGAGGGCTTGGAGGCAGTCAGGAAGCGCCCGGGTATGTACATCGGGAGTACTGACGCAAGAGGTCTCCACCATCTTGTTTACGAAATTGTCGACAACTCTGTCGATGAAGCGCTTGCCGGATATGGCAACCACATCATCGTAAGGATCCACAAGGATAATTCAATTAGCGTCATTGATAAAGGGCGCGGAATGCCAACTGGTATGCACAAGCTTGGCAAGCCCACCCCCGAAGTTATCCTGACCGTTCTGCATGCCGGAGGGAAGTTTGGCCAAGGGGGCTATAAAACAAGCGGAGGCCTCCATGGCGTCGGCGCCTCGGTAGTCAACGCCCTTTCGGAATGGCTGGTTGTCACAATTAAAAGGGACGGCATAGTCTACGAACAGCGGTTTGAAAATGGCGGAAAACCGGCAACCACCCTTGAAAAAATCGGCAAAACGAACCAGACAGGCACAACCATTCATTTCAAGCCGGATCCAACAATTTTTTCAGTCACAACTTATAACTTTGAAACTCTTTGCGAAAGGCTAAGGGAATCTGCCTTTCTTTTAAAAGGCATGAAAATCGATATTATTGACGACCGGAACGCGCTGCAGGAATCCTTCCATTATGAAAATGGGATAGAGGCGTTTGTCGAATATTTGAACGAAGGCAAGGAAGTCCTTCACCCAGTCGTCAGCTTCGAGGGCGCAACGAACGGGATTGAAGTTGAATTCTCCTTTCAATTCAATGATGGCTATTCGGAAAATGTCCTTTCATTCGTTAACAACGTAAGGACAAAGGACGGCGGCACGCACGAAGCAGGCGCGAAAACTGCGATGACGAGGGTATTTAACGATTACGCCCGCAAGGTTTCCCTCCTGAAGGAAAAGGATAAAAACCTCGATGGCGCCGATATCCGTGAAGGGCTATCGGCGATTATTTCGGTCCGCATCCCCGAAGGCCAGCTCCAATTTGAAGGGCAGACAAAAGGGAAACTTGGCACGAGCGAGGCAAGGTCGGCTGTCGATTCAGTCGTTTCCGAACATCTTTCCTATTTCCTTGAGGAGAATCCGGATATTAGCTCACTTTTAATAAAAAAATCAATTAAGGCATTCCAGGCAAGGGAAGCTGCCCGAAAGGCACGGGAAGAGGCAAGGAGCGGCAAGAAGCGGAAGCGGGCAGACGCGGTCCTGTCCGGCAAGCTGACTCCGGCGCAATCGCGCAATCCTCAGAAAAACGAACTTTACCTGGTCGAGGGGGACTCCGCTGGAGGATCGGCAAAACAAGGCCGTGACCGCAAATTCCAGGCAGTCCTTCCGTTAAGGGGTAAAGTCATCAATACGGAGAAAGCGAAGCTCCAGGATATTTTTAAAAATGAAGAAATCAACACGATCATCCACGCAATCGGCGGGGGGGTTGGGTCGGATTTCAGCGTAGAGGATATCAACTATGACAAGATTATCATCATGACTGATGCCGATACGGACGGGGCTCATATCCAGGTCCTTTTGCTCACATTCTTTTACCGCTACATGAAGCCGCTAGTGGAGGCTGGCAAGGTTTTCATCGCCCTCCCGCCGCTTTTCAAGGTCAGCAAGGGTACAGGCAAGAAGGAAGTCATTGAATATGCCTGGAATGAAAGTGAACTCCAGGGCGCCATCAAAAAGGTTGGCAAGGGCTATATGATCCAGCGTTATAAAGGACTCGGCGAAATGAACGCCGACCAGCTGTGGGAAACGACAATGGACCCTGAAACAAGGACATTGATCAGGGTGAAGATCGATGACGCGGCCCGGGCGGAACGCAGGGTTACTACGCTCATGGGAGATAAAGTTGAACCCCGCAGGAAGTGGATCGAATCGAACGTTGCTTTCGGGCTGGAAGAAGAGGATGAACTTGATACAATTCTTGACAATGAAAATATTACCGTCGCCGAGGAGGAAATAGGGCAATGAGCTTGACAGAGAAATTCCGCGACCTTCCCCTTGAAGATATACTAGGCGACAGGTTTGGCAGATACAGTAAATACATTATCCAGGAGCGGGCGCTTCCTGATGCGCGTGACGGGCTGAAGCCTGTGCAGCGGCGCATTTTGTACGCTATGCATGTTGAAGGGAACACACATGAAAAAGGGTTCCGGAAATCAGCAAAAACCGTCGGAAACGTAATCGGCAATTATCATCCGCACGGCGACTCATCTGTGTATGAGGCAATGGTGCGGATGAGCCAGGATTGGAAGGTACGCAATGTCCTTGTCGAAATGCACGGAAATAACGGAAGCGTGGATGGTGACCCTCCTGCCGCGATGCGTTATACGGAAGCCAGGCTATCCGCCATTTCAACCGAGCTATTGCGCGATATTGAAAAGCAGACGGTCGACTTCATCCCAAACTTTGATGACACATCAAGTGAGCCGACTGTTTTGCCGGCGATGTTCCCTAATCTCCTCGTCAATGGTTCGACTGGTATTTCAGCAGGATACGCGACAGACATACCACCCCACCATTTAGGTGAAGTCATCGATGGCGTCATTATGAGGATGGACAATCCCGACGCCTCTATCGAACAGCTGATGACAGCCATTAAAGGGCCCGATTTTCCGACCGGCGGAATCATCCAGGGCATTGATGGAATTAGGAAAGCGTATGAAACCGGACGCGGGAAGATCATCGTCCGCAGCAAAGCCGAGATTGAAGACATCCGCGGCGGCAGGCAGCAAATCGTCATTACAGAAATTCCGTATGAGGTGAACAAGGCAAACCTCGTCAAAAAAATGGATGAATTCAGGCTTGATCGGAAGCTTGAGGGAATTTCTGAAATCCGGGACGAAACTGACCGGACAGGGCTTAGGATTGTTATCGAATTGCGTAAGGATGCGGATGCTTTAGGCGTCCTGAATTATCTATACAAGAACAGCGATCTTCAGGTGGCCTATAACTTTAATATGGTCGCCATTCACAACAAGCGGCCGGTGCTCATGGGCCTCAGGGAACTTCTTGATGCCTATATCGGCCATCAAAAAGACGTCGTAACGAGAAGATCACAATATGAGCTAAGAAAAGCGCGGGAAAGGCAGCATATCGTCGAAGGCCTTATAAAGGCACTTTCGATTCTCGATCAAGTAATAGCAGCCATCCGCGCTTCCAAGGATAAACGGAATGCGAAGGACAACCTTATCGCAAAATTCGGATTTACCGAGCCGCAAGCCGAAGCAATCGTTTCCTTGCAGCTTTACAGATTGACCAATACGGATATTACCGCGCTTATGAAAGAAGCGGAAGAACTTTCGAAAAAAATTGAAGAGCTGCAATCCATCCTTGGCAGTGAAAAGAAACTTTACAGCGTCATTAAAAAAGACCTTAAGGATGTTAAAAAGCGCTTCGCCGATGCGAGAAGGTCAGTCATTGAGGATGAAATTGAAGAATTGAAAATCAATCTCGATGTCATGGTCCCAAGCGAGGATGTTATCGTAACTGTGACGAAGGAAGGGTATATCAAACGGACAAGCCTGCGTTCATTCAGCGCATCAAACGGTCAGGATTTGGCGATGAAGGATTCAGACCGGATGTTCGCGCAGTTGGAAATGAATACGAAGGATGTTCTGCTCCTTTTTACATCCAAAGGAAACTATCTGTACATGCCTGTCCACGAGCTTCCTGATATCAGATGGAAGGATATGGGGCAGCATGTCGCCAATATCATTCCTATCGATCGGGATGAAGAACTCATCAAAGCGCTCCCGGTAAAAGATTTCGAAAACGACTCTTATCTGCTTTTCGTTACCAGGAATGGAATGGTCAAGAAAACAGATCTGAAGCTTTATAAGGCGCAGCGCTATTCCAAACCTCTTACGGCAATTAACCTTAAGGATGCCGACCAGGTTATCGATGTTCACGTAACGGACGGATCACAGGAACTGTTCCTCGTCTCCCATTATGGATATGCGCTATGGTTCGATGAGGCGGAGGTCAGCCCGATTGGCATCAGGGCCGCCGGAGTGAAAGGGATCAACCTGAAAGAAGGCGATTTCGTAGCCGGCGGAAAAGTGATTGGCCCAGATGGCAAGGAATCAATCGCCATTGTTACCCAGCGCGGGGCGATGAAAAAAATGAAATTAAAAGAATTTGAAAAAGCTGCTCGTGCCAAACGCGGAGTCGTCATCCTTAGGGAACTGAAAGCCAATCCGCACCGCGTAGTCGGCATTGAAGCGATTGAAGACCGCGACCAGCTCTTCATCCTGACTGAAAAAGGACAGCTTCTCTCTATAATGGCGAGCGAGCTGAAATTCACCGACCGCTATTCAAACGGTTCGTTTATTTTTGATGAAGTGGAAAGCGGAAAACCCGTTTCCCTCTGGAAGGAAGCCGGAAGGGAAGAAACTGAACTAGCTTAGCTGAACAAAGGGCTGTCCTGCATCGGACGGCCCTTTGCCCTTTAATGGGCAGAACATTGGCTGGCCTTTTCCTGGCTCCTCAGTCCTAATTTTCCTTGAGAGAGGACACATGATGGGATGAACATTCAGGGCCGAATCCAAAAATGACAAAACACGACAATTTCAACCAATTTTCCTAGTAATCTTTTAGCCAGTTTATTATACTATTTATTAATCTTTGAAAATTCCTATAAGGAGGCAACTACTTGAACTGTCCTAATTGCAATACGTTAAATGACGATTCCGCCCGTTTTTGCAGCAGTTGCGGGGATTACCTTGACAGAAAGGCCGCGGACATATGCCCGGATTGCGGCACTGAAAGGAAAAAGGGCGATCCCTACTGCATCATTTGCGGGTATAAATTCGCTGGTTCAAGGCCACCACTCCAACCAGCCCCATCTTCGAGCAACTTTGGAAACACTGGCGACCGAGATGGTTATAACGGATCCACTAGCGGCGGTTACCAGTCCGGCCCCTCACATAATTTCGGGCCAAATACCATTGTGGGTACAAATGGGGACAATGTTCGGTTCGCGAGTTTCGGTGAGAGGCTTGTAGCGTTAATAATCGATTCGGTTATCCTTGGAGTTGCAGGAGGCGTCCTTGGATTATTGTTTGCGTTTGCGGATGATAACGGCGTTTTTATTAATTTTCTTTCCTTAATTCTTGGCATTGCCTATAAAGCAGGAATGGAGGGCTCATCCAACCAGGCAACCCTAGGAAAGATGGCAATGGGCATAAAAGTAATTGGGCCGGACGGCGGCCGAATCAGCTATGGCCGGGCAATCGGGAGATACTTCGCCACTATCCTTTCCTCCCTGATTTTAGGAATCGGATACCTGATGGCACTCTGGACAAAAGAAAAACGTACCCTTCATGACTTCATTGCCGATACGTATGTAATCAAAAAATAAAACCTGGAAACCCCCTTTACTTTTTAAAAGAGAGGGGGTTTTTCATTTGCCTTTCCAAGGAGAATAGGCAATCGTCACAAATTTGTAAGGGAAGCATAGTATAAAGCAGGCAGATAAAAGGGAAAGGAGCTTGCTTGACTTGACTAAATTCGATCACACGAACTTGGCGGTCACCTATATCGCCCCGATTACGCCGTTTAGGCCGCTTGAGGGCAGAAAATATACATTGTCCCACTCAGACACGACCGGAAAGCTTTTTTTGACGATTGGGCCAGAGTACAGCTATTCGACAACAACTGTTTCCAAAGATGAAGTCTTTGCCGAATGGGTCCAAAGCATGGGCGAATATTCCCTGTGCGGGCGTGTCCATGTGAGCGGCGGTGAATTTGACGAGCAGCAATCCGGGATCCGGTTCATGATTTTTAAAAAGAAAATGGATTTGGCCCTCACGGCGATCGTGTATGGCGACCAGGTATTTTACAAAAGCTTTCCGTGGCTCCTGGATGCTCCCATTTATATTCAATTCGATTCCGTTTATCCTGAATACAAGAAGGTCCTCTACTACGGGACGCCAAGGCAGTACCTTACTTTATCACGCGGACAGAAAGTTACGTAACAGCGCAGGACAAAAATGCCTGCGCTGTTGTTTTTGCAGAATATTCCGCAGATATGGATAAACCCGGTTTTTTTAAAAGAAACAAGGGTAAATACGTTCTAGCATTACTTTTCCCGAAATCGGATCCAGGCCTTACATAGAGAAATCCCGCACTTTAGTACAACGAACTGGATACCGGCTTCAAAAATCGATTAGGAGGCGTTCTTATGCAAAAGAAAGGCAAGTTCCTTCCGATTTTGGCTTCCGCCACTCTGGCACTGAGCCTGGCCGCCTGCCAATCTACTTCAGATAAAACGGGCGGGGATTCAAAGAAGGATGGTAATGGGGAAGGTGCAAAGGATAAAGTAGTTACGATTACGTATGCCAGGGGTGCCGATACGACAGGCAGTACCGACAAACTGATCCAGGCATTTGAGGATGCCCATCCGAATATCAAAGTAGAATACCAGGAAATGCCGAACAGCAGTGGCCAGCAGCATGACCAGTATGTAACGGCATTCAGTTCGAAAAGCGATGAAATAGATGTGTTCGATGCGGATGTCGTTTGGCCGGCCGAATTTGCCCAAGCGAATTATGCCCTAGAGTTGGACAGGCTAATTAAAAAAGATGGTATCAATTTGGATGACTATTTCCCTGCGACCGTCCAGGCGGGGAAATTCGGCGGGAAACAGTGGGCCATGCCTAAATACATGGACGCCGGCCTCCTGTACTATAGGACCGATATTGTAAAGGATCCACCGAAAACGTGGGATGATTTGATCGCTGCCGCGAAAGAAGGCCAGGGAAAGGAAGGGACAAAATTCGGCTTTGCCCTCCAGGCGAACCAGTATGAAGGCCTTGTCGTTAACGCCATGGAGTTTATTGCTTCCTATGGCGGCCAGGTCATCGACGAAAACAACAAGGTAGTCATTGACAGCCCGGAGTCCATCAAAGGCTTGACGAAAATGGTCGAGGTCGTCAATTCAGGCGTAACGCCAAACAACGTCCTTAACTTTACAGAACCCGAAACGGAAACAGCGTTTATTGAAGGCCAAACAGTCCTTGCGCGCAATTGGCCGTACATGTCGAAATCAGCCGCGGATAAGGAACGCTCAAAAGTTCTCGATAAAGTAGGTTATTCTGTTTTGCCATCAGGGGACAAAGGCTCCGCATCGACACTTGGCGGATATATGACAATGATCAACCGTTATACGGACGAACCGGAAGCGGCGTGGGAATTTGTAAAATGGATGACAGGCAAGGACGGGCAGCTCATCTCTGCGATTGAAGGTGGAAGGGCGCCGACGCTGAAAGCATTGTATGAAGATGAAAAAGTTAAGGAAGCAGCTCCGCTTTTCGGTAAAGAAGAATTTGTGAATGTGCTTCACAGCGCAGTGCCAAGGCCTGTAACGCCAAATTACCAAAAGGTGTCCGACATTATGCAGATAGAAGTTTCCAAGGCATTAACCAAGAAAATTACACCGGAGGAAGCCATTAAAAATATGCAACAAAAAATGGAGGAGGCTTTAGAGTAACCTTGCCATTTCTCCACTAGTTTTTTATTTCAATTACAAGGAACAAAGGAAGGTGGGTGTTCTCGCACCCGCCTCTTTTTTTCAAGTTACCCCTTAAACAAACCGTAATGGCGCATTATATACCATTTGGAAGAGAGGGTGTTCATAATGGCAAAAGGCTCCGGGCAAAATCATAGCCTAAGCGAAAAACAACTAGGCTATTTGATGGTGCTGCCTTCACTTTTTCTAATCCTTGCAGTTGTGATTTGGCCAATCACCCAATCCTTCTGGAACAGCCTGTTTGATTACAGGCTGAACGACCCAGCCAAATCACAGAAAATGCTGTCGGACAATATCGACCTTGAACGATATGCAAACAACTATTATTATTTGTCCAATTCACTCGAGAGCCTTGAAGAAGGCGCGAGGGAGACGGATGTTAAGCAAACGCTTTCTGAAATGAATACAGAGATTGAAACATACCATAAAAAGCTTTTACGGGAACCCGGGATGGAGGATAAATATAACAGGGTGAATGATATTATAGCCTCATTCAAGCCTGTAACCGACTCAAACCTTAAGTATTCCAAGCTGGATTCAAAGCTTGCGGCTGGTTATTCAGCAGCATTGGGAAAAGCGGAAGAAAAACTCGCGAAGCTGCAATTTGGATCGGAAGAAGCGGCGAATGCGGCTGATTTAAGGGACCAGCTGAAGGAAACGCGAGGAGCAATCCTTAAATCGAATTTTATCGGCTTTAAAAATTATCTGAATTATTTTCAGGACCAGCGGATGTGGCAATCCCTTGCGAATACCACAATCTTTACGGTCATTTCCGTATTTTTCGAACTTGTCATCGGATTGATGGTCGCCCTGCTCCTGAACAGGGTTTTCTTTGGAAGGGGTATCGTCCGGGCAGCGGTTCTGATTCCCTGGGCCATTCCGACGGCCGTTTCCGCGATGATGTGGAAGTATTTGTATGACGGGCAGTCGGGTATTATCGCCCATTTTTTCGAAAAGCTCCACCTCGTTGAAAGTGCCGGGGATTTATTAACGACACCTGCCGGGGCAATGTTCTCCATCATTTTCACCGATGTTTGGAAAACGACTCCTTACATGTCGTTGCTTCTGCTTGCCGGCCTCCAGACCATACCTTCTTCGCTGTATGAAGCGGCACAGGTGGATGGGGCGAACCGGTACCATCAGTTTTTCAAAATTACGCTGCCGCTATTGAAATCGTCGATTCTCGTGGCCCTGCTGTTCCGCACACTCGATGCTTTCAGGGTTTTCGACCTGATTTATGTTTTGACCGGGGGCGGTCCCGCGAATTCAACGGAATCGATTACGGTCTATGCGTATAAAACATTGTTTTCCCAGCAAAACTTCGGAGCGGGTTCAGTTTTATCAGTCATCGTCTTTCTGGCTGTGGCATTGATCAGCATGATTTATATCCGCTTCATCGGATCCGACCTCTTTGAAGGAAAAATAAAGGGTTAGGAGGATGGGATGATGAATAGACGAGCCGGAATTCCGTTTTATGCTTTCCTCGTTGTTTTCGTATTTTTTGTGATGTTCCCATTTTTATGGGTTTTTCTCACATCGATTAAACCACCCGGTGAAATTTTTGCATCTTTCGCCTGGTTTTCGAAGGAGCCAACGATCAGGTCTTATGAATCTGCCTTGACGACTAGGCCCTTGCTGACCTATATGAAAAACAGTTTTATTGTATCGGCAATGACAACCCTTATCGCAATTGTTTTTGCGTCATTCGCCGCTTATGCGCTGACTCGGCTTCCGATTCGGTTCAAAAAACTGATTTTGGGAATTGTCCTGGCTTCTTCAATGTTTCCGCATATCGCGATTATGTCGCCCATCTATAATTTTGCAACAGATTTTCATTTGCGGAATACGTACCTTGGCCTTGTAATTCCCTATATCACGTTCAGCCTGCCGCTCGCGATTTGGCTGCTATCCACTTTTTTTCAAAAGATTCCTTTCGACTTGGAAGAATCCGCAAAAATTGATGGCGCCACCCCTTTTCAAACGTTCCGGAAAGTTATCTTTCCGCTCGCGGCACCAGGTGTTTTTACAACGGCGATTCTTGTTTTTATTACCGCCTGGAATGAATACCTGTTCGCGCTGACAATCAACTCTAAGGAGTCATCGCGGACGGTTCCTGTGGGAATTTCGCTTTATCAAAGTGATTACACCGTCCCTTGGGGCGACATCACCGCGGCAACAGTTATTGTAACGATTCCGATTGTTGTGCTGGTGCTTATTTTCCAAAGAAGAATTGTATCAGGGCTGACGTCTGGTTCGGTAAAAGGATAAATCGAACTTTCTATCGCCGGTGGCCTGGTGAAGCTCCTCGATTTCTCTGAATCTGGAGGGGGAAGTACACAACATAGTAAAAATGAAAAATGGGACTTGTTTTTGGGGAGTGACAAACGTATGAGAAAAAAGCCTTACTTAACAGACGCAATTATTGGCAATTCAAAGATGCTTGCAACGCTGACAAAGGATGGGCAGCTCCAGCGCCTGTACTGGCCGAATATCGACTTTCCGCAGCATGCCAACCGGTTCTATACCGGCATCCATATCGATGATGGAGAGGATGGAGGCACTACTTCGTTTATACATGAGGACGGGTGGGAACATCTTCAGTCCTATGAAAATGATACGAATATACTCGTTACTACAGCACGAAATTTTCAGCTGAAGATTGAAATTACCCAAACGGATTTCGTCGTTCCCGGGAAGGACATTTTCGTGCGGGATTATCAGGTTACAAATCTATCAAGTTCACCTAATAGGATGTCATTCGTCATGTTTTCCGATTTCACGGTCGATGACAGGAAAAGGTACAGCACGGTCATGTTTAACCCGGTGGACGACTGCCTAGTGCATTATTTCCGCCAATACGCCTTTGCGGTCGGAAGCAGCATAGAGGCTTCCCAGTACCAGAGCGGCGCTGCATTGGAAGCGGCCCGCGTGAACAAGTTGAGCGGCAAGGTCATCATGAACAAAACTGACGGGGCACTTTCCTGGGAGCTAGGGGATATCGCAGGTGGAGAAAAGAAGAGGCTTACCGTCTATATTTCCGCAGGTTCGAATCTCGGTGGTGCTGTGGAGGGGCTAGCGGAGGCAAAGAAACTTGGACCCGGGGAACTTCATGGGATAACGTCCCGTTATTGGAAGGAATATCTCCTTAAGGCCCGGCAAATCGATATTGAAGATGCAAAAGTGAGAAACGTCTATAATCGATCGCTGCTCACGTTCAAGCTGCTGAATGATGAGGAAACAGGAGCTTTTATCGCAGGTCCGGAAGTTGATGAAGATTATGATTATTCCGGCGGATATGCGTATTGCTGGGGCAGGGACGCCGCCTATATCGCCACTGCCGCCGATGTTGCCGGATACCATGACCTCGTGTCGAAATTTTACTACTCCACGATGGCTACACAGAGGGAGGATGGCGCATGGGAGCACCGATTTTACACAAATGGCATGCTTGCACCGACATGGGGCATCCAAATTGACGAATGCGGTTCGATCCTATGGGGTATTCATAAGCATTACGAAATTACAAGCGATGATCATTTTCTGAATATGATCTGGCCGTCGGTCGAAAAAGGCGCAAATTACCTGACGATGTTCATTGACCTAGAAACCAATCTGCCGCTCCCGACAAATGATTTATGGGAAAAGAGGGAGGGGGAACACCTGTACTCTACTGCTGCTGTTTACGGCGGCCTGGTTGGTTCCGCCAAGCTTGCCAGAAAACTGGGCCGTGTAGATTTGGCTAAACAATGGGAAGAAACAGCTGAAAGGATGAAAAAGACGGTAGAGGAACGATGCTGGAATGATGAGGCTGGCTCTTATTTAAGAGCCCTGAAGCTTGCGGTTGACGAGAAAACCTATACGGAGGCCACGCTGGCCGGCAAGGAAACAGTTGTAGAGGAGGACCGTAAAGGATACAAGACTTTCAGGCTGATGGAGGATCCAGTTATCGACATCTGCCTGCTTGGATTGAATGTTCCTTTCGAAATGATTGATGAAAATTCGGAACGGATGAGAAAGACCGCCGAAACGATTGAACGCACTCTGACTTCTCCGGTAACGGGCGGGCTGGAACGCTTTCCAGGTGACGTCTATATTGGTGGCAACCCTTGGATACTGACCACGCTGTGGATGGCTTTGTATGACATTAAAACCGGCAATTTTGAAAAGGCCCGCGCGTATTTGAATTGGGCCGTGAACAACGCCAACCATCTTGGCCTGCTGCCGGAACAAATCCACAAAGAGACCGGCGAGCCAGCTTGGGTCATGCCTCTCACATGGTCGCATGCGATGTTTGTGCTGACTGTCATCGCTCTTGAAGAAGCGGGGGAGCTTAATCGCTATTAACGGACCTTTGTTACAGCAGCGAAATCCATTATGGATTTCGCTGCTGTTTTTTTATGTTAAAATTACCAGGAAGAGGTTTTGCTAGATTAGCAATTTCCTAAGAATAAAATAAAGGAATGAAGAGAGAATGAAGCAAATTATTACGCTCGGCGGCGGGGGTTTTTCCATGGAACCCGAGAATTTAGTCCTGGATAAATACATATTGGATCAATCAAGAAAAAACAAGCCTAAAGTTTGTTTCGTGCCAACAGCAAGCGGCGATGCGGATGGATATATCGCAAGGTTTTACGAAGCATTTGAAAAATTCAGCTGTGAACCGTCCCATTTATCATTATTCAAGCCGCCAACAAGGGATTTGGAGGGGTATGTACTTGATAAAGACATCATCTATGTTGGCGGTGGCAATACACGAAACCTGTTAATTTTATGGAAGGAATGGGGACTGGACATAATTTTCAAGAAAGCCTGGGAGGAAGGAGTCATTTTATCAGGCATCAGCGCTGGCTCTATTTGCTGGTATGAGGAAGGAGTCACAGATTCATTCGGAACTGGGCTCGAACCTATAAAAGGTCTCGGTTTATTGACAGGAAGCAATTGCCCGCATTATGACGGGGAAGCGGACCGACGGCCTGCATATCAGCGGCTGGTTGGTACCCGGGGGCTGCAAGGAGGAATTGCTGCGGATGACGGAGTCGCAATCCATTATACTGGGCAGGAAATTAAACGGATTGTCAGTTCACGCCCATATGCTAAGGCATACAGAGTTTATTTAAAAGAGAACGTTATTGAAACGGAGCTTGAAACAGAGTATTTGGACAAGTGTTAATCATCTCAAATGTTGTTCCTCTTAAATAGATGGATTAGTCCCATACAGCCCCAGAATTGTAGAGAGGGATAATTAAGTAGAGCTTAATTGGTAAACACAGTAAATTAATAAAAAAGCCTCATAAAACCATCCTTATGGTAAATAATACATATTATATGGACTAGAAAACTTTTGCTGAACATCAGAAGTTAACGGCCTGAAACGTTCCTGAATGCAAAACACTGAAGCGTCAAATGGGTACAACTAAAATCCGTTTGTGATTGATATTCAGATAACCAGGTAAGACTTTTGGTAAAATGACTGCCGTAGTACGATTTATGATTGAGAGCAAATTTATGGTTTACTGATGAAAATTTTTATTCTGTCTCACTATCAAGAGTTTACTTAGGTAGTGAGACTAGAATAGTAATTCCAAACTCAACTTCCTAGAATATATATTATGTTAACTGACAAAAATAAAAAATAATAGAATCTATCCTATCTATGATTGAATCCTCTTGCTTCTCCCTTCCCTGACCGCTACAGTAACATCATTACACTCCGCGGCATACTCAATTAAATCACTCATATGAATTCCATATGTTTTGGCAAAAACTCTTGCCTTGTCTAGCAGTTCACGGTCAAAAGAAGATTTATAGTGAACCCGGTCCGACCGTTTATTCTTTATAAGATTAAGATCTTTTTCATTCATTAAAATGTTCATTCCGCTTTCAAGTAAATAATTTGTATATGTATTGTTTTGTTTCGCGAGTTCGCCCAGCTTTGCCAGAATACCTGAACTGACAGTTGTTCTGAATTTAACTCGTTTTGTTATGGGCAGACTATCTTTATTCATGATTTGCAACATTTTTTCTTTTTTCTTCAAAACGCAGTTTGATCCAGCGTCCCTATAGATAATATCCGCAAGTTTCTTCACACTTTCTCTGCCAGATACGACGACTCTGTAAATTGAGTTCAAACTCTGAGTTTTGTCTGTACGAATTTTTGATTGCAGAATCCACTCTTTGTATACGGACATTAAACCCTGAGCGAAACTATAACTGCAGCTGGTTACTGTAACCGTGTATCCTTCATTATCTACATAACCATCCCCATCAATGACGCCTCGTACAAAGGATGGCATATAATCTTGTGGACATTTAGGAAAATTAACTGTTAACGATTTCCTTTTTGTTATTCCCAGTTTACATAACTTATTCTTTAAAGCCTTTGAGCAAACAGTCAATGTATATAAATCTGCATGTTCGCGCTTAACTACTTTGCCTGTGAATTCCATCAGTTTTGCTATTTTCTCTAAAAGTTGCGGATCCTTTTGGCTGACTGAAAAAGATTGATTGTTTGGACAAACATTTCCATCCGTAACAATCAGCCCCAACACCCAGGCCATTTCATTGGTCCAATGATCAAAAAACTCTTCGTTAACTTTATATTTCCTCGGTGGGCCTGTTCTTATTGCTTTGATACCACTTTTAGTTAAGACATTTAAGATGGCTCTTGCTGAAAGGCCGCTAATGGCGATCATTTCCTTATAAGAGACTCCATCTGTATACATTTTGATAATGCAATCATCCGTAATCCCCTTCTTTCTAGGCAATTATTTCTCCCCCTTTCCTCGTAGGAACGTTTGTTCTACTTCTATTCTACAACATCATGGAAAATTTAGCCAACTATAAACCCCTCTTTTAAAAACAACTCTCAAAATTTCGCATTGAAATAGGCGGAATGCTGCAGAATAAGCAAAATAAAAAAGGAGTACAACAGAAAAATTACTTTCTGCAGTACTCCAAACTATAATATGTTCACTACTGTTGCCTTAACCAATTTTGGTTCATGAATCGAGGTCCCTTCGATAACAACCGCGCTAAGTCCTCATTTTCCTTTTGCACAGGAAATGTTATGTTTTTTGCTACACAAAGCCGCTTGTTAGGATTTCTAGGTGGTGATGTTTTTTTATGGGAACTCATAATATAAATCACTACCTTTTCCGCTTTTTTGTATAGGTTATGCGACTTTGCAGAGAAATAACATAAAAAAAAGAGAAGGTAATCATGCATACCTTCTCTTTCCCTTTATTTATTATTCAGCTGCTCGCCTAATTGCGTCCATATCATTAGCTTTCATACGGCCAATCGAACGGTCCAGATTAATGATTGTTGGCCTTTTGTTCGGGTTTCTAGGAGGAACACTAACGTGTCGGGAAGGCCTTTTTGTTTGAGCTTTACTTTCAACTTTTAAAGGTGATCCAACTGTCATATCTTCCACTCTCCTTTCATCCTCTCTTAAGAGTATCATATTTTACTCTTCATTTCCATCTTCGCTAGGTATGAACTCATCTTCGTTGTATTCAAGCCACATATCAAATGTATATAGAAGGTTTAACATAATAGATGCATCAGCCCCTGTTACTTCACTGCCTTTCCTGGAACTTACAACAAAGAGCAAGTTATAATACTCACCAAAGTAAGGAAATAACACAGCGTTACTTTCCTTTTCGATGATTTCGATATTTTCTCCTTCCAAGATCGTCTTGATAGCTTGTTTTTTACGCATTCCCATTCCCTTTAGAGTAAAATCGTGTTCTTCTATGATTTTTTCATAAGCAGCAGTGACATTCTGGCGAAAGATACCCTCGTCATTGGATGATTCAACCATGTAGGAATAGACTTCTAGATGGAATGATGACGCAAAGGTTTTCAAATAAGAGAGAACCGATTCTTCATACTTCTCGGGCGTAAAATCAAATTCGTCCAGCTGCCATTTTGCTGCACTCTTGGGCATCATTTGATTTACTTTTAGGAGTTTATCACTTAATTCAATAAATGCTCCCCTATTCTTATTAATACTTTCCACCAAACTCTCATGTTGTAACTCATTCGTCATAAATTTAGTGATATCCGGTGTCTGAAAAACAAATAAATCTATAACAACCACACTAATAACCAGAGCAATCAAATGCTCCAGCTTTTGCCCAACATCCGGAAATATATTAAATGCCCATAAGAAAAAAGCAATTAGAACAACAAAGCCATAATATATTTTCCTCATAGCTATCCGATGCTTAAGATAAAATTCCCTACTCCATATGTATAGACCTATACTGAAGGCAATCCCAATCAAAAGGATGACATAAACCGTGACCAAATACCAGCTGACTTCCATTACAATCCCCTCCCTTCCCTATATTATTTCATAAACTTGCTTTGAGAAAAATTTGGTATGTGAGTTATCTACTTATAATTTCGTTATTGAAACAAAAATTCAGGCGGGGAACAAACCGCCCAAATGTTAGGTATGGCCTCCTATTTTACAGGGGACCCTAAAAAAGTGCGATTTCCTTAGGTGCTGCATTTTATTATTTTATACTGTCAAATTAAAAACGGCTATTAAGAAGAACATTTTAAGGGATTCAACGCATATTTTCCAGAGCTTCCTTTTCAAGTTCTTCGCTCCAAGCACTAACACCTCCCCCTTTCGAATACATACCAGAACCAGGATAAGGGTTGCCTATCTCCAATCGAAATGAAGATCTAGATGTTGGTTTTCAAAAAATCATGTACCTAATTCCCCCGAAAAATATCCATGAAGTTTGGGATTAGGGTGAAAAAGTCCATTCCCACTGATAAAGCAAAAAGCATTAACCGGGTTTCATAATGCGCATTTTGGTATACTTAGAAGAAACAAACACTCAACCTTGTTTATCTAATGGACTTATGGAAAGGAAGGTAACAATCATGTCAAAACAGCAAATTGGCGTAATCGGCCTGGCAGTTATGGGCAAAAACCTTGCCTGGAACATGGAAAGTAAAGGCTACAGTGTTGCGGTTTACAACCGCTCATCAGAAAGAACGGACGAAATGGCGAAGGAATCCGAGGGAAAGAACATCTTCCCCGCCTATTCCATAGAGGAGTTTGTCAATTCCCTGGAAAAACCACGGAAAATCATGCTGATGGTCAAGGCTGGCGGGGCGACCGACGCAATAATCGAACAGCTGAAACCCCATCTTGATAAAGGCGACATCCTCATTGACGGCGGGAACACATTCTTCGTTGATACACAGCGCCGCAACAAGGAGTTAAGCCAAGCAGGCCTTCACTTTATTGGAACAGGCGTATCAGGCGGTGAGGAAGGCGCATTAAAAGGCCCTTCCATCATGCCGGGTGGCCAAAAAGAAGCCTATGACCTTGTCGCACCGATTTTCAAAGATATTTCAGCTAAAGTGAACGGTGAACCTTGTACGACCTATATCGGGCCGGACGGTGCGGGACATTATGTAAAAATGGTCCACAATGGCATCGAGTACGGGGACATGCAGCTGATTTCCGAAGCCTACTCCCTTCTGAAAAACGGATTGGGATTAACCTCCCAGGAGCTGCACGAGGTGTTTGCAGAATGGAACAAGGGCGAACTCGACAGCTATCTTATCGAAATTACGGCTGATATTTTCAAGAAGACCGACGAAGAAACCGGAAGGCCGCTCGTCGACGTCATCCTTGACACCGCCGGCCAAAAAGGCACCGGCAAATGGACAAGCCAAAGCGCACTCGACCTTGGAGTACCCCTTCCAATCATCACTGAATCAGTATTTGCCCGTTTCATTTCGGCAATGAAGGACGAACGCGTCGAAGCTAGCAAAGTCCTCCGCGGCCCTTCCGGAAACACATTCACCGGAGACCGGAAATCATTCATTGAATCGGTCCGCAAAGCTTTGTATATGAGCAAAATCTGTTCGTACGCCCAAGGTTTCGCTCAATTAAGGGCGGCATCCGAAGAATTTGGCTGGGATTTGCGCTACGGTGACATTGCGATGATCTTCCGCGGCGGCTGCATCATCCGGGCGCAATTTTTGCAAAAAATCAAGGAAGCTTACGACCGCTCACCTGGCCTAAAAAACCTTCTGCTCGATTCGTACTTCAAGGAAATCGCTGAAGGCTACCAGGATGCCCTGAGGGAAATCGTCGGCACTGCCGTCCAGAACGGGATTCCTGTCCCTTGTTTCTCAGCGGCAATCGCCTATTACGACAGTTACAGGAGTGAAACACTGCCTGCAAACCTTCTTCAGGCGCAGCGTGACTATTTCGGCGCGCATACGTACCAAAGGGTCGACAAAGAAGGCACATTCCATACTGAGTGGCTGAAATAGAACATAGCAAGGGAGCTGCAAACCGCAGCTCCCTCTTTAATTGTAATGCTTTTGTTTGATCAGATATTCATGGATTGACGGATTATCCAGTTCAAAGTAAGGGCTTGAAACGTATTGCACATCTCCGCTTTTCCCTTTGATATACGTAGGCTCGTCAAACGCAATCAGTTCCCGGATCGACAGATGTGCCATGTTCGTCATGATAAAAATCTTATTATAAAGCGTTTCGTCCTTGAACAAAGCGTGAATTAGCAGAGCAAACCGCTCCAGTATTTCAATCGGCTGGAAGTCATCAAATTCACTGACTTCAGCAAAGAATTGCTTCGTCTTGTTATTGTGCAGGCCAAACAGGATGTATGGTTTAATTGTAAAAAAGGGCTTGATGATCACTTCATAATCGCATTTCTGCATCTCATCGAAAGAATCATCCCCATCTGAATCAGGGAAAACGCCCCTTTCAAAGGAAATTGCGATGTTCAGGCAGTCGGAATCCCCGTCATCGTCGAACTCCCCGTCCATTTCGGTTTCATAGACGGTTTCTGCAAAAACTTCATCATCTTCCTCATCGTCGAGATCAAATTCAAGCATCTGCCCGGACATATCATTAACAATCATCGGCAAAAAAGGGGTTAGCAGGCCAAGAACGTGATCGTAAAATGGGAACCTGGTGTCTATAGTCAATTGATTTCCTCCCCGCTCATAATGACATGATGACTACTGTACATATAATCTACCCATTCTGGTTCGATTCACACCTTCATGCAAAAATTGGACAAGCATCAAAATGCGGAAGCGCCTTGGTCAGCCCCGACAAGCATAAGACGGGGCCCGCAGGATGGGCCAGCCCTCCGGAGGGAACCGGCTTATGTCCTCGAGGGGCTAGGCGCTAGAGCTGGATTACAAAAACTTGTTTTGAGTTATCCGCAAAGTTCAATCTAAAAAATTTCTTTAGAAAAAAAAAAAGCCCCTGAAAAGGAGCCTGAGTCCTATGCATGCTTTTGCTTTTTCCAAACCTTGAAGTGCATGATGAGCGTAGCTATCCCAATGATCAGCACAAACCCGATGCTTACAAAAAAGCCATAACGGATTTCGCTTTCCGCAAGTGTCCCGCTTGCTGCCGCAAGTAAAAGCAGCAAGCCCAAGAAGGCAAGAACCTTTCCCCCTTTGCCTGTTTTAAGGATACGAAGGCCAGAAAGGATAATAAAACCCCAGTTAAACAAAATGAGAATTCCCGCTGCTGTTGTGATATATTCATAAATTGTTCCCGGAAGAAGCAAGGCTGTAATAATGGAAGCCAATAAACCAATTGTAGCAAGCCCAAGCGATGGAAGAGGCACATGTTTCCACTTGATTTTTTTCGCAAAAAAAGCCGGTGCGTCCTTGCTTTCGGATAAAGTGACGAGTAAGGTTGTAACCCCGAACAAGGAGGCTGTCATTGTTGAAAAGCCAGCCATAATGATTGCCGCATTGAAAACATGGGGGAAAAACGACAAATGATAGTGTTCCATCGCCGTCACAAACGGACTTTCCTTGTCATTAAATTCGTAATGATTTGCCATGATGACCGCGAAGCCAATCGCCAGGAAGTAAATGGCCACCAGGACGATCAGCATAATGATTCCCGCTTTTGGCGCATCTTCCTTCCTCTTCAGCCGCGTCGCCATTAAACCGATTACCTCAATACCGCCATAGGCGTAGTAGGCGTATATGAGGGAAGCCCAAAAGCCCATAAGCCCGTTTGAAAAAAAACCGCCCATCGAGCCCGGGATGCCGGGATGCTTCACATTTCCGTGCAGGACCCCTGTTAGGGCAAGGACCGCAAGAATGATGAACATAATGATTGCCGAGGTTTTTATGACCGCAAGCAAATTTTCCACTTTGTCGAAGCCCTTGTTCCCAGTAAGGACAACAAGAATCGCCAAGGCTGCATATCCAGCGGCAAAGAGCCATAATGGAATATTCGGAAGCCAAAATCTTGATAGGATTGATAATGCAGTCAATTGGCTGCCCATAATCAGGATATTCGAAGACCAATAATTCCAGCCGCAACTGAAGCCCGCCCATTGTCCATACGCCTTCCCGGCATAATAGCAAAAAGAGCCGTCCTGGGGATCTTCAGCCGTCATTTTTGCGAGCAAATTATAAACTGTGTATGTCCCAAAAGCGGCCAGTAAAAAAGAAAACACGAGTGAAGGTCCGGTTGTTTTTATCCCTATCGCCGAGCCCAGGAAAAAACCGGTGCCTATCGTACAACCGATTCCGATTAACGACAGCTGCCACCATTTCAGGCTTCCCTTACTGGCTCCGCTCCCTTTATGCCCTGATTTGGCCACAGGGAAAAAAAAGTCCATGGAATGCCTCCTAACGTTATATTCGCCACCATCCCCCGGCTGGTTATGCACCTAATAAGGATGGTCTATTCCTCTTCTTTCCCTTCATCCGCCACCGGTTTCCCCGCGTTCCGTTCAACCGTCCGATACATGGCGGTTGTCATGCTCCCCTGGACGACATATTCGAGAAAGAAAGGCGTAAAAATTTCCTTGTAGCCGTCATCATCGAACATTTTCCTGTTTTGCAGTTCCATTTCCCCAAGGCCCTCATATTCGGAAAGCAGTACATAGGAGTAATCCGGGCCTGCAATAGGCGATAATAGCTCGACTTTATGGCTATAATGATCGTTTCGATAGCTGACGATTTTTTCAAGATTGGCAAATGCCTCCATAAATTTTTCCTGCCTGATTTCAAAAGTCTGATACACGTAAACTGTCATGGTAACCTCCTTGATTCTGGATGCCCTAGCTAGTAATCCGCCAGCCCCCGGGTCAGGAGCCCAGCGCCACATGAACAGAAAAAAAAGGCCGCTTGGGCCATATGAAGAGCCAATTCGCCGCAATAGCCCTCTTTAGATCCCTTTTTCATGGCAATACTCGTCCACGATTTGCTCGATTTCATCCAGAACCGGGTACTTCCCGCTAAATGTAAATTTGATTTCTTCAACAAATTCGCCATTTTTGTATACATGGATTGCCCCGTTCTGGCTTATGACACTAAATTCGGGTTCGAATCGGTACCCGAACTTGTCTATCGCACCCATACAATCATCACTCCGTCCATGAGCTGCTTTTAGTGCTTTTTCATATCGGATTTCTTCCCATTGTCCTGCTCTTTAGGTTTTACCGGAACAAACCCATAGCCCGTTGGACTTGTTTCTATTTGCTCGGCAGTCCCTTTTGTGTCTGATTGTTTGCTCATTGTTTTCCCTCCAAAATCCTTTATTGATTTCGGCCATTCCTATCAGAAGCGGCACCCTTTTTTACTGACTGAGGGGAATGATGGTTCTCGCTTCCCCCATTTGGCGGTCCGAACACATGGCTGTCGGATGTAATTTTTGCTCCTTTTTGAAAATCATCCTTCGTTTTCAATTTTTCCACCTCCACTTTTAATCCATTGTGAGTAGGGTATGCCATTTTCCTGTTTTCTATTAGGGCAATTTGAGCCGAACACGTCTAAAATAATCCCTCTCGCAAATACTAGCATTTAGGTTAACCACACAATCAAGGAGTGTTATCAATGAGAAAAAGGAAAGCCGAAGACAAAAGCCCGACCATTGCTCCCGGACTTAACACGGATGAACAGCTTAGCCAGTCCGCCACGGAGGAAGACCGGCGCAAAGGGAACGTTACTTCCGTGACAATTGCTTCATACGATGAAGTTGACCCAAGCTAAAAACCAAATAGTGCCAGACCGGCCTGGGCCTGGATAGAAAAAAAGCCCGCATCCGCAGGGCTTTTTCCTATTGCCTCCAAGAGATGACTTCAGATTTGACTCCCTTATTCCCTTAAATCGCGATTTTCCGGAGGAGCAAATTTTACAGACAGAAGGCTCTCTTCCTTTTTAAGTCCATAGCTAGTCTCTTTCTCATTGCTATCCTGATGTTTATTAACGTCTTTCGCTTGTTTTTCCATACGATGTCTCCCTTCATTCAGTTTATACGCGGACAGTACTTCCACCGTCTCCGCATCCTCAAGTGAATAGTCTTCCCTTCCTTGCCCGCCAATTATTTGCCGCGGCCAATTTTCCATCCGATCTAACGATGCAGCCTCAACGGAGTCTGCTATTGGGCAATTGGCCGACCTTTGCGAAAAAGAACTAGGAAATCAATGAGAAATTAACCATGAATGACAGCCATTTGTTGATTGTCGTGGCACTCCCTTCATTTACCACGCTTTTCGCATCTCATTTCTGTTAAACTTTTAATCAGCGACATTTATAAGGGTGATTTACATTGTTATCACGGCGGAGAATCGTAATCGGAATCATGCTTCCTGCTTTATTTATAGGCGGTTTTTTTTCGGGAATCTATTATTCAGGGAATCTCGCAAAAGAAGCAAATGTACCATCTTCGAGTTCCAAGGGAATAGAGGATGAACGTAGTGACCCCGTTAAATCCGGCTCTTCAAAGGTCGTTATAGGCTACGTACAGGATTTCCGAAAACCTGAGGAAATTGATTTTTCGGCCTTTACCCATATTCTATTTTCCTTCGCGCACCCCGCGGCGGATGGCTCCGTATTGTTCAATGGCGCCATGGCAAAGGAAAATCTAAGGAAAACAGTTTCCCTTGCCCATAATAACGGGACAAAAGCGATCCTCGCGGTTGGAGGCTGGTATCATATCCAAGGGGGCGAGTCATATCCATATTTCTCCGCGGCCATCAGCAATCCGGAATCACGTAAAAACCTCGTCCACCATTTGGTTCGCATTGTAGAAGCCGAAAATCTAGATGGCATTGACCTCGATTATGAATTTCCCCGAACTGAACGGGATGCAGCCAACCTGGAACTTCTAGCAATAGAGCTAAGCGAAAAGCTCAGGCCGGCGAAAAAGGAACTGTCCATTGCTGTTCATTCAAAAATAAACGCGGTTACCGGTAAACCGGTTGAATCGGTTATGTATAAGCCCGGTATCTTCAAGGCTGCCGACCATGTGAACATCATGGCATATGATGGCCAGTGGGACGGTGGCTATGATGCCGAAAACCTTGCTCCGTATGGTTTCACGGAAAACATTGTCCGTTATTGGTCCAGGATGTTTGACCAGCTTGGCTTACCCAGGGAAAAGCTTGTCCTCGGTTTGCCGCTCTACGGGCAGCCACAGAATCCGGAAGCAAAGCAGGTGTCCTATGCGGCAATCGTCGAAAAAAATCCGTCGTTCGCCATGAAAGACTCTATCGAGATGAACGATACGGTTTATTTCTATAACGGGGTGAAAACTGCCAAGGAAAAAACGAGGCTGGCAATGGCAAACGGTTTTGGAGGAATGATGCTCTGGGAGGCGGGCCATGACAGCCAAGGAGAATCCAGCCTTACAAGGGCTATCGGGGATGAACTCAACAATACCTTACCAGCTTCGGGCAAAGCAAACACCAGGAGATAATAAAAAGGAGGGGCAGCTAATAAAGCCGCCTCTCCTTTTTTGATCAATCTTCCATCTCTTCCTCGTCCATCAATTCCTCGAATGCCTGGGCCACTTTTTCAAACTCCTCGTCCGACTGGATGGCGTCCAGGTCGCCTTCCTCATCGACTTTCAGGAAAAAGATATCGATGTCTTCATCCGTCTCCTCCTGTAAATCCTCAAGGAAGCTTACAGCCGCATAATCGGTTCCATCGATATTCATTACGGCGAGTACCTCTACCTGGGCTTCCTCGTTATTTTCATCGCTTATGGTGAAAATTTCGCCAACTTCAATTTTTTCCATCATGCTTCCCCTCGCTTTAAAAGAATGCTTTCCTTCATTGTTTTCCCTTTGGAGAACAAATTAATGCCTTAAAACATTCAATCAGGAATCAAATTCCTTTATTTTTGCCAGTTTTTCGACCAGCACTCTACACCTTTTACCGCCAAGTTCGAATATGTACATGGAATTTTCCTTTTCTACAAGGAGTTTCCTGAATTGAATATCGCCTTCAATCTTATTCTCTTTAACGAGCTCTGTCAATTTATGAAAAATTTGTTCCTTATTCGGTTCGATGGTGGAAGCAATCTTAATTGGCATCGGTATTCCCGGAATTTTATAGGTCACTAAAATCACTGTATCCAAATGGCTTCACTCCTTACTTGAGCAATTCGACATCCCGTGCAATTTCCCTGCACCGAGTGAAAAACTTTTTACACAGCCGGTAAACGTTTATACTGAATATAAATACGTTTATTGGAGACTTGTTATGGATAAAAAAGACTTACAAGATAAAATCATCCAAAACTATCAGGCTGATGAAAAGATGATGATTCTAATTTTTGCCCAATGGTGCATCAATCGTGGGTTGGCTCCAGAAGAGCTCTACCTTAGGGCTTATCCGGGACAGAAGGGAAACCATGCATTAAGGGAGGCGCTTGAGCTCACCGTCCCAAAAGACGAAGCCGGGGAAGTGCCGGATCAAACGGTTCTTAATGCATTATCCCTTTTTGGCAATGATGACCTTGCATTCATTGTAGCCGAAGAAATCGGCAGACGGAAGAAAAAAGAGGCTGAAGAATAACTTCCGGCCATTTGGGCATGATAGAGCGGAAAGCCTGTAGCTCAACGGCAGAGCAGCCGCGGCCTGGATTGCCAGGCTGACGTGCATCTAGCGGGTTCGATTCCCGCCAGGCTTTTAGAACAACCGACCCGCATCCGTGCAATAATCGCTATATTAAAAGAGGCATGCCATCAATTGGCATGCCTTTCCCCATTAATCTTCGTATTCAATTGTTATGCCTGAGTCGTGTCTTTTCGAAAAAATTTTATCCGCCTTCCTGTATTCCTTTGATTTGAAGACGATGTCAAAATCATAATCGGGCGGATACAGGTCACTTGCCGAAATTTTAAGTTCGAGCCGCTTATGATTGAACTTCTTCTTTTCTCCATTCACCTGGACGATGTAATTCCCCAGCTCATCAGGTCCTTTATAGACAATCCCGTATTCGTTCACTGGAGAAAGCACGACATTGTCCCCCATGCTAAACAATTTTACTGACTGGCTTGCGGGTATTTTTTCGCTTTTCACCCTTTGCTGATGCCTGTTTACAATGATTTGCCTCGCCATTTCAATCTGGCTCTGCCTGTCTGGTTCCAAAAGGGCATAGTCCTTTTCTTCCTTGTAGGTAATCCGGTGCGCCCTCTTGATCAGTTCAGGATGCATACCCAGTTTCAGCGCTATGGCAAACGCCTGGCTTTTGCCCTCCGTTCCGATAGCCAGCCGGTATGTCGGCTGGAGAGATTCTATGTCAAACTCCATGGAGCCATTGATGAAGCCTTCGTGCTGATTGGCAAAAACCTTTATTTCACTATAATGCGTCGTTGCAAGTATGGTAGCGCCTTTCGCATAAAGCTGCTCAAGAATGGCGGTAGCGAGCCCCATTCCTTCTCCCGGATCGGTTCCTGAACCAAGTTCATCGAGAAGGACGAGTGTTCGGTCATTTGTGTCCTTCAGTATTTCAATAATGTTTACAATTCTTGAGCTGAACGTGCTCAAATTTTCGATGATGCTTTGCCCGTCGCCGATATCAACAAGTATATTTTGAAAGACGGCAATTTCACTTCCTTCAGAAACCGGGATAAAGAGCCCCGATTGGACCATCAATGCCAATAGGCCAACGGTTTTAATCGCCACCGTTTTGCCTCCGGTATTCGGGCCGGTAAATACAAGGGCGTTTTCAGGGCTCCCAAGCGCAATCGTTAGGGGGACTGCCTTATCGCCTAGCATGGGATGCCTGGCGTCTTTAAGGTTAATAAAATGTGACTCATTTACTGCCACCTTTTTGCCGTTGATGGCACGGGCGTATTTCGCTTTTGCGAACAGGAAGTCATAATGGACCATCGTTTCGGTTGCAAGACGAATTTTCTGTTCATTCTCCTCCACAAGCCCTGTCAAATACAAAAGGATTTTCTGGACTTCCGCTTCCTCGTCCGACCTCAGCCAAAACAGTTGTTCGGAGGAAGAGGATAGTTCTTCCGGTTCGATAAACAGCGTAGACCCTGAAGCCGATGTATCAAGCACCGCTCCTTTAATCTTTGCCCGATATTCCTTTTTCACCGAAATGACATACCGCCCGTCCCTCTGGCTGATTATATGATCCTGCAAATACGCTTTGTATTTAGAGGAACGGACCATTTGCTGCACCTTCTCCTTCAGCCGCTCCTCCTGAATCGCGATTTGCTTTCTGACTTTTAAAAGTTCTTTGCTGGCATAGTCATCCACACCGCCATGGCGGATGCAGCGGATGATTTCTTCCGCGAGAGCCGGCAGGTCATCGATCGAATAAATATAGCTGGATACCCTTGGAGCCACATAGCCCTTATCCTTCATAAACCGCTTCATTTTCCCGCAGCAATCAAGGAAATCATAAAGCCTGCTGAATTGGTCCGGCCTAAGCGCGGCTCCTTTATTCAGCGCTTCCAACAAGGAGTCGATTCCCTCAAGGCCATGTACGGGAACACTTGTGCTGATCACCATAATTTGTTCCGCTTCGGCTAGTTCATCAAGGAGCGCCCTGATTTGTTTAAGGTTTGTTGACGGAACCAGGCTGGCAATCATGGCTTTTCCCGCTCCGGTTAATGCGTATGCTGCAAGTTTTTCCTTGATTTTGCAAAAGTCCAACGCCGTGAATGTGTGATTGTTCAACTCATTTTCCTCCTAAATGAAAATAGCCGCGCTGAACAATGTCAACGCGGCTCCGCAAAGAAGCGGATTTGTCCCGCTTCCTTATCCCTTTTGGCAAAAGCTCTTATAACACTCATTACAACCCGGCAGACGGGTTAATATGAAGTGGTATAGATGGGCTTTCACATTGCCTACCCAAAATAAATAGCTGTGCACAAAGGTACACAGCTACAAAGGTAAAGGATTGTATGCTTGTATGGCCATTGTTCTTAACTTTCATTCTAGGCCGCACCAAAATAAGCTTTCCCCAAAATATTCATTTTGAAGGAAAACATCGGCCAGAATGAGTGTATCCAATTAGTTGGATTAGTTAAGAACGGCTCTCGCCATAAAACATACCCCTTAAAAGGCTATATTGGTTTCATTGAAATTTTATCATAGGGAAAACAGCAAAGTAAAGCGGCGCTGGCGGAAAATTCTACTATTTCCCCATGATTTTACGGCACACTTCATCCCCGAATTGCCAGGTGGATGCCGTACCCCCAAGATCCGGTGTCAAAGCGGCGCTTCCCTCTAAAACTTGCTGGAGCGAATCCATAAGAACTTCGGCCAACTCGTGTTCACCAAGATGATCAAGCATCATCCCCGCGCACCAAATAGCTGCAGTTGGGTTCGCAATTCCTTTTCCCGCAATATCCGGCGCTGAGCCATGAACAGGTTCGAACATGGATGGGAATTCTTTTTCTGGATTAATGTTCGCGGAAGGTGCGATGCCGAGGCCTCCGACAATCGCGGCTCCGAGGTCTGTCAGGATATCGCCGAAGAGATTTGAGGCGACGACTACATCGAATGACTCCGGTTTTGTTACGAAAAACGCGGCGAGTGCGTCAATGTGGGTGATTTCCGTTTCGACGTCCGGGAACTCTCTGTTTATTTTCCTGACGTATTCATCCCAGAATGGCATCGTATGGTTTATGCCATTTGATTTCGTCGCCGCCGTCAGCTTTTTCCTTTTTCCCTGACAGCTTGCTAGAGAAAAGGCATAGCGCAAGACCCGTTCGACCCCATGCCTTGTAAAAACGGAACTCTGGATGGCCAGGTCCATTAAGGTGCCCTCATACATCCGCCCGCCAATGCTTGAATATTCGCCTTCATTGTTTTCCCGTACCACGATGAAATCTAACTCGGCCGCTCCTTTACCTGCCAAAGGCGAATTTATTCCCCTTAACAGTTTTACGGGGCGGAGGTTGATATACTGCTGGAATTGGCGGCGGATCGGCAACAGCAGCCCCCAAAGGGAAACATGGTCCGGTACGCCTGGATAGCCGACTGCGCCGAGATAAATTGTATCATGTCCCTTCAGCTGCTCAAGGCCGTTATCCGGCATCATCGCTCCGTTTTTCAGATAATACTCACAGCTCCAATCAAATTCCTGGTAGTCAAATTTTAGACCGCCATCAAGCTGGCACAGCGCATCCAGTACTTTTCTTCCTTCCCTGATGACGTCAACGCCAATCCCGTCACCTGGAATAAGGGCGATGGAATAATGCCTTGTCATTTCGCACCCCCATATCGCGCCAAAACTTCGGGATTCCCACAATAGTCGGGTTTTTCGCCCTTCACCGCCTTGAGAATATTTTTTGCAACCGTAGTTGACATAATATAATTACACTCAACGGTTGTCCCGCCGACATGCGGGGTGACAATGACATTTGGAAGTGACAAAATGGGATCATCAGCCCGAGGAGGCTCAGGATCAAACACATCAAGCGCTGCTCCTGCGATTTTGCCATTTTTCAAAGCGTCATACAAATCGGACTGGTTTACGMCCCCGCCCCTGGCCGTATTGATGAGGAAGGATGTTGGCTTCATTAAAGCCAGCAGCCGGCGTTCCACAAGCCCGCGCGTCTGTCCGGTCAACGGGATATGAAGCGAAATAAAGTCTGAGTCGCAGAAAATAGACTCAAGATCCTCTGTGATTGAGATGCCCCATTCGTGTGCGGCACCATGCTTTTTCTCATCGTACTTCCGGACCCAGGCGGCAACGTCCATGCCAAGGCCGAATTTAAGCCGTCTTGCCGTTTCTTTTGCGATGCTCCCAAATCCAACGATTCCGACTTTCTTTCCTCTCAGCTCATATGACATGAGCGATGTTCTCGAACTGTAATTACCCCGGCTCATTTCAGTGTGGAACGGAACCAGGCTTTTCCCAAGCGCCATAATCAGCATGACGGCATGTTCGGCTGTCGAAACTGCATTGACGGACGGCGCATGGAGGACGGGTATCCCTTTCGAAGTCGCATGCGCGACATCAATATTATCAAGGCCGACTCCCGCACCGGAAATTGCCTTCAGATGTGAGGCAGCGTCAATGATTTCCCTTGTAATCCTGGCAGGGGCGCGCAGGACTATGCCATCCACATCAGCGGCCAATTGGCAAAGGTGTTCCGTTTCAATGTTGTCTGTCCTAATCACCTCTGCGCCTTCAAGAAGTATTTTTTCGCCTTCAGAGTGGTACATGGACAGGATTTGCAAGATTTTTGGTTTCTTCATTCAACAGTCCCTCTTCTATTAAATTCTTGAATTTTCAACAATCATGGTCAGCCCCTGTCCACCCCCAATGCAGAGGGTCACAAGCCCATACCTGTTGCCTCGCCGTTCAAGCTCATTCAGGAGTTTGACCATCAAGATTGCGCCTGTCGCCCCGATTGGATGCCCAAGCGCGATGGCGCCGCCATTGACATTCACCCGTTGCGGATCCATTTCGAGCTCTTTCATTACGGCCAATGCCTGGGCGGCAAACGCTTCATTCAATTCTATTAAATCAATATCACCCAGCCGGAGTCCAGCCTGGTTCAATACCTTTCTTACGGAAGGGACCGGCCCAATCCCCATGATGTCCGGCGATACTCCGGCAGCTGCATAGCCGATAATCTTCGCGCGTGCATTAAGCCCTAAGTTGGCCGCGCCTTCTTCCTCCATCACTAGCAGGGCCGCGGCTCCGTCGTTCCTTCCGCTCGCATTTCCCGCCGTCACGGTCCCGCCGGGTTTAAACACCGGCTTCAGCTGTCCCAGTTTTTCGAGGGACGTTGCCCTTGGATGCTCGTCTTTTTCGAAAAAGAAGTCTCCTTTCCTGGACAGCACCTTTAAGGGCACGATCTCGCCAGCGAATTTGCCCGCCGCAATCGCTGCCGCGGCTTTTTCCTGGCTGGAGAGCGCAAATTCATCCTGTTCTTTCCTTGAAATCCTGTACTTTTCGGCGAGGTTCTCCGCGGTCATGCCCATCGTTAGGTGCCCATACACATCAATGGGCTGGGCGCGCGGCTGGCTCTCTGTATTCGGGTCGAGGAGTTCTCCGTTTCCCGCGCCGTACCCATAACGCGCATGCCGCAAGTAATATGGTGCCGTGCTCATGCTTTCCGCCCCTCCGGCCACAATAAGGGAGCTGTCCCCGCAGGCAATCTGCTGCGCGGCGCTCACGATTGCCTGCAAGCCCGAGGCACATTGGCGATGGACGGTATATCCCGGCACTTCAACCGGGAGACCCGCTTTTAACAAAGCAAGCCTGGCAATATTCGGCGTATCGGAACTTTGCTTCGCATGGCCCCAAATAACTTCGTCGATTCCATTCCCGTTTACGCCTGTCCTCACCATAAGTTCACGGATAACAGCCTCCGATAGCTGGTCAGCCTCCACTTCCTTCAATGTGCCGCCCATTCGCCCGATGGCCGTTCGTACACCATCAACAATGACAGCCTGTTTCCTTTCAGCCATTACTTCAAGCTCCTTTTCAGCTCTGCCGCGATAATGTTTTTCTGTATTTGGCTTGTACCTTCATAAATTTTTGTGATCCGGGCATCCCTGTAAAAACGTTCAATCGGATAATCCTTCATGTAGCCGATGCCGCCGTGAATCTGGACGGCAAGGTCGGCGACCCGGTTATACACTTCAGACCCGTACAGCTTCGCGATAGCCGCTTCCTTGACGACCCTCATTTTCCTGTCGCTCATCCAGGCGGCACGGTAGGTGATTGAGCGCAGCACTTCGATTTCGGCTGCCATTTCGGCGAGCATGTGCTGGACGGCCTGCTGTTCAAAAATCGGCTTGCCGAACTGCTCCCTTTTCATTGTGTAATCGAGGCTCATTTCAAGAAGCTTTTCACAGGAGCCCAAATTCCTGGCCGCCAGTCCCGCACGGCCATTCGCTAAAATTTTTAGCGCGTTCACATACCCTTTATTTTCCTCGCCAAGAACGTTTTCAGCAGGGACCTCCATATCTTCAAAAAATAATTCCGCAGAATGCGAGCCCCTCAGCCCCATTTTTCGTTCAACCGCCCCCAGAACAAAGCCTGGAAAGGACTTTTCCACGATAAACGAAGTGATTCCTTTTGGCCCTTTCTCCGGGTCTGTAACAGCCATTACGGTAAATACATGGCCACAGACTGCATTCGTTATATAATGCTTGGAGCCATTCAAAATATAGCGGTCCCCTTTTCTGACAGCCTTCGTTTTCATTGCCGCCGCATTGGAACCCGCGCTTGGTTCCGTCAGTGCGAACGCGCCTATCCACTCGCCGGTCGCCATTTTCGGTAAGTATTTATTCTTTTGTTCCTCTGTCCCAAGCTCGACAATTCCGACCGATCCGATTCCGGTATGGGCGCCAATCAATGTAGTATAACCGTTATGCGTCTTCCCGAGTTCCTCGTAAATGGCACATTTCCCGACCATATCAAGGCCGAGCCCGCCGTATTCCTCGGGTATCCCGAGTCCGAACAGACCCATTTCTTTTGACATTCGGACAATCTTCTCTGGAATTTCATCGTTTTCCTCTATCGCCATCGCCACTTTTTCGACTTCCTGCTCCACAAACTCACGGACTGTTGCGCGAAGAAGTTCTATTTCTTCTGAAAAAGAGAAATCCATCCGCTTTCCCCCTCTTTTTAATAGTCTACTTCCATAGCTTCAGCTCCGGCGAAACGGTGAACCTCGCAGCGGTAACAGCCTCGAGTTCTTCAATTGACGTCCCCTCCGCTAGTTCCTCAAGAACCATGCTTCCGCCAATTAACGAAAATACCGCAAGCTCTGTCACAATGAGCGAGGCGCACTGAATGCCGGTTGTCGGGTACGCCAATTCCCCGACTAGCTTCGGAGAGCCATCCTTCGCCATATGTGTCAGCGCGGCAATGATTTTTTTTGCTCCTGGAACAAGGTCCATTGCCCCGCCCACTCCGAGGATATCAGTGCCAGGCACCGCCCAGTTGGCGATTTCCCCTTTTTCACTTACCTGGAGCGCCCCAAGGACGACGACATCGATGTGGCCGCCGCGAATCATTCCGAACGAATCGCTGCTTGAAAAGATGGCCGCGCCCGGTTCAAGTGTTACGGGATGTTTGCTTGCGCTGATGCAATCCATGTCCAGTTCATCGGGTGGAGGAGCTGGCCCCATCCCGAGCATGCCGTTTTCCGAATGAAGAAAGACGCCATTGCCAGGCTCAAGGAACTCAGGGATGAGTGTCGGAATGCCAACGCCAAGATTCACCACCATACCCGGTTTCAGCTCTTTAGCGATTCGCCGGGCAATCCGCCTTCTGGCATCAGTTTTTTTTGACATACACGCCACCTTCCTTCCAATAGCGGCTTACGACAAGGTAATCGACAAAATTATGGGGGGTGACGATTTGCTCAGGATCAAGCGAGCCGCATGGGACAATTTCATCCACTTCGGCAATCACAACATCCGCGGCAGTTGCCATCGCCGGATTGAAATTACGTGCTGATTTTGTGTAAATGAGGTTGCCGAGCGAATCCGCCTTTGCGGCTTTAATAAGCGCCGCTTTTGCCCTGATTGCTTCAACGAGAATATTCCTTTCCCCATTAAAGCTCCGTTCTTCCTTTCCTTTTGCCAGCTCCGTTCCGACGCCGGTTTTTACATAAAAGGCTGCAATCCCCGCTCCTCCCGCTCGGATTGCTTCAACAAAGGTTCCTTGCGGGAAAAGTTCGATGTCCAGCTTGCCTCTTTTCCACGCCTTTACCGCGTCACGGTTCGACGTAAAATAGGAGCCAATCGCCTTATTTATTTGTCCGGAAAGGAGCAGAAGCCCCAGACCTTTTCCCGGCTCCCCCAAATTGTTGCTGATGATTGTAAGGTTCCTTATCGCGGGCTGCGCCGTGATTGCGTCGATTAGGGTAAAAGGCGTGCCGCACAGCCCAAATCCGCCCACCATAACCGAGTCGCCATCCCGCAAAAGGCGAACCGCTTCTTCAGGAGACAGCAATTTTTCCGAATGAACCAATATTCCCAACCGTACGCCTCCTTCCTGCTAAAAAAGCGCCCCCGCCTTGAGGGCGCTTCTATTCATTTTTGTTCACTTGGCTTCTTGCCCGCGAAAAAATCTATCCACCTTTCTCGCAGCTGTCATCCCTGACTCGATTGCACCGTCCATAAAGCTTGCCCAGCCTTTTGCAAATGTCGTCCCGGCAAGGAAAACACAGTTCTCGGGTGTATTCCAATCCTCGAAATACCGTATTAGCTGGTTCGGCTTGAGCATTGGCCAGGCTTCTTTTGAAAAATCGTCATTGACCCAGTCATGCCCTGTGCATTCAATGACCTTCACATCAGGAAGCCAATGCTTAAGCGCTTTTTCCACGCCTTCGCGGTCATTTGGGTCAAGCAAGTCAGCGCGCGGCCCGAATCCGACAATAATGCTGTCACTTCCGTCATACCGGTCCAAATGTACGGAATTGAGCGGATAATTTCCTGGGGCAAGCGCATCGAATGGTTCGAGATGGCCTTCAAGCCTCGCCCATACCTTTATGCCTCTTGAAGTCTGGCCTTCATGTGAAGCGCTCATTTTCAAATCGGACAGCATGGGTGAAAATTCTATTTCCTTCAGGACCGTCATCGGGACGGTAACGATGGTTGCCCTTGATCTATACTTCGTACCATCCATTGTCGTCACCGTTGCACCGTATTCGTCATGTTCTATTTTCACCGCTGGAGCCGAAAGCTTAATTTCGGCATGGGAATCCTGCGCAATCGCGTCAATTAACGCTATCGTACCGTCCTTTAGCTTGTAAGTTGAGATCATTTCGCTATGCGTTCCCCAATTTCCCTGTGAAAAGACCCACCAGCGAAAAATCTGGCTGGCCGCCCCTTCACCCGGGGGGCCGCAAAAGTCGGATGCCACCCAGCCATGGAGGATATCATATTCCTCTTCCGTCAGCCCGAAGTCCCGCAAAAATTGCTCGGCCGAAATACCGTCAATCTCCTTGATCAGCGGCGAATGCAGCGGCTGATACGGCAAAGGAACGTATGTCAGGCTCACGCTCATCAACTTTCCGGCCGTATCCCGAATCTTTTTCCTGTATTCTTCGACGGTGGAACAGCGCGCAGTCCCTCCGGAAATCCAATACACTTTTTTCGGCTTCGGGCCAGAAACAATTTCCAGTCCGTACCTTGTAATTTCCGCCCACACATGAGGCTGGTGCCAATGGACATATGTTGCGCCCATTTCTAACTCGGAATCGAGGCGCCTGTCCACCCAGGTTCTTCCGCCAAGCCTGTCACGCGCTTCCAAAACAAGTACCTTATACCCCAGCAGCCGCAGTTCCCTTGCCGCAATCAATCCGGAAAATCCGCCGCCGATCACAACGGTGTCGTAATCCAGTTTTATTTCCTGCATGCGACTCCCCCTAGCACTTCAAACTGCCTTGCCTAATTAAATGTATGAGCAAAAAGCGGGGATAAGTAGCATACAGCCGAAAATTCTTCTGTATATGGGGGTGACCGCCGAAAGTTTTGCCTGTTTTTCGGCCACATGAACAGATATCGAAAGTTTCAGGGGCGATATCGAAAGTTTTTTCAATATATCGCCCGCTTTTTACAATTTATCCCCACTTTTTCTCGGATATCGAAAACTGTCAAATTTCCGCCACAATTACACCCATCTTCCATATGTAAAAAAGCCCACATCGCTGTGAGCTTCAAAACCTTATTTATTATCAATCTGCGCCCGCTGAAGCGTCCCGCTAAAGTCTACATACACCGACTTCCACTCTGTATATACGTCAAGCGCCGCTACCCCGGAATCCCGATGCCCATTTCCCGTTCCTTTCGTGCCGCCGAATGGAAGATGGATTTCCGCGCCTGTCGTTCCTGCGTTCACGTAGACGATGCCCGTATCAAAGTCGCGCATCGCGGTAAACACTTTATTCACATCCCTTGTAAAAATCGAACTGGACAAGCCGAATTCAACGCTGTTATTCACCTCAATCGCTTCCTCCAGGCTCCGAACGGGGATAATGGAAGTTACCGGCCCGAAGATTTCTTCACGGGCGATTACCATCCCGGGAGCAACATCCGTAAACAGCGTCGGCGCATAGTAATGCCCTCCGGCTAAATCACCTTCAGAAAGGATTTCCCCGCCGCAAAGAAGTTTGGCGCCTTCTTCGACCCCTTTTTGCACGTAGCCGTGAATTCGCTCAAGCGAACCCCTGTTAATGACCGGCCCAACATCTACCGTCTCATCAAGTCCATTTCCTACCTTAAGTGCTTTCACCCGCCGAATCAGCTTCTCCTCAAGCTCTTCCTTAACCGATTTATGAACGATGATCCGGCTGCAGGCGGTGCAGCGCTGGCCAGCGGTGCCGAACGCGCTCCACACAATCCCATCGACTGCCAGATCAATATCGGCATCGTCCAGAACCGTCACCGCATTTTTCCMGCCCATTTCAAGCGACGTCCGCTTCAAAAGGCTTCCTGCAAGGCCGTTGATAGCCTTACCGACTTCATTCGAACCTGTAAAGGAAATAATATCAACATCCGGATGTTCGACCAGTGCATTCCCGACGACCGAGCCACTCCCGAAAACAACATTCATCAATCCTTTTGGCAGTCCGGCCTCTTCGTAAATCTTTGCAAACTCCGCGGCCAGGAACGGCGTTTCCGTCGCTGGCTTCCAGACGACCGCATTGCCGGCGACAAGCGCGGGCAACGATTTCCAGGACGCGATGGCGATCGGGAAATTCCAGGGAGTAATCAGTCCGGCCACTCCTACAGGTACACGGACACTCATCGCGAACTTGTTCCGGAGCTCGGACGGAACCGTGTCTCCGAACAGGCGCCGCCCCTCGCCTGCCATGTAATAGGCCATGTCAATCGCTTCCTGGACCTCGCCCCTCGCTTCGGCAATCACCTTTCCCATTTCGCTTGTTAAAATTTGCGCCAAATGTTCCTTCTTTTCTTTTAAAATCCGGGCTACCTCATATAATATTTCAGCCCTCTCAGGAGCGGGAACGAGCCGCCACTCCTTCTGCGCCCGTTTCGCCGCTGCAACTGCACGGCAAACATCTTCCGCCCCGGATTTGGCTACCTCCCCCAATATCTCCCCCGTCGCGGGATTCACATTCTTTATATAGCTGCCTGACAAAGGTTGCGCCCATTCACCGTTTATATAATTCTCGTAACGTATCATTATCCGAGCCTCCATCATTTTAAATCTTGATTTTCCTTTTTATCCGGCCAATCGCTTCATCCAGCCTGTCATTTGGAACCGAAAGGGAAATCCGGAAATAGCCTTCCCCGGATGGCCCGAATGCGTTCCCAGGCGTCACGATGACCCCAGCCTGATCAAGGACAGCCTCCGCGAACCCTGCTGACGAATATCCGGCCGGAACAGGCGCCCATATAAAGAATGTCGCTTTTGGCGGTTCAACCTCTATGCCGATATCCTGAAGGGCACCGACCATTCCTTTCATTCTCGCAAAATAAACATCATTATACGTGTCCACACATGATTGGTCCGACAAAAGCGCATGCGCTCCCGCCAATTGGATTGGTGTAAATACCCCTGTGTCCGTGTTGCTTTTAAAAACGGACAACGCACCGATAGCTTCCCTGTTGCCAACGACGTAGCCAATACGCCACCCGGTCATGCAGTACGTCTTCGAAAGAGATCCAAATTCGACCGCGACATCCTTCGCCCCCTTTGCTTCAAGAATGCTTGGCGGTTTAAAACCACTGAAGGCGACCTTATTATAGGCTGAGTCATGAGCGATGAGGATGCCCTTATCTTTAGCAAAATCGACCGCTTTTTGAAAAAAGGCGCCGTCCGCGACAGCCGCCGTCGGATTCCCGGGATAATTCAGGAACATCAAGCGTGCTTTTTCAACGACTTCCTCCGGAAAATCATTAAACTCGGGCAAAAAACCGTTCTCTTTCACCATCGGCATGTTATGGTAAGAACCGCCCGCAAGGAGAGCCGCCATCCGGTAAGGCGGGTAGCACGGGTCAGGAACGAGCACGAATTCTCCTGGGTCGATCATCGCCGGAACGAGGTGGGAAAGCCCTTCCTTCGACCCGATTAATGCAAGCACCTCGGTTTCAGGATTCAGTTCAATTCCATATTCCCGCCTGTAAAATTCGGCGACAGCCTTCCTGAACTCCGGATGGCCTGAAAACTGGGGATACTTCTGGTTCTCCGGCTTTCTCACTTCGTCAACTAGCCTTTCAACAATATGGTCCGGTGTGGGCAAGTCCGGGTCCCCGATTCCCAGATCTATCACATCGATTCCCGACTTGATCATGGCGGCCTTCTTTTTCCCAAGTTCCGCGAACATGTAGGGAGGAATCAGGTCCATCCTGGCAGATTGGTAGCGCAAAACATTTCCCCCTTTATCAATAGGTGTCCCTAAAGAAAAAGTATGGGAAATTCAAGGGAGTATGCTTTATATTTTTTGCAAATAGTTTTTTCGTTCCTGGTCGGGAACCATGCTGCCGCCAGTCGCCCAGGCAATATGGGTGGCGTCCTTCATTTTTTCCAAAAGCCCGTTGCTTTGTAAAAATTCCCGGCCTTCAGCCGTTTCCAGCAGCTTCACTGGGCCAATCGCCCCCGCTGTCGCAGAAGGCTCGAGGAATATCCCCTCTGAGTCCCACATGCCCTTCACCATCACGAAAAGTTTCTCGTCCCTAACAGTAAAGAGCCCTGCCAAAAGCGATTCAATCGTCTTGCTTACAAACCCGGATGACCTCCCAACGGCAAGGCCATCCGCCGCCGTCATGTTGCTCAATCCGAAATCGTTCACACTGATGGCATCATGCAAGCCGGTGGCAAGGCTTAGGAGCATACATGGGGATTGGACCGGCTCCGCGAAAAAGCAGTGTACGTTGTTTTTGAAAATTGCTTTCAACCCATAAGCGATTCCGCCCGGCCCGCCGCCTACTCCACATGGCAGGTACACGAACAGCGGATGGTCGCTGTCCACCAATATACCCTTCTCATCGAGCTGCCTTTTCAGTCTTTCCGCAGCGACCGCATACCCGAGAAACAGGTTGACCGAATTCTCATCATCAATGAAATAGCATGTTGGGTCGCTTTCGGCCTGCTTTCGGCCCTGTTCAACCGCAACGGAATAGTCCGATGCATATTCGACGACTTCCACGCCCAGCGAACGGAGCTTATTTTTCTTCCATGCTTTCGCATCCGCTGACATATGTACAGTGACTTTAAATCCCAGTTTCGCGCCAATCAGGCCGATGCTTAGCCCAAGATTGCCAGTCGAGCCGACCGCGATTGAATAATTGGAGAAGAAGTCCCGGAATGCCTGGCTCCCAAAGGCCGAATAATCATCCTCCGGCTTAATCAAATTATGTGCAATCGCCAAATCCTCGGCATGTTTCAATACTTCGTAAATCCCGCCGCGGGCCTTTATCGATCCGGAAATTGGCAGTTCATTATCGGATTTCAAAAATAATGTGCCTTCGATTTCGCTTTGGTGCCATTCACCCAGCTTATCCTGGAATTTGTTGATTTCCACAAGTGGTGATTCGATGATTCCTTCCGCTTCAGCCGTTTCTGGGTATGCAATCTTAATAAAAGAAGCGAATCGGCCTAACCGGTCCGAAGCATCTTTTATTTGGTCCTCCAATTCAAGCGGGCTTCCGTCAACCAGCGAGTACCGCTTATTTCCCCAAAATACTTCCTCGTCCTCTGCCATTGTACCAAGAACAGGCAATTGCTTTGTCCACTCTTCAATCGTTTTTCCGCCAACCAATCTCTCATTCATTCTCCCGACTCTCCTTTATCAATCTTCTAATTCCAACGGTCTCAGGTTCGCTTCGATCTCCTCCCGTTTCGGCTCGAGGAAGGGAGGGAGCGCCAATTTTTCCCCGAGCGTTTCAACAGGCTCGTCTACCGCGAAACCCGGTGTGTCTGTCGACAGTTCAACCAGAACATGATTTGGCTCCCGGAAATACAGGGCCTTGAAATAATGCCGGTCGACTTCACCCGAATTGATTAGTCCGCTGTCCTTGATTCTTTTTACCCACCAGGCGAATTCCTCTTCGTTTGGAATACGGAACGCAACATGGTGGACTCCGCCCCGGCCAAGCCGCTCCCTCGGCAGATCCGGCCTTGCTTCAAGATGGACTTCCGCCCCAGGGCCACCTTCCCCTGTCGCATACACCTCTATGTCGGGGAAGTCGCCAGCAGGGGCAGGATAGGAGCCCGCATGCCTGAAGCCCATGATTTCGGTCAGTACTTTTGCAGTCGGTTCGGCTGCCCCAACCGTCAATTTCACTGGACCGAGCCCAATGATCGCATGCTCCACAGGTACATCCGAGGCGTCCCATGGCTCGCCTGCCCGAACGCCAGGCTCGCCATTGTCAGCGACAAGCAGCAGCCTTGTGCCTTCGTAATCCTGGAATTCAAGGACATCCCGGCCTGCCCGCTTGGCAATGTCGCCGCTTACAATTCCTTTTTGAATAAACCTTTCTTTCCAATACATAAGTGCTTCTGTATCAGGCACCCTTAAAGAAACGGATGAGATACTCCCGATTCCCGGATAGGTCCTCCCAAGAGCCGGAATATCGAAAAAGGTCACTTCCGTCCCGGGGCTTCCTATCGCATCCGCGTAAAATAGATGGTACGACTCCGGGTTATCCTGGTTTACCGTCTTTTTAACAAGCCTCATCCCGAGAACCTTTGTGTAAAATGAATAATTCTTTTCCGCCTTTGCTGTTAATAGAGAAACGTGGTGCAAACCCAACAGCTCCAATTCTTGCACTCCCTTCCGAGTTCAATGGTTATCTCCATAGTAGCAGGTTTGCCTTACTCTATAAAAAAATAGATATTCGCCACAATAAAAAAATCCCGCGCGATAGAGCGGGACAGAGTATGCTATCGGTTCAAATCACTGATTCCGGGTGCATGTTCGTTAGGAAGCTCGGGCAAAACCGGAACCGGAAACCCTTGCGGCGGAGGGACAACTTGAAGTTCGCCGCCGTTCCTGCTCGGCGACTTGCCGCTGAAAATTTCACCAATGAGCGTATCATCAAGCCTGAAGTTGAATTGGGCATTATGGAAGCCCATATCCACATACTTGCGGCATTCTGGATATTTGTTAATATCATAATTCGGAACCGGAAACAGTTTTCCCCAATCCACCCCAAGTGTTTCAAGGGCTTTTGCAAACGCATTTTGGTGGGCGTTATCCCTGACGATAAGGAAAGCAAGCGTTTCCCGGAACGTTTTATTTGAGCTCATTTCGTAAATTCTCGACTTTTGCAAAACACCGGTTGATTCCAGCGTAAGGTTGTCCAGAAGGTCCCCGATCAGGTTTCCATGGCTGTACACCCAGGACCCGTTCCACGGATTTCCTGCCGCATCCTCAGGAAGTGAAGCCTGCGCGCCTACAATGTAATGATGCGGGTTTGCGTGGTTGACCGGGCCGCCGAGTGGTGACCCGCTTGGGCTGTCCGAGCCTGCTCCCGGCTCACCGGACTCATTCAACAGCTGATTGATCGTTGTTTGCACAAGCTCGACATGGCTGATTTCCTCAAGGAAAATTCCACGCAGTAAATCCCGGTACTTCTTATCTTTACCGCGGAAATTCGAACTTTGGAAAAAGAACTGCATCATCGTGCGCATTTCGCCAAAGTGTCCGCCAAGAATTTCCTGCATCGCTTTCGCAGCAACCGGATCCGGCTTATCCGGCGTGATGATATTAATTAAATCTTCCCTGTAAAAATACATGATTAACCCCACTTTCCTATTTAAAGCCACCATTTCTGGCCTTTCCCATAGTTTGGCAAAGGTTTCGGTTAAACATGCATGAAAAAACAGGAAGAACCGGCGAAACCCCTTTAAGTGGGAAAAGTCGTCCGTGGGTAATTAATAAATATTCGATTCAACCCTATATCACAGCCGCGATAATGAAAAAAAGAAGCCCTCCGTAAAAAGGGCTTCAAAAACAGTATTTTTCCAATTAGCCAATGTAAAACCCGATTTTCCCCAGCTGGGCCGCCTTGTCGAGCCTTTCAAATGCTTCCGTGTACTCTTCAAGCTTGAACATCCGGTCCATTACCGGCCTTATCCCATGCTGCTCAATAAACCCAAGCATTTCCGCAAGCTCCTCGCCGCTTCCGAGAGTCGAACCTAGCAGATTGTACTGTCCGTAAAAGAAGGCACGCAAATTCAAATCAACAACATCCCCAGCGGACGCACCGAACGTTACGATTGTTCCCCCGGTCCGTAGCTGGCCCAGTGATTTGTTGAACGTTGCCGCCCCGACCGATTCAATCACGACATCCATTTTTTCACCGCCAAGCTCCTCAGCCCAGTCTCCCTCGCTGTTGAATGCTTTGTCGGCGCCAAGTTCAAGCGCGCTCTTGCATTTCTCCTCTGAACGGGATGTGACATAAATTGTGGCGCCGGCCGCTTTTGCCATTTGCAGCATCAGCGTTGCTACCCCGCCGCCGATTCCCGGGATGAGAACCTTCATCCCTTCCCTGATCTTCGCACGCGTAAACAGGACGCGGTAGGCTGTAAGTCCGGCAAGAGCGACCACCCCGGCTTCCTCCCATGTTAAAAACGCTGGTTTTGGCAACGCGTTCTCAGCTGGCAGGACTATGTATTCGCCAAATGTCCCGTGGAAAGGATGACCGAGAATTTCAAAACCAGGTGGCGGCGCATCACTTTTTTCCCTCCAGCCGATACCTGGATTGATGATAACTTCATCGCCAACTTCAATTCCTTCCACACCTTCACCAACAGCATCGATAACACCCGCGCCATCCGATCCCATAACGAGTGCTGGATCCGATTCCTTATGGCGTTCAAGGATAATCAGGTCCCTGTGGTTGAGCCCGGCCGTTTTCAACTTAATCCTAACTTCTCCGGCTCCCGGCTCGGCTTTTTCAAAGTCCCTGTATGCCAAACCTTCCATTCCTGTTTTTCCGGCATGAACTAGCGCTTTCATTATCATCCACCCCATTATTTATTTTCTCACAATCTATTTTGGAGCAAGAGCTGTAAAATTGCATGTTTTTACTCTTAAAAACATGCAATTTTTCGAAAGTTCCAGAATCCGCTTTGGTGCACCCCAAAAAACAGCCGAAAGTATGATCGGCTGCCTTCTAAATCTATCTTTTATTTATCTTTTTCCAAAAGGCCCTTCAGCTTTTCGAAAGACCCCGTGATTTCTTCCGTTACCTTGGAAAAGTCCTCTTTTTTCAGAAACTCCTCATTGAAATCACCTTTATCGATTCGTTCCAGGTATACATCGATTTTTTCTTCAAGCGATTGGCCTTTATCGACAATTTCTTTATGAAAGTCATCGGCGATTTCAGGCGCCTCGACTTTGCCGAATTCATTTATTTCCTGCTTCATCTCTTCAAGGCTGCCTTTCAATTCCTGCTTCGCCTGTTCATCATTTACCGCTTTTTCAGCCTTATCGGGAATATCCTTGGCGAATTCCACAACCTTATCCATGTATTCCGAAACTTCATTGGCGTAAACAAAGTGGTCCTTCCCATCCCCGCCAGATGAACAGCCCGCAAGAATCAACGCAAGTAAGCAAAAGAGGGAAAAAAACTTCTTTTTCATCATACCCACCTCCTCGGCTGGATAGTTGGAATAGGGAATCTTGTCCCTTTTTCCCTTTACCCATTTTTCCCGGCTATAAAGCGGAGGTTAAATAGTATTTTGTTAGCGCAAGGTATTCCCTGGCGTACGACTTGACGACGGCCTGTGAAGGGGTTTTCGCAGGAAGACCGCCGAGATCGAGCCCATTATCACCGGCAATCATTTTTGCCCGGTACAGGTGGAACGTATTCGTTACGAGCAGCCCTTTACGCACCCTTTCAGGCAGAAGCTCTTTTGAGAATTTGATATTTTCATATGTAGATGTTGACCTGTCTTCCATGATAATCCTGGATTCTGCGATGCCATGCCAGACAAGCTCCCTTTTAATTGCTTCTGCTTCCGAAATGTCCTCGCCAGGACCCATCCCGCCTGAAGCAATCGCGACGGTGGACGGATTATCATGTAAATAGCTTGCCGCGGCATCGATCCTCTCTTGCAGCGCGAGGGAAGGTATCTCCCCTTTTACCCTCGCCCCCAGGATAATTAAATAATCAGCGCCTGGGGCGGGTTCACCCTTGGCATGCAGGTGGATTTTTGCATGAAGGAACCCAACATACAGGATCCCAAAAGCCAATATAAAAATGAGCCCTTTTTTAATGATAGGACGTTTGACAGTAACCACTTCCCCCGGATTTGGTAAATTCCAGACAAACAGCAAGGGGAGGCCCATTGATGGCATCCCCTGCGCAAACTCACTTGATGATGACCGGTTCGGTATGCCAAATATCGCTGGCATACTCCCGTATCGTCCGGTCGCTTGAAAAAAAGCCGGACATCGCAATATTGACGAGGCTTTTCTTCAGCCAGCCAGTCCGGTCCCCATAGCTCTTCCCGACCTGTTCCTGAATATCGGCATAGGAAGAGAAATCGCGAAAAACAAAATATTGGTCATTATAAGAAAGCAGCGAGTCGTATATTTCGGAAAATTCGTTCCCCGTATCCGGGAAAAAACCATTGACAAGCTGGTCGACAACCGTACGGATCCGCCTGTCATAATGATAATATTCCTGGGCGTGGTACCCCCCGTTCCGCTGGAATTCAAGAACTTCCTCTGCGCTCAGCCCAAAGAGGAAAATATTTTCCCGTCCAACGAGCTCCGTAATCTCGACATTCGCGCCGTCAAGCGTCCCGACAGTCAACGCCCCATTCATCATGAACTTCATATTCCCGGTTCCGGAAGCTTCCTTGCTCGCCGTGGAAATTTGCTCACTCACATCGGCCGCCGGGAAAATTTCCTCCCCAAGCGACACACGGTAGTTTTCAAGGAAGACGACCTTGATCCTGTCATTCACTAATGGGTCGTTGTTCACTTTATGGGCGACGGAATTGATCAGTTTTATGACTTTTTTCGCGAAATAATAGCCAGGTGAAGCTTTTGCCCCGAATATGAATGTCCTTGGGTGCATTTCATAATTTGGGTATTCCTTGATCCGATTGTACAGATACATGATGTGAAGAACGTTCAGCAGCTGCCTTTTATAGGCGTGCAGCCTTTTGACCTGAACATCGAAGATCGATTTTGGATCCACGGTGATGCCTGTTTTTTCAAGGATGCGCGCTGCGAGCCGCTCTTTGTTTGCATGCTTTATGGAATCGATTTTTTCGAGGAAGGCCTCGCTTTCCCTGAATTTAAGCAGTTCTTCAAGTTGCTGTGTATCCCTTATCCAGCCCGCGCCTATTGAATCGGTAATCAGTTCGGCTAGCCTCGGATTGGCTTTCATCAGCCAGCGGCGGTGGGTAATCCCGTTTGTTTTGTTGTTGAACCGTTCCGGGAAGACCTTGTAAAAATTGTTCATTTCCCGTTCTTTCAATATTTCGGTATGAAGTTTGGCAACGCCGTTTATGCTATGGGAGCCGACAATTGCGAGCGGAGCCATCCTTACCTCGCCATGCGCGACAATCGCCATGTTCTCAATCAGATCCCAACTCCCCGGATGCCGATCCCAAAGCTGCCTGCAAAACCGCTCGTTGATTTCTTCGACAATCATGTAGATTCGTGGCAGAAGCGGCCTGAAAATCCTTTCCGGCCACCTTTCAAGTGCTTCCGATAGTGTTGTATGGTTCGTATAGGAAAGGGTATTGACGGTTAAATGCCACGCTTCATCCCAGCCCAGTCCCTCGTCATCCATTAAGATCCGCATCAGCTCCGGTACCGCAAGCGCCGGATGTGTATCGTTGATATGGATGCTCGTGTGCTCGTGAAGCTCGAATATGCTCCGGTTTTTCTTTTTGAACGATTTGATGATTGCCCTCAAGGAGGCGGCGACGAGCAGGTATTGCTGTTTCAGCCTGAGAATTTTCCCTTCATCATGCGTGTCGTCCGGATAAAGGAACTCGCAGATTGCTTCTGTATCCTTTTTGTATTTCAGAATATCCGAATTGGCCGAGAACTTGGACGGTTCCGCGCTCCAGAGCCGCAGCGTATTCACTGTTTTCGTATCGTAGCCGACAACCGGCATGTCATAAGGGACCGCATTGACAATTTCCGGATTGATGTGGCGGAACACTAGACGGCCGTTTTCCACGGAACTTTCGACATGGCCCCAGAAAGGGATTTCCTCGGCTTCATCACCTTTGCGCACTTCCCAAACATGGCCGTGCTTCAGCCATTGCTCAGGCAGTTCAACCTGATAGCCATCCACAATCGCCTGTTCGAACAGGCCATGTTTGTAACGGATCCCGCATCCATGGCCCGGCAGGCTGAGTGATGCGAGCGAATCGAGGAAACAGGCGGCAAGCCTCCCAAGTCCCCCATTGCCAAGGCCGGCGTCTGGTTCGAATTCTTCTAGATCGTCAAGTTCGATCCCCAGTTCCTTAAGTCCCTTGCTGACGATTTCCTCGATCCCAAGATTCAACAGGTTGTGGCGAAGCAGCCTTCCGAGAAGGAATTCAATTGAAAGATAATACACCTGTTTTTTTCCCGATACGCGGTACATTTCGTTTGTCTTGATCCAGTTCGTACTCACTTGCTCCCTGATCATTGTACCCAACGTCTGGAACTGCTCACGCCTTGTACTTTCCTCAAAGGTCGTGCCATACGCCATTTCAAGCTTCTGGACAAATGCCGCCTTGAACTCAGGTACACTGGAAAACATGTTGGATTACCCCCTATTTTTTAGGTCCTCATAAAGCTGCTCATACATTTGCGCCGACCGGGTCCAGCTGAAATCCAGCTCCATTACCTTGCGGGCGAGGGTGTTCCATTCTTCAGGCCGCCTATAGAAGGACAATGCCCGCTCAATTGTATAAAGCATGTCATGCGCATTGAAGTTTGTGAAGGTAAAGCCATTGCCTTCACCAGTTTCTTCATTGTACGACTTGACCGTATCATTCAATCCGCCGGTTTCCCTGACAATCGGGACAGCGCCATAACGCATGGCGATTAGCTGGCTCAGGCCGCACGGTTCGAATTTCGACGGCATCAGAAAGAGATCAGCTCCTGCGTAGATCCGGTGGGCAATCGACTCATCAAAGCCGATGAACACCTTGCATTGGTCCGGATACTGGCTGCTCATTTGGCTGAAAAAGTATTCGAATTCCCGGTCGCCCGTTCCAAGAACGATCAACTGGGCGCCTGTGGCCATAATTTCGTGGAATACGCCACGGACGAGGTCCAGTCCCTTTTGCTTCGTAAGCCGGGTAACCATTGCAATAAGGGGGGCATCACTTTCCTGTGGAAGGCCGAATTGCGATTGGATCGCCTTTTTATTTTCCTTGCGCGGCACACGATTCTCCACCGAAAAGGAAGCGGCAAGGAATGGGTCGTTATCAGGATTGTAGAGCTCATAGTCAATCCCGTTCACGATTCCTTCCAGATCCCCGCTCCTCATCCGCAAGACGCCATCGAGCCCCTCACCAAAATAAGCTGTTTTAATTTCTTCCCGGTATGTAGGGCTTACGGTTGTAATTTTATCCGAAGCAATAAGGCCCGCTTTCATAAAGTTGATATTGCCATAATACTCAAGCTGTCCCGGGTTGAAATACCGGTCATCAAGCCCTAGCAAATCATTCATTACCTCTTTTGGGAATACCCCCTGGAACTGGAGATTGTGTATCGTAAAAATCGTCCTGATTCCTTCATATCCTTCGCGGTGCCGGTACTGTTCCTGCAATAGGAAGGGGATCATCCCGGAATGCCAGTCATGGCAATGGATAATGTCGGGGAAAAATCCGATTTGGCCGATGCTTTCCAACACAGCCCTGTTAAAGAAAGAGAACTTTTCCCCATCATCATAATCCCCATACATTTGGCTTCTGAAAAAATAATATTGATTATCGATAAAATAATGGATAATGCCATCGTGTTCCATTTCTTCGATGCCGCAATATTGGTTCCTCCAGCCTAGCTGGACGGTAAATTCGGCAGTTTTTTTCATCTTCCGTTTATATTCGTCCCTGATTAAAGCATATTTGGGAAGGATCACCCGGACATCGAAGCCTAGCTTCTTTAATTCCTTTGGGAGGGCTCCCGCTACGTCCGCAAGCCCCCCGGACTTTATAAATGGAACACATTCCGATACTGCAAAAAGAATTTTCACGAGTTTTTCCACGCTCCCTGCGTCCTGCCCTTCCGTATCACTGCCGGGCTTTCTTCCGTTGCAAGTAACTCTGTTTCGTTCTCAATTGTCACATCCTTGTCCAAAATGACATGTTCAAGGACGCAATTTTCGCCAATCCTTGATTTTTGCATAATGATGCAGTTTTTAACTACCGCGCCTTTTCCGATTGTCACCCCGCGGGCAATGATACTGTTTTCGACAACGCCCTGAATATTGCAGCCATTTGCAATCATTGAGTTGCGAACGGTTGAGGTGGAAGAATAGCGTGCCGGAGGCTCATCCTTGACTTTGGTGAGGATGGGCCTTTCCTTTGTAAACAGCCTCGTCCAAATATCCGGCTTGAGGAGGAGCTTGCTTGCTTTTGCATAATTCCGGATAGAATTGACCTGAATCGCAAATTCCTCCAAGTTGTGGTAGTGCACTGAATACGGACTGTTCAAATCCGTTAAAGCGTCCCGGATTGTCAAATAGCCCGTTTCTCCCCGTTGTTCGATAATTTCAAGGAGTATTTCTTTTTTCATCAAATAAATTCCTAGCGAAGCTCCATCTTTCAATACTTCCGTAATATCCCTGCCGGAAGAAATATGCTCATCAAGAATTGGGCAGAAATCGATATTGAATACTGTATAGGCATTCGCGACCAGCGCATAGGGCTGCCGGCTCCGTTTAAAAAAATCGATGTTTTCCGCGAAATCGTCGAGCGGCCCAATTCCGGTGACCGGCTTGTCAAGGCTGGTGGACGGGAAAAAGAACAGTCCGTCCCTTTTCCTGTTAAGATCCCAGTTCCTGCCCGATCCCAGGTGGTCCATTAATGAACGGTATTGGTATTTTGAAAATATGCCGACACTCTGGATGCCGGAATTCACCATATTTGAAAGGATAAAATCAATTAGGCGGTATCTTCCGCCAAACGGTATCGCCGCAACCGACCGGTGGATGGTCAATTCATCGAGGTCTTTATGGAAAGTTGTAGCATCAATGATCCCCAGCATATCTTTTTTCAATTGTTGCCCCTCCCAATAGGATTATTTGGACAAAAGCTGATCAATCGTATCCTCTGATACAAGCACGACCTCCCCGTCGCGGCCCTTTATGACACCTCCGTCAGGAACTGTTATGCCGGGTGATACAATGGCCTTTTCAATTATGCAATCCTGGCCGATGACCGCGTCGGGCATTATGACTGACTCCTTGATGGCCGCTCCCTTTTTAATGGAAACCCCCTGGAAGACAACCGTTCTTTCCACCCGGCCTTCAATGACACAGCCCTCATTCACAAGAGACTCCGTGAGCGTCGCATCAGGGCAAATAAACTGTGGAGGCTGGTTCGGGTTAACGGAATAAATTCTCCAGGACTGGTCGAACAAGTCCAGCTCGGAACTCTCGTCCAGCAAATCCATGTTCGCCTCCCACAGGCTCTGGACCGTACCGACATCCTTCCAATAGCCCTTGAACGGGTAGGCAACAAGTTTCCTGTTTTCGTTTAATAGGAGAGGAATGATGTCCTTCCCGAAATCATGCGAGGAGCCAGGGTTTTCATCGTCCTGAATCAGGCAGTCTTCAAGTAGCTCCCAATTAAAAATATAAATGCCCATTGAGGCCAGGTTGCTTTTCGGGTTCTTCGGTTTTTCATCGAATTCTACGATTCTCAAATTTTCATCCGTATTCATTATGCCGAACCGCCCAGCTTCCTCCCATGGGACTTCAATAACAGAAATCGTTACATCCGCTTCATTTTCGATATGATGGTCCAGCATCTTTTCATAATTCATTTTATAAATATGGTCCCCGGATAAAATAAGTACATATTCCGGATCATATTGCCGTAAATAAGGCAGGTTTTGAAAAATCGCGCTCGCCGTACCGTCATACCACTTTACTTCGGACGATACGCTGTAAGGCGGCAGCACAGTTACCCCGCCGTCCATCCGGTCCAGGTCCCACGCGCTTCCTATCCCGATATAGCTGTTCAGGACAAGCGGCTGGTACTGAGTAAGGACCCCAACCGTGTACACGCCTGAATTCGTGCAGTTGCTTAAGGGGAAATCAATGATTCTGTATTTACCGCCGAAAGGCACCCCTGGCTTAGCCAGTTCTTTTGTCAGTGAATTTAGCCTGCTCCCCTGGCCTCCCGCCAGAAGCATGGCTACCATCTTCTTCTTTTGCATTGGCATTTATCCCCTTTCTTTTTTTCACAGGCCTTAAAATTGAAATGCCGTATGGCGGAATATTCATTTGGATGGAAAAAGGTTTTCCGTGAAACCCTTCCTTTTCAGCCGTGATGATTTTTTTGTTTATTACMCCTGACCCGCCGAATTCCCTTGCATCGCTGTTAAGAATCTCCCTGTATCGCTCAGGCGCAGGGACGCCAATCCGGTAGCCGCTGTACGCCTGCCACGTGAAATTGCAAACTATGACGAGGAAATCATCTTCTTTGAATCCTCTCCGTACAAATGAAAACACGGACTGATGGTGATTGTTCGGGTCGATCCATTCAAAGCCCTCAGGGGACGAATCCAGCTGATATAGCGGCTTTGACCTTTTATAAAGCTTGTTCAATTCCTTTACAAAGAGATTCAGCTTGGCATGCATTTCATACTCATTGAGATGCCAGTCAATTTCTTCCTTATCCTTCCACTCGGAAAACTGGCCGAGCTCCGTTCCCATGAACGTCAGCTTTTTGCCGGGATGGCCGACCTGGTAGCCAAGGAGCAGCCGTAGCTGGGCAAACTTTTGCCAATAATCCCCCGGCATCTTATCAAGAAGGGACTTTTTCCCATGGACAACTTCATCATGGGAAAATGGGAGGACGAAATGTTCGGTAAAAGCATACATGAGCGAAAAAGTCATTTTATTATGATGGTGCCGCCTCTGGTAAGGATCCGTTTCCATATAATTCAGAATATCGTTCATCCAGCCCATATTCCATTTGTATGTAAACCCCAGTCCCCCACCTGCTGGCGGCTTCGTTACATTCGGCCAATCGGTGGAGTCTTCGGCTATCATGAGGATGTTTGGGCAATACGCTGCCACAGCCGTATTCAGCTTCTTGAGAAAGGCAAGCCCATTTTGATTAACCACTTTTTCTGAATTAGGCCAGTAGATGATATTTGCGACCGCATCAACCCGAAAGCCATCGATGTGGTACGTTTCAAGCCAGAAAAGCGCGCTTGAAACAAGAAAACTGTTAACCTCCGTTTTCCCGAGGTCAAAATTGGCTGTTCCCCAAACAGTGTTTTCCCTGTCATTCTCCGTTTTGTATTCATACGCATATCCGCCATCAAAACAATAAAGCCCATGGGCATCCTTGCAAAAATGGCCAGGGACCCAGTCAAGTATTACGCCGATTCCGTTCTGGTGGCATTGATCTACGAAGTACATAAAATCATGTGGTGTCCCATATCTGCTCGTCACCGAAAAGTAGCCTGTCGTCTGGTACCCCCAAGATGCATCGAGTGGATGTTCCGTCAATGGCAGGAGTTCAATATGGGTATAGCCGTGCTCAAGCACATATGGCACGAGCTGATCGGCCGCTTCCCGGTAGGTCAGGAACGAACCATCCTCCGCCTTTTTCCAGGAACCAAGATGAACCTCGTAAATGGCTGTGGGCTCCTCATAGGGAACTTTTTTCGCCCGTTTTCTCATCCACGCCCGATCATTCCATTTGTAGCCATCAAGCGGTTGGACAATGGAAGCGGTATTGGGCCTTAGCTCCGAAAAAAAAGCAAACGGATCGGCCTTCAGCTTCTTTTCCCCGGAAGCGGTGATAATTTCGTATTTGTACAGTGCACCGGTCATGTCCCGGTCGGCGAAAAACACCCAGACGCCTTCCCTATTTACTTTCTCAAAGGAGAAGCCTTCGCCGTCCCAGCCATTGAAATCGCCCGTGAGCCTTACTTCAGCGGCATGTGGAGCCCAGACACAGAAACGGGTATATGTCTTCCCGCCTTCGTTTATGACATGGGCACCGAATAATTCATGGCTTTTATAGAGCGCCCCCTCATGAAACAAATGAAGCTGAAACTCAGTTGGATGATAAACCATCCTTGTCACCTGCCTATCTTCAGTAATATTCTAGTTTCCTAAAAAATAACTGCATAAACATGCTATATTTTGGTTTCGACGCCAACTGCGTAAAAACCTTTAAAAAAGCTGATTCATTAGAGATGACGGAATTTTTTGGAGAGTGGAATGAGGGGAAACAATGCCCTTTTGTAATATGGTGGCCGACGGTACAATCCTTATTTATAAAAATTACCCCACATATCTTTTTTAACGGAAAAATCCATTTAAAGAAAGGAAAACGGTTTGGTATTGGCGTGAGAGGAATTTGCCGCTGTCTCCAAAGGAACATTTTTGAGAACGGATAATGGTGAAAACAGGTGGATTCCGCCCAAAAAAGGCTCCTCTATTTTCTTTTTCCCTTTTTTCGGGTATAATGAACTATGATGAAGCAATTAAAAAAGGCCTGCGCATGTTGCAGCATGCACAGGCCCTTAACCGACGGTTCCCGGTAGTGGAATCGGGAATAAAGCGTCAACCCGCCCAGTATGCTTGCCGGCTCAAGGGTGGGTTATTTTTTTTGGTTCACCGACAGTACGGCTACAATAAGGCTGGCAAACGAAATCGCGAGCATGAGGGCCTGGAAAACTGTCATTCGGCATCACCCCCTTTCGCGGGGAGTGTTCGTGCCCAGCTCTTTAAAATCATAACAAATTGTAACATTTGTCATGGATTCGAAGTAAGGACAATTCGTCCAACCCTCCGCTGGTCTAGGGTTTAGCCTTCTTTCAAACACCTATGTCTTACGGTCTCGTAATGAGCACCCCATAGGGCAGGAGTTACCTGGGCTACCTTTATTCTTCTACGGCCATCTTCCATTGGAATTTACGCATTCTAATGAATGTCCGTACTAAAACAAAGGCTTACATATTCGTCTTGATTTTGAAGAAAGTTTCTGATAACTGTTTACCCACCCTTAAAGAACCGCCGATTAGCTTAATTATAGCATATCTTCCTATTATTTACGAACATAAGTTCGCTATTTTAGTCCTGTTTCGTCAAAATTTTCCCTTTTGCCTCCAACCTCGCCTTGAATGGCTTTTTCTCTTCTTTTGGCCCGAATGGCATACATCACATATCGGGAACTGAAATCCCGCGGGCAAAACTTTTCCGCAATTGCGGCATTTTTTCCCCTGGCTTTTCGCAACATCCTTTAACTCTTCATGGACACTGTTGCTTACCTGCTCACGCATGCGCTCCCAATAAACTGCCTCCGTCCTTCTGCCAAGTTTATACAGAAACAGGAGATGGAGGCCAATCGCCTTATACGTCAATTCCATTTCCTCAAGGCTTCTTTTCTTGATTGGCGGCTCGGGCAATTCCTGTCCCTCTGCGATTGCCATCATTGTCTCAAGCCACTGTTCCGTAAGCTGGGGCTCTTTCGCCGAAAAAGGGAGATGCAGGAATCCGTACAGCTCCATCATCGGAAAACGTCGCTCGATCAACGTGCCTTCGATCAGTTCATACCTGTTCCGCTCTTCTGCCAGTTCGGCTTTTTTTGTTCCTGGCGGGCTTTCGAATTTGTCCCACAAATTGAAAAAATCACCCAGGCTTCGGCTGTGTTTTTGGAAGCGCTCAAAAATTGCGCTCGTAGGAGCGATTGCAAAAACCTTCACGGGCTCATCCTTACCCTCGAGAAGCCTCTTCATCCTTTGAACATCCGATACAAACGCTACCCTTCCAATATTGTAAAGTCCCTTTCGCCCGGCCCTTCCCGCAATTTGCTTGAGTTCCTGCGAGGTCAGGGTCCGCCTGGACGTACCATCAAATTTTTCATTTTCCAGGAATACAATCCTTCTGATGGGCAAATTCAGGCCCATTCCGATTGCATCTGTTGAAACGACTATCTCGGTATGCCCTGATAGGAAAAGCTGCATTTGCTTTTTTCTCGTTTCCGGGGGCATGCTTCCGTAAATCATGCTGACTTTGTGGCCGTTCCCCTGGAGAATCGCAGCCGTGGCCAGCACCTGTTTCCTGGAAAAACAGACGAGCGCGTCGCCTTTCCGGGCTTTTTTAAGGGAAAATTCCTGTTCTTCCACCTGAAGCGGTATTTCCCTCCGATATTCCTTTAATTCGTACTCGGCGTTGCCAAGAAGTTTTATTACCATATTTTTTATATTTATGCTTCCGATAATATGGACCTCTTTCGCATTCGCCTTTGTTATGGCCTTGTACCAGGAAAAGCCCCGGTCCGTGTCCGCGACCATTTGGGCTTCATCGATGACCGCCACTTCATAATAGTCCTTTTCATGGAACATTTCGACCGTGCACGAAAAGTGGGCGGCCATTGGCTCCAGTTTTTCTTCCTCGCCGGTTTTTAGCGAGCATGTCACCCCATCGGAGTTCAGCCTGTCATATACCTCAAGCGCCAGGAGCCTTAGAGGGGCGAGATAGATTCCGCTTTCCGCTTTTTTCATCGCTTCAAGGGCGTGATGGGTTTTGCCGGTATTCGTCTCCCCAATATGAAGGACGTATTTCACATTTCGTTCAACTGAAGGCCTGTATTCACTCCCGAATACTTCGTCAATCATTCGCTGTTCTTCCGCTGCCTTCCGTTCCGCTTCCGCTATTTCCTTCGCGAGTCGTTCCTCCGCCCTGGCCATATCGGATTCATAAAGGGCCTTATGCGTTTCAGCGTCGAATGGAATGGCCGCGAGCCTTAACAAATCCTCAAGATATTCACCGGAAATCCGTTCCAAAAATTCTTCTGCCAGCTGCTCCGCCATATCGGAAATGAGTATGGCTAAATTGCTTTCATCGCCTTCCTCTAGTTCTTGGGATAAATACTCGTTATAAGCGCCCTCCGGCAACTTTTCCGAGACAAGCCGCGCAGCATTCCCGAGGACAAGAGCAGTAAGTTTGCGTTCGTACTTAAAGTAATACGTTTCATATTCAAAAAACATCCTGCCCCGGTAAAACGTTTTATGAATCTCCCCTGTCAGTTCTTCAAAAAACTCACCTGTCCTTAGGTAATCTTCCGGGTCGAAACGGCCTTGGCCAAGAAGCTTTTCTTCAAGTGCGAACGTATCGATTTTTTTATAACGGGTTCCAGTGTCAAAGTCTGCTTTCAGTTTGCGTGCCATTTCGTACCGGGTGTATAAATACAGGAGCCATTCGTTATCAAGGAGGATCCGTTCGGCAGCTTCGCTCATTGAATGGAGAAGGTGGGCCCGTTCCTCCATTTTCCTTTCGGCTTCCTTAGCGTTCCTGAAACGTTCCCTGGCCTCCTTGAATAATTCTTCCCACATTCCGGGTTTTGCGTCCACTTCCGCGCGGAGCCATTCAGAAGGGTTGAAAGGGCAAAACTGCCTCATTTCATTCCTGAACACGCTGTTAATCAATTTCCGGTTGACCCCGTCCGTCTCGATTCCATTTTGTTCAAGAAACTCCTTTTTCCCCATTTTCGACACGCCGTTTGTCACCTTGTTCAACCAGACATTCAACCAAAGCTGTTCAATATACTGGCTCCTATCTGCCAAATAGTGCTCTAGGGCTGGAATCGTTTCCAGAGGCTCCATATACTTCGAGACATCTTCAATTATTTTGTGCTTTGTATTCTTTACCGCCCCGGAGTGCGCGGCTTTTATTTCATCCATCAATACTTCTCCTTTTCATTCACTGAACCTTCTTTATTATTATTTCCCTATTCAGATACTACTATATAAAAGGGAACCAATCATAACGATTGGTTCCCCGATATGAGCAATTTTAAGCGGCTCCATTTGTCGGCTTATGCTGTTTGCTCTTGATGGCTCTGCCGATTAAAACGACAGCGGCAACAATGAGAAGCTCAAAGCCATATTTCACGAAAGGATTTGCAAAATATCCCTTCAAAAATGGCTCACTCACAATCATTTTTGAAGCTGTCCAGCCAAGGACGGCGGCGCCAATTGTAATGATGATTGGATATCTGTCGACCCATTTCAATATAAGCGTGCTTCCCCAAACAACGATAGGCACCGAGATAAGAAGGCCAAGGATGACAAGTACGAAATTTCCGTGTGCAGCTCCCGCGACCGCAAGGACATTGTCCAGCCCCATTAGCGCGTCGGCAATGATAATAGTCCTGATGGCCGCCCAAAAGCTACCTCCCGCTTTCACATCATGCCCTTTATCTTCAACCAATAGCTTGATTGCGATCCAAATGAGCAAAACTCCGCCGACAAGCAAAAGGCCAGGGATTTTTAAAAGCCATACGACGATGATTGTTGCGAGCGCGCGAATGACAATGGCCCCTGCGGTTCCCCATAGAATGACCTTTTTTTGTTGGTTTTTGGGCAGGTTCCTTGCGGCAAGGCCGATTACGATTGCATTGTCACCTGCCAGCACCAAGTCGATCATGACGATCGCCATCAATGCCGTTAAAAATTCCATTGAGAAAAATTCCATTTTTTTGTTTCCTCCTTCATTGACTCCTGCAGCAGGTTTGTTTTAGTCTGCCCATCCCGGCCGCCTTTGATTAGGTACAGCCGGGCAGTATGGGCGCCTATACAAGAAAGAGCCCCTGCCGAATGGCAAGGGCCCTTTTTGGACAGAAAAGACCCTTACCCTCGACAGGTAAAGGTCTTGCTAACAACATGGCTGCTGCCAACAAAGCCGGAGGCAGTGCCCCGAATTGACGACTTTGCTGTAAAAGCTACTCCCCTTTATGCTTATCCTATAAGATAGGAAAATCATAAACTATTTTTCACTAAATATCAAGCCTTAGCGGATTTACGTTTTGTCACGCGTTCATGACTGCTGTTTCCGCCGGCTTTCCGTGCCGGATTGTCGCCTGGGCAGCTGCGAGCCGCGCCAATGGCACCCGGAAAGGCGAACAACTTACATAATCCAGGCCTTTCCTGAAACAGAAATCGATTGAACTCTTTTCTCCCCCATGCTCTCCGCAAATGCCGGTTTTAAGGTTCGGCTTGGTTGTCCGGCCAAGCTTTACGGCCATTTCGACGAGTTTCCCAACTCCAGTCTGGTCGAGGACAGCAAAAGGATTATCCGGCAATACCTTTCTTTCTATATACGTTTGCAGGAATTTCCCCTCCGCGTCATCACGGCTGTATCCAAACGTTGTCTGGGTCAAGTCATTTGTACCGAAGGAGAAGAAATCCGCTTCCGAGGCAATTTCGTCCGCCGTTAAGGCAGCCCTCGGTATTTCAATCATCGTACCAACAGTATATTCAAAATCCCTGCCAGTTTCCTCTTTTATTTGTGAAGCAGCGTCAATTACGAGCTGGCGCATCTCCTTAAGCTCGTGGACATGGCCGACGAGAGGAATCATGATTTCAGGTTTCACATCAAAGCCTTTTTCCGCCGAAGCCGCCGCAGCGTAGAAGATGGCTTTTGCCTGCATCAAATAAATTTCCGGATTAACCATCCCGAGACGGCATCCCCTGTGGCCGAGCATCGGGTTGAACTCTTCAAGCTGCCTGACCTTCCGGAGCATGTGTTCCTTTTCCTTAAGTTCATCGGAATCAGGCTGAAGGATTTGCAGTTTCGTAATGTCGACGAGCAATTCCTCTTTGTCAGGCATGAACTCATGAAGCGGTGGGTCGAGGAGGCGGATTGTGACCGGGAGTCCCTTCATTACCTCAAAAATGCCTTCAAAATCACCCTGTTGCATCGGGAGAAGCTTTTCGAGCGCTGCGCTTCGCTCTTCAAAACTTTCGGACAAAATCATTTCCTGGACAATCGGAACCCTTGCCGCGTCCATAAACATATGCTCAGTCCTGACAAGGCCGATTCCCTCCGCCCCAAACTCCAATGCCTTGCGAGCATCTTCAGGATTATCGCCATTTGCCCTTACGGAGATAGCGCGAATTTCATCTGCCCACGAAAGCAGGAGTTTGAATTCATCCGATAGTTCAGGCTCAATCATCGGAATCTCTCCAAGCATAATTTCACCAGTGCTGCCATCGATCGTGATAATATCGCCGTAATTTACGACAGTTCCATCAACTGAAAAAAGTTTGTTCTTCAAGTCGATCTTCAATACTTCGCAGCCGCATACGCATGCTTTACCCATTCCCCTTGCAACTACTGCGGCGTGGCTTGTCATCCCGCCCCTGCTTGTGACAACGGCTTGCGCAGCAATAATTCCATGAATATCATCCGGGGTCGTTTCCGGGCGGACAAGGATAACTTTTTTCCCTTCTTTTGTAAGGCTCTCTGCTTCATCCGCTTCAAAAACGACTTTTCCTGACGCCGCGCCAGGTGATGCCGGCAGGCCCTTTGCAATCCTGACCCTTTCAAATTTATCATCAATGCGGCGGTGGAGAAGTTGATTGAGCTGGTCAGGGTCGACACGCAGCAGTGCTTCCTCCTTTGAGATCAAGCCTTCCGCCACCATTTCTACAGCAATCCGAATTGCGGCCTGCGCTGTCCTTTTTCCTGTACGGGTCTGGAGGATATACAATTTCCCCTTTTCTACTGTGAATTCAATATCCTGCATGTCAAGGTAGTGCTTCTCAAGCTTTTCGCATGTCTCGGTAAACTGCCTGTAAACTTCGGGCATTTCCGCTTTAAGCTCGGAAATCGGCCTTGGCGTGCGGATTCCTGCGACGACATCTTCTCCCTGGGCATTCATTAAAAATTCTCCATAAAGGAGCGCTTCGCCTGTAGAAGGGTTGCGGGTGAAGGCGACGCCTGTGCCGGAATCATTCCCCATATTTCCAAAAACCATACTCTGAATATTTACGGCTGTTCCAAGATGGTCCGGGATTTTGTTCAAGCGTCTGTAGACGATGGCACGCTGGTTGTTCCAGGAATTGAAAACCGCATTGATGGACAGGAATAGCTGTTCTTTCGGGTCTTGCGGGAATGGTTGCTTTGTATGCTTCTCAACAATTTTCTTGTAGCCCTCAATTACCTCCGCCCAATCCTCGGCCTTCATTTCAGGGTCCGAAGAATAGCCCTTGCCTTCACGTACTTCCTCCAGGAATTGTTCGAAAAAGAACACATCGACATCCAGGACGACATCACTGAACATTTGGATGAACCTTCTGTAGGAATCATACACGAAACGGGGATTGCCGGTCAGTGCGGCCAGGCCTTCAGCTGTTTCATCGTTCAAGCCTAGATTCAGGATTGTATCCATCATACCAGGCATTGAGAACTTAGAACCTGAACGGACGGATACGAGCAAAGGATTGGACGGGTCGCCAAGTTTTTTGCCCATTTCCCCTTCGAGTTTTCGAAGCGCTTCTAAAACCTGGTCCGTTACTTCGTGAGGAATATTTTCCCCTGATTCGTAGTAGGCATTGCACGCTTCGGTTGAAATAGTAAATCCAAAAGGAACAGGCAGCCCAATTCTTGTCATTTCCGCGAGATTGGCCCCTTTTCCGCCAAGCAAATCTTTCATTTCGCTATTGCCTTCATTAAATAAGTAAACAAATTTTTTCATCTCTTTGAGCTCCTCTCCAATTTAAGTACATCCACAATGAGGCTGGCTGTTTCTTCGACCGCCTTATTCGAAACGTTGATCACCGGGCAGCCGACGCGCTTCATAATCTTTTCGGCGTAATCGAGCTCTTCCAATATTCGCTCGAAGCTGGCGTAATTGGCCTGGGAAGTAAGGCCAAGCGCTTTCAACCGTTCAATCCTGATGGCATTAAGTTTGTCAGGTGTTATGATAAGCCCGACACATTTTCCCCTTTGAAGCGAAAAAATTTCATCCGGAGGCGCGACCTCAGGAACTAGTGGTACATTTGCAACCTTGTATCGCTGATGCGCCAAATACATTGATAATGGTGTTTTTGACGTTCTGGAAACGCCAATCAGAACGATATCAGCTTTGGCAATCCCCCGGGAATCACGGCCATCATCATACTTAACTGCGAATTCTATTGCTTCGATTTTCCTGAAATAGTCATCATCGAGCTTTCTCATGAGGCCCGGACGATGCCTCGGGTGCTTGTTAAACCTTTTAACAAACGCGTCCATGAGCGGGTTCAGCAAGTCAATAGCCGTAATGCCTTCCTCCTCCGCCCTTCTATCAAGATAGTCCTTAAGGGAAGGGACAACCAAGGTATAGGCAATCAGCGACTTATGCTTCTTGGCAAGCAATAGCGCATCCTCCAAGTCTTCGGTATCCTCAACATACGAATTTCTTCGGATATCGACATGCCCTCCATTAAATTGGGACGCGACGGCCTTAACAACCATTTCAGCTGTTTCCCCGACCGAATCGGATATAACATACACGATTTCCTTTTCCGCCAATTCTCTTTTCACTCCTTATCAAGGCCACTGCCCCGCAATCTCCAGGTATGCCTTTACAATGGTTGTTTTGGTAATCCTTCCGACGACCGAATATGTATGGGTGGTTTTGTCCACTTCTTTTACTACCGGAAGGGAATCAATTTGGGAATCCATCATTTTCCTGGCTGCGTCAAGAAGCGTATCATCCTGTCCGACCATAACGATATTTGGCATCCTGGTCATGATGATGCTAACCGGTATTTCCTCAGGACTCCTCGTCCCAATGGAAGCACGAAGCAAATCTTTCCTTGATAAGACGCCTGCCAGATGGCCGCTATCATCAACCACATACAGGGTTCCGACATCTTCCAAGAACAGCTGGACGATTGCATCGTAAACGGAAGCCGATTTCTGGACAACAATTGGGTGGGCTTTATATTCAGATATGGCCTTTTGCACTGTACCCCGGACGATCGCTTGCGGAGGGGCGTTCCTGCTCAGGTAATATCCAACCCTGGGCCGGGCGTCAATAGATCCTGCCATTGTTAAAATGGCCAAATCAGGCCTAAGAGCCGCTCTTGAAAGCGAAAGCTTTTCGGCGATTTGTTTTCCTGTAATCGGCCCGGAAGCCTTGATGATTTCAATGATTTCCTCCTGCCGTTTGGACAGTTTAATTTTAGAACACCTCCCAATTAGACATCCTAATGGCAAGCTTAAAAGCTTAATAGTTTAAATGTGTTACCATTTTTCTTAATTAGTATATTACATTTAACCGAGAATGGAAACTTTTAAGCGAAATAATTTATGTCTATTTTGTTAACAAGGAGTGTTTTCGATATATGCTATACTAATCGTCAAATAATCCCATGCTCAGCTGCTCCCCAATTTCCTGGGAGCGTACCGGATTCTTATTTCGCTTTTTTCCCGCTTTTTCGGCCGCCAGTTTAATCGTTTTGAAAAGGTGATCCGGATCTTTTACCGGAACCGGATACCCAAGCTTATAAAAACCCGGATACCGCCATGGTTCATGCACATACTTTGCAGGCAGTCTTGCTAATTCAGGGATATGCCTTTTAATAAAAGCTCCTTCGCTATCAAGCTTCCTTCCCACCCTTACTGGATGATAATACCGCGACATACCCTTCCCGGAAAAAGACACGCATAACTCAAGTTCGCGGTCGAGAATGCATGGATCATAATCCTGAAGAAGGCGTCCAAGAAATTCCTTAGCAAGCTGTTTTTCCAGCTGTAGCCCATTGCATAAAAAGAAGGCCAAAACAGCCCTGAGGCTATATGGTAGCCAGCCGGTTTTTGTTAAAGAAACAACCGCGGCATCAATGATCGGAATGCCGGTCCGCCCAGATTGAATCCGTTCCTTTACATCTTGGTCCCACATTTCACCTTCAATAAAAAGTTGTCCATTTTTTCCTGGAAAGCCGCTTTCGTAAGCAAGGAACCGCTTGTAAAGACTGTCGAGAAAAGAATGTAGCGCTTTCCTCGCATCCTCAGTCTTTGCTTCCTTTAATTCGCCCAAGGTTTTCTTGACAACCGTTTTAAGCGAAACATTTCCCCAGGCCAAATAAGGGGACAACCTGCTCGAATCATTCGACGCTTTTAAAAGTTCTTCACCGCTTCTTCCGTATCTCATGAACCTCCCCTGGATAAACGAGTGCAATGTTTCCTCGGCGTTCCGCTCCCCGCCGGGCTGCCCCATTGGAATTAATTCTCCGGGAACGTGATATTTACGGAATTTACGGTTGGGCTCGGATAGCCAATCGGGAAGCCGTTTCGGGATCCGGAAATTAGGCGGGGCCAATTCGCACGATTCCTCGAAAACCTTTATCCAGTTTGATTTTGATTGAATGGTTGCCGTTCCAGCTGTAATGGAAGGAGCCTCCTCGAACGAAATGCCGCTTTTTTTCAGCGATTCGCCTACTATACTTCCTGACAGTTCATTGCTTTTATGAATAAAGACCCGAATTGGCCCGTATTCATTCTCCAATTTCCTGAACACATCCACTGCTTCGCCTATTGTTACAAAAAGGCATCCGCCGAGTTCGGAAAGCCGGCGGGACAGTTCTTCCAGGCTTTCGAATACAAATGCGTAATGCCGCGCTGAAAGAATCCCCCCTTGCCAAAAGGAAGGCTCGATAATATACAAAGGAAGCACTTCACCGTATTTTGCAGCCATCACAAGCGGCAAATGGTCGTTCACCCTCAGATCCCGCCTATACCAAACAATATTCATCTAGCTTTCCCACCAATCAAAAAAGATTTGTAATACATTACCCGCCATGCCGAGAAGAAATAGCAAAAAGCCGGCAATGCAGGGAAATATCCACAAATATTTCACTGGCATTGGCCGTATGTCCGCTATAGACTAGTACAGGAATGAATGAATAACCAAACGAGGTGTCCTAATGCGAAAAACCGCCTTGCAAATCGTGGCCTTAACCTTTTTTACGATGGGAATGGCCTATGCACTAAATTCCTTTTTAATTCCCCATCAAGTGCTGACAGGCGGGGTTGCGGGAATGGCGATTATTATCAATAATTTTGTGCCGATCAGTACTGGCTGGATTATCCTTGGCATCAACTTGCCTTTGTTTGTACTCGGCTATTTTCATCTCGGAAGGAAATTTCTCGTCTATACAATTTATTCCGTCCTGCTCCTTTCATTTCTGATGAAGATACTTCCTGTCCATGCCTTTAGCGATGATTTATTGCTCTCGGGCATTTTCGGGGGCGTCCTTTTTGGGACAAGCGTCGGAGGCTTGATCAGGTTCGGGGGGTCGGCTGGCGGAATTGATATCATCAGCATCATCCTGGCAAGGAAAAAGGACTTGCCCGTCGGGGTCCTGATCACGTGGATCAATCTTCTTGTCGTCCTAACCTCGGGGCTTGTGTTCGGGGTGGACAAAACCCTGTATACCCTATTCACCATTTTCGCTTCGGGCCGCGCGGTAGATACAATCCACACGAGCCATACAAAGCTTGTTGTAACGATTGTTTCTGAAAAATGGACTGAATTGAATGAGGCCCTTCTTCGCCTGCATCAGCGCGGCATAACGATGACAGACGCTGAAGGGGGATACACGCATGCGCCAAAGAAAGTGCTGACAACCGTAATAACAAAATACGAATTAACAGAAACAAAGGATACCATCAAAAAGACAGATCCAGGTGCTTTTGTCCATATTACGAAAGCCATTGAGGTTATGGGGAGATTCAGGAGATAAAATTTATACACGAATAGAAAAGGCGGAAACCCGATAATCAGGTTTCCGCCCTATTTTAATTCCAAAATAACGGGGCAATGGTCGCTGCCCATGATATAACAATCGATATGCGCGTTTTTCAGCCGTCCCTCTAGCTTTTTGGAAACAATGAAATAATCAATGCGCCAGCCGATATTCCGCTCCCTGACCTTGCTCATATACGACCACCATGTATAGGCCCCTTCCCTGTCAGGATAAAAATACCGGTAACTGTCGATAAAACCAGCCTCCAGCAATTCGGACATTTTCGCCCTTTCTTCATCGGTGAAGCCAGAGTTTCCAACATTCGGCTTCGGGTTTTTCAGATCAATCCATGAATGGGCGACGTTTAAATCCCCGCATAGGATAACCGGCTTTTTCGCTTCCAAATCAAGCAAGTACCCTCTTATGGCATCCTCCCATTCCAGCCTGTACCCAAGCCGGGCAAGGTCGCGCTGTGAATTAGGGGTGTACACATTTACAAGGAAAAAATCTTCGAATTCAAGCGTAATAATCCTTCCTTCGGCTTCCCTATCGGATGAGCCAAGTCCATAACTGACTTCCAACGGCTTTCTTTTTGTAAAAACTGCCGTTCCTGAATAGCCCTTTTTCTCAGCGTAATTCCAGTATTGATGGTAGCCTTCCAATTCAAGTGAAATTTGCCCGTCCTGGCACTTCGTTTCCTGCAGGCAGAAAACATCGGCATCCACTTCATGGAAATAATCGAGAAATCCCTTGTTTACACACGCCCGGATTCCATTCACATTCCAGGATATAAGCTTCATTGCCATTCTCCCCCCTATAGGACAATAAAGAAGGGCCTGTCCGGCGATAATCCGGAAGGCCCTTCTGCCACCGCTTTTAGTCTTCGAATACTTCGACTTTCTCCATTACATCGCCATTCCTCATTGCCCTTGCAGCTTCAAGGCCGGAAGTAACCTTCCCGAATACTGTGTGGACTCCATCAAGGTGCGGCTGCGGCTCATGGACAATAAAGAACTGGCTTCCGCCTGTATCTTTGCCCGCATGCGCCATAGAAAGCGCGCCGGCCACATGCTTGTGCGGATTGCCTTCTGTTTCACATTTGATTGTGTAGCCTGGACCGCCCGTTCCTGTTCCATGAGGGCATCCACCTTGGCTTACGAACCCAGGAATCACCCTGTGGAAAGTCAACCCGTTGTAATATCCTTTGTTTGCCAAAGTTTCAAAGTTCTCGACTGTTCCGGGAGCTTCTTCCGGATATAATTCGAATTCAATTTTTTCACCGTTTTGCATAGTGATTACACCTTTTTTTCCCATGGTTACATCTCCTTAACATCAGATAACAACTATCATACCATTTCTTTTTGGCTGAATGAAGTATTAAGCGAAACCTTACACAATTTGAAAATTCCGCGCGTCCCATGATACAATAGCTTTGCCTCTTCCGACAATCGCTTGTTGCGGGACACTTAACCAGTTCGGACGGAAGAGGCGGGCGCTTCCTTGTGAGGCGCCTTTTTACGTTTCTCTTAGCCGGGAAACAAGTCCGGGCAGTTCCTTGTACATTTCCACAATTTCCTCAAGCCTCATCCTCACTAGCCCGCTTGAAGAAGGCGCGACGAAATCTATAATACCCGGAACAATTGGCTCAGGCTGGATTCCCCACGGAATATCCTTTTTCCGGCTGAACTGTTGATATACGCCTTTTCCAACATAGCAAACAATCCGCGGCTTGTACGCCCTGATTTTCTCATTTAGCTTTACCCTGCCCTGGCTATATTCTTCCTTTGTAATTTCGTCGGCGGCACGTGTCGGGCGCTCAACAATGTTCGTCAGTCCGAGGCCAATATCGGGAAGGAGCCCGTCCTCTTCGGGTTTGAAGAGCCGTGGTGTAATTGACGCTTGGTGAAGGATTTTCCAGAATCTGTTGTTCGGGTTCGCAAAATGGTGCCCTGTCTCCCCAGAAAGCAGGCTTGGATTAAAGCCAACAAACAGAATATCAAGATTTCCCCTAAGATGGTCGCTCACCATACAGCAATCGCCCTCCTTTATTCACTCAGATTGAACGTCCAAGTTCCATTTTATATTATAACAAATAAGCAATAAATCCTAACGCCGTGCATGGCAAAGTGCCTTTTTTCGTTAGCCTGGAAAAGGTATTTAACTCATATAATTAATGAAGGCTCTTAGTTTATAGAAATTGGTTATTTTTTAAAGGGGTTCATCACCATTAGATGTGATTTTCCTTCTCTGCTCCTGTCCGTCACTAAGTTGCCTTTGCCAATAAAACCGCCTTTTAAAGTGAAGAACTAAATATAATGAGTTCAATTGCAAAAAGCCGCTAAAGCGGCTTTTTGGATTATTGATTCGACTTGTCGCCCTGCTTTCCCATCGCCTTGTTCGGAAAAAGTTCATTCGAAAATTCAGCCAGGGCCGTATTGCCAGCCATAGGGGCCATTAGCCGTTCTGCAGCCTGTTGAATCTTAGGAAGGACATTACGGTAACGGGTCTTTCTTAGCCCTAATGCTGTGGCACTTATCCCAACACCAATAAGAGAAGCCCAGAACATCCGTTTACTCTGCCTTCCGTTTGCCAGCCCCCGCAATATGGACGCAACCATTTGCATATTCATGTGCAGGCACCCCTTCCATGATAGTGGATCCCGCAAAAGGATTCCGTTATTAGTATCTTTTATTAAGGAGTGCAAATACTATTCCAATTCATCCAGTAATGGAAGATTTGGCTTTGGGAATGAATCCAAAGAAAAAGAGCCGTAATTGGCTCATTGATAGTTGGGTAAAAATTCAAAATGTATTATATATGTTTGGGCATTCCTCTCCCGTCGGCTCATAAAAGCAATGGAGCTTAAATTTCCCGACAAACGGCTGGTTAAACCACGTAGCCGGGCAGTCGCCAGCAGGCCGGAAATACCAAAGGCTGTATTTCGCAGGCCACACCCTTTCCCCATTTACCGCTCTTCTGGCAAGCCTTCTTTCCTTATCCCTTGCCCGCTGATAAAAGTAGCCGTGCTGAACCGCTTCGAATGCATGTTCCTGAAAAACCATTTGGCGAATAGTCCGTATATTTTTGAAATCCGAACAATCGCCCCTTACCCTATTCACTCCGACATTGCCGACCATGAGCATACCCTGCAAGCCTTCACCTTCCGCCTCTGCCCTTAGAAGACGCGCCAACAAGTCAATATCTGCATCGGTAGCCTTGATTACCGCCACTTTTCCACCTCCAGATCCTCCTTTCATATCCTATTCCGCTTTCGATCGTAGTTGACGGATATACCGTGAAGGAACTGGATATGGCGGGCTTTCAATAACCCACGAGTTCAGGAAGCCGATCCCAAAACGCGAAAAATCCTTAACGGAAGGCAACGGACAGAATTTGTGGCCCGTACCGTGCAAAAACCAGTTCAACGGGCAGATTTTAACGCTGCCTGCTTTTCTGCTTTTCCATAATTTCATATGACTTTTCAATGATGTCCATCAGCACATCGCCTTTGTAAATTCTCCCAACCTTTGTATTTTCCTGGTAGTACGCCACAATTTCATCCAACTTTTCATAAACGTCTTTTGTAATCCTTACATTCAGCTGAATACGTTGGTCCTCCACCAAAAATCCACTCCCTGCCATAGTGCTATTAGCTGCTAGCAAATTGTTAGCAGTCTGTTGCCACATGCTATATCCCCTTCATTATAACGTTTCACTCCGGAAAGTAAATAGTTATAAACTTTGCCTCTATTCAAAAGAAAATAAGGCGGCATCGCGTGTATGCCCCCTCATTTTCCAACCAATTTCAATCCGTTTTCGCCATTGGGGCCAAGAATCCTTTCAAGTATTTCATCCACGTAGTTATGAAAAGCACGGTTTGCGCGCTGCCTTGGACGGGGAAGGTCGATGGTCCGATTCATGACAATTTTTCCGGCTTCAATGAGAACCACCCGGTCGGCGATGGCCACTGCCTCTTCCACATCATGTGTAACAAGGATAGCGGTAAACCCTTTTTCCCTCCAAATCCGTTCAATCAAATCTTGCATCTCGATTCGGGTCAATGCATCGAGTGCTCCAAGCGGCTCATCTAGAAGCAAAATGTCCGGCTCATGGACAAGCGCCCTCGCGAGTGCGACACGCTGTTTTTGTCCCCCCGAGAGTTTTGATGGCCAGTCTTTGCTCCGGTCTTCAAGCCCGACATTCCGAAGAGCAAGGAGCGCATTATCCAACCACTCGCCATTAAGGCCTAACCCGATGTTCTTTAATACGCTTTTCCACGGGAGAAGCCTTCCATCCTGGAACATAATTCTTGCGTGCGGATTTAAACCTTTCAGTTCCTCCCCCTTTATATAAATCCTTCCTTGGTGTTGTCCCTCAAGCCCGGCAATCAGGCGCAAAAGCGTGCTCTTGCCGCATCCGCTCTTCCCGACAATGGAAATAAATTCCCCGGGAGCAGCAGAAAAGTCGATTCCGTCCAGGACAATCCTTGGTCCGTACTGTTTTTTTACACCTTTCAGCAGCAAATAAGCCGATTCCCCCTGTTTCACTTTGTTCCCCCCTGTTAAGAATCCCATTTAAGCCATTTGCCTTCCATTGCCCTAGCAATCACATCGGATAGCTTACCAAATAGCGCGTATAGGAGAATGCTTAAAACGATTACATCCATTTGGAAAAATTCCCTGGCATTCATCGCCATGTAACCAATACCCGATTGTGCGGAGATTGTTTCAGCGACAATCAGCGTCAACCACATAACGCCAAGTGAAAATCGGACACCGACGAGAATTGAGGACAGTGCGCCAGGAAAAATAACCGTAAAAAATAGTTTTGTTCCCTTTAAGCCATACGCCTTCCCCATTTCGACCAGCCCTTTATCGACCGACTTTATCCCGTGGAAAGTATTAATGTAAATAGGGAATAGCACTCCAAGCGCCACAAGGAAAACCTTGGATGTTTCATCAATGCCGAACCAGAGAATAACTAGCGGTATTAGCGCCAGGTGAGGAATGGTCCTTAGCATTTGGACCGAAGTATCCAAAAGCATCTCTGAATATTTAAATAGCCCATTGAATAAGCCGAGCAAAAAGCCGATCGTTCCGCCAATGGCGAACCCGGCCACTGCTCTTCCAAGGCTCACCCAAATGTGTCCGGCAAGCTCACCTGATTGAACCAAGGCATAGGCAGCTTTTACTACATCGGTAGGCGCAGGGAGGATTTTGGCAGGGATGAATCCCAGCGAGGATAAAACTTGCCAGAAACCGAGAATGAGCATTGGAAAGGCCCAGGGAATGGCTTGCGGCAATAATCGTTTCATAAATGGCTTCAATCAAAATGCCTCCCCTGCTAATTTTGCATGGCATCCTTTACATTTATTTCTTTCGGGATGATTCCTAACTTAAAGAACGTATCGGCGATTTCTTGTTGTTCCCGTTTGATTTGCCCATTGATTTCATCCACCCCATAAACCCTTCGTTTTACTGCCACTTCCAACGATTGTTCATCTATTTTTAAAATGGGGGCAAGCATCCCAACAAGCTCCTCGTGATGGGAATTCGCCCATTCAGACGAACGTTTTATTTCATCCAGAATCTGGTCGATTATCTTCGGATGTTCCTTCGCAAAGGTAGTGCTGGCCAGAAAAAAATCCCTATCCGTTGTGAGCCCTTCACCGTTAACGAGCATTCTTGCTCCAGAACCGATTTCAGCCGCGGACGTAAAGGGGTCCCATACAACCCATGCGTCAATATTTCCTTTTTCGAACGCCACCCTGCCATCGCCGGGAGCAAGGAATGCTGGCTCAATATCCGAATAGGAAAGCCCTGCTTTTTCCAATCCCTTAATCAGCAAATAATGTGAACTCGACCCTTTTGCAAAGCCCACCGTCTTCCCTTTCAAATCCTCGACCGTTTTGATGGGCGAATCCTTCTTGACCAATATCGCGCTTCCGTTGAATTTTGGTTTTCCCGCTGCAATATAGACAAAAGGCGCACCAGCCGCCTGTGCGAATATTGGGGGTGAATCTCCTGTCCTTCCAAAGTCAATGGTGCCTGCATTCAGCGCTTCGACAAGTGCAGGCCCTGCCTGGAATTCCTTCCATTCGACAGCAATACCTTTTTTTTCAAGCGTTTCATCAAGGGTGCCAAGCGATTTCAAAATGACAAGCGGACCGTTCTTTTGATAGCCAATTCTGATTGTCTTCACCGTTTTCTCTTCCGCCCCGGCTTTCACATCTGTTTTCTTTGTTTCCGAACATCCCGAGAGAAACGTGAAAGCCGTAAAGAATACGAGCAGCCAATAAAGAGTCCCTTTCGCTCTAAACAATCTCATAGGGTTCCATCCCTTTCAAAGAATTTGGGCGTACGTCTACCTGTTTTAAACTATGAAAATTAGAAGGATGCGTTCCTGTCCAATAAAATTTGTTCTTGCGAGGAAGGTTTGTACTATTCCTTTACGATCCGAGCATATATTGAAAAAGAACCTCGTCCAAGATGGAGGGCTATATGTTTACTGTTATTGAAAAAACTGTTTTGGCCATGTCGTTATTGCGGATTGTCTCGGGTGGTATAGAAATTTTCGCCGCGCTTCTGATGATCAAGTTCAATGCTGTAGAAAAAGCTTTGCTGATCAACAGTTCCCTGGCATTAATCGGGCCGCTTATTTTGTTGTCAACAACTACTATTGGCTTGATAGGAATAGTAGAAAAGGTGTCATTAATAAAGATGGTATGGGTTTTCGCGGGCGTCGCCTGCATACTCTATGGTGTAAAACAATAAGGATTCTTAGGACAAAAAAACGGCCATTTGTGCCGTTTTTTTATTTAAATTTTCCGGAATGGATTTGCGTGTGTGTTTTTCCAGACATGGAAAATAGTTTCATGCTATTTTTATGGTTTTCCACAAATACTAACCGCAAGCATGCAGAGAATGGAGTGATAGCCATGGGTATCATGAGTGGAAACCCGCAGGATGAACCTTTACACGCGGGGGAGGTTTTTCATCTATGGTCGCATTTGCTGGGCACAAAAGCATATCTTGTCGCCTTGCAGGTTTTTTCGAACCATTCGGGCGACCATGACCTTAAAGTGTTTATCGAGGATTTCATGGAGAATTGCGTAAAACAGGAAGAACAGCAAGTTGAGGGTGTATTAAAGGAAAATGGCATTCGCCTTCCGCCCGCCCCGCCTGACAGGCCGAATGTATCAACCGAAGAGATACCCGCCGGGGCACGCTTCAACGATTCGGAAATCGCGGCTCTTTTAACAAAGGACATAACAGGCGCGAATGTTCTGGCAAGCTATATAATGGGCCTCTCTCTAAGGGCAGATATCCGCGAAATGTTCGGTGATTTCCTGACGCAAAAAACAGAGTACGCGGATAAACTTGCCGCAATCAACAAGGAAAAAGGATGGCTTGTACTGCCGCCTTTAAATTTGAAATAGTGCCATTCAAAACAAAGGATGTGTATCCTGGTGGGAAGTAAGAATAACGGCATGACAGTCGCAGCCATTGGCTCAATTCCATTAATAATGACACTGGGAAATTCAATGCTCATCCCAATTCTCCCCCAAATGAAAGAAAAGCTTGGTTTGACCCCGCTTCAAACGAGCATGACTATTACGGTTTTTTCGATTGCGGCCGCGCTTTTCATCCCGGTCCTCGGCTATTTATCGGACAGATTTTCAAGAAAAGTCATTATCCTGCCGGCATTAATCCTTTACGGAGCCGGAGGGCTATTGGCCGGTTTTGCGGCAACGAGCTTCCCTAGCGCCTATTGGTGGATACTTGCCGGGCGGACGATGCAAGGAATTGGCGCGGCGGGTACTGCCCCAATCGCCATGGCATTGACCGGGGATTTGTTTAAGGGAGGGGAACAAAGCAAGGTGCTGGGAATTGTCGAAGCGTCAAATGGTCTTGGAAAAGTCCTTTCTCCCATCCTTGGGGCTCTTTTTGGCCTTTTGGCGTGGTTTGCGGTTTTCTTTGCTTTTCCGGCAATCTGTTTAGTTTCAATAACGCTTACGTTGTTTTTCATTAAAGAAAAAAGCCACCGCCAGGCGCCTCCGCCATTTGGCAAATACATGAGGGGGTTGGCAAGTGTTTTCAAATTTGAAGGACGCTGGCTATTGACAGCTTATTTCGCAGGGGCTGTCTGCCTATTCACCCTTTTTGGGATCCTCTTTTACCTTTCGGATGTCCTGGAAAAACAGTACGGCATTGACGGAGTCGTAAAAGGATTGATCTTGGCGATTCCCCTGCTTGTAATGGGCGGGACCTCCTATCTTACAGGAAGCCGGATTGGGAAAAATACCGCGGCAATGAAACGCCTGATTGTTATCGGCCTCGGCTTGATGACAGTTTCATACGCACTTCTTGTTTTCTTTGAAAAGCTTGTACCATTTTTATTTGTGCTTATCCTGAGCAGCATTGGGACCGGCCTCGTTCTCCCATGCCTGAACAGCCTCATTACAGGATCTGTTGGAAAAGAAAGGCGTGGGTTTGTTACGTCGCTATATGGTTCTGTGAGGTTTATTGGCGTCGCCATCGGCCCTCCAATTTTTACAAGGTTGATGGATTGGACGAGGCCAGGGATGTTCCTGACCATCGCTTCCTTGACGCTGATCGCCGGAATCCTTGCCCTTGCCCTAATCCATGTCCCAAACAAAGGTGATGAAAAAGATAAAACCAAATATTCGTTCCGATATAATTATATATAGCCGGTGCAAATCCTGTTACTTTTTCCTAAAGGCAAAAGAGTAAGCATCATACAGGCGGATTTTGAAGACCACGTCGACAATCTTTGTTGAAATCCATTGGCTTAGGAGCGCCTGTATGATGATTTCCCATTTAATGATCGACGCCGTCAGAAGGAAAATACAACCATTAATCCAGAATAAGGGCCGGCCTGGTAGTGTTCCCCGCATGGAAGAAATAATGAGAGCCAATACTCCGACTCCCCCATTCGAAACTCCCTGCCTTAGTAGTAGCCCCACCCCGGCCCCAAGGAACAATGACCCTGTCACTAAATCAACCCAAACATGCCTGTGGGGAATTGGAATGCCCTTTTGTGAAAAATAAATCGACAGCGACGTTACCGTTATGGCAAACATTGTCCAAACGGTACACCGATTACCAAGGAATTTAATCGCGATGACAAGCATGGAAAAATTAACTACCCAAAGAGCGAACCCCATATCCAGCAGAAAAAAATGGTGAAGGAGCACGGCAAGCCCCCCTGCACCGCCGGAAGGGATGCTGTGCGGAAACAAAAAAAGGCCCATGCCAAGCCCCTGGATGAGGCCGCCAGCCGTTACTATAGCGCTTTTTCTTAAAAATCTGCCCATATACCCCATCCCTGCTTTGCCTGGAAGGCATCTATGTTCCATTTTATTCGTTTCCCCTGAAAAGTAGTACAAGCAGCTCTAAACAAAGCAAAGAGGCAACCCAATTGGATTGCCTCGTTTCCTTATAATTTTTTAATACGGATTGGGCTGACCATCAGGATGGCCAGGATAATCGTTATATAGGCATTGCTGTAATCAAACAAAGCCATCCCAGCAATCACCAACCCGGCCAACGGAATAGGTATTCCCATAAAATAGCCGATTGTTGGGCTTGCACTGAACCTTGCAAGGCGGAGAGCCCCCATCGCAGCATAAAATGTAAATGCAAAAGAGGAAAGCATTGAATGAGGAGCGAGCGTATACACTAGCAGAGCCGGCGCCACACCAAAACTGACAATATCCGCCAGCGAGTCAAGCTCGACACCAACTTCACTGTTCACTTTCAGCCTTCTCGCTATCCTGCCATCGAACAAGTCCATGAGCGCGGCGGCGAAGATAAGCAGTGCCGATATCCAGACAAGGCCGTTCATATTCAAAATGATTGAGAAAACCCCACAGAGCAAATTGGCGATCGTAAACCAGTTAGGCAAAGATCGGACGACTGGTGAAGGCATTGCCTCACCCCTTCCCACTTTATTGCGTTACCTATCCCTCTAATTTCCCTATTTGGAAGACAAATATTCCACTTTTTGACGGAATCCCTAAATTCAAATTGTTTATTGGCTTAGTATTTTCGGTTTAACCGCGAAGCCGATAAGGAACAATAGGAACAGGAAGAATAATGGCTACTTTTAAAATAAGGGGCTTTTTGAAATGAAAAAGGCTGTGTTTTTGGACAGGGATGGAGTCCTGAATGAGGTTTTAACGAAGCGTGTCAAATTTGTCAATCATCCGCGACAGATATTTCTTTTGGAAGGAGCGGCGGATGCGGTCGCCGAACTTACAAGAGCCGGCTACCCGGTTTTCATTGTCACGAATCAGGGGGGAATCGGGCTTGGCTTTATGACAGAGGAGAAACTGGAGAAAGTCCACACCCGTCTCATCTCGATGCTGGAGAAAAAAGGCGGCAAGGTTCTAGATATCGCCTACTGCCCGCATAAACCGAATGCAGGCTGCAGCTGCCGAAAGCCCGAACCTGGAATGCTGACAGACTTGGCCGAAAAACACGGAATCAACCTATTCGAATCTGTTATGGTCGGGGACCATGAAAGGGATATTGAAGCGGGCAAAGCGGCCGGATGCAAGACCGTATTTATCGGCACTGGTAAAACGGGTGCGGATGCAAGTGCCCCTTCATTGGCGGAGGCTGTTAAGCCAATTTTGTCCCTGCTTGAAAAAAAATGACTCACCACTAGGAGGAATTAAATATGGCACAAATGGACCAATCTCTAGCTTATCTGAGGGAAATCCTCTCAAATTATACAGAAGGCCATTCAGAAGGAAAAAAGCTTTTCGACTTGTTAAAAAACGAATACCAATCAGTTGAACAATTTGCAGAGGATTTGGATGAAGGCGGCGTCAAGTTCCTAAACTCCATCCTTCCTGAGGAAATTGACTATTCCTTAAATGAAAAGGATGAAGAACGGGCCGGCCAGCTGAATAAGGTATATGAACAATTAATTTAGAACGCAAACGGGAAATCTTTATTTCCCAGGCAAGCGCAAAGACTGACAAAAGGCGCTACTATTAGGACTATAGTTTAAACATGAATTGACAAAATCCTTTTGATTACAACAATGTTTTCAATAGAAATCGGAAAGGAGGCTTTAAGATGGGAAATGAACTTCGGAAGTCAATTACTAAATGGTCAAGGGCGCTAGGAGAACAAGATGTCCTGAATGAATTGGCACACCAAGCAGCAAGGGCCAAATTTGTTCTCCTGGGAGAAGCTTCTCATGGAACATCCGAATTCTACACTTTCCGTGCGGAACTCTCTAAAAAGCTAATTTCAGAACACGGATTCAGATTCATCGCGGTTGAAGGAGACTGGCCGGCATGCCAGGCAATAAATTCTTATATAAAAAATGATAAAGACAGGAGATCCCCCGAGGAAGTCCTAAAGGTTTTTCACCGCTGGCCAACCTGGATGTGGGCAAATAAGGAAATCGCCGGGCTTGTTGGCTGGATGAAGGAATATAACGAAACGATTCCCGATGATCAAAAGGCCGGATTTTACGGTTTGGATGTTTATAGCCTTTGGGAATCAATGGACGAGATCGTAAATTATCTTAAAAAAATAAACTCCCCGGACTTGGAGGCTGCAATCGAAGCATTTTCCTGCTTCGAGCCTTTTAACCGAAGCAATGAAACATATGCAATGTCAGCAGGTTATTTATCGGATGGATGCAGGAAGGAAGTAGTTGAACTTCTGACATCGATAAGGAAAAGCGTTCGGCAGGATAACTTGGAGTCGGACGATGCTCTCAATCTGGAGATCAATGCACTTGTCGCCCGAAATGCCGAACAATACTACAGGTTGATGGTTATGAGTGACGCCGGGTCATGGAATACACGTGATACCCATATGGCCGAAACACTGAATGCAATAATGAACTTCCATGGCAAAAACACAAAGGCCATCGTGTGGGAACACAATACCCATATCGGTGACGCAAGGGCTACGGATATGCAGAGGGCAGGCATGATTAATGTCGGTCAAATAATGAGGGAACAGCATGGAACTAGCGATGTTTTCATTTGCGGATTTGGCACTCATCGCGGAACGGTTATTGCGGCTGATCAGTGGGGAGCCCCCTTAAAAGTAATGGAGGTACCTCCCGCCCAGGCTTTCAGTTGGGAGGATGAATTGTTCCAAGCCGGGGATGACGACAAGCTTCTTTTTTTTACGGATAAAAACAGAAACGAGTTTTCTAAGGAAATTGGCCACAGGGCGATTGGCGTTGTTTATGACCCTCGCTTTGAGAAATTCGGAAACTATGTGCCTTCTTCCATTTCCCACAGGTACGACGCATTCCTATTTATAAGCGAAACAACGGCTCTCAGTCCCCTTTCCATGGACAGCGGATTTTAAAACAATAGAGGAATCCCCATATAAAGGGACTCCTCTCATTTTTCAATCCATTATCGGATTATCATAGTTATCGGTGACCTCAAGCTTAAAATACTTTATTACTTCATCGATTTTCCATTGGCTATCAGCCATTCTTCGTGTATAAGGAATCAATAGTTCATCCCCGGCCTTATCGGTAAATTCATATCCATCAAGCCGGACGGACCCATTTGAGAGCCGATAAACGATTTTTACCCGTTCCATATCAGCCCAGGAATATTTTTTCACGCCATATCCTGTCAGGTTGTTAAAAAAGATCCCTTCATCCGTGGCATAGTAATAATTGTCCACCGCGCCAATGTACACGGGTATGGTGAGGATTTGGCTTGCGAGAAAGACGATTCCAAGTTTTTTGCTCCCCCATTTCCATGCGGAAACGAGATAAAGGGTGAACAATAACGCGGATAGGAGCATTCCGCCCATAAATGCAACGTAGGCACTTGGCGGGGTCTCAAAAAACCAATATTCTCGCTTAAAAAAAAACATACTGTGTATCGATGCAATGATAACGAACGGGACAAAAATACTGCTAATGAACATAATAATTGTAATAGCAACCATCGTGACTTTTCGCTCATCACTTGACCTAGTATTGATAATCAATTCCCTTAATCTCCCCTGTCTTTTTATGTAAGCCTTTCAATTGCGGAAATGGCGGTGTGGATATCCTGCCGGCTTACCCCGTAGTTTGTCACCAAACGGACAAGGCCTTGGCCAAACGTTCCGCACAAGATGCCTTCCCCCTTCAACTTCTCCGTAAATTCCTGTTCATTCATCCCGGACTTGCTGACATCAACGACTACAATATTCGTTTCGACTTCATTCACAACAGCATAGGCCGGAATTTCATCGATCCCTTCGGCAAGAAGCTTTGCATGCCGGTGGTCTTCGACAAGCCTGTCCCTCATTTGTGTCAGGGCAATCAGTCCGGGTGCCGCAATGACGCCGGCCTGCCTCATTCCGCCGCCCAACCGTTTTCTCCATTTCCTTGCACGCACAATAAATTCTTTGCTTCCTGCAAGAATGGAACCGACCGGCGCGCCGAGGCCTTTTGACAGGCACACCTGAACTGTGTGGGCATATTGCGCCAATTCGGACACCTCGGTCCCCAATGCCGCGGCCGCATTAAAGAGCCTCGCTCCATCAATATGTACAGGTACGTTATGCAATTGTCCAATTTCATATATCTCTTTCATATTGGTAATGGGGAGGACGGCTCCTCCCGCGCGATTATGTGTATTCTCCAGGCAAATCAAACCTGTTTCCGGATAGTGGATGTCATCACCCCTAATCGCCGCTTTAACCATGGAAGGGTCCATTGCACCCCGGGTTCCCGGAAGCGTCCGGGTTTGAACTCCTGCCAATGCCGAGGCCGCGGCAGCTTCATAATAAAATATGTGTGATTGTTCCTCCAGGATGACCTCCTGGCCCGGCCGGCAATGCACAAGGATGGCAATTTGGTTTCCCTGCGTACCGCTCGTCACGAATAAAGCATCTTCTTTTCCGAGGAGCCTGGCGGCTGTTTCTTCGAGCTCATTTACCGTCGGGTCTTCCCCATATACATTATCGCCAACCTCCGCCATGTAAGCCGCCTTTCTCATCTCTTCTGTCGGTTTTGTAACGGTGTCGCTTCTCAAATCAATCACGTTTTAAATCCCCTTTATGTAAATTTTCTGTCTATCCCTTATTTTACCCTAACCATCCTGTAAATGGGAAAAACAAAAAAAGCGGACGCCTCTTTGGCATCCACTAAAAACCTTCTATTGCAGATTGGCAAACCGCTCCAAATCCCGGTTGCCGCCAATCACGACGAGTACATCGCCTTCATCAATGGTTTCATCCGGTGATGGGGATATATTAATATTCCGCCCATGCCTGATGGCAATCACGCTTAGATTGTACCTTGCCCGCAAATCCAGCTCCCTTAACGATTGGTTCGTCATGGATGATGGAACCTTGATTTCTTCCACGCTGTACTCCTTCGACAATTCAATGAAGTTAAGGACATTTGGCGACAGCAGCATGTGGGCAACCCTTTCGCCCATGTCCCGCTCCGGGAATATAACCCAGTCAGCCCCAACTTTGTTCAACACCTGTCCCTGTAGCTTGTTGATCGCCTTGGCGATGACTTTCTTCACGCCCGCTTCTTTTAAAAGCAGAACCGTAAGTATACTCGCCTGTATGTCATTTCCAATCGCAACTATAACGGTATCAAAGTTCCGGATCCCAATTGACTTTAGCGCTTCAGGATCCGTGGAATCCGCAATGACGGCGTGCGTGACAGCCGTTTGCGCTTCCTGTACCCGTTCCTCGCTAATATCAACGCCTAGGACCTCCTGGCCAGCCTCATATAAACTTTCCGCAAGGCTGATCCCGAATCTGCCCAAACCGATTACAGCATACTGTTTTACCATTTACAAGCACTCCTTACAATCTTCCTAGCCTATCATAATCTTTCCTTTTGGATAACGGAATGGATCCTGTTTCCTTCGCAATGTGATTGCGAATGCCACTGTCAAGGGCCCGACCCTGCCGGCAAGCATCATGAATGTAATCAAAAGCTCGCCAGCGGGGGACAGTTCCGGCGTCAGTCCCATAGAAAGCCCGACCGTTGCGAACGCAGAGGTAGCCTCGAATAGTATCATTAAAAAGTCCTTGCCGTCCTCGGTGATTGTCAACAGCATTGTGACAGCAATGATGAGCACAAGCGCACTTAAAGTGACGGTCAAAGCTTTGTAAATCGTTTCATACCCAATTCTTCTCCGGTATAAAACGACATCTTCCTTTCCCCTGATTTGCGACCATACCGCGCAAAGCAGCGTCGCGAACGTGGTTGTCTTTATCCCTCCGCCAGCGGATCCGGGGGAAGCGCCGATAAACATAAGGATGATGATTATGAAAACGCTAGAATGTGTCATATCGCCAATGCTGATTGTGTTCGCCCCCGCCGTCCTGGCCGTAATCGACTGGAATAAAGCGGCAAGGGTTTTTCCGCCTGGGGAAAGAGGCCCGAGCGTCATCCCATTTGAAAATTCGAGTAAAAATATGAACAGCGTCCCAGCCGCAATGAGCCATGCAGTAGTTGCCAGGACGATTTTTGTATGCAATGACAGCCGTTTATTATGGCGGTAGTCATACAACTCGTTTATGACGATAAAGCCAATGCCGCCTGAAACAATCAGCAAGCAGACTGTCAAAACAACGATTGGGTCATTTACATATCCAGTCAAGCTCCGGAATTCACCCATTATATCAAATCCTGCATTATTGAACATTGAAACCGAATGGAAAATTCCATAATAAACCGCCTTCCCAACCGGCATATCAAACGAAAACCTGATCGAAAGGATCAAGGCCCCCATTGATTCAAAAAAGGCGGTAAAAATGAGTATTCTCCTTGCGAGGCGGACGATCCCTTCCATTGACATATTGTTTAACGATTGCTGGAGAAGAATCCTTTCCTTTAGGGAAATTCTTTTTCCGAGAATGAAAGCGAACAGTGTTGCAAACGTCATGAACCCGAGCCCGCCAACCTGGATCAAGAAAAGAATAATCACCTGGCCGAACGTTGTTAAGGCTGTTCCCGTATCAACGACCACAAGCCCGGTTACACACGTTGCGGATGTAGCCGTGAACAAGGCTTTTAGGAGAGGCAGGCCTTGATGGTCGGGGGTTGCGGCGGGAAGCGTCAGCAACGCTGTCCCGATTAGGATAATTAGGACAAACCCCAGTACGAGAACCTTCGGAGGGTCCAAAGAAATGTTTCTTACAGTCATACTATTCGCCTTCTTTTAACCAAAATGTTTTCCTAGTATATAAATAATGGTTTACCACATGGCATTACTTTCTAATCTTAAATCCTGTGATGGAAACTGCCAAGAAAAATTTCAGCTACTATATAGATTATCCAGCCCAATAGTATTCATGTTCAGAAAGTGGTTAAAGATCTTCTTTATTGCATCGTTCCAATAGAAGTAAAAGCAAGATGCCGCATCCGGCCAGATGCGGCATCTTGCTTTTGTACTAACGAGTCGCCCTATTTTTAAAGAAGTTGAATAAAAAGACAATGACTGCGGCGACAAGCAGTAAATGAATCAGTCCCCCGGCAACTTTAAATACCAAACCGATAACCCAGAAGAGCAACAATAGCCCTATGATTGTCCATAACATAGACATCTTCCTTTCTGTCTGTTTGAAAATAGTTTACCCGCCATGGCCCGGTTAAAACAAAATCCTGCCGTTGGACAGAGATTTTACAACTTTATGAACTCCCCCCTGTTTTCACAAATCCTTCAAAAATCGAGTGACAAACATCACATTTAGGATGGTAACATCACATTATCATTAACATTGTCAGTACTAATATAGTGTTTAACCGATTTAACAAAAGGGGGAAATTTACATGGCAAGGATTACGAATTGGAATCCTGAAAGCGAGGATTTTTGGAAAAAGGAAGGAAAGAAACACGCGAGGAGGAATTTATGGATTTCGGTCCCTTCGCTCATGCTCGCATTCATTGTCTGGCAAATATGGTCAGTTGTTGCGGTCAGGCTGAATGATATCGGCTTTCAATTCACTGAAGAGCAATTGTTTACGCTAGCGGCAATACCAGGGCTCGTTGGCGCCACGCTACGCTTTGTTTATACGTTCGCTGTTGGGAAATTCGGCGGCAGGAATTGGACGGTTATTTCCACCGCTATCCTTGCAATCCCGGCTATCGGAATCGGCTTCGCGGTACAAAACCCGGATACGCCATTCAGCATTATGCTTTTGTTAGCCGCACTTTGCGGACTTGGCGGAGGAAACTTTTCATCTTCAACGGCAAACATCTCTTTCTTCTTTCCTAAAAAAGAAAAAGGCACAGCCCTTGGCATAAACGGCGGTCTCGGCAATATGGGTGTTTCTGTCGTCCAATTCATTACACCGCTTATAATCGCGTCAGGCACCTTCGCACTCGTCGGCGGGTCGCAAACGTTGCCGGATGGCTCTCAAGTTTACCTGCAAAACGCCGCGTTCATATGGGTCATCCCAATTGCGATTTTGACAATCGCCGCGTATTTCGGAATGGATAACCTTCCTACTGCGAAACAATCGGTATCCGATCAGTTTGTTATTGTAAAAAGGAAGCATACTTGGATTATGACAATTCTCTATATAGCCACATTCGGATCATTTATCGGCTATTCGGCGGCATTCCCGCTCCTCTTGAGGTCACAGTTCCCTGAGCATGTTTCACTCGCTTTCCTTGGCGCGCTTCTTGCAGCTTCCGCAAGGCCTTTAGGCGGTTGGATTGCTGATAAACTTGGCGGAGCGAAAGTTACAGCTTACGTCTTAATCGTGCAGGCGATAGGCGCGGGCGGAGTTATCTTCTTCCTTGGCCAAAAACAATTCACGGGGTTCCTTGCTTCGTTCCTTGTGCTGTTCGTAGCATCCGGTATCGGATCCGGCTCGACGTTCCAAATGATCCCTGGTATTTTCGTGCCAAAGGAAGCCGCTCCAGTCCTTGGTTTCACGGCTGCTTTCGCGGCATACGGATCATTCTTCATTCCAAAATTATTCGGCTGGTCCGTGAATACTACCGGCACTCCAGTAACAGCGTTTTATTTCTTTATCGCTTTCTATGTTATCTCTTTCGTTTTAAACTGGTTCTACTATCAAAGGAAGAGCGCTGTTCTTGCATTAAAACAGGCTTCCTAGACATCAGCTCCGTTAACGGCAAAAAGCCGGGCAACCATTGCCCGGCTTTTTTAATATTTATTAATCAAGTATTTTAACTTTAACACTCTGGACGCCATACTTTAAAGCGGCATCCTTTGATGGAATGAAAATATCGATTCTGTTTCCTTTAATTGCGCCGCCAGTATCTCCAGCGACAGCATAGCCATACCCTTCAACATAAACTTTTGAGCCGAGAGGAATAACTGATGGATCAACGGATATCACCTTTGCCCCAGGATTATTTTTAAGGTTGATTCCTGTAGCTGTTATCCCCGAACACCCTTCGCAGGATGCCGTATAGGCTGTCGCGGTGACGATTAGTTCCTTGCCGCTAGTTTGTTGCATTGGTGCAGGACTATCCTTTTTTTCCGGAGCTGCTGCGGAAGCAGGTTGAGCTGCCGGTGCAGGAGCCGCCTTCTTTTCAGCTGCTGCCTGTTGCGCTTGTGCAGGAGCCGCTTGTACGTTGTGCGTTTCTTCTATAGCAAGCTGCATCCCCGGATAAATCAAATCACTTTTCAGGTCATTCCAATTTATAAGCTCCTGAAGGGAAATATTGTGGGATGAAGCAATCCCCCATAATGTATCACCCTTTTTAACCTCGTACATACGTTTTGGAAAAATATTTAGCGTTTCTCCGGCATAGATGGTTTCAGCCTCCAGCCCGTTCCACGCTTTAATGTTTTCGACGCTTGTATTATGTACTCCAGCAAGCCCCCAAAGCGTATCTCCTTTTTTGACAACAATTTCTTCCGCCTGTGTGCTGGCTGCAAATGTACCGGAAATTGCTGCCGCGATGATAAAACTCCCTAACGTTTTCTTCAATTCCCTGTACCTCCTAGTTCTTATATCAAACTCACATTGTCCATGTTAACATGAATAAACGAAATTCAAAGAACAGGCGGATTATAAATCAGTAACAAGAATGTCTAAAAGTTTACGATAAGGTAACCAAATGAGGGAATCTTCTGAAAATGGTGCATTTAATGGTCGCATGAACCAATAGAGGGATTTATCGGAAGCCACGTGGGGAAAAATTGTGGATTACGGGACCCAAAAACCCAAACAATAGAGAAAACTAGCAGGCTTTTACGTTGCTTTTACGTTTCTGTAACAAAAAAAGGAAGCAGATTTCTCTGCTCCTTCTTTCCTACACTGGCTGGATTGCGACAGCGCAGGCTTTGTATTCAGCTGTGCCCGAAATCGGGTCATATTCGTTCAGCGTTAAAACGTTCGTAGGCGTTTCATGCCAGTGGAAACTCATGAACACAAGGCCTGGCACGACCTGCTCGGTTACTTTGCATTTTACAGTCAATTCCCCGCGGCGGGATGTTACCCGGACCATATCCCCATCGGCGATGCCAAGCTTAGCGGCATCCTCAGGATGGATATCGATTGTTTCTTCTGTTTGTTTTATTTTTACCCCGGAAGCATAGTAACGCGTTTGCGTGTGCGTATTGTACGATTCATAGCGCCTTCCTGTCGTCAGGGTAAATGGATACTCCTCATCCGGAAGCTCAAGCGGCGCAGTGTAATCGACCGGCACGAACGGCGATTTCCTGTCCGGCTCGGAATCCGAATGGAACCGCGCATGCATGACGAATGTCCCTGGATGGCCCTCATCCGGACAAGGATAATGAACCGAATATTCCTTTTCAAGCCTTTCGTATGAGATGCCGCCATACATTTCCCATGCGAGTTTCCTCACTTCATCCCAAATTTCTTTGCTCGAGCTGTAACTCATCGGATAACCCATCAATGTGGAAAGTTCGCAAAGGATTTCCCAATCCTCTTTCGTATCGGGATGGGCGTCAACCGCTTTGCGGGTCCTTTGGATTCTCCTGTCAGTGTTTGTAAAAGTCCCATCGACCTCGCCCCAGGAACGGGCTGGCAGGACAACATCCGCAAGCTGCGCTGTTTCGGTCAGGAAAATGTCCTGGACGATGAGCAAATCCAATTTTTCCAATAACGTCCGCGTATGGTTCATATGGACATCGGCAAGGAGCGGGTTCTCTCCAATAACATAGAGGGCTTTAATTCCGCCGTCCTCGATCCGGTCAAATGTCCTTGTCTGGGTGTCGCCGGCCTGAGGATTAATCTTGACTCCCCACTCGTTTTCATACCTTTCCCTATACCCGGCATTCGCGAGGCTCATGGCGCCGGGCAACTGGTTTGGCAGGCAGCCCATGTCACCTGCTCCCTGGACATTGTTTTGCCCGCGCAATGGCATGATGCCGCTCCCTTCCTTGCCGATATTCCCAGTCAGAAGGGCAAGGTTTGCAATATCAAATACATTGTTCACTCCGCAATGATGTTCCGTTATCCCGAGCGTATAGGCAATCATCGCCCCATTGGCCGAAGCATATTCCCTCGCGGTCGCAACAATCTCTTCCGCGGGAACCCCAGTGATGGAAGCCGAATATTCAGGAGTATACAGTTCAACCCGCTTTTGCAATACGTCAAAATCTTCTGTATGCCTCCCGATAAATTCCTCGCTATAGAGCCCTTCCTTAAGGATGACATGGATAAAGGCATTGATTAGCGCAATATCCGAGCCAACATTAATTTGCAGATGGCGGTGGGATGATTTCACCATATCAATTTTCCGAGGATCGATGACAATCATTTTCAAGCCGGATTTTACAGCCTTCTTAATCCGGTTCGCAATGATTGGATGGGCCTCGCTCGTGTTCGAACCCATTAACAATAATACCTCGGCTTTTTCGAAATCTTCCAGTGTGTTTGTTGGGAAACCGCTTCCAAATACAGTTGCCAGACCGGCAACACTCGGAGCGTGTCACGTTCGGTTACAGCCGTCGATATGGTTGCTGCCAATGACGGCCCTCATGAATTTTTGGGTAATGTAGTTTGATTCGTTTGTCGTCCTCGCACATGCGAACATGGAAATGGCTTCAGGCCCGAACTCCGCTTTGATCGTTCCAAGCTTATTGGCAATAAAGCCCAATGCCTCATCCCAGGTTGCCTTGACCAATTGCCCGCCTTTTCTTATTAGCGGCGAACTTAAGCGGTTTGGCGCATGCACATATTCATAAGCAAACGAGCCTTTCACGCAAGTTTGCCCTTTATTGACAGGCGCGTCCTTGTCACCGCGAATTTTGACAATCCTGTTATCTTGGACTTCGACTACGAGGCCGCAGCCAGTTCCGCAATAGCCACAAACCGTTTTAACCAGATTTTGGACTCCCATTCAGATCCCCCCATTATTAACATAAAGACCTTCTATAATCATATTAATCCATTTTCATAACCGCTTGGGCAAAATTAACACGGATAATTTGTCAGCTTTATGAATAATCACTAAATGACGAAAGCGGTTTCACAATTGTTTAATGAGGAAGGGGATGGCCTGCCGCTCCCCCTTAGGAAAAAAATCATGCAGTTTTTGCCGGTAGGACAATATTGAATGTCGTGCCTTTATTAGGCTCGCTTTCAACAAAGACCTTACCGTTGTGGCTTTCGATAATCTTGAAGCTGACCATCAGCCCAAGCCCATTTCCGCCTTTTTTCGTTGTATAGAATGGTTCACCCAGTTTTTTGAGTTTCTCTTCCGGGATTCCAACTCCGGTATCCTGGATGGAGATTTGCACCTGGTTCTGGTCGATGCTCGTTTTCACATGGAGCTCCCCGCCATTTGGCATGGCCTCGATGCCATTTTTCACAAAATTAAGGAAAACTTGTTTCAGCCTGTTTTCGTCACATTCAATTTGGATAATTTCGTGGGAATTGTCGAAGTAAAGTTTAACGTCCTTTTTACGTGCTTCAAATTCAAGCAGCGAAAGGACAGTTTTGATGACTGGAACAACGTTTTTCTCCTCCAGTTCCACCGCCTTTGGTTTTGCAAGAACCATGAAATCTTCAACAATCCCATTCACCCTTTCAATTTCATCAAGGATGATATTCAAAAATTCCTGCCTTTCAGGGTCACGTTCATCCAGCTGCAGGAATTCCGCATACCCCCTCATTGAAGTGAGCGGATTCCTGATCTCGTGTGCTACGCCAGCAGCAAGCTGCCCGACCGCAGCAAGCTTATCCTGCCTGTGCAGCATATCCTCGGTTTTCTTTCGCTCGGTAATATCATTTCGGATTGCCACATATTGATACGGCCGTCCTTTCTCGTTGAGGAACGGGACAATCGTTGTGTCAACCCAATAGAAGGAGCCATCTTTCGCCCGGTTTCTGATTTCGCCTTTCCACACATCCCCCTGGCCGATTGTCCGCCAAAGATTTTTGAAGAATTCTTTTGGATGGAGTCCCGAATTTAGGATATTGTGATCCTGGCCAATCAACTCCTCCCGCGAAAATTTGGAGATTTCACAGAAGTTATCATTCACGCTAATAATTTTTCCCTGGGCATCCGTTATTGCGACAATCGATGACTGGTCGAGGGCAAACTTATAGTCGCTGATTTCCTTAAGCGAGTCTTTCAGATTCTCCTCGGCCGTCTTCCGGTTCGTTATATCCGACCGGATTGCAACATATTGATACGGCTTGCCTTTGTGGTTCAGGAACGGAACGATAGTCGTATCGACCCAATATAGCTTCCCGTCCTTCGCCCTGTTGCAGATTTCCCCTTTCCAAACCTTTCCGCTCCCGATTGTCCTCCACAGGTCCATAAAAAATTCTTTAGTATGCGTTCCGGAGTTTAGTATTCGGTGATCCTCACCTATCAACTCTTCGCGGCTATACTTGGAAATTTCACAGAATTTGTCGTTCACACTCGTTATGATCCCTTTTGAATCGGTTATTGCCACAATGGATGATTGGTTAAGCGCAAACGTAATATCGCTAATTTCTTTATGCCGTTCCAATAGCTCTGCTTCCGCCTTCTTTCGGTCGGTAATATCAGAGCGGATTGAAACGTATTGATAAGGTTTACCCTTAGTATCAAGGAAAGGGACAATCGTTGTATCAACCCAGTAAAGAGAACCGTCTTTAGCTTTATTGCAAATCTCCCCGTGCCAAATTCTCCCCGCCTGGACGGTATCCCAAAGGTCCTTGAAAAATTCCTTGGAATGGTAGCCGGAATTCATAAGCCGATGGTTTTTCCCGATAATTTCTTCTTTCGTATACTTCGTTATTTCCAGGAATTTTCCGTTAACATCAATTAAATTCCCATCTTTGTCGGTAATGCCGACAATCGAAGATGCATCAAGCGCTGACATTATATCCTTTAAATGGCTGTCCGCTGCGGCGAGCTTTTTGCTAATCAAGGTGCTTGAAATAATCAATCCGCCGAAAATCAGGAAGGCAACAAAAAGGACCAGGTAAAAAATAAATGAGTCATCCGGGATAAGCGTTGTTTGAACCGCAGGGGTTTCTCCAATGCTTGACGCCCGCTTTAACAAAAAATGCCCTTGTACAATAGCGGCGGTAATGATCCCGGCACTTACCGGTTTCAGCCATGCGGAATTTCCCATATTGAAATTTTTCGAATAAACGAGCATCCAAAGCGAAAATAAAAAAGAGCCAAAAATCAATAAACCTGAAACAATAAAAATGGCTGGATTAAACCCGATGCTGATCTTCATTGAATATATGCCGATTATATGAATTGAAAAAACCGCCATTGTCAGGAAAAGGCTGCCGAATAGCATGCTTGAAAATTTAACCTGATTGACAGTTAATGAAACAAACGCCATGCCAGTCAGCGCAATGCCAATAATCATCGAGAGCAATGTAAGCGGAATCTGGTAAGTTGCAAATCTATTCATGTCCTCCGATAAAAGCCCGAGGAAATTCATCACCCAAATCCCTATTCCCATTGAAAAGGTTCCGCCAATAAATAAAAAACCCTTATTTTTTTTTGAAGATTGGATGAGAGTAAACATATCCAAAGCTGTATAGGAAGCCATCATTGTTAAGGCGATTGCGAATATAAGCAAAACCGGACTGAACGCCAAATTTTCCATTGTCAAGTACCAACCCCTGTGTTTTTGACATTTATAATACAATTGTAATAGAAATTTCACATTTAAGGAAGTGAATTTGGAGAAATTAATATACCTCCGAATGCATCTTACCAAATCCAACTAATTTTTCCTATATTCATAGTGAAATTTAACAGGAAAAGTTTTGCATTAATCGATATTCAAAAGATTATCCAAACGGAAAATTAGGTGTCACAAAAATAAAAGAAATGCTTAAACTGTATTATAAAAGGGTATAAAACATAAATCTGTCATATAAAAGGAGCGAGTATAAATGCTGGTCAATCCAATTGAGTTCTTTCGTAATCTTCCACAGAAGCAATGCGCGACATGCGGAAGCGCCATCCCTGAACAGGCAGAGTCCTATCTCTGCGAATGTGATTCCTGCCTAGCCAAACAGAACGATTAATGTACATCTTTTATCAACAGATATAGGCGGTTTTTGCACAAATTTGGCCGGCTTCGCATAAGTGGATGCGAAAGCCGGCCATTTGGCATTGTTTGAAAACCCTTTCTGATGTTTAAATAATAGTAAAACCATCCTAAAGGGAGATATTTTTATGAAGCTCGTTAGCTGGGCTTATTCCAAAAAATACAATATAAAAGCACTTTTCGATAAATTCCCCTTTTCACCCGTCATATTCAGGCAAATAAAGGAGTACTATTTCATCTATACAATTAAGTGGAATCCCGCCGACCCGCCAGTGAGGAGGGCCGATCTTGAAGAAATGGAGATGCTTTTGAATAACGAACTTGGGACTTTTGAAGGCTACAGGCGAAGGAAAGCCTTTCAAAATCAAGAATAAAACATACTTTCTCTGTACATGCTTATCTCCAAGGAGCTGAACAAAAATGGAGAAAAATACAAAGTACACAACGCCAGCCATAAAAAAACCGTCGTTCACTATTGAAACAGGCGACACATTCCCTAATCCGGAAAGTGTCCCGGGTGACTCCGTCGACGAGCACAAGCAGATCGAAGAGGCCAACACCCTTTTGACAGGCGATGAAATCAGGCAGCAAAATGAAAACCTTTAGAAGAGCTGGCATCAGCTCTTTTTTACATTTTAGGTAACTCCCTGACCCCCGCGTCCATTGAACTTCCGCACATCGGGCACAGCAAATCATCGGAAACGAAATTTTTCCTCATCCAGCCATTGCAGCCGTCATCGCTACATGAATATATTTCGGTGCTGACCAATTGTTCCTCTTCCTTTTCATTCGAAAGCCGTTTCCCAAAAAACAAGCTATTCCCTCCTTCAATTAATTGTCTTTCCTGAGTAGAGTTCCGCCCATTAGTATGCGCCAATCTCTTCTTATTATGATTGATACAGCCGCAATCGTTCTCTTTTTTGTAAAAAAGCTTCAGCACTTTTGAAGTTTTAATGAGATAAAATGAAAGAATAACAGCCATTTTCTCGAAACGGGTGAGAAGCAGTGGACGATTACGGCAAGCCTTCTCTTTCTTATGATTTAAATGAACTCCTTTCATCGGCGAACAGGACGTTTGAATGCCCTAAAGGGGCCTATTTATTTAGGGAAGGCCAGGAAGCAACTGAGGTATATTTGATTATTTCAGGAAAGGTCCAAATTTTAAAAATGCATCCCCAAGGACAGGAGCTGCTATTAAGGCTTTCAGGGGCTAATGATATCGTTGGCGAACTTACCCTCTTCACCGTTGATCCGAAATATATATTCAGCGCACGTGTTATCGAGGACGCGAAAATTGCCGCGCTGAACATCGGCGACCTTGAGCGGGCTATTTTCAAAAACAGCAAACTCGCCCTGGAGTTTCTCAAATGGATGAATGACCATATGCGTAAAACGATGACAAAGTTCAAGGATCTCGTTCTTTATGGAAAAAAGGGCGCGCTTTATTCCACTTTGATAAGGCTATCCAACAGCTATGGAGTCGTTGGCGAAGAAGGCATCACAATCGATGTCCCATTAACAACCCAGGATTTGGCCAATTTTTGCGGAACGGCAAGGGAAATCGTTAGCCGGATGCTTTCCGACCTAAAGAAAATGGGCATTGTTAGTGTCCGGTCAAGGAAAATTGTTATCCATGACATCGGCTTTTTGAAAAAAGAAAACCATTGCGACAACTGCCCGATCGAGTATTGCAATGTAGATTAATGAGAGAGAATTCTTGGAAAGCTGCTTGTTCACAAATTATCCATATGCATTTAGGGGAAACTCCTTTATCTTTGGTAAAGGGAGGGAATTTTTCTCATGAAAAAAACGATTATAATTTGCGCTATTGCGATTGCACTGGGAATTGGCGGAGGCATCGGTTTCTTTAAGGTTAGGGATGCGATGGCAAAAATTCCGGACGATGTCGAACTGGTCACACACGAAAACAAGGCTTACAGCTTCGGCGAGGATAAAACCAAGCTCAAGCTGATTGAATTCATCTATACCCACTGTCCGGATGTATGCCCGACAACAACGCAGAAGATGTCCGCATTGAAAAAGGACCTGGAAAAGAAAGGCGTCTTTGGCAACAAGGTTGAATTTATTACGATCACCATCGATCCTTACCGTGATACGCCTGAGGTAATGAGCAAGTATATGGACTCGTTCGAAATTACAAATGACGGAAATTGGATTTTCCTGACTGGCGATAAAAACAACTTAAAAAACAGCCACGAACAAATTAGAAAAGCGGCCGAACCATTCCAATTCCAATACAAGGATCCGGGCAACGGATTTTTCATCCATACGACATTCACATATTTGGTCGATGAAAACAATAAATTCATTGAAAAGTTCCCGATGGGGAAAGAATTCAATCGCAAGGAAGTTTTGGGCGCGATTATGGATGAACTAAATTAGGGATCGCAATATCTTGCTACGGGCTAAACACAAGGAACAAGTGTATAATTTTTTGTAGGACAAGAACAAAGTGCGCAAGCGCCTTGGTCAGCCCCGACAAGCATAAGACGGGACCCGCAGGATGGGCCTGCCCTCCGGAGGGAACCGGCTTATGACCTCGAGGGGCTAGGCGCTGGAGCTGGATTAAAATAACTTAATTCGAGTTATCCACAAGGTTCAATTCTATAATTTCCTAGACAACAAAGGAAAAGCGGGTACCCTAATTGGACGAGGGTACCCGCTTTTTACATGATTAGTTAACCGAAGAAGGAGTATTGTTCAAATGCTGCAGGTTTGATAGATAATCAGCTTTCGGTTTTGTTATGCTTGCTTTAATCCCCGATTTCCTTAACTTTTTGACAAGTTCGGCAATTTTTTGCTTAGCCATACGATTCACCTTCTCTTCCCGGCATTTCCATAAGTCAATTCTACACCAAAAATATGAATAAAGTGTGAAAATCTCAAAAAAAATAAAGAAAAATTTTCCGCAAATAAGTTCGTTTACTCGGTTCGTTATACCCTCTGATTTGCACCTGAAAACACTGTTTCCAAAAGAAGCGATTTGAAAGTGTTAGCACCCCCTTAAGAATCATGGTATAATTTTGTAGATTATGTCTATTTGGAGGATGCTATGATAACAGTCAGTAATGTAAGCTTACGGTATGGAGACAGGAAATTATTCGAAGATGTTAACATAAAATTCACGCCCGGGAACTGCTATGGGTTGATTGGCGCCAATGGAGCGGGTAAATCGACTTTCCTGAAGATCCTTTCCGGTGAAATCGAATCCCAAACTGGTACAGTCCACCTTGGCCCTGGCGAAAGAATGGCCGTATTAAAACAGAACCATTTTGAATACGAGGAACATGAAGTCCTGAAGACGGTTATTATGGGCCACACTCGCCTTTATGAAGTCATGCAGGAAAAAGATGCGATCTACATGAAGGAAGATTTCAGGGACGAAGATGGAATGCGCGCAGCAGAGCTTGAAGGCGAATTCGCTGAACTGAACGGCTGGGAGGCTGAATCCGAAGCCGCGATTCTCCTGAAAGGCCTTGGGATTGATGAATCCCTTCATGATAAAAAAATGGCCGAGCTTTCCGGTTCGGAAAAAGTGAAGGTCCTTCTTGCCCAGGCATTGTTCGGCCAGCCTGACGTGCTGCTGCTAGACGAGCCGACGAACCATCTTGATATCAAGGCGATTCAATGGCTCGAGGAATTCTTGATCAACTTTGAAAACACCGTCATCGTCGTTTCCCACGACAGGCATTTCCTGAATAAAGTATGTACCCATATCGCCGACCTCGATTTCGGTAAAATCCAAATCTATGTCGGCAACTATGATTTCTGGTATGAATCCAGCCAGCTCGCATTAAGGATGGCACACGATCAAAACAAGAAAAAGGAAGAAAAAATCAAGGAATTGCAAGCCTTTATTGCCCGCTTTAGTGCAAACGCGTCAAAATCAAAGCAGGCAACCTCAAGGAAAAAACTGCTTGATAAAATTTCACTTGATGACATTAAGCCTTCTTCCCGCAAATACCCATATGTCGGTTTCACCCCTGAAAGGGAAATCGGCAATGACTTGCTTCGTGTTGAAGGATTGACCAAGACGATTGACGGCGTGAAAGTCCTTGATAATATTAGCTTTGTAATGAACAAGGATGACAAGATCGCGCTTGTAGGCACAAACGAATTGGCTAAGACAACCCTTTTCAAAATCCTGATGGGAGAACTTGAACCGGATGCCGGGTCTTTCAAATGGGGAATCACCACTTCGCAGGCCTATTTCCCGAAGGATAACTCAGCCTATTTCGAAAACAGCGACCTTACTCTTGTTGACTGGCTGCGCCAATTCTCGCCGAAGGATGACAGCGAAAGCTTCCTGCGCGGCTTCCTTGGAAGGATGCTCTTCTCTGGTGAAGAGGTGCTCAAAAAAGCAAGCGTCCTTTCCGGTGGCGAAAAGGTGCGCTGCATGCTTTCCAAAATGATGCTTTCGGGCGCGAACGTGCTGCTGCTTGACGAACCGACTAACCACCTTGACCTCGAATCCATTACGGCATTGAACAACGGTTTGATCAACTTTAAAGGTTCCGTCCTGTTTGCTTCCCACGACCACCAATTCATCCAGACGATTGCGAACCGCATCTTTGAATTGACGCCATCCGGCCTGGTCGACAAGCAGATGACCTACGACGAATACCTTGAAAACAAGGAAGTTCAGGAACAAGTTGCGAAAATGTACTAAAACTTTTAAACAGGGGCTTTTAGCTCCTGTTTTTCTATTCCATTTTTAGTGAATATGTCCGGCCCCGCGTGTTCCCCTCTTTACTCAAGGCCATGCCTGTTAAAAGCTTATTGGCGAGTTTAACTGAATTTACTCCTAAAAGGTCACGGCATTCCCTGTTACTAATCCGGTTTTCCTGTACAAGCAAATGATCAGAAATAACTGTAACGTGGGCATCTTTTGAATTGGCGAAACATTTTTTACAATGCCATGCCCCCCTTACTCTCTCCATTGGCCTGCAGCCGCAATTTTGGCAAGCGATATATTTTAGTAGTTCTTCGTGCTTGAGTTTATATAAACCCATAATATTAACAGGCTGCGGGGAATGCGCCTTTTTAATCATCCTGGCAATCTTTTTAAGTTCCTTTTCACTGAGCAGCTCTTCTTTATAATGCTTCGATAGCTCCATAACTTTTAGCGGAAGGCTCTTGTCCGTGCCAACATGCCTGGCAGTTTCATGGTTACTGCATTTAATGACAGATTGCGTATTGCTGATGATGGCTAGATGTTCAATCGGCACCCGTTTCATTTTATTGGCTGCGAGCCATCCTCTAAGTTGTATACAATGGTTTAATGCCTGAATGAGAGGATTATCCGCACCCGATACTGTTTCATGGCGGGAGACAGTAAGCTGGCCGGTCACATGGTTGAAGTACAGTTCCCCCTCAAGGCTTTTGATTTCAATAATTAGGAAAAACCTTGCAGTTAGAATGAGGGTATCGATTTGAAAATGGAGTTTTTTGTGAAAAAGGGTTAAATCATGGAGGATGAGAAATTCCTTTTGGTCAAGAAGGCCTGCATAGTAATCGGAACTTTTTTCGCCGTTGTATCCTTTTTTGCGGTATTTCAGGTTTCGGCGGATATCAGGGATGAGACGGTGATTTGAGGGCAGCAACCGGAGAAGTGCTTCGAGGCATTGAATCCAAATTGGTACCCCGCGGGCTTTTATTAGCAAAAAAACAACTCCTTTCATCTTTTCAGCTTTATTTCTTCTATAATCTACTGGTGTAATCCTTCAACCGTTGTATATTGTTGAAAAAAAGACACACTTTTAACATTAAATGTAAAATAGAGGTACTATATAATGTAGAAAAGTTCGTAAAATGTGGTATTTGTAAATATAAGGTTTTTTCACTAACTGCATTCCAGCCTAAAAATTTTATTCACCCCAAATTTCTTATGTTTCACCCTGTTTTTCAAATTATTCGCCCCATTATTTCACTCATTCGCCCTTATCTAAACTTTCAGAAAATTTACAGCGCTAGTTTTCACCCTTACCACCTTGTTCAAGGTAGTTTCCATCCTTTTTTCAAAAAACCCACTTAATAAAAAAAGACAGAACCCATTTCAAAAGAGTTCCGCCTTACCCAAAAGACTATGACCGCTTCTGTTTATTCCTGGACGAAGGGGCTTTCTTGTTCCCTGTTTCCCTGTCCGTGGTTCCCTGCCCTTCCACCTCGGATGAATTCAGGCCGATTGTGGATGGATCCTGTTTTCTTTTGCCCAATTCAAAACACCTCCCACCCATTAGGGTGAACCCCGCCGCATCAATTATTCAAAAAAGGGCAAGATATGGGCGAAGGAGGTGTGGATTTATGGCAAAGATCGGAGTGGAACAGTCCCTTAGCAATGTACAGCAGGCCTTGAGGGAACGGGGATATGACGTGGTGGAACTGAAGCAGGAGTCGGATGCGGCCGATTGTGCGTGCTGTGTGGTTACCGGCTTGGACTCGAACATAATGGGCATCCAGGATACAGTGACAAAGGCTCCCGTTATTGAAGCAAACGGCCTTTCGGCGGAAGAAGTATGCAGCCTTATTGAGAACAGGATCGGGTAACCAAACTATTTTTCAAGTGACAGGACCGCTATTCTTTGTTAAATTAAGACTGTCTTTCCATACCGGTCCAGGATATGGGAAGACAAGTCGCCCTTATGGCGGTACTACAATTGTGACTGGATGGATAAGATTTGGTTAATCCTATTATTCTCTCAATTCAAACAGCTGCCATCGCTCTAGGGCTTGCTTTTCCGATTGGTGTTTTGCTCGCGCGGGCAATGGCGGGAAGAAGATTCCGCGGACAAACCGCCGTTGAAACATTTTTCATGCTGCCCGTTGTCCTTCCCCCGACCGTGGTCGGGTTTTTGCTTATTGTCCTGTTTGGAAAACATAGCCCAATTGGAGCCATGATTGACACGGTCTTCGGGCATCCAATCATGTTTACCCCATGGGCGGCGGCGCTCGCTTCGACCGTTGTCGCGTTCCCGTTAATGTATCAGTCGGCAAAAACAGGCTTTGAATCCATTAATCCCGAAATTGAGGAAGCCGCCAAGATGGACGGCGCCGGACCATGGAGGACGTTTATTCATATCATCCTGCCTCTTTCGGCAAGGGCCTTAATCACCGGCGGGATCCTCAGTTTCGCCCGTGCACTGGGGGAGTTCGGGGCAACACTCATGTTCGCCGGGAATATCCCCGGAAAAACGCAGACAGCCCCAATCGCGATTTACATGGCAATGGAGTCAGGCAGGACGGATGAAGCTTGGTTCCTCGTTGTATTGCTTATTATTATTTCGTTCATCATGCTCTATCTTTCTTCCTTTTTAAAAAACAAATAGTGGCTGCATATTTCCCCAAAAGCATGGCAAACTACACCCGCTATCTTAAACAAATTGTTGGGAAGTGCTTTTGTGGAAGAGATTGCTTCATCGATTTTGAGAACCGCGGTTTCGTTTCTATTATTGCTTTTTATCCTCGCTTTGTTCGGAAGGCAAATCAACGCGCATAAGAACCATTTCAATATGGCGATGGCCATTACCGCAGGCTCGCTTGTGTCAAATATGGGCTTCAATGTCAATCTGAAATTTTTGCCAATGGCTTGCTCATTCGCGACGCTAGTTTTTCTCTATTATCTAGCAGCCATCGGGACGTATCGGTCCCCTTTTTTCTATAAAATCCTTTCCGGCCCCTCCTCTATCCTGATTGCAGATGGAAAAATCAATGAGAAGAACCTAAGAAGCGTGAAGCTGACAAAGGAAGGGTTGTACCAGCATTTACGAGAGAGTGGGATTTTCAAGGTTTCTGAAGTTGAAAAAGCAATACTCGAGCCGAACGGTATCCTTTCAATCAAAAAGAAAGCCCCCCTTGATAAGGGGAGCTTCGCCTGCCCAATTCCGGAATTCCTTCTTAAAGATGTCCAGTTGCCCGCCGAACTAATCCGTGATGGAGCCTGCCTGTACCGGACGTATCCCGTCCCGTTCATTTCTTGGTTAGAAGGATATCTATATGGAAAAAGTGTCAATGCCGAAAGTGTCCGGTACGCCGTTATTTCCACTGACCGTCTCCTTTTCCTCGTTAGCTCTGACGATTCCTGAGTCCGGTGAAAAAAGTCAGGAAGGTGTAAACTCCTGTTTTAACCGTTGCCCGCGCTGGCGTACCCTTCGTTGGATCCAGGTAGACAATGTCCATAGCTGCAGCTTTTGCTGAATGGCCCGCTTCGTAAACTGCCTCGAATAATTCATGGGAAGCCATCCCGCCTGAGGTCGATGCGGGACTCCCTGGGCGAACGCATTATCAAGTAGGCCAACAGAGTCTGTCCGTTAAAAATCCATGAAGCCCGATATTAAAAACATTCCTGCCTTCGATTACCCCGTTTTCAATTAAAAATCGGATGCTCCCGACACCGAGAGTGATGACCGGGATAGCGGAACCCCTACTGTAGCCGGTATCCGCCTGGCAATTCCAGTCCTTAACCTTAGGGTCTTTCGCCCTCCCATCTCTCCGTCACGCCAACTGGGCTGGTTCCAGGTACTCTTTTAGCACAATACCCCATCCCTTACAACAAATTTCCCGTTTTTGATTACAGTATCCGTATGATTCATCCCGTAATTGTACTGGAGCCTTTTATAATTCGGGACATTGGCAATCAGGATATCCGCCTGTTTCCCTTTTTCAATGCTGCCCACATTGCCCGCCCGTCCAATCGCATGAGCGGCATTTATTGTCGCGGCTGTAATAACTTCCTCAGGCGACATGCCCATCCTCAGGCAGGCCAGATTCATAATGAGCGGCAACGAGACTGTCGGCGATGACCCTGGATTAAAATCAGTCGACAGAGCGACGGCGACCCCCGAATCGATCATTTTCCTGCCATTCGCGCTTTCCGCCATCAGGAAAAAGGCAGTCCCGGGCAAAAGGACGCCAATGACGCCTTTTTCTGCCATCATGTCAATCCCTGTTTGCGAAGCCTTCAGCAAATGGTCCGCGGAAATCGCGCCAACTTCTGCCGCAAGTTCCGCCCCTTTGTATGGCTCAATTTCATCGGCATGGATTTTCGGCGTTAGGCCATACTGTTTTCCCGCTTCCAGAAGCCGCCGTGATTGTTCAGGGGTAAAAACGCCCCGCTCACAGAACACGTCGTTGAATTCGGCAAGCCCTTCAGCTGCTACTTTAGGCAGCATTTCTTCAATAATAAGATCAATAAAACGGTCCGGGTCACTTTTGTACTCGGCAGGAACGGCATGGGCTCCCATGAATGTGCTGACAACATCCAACACATGGGCTTCATTTAACTTTTTCGCAACAAGAAGCTGCTTGTATTCCGTTTCCCAGTCGAGGCCATAGCCGCTTTTCGCTTCAACAGTCGTTACCCCGTGCAACAGGAAGTAGTCGAGCTTTTTCATTCCTTCGCGGAAAAGCTCTTCCTCGGAGGCAGCCCTCGTCCTTGACGTAGTGGCATGGATTCCGCCGCCGCTCTCCATAATTTCCATATACGTTGCGCCCTTCAGGCGCATTCCGAATTCTTCTTCCCTGCTTCCCGCATGGACAAGATGGGTATGCGGGTCGACGAGGCCGGGAAGAACAATTTTCCCGGACGCATCAATCATCTCTGCCCCGTCAAGCACGTCGCCCGCGGCCGCTTCTACTTCCTCATAGGAGCCAACCGCCGCGATGTTCCCATCAATCAGGAGGACCGCCCCATTTTCAATGATAGAGAGCTCACTCATCTCCCCACGAATGGCTGGTTTCCCCGAGTAGCCTTTCACAGTAATCACCTGTGAGGCATTTTTTATAAAAATTGCTTTGGTCATTTGCCGTAATTCCCCTTTCTTCTTAGTTGCCCTGCAATCCGTAAGGGGCTAATCAAGCATCGGAATGTTGAGCCCATTCTTCCTGGCCGCTTCAACTGCCAAATCATATCCCGCATCGACATGGCGCACGATTCCCATTCCCGGGTCTGACGTCAGGACGCGTTCCAGCCTGCGCTCTGCTTCCTTTGTACCATCTGCTACGATGACCATGCCGGCATGTAGGGAGTACCCCATTCCTACGCCGCCCCCATGATGGACTGATACCCAGCTCGCGCCGCCAACCGCATTGATCATCGCATTCAGAATCGGCCAGTCCGCGACCGCATCGCTTCCATCCGCCATCCCTTCCGTTTCCCTGTTCGGGGATGCGACCGATCCGGAGTCAAGATGATCCCGCCCAATGACGATTGGCGCTTTCAGTTCACCGCTCGCGACCATATCATTGATGATTTTCCCAAAGCGGGCCCGCTCCCCATAGCCAAGCCAGCAAATCCTTGACGGAAGGCCCTGGAACTGGATTTTCTCCCTGGCCATGCGAATCCAGTTGCAAAGATGCTCGTTGTCGGCAAATTCACGGAGGATGACCTCATCAGTTTTGTAAATATCCTCTGGATCCCCCGAAAGCGCAACCCAGCGGAACGGTCCCTTTCCTTCGCAGAACAGCGGGCGGATGTACGCAGGCACAAATCCCGGGAAATCAAACGCATTTTCAACACCCTCGTCTTTCGCGACCTGCCGGATGTTGTTTCCGTAATCAAACGTTATCGCGCCCTTTTTCTGCATCTCAAGCATTGCCCTTACATGCACCGCCATGTTCTCACATGACTTTTTCACATAGCCATCCGGGTCGTTTTTCCTGAATTCCGCGGCTTCTTCCAACGTATAACCCGCGGGAATGTAGCCGTTCAGCGGATCGTGGGCGGATGTCTGGTCGGTGAGGACATCAGGAATAAAGCCCAACTCAAGCATTTTTGGTAAAAGTTCAGCCGCATTCCCCTCAAGCCCAATTGAAATCGCCTGTCCCTGATGTTTCGCTTCCTTCGCCTTCGAAAGCGCGTCCTCAAGCGAATCGGCGACAATGTCCAGGTATTTTGTTTCAATCCTGCGCTGGATATGGTGAATATCTGTATCAATCGCCAAACAAACCCCGCCGTTTAACGTAACCGCCAATGGCTGCGCGCCGCCCATGCCGCCAAGCCCTGCAGTGAGCGTAATTGTATGTTTCAGGCTGCCCGAGAAGTGTTGCCTTGCCAGCTCGGCAAATGTCTCGTATGTTCCCTGGACGATTCCCTGGCTTCCTATGTAAATCCAGCTGCCCGCTGTCATTTGCCCGTACATCATCAGTCCCTTTTTATCGAGTTCATGGAATGTTTCCCAATTCGCCCAGGCCGGAACCAGATTCGAGTTCGCAATAAGTACCCTCGGCGCGTCGGCGTGGGATTTAAACACGGCGACTGGCTTTCCTGACTGGATAAGCAATGTTTCATCGCTTTCGAGTTTTTTCAGGGATGCAACGATAGCATCAAAGCAGTCCCAACTCCTGGCTGCCTTGCCAATCCCACCATACACGACAAGTTCATCAGGATTTTCGGCGACCTCCTCATCCAGATTGTTCATTAGCATCCTGAGTGCGGCCTCCTGAATCCACCCTTTCGTATTCAGTTCGGCACCTCTGTACCTTACTACCCTGTTTTTTGTTTCCGCTTTCATTTTTTGCTTCCTCCTCCCGATGGCTAAAACTTCATTCTGTTTCTGGGGGCTATGCTGAGATGCGTATTCGTGGGGCCACTAACCATCCCCTTTTTATTATAAAGGAAGTTTCAGAAAAAATAGACAAGTTTACCTGCCTATTGAGCATAAATTAAAAATAGGACAAAGATTGGGAGGGAACCTCATGCAATTTTTAACAATTAGAAAAGGAACGGCAATCATCTTTCTTGCAGCAGCGATCGGAATTGTTTTAGCTGCCGGTTGGTGGTTTTTAAAGGCAGGCGATACGGTGGTGTTTAATGAAACAGCAGGGAATTCACCAAGAGAAATCCACATGGTCACCGGTGAGTTTATGTCAACACTACCAAGCGGCAAGAAAATTGAGGCTTACAGATGGGATCCGGGAACAATTTTTATGGAAAAAGGAGAAAAGGTGCGTTTAATTATTTATGGGGTGAACGGCAAAGAGCATCCTTTCCACATTGAAAATACTTCAATAAAAGGAACCGTTAAAAAGGGTGAAGAAACAGTGGTGGACCTTTCTTTTGATAAAGAAGGGACATACAGGCTAATTTGTGAGATCCACCCGGATAAAGAGCACAACGGACCGATGATTGCCTATATTAACGTCGACTAGCGGATTGGGAGCTGCGCGCCGGAAACGGGGGGCAGCTTTTTTGTTTTTCCTTTTAAACTTCCTGTTCACAGTATCTCCATTGTAAAAATGTTGATAATAAAGCTTTTCTCTTGTATAACAGTTTTACGATACAAGCATACAGGACTAATACAGATATTTGCTTTTCTATTTTTCTGAAAATATACAAAAACCTCTAATCCTTAATAAAATCAAGTTTCACAATATAGTAACAATTAAGGCCGATTTAGGGTGATTTTTCTCACATTCCATCTGTTATACTCGAGGTAAGATAATATCAATAAAACTGTTATATAGTTTTCAAAATAAATGAAGAGGTGAACCAAAATGGCTCAAACCACAATGGTTAATACCAATCGGAAGCTTTCGCACTGGAAAGGCTTCAAAACTGGTAAGTGGGCAAATGAGGTAAATGTAAGGGATTTTATCTTGAACAACTTCAATCTATACGAAGGCGATGATTCTTTTCTAGCGGGAGCGACAGAAGCAACAAAAGCCCTTTGGGTACAGGTTATGGACCTAACGGCGCAGGAACGCGAGAAAGGCGGCGTTCTCGATATGGATACCGAAACAGTATCCACGATCACATCACATGGGCCGGGATACCTGAACGAAGACTTGGAAAAGATTGTCGGTTTCCAGACCGATAAGCCGTTTAACCGTTCCATGCAGCCATTCGGCGGAATCCGCATGGCGAAAGCAGCCTGTGAAGCGTATGGCTATAAGCTGAACGAGGAAATTGAACGGATTTTCACGGACTTCCGGAAAACCCATAACCAGGGTGTGTTCGATGCCTATACCGATGAAATGATGCTCGCCCGTAAAGCGGGAATCATCACTGGCCTTCCGGACGCATATGGGCGCGGCCGTATCATTGGGGACTACCGCAGGGTAGCGCTTTACGGCGTCGACTTGCTGATTGAGGAAAAGAAGAAAGATGTAAAAGCAACAAGCAGCGTAATGACCGAAACGACAATTCGCCACCGCGAGGAGCTTGCAGAGCAAATCCGCGCCCTTGATGAATTGAAGGAACTGGCGAAGAGCTACGGCTATGATATCTCTTCCCCTGCTTCAAATGCTGCCGAAGCTTTCCAATGGCTGTATTTTGGCTACCTAGCAGCTATTAAGGAGCAAAACGGAGCGGCGATGAGCCTTGGCCGCGTATCGACTTTCCTGGATATTTACATTGAGCGCGATCTGGAAAACGGCGTGTTGACAGAGACGGAAGCACAGGAGCTTGTCGACCATTTTGTCATGAAACTGCGCCTTGTGAAATTCGCGCGTACGCCTGATTACAATGAACTATTCAGCGGAGACCCGACCTGGGTAACCGAATCGATTGGCGGAATTGCCCTGGATGGACGCCCGCTCGTAACAAAGAGCTCGTTCCGCTTCCTGCACACCCTTGACAATCTTGGCCCGGCCCCAGAGCCGAACTTGACCGTCCTATGGTCAACACAGCTTCCGGCCAATTTCAAAAAATACTGCGCGAAGATGTCCATCCAGACAAGTTCGATTCAATATGAAAACGACGACATCATGCGTCCTGAGTGGGGCGACGATTATGGTATTGCCTGCTGCGTATCCGCGATGGCCATTGGCAAGCAAATGCAGTTTTTCGGAGCCCGGGCCAACCTTGCAAAAGCGCTCCTTTATGCAATCAATGGCGGAGTCGATGAAAAGCTGAAAATTCAGGCCGGGCCTGATTATGCACCAATTACTTCCGATGTCCTCGACTACGAAGAAGTTATGAAGAAGTTCGATAACATGATGGAATGGCTTGCCGGCCTATACATTAACACGCTGAATGTCATTCATTACATGCATGATAAATACAGCTATGAGCGGATTGAAATGGCGCTGCATGATTCCGAGATTCTCCGTACAATGGCAACGGGTATCGCGGGGCTAAGTGTTGTCGCAGACTCGCTAAGTGCGATCAAGTACGGCGAAGTAAAAGTAATCCGCGATGAAAATGGCATCGCCGTCGATTTTGAAGTGAATGGCGATTATCCTAAGTACGGAAACAACGATGACCGAGTTGACAGCATCGCCGTCGATCTTGTAAAAACTTTTATGAACAAGCTTCGAAAACATGAAACATATAGAAATTCGATGACAACCATGTCGGTCCTGACGATTACGTCCAATGTTGTCTACGGCCAAAAGACAGGAAATACTCCTGACGGCCGCCGTGCTGGCGAACCATTCGCACCAGGCGCAAACCCAATGCATGGCCGCGATACAAAAGGGACGCTTGCTTCCCTATCGTCTGTCGCAAAGCTTCCTTATGAATATTCACTTGACGGAATTTCAAATACGTTCTCGATTGTGCCAAAGGCATTGGGCAAGGAAGACGATAGCCGCATCAACAATCTTGTATCCATCCTCGACGGGTATGCAATTAAAGAGGGCCACCACCTCAATGTCAATGTCTTTAACAGGGAAACACTGATGGATGCGATGGAGCATCCGGAACTTTATCCGCAACTGACAATCCGGGTCTCCGGTTATGCGGTAAACTTTATTAAGCTCACAAGGGAACAGCAGATGGACGTCATCAACCGGACATTCCATGAATCGCTGTAACGGATAGGGTCCGGGCAGCTGTCCGCCCCTCCCATTGAAAGGAGAATCAACCATGAACGGAAATATTCATTCAATCGAAACATTCGGAACGGTCGACGGGCCGGGAATCCGCTACGTGATTTTCACCCAGGGATGCCTGCTTCGCTGCCAGTTTTGCCACAATGCCGATACATGGGAAATAGGAACCGGCAGGCAGATGTCCGTTTCTGAAATTATGGATGATTTCCGTTCCTATCTTCCTTTCATTGAAGGGTCGGGTGGAGGAATCACGGTAAGCGGCGGTGAACCCCTCCTTCAGGTACCATTCCTGATTGAGTTGTTCAAGGAATGCAAAAAAGTGGGAATCCATACGACAATCGATTCATCAGGAGGATGTTTTTCAAGCTCAAGGCATTTCCTCGACCAGCTCGACGAATTAATGGAGTATACAGACCTCGTCCTGCTTGACCTGAAGCATATTGACCGAAAAAAACATATCAATCTTACAGGCATGGCGAATGACCATATCCTCGAGTTTGCAAAATATTTGTCTGACAAAACTATTCCTGTATGGGTTCGGCATGTCCTCGTTCCCGGCGTGACGGACACACATGAAGATCTTAGTAGATTGGGTGACTTTATCGGAACGCTCGCGAACGTACAAAAGGCGGAAATTCTCCCGTACCATAAGCTCGGCGTGTATAAATGGGAAGCCCTGGGCCACGAATACCCACTCATGGATGTTGAACCGCCGAGCGAAGAGAAAGTTCAGCAAGCCTATGAGATTATTACAAAGTCGTGGAATGCCCCATCCTTTTTATAAAGTAACCTTGCATCAGCAGTGGATTTCAGCTGAATTTCAGATGAACGAATCGGCCCTGATCGTACTATAGAGAAAATGCTGTCAGCCGGCAGCATTTTTTCTATTTACCTTACGTAGATTTTATATATTCACACATGTCCTGCATTGTTTCTCCATATTTTCATGTTATTTTAAAAGAAAGATATTCGTTTGGGGGAATGCTCCATGCACCAAATTCTTACAAGCATCAGCAACTTCCTGAGCACGCCTTTTCTGTCGATGGTGGACCCATCCGGCCAGTTCCCTATACTTGCCGCCTTTCTGCTCGGAATTGTCGGAGCGTTGGCACCATGCCAGCTGACGGGTAATATCAGCGCCATCACTTTTTATGGGAATAAAAGCATTCAGGCCCCCGGGCAGACTGCGAACGCCCTGTTTTTTATTTTTGGAAAAATAGTTGTGTTCTCCTTGCTTGGGTTGTCAGTCTGGGCGATTGGCCGGGAATTCCAGGATACACTGATAACCTTCTTCGCAGCATCAAGGAAAGTGATTGGCCCATTCATTATCCTCCTCGGCCTGTTTTTGGCAGGGTGGTTTAGATTGGGGTTCCTTGATAAAATATTTTCATTTATCCCCGCCAACCGCTCTGGGGGGAAGTGGAGTTCATTCCTAATGGGAACGGCGTTTTCAATTTCTTTCTGCCCGACGATGTTCATCCTGTTTTTTATCACATTGATGCCAATTGTCCTAAGTACCTCATATGGAGTAATTCTTCCATCGATTTTCGCGGTCGGCACCTCCCTTCCGTTAATTGTCTTTTTGATGATTGTCTGGTTCTTTGGGATGGATGGCGCCCTTTTACGAAAGAGCCGGAAATTTGGCTCCTTTGTCCAAAAAACCGCAGGTGTTTTCCTGATTGTTATTGGCCTTCTCGATACTGTGGCGTATTGGTGAACTTCCATATTGACAACAACTCTCCTCCGTTATAAAGTGTTTATTGTCAACCAATACATAAATTAGGTTAACACAACAAAAGGGGAGAGTAGCAATGACAAATGATCAATTACGTTTAAGAAGGATGATTCTCGCGGCTTTATTCGCCGCCATAACAGGGGTGCTGGCACAGATGACAATTCCCTTGCCACTTGTGCCGATTACAGGACAAACGCTTGCGATTGGCCTTGCCGCAACGATCCTGGGCTCCCGTTACGGCACGCTGTCAATTCTCGTCTACCTTGCTTTAGGCGCTGTGGGCGTGCCTGTTTTTGCCGAAATGAAATCAGGTGTTTCCATTTTATTCGGCCCTACTGGCGGCTACCTCGTCGGCTTTGTCCCTACCGCCTTCCTAATAGGTTGGTATATGGAAAGGACATCCTTCACGGTGAAAAACGCAATGATTGCTAACACAATCGGGATGATTGTTACGCTGGCTTTCGGAACTTTTTGGCTGAAAATGTCCGCTGGCCTTGAATGGGCCTCTGCTTTTAAAGGAGGTTTTTATCCATTCATCCCTGTGGGAATCATCAAAGCGGCGCTTGCAGCATCGATTGGTATAGGCGTCAGAAGGCGGCTCGTATCTGCCAACCTGCTCCTTCCAGTTCAAAACAACATGAAACATAGTGCTTAAATAGAAGCTGATTTCCGGCTTCTTTTTTTGCCTGAGCAGCCAACTTGCTCGACATTTTTTTCCATTCATTCACATTGCTTGTTTCCGAATTCTGCTATATACTTTTTTTATCTGCACGAAGGTGGTGATTCCATGATAGATTTGCTTGTGGAACTGTATGACATAAATGCCTGGACGGCAATCTATACCGGTATCTATCTTGGGATTGCTCTGAAACTCCTGATTGATGTGGGAACCGAACTATCCTTCGCGGAAATTGAAAAACAGGATACAGGCTTATCCGCGCTGAACCTTTCGGCAATCCAGGATAAGAACTTTAGACAAATAGTAAATTCCATACTTATTTGGATCGGAAAATATATACGAATAAAATACGGTTCACACGATGACTCGGAAGAACCGCATTTCCTCCCTGCCAGTTAACGCAAATTAACTAACCAGGAGGAAATATGAAACATAAAAATAGTCTTTTATTGTCAACTATCCTTTTCATTGCAGTTATCGCCATGACTGGCTGCTCATCTTCTTCAAATGGGGATGCGGGCTTTTTTACAAGATTCATCGTCCATCCATTCGGATCGGCCATCCATTTTTTCGGTGAGCTGTTCGGGGGGAATTACGGACTCGCGATTATCCTGATTACCTTTATCATCAGGCTTGCGCTGATGCCACTCATGCTCCGCCAATATAAAAATCAATTGGCCATGAAAAGCAAAATGGACAGCCTGAAGCCGGAACTAGATGCATTGCAAAAGAAAATCAAGGCTGAAAAGGACCCTGCCAAGCAAAAGGAATTACAGAGCCAGACCTTTGCACTGTACCAAAAGTATGGTGTCAACCCTTTGAACATGGGGTGCCTGCCAGTCCTGATTCAAATGCCGATTCTAACAGGCTTTTACTATGCGATTCGCAGCTCATCGGAAATAGCATCCCATAAATTCCTTTGGTTCAGCCTTGGAAGCCCGAATATGATCATTACCCTAATTGCCGGGCTTATCTATTACCTGCAATTCAAGGTATCCCAATCAAGCATGCCTGCCCAGCAGCAGGAACAAATGAAGTACATGGGGCTTCTGTCGCCGATTATGATCGTCATGTTTTCCTTGAAATCGCCAGCCGCCCTTCCGCTTTACTGGACAGTCGGCGGTGCGTTCCTCATTTTGCAAACGCTGATCAGCAGACGCCTTTACCAGATTCCCAAGGCAGAGGCGAAAGTTTCTCTACAAAAATAAAAACAACAACCTTCCCGGAAATAAATTCGGGAAGGTTGTTTGTTTAGAATTAATCGATAACACTCGTGGAGTTAGTCATGGGTTGTTGACTTTTCCAAAAGGCGGATTGCCGATTGGACCATCAGCTGAACACCGATTTTCATTGCTTCTTCATCAACCATGAATTTCGGATGGTGCCACATTTCTTTTATTCCCTTCGCTTCATTGCCGGACCCCAGCCAGACATAACATCCAGGGACTTCCTGCTGGTAAAAGGAGAAGTCCTCCCCGCCCATCGTTGGCTCGGCTACAACTGTTTTTTCCTTTCCGACAATCGTTTCCGAAACTTCGCGGACAATCGCTGTAACCCCCGCGTCATTAAAGACAGCAGGCAATAGGAATTGATAATCAATCTCTACATCCCCGCCAAGCGCGGAGGCTGTATTTGTCACAACCCGCTTGAAGGTTTCAGCTATCTTACGCCTTACCTGTTCATTGGATGTCCTAACTGTCCCCTTTAGCATTGCGGTATCTGGGATGACATTGTTCGTCGCACCCGCCTGGAATGAACCAATTGTTACAACTGCTGACTCCTTCGCGGAAATTGTCCTGCTCGCGATTGTTTGCAGCTGCCCGACAATCGCGCTGCCGATGACGATCGGATCGATTGTTTTCTCCGGAAGTGCTGCGTGCCCGCCTTTTCCCTTAATGGTAATCCAAAAATCATCGACACTAGCCATTAGAAACCCTTCTTTGACTCCAACAGTGCCTGTTGGCAATTCCGGGCTGTTATGAAGGCCAATGATTGAGTTGACTCCTTTAAGAAGTCCTTCCTTAATCATTCCTTCCGCACCGCCTTCAGCTTCCTCGGCCGGCTGGAACAGGATACGGACATTAACGGGAAGCTCGTCGGCCATTTCCTGCAGGATTACTGCAGCTCCCAGGGCAATGGCCGTATGCACATCATGTCCGCACATATGGCTGACGCCGTCTACTTTCGACCGGAATGGAAGATCGGATTCTTCCTGGATTGGCAGAGCATCAATATCCGCGCGAATTGCAACAGTCGGTCCACCGGCATCCCTTCCCTTGATCTCAGCGGCCGTGCCTGTTGGCATGGTTAGTGGGATAGTCTTTATCCCGCTTTCTTCAAGCCACTTCTTAATTTGTCTTGTCGTTTTGAATTCCTTGTTGCTCAGCTCGGGATACATATGAAGCTGCCGTCTCATCTCCACCAGCCTAGGAAACAATTGTTCAACTTTATCCTTGATTACTTCGTTTACTGCTGCCATTAAATTTTCCTCCCAAAGAATACCACGGGTTATCATTTTAAAAAGTCCACCCGGAGGGGTCGTAAAATTAAGCCATTATCCTTTTAAAACTACCCTATTGCCTGCCACTTTGGCAATTGGTATTTCGCAGACAGCCCCGGATTTTTTGCAATCTTAAGTTCGTTGCGGCCAATTATTCGTACACGCTTACCCTGCGTTCAATTTTTCCAACCATTGCTGTCATAAAGGTTGTTAGCAATAAATAGATTGCCCCGACCATAATAAAAATCTCCATATAGCGGTATGTGCTGCTGATGATTTGCTGCCCTGTCCGAAGCAGATCATAGAGCGCAATTGTTGAAACTAGCGACGATTCCTTAATCAAGGCAACAAACTCATTTCCAAGTGGCGGCAGCATGCGGCGGAAAGCCTGCGGAATAATGACATAGCGCATTGCCTGGCGGTAATTAAGCCCTAGGGACCTTGCAGCTTCCATTTGCCCTTTGTCAATTGACTGAATGGCGCCCCGGGCAATTTCCCCGATATAGGCGCCCGCGTTCAGCGAAAGTGCAATGCAGGCAGAAACGAACGGCGGCATCGTCAGCGCGCTGAACATCGATGGAATCGCGAAGTGGATAACAAACAACTGCAGCAATAGCGGCGTTCCGCGGACCGCCCAAACATATAACCCGCTGATTTTCGAAAAAAACTTTACCTTTGATACCCTTCCAAGCCCAAGGAACAAGCCGATGATACTGCCGGCTGCAATCCCGATAACAGCAATTTCAATTGTCACGAGGGCCCCTTTCAGCAAATAGGGGAGATACGTAAGAGCAAATGTGAAAAAATCCATTGTTTTCCTCTCTCCTTCATCCTGCTTAAAGTGTCTATTGTCTGGTTACATCCTCCCCAAACCATTTATTGCTGATCTTTGAGAATGTACCATCTTCTTTTAATTTTTGAACAGCATCATTCAATGCTTTTTCAAGCGAATCATCGTCTTTCCGGACCGCGATCCCGACTGGCATCTTCAAGAATGGATCTCCTGCTACATCAAAAACTTTCGGTTTAAGAGTCTTATAATACCTGCCTACCGCCTCTGCGACGATGACCCCTTCAACCCGCCCAAGCGCAAGGTCATTAAAGACATCCGTGTAGCCGTTATACGCCTTCAATTCCTTTACTCCATCAATCTCTCTTGCCGCGCTTTCACTTGTCGAACCCATCTGGACCCCGACCTTTTTCCCTGACAAATCTTCCTTTGTACGAATATTTAGCGGGTTGCCGCTTTGAACTGCAAGAATCTGGCCCAATCGCAAGTATTCAACAAAATCAACTTTCTGTTTCCGCTCTTCGGTAATGCCCATTGAAGACATGATGATGTCATAGCGTTTTGCATCTAGTCCTGGCAGGATTCCATCCCATGCTGTCGGGATAAAATTCGCCTTGACTCCAAGCTCCTCGGAAACCGCCTTTGCGAGGTCAATATCAAAACCAACCAATTCATTTTTGTCGTTCCTGTAATTCATCGGTGGGAACGTATCGTCAACGGCGATTGTAATCTCGCCCTTCTTCTTTATTTCTTCCAGCGTGTTCCCGTTCGTTGCGGACTTCTCCGCGGCTTTGCCTGCTGCTTCCGGAATGTCCTGCTTTGCCCCACAGGCGGTTGCCATTAATGCCACCATAAGGATAAGTACAAACTTGAATGCTTTTTTCATGATGATTCCTCCTCTAATTCTTTAATTCTCTAATTCTCTAATTCTTTAGCGAGATAAAGTTATGTTGTTTATTTTAGCGGGGAATTTTCTATTTTGCAAGAATTTTTTATGGAAAGATTCATATTCAAAACCTATCCTGCTAAATAAAGCGATATTAGGGAAAGTTATAATACAGAAAATAAAAAAAGCTTCGTTCCATGATAAAACAAAGCTTTTCCCGCCAAACACGGATTTATGGAAAGTATTTTTTGATGACGGTCCTGTTAATCAGGAACTAAATTTGAAACAAGAAATTAGGGGAGGATATGTGGAAAAAATTATTTTAGGAGGGTTTTGATGATTACTTAATCCTTATTTCTCCATCCAAAGTCAACTGATGATAAAGGATGATACTATTAATAATGTAACATGCTCATTACCGTAAAAAATCGTTTTCATTTTCCTTTAAAAATAAATAAGGAAGCACCGAATCCGGCACTTCCTTTAAAGCCACTCTCCTAGCAAGAGTCCTATATAAACCAATAAAATACCGCCTGCCAAGCTTGCGGCCATGTATCGAAGGCGGAGATTTCTGCCGGGCGCCTTAACCAGTTCAAGCATGAACGTTGAAAACGTCGTAAGGGCGCCCGTAAAGCCAATCCCGAATAAGGCATATACGTTACCGCTAGCCGCTTTGCCCGCCAAAAAACCAAGCAGCAAACAGCCGATGAAATTCGCAAGCATCGTGCCGACCGGAAAAGCTTCCTCCCTATTCAGCCGGCGGGAAAAAAACATCCGGCAGACAGCCCCGAGAAAACCTCCAACCGCAATCATTAGCAAATTCATCTTTGCATGCCCCCTCTTTTCACAAAAGCGGTCCTATATCCAAGCCAGGAGAGAAGGAACCCGCCTGCCAGACTGACGACTAAATAGGCAAAAGAGTAAAAATAGTGCCCGGATTCCATAAGCTTAACCAACTCCAGGCAAAAGGTTGAAAAAGTTGTATACGAACCGAGAAGCCCCGTTGAAAAAGCGGCGGATAGACGCGGATTCAGCTTTTTAAAACCGATGAACCTTGCGGTGAACCAGCCAAGCACGTAAGACCCAGTCAGGTTGACGAACAATGTTCCATAAGGGATCACCGACTCAGGCGAATGAAGATATGTAAGGAAATAGCGAAGTATGCTGCCCATTGCACCGCCAATACCGACAAAGACATATATCATGAATTAACACATTCTTTCACTGCGAAATTTGTTTACCCTGGCCCAGCCTCTTCAGCAGTCCCTCTTTTACCGCTGGCCACTCGGAAGCAAGGATGCTATACACAATCGTATCCCTGATAAATCCATCCTGCAGCTTCCTCTCCTGCCTAAGGACGCCTTCTCTTACTGCGCCAATCCGTTCGATTGCCCTTTGCGAGACAACGTTCCTCCCGTCCGTTTTTAGCTGCACCCTGTTGAACCCAAGTTCCTCAAAAGCTGTTTCCAAAAGCAGATATTTGCACTCTGTATTTACGGCTGTCTTCCATACGATTGGGTTCAGCCAGGTCCAGCCGATTTCAAGGCTTTTGTTTTGCTGGGATATATCAAGGTATCGTGTGCTCCCGATTATCTTCCTATCCGATTTTCTTCGTATGATGAAGGGGAACTGGACACCTTTCTTTTTTTCCTCTAGGGCGGCTTTAATCACCTGTCCCATTTCGGCTTTTGTGGAAATTTTCGTGGCCATGAACCGCCAGATTTCAGTTTGCTTTCCAGCCTCCCACAACTCATTAGAATGGCCGGTTCCCATCTCTTCCAAAATTACATAATCCCTTATAATTGGCACGCGAAAGATCATGAGCTTCATCTCCCCCTCAGGTCCTGCAAATGCAAAAAGCCGCCGGGTTAACCGGCAGCCCAATTAGCTTTCCTGAAAATATTCCTTGTAATATCCACCAACTTTACCGGTATTGTCTACAACAAAATAAAACTCATCCGTTTCATTTTTAACGTCATAAACGTTACCTGGCGTCAGGACATTGTTGACGATGTATTTTTTTGCGTTGGCGTGAACACATTTCACTTTTTTAACAGTTTCTTTTTCTTGCCAATCCAAATGCCTCATCATATGGCCCCCTTATAAGTATATGACATCAGTATAATGAATACGGGGCGGTATCCGCAAGGGGCACCGTGTACGTTGGCAGCGGAATATCCAGAAACTGTGTGAATTCGAGCTCCCTTATTTGATCTGTTTCAAACGTGAAAACATCCCCGTTCAGTGTATCCTTGAACGTCATATAAGAAGTATTGCATATGTGATCTTTTCGGATAAATTGCAGATTTGTATAATGGTTGTTGCCATAATGGAGCCTATAAAACCCGTTGTCTTTTTTCATCTATCTCTACCTCTTTCTTAAAGGGTGGCATTCTTTCTTTACCACGGGAGGGATTTGTCCGAAACATCTCAGAATATTTTTGGAATAAGAAAAGTTAGCAACCTTTTAGGAAATAAGTTGTGTTGCCCGTCCTTTTGTACTGTTTTTAAATATTTTCTAAAAAAGGCTTCCCAAAAGCTGATTTAAGCTTTACAATGTTAGAAACTGAATATTCAATCTACGTTTCCAAGGAGGGCATTACAAACCAATGAAAATTATGAGCAATGAGCAGCTTGTCGTTTCTTATCGTGATGCAATGAAGACTGGGACGGAGAAAGAATGGATTAAAATCCTGAAAGATGAGATTCAGCGCAGGGGGCTTAGGCCTTTCAAAAAGTAATGTAAGTAAACTTTAACATCGCCAAGTGAACTCAGCCGCCGGCTCCATGCCGGCGGCTGTTTAAATTTTTGGAAATTGAAAGAGGACGTACTTCCTGATTTCTCTGGAATGTAAAAAAGCATCCCGTGGATGCTTTTTCCCTTTAGCCTTGAACCGCGGAAACTGGGCCCAATGACAATTCCTTTAAATAGTCCTCTATCTTAGCGGCTGCTTCCTCAAACGTTTCCGCAAAAATCTCTTTAAAATCACCAAAGTATTCAAGCTGTTTATGCTCATACATCGGATCGTAGTAGGATTCGAGCAGGATTCTGATCATCCCGGAATAGTCCTTGCCGGCGAGGCACTCCTTTAGCACTTCCTTCGCTTCTTGGGACTTGATGCGTTTCATGATACGGTCCAAAGCTTCCTTCACTTTTTCATGGTACCATGGCTCGTCCTTGTAAGGAGAGATGTACTCCTGTTCAATATGGCTGATCCGTACTTCAAGCGGCAAGTGGATTTGGATGTGGATGCCGTTCGTTTTCACATCCATCAATTCATCGGGCTGGACAATCCGTCCGATCCGTTTGCTTTCGGCTTCCATAATTGTATACGGAGGTTTATTCAATTCGGCAAGCCGCTCGAATAATAGCGCATCGAACATTTTTTGGGTGTTTCCCTCACCAAGCCCGATGGCGCCGAATATTGATCCCCTATGGCCCGCCATCCGTTCAAGATCCACAACGGGATAACCTTTCCGCTCGAGGATATGCAGCACCTCTGTCTTCCCGGTGCCAGTCATGCCATGGATGACAACCGACTTTTCAGGGAGCAGCTCGGGAATTCTTTTCAAAATATATTGCCTGTAAGCCTTGTAGCCTCCCTGGAGCCTCCTTGCCGTAATGCCGGAAAATTCAAGGAAGGATGTGACCGCCTTGCTCCGCATCCCTCCGCGCCAGYATTGGACGACAGGCAGTCCGGTTGGGCCGGCATATTCACGGATTGTTCGAAGCATTTGTGGGATTTTTGGTGAAACAATCTCCATTGCAAGCCACTTTGCGGCGTCGGAACCTTCTTTTTTGTAAAGGGTGCCGATCTTTGCCCGCTCCTCATCAGTGAACAAAGGAACGTTCTTAGCTCCGGGAATGGCCCCTTCTTTGAATTCTATTGGTGAACGAACATCGAACACAACTGGATTTTTGGCTGAAAATAGTTCTTCTATTGTAATTTCTCTCAAAATTGGATTGGCACCTCTGTGTTTTATACTTTATTTTCTTATTTTATAGGATTCAGGCGTATTTGCAAATGTCCTTGCTCTATACAACCAATCTTTTGCTAAATTTTACGCATCTTTTCCGCTGAATGTTGTCTATTTTTGCAGCCACTAATTTTCTGCCTCCGCTTGTCACTCATCCGGTCTTTCCCTGACAACCTAACGCGATTCCGGCCTACGCTTGTCACTCATCGTGACTTTCTCTGAAAGCCTAACGTAATACCCTCAAGAGGCCTTGTTAAGTTATTGATTCCTCCAACGGATGAAAAATTTCACACCAACAAAAAATGGCTACCCAAAAGGATAGCCTGTCAGCTCACGAATTCCCCTCCATAGAACTTTCCACTTAACAGGAAATTTATTGGTGCCGCTTCTTTCATAAACAGCGTTAATTGTTTTAAGCTTAACGGACCAGTTAAAGCCATCGAGGATGATACCTTCTCCCGGATAATAGCTATTATCCCAGTTCCAAATTGCCGATTTGTAGACATTTGTTTTGAAAACCGCCATATCTCCGGGGTACCTTTGTTCCGGAATACTTGGGAATCGTGGGCAATCCTTGTCCCGCCATTCAATACATGTGAAATAGCCTTTTGTAAAATCAACCCTTAATTCATATGCCCCCGTACCTGGAAGCTCGGTGATAACGGTCAAATATAAAGGCTGTTTGGCTGGTTCGATGGAGACCAGGCCATCATGAAGTGTGAATAGCTCTTTTTTTCTATTCAGAACCGTACAGATTTCGGCTGGGCCTGGGGTAAAACCATCATTTTCAAAAAGCGACTTTGCTTCATTGCAGAGGGCGGAGAGCGGCAATGGCCCTTTTTCATCGAGAATCCTTAAAATTTCTTCGTACAGCCGCATCTGTCCCACCCTTTCTTCCCTCATATCTCTTTCCCGCCAATCTACTTTTAGTATAGTAGAATGTCAGTCAATCTTCTGTAACAATTCGCACGTTTCGGTTGGAACGTTTTGCATTGATGTGCCGATTTTGGGGTAAAAGTCGAACAGGGGGTATGAACGATGAAGAAAATGGCAAAGCACTTCAGGGTGCCAGGCGGCTTTTTAGGTAAAATCGCAGGTAAGATCATGTACATGGAAAATAAGAAAATCAATGAATGGACAATCAGCCAACTCTCCCTTTCCAATAGGCAAAGGGTCCTCGAAATTGGCTTTGGCCCCGGCTACGCCATTGGAGCCATCGCAGAGCGTTTTCCAGATTGCCTGATAGAGGGCATTGACCTTTCGCCGAAAATGAAACAAGAAACGGAAAAGAAGCATTACCATTTAGTCGAAACAGGAACAATAAAGCTGTGGCAGGGCGAAGTTTCATGTTTTGATTTTCCTAAAGAACAATATGACCGGGTTTTCTCTGTCAACAATTATCCGCTTTGGAAAAACAAACAGGAAACATTAAACAGAATTGCAACTTCACTCAAACCAGGCGGCAGGGTAGTGATTACAGTCCAGCCCAGGGAGGAAGGGGACAACAATAATACTGCGAGGGAACTAGGGAAACAGCTTGAGGCTGGCCTGAAAGCGGCGGGACTGCAAAATAACTGTATTATCTTTAAAAAAGTCCACCCCACCCTTACCGTCTCTGCAACAGCCGAAAAACCACACCGCTAATGATGTGGTTTTTCTTTATTCCGCCAAGATGAACGCCTCACAAGGCAGACTCCTTTTCCTTTTTAAAGCAGGAAACGAGCTCCTCCAATTCAGCCAATCTCCCCTCATGAAGAAGCTGGACAATCGTGCTTCCGGCAATGACGCCATCACAATAGGAACCGAGTTCATGCGCCTGTTCTGCGCTTGAAATGCCGAATCCGGCAAATACGGGAAGTCTGCTGACACTCTTCACCTTGGAGAGAAAAGTAGCCAGCCCTTCCTCGAAGCTGCCTCTGCCGCCGGTTACCCCTTTAACAGTAACAGCATATACGAACCCGTTCCCTTTTTCCGAAATGGCCCTTATTCTTTCAACAGGTGTTGTCAGCGTGACCAGACGAATCAATTCGATTCCCGAATCTGTCAGGAATGGCTCCATCAATCCTTCTTCCTCTAAGGGAAGGTCGGGAATAATCAGTCCATCAATGCCAGCTTCCTTACTGTCCTTGCAGAATTCGGCAATACCATATGCGAGGATCGGATTTACATACGCCATGACGATAATCGGGATTAAAACCGAAGCACGGGCTTCGGCAATTTGTTCAATGGTTCCCTTTAGTGTCGTTCCGTTTGCAAGCGCCCTTAATCCCGCCTCCTGGATGACCGGGCCGTCTGCTACAGGATCGGAAAAGGGAATGCCGACTTCTATGGCGGAAGCGCCCAGCCTCTCGAGAAGGACAAGCCTTTCCGCAAGGCATTCCAGCCCGCCGTCGCCAGCCATTATATACGGGACAAATGCCTTTTCATTGCCTTCTTTCAACCGCCTAAAGTTTTCAGCGAATCTACTCATGTGCTTCCCCTCCCTCAAATTTTTGTCTAACTGTTTCGACATCCTTGTCCCCTCTTCCTGACAGGCAGACAACAACAGATTCGCTCGAATCCATTTTTGCGGCAAGCTTTACCGCAAAGGCGACTGCATGCGCGCTTTCAAGTGCCGGGATAATCCCCTCCTTGACAGCCAGCAGCTTGAATGCGGACAGTGCTTCTTCGTCCGTAATCGAATCATATTCTACCCTTCCGTTATCCTTCAGATAACTGTGCTCGGGACCAACGCCCGGGTAGTCAAGCCCAGCTGAGATTGAATGGGCCTCCTGAATCTGGCCGTCCTTGTCCTGAAGAAGGTACATGAATGCACCGTGAAGGACTCCCGGTTTTCCTTTTGTTAATGAAGCGGCGTGGAATGGAGTACCGAGTCCGCTTCCCGCAGCTTCAACGCCGAAAAGCTTGACCTCCTGGTCTTCGATAAAATCGTAAAACATCCCCATCGCATTGCTTCCGCCGCCGATACAGGCAACAACGGCATCAGGGAGACGACCCTCTTTTTCGGAAAATTGTCTTTTCGTTTCCTTTCCAATCACGCTTTGGAAATCACGCACGATCATCGGGAAAGGGTGCGGGCCCATGACAGACCCCAATAAATAATGCGTGTCATCCACATTGGCAACCCAATAACGGAGTGCCTCATTCACCGCGTCCTTCAGAGTGGAGCTTCCTGAATGAACACTCACAACTTTTGCTCCCAATAGCTCCATTCTGAAAACGTTCAATGCCTGCCTTTTGACATCCTCCGCCCCCATAAAGATGATGCATTCGAGATTCAGCAAAGCGCAGACCGTCGCCGTTGCAACGCCATGCTGACCGGCTCCTGTTTCCGCAACAATTTTCCGTTTTCCCATCCTTAAAGCCAGCAGCGCCTGTCCAATCGTATTGTTGATTTTATGGGCGCCGGTATGGTTCAAATCCTCCCGCTTCAAATAAATCTTTGCACCCCCCGCATGGCTTGTCAGATTTTCGGCAAAATAAAGCGGGGTTTCCCGTCCGACATACTCTTTTAAAAGCCTATCCAGCTCGTGTTGAAATAACGGGTCATTTTTCGCCTCCCTGTAAGCATCTTCCATTTGCAGGATTGCCTGCATCAATGTTTCCGGAACGTATCTTCCGCCAAATGTTCCGAAATGGCCCCTCTCGTCCGGCATCGTATACGTTTTCATAAAGTTGCTCCTCCCCTTTGCTTTGCAGCAAGAATGAAATCGTTGATTTTTTCTAAATCCTTCTTTCCGTCCGTTTCAACCCCGCTGCTGACATCAACCATATACGGATTGGCTGTACGTATGGCTGCAGCGACATTTTCACTGTTCAATCCGCCAGCTAGAATGATTCTTTTGCCATCCAACTCCGCATCTTGGAGGATAGACCAGTCAAACGACATTCCTGTTCCTCCCCTGTAGGCGCCTTTTGGGCTGTCCAGCAAAAAGCCATCGCACGCATATTCATTAACCAGCTCAAGATCGGCAGGGGTGCCAATATTGAATGCTTTAATGACGGGAAGGGATATTTCTTTGCAAAAATTGGGCGATTCCTCCCCGTGGAGCTGGATATGGGTGAGGCCACAGTAGTCCGCAATTTCCTCAATTCTTTGTTTTGGTTCGTTTACAAAAACACCGACCTTGTGAATATCCGCAGGCAGATGAGCGATGATATCCCTTCCAAGATCAGGGGATATCCTCCTTTTGCTTTCGGCAAAAACAAAGCCAAGCGCGTCCGCTCCGAACTCTACTGCTTTCCTTGCAGTCTGGGCATCCATAATTCCGCATATTTTCACCTTCATCGTTGCGCCACCTCCATCTTTGGTACGATGAATTCCCGAAGGCTTTCCTCAAGGGTTCCGCTCTCCATCAGCGTCTGGCCAATTAGCAGCCCTTGCGCTCCAGCCCCCACTGCAAGATTTGCATCCGCAGCCGTTTTCATGCCGCTCTCACTTATTAGGCAGGCTCCGGAAGCGCGTACCTTTGGCCCCAATTCTGTGGTTGTATTCAATGAAACTTTGAAAGTCCGTAAATCACGGTTATTAATTCCGATTAATTCTGCCCCGGTTTTAACCGCTATCGCAAGCTCTTCTTCATTATGGATTTCAACAAGAACCTCCAGCCCAAGCGATTCCGCATAAGTTTTTAGAGACTGTAATTTCGTTTCCTCAAGGGCAGCCGCAATCAATAGGATAATATCGGCTCCCGCCTGATAGGCAAGGTCGATTTGAACTTCGTCAATAATGAAATCCTTGCAAAGGAGCGGCAAATCAACTGCACTCCTCACCTCCCGCAGGTCATCGAATGATCCATTAAAAAATTTCTGGTCTGTTAGCACAGAAATAGCCGCGGCACCGGCCTGCTCATACGATTTTGCCTGTTCGCCCGGGCGGATCATGCCATTGATCAGTCCTCTCGATGGGGAGGCCCGTTTGTATTCCGCAATAATGGCCACGTTCTTTTCTTTCTTCAATTTTTGGATGAACGGCTTTCTTTGTGGCAGACAGCCGTAAAGCGGCATGTCTTTTTTCTTTAAAATAGCAACTTCCTTTTCTTTTTCTGCAAGTATTTTTTTCAAGATTGTCTCCACTTAAATTGCCTCCTTTCGAATCTGGGCGGAAAAGTCCCTCAAACCTTCAAGTTTACTGTAGGCTGCTCCGGTATCAATGCTCCTCCTCGCTAGTTCTATTCCTTCAATGATGCTTTCGGAGCACCTTGCCGCATATATTCCCAATCCTGCGTTCAATAGGACAGTCTCCCTGAACGGCCCTTTTTTGCCAAGTAACACGTTCAAAAGGATTTTTGCGTTTTCCCCGGCCGAGCCTCCTTTTATTTCGGAATTGCTAAACGACTCAAGCCCAGCTTCTTCGGGAGTAAACTTCAAATACTTGATATCTCCTTCCTCAACGATTGCCAGATTGTTTTCTCCTTCAAGGGAAGCCTCATCCAAAGAGCCTTTCCCGTTGATGACAATTGCCCGCTTCCGGCCGAGAACTCTAAGTGTTTTTGCAAATAAAGGGATGAACTCCGATTTATAAACCCCGACAAGCTGGTAATCCAAATCAATCGGATTAGACAAGGGCCCAATCAGGTTAAACGCTGTCGGTATTTTCAGCTGCCTCCGAACAGTTGTGATTTGTTTCAATTTCGGGTGGACATGCGGCGCAAACAAAAATGAGATTCCCAGTTCATCAATAATTCTCCTGGAAACAGCCGGCGGTATATCAAGGCGAATGCCGAGATGCTCCAGAACATCGGCGCTCCCAGTCTTACTTGAAATGCTCCTGTTTCCGTGCTTGGCTACCTTTACTCCCGCACCCGCGATGACAAAGGCGGAAGTGGTGCTAACATTGAACGTTGACGCGCCATCGCCTCCAGTCCCGCAATTATCCATGGCATGGCGTACCTTTTTCTCAAACCCTTGTGCCTGATCCATTAAAGCTTTTGCCATGCCTGCCAGCTCTTCAGGTTCCTCGCCTTTCATTTTCAAAGCCATGAGGAAGGCGGCGATTTCTGATTCTGCCGCTTCACCATTCAGCATTTTTCCGATTGCTTCCTTCATTTCCAATTCAGTTAGGGCGACCCTATCAGACAATTTAAGCAAGTACTCTTTCATTTCGATCCTTCCTTTCAATTTTCTTCAGAAAGTTTTCAATGATTTGTTTTCCGAATGGCGTTCCAATGGATTCGGGATGGAACTGGATTCCATATACCGGAAAGTCCCGGTGATGGACCGCCATGATCTCTCCGTCATCATCCGCAACCGCATCCAAAACGAGAGACTGCGGGAAATCCATTTTCCCTGCCACGAGTGAATGATAGCGCATCACACTCATATTCCTTGGCAGATTTTCAAAAAGCCCGCTTCCATTATGAGTAACCGGGGAAATCTTTCCGTGGCGGATTGACGGCGATTTTCTAACAGTTCCCCCAAACGCTTTAACGATTACCTGGTGCCCGAGGCATATGCCAAGGATAGGAAAATCCCGATGAAGTTCCCGGACGATTTCCATGCATACCCCGGAGTCCTCCGGCTTTCCCGGCCCTGGTGACAGGACTATTGCTGTTGGGTTTAGTATCCGAATGTCCGGGATGGTGATTTTGTCATTCCTCAAGACCAAAGCATTTTCCCCTAATTCTCCAAAATACTGATAAAGATTAAAGGTAAAGGAATCGTAGTTATCAATTAACAGAATCATGCCAACCCTCCCAAGAAAGCTTTTAGTTTGTGGATTGTTTCCTCGTATTCAAGCTCTGGTACTGAATCCTGCACAATCCCGGCGCCCGCCTGGATAAAAGCTGTCCCGTCCTTAATGGCCATTGTCCTGATTGCCAGGGCAAAGTCCATCTCACCCCCAGCCGATAGATATCCTATGGCTCCTGAATAGAGGCCCCGTTTCGTCCCTTCAAGCTCATTGATTATCTGCATCGCCCTTATTTTCGGCGCACCGGAAACCGTCCCAGCTGGAAGGCAGGCTGCCAAAGCATCTATCGCTGAAAATTCGGGCCGCAGTGTTCCCTTCAATTCGGAAACAAGATGCATTACATGGCGGTATTTCACGATTTCCAGGTATTTGTTGACCTGTATTGTTCCAAATTCGCAAATCCGGCCAAGATCATTTCTCCCGAGATCAACGAGCATCCGATGCTCTGCCAGTTCCTTCTCATCGTGTATCAATTCGTCCGCAAGTGCCGAATCTGACTGCATGCTTTTCCCTCTCGGCCTTGTACCGGCTATTGGATTGGTGTAAACCGTCCTTTTACTCACTTTTATAAGGCTCTCCGGGGAAGCACCCATTACGGTGTATGCCCCGAACTCGAAGTAAAACAAGTACGGGGAAGGGTTATGCGTCCTGAGCTTTCGGTAGCAGGAAAAGGGATCACCTTTGAACTTCGCGCTCATCCTTCGGGAAAGAACAGCCTGGAAAACATCACCCTCTTCTATATGCCGCTTGACAGTTTTAACTTTATTAATGAATGCCGGTTTGGTGGTTGTGCCGGTAAAAGCTCCGAGTGAAAATGGCGCAGCATGAATTTCACAATGTGGCTTGGCCAGTTCATGCCTTCTTTTTTCAAGCCTTGCTGCAAGGCTCTCCTCTGTTGTCGCTGGGAGGAGCGGTACTCCTGCTATGTAGACCTTTTGCTCCAGATGGTCATATACAATGACTTCTTCAAAAAACATGAAATGGCAATCCGGCATGCCAATCCCTCTGTCGGGCACGTGGCCTATATCCTCATAAAGCCTGGCCACATCGTAGCCCGCATAGCCCGCTGCTCCCCCGAAGAACGGGAATGGCATATTAGTTTCGATAATTGGCATCATTTTTTGGATAACCTTGAGCGGATTCCCGTCAATTGCCGTTTCCATTCCCGTTGAGTCAATCAATCGGCTTTTTGTTCCATCGGCAATCAATTCAAATGCAGGATTTGCGCCAATGAAGGAATAGCGGCCGGCATCTGTATGCTTTAACGAACTTTCCAGAAGGAACTTTTTGTTTCCTCCCAGTTTTTGAAAAATGGACACGGGGGTCAGGGTGTCTCCATGCATTTCAATGTACTGGACCCTCGCTGCTGTCCCAGCTGCCTCTCCCATCGACATCACTCCTTGTCTTTCAATTTTTTAAAAAACAGAAAAGGTGGCCCTCAAATCCCATTAAGAAATAAAAAAAGTCCCCTATACACATAGAAATCATGTGTATAGAGGACGATTGTGCAACCGCGGTGCCACCTCAATTGGAATGCCAAAACAGAGCATTCCCTCTTTCAGGTACGGGAAGTTAAACCGATACCCTATCCTTTTAACGGCGGAAACCCGTGCAGCCCTACTGTCATTCAGGCAGCCTCTCGCAAGCCCATTCAACCTTCCTCCCTGTACCGGTTCGCACCCTTCCCGGTTCTCTGTGACAGGCAATGAAAGCCTACTCCCCTTGCTCAACGATTTGCTTTATTCAATTTAAATGACCGAAGTTTTTTAAGAAATTTAACCTTAACATAGCCAGGAACATTTCCCGAAAATGCAAAAAGGGCCCCTGTCCAAAAAGGACGGGAGACCCGTGGTGCCACCTTCATTGGCTGAACAAACAGCCCGCTTAGTCCGCATCAAGCCGAAAATCGGCGAATGCGCGCCCGATGTAACGATTAGGCAGATCGCCTGAGCCTACACCCTGCTATAAGGGTTCGGTCAGGAAGCTCGGAAGTCCATTCACACAGGCATCCACGCTGATTCGCACCAACCATCAGCTCTCTTTGGTTTCCGCCTATGCTACTCCTCTTCGTCAACGCTTTATGTATTGTTTATTATCATAATAACGAATTTTCAGAATGTCAACCCAAATCTTATTTTTCTTTTAATTTACTCATGTAAGATTTTCTTGGCCATGTCCCGCCACACTTCCGCAAGAGCAGGAAGCGCTACAAGCTTTTGTAAAAATTCCGCATCCCTTTTCTTATGCAGGATTGCCGATGTTGCGGAAAAAACCGTAATTCCCTGTTCGTTTCGTTCCAAAAGTACTATGTCCGAATCAACTCGAATCACTCCTTCTTCAAGCACCCGGAAGAAGTAGCCGGTTAAACTTGTTTCGTAAACCCTTTTTAAAAAGGGATCAATTGAGTTGAATCTTGAAATAGTCGAACATGGCACCCTGCCCTGTGTAATTTGGACGATCGCCCCACCGATTTTAAAAATGTCGCCAATAAAAACCTCGGATTCACGCATGCCTGCCGCGGTAATGTTTTCTCCGAATACCGGCGGGTCAAGCTTAACGCCAAACTCTTCCTCCCACTTTGGATAATGCTCAAAAGGGTAAAGGCATAACGCCCTATCCGGACCGCCATGGAATTCCCTGTTGGCGATTCCGTCCCCCGCCAGGCCTTCCCGAGAGAGAAACGCTTCCCTTACCGGTTCTTTTCCCATTGCCGATAGGTATTTCTTCCCATTGCTTTCAATGTTTTTCGGCATTCCGGCTGCCAATTGAATGATTTTTGGTTTGGTCACTAAGTTCGCCCACTTTTCAATTAAAAGGATATATTCTTTTTACTACAATAACGGCTATTGGTAAATAGTAAAGATACAGCAAGTTCATTCGTCGGTTTCCTGATGTTTTGCAGGGGACTATTTTATTGCTATTATATCGCAAAGGCGGTTCAGCTTATAATGGATTACAGCGAAAAGCTATGCCAGCAATCAAGTACCAAAAAGGCAGGTAAGGCTGGAAAGTCGGGAGAAATAGCAAAGCAGAAATGGGCGATTCTGTCCCTTTCATCCATTCCTCTCGTCATGACACTTGGAAATTCCATGCTTATTCCCGTCCTTCCTGCGATGGAAAAGAAATTGTCCATTACACCGTTTCAGACAAGTATGATCATTACGGTTTATTCTATAGTTGCAATCTTCCTGATCCCGGTTGCGGGGTATCTTTCAGACCATATCGGCCGGAAAAAAGTGATCATACCGAGCCTAATCATTACTGCATTGGGAGGCGCCATTTCTGCCTGGGCTTCTTGGAAAGCGGATGATGCATATTGGATTATTCTAGCGGGCAGGGCGCTGCAGGGAGTCGGGGCTGCCGGAGCTGCCCCTATTGTCCTGCCACTTGTAGGAGACATGTTCAAGAGCGATCATGATGTAAGCAGTACCCTCGGGGTTATTGAAACATCAAATACGTTCGGGAAAGTTCTGAGCCCTGTCCTGGGAGCATTCCTTGCGGGGATTGTCTGGTTCTTGCCGTTCTTTCTCATTCCGGTCTTTTGTGCGATATCGATTTTAATGATGGGGTTACTTGTAAAATGCCCTAAGAGCGAAGAAAAGCCGATTCCGTTTAAAACATTTTTTGCGAATATCAAGGACACTTTTACAAAAAAAGGGCGCTGGCTGAATGCAATCTTTTTCATCGGCGGCATTTTAATGTTTGTCCTCTTTGGAGTTTTGTTTTATTTATCCGAGGTTTTTGAAAAAGAACTGGGAATTAAGGACCTTAAAAAGGGACTTTTCCTTGCTTTGCCGCTCGGTGCGCTTTGCCTTTCCTCCTACATTACCGGAAAAGTGATCAAAAAGAATAAAGTGTTAATGAAATGGTTGATCCTCGCGGGGATCCTAATGGCTGGCGCCTCAATAGCGGTCCTTTATTTTTCGGTCAAGCTTTGGTTCCTCCTGACGATGTTTACGATTTGCGGAGTCGGAATTGGCGTCTGCCTGCCCTCCCTTGATGCGCTAATTACCGAGGGTATCGATAAAAAGGAACGAGGCACCATTACCTCGATTTACAGTTCGATGCGATTTATCGGGGTAGCCGCCGGACCTCCGCTCGTAGCGCTTCTTTTGAAAAAATCGGATGTTTGGATTTTCGTCCTTTTAAGCGGCGCCTGCGTCCTATCCGCGCTTGTCGCCCTGCTGAAGATTCGCCCGGGGAGAAAGGAAGAACCCGCTGGTTAAGGGCAGCCTGGCCATGGCTGCCCTAAGATTTTTTTAGTGCAGGCTTTTCAAAATTATGTTATAGTTAAAAAGTAATTTCTTTTGCGGGTGTGGCGGAATCGGCAGACGCGCTAGATTCAGGTTCTAGTGGGGGCAACCCCGTGGAGGTTCAAGTCCTCTCATCCGCATAGTTGACTGAGTGCAAAACCGTTTATGGTTTTGCACTCTTTTTTTTGAAGGCTAAACAACCCGCGTATTTATGCCGAGTACCCCGATATAAATGCCTTACAAGGCCTTATTAAATGCGATTTTCTGTTAATAAGGCCGAATAACCCTGTAATAATGCCAAACAAGGCAATACTATTGCCGATTATCCCGCTATTAACTTATACCATTGAAAATGGCCCAGTAAGAACTGAGCCATTTTTATTATTTATTAATTACTTGCTTTTGTTTTAAAATAGATAGCTAAAACCAATGCAACAATCCCCGGAACACCATAAGTTACGCTTATTGCGATTACATGAACTGAAAAAGGGGCTGACCACTCAGGGTGTTTAAGATAATTCTGATAATCCAGATAAAGTTTACATAACATTATTATTATCAATAAAAATGAAAGAATTAAAAATGAATTCGACAAAATTTTAAACTTATTGGCCATTTTGATTCCCCTTCATTTTATCAAGCAATAATTAATGATATTTTATCATATTATCAGAAAGTTGGAACTCTTTTGCAACGGGGAATCTTAATTTTTCACCGCATCCCTATGGGGAGTAATCACCAGGTTCGGATGGGTGATCGCCGCGCTTGGCATTCCTTTTATTTCATCTACTGATCCATACTTCTCTCGTAGTTCCTCAATTGGACCGAATTCAATCGCCCTCATGATGCAGGTCGATACACAAACCGGATCCTCACCTTTCGCCTGAAGGTCCAGGCAGAAATCGCATTTGTTCGTTTTGAATAATTTTTCGTTGTACTGGGGCGCGCCATATGGGCAAGCGGATACGCAAAATTTCGTCCCTGCGCACTTATCCTGCTCGATGACAGTAATCCCGTCTTCCTTCCTTTTCACAATCGCGCCAGTCGGGCATACCGGGACACAGGCCGGCTTAGTGCAATGGTTGCAGGAAATCGAAAAGTAAAACGCTTTTATGTTTTGTACGATTGCCGCCCCTTTTTGGATGTACGCGCCTTCCTCATAGGCGTACACCCGTCGGAAATTCAATCCCACTTCTAAATCCTTTTTGTCCTTGCAGGCTACCGTGCATGCCTTGCAGCCAGAGCAAATGCTCTGATTGATATAAAAACCCATTTGTGCCATCGTCGGCCACTCCCCCTCTATGCTTTCTGTACCTCGACGAGATTCGTTAGCTGCGGGTTTGCTTTTGCAAGCGGAGTCGGCCTTTGGGCGGTCAGCACGTTAATGGAGCCCCTTTGGTCGATTCCATCCTTGTCGGGTGTATACCAGGCACCCTGTGGTATCGCTGCGACCCCCGGCAGTATGCGGCTTGTCACTTTTACCAGGATGAGCAGCGCGCCACGGTCGTTGAAAACCCTGGCCCTATCTCCGTCCTTCAAGCCTCTTGCCCCGGCATCTACTGGATTAAGCCACATTTCCTGGCGCGCCGCTTCTTCCAGCCATGGATTGTTATCATGGGTGGAGTGGCAGCGCCTTTTATAATGCCAGCTAATCAATTGCAAAGGATATTTTTCCTTCAGCGGGTCGGCCGGGCCTTCCCATGCTGGCACATACTTTGCGAAAGGTGGAATGACATCATGCTTGTCCATGTCCCACAGCGCCTTGGAAAATAACTCAATTTTCCCGGACGGCGTCTCAAATGGATTGTTTTCCGGGTCGTCAATCTGCTTTTTGAAACCAACGAGTGGTTCGTCAAACGCAAAATGGTGGATGCCCTTTTTCCTGAACTCTTCGAATGTTGGGAAACCTGGGTCAATCTCGGCCCTTGTCCGTTCCACGCTTACCTTTACCCAGTCAAGCATCGTTTTTCCTTCGGTAAAAGCTTCCCTCATGCCGAAATGTTCGGCAACATCGGCAAACACATCATACTCATTTCTGCATTCATACAGCGGATCGATCGCTTTTTCACCAAATACGACATAATCCCCAAAGCACCATGGTACACCAATGTCCCACCGTTCAAAAAAGGTTGTTCCCGGGAGGAGAATGTCCGCATACCTGGCACTCGGCGTCATGAACAGGTCGCTCACCATAATAAACTCGACCTTGCTTTCATCCTCGAGCAGCCTTGTCGTTTTATTAATATCTGAATGCTGGTTGACGAGCATATTACCGCCTATATTAAAAATCAGTTTTATATTGCTCGTTAATTTTTCCGTCCCTTGAAGGCCATCTTCCGCGGTGAGCTCCGTCCCTCTTTCAACGGCATCTGCCCATATGAAACAAGGAATTGTCGCTTTTACCGGATTTTCGGATGTGATCGGATAGGCGATGCCCGACCTTGACCAGTATCCTGTTCCTGCCGCCCATCCGCCGAGCTTGCCGACATTTCCGGTCAGGCAGGCGAGCTGTGCGCCACCACGCATGATTTGCTCCCCGTACGCATGTCGTTGTGGACCCCAACCCTGCAGGAGCGCCGCGGGTTTGATGGTGGCATAGTCCCTGGCAATCTCCCTTATTTTAAATGCAGGAACTTTGCAAATCGCTTCGGCCCATTCGGGCGTTTTCGGAATACCGTCCGTTTTTCCAAGCAAATAGTTTCGCAAATTTTCTTCCTTGGGCACCCCATCCGGCATGTGTGCTTCATCAAAGCCGATGCAGTATTTATTGACAAACTCCTTATCATAAAGGTTTTCGGTGACCATCACATACGCCATCGCGTCCATCATCGCATTGTCGGTCGTTGGCAGAATCGGAATCCATTCATCAGCAAACGCAATGGCCGTATCCGTATAGCGAGGGTCGATGACGATAATCTTCGCCCCATTCTTTTTCGCTTCACGCAAATACGTAGTATATGGGGTTGAGAAAATATTTTCCGATGGGTTGTGGCCCCAGAGAATAATATACTTCGAATGGAGGAATGAATCGAAACTCGAGCCTGAATTATTTGTACCATACGTATATGGAGTCGCTACGTTCCCGGCTCCCGAACTGTAATCGTTCCTGTAACCGAGGTAGCCGCCGGTCATCGCAAGAAGCTTCCTGGCCATGTTCCGCCCGCCAAACAGGCCCCATGACTGCCCTGACGCATAGTTCACGTACCTTGATTCCGGGCCGTACGTGTCGCCAATTCTTTTCATCTCGTTCGCGATCGTTTCAACGGCTTCGGCCCAAGTAATCCGCTCGAATTTTCCTTCTCCGCGTTTGCCGATCCGTTTCATCGGGTACTTGAGCCGGTCCGGATGGTAGAGCATTTTCTTATAGCCCCGCCCGCGGATACAGGCACGCATTTGCGGAGTAAGGATATCGTCTTTATTTGTGTCCGTACTGATTCTAACGACCTGCCCGTCCTTGACATGGGCCTTAATGACGCAGCGGCCGCCGCAATTATTGATGCTGCATGTAGAAATGACTTTTTCCGGGGTTTCCGCTTTTTTCGCCATTTCCTGGCCTACCTTGCCGGCCAACTGGCTTGCCCCGAACCCGCCGAGCACGAGAGGAATACCAATCCCTCCAGACCATTTTAAAAACGTCCGCCTTTTTATTTGTTTTTCCAGCAACCCTTTTTCCATATCATTATTCGGCATCGGACAATCCCTCCACGAGTTCATTAAGGAAATCCAAATCATTGGCAATGAAATCGGCAGCCAGTATAGCGGCCCCTTTGTACAGCTTGCTGTCTGTGCTTTCCGCTAATCTTTTCCCAAAATCGCCGATCCACTGGCCGAGGTGCTTACTCAGGAAGTCGCGCTGTTTCTCGAGAATAATGAAAAACTCATGTTCTTCTTCTACGTGAATACCTTTTATGATGAGAGTAAGCATGAATTCCAGTTCTACAGCCAGGTGGTCATCGGGTTCATTGTTTTCTTTTACAAACCAAAGGCCTTCACGATGGAAATGCTGCCGAACCTCATACATCACATCATCAAAAAGCATCTGCTCACTGCTTCGATAAAACGATTCCCACGGAGGAGCTGGCAATGTGCCCGGTCCAATGAACAGCCTGGAAAACTCGGTTGCTTCCCTTTTTAAACAAGGGGCACCACTGAAAAAATCATGCAATCCCGCTCCGCCAGAGCCGAGCTCCCCTAGGCCGCCAACATCCTCATATTCCTTAAAGGCATGCACCCACCCCTTGTCGAGAGGCGCCTGGAATATCCTAAGGAGAAATTGGTATAAATTTCGTCTCGCTTCTATAAATGTTCGTATCTGTGATAAGCCCTGCTGTGCCAGCAATGATTCCACCCTCTTATTTTGTGAATAATTTCACATATGATAGTTCATTTTTTCTTTCGAAGTTCCTTCCTGCTTTCTAAATTGATTCTATCCAACTTTATTTTAGCAATAATAACCAGCCTGCGAATGGTTTTGCTCAATTATTCACATATTGTTCGGAAATCCCTCCGCAATGCCTTACTACTCCCGCCTTTCAAAAAAAATATCTTTATGGTATTTTTAATGGAGGCAAATGTTATTAGGAGGAAAAAACACGATGGAAATTACAGGCCACACAGTAGAATTTCTTGAAGATCCGTTTGGATTATTGGCAGGGGAGCGCTACGAATTCCTGCTTGATATAGCTGTTGAAGAAGACGATGAATTGTATTCCGAATTGGGAACTGGGCTAAAGGTCATTTTTTCAGTGGAAGGCGAAGAACACAAAATTGCACAGTATAACTTTTTCGAGAAAAGTTCCGGAAAAGTTTTTGATTTTGCTTTGGAAGACGATGAGGAAGAAATGGTCCTCAACTATTGCATTGAAAATTATGCCTAAAGAAAAAGGTATCCCGGCTGCCGCCTGAGGATACCTTTTTATACATATAAAGATAAAGATGATTCAGTTAGATGTATCGCTTGCTTGTATTCGCGACAACCTGAAGCTCCCTGGTTGTCTTCTGCATCGCGCTGCTGCAAATAGGGCATTCGGGCTCATCCTCGCTCTTAAAATTGTCCCTTATCCACGCCTTGCAACCTTCCTTCGTGCATTCCCATATATCCGTCTCTTCCATTACTACTTCCTCAGTATTTCTTCGCCCAAACGCCATTCCAGGCACCTCCATGTTTTTTATTCACTTGGCCATGCTCCAACCCGCTTCAGGGCTTCATTCTGACCCGTCCGGATGTCCCTGAACTAAAAATCACCGATGCAAAAGGGACTTGCAAGCCACACTTTACATACGGTGAATTGAATCGTTTAAAGTTTCGAACTACAACAATTATACCTTATTTTCCATGTTTGGTCTAATGAATACTTCGGCTATACTTTTCCTCCAAAATAGACATGCTTCGCGGCCAGCTCGGCGCCCGCTTCAAGAATGCCGTACGAAAATTGTTTCTGCCTCCGTTTGTCGGTTGCGGAACCGGGATTGAAGAGCAGGATGCCGTCTGTATATTTGAGCACGGGTATATGCGAATGGCCATAAATGATACAATCCACCGATTCCCCAGCGAATGATTCGAGTGCCCGCTTTTCGGTCGTTTTTCCTTTACCGTGGCCATGGACTAGGCCAACTTTGAATTTACCGGCCTGAATGATTTTCTTTTCCGGAAAAAGGTTCTTCACGTCCTCACCATCAACATTCCCATGGACGCCCTCAACCTTCGCAAAAGCCGAAAGAATGGAATATMCCTCTGGGACCTGCCAATCCCCGGCATGAATGATGAGGTCCGCCGTTTTCAAATCAGGAATGATAGCCTGCGGCAAAGCCTTTGCTTTTTTGGGAATATGAGTATCCGACAAGACGACAATTTTCATCATTTCTCCCTCACCCTTCTTCTCTTTTTAAAATAAAGGAAAAGGATAATGCAGATAGTCAGCCAGGCGCCGCCCGCTGTAAAACCGCCAATGATGTCGCTCGGGTAATGCACACCGAGATAAATCCTGCTGATGCCAATCATGACAATCAACAAAAGGAGGAGTCCGCACCCAACTGCCTTTGTACCTGCTTTCTTTGAATACTGAAAAACCAGGAAAGCGGCAGCGCCATAGAATATCATCGACCCCATTGAATGGCCGCTTGGAAAACTGAAGCCCTGTTCAACAATTAACGGCTCGATGTCGGGCCTCTGCCTTTTGAATAACGCCTTAAGGAATATATTAAATAGAGAGCCAACGCCAGATGACAACCCGATAAATATGCCAACCCTCCACTTTCTTTTTAAAAAGGAAACAGCCATCATACCAATGACCGCGGTGGTAATCCATGCTACCGATCCAGCCATGGTGATCAAAAGCATGAATTTTGTCAGGGAGGGTGAGACCGTTCCTTGGACAATGCCAATAATCATTCTATCAAACTTCTCCAGCTCATGTTCTCTGATTTCTCCGGCAACCTCGACAAAAGCGAACAGGAAGCCAAAGAGGATAATTAGTGCTAAGCCAATATATGAGAATGCTAATTTCATTAATCTGTTTACCATCTAAGCCACCTTTTTACCATTTTCCGCAAGGCCGACCCGGAAAGGATCGGCCCTGGGGCTTATGCCTGTTTTTTTGCCCGTGATGCCGCTTTTTTGCGGGGCGCGGCCTTTGTTTTCGGTTTCGTCCGGTCGATTGATGCCTGCAGGGCTGCCATTAAATCCGTGACATTGGATGGCGCCTCTTTTGCAGCAGGAGCGACTACTTCCTTGCCCGCCCGCTTTGCCTCTATTAATTCAAGCAGCGCAGTACGATAATCATCGGTATACTTTTCCGGTACGAAATCTGTTGTCAATTGGTCAATTAGCAGGATAGCCGTTGCCAATTCCTTATCTGTAACCTTATCGGCATCCGGGACATTCGGAACATCGTTTGCCTTTCGTACTTCATCAGGGTAATGGATTGTTTCCATCACAAGCGTATTTTCATAAACCCGGAGGACGGCAAGCTGTTCCTTTGAGCGGATCATAATTTTAGCAAGCCCTACTTTCCCGGAGTCCTGAAGCGCCCGTCTTAACAGGGAATACGCCTTGCTTCCTCCCTCATGCGGGGACATGAAGTAACTCCTGTCGTAATAGATGGGGTCGATCTCTTCCATTTTGACAAAATCAATTATTTCGACTGCTTTTTCTTCATTTTCCTTCTTCAATTTTTCGAGGTCCTCGTTATCCAATACCACAAACTTGCCCTTTGTATACTCGTATGCCCGAACAATTTCCTCGCTTTTCACTTCCCTGTCGCACACCGGGCACACTTTTTCGTATTTAATCGGCGAATTGCATTCCTTATGCAATGTCCTTAATTTCACATCCCTGTCCTCTGTTGCCGCATGGAGTTTTATTGGGATATTGACAAGCCCGAAACTGATGCTGCCTTTCCAAATTGTATGCATAGTAAATTCTCCATTCTTTTTGAGGTTAGTTTGTGTAAAATTTTCCGCCACAAACAATAAAAGATTTGGAAAACATGATAGCCGCAATGGAACTGTCATACACTAACGAAAAAAGATGGGGATGAACACAGATGAAACCTATGTTGCCTGTCCTGCAATTCGACCCGCCTGAATTTACGGGGTGGTCGTTCGAGGTAAAATACGATGGATTCCGGGCCATTCTGGACTGGGATAAGGACGGACCGATGCTTACTAGCCGCAATGAAAAGCCGCTTTTGCCTTTATTTCCGGAAATTGAAGCCTTTCTTAAAACGCACGCCGAAAAGTTCAAACTTTTCCTGCCGCTCCGGCTCGATTGCGAGCTTGTCATTCTGGAAAATGAATATAAAGCGAATTTTTCCGCGATCCAGACCCGGGGCCGCATGAAATCAGAAAAAAAGATTGCCGAAGCAGCCGCAAAACATCCCGCCCGGCTCATGGTCTTTGATCTGCTTATTGAACGTGGCGAGAAAACACATTCGCTGCCCTATTTGGAGAGGAAACGCAGGCTTTCGTCTTTATTTTCAAAAACAGGCATGGCAATGGGCCCGGACACGACAAGCGATGAGCTACTTCAGCTCGTTGTTCCTCATGAAAATTTTGCCGTGCTTTGGGAAGAAGTAGTCCTGCATGACGGGGAAGGTATCGTGGCCAAAGCACCCGAAAGCCAATGGGAGGAAGGAAAACGGTCACCCAAATGGATTAAATATAAGAATTGGAAGCTCGTGGATTGCTTTATTACCGCGTATGAAAAATCAAATGGATATTACTACTGCGGGGTTTATAAAGATGGGGAAGTCCTTCAGGTCGGGCATATCCTATTTGGCCTCAAGCCGGAGGAAAAGCAGGCATTGTCCACGATTATCAAACAAAACAGCAATGACGAGGACAACAGGTTTATCTATGTGGAGCCCGCTATCTGCTTTGAAGTGAAATACCTCGAACTTTATGATAACGAGCTGCGCGAACCGCATTTCAGCCGTTTCAGGTTTGACATACGTCCAGAAGACTGTACGTTTGACAATTTTCTATTCAACCAGAAGAATGTCCCCGGGGATATCGAGCTGACGCACCCTGATAAACCGGTATGGGAAAACCCGCCTGTCCGTAAAATTGATCTTGTCCATTATTTAAGGGAAGTCGCGCCATCCATGCTGCCTTTTTTGCAAAAGAGGGCATTGACTGTCATCCGTTATCCGCATGGCATATTCGGCGAAGCTTTTTACCAAAAAAACTGCCCGGATTATGCCCCGGACTTTATTGAAACGCATCTGGATGAAGGCATCAATTACATTGTTTGCAATGGCCTGAAAACACTTGTCTGGCTCGGAAACCAGCTTGCAATTGAATACCACATTCCTTTTCATACGATCGAGTCGGCGAAAGCATCCGAAATCGTCCTTGACCTTGATCCCCCGTCCCCAGCCGACTTTCGCCTAGCGGTTAAAGCCGCTGCCTATATAAAAGAGGTCATTGACGGGCTCGGGCTCATCGGGTTTGTAAAAACAAGCGGCAACAAAGGCCTTCAGGTGTACATCCCTTTGCCTGATGATACATACACATTCGATGATACACGACTGTTCACGGAATTCATCGCCAACTATCTCGTTTCCAAGGAACCCGGCCTGTTCACAATCGAACGATTGAAAAAAAACCGCGGAGGCAGGCTGTATGTCGATTACGTCCAGCATGCGCCCGGAAAAACAATTATTGCGCCTTATTCACCAAGGGGAAACAAGCATGCGGGCGTTGCCGCTCCGTTATTTTGGGAGGAAATCGGGGAAGAGCTCGACCCAAAAGACATCAATTTGCCGAACGTCCTCAAACGGTTTAAAGATTTGGGCGACCCGTTCAGGGATTACTTCAAGACCGGCGAAAACCAGGCGTTCGGACCTGTGCTGGAATTTTTAAAACGCCCGAAGAGCAGTGGGTAGCACGGCCTTCGGGCATTAAAAGAGGGGTTAACGCCCGAAGAGCAGTTGCCAGTCCCTCCTCGGGCGTTAAAAGAAGATTTAACGCCGTTTCCGAATACTTCCACCTGCAATCAGCCGATTCCAGCGGACTTACTCATGCACGGCAATGAACTCCTTGGCCTTTTTCTGCAGGTTGGCATACAGCTCCTGTTCACCGAAATCATGGACGTCGGTAAATGTAGCCGTTCCCATTGCAAAATCTACTTCCCCAGTTGCGCTGTAAAGGAAGGTTGCATTGCCGATTAATTCAATTTTATAGCTATCGTCCAGGTTTTTGACAATACATTGAACCATGCCGCCATCATTATAAACCGTGATTGCCTGATTGATTTTATTCAAGCCATTCAGGCAGGTTACAAGCGACGAAGCCGACATCGCGGTCCCGCACGCGTTTGTAAAGCCAACCCCCCGTTCAAACGTCCTTACATAAATATGTCCTTCCGCCAATGGCTTAACAAAACTTACATTCACGCCGTCCGGGAAAAGATTGTTTGGCTTGTTTATTTTTTCGCTTAGTTCTTTTTGAAGGGATCCCTGTAGCTCATTCTCCCCTACAATGGCGATCAAATGGGGATTCGGGACAGCAACCGCCGTAAAAAGCAGCTCCTCCGACAAGTCAGTGATTTTTTCATTAAATAGCGTTTCTTGTGGAAGGTTCAGCGGCAAAGCCCCAAGATTGAATAAAACAGGGGAGATTTCCACGTTGTAGGTCGTAACCCCTTCGTTAATGTCCTGAAATTTTTGAACTAGAAGGTCAGCCTTCTTTGTTTCAATTACGGCACTGTCTTTACCAAGCTTTTCACAAACATACCTTCCGGCGCAGCGAAGTCCATTGCCGCACATCGACGCCTCCGATCCGTCCGCGTTGAACACCCTCATGACCGCATCAGCATGGCGGTTTTTCAGAATGAACAAAATTCCGTCTGCACCTGGTCCATGATCCCTGTCGCATAAAAATCGCGCCGCTTTCGCCCTTTCCTCTTCCGTAAACAACTCATTACCGGAAAGTTCATCGATAAGCAAGAAATCGTTTCCTGAACCATGTACTTTAATAAATTCGAATTTCAAACGCGCTACCTCCCGGATTTTTTATCAGTTAAAGAATCGCACAGTAGCGAAAAAATTACAACATTAGCGTTCGACAAAAAATTCTTTAACCAACACACACATGAAGAGAAGCCTTTCCTCATCCGTTAGGCTTGAATGCAGCGTGAAAACAGGGGTATTTGGATCGGCCGCATAAGCCTTCCACTCCATCGGCATCATCCCCCTTCTCAGCCTGCCTGCCTGTCCAAATTTCACCCCAATAATTTTCACATCCATGAAAACCCTGGACGAATCAATGGTAGCGATGGTTTTCCCTTCCACAGCCATTGCCCAGCCGCTACGGTTTTTACATAGGGAGCCTATTAACCGGCCGGCTAAATCATATACAAGGATGCATTTTTGAGTTATCACATATCTTGCAATCAGGCTGGACTGGCAATCCAGTAATTCAACTTTTTTTCGATAGAAAGGGATGCCTGGCGAAACTCTGCGCAGCTCGCCAATTTTTATGCCATTCGAGGAAAAAAGAATCAGGCCGGGATTTAGTTTTGCTTCGTAAAATACGAGAATATGATTCACTTTTAAAAGATGCCCGGGGTACACACTGAAATCCAGCGCCGAACAGGCGGCTCTTTTATAGTTCGCTAAATGGATGTGGAAATAAACCATGCTTCCAGTGATGAACGGAAGGCAAAGCAGCATGGCTTGATTGTTTTTTATAAAAAGGATATTGAAAGCGATTAAGAGGAGTGCCGGAAAAAGAAAGACGATGCTGGAGTTTAACGATGCCTTCGAAGTCTGGAAGTAATAGTCGGTAATTTTCATTGTAGCCCTCATAGCCGTTTTTCTATTAGTCTATTGCCAGCCTGTCCAATTCATTCCGCGCGATTGCCTGTCCGCCCTGCCAAAGTGCCTCTCGCTTCAGAAGAAATCATATTGAATCGCTTGCATATACTGGGTTTATGGAAAGCAAAGCCAAAGGAGATAGAGCGAAGAATGAGTCTTGCTTTAAGAATATGGACAATGAGGTAGGAAAATGGAAAAAATTTTACTGAAAAACGCAATGGTGATTCCGGTAACACAACAACCATTCGCACACAGTGATGTTCTGGTCGAGAATGGAAAAATAAAAAAAGTCGGCAGAAACCTCCCGGCAGATTCGGAAACAAGGCAAATCGTCTGCAATAACTTGTTTCTGCTGCCGGGCTTTATCGATGTCCATACCCATCTTGGCCTCTATGATGAAGGGACGGGCTGGGCAGGTAATGATGCGAACGATACAATTGAAGCCATTACTCCGCACATTCGGGCGATGGACGGGGTTTATCCGCTTGATTCTTCCTTTAGGGAAGCGAGGGAAGCCGGAATTACTGCTGTCCATATCATGCCTGGAAGCGCTAACGTAATCGGGGGGACGACCTCGGTCATTAAAACAGCGGGAACGAATGTTGTTGATATGATTTTAAAACCACTTGCCGGATTGAAAATTGCCCTTGGCGAAAATCCGAAGCGTATCCATAGCAGCGGGAAAAACTACTCTCTTACCCGTATGGGGATAATGGGTATGCTCCGGGAGGCGTTCAATCACGCGGCAAGGATAGAATCTGATGACCTACGTACAATTCCATTGCGGAAAGCCTTGAAAAGAGAGATTCCAGTCAGGATCCACGCTCACCGCGCAGATGATATTATGGCGGCATTGCGGTTCGCGGATGAATTTGGGCTTGATGTAAGGATTGAGCATTGCACGGAAGGCCACCTCATAGCAAGCGAACTTGCCGGCTTGGGTTTGAAAGTTTCTGTTGGCCCCACTTTGACAAGGCGCTCGAAGGTTGAATTAAGGAACAAAAGCTGGACTACGTACCAGGAACTTACGAAGCATGGGATTGAGGTATCGATAACGACAGACCACCCTTATACGCCTATTCAATATTTGAATGTATGTGCAGCGATTGCCGTAAGAGAGGGGCTATCAGAACAAAAGGCTTTGGAAGGAATCACCATACTTCCGGCAAGGAATCTTGGAGTAGACCACCGTATCGGAAGCATTGAGGAAGGGAAAGATGCCGACCTGGTTCTATGGAACTATCACCCTTTCCATTTTCTCGCCAAACCTGTCTGGACAATGATTGACGGAAATATTGTCAACGAGAAGCGATTGTAGAAATTTATCGAAAAAAGACTTATTTTTCCGCCAAAAAACCTATTTCTTTTTTATTCATTTTTTTGTATTATACTCTAGTAAAAACTCTTTGACCTGTGGTAAACTGAATTCCGCTGTCATCTTGGCAGTCTACATTATAAATATTGCATTGGGAAGGCAAATGGTGCGCCACCAGTCAAACTGGTCCTAGTGGGTTCGATTCCCACCCCGAAATTTTTTTCGCAACTTAAAAAAATTTCGAGGGTGGAGTGTCCCGATCCATGGGACCCGTCTGCCCTGATTGGAGGGCTTCCCTATGTTGAAAAAACGCGATCTCAACGATTGTCACGCACTATACAGCCTAATTACACATCCTGATGTATTTCCATATGTACGCCATAAAGCGAATTCGTATGAAGAATTCCTCTTTTTAACAAAGYAAACGATTGAAGCGGAAGAACGCGGTGAAATCATTTCCCGTACAATCCTCGATGAATGGGGTGCACCGATCGGAACAATTTCCCTCTTCGATATTGAATCGAACGCCGGATTCCTGGGAACGTGGATCGGCAAGCCATTCCACGGCCTGGGGTACAACTCCCTTGCAAAAGAGGCGTTCTTTCAGGAAGCTTTTTATGAGCTTGGAATTGAAACAGTCTTTATGAGGATAAGGAAAGCGAATGTAAGGTCCATTAAAGCGGCTGAAAAACTCCCCTACTCCGTTAAAGCGAATGAAACAAGGCCAGCCCTGTACAGCCAGGTGAATTCCGAGGGAAATATTTTCGATTTATACGAGGTGCCAAAGGATCAGTATACGTTCCATTTACTCCGAAACAATGTTGCTTCCCAGGAGGAAAGCCAGCTTCTTGAAGCTTAAAGACATTCATCCGTCATATGAACAATCCGATAAAAAAACCAAACCGCCATGCACGGCGGTTTGATTTTTTCTCATCAGTTTACATAACGATATTATGGTAAAACAATTTCTCATAGCCTGTGGATTTTCCCAAGAACATCCAATCCACCTGTTACAGGAATGATGCTTCCTGTAATAAAATCGGATTTTTCATCCGCCAGGAAGCCAATCACCCTTGCGATGTCACCGCCAGTACCCGGCCTTCCGATAGGTGCGTTTTCATCCTCGTTGCCGACGGCGTCCCCGATGTCTTTTTCCTTCCAGCCGGCGACGATATCCCCTGGGCACACCATATTTGCCGTAATTCCGTTGGCAGCTTCTTCAAGTGCAATCGTCCTTGTCAAAGAAGCAAGCCCGGTTTTCGCGGCGGAGAACGCTGAACGGTAAATCCAGCCAGGTGCAGTTTCAACCCGGTCAAATCCTAAGGTGATGATTCTCCCCCAGCCATTTTTCCGCATTTGTGGGAGAAGAAGTTTTGATAAATAAAACGCTGAAGAAAGATTCCCTGCTACTATTGAATTCCATTCATCGAATGTATAATCAGTCAGGCTTTTCCTGTCATGTATGTAAGGGCCTGCATTATGGATAAAAATATCGATTGAAGGCATTTGGGCAAGAGCACTGGAAACGGCGCCCTCACATTCTTCCCTGATAGAAACGTCTCCTTGCGCAAGTACGCACGTTATTTTGAAGGTACCGGTAAGATAATCGGCCAAGGCCTCCGCCTCCCTGCTGCTTGACCGGTAATTAATGACCAAATCATAGCCTTGCTCCGCGAGATGGATTGCAGTCATTTTTCCAATGCCCGTTGCACCACCGGTAATGAAAACGGTCCTTTTTACCATCCGAATCCCTCCCTTCTTTCGTTCTATTTCCTTTTTTAATCTCCGATCCAGAGATGAAGCTATTTGAACCTTTGGGCGGTTTTTTCATACTATGATAATGCAGAAATGCATTCGCTTAGCCCGTTTTGCAGGAAAGGATGGTTTGCATGTTCCCATGGGGCTCATTTCCGTTCAATAAAGAGATGTCGACAATGATGAAGGGCATGAAACCTGACGCGATAGAACAGTATGTACGGGAGGCAATTGAAGCGTATTTGCCAAAGGGGACAGAGAACGCTTTTCATTTTTCCGGGGGAGAACCTGCCGGGCAATCCCCGGCCCCCACTTCGGCTCCTTCCGGTAAAGTCCAGGCCTCCATTTTTATAACCCACGATTTTGTGTATGCAAGAATGCCGATTTCAGAAGATATGCAGGAAAATCTTCGCCTCTATCATACGTCAAATCAGCTTTTCATTGAAAACCTGCCCGGACAGGGAGAAAAACTCGCCTTTGATCTCCCTGCCGTCGTCAAGAAAAAAGGAGCCACAGCAAGTGTACGGGATGGCATCCTTGAAATAAGGCTGATCCGGGCTATCGATGTCCAGCTGTCCGAGATAAATTTTGTATAAACCAGCAATCCGTACATTTTTCCTTTGTACGGTTTTTGCCTCTTTCAGCCCAATTCGTCAGCGATAACCGTATGCAATTCAATGAGTTCCAGCTTTGCTTCTGTTGATAGGCCAGATTCCAGTATCCTTTTTACCGCGCTGTAATATTTGGAATGGACCGGCTTTCTCACCCTAGGATGGGAATTCCCGTCTTTTAGTTCCCTTGCGATAGCTTCTTTCAGAATTGTCTCATTGCTCTCATCTTCTTTTACCAAAAGGCGGTTGTTCCATATTTTACGATAGTCGCCAAGCAGCCTGGCAAAATCCTTTTCTTTCATTGTATCATTCAACTCCCAGCGTAAACCTTATCCAATAGAATTGTACATAGTAACCGAATTGTTTGCAAAAAATAGGAGAACAACTGCATAAGGAGGTTATCATGGTGCATCCATACCGATGTCCAAATTGCAAAACGAATAAAAGCCGTTTTAATATCATTGATCAGGTGGCCCATTCAGTCAAGCTGGATCCGTTAACAGGGGAAATCCAAAGTGAGTACGAAAAAGACCAACTGGAACCGTTCCATATTCCGTATTCTGGCCCCGAATACCGTATCCAGTGCGGGGTCTGCGGCCTGATTGAGGATGAAAAAATGTTCATCAAATTCGGTCAGCGGCCTATTTAGCTACAACTTTCAAGGGTCCATGCAATTCCTTGCCGGGCCCTTGAACCACCTAATCGGAAAGATCATCTGCCAGCAAACCATTCTCTTTTAGGAAATTCATTGAATCAATTTTCCATTTGGAAAAAGGCGACGGACGAAAACAGGTAATCTCTACCTTTGCGATATGCCTGCCTTTTTCTCTTAAATGCCATTCAATTTCGGCCGGCACAACCGCAATTAAGTCTTCTTCCAAATCTTCCGGTGGCAGCATGGGCAGCCGGCTAATTTTGACTCCTTCAACATTCGCCAAAATCTTCTTCCAGTCCGTGTTTTTCATATTCGTAGTAGATAACTTGCTCAAAATGCGCCTATCCTGCTCTTTAAAGCCGGCAACATAATAACGCACCGCTTCATACGGGTCTGCCCCAGCGAGCAATTCATCCAGCTTCCCCGCTGCTTTATGGACCATCAGCATATGGGAAAGGTCCATTTCTTTTCTCCTGTGCGTCGTACTTTTATAAAAATGAATACAGAAATGGCCAGGAAAATTGTTTTTAAGCGCTCCGGCCCCATGAGGCATTCCGTTCATTGAGGCCGCAATCTTTTGTTTGCCATGGACCGCATAGATGGCCCTTCTTTTCCAACTCCATTTTCCTTCGTATATTTTTTTCATAACCGCGGTATCCTTCGGGGTCAAAGGCTGGACATCCGCATGCTTGCTTCCCGCCCGCCTTTGGACCCGGAACTTCCTGCCTGTTTCCACATCAACCACAGTAAATATTGCGTATCTCGGGAATAGCTTATCTGCTTCTTGCCAGGGAGACATCTTTGCGGCTTCTTGTTTGGCAAGAGCCGGGAAGGCGGACAGGTTGAGAAACAATGCAGCGCAAATTACAACCAGTATTCTCTTGTTCCCCATTCCATCCACCCTTTCCCCATTTTTCTTGTAAGGAAAGTTTCCCTCATAGGATATTAATTCATGCAATGAAAAAGCCTCCATCTAAAAATGGAGACCCTGGTTATTCTTTTCCATGGTTGTGGATATATTCCCTTGCCTTATCAATCCCGATTGCGATTGCTTTCCCTTCATCGTTGCCATCTTCAAGAAGCGCATTTGCTATTTCGATGGCTTTTTCCCTAACATCCGGATCCAGATTTTTCATTGAAACCGGATAATCATCTTTAGACCAGGGCATGAACTGACCACTCCTTTGAATAAACGTTACAGTTCAATACCCTTTTCAAAAAGAAGCAAAACCAGCTTCAAGGCTTCGCAGCTGTTCGGAAATTTTATCCCAGTCAATATTTTCGCCAATCATGACAATGTTAAGGGGCATGTTCATATCTTCTTTTATAAAAGTAGGCATGCCATAGGAAAATTGAAACAAATCAGGGTAGGAGGAGCCTTCAAACTTAACATATCCTTTTATACGGTAAACTGTATCCGGCATTCCCCTTAGGAAACCCTCGAAACTTTCCCTCTTGACAGGACCGTTGAATGTATGGACAAACGAAGAAAGCCCAAGGTCCTTCGTATGCGAATTTATTGTTTGGATGTTTCCCTTCTGCCCGGCGTGTGACAAGCTCCGCAAATCCCTAAGTGGGACTTTTGAAAAATTGGTCAGCACACATTTTGCGTGCGGATTCAATCCTTGAAGGCTTATCGCAACATCTGCCTGCTCCCGGTCGGACAGATCGCCAGCCTTGTTCACAATCAAGTAATCGGCATGCCGGACCTGTTCAATCATCAACTGTTGCACTTGGGGGCCCATTGTCCCCTTGTCAAGCCACCTTCTCGCGTCAACGGTAGAGATGATGCCCTTAACATAAAGCATATTGGCGAAAAGCGGCGACAGCACCGCATCGAGAACTTCTACTGGATGTGCGGCACCGGTTGTTTCAATATATATTGAATCCGGCTTTTCCAATTGAAGCAAGCCCTGAAGCTGAGCCTCTACCTGTCCACTCATCGTACAGCAAATACATCCTCCCAATAATTCCTTTAAGGCAACATCGTCCCCTACTTCATCCGAATCAATTGAAACATTTCCAAGTTCATTCATCATGACAGCGACTTTCCTGCCATTGTCCCGCTCGTCCTCCAGCAGCCTTTTCAAAAGCGTCGTCTTTCCGCTCCCCAGGAAGCCTGAGAGGATATAAATCTCTGTCCTTTTCATGTTATTCCCCTTCAACGTTCAGCTCTTCAAGCATTTCTTTGACCATTTCCTCCACAATGGCGCCAATTCCCGCTTCATCCTTTTCGGTCAAAAAACCCGTTTTCTGGAACCACTCTTCTTTGCACTTCCATAGTGGAATATATCCATTCGGGAAATAGTCATCTTCCTGCTCTATGCCGATTTCAATGAACGATTCATAATCATCTTCAAAGCACTCACCTTCAGGCTGCTTTTTTCCTTTTTTGGACCTGATCAGCTCGAGGACCAATTTTTGTCCTTGGGACTCAAATTCCCGCTGATATCTTTCCTGAAGCGAATCGCATAACTTTACGCACGCATCCTCCAGCTTCAAAATATCTTTCTTGAGCTGCTCGTCAAAATGGATGATTTGCTTCAACAATTCTCACCCCGTTTTTCAACTCTTGGTTCGCCTGTACGGCTTTCCGCCGGCAGTTTCCCCTCACGCCAGATGAGGAACTATCTAAGCACACATTCTATAGCATTTCATTGGTACTTACAAACCTTTAGGCTTTAAGGGGATTTTTCATAAAAGGAAGACCCGGCTGAGCCGGGTCTTTCCATCATTTCATTTCTTTTTTAACAACTTCAATCGCTTTCTTCAGCTGCGGGTCATCCTTGACGATTTTCTCCTGAAGAAGCTCAATAATTTTCTCTGTTGTGCTTCCCTTTATGATTCCGTTAGCCGTAAGCTTGTTCGCCTGCTGAAATGCTTTTACGGCATTTTCTGTTTTTTCGTCGTAAAAGCCATCCTTCCTGCCAGGATCAAATCCGAGAACAGATAGCATTTGCTGCGCTGTCTTCACATCAGTTGAAGAGCTACCCAGTTTCAGTTCGAGTTTCGGATCGAGATAAGGCAGATTATAATAATCAGGCACTGCTACCTTGTAATCCGGCTCAATGCCTTTCTTATGAATCCAATTCCCGTTTGGTGTCAGCCACTTCGCTGTTGTATATTTAACATTCGAGCCGTCAGGGAAATCCTGGACTGTCTGGACGGTCCCTTTCCCAAACGATTTTTCGCCAACGAGCGGCACACCTGCAGATTCCTTTACCGCTCCTGCAAGGATTTCGGACGCAGAGGCGCTCCCGCTGTCTATCAGGACTACCAATGGAAAATCGGGATTTCCATCGTTTTTCGACTTGTATTCCTTGACTGCCCCATTTCGTTCTTCCACCTTGAATAAAATCTTGCCTTTAGGAACAAACATGCTTGAAATGGAAACCGCCTGGTCCAAAAGCCCTCCTGGATTTTGCCGCAGATCGAGGACAAGGCCTTTCATTCCTTCTCCCTGCAGCCTATTCAGTGTATCAACAAGCTCTTTGGACGTATTGGTCGAAAACGTTGTAATCTGGACTTTGGCAATGCCATCGCCAACCATTTCTCCATGGACTGTTTCAATTGGAATTTCGTCCCTTATAATAGGTACCTTAATTGTCCCTTCAACCCCAGGCCGTTGGATTGTCAGTTCGACCCTTGTCCCCTTTTCACCCCTAATCAGCATGACTGCCTGGGTAGAGGACATTCCCTGAATGCTTTTTCCGTCAACCGAAAGGACAATATCCTTTGGTTTAAGGCCCGCTTTTTCGGCGGGTGAGCCCTTAAGGGGGGAAACAATCATAATATGGCCGTCTTTCTCCTGAATTTCAGCGCCGATCCCCTCAAATGACGATGACACACTGTGCTGGAATTCTTTTGCGTCCTTTTCATCCATATACGTGGAGTACGGATCATCCAGTGCCTGGACCATTCCATTGATTGCCCCGTTGATGACCTTATCCTCGTCAATGTCTTCATAGTAGCCTTTTTTCAAGGTGTCAAAGGCACTGTAAAGCTTCGCAAATTCCTCCCGTTCGGAACTTCCACCGATGACGATTGGTTGGGTTTCCTTCCCGAACGATAGCGCAAAAGCTGTAATCCCTGATGCCAAAACGACAAGGAATACAAGAAGCAAAATGAAAACTGGCCTCTTCATTCGGATTACTGCCGATTTATCACGCTGTCCGGCGTTTTGCTCCTGTTCCTGCAGTTGATTCTGTTCGTCCACAGCCTTCACCACTTCCATTTTCCGTAAAAATTAAACTAGCCTTATCAACTAGAATACCATTTTTCCTACATAATGGACAAAGAAAAATTCTCAAAAAAAAGAACCCCAAATAGGGGTCGTTTAAATTTTCTTCACCTGCTGGAAAAATTCCTCCAGCGTCCAGCCATTTTCATACATGGTTGCCGCAGCTTCAACACCGACATATCGGAAATGCCATGGTTCGTATTGATACTGCGTTATTGACTCTTTTCCTTTAGGATAACGGAGGATGAACCCAAATTTATGGGCATTTGCAGCCAGCCATTTTCCCTCTGGCGTTTCCCCAAATTCCTCGGTCAGGTTAAGGTTTGTCGATTTTGACGCGATGTCCATTGTGAGCCCGGTCTGGTGCTCGCTTTGGCCAGGCAGGGCAACGGCTTGCGTAGCGATGTCCGCGCCGGACTTTTTCACTTCCGCGTCAAATAGATTGTTTTGCCTATCGTAGGACCGGAAACCCGAGACTGCATAAAGTTCGATATTTTCTTCTTTCGCTTTCCTGAACATCGCCTCAATGGCGCGGGCTGCTTCCTCCCTGATCAGGCTTTTCTCAAGGTCCTGTTCGCCAAAGGAAAACGCGATGTCCGGCTTGACCAAATCATTGGGCCGGTAATCTACCGGAAGGGAATATTCTTTATTTACGAGTACAAGGATGTTGTCCGGGTTTTGAATTTCCTTCCGGCCTCCTTCAACGGCAATCTGGTTAAAATAGGCCGCCTCAAGAACGGGCGCATCATTTGTCCGAGATGCCGTTTCTGCCGGGTCTTTACTGCCGGAAATGTGATTCCCTGATTGCCCGGTCCCGCTTTCCGCGTTGAGTTTATCTTTTAAGATTGGAATTTTTTTTACGAGAGCATCCATTTCGCTGCACCCAGAGAGAAGTATGCAGCTGCTGATAATCAGCAAAGTCCTTTTCATTTTTACCACCCAATGTCGACTTTTAGAATATTTTGTTCCTGATTAGTAGTATAAGGCTCCTTTCAGGCAAGGGCAAGGAAAGGCGGGCAAATTTTCACTTCCATCAGCAAGGAATAGTATGGGAAATCATTTTTCACAGATAAACATGTTGATTTCTTCCCTTTCAACCACACTCTTTCATGGACAGCCCTTCTTTTATTAAAAAAAGAAAGGCCCTTCCCAAATGGAAGGAGCCTGTGATTCCCGATGATGGATTATTCTTTGATAGCGGCTTCCAAAGCTACTTCGATCATGTCGTTGAACGTTAACTGGCGTTCTTCGGCACTCGTCACTTCACCGGTAAGGATATGGTCGCTTACAGTCAGGATGGATAGTGCCTTCCTGCCGTATTTTGCCGCAAGCGTATACAATGCGGTTGTTTCCATTTCAAGGGCAAGGATTTGGTATTGGGCAAGCTTTTCAAGGTCGGCGTTGTCATTGTAGAACAAATCCGCGGTGAATACACTTCCAACCTTTAAATTAAGGCCCTTTTGGATTCCGGCATCATAGGCATTTCTCAGCAATTCAAAGTTTGCAGCAGGAGCATAGTCAATGCCGCCAAAATTCAGCCTGTTAATTTGGGAATCGGTAGAAGATGTCATCGCCAGGATAACATCGCGAACTTTTACATCCTTTTGGATGGCGCCGCAAGTACCCACCCTGATCAACGTTTTAACATCATAGCTCTCGATCAGCTCATTTGCATAAATGGAGATGGACGGCACGCCCATTCCTGTACCTTGTACGGAAATCCTTTTCCCTTTATATGTTCCTGTATATCCGAACATATTCCTGACTTCATTATAGCATTTCGCATCTTCAAGGAATGTTTCGGCAATATATTTCGCGCGGAGCGGATCTCCAGGCAATAAAATAGTTTCGGCTATTTCATTCTGTTTCGCACCAATATGTATGCTCATACTTATCCTCCTAATCAAAAGTTAGAGGTCTAACCTCTTCACCCATCATACCATATTCATGGTGAATGTTAAAACGTTAATATAGGAATGGACCTTAAAAATTGAGGGATAATAGTAAAAGGCCCGGCTGTACTCGGGACGTCTTCCTAAATGCGCGCCCAGGAGGGATTTACATGGGAAAGAAGCATCGAAACCGGATCAACGCACCTAAGAAAAACAACCATATACCGCCGGAACAGATCATCGCGGAGCATGAAGCGCATGTCAAGGAGTACTCTGCGAAAAAACGCAAGAACACGTAGAAAATGGAGCAGCCCCCGCTGCTCCATTTTTTCACTATTAAGAATAACGTTGTATAACCGCCTGGATCTTCTCCCGGACTGCCGGTAAATCCGATTCGGTTACCAATAACCTAACATTCGACTCATCCATCGAAAGCGCTTCGGAGAGGAATCCGCCCAGTCCCCGGGCACGCCGGTCGACCTGCAGAAGCACTTCAATTTCTCCGCCCTCGCCCGGAAACATGACTACCTCCAGTTCATCAAGCCTGCCCCGGAACCTGCCGGAAACAGGCACGTATTCAAATTCCTGCACGAATGGGAGACGGCGCCTCAGTCGGTACGGGACTTGTTCGCAATCCGCTTCCCTGAGCCGGAAGCCCAAATCCTCAACAGCCGAAAGAATGGCGGACATCCCCTTGTTCGGCAATACCCTGACATAGTCCGTATCGGTTGGGTCAACCGCATTTTTAATATCAAGTCCGGTTGATAGCCAAACCTTCGTCCGCCCGATTGTTACCGGTGCATCAAGCGGAAGCCTGAACGAAAACGGAAGCTCCTTTTTTTCATTTGGCCTGATAACGAATGGTTCGGATAGTTTGAACCGGTCAATCGCCATGGCAACATTGTATTTCTTGTCACCGGATTCCTTCTGGTATGTAGTATTCAGCGACAAGTAGATGGAATCGATCATTTGTTCTATGTTGCCGCCCGTTATCTCGACTATTCCCCTTACCGTTTCGCCAGGAACAAGTGTATCCCGCTCGAGCTTCGTATCGACCTTTGTTCCGCCAATTCCCACGCTTGCCAGCACCTTGTTAAATAACGACATTTCTTCTTTCCCCCTCATAAAGTAATTTTCCGATATCTCTCCTAATTTCAGTGCAATCATTATATTCGCTTTCAATTAGTAAAAGCCTTTTAAGAATTGTTTTTGCACCGCGGGAAATTTGCAGCTCCTCCTCCCAGCTTCTTTCCGCCTGACCTTCTGCAGGTGTATAGGAAGAGTAGAGCAAAAAGAGCAGGAAATGGCCCAAACCGTAGAAATCTGATTGTCGATTCTTCGCTTTCCGGAGCCGATTGTGTGATCCCGGAAACTTACCGTTGCTTTTCTCGGCTTTTCGGGCAAGCCCGAGGTCAATCAAGTAAACTTCATCGCCATGCATAAGAATATTCGGAAGCCTGATATCCCTATGGATGATGTGGATGGAATGCAAATAATCCAAGATCCTAAGCAATTTGTCGGCAATCCCGAACGCTTCTTTTTCCGTGTAGGAGTTCCCTTCCTGAAAAACAAGCTGTTCAACTGTTTTACCTTGTTTATACTCCATAACGAAAAAAGGGATTTCCTCGTGAGTACCGCTCCGGTAATAATCTGGCAAAGCAGGATGGCTTGTTTGCTGGAGCATGAACTGTTCCGTACGGAAACTTTCCCGTCCCCGAACAGACAGCCTCTTATGAAGCCGCAACGTTTTTAGGACAACCGGACGGCCTTCTGCCATGTCAAAAGCGAGATAGGAATGGCCATATCCCCCTGACCCAAGAAGCGCTTCAATCCTGTACCTGCAATCGATAGCCATGCCCTTTGGAAACGGCCTTTCAATCGCATCGGAAATCGCTAGCATGAGGCTTTTAAACAAAAGTGAGCATCCCCTTACCGGCTTCGTCAGCTGCTGAAAAAGCTTGAGAAGCTTTTTCCTTTAAATTTTTTCTTGTAATGATAATGGCCATGGTGCGAATGTTTCTTGTGCTTCATATATTTCCAGGCATCGCTTGAACTCATGTATTTTTTCGGCCTTTTATAGCCTAATAGCATCTTTAGGATTTTTTTCAGCATCGTTTTTCCTCCCCGGTTTTGATAGGTTATTTACGCATCCGAAAAAATAAAGTTTCAAATTTTCGCCGGAAAATTCTTTTTTCACATAAAAATACGGCCCTATTTGCCGGCAGGCCGTATGGTCAATCTCTCATTTTTCTTCATCAATGATTGATTTTTCAAGGAGGTACTCAAATGTTATATCCGCCAGTTCTTCCAATTCTGCTTCAGATGGTACGAAGCCTCTTCTTATAAGCTCCTGAAAGAAAAATTCCGCTATTTCTTCCGTATCGATAATCACTTCAACTTCTTTCATTCGCACCGCCTCCTTTTTACAAAATGTATGAATCTTGAAAGCTTTTCATGCTTATAGCTGAAATAAAGGCCATCCTTAGGAAGTTGCGCGGGAAGGCGTGGAGTGGTTGTTGAAGGGGTACGGGCAAACACGATTAAACGTGTTTTTTTCCGTCATTTTTATGGAGGTCTTGCAGTTTTTTTAAAATAACTTCCATTACCTGGGAGTATTCATTGTCCCCGAAAAGCTGGTGCATGATTCGATAATCGTTGTAAATGTCGAGAAGGCGGTCGATATACTGCCTGCGCTCCTTTTTCCTTTGAAGTTCCTCCGCTTCGGTTTTCTTGCCTTGTCCTTCGCTTTGTTTCGTTTTTCGGGACTTTTCTTGTTTGCCAACGATTGATAAGAAGCCTAGCTTGCTAATGAACGTATCGGCATGTTCCGCATCCGCGAGCAATGTTAATTCTTCCTCGCCAGCCTCAAGCCATTCCCCATCTTTCACCCTGGCAAGCTCGTAAATAACATCCTCCCACGCATCTTCTTTATACCGCCAAATTTCCGTCCGCACGCCTACAACCTTGAAAAGGTCATTTCCGTATCCTTTTACCTGGACAAGGTCGCCGAAGAAAAACTTATATTCAATACCAACATGCTCCTCCTCAACCGGGATGCCATCATATTCCGACAGCAACTGGAGCGAGGCTTCCTTATACAGGCCTTCACTGTTATTGACCTCATACATAAATTGGCTGTCTACCAACTTGATATCGGTCACTTTTCCAACGGTTCCATACATTACGATAACGACAGTATCGCCTAGTTTATACTTCGGAGTTTTCCTCTTCTCCATCACGTTCACCCCCCAACCCGGTCGCCGAATGATTACAATAGTATATGCTCATGATGTTTAAGCGCACACGGTGGGTAAAATAAAAACGCCCTCCAAATTTTGGAGAGCGGTTCCGATTTATTTTTGTTCCGTTAAGATATATTCCTGCCATGCCTCATCAAAAACGGACATCGTATCAAGGTAATCTCCATTCAGCTCAAGATACGCGCTTATTTCCCCGTAGTCTTCCGAATGTTTCGGGAAGCTGTGGTCCATGTAGGCGGAATTGGCGAACTTGCTGATTTCGTCCTTCGGTTTTGGATGCCTGTATTTCATTAAAAAATGGTAGAATGATTTCCGCATCGGGCACCTCCTGGCTAGTCCATTTTAACAGATTGGTCTATTTCAATTGTGATTCCTCTCCGGTTGGCGGCGATGCTCGCATATGCACCAACCGGAATCGTTGCAATCGGTTGGGTGTGGCCAAAGTTGACGTTTCCGATAACAGGGATTCCCTTTAATTCCTTTTTGGAGTGAATAATCCTCATAAGAGCCTCCTCGGTCATATGGGAATCCTTCTGGAAACGTCCGATCAATATCCCTTTAATCCCTTCCGCTCCCGGCTGGTGAAGGAGCGACTGCAAATCACGGTCAAACGTAAGGGCATGCGACTCCATATCATCCTCTATGAAAAGAATCGAGTTTGTAAGGGACGGCATATATTCGGTCCCTTGCAGAAGGTTCATCGTACAGAGGTTTCCCCCTATCAACGTCCCTTCCGCACTTCCTTCCTGAATTGGCAGAAATCCATTTTGCTTAATAAATGTCCTGTTTTCCTGGTCACGGTACCAAGGATCATCGCTCCACACTTCGGATGGCTCAATTTCGTATGGCGCGTCGTTTGTCGCCGCTTCAAGAAAAGAAGACAGTGTATATTCCAATCCATGCTTAACGCCAAAGCTTGAGAAATGAGGCCCTGAATACGTGATCAGCCCGGTTTTCCTGAAAATGGCCAGGCTAAGCGCGGTTATATCGCTGTACCCGCAAAAGAATTTAGGGTTATTTTTTATTAATTCCCAATCGATATACTTGAGAAGCTGATTTGAATTATATCCCCCAATGACAGTGAGGATACCCTTTACGCCAGGGTCGGCAAACGCTTCGTGCAAATCCTCAATCCGCTGCTCAATCGGGGAACTGAAAAATTCATCATGGCCGTGGACATGCTTTCCGAATGTTACCCGAAATCCAAGCCCTTCAAGCCTGCCAACCGCGAGCTTCACTTGTTCTTCCTTTATTAAATCCATGCTTCTTGCCGGGGCGATGATTCGTATTTGATCCCCCGGCGCCAGCCTTTTTGAAAGCATCCCCTTTACCCCCCTCGTAAAATAACAATATCATAACAAAACATAGGCTTGGGTTAAATACTTTCTTAAGGGCTAAGCGGGTTTTCTGTTTAAAGTAAACTAGTTTTTGTTTTACTGTAATCTCTATTTCGTTTATATATAATTTCCTAATCGTTTATTCCCTTCAACACAAAAAGCCGCCGGTAATCCTGGCAGCAAGATAGTAAACAGGGACAGCTATGAATCAGCTGGAACCTCTCAATATTTATCGTTCACGTTTAGGTGTTTTTGGCTAGGCTAGCCAGCAGCAGGTTCCAATAATAATAAGCAGTATGAACAAAACAACAATCAGGACAAAGGCATTTCCGAAAAATCCTCCCACAGGCCCGCAACAGGCCCCAACTGGCTGGGCATAGCCGCAATACCCTCCATATCCATACATGTGCATTCCCCCTATTTCTTTTTCACAACACTGTATGATTAAAGCGCCCAACCGGTATGGGCATTCGCCCATCAACACCATGGAAAGTGGTGCGGGAACAACCCTTTTCCTTGTAATTTTCACGAAAATAGGTATATTCTCTTATTTTATTTCAAAACGATTAAGTTAAAATGACAGTATGATTACAAAGCGAAGATGGTGAAATCCATGAAAAAATCATCTATACGGATGCTCATTATCCCTGCAGTACTGTTTATTATACTTCTTGGGATATTCAACCCTTTTACTTTGGCAAAGGAAGCCCCCGCTGCTACTCCCGGCTTTTACAAAAAAATCGCCCATGGCAACGACTTCAGCTATATGATCATCGGCGACAGCATTGGGCGGGGATCCGGCGTGAGCCATCGCGACGAAACATGGTTCGCCCTTTTTGAAAAGCAAATCAAAAGTGATTACGGCTCTGCCGGCACTCGCCATTCAATCGTCCAAAGCGGTGCTACCTCTTTTGAAGGATTAATCAAATATGATAAAGTAAAACCCGCAGCCCCAGTTGACCTCGTGTTCATCGTTTTCGGCGAAAATGACCGTAAATACATGGATGCCCGGCAGTTCTCCTTTTTTTATGAACAGCTTATACGAAAAGTGAAAACCGATCAACCTTATGCGGATATCATAACGTTTACGGAGAGCTGCCTTACCCATGAAGATTTCGCGGAATCAATCCGCACGGTAGCTTTACATTACGGTGCCGTTAACCTCGATATGCGGGTGCCCTTTAGAAAATCAGGGTTGGATGCCAGAAAGCTCACCCGTGACCTTGTCCACCCGAACAAATTAGGTTATGAATTATATGCAAGCGAAATCGCAGCATCGGTTAAAGCCTCTGTCCAATCCGGAAAAGAATCCGCCCCAATGCCTGCTCCAATCCATGATGGCTTGTCAAAGGAATACATGGAAAATTGGGAGCCAACTAAAAAATCAGCATTTGTAAAACGCAAAAATGGTTATTTCAGCGGGGAAAAAGGGAGTTTTATCGAATTTGAATTCAGTGGGGAAATCGTCGGCTACACAGTCGAACGCGGCCCTGAAGGCGGTGAAGTGGAAGTCATCATTGATGGGAAATCGTTCGGTACTGTTTCAACATGGTGGCCGTTCAAGAGGGAAAGGGCTATTTTTTTGGCTAGTTCGCTCGAAAAAGGCCCTCACCGGATCCGTTTTATCCCTACCGGTAAAATGTCCATTCATGGCAGCCCGGCGGCAAAGCCTTCTGTCCTTATCAAGGCCATCATCGCCGAAAAAGTTACCCAATAGTTTCAATCAAGCAGTTCAGGGGCTATAATAGATAAAAAAACAGCCGGAGAGAAGCATGAAGACATTACTGAAAAACTTTATTAACGGTATCATCACGATTGTTCCCATCATTATTGTCGTCTACGTCATATACAAAACGTTCGTTTTCCTCGACAGCCTCCTCGGGAATTTCCTGAGGCAGTATATGAAAAACGATTATATTCCCGGAATAGGACTCCTTCTGACTATCATACTCATTACGTTTCTTGGGTTCCTGTCGACAAGGTATATTGCCGGCAAGCTGATTGGCTTAATTGACCGGCTCCTCGAACGGATTCCAGTAGTTAAAACGATTTATTCGGTCATCAAGGATACTGTCCAATCGTTCCTTGGCGAAAAGAAATCCTTTTCCAAGGTTGCGATTGTAACGATTCCCGGGACGGAAATGAAATCGCTTGGGTTTATCACCTCAGAAGACCTGGAGAGCTTCAACAGCCCGCTCGGGAACCATGTTGCCGTATATGTACCGCAGACCTTCCAGGTGGCCGGCTTTACATTCCTAATACCTAGGGAACAAGTTGAAATCATCGACGTGAAACCGGAGGAAGCGATGAAATTTATCCTGTCCGGAGGCATGGCAAATAAAGGATCGCACACAAATTCCACGCAAAATTAAAAAAACCGCTCTGGGCGGTTTTTTATTTTGCGGTAATTTTTATAAATGGAGTCGTTCCGCGTTCCACTCTGCCCGAAGCGAGAATATCGATTTCCATTGAATCGCTGTTCGTGATAATCAAAGGCGTGACTGTGCTTTTCGCTTTCTCGGATACAATTGCCATATCGAACGTTACCAGCTTGTCGCCGGCCTTGACCTTGTCGCCTTCCCGAACATGCGCCGTAAAGCCCTCCCCTTTCATCGAAACCGTCTCAAGGCCAATATGCAAAAGGATTTCCGCCCCATTCGCCGCCTTGATGCCGACCGCATGCTTCGTTGGGAAAACTTGAATGATTTCTCCGTCTGCCGGTGAGACCACAACGCCTTCGGTTGGCTCAACCGCAAGCCCGTCCCCCATCATTTTTTGCGAAAAAACAGGATCGTCGACATTGTCCAATAAAGTGGCCATCCCGGTTAAAGGCGCGACCAACACAACTTCCTTTGTTTCTTCCTTTTTGCCGAATAATTTCTTGAACATTCCAATCATCCTTTCGAATGTAGTCTGCCCTTTTCCTATTCCCTTATTTTTAAGGGCTTAACTAAGGTGATTATACCCAAGTCCCTCCTGGAAGGAAAACAAGTTGCCTTTTACTCTATTAAAAGGGGTTCTGCTGCATGTGAAGTGAAGTAAATCTTCTTTCAGGAAAAATGGGGTATTTCTTCCGGATTTCACGGCGAATCTTCCCGGTTTTAGGGTGAATCCCCCCTGTGGACTTTTTTGAAAGTTTAGATAAAGGCGAATCCATCAAAAAATGGGGGCGAATAATTAAGATAATGGGGCGAATACTCCCTCGAATGGGGCGAATCATTTTCAAAAAAGCAGTTCAAAGCTCGTTTTTCCCAAAAAAAGAGAAAAGAGGCCTGCATCGCGGCCCCTTTTCCCTATTTCTTCTTCGTTTTAATTTGCTTATGAACCGTTTTCCAGCGCTTCTTTTCCTCTATCTGCGCGCGTTTGTCCGCCTTCCGCTCAATAAAGGCAAGTTCTTTTTGAAGCTTGTTGTAGCTAAACAGCCTTTCTTCGGAAAGAATGCCGCTGTGAATCGCTTCCCAAACAGCACACCCAGGCTCATCCGTGTGACGGCAATCCCTGAACCTGCAGGAGCCGCCCAATGCTTCAATATCGGAAAAAGCCCCGGCCAATCCGTCCTGGCTCTCCCACAATTGCAGTTCCCTCATCCCCGGAGTATCAATCAGGACCGCGCCTCCTGGTAAAAGAACGAGTTCGCGGTGGGTAGTCGTATGGCGCCCTTTGTCATCGTCTTCCCTTATTTCTTTGACCGCCTGCTTACTTTCACCGAGCAGTGAATTGGTCAAAGTGGACTTTCCGACCCCGGAAGAACCGAGAAGCGCGACCGTTTTTCCTTCTTCAAGATACGGTTTCAGCCTGTCGAGCCCATCGTTTAGTTCCGCGCTCACCGGGATGATCGGGACGCCAAGCGCGACAGCTTCCACCTCGGCAACCTTTGATGCCACATCTTCACAAAGGTCTGCTTTGCTCAGGACAATCACCGGATTCGCACCGCTTTCCCATGCAAGAAGCAAATAGCGCTCGATCCGCCGTACATTCAAATCATCGTTGAGGCTGTTAACAAGGAATACTGTATCGACATTCGCGGCGACGATTTGCTCTTCGGCTGTATTGCCGGCCGCCTTCCTCGAAAATTTGCTGAACCTCGGCAGGATGGCATGGATTGTACCAGTGCCCTCATCTTTCCTCGCAGAAAGGATTACCCAGTCGCCTACAGCGGGAAAATCCTCCCTCGAGCTTGCCTCAAAGGAAAATTTGCCTGATACTTCGCAAAGGAGTTCGCCTTCATCCGTCCACACCCTGTACATCCGCTTATGTTCGAGGGCCACCCTGCCAAGAATACAATCCGTCTTCGGAAAACCGGCCAATTCCATTTTCATTTCTTCTTTTAAACCAATCATCATTAAATTCAATCCTATTTCCCCCTAAAAATAAATAAACCGCAGGCATACACAGCCGCGGTTTGCTCTTAGGGGAAATGGACAGACTGGTCCTTTTGCCTAAATAACCGTAAGGGCTGTGCAAGAGTCGACAACAATGGATACAATGCTCATTTTTCTCATTACACTTCACCCGCCTTTTTATTAGATGAATTTAGTATATGCAATTCTTTTTAAAAAGTAAACAAAAACATTTCCGGATTCTGCATATATTTCTTTCTTCTTCCATAGTTTTAGTCGAGCAATTGAAAATGGGGTGAAGAGAGATGCAGGAATCAATCAGGGCAATCTGGAATTTTACGAAACTTGAACCAATGGGTAGGGGGATTGGGGAGGCTATCCTCGCCAACTCTTCAATTGGGACGGTTGATTTGTTCATAAATGGCCTTAGGCTAGTAAAAAACTTGTCTTTTAAAAAGAGAAGCCTTCCGTTCGCCCTCCCGGCAGGCAGGTGCCAAATTGATGTTTTTTCCAAAGGAGTCTGGGTAGCCACAACTGAGCTGATGGCTGAAATCGATAAGGAATACTTTATCGCCATTACCGGCTCTGCGGAAATGGTAGACGTTTTCACCTGTCAAACAGGGGGAGCGATTCCGCATGGTGAAGCTGCCGCAAGATTCGTTCATCTCGCTCCCCTTTTTGGAAAATTGGATGTCTCTGTCCATAAGGGGGATGTCGTTTTCGCAAGCGTGCCTTATCTTGGCTTAACGGATTCCCTTCCCCTCACGCCGTTTTTGGTAAACCTCGAAGCAAGGGCTGCGGGTACGAAGAAAATCCTTATCTCCATGCCGGATGCCTTATTCGAACGCGATACAGCCTACCTCGTCTGCTTTATTGGAACGGAGGCCGTTTTTTTAAAAGAAAAATGAGTGCCCCACGTTAACGGGGCACTCATTATTTTACCGGGACAAGCAGCGTGAACGAAATATCATCCTTCTCCAGGTCAAACGAATTCGCCATGAGTTTCGCATCGCTCTTCAGCTTCAGCTGTTGCATATGGACGATTACCTGGCGTTCATTGGAACGGATTTCGACGCCTTTTGGTAGTTTGTAGCTCTTCCGGATAAATTCAAGCACATATGGAACCGGGAGGCGCAGCTGTCCAACAGAAATGGACTTCTGCCTAAGGAGCATATCGCCATTGTCCAAAGCTTCCGGAACGAATGTCAGTTTCATATTCAATTCCTGGCTGAAAAATGGCACAGTCCCATACAGTTCGACCTCATCATTGACCCGAACCTGGTAATCGACCGGGGTATCGGCCACTTCCTTCTCAAGGTAATGGTTGATCAGTTTATTGACGTCATCCCTGTTCGTGCGGATTAAAAAGCTGACCGTTTCGCCTTCCTTCACCTTTGTCTGTTCCTTTTTCATCCCATCAGGCGGAACCGTTGCCAGGATGAAAATCGTCACTAGCGCCGCCAATACAAGCCCCAATAAAACAAAAAATGCCGTTCTCCATCTATTTCTCATCAAAACTCTCCCTTATCGCCCGCGCTGGCTGATTTTCTTGCAAAAGCCGGCAACGCACCGTCCTCCAGCGTTTCATAGACTCGTTCCGCAATTAATTCATACCCTTTGTCGTTCGGATGAAACTGGTCATCGAACAGCAAGTTCTCCTCGCCTTCCCCAAACAAATCACTGATTCCAACAAAATACGTATCCGAATAGCGTTCCAGAAGCGCTTTTTCGCCCTCATTCCAGTCCGCAACGATTTGATCGAGTTCTTTCACATCGGGAAACCACTGCATGAACGGATTGTAAATGCCGATAAGGACAATCATTGCATCCGGGTTAATCGTCCTTACTTTTTGAATGATTTGGTCAAGCCGCTTAAGATAGGACCGCTCCTCTTTTTCAAAGCTTTCAACCTGCAAATTCAAAATGTTATTCCGGGCAACCTTCATGACATCGTTGCCGCCAATCGTGATGACGACCATATCGGCTTCCTTAATCCCGGCCATCACTTTTTTTTGGCGGAGGCGGTCAAGTAGCTGTTCGCTCCTTGTCCCTTTGATTCCGAAATTTTCGAAATGCGCTTCTTTAATGCCTTTTTCTTTTTCAAGAAGCGATTTTAAATAGGGGAGGTATCCCCCTGTTCGGGTGCTGTCCCCGACTCCCTCCGTCAGGGAGTCGCCGATTGCCGCGATTGAAAGCACCCGGGGAACGAAATCTGCCGGAATCGTCCGATCGTTATCAATCTTCATTTTTTTAAAAGAGTGGCTGCCTGCAACGATTTCCTGCTGGCAGGAAACTAGAAGCAAAACAGCCAGGAATAGCGCAGTAAACCGCTTCCACATGGTGCTCCCTCCTCCCCAATTAACTAATTATCGTACAGTTTCTCTACATGCCCCAATCCAATGAAAGAAAAAAGCCCTAAAAATGGGCTCTATTGGAGGGTTTTAATATCATCGAGAATGGATTCATATGGAACATCGCTAACCCCTGAATAATACTTTTTCACAAGGCCGTCCTTGCCAACGAGATAGAAGGTTGTCCCATGGATGACCTGATCCCCTTCTTTTGGCTTTTTAACAATCGTCTTGAAGTTTTTTAGGGCATATTGTTCAATCTCTTCCTGGCCATAGCCAGTCAGGAAGTCCCAATTTTTATAATCAACGTCGTACCGTTCCCCATATTCCTTCAGTACTTCCGGCTTATCGATTTCCGGGTCGACACTGAATGAAACAAAGTGGATGTTTTTGATTCCCTCTTCTTTTGCCTTCCGTTGGATTTCCGCCATATTCGCCGTCATTGGAGGGCAGACCGTGTCACATTCGGTAAAAATGAAGTCGGCCATCCAAACTTTCCCCTTCAGGTCTTCAATTCCAAGCTGTTTTCCATCTTGGGTTGTACCCGAAAAATCCTTAAGCGGCCAATTCTGGGCGTTTTCCAGCTCTTTTTTGCCACAGGCTGTCAAAAGCAATGCAGCAATGGCGATGCTTAGAAAAATAATTCTTACTTTCAATGATTTCACCATCACTTTTCGATGTATTCGTGAATAGTTTAACAAACAAGTGATGAAGTTGGAAAGGCATTTGCCTCTCCTTATTCAAAATAATACATTAACGCAATTGCCCCGGGCCCAGTATGCGTACTCACCGTTGAATTCGTATAATCGGTTTCGACGCCTTCGTAGCCAGTAAGCTCGTATATATTTTCTTTTATCTTTTCAGCCAATCCCGCCGCACCAGCATGAGCAATGCCGACACCCTTGATTGTTTTCCCTTTAACATCATCGGCAAACTGCTTTGCGAGATACTTCACGACCTGGGCATGGCTTCGTACCTTTGCGACTGGCGTGTATTCCGCTCCTTCAAGTGAAGCAATCGGCTTTATGTTCAGGAGTGAACCAAGGAATGCTTTTCCTTTTCCGATCCGTCCGCCCTTTACGAGGTTTTCAAGCGTGTCGACCATTATATACAGGCGGGTGTTTTCCCTGATTGCCTCAAGCCTTGCCAGGATTTCATCCATGGTTTTCCCTTCAGAAGCCATTTCTGCTGCTTCCCGAACCTGAAAACCAAGCGCTTTTGAAATGAATTCCGAATCGACAACCGTTACCTTCGCCTCCGACATTGAAGCCGCGCTTTCCGCGGATCGGACAGTCCCGCTCATTTTACCAGTCATATGGATGGAAAGGACCTCGTACCCATCCCGGCCAAGACGGTCATAGACTTCAAGAAATGCCCCCGTTGAAGGCTGGGAGCTCTTTGGAAGCTCCGATGATTGCTTCATTTTTCCCAAAAAAGTTTCCGGATCGATATCCACTCCATCCAGGTACGTCTCCCCGCCGACATTAATCGCGAGCGGAACCACCTCTATCCCATAGCGGGTTATCGTCTCCTTCGGCAAATCCATTGTTGAATCGGTTACAATTTTTATTTTAGCCAACAGTTTCACTTCCCTGCTTATGCACTTAGTACCTATTATACCTATTCCCCAGTAACGGACAAATAAAAAGGGACCGGTTTCCCGGCCCCAAATCATTACGCGTTGTTCTTTAGTTCACCAGACTTGAAAAGTTGCTCATAATCAGGCCATCTCAAGGCGCGTTTCAAATAATCCCTAAAGGAATAACAGTTTCTCGGATGCTTTTCACGATAAAGCGAAGCAATGAATGTTTGCAAACGGAATCGGATCATTAAACTATAAGGGTTACCTTCCTCCAATACAGGAATCTCCACAATTTTAACCTTCTGTCCAACAGCATTTTTGAACTCCAGGCTTTTCACTAACAAAATATCAATCCTCTTTTTTTCCCGTTTGATTATATTATACCTTACTTTAATCCCGAAATGTGTCTGATTATGCTCAGATTACCTAATTTTTTTGTACACTGGAACGAAAAATTCACACATACTCCCGTTGAGTTGAAAAGCTTTCCTGCTTCGTATACCCGGCAGACATATATTCAAGCCGGCTTGGAACGTCCCGGCATTCCGGCGCCAGCAGATTCGCCCGCGTAATATCAGCTCCGCACACAGGACACAGCCACGTCCCTGTTTCACAGCTGCTGAATGATGGTTTGCTGCATTCAGTGCATACTTTTTTGTACATCCCCCAACTCTCCCTTACCCCTCAATAATATGGCTTTGGCTTGTACTGCCATGAATATTCATTTTCATATGAAAACAGACCTTGATTTCTCCTTTATCCAAATCAAGGTCCCTTTAAACATTTTTAGTTAGTTTTTTTCGTTTTCTGAAATAAATTTGCATCCCGACGCCTGAGCCAATAAGCCCGGCACCAATTATGATTAAATTATATATTGAGGTAGCGGTATATGGCAGATGGTCTCCTGGACCAATTGGTACTGTTTCTTCAGGTATTTCAACAGCCTGGGTATCCTTGTCTGTTCCGCCAGGCGTAGGATTGTCCGGTAATTCTACAGTCGGGGGTTCCTCACTATCCGTATCCCCCGGTTCTCCAGGCTTTTCACCGTCCTCCTCATCATCCGCATGTTCTGGACCCTCACCGACATCAGGTTCTTTATCACCCGGTGGTTGAGTAAACGGTGGTTCTTTTTGGGGAGGATCTTGTTTTGGAGGATCTTGTTTAGGCGGATCTGGCTTTGGCGGGTCTTCTTTAGGTGGTTCCTGTTTAGGCGGATCAGGTTCGGGAACCCATTCAGGCGGAATCGTCCCATTAAATGAACCTTCCACGAAAAATTTGAACTGGAATTCGCAGCCGAGTCCTTGGTAATCATTATCAAGCTCTCCTGGGATCAATACTGAAAATAAAAGCTCTTCATTCGAACCTTTGCTTAAGAAGCGGGGTTCTAACTTTTTAAAGTCACTTAACTTCCCGTAATAAAAAACTTCATTCCCTTTTGAAATTTTTAAAAGAAGTTCTTTAAAGTATTTCATTGATCCATCATTGAATTTTCCCGAAGCAATATAGTTGAAATTTTGGGTCCCTTTATTTTCAATTAACAGCGTACGGGTAGCGCGGTCGCCAGGTTTAAGGTTGTTCAAATCGAACAGGACCCTTTCAGGGGAAGTTGAAATATCAATGGCGTAATTGTTAGGCGTTGCTAAAGTTGATTTAGGATATAAAAGGAGTGAAAAAATTAAGAGTACAATCGATATTTTCACCAATTTCCTAACCTTATTTTTCCCCATAATTAACCCACCTTAAAGAAAAACTATATTAAGGTGAGGAAAACCTCACCTTAATATTAGTTAAAATTAGCTATGATTAATTATTTGGTGCTTGTACATCTATTTCTTTTGTGTATGTCTTGCCAAGATACACTACGCTAAATGTCATTTTATAGGATTTACCTTTCTCCACGTTATGTTTTGTTTCTGTAGCATTTACTTCTGAATTATCACTAAACTTGAAAGTTACAGTTGCTATTAAATCGTTATGATTTGCATGACTTTCAATTTTCACAGGACCTAATACTGTATTTGTCAAAGTAATTTCAGGTGTGGGGTTTTCAACTACAGGGCGATCATTAAGGTTATTTGTATTAGTATATGTGTTATCTGTGCTAGTCGCATTGCTCAAGTTATTTAGGTTATAAGTAATGCCGTCATACTGCAAGCCAGTAAATTTAAAACCTAGGCTTGTTATATCACCTTGTAGACTATTTTGTTCCTTTCCTGTATCCTTAAATTTCAATTTATAAGTTACTGCTTTTTTTGGAGTTGTACCTACCTTTGAATCTAAGAAACCGATATATTTACCTACCCCTGCAACTATATTCCCATTTACTGTAGTTGATGAATCCGCTTCTACTTTAGATTGCAGGTCAGCTAAAGTTGCAACACCCGGCGTTAGCCCCCAAGCAGCTAATAAATCTGCCCCACCAAATTTTAGCGATTCAATGACAATACTTTTGTGAGTGTCATGGTCACTTCTTGCGTCAACGTTCATAAATACGTTCATAGGAAGAGTTCCTTCGTTTTTCAAAATCATTGCGGGATCTTTATTTTCTGCTTCAGCGACTAGAGTGTCGCCCGGTTTCCAGCCAGTAATGTTAAACTTTTCGAGCATTGGCGTATCCGGTTTAAGTACGATGGTTCCGTTAGTAAATTTGCTCGTCGCATCAACCGAATCACTAAAGTAAGCAAATGTCCCCCCCATTAATGCCATTGCTCCCAGTCCGATAGATGCCATACTAAGTGCCGCTTTTTTCTTTAAACTCATTATTAGTTCCTCCTCGCCCTTTTAAGGGTATGTATTTTATTATTGAATCTTGATATAGGAAATTTTCTTTCCTATCAAGAGTGCAAACAAATTAAGGTAATTGAAGTTGATTGTTCGGGTTTTCTTTTGTTACTTGGTTTGATGGATCCCAGACCCTAAAAATCCTCCACAGAACAAATGAGTTATATATGATTATTAAAATGCTTGGAATAATTAGACTTAGTGCAATTCCCTTTTTAGATTGTAAAAATTTCAATATATAACCCGCATAAGGAATGTCAATCCCTGAGAATTTTCCAATTACATTATGTGCAGGGACAGGCATTGGATCCTGTGCAGGGTTGTTATCCCCTTGAGTGATAAATTCTAAAAAATCTCCTTGTCCTCTAACCTCTTTGATTCTATGGGTGATAATCCTTTTATCCTCGTGAATGGGAGAGTAGAAAGTGATAATGTCACCTTTGTTTAATAAAGACAAGTTTTCTATAGGCTTTATTCCGACAACAGAACCAGTTTGAATGTTTGGTTCCATAGATCCTGAGAGCACCAACATCAATTGATTTCCCATTATAGAAGGCTGACCGCCTGTAATTCTAGAACTCACCATTACATATAAAGAAATTAGTAGAATCACTACCAGCGAGAGAGTAATAAGCTTGCTAAAAATCCTAAGAACCATTTTCATAAAATCCACCTCAATAATCGTTGTATTATGTTATTTTAAACAAAGCTAATTATTTTCTGAGCTCGTTTCGACCTCTTCAGCTATAGTCGCACTTTCTTCAGCTTGGCTACTACTTTCTTCACCGGCGTCTTCTTTTAATTGATTACCAGTTGCTTCTTCTAAAATGGGAGTCTCTATTTTTTTGGGAGTAAATTTCTTTACTAATTCAGTGTCTGTTTTTATAGTAGTTTGTTGTTTTTTGCACATATCGACATGACTCTTGAAGTACTCATCACTTTTACAAAATTCATCCAAATTCTTTATTGATGTAGAAAATTCAGCACTTTCCATAAAATAAGAATAGGTATCCGCTGTAATTGTGCTAAAAACCAATAATATTAAATGGAATATCAAGAAATTAAAGAAAATTGGCAAACTTATTTTTCTTCTTTTAACATTTTCATACCTAGTTCGACTCTTTCTACTAGGAAGGAAATCCAAATCTTTCACGCTCCTTTACTGAAGCAAAGTTGAATCCCGTTCTTTTAAAAGAACTTGTAAATTGATTATATTCTATCTTTTAGAACAAATAAAAGCCTAAAAAGAACCAAAAATACATTATAAAGAACACATTCCTTTAGTTTCCTTCATTTTCCTTCTTTTATCTCACTTTCTTGTATTTTATAATGGAATTAACGTTCGATTTAATGAATATTTTCTCTCGTCCATCAAATGTAGTCTATTTTTAATAATCTCCTTCTGAATGAAAAAAATAATATTTGATTGCTATAGAAGGAAGCTGTCTATACCAATAAGCAGAAAACAAATAAATTGAAGATAATTTGACGTTGATCATATAAGGACCAAGATAGATATATGACGAAACTGAAAAGAGATAAGGATGCGATCGGATTCGAATTGCTTAAACGGAAGCTTAATTAATCCTTTTTTCCAGAAGAATCAAATGTATTGTAACCTATTTATGGGGCTCGGCTTTATGGAGGTTGAATTACTGCAGTGAGAACAATAGTGTAGAGGCTCGATATTAAGCAATTATGGCAATACACACTTTAACCCATAAAAAAAGGAGCAATTACCTTTTACGGCCAATTACTCCCAGGGCTTTATTAAAACCTCCACTTTTTGTTCAGACCGAGGCGGGGGKATTTTTTTCAACAAATTATCTAGTACATATTACCAAAAGAGAGTACATTAGTCTTGTTAAAGCAAGCAGCGTCTCAAATATAAACCGGCCTCCCCATTTACAAGTTCAGCTTTAATGGCAAATATTACTTCACGTGAAATCTCTTACTGCTAAATGAGAAAATAATGATGCTTGCCTTTCGGTGTACGCGACTTCCTATGTATCCAAATTATTAGCGTGCGATTTACTTTTGCTTATTTTATGTGCAACCAATAAAGTAATGATAAAAAAATAAAAACTATAAATAGCAAAAGAAAGAATTTTGCTGGACTCAAATAAACTCCCGGCAAATGTAAAGATGATAATTGAAGGCAATTTTCCAAGCAATGTTGCAATAATAAATGGTAGGATATAAACACGGCTAATTCCGCAAACAATTGTTAATATTGGTGAAGGAATGACAGGAATTAGCCGCGAAACCAAAATGCCCATAAAAGCATTTTTTTCAAAAAACTGCTCATATTCATTGATACGTGGGTACTTCTTTATCCAGGATTGTGCCAAGCTTTGAAAACCACTCCGTGCAAGAAAAAACATTAATAATGTTCCTAAGGTTATTCCAGCAACTGAGATTAAGATTCCAAACCCTACTCCAAATACCGATCCTACTATACCTGAAGCTAACGAATAAGGGACAACTGGGAAAAATACAAGCAATGCAATAAAGAGTATACTAACCGGAATCGCTATTTCCTCACCTGTTCGAATTGTATCCAGAAACGGCTCCTTATAATATAAAACAACAAAAATCAGGCACGCCGAAACTATAAAACTCACAATCCTATTCACTTACTCCCCACTCTCCCAACCAGGTTAAGCAAATTAAAATTCTAAAGGAGGTTATAATTATCCTCTATGGAGCATTCGAGCGATTCCCATTTTCCAACACTTGAAAATCCCTTTGGCAAACTACCTTTTCGCCCAAATAAACTTTCGCTGAATAACTTCCATCGTTCATTACCATGTAATCCCATGTTGAAAACCGGGCATGGTAGTGGGGTTCTTCTACTTTGTTTTGAAATTCTAACGTTCCATCCGAAACTTTGAAAATATAAGTTCCAGTTGGGGACTTAATGCTTGGCCCCGAAATAACGAGTTTTACATTTTGTCTCATCTCCGTATCAAGATTGCCCAAAGGGTCACGCAAATGAAACTTAATAGGAGTCGTTGATTTCTGATGCATCGTATATTGCCTGTTGCTGAAAGGGGGCTCAAAACAACCGTCCATAGGGATTTGATCTTCATGGGCAATTGCCGTAAAATCAAAAGCAACGCTGGTTGATTTGCCTTGAGCTTCATTCCCTGTCTCAATCGGCAGTTCGGCGGTAAAAGTCAGTGTTCTCCCTTCTGAAATAGCGATGGTCCCAAGAGCAAATTGACTTAACCCACTTAACGGACCTTGAAAAAGCCGTCCCTGCCCATCGGAAACCGTTAGCTGAATTTTATTAAAAAGAGCCTGGTCCCCTGATTCCTGGCGGGAGCTGACCGAATAATTGAAATCAAGATTGCCATTATTACTGACATTGAGAATGGACGTTTTCTTATCCCCCGGGGCCATGTTTTTTGCAATCAAAAAGCCATTTGCCGGTGACGTAGAAATATCTACATAGTATGTAGTCTGGTCTGCTTGGGTCCCATGTACTTTCGCAAGTGAAACTAAAAGCAGCATAAGAGACGCAATGGTAATCCATGTATATAAAATTCTCTTACCTCTCATGGCAATCCCTCACGATACCAAACCGCGGCTGGAGGTGCCGCGGTTTTTTGTTATTAAGGGTTATTTTTATCTTGCTCCGAAAAGAACCCAAGATCAAAAATAAAATTTTTATTTTGAATAATATTGCCCGCCGACTTATCTAATGAGACTTCGAATGTTATATTCAACGGTCCCGGTTGAAACTCTCCGCTTGTTCCCGTTAATACTGGTTCATTTAATAAAGACGCATACTCATCTTCATCTTCAAATATTAAATTCTTCAAAGGACCATTGTATAATTCAATATCAAGGTCTGGAATTGCAACCATTACATTAGCTTTTTCTATAAATTCGTTGAAGGAATCTCCTGAAATTTCACCATTAATGGTTCTAGTAGTTACAGGAGTTCCCGGAACTTTATGTGTAAAAGTTGACCTAGGGTTGGCTTTCAATCCTGTTATTCTGGCATCAAGTGTCCCTTCATTCCAAACTATCATTGTACGCTTAACTTTATCCCCGGGAGCCCATCCGCCAATTGCCTCTCCACTTGGGTTAATATCTTTTTTATCGTAAGGATGTCTTCCCTTAGGATCAAGTTGATTAGTATAGAACATTGGGCCAGGATTATAATCCCCATGATCTCTTTTTTGTTTTAAAATTAATGTTCCTGTCGAAAAATTATTATCTTCATTGGTTGTATTACTTGTAAACAAAGAGTAGGTTGCTCCTCCTACTAAAAAGCTAATGCCTAGTATTCCAGTTCCGATTGATAGCATTAATTTCCTTTTATTTAACACCATTACACCTCCAAATGACTTTTAAAGGGTGGTGGTATTTAAACCACCACCCCCTAAGTTAGTTAATTTGCATCTTCATTCCAAGACTTCGGCCCGTCATTAGTGACATTAATATTATTTTTGTATTGAACTGCCTTGAATTCAACATCGACAGTAGCTGTTTGATTCTGATATTCATTTCCTGCATCTAAGTCCATTTCATAGCTTATTGTAAATTCCCTTGCTTCTCCCTTAGGGATATGAACAGCACCTCCAGGAACAGTAAGTTCCAGAACATCAGCTAATCCGCCAGTATCCTCAGCTGAATCAATTCCAACCCAAACATCGTAATCACCATTATTTTCAATTTTAAATGTTCCATTTCCTGTGTCTCCAGGAGCCATATTGGTTACATTGAAGGCAGCCCTTCCATCTCCACCTGTGATATCCTTAATCGAAAGGTTTCCTGTTGCAAAAGAGTTTCCTTCATTTGTAGCCGTGTCGGTGAATAATGCAAATGTTCCTCCACCGATTAGTGCTGCACCCAGTGCTGTTCCAAGTAAAGCCCCGCCAATCTTCTTTTTAATGCTCATTGATAAGTTCCTCCTCTTTCCCTGTTATGTAGGGTTATAATTTTTATTATTGAACTCCTTCACCTGAAGGAGAATCAACCAAACTATGAAACTGGCTTCTCTTTTATTGACTCGTATTCAGAAATTGCTCTCCAGATGCTGTAGAGTGACCAAAAAATCATTAGTATTCCCGGTACAATTAGAAGGATGATTGCACCTTTTTTAGATTGAATAAAACTCATTATTATTCCTATATAAGGGATAGTAAATCCTGTATACTCCGCTACGACATTTCCTTCAGTTACCGGGGAAAGATCCTTTGAATCATTGTTGTCCCCTTTAGTAGTGTACTGAACAAAATCATTTGCCTTTTCCACATCGATAATTCTATGGGTGATTAGTATGTTTGGATTATCGGCGGCCTTAAAAGTAATAATGTCACCCTTTTTATATTTGGTAGGGTCCGTTGTAGGTTTCACCGCAATAATTGATCCTGTTTTTATCCCCGGCTCCATGGAACCCGATAGTACTGTCATAATTTCGTATCCAAATACTTTAGGTGTCCCTTCTTGTATTTTCGAGTTAATAACCAAGGCGATAATGCAAATCAACAATCCATATATGAGAATGGACGTTAGTCTGCTTAACCATTTAAAGAGAACTTTCATCGTCCTTAACCTGCCTTTTTTGTACAGATTTAACTTTCATTTTCAATAACTATTTCTTCCTGGTCTTCAGTATTTGGCATTTGATTTTCGGTTGTTACATTATCAGCTTCTTCGCTTTTTTGTTCTAATTTCGACTCTTTGTTTATTTCTTTTTCAGTAGCTGCTTTATTAATTGGCTGTTCATTAAGTTCTTGTTCATCATTTGATTTTTTGGGTGGATTTGGTGGTTTAGGATTTTTATCATGTCCATTTCCATTTTCCCAACATGATTTTGGATTCCTGTCTCCGGTATTTTCTTTGTCAGTGCCTTTGCATTTGCATTCCTTTTCATGCGACTTTGCATAATTTTCATTCGCGCAGAAGTCGGCTGATGCCGAAATGGTGTACGATCTAGTTTCACTGTCTGTGAAAAATGAGTATGTATCATTAGTTAGGAAAGTACTACCCCACAGAATCAGGTACAATGCCCATAGTTTTAAAAGAAGTGAGGCCCTTTTTTTGTTCTTTTTAAAAAGAGCTTTCCTGGATCTCGCTCTCCGCGGCGGGAATGTCTCCATGAATTTCACTCCTCCGTTGAATCGTTAGTATGAAGGTTGGATCGATTATTGTGGGTATTCGTTCTTTAATGCGAACGATTAAGTTAAGTATAAAACAGGAGTGAAAACTTGAAAAACTCCAAAAAAGACCAAATTTTCTTATTAAAGAACACTTTCCTGATACTTCCTCACTATATCTCCCGTTTTCTCATTATTTTGTATTTTTTAAAGAATAAATTGTTCTGTATAATGAATAATTAAAAAGGACTATTTTTTTATGAAAAGGAGAGTCGATATGCTGGGGTTGAGGATTAGGGAGCTTAGGAAAGAGAGAGGGTTATCGCTTTGCAGTCTTGCAAAACAGGCCAATGTTTCAAAGTCCTATTTAAGCCAAATAGAAAGGGGCATGCATCAAAACCCTTCCCTTCTGGTCCTGAATAAGGTGGCGAACACGCTGAAAATTCCTGTTGATTCTCTATTGTTTAGTGAGGGGATGAGCAAAGCGGAAGAAGCAATTCTTGATCGTGAATGGAGGGAGATGGTGATCGGGGCAATTAGGGATGGTATGAAAAAGGAAGACTTTATCGAGTATCTTCGGTATATGAAGTATGAAACTTGGAGAAAGGAGCACCTGGCTATCGATGAGGAAATGCATAAATGATAAGCAAATACTTTAAACCCCCGCTGCTATCCGCTGGCGGGGGKGATTTTTTTACACAATAATAAAACCCGGGTAAAGTACCCGGGGCCTAGCATTATTCAGAAACAAATTCCGATTCTTCCTGTTGCATTTTTTTAAGCCTTTTCTTATAAACAAACTTTGATAGGTTGACGGAAATTTCGTATAAGAGAAGTAATGGAATAATTACCAAGAAATCGGAAACGGGATCCGGTGGCGTTATGACAATCGCTATGATAATCAATATAAAGTACGCATACTTGCGAATCTTTGTTAATACATACGGATTCAAGATGCCAAGCGATGTCAAGAACATAACGACAGCCGGGAGTTCAAACAAGACTCCGAACGGGAGCGTCATATTCATGACGAACCGGAAATACTTCTCTGCTGTAAAGTTTGTGACTAGCATGTCCCCGCCAAGCTCCACGAGAAAGGAAAGGACATTCGGGAAAATGACGAAATAGCCGAATGCCAGACCGGCAATGAACAGAAGAAATAATGCCGGAATATAGGAAAGTGAAATTTTCCTTTCAACTGGCTTCAAGGCTGGTTTTACAAACAGCCATATCTGGAAGGCCAGTATCGGTATGGTCCCAGCTATCGCGATTAAGGATGCGAGGGTGAAATAAATCCAGACGATGTCACTCGGCCCAAGGACGATCAGCTTGACGTCCAGGTCACGGACAAACCATTTATAAATCTCCTCAACGTAGGCAAAGCCCGCAAAGAAGAAGGCAACGAATGCGATTGCGGAAATGATAATCCTTTTTCGCAGTTCATCGAGATGGTCAACTACATTCAATTCTTTATCTTCCATATGATTCTCCCTGTCCTAAGTTGTGAACAACATAGGGCCTGCATCATCATTGGCAGGCACACTTAACTATTAGAAAAGGGTTCCTCCCGTTGCCCATCATTTCAGGAGCAAGGCCGTGAACCCTCGATTGTCTTGCTATAAATTGTCGGACTCGTTCGGTATAAGAACCCCATCCGTTTTATTTTGTGGCTTTTTTCTTCTCTTCATCAAATTCTTCCATGACATCACTTGTCAATTCGCGGGTCGACTTTTTGAATTCACGCAGCGTCTGGCCGAAAGCACGGCCGATTTCCGGGAGCTTCTTAGGGCCGAAGATGATTAGCGCAAGGACAAGGATAAGGATTAAACCAGGAACTCCAATATTGTTTAACATGTAGGAAACATCCCTTTCGGTAAATTAAATCTACTATGATTATAGTACTTTCTGCGGGCTTATGGGCTGTTTTCGGCTAAAATTCATCAGAATTTCACAAATAGGAACAGTGTGCTCTACAAAATCAAACTCTTGCTCTGCATGTTCCAATTTAACAATTACGGGAAAGATAGTCAATGGAATTACCTTGATAATAATTTTTAGAAAATAATTGGATATTCACGGTTCTTGTTTAATTTCACAGAACCTTTTTACATATACTAATTAAAACCATGTATTAAATTCATCCTAAAGGAAGGGAGTGTCCAGCATGGAATTTTCGCTTGATAGCTACGAATGCGTTCTGCCAGTGGAAGTGACGATCGACGAAGACAATGGGCGGTACATGGTCCGGAAGAGTGACACAAGCGGGGTCTATTTCAACACCCCTTTTGAACTGATCAAGTGGATCAGGGCGCACCTTCAGGAAGAGGAATTCCTTAAGCCCGAAGATTTCCGAAGCATGATGGGAAAGCTTACGGAATACGAGCAGGCGGGCTACCTAGGGTAATGAACGAAAAACATCAGCTGTGGTGGCTGATGTTTTTCACTTTATTAAGCTTTGATAAATCGTTTTTACGACGCTATTGGTCTCTCCTGCCGTAAATCCGGAACTCGTAATCATATGGATTTTTCTCGTCCGTTGGCCCCTTTTCAGAAAAAAGCAATACCCACTGATCGAGGTCAAACTCCGGGAAGAAAGTGTCGCCTGGAAATTCGTCATGAATAAGGGTTATGTAAAGCTTGTCCGCGACAGGAAACATTTCCTTGAAGATTTCTGCCCCGCCGATGACAAAGTATTCTTCGTCCTTATTTTTGCTGTATTCAAGAAACTCATCGATTGAGTTCATGACGGTGCAGCCTTCAGCGGAGAAGCCAGGATTTCTTGTTATAATAATGTTTTCCCTTCCAGGGAGCGGCCTGCCGATCGATTCATACGTTTTCCTGCCCATCGCAATCGGATGGCCCATCGTGGATTTCTTGAAAAACTTCAAGTCCTCCGGTAAATGCCAGGGGAGCTTGTTATCCTTGCCAATTACCATGTTTTTGTCCATCGCCCAAATAAACGAGATCATACGCTGACAACCCCTTTGATGTGTGGGTGCGGGTCGTATCCTTCGAGGACAAAATCTTCGTATTTGAACGAGAAAATGTCCTTCACTTCAGGATTGATGGTCATTTTCGGAAGCTTCCTTGGCTCGCGGCCAAGCTGTTCTTTTACTTGTTCAACATGATTTTTGTAAATATGTACATCCCCAAATGTATGGACGAATTCACCTGGCTCCAGATCGCAAACCTGGGCAACCATTAGTGTCAGAAGCGCATAAGAAGCAATGTTGAACGGGACACCAAGGAACAAATCCGCGGAACGCTGGTATAGCTGGCACGACAATTTACCGTCCGCCACATAAAATTGGAACATGCAGTGGCACGGTGCGAGCGCCATATTGTCAATCTCCGCAACGTTCCAGGCATTGACGATAAGCCGCCTTGAATCTGGATTCGTTTTAATTTGGTCGATTAGCTCGCTTATTTGGTCGACAACTTTTCCGTCCGCGCCTTCCCAGGAACGCCATTGCTTGCCGTAAACAGGACCGAGCTCGCCGTTCTCATCAGCCCATTCGTTCCAGATTCTAACGCCATTTTCCTGCAGGTAACGGACATTCGTATCGCCGTTTAAAAACCAAAGCAGTTCGTGGATAATGGATCTCAAGTGCAGTTTTTTCGTCGTAACAAGCGGAAAACCTTCACTTAAATCAAATCGCATTTGGTACCCAAACGTGCTGAACGTGCCGGTTCCCGTCCGGTCATCCTTTTCCGTGCCATTCTTAAGAACATGGCGGCACAGCTCCAAATATTGTTTCATCGTAACCCCTCCATTGTCGTAAATTGTAACAAAAAGGCCCGGGATCATCAATCTTTCAATCCAGGCCTTTTATTATTTCGTATGTTAGTGGAGCCTTTTCTTTTAAAAGGATGTTTGTTTCATCGCTGTAGTAGTATAAGGCGAAAGCTTCAGCAAAATATTCTTCATGGTATGTGAGGAAATAGTCCTTGCCCGGAAAAAGGCTGTCCCTTTCCTTTTGCCAAACCGACTTGAAAGGCTCCTTTTTTGAAAAATTATCAAACACAAGTTTGTCAACGGAATGCGCCAACTCATGAAGTTCAAGGTTGATCGATCCATGGCCGTTCCCCCTGCTGCTTGCTCCAATTTTGACGAGAACGACCCTTGTACCACCGATTCCCGGAACATCATCCCAAGTCCTTCCGTTTGTGTAGCCTCTCGGGGTAACGCCCTTTAGGTACCTGGCACTCGGATTGTCGGTCAGTTTCCCGTTGAAAAGCCTGACGACAATTCCTGCTTTGTGGATTTTTTTCAGGAGTGGCTCGGGGAGGGKGCTGATCGTGTTGATAATTTCAGCGGACTGTTGCACGTTGAAAGGCTCCCTCGGAAAAAGGATGGTCTCTCCGACCAGAGGGTTTGCATTGTTGTTTTTTATGGCCTGCATCAACTGTTGATTATTCTGTAAATCACTTAAGGCAACCCCATTTTGCGCGGCCTTTGACGTTGTGATGAATGAAAGGAAAAAGAAAGCCGATAACGTTGCATACAGCAATTTTTTCAAAGAGCATCTTCCCCGCGGTGGATTTTGGTATTATATGAGAATTATAGCATGGTTGGGGTATGGTGGAATGGAGGGTTTTATTGGTAATTAGAGGTTGGTTTCTTCCCAGCTGAACAGGTTTTATTGGGAGTTATCTTCCTTCGTTTTCTCGGATTGTTATTTTTTGATGGGATATGAATTAAGAAATGGTTAGATGAAGAATTCTGCTAGCACTCTGCTAGCGATTCCCGGAGATTTTACGGTTTTATCCGTAAAGTTCACAACTTTATCCGGAAATTTCCCCGTTTTATCCGGAAGTTTATATTTTACACCCGCTAATTTCACGTACTTACTAGAAATTCGGTCTTTAATAAACCAAATATTAACCGATTTCATCAACTTCCGATTAAGAATCGGAATAAAAGAAAAAAGCCCGGCATTCCGCAAGGCTTTTCATCATATTGTTCAATAAACTGCTATGCCATCCATTTTGGAGGGGTGTTTTTGTCCCAGTAAATGCTGCCAAGGTCATGGTGCTCCTGGAAGTTGTCATGGAAGAGATGATAGTGAAAGTTGAACCAGTAACCCGCGTGAGGCGGATTGTCCCTTCTGACATGGAAGCGGATGACGTCTTTTCCTGTAAGGCTGTTTTTAATGTTGAAAATCTTTTCGGAATGTCCAGCTCCCGGCTGCTCGGAAATGGCGAGGCTGGCCAGGTCTTCATCAGGAAACTGGGTCGCTGTTTCGGCAATTGCCATCTCAATATTCGGCAGGATGACTTCCTTGAATTCATTTTCGATAACTGGCTTTATCTTCGTTCCGAATTTTTCATAGGATCGTTCTTCGGCAAGCCTGACCATATCTTCTATGATTTTATCCCTGCTGGCGATTTCCACGGATTGGGGGCTTTTCGGAAAAATCGGTTCCGTCTTGACCGGCTCCCGTTCGGATGCCTCGCTGTCAGCCTTGGCGCGGTCCAGCATTCCTGGCTGCGCTGGCGTGATAAGTCCGAACGTTAGCAAGGAAACCATGACGACAAACGACTTCCTGAGCCATTTATTCATATTCCCAACCCCCTTTCCAAAACGTTTTATGAATTGATTCTATTATACTCTTTTTTCGGGAAGAATGGCGAATCTGGTTTTAAAGTTTTTTGTTGGGAAAAATAGAATATAGGTATTGATAATATAAAGTAGGGATGTGGTGGAATGGAATGGGTAATTGGAGCTGGCTGCCTAATCATGCTCGGCTATTTCATTTATCAGTCTATTTGGGATTAATGGTCGAAAGCCGGCTCTAGGGCCGGCTTTCAGTTTTTATCGATATAGCCAAAATGAAATTTGGCGGTTTTCCTTCTGATTGCCGTAAAACCGAAATCATCAAATCTCGAACTCAGGTAATGGTCCTTTAAAACAACCCGCTTCCTTGCAACCCTAAGAGCTTCAGTGAATTCCTCGCCGCCTATTCCTCCATATAGCGCAAAGTGGCGGAGCGCCTTGATTCCTTCCGATTCATCGATGCTGACTTCGAACATCGGGTCGAAATAGACACAATCAACTGATTCGTCCTGCTGGGATTTTAAATACGCAAGCGCGTCACTGTGGACCACCTTAACCCTTTGCATGGCGGCATCCAGTTCGACTACATCGGAATGCCACGTGTGTAGGCCCATTTTTACAATAAAGCCGAGAAATTTATTCCCTTCTATCCCCGTCACGGATCCGCCCTCGCCCACAGCGAGGCTCGCAACGATGGAATCCGAGGCGAGTCCGAGCGTGCAGTCAAGGAAGGTATCCCCCTCCCGCAAGGCCGCCGCCTCAATTAATGGGTCGTGTCCGCCGTCGATGAGCCGTTTGGCCCTGAACATGGCGGATGATGGATGGAAAAAGAAAGGCTCTTTCTCGCCATACGCAAACAGTTTGATGCTCTCGTTCCCGGCAACAATGCAGCCGCTACCGCGTTCTTGTTGCAATTGGGAAATAGACTTCTTTTTGCGCGGGATATACGGAATGGCGAGATCCTCGGCAACCGATTTTGCTTTGCTTATCATTGTTTCGCTCACCCTGCCGGCGGTTGTTACAAACATATGATGGTTCCTTTCTCTATAAAAAAGTCCTATAGCTATATAAATTAAACTTATGTTTTTCAGGTTGCTCGACCTACGCTTTAGGCACTTCGCTTTCCGTGGGGCGTCAGTGGAGCCTCCTCGTCGCCCTTGCTCCTGCGGGGTCTCCACCTTGCCGCTGTATCCCACTGGAGTCTACATGCCTTCCGCTTCGGTCTACATGGCAATTCTTTAGTTTAATTTATATAGCCTCTGAATTTTGGAAACCTGCTTTTTCATAAATTGCTTCGTGAAAAAAGGACGCCCTCGGGCATCCTTTTAGCAGTTGGCTTCAAAAGCGGTCAATAGATTTTGCATGACGGCTTCCATCGTATTGCCTTCAATGTCGTGCCTTGGGATAAAGTGGGCGACTTCCCCATCTTTCAGCAGGGCGATGGATGGTGAGGACGGCTCGATTCCGCCGAAGTATTCACGCATTTTGGCGGTTGCTTCCTTATCCTGGCCGGCAAAGACGGTTACAAGATTGTCAGGCTTCTTTTCGCTGTTCATAACAGATTGGGTTGCGGCTGGGCGCGCAAGTCCGGCGGCACATCCGCAAACGGAGTTTACGACAACAAGCGCCGTGCCTTTTGCTTCCTTCATGAACGCATCGACTTCTTCAGGCGTCTTAAGTTCCTTAAAACCGGCATTGGTCAGCTCCTCACGCATCGGCTGGACCATTTGCCTCATATATTCCTCATATGCCATTGACATATTAACTTCACTCCATTTCTATTCGTAAGCATACTATATTTTTACTCCAATTCCAAAATCCTTGCAACCTTAAATTCATTGATGTTCCTCGAAGTCCGCTTAGTTTCTTTTGAAAAAATTACAGATTCGCTTTACGGGCCTCGGTCATTTGTTTCCAGACAGAGCCCTTCGCTTCTTCGCCGCCTTCAATCCTTGCGATGGCGATTTTCGCCTGCATGGCCACTTCGAATTCTGGGTCATCCGCTGCGTCCTTCAGGGCGTCGAGTGCGGATTCATCCCCGACTTCGTAAAGGAACATTGCCGCACGCCACCGAACGAGTTTGCTCGGATCCTTTAGCGCTTCCGCCATTGCATTGGCGGCTTCGGCAAATCCTAGGTCGGATAAACAGTCGCCGGCGGTCCTTCTGACGGTTACGGTTTTATCCTTTAGCGCCTTGTATAGAAGAGGAAGGACAGCTTTGTCTTCTATCATCCCAAGGTAGACGGTCGCAAGCCTCCTGATTGAAGGTTTCTCATCCTGCAGTGCTTTTTCCAGGAGCGGTAAATCTTCAAGTTCCGGATCTGGCATTTGTTCAAGCTTCTGGTAACGGACCTTCCAGTCAGGGTTCTCAAGGTCTTCGATGGTAATTTTATGTCGCACGCGCGGCTCTCTCGCCTGGATGGAGGAACCGCCGGCCTGCGCGTCTTTGACAAGCTCTTCAAGCCGCTTTTCTGGATAGGCGGCCGTCAGTTCTTCTACAATTTCATTGCCAATTTGGTCAAAGTCACCGTAACGGACTCCAAAATCCTGCCATTTTCGGAGCAGTATGTAATTTTCGCCGTCAAGCTGGGCTTTTTCCCTTGCGGCGAGGAAGTTGGCAGGCATCCCAAAGCGCCTCTCCTCGTTCCCATCCGTCAGTTTTACCTGCAGGGGAATATCCTTGAACATTTGTACCTGGACCTGGATTTCCCCGAAGCTGCTTGATTCAGGACTCGCAGGACTCGCAGCACCCTCCGTTTGCGCGGATTCGCCAAACGCTTCCCGTACTTTTGCGAGGAGGTCCTTCCAGTCGTACTTCGCATTCCGTTCGACAGCGATGAAGTCGGAGACGTGGTAGACGCCTTTAATTCCTTCAATCTCAAGTACTTTTCTTATTACTGGAGGGGCTCCTTCCTGATTGTCTTTTTTATAATTATGGCTCTTGCCCATCGGCAACTCCTGGTCAAGGTTGATCTTCATTGTATTCGGGCTAGGGGTCGGTTCAATTGACATAATTCTCATTTTGTTCACCTCACATCTACTGTATCATAATGGCTTTTCCATTTCATATTATCGTATTTACCTATAGTGTAGTAAAAACCGCACTTGCGCTATAGGTAAAAATGGCGGGGATATTGATGAAGACAGTTTCAATCAGAAATCAACTCGAATATTGTCTTCATCCCCACCTAGCTGCAAGCTAAAACTACCCCTCAGCAATTTCGGAAAGATACGACCAGCGTTCAATCAGCCTCTCCAGCTCTTCATTCAGCTCCGTTTCTTCCTTCATGAGGTCATGGGCGAGTTCGAAGTTACTGCCTGTCGACGCCATTTCGGCTGCAATCTCTTCCAGCCTGCTTTCAACGGAAGCAATGTTATCGTCGATTGTTTCCCATTCTTTTTGTTCCTGGTAGGTCATTTTTTTCTTCTTTTCCTTCACCCTGGCCGGCTGTTCGGCAACAGGCTTTGCGGCAGACTCCGCTTTTTCCGTTTCCTGCTCGAGATATTCGGAATAATTGCCGTAATAGGAGTCCACTCTCCCTCCGCCCTGCAAAATAAGGAGCTGTTCGGCTATTTTGTCAAGGAAATATCTGTCATGCGATACAGTCAGGACAACGCCCGGGAAATCATCCAGATAGTCTTCGAGAACGGTCAGCGTTTGCGTGTCCAAATCGTTTGTCGGTTCATCCAGAAGGAGGACGTTCGGCGCATCCATGAGGATTTTCAGCAAATACAAACGACGCTTTTCACCTCCGGAAAGTTTTCGGATCGGCGTTCCATGTGATGCCGGGGGAAACAAGAAACGTTCAAGCATTTGGGAAGCTGAAATCGTTTTGCCATCCGTCGTTTCAATAACCTGGGCCGTTTCCTTGATGTACTCAATCATCCTCAGGCTTTCGTCCATGTCTTCGTTTTCCTGGGTATAATAGCCGATTTTAACCGTCTGGCCCATGTCATATTCCCCGCTGTCAAGAGGGATTCTTTTAGCCAGAATGTTCAATAGCGTTGATTTCCCTGTTCCGTTGCGGCCAATTATGCCGAGCCTGTCGCCGGGCTTTACAAGCAAATTGAAACGGTCGAGAATAACCGTGCCGCCAAATGATTTGCTCGCATCCTTCAGCTCGAATACCTGTTTCCCGAGCCTGCTTCCGCTGAGGGAAATATCGACTTTTTCACTGTTCCGCTTGCCGGAAATCTGGTCCTCTAGTTTTTCAAACCGGTCTATCCTTGCCTTTTGCTTCGTCGACCTGGCCTGTGCGCCTCTGCGGATCCATTCCAGCTCTCGCCTAAAGAGGTTTTTCTTTTTCTCAAGGGTTGCCGCCTCGTTTTCTTCACGGACCGCTTTCGCCTCAAGAAAACTTGCATAGTTGCCTTTGTATGTGTACAGATTGCCGCCGTCCAATTCCATGATCCGGTTCGTGACCCGGTCAAGGAAATACCGGTCATGTGTGACTATAAGGACAGAACCGTTCCAGCTTTTCAAGTAATCCTCAAGCCATTTTACAGAGTTGAAATCAAGATGGTTCGTCGGCTCGTCAAGAATTAATAGGTCCGGAGCCTCAATCAGTACCCCGGCAAGCGCGACCCTCTTCTTTTGCCCGCCCGACAACTCGCCTATCTTTTTCGAAAACCCTTCAATCCCAAGCTTTGTTAAAATTGTTTTCGCGGTTGTACTTGCATCCCAGCCATTTACGGAGTCCATTTCCTTTTGCAATGCAAACAGCTCTTCCTGGATCCTAAGGTCCTCGGGCGAATCTTCAAGCTTGGCCAGGCATTCTTCGTATTTCCTCATCGTCCGGACCACCGGCGCATCCCCATGGTAGACCTGTTCGAGGACAGTCAGTTCAGGATCAAGATCCGGCTGCTGGTCAAGATAAGCAATCCTGTAATCCTTTGCCGCCGTAATTTCCCCGGAATCGGAATCATCAACGCCTGCGATGATTTTCAACAGCGACGATTTTCCGGTTCCGTTAATGCCAATCAGACCAATCTTCTCTTTTTCTCCTATGGTAAACGTAATATTGTTGAATAATTTCTTTTCCCCATATGTTTTCGAGAGGTTTTCCACAGTTAGCATTTTCATATCAAGCAATCCCACTCTCTATCAAATTGGCTGAGGAAGGCTTCCATAAATTGTTGCCGTTCATCAGCCATCCTTATTGCCGTTTCCGTATTCATTAAATCCTTTAATTTTAAAAGCTTCTCGTAAAAATGGTTGATGCTTGAGGATTTGCCATTTCTGTATTCATCAAGCGTCATTTTCTCACGGACCCCTAGATCGGGTGCATAGATTTGCTGGCCCTTTTTCCCGCCAAACGCAAATGCTCGCGCGATTCCGATGGCGCCAATCGCATCGAGGCGATCGGCGTCCTGGACAATTTCGGCCTCAATGGAGGGAAGCTCTGTTCCATTCCCGCCTTTAAAAGAAATTGAATAGACGATTTCATTGATTTTCTGTTTGGCGGTTTCATCGAGCTCCAGCGACTCAAGGAAGCAGTCGAGCTTTTTCCGGCCCGCTTCCGCTGAATCATTCAGTTTTTCGTCCGGAATATCATGGAGGAGCGCGGCGATTTCAATGATTATTCTGTCGCCAGCAGCTTCACCCTCTGCGATTTTCAGCGCGTTCTTCCTGACCCTGTCGACATGGTGCCAATCATGGCCGGTCGGGTCCTCACCCATCTCCTGTTTCACATACTGCTCTATTTCAGCAATCACCTTTTCCACAACCCGCACTCCCTTTCATCCTGCTATTTTACCATGAAACAAAGCACCTGGTGAACCTTCCTACCTTCAAACGGGCTGGGGTTCGACAAAATTCGGGGGGTGCCTATGAACTGTTCGCATTTCGACAAATTACGGGTGGTGACAGGCACTGTTCGTATTTCAGCCAAAGAAAAAAGCGCCTGGTCGGCGCTTTAATTGATGTTGTGGTACCAGCTGATGCCGAGGGTGTTTTCGCCGGCATGGACGCCTATTGTGGCTCCCAATGAGCAGCGCCTGAATGAGAGCTGTGGGAACTTTGGTTCTAGTTCCATTTGCCACTCGAGTGCCTTGTCCTCGTGATGCCCATACAGGAGATAAACCTCTTTAAATTGGTACTTTTCATAGGCGGCTCTCAAATAGCCTTCAATTTTTTCCTTTGCCTTTTTTGTATTGCGGACTTTCTCTCTCGTTTCCAGTCCGCCGTTCTCAATGGAAATGATCGGCGTGATGCTGAGCATGCTGCCGAGGAAAAACTGAAGCCCGCTCATGCGCCCGCTCCTGTGCAGCTGTTCCAGGCTGCCGATTAGCACGTACGTTTCATTCTCGTCACGGTACTTCTCCAGCTCCTGCCTGATTTCCTCGACGGTTTTACCGGCACGTTCAAGTTCCATCCCTTTTTTCAGAAGCGCGGATAATGGGTAAGCGAGTATTTTTGAATCAATCGTTGTGACTGGCACCTGAACGAGCTGGGCGGCCTGCTCGCTTGAGGATACCGTTCCGCTCAGTTTTGAAGAAAGAAGCACGGCAATGATTTGGTCGTAATTCTCCGCCAGTTTGTCGTAAAGCTCCTTGAATGCCCCGACCGATGGCTGGGAGGTTTTTGGCGGTGTTTTCAGTTCGCGCAGTTTTGCGTAGAGCTCATCGGCTGTAAGGTCGATGCCGTCCGCGAATTCCTCGCCGTCAAGAATGATGGTTATCGGAATCGTATACAAATCCGGATTGTTCTTTAAATCTTCATCCAGAAAGGCTGTGCTGTCAGTAACCCAGGCAGTCTTTTTCAAAAAAATTTCCCCCTTTTCCCCTTGAAAGCTTCTTCATCACTTTATGTATAGGTAATTCCTAATAATTTTATTATAGTATTAATTTTCAGAAAAATCATCGTCGTTAGAGGAGATTTTCAATATCTTTCGCCAGTTCCCCAGGCTTATCATTTGGAGCAAATCGTTTGACGGGCTTACCGTCACGGCCGACAAGGAATTTTGTGAAATTCCATTTAATCCGTTTGCTCCCCATAATGCCGGGCGCCTCCTTGCCAAGATAGACAAATAGCGGATGCGCTTCATCACCGTTCACATCCACCTTGGCGAACATCGGAAACGTCACTCCGTAATTCAGTTTGCAGAACGATGCAATCTCTTCCTCGCTTCCAGGCTCCTGGTTCATGAACTGGTTGCACGGAAAGCCAAGTACAGTGAAGCCACGCTCTTTGTATGTTTCATACAATTCCTGCAATTCGGCGTATTGTGGCGTAAAACCGCATTTGCTTGCAGTATTGACAATAAGCACGACGTTTCCATCAAATCGGCTTAACTGGACTTCCTCACCGTTAATTAATCGGACATTAAATTGGTAAATCGACATTCACTTCCATCTCCCCGCAAAAGTCATTCCTGGGCAAAAATAACCGAAAACAACCCTTTAACCGTCTCCACCATGTATACCGGGATTTCCTTCAGTTCTTCTAGCTGGGCTTCAGTGACAAGCCTGTTGAAATCAACAGAAATTTCATTCCTTACTTCTTCTTTTTCCAAAAGAGGATCCCAACTCACTGATTGGGAAATCTTTCGCTCCGATCCCCAAATCGAACTTGCATAGGCATCGACCATCCTGTATATGGATGGAGTGTCTTTATGTTCCGCCTTGAAAAGCAAGAAAAGCTCACATCCATCAAGCCCCCGTCCTGCTGATGGGAGCAATTCCGAAGCCAGGTTTTCAAGCCCGGCGATAAGCCTTAACTCCGCTTCGATTCCAGGGGCGTCCCCGACTTCAAACGAAAGGGAGAACATTCTTGAAAGCCTGGCGAGGTCTATGAAATCCTTCCTGTCCGATACCTTGATTTCCCCTGCGAAATCAAGGTCATAAATGGCTCCTTCGATGATTACTTTCATATTATCAAACGCTGTTGGATCAAACAATTCCTGTACCTCCCTTTTTCAAAAGCATTACCCATTCGCGCACTTTGGAATCACTAGTTCAATTCAAACTGAAAAGGAGGCCCTTAAACAGGAGCCTCCCCGGAAAAAAATCATGCTGTTAGAATAGGCCGACCGCGTTTCCTTTGTCATCAACATCCATATTCATGGCTGCTGGTTTCTTCGGAAGGCCAGGCATGGTCATCACTTCGCCCGTAAGTGCCACAATGAAACCGGCGCCAATTGACGGCTTGAATTCCCTGACCGTGACGATGAATCCGGATGGCTTCCCGACCAGAGCCGGGTTGTCGGACAAGGAATACTGTGTTTTCGCCATGCAGACAGGCAGGTTGGACCAGCCGAGTTTATCGAATTCCTCAAGCTGCTTTTTCGCTTTGGATGAAAACTCAACATCTTTTCCGCCATATACCTTTTGGACAATTGTCCGGACTTTTTCGTCAATAGAGTCGGAGAGATCGTAAAGTGGCTGGAAGTTGTTTTCGTTTTCCTCAATTGCCTTGAGAACCTTGTTGGCAAGGTCGATTCCGCCCTCTCCGCCTTTTTCCCATACTTCGGTCAGAGCGGCCGGGACGTTCTCCTTCACACACCATTCCAGCAATGTTTTCACTTCTTCTTCCGAATCAGTTACAAAGCGGTTAATGGCGATGACCGGCGGCAAGCCAAAATCTTTGATTGTGTCGATATGTTTCTTCAGGTTGGCGAAACCAAGTGTCAGCGCAGCGATGTTTTCTTTTCCAAGTTCTGTCTTCGCTACACCGCCGTGCATCTTCAGCGCTCTGATTGTTGCCACGATGACAACCGCTTCCGGACGGAATTCGGCGCTGCGGCATTTAATATGCAGGAATTTCTCCGCACCGAGGTCAGCGCCAAATCCCGCTTCGGTAACAACGTAATCAGCCAGCTTTGCCGCGGCAGTCGTCGCAATGACGGAGTTGCAGCCATGTGCAATGTTGGCGAATGGGCCGCCATGGACCATTGCCGGTGTATGCTCGATCGTCTGGACGAGGTTTGGCCTGATCGCATCTTTTAAAAGAAGTGCGAGTGCCCCTTCAACACCGAGGTCTCCGGCTGTCACCGGCTCTTTTTTATCGTTGTACGCGACAACCATCCGTGAAAGCCTTCTCCTAAGGTCGGCCATATCGGTCGCGAGGCAAAGAACCGCCATGATTTCGGATGCCACGGTAATGTCGAATCCATCTTCGCGCGGCACACCTTGTATAGGTCCGCCGAGCCCAATAATCACTTTTCTTAATGCACGGTCATTCAAGTCAACGGCGCGTTTCCAGACAATCCTCCTCTGGTCGATCCGCAGCTCATTCCCCTGCTGGAGATGATTGTCTATTAAAGCCGCCAGGGCGTTGTTGGCGGTCGTAATCGCATGCAGGTCGCCAGTGAAATGAAGATTGATGTCTTCCATCGGCAATACTTGTGCATAGCCGCCGCCCGCCGCGCCGCCTTTGATGCCCATAGTCGGCCCAAGGGATGGTTCACGCATCGCGATCATCGCCTTCTTGCCAACCCGGTTCAAGGCATCTCCAAGCCCGACGGTAACCGTAGATTTCCCTTCACCTGCTGGAGTGGGATTGATAGCGGTTACAAGAATGATTTTGCCGTTTTCCTTCGTTTTCAGTTTGTTCAATGCGTCAGTGGAAAGCTTTGCCTTGTACTTTCCGTACATTTCGAGGTCATCCCCCGAAAGCCCGATTTTCGCGGCAACTTCCGTAATGGGCAACATTTTAGATTCCTGTGCAATTTCAATATCGGATTTGTACTTCGTCTTTTCCAAAAAAATCCCCCGCATTCACAGATTGAATTTTGACAACTGCCACTCTATTGTAACAAATCCACCGCCGGAAGTGAGTGATTTTTATTCCTTTTATCATATTCTTTGCCATTCCACCAAAAAAGAGCAGGTTTTCCCTGCTCTTTATTGATTATTTGGCTTTCCTTGCGGCTTTCGGTTTATTGTCAAATTCCATTTTCCATGAATAGTATCCCTTTTCAGCATCCTTTTCATAACGGAGAATTGCATCGAATTTCGATCCTTTTTTGCTTGTCATCCCTTTTACATTTGCCGAGCCCYTTTTCAGTAGGCTTTTCACCATGGTGGCGGTCGGCTTCTTTTTAAAAACGGCCAGGAACTTATCATTCTTCCAGACTACGAACTTGCAGCCGCTCTTCCAGTTGCTGCAGCCAAAGCCCTTCTGCCCTTCGATAATACTTCCCGTACCGCATTCAGGGCATTTGCCAAGTACTTCAGCCGTCTTCCTGGCACGCGAAACTTCCTGGAGGATCTCAGTCTTTGCTGATTTAATTTTTTCGACGGATTCGGACGTAAAGCCAAAAATCATTTCCAGGAACTCTTCTTTTTTCACTTTCCTTTTTTCGATGTCGGATAGCGTTTTTTCAAGCCTGCCTGTGAATTCAAGGTCGAATAGTTCCCTTACCGGGAAAGTTTCGACCAGGCGCCTGCCAAGGCTTGTGCAAACCAGGTTTTTATTTTGGGCCTCAATGTAGCCGATATCCTTCAGCTTCTTGATTGTTTCCGCCCTTGTCGCCGGAGTTCCGATACTATAGCCGGCGAGAATCGCTTCCATCATCTCCTCGCTGTCTTCCTCTTCATGGCCTTTTCCGCACGTTTCCATGACCCTGAGCAGCGTTTTTTCGGTATGATGCTTTGGCGGCTTCGTTACATGGGAAGATAAATCGGTTTCCGCGATATGCACCTGCTCGTTCGGCTGGACATTCGGCAAAATCGTTTCCTTCGACTCGATCTTTTCAACCTTTTTCCACCCCTCGACGAGCTCAATCCTGCCTTTGGACACAAACTCTCCTTTAAGGCCCGCACCCGGAACGGAGGTTGCGATTCTCGTTTCCTCGTATTCTGCCGCGGGCATAAACTGCATGATGAAGCGGTTTTTGATTGCATTGTAAACAATCGCTTCGTCCGCTGTCAGGGTTTTCGGCATCAGGTATGTTGGCATGATGGCGCTGTGGCTTTCAACCTTCGAGGAATTGAACACACGCCGTGATTTTGTAAAAACAACCTCATCCTTATAAGGAAGATTTTCCTTAAGTATATCAAGTACTTTTGCGGCTTTTCCGGCCAGTGATTCCTCAAGGACCGAGCTTGCCGTACGCGGGTAGGTAATGTACTTTTTTTCATAAAGCGACTGGGCAACCTTCAGAACCTTATCTGACGTCCAGCCCTTAAATTTGCTCGTAATATAACCCTGCAAGTTTGATAGATTGAAAAGGAACGGTGGAAGCTCGCGCTTTTTCTCAACCTTCTTTTCGGAAACAATCCCCGAATGGCCTTCAAGGGCGGCGCGAACGGCCTCAAGTTCAGCCTGTTCCTTGAATTTCTCTTCCCCATTCGCCTGGTAGGTCCCCTCGTATTGTTCATCCCGGGCTGTTTTAAATAAAGCGGAAAGCTTGAAATACGTTTCCGGGACAAACCTTTCGATTTCGATATCACGGTCATAGATGATTTTCAACGTAGGCAGCAAAACCCTGCCGATGTTCAGAGCTTTTCCGGAGCCTTTTTGATATTTGAGCGTCGCCGCGGATGTCAGGTTGATTCCGATCGCCCAGTCGGCCCATTGGCGGCTGACCCCCGCGTCCTGGAGCGGCCTTAGGTCCGTATTCGGCCTTAGTGATTCAAGCCCTTTTAATACTTCGGCCGGGGTCCATTCGTTCAAAAGCAGCCGATAAACTTGTTTTCCCGTCCTGCTGTTGTAGATGATGCTGTCGCCAATAAGCTGGCCTTCCCGGTCAAAGTCGCACGCCGAAACGATTCCGTCCACGTCTTTTCTCCGCAGAAGGCTCTGGATGATCTTAAGCTGTTTTTTCGCACCGGGGTCTTCTTTATCCCTGTTTTTCGGGTCGCTTTTCACCTTGTATTTAAATTGTTCGGGAATGAATGGGAAATTTTCCATATTCCACTTTGCCATTTTTGCATCATAATCCTTTGCGTCATAAAGCTGGAGGAGATGGCCGAACGCCCAGGTGATGATATAGCCATCCCCTTCATAATAGCCATCTTGTTTTCCCTTTATTTTGAGCGCATCCGCGATGTTTTTTGCCACGGATGGCTTTTCGGAAACAATTACTTTCTTCACTGTTCTTACCACCAATCTTAAAACGGGAGATACATCCATTTTAGCCTATCGCCGGCTTTCGCTCAATCGCGGCCACTATTGATGGAACCTATTTGCCCACAGCTTTTTCATCCGGGAACCAGGCATGCTTCGGGATGGCAGCCCGGACAGTTAATAGAAGGGAAGGAAACTGTTCAGCCTCAATGATGACGGCCCCAAGCCTCTCATGGAATAAAATACTGCTGCCAACTTTGGTGATTTTCTCAATATCAATGGCGCCTGCAAGCAGCATCCGGCAAATTTCCTCGCGGTCCGCTTCCAGCCTGGGTGCTTTGTGCGAAAACCGCAGTATCATTTCCTTATTGCCTTTTTTCAGCCTGTACATGCCCTCACCCTTTTTGTTCAGGATAGTAAAGGGTATGGGGTGGTTAATTCTTTTATGAACACGAATGTTTGGAAAATTGGCATTTCTGGCATTAATAGCGCTTTCATTCCTTGACTGCCCACTGTTTTTCGTGTATATTTAATGCATCATGGTTCAGACTAATACAGGAAATACCTGCCGCAATCTGCTTCATGATAATATTCAACTTGGGCATCAAAAAGGTGCCTGCAAGGTTTTAGGAGGAAAAGGTACTATGCAAAACGGCAAAGTTAAATGGTTCAACAACGAAAAGGGCTATGGATTCATCGAAGTAGAAGGTGGCGAAGACGTATTCGTTCATTTCTCCGCAATCCAGGGCGATGGCTTCAAATCCCTTGAAGAAGGCCAGGAAGTTTCTTTTGAAATTGTTGAAGGAAACCGTGGGCCACAAGCTGCTAACGTAGTAAAACTTTAATTGCAAATCAATTAAGCGATTTTTCAGGCTGGCATTGCGCCAGCCTTTTTATTTTCCTTCAATCCGGCTGCCCGCGAGCCTCGTTCCCAGCTTCCTTATCTGCCCGCCAACCGTACACTCGCTAATGCAAAACTTATGGGATTTTCGTTTTCCGGTATCAAGAACATTTTGCCTGTACAAAAAGCAGCCATCGCAATAACCTTGAATGAGGCAATTTATTTTTTCAAGAAGCTGCTTCCTCACAATCGCTTCCTTTTCCATCAGCAGCCTCCTTCCTAGAGCAATTGCGTTTTCGCATGTATTTTTTTTCCGTCAAGCGCCTGGCTGGCAAGCTTGTCGGCCTCCTTGTTTTCCGAGCGGGAAATGACCTTATACGACGGTTTGATGCCGTTGCCTTCCAATTTCTTTTCGATCCGGTCAAGCCATTTATTCAGCACTTCCTCATAGCATGGCCATTCCCCTTCAAGTTGTTTCAGGACTCCCTGCGAGTCGCCGCGGATTTCACATGGCATATTTTTAATCCCATATTCCTCAAGGAGAGTCGTCGCGTAGTAAAGAGAAGCATATTCCGCTTCGTTGTTCGTCTCCATCTCGCCAATCCTCTCATTGGCCCTGACCCGGAATTTTTTCTTGCCCTGCCTGAAAAACAGGACAACGCCAAGCCCGGCTTCATTCGTATCTTTCATGAAGCCTCCATCGAAATAGAGGACAACATCATGGGGCTCCTCTTCCGTCTCCTCTAGCAGCCGCCTCATTTCCTTCATTGTCCAATCGGTCCCGATTTCATCCTCGAACGACAGTTCATGGGCCTTTCCTGTTTTTTCAAGCTCTTCTGCGGTGACAAGCGCCTGGTCCCCTTCAAGCCAGTCTGAATAAAACCGGACCTTCCCGCCTCCCTTTATTGTAAAAAGCCAATCCAGTTTGTATTTCATCAAAAGCCCTCCGTATTTCCTTTGTATCCTTTATCTTTGCCATTCATATTAAAAAACCATTCTTTTCATGATACACAATTCATTCTTTCTTAAACATCGTTATCCGGAAAATTTAATCTGTTTCCACTGTTGATTTATGATAAAATCACTTTAGCACAATAATGGAGGAATGGATATTGATAGAAGTATACATCGATGGGGCGAGCGCGGGGAATCCAGGCCCAAGCGGTGCGGGCATTTTCATCAAGGGACATGGTTCTGCGGAAAAGTTCTCCTTGCCGCTCGGTGTCATGTCCAATCATGAAGCCGAATACCACGCATTCATAAAGGCATTGGAAATCTGCCTGGAAAAAGGCTACAGCACCGTTTCATTCAGGACAGATTCGGAGCTGGTGAACAATGCCGTTGAAAAAGAATTCGCCAAAAACAAAAACTACGCGCCGCTCCTGGACAGGGCCCTTGACCTTACAAGGAAGTTCGATTTGTTTTTCATGAAATGGATACCCGGAAGCGAAAACAAGGTAGCGGATGAATTAGCAAGATTGGGGATCAGGGAAAATGAATAGGAATCGCCATTTTCTCGCGGACGCGGTTTTGTTGCTTGTCTCGTTCATCTGGGGCATCACCTTCGTGATGGTCCAGAACGCCATCAGCTTCCTGGAGCCATTTTCATTCAACGGCGTGCGCTTCCTTTTGGCGGCGCTATTGCTTGGCATCTGGCTTCTTATTTTTGAACGGAAGCAGCTTTCCCTTTTAACGCCGCGGCTTTTTCTTTCCGGAGCGTTTCTTGGACTGTTCCTCTTTGTCGGCTATGCAACCCAGACCGCGGGACTTTTGTATACCACGACCTCAAAAGCGGGATTTATCACAGGTCTAAGCGTAGTCCTTGTTCCCCTCTTTTCCTTCCTTCTCATGAAGCAGCAGCCAGGAAGAAACGCCGTCATTGGGGTATTGGTCGCGACGGCCGGATTGTTTCTTTTGACCATGACGGGGGTTTCGCCGCTAAATAAGGGGGATGGTCTCGTTTTCATTTGCGCAATCGGTTTTGCATTCCATATTTTATTTACGGGAAAATACAGTGGACTTTATCCTTTCCTTCCGCTAACGATTGTCCAGATTGCAACGGTCGGAATTCTGTCTTCAATGTCGGCTTTGCTATTTGAAGACTGGGAAAAAGCGTTCAAGCCTGCAGTTATTTTTTCCGAGGAGGTTCTGCTTGCGCTCCTTGTGACGTCACTATTTGCGACGGCAATCGCCTTTTTGGTCCAGACGGCGTTTCAGAAACATACATCGCCTACGAGGGTCGCGCTCATTTTCGCGATGGAGCCCGTTTTTGCAGCCGGTGCGGGATACTATTGGGCTGGTGACATTCTTACGATTTCGGCCCTTGCAGGATGCCTGCTCATTTTTGGGGGAATGGTTATCTCGGAACTTCCAAACCGTAAGAAAACAATTGCAAGTATCCAAATGAATGTGGAAAAGCCGGGCGCGTAGCCCGGCTTTTTGCCGCTTAAAGGGAGAGAAGCTGCCGATCCTTCACAAAGTCTAGAGCAGCCTGCCTTGAGTTGATTTTATTGGCAACTAGCATTTCAAGGAGAGAGACATAGAAGCTTCCTTCAAACCCGATCTGCGCTTTAAGCGTCAGTTCGATAGCGGCAATCGCCACCTCATCCGGGGCGTTCGTATAATGCTTGCCGAAGTAAATGAATCCAATGGCATCTTCCTGCAATTGAAAGCCTCTCGCCTTCAAATCCTGCAGGTAAAGGTCGACCGTTTGCACCTTTGTGACCCATCCTTCCTGATTTTACAAACATATATTCTGTCCTTAGTGTACTGTAAAATCAGACTTTTTGCCATCGTTTTTTGTCAAATGATGTCCAACAATACCCATCAAAAGGCCCAAAACCGCTCCTCCAAGCACTTCTTCCGGCTTATGGCCGAGCATTTCCTTCAACCTCGCGGGCGTTTTTTCCTTAAATTCAACCGTGGAATCCTCGTGGTGTATTTTATCGATCAGCTCGTCAAGCGAATTTACTTTCAGGGTAAGCTCCCCGGTTTGCCTTCTGATTCCCTGTGCATCGTACATGACGATCAGCCCGTATACTAACGAAAGCGCGAAATCGACAGTCGGAACCCCTCTTTTCAGCGCAATGAAAGTTGTCAGGGATGAAACCCCGGCCGAATGTGAGCTTGGCATGCCCCCCGTCTGAAAAAACAGATCCGGGCGCCACTCCTTCTTTTTCGCATAATGGATCGGTATTTTTAAACCTTGTGCTAGCCCAATACTCAATAATGATACAATTACTCCCTTGTTCATTTCCCTTCACCTCGCCACTATAGTTAACACATGTGTTTTATTATTCCCTACGGGGATACTAAGAAAACAGGAGGTGACGAAAGTGAGCAAAAATGACGGCAACAGAGGTACTAAAGCCCCAGGCGTGAACCCCCAGGGATTTGGCCAGGACGGAACGAGGACGCCGGATCCAAAAAGCAAGCTGGAGGAAAGAGCAAAAAAGAGCAATACACGCAGATAATAAGAAAAGAGCAAGCGCCCGTTTAGCGCTCGACAGGACTGGAGGGAAGCAGCTGCTTGGGTTACTTCCTTGCAGCTTTGCGACGAGCTGAAGAAAGCTTCCCTGTATATACTGTGGCGGAGGAGCACCCTCCCACAGTTAAAGGAAACACGATGAGAAAAGCGAATCGATGTTGACTTACAGTAGCGGGGGACCGAAGTACACTGGGTGATGGAGCTAGACACTGTTCAGACTATATTGTATTTTAAAAAATGCCCGCTCCATATCGGAAACGGGCAATCTTCTCATTTTGTTATCAAATATTAACAACAACATCGGACTTATAAGGGATCATTCGCGCGATACCCCTTAGCCCAGTATCGGCCAACACGGCTTCAACCTTTTCCCTGTCAGGTGAAAAAGCTGCAGCTTCTATATCACACTCGATCGGTACGCTGCAGTTGATTTCGGCAAGCTTCCTGGATAAGTGAAGCATTTCAAGATCCTGTTCGATTTTCGATTTATGTGACTTGGACAGCTTTTCAAGATTCTCGAGGATCCCTTCAATATGGCCGTGTTCCTTTAAAAGCTTCAGAGCGGTTTTTTCACCAATTCCCCTGACTCCTGGGTAATTATCGCTCGGGTCGCCCATGAGCGCCTTCAAATCAATCATTTGCCTCGGAATTAGCCCGCATTCGTCATAAAAGGAGGCCGGAGTGTGGACCAAGTAATTACCATACCCTTTCTTCAACAGGATGACCGTCACTTCGTCTTCAAGCAACTGGAGGATGTCCCGGTCGCCTGTCACGATTGAAACGGGCATTGAACCGCCTGCCTGCCTTGCGATTGTGCCAATGCAGTCATCCGCTTCATACCCGGGGAGGCCGATGTTCGGAATGTCAAAGGCGCTGACAACTTCCTTCGCCAAATCGAATTGGGGAATCAACTCGACAGGCGCTTCCCCCCTGTTCGCCTTGTAGCTGTCGAACAGTTCGTTACGGAAGGTTTTGCTTCCCATGTCCCAGCAAACGGCAAGGTGGGATGGTGAAAACTCCGAAACAGCTGTGAGCATATGTTTAAGAAAACCATGGACGGCATTTGTCGGCATCCCTTTTGCATTAATCATGAACTGGCCGGTTACTGACGTAGCATAAAAAGCCCTGAACAAGAGCGCCATGCCGTCAATTAGCATTAATGATTCCTTTTTATTCATCCTGTCCTCCTATAGAAAAGCTCAAGCGCCGTGATCCTGGCGCTTGGCTAGTCATTTTTTTCTTATAAAAAAGGCGCTGGTATGCGCCTCCGAATTTAAAGTTTATGTTTAATTAACGGCCGAGTAAACTTGGCTGTGTATTTTTTTTAAAAGCCTGCTTAAACCATTATACCATAAACCCTATGAAAATAGTTGATCTATTCGTTGAGCCGTTGCAGTTTCCGCAAGGATTCTTCCAGCACCCCCGTGTCAAGGCCGCCGTCCAAAACCTCAAGCATGCCGGTGAAATGGTTTTCCACCTGCAGATTGAGGTTTTCAGTCATTGTCGCAAAGAGCTTTCTTACTAAAGAGCGTCCGTATTCCTCGAGCCTTGCGGACTGGGCGGCAAGATAGCTGTCTGTCTCTGGATTTAAAGCGGCCTCGAGTTGTTCCTGCATCGCTTTCTTTCCGTTCTTTTCAAAGAAGTCCTTCGGGTTTTTGAACAGCGCCAATTGCCTTGAAAATTTGGATCTATCTGTATCAGCCAATGCTGCCGGAAATTCAAGCCCCGCGGGTTTTGGATAATCGAAGCCGGAAAAACCGATTCCTTCGCACATTTCCGAAAGGTCGTTCACGATCCCTTCGCGGGTTTCGCAAACCGTCCGGGCGGCAAACTTTTCAATCCGGAGCGCAGTCGCCCTCATTTCCTGCGCTAAATCATGGCCAAGGCTATCAAGGAGATCGCCTAAGGCGGTATCAAGCGATTTCTTCATGTTCCCGTTTCCGCTATTCAGAAGGGAAGGATTGAAGGATTCCCGGAAAAAGTCCCCGAACCTGAGAAAGAGCCGTTGCTTGCAATAATACGCCAGTTCCTGGACTTCCTGCCCAAGCCTCTGTTCAAGCGGCAATGTTGCTCGCGAGGAAAGGAATGATAAAGCAGCCGCTTGCCGTTCTTTAAGCTCCCGGATTTTTTCCTTCGCGTTTGAACGATCTGCCTGCGCGGAAGCAACAAGGCTGGCAACCCTTTTGGCGGCATGCTCAAGATCCTTCTTCGCCGAAGCGATCGCCATACTTGCCAGTCCTTCATTAATGAAGCTGAAAAACGTATCCTCGAAGCCTGGTAACCCCGAATCCGCAAAACCGCTACGTTCCGTTTTTTCCTTCAACGCAAGCAGCGACGATACCGAATGCAAGGACGGATTCCTGATTCCATACGTTCCAAGCTGCCCGTTTACATAATTGAGGACAAGTTCCTTTTCTGCCTCATCCTTCGCAAGGTCAATGGCATTGACAATAAAGAACATTTTATCAAGCTCGAATACTTCCTTAACCCTTCCAAGCTGGATCAGGAACTCGCGATCGGCCCTCGAAAATGCATGGTTGTAGTACGTCACGAACAAAATCGCGTCGGCATTTTTTATATAATCGAAAGCGACCCCCGTGTGCCTCGCGTTGATTGAATCCGCCCCCGGGGTATCAACGAGGGTAATTCCCACCCGTGTCAGCGGGCAATCGTAATACAAATCAATCCACTCGGCAAAGCAAGATTTGTCCTCTTTAGCCACTAAATCAGCAAATTCAGCCATCGTGACAACAATTTCCCTTCCAAGGTTTTCCCGGGCAACCAAATACCCCGTTTCAAACGCGTGGAGGAAGGAAAGATTCGCTTTTTCGGCCGTGTCCCCCTGGAACGGCCTTTTGGCAAGTTCCCTGATTTTATCCAAAGCGTCTTCAAGGCTGGAAGCAGTTCCGGCAAAAAACTTCAGCGCTTTGTTCACATCTGCGAGCAGGCTGTCGTACTCCTTCATTTTTACAACAACCGAGCCGTGCGGATGTCCGAGGTCAATCGGTTTGATCCTGCATATCGTTGCAGTCGTCGGGTTCGGGGAAACAGGCAGCACCCGCGCGCCGATCAACGCGTTGGCAAATGACGATTTTCCTGCACTGAATGCTCCAAAAAGAGCGACAGTATACGAGCTGTTTTCAATCTTTCCCGCTCTTTCACGAAGCTCACTTGCCAAGTACGCGAAACCGGGCAACTCTTCAATAGTGGCCGCGGCGTCCCTAAGCCTTGTGGCCATCGCTTCACCACTTTCGGCCTTTGTTTCCGGTTTGGTTACTGCCGCGCCTAGTTTTTCACGGTCTTCAGTGATCGTTGGCACGGGTTTAGCATGATCTTCTTCACGGACGATTCTAACATTTTCGTCTCCGCGTGAAAAAAGCCATTCCGGTACGTTTTCTTCCACTGTTGAATTTTTTTCAATGAGCATGTCCAGCTCATTTTTCGCTGCGGCAAGCTCCCTATCAAGCTGTGACAGCCTATCCATGGCGTTTCTGGCCTCCGCCATCATTTCTAGTTCATGTTTTTCACGGGCGCCCAACTTTTCTGCCTGGCTGCTTATCGCCTGTACGTACTCCTTTTTAAATGCGGTAATTCCGTCCCGCGCCGCCTTCTTAATCTCTGCTGCAAGTTCGTCCGTATATGTCAGTACGTAATCCCCTGAAAGAAGGGCGCCTTTTTTCAGCGGTTTCTCGATTAGTTCACCCGTTACTGGGATTGAAAAGTTCCTGGCCAGTTCTTCAAGATGTGGGTCCCTTATTTCCTTTTCTTTCAATACCTCCAATAACAGCTCCCGAATATGCCATTCGGCCTGCTGCTTCGCTTTTTCGCTCACCGCTGCGAGAAAAGCGTCCTTGCGCGCCGTTTTCTCGGCATTTGTCTTCCCTGCTGTGAACAGAAAGCCCACTTTGAAGCCCGGCTGCTCCGATTCTAGATATGATTTAGCAAGTTCCCTCGTTTCAAAAGGCATTAAATAGGCGTTGCCAAGAATTTGTCCCGCCTTTTCATCAAGCTCCCTTGAAGCCACTTCGGCCCGATTTTCAAGCAGGGATAACGCCTCGTTAATCGCGTTGAATTTTTCCTCAAGCGTTTCCCTGTCCCCGCCATATGGATTGCCGGCAAGGATTTCATTCAGGCTCGCCCTTTCCTCTTCCTGCCCCGACGAGAGGTTCTGCACATAATCGTGGGCGATTTTAGCCAGGGAGGCCAATGTCGAGCTTTCCAGCCATTCCCCCCAGCCGCCAAGCTTGGAGTGGATTAACTTTTCCAGTTCAGCGTAATCATTTTCCGGAAGGCCCGGCTGTTTCAGCGACGTGAAAAAAATACCGGCAGGCTTCACTCCCCATGAGTTGAATGAAGTGGAAACGCTTTCCTTAAAGCATTCAAAACTCAGTTCCTCTTCCCTATGCTTGTCGATTTGGTTCACAACAAGGTAGACTTCCTTGCCCGCATCCTGTAGTTCTTTTGTAAAAAGAAAATTCACTTCGGATTGGACATGATTGTAATCCATCACGTAAATAACAAGGTCCGCGAGATGAATGGCCGACTCGGTCGCGATCCGATGCGCATCGTCCGCTGAATCGATTCCCGGCGTATCGAGGATGACCGCGTTTTCCGGCAGCGCCGAATCGTTCCGGCTGATTTCGATCTCCTCGATTTCGTCGCCGTCAAGGCAATGGCTTTTCACCACTTCATAATTGTAAGGCGGCAAATAAAGCCAGGGAATGCCCTTTTTGAAAAAAACCTTCGCATACTCATCGCCTGATTTCACCTTCACAAGATTTGCGCTTGTCGGAATTGGGCTCGATGGCAGGATATCCTTTCCTGCGATGCGGTTGATCAACGAAGATTTCCCCGCGGAAAAGTGTCCGCAAAAGGCTATTGCCTTCTCCCCGGCTGCGTATTTCCATCCAAGCTGTTTCACTTTATGGGCGGACGCCGTATCCCCATGTTTTTCAAAATAAAAATAAAGCCCGGAGATGGCCCCTTTTAATTTATTTCCTGATTGTCGTTTCATTTCTGCCTGAACCATGAAAAGAATATCCCCTTCAAAAAAAATAATATCCTTCTTATTTTATATGAAAATTCTCTCATTTCCCATATAGAAGTTACTATTTCCATCTTTTAAACAGCAAAAAACCAGGGGGATGCCCTGGTTTTAAATTAAATACGATCATCATTATCTAGTTGGCCTGGCAACATGGCTTAACACATGCTTCATGACAGCGGCATATACCAAAACGGTTCCTCCGACAAAAACGAGCGCCATATGTAACACCTTCCCTGATGAGAATGATTTTCATTTCCAAGGAAAGTGTAACATGTTTGATAATCATTTTCAATAAGAAAAGCCTATTTGTCAATTTTCTTTAACATTTGAGGTATAAACCGGTTTGTACCTTGATTCATTTGCTCGTATTCAGCGAGTTTACTTAATGCTTTTTCCTCGGCAGGGATGCGGACAGAAAGCATGATGGCGTTCAATACGGCAAAGACGGACGCTGTCATATATGCTTCAAACAGCAAAGGAACCACAAGAAGTTCGAGTGTAACGATCACATAATTTGGGTGGCGGATGAACCTGTAAGGGCCCTTTCTTACAGGATTCGCGCCCGGAAGGACAATGATTTTGGTGTTCCAGTACTTACCGAGCGTGGAAAGCGCCCAGAGCCGCCCAGCCTGCGCGAGGATGAATGCCGCGAGCAGAATCGGCCACAACGGGGAAAGGCCCTTTCCAAGTAGCCATACCTCGAGGATGAGGGCTAAAAAGAAACCCGCATGCATCAAAACCATCCAGGGATAATGCCCCTGCCCAAATTCAAGTGCCCCTTCCCGTTTCATTCTCTTCTCATTTTTCCGGGCGATGATTAATTCGGCCACGCGCTGAAAAATAATGAATGCAATAAATACGGCGAACAGCCTCATTCCTTCCACCTCATTAACAGCAGCTCAGAACTAAAGCCAGGCCCGAGCGCTCCTGCGAGGCCATATGCGCCGGATTCGGGATTAAGCTCCATGTGGCGCTTCAACACATAAAGGATGGTCGCGGACGACATATTCCCGAATTCACTTAAAACTTGTTTTGAAATATCCATCATCCCTCTATCGATTCCAAGGGAGTTGGCATACGCGTCGAGAACCTTTTTCCCCCCGGGATGGGCAATGAAATACCGGAGCTGGCCGATTTCAACTCCCTCACTCTCCAGAAATGCGCTCACATTCGGCTGCAGCCAATTTTCTATTATTGCAGGAATATCGCGGGAGAATATGACATAGAGCCCTTCGTTTTTAATATCCCAACCCATAACATCAAGTGAATCAGGCATGAGCGTCGATTGGGTAGCGATAATTTCCGGCACCCTGCCTGCAGGTAAGCCATTTACTTCATCACCGCAAATCAGCGCGCAGCTAACCCCGTCCGCGAACAGGGAAGTCCCGACGAGGTTGCTCTTGGAGCGATCGTTCTTTTGAAAAGTAAGGCTGCAGAGCTCAACACTGAGAACGAGCACTTTCGCCTTCGGAAACGCCCGGCAGTATTCATATGCCCTTGAAAGGCCAGCGGCTCCCCCTGCACATCCAAGGCCCCAAATCGGAATCCTTTTTGTATACGGCGAAAAAGGCAGCTTATTCATAATTCTCGCATCGATGCTAGGCGTTGCCATACCAGTAGTGGAAACATAGAACAACGCTTCGATTTCCTCGTATTCAACCTGCCTGTTTAAAAATGACACGTCGGACAGGCATTTGGCAATAGCCTCCGCACCAAGCTCCACGGCCGCTTCAATATAGGCATCGTTCCTTTCCTTGAACGTGCGTCCTTCCTTGAACCATTCAATATCCTTAACGAACCGCCTGCTCTCGATTTGGCCATTCTGGAAAACCTTCAATAACCGTTCAATGTCGTGATAGGATTCCGAAAACAACTCCCTTGCAAACTCGACGGCCCTCTCCTGCTCGACCTTGTAGGGAGGCAATGCTTCCGCTATTGAAATGACTGCTGGCATCGTACATTCTCCTTCAACTCTTGTAAGGGTATTTTTACCCGGCTACGGTAAATTATTCCGTAGCGGCTACTAGCCTATTCCCTGTTTTTGCGGAAAGTATACGGGTATCTATGCCGATTGCCAAAAACAAAAAAAAGCCCCCTCCTTATAAAAAGAGGGGGGCAATATATTTTGAAGGGTTGTTGTGCACTTCCATTATACCAAAATCACAAGCGTCCATCATTGGCCAATCATTTCCAACCATAATTAGAATCCTTGAATTGTCATCCCGCCGTCGACAAACAAAGTTTGCCCATGGACATAGCTGCCAGCATCGGAAGCTAAAAACACTGCCGGCCCTGCCAGTTCAGGAAGCTCGCCAATTCGTTTCAACGGCGTTACATCAAGAATATCCTTTACATACGCAGGGTCGGCGAGAAGTTTTTCCGTTAACGGCGTCTTGAAATACCACGGCCCGATTGCGTTGACATTGATATTGTACTGTCCCCACTCAAGCGCGAGGACCTTGGTCATTTGGATGAGCGCCGCCTTGCTCGCCGCATACACGACGCCTGTCCGGAGCGCGACATGGCCGGCAACGGATGCAACCGAAATAATCCTTCCCCCTGTTTCCTGTTCCTTCATTACTTTCCCGGTTTCCTGTGCCATCATGAAAGCGGATTTAAGATTCGTATTCATGATGGTTTCCCATTCTTCATCGGTCACATCAAGCGCCTGTGAGCGGATGTTCATGCCCGCATTGTTAATGAGAATATCCACGGATCCCCATTCTTCCTTTACAGTGGCAACCGCACGCATCGTATCTTCCCTTTTAGTCACGTCAGCGGGAATGACCAGGCTCTTGCACCCGTGGCTATGTATGATTGCCGCTGTTTCTTCAAGGTCGGAAACGGTACGTGAAAGGATTGCCACATCGGCGCCTGCTTCCGCCAGGGCCGATGCGAGCGCCCTGCCAATCCCCCTCCCCGCGCCTGTCACGATGGCTTTTTTTTCATCAAGCCGAAATGAAGGTAAATACATCTTCCTCATCCTCCCTAATTTTGTTCCTTTTACCGCTTAATCTTGTCTGGGCTTTCCTGGTAGTCATGACTCTCTCATTATAATGAATGCACATTGAAAAAGCACCGAATTACCGGTGCCATGGCTCAGTCCTTATTCTGTTTTTGGACTTCAATCCAAATTTTATTGGAGGCAAGCGAACCGCAAACCTTGCAGGCTGTTTTTTCATTATAGAGCAGTCGGCATTTTTCACAATAATATTTCTCCATTTTCCTCCAGCCCTTTCTTCGTTTACTAACAGTTTATTTTCGTTTCTGTTGTTTTGTTCATTAAATCGTCTGGCAAGCTACCCTCATGCTTATCAACAACTTTTCTCACTCTCTTATTTGCGTGTTCATTTTTTTGACACATTTACCCCGTCTGAAAAGTGATTTAAATCACTGTTTTAACGGCTTTCTCCTATTACCATAGTGATAAATAAGGTATGAATACTTTGTGAACATTAAGAAACCCATATTTTACTTTTTTTATAGTTTTGTATTATGAAATAAGTACTTATCGATTTCTTATATTTTGGAAGGAGTGCTGGGGGATGGCAAAAACAGAATTGGCGAAGACAGGAAAGAAAGTTAAGCACAAAGTCCAGGATTCGGAACCAGTCCTGAAAGGAACCCTTATATCGGTTTTTCTGCTTGGGGCGTTTTTAATTCTGACATGGGCAGGGGTTTACTTCTTATTCCTTGACCGTTTTTAAAAGAAAGGGGGAGCATTCATGCACATTCATAAGTTTGAAAAAATTTGGCTTACATTCGGAATAACCACTCTCGTCATGTTCTTATCAGTAGTCGGAGTCAGCGCTTTCTATATGGGCAACCAGCCGCCAAGCTGCAACCTGACGATTGACCCGGAAAAAGTGGACACCCAGGAACCATTCGACAAGCCGGGGCTGACAAAGGTTGAAGGGAAGGAATGGGACTACCAGCTCGTTTACGTCGCCTCCGCCTTTTCCTATAATCCAATGAAAGTAGAAGTCCCTGTTGGGGCAAAAGTTAAAGTAATTGCAACCACCAAGGATGTCATCCATGGATTCCAGGTTGCCGGTACAAATATTAATATGATGCTTGAACCCGGCTATGTAAGTGAGTTCACGACTACCTTCGACAAAGCTGGTGAGTACCTTGTCGTTTGTAATGAATACTGCGGCACGGGGCATCACTTAATGCAATCCACAATCGAGGTGACTGAATAATGAATACTTCCACTATCCAGACGAAAGTCGATCGACGGGACGCCAAGCTTTCAATGGCCCACCTTTATGTTGCATTCACAGCCCTGGCGCTTGGGGGCTTGATGGGCCTATTACAGGTTTTGGTTAGGTCGGGTAGATTCGAGCTTCCGTTCGGAATCGATTATTATCAAGTATTGACCGTGCACGGCGTTTTGCTCGGCCTTGTCCTGACAACATTTTTCATCATTGGTTTCCAGACAGCGGCCGTGAGCCGGACTGCGGGCGCAATGTCTGATGGAGGACGCTTGGCAGGCTGGATTGGCTTCTGGCTGATGACGATTGGAACCGCCATGGCGGCAACAATGATCCTTTTAAAAGAGGCAACCGTCCTATTTACGTTTTACGCTCCATTGAAGGCCCACCCGGTTTTCTATATCGGCCTTACGCTTGTCATCGTCGGCAGTTGGGTTTCCGGAGGTGCCCTTCTTGGATCCTACGGCAGATGGCGGAGGCAGAATCCTGGTAAAAACAGCCCGCTTTTGACTTTCATGGTCGTTGTCAATACTGTCATGTGGATTGTTGCGACAATCGGGGTTGCCGCAACGGTTCTGTTGCAGCTTCTGCCATGGTCGCTTGGAATCGTTGAACGGGTAGATGTACTCGTGAGCCGGACCTTGTTCTGGTATTTCGGCCATCCGCTCGTGTATTTCTGGCTTTTGCCTGCCTACATGTGCTGGTACGCAATCATCCCGAAAATCATCGGCGGAAAAATATTCTCCGATTCATTGGCAAGGCTTTCGTTCCTGTTGTTCCTGCTCTTTTCCATACCGGTCGGTTTCCATCMCCAGCTTGTTGAACCGGGAATTGACCCCGCCTGGAAATTCCTCCAGGTTGTACTGACATTCATGGTCATCATCCCATCTTTGATGACTGCCTTCTCAATGTTCGCGACATTTGAGAAAACCGGCCGTTCCAAAGGTGCAACTGGATTGTTCGGCTGGGCAAAAAAGCTTCCATGGGGCGATGCAAGATTCACGGTCCCATTCATCGGAATGGCAGCGTTTATCCCTGCAGGTGCTGGCGGTATCGTCAATGCGTCGCACCAGTTGAACCAGGTTGTCCATAATACAATCTGGGTAACCGGCCACTTCCATTTGACGCTTGCAACAACGGTTGTCCTGACTTTCTTCGGCATCTCCTATTGGCTCGTACCGCATTTGACCGGCAGGAAACTGACGAAGACTATGAATAAACTGGCGATTATCCAGGCTTGGGTCTGGGCGGTCGGCATGACGTTCATGTCGGGCGCGATGCACGCGGCAGGCCTTTTGGGAGCTCCGCGCCGCTCGGCATTCTCTGAATATGGCGGTTCGGCTCAGGCCGCCGAATGGATCCCCTACCAGGTTGCCCAGGCAATCGGCGGCTCGATTTTGTTTATCGGCATCATTCTCGTATTGATCATTTTCATTAACCTCGCTTTCTTTGCGCCAAAAGGTGAGGAGGAATTCCCTGTCGGCGAAGCAGAAGCGGGAGAAGCAAAGGCCCCGGCCGTATTCGAAAACTGGAAGCTGTGGCTCGGCATTACCGCGGCATTGATCCTTTTCGCCTACACGATTCCGCTCATTGATATTATCCAAAATGCGCCAATCGGTTCAAAGGGCTGGCAAACGTGGACCAAATGGTAATCAGGATTAATTAGGACAGAAAAGGCTCCGGTCACATTGACTGGAGCCTTTTCTTATTCGGCCGGAACTGTTCAAAATTCAGATTGGCCACGGATACGGATAAGAGGATGAGAGCAGAACCGATGATTTGCAGGATACCGATTCCTTCCCCGTAGAGGAAAACCCCAAGCATCGTCGCCACAATCGGTTCGACAGTCGCGATAATCGCCGCCGTGCTGCTGTCGGTTTTTTCAAGTCCCTTCGTATACATAAAATAGGCCAGAACGGTTGGAACAATGCCAAGGCCTGCTCCATAAAGGAGTGAATCCGCCGATAGGACAACGTCTGCCTTGTCCCAAAGGCTTGTCAGCGGGACGAGGAATAAGGCAGCTGTTAAAAACGTATAAAACGTAATCGTAAATGGCTTGTATTTGTTCAACGCCGCTTTTCCAAAAATGCTGTAAAGGGCATACCCCAGCCCTGCCCCAAGGCCGATCAGAAGTCCGGTTGGGGCCGCCCCGGCGGAATCCCCCCTGAATCCGGCAACGAGTACACATCCCAAAAATGTGCCCGCCACAGCCAGAAATTTCGTTTTCGTGAATTTCTCCCTGAAAACAAAAAAGGATAAAATCGACACGAAAATCGGAGACGTATACAAGAGAATAACGGCAAGCGACACGTCCATCAAATTCAGGGCCGTAAAATAGCACCAATTAAAGAATACGATACTGAAGATGCCGGTCCCGATGAACAGCCAACTGTCACGCAGCCGGATCGCCATATCTCCCCTGTATTTCACGCCGCCAATCACAGCAAGCAGAATCGCCGCAATTGCGACCCTGATTGTCACGATTTCCATCGGGCTGAAGCCAATTTCGGCCAGTCCCCTTACAAAGATCGCAATGCATCCCCACAATGACGCACTGGCCGCGATTAGCATAAGCGGAATATACTTTTTCATCAAACCCACCACCAATCAGTGAAACAATCCCCTTTTCTTATTTATCCACGTTAAGGCCGTAAATCCCGCAGTATTTTTTATAAAGGTAGCCAATCAGGTATTCGGGATTCAGCCCCTCTCCCGTAGCATCGTTCAGGATCTCAAGCGGTTTTTTCATTTTCCCAAAAGAATGGACATTCTTTGTAAACCATTCCTTGATGGGGAGAAACTCGCCGTTTTCCAGAAGGCTATCGAATTCAGGCATTTCCTTTTTGAGTGTATTCATGAACTGGGCAGCATACATGTACCCGAGCGCATAGGAAGGAAAATAGCCGAACGAACCGCCTGACCAGTGGACATCCTGAAGGACTCCTTCCGCATCGTTCCGCGGGCGGATGCCCAAATACTGCTCGTATTTGCTGTTCCAGACTTCCGGGAGATCCTTTACCTCGATTTCGTTGTTAAAAAGCCCCTTTTCTATTTCATAGCGAATAATGATATGGAGCGGATACGTTAATTCGTCTGCTTCAATCCGGATATACGATGGTTTCGATTCATTGATTGCCTTGTAAAAATCGTTGATTGAAACCCCATCAAACTGTCCGTCAGCGAATTCTTTCAGCAATTCGAAGTTGTTCTTCCAAAACGCAAGGCTCCTGCCAACGAAATTTTCATAAAAGAGCGATTGCGATTCATGTATACCCATGGAGGTTCCGGAGCAAAGCGGTGTACCAATCAGCTCCTTGGAAATATTCTGTTCATATAAGGCGTGTCCGGCTTCATGGATTGTCCCGAATACCGCAGTCCGGAAATCATGTTCATCATAATTTGTCGTTACCCTTACATCTCCCGGATTCAGTCCGGTCGCGAACGGATGGACTGTCTCATCAAGCCTGCCGGCATTGAAGTTATAACCAATCTTCTTTAGGACCTCAAGGCTGAAATCCTTTTGCGCTTCTTTCGGGAAATGGTGGAACAAGAATCCTGTCTCTGGTTTCCGGCCCGATTTCGCTATTTCACTTACCAAAGGAACAATTTTCTCGCGGAGCCTCGCAAAGACATTGTCGAGTACCTCAACAGTGACTCCAGGCTCATACATGTCAAGGAGAGAATCATATGGATTGCCGCCATGTCCCCAATACTCGATAAACTGCTTGGTGATGGCGACGAGTTTTTCCAAATAGGGCCTGAACAGTTCAAAATCAGAGGCCTTTTTCGCTTCCTCCCATACCGATTCAGCCCTCGCCTGAAGTACGACATATTCCCTGAACAAGTCCTCGGGTATTTTACGGTTCCGGTCGAAGTTCTTTTTGCACTCTTCAAGGACCTTCTTTGTAATCGGGTCCAGCTCGGCGCCGGAAAGTTGTTCTATGTATGCTGCCATCTCATCGGATACGGACATTTTAAAAACTTCACTGGAAAGCACGCCAATCACTTCGGAGCGCTGGACATGCCCTTCTTTCGGGGCGCCAGTCCGCAAATCCCAGTAGATTAGCCCGAGCGCTTCGTTGTAGGCCGACATTTTCTTTACGTAGGCCAGAAAAGACTTTTCTATTTCTGCAATCGATTTTCCCATACCTTTTCCCCTTTCGATTAATCAATCCATTTTATCATACTTTTTGGAAAATTAGATTTTATAAATAAAAAAGCTGCTGCGGAATATGGGTTCCACAGCGGCTTGATAGGTTCTACAGTTTCTTTTTAATAGCTACCTTCCATATTTCCGGGCCTTCTTCGATATACTGCCATTCGAACTCATCCGGCCGCTCCATCATGAACTGATAAAGCAATGGCCTTGGGTCATGGTCATTGATAATTTGCATGGATTCACCCTTTTCTAGGCTGTCGAAAGCAGAGAAGATTGTCGGATGCTTTTCCCGTGGCGGATAATCGGGCACATTGACAATGGCTGCAAAGGTTTGCATTCTTATCACTCCTAAAAATATATTGACCGTCCCTTCAATTATATTTCGACGCGAACGCAAGAAGAGTGCGTGCAATCACACCTGTTGTGTGATTCTTTTTTAAGCGTGGCATTATTTTTTATAAAGGTATGATTGGCATCACTTAACGGTGGCCTTGATCCTGGTAAACTTAGATTAACAATAACCATATAGGATAAAAGGTGAAGCCGATGAAGAGGACAGATATTGTTAAGCGGCTGGCTGCTGTTCCAATTTTCAAAGAATTGAATTTCTGCGAGCTTGAAGAGGTTGTCAAGATTGCCATAGCCCGTTTTTACAAGAAGAAGGCGTACGTCTTTATGCAGGATGACCCGCTCGACCGGGTGTTTTTCATCCATTCAGGAAAAGTAAAGATTTACCGGACAGATTCTGCGGGCAAGGAACAAATTATTTCGGTGCTTGAACCAGGCGAAATGTTTCCGCACGCAGGATTTTTCAGGCAGGGAAATTTTCCAGCTCATGCTGAAATTGTTGAAAAAGCCGAATTGATTGTCGTTCCGATTAAGGAATTTGAAAAAATGCTCCTCTCGTATCCCGAACTCAGTATTAAGCTGTTCAGGGTTCTTGGCGAAAAAATCGTCGACCTCCAGGCCCGGCTTGAAGCGCAGATTCTCCACAATACGTATGAGCAGATCCTCCTCCTCCTTCTCAGGCTGACAAAGTCAAATGGGGTTGGAAAAGATGGCGTTTACCAGCTGACAACCCATTTTACGAACCGGGAGCTGGCCAATATGATCGGCACAACGAGGGAAACTGTGTCCCGCACGGTCAACCATTTAAAGAAAAAACAGCTGTTGCGCCAGGATGGGGAAGGTTTCTATTTGATTGACAGAGATGCCCTTCAGCAGGAGCTTTTTTAAAAAGGAGAGAGTGTGATGGAACAAAAGATTGTAGAGCTTGATGTACGCGAAGATCTGAAAAACAAACTGGAGCCATTCCAAAAAATTATGGATGCGGTTCTCGTGCTTGAGGAGAACAATGTTTTCATTCTGCATGCCCCGTTCAAACCTGTTCCCTTATTTGCGGTAATGAAGGCAAAAGGATTTTCGCATGAGGAAGAGGAGATCGGGAAGAAACACTGGAAAGTCACTTTTACAAAAAAGGGTGGTCAAAAATGATTCTCGATAACCGCGGGCTTGAGCCTCCAGAGCCGATGATGAGGACATTGGCGGTATTGGAAGGGCTTGGCGAAAATGAAATATTAACGATTATTAACGACCGGCGCCCGATGTTCCTGTATGAACAGCTCGAGGAACTTTGCTTTAAACAGCGGACTGAAGAACAAAATGACGGAAGTTTTAGAATAGAAATCTTCCGCTAAAGGAGGATGCATCATGCTTCAGCAGCACTCAGGTAATGAAACCTCCATTAAGCTGCCGTTTGCTTTTATTTTGTCCGGGCTGGCGGCATTGATGCTTTCGCAGATAATCTTGCTTATGAATGGGAGTTTGGTTTCTGATGGGGTATTCCGGATTCCCCCGATTTGGTCATCAGCCCACCTGCTTCTTTTAGGTTGGGCTCTCATGACCGCGATGGGAGCAATGTACCAACTTGTACCGGTCGCTTTCCTGACCCCGGTCTGGAGCGAAAAATTCGGATATATCCAATTTGCGGCAACCGCTATGGGTATCGGGATTTTTTCGGCAATGCTTTATGTAAATCCTCCGAAGGCGTTTTTGCCTGGAGTCCTCGCGTTGGCCGGAATCCTAATGTTTATTTTTCAGATGTATATGACACTCAGGAAACAGGCGAAGCCCACTATCCTGACCTTATTTGTCGGTACTGGGCTCTTTTGCCTCCTGACAACGATTGTTCTTGGCATTTTGATGGCATGGTTTATTAAAACCGGCGCCGGAGCAAACATTTATGCTGCTGTTTTTAAAAGCCACCTGCTACTCGGGTTAGCAGGCTGGTTCACATTATTGATTTTCGGTTTTTCCTATAAGATGGTTCCGATGTTTTCCTTGTCGCATGGTTATAGAATGAACGTGGCAAAACTGGTCTTCGGCATTTATTGCTTGGGGCTTGCAGCCATGATCGTTTCGTTTTGGTCGGGGTACCCTTCTCTCGAAGGCCTGGGCTTGGCGTTGCTAGCTGCCGGTTTTGTCCTTTTTGTATGGCATATTAAGCACATAATCAGCAAAAGGATTAAAAAGAAACGTGATAAACCTTTTTTATTCGCGCTTCTTGGGATTGCATTTGGCGCAGCCATCCATTTAACTGCCTTGGTTGCCTGGGTGTCAGGTTCTTTTTCACATCTAATAGGCCCGCTGATTTATCTTTATATCCTACTGTGGATTGCCTTGAGCATTTTGGGCTACCTGTATAAAATTGTACCGTTTTTATGGTGGACCCACAAATACAGCCATGAAATTGGAAAAACGCCTGTTCCTTCCCTAAAGGAGATGGTCAGCGACAAATCTGCAGTGCCTTTGTTTATGATGCTCGCCGCCGGATCGCTAATCGTATTTAGCTCTTTGCTCACGAAAACAGCGAGCCTTTTCTTCATCGGCCAGGCAGTGGTTTCGATTTCACTTTCAGGCATTAGCTTGACAATTATTGGAGTGTTAAAAAAATGAAGGGGTGTTTCCTTATGGAAATTGCAGATAAAATTCGTGAAGAACTGAAACAGGTGCTCGATCCCGAGCTAAACATTAATGTTGTGGATTTAGGCCTTATTTATGGAATTCGCATGGCTACTGAAAGGGACGTGGAAATTACAATGACCCTGACAACTCCGGGCTGCCCACTGCACGACAGCATCACTTCGGGCGTAAAACACAGAATAGAAGCGATGGAAGAAATTAATTCTGCTACTGTGAACCTTATTTGGGAGCCGGCATGGTCGCCGGAAAACATGTCGAAAGAGGCATTGAGACTCTTGGGAAGGTAAGAAAAAAATAAAGGCCGGGATGTCAGGGTTTCCCCTGTACCCGGCCTTATCTTATCGCGGCATTTGCCGATAGCGCCTGCTTCCAGTTCCTGTCCGCTTCTTTTAATTGAACAACTATCGTTGCTGTTGGCTTGGAATCCTCATTCAGCATTTGCTTCGTTGCCTCAATCGCCTTGGCAATTTTGGCGAAATCGATTGGTTGATACATGTTTCCTTTCCCTCCCGAATAAAGTAGGATGTCTGTATTCTATTCGGTAGTGAACAGGATTATTCATGTATCGTTACTAAATGTACACTACTTCGTGCGTGGTGGCCTTGGACCCCAATACTGATAGTAGTCTGTTTTGATAAAGCCATTGAAAAGCTTCCGTTTCTTGGTAGCCGGCTTACCGTAAAACTTTTCAAAATCCTCGTGGGCGGTAAGGATATACTTGCTCCATGTATCAAGCTTTCCAAAAGCCTCGCCCATTTCACCGTACATTTTTTCAACAGCGGGCCTGTCTCCAAGCCGCTCCCCATACGGCGGGTTTGCGACAATGACACCGTATTGCTTGTCGGAAGTCAAATCTCTTACCTGCATTTGTTTGAAGGAAATCAATTCCCCAAGCCCCGCTTCAAAAGCATTTCCCTCGGCAATCTTTATCATGCGGTGGTCGATATCCGATCCCGAAATATCAAGCGGCTGGTCATAATTGGCCAAATCTTCCGCTTCCGTCCTAGCTTCATCCCAAATCCTTTCAGGAATCCAGCCCCATTGCTCCGAAACAAATTCCCGATTGAAACCCGGGGCAATATTTTGGCCAATTAATGCAGCCTCTATCGGAATCGTACCCGATCCGCAGAATGGGTCTATGAACGGTTTATCAGCTGTCCAGTTTGTCAGGAGCACAAGGGAGGCAGCAAGAGTTTCCTTGAGTGGTGCCTCTCCCTGTCCCGCGCGGTAGCCTCTTTTATGAAGCCCTGCTCCACTCGTGTCAATTGTTAGCGTTGCAACATCTTTCAGGAGTGAGACCTCAATTTTAACAAGAGGTCCGGTTTCCTCAAACCTGCTCGTCCTCCGATAAGCCTTTTTAAGCCTTTCGACGATCGCTTTCTTCACAATCGCCTGGCAGTCGGAAACGCTGAATAGCTTGGATTTAACCGATTTTCCGCTGACCGGGAATTCAGCATCTTCAGAAATGAATTGTTCCCATGGAAGAGCTTTTGTTTTTTCAAACAGTTCATCAAAAGTAAAAGCCTTGAATTCGCCAGCCTTTAATTTTACCCTATCCGCAGTTCTCAGCCAAAGATTGGCCTTCGCAATCGCGGCCTCATCACCCGTAAATGTAACCTTGCCGTTCTCGGTGCTGCCTTCATACCCTAAATCTTTAACTTCCTTGGCAACAAGCGCTTCGAGCCCCATTGCCGCAGTCGCGATAATTTGATACTTGCCCATTTTTTCACCTAACCTTGGTATGTATGCTTTTTGTCTGTTAACAGGATTGCATAAAAAAGCGTAAAAGTCCAGTTACCCGGTGGAGATTTGGACAGTAAACTGCATTTCGAACGGCCACCTGTCCAAATCAGGCGGCGATTCGGACGGCAAACTCCGAAAAACCCGGTAAACCCATGATCAGTGTCCACACATTAGTCCATTTAATTACACAAAAAAAGCTCCCCTGATCCGGAGAGCCTTTCATCTTTATGGCAATTTTCCACTAATGCGTTCTGTAAGCCATGTTCTGTACCATTGTACTGCTAGCGACGCGAGTCTCGTACTCCGGCGGTAATCATCTATCTACAGGCATAAGCCTGTCCTTCTCCCTCGTTGAGTTCCTTGGAGAAAGCGCCCCTACCATAATTTGGGTTTCTCGCTCGTGGGGTTTACCTCGTTCCACCCTTCGCATTTCTTTGAAGGCTACGTCACTGTGGCACTTTTATAGGTATTCATGCCATATCCAAGGGACTTAGGCATTTTCCCGGCCGTCAGCCAAAACTGGCTGCCCTGGCTTATTTTTTCGCCAGGCACGAACACTACAGGCATCTCAGCCTGTGCGAGCATGGACTTTCCTCTGCAGCTGAAACTGCAGCGATTACCCGAACGCGCTTAATGGACACTATCTATTATAGGAATATCCTCAATGAAAAGCAATGGTTTTTAGAGGAAACGCTGGCAGCTTCGATCAATCGTACAGTTTATTTCCAAAAACATGCTTTTCAAGGTTGGAAAGACGTTTCAGTATATCGAAGTTGGTTGTGCCGGCAGGCTGTACAGGCGGCTGCTGGGAAGCCCTTCTGGATGTATCCTCGAGCTGCTTTTTCAGGCGGAGGTTTTCCTGCTGAAGTTCTTCAATTTCCTGGTGGAAGGTTTCATAGTCCTTAATGATCAGGTCAAGGAATTTATCAACATCTTCCTGCTTATAGCCGCGCATGGCCGTCTTAAACTCCTGTTCCAAAATATCTTTTGCCGTAAGTTTAATTTTATCCGATAACATTTCATTCACCTCAGGCTTCGCCAATCATTACATATTATTTTTTCAAAAATATCCCCTTTTGTCAATTCTTCATGCGATTGACCGAAATTGCAGCTAGCCGCATCGCATGGGACATAGAGCTCGTGTGGCGGAAAGTTAATAATCGTACCGCCTCATTTGTTCTTCTTCAACGATTTCCTGCAGATCATAGAAGGTTATCAGCCTAATTTGATAACTTTCTTTTCTTTGAGCCATTTCGTAAATAAATTTAGGGCTCCCTTCCTTTTCAGGGTCGTACAAGAGAAGCAGCAAATCGCTCTTTTCTATAAAAAATTGATTTTTAAGCCTGAATTGGAGTGGGCTTTCGTAATTCTTCTTTGTGATTGAATCCACATATTCCGCCCCAATAAGGATGGACTCATACCATTCCTTGTTCGCTTCGTTCCATTTTTCCTCCTGGTTGAGAAAAGGCGTAATGACAGCGAGCTTCAAATCTGGGAAATTTTCCTGCAGTTCGAAAACGGCCTCCGCCGCCCATAGTTCCGCGCCAAGCTGTCCGCTGATCAATACCCATTCTAGTCCGGATTCCGCCATTCCCTGCAATTCCTTCCTGAAGGCGGCACGAATATATTCTGCGGAAGGGTGGTCCTTTTTAAAAATGCCCAGTTCAAAAGGCTTATAGCCCGAGATTGCCACTACCTTTGACAGACAAACCCCTCCTTTTGATATCTATTCTCGTATACATATAGAATATTCGCAAGCAACGATAAAAAGGGCGTTTTTCCGCCCTCTCCAAATGAACCTCTGGCCAATGCACTAAAATCTATTCCATTGTCCGCCTTCCCGCCGCACCGGTCCGAAGCTGTGGACCGGCGGCATGTGCAATGTACTGAATACATGCGGGAAATAATGTTCATGGATAATCCGCTGATGGTTCACCGTTATTCCATGGACGGGATGGATATGGGGAATGACAATGGTGGAATATTCATGGTTAACATGCAATGGGGCAGCGGGGAATAACCCGCTTGCGTTGCCTGGCCTGCCATACATGGCATTCACTCCTTTTCCAAGGTGTTAATAGCCTATGGCAACTCCGCGTAAAACGCTCTAATGAATTGACCCAATTACATGAGGAACGCCAGAAAACTTTCCTTCATATTCGTAAAAATGATTGCCGTCAGGCAGACTACAATAAAAAATAGACATAATATTGCTTTATACATACAACCAGCCCCGTTTATGTTGATAAATGTCGAAAATGCCTTTCCAAACTTCAATTTTACAGCCGTACGAAATCTTAAACAACTAAAAAAGTGGAATTTACCATGGGAAATTCCGAAAAATTTGTGACATTTTTTTCGACGCCCGTTCTTCCCATTCAAAAAAAGTGGCAGTTCCATCCAGCCTATATAAACCTTGCTGCTCACATTGCTCTCGCCACATTTTCTAATGGCCCTTGCTGTCCTGTGAAGCAGTACCTCCACATTTTCTAACGAGCCTTGCTTCCCTGTGACGCAGTTCCTCAATCAAGGCTTTGCCAGTTGATAACCTGATTTCATTTTCCCCGAAAAGGGAAATCGCCTTTCTGCAAAATTCCAGGCCGTTCCGGAAATTCTTCTCGCGATGTTCAAGGATTTTTGCAGCCTCAATGCACCCTTCAATCGCTAGGCTCCTATCCGCTGATTGCGCCAACGAAGAGAACAATTCTAGCGCGCCTTTCCAATTCCGTTCCTTTTTTTGCGTATACGCGAGGGCGAGCCTTGAGCGATCCGCTTCTTCGCTCTTCCCTTCAATCAAATTGGCAAAAGCCTTAGTCGCTTCATCGTGGTTCCCAACGGCAGAAAACCACTTTCCAACCTCAAAAGCCTCCCGGTTTGTCCGGCCCTCATCCACCCCGCAAATCTGGAAGGTCAGGTGTGCGTACAGTGTGACGAGGGAAAGGATATCTAGTTCATTATGCTTCATAATGCCGAGCATTCCTTCAGGCCGGCCGCTTTCAACAAAATCAAAATAAATCATCGGGGCTAGGAATCCGGGGATATCGTCCACCCTCTCGACCCCGAGCACTTCCTTTTCCACCACAGAAAGCTTCAATCTCTCAAGCCGATGCTTCCAGAGCCTCCTTGCGGCATGGTACAAGTCGAAATGGCCAAAGTGAGGCAATTTCGGTACATTGTCCCTGACAAGAGTGTGCCTTGTCTTTACTTGCGGCCAGTCGAACGATTTTCCGTTATAGGTTACGAGCGTCCGGTAATCAATGCTTTCCAAAAAACTTTGATACAAAGGAACTTCAGCCCCGGGATTCGGCAGGATATGCTGCCTTAACACCAGGGAATTCCCCATCACACTCGCATAGCCGAGCAGGAAAATTGTATTMCCCGCCCCTCCGCCAAGCCCTGTTGTTTCCGTATCAAAAAAGAACAGCTCTTCTGGGGAATGCCCAGCTGAAGAAAGCGGATGGCCAATCCTGGTTTTTTCCCAAATGGCCGTGGCCTCGATGAAGTCGGAAAATCTGTATTTCCCATGCTGGTGTGACAGCGGATAGGCAACCTCCCGAATTAGGCAGTATTGGCCATCAAAATGGTAGACGTTTACTCCGGCCTTGGCCCATTCATCCAAAAAAGGAACATCACGGGCGGTCTCCCCATTCTCTTCCACTTGACGCAAAGGGTCCTTGTTAGCGGAAAGATGCGGTTTCAGCCGGTTCAATTTGTTTTTTAGTGACATCTCCCTAAATCCGTTCCTCCTTCGCCGATTCGAGATAAACGCTAATGATATTCAAGGCGTCCTTTTTTGCCGTCATCACTGAAGTGTCCATGCCAATGCAGGATGGGCAGCCGCTTTCACATCGGCAATTGCCGATCAGTGACCTGGCTTCCTCAAGCACAGTCCCGATTCCCGAATAAATTTTATCGCTCAATCCGATGCCTCCCGGGTAACGGTCATAAAAGAATATCGTCGGCTTTTCATTATGGTCTGCCTTCACCTGCGGAACGACATGGATATCCTGTGGATCTGCCATTACAAATAATGGGGCTATATGGGAAAGTGCATGGGCGGCGCCTATAAGCCCCTGCTCGAGCCGTTCATGCCCCATCCCCTCAAGCGGCTCATAAAGGGAAATCCAGGCTGCGTTCGTGTGCAATTCCGCCTCTGGAAGAAAAATCGGCCCTGACCCAATGTTGTCATGTGTTTCGAACTTTATTTTCTTGAAAATGGTCGCCATGGCCCTGACACTTACATCGCCATAACCAACCTCGGCACCCTTCCGTTCCGAAACCCTGTCAACCTCCAGAACTTTCATCTGAACGGCCAGGTTTGCGTCGGTAAAATAGTCGACATCGACTTCCCTTACGAATGCCTTCTTTTCATCCCAATCAAGTTTTTCGACCTGGTATTGGATTCCCTGGTGCAAATAAATTGCTTCATCATGCAGGAGCGTCATGGCTGAGAAGGTATCCATCTCTCCGATCACCTTTACATTCGCTACATCGGACTGGTCAATAATTATTACATTCTCCTGCGATGCCGATCGTAGGCTAATGTTATGGGCCGGAAATGAATCGTTCATCCAATACCACTTGTCCCCCTTTCTGTAAAGCACCCGTTCCTCTGTTAAATACTCGAGCAGTTCTTCCGTTTCAAAGCTGCCGAAGGATTCTTCTTTTTTAAAAGGAAGCTCGTATGCCGCGCATTTTAAATGGTCGATCAGGATGATCAGGTTATCCGGGTTAATTCTCGCTGTTTCCGGGCTTTTGTTGAAAAAATAATCAGGGTGCTGGATTACATACTGGTCAAGGGGGCTTGAGCTGGCAACCATAATGACTAGCGATTCCCCATGCCTTCTTCCAGCCCTTCCCGCCTGCTGCCACGCGCTTGAGATGGTTCCCGGGTAGCCAGTCATGATGCATACCTGGAGCTGCCCGATATCAACCCCGAGTTCAAGGGCGTTTGTGCTTACAACCCCGTATATATCCCCGGTACGGAGGCCTTTTTCAATGCGGCGCCTTTCGGTTGGCAGGTACCCGCCCCTGTACCCCATAATTGATTTCGGCCCAAGCTGGTTTTTGACGAGTTCCTGCAGATAAGTCAGGATAATTTCCACCCTCACCCTGCTTCTTGCAAAAACGATCGTCTGGATTTTATTTTTTAAAAGCTCGCCCGCGATCCTCCTAACTTCAAGCGTAGCGCTTCTTCTGATGTTCAGCGGTTTATTGACAATCGGCGGATTGTAAAATACAAAATGCTTTCGGCCTGTCGGGGCACCGTTGTTGTCTATTAGTTCCATCTTTGTTTCTGTTAGGGCTTCGGCCAGTTCAACCGGATTGGCAATCGTTGCTGACGTGCAAATAAAAACAGGGTTGCTCCCGTAATAATTGCAAATCCGTTTCAGCCTGCGGATTACGTTGGCGACATGGCTGCCGAATACCCCCCTGTATGTATGCAGCTCATCAATAACGACAAACTTCAAGTTTTCAAACAGGGAAACCCACTTTGTGTGATGGGGCAAAATGGCGCTATGAAGCATGTCCGGGTTTGTAATGACGATATGACCCGCCTTCCGGACCCGCTGCCTGATGTTCGCTGGTGTATCGCCATCATACGTGTAACTGTTTATATCCAATCCCGCTTCCTGGATTAGCTCATTTATTTCACTTTTTTGGTCCTGCGCGAGCGCTTTTGTCGGAAACATATATAGGGCACGGGCGTTAGGGTCGTTAATAATCGTCTCTAGGACAGGCAAATTGTAGCAAAGCGTCTTTCCGGATGCGGTAGGCGTGACTGCCACAATATTTTTTTCCGCGGTTGCTTTTTCAAAAGCCGTCCTTTGATGGGTATATAGCTCCCCGATCCCCCTATTCTGCAGGGCCTCCTTTAAAAAAGGATTCATATTTTCAGGCAACGGTGCTGTCCGTGCCGGTTTCTCTTCAATTGTATGCCAATGGACAATGTTTTCTTTATACTCCCTGTCCAATTTTAATTTATCAAGCATTTCCTGAAGGCTTTTCCTAAGTTTCACGTTCATCCCCCCATATGTTTATTCTAGCGAATAGACGTTCGTTTACAAAGCAAAATCTTTCTATTCACGGAAGAATCCGACAGGAAATTTACACCAGCTGGAGTGAATGCAGTTTTCCGCCTGGTGTGGCCAATTGCTTGCAATCTGGTAAAATACTATGTAGAAGCCAAAATCCTGGGGTGAACAAGTTGAAAGCCGAAACAATCAAAAATGTTTTGTCCTGGTTTCCTATTTTCAGGGAACTTGAAGGGCATGAATTGGATAAAGTCGCCGGGATTTCCCTATCAAGGGAGTTCAGCAAAGGGACTCATGTGTTCATGCAGGGCGATCCCCTTAAAAATGTCTACTTCGTTTCCAATGGCAAAATAAAAATTTATAAAAGTGATGTAAACGGAAAAGAGCAAATCGTTTCCATTCAAAAAAAGGGCGACATGTTTCCCCATGTCGGGTTTTTCCGAAAGGGCGACTATCCGGCGTATGCGGAAGTGCTTGAGCCTTCAACGCTTGTCGTTGTCCCGATCGCGGAATTTGAAAAGGTGCTGATTGACAATCCGGAGCTTTGCATTAAACTTTTCCGGGTGCTCGGCGAGAAAATTGTTGATCTGCAAAACAGGCTTGAAGAGCAAATCCTGAACAACACAAACGAACAAATTATTAAACTGCTCGTCAGGCTTGGGAAAACCCATGGCACAGCGCAGGCGGACGGATCTATTATGCTGAAGGCGGAATTCACGAACAGGGATTTGGCCAATATGATTGGCACGACTAGGGAAACGGTCAGCCGGACGTTGACAAAATTAAAAAAGGATAATGTGATCAGTGTGGACAGCCAGGGAAATATGCGTTTTGATTCCGGGCGGCTCCTCGAGGAAATATATTGACCGCCGCGAAAATCAGAATGAGCAGCATAGCCCGGGCCAAATTCGCTCAAACCATCCTGTGGCTGGGCTGAACGAACGTATGGACAGGTTGTATTCTGCAAGCCATAGGCAAGCACCAAAAACCGCAGGACGCCTGCGGTTTTTGTGTGGGCAAAAATATTATTGTATTATGAGCAATTTAAGACCAGCCACCTGTCTCCGGACTTCTGTTGTTGATCCTCCAAGGCCGGCACAGGAAACAGCCCTCCCATGAAATTTTCACTTTATCATACTTCAGCTAATTGGAGCATTTCATTCATGTCATCCTGGGCATTGCCAATCAGTTTGAGGTTGAATGCATTTTGGAGTACTTCCAGAACCCCCGATGAGATGAATTCCGGCGGTTTCGGGCCGATGCGGATATCCTTGATTCCCAGGCTGAATAAACCAAGCAAAATGGCGACCGCCTTTTGCTCAAACCAGGAAAGGACAATGCTGACCGGGAGTTCATTGACTTCGCAGCCAAACGCATCCGCGAGCGCGAGGGCAATCTTTACTGTCGACCCTGAATTATTGCACTGTCCAAGGTCGATATACCGCGGAATTTCAGTGCCAGGCACCACTCCGTAATCAACATCATTGAAGCGGAATTTTCCGCAAGATGTTGTTAGGATGACCGTTTCTGGCGGCAATGATGTTGCAAGTTCGCGGTAGTATTCCCCGCCTTTGCCTGGGGCGTCGCATCCGGCGATAACGAAGAACCGCTTGATTTTTCCTTCTTTAACCGCGGCTATCACTTCCGGCGCTAAGCCCAGGACAGTTTCATGGTGAAAGCCTGTCAGAAGGGTCTCGTCCGATTCAATAGCCGCTTCCGGAAGTTCAAGCGCCCTTTCAATGAGCGGACTGAAATCGTCATTTTCAATTTTTTGTACATTTTCAAGCCCCGCTACTTCATACGAAAACATCCTGTCCGCATAGCTGCCTTTGATCGGCATAACACAGTTAGTTGTGGCAAGGATGGCACCCGGGAATTTTTCGAACAATCGGCGCTGGTCATACCATGCCTTCCCGATATTGCCTTTCAAATGGCTGAATTTTTTCAAAGCAGGATATCCATGTGCGGGCAGCATTTCGGAATGGGTATAAATATTGATTCCCTTCCCTTCCGTTTGCCGCAGAAGTTCCTCAAGGGCGAAAAGATTGTGGCCTGTAACAACAATCGCTTTCCCCTCGACCTTGTTCTGGCTGACCCTGATTGGTTCAGGAATGCCAAGGCGTTTTGTATGCGCCTCATCAAGCATTTCCATGACCCGTACAGCGGAACGGCCTACCTTCATGGCCATATCGATATGTTCCTCTACATTGAAATTTGAATTTGTCAGTGTCATGTAAAGCGCTTCATGGGTAACTGTATCCACGAACGGATCTGTATAGCCAAGCTGGTTGGCATGGGTCCGGTAAGCGGCAATCCCTTTTAACGCGAAAATGATGGTGTCCTGGAGGCTGGCGATTGTCTCGTCTTTGCCGCATACTCCAATGACCTTGCACCCTCCGCTTGGTGTTTGTTCACATTGATAACAAAACATGATGTTTCCCCGCTTTCTTCGATAACTACTGTCCCAGAATAATCGATGTTAGCGCAAATTCCTGTGATATACATCACACATTTTCGAATGTCAAAAATCGTTCATACTTCTTTCTGATGGTTTTCACTTCTTACTCCCAGCGTACATAGGATGTGGTAGAAAATCCTGTAGAAATGGAGGAATCAACGTGCCGGAGGATGAAGTGCAGAAAAAAAACAATCAAAGAAAGCAGGAAAGGCTGCCAGCAGAGCCGTTGGATACAGTGATCCGTTCGTTCAATGATTTTTTCCAATATCCGCCCGTAAGAGGTTTTTTGCAGTCCATTGATGAATTTTTCCAAATGCCGTTTTCAGCTGTACCTTTTCATGCCGATGTGGAGGAAACGCCTGATGAATACGTCGTTACCGCCAAACTCCCAGGGGTTGACAGGGAGCGAATCCAGATTGGCATATTCCGCGACCGGGTTGTGATAGCCGTTGAAAACCGTGAGGAGCTAACCGAATCGGATGAAACTGCAGGGAGTTTTAGGCGACGAGTTACGAAAAAACTTGATTCAAGGTCGATTTCCTTTCCAAAAGCTGTCCTTGAACATAAGGCGAAAGCAACTTTTCGGAATGGCCTTTTAACGATTCGACTACCAATTGACAAAGGAAAGCAGCTGAGGATAGAGCCATAATACCAAATAAAAGGGTGCGGCAATGGCCGCACCCTTTTTCCTCATTCTGTTGAAGTATCGAGCCAATCATTGAAATATCCCCGCGGCACTTTGAAATAGTCCATCGTGAACCGCAAGAATTCATTTGTATCGACTTCCTTATAGCTGAACCGCTTATAATAATCCGATAAATAGTGCATCGCAGTTGTCTTCACATCACCATCTTCCCTTACATAACGATGGTCTTCAATTAGCTTGAACAGCTTTAGGGCCGGCTGTCCGTAGACAAATCCTGTATGCTTGACTTTGTCCACCGGGGTATTGGAGTGTTGCCGGCTAATATTGGCCTGCTCGATGTTTTTCATTCTGTTAACCGTCAGCTCCTGGGCGATGCCAAGAGGCTCATCCTCTTTAATGTAAAAATACATATTGGTCGCAAACTCGGTAAACCCTTCATCAATCCATGGTTCGTTAAATGGATCGTTTGCGACAACCCCATAAAAATATTGGTGGGCGATTTCGTGGACGATTGAAATATTGAAAAATTTATCAAATTCATGGTAAGGGTTTACTGTTACGATTCCCGGGTATTCCATGTTCTGGCCAAGATCGAGGACAATATCGAGCTGTTTATGTGGATATTCGCCGATATTTTTTTGAAAAAAGGAAAGGGCGTTTTTGGCGAGCTCAAGTGCCTCTCTCGGATTCCGATTATGGTCCTCTTTTGTATAAAGCCTGATTGATACTCCATTGGAATCTGTTTTATAAACCTTCATATCATTTGTGATGGCAATGAAGAAATCCCTTACTTTTTTCGCCTTCACTTCCCCTTTCCGGGTCTCGGATACGGGATCGCCATCAGAAGTAGAAATGAACGAATAGCCCTTTGGAAGTTCATATCTTACAGTATAGTCGGAAAATCCTGTATGGAATGTTTCAAGGCCGTTAGAAAATTCGCCTTTATTCCATTTTCCGTCCTGGAATGTGGCAAGCATCGGATACCATTGGGCAAGATAAAATTGATTCCCTATCCTTGATAGCCTGCTTCCTTCCTCAGGAAGTTCAAGAGTATAATCGAAGGCCGCTTCCGCTTTGCCCCTTTTGCCCAATTTTTTAGGCAGTTTCACTTTTAGGGTATCGTTTTCAAGTGTATAGGAAGCTTTTTTGCCATCAATGCGAACAGAAGTGAAATGGACCGTGGAATGCCCTTTCACAGTTTCATATGGGTGGCCCTCCGTAAAAGAATTTGGAATAAAGTAAAACACAAGTTCATTCCATTCCTTTTTCGAAATGTTTTTCACATTAACCTTAGCCTGAATGGAAAACTTGCCTGTTCCATTCATCTTTACGTTCAGGCCATAGTCTGCCTGGCTAAAATTTTTCACGCCAACATTGTTATTCCGTGTTACATATACGAACGTTCCTGAAAAAATCAAAACAGCGGCCAGGATTGCAAAGAATAGTTTTTCCCCTTTTGGCGGCCACCATTTCACAGCCTTCCCAAATTCCTTTCGCTTAGGCTGTAGGACCGGTTCAAAGCCAGTCTTAATCCATGGCATCCGCTGATAATTGGACTGGAACCTGTTTTTCAGGCCATTTGCGAGCAGGCTGAACGATAAAGTTGTACCCAAAAGGATAGCCAATGGAACGAGGAGGACGTGATAGGTTCCGTACACATTTCCCCTTGCCTGGCCGACCAGGCCCGCCAGTTCATTTGTCAACGATATATAAATGACAGGGTCGAAGGTCATAATTGTGCCGCCGACGAAAATATTGACGAGGGCGAGCTGTCCCATAATCGTTATGACATAAACAATTTCCAGGATGAACATGACTGTTAGCGATTCTTTCATCTGCGGAAAAATATGCCGCCAAATAATCCTGTTCCTTCCCGCACCAAGGCTTTTCGCTGCTTCAACATAAACGGATTTGCTGATTTCTTCTGTTTTTTTCCTAATGGAAGAAACGATGCTAGGGGTGCCGATCACTGCGGCGGCAACTATGAAATAAGTGATTAATTTACTCGGCTTAAGCACCGGGTTAATGCTAATCGGAATAAGGAAAAAATACAGGATAATGAATAACGGCACATAGCTCCACGCATTTTCAAAGGCCACTACCCAGCCCGGAACCCGTTTCATTGTTCCGGAATAGAGCCCAATCAGCGTTCCGGCTGCCATTTTCAATACCGTTACCGCGATTGAAATCAGGACAGTGTACCGTATGCCATGGAGTACAAGTGTCAAAAGGTCATAGCCCCACCTGTTCGTGCCCAATGGGTATTCCTTCATTGTAAATGGTTCAATTGGCGGGGCAATAATTGTTCCGCCCACATATTTCGCTTCCAATTGCTCAGACAAGCTGTAAGGCGCAAGAATTCCACCGAACGCCGCCAATAACAAAAGAATGGCGACAAAAGTTACCCCGAGATAATATGAATAATTTATCTGGAAAATTCTATTCATAGATAAAACCCCGTTTGAATAAAAAAATGGCAATCCTGACCGCGGCGTACGTAATCAGGGACATAAGGAGCATCGAAAACAGGCCGATGGCAACAGGCTGAATTGCCCCATTTAGAAAGATAAATTTCGTAATGCCGGGAACATTCAATAAGTATTCGATAATAAAAAGATTTCCGACCGCCAATGAAACTACCTTCGTTAATTCAGCGTTGATAAACGGTTCAATATTCTTGAAAACATGCTGAAAATTAATGGTATTCGCCCCTAGGCCTTTTGCAACCGCCGTTCTGACAAAGTCCTCCCCGCTTGTTTGATAATATTTCACCGCGACTATTTTAAACAAATAGAGCGACGGCGCAATCGACGTCAAAAGCATAGGGAACCAAATATTGAGCGCGCCCGCATTTGGCGTAAGGGATACAACTCTGATGCCGGTAGCTTTATAAAATTTTATGGCCATAATAAGTGAAACGATAATCAGGATAAAATCCGGAACGGCAGCAAGAATATTCAGAAGAACATTAACCAGCCTTGTCAGCTTAAAACGGCTTATGAAAATACCAAAAATAAGGCTGAACACAACCCCAATGCCTACCCCTGCCAGAATGATGGAGAGGCTCGTCAAAAAATTGTCTCCAATATCTTCCGAAATGGCCCGTTCCCTTCCCGCCAATTCGTATGTACCGAGGCTTCCGCTTAAGATATGGCTAAAAAAGGAGCCAAATAGTTCTGGCGCCTGTTCCAAATTCCATTTTAATGACTGCGTGCTGTAGTCTATTTGCAAAAATGAAGGCAATGCCGCGAGAAACAAAATAAGGATGATAATAATAATCCCCTGCTGAATAAGCCGTATCATATAGTCCCCCCCTCCAATATGGACGAAAATGTTATGAGAATGTTACAAATGTCTCATTATTTAAACAATTGGCATAGTTCAACGTAGCATAATTGAAATTAAATGAAAAGAAAATTGCCAAAAAAAGAAAACAGCGGTTTGCTGTTTCCTTATCTTCAAGCATTTTTTTAATAGATCACTGTTAAACATGTCAAAGTAATTATTGTAATCCCGCGCCAGCTCGCTGTTCTTTATGCTTTAAATATCCCGCCCAGCCCCTTTAGAAGGGCGGAAGCCTGGCTAACTGCGTTGATTGCCTGGCCAGCCGTATTGACCATTTTCGTGATATCCAGTGAACCATCCTGTGATTTGAATGAACTTAGGACGGAGTTCATCGCGCCTGGCTGTTTAGGCTGGAATTGATTTTTGGGATATGGGTTCACCGGAAAATAAGGGTTAAAGCCTGTTTGCGGAGTCTGATAGCCACTCTCGGCCGGCTCAAGCGGGTTTTGAAAAAGGAAATGGCTTCCCTGTTCCCCGAAGTAAGCTTGCTGGTGGGGATAAACGCCTCCAGCCGGGGAAGGGTTTCCCGGGTGGTAACCGCCTTGATATAATGGCTGCCCCATTCCAATGTTCATTGGCTGCGGAGGGTAAAATCCGTAAGGCTGCTGTTGTGGCATCAGTGGCTGTGGCATCCCGTGAAACATATTGCTGCGTAAATGTTCCCGATTCACTCGCATTCCTTCCTCCCTCTCCTCACACGATCTCCTATACGATACAATATGTCGCGAAAAGAAACGTGGTGCATCAGCAGGGTAATGTCGGAATATGGTGGCAGATGTCGGAAGTCTCAATTTTTGAAAAAAAAGGATTTCAGCCTGTACCATGGTAAGATGGAAAAAACGTTGAAAGGGGCGCTTTGAATGGATACTGTAAAATTGAAGGCCATTTTTTCGCAAACCCATGGCAATAGTGACGCATGTGCCAATGAATTAAGGGATTATGCCAGGAAGCTCTATGTTGAAAATGAGATTTCCGCCTTGGAATTCAGGCAGCTTATCCGCGACCTTGAAGCAGAGGGAGCTACTGTACCCGATTGCGCCGAAGATAAACTTTTAACGTAAGCGCTTGCCCGCCCCGCCGGCGGGTTTGCCGGGTTGGCCGGACTGTAATTTTTCCAGTAAAGCATGAAGTGTATATTCGACTGTCCTGCTAGCATTGACAAACGTATAGCGGCTTGTCTTTACAAAAAACGCCTGGATGGACAGATTTTCAATATGCTCGCGCGCAATCTCAATTTGCCTCTGGCCAATGCCAATTCCATCAAGGAAATCAGCCTGCCGGAAAGCCTCATCCCTCCATTGGTCACTTATTTTCCTGTCTCTTATACACATCTAGATGTGTATAAGAGACAGCACTGGCGGTGATACCGGCGGAGGTGGTACTGGCGGTGGCACCGGCGGAGGTGGTACTGGCGGTGGCGCCGGCGGAGGTGGTACTGGCGGAGGTACTGGCGGCGGCACCGGCGGAGGAGGCACCGGCGGTGGCACTGGCGGTGGCACTGGAGGCGATACTGGCGGAGGCACTGGCGGTGATACCGGCGGAGGTGGTACTGGCGGTGGCACCGGCGGAGGTGGTACTGGCGGTGGCACCGGCGGAGGTGGTACTGGCGGAGGTACTGGCGGCGGCACCGGCGGAGGAGGCACCGGCGGTGGCACTGGCGGCGGTACCGGCGGAGGCTGATTCTTTAAAAACAAGTAAAGGAAAGCGCCTGGCTTAATGAGCCGGGCGCTTCTTTATTGATTATGTTTCTCTTTCGCTAGCTTTACCATAAAACTCCTATATTGCTCATTCATGAGCTCGCCAAGTTGGATAAAGGAATGGAACAAATCCGGCCGATCCATCAAAAATTGAATCCTGTCCCCGCAATTCACCGGTTTTACGAACAGGCCGCAGATATCGGGCAAACATGCCAATGACACAGGCTGTCCATTGCTCCAGAACAAAACATGCAAAAACAGCCCTACTCCCTTTCTCATGGAGGATTCAATTAATGCCTTATCCCTCTTTTTAAAAGCTAGTGAGATTTCTTCCCGCAAACAGCCCCATGCATCATATAGCATCGGCACGGATTGGCCAGGCTTCTCCCATGGCCTCTGATTTCCCCCGCCATCCGAGTAATGTGCAATTTCATGTAAAAACAAGGTGACATCGGCTGTAATGGCGGTTGGCCGTTCAATTAATTGTTTAAAATACGGATGGTCCAAACTGGAAGGAACATGTTCCGTCATTTTTTAACAAGCCCTTTCATCCGCTTTTTTCCTTCCCTGCATACGGTTAGCAAAGGACAATCAGGGCATTGGGGATTTTGGGCCTTGCAATGGTATCGTCCGAAGAAAATCATCCGGTGGTGGGTGATTGACCATTCATCCCTTGGCACCTTTCTCATGAGTGTCTTCTCCACTTCAAGAACCGAGTCTTTCCACCTGCAGATTCCAAGCCGTTTGCTAACCCTCTCCACATGTGTATCAACCGCGATTGCCGGAATGCCGTAAGCCACGGAAACGACGACATTGGCAGTTTTCCTACCTACTCCCGGCAGCTTTGTCAATTCATCCCGGTCATTTGGAACTACCCCTCCATAGCACTCAAGGAGCATGGAACAAAGCTTTTGGATGTTTTTCGCCTTGTTCCGGAATAAACCGATTGACCGGATATCATTTTGTAATTCTTCAAGAGAGACGTTTAAATAGTCCTGGGGTGTTTTGTATTTTTTAAAAAGTGACTCGGTCACTTTATTGACTAGTACATCGGTACATTGCGCTGACAGGGCCACCGCGATAACCAGTTCAAATGGGTTTGAATGGTTCAATTCACAATGGGCTTCCGGAAACATCCGGCCCATTTCATCAAGGCAAAAACGAATTTGGTCTTTGTTCAACAAAAGGGTTCACCTGCTTTTCTTAGTCTACGCAAACGATTCATCCATGCAAAGCAAAAACGAGAGAAGTTACTCTCTCGCTAAGGAAACCGGCATTACTGATCCAGCCAATTGTAAAATGGCACGGCGGCCGCTGGCTGGCTTTGGCGGTCGGGAAAGCTCTGCCTTGCCTGCTGGCGCTGCCTGAATTTCTGGCTTTGCGATCTTGCCTGCTCGATGGTTTTTATTCCGTTCTTTTTCCACTCAAACAGGATGCGGTCAATGTAACGGAAATTAAGTTTTCCGGACATGACGGCTTCCCGTAAAGCCGCCTTGATAATTTGCGGGGCGTGTTTGTCATCGTCCACCCACATCGCGAGCGTTTCGCACTCAAAAGGAGAAAGCGGCCGGCCGAATTCCTTCTCAAAAACAGTGTACAAGTCAGATTCTTCGGACTTTCTGCCAAGTTCTTTTTCACTTTTTTGGTTCAATAGGAATTGGTCTACGAGCTTTTCCCAAAGGGGGTCCAGCGAGTATTTTTCGGAACGGATACCATCGGGGGAACTTTCATCGATGATTTCTATGTAGCCTTTTTGAATCAATCTCCTAAGCAAATCGGTGCACTCGTTAATGGAAATCGTCATCCGCGAAGAAAGCTCTTCCGGGGTGGGGAAATTATTCCCTTTCTGTGTAAAGGCTAGTATGTTCAAAACAATGGCCAGGTCATATTCAGTCAGTTTTAAATTCCTGTATTCGGAAAAGAGCAAAGAAGGTATTGTCACATTTCCTTCATGCATCCACGCAAGGATACCCGTTTTCATAATTCGACACCTCCCTTTCAGTATAACATGAACAAGCCGGGCAGGTAAGGTGTTCAGGCGGACTCTTTTTTTGGAAAACGGGCCGGCTGATTATTTATCTAAGGCACGTTAACTTATCTGTTAGTTTCTGATCGCTTGGGGAAAGCTTCCACAAATAGTCCGGTACGGTACGGTACCATCCGCTCCAATCCACAAGTAAAAATCATCACTCATCCTTATACAATAAACTTGATGATACCAATTAACTTTATCCTCACCATTCCTATTTATTGAGATAAGAAACCCGCCAAAAAGAGTAGTTGGCGGGTTTTACAAAGAATTATGGATAAAGCCTGTTCAGCAAACGAGGGAATGGTATGGTTTCCCTGACGTGTTCGACTCCGCTGATCCATGCGACGGTTCTTTCCAGGCCGAGGCCAAAGCCCGAATGAGGGACCGAGCCGTATTTTCTAAGCTCGAGATACCAATTATATGTTTCCAGCGGCAGGTTATGCTCTTCCAGCCTCTTTTTAAGCAGATCATAATTATGGATACGCTCGGAGCCGCCAATAATTTCGCCATAGCCCTCAGGAGCAATCATATCAGCGCATAAAACCACGTCATCACGTTCCGGATGAGGCTGCATGTAGAATGGTTTCAGGCCGGTAGGATAATGAATGATGAATACCGGCTTGTCATAGCTTTCCGCAATGGCGGTTTCATGCGGCGCCCCCAAGTCATCACCCCACTGGATATCGTCAAACCCTTTTTCATGAAGGAGCTTGATTGCATCATCATACGTAATGCGCGGAAATGGCGCCTTGATTTGTTCTAGCTTTGATACATCCCTGCCGAGGGTTTTAAGCTCTAGCTGGCAATTTTTCAGGACGGATTGAACGAGATACGACACGTACTCTTCCTGGACGACAAGGCTTTCTTCATGATCCGTGAATGCCATTTCCGGCTCCATCATCCAGAATTCAATCAAATGCCTTCTCGTTTTTGATTTTTCCGCGCGGAATGTCGGCCCGAACGAAAAAACCTTGCCAAGCGCCATGGCTGCCGCTTCCAAATGAAGCTGGCCGCTTTGGGAGAGGAATGCATCTTCTTCGAAATACTTCGTATGGAATAACTCTGTTGTTCCTTCCGGCGAGCTGCCAGTCAAAATTGGCGGATCCACCTTAACAAACCCGTTATTATTAAAGAATTCATACGTTGCACGGATAATTTCATTCCGGATTTTCATGATGGCATGCTGGCGTTTGGAACGCAGCCATAAATGCCGGTTATCCATCAGGAATTCCGTCCCGTGTTCCTTTGGGGTGATCGGGTAATCCGATGCTAGCTGAAGAACTTCGATTCCCTTCACGTTCAATTCATAGCCAAACGGGGAACGTTCATCCTTCTGGACGACGCCAGTCACATACATGGATGATTCCTGTGTTACTGTTTTTGCTGCCTGGAATACTTCTTCGGCAACCTCATTTTTGACAACGACACCCTGGATGAATCCGGTGCCATCCCTCAATTGAAGGAAGGCGATTTTCCCGCTTGAACGTTTGTTGGCAAGCCAGGCCCCAATCTTCACTTCTTCCCCAACATATTTGTGGACTTCTGCAATCGTTGATTTAATCACTGTTTTTTCCCTCCAAAACTAGCAAGACAATTTCTATGTATCACCCTATTATACAATTGTAAAAATCCTCTAGCAAGGGAACTGGAAAACAGTTCCCCCACTAAGGTCTATTTTCGGATTTTCCCAGTGACAAATGCCTTTATCCTGCGGATGGCTTCTTCGAGATTTTCAAGAGAAGTTGCATACGAAAGCCGGATATTGTCCGGTGCGCCAAAACCAGAGCCCGGAACGACGGCCACTTTCGCTTCTACAAGGAGTGCTTCCGAAAATTCATCCGCATCTCTATACCCGCATGACTCCACAGCTTCTTTCACATTTGGGAATAGATAGAACGCGCCCTGCGGCTTTAGGCAGCTAAAGCCCGGAATGGCAACAAGTTCAGGGAATACTTTCTCCAGCCTGCTTTCAAATGCTGTGCGCATTTCCTCCACCGGATCCTGCGTACCCCTGTAGGCTTCAATTGTTGCGTACTGGGCAGTTGTAGTCGGGTTGGAGGTGCTGTGGCTAGCCAGATTGGTCATCGCTTCGATGATTTCCTTATTTCCCGCCGCATAGCCAATCCTCCATCCTGTCATCGAATGCGATTTTGACACGCCATTCACGATAATCGTTTGTTCCTTTAATTCTGGGGAAATTTGGGCAATCGAAACGTGTTTAATCTCCCTATAAACGAGCTTTTCGTATATTTCATCGGATACGATAAGCACATTGTGTTTGAGGCAAATTTCACCGAGCGCTTCAAGTTCGTCCTTTGAATAAACCATTCCGGTCGGGTTTCCGGGAGAATTGATGATGACCGCTTTTGTTTTATCAGAGATGGCGCCTTCAAGCTGCTTCGGGCTGATTTTGAATTGGCTGTCTTCCTTGCATTCAACGATAACCGGTACACCTCCGGCCAGTTTCACCTGCTCCGGGTAGCTAACCCAGTATGGGGAAGGGATAATCACCTCGTCGCCCTCGTCCAGCAAAACTTGAAAAAGTGTGTACAGAATATGCTTTGCGCCATTTCCGACGATGATTTCATTCATCGCGTAATTGATTCCCTGGTCTTTGGAGAATTTTTCCGAAATCACTTTTTTCAATTCCGGGAGGCCTGCGGAAGGTGTATATTTTGTGTGGCCTTCATCCATCGATTTCTTGGCTGCCTCGAGTATATGTTCTGGAGTGTTGAAATCAGGTTCACCTGCTCCGAGTCCAATGATTCCATGCCCCTGGCTTTGCAGTTCCTTTGCTTTTGCTGTGATTGCCAGAGTCGGGGATGGGGACAATGCGAGCACCCTGCGGGCCAATTTTGTTTCCATTTCTGTTACCTCCAACTTGATTAAAGATTCTCTATTAATTTGTACATTTCTCCGGTGTCAAAATGCACGTAATAGTAATTTAATAAACCATTCCCCGACGTATAATAGACCTCCCAGAATGGAACGCCTTTTTCCATTCCCGGCCTGACAGAAATGATTTTTTTCGGGTGTTTTTCATTTTGGACCTTGTTCATGGCCTGGCTTTTCGTAACGCCGTCTCCTAGCTTCCTGACCACGGCTTCCCCGCCTTTTTGCGGAATCCAGGCGATGATTTCCTGTCCTTTTTTATTCGTGCCCTTTACAACGTAAACTGTTTCGTTGCCGTTATACAAATAGAAACGGTCCGTTTTTATCATTCCCGCTTCTTCCCCGGCTAATTGGAATGCCTTCTGTTCAGCCGCCCTGATAGGACTGGTGGCATTGGAATAAATCCAGCCGGCAATTCCCCCGGCTAACGCGAGAAATAGAATCGTGCAGATTATAATTTTTTTCACTTCCATGCCCCTTTACGTGCGGTAAATCGTAAATATAGCCTTTGACTGATCTTCACTGTCAAGCGCAAGGCCAAACATGAGATCCCGATCCTTCAGGCACCTGTTCAACGCATCCACGACCTTATACAGGTCGGGGCTGTTCTCGATTTTTACAGTTGAAAGAATTTCAATTTTACTTTCCATAAAAACATCCTCCAGCAAATCTTCCCCGCCATTAGAATTGGGGCAGATTTTTTATTTACTAATTATATCAGCTAACAGTTTGGTTCGTAAAAAACAAAATCATTTTTCAAGGTGGAATGATCTTAATGCGGCCTTTTTACAGCCAGTTTTCAATTTCCTCAACGATCTGGCCGATGCTTGCCTTCCGGATTGCGACAGGAGGGATGGACTCGAGGAACGCCCTCCCATAGGAGGATTCACTGATTCGTTTGTCAAAAACAACGATTGCCCCCCGGTCGGCGCCTGTCCTTATCAGCCTTCCAAAACCCTGTTTAAACCGAAGGACTGCCTCGGGAAGCGAATACTCCGAAAATGGCCTTCCTCCCCTTTTTTCAATCAGCCCACATTTCGCTTTCGTAAATGGCTCGTCTGGCGGGCTGAAGGGCAGGCGGACGACAATAAGGCATGAAAGGCCCTCACCCGGAATGTCGATACCCTCCCAAAAACTATTTGTCCCAAAAAGGACCGCCTTTTCATATTTCTGAAAGCTTCTGGTAAGCCTGGATCTGCTTCCGCCTGTAATTCCCTGTGCGATTAAGGCATATTCCGAGAGAAGTCCGCTTTCCTTTACTAGTTCATATGTCTTCTTCAGCATGTCATGGGAAGTGAACAGGACAAGAAGCCGCCCTTTTGCGGCATCGCAAATTGATACGATTCTTCCGGCAATTTCGGCGATATATTCGTCCTGAGGCACGGAATTGATTTCGGGCAGGTCAGTCGATATGAATAATTTCACATTCTCCCTGTAGTCAAAAGGAGAAGGGATTGAAAGCAGGTTTACGTATCTTGGGTCTATTCCTAGCCCTTCAAGTGAAAAACGGAAGGAATTGTTCACAGTCAAAGTCGCGGATGTCAAAACGACCGATTTTTTCTCGTTGAAAAAATTCTCCGAAATTTCATTTGCGACCGAGACGGGCATCGCAATTAGCTCGGTTGCATTTTGCGGGGCGCGAAGGTCGGTTTCAATCCATTTTACATAGCCTTCCCCGCTTGAAAAGAATTCGCAGATTCCGCTTCGCAGCAATTCAATATCGGAAAGAAAGGAAGAAAGGCTTCCCAAGATGGCAAATGAGTCCTTTGAATTTGACCTTGTCACAAGGCCCAGGAGTCCATTGGCGGCAGAATGCAAGTCCTTCAGCAAAAATGAAAACCGGTCGGCCGCATGTTTAAGCGCCTCCCACTCCTTTTTGTTCCGCGCTTCGCCAATCCCTGATTTCAACCGTTTTAATGGAGACTTTTTACCGCTTCCCTCCGCAAAGGCAATCGCCAACCGGAAAAATTCGTCCATCTCACTGATTACCCCGGCAACAAGCTCGTTCAGCTTCGCCTCCGAAATAACCTTATCCCTAAAAGGGAGGCCCCTGATTGCTTTCTCGGCCTTATAGAAGAGCTGCCTCTGTTCAAAAAGCCCGAATTGCCCAATGGCCAGCCTTGCCCCTAAATAATCGACCCTTATCCCAAAATGCTTGCCCGCTGCTTTTTCAAAATGGTGGCCTTCATCTATGACGGCATAATGATAGTCGGGCAATACCGCGCCATCGGCTTCAAGGTCCGATAGGATGAGGGCGTGATTTGTAATCAACAGGTCTGCGTCGGCGGCATTCTTCTTGGCCCGTTTATAAAAGTCATATTCATCCCATGGATTGCTTCCGGGCGGACTATCTTTTTCATTCCGGATTGTATTCCAATAGAGGCGGCCGCCGCTTGAAAGGTTCAGCTCATCCTTGTCGCCGCTTACGGTTCTTGTTAACCAGACAAGGATTTGCATTTTCGCAAGAGCCGTATCATAATTATCATTTTCCTCTTCAAGGCTTTTGGCAAACTTGCTTATGGATATGTAATTGTTCCTCCCTTTAAGGATAGCCGATTTAATCGGAAAAGGAATGATTTTTTCCAAAAGGGGGATTTCCTTCACTAGCAGCTGTTCCTGAAGCTGGATTGTATGCGTACTAATGACTACCCTTGAGCGGTTCCATATTGCAAAATACGCGGCCGGAAGCAGATAGCCGAGCGACTTCCCAATCCCTGTCCCGGCTTCTATTAACGCATGGGTTCCGTTCTCAAAGGAATGAAACACTTCGTCCATCATCTCAAATTGGCCTAGCCTGCTTTCCAGCCTAGCTGAAGATTGACGTATTAAGTCCTGCTTTTCCTCCAGGCTGTATGGGTACTTTAAATGGTTCCGGCCATCCTTGTTGATTTCCCTTGGTGCCTGCTGCTTTTTCATGGCGATGCCGTTTACGGACACAAGCGTATCGGGAAAATCCATGCCGTTAGGTTTGCTTAGGGCAATTCCGTTCAGCAGCAGTTGCAGGTCGCTTTTTAGCCCACTGGCAAGTGCTGCAAGCTGGGCCAGGACCTTTCCAGGAAGTCCACGGATTCTATCCATGTACAAAAGGAGCAGCTCCGCTGTTACATAAGCATCGCTATCCGCCTGATGGGGTCGGTCGTGCGAAAGCCCTTCCTTATCCGCAAGATCGGCCAATTTATAGCTGTCGGCTTCCGGTTCCATGAACCTGGCCAATTCTACTGTATCAATTACCGGTCCGGAAAATGGCTCTTCTCCAGCCATAATGAGCTCTTCCTGCAAAAAACCGAGATCGAAGAGGACGTTATGGGCAACAAAATAGGCATCTTTCAGAAGGGATGAAACCTTGCCGGCAATTTCATGGAACATGGGGGCATCCTTCACATCCGAGTCACTGAGCCCGGTCAATTCTTCTATAAATGCAGGAATGGGCTGCAATGGATTGACGAAGGAGGAAAACTCTTCGGCAATTTTGCCGTTTTCAATCACCACGGCGGCAAATTGGATAATCCTGTCGCCTTTTTTCGGCGAATTTCCTGTCGTTTCAAGGTCGACTACAACATATTTATTGGCCATTCTTTAACACCCCAACTATTCATTCAAACAAAACCGTAACATAAAAACAGAAAAATAAAAAGCAGGGGAAAGCAAGGGCTTTCGCATAATGCCTTGCGCCAAAAAAGAAAACAGGAAAAAGCATTTAAAAAACGCATAACCCAAAAAGAAAACTCCCCAAAGAAGGGAGTTTTCTTTTACATAATCGTATTGGCCGGCTCGGCATGGAGGAGCTCGACTATTTGGTTATTCTCATCCATAATCGCCACTTTCGGCTCATGCAAAGCGGCTTTTTCTTCAGGTACGAGGACATACGAAATGATGATAACAACGTCGCCTTCCTGGACCAGCCTTGCTGCCGCCCCGTTCAGGCAGACGACACCGCTGCCGCGTTCCCCAGGGATAATATATGTTTCCAATCTTGCCCCATTGTTATTGTTGACGATTTGGACCTTTTCATTTGCAACCATTCCGACTGCATCAAGCAAGTCCTCATCGATTGTAATGCTGCCTACATAATTCAGGTTGGCTTCGGTTACCCTTGCCCTGTGAATTTTCCCGTTCATCATGGTGCGGAACATTTTTTCTCTCCTCCTGTCCCGGTTATCATCTCAAAGAATGATTCCGGGATTAAGCATTCAAAATCATATTGTCAATTAGTCTCGCGCCCGAAAAGCGGACTGCAAGCGCGATGATAAATCGGCCTTCAATCGTTTCGACCCTTTGCAGTTCGGGATAGCTGTAGATTTCGATATAATCAATTTTCCCGCTCGACCGGCTTTCAATGATTGTTTTCATCAATTCTATTATGGTTGCGGGGTTTTTTTCGCCATTACCGATGGCCTCCCTGGCTGCCTGGAGGCTTACGTATAGGGCGGTGGCCTCCTGCCTTTCTTCCGGTGTCAAAAAGACATTCCTTGAGCTTTTTGCCAGTCCGTCCTCTTCCCTCACCGTTTCGACCGGCACAAGGCTTACAGGAATATTGAAATCCCTTATAAGCCCCTCGACAACAGCCACTTGCTGCGCGTCCTTTTGCCCAAAATACGCCTTGTCAGGAAGGACGATGTTAAAAAGTTTGGTCAAAACAGTAGCGACGCCATCAAAATGCCCCGGCCTTGACTTTCCACAAAGCACATCTGTCCGCTCCCTCACCGTAACGGTCACTGATGGAGCGGCGGGATACATTTCCCTTACTGAAGGCGCGAATATATAATCGGCGCCAGCCTCCCCCGCGAGCAGGGTGTCATGGCTCAAGTCCCTTGGGTACGAATCATAGTCTTCAGAAGGGCCGAATTGCAGCGGATTTACGAATATGCTGACGACAACGATATCGTTTTCAGCCCTCGCCCTTTCAATTAGCGAGAGGTGGCCCTCATGAAGGTAGCCCATCGTCGGGACGAACCCAACCGTCAGGCCTTTTCTTTTATGTTCTATAATTTCCAGGCGCAGTTCAGCACCGCTTTCAATCAGGTTCATTCCTTGGCACCATAAAGGGCTTGCAGCTCTTCTTCCTTCATCGTAAATGTATGGATCTTTTCTGGGAAATGGCCCGTTTTTACTTCGGAAATATATTGGCCAATCATTTCTGTAATATTAGCGCCTGCCTGGCCGTATTGCTTGACGAATTTAGGGACCCTTCCAAAACCGTAGCCAACAAGGTCATGATAAACAAGAACCTGGCCATCGACGCCAGATCCGGCCCCGATCCCTATGACTGGTATGGATAGCTTCCTGGACACTTCTGCGGCAAGTTCTTTTGGAACGCATTCCAATACAAGGGCAAATGCTCCCGCTTCTTCGCAAAGGCGAGCATCCTCAATCAGTTTGATTGCAGCTTCTGCGTCCTTACCCTGTACCTTGTAGCCGCCAAGCACACCGACGGATTGGGGCGTCAGGCCGAGATGGGCGACAACCGGAACACCTGCGGCCGTCAGCGCCTTGATTTTCCCAAGCACTTCATCAGCGCCTTCAAGCTTTACGGCATGGGCTCCTGTCTCCTGGATAATCCTTGCGGCATTTAGAAGAGTATCACCAGTTGATACATGGTAGCTCATGAAAGGCATGTCCACGACAATAAATGTATCGGGAGCCCCCCTCCTGACAGCTTTTGCGTGGTGGACCATGTCATTGATTGTGACTGGTACGGTAGTTTCATAGCCGAGCACGACCATCCCAAGCGAATCCCCGACCAGAATCATATCGATCCCGGCCTGTTCCGCCGTCTTTGCCGATGGGTAGTCGTATGCGGTCAGCATGGCAACTTTATCCCCGGCCTCTTTCATTTTCAAAAAATCTGTCGTTTGTTTCATCGAATATCCTCCTTCTTTGAGGAAGAGGGGTAAACGGATTAGCCGGCAGCATAAAAAAGATCCAGCTGATGGCAGAGGATCCGTTCGAAAAATTTGTTAAATCCCTCTGTCCCGGTCCTTTACGGATCTAGGCAGAAACCGTTTTTTCATTTGTCGTTGCAAAAGGTGCAGTTCACAGGGATACCGCCCAAAGGAATTATAGCAAAAAAACCCTTTCCTGTGCCATAGAAAAAACTAGGAAAGGGGAAAGTCAATATCTGCTGAATAAATTAAATGGACCTTGCCGCTTGAATCCTCCAGTTCAAGCACACCATCATCCGTTATTCCGAGCGCGCGGCCTTCGAGGACGCCGTTGTAGGTCCTGGCCCTTATCATGCCGCCAATTCCTTTGGCATAGCTCTCCCAAAGCAGCTTGACCGGATAAAAGCCTTTTTCAAGATAAAGAAGGTAAAGCTTCTCGAATTGCGCGCAAAATTCGCGGATCACCATAGGCCTGGATAGTTCATTCCCTGTTTCTTCCGCTATTGAGGTTGCAAGTTCCTGGAGGCCATCCGGAAAGTCGCCTTTCGTCTGGTTTACATTCATGCCTATTCCAATGATGACTGAGTGAATCCTATCCGATTCGGCCTGGAGCTCGGTAAGGATGCCGGTTATCTTTTTTCCATTAATCAACAGGTCATTGGGCCATTTGATTTCCGGCGTTATCCCCGCGGCTTCCTCAATCGCCCGGGCGACTGCAACGGCGGCCAAAAGTGTCAGCTGGGGCGCTTGTTGGGGCGGGATTTCAGGGCGTAGAAGGAGGCTCATCCAAATGCCGGTCCCTTTTGGGGAATACCATTTCCGGTCCATCCTCCCTCTTCCGGCGGTTTGCTCGTCAGCCACAACAAGCGTTCCTTCAGGTGCGTTTTCATGTGCAAGAGCGAGGGCGAGCTTTTGTGTTGAATCGACCGTTTCACGGTAAAGAATCGCTTGTCCGATAAACCGGGTTTTCAAACCAAGCCGGATTTCATCGCCTGTCAAAGCTGATGGGGTTTCGGCAAGCCGGTACCCTTTCCTTTTGGCAGCTTCGACCACGAATCCATCCTCCCGAAGCCCTTCGATATGCTTCCATACAGCTGTGCGTGAGCAGCCAATCAGATTTGCGAGTGCCTGGCCTGATAAAAAATCGCCCTCCGCTTCAGCGAACGCATCCAAAAGCTTTTTTCTTATATCTGATTGCACCTTGCTAGCCACTCCCTTATCTTTAATTGGTTGTTTTCCACAGCCCCAAGAAGCACCGCCCGTTCAATGGCCGCCATTTTTTCTTTTACCCAAGGGCCGCCGCTCCTTCCTTCCCAGCGAATCAAATCGCCTCCTGAAACGGCAAGTTCATTTTTGTCCTTAATTGGAAGCTTCTCATATTCGGAAAGCCATTTTTCCATCGTTTCATTACTTGCATTGCCTCCCGCAGCCTGGACAAGCCTTTCGACAGAGGCGATTGCATCTTTTCCGGCTTGGAACAGCGAGGAAACACCCCAATCAGCCTCCATCCTTTCTTTCATGTAAAAAAGGTGGCTTGTCAGTAGTGCCATCTGCTTATTCGACATTTTCCACGAACGTAAAAACAAATCCGCTTCGGGCTTGTCGAACCCTAGGCAATAGAGGAGCAGTACCCACATTTCATTTGCGGTCAGATTTCCCATATCAAGATTGATCACGTTTTCCAAATCCGCTTCCCTTCCGCTTAACCCCGGCAAATAGTCCACGATGCCTGTTTGCATCAGGATTTCCAGGCCATCTTTCCTCCATCTGCCTCCGAGAAGTTTTTCAAATTCAGCTTTTTTTCTTTCCACAGCAATATGGTTAAGCAAAGGGGCCGACTTTTTCATCGATGCGAACGTGGCCCCTTCAATTTCGAAACCCAATTGGCTTGCAAATCGGGCGGCCCGCATCATGCGGAGTGCGTCCTCGCCAAACCGGTCGGCAGGCTCGCCGACGGTCCTGATTTCCCGCCGCCCGATATCTTCGCTGCCGCCGAAAGGGTCAATCAGCTCACCGGATTTGTCCATAGCCATCGCATTTATCGTAAAATCGCGCCGTTTCAGATCCTCCTGAAGCGATGCGACAAACTCCACCTTGTCAGGGCGCCTGTAATCCGTATAGCCCGTTTCTGTCCGATAGGTGGTCACCTCGTATGAACCTCCTTTATGGAGGACGAGGACAGTACCATGCTCAATCCCGATATCGATTGTTTTTGTGAATATTTCCTTGACTTGTTCAGGACGGGCCGAGGTTGCGATGTCAATATCGCCAACTGGCCTTGACATAACCCTGTCCCTTACTGACCCGCCGACAAAATACGCTTCATGACCCGCTTTATGAATTGCATCAAGAACCGGCAGTGCGTCATTGAATGGCTTCTCCATTGCTATCACCCTATTCCAGGAGTTTATAATAAAGCCTTTCGTACTGGCCGACGACCTTGTCCGCATTGAAACGTTCTTTTACCATACTCGAAGCCCGGCATGAAAAATCCCTATGGAGGGCTTCATCCGAGAGAAGGGAAACTGCCTTAGAAGCAACAGCCTCTATGTCTCCCAAAGGGCAAATGAACCCGTTTTCCCCGTCGGTGATTACCTCAGGAATGCCGCCAACCGCAGTCCCGATGCAAGGCACTCCACATGCCATCGCTTCGAGTGCAGCTAGCCCGAAACTTTCCTTTTCGGAAAGGAGAAGCATCAAGTCGCTGATTGAATATAATTCTTCCACATTGTCCTGTTTTCCAAGAAAAAGGACATTCTCCTTTAGGCCAAGGTCCGCCACAAGCTTCAATACTTTCCTTATTTCAGGGCCATCCCCTACAAGCAACAGTTTTGCGGGCATCGCTGAAACGATGCGGGAAAATGCCTGAATGACATCAGGAACCCTTTTTACCGGCCGGAAGTTTGAAACATGGATGACAACCTTTTCTTCTTTGCCGATCCCAAGTTTATCCCTTAGTTCTGTTTCCCTGATTCTTAAATAAGTCCTCACATCGATGAAATTGTAAACAGTCTCGATTTGCTTATCAGGATGTAAAAGCTCCATTGTTTGCGATACAAGGGAGTTGGACACAGCTGTGACCATATCGGATTTTTCAATGCCGAATTTAATCGCGTCTGAAAGGGATGGATCATTTCCAAGTACGGTTATATCTGTTCCGTGTAGTGTTGTCACGATTTTCAGGTCCCTGCCGCTCATTTCCTTTGCCAATATGGCGCAAACGGCATGAGGTATCGCATAATGGACATGCAATAAATCCAGACATTCCTGATTGGCCACCTCCGCCATTTTGCTGGCAAGGGCGATGTCATATGGGGGGTACTGGAAAACCGAATATTGATTAACCTCTACCTGATGATAATGAATGTTATGGGACATCCTCGTGAGACGGAATGGCATGCTCGACGTAATAAAATGGATTTCATGGCCCTTCTCTGCAAGGAGCTTGCCCAGCTCTGTTGCAATTATCCCGGACCCTCCAACAGACGGATAACATGTAATCCCAATTTTTAATTTCCTCATTGCTAATATGCTCCAATCAAATCCAGGTCAAGCACCGGGGGCGCACTCGCTTTAAATCCTTCTGCAAACAGGACCCCGGCCTGTTTTCCAAAAAGGCTCTCCCTCGCTTCAATCGATTCAATATATCCATTGACGAGTGGAGTATCGAAACTTTCCGCGCTTTTGACAAACTGGCTTTTATATGAATTTAGTGCCGCCTTTTTCTTTTCCATATAATCCGAAACATCAACCAGGAAATCCGGGGCATGAAAACCATTGATCATGTAATAATGTAGGCTCATGGCCTTGTGGGGCGGGCAGTTGGCCCCATCTTCATATTTCCTGATTCCCGCTGAAAAGAACGCCTCCCTAACAAGGCGCGCGCAATTCCCATGGTCCGGATGCCTGTCTTCCATATATGGCGCAAACACAACTTTTGGCTTGTATGTTCTAATTACTGTAACTATTTTCTTTATGTATTCCTGTTCAATGAACAGTCCCCTATCTGGCAGATCAAGCACAAGCCGCTCGGCACCAAGGATGGCCGCCGCTTCCCTTGCTTCCGTCATTCTCGTTTCAACGTCACCGTTCGAGGACAGTTCCGCCCGGGTCAGGTCGCAAACGACTATTTTTTTTCCCCGTGCCGCAAATTTAGCTATCGTGCCGCCCATCCCGATTTCAACATCGTCGGCATGGGCGCCAAATGCGAGGATGTCGGCCCCATTAAATGGTAGCATCTTGTTTGCTCCCCCTCGCAATTGCCCGCCATTCCAAATGCCCGTCTTCAATTCCCTTAATTAAAACTTCAGCCGTACCCATATTTGTAGCGAGCGGAATGGCATACACATCGCAAAGGCGCAGGAGGGCGCTAATATCCGGTTCATGAGGCTGGGCGGTAAGCGGGTCCCTGAAAAAGAAAATCGAATCCATTTGGTTTTTGGCGACTCTTGCGCCAATCTCCTGGTCGCCGCCTAACGGGCCGGATTGGAACCGCGTCACTTCAAGGCCGGTTGCTTCGGCAATCCGCTTGCCGGTTGTTCCTGTCGCGAACAAGGTGTGCTTTGCAAAAATATCCTTGTACGCTACGGTAAATTGTACAAGGTCGTCTTTCTTTTTATCATGGGCGATTAATGCAATATTCACTGTCTTCACCTATTCCATTATATTTTCGAGTCCATACACGAACGAATCGATCTTCATGACTGTTTCCACGGCAGTTTTTACGCCTGACATAAAGGAAGCCCTTGTGTATGAGTCGTGACGGATTTTAAGTGTCTGGCCTTCTGAGCCAAACAGTACTTCCTGGTGGGCAATCAAACCCGGCAGGCGGACAGAATGGACCCTCATTCCCTCGAAATCGGCGCCCCTTGCTCCTGCAATTGTTTCTTTCTCATCAGGGTGCCCCTGTTTTTTGGACGCCCTTTCCTCCGAGATTAGTTGGGCTGTTTTAATTGCAGTACCTGAAGGGGCATCAAGTTTCTTGTCATGGTGCATCTCGATAATTTCAACATTTTCAAAGTATTTTGCGGCCATTTTTGCGAATTTCATCATCAGGATGGCCCCTATCGCAAAATTTGGTGCAATAATGCAGCCGAGCCCCTTTTCGGCGGAAAGTCCCTTTAGTTCCTCAAGGTCTTCCCGGCTGAAACCGGTCGTCCCGATTACCGGCCTAACGTTATGTACCAGCGCGGCCCTTGCATGCTGCATTCCCGCTTCTGGCACGGTGAGGTCGACGAGAACATCGGCCTTAACCGATTGAAGGCATTCTTCTATATCCGAATAAACCGGGACTTCAGAAAGAGGAAAATATCCGATATCCCCCAGTTTTTTGCCATCGTTCTTTCGGTCCAGCACAGCCACAAGCTCAAACCCTGGCGTCTCGGCAGCGAGCTTTACAGCTTCCGATCCCATCCTGCCACGCGGGCCGGCAATAACCATTTTTATTTTATCCATCCCCGTCACACCATCCTTGTCTATTTTTTTGTCCAGCGGTCTTTATCCCTTGTCCTGAATTTCTCCATAACCATGTCATGGGCCTCCTGAAGGTCAATATTCAAGGAATTGGCCAGGCAGATTAGGACAAACAGCAAATCGCCTATTTCTTCTTCAACTGTTTTTTCTTTTTCCGTCTTTTTTTTGGGTTTTTCACCATAATAATGATTAATTTCACGAGCCAGCTCGCCAAGCTCTTCGGTAAGCCGTGCCATCATTGCCAGCGGGCTGAAATAGCCTTCCTTAAACTGGCCAATATGCTCGTCCACTTCTTTTTGCAGTTGCATGATGGTCTTTTCAGCCATATAGTCCACTCCAATATGTAAGTAAATTTCATGTTTAAAAAACTTGCTGAAGGCTATAGCTTTCATGTTAGCTAAATTATTTTCCGTTTACAATATTATTGCACAAGAAGGATTTCACCCGCAATTGCCCTAAACCTTTTTATTCGCTATAATTAAATCCGCTTTGGACGGGCAAAATATGGGAAGGGAGGAAGCCAACATGATATTTGGCCTTAAACTGAAAAATATTTTATTCATTCTGCTTGGCACGGCAATTATGTCGTTTGGAATCGTTAATTTCAATATCCAGAACAAGCTCGCTGAAGGCGGGGTAACCGGGATTACCCTTTTACTTTATTTCTTGTTTAAAATCAATCCCGCCTATACGAACCTCCTCATAAACATCCCCCTCTTTTTTATGGGTTGGAAGCTGCTTGGGCGTAAATCCTTTGTTTATACGGTTATTGGGACTGTCGGGGTTTCGGTGTTTTTGTGGATATTCCAAAAGTTCCCCATTGAGATGTCCCTAAAAAACGACCTCCTGCTCGCGGCCTTATTCGCCGGCGTTTGCATTGGAGTCGGCCTCGGTATCATTTTCAGATTTGGCGGCACTTCGGGAGGGGTAGATATTATTGCGCGGGTAGCCCAAAAATATTGGGGCATCAGCATGGGGCGGACAATGTTCCTGTTCGATGCAATTGTCATACTTGCGTCGCTCCTAACCTACTTGAATTACCGGGAAGCGATGTATACCCTGGTCGCGGTTTTCGTAGGTGCGAGGGTTATCGATGTAATGGCCGAAGGAGCCTATTCAGCAAGGGGAGCAATGATTATTTCCGAGAAAAACACGGACATTGCGGAAAAAATCCTGAGCGACCTTGACCGCGGCGTTACCGTGCTGAGAGGCTATGGGTATTTTACAAAAAACGAACGGGAAATCCTCTATTGCGTTGTCCCCAAGAACGAAATTATCAGGCTAAAGAATGTTGTGACCTCGGTCGACCCGCACGCCTTTGTTTCTGTTACGGCTGTCCACGATGTCCTTGGCGAGGGCTTTACACTCGACGCGAACAAAGACCCGTTTGAAATTTAAGAACAAAATGCGCAAGCAATAAAATAGGAATAGAAAAAGAGCGGAGCCATTTGGCCCGCTCTTTTAAAAGATATGGAATATCGCTTCAGCTTTTCTTATTCACTTCTATTCATTCCGGTATAGATGAGGATCAGCCTGACGAGTTCCAGGACGGCAACCGCGGCCGCCGCGACATACGTAAGAGCCGCTGCGTCAAGTACTTTCTTTGTATTCCGTTCCTCTTCGTTCCGGATAATTCCAAGTGCGATTACCTGGTCCATCGCCCTTGAGGAAGCGTTGAATTCAACAGGAAGGGTAATGACCTGGAACAAAACCGCTCCCGCCATGAAAGCAATTCCGATAAGCAGCATCCCTTGCAGGTGGGCCAGAATTCCGATTAGAATCAAAATCCAAGCGAAATTGCTGCCAAGGTTGGCGACAGGGACAAGCGCGTGCCTGAAACGCAGGAACGCATAGTCCTGCTGGTCCTGGATGGCGTGGCCTACCTCATGGGCAGCGACTGCGGTAGCCGCGAGTGAATGGCCATGGTAAATATCCGGGGACAGACGGATCGCCTTCGCCCTGGGATCATAATGGTCGCTAAGAAACCCCCTGCCTTCTTCAATCCTCACATCGTAAATTCCATTCGCCTGAAGGATTTCCCTGGCTACTTCAGCACCCGTTTTCCTTGATGAAGACGCGACTTTCGAGTATTTATTGAACGCTCCCTTTACCCTCATCTGAGCCCAAAGAGGAATTAGGATAATCAATGCGAAATAAAGGATAAACATTTATGTGCCTCCCAAAATATCATGTTGTATAAAATTTTATTTGTGCATGGAGACATTGTCAATCTTTTAGCTTAATCGAGCGTTTTTTTGCAATTTCACTATCTGCTCTATATTTTCTCCAGCCAACATACGACAAAGTCAGGATAATGATGCCGCCTGTCGAGATGATGACCCACCAAAGCGATGGGTCCGCTTCATCCTCCTCAATCCCGTCAAATATGTTCTTCAGGCTCGCCTCCAATGCATCAAACTCCGCCACTTCCGACTCGCTAGCGGGTTTGGAAGGGCTAAATGCCGAAAGAAAATCAATCTTTGCGTCCAGCTTTTGCATAGAATTTGCTTTGATATCAATCTTCATGCTTGGATAAATAAGTTCATACAAGAATAAAAAAGAATTCAAGCTTGCATGGAAGGCTCCAGGGTTGCCATCCAACGCGGCTTGTTTCGCCCCCGAAAAAGACCCCATGACTTGATCTTCCAGTTCGGCCCAGAGCGGGTCACTGGAAGTAGCAAGGGCATCCATGACCAGCCTGAAACGCGTTACTTTATTCATCTTTTCCATGTATTCCAACGTAGGGCTTGCTACCGCTTCCAACGCTTCGTCACGGGATAGTGAGACAATCCTTGCCTCGTCAGCTGAGAAAGGGATACGGCCAGGACCCATACTGTGAAGCTGTTCGGAAAAATAATCCAAAAGTTTCTTCGCATCCTCATAGCGCTGGTTTTTAACCATTTGAAAGGCTTCATCAGAAAGTATGTCAAGCTGCTCTATTGCTGCCGGCCGGCCGTCAGCCAAAACCTGCACCGGAAATAATCCTGCTAACAGGATAAAAAGGAAGTATTTAAGCTTCATTCATAGCCACCCCTCTCATACTAATAAAATGTATGAAAAGAAGGACAAGTCTAGAACCTGTCCAGGGGGGCAGCAATGAAAATTCGCCTGGGAATCCAAACGAATTAGCTTGCCTAAAGATTATATTGTGAGCGCCCAGGCCTTACGCAAAAATACCATGCAATGAAAATCGATGCAATTGACAGCCAAAAGGTAAAATAGCCAATTTCTTTCGTATATAAATAGAGGACTTCATATCTCGGCATCATGAAAAACACATAATCGATGACATCGTTATGCAAGGTCCAAACAGCTGTTAAGGCCAAATGCCACCACTTTATCCTGTAGAAAGGAGCATAAAGAAGCCCTTGGACTGCCATCGCAAAATGGGAACCGACGAGCATCCAGCCGAGCCCGCCCAATTCCCCGGTTACAGCCAAAACGAGCAAATTCATAACAACCGCCCATATCCCGTACTTAAATAAAGTCACAATCGCCAGTGCTTCAATCAATGGCCAGTTTTTCCTCATTAAAAAAGCAATAAGGACGAAGACGAAAAAAAGGCTTGCCGTTGGACTATCAGGGACAAAAGGCAGGAAGATGGGCGGGGTTCGTTCAAGCTGCCAGCCATACCAGACATAGCCATACACAGTGCCCAGAATATTGACAACGAGTAGAACCCATAAGAACGGCCTGTAAGCAAGAAAGGGATAAAACTGCCTAATCACAAAATCCCGCCTTTACAGTTTATGTATAAAAAATCGTATCATAAATGATTGAAAGAAAAAAGCTGGCGAATTCCTTCACCAGCTTTTCCACTCTACTCGCTTTTCAGGGTAGAAATGTATTCAGACAGCTTTTTAAGCTCTTCATCAGTACCTTTGAAGATTCCCTTAGGCATGTCTCCAAAACCCTCTACGGCAACTTCCGCAACGTGGTCTGCCGGGAATTCCTCGTCAATCAGTTTAGGGCCCATTGCTGTTCCCTGCAGCTCACCGCCATGGCAGTTAATACAGCTTTGGGCTTCATAGATTTTATACCCCTCAGCATCCTTGTCAATTCCCTCGATAATTTGACCCTGCCTCTTGGCTGCTTCCCAGTCATGGGTGGCCACAGATTGGTACGTCAGGAAAAAAACACTGGCTATTCCCAAAAGCATGAATGCAGTGGCAGCCGGGCGTTTTGATGGCCTGCGTTCCGGCCCGCGGTCAAGAAATGGCGCGAGCAAAAGGGCGCCGAAAGCGAGGCCAGGAATGACCATTGCGCCAACGACTGTATATGGGCCAGCTGCATAGGAGTATTTAAGAAGCTGGTATAAAAACAGGAAATACCAGTCAGGCAGCGGGAGATAGCCCGCGTCTGTTGGATCGGCAATCCTTTCAAGCGGCGGTTCGTGCGCCACTGTCAAGCATAAAAAACCAACCAGGAAAACGGCGCCGACGAGCCATTCCTTCAAGAGGAAGTTCGGCCAGAAAGCTTCAGTTTTCCCGGGGTATTCAGAGTAATCTTTAGGAATCATAGGCTTTCGCTCAGATGGCGCCAAGACACGTGAATCGCCAACGAACTTCATACCTTTACCGCGATGCATCGAACAATCCCCTCCTCTTTCGTAGCATGGAACAGGACAGACTTCCCGTTCCTATTAAATTTTTATAGCGGTCCCGAGATGCCCTGTTTGCGGATCATGATGAAGTGGGCTCCCATCAGTCCAAGCAATGCTCCAGGCAGGAAGAATACATGGATTGCGAAGAACCGCGAGATTGTTTGTGCACCTACGATTTCATGATGGCCCGCCATCAGAGTTTTAAGCTGTGGGCCGATAAGCGGGGTAGCTTCAACAATTTGAAGCGTTACCTTTGTCGCGAAAAGTGCTTTCATATCCCAAGGAAGCAGGTAGCCTGTAAGGCCAAGACCCAGCATGACAAAGAAAATTAGCACGCCGACAATCCAGTTCAATTCACGTGGCTTTTTGTATGCGCCCTGGAAAAACACGCGCAACGTATGTAGGAACATCATGACAATGACAAGGCTCGCACCCCAGTGGTGCATGCCGCGGACGATCTGCCCGAAAGCAACCTCGTTTTGCAAATAATAGACGGACTGCCAGGCATTCTTAATATCCGGCACATAATACATGGTCAGGAACATTCCTGACAGAATTTGAATAACTGTAACAAAGAACGTCAATCCCCCAAAACAGTAAACAAATGCTGAAAAATGATGGGCCGGGTTAACGTGCTCAGGCACTTCATGGTCTGCGATATCGCGCCATAGGGGCGTAATATCCAAACGTTCATCTACCCAATCGTAAATTTTGTTTAACATCGATTACGCCTCCTTTCTACGCTTTTCTCGGCTTGGCTTTTCCTAAGTAAAGAAAGCCGTCTACTTCCTTATATGGATATACATCAAGCGGCGCCATTGGCGGAGTGTTCGGAACGTTCACACCGCTCTTGTAATAGCGTCCATTATGGCATGGACAAAAGAATTCATTTGGATACTTTTCACTATTATTCCATCCGACAGTACATCCAAGGTGCTTACATACAGGTGAAAGGGCGACAATTTTGCCGTCCTCATCCTTATACACCCATGCAGTGTTCGTTACATCAGATTCGTACCAGGCATCTTTTTGTTTGAAAGTGAAATCTACCCTTACTGGTTCGCTAGTAATGTCCGCCACTTTTTGCGAAGTCGGAATGAAATCGCCTTCTTCGTCAGCCCTTAGGACAGGATCAATGGCAAATCGGACCATCGGCATCAGCATTCCGGCGGCCATAAAACCACCCACGCCCGTCAATGTATAACTTAGGAACTGCCTTCTTGAAACTCGATGTTTACTCATGGTTCTCCCCCCTCTGTTCACAAGTTAAGTCCATAGGACATTTAACATATATTAACTAGGACATTATCATGATATATCAATCTTATTGCAAGGTCAATATAATACTATTTTGTGAACTTTTAATCTCTGCAATCTATAAAAACGGTTTCATTCAGCCCGCCATTTATTTGTAAAAAGCTGCATCAGCTGTTTGACCTGGTCATTGACCAAAAGAACTTTTTGCCTCTCATCGATGCTTGCCAAAGGCAATGCCGGAAGCCAAATTAGCGATCCGTTAAGGTTTTCCTCTGCATTCCGCCATTCCTGGGCTGATGTAAGAAAGAAGATATTCCGGATTCCCTCATCAGCAAGCCGTTCTTCCCACTTAGAGAGGCGGGCGAAGGCTTCCGCCACACCTTCCTCCTTCAGATATGTAAAAGGTGGTAACAGCAGTACTCTGCCGGTAAATTGCCTTTCCAGCTGTGTCGCGAGCAGGCCGATGTACTCTGCCGCCGATGCAGCCCCGGCAAGCCCCTCTCCAAATTCGAGTGGAACTAATTGGATAATCGCTGTATCCACATATTCTTTTGCCTCAATATAGGATTTTATATCTTCTGCGGACCATTTCATATTTTTCTCCTCGCAATCTTATTTATTGGTTTAATCTTACCATTGCAAAAGAAAAACCTGCTTAGAGCAGGCTCCCGTTTGGCTGGTCTTTTTTCAGTTTGTTCAATTGCTCGGTAAAGGCAAGGAAAGCTTCCTTGTCCTGTTTGTCGAGCGCCTCGTCGATCAGCAACAGAAGTTTTTCCTGGTTAAAGCGCTGAATGCTATGCAGGAGGAATTTTTCAGCATCGGCCCGGTCCTTTTCATTGACCTGCAAATGCCTTGGAACATAAGGATTATCCTCAAGAACCGCGGCATACTGATGGACTTTGTTCGACGCATTGAAATTCAGCTGGATATAAATTTCTTCGTCCCTGTTCAGCCGGATATCATGGAAAGACTTTTCCGCGTCGGTTGTCATAATATTTTCCTTATAAAAACGGAATGGCACTTTATCTGTGCAATGGGCGGACATAATAAGGCCTCTTGGGCAATATTGGGCCTGTTCGACGAAATGCACCTTCTCCATCAACTGGTCATGGCTCATTAGATAATTCAGGATCCACACGCATTCTCTTCTCTTTAACTGGTAATGGTTCAAAAACCATCTGATAAAGTCCTTTTTCTCGTTGACAGATACAGGGGTTGCCATGATCGTTTCCCTCCTCTGCGAGTTTAAACTTTACTAATTCTGGGACAGGCGTTCAACCAGGTCTGCATATTCTTCATTTATAGGGTAACGCCTTAACAACTCATTAAAAATTTCGGCAGCCAGAGCGGTTTTTCCTTCTTCAATTAAAAAATATCCATAATTGTTCATAAAATTTTCATTATTTTCGAAAAATGGGTATGCAGCCTCGTAATTTTCCTGCGCCCTCCCGTATTCCTCCAGATGGCCAAATGCAACAGCGGCATCCCAATGGAATTGCGGCTCGGCATGTTCCTCCACGTCCACAGCCTCGATAAGATCAATGACGTCTTCATATCTTTCCTGGTGGATGAACAGCTTGTTGAGCGTAAGGGCTGCTTCCGTAAAGCCGGGATCAAGTGCGATTGCATCCCTTAACAATTGTTCAGCCTCTTCCTGCCTGCCAAGCTTCAAAGCAACCTTACCTCCATAGTAGTGGAGATCCTTGTTGAATTCGTCCTGCTTGATTCCATCCATAACAGCCTGGAGCGCATTGTCGAGGAGTTCTTCCCTTTCATAGGCTTGGGCCAGATGAAGGTAAAGGGAATGGTATTCAGGGTCTAACGTTTTTAGTTCCTCGAATCTCTCGATGGCTGCCCTGTTGTATCCCGCTTGGAGCGCTGTAAAGGCGCAGCCGAATAATGTGTTGATCTCAACCTTGTTTTCAAGCGCTTTTTCATAATATGGCATCGCGGCCTCAAACGCCCCGGATGCGCTTAAGCAGTCTGCAAGCCTTTGATGGATGCTAACGCCTGCAATTTCATCATCCGATTTTAAAACTTCCTTATAATAGCTTATTGCTTTCTTCATTTCCCCCATGGAGCCATATAATTCCGCGAGCGCGAAATCCACCACCGTTTCATCCGGCAATGCCTCCTTGGCGCTCCGAAGCTTTCTCTCGCTGACCTCGTATAATCCTTGAAGCTGGTATAAATCAGCAAGGAGGATAAGCGCTTCCCCGTAGGAAGGGTCATCTTCTTCAATTTCCTCAAGCAAAAGGATCGCCTTTTCTTCCTCGCCATTGTCGACATAGGCCTCTGCGAGAAGGACAATAATCTCCCCTTCACCAGGGTAATACAAGAGGAGGTTCTCAAAAAGGGCAATGGCCTCCTGGAGGAAACCGTATTGCAAAAGCCTTTCAGCCAGCTCGAATTTTTCCTCGGGCAGCCCGCTTTTTAATACTTCATTATATTCCTCGATAGCCTCCTTATGTTGGCCATTTTCAAGCAAATCAATAATTTTATTCGTCTTTTCCATCTTTTTCTCGCTCCGAACCTTTTATTTTATGGCAAAAAAGGAATGGGTTTTAACTTTAATATGCTCCCCGTTTCCTTCTGCAAAATCAGTGCGGTTGCCAAACCGAATTATTTTCCCTCTTTGGACTGTCATCGCAAGCTTATCACTATGATACAGGAATAAAGACTTTTCATCCGCACCATCCAGTCCCTCATCCCAATATAGATTATAGCTTAACTCGGCATTATGCATCAGGCTGGACCTCCAGGGAAATAGGCCCATCTCGTTCAATGCCTGGGAACCAATCGGCACACATTCCTCAAGTTCATCGTCCAGGGAAGGAATCCTTTCAGCTTCCATGACTTTTTTCCACTTTGCCAATAGCATTTTTTTCTGGCCTTCCTCACGGAGCGGAACCATCGGAATAAGCGGGCAATTATAGGGGAATAACGCCTCCCGGATCCATCCCCAAGGTATTTTGCCAAACAGGTCGGGAGTGGTAAATTCCACAAAAACAGCAGGAAGCTTCCTCCTTTTGCATTCCCTCAATACCGAGGGGCACAATAGGCCAATGGGAATTTTGATTCCGATCGCATAATCGGCGGGGATTCCCGACAAGTTTCCCGCCACCCCCGCAAGCTTCTCGCCAACCTCCCTTTCATACTCCGCCTTTACGTAGGTAAGAATTGTCGTACATCCGTTTTTTAAATATTTTTCTTCAATGTGCGCCTTCGCTCCAGCTGGGGGGATGTCGGTAAGGCCCCCTTCAAGAACTGAATACGTCGGGGTCATCAAAAACGCATCAACATTCATCTTCATATACGAATATGCCGGCAAATCCCCGCGGACGGAGGATACTTTTTCCCCATCTGTCAGAATGGACTGCCGTACTCTTCCGGCTTCCCTTAAAATAGAGGCATTTTCAATAATGTAAGGCATCCCATCACCCTTTAGCAAGTCTTAAGACAAGCTATGCGAAAAGGGGAAAAATATGCCGGTACAAAGCCCGCAAAAAATATCGCCTGGAATATGGAAAAGGCGCCAACTTAAGAGCTGGCGCCACTTACCAATTTTGCCTGGACACAAAGGATTATGCTCCCGCCCTCAATGAAATCACTTTTGCAAACTGTCCAGGTGGATGAAAAAGTCAGGGTAGGAGACAGCGATGGACTCGGTGTCGCGAAGCTCAATTCCGCTGTTGCTTATTAGCCCCGCCACCGCAAGCATCATGCCGATTCGATGGTCGCCATGGCTTGTAACGCTCCCGTTGCCAAGTTTCGTTCCACCGGAAATGACCATCCCATCCGGAGTTGTTTCAATCTTCGCACCAAGCTTTCTCAATTCTGCAGCGACCGTTTCAATCCGGTCGGTCTCTTTAACCCGCAGTTCGGCTGCATCCCGAATGACGGTTTCACCTTCTGCCTGTGTTGCTAGCAGGGCAATGACTGGCAGTTCATCAATAAGCCTTGGAATTAGTTCCCCGCCAATTGTTGTACCTTTCAGGCGCGAATGCTTTACCAGGATGTCTCCTGATGGTTCAAACGTATCGCCTGAAGTCCGGATAATGGAGAAATCAGCTTCCATCTTTTCAAGGACATCGAGGATCCCTGTACGAGTCCAATTTAAGCCAACATTTTTCAGTATGATTTCACTTCCAGGAACAAGCAATCCGGCCGCAAGGAAGAAGGCGGCCGACGAAATGTCACCGGGAACCTCTATTTCGGCCCCGTATAGTTTTTGCCCGCCTTCAATTGCGATTGTCTTTCCGGATGTTTCAATTTTTCCGCCAAACAGACGGATCATTCTTTCCGTATGGTCCCTTGTTGGGGCGATTTCAGTAATGGATGTCTCTCCCTTAGCCTGCAGGCCGGCAAGGAGAAGGGCAGATTTTACCTGAGCGCTCGCAACTGGAAGCGAATAGTCTATCCCTTTCAGGCTTCCCCCAGTGATAGTAATCGGAATGAACTTGCCGTTTTCGCGCCCATCAATCATCGCGCCCATATCCTTTAAAGGAGCCGTTACCCTGTTCATAGGCCTTTTGGCAATCGATTCATCACCAGTAAGCCTCGATACAAACGGACTGCCTGATAATAATCCCATCATAAGCCTGATAGTCGTACCTGAATTGCCCACATCGAGTAGGCCGTTGTATTCTTGAAGCCCTTGGAGCCCATTTCCGGCTATTTTTACTTCGGTGCCGGAGGCTTCTATGTTTACCCCAAGCTTTCGGAAACAGGAAACAGTGCTCAGGCAATCATTCCCCGGGAGAAAATTCTTAACGGCAGTTGTTCCATAGGCAATTGCGCCGAACATGACAGCCCTGTGGGAAATGGATTTATCACCGGGAATACTTATTTCCCCGGACAGTCCTGCGCTCGCAGGCATTATATTTATTTGATTCAATTCGTGCACCTCCGGGTCCATGCTTTATAGTTCGTATGATGTAGGGAATGAAGAGTATGCCTGGATGCATTTCTCAGCCCTTTCCCTATCGTTGGCAGTCTGGAAGCTAATGGCCAGGGCTCCGTATATTTCTTCCCTTGTTTCAATGATCCGGATATTCGTGATGCTGATTTCTTCTTTTGCAAGATAGCCGGTGACTTCCGAGATAACCCCGGGATAGTCGGGAACATCGACGTACAAATCATAAAATGCCGGAATTGCCCCCTTTTCTTTCACGGGAAGCCCGTCGCGGAAAAGTTTTGCTTCCGWAAAATAGGCGGCAAGCTCTTCTTCATTCGATTCAAGCAAGAGGCCGGTTACCCTGTCCATTTCCTTTCGCCATAAATCCAGTAATTCGATGAGCACTTCTTTATTGTGGAGAAGGATATCACGCCACATTTCCGGACTGCTCGAGGCAATCCTTGTGATGTCCCTGAAACCGCCTGCAGCTAGCCTCGGGAGCAACTCATGCCTCCCGGAAAGGCTTTTTGTCTGATGCACGATCGATGCGGCAATAATATGCGGGAAATGGCTGATGACGCCCGCCAGATAATCATGGTCTTCAGGGGAAAGTTCCAGGAACCTTGCCTTTGTCCCTTTCAGCCATTCCATAAGCGTGGCGGCACTTTCCCTGTCCCCGGGGTCTTCCGGAGTAAATATGTAAAAGGCATTTTCAAAGAGGATTTCTTTAGCTGCTGTAATCCCGCTTTTATGCGAACCTGCCATGGGGTGGCCGCCGACAAACGAAAAGCCTTTCTGTTTTAAAGGAGCGGCTAGACGGGTTATTTCCTTTTTTGTACTGCCGGTATCCGAAATGATGACCGATTCCTTCAGCGGACACGATTCCAGTTCCATTAGGATCCTCGCGGTTTCCCTAACAGGAGCGGAAATAATGATTAAATCTGCCTGAGCTGCCCCTTCCGTGATGGTGCCGGAAATTACATCAATTGCCCCAAGCATTTTCGCAAGCTCAGCCTGCCGCTCCCTGATGTCATACCCGAATACTTTAGCATCCGGGTGAGCCTTTTTAATACAGAGTGCCAATGACCCGCCAATCAAACCCAATCCGATGATGAAAACATTGCCGTTCAATTTACGCACTCCCCTATACAAGCGCCCTGGATTCTTTTTCAAGGAAGGATTCAAATTCCTCCAATAAAGCGGCAACCTGGCTTTCTGAGCCGACAGTCACCCTTATGCTTTGCGGGAAGCCGAGCAGGGCACCAGACCTCACAATGAAGCCCCTTTCAAGCAATGATTGGAAAACATGGTTGGCATCCATGCGGAAATCAATCAGGATAAAATTCCCCTGGGACGGATAGTAGGAAAGGCCATGTTTTTCGCAAAATTGATAAAACATTTCAAGGCCCTTCCGGTTTGCCTCCCTGCATCTCCCGACAAATTCCTGGTCGGCGAGTGCCGCCTTTGCGGCTTCCTGGGCGAAGGAATTCGTGTTGAACGGCTCCCTCGCAGGCTCTAGAACTTTAATGATTGATGGATTTGCAATGCCGTAGCCAACCCTCAGGCTTGCAAGCCCGTAAATTTTTGAAAAAGTCCTCAAGGCTATAACATTCGGAAATTGGTCAGCCAGTAAGATGGAATCATGAAAATCAGCCGCTGTAACATATTCATAATACGCCTCATCAATTACTACCAGTATCTCTTCCGGTACCTGTTCCAGGAATGATTCCAAGTCCTTTTTGGGAATATAGGTTCCGGTAGGGTTATTCGGGCTGCAGATCCAAATGACATTCGTCTTTTCATCGACCGCTCCCAGCATCCCTTTCAAATCATGATATCCATCAACGAGAGGAACTTCCCTTACTTCCGCTCCTTCTAAAATAGCATTATGCCGGTATTGTGGAAAAGTTGGCGCCGCCATGACAGTATTTGCTCCCGGGTATAATAAGGCTCTTGAAATAATGCGGATCAATTCATCCGAACCATTCCCGAAGATGAGCTTGTCCTGGGCAATCCCAAGCATCTTGGAGAGGGTGTCCCTCAAATCGCCAGCATGTCCATCTGGATAAAGGGCAAGGCTTTCACCGTAGTTCTGGATCCGCTCGATTGCCCTGGCCGAACAGCCAAACGGGTTTTCATTGGAAGCCAATTTAACGATTGTTTCCAAACCGTATTGTTTTTTTACGGAATCAATTGATTTGCCTGGCTGATATGGTGATAGATTTAACAGTTGCTTTTTCCAGCGCATTTCAAACACCTCGTTGTTTAACCCCGCTGCTTTAACGCTTTAAAGTGCGTGCGAGTTTTTTCTTTCCATTCTACCACAGGCAAATCGGGAAGTCAGCGTTTTTTTACTTTTTCGAATTTAAAAAAATATCCAATAACGTTTTTATCCGGGATTCACTTAGTTCTTTCAGGCATGGCTCGCCAACTTCCTTAAGAAGCACAAATTTCATCGCCCCGGCCACAGCTTTTTTATCCATCTTCATTCTTTTTATCAAATCTTCCTGTTTAAGGCCGCTCGGAATGGAAGGCAAATAGCCGAGATCTTCAATCCAGGCCCGGAAGCTGTCCACGTCAAAGGCGAGCCCCGCTTCGGACTTGCTTGCTTCAAGTGCGAATAGCATGCCGATCATAACCGCTTCCCCGTGCGTAATGTTCCCATAGCCCATTTCAGCTTCAATCGCGTGGCCCAATGTATGCCCGAAGTTCAGGAAGGCCCGGATCCCTGTTTCCTTTTCATCCTTGTTAACAATCGAAGCTTTTACACCAATCCCCTTCGAGAGCATCGATTCATATTGATATGTAGTGATGCCGCCAAGATCATGAATAGTAGTTTTCAGCCATTCGTAAAGGTCCGGGTCGCCAATTAAGCCATGTTTTACAATTTCGGCGAATCCTGAACGGACTTCCGTTAAGGGGAGGCTTTTTAAAAAAGACAAATCATAGAATACGGCTTCCGGCTGATGGAAAGCGCCAATCATGTTTTTACCGAGCGGATGGTTGATTCCTGTTTTACCGCCGACTGAACTGTCATGAGCGAGGACGGTCGTCGGAATTTGGACGAATCGGATGCCCCTCATATAAGTCGCCGCGACAAATCCGGCCAAATCCCCGATTACTCCCCCTCCAAGGGCAATAATAATCGATTTCCTGTCCAGGCTATTTTCAAGGGCGCAGGTCATGGCTTCGTAATACGTCTCGATTGTTTTTGCTTGTTCCCCACCGGGTGCGGAGAAAACGGACGGCTGATAGGCTTCCAATTGTTGCAAAAGTGTTGGCAGATGGAGAGTTGCAACGTTTTCATCGGTAATGATAAGCAACTTCGTGAAGCTTCCCGCCTGTTTTTCGAGATAGTTCGCAAGTTGCGAGACGGCATGTTCCCCGATGATAACAGGATACTTATGTGATCCCGCACTGATTTGCAGTGTCTTCATCAGAACAACCTCGCCCGTTCCCTGTGGTTTCTGATTTCCTCTAGAAAGACGTCAAGGCGGTCCGAATTGAATTGTTCAACGAGGGCACGGGCGATTTCCCAGGCGACAACACTTTCGGCAACCACGGCGGCAGCCGGGACTGCACAGCTGTCTGAACGTTCAATGCTGGCGGCAAACGGCTCTTTTGTCTCAATATCAACGCTTTGGAGCGGTTTGTACAGTGTTGGAATAGGTTTCATAACGCCCCTGACGATAATCGGCATCCCGTTTGTCATGCCGCCTTCAAAGCCGCCAAGGCGGTTCGTTCTCCTGGTATAGCCGTTTTCTTCATCCCAAATGATTTCATCGTGGACCTGTGAACCCGGTATTTCGGCCGCCTTAAAGCCAATCCCGAATTCAACCCCTTTAAAGGCGTTAATGCTAATAATCGCGCCTGCTATCCGTGAATCCAGCTTCCGGTCATAATGGACATAACTGCCCACGCCAATCGGCATGCCAGTTGCCGCTACTTCAACAATGCCGCCAATCGAGTCGCCATTTTCTTTCGCACTGTCAATTGCCTCCATCATCTTCTGCTCCGCGCCGGAATCCAGGCAACGTACTGGAGAGGCTTCGCTTTTTTCCTTCATTTCGGCCATGGACAGCTCAGGAACCCCGGCTTTTACGCCGCCAATCTCAGTTACATACGAAACAATTTCGATTCCGGCCTGTTCCAGCAGGACCTTTGCAACCGCGCCAGCCGCCACGCGTGCGGCCGTTTCCCTGGCGGATGACCGTTCAAGGACATTCCTCATATCTCTGTGGCCGTATTTAATCGCACCATTCAGATCGGCATGTCCGGGACGGGGCCGTGATATTCTTCTTTTCACTTCCGACTCCGCCTCTTCATCAATCGCTTCAGGCCCCATTATATGAGTCCAGTGCTTCCAGTCATCGTTTTTTATTACGAGCGCAATCGGTGAACCTAAAGTCCTCCCGTGGCGGATGCCCCCGACAATTTCAACCGTATCTTTTTCAATCTGCATCCGTCTGCCCCTGCCATACCCTTTTTGTCTTCGGGCAAGCTCATCATTAATTTGTTCAGCCCGGATTGGCATTCCAGCTGGTACTCCTTCGATGATCACAGTCAATTGGGGGCCGTGTGATTCCCCTGCGGTAAGATATCTCATGTTTTATTCCCCTTTTAAAATGGATTAAGGATATGTTACAGGTCATTTATGGTTTTGTCACTAACTGTTTTAAAACTCAGACAATTAGGCAAGTATGCAATATTATCGGAAATTATCAGAAAACGTATACAAAAAGGGCACTCGTTTTGACAAGTGCCCTTTGGGATTAATATGCCCAGTCGTTCATTAATTTTGTGTATTCAACAAGCTCTTCCTGCTTGAAGAAAATGCCGATTTCGCGTTCCGCGCTTGCAGGTGAATCCGAACCGTGAATGATGTTCTTGCCGACTGTCAGGGCGAAATCCCCACGAATCGTTCCAGGCGCCGCATCCTTTGGATTGGTAGCCCCCATCATTTGGCGGGCTGTCGCGATAACATTCTCGCCTTGCCATACCATGGCGAAGACCGGGCCGGAAGTAATGAAGTCAACCAATTCGCCGAAAAACGGACGCTCCTTGTGCTCCCCATAATGCTCTTCAGCCAATTCGCGGGGAATATTCATTAATTTTGCCCCGACAAGCTGGAAACCCTTCTTTTCAAAACGGGCCACGATTTCTCCGATAACAGCTCTTTGTACCCCGTCTGGTTTAACCATTAAAAACGTTTTTTCCATTCTTTCCACTCCTAAACAAGTATGTACCAATATTTCTATAAAGGCATTTCACGAAAATGTTAACATTGTTTAGAGGATTGCGCAAGAAAGAAGAGGCGAAACGATGTTTTTTCGAAAGGAATCAGAATTTTCTTTTCCCGATAGTTTTCGCTATATCCTTCAAGGTCTTTTTGGCACGGTTTTGCGGCAGCCCGTCAAGGATGTCCAATGCCTTATTCAAATAGCGGTCACTTAATTGAAGCGACTTTTCAATGGCACCCGACTTTTTAATTGAACCGATTATTTCATCAAGATTTTCTTGGCTTGTATGTTCATTAATTTTGACAATTTTATCCCTTACATAGGGATCAGCCATTGCATAAAGGACAGGAGCGGTAATATTCCCCTGGAGAAGATCGCTTCCAGCAGGCTTTCCAAGTTCTTTTTCCGTCGAGGTAAAATCAAGGATATCGTCAATAATTTGATAGGACATCCCGACATAATAGCCAAACCAATACAGTTTTCTGCTGATTTCACCACTCGCGCCGGCGGCTATTGCCCCCAGTTGGCAGCTAACTGCGATAAGGAGGGCGGTCTTCCGCTTAATTCTTCTGAAATAATCCCTCATCGATTGGTCGAACCTGTATTTATCCCTGATTTGCTGGATTTCGCCGACACAAACTTCGACAATCGTATGTGCGAGGATTTTATGTGCCAATGGTTTTTCAATTGAAGTCATTAATTCGAGTGAGAGGGCAAAAATATAATCCCCTGTATACATTGCGATTCGATTATCCCATTTGGATTTAATCGTCGGCTTGCCCCTTCGCAGTTCCGCGTCATCAATTACATCATCATGGACAAGCGAAGCCATGTGAATCAATTCGAGCGAAACAGCGACATTCTTAATGACATGGATATCATATTCCCCGAATTTGGCAGCCAGCAAAACAAAAACAGGACGGATCCGTTTTCCGCCCGCCTGGAGGGTATGCAAAGAAGCCTTCCGCAACAGCAAGGATTCCGCCTGGATTGTTTCTTCAAGTGTATTCTCGATTAAAGTAAGATCGGAATTTAAAAATGAAGTCATCATTTTTAATTTCATAGAGGCATTCACCCTGCTTTTTTAGTAAAAACTTCTTGAATCTATTTTTTTTGCCCGAAGTGGGCAGCGGCGGCGCCCCCGCTGTATGGCTTGTACGACACCTTTTGAAAGCCGGCCTTCTCGAACATGCCGGCAAGCTTCTTCGCACCCGGAAAGTCACGCGCGGATTCCTGGAGCCATGAGTATTCATTGTAGCTTTTCGCGAACATCTTCCCGAATAACGGCATGATATATTTGAAATAAAAGAAATACAACTGCCTGTATACGGGCAGCGTCGGCTGTGAGGTTTCAAGGCAGACTGCTAGGCCGCCGGGTTTAACAACTCTGTGCATCTCCTTTAGTACCTGCATATAATCGGGAACATTCCTAAGACCAAAGCCAATCGTGACATAATCGAAAGTATTGTCCGGAAATGGCAGTTCCATTGCGTTTCCGTGAATAAGAGTGGCGTTGGCAAGATTCAGGGCTTTAATTTTTTGCTGGCCAACCTTGAGCATATTCTTGCTGAAATCAAGGCCAATAACTTCCCCGCCCTTTCCAACGGCGTCGGCCAGGGCAATCGTCCAGTCGGCCGTTCCGCAGCAAAGGTCGAGGGCTTTGGAGCCAGGGCGGACATTCATCCTTTTCATTGTGTCCTTCCGCCATGCAATGTGCTGCTTGAAGCTGATTACGGAATTCATTTTGTCATAATTGTCATAGATGCTTTCAAAGACCGAATGAACCCGTTCTTCCTTAGAACGTTCCATGCTCCTTAACCTTCTTCCACAAATATTTTTATTTCACCCAGCAATTCTTCCGCCCTGCTTCTCATTGAGGCATTGACGTTTTTCACGGCGCCCATCCTGTCCTTCAGTTCATTCCTCAAGGAAACAAGTTCATGGTCAAGCAGTTCCAAAAGGAGTCCCGAATGCCGGTTTCCGCGAGGTAGAGCTGCTGTGTCATCAAGAGCATACAGAGCATCAAAGAACGGTGAAGTTCCATCTGTCAAGTAATCATTTCTTTCCTTAAGAAGCCTTTTTAGAAGGAGAAAGCTTTCCATAAATGGAATCCAGGCGTCCCTGCCAAAAAAGCCGAAAAATTTCGCCAGGACAGATGCCTCAATGCTTTTCATGGTTTCGAGAAGCATTCCGGCCGACTTGAATTCTTTCTGGTAAAGCAGTGTTTTATGTTCATTTACTTTTTTAATCCCTTTCGAAAGGGAGCGAATCATCAGGATATCGTCCGATTCAGCCAAATGCTTATAATATAGCCCGCTGTAGTAATCGCCAGCTAGGACGGTCAATTGCCGTACCTTCGTGCCGGCCAGGGACTGTGTATTCGAAACGTGCTCGTGAATGTCGAGGGCAATTTGCACAAGCATGGCTGTAAGGGCATAATTTTCCCTTTCCCGATCGGTCAAGTCAAGCCCTTCCATCGCCGAAACAAGCAACAAGAGCTTGTCGTTGTCTATAATGGGGACTTGTATGTATTTTAGCAGATAGGGATGAAGGACTTTTTTTTCGATAAGGCCCTTTATCTCTGCGATTTTGCTGTTCATTTCCTGCACTATTTATCACCCCGGGGTATGCCTAAGCTGCGCCAGCACTCTTGGGCCGAAGGAGTCTAATTAAATCGGAAGGCTCCTCCATTTGCCCTAAACATAGCAGACATCATTATATCATAAATCGTTTTTCAATGGGGAAATTTCATAAAATAATAAGGGGCACCTGAGGAAAGCCATAAAAAACAACAGAACGGCCTTTAGAGCCGTTCTGGGTGAATGTTATTTCCCGGGACCGCTTTCCACTTCTCCTACGCTTGTCAGGATGGTCGCTTTGCCCCTTATTTTCATTGCCGAGGTGTGTTCAGTAAATTGGGCGATCATGACTTCACCTTTGTCCAGTTTTTCCGAATGGTGGAACCTCGTGTCCGTTCCCCTAGTCAAGCCGATAACGCTCACGCCGTCTTCAATCGCCTTAATGACGATGAATTCCCCTGTTTGCTGTTCTCGTTTCTCCATTTCCATCACCTCCGCCATGCAGTTTCACTGATCAGTTGTTGATAAAGGATAAAACTTCCGATCTCGCAATTGCATTTTCGACAAAAATGCCACGGACGGCGGACGTTACCGTTTTTGATCCCGGTTTCTTAACTCCTCGCATCGTCATGCACATATGTTCCGCCTCAACGACTACCATCACGCCATGCGGCTGAAGCTTATCCATAATGCTGTTTGCGATTTCGGAGGTAATCCTCTCCTGCAGCTGCGGCCGTTTCGCTACTGCCTCGACCGCCCTGGCCAGTTTGCTCAGCCCAGTAACCCTTCCGTTCCTAGGCAGGTAGGCCACATGTGCTTTTCCAAAAAAGGGTACAAGGTGATGCTCGCACATCGAATAAAAAGAAATATCCTTTACGAGCACAAGCTCTTCATGGTCCTCTCCGAAAATCGTCTCAAAATATTCACCGGGATCTTGATTCATCCCGCTAAAAACTTCTTCATACATTTTCGCTACACGTTTTGGTGTATCCAGTAGCCCTTCACGGTTTGGATCCTCCCCGATCGCTTCCAGGATGGAACGCACCGCCTCTTCTATCTGGGCTTTATTTACGGTTGCCATTTGCTTAAACCCCCTACTGTTATCTTGCAAGTCTTCTCCATATTAGCATACCCATTTTAACACAGGCAAAATGTTAGGCTTTTTTTGAGTATCCTTAGGAATCATCGCATGTGCCTGCAGTCCGCGCTTGCCCAACTATGGACACACTTCCTTTGATATTCCACTTTGCTGTCCAAACATGGAACAAGGCAGTGAAAATACCAAAACTGGTCCATTGGCCGTAGCAGTCACGCAGGTGTACGGAAAAACAGAAAAAAGCCATGGAGGAATCCATGGCTTTTTGCGCCCAAAGCACAATTCTATGTAATTATTTCACAGCGTCTTTGAGTTGTTTGCCCGGTTTGAATGCAGGCACCTTGCTTGCAGCGATTTCGATTTCATCGCCTGTTTGCGGGTTGCGGCCCTTACGAGCGGAACGTTCGCGAACCTCGAAGTTACCGAATCCGATCAACGAAACTTTCTCGCCTTTTTTAAGAGCTTCCAAAATGGAATCAAAAACAGCATCAACCGCTTTGGTAGCATCCTTCCTAGAAAGTTCGCTAGCCTCTGCAACTGCATTGATAAGTTCTGTCTTGTTCATGCCATTCACCTCCTCCCAAATAATTTGCCCAGTGAGTAGATATGATTACTTATCTACATTTCTAAACAAATTTCATCAATTCTATACGCGAAAGCGTATTTTAATTGACAAGGCTAATCATAAAGCAAGCCTTGAGGGATTTCAATCGTTTTGATAAAAAAAACTAAAAGAAAACCCAATGAAATAAAGGCTTTGTGCTTTATAAGGCTAATTCTGTTAAAAGATTATCACAATCACTAGTTGTTATCAAGAATATTCATGTCAATAGTGGAAATCTTTTTACTTTTTCAACAACCATAGCTGAAAAATGTCGAAGCCTGTCATGTTTTCCTTGAAATCTTCCCTGTTGAACTCTTATTAAAACATAATGCGAACCAAAAAATCAAAAAAAGAGAGGCCTGATTCGGCCGCTCCTTTCACGTATCATTTATTAAGGAGGGAGGAAAACCTGGAATTTTCCTGTTTGCCAGTTCTACAGTATAATGGCAATCAATCCCCCGGACCCCTCATTAATTATTCTCTCTAGCGTTTCTTTCAATTTATATCTTGCATTATCTGGCATAAGGGATATTTTCGCGTGAATCCCTTCCCTTACAATTGAACTTAGGCTCCTGCCAAAAATATCGGAGTTCCAGATTGAAAGCGGGTCATCCTCGAAGTCCTGCATGAGGTAGCGGACGAGCTCTTCGCTTTGTTTCTCCGTTCCGATTATCGGTGCGAATTCGGATTCCACATCGACTTTGATCATATGGATTGAAGGTGCAACCGCCTTTAGCCTTACCCCGAAACGGGCGCCCTGCCTGATGATTTCAGGCTCTTCAAGGCTCATATCCGAGAGGGTTGGAGAAGCGATTCCATACCCGGTCTGCTTTACCATCCTTAACGCATCCGAAATATGGTCATATTCCGCTTTGGCATGTGCGAAATCCTGCATAAGCTCGAGAAGATGGTCCTTTCCGCGGATTTCTACGCCGACAATCTCCTTAAGGATTTCATCATATAGTTCGTCCGGGGCATAGAGGTCGATCTCGGCGACACCCTGGCCCATCTCAATTCCGGCGAGCCCCGCCCTCTCAATGAAGTCAAAATCGCTGAATTGATGGACGACCCTGTCAACATCCCTGAGCCTTTTAATGTCTTTTACTGTATCGCGGACGGCTTCCTGATAACTTTCACGCAGCCAGTGATTCTCTCTTAGAACCATGACCCAGCTAGGAAGGTTCACATTCACCTCAAGAACCGGGAATTCATAAAGCGCTTCCCTAAGGACATTCAGTACATCTGATTCGCGCATTCCTTCCACACTCATCGCAATGACTGGAATATCGTATTTTTCAGCTAGGCTGGACCGGAGCGCTTCCGTGTTTGGATGGTGCGGCTGGGCGCTGTTGACAACCATGATGAAAGGCTTTCCTACTTCCTTAAGCTCATTGATTACCCTTTCCTCCGCATCAAGGTAGGAAGTGCGCGGTATTTCCCCAATCGTACCGTCTGTTGTTATGACAACGCCTATTGTGGAATGTTCCTGGATAACCTTCCTCGTACCGATTTCGGCAGCCTCGTGGAAGGGAATCGGCTCTTCATACCAGGGGGTTGTAATCATACGAGGCCCATTCTCATCTTCATACCCCTTCGCTCCGGGAACAGTATAGCCTACACAGTCAACCAGGCGGATATTTACTTCTAGCCCCTCATCCACATAGACGGCGGCCGCCTGATTTGGGACAAATTTCGGCTCTGTGGTCATGATTGTTTTTCCGGCGGCGCTTTGCGGCAGCTCATCCATCGTCCTTGCCTTGTCTGCCTCGTTGCTCATATTGGGCAAGACAACCAGTTCCATGAATTTTTTAATAAAAGTGGATTTGCCGGTCCGCACAGCCCCGACAACTCCGAGATAAATATCGCCGCCAGTCCGTTCGGCAATATCTTTAAAAATATCTACCCTTTCCAAGAGATCCCCTCCCGATCCTAGAATAAGTGGGATAATCGTATCCATTTTAGGTATTGTTGGACAGTATATGTTTATGATGTTGTCCTATTGTTTTATGCGTTAGTTTACTATATTTATTTTTACCTCCTGTCGGATTGCCCGGTTTTTATTAACGACAACGAAAATTCAATGCACATGGGGAAACATAAAAAACCCTTCTCCTGTAAATATATTAATCAGGAGAAGGGTTATGACTGTTAATCACCGTAAAAGACGATTTCTCGATTTGCTATTTTACTAGCTTTCCTTGAAAACTGGCTCGCCGGTTTCGCCATCGATTGTATAGGGAAGCGAGAAGGCAGGAACAAACATTGATTCATCTGTCAGGACGGATCGGATGTCATCGCCCGGCTTGAAATGGCGGGAAGATTTTTGCAGGAACTGGTACAGATCACTGCTATAATCAACATAAATTTCGGCATTCGGGCCGATGACGAACGAGAGATTATGCTGTGTGAACGGGCTTACCACAAAAGGAGGGGTTTTATACCCCAGCTTTTTAAAATCCAGGGAATACACATTTTTAGCCAATGCTTCCTTGAAAGGCGGATAGCCGTTCGCGTTGATTCGCATTTTTATGTCGCGGATTTGGTCGACAATCCGCAAATCCAGAAGCTTGACTGTCGGGTTCGTTTCAACATCGATCAGGACATATTGAAAAATCCCGCCGTTTTCAAACGCATTCCCGGGCGGCTCCTGTATATAGCGTGGTGATATTTTTGAAAAATCAATTACATACTTTTCATAAATCGGCGTGTCGGCTTCCTTTGTTTTAATGGGAAGAATGCCGCCGTTATCCTTTTGGAAGTTTGCAACAGCAGCTTGGACCGATTCAATTTGTTCTTTATATGGAATCTGGTTCTTGGAAAGCTTATCACTCGGATACATGCAGCCCCCCAGGAACATGATCATTAAAGCCGGCAAAGCCAGTCTGGCAATCTTCATCTTTGACCAACTCTCTTTAATCATATTCGTTATCCTCCTGTAGGTCCGCTCATCACTACGAGGAATATGATAATCCCTGAAAAAATCATTAATGCATACGCAAATAAGGCTGTAACGAAGCGAAAAACTCCTTTTAATTTATATCTGCTAAAATAAATGGTAATAATCGAAATAAACATAAACCCCATTGCAGCAAGAGATACCCACATTTTCATTAATGCCGGTGACAAAGCACATCCCCCCCTTTTACCGAGAGTAATTATATCATAGGCTGGCAGCAGGTTGAAAGGGAACGGACGCGGATGCAAAAAGAAAAGAGCAAGGGGGCGTTTCCTTGCTCAAACCAATTGACTAAAATACCCAAACACATTCACACTACCAGTTTGATTCGTTGCATTGTATGCATCATAAAAAACAAATGCATCGCCAATCGCCCACGTTTGAGAATTAAAGCGGATCGCTTCCATGCTCGTTCAGGATATTCGCCAAATCTTCCATCTCATGCGTCTTTCCCCGAGCCATCAATAATTCCGCGCCTTCCTTTGCTGGAAGCCCTTCGAATAAAACTTTGTGCAATGTTTCTGTAATCGGCATTTGCACCTCATATTTCTTGGCAAGCTGGAAGGCGGCCTTCGTTGTCCGGACGCCCTCGACGACCATCCCCATATTGTTTAGAACTTCCTCTAGCGTCTGGCCCTTCCCAAGAAGGTTCCCCGCCCTCCAGTTCCTTGAATGGACACTCGTGCATGTTACAATCAAATCCCCTATCCCGGCGAGGCCGGAAAAAGTTAATGGATTGGCTCCCATCCTCACCCCAAGCCTCGCGATTTCCGCAAGCCCCCTGGTCATCAAGGCGGCTTTCGCATTATCACCGAAGCCGAGGCCATCCGTAATCCCTGCCGCAAGGGCAATGATGTTCTTCAGCGCGCCGCCAATCTCCACCCCGATTATATCGGGATTGGTGTATACCCTGAAGTTTTGATTTATGAAGAGATCTTGAATCCTTTCCGCCTCGTCCATATTTTCCGAAGAAACGGTCACGGTAGTCGGGTGGCGCAGGCTCACTTCCTCCGCGTGGCTCGGACCTGATAGGACCACGAGGGCGGCAAGAAGTTCAGGCGGGATTTCTTCCTGAATCATTTCCGATATACGGAGGAGAGAATCCGGCTCGATGCCTTTGCTGACATGGACAAGGGTAAGCGGCTGTTTCCGTGTTTCCCGGATTTTCCCGGATACTTCCCTAATTGCTTTTGTGGGAACAGCAAGAATAACTGTATCCACCCCTTCAAGAGCATCTTCAAACGATGCGGTGGCCTGGATGGCTTCGGGAATTGTTATCCCCGGCAAGTATCGTTCGTTGGAACGCACCGTATTGATTTCCTGAGCCTGTTGCGGATTATGGCTCCAAAGCTTCACTTTGTGGCGATTGTCTGCAAGGACCAGGGCAAGGGCTGTTCCCCAACTGCCCGCTCCCAGAACTGCAATTTCCATTCAGATCACGACCTTTTATTTATTTTCTCTCCCTGGCATAAATCCTGATTGGAGTCCCCTCAAAGCCAAATGCGTCCCTTATCCTGTTTTCCAGGAACCGCTCATACGAAAAATGCATCATCTCCGGATCATTTACAAATACAACAAATGCCGGGGGCTTGACGGCTACCTGGGTCGCATAATAAATCTTCAGCCTTCTCCCTTTATCGGTAGGAGTCGGATTCATTGCTACCGCATCCATGATGATGTCATTCAGGATTGTTGTCTGAACACGCATGGCGTGATTTTCGCTCACCATATTGATAACCGGGAGAAGCGTCTGGACCCGTTTTTTTGTCTTGGCCGAAAGGAACACAATTGGCGCGTAATCAAGGAACTGAAAATGCTCCCTTACTTTTTCTTCAAATTCCTTCATCGTCTTTTCATCTTTTTCGATTGCGTCCCATTTATTTACGACAATGACTACCGCCCGGCCAGCTTCGTGGGCATAACCAGCAATTTTCTTATCCTGCTCGATGATTCCCTCCTCGGCGTTCAGTACGACTAGGACGACATCCGACCGTTCAATGGCCCTCAATGCCCGGAGGACGCTGTATTTTTCGGTGCTTTCATAAACTTTTCCTTTTTTTCTCATCCCTGCCGTATCAATAATAACGTATTCCTGGCCTTCATGCTCATACACCGAATCGATTGCGTCGCGTGTCGTGCCTGCGATGTCGCTGACAATGACGCGTTCTTCACCAAGAAGGGCGTTTACAAGAGACGATTTTCCAACATTCGGCCTTCCAATAAGGCTGAATTTTATTGTGTCCTCCGAGTACTCATCGCCTTCGAATTTCGGAAAATGCTTCGCGGCCTCATCAAGAAGATCTCCAAGCCCAAGTCCATGCGAGCCCGAAACTGGAAAAGGCTCACCGAACCCAAGTGCGTAAAAATCGAATATATCCGCGCGCATTTCAGGATTATCAATTTTATTTACTGCCAGTACAACAGGCTTTTTAGTTTTATAGAGGATTTTAGCCACTTCTTCATCGGCAGCGGTCACACCTTCACGGCCATTCACCAAAAAGATAATGACATCGGCTTCTTCAATGGCAATCTCGGCCTGCTGCCTGATTTGCTCAAGGAAGGGTTCGTCGCCAATGTCGATTCCCCCTGTATCAATAATATTAAAGTCGTGCGTCAACCATTCGGCCGAGCTGTAAATTCTGTCCCGGGTAACACCGGGGATGTCTTCTACAATTGAAATTCTTTCTCCGACAATCCTATTGAAAATCGTTGATTTGCCTACGTTTGGGCGTCCGACAATCGCAACTGTTGGTTTTACCATTCAACTCACCCTTAACTTCTCATTTTAAAATCGCGGCACACATTCATCTCGATGCCCCGCATTGTCTTCCACTCTAAAAAATAAACCCTTCTGGAATGTGGAAGGGCTTAACTTAATTATAGTATCAATGATAAGGCAATAGCGCAATGAAAACATCGCTGGATCAATGCTTTACAATTATGCAAGTATCCTCGGAAAGTGAATGGGCAATACCATCAAGGATCGCCTCGAGGGTTGCCGCGATTTGCTCCATCTTTTCCGCTGACTCGCAATGGAATACACTCACGCCTCCCGATATGCTTTTCGGATTTGTCGTCACAACAGCAAGTATGAATTTTTCAATAGTCATTGAGTTATCCTCCATGCATTAGCCATTCCCATTCCCGGCAGGCATCCTGATTGCATTTTCCAATGCGGGCACTGCCCCGATCACCTCGATTGCCTTGTCGGGATCGCTCACATGAGGCAGCACGAAGACGCCAAGCCTGCCGTCCTTTAAATCTAATTTTGCCAACGGGACAAGGGCAGGGGTGCCCGAATCCCTGTACACGCCCAAAGCGGTCGAAACATCGTGCAAGATGGCCTGCCGCTGCCCCAGGTTCGCAATTGTTATTTTGGCGTTCGCATTTTTCGGCATAAGAATAAAGCCCATTCCATTCTCCAAAATTTCTTTTCTTCTATCAGGCAGGCCTATGTTCATAATATAAATCGACCCAACGTACAGGCCAGGCCCGTCAAAATGGGGTTTTACATACTCAATATCCGCGAGCCTATTTATTGTTCCTCCTGACATCAACACTTTTGAGAGGAGAAGGGCTGCTATTGCAACAAGCGCCGCTACTATAAAATTCACCGCCAAATAGGCAAGGGTCACTGTTAAGGCAGTTAAAATAACGAGGTAATTTCGGCTTTCGAAGGCAATCGCTATACCTTCGATATAAGTGCTTCCCCTCGGCACCAGTTCATACCCATCCAGGACGGTTAATGTATTTCTTTCCATGTTCCTTACTTCCCTGAACTGGGTCGCTGCAAGGGCGAGAAATGTGACCGCCGTAAACTCCTTTTCCATTATCGATGGAATGGCGACAGCTCCAAGCCCCGCAGCGATAACACCAACTGATATATGGACAATCCGGCCGTGAAGGTAGGTTGGGTACTGCCTGTAATCGGACCTTAGCATGTAAATCCGTACAATTATTCCCGAAACCATGCCGGCAATGATTGGCATCGTGTATGCATTCATTGGGATGATTTCCTGCCTTTTTCAAGCGAACTAAGCGATGAACCGAGCCATGAGGCAAAACTTTCAAATGTGCTCCAACTAACTGCAACAACGGCCACCAGCGACATTGTATCCAAAAACGTGTACCCTCCGGCCTCAAATAGCAATGAGTTATTTTGGAGGACGAAAGCGTAAAGCATTTCTCCCTGAAACATGCCAATTACAGCCAAAAGCAGCCGCCCTTTCAGGGTCCTATAGAGGATTGGTAAGATCAACCCAAAAACGGAAGCTATGAACCATTGTTTTTTTATAATAAATACAATCGGATCGAACAGTTCAAAAAGGCTGATTGAACAATATAAAAGGGATAAGATAAAGGAACATGCAATGAAATACATCTTTTCTTTCCCGTCTGCCTTGGCAATGCGAGTGAGCGAGTACACGAAAATGCTTATCGCTCCCAAAAACACCATCGATTCCCCGGCCTGAATATGAAGTGGCGAAGCAATAATCGAAAGCAAAATTGCAGCCTGCAATCCCTTCATTGACCTCAAACGGCCGCCAGCCAGAAATGCCAGATAAATCCACGTGAGCCATGCCACCAAATAAAACAAATACCCCTCCAACATGCCTACCTCCTATCCTTACCATTATGGTAAATGGCATGTAATTTCATACCAGAATGAATAGTCTTTGTTAAACAAATAATTTATTTAGTGGAGGTGATACGTGATGGGTAAAGATAGGCAGGAAAAAAAGCTGCGGGAAAGCAAAAGGGTTGAATCCGACCGCGACCAGTCGCTTCACTACCCCGGGGCAACGGGGCTTCAAACCCCGGAAGAAGCAAGAAAGCTAAATGACGGAAAAAAATAACCCTGACGGGAGCAAGGATAAGGTTTCAAACAAAAAAGCTTCCGCGTTTTCGCGGAAGCTTTTAAAAATCTATTTCTTTAAATCCTTTAGTTTATCGCCAAGCAGTTCTCCCAGCTGAAAACCTTTTGATTCTTCGGGTAGTTCATAGTCCATGTTTTCTTCGGCATCCCGTTCCAACAAATCCTTGATGCTAAGGGATAGGCGCTGTTCCTTTTCGTTCACATCAAGCACCTTGACCTGGACTTCCTGGCCTTCTTTCAGAACTTCATGAGGTGTGCCAATATGTTTGTGTGCGATTTGGGAAATGTGGACCAAGCCTTCCACCCCAGGGAAAACTTCAACAAATGCGCCATAGGAGACTAGCCTGCGGACTGTTCCGGTCAACACGCTGCCCTTTGCGGCCTTATCTGAAATATTAGCCCATGGGCCAGGGAGCGTTTCCTTAATTGAAAGCGAGATTCGTTCGTTGTCACGATCGACCCCCAAAACCTTTACCTGGACCTTCTGGCCTTCCTGGACAACATCGCCAGGCTTTTCAACATGCTCATGGGACAGTTGGGAAATATGGACAAGGCCATCGATGCCACCGATATCCACAAACGCCCCGAAGTCGGTAATCCTTTGGACTGTACCTTCAATTACTTGGCCAGACTGGATGGATTCAAGTAAATCCTGTTTCTTTTTGCCCTTTTCTTCCTCAACTACAGCCCTGTGAGAGAGAATCAGCCTGTTCTTTTCCTTATCAAGTTCGACTATTTTAAAGGAAAGCTCTTTTCCTTTATAATCAGAAAAATCCTCTACAAAATAAGCCTCGACAAGCGATGCTGGGACAAAGCCGCGCACTCCGAGATCGACTACCAGCCCGCCCTTGACTACATCCTTTACTTCGGCGTTGAAAACTTCCCCGCTTTGGAATTTTTGCTCAAGGACATCCCATGCTTTTTCGGCGTCAACCTTGCGTTTGGATAGAATGAGTGCTTCTTCCTCGACCTTTAGGACTTCAAGTTCAAGAGAATCCCCTTCCGCCACTGCATCTGAAGCTTTCTCAATATGAATGCTCGACAATTCGCTGATTGGAATGATTCCATCGAGTTTACTGTTTTGGATATCAACAAGTACCTGTTTTTCTTCCACTTTGGTTACTTGTCCAGTCACTCTGTCTCCAACTTCAAAATTCCCGACTTCAATGTGATTCAAATCTTCCGACATATGTACTCCTCCTTAACCATTGGCTGCCCTTTGAAATATATAGATGCGGCACATGCTGCTCATGCATGCGGCGCCCATCATAACGGCTGCGATTCGTAGAATATTCAAAAAAGTATTCCTTTGTAATAACTTCTTACAAAAGGGCTTTTTTGTCAAGCGGAAACCCCTTTGTGTTCCTCAATAAGTTTGCGTATTTCCGACATGATTAATTCAGTCGCAGCTTCAGCGGACGCTTTTTCTTTCCGCACCCGATCCATGTCAATCGGCTTTCCGTAGATCACCCTCAGCTTCCTGAATGGCTTGTACGGGCCGATGATTGCGCATGGAACAACATGGGCATCAGACCTGAGCGCAAAAAAGCCGGCTCCTGCCAACCCTTCGCCCAATTCTCCCGTTTTGCTTCTTGTTCCCTCAGGAAACAATCCTAAAMCCTCTCCCGCCTTTAAAACTCCAAGACCTTTCCGGAGCGCCTCCCGGTCGCTCATTCCCCGCTTTACCGGAAATGCATTGCAGGCCCTTACGATATTCTTCAGGATGGGTACGGAAAAGAGTTCTTCCTTAGCCATAAAATGGACTGGACGGGGTGCGGTGATCCCGACTACTGGCGGATCAAAATTATTGATATGGTTGGAACATAGCAGCACTCCGCCTTCTTTTGGAAAATGCTCGAGCCCGAGCACTTCATACCTGTAGATTGGTTTTAACGCAGCATTGGCGACAAACCTGGCAAATGAATAAAAAGTCATTTTTTCCCCACTCTCTCTTCCACGAGCGCCATAATTCTATCTACAACATCATTGATTGAAAGGGATGTTGTATCAATTTCAACCGCATCTTCAGCCTTGACGAGAGGTGCGATCTCCCTTTCGGAATCCAATTTGTCGCGCCTGGCAATTTCCTGTTTCAGCGTTTCAAGGTCGGACTCGATCCCTTTCTGGACATTTTCGGCCTGGCGGCGTATTGCCCTTTCTTCCACACTGGCCAGGAGGAATACCTTAACCTCAGCACCGGGGAGGACATGGGTGCCGATATCGCGGCCATCCATGACAACGCCTCCGTACGAAGCCAGTTTTTGCTGCCTGCTCACCATTTCTTCCCTTACCTTTCGATGCCTGGCAACAATTGAAACCGTATTGGTTACATCAGAATAACGGATTTCATTCGTCACGTCTTTGCCATCCAAAAGAACGAGTTGTCCCGTTTCGGATGGAAGAAGGTCAATTTCGCTGTTTAACAGGATGCCAAACAGGCTATCTTCCTGCTCAAGATCAGTCCCCATTTGCAGTGCTTTATATGTAAGTGCACGGTACATAGCGCCAGTATCGATATAAATATAGGAAAGTCTTCCAGCAACAATCTTAGCTACTGTACTTTTTCCTGCGGCGGCAGGCCCGTCAATCGCTATTGATATTTTCTTGTCCATGTTTCCTCCTGTTACCCATTCTGAAGCTCATTTGCTGCTCGATGGCTATTTTCCTTTTTTGCCTTCAATTATCCATTTTACCATAGAATGATTAAATGCTCTTTCATAATGTGCTTTTTTTCAACGGCAATTTTCACCTACAGGGACAGACAGCATCCTTTAGCGGTTGCGGCTTCCAGGAACGGAAACTTTCCGGCCAATAGAAAAAGGCAGGAGTCACCTGCCTTTACTTCCACGAAAAACTTCAAGCATATCTGAATGGTCCATTTTCCCAATACCCTCATATTTGGTTACTCCCTTTAACTCGGGCAAAACGCCAAATCGGTGGAAGAGAAACTGGGCAAGCAAAAGAAAAATGAACTGCGCAATCACCGCTTTGATAAGAATCCGTTCAGCGAATTTCATAATCCTCCACTCCTATCCCACCAGATTTACGCAAAAGGCTAGACTGCGTCCTCAAACATCTCCTCGGCATTTTTCATCTTATCGACCTTTTCTTCTTCACCTGAGTCGGCGTTGATGAAAATCCTGTACGTATCGTCACCCAGTGTTCCCAGAAATTCAAAGCATAATACTTCACGGTTAAAATCGTTCAGGATAATTGCCTGCCTCTCTTCCATGATTTTCACTTTGGGATTGATTTTCTTTTTAGCTTCCCCGATACTTAAGGCCGGGCTTTTGATTTTCCGAACAGTCCTTGCCTTTAAATAATCGTCGGCGGCAAACCCCACAGGCAAGCCATTATCGAGGGCAATCTTTATTTTTATTGATTCGGGATAAATTCTTACATTGCCCACTTTTGTTACAAAAGTAAACACTCCGATGCTATCGTATTGGGCGCTTTCGGACAAATCGAGTGATTGGTAGCCGTTTTCCTTCAGAAATTTAGCGGCCGTGTTCCCGGCCTCATTTAATGAAATCTTTTGTTTGCCGACCGCGCGGTTATTCAGGAACCAAACCGGATAGCCTCCTTTTTTGGTGATATCCATGCTTGCTTCCATTCCGGTTTTGCCGTTTTTAACAGACACGGTGTAAAAGCCAAAACGAGAGCCCTTCCCATTTTCGGACACTTTTGTTCTCGCCCTTCCATCAAAGCCAATATATTTTCTTGCGATTGCAACAGCTTCATCCTTTGATATATTTTTCCCCGTCAGGTTTTGAAAATTGCTGTCTTTTTCTTTCAGGCTGATAAACTCCGGGCCAAAGTCCGTATCTTCGTATCCTGAAACGGTTTTTTCGACTACCTTGAACCCGTCAATGATTGTATTGTCCGAGTTCTCTTTTCCTGAAGCCAGCGCAAGCTCAACATCCATCCAGCGTAAATTGTTTTTAAGCACTAAATGCTGGACCTGCCTTAATTCACCCTGGATATCAGCCGACTGTTTATAAAGGGTTTGCAACGCCTTGTATTCCTTATCGTTCAGAGGCTTTGTGTCCAAGTCGCGGACAGCGGTCCTGTAACTGAATTCACCAACATTGGAGAGAAATTCTTCCGTCTTGTTGAAAGGGAGAAGCGATAACGGAAGCTGCCCAACGTTTTGTCGGGCTTCCGAAGTGATCCGCCATACCTCGGCAAGTGAAGGGGACAGCGATTTGCGCGAATTCATGGCAAGCGTTGTTCCCAGTTTGTCATGCAGTACGTCAACCCGGTAAGATAATTCATGGAAGGCCTGCTGGTAATTGTTTTCGGCGTTCAGAAGGACCGCGTTTTTCTCCTTCCGTTCCTGATAGCCCCAGTAGGCCGTGCCGGCTAGGCCAATGGCCAGCAGCACGATTACGACGTTTCGAATCATTTCGGTTCACCTTCTTATTTACAGAATATATGTTTTCCGATCCGTTTGATCTGAGGCCTTGACCAAATCCATTTGCTTGTCGCAGTCGCAGGATTGAAATAATACAGCGCATTGCCTGTCGGGTCCCAGCCATTAATTGCATCAACGACCGCCTTCCGTGCTGTTTCATTGGGCGTTAACCAGATTTGTCCATCAGCAACCGCTGTAAATGCAAGCGGCTCAAAGATTACACCCGAGATAGTGTTTGGAAACATCGAGCTTTCAAGCCTGTTTAAAATGACGGCAGCGACAGCCACCTGCCCTTCATACGGCTCCCCCCTCGCTTCGCCATAAACGGCATTGGAAATTAACTTAATGTCGTTCTGTGAAAAACCACTTGGGACATTCCCGGCTTTAGGCTTTGCCGGTGCATTTTTTTTCGCTGACGTACGGGGCATATTCCTCGTTGCCTTAACTAGTTTTGCCTTTGTGGCGCTTCCGGCAATCCCGTCTATTGGGAGGCCAAATTCGTATTGGAAATTCCTTAGCGCCCAATACGTGCTCCAGCCAAAAACCCCGTCAATCTTCTTCGTATAAAAGCCTATAAATTTCAGCCTTGATTGCAGCTCTATTACATCCTGCCCAACCGCGCCATGCTGGATGACCTGGGGGCTGAAGGCCTCCGCTTTTTCGGCATTAAACAAAAAGACCGGAATGATAAGCGTACACAAAAGCAGGCGGGCAAGAAGAACCTTTCTTTTCTTCACAATACATACCTCCAAAGCTTTTCATTTTCCATTAAGTCTATTTTCTGTTTAAAAGGGTTTTTTATTCAAACTAAGGGCAGGTTTGGCAAATGGAAGGTAGATACTGTTCCCCAACGAATAAAAACAAACAAACTCCTACCATTGATTTATCATCACAGAAGGTAAAAAAACATAAAAATGCCCCTTCATTGGGTATGAAGAGGCTTTTGCGAATTGTATTGGTTTTTTAAATGCACGGCGCTTGCCGCCCTTGCCTTTTTGACTTTTCTGAGGCCAAGCCACCATAAGAAAATCATGAACGGCATAATGTAATAGAGCCAATGCTCCTGGGTAATCAGGATGTAATCATATGAGCCGTGCAGAAAGATAGGAAGGAGAAGCGATAACCATATCCATTTCGACGTCCGTATATCACTAAACTTGCTTTTTCCCATATAATAGCCCATAATCACCCCGAAAAGGGCATGGCTTGGAACGGGAAGAAGCGCCCGTCCGATCGCGTGCTCAACCCCATTTCCAACAAGGTAAAGGATATTCTCCGCTGAAGCAAATCCAAGCGAAACGGCAGCACCATAAACAATCCCGTCGAACGGTTCATCAAAAGCGATGTGCTGGTATATTGCATAATAGAGGATAAACCATTTAAAAAACTCCTCGAATAATCCGGAAGATAGATAGGCTTGTGCCCAGTTTTGCGCCAGGACATTTTCTGTATGGAGGACGTGTTGCAGGAACATGATTGGAAAAACGAGCAAGGCGCCAAACAAGAAAGCCCTGACGACAACCGGTATGGGTTCCGATTCCACTTCGTCCTTTAAATAAAAGTAACTCAACAATGCGAGGCCGGGTGCAATCCCGGCAGAAAAGATTACCAGCATGCACTGCCCTCTTTTCAATTGAACGGGGATAATCCCCTTTTCTTTTCATCGTACCACGGCTCGGCCGGAAAGAAAATGGAATTATCAGCAAGCTGCGGCACTTTTCCTAAAAAACAACGTCAGTTTCTCCGCTCGCGAGTGCGACAGCCAGTTTAATCCGGGCCTTTTTTGAATCATTGTCGCTTCCAAGGATAGCCCCCTTTGAAACAAGCTCAAAGGCGCTTCCCTTGTAATCATAAGTGGGATAGACAGCTCCTTCTTCAGCGCTTGTCGTGATGACAACGATAATCCCCGAAGCAATAGCCTTTTCAATTTCATCCATCATTAATGGGGCTACCTGGCCTCTGCCGACCCCTTCAATTACAATCCCTTTTGCGCCGCCCTCTCTTGCGGCTTTGATGAATATCCCGTCACCGCCAATATAACATTTAACAATATCAATTCGCGGGATGCCATCCTTAAGTTTATAAACTTCCCTTTTTATCGGTTTCTGGTAGATGAAAACCTCATCATTATCAATGATACCGAGATAGCCGAAGCCAAATGAGTTAAAGCCCTGGATATTGGAGGCATGCTCTTTTTTTACATACCGGGCCGCGAAAATCCTTTCATTGAATACGACGACCGTCCCGACGCCCAATAAATCAGGCGAACAGGCGGAATAGATGGCATGCCGCAGGTTAATGAAAACATCGCTTCCCAAATCTCCCGGGGAACGCTGGGATCCCGTCACGACAACGGGACGGCTGTCATCCACAGTCAGGTCAAGAAAATATGCAGTCTCTTCAAGCGTATCCGTACCATGTGTTACAACTACCCCCGCAATTGTTTCATCCATAAAGTAGTCCTCAATTTTATCCTTTAAAAAAATGAGATCTTTGAATGTAATATGCATGCTCGCCTTTTGGAAGACGGACTCCACAACAACCTCAATATCTTTCGGCAAATTGCACATGCCTACGAGTTCTTCGCCAGTCAATTCCCCGGAAGCAAGCCTGCCGGATGTTTTATTCGGTTTGCTTGCAATCGTACCGCCTGTTGTCAACAAAACTACTTTTCTCATCCCATCACCCTGCGCTCCAAATTTTTTCACAAAATGTGCTCGAAAACGATATACGCTACCCTCTCCGAGATATCTCTTCCGCAATTATTCCGCCGTGGAACCTGCCATTTTCGATAAATATTTCATTCGCATTGTTTCCGGCGGCAATAACACCGGCAATAAATATTCCCGGTATATTTGTCTCCATTGTCTCCGGATTAAAGTGGGGCCTTCCGGTTTCATGGTCGATATCGACGCCAATGCTTCTTAGGAAGCCATGGTCGGGGCGGTAGCCGGTCATCGCAAAAACAAAATCGTTTTTGACCGAAAAAAGTTCATTCCCCTTTTCAAACACGACTGAATTCTCCGTTATTTCTTTAACATGGGCTTCGAATTCCATTTGAATTGAACCATTGCGGACAAGCGACTCGAATTCAGGCAAAATCCATGGCTTAATGCTGGGAGAATAGGAACTCCCCCGATACAGTACCGTAACTCTCGCGCCCGCTTTTTGGAGTTCAATGGCCGCGTCAACACTGGAGTTTTTGCCTCCAATCACACAAACATCCTTATCAAAGTAAGGGTGCCCCTCTTTGAAATAGTGGAATACTTTAGGGAGATCTTCACCCGGGATCTCCATGAGATTCGGATTGTCATAATAGCCTGTAGCGATAATGACATAAGGTGTTTCATAGGTTGCCTTGGTTGTTTCAACTATATAGTTAGCACCTGCGGGAACAATCCTTTTCGCTTTTTCAAAGGAATTAATCCTGAGCCCCTTCCTTTTAACAACTTCACGGTAATATACAAGTGCCTGAAGCCGAACCGGTTTATAGTTTTCTGTAATGAAAGGAACATCTCCTATTTCAAGCTTCTCGCTGGTACTGAAGAAGGTTTGGTGAGTAGGATAGTTATAAATGGAATTAACGATATTGCCTTTTTCTATAATCAATGGGTTCTTCCCTGTTTCCTTTAACGATATGGCGGCTGCCAGACCACACGGCCCTCCCCCGATGATAATAACGTCTTCTTTATTCATGGTGGTCACTCCAATCCTTTATCATGGAAAAAAAAATCTCCCATCATATAATGATAGGAGATTTCCAAGCAAGTTTCAATGTTGAAGGAATTCCACCGGTGTCGGGAAATTAGATCCAACCTCTGAACCGGCTCGCCTCGGCCATTTTCCTTACGCCGACCATATAGGCGGCAAGGCGCATGTCCACCCTGCGGGTTTGGGAGGTCTCATAAATGTTTTCAAACGACTTAACCATTACCCGTTCCAATTTCTCTTCAATTTCTTCTTCAGACCAGTAATACCCCGTGTTATTCTGGACCCACTCGAAGTAGGAAACTGTTACCCCACCTGCGGAAGCAAGGACGTCAGGCACGAGGAGGATTCCACGCTCGGTAAGGATTTCCGTAGCTTCAAGGGTGGTTGGGCCATTTGCGGCCTCGACCACGATGCTTGCGCGGATATTGTGCGCATTTTCTTCGGTAATCTGGTTCTCGATTGCTGCCGGAACCAAAATATCACATTCAAGCTCAAGCAATTCCTTGTTCGTGATTGTATTGTTGAATAGCTTTGTAACAGTACCAAAGCTGTCGCGGCGGTCCAATAAATAATCGATGTCCAGTCCATTTGGGTCATAAAGGGCTCCGTAAGCATCGGAGATACCGATGATCTTTGCCCCAGCGTCATGCATGAACTTCGATAGAAAGCTTCCAGCATTTCCGAATCCCTGGACAACTACCCTGGCGCCGACAAGGTCGATTCCTCTCTTTTTGGCCGCCTCGCGGATGCAGATAGTCACACCCTTTGCTGTTGCAGATTCCCGCCCGTGGGATCCGCCAAGCACAATCGGCTTGCCTGTTATGAATCCAGGAGAGTTGAATTCGTCAATACGGCTATATTCATCCATCATCCAGGCCATGATTTGTGAGTTTGTAAATACATCCGGCGCAGGGATATCCTTTGTAGGGCCAACGATTTGGCTAATGGCTCTTACATAACCTCGGCTCAACCTTTCAAGTTCCCTGAACGACATCACACGGGGGTCGCAGATGATGCCACCTTTCCCCCCTCCATATGGAAGGTCAACGATTCCGCACTTAAGGCTCATCCAAATTGAAAGGGCTTTAACTTCCTTCTCTGTTACATTTGGATGGAAGCGGATTCCCCCCTTAGTAGGGCCAACCGCGTCATTATGCTGAGCCCTGTATCCGGTAAATATTTTAATAGAGCCATCATCCATGCGTACAGGAATTTTGACAGTCATCATCCTGATTGGCTCTTTTAAAAGCTCGAACACTTCCTCGGGATAACCCAGCTTTTCAAGTGCTTTGTGGATTACCGTTTGTGTCGATTTCAGAACATCATGTTTTTCAAGATTATTACTTTCATTACCATTCCCCGCTGCCATTTATAAACCTCCTAAGATATCACTGCTCGAAAGTTCTTGGCTTTCATGACATAGTATACACTTTTAGTCAATTATTGCAAGGATAAAAAATGGCAATTCAGTCTATATAGACAGGAATCCTGAAAGCGCTGACAAGGCATGGAATCAACAATCCAACTACTTAATGGGATATATTCACTGTTCCCGCGAATGGCCCATAGCACTCTATTAAAAAATGTATAAATTATGAATATATTCATTAAATCGTTGGTTTCCCGCATAAATGGCAAGACCTTTACTATTGCTCTCAACGATAGCATACCCAAATGTACAAAGAAGGCTAAAAAGAAAAAAATAGCCGGCCCCAAACGGGATTGCCGCCTATCGAAAATACTTAAGAATTGTTTCGACCGCCTTCTCCTTCATAATCGGGTTTCCGTATTCTTCGAGAAAATATGGGCTAAGGATTGAGGCATTCCCATATTCCGCCATTATGGAAGCGTGCCGTTCAGCGTCATCGGGCGACACATCAAACAGCAAATAGTATTTTCCCTTCAACGAATACAGGCTGCCCCCTCCAGCAGATAACAACGAAAGCCTCCTCGCTAATTGGATGACTTCTTCAATTCCTTCAAACTCGAACAGAAATTTCTCATATCCCTCAACTGTTACCTGCATCTCAATAAAACCGTCATAAAGGAACTCTTCTTCCTCAACAGTTCCATTAACCGTAATAATCATAACCATGCCTTGGGCCTGGAGCGAAAAGACTTCGACCGCGACGGCGCCCTGGATGTCCAGGTCCAATTCCAGGCTTGCTTCCTCAAGCAAATCCTGGAAAAGCTGCCGCCATTTTAATGTATCCTTCAATATATCATCCTTGGACAATCCTCTTTCGAAAAGGTCATCCGAAGTGATAAAAATCTTTATTTTATTCGCTGTTAAACGTTCAAGACGCATGCTCCCGCCCCCTGCCATGAACTCTTATTTTCAGTTTATGTCAGCGCAGGTGGTTGGTGAATGGTTTATCGGGAAGTAGCAACCAGTGGGGAACGGCCACGCTTAAATGAAGTATCACTTTAACCTGTCCAACCGTCCGTTAAGCCACTCATCCCATTCTCTCGGGGTCTCCCCAAGGTAAAGCGAAGGAAGTTGGCTTTGTGTATGCCGGGTTTCGGCATGGAGTAACCATTCCCCAAACGCTCCAATCGTGATCCCCGGAACGAGCTGTTTCCAATCAGTTGACCGGCCCAAGATTTTTTCGGCGCCGATTTCTGTCTGGCAAGAAAAAAACACAAAGCGGGGACATGTTTCCAGCAACACACCATCGACTTCATCCTCGCCAATGCCGGGTCCCAAATAGATTACTTGGAACCCTTTCAGCCTCAGAAAAGCAGCGAGCAGCAGCAGCCATATATCATTTTGTTCACTGGGCGCACATAATAGCAGGGCTCTCGGCAAAAAACGAATCCCGCTTGGTGCCAAAGCGATACTCTCGATTCTGGAGCGGATAATTGCCGTCCCGAAAAGGAAGCAGGCATTATTCAAGCTTCCTTTTCGCACCCCTCCTTCCATTTCCAACAGGAGTGGGCGAAAGAAAGTGGACAGGGCGGTTTCGAAAGTATAATGGCTTAAACAGGCATCAATGGCGCGGTGGGCGCTTCCATCATCAAAAACACGAAATGCGTCCATTAATTCATTCTTATATTGCTCCAGCTGGCCACCCGGGCGTTTTCCTGCCCTCTGGGCAACCGGCTGCTTTCCTAAATGGGCAACAGCCTGGCCGACAGTAAATCCCTGCCCGATCATCGCGATGATCTCCCGCAAAATCTCAACCTGGTTTTCCGAATAGAGGCGGTGTCCGGATTCGCTCCTTCCAGGGGAAATAATCCCATAGCGCCTTTCCCACGCCCTCAGAGTGCCAGGCTGGATTCCAAGAAGTTTTGAAACGGCTTTAATATTGTATTTCCCTTCCCTAACCGGCAATTCATACTCCCCCGTCCATACCAAATCACAAATTGAACAATCCAAATATGTTAATTAAAGAATTTCACTCTGATGTAACATTGTGGTTGATTCCCGCAGCATGCCAGGCTTTAAAGTGATAAGGTGGCATTCTGAACGAACCCCAAGCCTTAGGGGGACGCCTGTGGTCCCATATCCGTTGCTGATCAGCCGCACAACTCCGCGAACTGTCTCAATTCCTCCCTTTTTATAAGGGCCGAAACCGAAGATCCGGATTTGGCCTCCATGGGTATGTCCGCTAATCAGAAGTGATATGCCATCTTCCGGCTTTATTTTATCGATAATCTTCGGATTATGGCTCGCCAGGATGGTAAAACACCCCTGTTCGGCATCCATCAAGGCCAAATCAAGCCTGTCCTTCTTCAGCCCCGCGTCGTCTACACCAAGCAAGGCCACCTTCCCGCCTTCAGCAGATTCGAATAACACGGCGGTGTTATCAAGTATTTTCACCTTCATATCAAGCAACATCGCGTCAAGGTCACGATAGTCACCTTCATAATCATTGTTGCCCCATACGAAATATACAGGACCAATCGTCCGGAGCTTTTCGATGTTAAATTTGACCCGGTCTAAGGGTACCCCTTTTTCCATCAAATCGCCCCCAATAATGACGATATCCGCCTTCCCTTTTGCCTCGGATACGATTGAATCCGCTATCCGCCTTCGATGGATGTCCGATATGAAAAAAATCGTCAATGTGCCGAAGGATTTTGGAAAATCGCCAAATTCCAATTCGTGTTTTTCCACATTATTCCCGAATGCCAGACTAGCCATATACAAAAGGAGGAAGACCCCTGCAGCCGCTATCGCAGCCAGCGTGTATAATGCCAATTCCTTTCAGCTCCCCCCAGAAAAATCTAAACGTATATTGAAATCATACCATAAACGAGGCTGGAGCCGAAGAGAACAACCGCATGTACAGGGGATAAAACAAACAGCAGAACAAAAACAAGAAACAGACCAACTAAGCCAATAAATGCAGGAATTGTATCTTTTCGTTTTCCTCTTCCCCTAGTCCTCCTAGCCATGAAAGGACTAAGCAGGCGCCAATTTGCCACCGTGCACGAAAAGAACGCAATAGACGCCGCCAAAAATTCAACCGGGCTCAAAATCAGGTCCAACACGAAAACATGCAGATAAAACGGTATGCCAATTTCAAGCCATTCGATGAAAAGATAACCCCCTGTAAATGACACTGCTACCAACAATATTGCAGCCATCATAGAAAAACCCCCCATACCAGCGTATGAGGGGCAAGCCTCCAACTTGACAGATGCTATTCATCTTCGTGGATATTCAAAATTCTAAAACCATGTTCCTCCAGCTTCTTAACGAACTTGTCTATGTTATCCTTTTTTTCAATTTTCATGACAATCCTTCTAACCAATTTGTCGGTTTCATCAAATGTTACGAGTGAAATGATATGTTCATGGAATTGATGGGCGATTTCCGCCAGTCGCGCAATCCTGCCTTCTGTCTCCACAGAAGTAAAGGCAATCCTGACTCCCGGCTGGTTCATTCCGAATGCGCTTTGGAATTGTTCCAGGACATCATAGCGCGTAACCGCACCCAAAAATTTCATCCCCTTGTCGACGACGGCCATTAACGGGAAATTTCTTAACTTCATTAAGGTATTTTCGAAAATTTCCCCGCCTTCGAGAAATTCTTCCTGATGTGTGGCAATATCCGATATTCTCGTTTCTTCCAGAAATTCATCCTTTGGCTTGTCTGAAAGGAAACATTGTTCATAAATCCTATATCGGGTTACGATGCCGGCATATTGGTCGCCATCCAAAACGGGCAACCCATCGATTTGCTGCTCCTCGAGAAGTTGAAGAGCCTTTTTCACATTGTCAGCTCCCTGAACCGTATGGCATTTGAACTTTGGAATCATGATGCTTTTAACAAACAATTAAATCMCCCCGCCAATTATATCTTTACCTTTATATACTTCAACACATTTTCCTTCAAACCTTTTTTCGTCCGCCATTTTATCATCGGAAAATTGTTTGCTTCATTAATGATTGCCGTCATTATTATGGCATGAAGATGGAAAAAACTCATAAACTTAAATGACATTTATGAGGAGGGATGGAATGTTCACTCATTTTAAAACGTACTATCCATATGCAAGCCCGTTTGACCCTTGCCCCCCAATGAAAGCAAAAGTTTACTCAACGCCCCCTAACCTATATATGGGTTTTCAACCCGCCAATCTCCCACAATTCCCGCCAAGGACCGCGCTAATGAAAGGGACGCTTTGGCAGGCATTTTACGACCCCTATTTCGGACCCGCTGAACCCACAAGGGAGGGGAATCCATTTTGAAACAGTTGCCGCCGGAATTTTATGAGTTATTGGAACAGCTGCAGGCTGTCGATTTTGTCCTTGTTGAATTAACTTTATACCTCGATACGCATCCAGCCGACCAGGATGCCATCCAACAGTTCAACCATTATGCAAAACAAAGGAAAAAAATAAAAAAACTCTATGAGAGTCAATATGGACCGCTTATGCAATTCGGGAATAGCTACTCTGGCTATCCATGRAATTGGGATGATGCCCCCTGGCCATGGCAAATATAGGGGCGAAAGGAGGACAGATCAATGTGGGTATATGAAAAGAAACTCCAGTATCCTGTGAAAGTCAGCAAATGCAATCCGATGCTCGCCAAATTCCTGATTGAGCAATATGGCGGTGCGGACGGGGAGCTGGCAGCAGCATTACGGTATTTAAATCAGCGTTACACCATTCCGGATAAAATTATCGGGCTGCTAACAGATATCGGCACTGAGGAGTTCGCCCATCTGGAAATGATTGCAACAATGGTGTATAAATTAACAAAAGATGCGACTCCGGAACAAATGAAAGCAGCTGGCCTTACAGACCATTACGCAAACCATGACAAGGCGCTCTTTTACCAAAATGCTGCAGGCATTCCTTGGACGGCTTCCTATATTCAGGCGAAGGGTGATCCAATCGCGGATTTGTACGAGGACATCGCGGCAGAGGAAAAAGCGCGCGCCACATACCAATGGCTCATTGATATGAGTGATGACCCGGACATAAACGACAGCCTAAGATTCCTCCGGGAAAGGGAAGTCATCCATTCTCAGCGGTTCCGAGAGGCTGTGGAAATTTTGAAAGAAGAACGCGACAGGAAAAAAATATTTTAGAAAAAACAGAAGCAGCCATGCGGCGGCTTCTATTTTTTTTCATGGTACAGGTTGATATCAAACTCTCTTTTCATCATTTCAAAAACAATATGCCTCGATTTCCATTCGTCTTCCTTTTTCCATAGGTCTTTGCTTCTGTCGACGATTTCGCACCTTAAGTCATGATATTCTTTTTCCTTTTTATCACGCTGTTCTTTTAACATGGTCATCAATCCATAAAGCGAAACCGTTCCAACTAGAAAATATATACTGGCGCTTTTTCGGAAAAACGCGGAAAACATTGCATAGAACGAGTAGGAATAATTGTTGATAACCGCGGTATAAAGATAAGCCAAAAAGGCTGAGGCCATTGCTAGGGTAGCGAATATAGCCATATGGTGCCTTGATTTCGCCTTATCAAATTTCCTTTTCCGCTTCACTACATTTTCGAGCATTTGCCTTGTGGCAAGATCGGTCCTGTGGTCTAGCATTTTGATTGAATCCTCCATCCTTCCCCTCCCATTCCATGGACTGTCCACTCATTATCGGTTCATTCCAAGGAAGAACCTACTACAATGTATGTGCCTGTCCAAAGTAGTATGTATGTGAATGAATCCAAGGATTAAGTGAGTTCTTAATCATTGGGCGTCTTGCCGCCATTTAAGGCAGAATAAAAACAGCCGCTTGCACGGCTGCCTTAGTTTAACGGTATTTTCAAGGTCTGTCCCACTTTAATTTCATTTTCGATAATTCCATTTGCTTGCCTGATTTTCGCAATTCCATCCTGGGAGTTATAGTACATCATCGCGATTCTGTATAACGTTTCTCCAGGTTTGACGGTATGGTATTTCACGGCCCCCTCTGAGGTTCCGGTTTTCCGGCTGTTTTCGCCCCCCGCGCTGATGCCTCCCCGGACGCTTGAATCTTTGCCTGATGCAGGCGCTTTTTCAGAAGAATCCTTCCCATCTTGGGATGCGCTTTTTCCGGGAGACACTTGGCCGCCGCTTCCTTCTTCTCCATTTTCGGGAGTATCGGAGCCTGCGGGTTTTTCATCCGTGTCCTGCTCCTGGCCGATCTCTCCTTCATCCGCTGGCTCATGCGCCTGTTCGTGTGGATCGTTAACTTCAAAATTTACCGTTTCAATCCCGCCCTCTTCCGTCGAGTTCGCCGATTTGTTGTTTTCCAAATTTGATATGACAGCGAAAACAGCCAAAGGAAGTAATACAAAAAACAAAACAAGCAGGCGGATAACCGGATATTTAAGCTTTAGCCTTGTTTTCTTTTTCTTATTTTGATGGACCCTTGATCTTGGAGGCAGCTTGGCTGGCTCACCTGTTTCCGGCTTTGTCCTATGTATTTTTTGCCGGTGCTTTTCAACCTGTTCAAGATATGGATCTCCCTTTTTCATCTCTTAACCTCCTTGTTTATTCCTGTTCTTCAACACAACCCCCAGGAGGAAATCAATTGTAAAATGCATGGCGACCGTGACAGCCAGATTTTCGGTCCAGCTGTAAAGTGACCCAATCAAAAAGCTGAGCGCCACTATATTTAAAAACAAGAACCAGTTAAATAGATAACGATAATGGATAATAGCAAAAATTATACTAGCAATAACCAGCCCTGTTTTTTCCTGAATGATTCCCCGGAACAGGATTTCTTCGCTTATTGCGACAATGGCCGCGATAAGCGCGATATGCGGTACACTTCTTCTTCTGAAAATCTTTTCATTCAGCCCTCCATCATCAAAATACGAGGAAGGAAGGGCCTTCATCAAAAGAACGTCAAGGATGACAACCGCAAGGCCAGCAGGTATCCCAACCTTCCAAATGGCCGGATCCTCCCAGTCAAACAATCCAATAATATGGCCTCTTTCAAAAAACATCCAACCCAAAACAGCGGAAATGGCAAGGAGAAGCGCTTGTGTCCCATATAAATGGAAAAGCAATTCCCGGTCGGTTAGCTGCCCTATTATTTGCCTTTGCCTATTCTTCATATTCTTCACCTAATAAAAGTTCGGACAGCCTTTCCTTCCAGGCTTTCGTTTTTCCCTCCAGACGAATGTCTCCCTCTCCCTTTCTGTATATGCCCATGTCGAGCCCGCAATTATCACAGCAATATGGCCGGCCCTGAATCAATTCAGGTTCCTGAAAATACCTTAAAAAGTAATTTCGAAGACAGCCTGGTGAGTCAATCCAATCGCGTATTTGGCGGATATATTCCATTTTCGCAGAATTCCTTCCTGTAATATATCTGGCCAGCTCTTCTTTTAGTTGCGGATATGGTACCTCATTCTCCCGGTCAAGGCAACCCGCAAGCCATCGCCATTGAGTGTCAGAAAGCCCCGCAGTGAAGGAAGCCTGCTCCATTTCCTTTAAGGTAGCAAGTTTTGACGATGTCCCACCTAGCGACGTAAAGAATATATCCAGTTGCCCTCTTGTTGGAAGCTCACTTTCGGCAAGAAAGTATTGAAGCTGTTCATCGCCTTCGGAATAAAGAAGGATTGCGGCGGAAGGCTTTCCATCCCTTCCAGCCCTGCCTATCTCCTGAAGATAGGATTCAATTTGCATAGGCATGTGGTAATGCATGACATAGCGGACATTTTCCTTGTCGATTCCCATACCGAACGCACTCGTCGCGCAAATCACATCAAGCTGCCCGTTAAGGAATTGCTGCTGGATCAATACTCGTTGTTCAATATCCATGCCGCCATGGTATGCCATCGCCCTTGCAAGTCCATTTTCCCTGAAATAGCCTGCAGTTTGTTCAGCGGCTTTTTTGCTGGAAAAATAGACGATTCCAGGCTGCTCTAATTCTTTCGCCCAGTATAGGGCCCTAGCGTTTTTTTCTACTGGGCTTTCGAGTTTTTCAATGTGGAACGAAATATTTGGCCGATCGATGCTCGTTTCAATTCTCGCGCACTGGCCAATCCCTAGGCTTTTGGCTATATCATCCCGTACTTCGGGAGTGGCTGTCGCTGTTAAGGCAAGGGTCAAGGGATTGCCCATGCTTTCACGGAAGCTTCCAAGCCTGAGATAATCCGGCCTGAAGTCATAGCCCCATTGCGAAATGCAATGTGCTTCATCAATCGCAAGCAGGAAGACGCGAATCTCTTTGAGCCTTTCGATAATATGGGGAAATCCAAGCATCTCCGGCGATAGAAAGATAAATTTATAACGATGGAGCGATGCTAAAGCATGCTTTTTTTCAACGGGCGATAAAAACGAATTCAACGCCACAACCCGCTTTTCCCCCCTCTTCATCATCTGTTCGACCTGGTCCTGCATAAGCGAAAGCAGCGGCGATACAATGACGACCGCTCCTTCGAATATGTAGCCCGGCAGCTGGAAACAAAGCGATTTGCCTGTGCCTGTCGGGAGCATGGCAAGCGTGTCAATGCCGTTTAACAGTGACATGACTACTTCTTTCTGTCCCGGACGAAATGAGGTAAATCCGAAATAACGATAAAGCGTTTGTTCAATCATTTTCCTTCACCTAGCTTTGCCAATACAAGCCGTATTTTAAAATAGGAGAGGCCTCCAGATAAGTCCCTTAATTCCTTAAGTTGCCGTGTGGATGCATGTTTTGCCAGGCTGATAATCTTATTCTGTTCTTCCGGCTCCACAAATGGGTCGATTGAAAAACCGTCGACGTTCAAGGCAATCTCGACAATATGGTCCTCGATTGTGCTTCTCTTTAATCCTCTGGCAGCCGCGATTGAATCAATTGACATCCCCTTATTTAAAAACTTGAGGGTTTGCCTTGATGTTAGCGTCAGCGGCGTACCGGCACCCTCTACCGATAGTAAATGGCGAAGGAGAGGAAATTCCCCTTTTTCCCCGCCCGCTTTTTTGCATATGTAATGGAGGATCGCAAGAAATTCCAAGTGAAAGCGGAACTCGTCCATTCCAAGCTCCATGGCGGCTTGTTGCGGGGTTAAGCCTGCCGATTGAAAGCCTGTCAGCCTCAGGACAAGGACGTCCGGGTTTATGTTTTCGTTTTCCCCGAGTACAGATGACAGCTCCCTATATAATACGCCGGGAAGCGCCTCTCTCTGTCCAAGCTCCATACCGCCAAGAAAACTTTTGATCCATAGCTGGGTGTGGCGTTTTTTTTGGACAGGAACATAGCGGGTCTCTTTCCTTGCGATATGGGAACACACCTGGACGAGGAGCGAGAGCCTTTCCCATAGATGCTGGGCTCCCAAATGGTATTTCCACCCCTGCAAATCAGGGGGAAGCGGGTTCATGGCCAGTTCCGCTTCAAGGCATTCTCCGCCTTTATCAGTAAGGATATATCGCTGGGCACACACCTCACGGATAAGACCCCGCCCATTCAGCCTTTGAATCGCATCCTCAATATGTTCCCTGGCCAAGTTACCATGCGCCATGAATAAAGCGGTAAGGGAAAACAAATGTGCATCCTGAATGGTTTGGGCGGATTTTTTACCTTTAAGCAAATGGTATATGGAATAAATCGTCCGTTCGCCTTTCAATTGGCCAAGGCAATATAGAATGGCCACATCGAAAAATAGGATGCCAGGCTTTTCGTCGACATTTTGCATCTTACTCACCATAATCCCGTTTTATTATTTTTCCACCGATGGCAGGTTCACTTCATTTTACCATGAAAGTGTGTCGGACATCGGCTGAATTTAGGGAATAATATCGAATGCCTCCGCTACTGATAAACATTATCAATGTAATATCTATTGAAAAGTTTCCAATTCTTTTTTACAATAGAAATGCAGTATGCGTTTCCAGATTATGAGTTAAATAATTGTTAAAACCAACGGGAGGGTTTTTTTCATGCCAAAGTATACGATTGTAGACAAAGAAACTTGCATCGCTTGCGGAGCCTGCGGCGCAGCGGCACCAGACATTTATGATTATGATGATGAGGGCATCGCGTATGTAACTCTGGATGACAACGAAGGTATCGTTGAAATTCCAGATGTGCTAATTGACGACATGATGGACGCTTTTGAAGGCTGCCCAACTGATTCCATTAAGGTGGCTGACGAACCATTTGACGGTAATCCAACAAAGTTCGAATAATGTTCACATTTACATATCCCTGCCATTCCGGTGGGGATTTTTTTATTTTTCCATTTTCCGAAGCAAAAAGACAGCGGCTTTTGCCGCTGCCTTATAAAAAAGATTCAATTAAACGGATGCCTGCCTGTTGATCCACACATTCATCCTTACATACAGCGGGATGAATAACAAAGATACAATGGCACCCTTCAGGATATTAAAGGGCAATATCGCCATGACAATGAGCTTTCGCGCTTCCGAATCCGCCATCGCCGGAGCGTTCAGGAACATCGTATAGGCTGGCAGGATAATGTAATAATTCAGGACGCTCATAAGAACCGCCATTGTGGCTGTTCCCGCAATAAGAGCGATTGACAAGCCCTTTTTTGTTTTAATCCTGTTATAGACAAAATAGGTTGGCAGGATGAAAAGGGCGCCTGCGAGAAAGTTCGCAATGTGGCCAACAGGTACCCCTGTCTGGCTCCCTGTCATGAAATAATCAAGCAGGTTTTTAATCAGCTCAACCAATATTCCCGCAACAGGGCCAAACGCCAATGCCGCGATTAATGCCGGAATGTCGCTGAAATCAATCAGCAGGAAATTCGGGAACAACGGCAGCGGGAAATTCAACAGCATAAGGATATACGATATACTGCTCAGCATCCCAATTGCCACCATAGCCTTCAAAGTCAGTTTCTTCATTTTCCTCTCTCCTTTTGTGTCCATCACCAAAGAAGAAAGATTCAGCATAAGCACCCCATTGCAAAGAAAACCCTCAAGCCCGGCAGCTTGAGGGAGACTTTTACAGAGGCATGCTTAATAAACGTTCAAAACACCATTTTTTGAACGCCGGCGGAACCTCCATCTTCTCCCATCCAGACTTTACTGTCGGCTTTGGAATCTCACCAAATCCTGCCGCAAAAAAGCAGCTCGCGGGCTAAAGCCAAAAGCTTATCACCGCCGGTCGGGAATTTCACCCAGCCCCGAAGATAGACATTATTTAGTTTACAAATATATTATACTAAAAACCCCCATTTTTTGAAATAGTATTGCCTGTGTTAAATTTGTGAACAACCGTGCGTTTTTTTCTTTTTGTAAAATATTAACTAAATAATCTTCCATTGGCAATTTAGTTAAGCGCGGCGCTCCCTTTGGGGAACGGTTCTGGCTCCCACTTTTGCAGCTTTAGCTCCTGTCCCGGAAAAATCGTAATCGTTTCAAGGCCATTTATTTCGATTAGCTCATACACTTCAATTCCTGAAGACATTGCAATATCCCAAAGTGTGTCCCCTTTTTTTACAATATGAATTGTTTTTACCTTATCTTCTGCCCCCATAACCGTTGTTTTGGGAGTTTGGACAACTTCAGCAGGCTTTCCGCTATTAAAACCCGCCGCTATAAAATCCCCCTCCTCAAAACGCCCCAATACCAGAACAGGATTGATTGCATTTTCCTTTTTAAACGTCCATTCGGATTGATGTATTTCAAAATGGAGATGGACGCCAGTTGAAAAACCGGTATTGCCCATAGTCCCTATTTTTTCGCCCTTTTTCACTTGCTCTCCCTCATCCGCCAACCTTTTGTCAAGATGGGCATAGACGGACACATAGCCATTAGGGTGCTCAATCAAAATAGCGTTTCCATATGTAGAGGATAGATATGATCTTATTACTTTCCCATCCATTGCCGCGATTACCGCCGATCCATGGCTCCCGGCAATATCAATTCCCTTATGGCGCCCGCTCCGGGTCCCGTACGTATCAGAAATGATGCCTTCAGCGGGCCAAATCCATTCCACTTTTTCCTTATTGGCAGTATTAAGTTCTTCTGCGTTTGCCTGCCTGCTGCCAAGAAACAATAAAGAAATACAAACCGCCATTATTCCAGCTATTAAAAACCTGACTATATATTCCTTCATGAAGTTTACCTCCTTATGCGTTTGCGTCCAAACCACATTATGCCTTTTTTTCCATTGTTAGAACCCCGAAGACACATTTGTTATAATTTGGAGCATGGATACTGGTTATGCATAAGCAGGTGATTTTCCAAAAATAAGCAAATGCTTCTGTGTGTACATGCAAGACTCCATCGCATTAAAAAGAACCCAAACAAAAAGCCTGCCGGGCCGGCAGGCTTTTCTATTATTGTATATGCATTTTATTTGGGCCAATCGGCACTTTGTTTTCGGAAGCTAAATTGAACGGCCCCAATTGCGGGATTGGCGCGTTTTCAATTTTTACTTGCTTGAATCCAAATTCCTTGGCAGCCATTAATATGGCCTCGAAAGAATGCTGGTTATCAGGGCTATTTTCTAATTCAACATGATTGGCCAGTGTCAAGGCAAGTGTTTCTCCATGTGGAACTGCTTCCTTTATATCCAGCGCCGGTGGGATGGATGCAAGGAAAACGCCATTCTCACTTCCAGTTTTCATCACATCGAGCGCTTTTGCCACATCAGGGTACTGCTCTAGCGATGGAACCAAGTAAGGCTGCCCGCGGCCTTCCTGGCGGACAAAGAAATACGCCCTGTTCTTCTTCCTATCGACGGGTTCATCGCTTATATCCCCTTTATGAGAGAGCGAAATTCCAGGCTTTCCATCCGTCCTGAATTTTATATTTGTAACCGTGCTGTTGGAAGATAGGTTTTCATCCAGCGACTCCATAAGTAAATATTCTGTAAGTGTACTCATTCCAAACTGGTGCCCGGTCGGCACATCGACTACGAGAGTATCCTCGCCCTCAAGAGAAAATTCGGCATCGAGCGGATAATAGTCGTTAAGGCCCCATTCCGTTTCCTTCAGGCTATTAACTGCTGTTTCAAAGCGATCGAGCCAGTTCTCTCCCTTTTCCTTAGGGACAGTGACACTGACAGGAACCAGGTAATTTACCCCCTTGTCAGGAACCCAAACTGTTACGGCAGCCTCGTCTTCGGCAACCTCTTCTTCATAAAGGGAAATTGCCGATTCCTTCGATTGTACCGTCGAAAGAATCCCGATGCCTTGATTTTCCCCGGCGCCTGCCTCAGGTCCCTTTTTGCTGGCTATGCCAGCTTGGTCTTTATTTACGGCAATTTCAGCAGAATCAGGAGCCCGCTTTCCTTCCAGGGCTACCTCTTTGCCCGGGTCCTTATTAAAAACTCCCGGGGAAAGGAGCAGGAATAGCACCAACGCGGCAGCCGCCGCGGCAAAACCTGGCATAACCACCGCTTTCCTGCGTTTTTGCTTTATTTTCATGGAAACATTTTGAAAAATGTCCCGCGGGTCGCGATTGTCAGTTACTTTGGGTAAAAATCTAATGCAGTCTTCTACCTGCTTATCGCTCCACCCTCGCTTGTTCATCCAAATACCCCTCCGTTTCAAAAAGCGATTCCATTTGGGCTTTCAAGACCTTGATGGCCCGGTGCTGCGTTGTTTTCACCTTGCTCTCGGTCCAACCCAATGCATTGGCTGTTTCCGTAATCGACAATTCGTGAAGGTACCTCATGATGATCACAGCCCTCTGGTCGACTGTGCAAACATCAAGGCTTTTGAACATTCCCTGGACTTCTTCCCTTTGCATGGCAATTTCATCCGGCAACGGCTGATTGTCCTTTACTTGTGCGGTCGACCAATCAAACTTATCAAGAAGCCTTTGTTTCCAGCCTTTCTGTTTGCGAAAATGGTCGATGGCAACGTTTCTGGCTATTGAGAAGAGCCATGTTTTCTCACTGCTCTTCCCCTCGAAGCGGGAATACGATTTTAAAACACGAATATACACTTCCTGTACCAAATCCTCTGCTTGTTCCTTACTGCGGACCATATAAAAAAGAAACTGGAAAACATCCTGGTGGTATTTTTTATAAAGTTCAGTAAAAACGGAGTCCATGCACGATTCCTCCCCGTTCATTGTTTTAGACGACATTCGATAAATAAAGTTACACCTTTTACTATAGTCTTTTTGGCAATAAAATGAAAGGAAAATATTACAAATATATTTCATTTCATTCAATTTGTTGACAAATAATTTTTACTGCTGATAAAGAGAAAAATGGCCCGCACCAATGCCGTGCGGGCCAATTGTTTCCCATGTAACAAGATTAAACGTCAAAATTCCCGGAATATTGCTTATTTTCGAGGAAGGAAGAATGTAAATGTCGTTCCGTGGCTAAGCTTGCTCTGGACGGAAATATGTCCTTTATGGGCTTCTATGATATTTTTAACAATGGCAAGTCCAAGGCCCGTTCCCGCGCGCCCGCGGGTCCTCGCTTTATCCGCCTTATAGAATCTCTCAAAAACAAATGGCAAGTCTTCTTCGGGAATGCCCGAACCCGAGTCGGCAACCTGAACCTGGAGGCCGCGGTCATCGCCCTGGACGACTACATCGACGATTCCATCCTTTGGCGTATGCCGTATGGCGTTGTCAATCAGATTCGTCAAGACCTGTTCAATCCTATCGGCGTCCATCGGAAAATAATAATCGGGATCATTCGTTCCATAGGTAAGGTGAATATCATTCTCCTTCGCAAGACCCTGGAATTTCCGAATGATTTTTCCAATGTATGAAGAAACATCGATTTCCTCAACCTGGAGTTGAATATTGCCTGCCTCAAGGCGTGAAAGATCAAGTAATTCGTTAACGAGCCTTCCCATCCTTAATGATTCGTCATAAATCACTTTCGCCATTTCCTTTTTCTCTTCTTCCGATCCTGCAATATCATCGACAATCGCTTCGCTATATCCTTGCAGCATGGAGATAGGCGTCCGCAGTTCGTGGGAGACATTCGCGATGAAATCCTTGCGGAGCTTATCAAGCTTCCGTTCCTCGGTCATATCCCTTACGACAGCTACCGCACCCCGGACAAACTTCGAGCTATACAGCGGGGTGACAAGGATGACCCAGTGCCTCCCCATCATTGATAATTCGCCGATTTGCTCTTCTTCCGTATCAACCGCCTGCTGAAACAGTTCCATGACTTTAGAAGGGATTTCTTCTGTCCCGGTGGCCACGGCCCCTTTATCGTAATACCAGTTTTGCAGGAAACGTTCGGCGGGTGGATTCGTAATCAAGATTGTCCCATCCCTGTTGAACGTAATGACCCCGTCGGCCATGGACCTAAGGATGCTGGCAAGCTGCTCTTTTTCCTGGTTGAGGGCGTTCATATTGAATTTCAGCTGGCGGGCCATCTGGTTGAATGCGGTAGCCAGTTCCCCGATTTCATCGTTTGTCAATATCGGTACTTTTGTATCGAATTTTCCCCTCGCAACCTCAAACGCTGCTTCCCTCATCTTCCTCAGCGGAGCAGTAATCCGTGTTGAAAGGAAGAAGGCGAAGATCGTTGTAAGGACAATCGCCACACCCGCGACAAGTAAGATGAATTTAGTTGTTGACCGCGTTGTTTCTTTTACAACATCGATTGATTGATAAATAAAAACCGCGCCTTTTTCCTTGCCCGAAATTTGCAAAGGAACCCCTATGATGGAATAAGTAGGCCCGTCCTTTTTGTCAACAAGGGAAAGTGTAGTAACCTTCCTTGCGGTTTTTCCTTCCTTAATAACCTTTGATAGTTCCGGATCATTGTAAATTCCGGAAAGGCTCAGCCTATTGTCAGGATCGGTATTGGGTGAATAATACACTTCATCCTGGTTTTTTATGATAACTGCCTTTGTATTATGATCGAGAATTTCCCAGGATATCTCGAGGCCGACGCTTATGTCGTCGTCCCGATGTTTGACCAGGACATGGGCAATCTTCTCGGCTGTATCAGTCATTTTTGTTCTTGTTTCCATAATGCTGTAGTTTTCGAAGAATTCCAGCAGCATGACTGTCAAGATAAACAGGACAAAGGAAACAAGCAAAAGGATGGTAAACCAGAGTTTACCGACTACACTTCTAAGAAGGATCATTCATTCACGACCTCGAACTTGTACCCCACTCCCCAAACTGTCACAATCATTCGGGCGGCCTGTTCGGATACTTTGTTTAGTTTTTCCCGCAGGCGCTTCACATGGGTATCAACTGTTCGGAGGTCACCAAAAAACTCATAATGCCAAACCTCTTTCAAAAGCTGCTCCCTATCAAAAACCTTATCCGGGGATTTTGCCAGGAAATAGAGCAGCTCATACTCTTTCGGGGTAAGGCTGACTTCCTTTCCGTCCGCAGTGACTCGATGGGCATCATTATCGATTGTAAGATGTGGAAAAACAATTACGTCCTTTGTAACCGTGTCTGTCGCCAGATAGCTCGTCTGTGACGAACGGCGAAGAAGCGCTTTAACCCTTAGGACCACTTCACGCGGGCTGAACGGCTTTACGATATAATCGTCCGTGCCGACTTCAAAGCCCTGGACGCGGTTTACTTCTTCTCCTTTTGCCGTCAGCATGATGACTGGCGTTGATTTTTTCTCCCTTAGGTCCCTGCATACCTCGATGCCGTCTTTTCCAGGCATCATCAAATCCAGCAGGATAACATCATAATCGTTTGCAAGTGCTTTCGCCAACGCTTCATTGCCATCTTCCGCTTCATCGATGAGAAAATCTTCACGCTCAAGATACATTTTCAACAGCCTGCGGATGCGTTCCTCATCATCAACAACCAAAATCTTAACGTCTTTTTCCACAATTAATCCCCCCATGCAAATAGTTTACAAAATAAGTTTGAAGATTGCTAACTTTTACAAGCCTCGGCATTTGCATGCGGGGCTTATTATAATGAATGGCTCGAGGGGCGAGGGGTTTGTAGTTCAAAGGTTCTTCTGCCCCTAAGCTAAAGCTTACTGAATTAATCCCGGTATGCGGCATTTGGGCCGTTTATGAACCTGCATACGAATGCAGTCCCGCTATAACAAGGTTGACCGCAATCAAATTAAACATGATGATGGCAAAACCAATTACCGCTAACCATGCGGATTTTTCTCCGTGCCACCCTTTTGAGAGCCTTAAATGAAGAAAAGCAGCGTAAAATAGCCACGTAATCAGCGCCCATACTTCCTTGGGATCCCATCCCCAAAACCTTGTCCAGGCAATCTGTGCCCAAATCATTGCAAAAACAAGGCCTCCGAGCGTAAACACGGGAAATCCAATGAGGACCGATCGGTAACTTACTTCGTCGAACAAATCCAGGTTGATTCCCCGGACAAGCGGCTGGAGCGCGGCTGAGATTCTCTTCCTGAGGAAAAGCCTAATGGCGCCGTATAAAATAGCTCCTCCCAAAAACGACCAAATCACTGTATTCAATTTCTTCGCGTTGATTATGGCAGGCATTTCTACAATCGGCTTAAACTTTCCTTCTGTCAAAAGTTCCCCTTCATGCGGGCCAACAAGGGCAGGGAGATGGTATTCCAAGACAGATTGCTTTCCTGACTTTTCCACCCAATTGAACTTCGCTTCGTAGCCAGCAGAGGCAAAACCTGTTGAAACGGCAATAAAGCCAATTACACAAACAATTGAAAACATAATGGATTCAAGCCAGAATGTCCGTTTACTCGAAACAGTCTGGTCAATGGCCTTCAGTAGATAGATAAGGCCGGCTCCAAAACTCACTGCCAGGATTGCTTCCCCGATGGCAACTGTGGTCACATGGATGTGGAGCCAATAACTTTTCAATGCAGGGATAAGCGGGCTTATATCCCTTGGGAACATGCTCGCGTATGCAATGACCATAAGCGCAATAAACATTGTGAAAAGTCCAAGTAAATTGGATTTATAAATAAAATAGATTAAAATGAAAGCGCCGACAAGAGCCATTCCAAAAAACGTTGTAAATTCAAACAGATTGCTGACCGGCGGATGCCCCGCGGCAATCCATCTTGTAATGAAATAGCCTAATTGGGCGAGGAACCCCGCAATCGCTGTTGAGATTGCAAGGAGTCCCCATTTGCTGTTTTTTGCCGTCTTAATTGAACCGCCGAATAGCAGCGTGGCTATCAGGTATAAAATAAATGCTATGAATAGCAAATTACTGCTTATTTCAACCAAGTTCCGCCTCTCCTTCCGGTTTGCTCTCCTGAAGCTGGTCTTCAGGAATCTTTATTGTTGTGCCTGCAAGGACCGTGTCTATTTCACGCTTAAGCCCATGCCAGTTTTTATTCGTATGGGCGGAAACCCAAATATCCCCATCCCGTTTCTGTATCCAAATCCTCCGGTGGTTCCAGTAGGATCCCTGGACAACTCCAATCATGAAAATAAGGCCTCCAAGCGCGATCAGCCAAAGGGTCCTGTCCTTCCTGACTGTCAGGGCGGACACATTCTTCGTTTCGACTGCCTTGAATTGCATTTTATACTTATTGCTTCCTTCAGGCTCAATCGTTTGTCTGATTGCCGCAAAGCTGACTTCGCCTTCCGGTTTATCCGGTGTAATCATTTTAAACACAAACGCAGGATTATTCGGAATCCTTGATTTCGTGTCCGGTTCCCCGTCCTCCCCAAATTCGAAATCAGGGTAATAGCCTAGGAGGCGGACTTTGTAACCATTCCCAAGCTCATAGTTTTTTTGTGGTTCATACAAATCTATCTTTATGTCACCAAAAGCTTTTCCTGTTTCTTTTTCCGTTAGGGAGAAAGTCATCGTATTCAGTTCATCCAGCTTGTAATCTACCTGGTAAAGGGCAAACCCTTCGAATTTCAAAGGTTCATTGACTCGAATTTCAGAGTCTTTCACTCTTATAAGCTTTGGCTTTTCACCGGGCAGCGAATCGGACGATTTTTTGTACAGCACCACATTGGATTGGTACGTCTTCGCAACAGTCCCCGCCCTTTCAAGCGCCTCCCTGAAAACCGGGTCGTCCTTTTCTTTGTCGTATACTTCAAGGATGAATTTATTGTTCTGGAGGTAATATTCATTTTCAGTACCCGGTATTGCCTTCGTTTCCCCTTCACGGATCCAAAGGACTTTATCAATGTACATTCCCGGGACAAAGCGGAGCATTCCGCCAATCAGGAAAATAATCAGCCCAACATGATTCACATAAGGGCCCCATCTGGAAAACCGGCCTTTTTCGGCAAGAAGGTTCCCGCCATCTTCCCGGACCTTGTAATTTTTCGATTCAAGGTTATTCTTCACTGTTTCAATAACCGCATCGCCCGCAACATTTTCAGTAATCCCGAATACCCGTTGTTTTTTTAAAAAACCGTCATTCCGGATTACCCTTTGCGCCTTCAAAGCCCTGTACAGCGGGATAACCCTGTCAAGGCTGCAAATGACAAGCGAGATGCCAATCATCGCAATCAGGATGAGGTACCACCACGAACTGTACATATTATGGAAGCCAAGTGCATAATAAATCTTCCCTGCCCAGCCATACTGGTCCGCATAATACTCTGCCGCGGGCATAACAGGAGGTATGTACATTTCCTGCGGCAGGATTGTCCCGATTGCCGATGCAACCAGGGTGATGACAATGAGCCATACCCCCACCTTTACAGAAGAAAAAAAGTTCCAAATCTTATCAACGATTGTTTTGTTGTAAGTCTGCGAGCGCCGGGAGCTTCCTTCATAGCGCATGTCATGCAGCTTTTCAGCAGCTGCGGATTCATCAAGCGCCTTTCCGCAAGCCTCGCACAGCACCGTGCCATGGGGATTCACATGGCCGCACTCACACTTGACATCCTTCATTTTAAAAACTCCCTATATTCTTTTAAGGTTCGATGCTTTCCATAAATTGTTTGATTGTATGCTCCGTCAGCTGGCCAGTATGATATTTAACAATCTTTCCTTCCTTATCCACAAGGAACGTAGCCGGAAGCTGGCCAACCCCGTAAGTGTTCATAACCTGGCTGTCTTTGTCGAGGAGAATCGGGAATGTAAGGCCGTACTTTTCCGAAAAGCTGCTAACAGCTACATTCGATTCGCTAATATTGACAGCAAGCACCTGTACCCCTTTGTCTTTAAACTGTTTGTATTGGTTGTTGATATAGGGCATTTCCTCTTCACATGGCTTGCACCATGTTCCCCAGAAATTCAGGAATACCCCCTGCCCTTTATAGTCTGACAGCTTGTGTTTATTGCCTTCTAGATCTGTTAGGACAAAATTCGGGGCTATGTCACCAGCTTTTGCCCTCGCTCGCTCTTCTTTTGTAAAATTCGCGTAGAGCGTGTAGGCTACGGCTGCGACCAAAAGCACCAGAATGGCTGTCCTTATTGCCAACCGCCGTTTTTTCATTGCGTTTCCCCCAAAAAATAATCAATGTTCTGCTAAATTATATCACTTTTCAACATGACCACTGTGTAAACGTTTTAGAAATTGTGACAGATTTATGAATTCTTTCTGCCCGCTTGCATGGCAAGTGCCCGGAGCTGCTTTACCTCATGAGGAGTCAACTCGCGCATTTCACCAGCTTTCAAGCCTCCAAGTGTCAGGAATGCATACCGTTCACGCTTCAGCTTGGCAACGGGATGTCCGATAGCTTCAAACATCCGCCTTACCTGCCTGTTCCTGCCTTCATGAATGGCAATCTCAATGATGGCGGTTTGTTTCTTTTTATCGCTCGAAAGCATTTTTACTTTGGCAGGCGCGGTTTTCCCATCCTCCAGCTTAATTCCTTTTTCAAGCTTCCTTAAAGCTTCCCTTTGAGGGATGCCTTCTGTCTTTGCCACATACACCTTATCAATCTCACTCCTCGGATGCATGAGCAAATTCGCAAAATCGCCGTCATTCGTCAGGAGCAGGAGGCCCGAAGTATCATAATCCAGCCGCCCAATCGGAAAAATCCTTTCTTTAATATCGGGAAAAAAGTCTGTTACAGCCTTCCTGCCCTTTTCGTCCTTGACCGTCGAGATGACTCCGCGCGGTTTATAAAATAGGAAATAAACAGGTTCTTCACGCTGGATCTGAACCTCTTCCACTTCCACCCTGTCTGATGGAGATACTTTTACTCCGAGCTCTGTAATGACCTTGCCATTAACCTTTACTTTACCTCCCTTGATCAAGTCTTCCGCTTTCCTTCTCGAAGCGATTCCCGCCCGGGCGATAACTTTTTGCAACCGTTCCATCTATGCCACCTCAATAAATTCCTATTTAATTATAGTGAAATTGTTTTCTAATGAATTATGACACAATTCCTCCTGATTTCAAAGTCTGAAAACCTTTTTCCGGAAGCAGCGCCATAAACCTTGGACAATGGGAAATACGAAATGCAAAACCCGCCTGTAGAATTGCAGGCGGGCAAAGGATGGTTCTTTGCGTGATATTTTTCAAAAAACAAGAAGGGCGACAAAGATTGCAACGAGGATGCCAACAACATCAGCAAGCAATCCGACCTTCAATGCATCGCCCATTTTCCTGATTCCAACCGAGCCAAAATAAACTGTAAGGACATAAAAGGTTGTGTCCGTGCTCCCCTGGAGGATTGAGGCTAGGCGGCCTGGGAACGAGTCTGGGCCGTACGTGGCAATAAGGTCGCTCGTCATCCCAAGCGCCGCAGTACCTGAAATCGGGCGAATAAGGGCGAGCGGGACAATTTCCGGCGGGAGGCCCATATTCGAAAGCCATGGCCTGATCCAGCCAGTCAATGCATCCAGTGCCCCAGATGCCCTGAAAATTGATACTGCGACCAACATGCCGACAAGGAAAGGAATAATGGACACAGCAATTTTGATCCCTTCCTTCCCTCCGTCAACAAAGCTTTCATAGGTTGGCACTTGCTTAAGAGTTCCGATAATCAGGATGGCAGCAATTGTCAAAGGGATAAACCAAAGTGAAATATTTGCGATAGCTCCCATCTCATCCCCCTTTACGGCTTCTTCGCCAATAAAAATACCGGTCTATCAGGATAGCGGCAATCGCCGAGAGTATGGTAGTGATCAAGGTGGGAACGACGATTTCCGCCGGGGAAGCCGAATTGTAATTTAATCGGATGGCGATTACGGTCGTCGGCAAAATGGTTACGCTCGCGGTATTAATTGCGAGGAACGTAACCATCGAGCGGCTCGCCGTATCTTTTCTATTGTTCAAGGTTTGCATTTGTTCCATCGCCTTTAGGCCAAGGGGGGTGGCGGCGTTTCCAAGGCCAAACATGTTGGCAATGATGTTTGAGAGGATATATCCCATGGCGGGGKGGTTGGCCGGCACCTCCGGAAAAAGAGGCCTGATAATCGGCTTGAAAATTTTGGCCAGCCATTTCAAAATACCGGCTTCCTCCGCAATTTTCATCATCCCAAGCCAAAAGACAAGAATGCTCACGAGGCCAATGCAAAGAGTTACGGCGTCTTTCGCCCCCTTGAATATTGCCTGGTTTACTTCATGCATCGTTCCATTGAACATCGCAAACACGATTCCAATCAAGGTTAAGATAACCCATATATAATTAACCATTGCTTTTTAAACCCATTACTTTAACCATCATTTGCTTGAAGCCGAAGAGATATCCGGTTTTATTTTTCTCATGGGGCTTAAAAAGGACTGAAACGGTTTTGATCGCCCTTCCATCCAGGTAAATGATTGCTTTACCGGCTTCGGCTACCCCATTGGCTGCTTCTCCGGGGAATTTCCCCCTTTTTGGGTGTTTCAGCTTGTATTCAACTGAGAATTTGCCGATTTCCTTTTCCGTGGAAGGGTATAGAACAGGATTTCTTATATAGATGTCGCCATTTTTGTATGGCTCTTTTTCCAACCGGATGTTTCCTTCAGGCAGAACCTCTGCCATATCATAGGTCGCGAACCCGGATTCGAACATGCCAATATGGTCATTCCAATCGTCCGGTGCGTTAAGGGTAACGGCTATCAGTTCCATGTCCCCTTTTTTGGCCGTTGTCACAAGCGTCCTTTTCGCCCGTTTCGTATACCCGGTCTTCCCGCCGGTACAGTAGGAGTACATGGAAAGGAGACGGTTTTTATTCCTCCACTCCCTATCCCAGGCTTCTTCCGGATTCGGCGCCCGGTGGACCTTAGTCCCGGAAATCTTCCGGAACACCTCATTATTCATAGCATACCTGGTCAGCAAAGCCATATCATACGCCGTTGAAAAATGGTTTTCTTTGTTGTCAAGCCCATGCGGATTGGAAAAGACAGTATTGTACATACCTATTTCCGCCGCTTTCTGATTCATTAAAAAAGCAAACCCCTCTTCGCTTCCCCCGACAAATTCGGCAATCGCGGCGGCCGAGTCATTCCCGGACCGGAGCATAAGTCCATAAACAAGGTCTTCAAGTGTTATTCTTTCCCCTGGCTTCAAGTAAATCGACGACCCCTCGGTCCGGACCGCCCGCTCACTGACCTTGACATAACGGTCCAACTTACCTGACTCTATCGCCAGGATTGCGGTCATGATTTTCGTTATGCTTGCAATCCTCATTGGAGTATGGGGCTGCTTTTCGAATAAAACACGGCCGGTTTTTTGTTCCATTAATACGGCAGCTTGTCCACTAACCGAAAATGCCGCTACAGGGCGCAATGGAATAATGCCTAGAATGAGGATAAAGAGAAGAAAGATGATGGCTGGTCGTTTCACTATTTTCATTGCGGGTTCGCACTCCTACTTGTATTTGTACAAGTTTATGCCGGTCGCTGGCCATTATGACCAACAACACGATGAGGAGGGCAGTTTTAGTAAAACAACTTGTGACAACCATTCGGGTCACCAAATCTTCTTTTAACGCCCGAAGGAACCCTTGACCACCACTGTTCAAATCATAACAGCGTATATTTTTGGTTTCCCTCTGGCAATTCGCCAACGCTATTTTTCACCTTTTGGATGATGGACGATTCAACACCACTCTCAACCGGCGACCAAAAGCAACGATAAAACAAGCATTGCTTTTTTGCTAGCATGTCTCCGGAGACAACAAAAACAGGGTTTCCCCTGTTTTTTGTCTTGATAGTTTAAAATCTTTTACTCATTTATGACTCGCCCTTAATTATGCTCGAGAACAAAATCAAGTGGGGAAGTGAGGTCATAACTTCCCTTGGATTCAAGTGATTCAAAAATCCCCTGCACCTTTGAGTAGTCAATTCCCTTGAAATAGGAAGCAAACTCCTTTTGTGTGTGAAGGTATAGCCTTTTACGGTTTCGCAGGCCCGGATTTTTAATCATGCAGACAAGTGCGACCAAATCTTTAAAGAAAATTTCTTTCCCTCCCGCCTTAAATAGGGGGTCGTGTTCAAACGGCACAAATTCGGCAAATTTTTCATCAAAATAACGAAGGTAAAGCACATGGAGCGTTTTTTCCTTGCCTTCATCACTATATGTAAGTTCGCTTCTGTTAAAAAAATCCTCGGAAGTATTCGACTTTTCTTTTTCAAGTTCGTATCCAATGCTCTTTTTAATCATCATGACGGCTTCCCTCTCCTTATCATCAATCATAGTTACATAGTAGCATATTCCATTGGCAAGTACCGCTTCCTCATGGCTTCCTAGAAGGGAATGAAGCGAGGGATACGTCCCCTGCTTCACTCTTGGAATTTCCCGAAAAACAGGTCGGCTTCTTCCTGGATGAATTCATCTTCATTTTTGTCGGGTAGTGGCGGAAGTTCATCGATGCTTTTCAGGCCAAAGTAATCAAGAAACTCTTTCGTTGTCCCATACAGGTAGGGGCGCCCTGAACCTTCAGCCCGGCCAGCTTCTTTAATAAGAGCTTTCGACATCAATGTTTGAAGGGGCCTTTCTGTTTTTACCCCTCGTATTTCTTCTATTTCCGCCCTTGTAATCGGCTGTTTGTAGGCAATAATGGCAAGAGTTTCGAGCGCTGCCTGCGAAAGGCTAGCTGAACCCGGTGCTTCCACCAGTTTCTTCAAGTATGGTGCATTTTCTTTTTTTGTGCCAAGCTGGACCGTGCCAGCCAAAAGGATGACRACTAAGCCGCGCCCCGGATCATTTTCAAAGTTCTCCTTCAGTTCGTCGATTATTTTTGCCGCCCTCTCTTCGTCCACTTCCAGGACTTCGGCAATCTGCTTGATGGAAAGGCCTTCATCCCCCGCGGCGAATAGAAGGCTCTCTAGAATGCTATGGTAATTAATAATATCCAACTGCCGCTGCTCCTTTCCGTGCTGGTATGATTTGAATCCCACCGAAGTTTTCGGCCTGTTCGGCAAGGATTTCGTTCCGTTTCATTAGTTCAAGCACCGCAAGGAACGTCACGACGATATACTCTTTTTCCGATGAAGGAAACAAATCATAGAAATCGACTGCCTCTGCCTTGCTGCTCAGCAAGGCAAGGATATCATCCATCCTTTTTTCAATAGAGATTTCCTGCCGGGTAATTTTGGTTGCAAGCGGTTTTTGCAGGCGTTTTCTACGCATAAGTTTCTGGAATGCAGCGAGCATGTCATAAAGAGAAACGGAGGGAGCGAGCGCACGCTGTGTGGCTGCCTCCTTTTGGTATTCGGAAAGGTCGCTCGGCGCTTTCGTGTAAATCAGGCTCCGTTCTTCCTCAAATCCCTTTAATTCGAGTGCCGCTTCCTTGAACTTTTTATATTCAATCAGCCTTTCGACGAGTTCGTTTCGCGGATCTTCTTCAAAACCGGTTTCATCGCCCTCATCAAACAGCTCCTCTTCCTGTTTTGGAAGCAGCATTTTGCTTTTGATTGCCAAAAGCGTCGCGGCCATGACAAGGTATTCGCTTGCAAGGTCGAGTTTCAGCTCTTTCATTGTGTGGATGTAAAGCAGGTATTGCTCGGTAATCCGGGCGACCGGGATGTCGTATATATCAATCTCAAGCGTATTGATTAAATGGAGCAGCAAATCGAGCGGCCCCTCGAATGTATCGAGCTTCACATTATAATGCATAAATTTTCACCAAAGTTCTGTTGTATGTATTTAGTTTAGACTATTACTAGTATAGTGGATTAAAATGTGTTATTCCAACAAGAATTTAATGCAACTGCCCGGAGAGGGTAGATTTTGGCGGAATTGGAAAAACAATTATCATGTTTTGCGCCCAGACACACAGCTTGGCTCATTCATAGCATGTATGGAAAAGATACAAAACCAATAGGAGGTTATAATATGGGAGATGGAGTTCGCTGTGGTTTCGGGGCAGGTTTTGCTTTAATTGTTGTCCTTTTCATCCTGCTAGTCATCGTAGGTGCAGCCTGGTATTAACCAATGGACGATTCTTTCGCATAAGAGCCCGCAATTGCCTTGCGGGCTCTTTGCCGTCCCTTTGTGATAAACTGTTTGTAGACCAAGCAAACTTCGGGAGGAATGGCATGTATCCGGATGCATTTATCAACTATTTGGCGCATTTCCATGGCGACCGTGATTACTTTGAATGCCATGAACTATTGGAGGACTATTGGAAAGAGCAAGACAAAGGAAACAAGGACTCCATTTGGGTGGGCTTCATCCAGCTCGCTGTGGGCTGTTACCATTATCGAAGGGGCAATACGGCCGGCGCTTTGCGCACACTTCAAAAAGCGAGGACAATTTTAAGCGGCAAGGATTCGACCCTTGATACACTTGGAATTGATGGCAAAAAATTAATTTTGCGATTAGACGAGCTGATTTTAAGGGTAAAGGATGGAAAAGAGTACAATGGGATCATTATTCCAATCAAGGACGGCAAACTTGAGGAGCAGTGCATCGAGGCTTGCCGCCTAATGGGGGCTGAATGGTGCAGGGATGGAGGTTTGCCTCCCGGGAGTATAATTGACCGCCACAAGGTCCGTGACCGGTCCCAGGTCATTTTGGAAAGGAAAAAGGCACTTGAACGGAGAAAACAAAACGCAGGAAGTGATTAACCTTCACTTCCCGCGCTTTCACTTTGTGAGCACTTCTCCAAAAACGGAGCGGTCAATTCGTTCGCCTCGATTGTTTTGTCCGGAAACATTTCCCGGATGCCCTCAATCATGGCACGCCCAATTCCCTGGCAACGATGGGATGGGTTAACGGAAATATGCTGGATTTCGGCCGTATCATCACTTGTATGGACAATGCCGATCAGTCCGGTGATGTCTTCCTCCTTCCAGAGGAAAAGCTGCCAGCCTTCTTCAGTTTCGTATTGTTTCATGGATTGCTGCAATTTCTTAATATCTTTTTCGCCAGGCATGAAAGACATTAGTCCCATTGCTATCTTTTCAAACTGTTTTTTATAGCGTATTAACATTTTGATCCCTCATTATAGTTATAGGCCTTTCCTGTAACCATGTTTTTTGGATTGGATGGTTTTTGATTAGTATATGTTTATTGTCCCCCGAAGTTACGCTATCGTTAATCATACATAATTTCGCGGACCGGGGCAACTAGGGACAAGGCAAGTGGTGGCCGGGCAATGTTTTTCAAACAAAAGGCCATGAAATAAAGATCCAGTAAATGATCCCCCAAACGAAGGCGAAGGCTATTAGAACGAGCAGGAGCACCAAGTTGTTTTTATACGGCATTGGTCCCACCTCCAATAAAAATGGATGCCAATGCCAACCATTCTACACTATAATAAGATTTTTATCCATACCCCTTGCCCGCAGGAAGTTTCGGTCTAGGTTTCTAACCATCACTGCCTTGGCTACGGGGAAAATTTATACCACCTTTTGGAGGGAATTATGAAAAAGATTTTTTGTATTCTGGCGGCAGTTTGCATTTTTGCAATGCCGTTCACTGTTTCGGCGGATTTGGCCGAAGGAGATATGATTGTGACATTGGGCGAAAACCTGTCTGATGTGCAAAAAGAAGCACTTTTAAAAGAAATGGGCGCTCCCGGGGATGTCCAGGTAGTTACGGTATCAAATAAGGAAGAGCATCAATACTTGGGGAAATACGTGCCAAAAGCAATGATCGGCACGAGGGCGATTTCCTCTTCCGCCATTACGATGAAAAAGAAGGATACAGGCCTTACCGTCACAACAAAAAACATTACATGGGTAACGGATGAAATGTACCTGAATGCCCTCATGACAGCGGGGGTTAAAGACGCCAGCATCTATATTACTGCCCCGGTTGCCGTTTCCGGAACAGCGGCCCTTACAGGCATCATTAAGGCGTATGAAATTTCCGCAGACGAAACAATCCCTGAAGAAATAAAACAGGCGGCGAACCAGGAAATGGTCGAAACCGCTAAGCTTGGCGATTCAATCGGCAAGGAAAATGCATCAGCGCTGATCGCGAAGGTAAAGGAAGAAATTGCAAAAGAAAAACCGAAGGACGAAGAGGAACTTAAAGCATTGATTCAACAACAGGCCAAGGAGCTTAAAGTTGATTTAACAAGCGAAGAGCTCCAGTCACTGACCGCCCTTTTCAAAAAGCTCCAGGACTTGAACATTGACTGGGGACAGGTCGGGGATCAGCTGAACATGGCGAAGGACAAATTTTCAAAATTCCTTGATTCTGAAGAAGGGAAAGGGATTTTGGCAAATCTGAAGAAGTTTTTCAAAAGTATCGCGGATGCCATCCGCTCTTTTTTCGAGTAAGTAAAGCAATAGATTACGTTATTGATTGAATGAAATTTTGCTATTCTTAGGCTCGTCCAGTTGGATACTTTTTATCAAAAAAGCAACTGCCCTATTTACGGGCAGTTGCTTTTTTTTCTGAAGATACATACGGAAGGTCATATTGAAGGAGGTCGTCGTAGGTCTCCCTTTTGACTACAAGTGAGGCTTGTCCATTTTCGACAAACACAACCGCGGGGCGCGGTATTCTGTTGTAATTATTGGCCATTGAGTAACCGTAAGCGCCTGTGCAGAATACAGCGAGAATTTCCTCCTGCCCGGACTCAGGCAGCGGCAAATCCCAAATGAGCATATCGCCCGATTCGCAGCATTTACCCGCGATCGATACGGTTTCTTTCGGCTCAGCCAGTGGCCTTGAAGCCAGGACAGCCTCGTACTTTGCCTGGTAGAGGGCCGGCCTGATGTTATCGGTCATTCCCCCGTCGACAGCAAGATATTTCCTGACCCCGGGGACTTCCTTGCTCGAGCCCGTTTTATATAGGGTTATCCCTGCATCACCTACAAGCGAGCGGCCCGGTTCAATCCAAATTTCCGGCATTTCCATTGAATGGGCTGTTGCCAGTTGTTTTACCTCAGCAATAATTTCGCTCACGTAAGCCGATGGCGGAAGCGGGTTGTCCTCGTCCGTATACCTGATTCCGAAGCCGCCTCCAAGATTAAGGACCTTTGTTTTAAAAGAATAGGCATCTTTCCAGGCGGCCAGTTTTTCAACTATTTTCCTCGCAGCCAGGATAAAGCCGGTTGTTTCGAAAATTTGTGAACCAATATGGCAGTGTACGCCAAGCAATTCAAAACAGGAATCTTCCAAGGCGAATTTCAAAGCACGTTCAGCCTGGCCGTTGACCAAGTCAAAACCAAACTTTGAATCTTCCTGCCCCGTAAGGATGTAGTCATGTGTGTGTGCTTCAATTCCCGGGGTTACTCGCAGCAGGATTTTAGCCTTTGCATTCCTTTCTGCGCATATGTCCTGCAGCATGGAAAGTTCATGGAAATTGTCGACTACAATACAGCCTATCCCAAGTCCGATTGCCATCTCCAATTCTTCCCTGCTTTTGTTATTGCCATGAAAATGAATTTTTTCAACCGGAAAACCCGCTGCCTGGGCTGTATACAGCTCTCCACCCGAAACCACATCAAGTGACAGGCCTTCTTCGGCGGCAAGCTGGACCATTGCAATCGTCGAGAATGCCTTGCTTGCATAGGCGACCTGGGCCTTTACGCCCTGTTTTTCAAATTCGCGTTTAAATCCTCTGGCCCGTTCCCGGATCAAAGCGACATCATATACATAAAGCGGGGTTCCATACCGGTTTGCCAATTCAATGGCGTCGACTCCACCGATTTCCAGATTCCCCGCCTGATTTACTCCAACCGTCCCATGAAAATGCATGAATTTCCCTCTCCCTGCTAAAATGGCGTCAAATCATGTACCGGGCATTCAGGTAAAGAAAAGGACAGGCCCTTGGCTGGTGCTGTCCAGAAACGAATATGCCCGTCCTTTTTTAATTAAAAATTACTTTAGCATATCCTACCCCAAACCGCAATGCATTTCCGTCACCTGGAGGATTGGCGGGAACGATTGCTTGCGTTCATGATTTTCGGGCGAAGGATGGCACCGGGAACCGCCCTGCGAATCAATATTTGGATAGACGCTTTCGGATCGAACGGTATAAATGGCCATAAATAAGGAATCCCAAATGATTTTATACGGATTAAAAATAGCAGGTAGGCCGTAGTCGCGATAATAAAACCGGGGGTGTGGAAGAATGCTACGATGATTAGCAGCATGAACCTGAAAATTTTATTCGCCACACTCAATTCATAACTTGGTGTTGTAAACGTTCCAATCCCCGATACAGCCACATAAAGAATGACCTCCGGCACAAAGAGGCCTACATCCACCGCAATCTGGCCGATTAAGACAGCCGCTATCAACCCCATCGCCGTGGATAACGGCGTAGGGGTATGGATGGCTGCTATCCGAAGGAATTCAATCCCCAAATCCGCAAGAATCAGCTGAATGATCATAGGGATGCTGCTTTTGTCGTTCGGTCCGATATACGATAATTTTTCTGGAAGCAGACTTGGTTCGACGATAAATAAATACCAAAGCGGGAGGAGCATGATGGAAGATAGGATTCCCAAAAACCTAGTCCAACGCACGAACGTTCCCACCGCGGGAGATTGCCTGTATTCCTCGGCATGCTGGACATGGTGAAAATACGTTGCTGGTGCAATGATGACGCTTGGTGAAGTGTCGACATAAATCAGCACATGCCCTTCAAGCAAATGGACGGAAGCGACATCCGCCCTTTCCGTGTACCTCACCAAAGGATACGGGTTAAAACCTTGTTTTACAATAAACTCCTCAATCGTCTTATCCGCCATTGGAAGGCCATCCACTTCAATGGCCTTTAGCTCTTTCCTAACTTTATCAACAAGGCCAGGATTGGCGACATCTTCTATATAACCAATCGCAATATCCGTTTTTGATCTTAATCCGACGTGAATCATCTCAAACCGGAGCCTCTCATCACGGATCCTTCTCCTCGTCAGGGCAGTGTTCAGAATGATATTTTCCACAAAGCCGTCCCTTGATCCCCGGACTACTTTTTCAGTGTCAGGCTCCTGGGGCTGCCTTCCCGGGTATCCTCTAGTATCAACCGACAGGCCAATTCCTTCCCCATCCATTACGAACACAACGAGGCCCGAGAGGACAGCGGTAACAAAATCCTCAATTGAATAAACCCTCGTAACGGATTGATGGACGAGGTTTTGTTCGAGATACTGGAGAATTCCCGAAACCATTTTTTTACTTTCATTTTGTTCGGTCAGTGTTTCAATGATTTCAATAATAAATGAAGTATCACAAAGGCCGTTTACGTAGTAGAAATGGACATCCTTCCTAAGGATCTTTAGTTTTCTGACCCCAAGGTCGAAGCTTTTGCCGAGGCCGGCATGTTCCTTCATATACGTTTCAATTTCTGCAAGGGATTTAGGAAGCAGCGTCTTCTCCTCATTCTTGCTGATCATAGTACCCGCTCCTTTCGAGAATAATCTCAACGGCTTTTTTCGTTATCGGGGCACCCAAAGCGTAGTGGTCCCTGCGCGCCATTTTTCCGATATCGCCTATCCCGACTATAACGGGCACATCCAGGCTATCGAGGCAATAGACAGTGTCCCCATAGATTCTTCCGGTTTCCATTTCCTGTACACCAAACTTATCCACGCCATTTGGGGTTAATTCCCCAAACCGGTCTATACAGACGTTGACCCTTGTCCATTCCGCCTGGTGTGTGTTTGAAGCAACTGCCACAATGCCCAGCACTTCGATATCAGGATGGGAAGCAACATATTTCAAAGCTGCTTCGCCGGGTCCTTCCCCAATCAGCCCGCTATCGTCAAACATGACTAGTACCGGGTCTTTTTCGGCCTTTTGGATGAGCCGGACAAGGTCAGGCCCGCCAAGCAAAGATGGATTCCCTGAAGACAGGGATATGCATCGGCCGCCAATTTCCGCCGCTACATGTTCGACAGCCTTCCTCGCATACTCATCGCCATCGGTAATCAAAATTACCTTCCTGGGCATTCGGCAACGCCCCTCCTTTCCTGTCGGTTAGCGTTTTATAAAATAAAGCCACTGAAAGAGCGAACCAAAAATTTTTCCAAAAACAACAGCCATGAGCAGTGTGATGATTTTTCCGTCAATGTTCAGCCTTTTTGCAAGGATGGGAATGACATTGAGAACCTCCGCAAGCGCGCCGGCAATCATGCCAACAAAAAGTCCCCCCGCAAGGCCCATTGGGATTAGGAAGTAAGGGGAAAGCCCCAGCACTGGGTCCCTGAGGCCCCCATAAATTCCAGCCATTGTACCGATAATAACAGCTGCCTCATACCAGACAGCTTTATTTGCGGTTTTCGATATTTGAGCCAGGCGCGGGATAATCCCAAGTACAGTCAGAAAAGCCACAAATCCGGAACCCACTGCAAGCCCGCCGCTTACGGCAATAAATACCGTCATTATGACTTCAATTGTCGTCAAGGCGCTTCATACTCTCCCGATTTTCATGGATTATTACGTAATTATCCATGGCCTGCTGGTAATTGAACATTTCAACTTCCAATGGACTGGGTTCCTCATTAATCCGTTTTTTGAAAATATGGTTAAAAAACAGGACCATCCCTATCCCAAGCCCAAAGGAATAAGGGATTTGGAACAACAGTGGCGTGTCTGACACTTCCCCGGTAATAATGGKGTATAATTTGGCCTGGACGCTTTTCATACTGACATCATCATGGAAGTTCATTATCGCCATCGCTGATCCGAAAAAGAGCAAGAGCCATATTAAGATAAAAAAAGGCAATGAGAGCAAGCGCCTTTTTTCGATTTTCACTTCAATTAAAGTCTGGGCGGGCCCGATTGCCTGAATGTCGGATCCGGGAAACACCCCTGTTATTTTTCTTATAACTTTCATGGCATCAATGACGACAAAATTGCTGTCTTTCTTCGTGATTTGGTGGATGGACAATTCCTTAATCGCCCGCTCCATGCCTTCGGGTGCGAGAATCTGGGCGATATCGCCAATCATGATTTCCTGGTCCTGACTGGCAAACATTCTGTTCCTCATGCGGATATAGATTGTTTTTTCCAAAACACTCACTTCCAGACATAGTTTTCCTTGTATTGCTAGTATGGTTGAAACAGGCCGCCTTAATGAAAGGCAATAATTGCCTCATAAATTGAGGGTAAAGCCCTCTAGGGGGAACAAAATGCGCAAGCGCCTTGGTCAGCCCCGACCAGCATAAGACGGGGCCCGCAGGATGGGCCTGCCCTCCGGAGGGAACTGGCTTATGACCTCGAGGGGCTAGGCGCTGGAGCTGGATTACAATAACTTAATTCGAGTTATCCACAAATGTTCAATAGTATAATTACCTGGACAACAAAAAAAGCCATATGGATTTAATAATCCATATGGCTCTTCATTTGCTGTAATATTTTCTTTTCTAAACGGGATACCTGTACTTGGGAAATCCCAAGCCGCTGGGCTACCTCTGATTGTGTCTGGTCCTTATAATACCTCAAATATACAATCAGCTTTTCCCTTTCATCCAATTCTTGAATCGCCTCTTTCAAGGCTATTTTATCAAACCATTTCCCATCATTGCCATCGTCGATTTGATCGAGGAGCGTGATGGGATCGCCATCGTTTTCATAAACCGTCTCATGAATTGAAGCCGGGGCACGGGAAGCTTCCTGGGCGAGGATGATTTCCTCGGGCGAGATCCCAAGATGGGCGGATAATTCATTGACAGTTGGAACACGGCCGAGCGACTTCGATAATTCATCCTTTGCCCGGCGAATTTTATTTCCGGTCTCTTTCAGCGAACGGCTTACTTTTACCGTTCCATCATCCCGGATGAATCTTTGGATTTCCCCGATAATCATCGGCACCGCATAAGTCGAAAATTTAACGTCATACGATAAATCAAATTTATCCACCGACTTTAACAGGCCGATGCAGCCGATTTGGAAAAGGTCGTCCGGGTCATATCCGCGATTCAAAAACCGCTGGACTACGGACCAGACAAGCCTCATATTTTTTTCGACGATTATATCGCGGGCTTGTTCATCACCCTCGTGGCTTCTTTTAATTAACTCCTTTACCTCATGGTCCTTTAGAAACGGCTGGTTGCTTTCTTTTTTGACCTCTACGTCCATAGGCGGTCTCCTTAATTGCAAAGCATCTTGCTTCGGGATAAATTCTTCCGTAACCTGATTTCCGTGCCTTTTCCACGCTCGGATTGGATGTCAACTTCATCCATGAAGTTTTCCATTATCGTGAACCCCATGCCTGAGCGCTCCAATTCCGGCTTTGTTGTGAATAGCGGCTGGCGTGCCTCTTCAATATCCGCTATCCCGTTTCCTTTGTCTTTAATGGTGATTTCAACCGTTTCAGCTTCAATCGCCACGTCGATATAGACGATCCCATTCGGATCATTGTCATAACCGTGGATGATAGCATTCGTGACTGCTTCTGAAACGACAGTTTTGATTTCGGTCAATTGATCCATTGTCGGGTCGAGCTGGGCGATAAACGCGGCTACCGTCACCCTGGCAAAAGATTCATTTTGGCTAAGAGCGCTAAATTGCAGGCTCATTTCGTTTCGCATCAGGCAACCCCCAATCGTTGGAGCGCATAGGCTTCGGTTGGTTCCATCCTGATAATTTTAAACAGGCCTGACATGTCCAGCAATCTTTCTACCGCTGGGGAGACGGAGCATACGACCAGTTCCCCATGAAGCTGCTTCAACTGTTTATATCGCCCAAGAATGACGCCCAGGCCGGAACTATCCATGAATGTCAGCCCCTCCAGGTTCATGACAATATGGCGGATCCCTTGCGACTCAATGGCGTCCGTTGCCTGGGATCGCAGCCCGTCAGCGGTATGGTGGTCAAGTTCGCCGCTTAACCGGATGCATAACACTTCGCTCATTACTTCCATTTCGATGTTCAGACTCACTGTATTTGGCCTCCTAAATTGTTTCTCCGGCAATTGTCCGAAATCCGGCCCAATTAAGCCCGCCCATGTATTGGCGGGGCGCCTTACAGTGAGTTCAATTCGATATCCGTGATGCCAAATCCTTCTCCAAAGACAAAACTAGTGGCAATTCGCTAAAGGTAGTTGAAAAGTTTCCGAATTCGACATCAATTCATTTTCCGGCTTTCGTAAATAGCCCCATTGACCTTTTGTACAGCGTCCACCAGCCAGCCTCGCCGACATTCCTGCTTGCAACCAGGTCCCTTTCCTGCAGTAGCCGGCCATCTTTCATCAGCCGGATCGTCCCCACTTTATCGCCTTTTTGGATAGGGGCCTTCAGGGTTTTGTTAATGTTGATAACCCTTTTGATATCATCGATTTTTTCTCCCTTTTTTGTGAGGATGGAAATCGGTTCGCTTGTGACAGCTTCAATCCTTTTAAGGCTGCCCTTGCTCACTGCCGCTTCCCCAACTGCAACATTCCTTTGGTAGAGCGGATGGGTTTCATAATGGCCGAAAGCATAATCAAGCATTTTCGACACCTGGGCATTCCTCGCTTTTGAAGTCGGTGCTCCAAAGACAACGGCGATGACCCTCATGCCATTTTTTTGGGCGGTGGCTGTGAGGCAGTATTTTGCTTCTGCCGTAAAACCGGTTTTCAGCCCATCGACACCTGGGTAAAAACGCACAAGCTTATTTGTGTTGACAAGCCAGAATTTTTTGTCGGTATTTTCCCGGAGATACGCTTCATACATGCCTGTATACTTTGTAATATCCTCGTATTTTAATAGTTCCTTGGCCATGATTGCCATATCCGCGGCTGTACTTAAATGCCCTTGTTCAGGCAGTCCTGTCGTATTTTTAAAAACGGTATGCTTCAGGCCAAGCTCTTTGCCCTTTTTGTTCATCCTGTCGACAAAGGCCTCCTCAGATCCCGCAATCCTCTCAGCCATAGCGACCGAGGCATCATTGCCCGACCCGATTGCAATTCCTTTCAGCAATTCCCTGGTCGTCATTTCTTCCCCCGCTTCGAGGAAAATTTGGGATCCGCCCATTGATGCTGCATATTCGCTTGCCCGGATTTTTTCGTTGATTCCAAGTTTCCCCTCATCCAGGGCTTCCATTATCAGAAGCATGGTCATAACTTTTGTCATACTTGCAGGGGGAAGGGCTTCTTGGCTGTTTTTTTCATAGAGGACAGTTCCTGTGTCCCTTTCAATCAGAATGGCCGATTTTACCTCCTGGGCTAGGTCGGCGGCAGTTGCTTCCTTTGCGGATGCTTCCGGTGAAACTAGTGTTATGGCTAACAGTCCAGCAAGAATCAGTGAACCTAATCGTTTCATTTGCATAACCCTCCATTCTTTATAGACTCCATCCTTTCCAAAAATGGTTGTTTTATACAAAATGAACAAAAAAAGAGGCGCCTTCGGTTTCTCCGAATCGCCTCTTTAACGGTTTTTTATTCTGTTATTTCCTCATAGATCAAGGTTGGCTTCTCTACGGCCGCGCCCGAAAGCCTAATGCTTCTGTAAAGCTTATTCTTCACTTCTTCAATATTCTCGAAGTTGCTGTGGATGGCAGCCAGTGATTCGCCTTTTTTGACCTGGTCGCCAATCTTTTTCTTCAACACGATTCCAACCGCCAAATCAATTTCGGATTCCTTTGTCGCGCGTCCCGCCCCAAGCAGCATTGCAGCAGTCCCCACTTCATCGGCAACAATTTCCGAAACGAAGCCATCTTCCTTCGCCTCTAGTTCAAAAATAAAGCTTGCTTGAGGAAGGCGGGCTGGCTCGTCGACAACAGAAGCATCTCCTCCCTGCGCGCTTAGGAACACTTTCATTTTTTCGAGCGCGCTTCCGTCCTGAATCGCTTTTTCAAGCATTCCACGTGCTTCGGAGAGGGAGCTGGCTTTCCCTGCAACGTAAACCATATGGCTTCCGAGCGTCAGGCTCAACTCCGTCAAATCCGCCGGGCCTTCGCCTTTTAATGTATCGATTGCTTCCTGGACCTCAAGGGCATTTCCGATTGCATAGCCAAGCGGCTGGCTCATATCGGAAATGACTGCCATTGTTTTCCGTCCGACATTGTTTCCGATGCGGACCATGGCCTTAGCAAGCTCCCTTGAATCATCAAGCGTTTTCATAAAAGCTCCCGCGCCCGTTTTCACATCCAGGACAATGGCATCCGCGCCTGCCGCAATTTTTTTGCTCATGATCGAGCTTGCGATGAGAGGGATGCTGTTGACCGTAGCAGTTACATCCCGGAGCGCATACAACTTTTTGTCTGCCGGAGTTAAATTCCCGCTTTGCCCGATGACAGCTAATTTATTTTTGTTTACAAGGTTGATAAACTCGGAATTCTCAATTTCCACATGGAAACCGGCTACCGATTCAAGCTTATCGACTGTTCCGCCTGTGTGGCCGAGGCCGCGCCCGGACATTTTCGCGACAGGGACGCCAACCGAAGCGACAAGCGGGCCGAGTACGAGCGTCGTTGTATCGCCGACCCCTCCGGTTGAATGTTTATCAACCTTGGTTCCCTCGATGCCCGACAAGTCGATTTGATCTCCGGATTCAGCCATTGCAATCGTCAAATCGGCACGTTCTTTTTCTGTCATTCCTTTGAAAAAGATTGCCATTGTAAGCGCGCTCATTTGATAATCAGGTATAGAGCCATTTGTATAGCCTTCAATAATATACTTGATTTCCTCCGTCGACAATTCCAGTCCGTCGCGTTTCTTCTCGATTAAATCTACCATCCTCATTACTATCACCCACTGATAAGTTTTTTCCGTACACTTAATACTAAAAGGGGAAGCTTTCGAAATCCGAAAGCTTTCCCTAAATTTCACTGCGGAGGTTACTTCAACTCGCGAAGGAAGCTTTCCCCATGTTCTGGCATTGCCACGCCAAAGTTTTCCGCAACCGTGGCGCCGATATCGGCAAATGTCTTCCTGACCGGCAGTTCCTTTCCTCCGTCGAGTTTTTTGGAATAAACGAGGAGCGGTACATATTCCCGTGTATGGTCGGTTCCCGGATGGACCGGATCATTTCCGTGGTCCGCCGTGATGATCAGCAAATCATCTTCATTCATTTTTTCAAAAACTTCAGGCAGCCGTGCATCGTATTCCTCCAGCGCTTTCCCGTAGCCTTCCGGGTCTCGGCGGTGCCCGTAGAGCGCGTCAAAATCGACGAGGTTCAAAAAGCTGAGCCCTGTAAAGTCCATTTCCAGCGTATCGACAAGCTTATCCATTCCGTCCATATTCGAAACGGTCCTAAGGGATTTGGTAACGCCTTCCCCATCGTAAATATCGGAAATTTTCCCGATGGCAAGAACGTCCAAACCTGAATCCTTCAGCTCGTTCATGACTGTCCGGCCAAATGGTTTCAATGCATAGTCATGCCTGTTCGCTGTTCTTTTGAAGTTCCCCGGCTCCCCTATGAATGGGCGTGCAATGATGCGTCCAAGCATGTACGGATCATCAAGAGTGAGTTCCCTGGCGATTTCGCAAATTTTGTACAATTCATCCAAAGGGACAATCTCTTCGTGTGCGGCAATTTGCAAAACCGAATCGGCGGAAGTGTATACGATTAGCGCGCCGGTTTCCATATGTTCCTGGCCGAGTTCATCAAGGATGGCCGTCCCGCTCGCGGGCTTGTTTCCGATGATTTTCCTGCCAGTCCGTGCTTCAAGCTCCGAAAGCAGTTCATCCGGAAATCCTTCAGGGAAGACACGGAACGGAGTCTGAATATTTAGGCCCATGATTTCCCAATGGCCTGTCATCGTGTCCTTTCCATTCGATGCTTCCTGCATTTTTGTAAAATAGGCAAGCGGCTTTTGCTGTTTTTCAATTCCTTTGATTTCACGGATATTGCTGAGGCCAAGCTTTGCCATGTTCGGCATATTGAGGCCATTCATTGCTTCGGCTATATGACCAAAAGTATCCGACCCTTTATCGCCAAACTTTTCTGCATCTGGCGCCTCACCGATTCCAACTGAATCCATTACAATCAGAAAAATCCTTTTAAATTCATGTGTATTGCTCATTACAAATTCCTCCTTCTTCATGGAGACAACGACAGGGCTAGTTTACCCTATCAGTAAATCCTCTAACCATAGGAAAAACGTCAGAAGTCTGACATCTATATTTTACTAAACGGCTATGAAATTACAAGAATAATAATCGGTTTATCCATGACAAAAATAGCAAAAACCGGACAATATTTGCCGGTTCCCGCTCTCGTACTCTATTAAGCTCTTGGATGGAATTTGCTGTATACATCCCTTAGCCTCACTTTGGTTACATGTGTGTAAATTTGCGTAGTCGAGATATCTGAATGGCCGAGCATTTCCTGAACCGCCCTTAAGTCCGCCCCATTTTCAAGAAGATGGGTCGCAAACGAATGGCGGAGTGTGTGCGGGGTAAGATCCTTTTCGATACCCGCATCGAAAGCAAGTTTTTTGAGGATTTTCCAAAATCCCTGCCGGGTAAGCCTCTTCCCCTGGTGGTTCAGAAAAAGGGCATCTTCCCTCGATTTCTGTCGCAAAAATTTTGGGCGTCCGGCATCCAGATAACTTTGCAGCGCTTCTGTTGCTGTACGGCCGACAGGAATAATCCGCTCCTTGTTTCCTTTTCCTATGCAGCGAACGAACCCCATGCTCAAGTGAAGGTCGTCCAAGTCCAGTCCAATCAGCTCGCTCACCCTTATACCTGTCGCGTAAAGGATTTCAAGCATCGCTTTATCCCGGAGCCCAAAATGCCCGGATCCTTTAGGCGCTTCAAGAAGGGTTTCAACTTCCTCCATGCTAAGCACTTTTGGCAGATTCCTTTCAAGCTTCGGTGTTTCAATATGGACGGTTGGGTCGTGGTCCGAAGCCTTGTCCCTCAGCAAAAACTGATGGAAGGAGCGAATGGACGCGACATGCCTGGCGATTGTTTTCGCCGATTTCCCCTCGTTTTTAAGCTCCCCAATAAATTGGAGGATATGGGTCCGCTGGATTTCATCAATCGCCGATATAGTCTGTACCGTTTTCAAATGGCGCAAATATGCTTTAAGATCCCTCTCATACGATATCATCGTGTTTTCCGAGAGCCCTTTTTCCACCAATAAAAAATGCATAAAATCTTTCAAATGATCTTCCAACATACTGCATTACTCCCCGCTCTTATAGAACAACATCAACCGGTCAAGCCATTCGGGGTTACCGGTATCCAATGGTTTGGACACTTTGACAGCGGCCCCTTTCGGTTTGTCGTACCGGTGGTAATTCTGATATTCCTCGTGTACCCACATCATACCATAATAAAAGAGGAACGTGCAGGCTATGAACAGGATCAGGACTTTTAGGGCATTGTACATGGCCCGGCAAAATACAAGCATGGCGGCTCCCCCGAATCTTCAGGTTTTTAGTACAGGGTATGCCCAAAACAGTGAATATTATACCTGAAAAATCCGGCGCGGCAATTCGAAACCTTTTAAGTGTTGGGAAGGCATTGATTTTTGCATGTGTTTTTGGAGCGCAGCCGACACGGTTTTCATTGGCCGAAGCAACTGCTTGGAATATGTCTTAATAAGATTCCTGAATGCATCAAGAAATGGTAATTAACGAGCTGGCCAAAAAATGAACATTGTACTTTAACGTAGCCATACAAAAAGCCCTTCATTGGAGAAGGGCAGGTTTTAAGTATTCTTGATTTTTTAAATGGTTTCCCATGGGGCACGTTACTCTTCAGCCGGCTCTTCCTTGTCCTGGCAGCGGTGGCAAATGCCATGGAACGTAAGCCTATGGTCCTTTATTTTAAAATTCCAGCGTCTTTCAACAATTTCCTCAACATCCTCAAGAAGGTCTTCCTGTATTTCATCAACTGCCCCGCACTCAATGCAGACAAGGTGGTGATGGAAATGGGCCGCCCCTTCCTGGCGAAGATCATATCTGGAGACACCGTCCCCAAAGTTAATTTTATCGACAATTTTCAATTCTGTAAGTAATTCCAAAGTCCGGTAAACAGTTGCCAATCCAATTTCCGGAGATTTTTCCTTTACAAGAAGATAGACATCTTCCGCACTTAAATGGTCTTCCTCATTTTCCAATAAAACCCGAACGGTAGCTTCTCGTTGCGGAGTAAGCTTGTAGCTTGATGAATGCAGCTGTTTTTTTATTCTTTCAATTCTTGTTTCCATCCGTTCGTCCTCCCTCGCAACTGTCCTTTCTCATTATATCAGATAGGTTGCGAGAAAAAAACTAAAATAATTATCAACAACTAATTGTAATCATTATTAGGTGTGATTGATTATCAGTTCATTTACCAGCGACGGCTTTCATTAATCCTGGTGACAAGTAGGCTTCGATGCCTGATGCCAGCGCCAGAAGGACAATCGCGGCCGCCAGAACAAGAACATACCGCCCAAAAAAGGGCAGGATTGGCTGGCTGAACTTTTTTGTAAATTGCCTGCCAACCATCTTGAGTGAAAACACAATCGAGACGGCCGCCATGACAATAAACACCGGAATGATGATCACATTTTGCGGAAGAATGGAAACAAATGCGAAAACGAATCCTTTCCAGCCCATTTGGCTGACGAGGAAGCCTACTGTGAATCCGACAACCATTCCTTTTATGAATAGAAGGATGAGGATGACAGGCAACCCGATGATCGAGATGCCGAGCACCCACATCAGTGCGATAAATTTGCTGTTATGAAGGAGGCTCTGTAGGAATAGCTCTCCGGATGCATATGTTTTTCCATTGGCAATCTGGCTGAAAAACTGTGATAAATAATAAAACAAATCCTCTTTTTGATCGAAGCTCATGCTATTGACGATTACAGCTCCGAAAATAACCCCCATCATAAAAAGAATGGATACAAACAGGAAAACTGAGGAGTTCTCGCCCAAATATGCTGCTTCGACGGACTGGTTCATACGTTTTTTCATGGCATTTCCCCCTGTAGGACGGTTTATACCATTGTATGCCTGTCCATTAGCGATATGCCTTTAATAAAGGCGGGCTAACTGTCTTCAAGACTCGACTTTTCCGTATTTTCCTCCACCGCCCGCTTTCAGTAAAAGCTTCCCTTCCCGGGCAAGGATGATTAGCTTCAAAAGTTTTTCGGGAATGACTTTTTCCATCGCCTCCCGGGGAACTTCGTGCAGGATTGCCATTTCTGTTCCGAAATGCCATAACAGTTTTTGGAGCAGCTTTGGGCCAAGGCCGGGAATGAACTCAAGGGGGACTTGATGGACATAAGGCGGCCTGCCACCTGGTCCATTTTTGGCAGTCGAGAGCTCCGAAATCCGGTCGGCCACCCCCTTGACTGTTTTCCGCGAACCGCATTCCCCGCACGGCTCCCCTTCCACAGCCAATGGTGCCAGGCACTCGGCGCATACGGTTCCATGGTACTTTCCAAGGAGCGGATCAAGCCCGTAATTGGCAAGAATCCTTCTTCCGCCTTCTCCTTTCAACGCCAGTGAAAACTCCATAAATGACGGTTCGTTCATTTCAATCGCCTGGTATTCCCGTGCGATTTTTGCGAGGGAATGGGCGTCCGAATTTGTTAGAAAAGGGTAACGGTGCAGTTCAGTGAGCCCGTCCGCCATGTTGGTGTCCGAGCTAAGCCCCAACTCAATGCCATCAATCAGATCCGGGTCGAATACTTCCTTCAGCGATTGGCTAACCCCTCTTCCGTAAAGGCTTTTGAAGGGAGTGAAAACATGGGCGGGAATGAACAGGCCGCCAAGCTGTTTCACCTTTTCCTGGAGACTGCGCCCCGATGTATAAATCCGCTGAGAGCTTAAGTTAATGTTTTTCATCCGTTCCGACAGCCAGACGGAAAACTCCTTCATTTCTTCAATACCCGGCATAAAGCAAAGTACATGAATCGGTCCTTTGCACTGTTCATCGTAAATTTCCAGTTCGGAACCGGGAATGACCGCCATTCCCCCGTACAGAAGCCCCCCGCCGGCCTGCACGGCCATTTCCCCGGATGCTATCAGACTTTCCATTTCGACAATAACCTCCGGCGAGTGGCAGTCGATAATGCCAATCATATCCAGCCCTTTTTCATTCCGTGCATGGCTGATGATATTTGAAAAAGTCAGCGATTTTGCCCCCGTTATCTTTACAGGCCTGCCGCTCCTGGTCCGGCCGATATGGATATGGAGATCCGCGAAGTATCGGGCCATTAGTTTTTCAAAGCCTCCGCAGCTGAAGGTATTGGATGGCATAGGCTGTCTTAGCGTCATAAATTTTCTTCTCTTTAACATAAGCGAGCGCTTCGTCGAGGGTGAGCTCTTCGACATTCACGAATTCGTCTTCATCAAGTCCCGCTGCCCCCTCCTTTTTCGAAAGGCCCTTCGCAATATAAAGATGGACGAGTTCATCCGCGAAGCCCGGTGAAGTATAAAAGGAAACAAGCCATTCCATTTCCTTGCATTCATAACCTGTTTCCTCTTCCAGCTCCCGGCTCGCGCATTCGGCTGGGTCTTCGCCTTTCTCCAGTTTCCCGGCAGGTATTTCAACCATCGCCCTTTCCATCGCTTTACGGTACTGTTCAACAAGGACAATCTTTTTTTCATCCGTCACGGCAATGACCGCAACCGCGCCCGGGTGCTTGACGATTTCCCGCTTGGACGTTTTTCCGTTCGGAAGTTCAACTTCCTCGACTCTTAAAGAAATGATCTTCCCGCTGAATATTTCTTCTGTGCTGATCGTTTTTTCTTCAAGCTTTCCCATCTAAGCCACTCCTGTTCTATTCCAATTTTGGTGTTCATACATTTTATCATACTTTAATTGGGGGAGTTCACTCATGAAGGCTTATATACATGATAAAGGGTTTGTCCTATCCGGGAAGGCGGCGGAAATCCGCTATATATTGAGAGAGTGCAGCACATTGTACATGACTGTCGCTGAACTGGTTAAATCGGAGGCAGAAAAACGTAAGGGGCCACGCCGCTGATTGCGCTACATCAGGGGTTTATCTTTTATTTATACAAAACCCTCCTCAGACTGCTTTGGAAAGCCTTTTAAGCGGAAACTGTCCTTGGCCTCACTCCCGAAACCTTTGTGGATCAGTTAAAACAAACAGTTTGCCGCCTGTCCCGCGCTTTGGGTAGAATAGGAGCCAAGGAGTTGATAGCAGTGAGGAAAAATAAGCTTGGCAATTCGGATTTGAATGTAAGTGTGCTCGGGCTTGGCTGCATGTCGCTTGGCACCGATTTGGACAAGGCACGTTCCATTATCGATGCCGCCCTCGATGAAGGCATTAATTACTTTGACACAGCGGACCTGTATGACTTTGGCGAAAATGAAAAAATCGTCGGTGAATGCCTGAAAGGGTGCCGTGATAAAGTCATACTTGCCACGAAAGCGGGCAATCGTTGGAACGAAGCCAAAACTGGATGGAGCTGGGACCCGTCCAAAAAACATATTAAAGAAGCTGTCAAAGGAAGCCTGAAGCGACTCGGAACCGATTATATTGATTTGTACCAGCTTCACGGGGGGACGATTGAAGATCCAATAGATGAAACCATTGAAGCATTTGAGGATTTGAAAACGGAAGGCCTGATCCGTTACTACGGTATCTCTTCCATCCGGCCCAACGTCGTCCGGGAGTATGCCGAAAAGTCGGGAATTGTGTCCGTCATGGTCCAATACAGCATGCTGGACAGACGCCCGGAAGAGGAAATCCTTCCCCTCCTGGAAAGGGAAGGAATCAGCGTTGTCACAAGGGGCCCGGTCGCCAAAGGTCTTTTATCCGAAAAAATGCTCGATAAGGCATCCGGGAAAGGCTATCTTGATTACAGCCTCGACGAGCTTGAGAGCCTCATGCCTTTGTTAAAAGAAAAACTTGCTTCCCGCCCGCTTGAAGAGGCTGCCCTGCACTATAATCTGGTGCACCCGGCCGTGGCGGCAGTCGTCGCCGGTGCAAGCAGTGTGGAACAGGTCAGGAAAAACGCCAGCGCCGTCCGCGGGGAACCGCTCTCGGATGCGGAAATCAGCCTGATTAGGGAACTGACAAGAGCAAATGTGTATGCGGAGCATCGATAATATGGGGGGCTTTCCTTAGAGGGAGGCCTCCTTCTAACTGTACAGGGTTCTTGTCAGGGCAGGCTCGGGGCGTTTTCATACGGAATCAGCAATACGATTAAAAAGCCGGCACCTATTCCCGGATGCCGGCCCAAACGAATGCTTCCTTTTCAATTTCAAGTACTGTCTTTTCTTTATAGGCTATGTATGAACTGATGTCACTGGGGAACAGCCCGGCCCCGGTTTCCTTCACGTTTCCATAAATTGCCGCCCGCTCTGGATGCACCCGTAAATAATCACGGAACACGAGGTGCCTCCTAATCTGCAGGCTGCCTTTTTCAAAGGCGTGGAGGTGAACAAGCCTTTCCCCATCCTCATCATATTTAATGAAATAACGGCGGCCGGGGATGCCGTTTTCCCCACGAGGTTCATAGCCTGCCAGACGCAGCTTATCCACGGCCTTATCAAAATGATCAAATGAACCCGCCTCAGCCAATATATCTATAATTGGCTTCGCACTCAAGCCAGGTACCGAGGTGCTTCCTATATGATGGAAAACAGTATCGTCCGTCGCTAAAGCTTCTATTAAAATAGCAGCTTCCTTCGCGAATCTTTCCGGCCAATCTTCCAGGTAAGGTACAACTTCGACTTTACGCGGCGGCTTCACTATTTGAATTCCTTCCAGTTCATTCCGCTCTCGTTTAAAAGCTCCTCGAAGCTTTTATTTTTCTCTTTGAGCCTGCGCTCCTCACGCTTGCGTTTTTCTTCCTCTTCCGCCTTGCGCGCCTCCTCGGCCTTCAGCTCCTGTTGGCGGTTTTTCAGCTGGTTGACCAAATCCTTGTTGAGCATATCCCCAAGGGTAAGCGGTTTATCTTCTTTTTGCACCCGCGCTGTCTGCGGCTGTCTTTTTTTCTTTGCCATAAATCCATCTCCCTCTAAGCAGATACTCCCATTATACAATATTTTTTAAATGCAAAAAGGCGGAAGCACCATGGCCCCCGCCTGTTATGGTTTTATAACAAACTTTAAAATTGAACATTTTTGATAACTCGAAATTAGTTATCGTAATCCAGCTCCAGCGCCTAGCCCCTCGAGGTCATAAGCCGGTTCCCTCCGGAGAGCTGGCTCGTCCTGCGTGCTCCGTCTTATGCTTGTCGGGGCTAACCAAGGCGCTTGCGCATTTTGTTCTTAAAATGCGTTAAGTGCGACATCCCCGCTTGTATCAAGGCTTGCTTCCGTGGAATTGACGATATCGTCAATGCTGTAGCCCTCGGCGACTTCCACTAGCTTCAATCCTGATTCAGTTACATCCATTACCGCCCGTTCCGTAATGATCCGGGTAACGACTCCTTTGCCGGTCAGCGGCAGGGTGCATTCCTTCAGGACTTTGGACTCGCCCTTTTTATTCGTATGCTCCATGATGACGATGATTTTCCTTGCGCCGTGGACAAGATCCATCGCCCCGCCCATTCCCTTGATCATTTTACCCGGAATCATCCAGTTGGCGAGGTCGCCTTTTTCGGAAACCTCCATTCCGCCAAGGATCGCAATATCGACATGGCCGCCGCGGATCATCGCGAATGACTCGGCGCTGTCAAAATAAGCCGCGCCCGGAATCGCGGTTACCGTTTCCTTCCCCGCGTTGATCAGGTCGGCATCCTCTTCCCCTTCAACCGGGAACGGACCAATTCCCAACAGCCCGTTCTCCGATTGCAGGACAACCTGCTTATTATCGGAAATATAATTTGCTACAAGCGTCGGCATTCCGATTCCAAGATTCACATAGTAGCCATCCTGAATCTCGCGCTCTGCCCTTCTCGCAATCTTTTCACGCACGTTTGCTTTATCGTTGGACATTCCTGTCTCTCCTTTCCCCTATTTCCTGACTGTCAGTCGCTCGATCCGCTTTTCCTGGTCACCCTGGATGATCGCCTGCACATAAATGCTTGGCGTGTGGATGTTATTCGGATCGAGTTCCCCGATTTCAACGAGGTTTTCCACTTCCGCGATTGTCACCTTTCCAGCCGCGGCAATCATCGGGTTGAAATTCCTCGCTGTTTTCCGGTACACCAGATTCCCCATTTTATCGCCCTTCCACGCGCGAACCAGGCTGAAATCGGCAACGAGTGCTTCTTCGAGCAAATATTCCTTGCCGTTGAATACCCGAATTTCCTTTCCATCCGCAATCGGGGTCCCCACTCCCGCAGGCGTGTAGAACGCCGGGATCCCCGCCCCGCCCGCTCTGATTTTCTCAGCAAGCGTTCCCTGCGGCAGCAAATCGACCTCGAGCTCGCCGGCCAGAACCTGTCGTTCAAATTCCTTGTTCTCGCCAACGTACGAACCGACCATCTTTTTGATTTGCCTGTTGTGCAAAAGAAGGCCGAGCCCCCAATCATCGATTCCGCAATTGTTGGAGATGACCGTCAAATCCCTCACACCTTTATCAACTAGGGCAAGAATCAGATTCTCCGGGATCCCGCACAGGCCGAAGCCCCCAACCATCAGGGTCGAGCCGTCCTGGATATCCGCCACTGCTTCCTGGAACGAAGTACATATCCTTTTCATAAAAATTCTCCTTTCATCCGGCAAAAATTAAACAAGTTCTACTATGGTCGCAACGCCCTGGCCCCCGCCAATGCAAAGCGTCGCCAGGCCTTTCTTCGCGCCGCGGCGTTTCATTTCGTGGATAAGCGTAACAAGTATACGGGCTCCGCTAGCGCCAATCGGATGCCCGAGCGCAATCGCGCCGCCATTCACATTCAGCTTTTCGGGATTGAATTCAAGATCCCTGCCGACAGCGAGCGACTGGGCGGCAAACGCTTCATTCGCCTCAATTAGATCAATTTCTTCCATGGAAGTATCAGCTTTTCGAAGCGCTTTCCTGACCGCCTCGACCGGACCGATCCCCATTACGCTTGGATCGACGCCTGCACTGCCGTTTCCTTTAATCACAACAAGCGGCTTAATACCGAGTTCCTCTGCCTTCGCCCTGCTCATCACGATTACAGCAGCTGCGCCGTCGTTGATTCCCGATGCATTTCCTGCTGTCACGCTTCCGTCCTTTTTAAAAGCAGCCCGGAGGCCGGCCAATTTCTCGGCAGTTGTCCCTTTTTTCGGATATTCATCCGTATCAAAAACAATCGGCTCCCCCTTCCGCTGCGGTATATGTATCGGAACAATTTCGTCCTTGAACTTTCCTTCTTCAATTGCGCGTGCGGCCTTTTCCTGGCTCGCCGCAGCAAACGCGTCCTGTTCCTCCCTGGTCAATCCGTACCGGTCGCACAGGTTTTCAGCGGTAATCCCCATGTGGTAATCATTGAACGCGCACCAGAGCCCGTCGCTGATCATGCTGTCGACAAGCTTCTGGTCCCCCATCTTGAAGCCATCCCTCGCATTTTTCAAAAGATAGGGCGCCTGGCTCATGTTTTCCATTCCGCCGGCCACGACGATTTCCGCATCGCCAGCAAAGATTGCCTGTGCGGCAAGGTGGACCGCCTTCAAACCGGACCCGCATACCTTGTTAATCGTCATTGAGGAAGCGCTTTCAGGAATGCCCGCCTTAATGGCTGCCTGGCGCGCCGGATTCTGCCCAAGGCCTGCCTGCAAAACGTTGCCGAGGATGACTTCATCTACCTGCTCCGGCTTCAGCCCTGCCTGCAAAAGCGCGCCTTTAATGGCATGCGCCCCAAGTTCGGGAGCCGGAATCCCTTTTAGGGTTCCATTAAAGCTTCCGATCGCAGTCCTCGCTGCTGCAACGATAACTACTTCCGTTCGTTCCATTTCATTACCCCTTCCCTTTTCTTTTCCCTACATAGTTTCTCGTTTGAGGTGCGAAATTCCTTTCAAATTGTCAAAATTAATCCACTACTTGCATTTTTTAAAAAAATCCTCTTAAAATGAGTATGAATGGAGGGGAGTTTTATGGCAATTAAATTGCCTAAAAACGCAACAATTATTGAAGTTGGTCCGAGGGATGGGCTGCAGAATGAAAAAGGCTTTGTACCGACGGAGGCCAAGGTCCAATTCATCCACGCACTACGGGATGCAGGGATCAGGGAAATGGAATTAACGTCGTTTGTTTCACCAAAATGGGTCCCCCAAATGGCGGATGCGGCTGAAGTTGTAAGCGCTTGCGCCAGTCCGATGGGACGTTCCATCGTTCTCGCACCGAACAAAAAAGGAATTGAACGCGTCCAGGAAACAAATTGCAAAGCGGTAGCCGTCTTCGTCGGCGTCAGTGATACATTCAACAAAAAGAATATCAATAAGACAACAGCCGAAAGTATGGAAGAGCTTCGCCCAATTATCGCCGACTTAAAAACAAAGGGTTTTTTTGTAAGGGCGTGCATTTCGACTGCCTGGCATTGTCCCTTTGAAGGAAAAGTTCCCGAAGAGGATACAATCAAGCTTTGCGCCGATTTTGCAAAGGCGGGAGTCGACGAACTGAGTGTTGCGGATACAATTGGCATGGCCGTACCGACGGAGGCCTACTCACTTTTTAAACAGCTGAAAGCGGAACTTCCAGAAATCCTTCTTACCGCCCATTTCCATGATACAAGAAAGCTCGCTCTAGCGAATATCCTCGCTTCAATGCAGGCTGGAATCGACCGTTTTGATACTTCAGCAGGCGGTTTGGGCGGCTGTCCGTTCGCACCCGGCGCAACAGGCAATGTCGCAACTGAGGATGTTGTGTACATGCTTGAACGGATGGGAATAAGGACCGGCATTTCCCTGGACAGTTTGATGGACGCCGTTGAAATCGTCCGGCCCCATGTAAGCAGGCCTATCGAAAGCACCTATTTCAAATTGCACGCCTCGGCCGGTGCATAAGCCATCCTTCCCGGGTTCATCTTAATAGTAGTGAGATGAAGGGAGTTATGCACGATGAGCCAGAAGCGCGACAAAGGATACAGCCAGAAAGGCCAGCCTTCCGCAAAGGATGGACGGCAGATGATTGCCCGTGAGGATTTGGAAAAGGAAATTCATCCAACAAACAGGCAAAATTCGAAACAATAGCTAAAGCCGTTCCCCCGGGCGGCTTTTTTCCTTGCAGCCGTGTTTTAAAATTGCCCGGATGGTAAAATAATGAAAGAAAGCAAATTGTGGCCGGAGGGATTCTTTTGCGCAAAGCACTTCGCTTGTTTGTCTCGCTGCTTACGATTGTTGCCGCAGCCGGGATTTATTTTACAAATCGGCTTATGTACATGAAGAAAAAAGAGGACGAATTTATCCTGAAACGTGAACGCGAGGCTGGCAGGGTTATCGACACGGAGTATGAGTCCTTGAAAAAAAGGGACGTCCGCATCCCCTCCCCTTTTGGCTACGACCTTAAGGGCATCCTTGCCGAGCCGCATGAGACGAACCGTTATGTGATCATTAGCCACGGGGTGACCGAAAACAAATTTAATTCAATTAAATACATGAATTTATTTTTATCCCGCGGTTTCAATGTGCTTATTTTCGACCATCGCCGCCACGGGGAATCCGGTGGCAAGACGACCAGTTACGGCCATTATGAAAAATTCGACCTGAAAGCGGTCGTTGATTGGCTGAAAAGGGAAATCGGGCCCGGGCTGCTGCTTGGGATCCACGGTGAATCGATGGGCGCCGCCACCATGCTCCTTTATGCCGGGATGCTTGAAGATGGCGCTGATTTTTATATTGCCGACTGCCCTTTTTCCGATTTCAAGGAGCAGCTTGCCTACCGGTTGAAAGAGGAGATGAATTTGCCGGGTGGCATGATTTTGCCGCTTGCGGATCTTTTCCTCCGATTTCGGGACAACTATTCAATCCGCGAGGTTTCCCCGATATCTGTAATCGATAATATTAAGCATCCAATTCTGTTCATCCATAGCGCCAAAGACGATTTTATCCTCCCATCGATGACAGAAGCGTTATACAGCAAGAAAAAGGGGCCAAAAATGCTGTTTATGGCTGAAAGCGGTCTTCACGCCCAGTCATTCAATGAAAACCGGGAAGAGTATGAAAAAGCAATCGATGAATTTCTCGAAGCCTTTGTCAGGCTGCCCAAAATGGGATTGCCTGGCTCATCGTTTTAAGAGGGAGTTATTCTAAAAATTTGCGTTTTTCATGGTTAGCATCTACCATCAAGGAGTATCATTACAAAGGGGGATTATGAATGTCAAAAGTCCAAATTAAAGTAAATGACAACGGTTCAATCAGGATTACCGGGGATGTTGAACTGCTTGACGGCCAGGGAAATGTGTATCCGTCAAAGCCTGCTTTCTCGCTGTGCCGCTGCGGCCTTTCCTCAAACAAGCCGTTCTGTGACGGCACGCATAAGGGTCAGTTCGAATCCCAGGTGCGCGTACCGGAAGAAACCGCCGGGCAATAAATAACTGCATAGCAAACTACAAGGCACCGGCCAAAATGCGCAGGTGCCTTGCGTTTTGCTTGCCGCTAGCAGATATTGACACGTTTTAGCTGTCCCTCTTGAGGTAAAAGCCCAATGAAGCATATATAATGAGGTGACAGCATGTTTTCCTGGAATGATATGATTACGTTTATTTGGGCCTTCTTTATCGTTTTGCCTTTAACATCCTTCGTTCATGCCGCCGGCCATACATTCTTTGTTGTCCTTTTTGGGGGCAAACCGGTATTAACGATGGGCAGGGGAAGGAAACTATTTTCCGTTGGCACGTTTCACGTTCATAGTCTGTACTTTGTTGATGCTTCCTGCCAATATACCGAAATTAAAAATGAGTCCCGATGGAAATACGCATTTATATATGCGGGAGGCATCCTCTTTAATGCCCTCTCCATTTTAATCGTAAACTCGCTCATCCATCTCGGAATATTGCCGAAGCACCTGTTTTTCTATCAATTTGTCTATTTCTCGGTCTATTTTATTTTTTTTGCTTTGCTGCCAATTGATTATGGGAAGGACAACCCCAGTGATGGCAAAGCGCTTTACACTGTCCTGAAATACGGGGAAACAATAAAGGAAATTGACTGACTGTTACATCAGGAACATGATTGGGCCTCTATAAAAACTAAGCCGGAAACCATCACTATTCCAAGCGGGTTCCGGCTATTTTTTCTTTAAGAATGCTCCTGCCAGCTCCTGTTACAGAGGAGAAAAGCGGATGGCCACCAAGTTAAAACCCTCAGCCTTGCCGCCCGGTTCCGCTCCGCTTCCTTCCTAAAACAAAGATTGCCGCCAGGATTGCAAATGGCACGAGCGCAACCATTTTCCATGCGTTATTCGCCCCGTAAAAGTAATAGGCAATTGGCAGCGAGGTGACAAAGCTTATGGACAGGAGAATCCTTGATTTTGCCAAAATGCCGTAAAAGAGAGTTATTACCGCTACTACCATCGACAGTTGCCACAGGAAAACGATCTTGCATCCCCCGCTTTCAGTCTATTCGGCTTGTCGCTTTTCAAAATGAGCAATGGAAAGTGTCCCGGCAATTATTCCTTCCCCTGTTTTCCTAAACCCATTCTTCTCGTAAAAACGAACAGCCGGGGTATTCCTTGCGCCAGTTGATACTATTAATCTATTTGCCTCCCGATTGTTTTGCTCCAGCCAGTGCAAAAGCTGCCGGGCAATCCCTTTCCGAAAATGTTTCGGATGGACCATCAGGCGATGGATATCAATCGTCCCGTTTTCTGTTTTAAACGAAATGGCCCCGCACAGGCTGCCATTTTCAAAATAGCCATAGAAAGTTTCACCGGACTTCATTAATGTTTCCGTTGTGTCATACAAAGCAGGAATGCCATGAAAATCAATCAGCTCCGCCTCGACCTGATAGGATGGAATCTGAATTTGCAATACGTCGAGTGCTTCTTCTTCATTTGTAATATCGATTGGCCTGATCATGTCTTTTCCCCTTGCTAGACCGCTTCTTCCATTTCCTTTTTTTGCAAATGTGCAAAGTCTTCCTTGAGAATGGCATACATTTTTAAATCGCGGTGCTTTCCTTTAATGAACGCGGCCTTCCTGTTGATTCCTTCAAACGACATGCCCACTTTTTCCATAACCCTTGCTGAGCCAATGTTTTCGGTGAAGCACCGTGCCTGGATACGGACAAGGTCCATATGTTCAAAGCCGAATTTAATGAGCTCTGTGGCGGCCTCCGTCATGATTCCCTTCCCCCACTGGCCCTGGGCAAGGACATACCCGATTTCCGCGCTGTTGTGCCTTGGCTGCCATGCTACAAAATCGATTGTTCCAATCATCTTTCCGGTTTCCTTGGATTCAATCGCCCACGGAGCAAGCTGTTTGTTTTCATATTTGCCAAGCACGAAATCGATAAAGGCTCGGGTGTCCTCAATCGTGTTATGCTTATCCCATGTCACATACCTTGCAACCTCTTCATTGGAGCCGTATGCGAACATGTCCTCCGCATCGTTCATTGTTATTTTCCGCAAAATGAGCCTTTCCGTTTCCAGCTTTGGCAAGTCCCCATAAATCATTTCAATTTCCATAAAGATTCCACCCTTTGACTTTTGTTAAAATTATCCTATCAGAGTTTTCGGGAAATTCAAGATAATTTTTAAAAAAGGTGGCGAGTGAGTTTCGGGATTCTACGATAGAGAGAATTGGACTGGTTAACAGTTTTTACTTTTAGTGGGATGAGTGCAGATTTTCAGCAGCCAGGCAGGCTCTTGTCGAGAACCTGCTTGTCTTTGCCTGTGGCGGCAGCTATTTGTCAGCGAGCCGTATGTCAGCAATGTTTTCAATGGGGATGAGGCGGGCAGTGCCCGCGGAGTCAATGATGTGGAGCTTGTGGGCGAGTTCGTCCCAATAGTGGATGTTACCGATGCAAATTTCGTAGTTGTGCCGGCGGTAGTGGGTAATCGCCACCGCCTGGTTGAATTCCATCGCTTCAGCAAGCGTTTCGTTCATCAGTTCGAGCTGCTGCTCGTCGAGTTCCGTTTTTTGTTCGTACGAATCCTCCTTCACCCAGTCTCTGAGCATTTTCACGTGCTCGGGAAGCATCATGGATGTCCATTTTATTCTGCCGCGGTCGCGAATCATCTTCTTCCCCTCTTTCCCGGTTACTTCTTATGGCCGCCGAGCAGCGATGCGCGGTGTTTGGCAGTTCCCGCTGCTGTATAGGAAACAGCCCGGAGCAGTGCCCCCGACCCGAACCGGCTTCGGATACGGTCCACCACATAGCCGAGGTCCCTTCTTTTCCCCGCACCCATATCAAAAAGGCTCATTTGGAGTTCAACGTCATCGACAATATTTCCAAGCGAAATGGAAATCTGGCGGACGGTTTTGCCGGAATAATGCCGGTGGAACAGGTCCAGGCAGACCCGGTAAATATCCATCGTCACATTGGTAGGCTCGGCAACCGTCTTTGCGCGGTGGAACCCGCCACCGAATTCATCCTGGCTGTAGCCGATCCCGAGCGTGACCGTCCTGCCCGCCTTCCGGTGCGTCCGTGCCCGGCGCGCCACCTCCTCGCACATTTCAAGGATGACGTGTTTAATTTCTTCCTCGTCCTTGTAATCCCTAAGGAGGATTTGGCTTTTTCCAAAACTGATCTGCCCTTCGATGATCGGCGCGCCCATTTCCGATAAGTCGACGCCCCAGGCATGGTAATAGAGCTGGTTGCCCATGATGCCGAATTTCTTCTCAAGCGTTTCAAGGTCATAGCGGGCAAGCTGGCCGACCGTGAAAATTCCCATTCCATTCAGCGTTCTTTCAACCCGCCGGCCGATGCCCCACATTTCCCTAAGCGGCGAGACGTTCCAAAGCTTTTTCTGGACATCCTCATACGTCCATTCGGCAATCCCGTGCTTCTTGGCCTCAAGGTCAAGGCACAGCTTTGACAGGAGCATATTCGGGCCAATGCCGATTGCGCACGGAAGCTGGAATTCCCGTTCGATGTCGTCTTTTATTTTTTTCGCGATTGTTTTCGCATCCCCCCAAAGGTTTTCGGCCCCGTCCACTTTGATGAAGCTTTCATCGACACTGTATGTATGGATGGCTTCCTTCGGGACATATCGGTGAAAGACGCGGCTGATTTCGGTCGAAATCCTCAGAAACATGCCCATCTTAGGCTCGACTACATGGATTTTCGGATCATCGGGAATTTCAAATTTGCGCGATCCGGTTTTGATGCCAAATTCTTTTTTTAAAAGCGGCGAGGCGGCGAGAACGACGCTTCCTTCCCGCCCTTTGTCGCCGACTACAGCAAGATAGCAGCCAAGCGGGTCAAGCCCTTCCATAACCGCCGCGCAGCTGGCGTAAAAGCTCTTCATATCGACGCAAAGAACTTTGTGCCGCGGCAATGTGCTGTAATCGACCATTGAATTCCCCTCCTTCTTTTTCCAAAATAAGAACATCTGTTCCGTATCATTATACCCATATCTTAAGCGAATATGCGTTCGTATTCAATGGAAATTTTACGACAGCTTTTATAAAAAAAGGGTCCATTACCATTTCAGGATGCCTTGGAAAAGAGCTATAATAAGGCTTGAGGTGCTTTTCATGGACGAAAAACTGGTGAAAAAAATGATAAAAAACTGCCTGAAGCAATATTACGGGAGTGAAAGCCAGCCGCTTGGCGAACGTGATGTAAATGACATTTGCGAACGGGTGTATAGGCTGAAAGAAGCAGAAGCTGAGGCGGATATGCGCGATATTGTAAATGACGTCGTCTATGAATTTTTAACTGGTTGAGGATTTGCAAATCAAAATTTGGTTTTAACAGGGGGAGAACAATTGTGAACATTAAAGAAGGTTTTGTGGACGTAACGGGCGGAAAGGTATGGTACCGGTGGGTAAATGGCGCAGCCAACGCCGTTCCTTTATTGGTTTTGCACGGAGGGCCCGGTTCTTCATACTATGCCTTACAGCGGCTGGACAAGCTTGCCGAAGACACAGGCCGGACTGTCGTCTACTATGACCAGCTTGGCGCCGGGCGTTCAAAGGGGCCTACGGATAAAGCGCTGTGGAACCTCGACCGCTATGTCGAAGAGCTTGGGCAGGTCCGTGAGCAATTGGGGCTGAAAGAAGTCCATATTCTCGGGCATTCGTGGGGTACGACATTACTCGCGGCTTATTTGCTGACAAAGCCGGACGGCGTGAAAAGCGCCATTTTTTCAAGCCCTTGCCTTGACGCACCCCGCTGGGCAAAAGACCAGGAGCGCCTTTTAAAAGAGCTGCCGGAAGAAACCCAGGCCGTCATCGCCCGCTGCGAGGCGGACGGCACGACCGATTCTGAGGAATACCAGCAGGCGATGCGTGTATTCGCCAAAAACTTCGTCTGCCGGATTGAAATCAGCCCGGAGGAAAGGGAAATGACATCGCAACTCGCCAACCTGGAAGTTTACAACACCATGTGGGGACCGTCCGAATTTTGCGTAACCGGAAACCTGAAGGAATTCGACTGCACACCGAGGCTGCATGACCTGAGCGTTCCGTCGCTTTTCCTGTGCGGGCGTTTTGACGAAGCGACCCCGGAGTCGACAAGTTATTTCAGCAGCCGGGTGCCAGGCGCAAAGCTGCATATTTTTGAAAAAAGCGCGCATTCGCCGTATCGGGAACAGCCCGAGGAGTACAGAGAAACCGTTGCCGCATTCCTTGATGAGGCTGAGTTTGCATCGACCTAGCAAAAAGAGAGTATCGGGCTTGCCTGGTACTCTTTTTGTTTTTGCTGAAGGCATTTTCGGGAGCCACACTAGCTTCAAACCGTCTTCATAAACTGGATGAAGACCCATTTACTCAAAAAATCCACACCAAACTGTCTTCATGAACCCGATGAAGACACTTTCACTCAAAAAGCGAGGCCAAACTGTCTTCATGAACCTGATGAAGACAGTTTCACTCCCCAACAGCACGAAAAAATGCCTTCATAACTTATGTTCCCAACCAATCCCGAAATCGGATAGGAACCTACTCCGCCTTCTCAATCAGCGCTCCATCCACTTCGTATTTTACTTCGGAAAAATTTTTAATGAGCAATTCTTCACCAATATGATTGCCTGTCACCTTGTCGATTGTCTTTCTCCAAATTTCGTTTTGCCGATAATTCCTGCCGTCTTTTTGCAAAAATTTATGGTTCCGCTCCTCGATATGATAAGCAAATGGCCAGTCGTGATTGGTGTGGATCGAACCTTTCAGGTGTTTGTCCGTCAGCCAGACTTTAACTTGAAAAGGCTGGCTTGTTGGATTGTGAAACCGCAAATCAACATAATTGTAAAAGACCCCCGCTCCGCTTCCGAATGGCAGGACCCTTCCTTCATCGGGAAACGGGTCAAAGCTATGGTGATGCCTTTCCACAACAAGAAGTGGGGTATGGAGCGCCATCCAGTAGAGCAGGTTGGCGAGCTGGCAAACTCCCCCGCCAATTCCGGTCTTTACTTCCCCCATCGACAGAAGCATTCCCTCAATATACCCTTTTTTCGCTGAAGGGGAGCCGACAAGCTTCCAGAAGGAAAACGTCTCTCCGGGGCTGATTACAATCCCGTCGATTGCTTTTGAGGCAATTGAAATGTTGACGATTTTGTTTTCCTGAAGCTTCGGGTCGCTGTCGCCGAGTTTCCTCTTCAGGAGAGATTGATGCTTTTTACAGGCAAAAGGCAAGGTTTCATTTGAAATGCATACGGCAAACTTTTTTCCCGCACCTAAATCCTCGAGATGGCGAAAAATTTGCTTTTGCTTAATCCTCAGATTGTATAAAATTGGGTGCAATTCAGAAAAGCGAATCTAAAATCCCCCCTGACAAGATTCCCCTGTATAAATTCCATGAAAGCGCTATACTTATAGTCAAAAAGGTAAGGGGTAATGAGTATGGTATGATTCATCCTTCTTGGACTTTGGATGGTTTACGTGGTATTCAGCCTTTCAACCAGCAAACACAAATTGAATCTGATTATGAAGCACTTAAATATTGAGCCAGAGAAGCCGCCAAAGGTTTCAAATGAAGAGATTGAAAAGGAGTTGGAACAGCGCTGAAGGGCAAAACAAGCAATAAGATCAGTAGTAAAAAATAAACTTTTTTCATAAGAGCAGCCTCCCCTGCAAAAACTTTTCCACCTGTATCCATAATTCGCCAAAAGAGTGCAAAATCCTTTTCTCTCTGGGGGGGGCAGTTTTCAAATTGACAAAGTGAGGAGAAAATATGGACCTTAAGTTTTTATCAAACCGTTTTATGACGTTTGCCGAAAAGGAATGCAAAGGGTCAAGTGCGCTGTACGAATATCTTTCGAAAGAAATTGCCGGTGATACCGAACTCCTCAAACTCTGTTCGCATGCCCGGAAAGGACAGCCGGTTCCAAACCTTTTGTTTGGCGCTGTCCATTATTTGCTGCTGAAGGGCGCGGACCATCCATTAAGAGGTTTCTATGCCAGCATTGAACAGACACCGCATCCGGCCGAAGCGTCATTCCCGCATTTTAAACACTTTTGCCTTGAGAACCGGATGGAAATAATTGAACTTCTTGAAACAAGGCTGGTCCAGACAAACGAAGTCAGGCGCTGCGCCTACCTCTTTCCCCTTTTCAATTACATACACGAACTCGCTGCCCGGCCGCTGGCGCTTATTGAAATCGGCACGAGCGCCGGATTCCAGCTGCTTTGGGACCATTACAGCTATACGTACGGGGATGGAGTTGAATTTGGCATAGAAGGAGCGGAAGTAAAAATCCATGCTGCGGTAAATGGGGATGTACAGCCGGTTTTTAATAAGCGAATTGCTCCGGTATCCGCCCGCTACGGACTGGATTTGCATATCAATGATGTGACTAAGGACGAGGATTCCCTTTGGATGAAGGCGCTCATCTGGCCGGAGCACCGGGACAGAAGGGAATTATTCGAGGGCGCCGTACAAAGCATGAGAACCAACCGGGAAAAAATCACCTTTATCGAGGGGGATGGCGTCGAGCTCCTTCCGCGACTAATCGAACAGATTCCGGATGACTCCGCAATTGTGGTATTCCATACGCATGTGGCCAATCAAATGCCGATGGAAACAAAATTAAAACTTCTGGAGAATGCTGAAGGAATCGCAAAAAGCCGTGATGTTTTCCACCTTTATAACAATATGAATGATGCAAATCTTCATCTGGATTCCTTCGTTGGAGGGCAAAAAAGGCATCAGCTCGCAGCCATAACTGACGGCCATGGACGATGGTTTGAGTGGAAGCTTGAAACTGGTATTGAGGCGGGAAAAACTAAGTGAGTTGGTACTGCCAACACCACACTGCTTATAAAAGTGCGTGAAAGAGCATTCAAATACAAACCGCCCATTTCCGGGATATAGAATGGGCGGTTCGAAACTATTTTTGATTAAATGCCTTTTTCCCAAGCCTTTCGAACAGCCGGGGAAACAGCGCGTAAAAGACGCTGCCCGCGTTCATCCAGCCAGGCAGGTTGATTTCGCGGACCGGCTTTATCATGCTGGCGACAACCTTTTCGGCAACATATTCAGGTTTCAGCATCCAGCGTTTTACATTTTTCACGTAGGACCCGCTTTCATCAGCGATATTGAAGAAGTTCGTTTCAATCGGCCCGGGATTGACCGAGGTCACATGAACATTGAAATCGGACAGCTCCATCCTCAGGCTGTTTGTATAACCGAGGACGGCATGTTTCGTTGCCGAGTACACGCTCGATTTCGGCGTGGCAATTTTCCCGGCCTGGGAAGCGATGTTGATGATATGTCCCGAACGGCGGGCCGTCATTTTCGGGAGAACAGCGCTTGTACATGCCATAAGCCCGATGACATTGACGTCGAACATCGCCTTAATTTCGTCGATATCCGCTTTATGGGCGAAGCGGAAGATGCCAAATCCGGCATTGTTGACAAGGATATCAATAAAGCCCAAATCCTCATATATTCGGGCAAATACAGCTTCTACCTCAACTGTATCGGATACATCAAGTCTATAGACCAGAACCTTGCTAGCATAGGCGGACTCAAGCTCGCCTTTCAGTTTCTCAAGCTTGTCAACGCTTCTCGCAAGCAGGGCAAGGTTTGCTCCCTTGGCTGCTGACTGTCTGGCGATTTCAGCGCCGATTCCTCCCGAAGCGCCTGTTATGACGATATTCTTTCCTGTCAAATTCCCCATAGCAGTTCACCTCACCTGATTTTATAATACTTTATTTTATCATCCAAAATTGGCTCGATTTCACCAAGGGAAAGCAAATAATCGACCTGGCCGGCTGTTTCGGACAAAGTTAGGCCAAGTTCGCGTTCAAAGGCGGCGGGGAACAGCTGCCGGCATATATCAAACACCGTTTTCGGTCTGTCCTCGAGCATATTTTTCACATTCATTGCACGTTCATGCTGGCGCGCGAGCCTTCTCTCAATCAGTTCAGGCAGCTTCGAAACATTTGCCCCATGCCCTGTGTAGACCATTCCGATCGGATAATCGCGAAGTTTTGCAAGCGATCGGTTGTATTGAAGCTGCGGACGAGGCCGCTCGATTCCTTTGGCAATCGGCGGTTCGAGCAACGGGTTCGGTGAGATATGGGCGATTACATGGTCGCCGGCAAGAAGCACACCATCCTTTTCCCTGTACAGCGCGATATGGCTTTGGGCATGGCCCGGCGTCTCGATCACCTGCCAGTCCGGCAAACCAGGAGGCTTATCCCCTTCCAAAAGCTCTCCAGTAAGTGATCGATTGCAGGAGTATTTAAGCGATTTTTTCAGCTGGCCGGCAAGCCTGAGATACGTTTCGGGAATTCCAAATTCAGTGAACAGGCCAAGGTAAAAGCGGTCATGCGCCGCCATAAATTCATCAGTCCGGTTAATCCATCTTTCAGCGATAGGATGCCCATAAACCTCGAGTGATTTAGGAAAATAGTCGAGAAGCCCAGCATGGTCAGGGTGGTCATGGGTCAGGACAACCATCTCGATATCTTCCGGGGCAAGGCCAAGCTCCGACAGCTGGCGATTCAATGAAGCCCAAGCCTCATCCGTTTTCGGGCCCACATCGACAAGGGCGAGCCTGTCGCTTTTTATTGCGTATACATTAACATCTCCAACCGCAAACGGGGTTTGAAGCGTGATTTTAGCGATGTTTTCCTTCCATTCAGCCATGTCTTTTCCCTCGCAACATTATTTTCAAATAAGGAGCCCGCAATTTGGCGGACGCCTTTTCTTCCAGTTTACAGATTCAGGTACATATTGTCATTATTTCCGCATAATTACGTATAGCAGAAAGAGCAGTATGCCCGGAAATACACGCCCAAGGCATTAAGGTATGTGAGACGTCTCCGGTATTCACTCCGCTCCCCGCTTCAAGCCCCTTAAAATGGTACAATTGAGGAAAACCCAACGGAGATTATGCGATGCTGATATTTTTATTATCTCTTAGTTTGTTCATTTGGATAGTTTTCCTTGCTGATGCGATGATAGGATTTAGAACGCTTGACCGGCTTGAGGAGGAACTCCCTCTTCGGGATGACCCCCTCCTTTCGGTCGTTGTTGCGGCAAAAAATGAAGAAGAGCAAATAAAGAAGAGTGTCCTCAGCCAATTGTGCCAAACGTACAGGAATACAGAATGGATTCTTGTCAATGACAGGTCGACCGACGGGACCGGCGGGGCAATGGAAGAATTAAAAACGGTTGACCCGAGGATCCGGGTCCTTCATATTACCGAATTGCCAGGCGGCTGGCTCGGCAAGAATCATGCGCTCTACAAAGGATACCTTGCCGCTAATGGCGAACGGATTTTATTTACCGATGCGGATGTTGAGTACCAGGAGGATGCTTTTGCAAAGGCACTCGGGTATTTTGAAAGAAATAAGCTTGACCACATGACCGCGGCGCCGAATATGAAAGCAAACGGTTTTTGGCTGAAATCGTTCGTCGCCTTTTTCCTGTTCGGCTTTTCCTATTACAAACGGCCTTGGACCGCAAACAATCCGAAGTCAAAAAACGGAATAGGCATCGGCGCCTTCAATCTTGTTTCAAAAGAAGGTTACGAATCGTTCGGAACCCATGAAGCGATTAAAATGAGGCCCGACGATGACCTTCAGCTCGGCATGAAAATCAAGGAGGCTGGGCGTAGGCAGCGGATTGTCAGCGCCCTGGACCTAATGGAGGTTGAATGGTACGGCTCGCTCGGCGAGGCATTGGCCGGCCTTGAGAAAAACACCTTCGCAGGCCTCCATTACCGCCTGTCGATGGTAGTCTTCGCGGTGCTTGGCACATTTGCGTCACAGGTGCTGCCGTTTTTCACATTGTTTGTGCCCGATAGGCAAATTTTTCTGTTAAGCATCGGAAATATCTTCGGGATACTGGCGCTTTACCTGCTTGTTTTGAAAAAAATGACCCGTTTTACTCCCGTATTCTTTATTGCCTTTCCGCTGACGGCATCCATCTTCATTTACAGCATTATCCGGGCGAGCTACCTCACTTTCAGGCGCGGCGGTATTATCTGGCGAGGAACAAAGTACAGCCTGAATGAATTGCGCAAGCGGTAAATTTTATAAAAAGGGAAAAGCTTTGCTATACTAAAATTAGCATTTCAAGATAAAAGAGATTGGGGATTGAGGCAGAAATCCCATCCCCTGCTTTAATAAGGAGGCTACATAATGGGAGCGAAATTGTTTACCCCTTACTCAGTTAAGGGAGTTACGTTCAAGAACAGGATTGTGATGTCGCCAATGTGCATGTATTCATGCCACAATAGGGACGGCATGGTCGAAAACTGGCACCGGACGCATTATGCTAGCAGGGCTGTCGGTCAGGCTGGCCTGATTATCGTCGAGGCGACAGCGGTAACACCCCAGGGCAGGATCTCACCGAATGACCTCGGTATTTGGAGCGATGATCACATCGCGGGCCTAAGGGAGCTCGCGGGCCTTGTAAACGAACAAGGCTCGGCCATCGGAATCCAGCTTGCCCACGCGGGAAGAAAGGCTGTTCTTGAAGGCGACATTCTTGCGCCTTCCGCCCTCGCATTCAATGAAAAATCAAAAACCCCGAAAGAGATGACGAAAGCTCAAATTGAGGAAACGATCGAAGCGTTTAAAAAAGGAGCCGAACGTTCAAAAAAAGCCGGCATTGATGTCATTGAATTGCACGGTGCCCATGGCTATCTGATCAATGAATTCCTTTCCCCTCTTTCAAACACGCGAACGGATGAGTACGGCGGCTCTGCAGAAAACCGCTATCGCTTCCTCCGTGAGATTATTGAAGCAGTCAACACCGTTTGGGATAGCCCGCTATTCGTCAGGGTATCGGCTCACGATTACCACGAAGACGGTCTGACTCCCGAGGATTATGTCCAGTTTGCAAAATGGATGAAAGAACAGGGCGTCGATTTGATTGACGTAAGTTCTGGCGCTGTTGTTCCAGCCCGAATCAATGTGTACCCTGGATACCAGGTGAAATACTCGGAAACGATCCGCGAAGGAGCCGAAATTGCAACCGGCGCGGTCGGCCTGATTACTTCGGGGATACAGGCAGAAGAAATCCTCCAAAATGAGCGCGCGGACCTGATCCTCATCGGGCGTGAGTTCCTGCGTGACCCATACTGGCCGCGGACAGCTGCAAAACAGCTTGGGTTCGAAATTGAAGCGCCAAAGCAGTATGAGCGTGGCTGGAAATAGCCTAAACCACAAACAGGGCGCCCTTCCGTGAAGAAAAGGCGCCCTGTTGTTTAATTAAATAATCTATCAGCTTCAAAGTCGGTTTTCGATTTTAAATAAAGCCCGTATTTCGCCAGCCCGATTGCAATGGCCGAAAGGAAAACATTGAAGGCCGCCGCGAAAAATGCCAGCCCGCCAAGCTCAAGCAAGAAACCAAAAACTAGCCCGGCCAATGCGCTTATGCCCAATATGTATAAAAAATGGACTCTTGGAATAAAGAAACTGATAACGCCGCTTAACAATAAAACAATTGACCCCATAATTAAAATATATGTCCCAATGAGGATAAACGCTTCCACGATAGTCCCTCCCAGAAGTAATCTACCCTATCTTTTACCCCTTCCATCCTTAAGTTAAGCATGCGTTCATAAAGTTTTTCAGTTTTCCCGAAAATAAGCGATGAATGCCCATTCATTCAGACGTCTATGGTTGATTCGTCCCCCAGTAGAGCAAACTAAGCGTTAGCAGCTTGCCGGGAGGATGATGCAATTGGAGTTTCCTGTCATACATACGAACGTTTGGGATACGATTATCGCAGTCCCGGCCATCATGGCAATTACCCAAATCCTTAAACTTTATTTTGGTATTCCAAAAGAGTATGTTCCTGCCGTGGCGCTTATTGCCGGCATTCTGTTTTCCGTCCTGATCAGCCACCCTTCCAGCCTGCTTGCCGGATTGTTCATGGGCTGGTTTTACGGATATGCTGCAATTGGCAACTATGCCGCAATGAAAACCGCCTGGAAGGCGTATAGGAAAAAATAGAAAAAATTGAATAAAGGCGTATGCATTTTAGAGCGGCAGGACCCCTTTTTTATAAAAAGAACCCGGCCCATTAATCGGGCCAGGCACTTTAACTTTACGGCTGATGCAAAGGTATCACAATTTCTTTAAAATCTTCCGCTAATTCTGTTTCTCTGAAAAACCCCCGCGCCTCCTCGAGAAGCTCCCTTGAGGCATGGCGATCATAGCGGGAGCTGATATGGGTCAGGCAAAGTTTTTTTGCACCTGCTTTTATTGCCACCCCGGCAGCCTGTGCGGTCGTGGAATGGAAATATTCATGTGCCATTTCTTCTTCGCCGGCAGCGAACGTCGCTTCATGGACGAGAAGGTCGGCAGCCTTTGCGAGGCTGATTGCATTTTCGCAATAGCGGGTGTCGCCAAGGATGGCAACAATCCGTCCTTTTTGGCGGGGGCCAAGGAAGTGGGAAGGATCAAGAATCGAGCCGTCCTCAAGCGTTACCTTTTCGCCGCTTTTAATCTTTTTATAAATCGGGCCAGGGGGAATCCCCGCCTCTTCCAGCTTTTCGGCAAGCAATGTGCCCGGTCGGTCCGCTTCGGTTATCCGGTATCCGTATGAAGGGATGCCGTGGTCAAGGTGAAGGGCTTCGACCCGGAACTGTCCATCATCAAAAACCACCCCTTCTTCAATCTCCGTAATCTTTAGGGGATATTTTAAATATGAACCGCTGATGGACAGGCTTGTTTTAATATAAAGTTCAATCCCTTTTGGGCCGAAAACCTCAACCTCTGAATCCCCTCCCTGGAAAGAGCGGCTTGATAAAAGCCCGGGGAGGCCATAAATATGGTCGCCGTGCAAATGGGTGATGAATATTTTTTCTATTCGGCGCGGCTTCAGGGACGTATGGAGGATTTGGTGCTGGGTCGCCTCCCCGCAATCAAAAAGCCAGACGCTCCCCCGCTCATCAAGCAGCTTCAGCGCCATCGACGTCACGTTCCTAAGTTTCGCGGGAATGCCCGCCCCTGTTCCAAGGAATAATAATTCCAACGTAAAAACCTCTTTCTTTTTCGAAAAAGCCTGCCCCAACCGCTGTAGTTGGCCCGGGGTAGGCTTACGTACTGTATTGTTATTTTTTATTACTATACCATACTTCACGTTCCATGCCGCCTTTAAACGATGTGGCTTCCGGCGCACTCTACGAGGAACATCGATTGCGAATCATTTGCGTAATAGGGCAGAAACGGCTACACTTTTGTATTTGAATAGACATGATGCATTTGGAAAATTATTTTCGTAAAGGAGTTTTCTTCCTTGCCACAAAATGGAGAACAAAAATCATTGATTATGATATTCGGGGCGACGGGCGACCTCGCGAACCGGAAGCTTTATCCTTCTTTGTACAGGCTCTTCCGAAAAGGCCTTTTATCGGAGCAGTTTGCGGTAATTGGGGTCGCCAGAAGGCCGCTTACAAACGAGCAATTTCAGGAAAATGTGAGAAATTCGGTCCTTGAAGCCGGCGAAAATGGCGAGAGCATCGGCCAATTCGCTTCCCACTTCTATTACCATTCACATGATGTCACAGACTCTGCTTCATATGCAGCATTGAAACAGATAGCCGAAGACCTGGACAATCATTATGGGCTTGGCGGTAACAGGATTTTTTACTTGGCAATGGCACCCGAATTCTTCGGCCCGATTGCCCTTCATCTTAAAAGTGATGGCCTGACGGACGTATCCGGTTTCAAACGGCTCGTTATTGAAAAGCCATTCGGCCATGACCTTGAGTCGGCCATTGAACTGAATGAGCAAATACGCACGGCTTTCGGTGAAGATGAAATTTACCGGATTGACCATTACCTCGGCAAGCAGATGGTCCAGAATATTGAAGTTATCCGTTTTGCAAACGCTCTTTTTGAGCCTCTCTGGAACAACCGGTATATCTCAAACATTCAGATTACATCAAGCGAAACGCTTGGGGTCGAGGAACGGGGACGATATTATGAAACTAGCGGGGCTCTAAGGGATATGGTCCAAAACCATATGCTGCAGATGGTCGCGCTGTTGGCAATGGAGCCGCCGATCAAGCTTACCACCGATGAAATCCGCTCGGAAAAAATCAGGGTCTTCCGCTCCCTCCGCTCGATCGAGGGCAAGGAAGTATCCGAATATTTCGTCCGTGGGCAGTATGGTTCCGGAGTTTTGGACGGCAAAGAAGTTCCGGCTTACCGGGACGAACCGAATGTAGATAAAAACTCCAATACGGAAACATATGTGGCGGGAAAAGTTATGATCGACAACCAGCGCTGGGCCGGTGTCCCGTTCTATATTCGGACAGGGAAACGCCTTGGCGCCAAATCAACGAAAATCGTCGTCCAGTTCAAGGATATTCCGATGAACCTGTATTACCAGCCTAATAAACCATTGAATCCCAACCTGCTCGTCATCCATATCCAGCCCGAGGAGGGAATCACTCTCCACCTGAACGCCAAAAAGGCGGGCCAGGGAATGGACGCGACGGAAGTGAAATTAAGCTACGCCAATAACGAGGTCAATGAAATGAACACACCGGAAGCATATGAATTGCTGCTGTACGACTGCATGCGCGGCGACGCGACAAATTTCGCACACTGGGACGAGGTCGCCCTTTCGTGGAGTTTCGTGGACAAGATTTCGGATGCGTGGGAGAGCACGAAAGACGAGAGCTTCCCGAACTACGAACCGGGTGCAAGGGGCCCAGCCGCGGCGGAGGAGCTGCTTGCGAAGGATGGCTTTTTCTGGTGGCGTGTACGGGACCTGAAAGTAGAAAGATGCTAGAGTTAGTGTCAAAAGTTCTATTGAAAACTGTATCGACCGGAGGGGAAAATATGAAAATCCATGATATTACCGCGCCAATATTCGAAGGAATGACAGTTTATAAAAACAAGCCTGAAAAACAGCCGAAGCTTGAAACAATAACAAACGGCCATGTTACAGAATCAAGGCTGAGCATTGACGTACATACAGGTACGCATATTGATGCACCGCTCCACATGATAAATGAAGGGAAAACCTTTGAAACAATTTCGATTGAGGAGCTTGTAAGAAGCTGCAAGGTATTTGACATGACCCATGTGGCTGACAGGATTTCCGCCGGGGACCTGGAAGGGCTCGATATTGAAAAAGGGGATTTTGTCCTGTTCAAAACAAAAAACTCCTTTGAAGAGGAATTCAATTTTGACTTTATTTTTGTCGCCAGTGACGCTGCCGAACGGCTTGCAGAAATTGGGGTTGCCGGCGTGGGAGTTGATGCGCTTGGGATTGAACGCGCCCAGGAAGGCCATCCAACCCATAAAGCGTTAATGGGACGGGATATCATCATCATTGAAGGGCTCCGCCTGAAAGATGTCCGTCAAGGGGAATATTTCATGGTTGCCGCGCCCCTTAAGCTGCAGGGAACCGATGCCGCCCCGGCGAGGATATTGCTATTGGAAGGCATCAGCTGATTAGCGGTGATTTTATTCCTAGAAGCCCGACTATTGGCAAATATATCGAACAGCAGTCGGTTGTTAGGCATTTGGTCACTAAACGATGGCTTAGCGACCGAACTTCAACGGCAAGCGGGTCTTTCGGGCTCTAAACGATGACTTAGCGACCGAACAGCAACACCCAGCGGGGCTTTCGGGCTCTAAAGGTGTTTTACAGTGTTCGGTAATAAGAGTTCCGCCTAATAGTGTAGTATTGTATGAGAACCATCAAATAAAATGCCGCCCGGCTCTATGGGCGGCATTTTTCACAGGCTTATTTTAGCTCTAGTGGCTAGTCAACTTTATTCTCTTCTTCCCGGGCCCCAGGCCTGAATCCGCGAAGAAAATCCTTGTTGAAGCTTGTTTCCGTTCCTTTATTTGGATCGGTTTCCTTCAAGGTGCCCGCATTGGCAATAATGTTTTTCCCATATTTCTCTTTTAGCACGGAAAGGGTATTATAAAGCGGTTCCTTTTTCGCTTCCTTTTCATAGGAAAACAAGTCGAGCTGTTTGACAGCCTCTTCCGCTCCCGCCAAATCCGATCCCGTAATGCCCAGCAGCCTGACAGGATCGCCGTTCCAGTTCGTAATAAGTAGCTGTTTGGCAAATTCCAGTATTTCTTCCTTTCCGGCTACAGGGTTCGTAAGCTTTCTGCCGCGGTTGACCGTTTTCCTGTCCTTGTAGCGGATTGTGATGGAGAGGGAATTGGCAACAACCTGTTTCCTTTTCAGCCTTGTGGCAACTTTATCCGCAAGGCCGTCAAGCACCGCCAAAAGCTCGTGCTGGTTTGCAATGTCCCTCGGCAGCGTCGTGGAATTCCCGATGCTTTTAAAATCAGATACGGAATCAGGATCCACATGGCGCGGGTCAATTCCATTCGCGCGGTCTTTCAGCCTGGGACCGTTAATCCCAAGAAGCATCTTCAATTGTATATCGTTGGCGGAAGCAAGCGCCCCGATCGTTTCAATCCCGATTCCTTTCAGCTTATCCGCTGTTTTCGCGCCCACTCCGTGCATATCGCCGACCGGCCTTGGCCAAAGGACTGTCGGTACATCCCGTTTCCGGAGTACAGTTATCCCCATCGGCTTTTTCATATCCGAAGCTGTTTTGGCAAGGAATTTGTTCGGGGCGATCCCAATGCTGCATGGCAAATCAAGCTGCGCCATGATCCGCTTCTGGATCGTCTTCGCGATATCAAGCGGGCTTCCGAGTTCATAGCTTTCCGTAATATCCAGATACCCCTCATCAATTGATACCGGTTCGACTAACTGTGTAAATTGGGAAAGGATATCAAACATTGCCTTTGAGGCTGCCCGGTAACGATCAAAGTTCGGCCGCATCACAATCAGCTGCGGGCAAAGCTTTTTCGCCTCCCATAGTGGCATTGTCGTCCTGATCCCCATCTTTCTGGCTTCATAGCTGCATGTCACGATGATTCCACGCCGTTCCTCCGGATTGCCGGCAATGGCCAGGGGTTTCCCCTTCAGGGACGAATCATGGGCTGCTTCCACCGATGCATAGAAACTGTTCATATCGACATGCAAAATAACCCTGCCCTTTTTCGGATACATCTCCTTCATGGCCATCACCCCCGTTCTCTTTTCTCTTAGTTTAACAAAAACAGGGCGTCCCCGCATCCCATCGTGAAGGCAATTCATTTCCGGATGAACTTGTGATTCCTCGGCCTATTTTGTAATATAAACGAAACATGCTAACATAAAATACGTCAAATGAGTATAACTGTTTATTTCAGCAAGGAAGTGATGGTATGAGAAAGTGGCTGGCTGTAATTGGCGTGCTTTTCCTTTTGGGAGGCTGCGCGATTGGGGATACTCCCAAACAGGCCAAAGATACAAATCAATCAGATGATGGCGGTAAGGGGCAAACCCGCCCAGGCGCAGGGAAAACCCCGGATAAGAATGGGGGCAAAGCTGGCAATGGCAAAAATAGAAACGAAAATGGAACAGGCAATTCAATCCAAACCGCTGCCTACCTGCCCACCCCCAATCAAATAAAAATGTTTAGAGGAACCGGAAATGAATTTGCTGCAGAGGTAGAAAGGGTCTTTTCCAAGGAAGGGGAATTCATTTCAACGGTAACCGAAAACGGGGGAACAAGTATCCTTAGGATTTACCGGCTTGGCAAAGAGGGAATATCGATTGTATACGAAGAGCCTGAATACTATTCGGAAGATCCTCCCGACATCGCAAAGTTCAAGCCGGATTTTAAATCGAAGCTTCTACTGCCAGGTTCCGTTAGGCTCAATCAGCAATTCGATGGATGGATCGTGAAGGAACTGAATGCCACGGTCACAATCCCATTTGGAAAAGTTTCCAAGGCAATCATCCTTGAGAAAATTGGCGAGGATGGGAGCATCGTTCAAAACAGCTGGGCCCCGGGGCTCGGAATTGTTAAAAAATCGTTTTACCTCAAAGATGCCTCTGGCAATGAAACGAGTGTAACAACGGAACTTGACAGCATCGAACCGGGAGATTGGTAGGCTGCCCGAGGAATTATGCATGCAATGAATCTTCTCAAAAGCTTTCCTAGTGGAGCGAAAATTACATCCACATCGACATTGCCCAAAAAAATAGGGAGCCCGGCATGTAAGCCAGGCTCCCTTTTCGCATGGAATTATTGATTGGCGACTTCCTCGACAATCGCAATCGTCATTTCAGCAAGCTTGCCAAGTTCTTCAATCGGCATCCGCTCATTTGTCGTATGGATTTCCTCGTACCCTACAGCGAGGTTGACAGTTGGGATTCCAAAGCCGGCAATCACGTTCGCATCACTGCCTCCCCCACTTTGCTGGAGCTCACAGCTGCGCCCTATCCTTGCGGCTGCCTTCCTGGCTACCTCGACAACATGGTCGCCCGCGCCAAACTTGAAACCGGGATACATGACTTTTACTTCTACTTCCGCCCTGCCTCCCATCTGTTCGGCAACCTGTTCAAATGCTTCCTTCATTTTCGCGGCCTGTGCTTCCATTTTTTCAGCAACAAGCGATCTTGCCTCTGCTAAAATATCGACACGGTCAGCTACGATATTCGTCGCCTGGCCTCCAGCAAACCGCCCAATATTTGCCGTCGTTTCGCTGTCAATCCTTCCGAGTGGCATTTTCGCAATTGCCTTCGCTGCAATTGTGATCGCAGATATGCCCTTTTCAGGTGCGACCCCCGCATGCGCGGTTTTTCCATAAATGACCGCGCTGATTTTTGCCTGCGTAGGCGCGGCAACGACGACATTGCCCACCTTCCCGTCGCTATCAAGCGCATAGCCGTATTTGGCCGTTATCTTCGATGGATCAAGTGCTTTTGCGCCCACTAGGCCCGACTCCTCGCCAACTGTAATAATAAACTGGATTTCACCATGGGGAATCGATTGTTCCTTAAGGACGCGAATCAATTCGAACATGGCGGCAAGCCCTGCCTTATCATCCGCGCCGAGGATTGTCGTCCCGTCCGTCACGACATAGCCTTCCTTGATTGAAGGCTTAACGCCGTTGCCAGGAGTGACAGTATCCATATGGCTCGTAAAATAAATCGGATCCACCCCGTCCTTTGTGGCGGGCAAGGTGCAGATCAGGTTTCCTGCCCCGTGCCCAGTAATGGAGGTAGTGTCATCTTCAAAAACATCCAATCCAAGCGCAGAAAACTTCTCCTTCAGAACCTTTGCGATTTCCGCCTCGAATTTTGTTTCGGAATCGATTTGGACAAGCTCAAGAAATTCATTCAACAACCGTTCGCTGTTAATCATCCATAAAACCTCCGTCGACTAAATATGTACTCGCTATTTTAGTATACCTTTCCGGGTGCTCCATCATCAACATCCCGAATTATAACGGAATGTTGCCGTGTTTTTTCGGAGGTCGTGATTCGTGCTTGTTTTTTAGCATTTCAAGCGCCTGTACTAGCTTAATTCTCGTTTCTCGGGGGTCGATGACATCGTCGACCATACCCCTTGCGGCCGCCACATAAGGATTTGCGAATTTTTCACGGTATTCTTCAATTTTTTGCTGGCGTACCTTTTCCGGATCAGGGCTGTTTTCGATTTCCTTTGCAAAAATAATGTTCGCGGCCCCCTGTGGCCCCATTACGGCGATTTCGGCGTTCGGCCATGCGAAAACGAGATCGGCGCCAATGGATTTGCTGTTCAGCGCAACGTACGCGCCCCCGTATGCCTTCCTTAAAATAACCGTTAGCTTCGGTACTGTCGCTTCCGAATAAGCGTACAAAATTTTCGCCCCATGCCGGATGATTCCGCCATGTTCCTGTTTAACCCCTGGAAAAAAGCCTGTGACGTCCTCAAATGTAATAATCGGGATATTGAAGGAGTCGCAGAACCGGATGAACCGGGACGCCTTATCGGATGAGTCGATATCGAGCCCGCCGGCCATTACTTTTGGCTGATTGCAAACAAGGCCGACTGTATCCCCTTTGATCCTGGCCAGGCCAACGACAATATTTTTCGCGAAATCACGATGGATTTCCATGAAGCTTCCCTCATCCACAACATGATTGATGACTACCCGCACATCATACGGCCTGATTGGGTCGAACGGAATGCAGTCCACCAGGTCAGCCCTGTAATCATCCCCTGTATCCACGGTTTCGGCATGCGGAGGCTTCTCCCGGGAATTCTGGGGCAGGTAGCTTAATAGCTTCCGGACGGATTCCAGCACTTCTTCTTCTGTTTTTCCCATGAAATGGGCGTTCCCGGAAATGGAGTTATGTACTTTTGCCCCGCCAAGGTCCTCCGGCGAAATTTTCTCACCAGTCACTGTTTCGATGACCTTAGGGCCGGTAATAAACATTTGGCTTGTGCCTTCGACCATAAAGACGAAGTCCGTGATGGCCGGCGAATAGACCGCTCCGCCCGCGCATGGGCCCATAATCACGGAAATTTGCGGGACGACTCCTGAATAAATCGCGTTTCTGTAAAAGATTTGCCCATACCCATCCAGCGACACAACCCCTTCCTGGATCCTCGCACCGCCCGAATCATTTAACCCAATTACCGGCGCTCCATTGTTCGCGGCCAGGTCCATCAGGTGCGCGATTTTCTTCGCGTGCATCTCGCCAAGCGCACCGCCAAACACGGTGAAGTCCTGGGAAAACACATACACTGGCCGGCCATTGATTTTACCATAGCCAGTTACGACACCGTCCCCTGGCCCCTTCTGCCTGTCCATCCCAAAATCGGTCGTCCTGTGCTCAATGAACGGATTCAGTTCAATAAACGTCCCTTCATCAACAAGAATGTCGATCCTTTCCCTTGCTGTCAGCTTCCCTTTGGCATGCTGCCGGGCAATTCTTTCATCGCCGCCACCCATCTCAATCTCGCGGCGTTTATCATAGAGTTCATTGATTTTTTCAAAAATATCTGCCATTTACCTCTCCATCCCTTTCTTCTCGCAAAACTCGTATAACACCCCGCCGGTTGATTTTGGGTGCATAAATGCAACCTGCGCCCCACCGGCACCCGGCTTTGGCTCGTCCTGGAGCATCCTGATTCCGCTTTCCTTCATTTCATTGATCCTATCCTTGATGGAGGTAACGCCGAAAGCGACATGATGGATGCCTTCCCCCCTTTTTTCAATATGCCTTGCAATCGCGCTTTCCGATGAGGAAGGTTCAAGCAGTTCGAGCTTCGTCCCACCTGCATCAAGGAAGGCGACAACCACTTTCTCGCTCTCCACTTCCTCGATTGCCAAAAGCGGGAGTTTCAGGACATCTGTATAAAAAGGAAGCGCTTCCTTTAAGGATTTGACGGCAATCCCGATATGGTCCACTTTGTTGATCATAGTTTCATCCCCTTTGCATTTGTCGGCGGGTATCCGCTTTTTTTTCGAAACAGTCTCCGGTTTCCCCCTAAAATTTCGACAATTATTGTATTCTCCCAAAAGTGTCATAAATCCTTCCCAATTTGCAAGGTTGTCCATTGCCCTTTTTCCCGGTACAATAATAGTATCCCATAACTCATTAAGGGAGGAGAAATTATATGAATAACCGGAAGTCCAGAAAGGTCATTGTCTACCTGATGCTGTTCGCGATGCTCGCATCGACACTCCTGCTCGGATTATCTTCATTTCTATAAGAAAAGCGGAAGCACCCGTTTAGTGATTGATGCTATGTTGCAGTAGTGTTGATCTAGACAAACTTTTATATTTAAAAAAACGAAAGGGACCGCCCATTAAGTGGACGGTCCCTTTTTTCCTATTGAATGGCACCATATTCAATTCCCAATTCCGCAAAAGGCCGATTTGAGGATGTGATCAAAATTTTCGTGCCGAGCGGAATGAACGGATAGAGCGATTCAATTCCTTCATTTTGAAGCCTAATGCAGCCCTCTGATACATACTTTCCGATGGATGAAGGATCATTTGTGCCATGGAGCCCGTAAGTCCTGCCATCCGTTCCTTTGGCGTCAAAGCCGATCCATCTTGTTCCAAGCGGGTTGGCCGGGCTAGAACCAGGAATGTCCTTCTTACGGTAATACGGATTTTCGGCCTTGACTGTTACGGTAAACAGCCCTTCCGGAGTCAGTCCGGCGCTTTTCCCCGTACCGACCGAAAGGACAGTCTGGACCCGGTTGTCATCAATAAAAGCCATTTCGTTTGTCTTTTTATTGATGATGATAAACGTATCGCCCGGGAGCGGATTTGGGCCAAGCGGCCAGATTGGTGAAACAAACAGGACAGATAAAAGCATAGCAAGTAAATTTGCCATACATACCACCCTTGCCATTTTTCCCTAGTTTGCGCCAAATGCCCCGCTTCGATTCTCCTTTTCCGTTCCCTTAATCCCTTTAAAAGAGCTTTTTATGAGAAGGTAGTCCTCAAGCTCATTAACCATTTGGACGACCGCTGCCCTTGCCACAAATTCCTCTCTCGTTCGCGGAAGCTTCATCACTTCGAACTCTTTCTTCAAGTTTCTTAATTTATCAAGGTAGATGTACGCCGTATTGCCGGGATGGATGTTCTCGCAAAGCTCCTCAATAAAATCAGCCATCATCCTGCCCTGTTCGACTGATCGGGTAAGCGAAGCAGAGATTGGCAATATCCGTTCGATGATTCCAAACTGTTTTTCCCTCATCATAAAATAACGATAATAGTCGTTTTCCTCACGGAGCAGATGGTTCTCGACATCGCGGAAAGCGAGTGATTTCGCTTTATTCAAAAGCTTCGAGGTTTCATCTATTTCCTTTCCATCCCAGGTGCTTTCATTCGTCCGCAAATATCGGGCCATTTCCAGAAAAATTTTCCTGAAGTTGTCTTCTATCTGGTTCCCGTATTCATACAGTTTTTTTTCAAGGCTCGGCATATACAGATTCATCACAAGCGCCACCCCAATCCCGACCATAATCACGATGAGCTCATTCAAAATAATATCTTTTGAAATATGGCCCGCTGAATAAATATGAAGGATGATGACTGAACTTGTCACAATCCCATCATTGGCCTTTAGCATCACAATTGTAGGGATAAAGAAAAATAGCATTAAACCGATGACGAGCGGATGGTAGGCAATTGACTCAAAAAAAAGCGCGGAGAAAGGCATTGCCAAAGTGCAGGCTAGAAATCTGTCCCATGCCGCCCTAAGCGACTTTCTTTTCGTCGGCTTGATGCATAGGATTGTCAGGATCGCAGCCGAAGCGAAGTTATGGGCTCCCAACTGCTGTGCGATGATGATGGATGCCGCTGTACCAATCGCGGTTTTGGCCGTCCTGTAGCCAATCCTGTATTTCATAGACTTGTCCCTCCCTGCAAAAAAAAACAAATGAAAAAGATGATCATAGCGACCATCTTTTCCTAGCATATCCTCATTAAAGCATTTTTTGCAAGAATTCCTGAGCCCTTTTGCTTTTTGGGTTTGAGAAAAATTGCTCCGGAGCCGCATCCTCGACCAGGACACCGCCATCAAGGAACAGAACCCGGTCGGCAACTTCCTTGGCGAAGCCCATTTCGTGTGTGACGATTGCCATCGTCATCCCTGTATGTGCCAACGACTTCATGACGTCTAGAACTTCCTTAACCATTTCCGGGTCAAGCGCGGATGTCGGTTCGTCGAACAGCATGACTTGCGGCTTCATCGCCAGAGCCCTTGCAATCGCGACCCGCTGTTTTTGCCCTCCTGAGAGGCGGCCAGGATACTCCCCTGCTTTTTCAAAAAGTCCGACTCGCTCTAGCAGTTCATAGCCTACTTTTTCCGCTTCGGCCTTTGTTAATCCTTTTACCTTCATCGGGCCGTATGTTAAATTTTGCAGGACCGTCTTATGTGGGAATAAGTGAAAATGCTGGAATACCATCCCGACATTTTCACGTACCTTGTTGATATTGGTCTTCTTGTCCGTAATTTCGCTTGGCCCGATCCAAATCCGTCCGCTTGTAGGCACCTCAAGCATGTTCATGCAGCGCAGGAATGTTGACTTCCCGGAACCGGATGGCCCGATAATGGCGACCACCTCTCCATCCTTTATAGAGGTCGTTATTCCTTTGAGAACCTCAAGCTTTCCAAAATTTTTGCGCAAATCCTCAACTTTAATCACCGCGCCTCATCCTCCTTTCAACCAGCTTGCCAAGGAAGGTCAAGATAATGACCATGAGGTAATAGATTAAGCCGGCAACAATAAGAGGTTCAAAGTATGAATAATACTGGGCCCCTACCTGGTAGGAACGGCGCATGATATCCATGACCCCGATGGTTGTAACAATGGCTGATTCCTTGGTGAGGGTTATGAATTCATTCATAAGTGCAGGCAGAATATTTTTCAACGCCTGCGGCAGGATAATATCCCACATCATTTGCCTGTATGGAACGCCCAGCGCAAGGGCTGCTTCCCTTTGTCCTTTGTCGACCGCAAGAATCCCCGCCCTGATGATTTCGGAAATATACGCCGCGGAGTTAAGCGCGAATGAAATGATGGCTGCGGTATAAGGCTCAATCTGAAATCCAAGAATTTGAGGGGAGCCAAAATAGATGATCATTAGCTGTAGGACGAGCGGCGTACCCCTAAAAATACTTGTATAGGCATCCGCCAGCCAGCCCAGCGGCTTAATTGTGCTTATTTTAAATAGTGATAAAACAATTCCAAATGCGAATCCGAGTATGCCCGCTATCAATACAATGCGCAGCGTAACAAGGATCCCTTCCAATATATACGGAATAGAGGGGACAATTTGCCCAAAATCCAATCCCATTCTAAAAACCATTCCTCTCTGCTTCAACTGTAAAAACGTTCAGAGAGGACATGCCTCCTGAACGTTTACATGCTTTCCCTTTATTGTTCCCCGCCAAACCATTTTACAACCAGTTTATCGAGTTCACCATTTTCTTTCATTTTTTGCAGTTCTTTGTTGAATTTCTCAGTCAGTTCGCTATTCTTAGGGAACGCGATTGCGGAGCCGGCTTCTTCCGGATCATCCGAAATGGTAAACCCTTCAAGGTTTTTTTCGTGTGCGAAGAATCCCTTGGCAACTGTGTCCTCAATGATGGCGGCGTCGAACCGGCCGGATTTGATTTCCTGGATCAGATCAGGAATCCTGTTCCTGTCTTCGATTTTAATTTTCACTTCTTTTTGGATTTCCTCGGCTTTTCCTTGCTGGATCGATCCAAGCTGGACGCCGACTGTCTTGCCTTCAAGATCCTTCAGTGATTTAATGCCGCTGTCCTTTTTCGTAACGATCATATGGGAAGCGGTGTAGTAGATATCGGTAAAATCAACATTCTTCTTGCGGTCTTCCGTCGGGGTCATACCTGCAAGAACAAAGTCTGCCTGGCCGGATTTAAGCGCCTGCACAAGTCCGTTGAAGTCCATGTCTTTCACTTGCACATCGTAGCCAAGCTTACTGGCCAGAGCTTTCGCCAGGTCAACGTCGAACCCAATAATTTCATTGCTTTTTTCAGTTTCGATATACTCAAATGGCGGGTAATCGGCAGAAGTACCCATGATAAGAGTTTTCTTATCTTCTCCTCCGTCCCCGGTTTTCGCATCGTCTTTCTTCGTCCCACAAGCTGAAAGGACGCCCGCAAGCAGGACTGCGCTTAAAAATAAAAGAATGCTTTTTTTCATTGAAGTTGACCTCCCTAATTTACTGAAAATTTTCTATCTTCATTATTACTACCCATTTTAAACGTGAAAAATCCCTTTTTACAAGTAAAAACACCGGGTAATAATTATTCACATTAATGAATTTTAACACGTATAAATAATTATGCAATAGTATTTTTAAAAATCACATTGGAAATTTAAAGAAAAGTTGGTGTGGAAGGATTTTCAGCTGTAGCGTTGTAGTATGAATGGATTTCGGATGGTTTTTTTGGGGTGTGACATATTAGTTTGGGTATTTAGCTGGGGTATTTTTGCAAGTGGCTCCTTTGGGTAGCGGCATTGAAGTATGGGGTATGCTAGCGGGGTCCGATTTTGCGAGAGATGAGCGGTCCTGGTTTGCGGAGGATAAACAAGTCATGGCTTTTTTATAGGGATGAGGAAATCCAATGGCCGCTCGTTTTTCCAGATCCAGGACCAGGTGCCGTGAAATTGCCGCCATGCACCCCAAAAAACGGCCTGTTGTGCAGGGGCACAACAGACCGTTAAAAGCTTCTCGAAACGTAAGGGTTTTTCCCTGCAGCGTTACAGCTCTTCGCAGTACTGGTCAAAGCTTTGCTGCAACTTCTGGATAACATTCATTGGGTCAAATCCTTCAATATCATGGCGCTCAATCATCGTGCAGATTTTACCGTCCTTCAAAAGCGCGAATGAAGGAGAAGATGGCGGGTAGCCGGTAAAATAGCTCCTAGCCTTCTCAGTGGCTTCCTTATCCTGGCCGGCAAAAACGGTAACAAGGTGGTCCGGGCGTTTATCATAATGGATTGCATGCGCCGCAGCAGGCCTCGCGATGCCTCCCGCACATCCGCAAACCGAATTGATCATAACAAGCGTCGTTCCCTTGCGGCTAAGCGCTTCATCCACTTCTTCAGGGGTTTTCAGCTCAGTATAACCCGAAGCCGAGATTTCCTGGCGCGCCTGTTGGACAACGTCGTTCATAAACAAATTAAAATTCATATTCAATGGAATCACTCCCTGTAAACTGAAATAAAAATACCTATTTCTATCATACAGGGCACGGAAGGGGTTTTCAATTATTGAGAAAAATTGTGCAGACAGGTTTATTTCCTTCCCGCTCGGGGAAAGGTAGAACTACAGCTAGATCCATACCCCTAAACTCCCTAATTTTTTGGATAGCGCATTTGCGCTATCCGCTTTTTTTGTTTCTGCGATGACAGCAGCACAAAATAAAGTGATTTTGGCAGCCTGCTAACGTGGTTCCCACTTTGCTGTCCAGACATCGGGCATCTTTGGACACACTTCCCTCGAAAATTCTATTTGCTGTCCAAACATGAGGCATCTTTGGACACACAACCCTTGAGAATTCACTTTGCTGTCCAAACATGAGGTATCTTTGGACACACAGCCCTCGAAAATTCTATTGGCTGTCCAAACATGAGGCATCTTTGGACACACATCCCTCGAAAAATTAATTTGCTGTCCAAACAGGTGACAACAGAATTTTCTTTCGCAAAATTATTCTTCTAACGAATGAAGTATATAACGCGTTTTGGATAGTAATTAAATAAAATATGTGTTACTTGTACTTCCTACTAAATTAAAATTCTTTTTTAAGGCTCTAGTAATTGTTCGTTTAGCCAAGTCAATGTTACACCACTCATGAATACCACTAGTCGTAACCTTCCGCTCCGGAAACAGCAGCTTAAATTCCTCGGTATGACGCAATATAGCGGATTCGAACTTTTCATGCCCGCCGCAATTTCCGCATACCAAATCGAAATGTTCAATAATCGAAAATAAACATCCGCAGTTTCCACAAAGCATCCCTTTCCTTAGCTGCTCATACCGATAAACTGGCAGCTTTTGAAATCGGTTTTTGGTCTGGTGGAGTGATTGAAGGGTCTGCGCGAGTTTTCGATGGCCATCGTTTAGCCTGGATGGCAATTCGTTCACTTCCCGGATAAATCGGTTAGCCTGTGTTGGGAGAAAGAATGGTTGATTCATAGGAGCCTGGTACAAGGTGAATTCAGGATTGATGAAGATAACGTAGGGTTCGATGAGGAAATTGAAGTTATAGGTCTTGAAAAGCTGGCGGAGGAGCAGCGCACTTCTTTTTAACTGGTCAAGAGGATTTTTGTATTCCTCCCCGGTTCTAATGGAGATAAATTTGTCGCCGTCAATGTAAAAATCACCATAAAAGTTTTTCACATCTCACAGGTACGAAATGCCCTGCGAAATGATTAATGAATCAATTTGTAGTTCCATATTGTTTACTTCCAGCCGCAAATCATTGAGGATATACCGTTCTTCGACGATATTTTTTGCGAGGAGGTCAAACTGCATTTCCCCTTCGAACCCTCTTTCCAAATTGGAGAGTCGCTTCCTATCATCTGGAGCAAGATCCATCCGTTTACTCAAACTCCTTAAAACCAGTAGTTCCTCTGGTTCCGTTCTGTTTTTTAAAAACATAAGCCACTTCCTTTCCAAGTCGGTAAGCCCATTCTATTAAAAAAATTCCCTTATTGCTGTGAAATTTTTGTTAACTTTTTCCTGCCCGTGGAAATGGTTTGAGGCTTTTCCCCAATATTCATCTAAAAGCTAAATAAAAAGAAGCGGGTTACACGCCCCGCTCCATGTTAAAGTTAAAAATCTAATTGAAAATCGATATGACTCTCCATATTGTACACCGGCCTGGTTGACCAACAAACTAACTAACTTCCTCCCTGGACAGCGCCTGGTTAACAACCCCTATTCTCCCCGCCCATAAAAAACCCCAAAAAGTTGTTCCGCAGCGCTGGCCGCCGTTTTTCTTCCAGCCAGGATATCATTCTCCAGCCCGGGCAAAAGTTGCTTAACCCCTTCATTTTGATAAAAGCTGTAGTGGAGCTGGTCGGAAATGACGGTGTGGAACCAGTCGCGCATTTGCGACTTGCGCCTTTCCTCGAAAAAGCCTGTACTTCTGGTTACCTTACTGAACTCCCCGATAACCGACCAGATTTCCGATATGCCTTTATGGGTCAAGGCCGAGCATGCGAGTGCCCGTGTGTCCCAGCCTGGGGTCGCCTGCTGCAGGAAATGGAGGATCCGCTTGTATTCCATCCGGGTCTGTTCGGCGAGCGGTTCATTCAATCCGTCTGCCTTGTTCACCACTATGGCATCGGCAAGCTCCATGATCCCTTTTTTCATACCCTGAAGCTCGTCGCCGGCGCCAGTTAGGACGAGGAGGATGAAAAAATCGACCATTCCCCTGACTGTCACTTCGCTCTGCCCGACCCCGACTGTTTCAACAAGGATGACATCAAACCCGGCCGCCTCGCACAGCAGCATTGATTCCCTCGTTTTCCGATGGACCCCGCCAAGCTTTCCGCCGGATGGGGATGGCCTGATGAATGCATTCGGCTCACGGGACAGGTTTTCCATTCTCGTTTTGTCACCGAGGATGCTGCCCCCGCTTACTGTTGAGCTTGGATCGACGGCTAGGACGGCCACTTTATGGCCTTGTTCGCAAAGAAATGATCCAAACGCTTCAATAAATGTGCTTTTGCCAGCCCCGGGAACACCTGTAATACCAATTCGGACCGAGTTTCCGCTGGACGGGAGCAATTTTTGCAAAAGCTCCTGGGCTTCCTTGAAATGATGGCCCGCATTGCTTTCGATGAGCGTTATCCCGCGTGCAAGGGCGCTTCTTTCCCCCGCAAGGATACCGCTGGCTAGGCTATCAACCGACATTGAAGACCCGGCTTTTTTCCGGAAGGCGCTCCTGCCGCCCCTTTTTCCAAAATCATTCCCCATCAAAGCTCTACTTCCTCGTACCCTAGTGCTTCGTAAATTGCCTTGATCACTTTCTGTGCGGCAACAGGGATGACAGTGCCTGGTCCGAAAATCGCAGCCGCGCCGTGGTCATATAAATACGCGTAATCCTGAGCCGGTATAACCCCGCCAACAACGACGAGAATATCCGGACGCCCAAGTTTCCGAAGCTCCTCGACCAGCTGCGGCAATAGGGTTTTATGGCCGGCGGCAAGCGAGCTGAAGCCGACAACATGGACGTCGTTTTCCACAGCCTGCATCGCCGTTTCGGCCGGGGTCTGGAATAGCGGGCCGATATCAACGTCGAAGCCGAGGTCGGCAAAAGCGGTTGAAATGACTTTCGCGCCACGGTCATGGCCGTCCTGGCCCATTTTCGCAATCAGGATCCTCGGCCTTCTTCCCTCATTTTCTAGGAATTCATCGGCCATTGCCTTAACCCTGGCAATCTCTTCTTCATTTGAAAATGCCGAGCTGTAAATTCCGCTAATAGAACGAATCGCAGCACGATGGCGGCCGGCCGCTTTTTCAATCGCATCTGAAATCTCGCCGAGGGTGGCTCTTGCCCTCGCGGCTTCAACAGCGAATTCGAGCAGATTGCCTTCGCCAGAACTGGCCGCTTCCTCAAGGGCGGACAGGGCTGCTTCAACCGCACGCGCATCCCGGTTCGCCTTTAATTGATTCAATCTTTCAATCTGCTTGTTCCGGACGGCAGTGTTATCGATATCGAGGATATCCAATGGCTCCTCTTGCTCAAGCCTGTATTTGTTAACGCCGACGATTGTTTCCTTGCCAGAATCGATTTTTGCCTGCCTCTTGGCCGCTGCTTCTTCAATTTTCATTTTCGGCAGCCCGGTCTCAATCGCCTTTGCCATCCCGCCGAGCGCTTCAACCTCTTCAATATGGGCGGTTGCCCTTTTGATCAGTTCAGCCGTAAGCGCCTCGACATAGTAGGAGCCTCCCCACGGATCGATGACTTTTGTAATCCCGGTTTCCTCCTGAAGGAATAATTGGGTATTGCGGGCGATCCGCGCCGAAAAGTCTGTCGGCAGCGCAATCGCTTCATCAAGCGCGTTCGTGTGCAGCGACTGGGTATGCCCCATTGCTGCGGCATGCGCCTCAAGGAGCGTCCTCATTACATTATTGAACGGATCCTGTTCTGTCAGGCTCCATCCTGACGTTTGAGAGTGGGTCCTGAGCGCCAAAGATTTTTCGTTTTTCGGATTGAATTCCTTTATCATTTTCGCCCAAATGAAACGGGCTGCCCTCATCTTCGCGACTTCCATAAAATAATTCATGCCGATTCCCCAGAAAAAGCTGAGCCTTGGTGCGAACGAGTCAATATCAATTCCAGCCTTCAAGCCAGTCCTTACATATTCAAGGCCGTCCGCGAGCGTATAGGCAAGTTCGATATCCGCTGGCGCGCCCGCTTCCTGCATATGATAGCCGGAGATCGAAATCGAATTGAACTTCGGCATATACTTTGATGTATAGGCAAAGATATCGGCGATAATCTTCATCGACATCTCAGGCGGGTAAATATAAGTGTTCCGGACCATATATTCTTTTAAAATATCATTCTGGATCGTCCCCGCCAGCTGCTCACTGCTGACGCCCTGTTCCTCGGCCGTAACAATGTAGAATGCCAGAACAGGCAGCACGGCACCGTTCATTGTCATCGAGACGGACATTTGGTCGAGTGGGATGCCATCGAACAGGATTTTCATATCAAGGACGGAATCAATCGCAACACCGGCCTTACCTACGTCGCCGACTACCCGTGGATGGTCGGAATCATAACCACGGTGGGTCGCGAGGTCAAATGCAACCGAAAGCCCTTTTTGCCCCATCGCCAGATTCCTTCTATAAAAAGCATTGCTTTCCTCGGCCGTTGAGAAACCTGCATACTGCCGCACTGTCCACGGCCTGTTGACATACATCGTCGGATAAGGTCCGCGTGTAAATGGCGGCAGGCCAGGCTTCCCGTCCAGGTGTTCAAGTCCGTCAAGATCCTCTCCGGAATAAACAGGCTTCAGGCCGATCCCTTCATTCGTCTCAAACAAAAGCTGGTCAATTTGTTTCCCAGCAAGCTTTTCGCATTCAGCCTTCCATTCTTCTTTTCTGGAAACGCGGCGGGCACCGAATAGGTCCGCCGTCTGAAAATCGGGTTTTTTACTCATTTCCTGCCGCCTCCAATTCACCAATCACATTCGCCAAAAAGTCGTGGCAATTGCTTCTGATATGAATAAAATCCTTCAGCCCCGCTTCCAGCCATCGATTTTTTTCATCCGGCCCAGGCTGCCCCGCAAGGTAAAACAACATCTTCGGATACCGCCGCTTCATTTCGGTTAACATCCCAAGCCCTATCTCCGTGTACCGCTCATCCGTCGAGCAGAAGCAATAACGGGTAAGCCCGGATTCGGCGATAAACGCTTCTGCATCCGCCACGGAAAGAACCTGTCCGCTCCGAACAGCCCTAATGCCGCCAGGAGCCAGAAAGCCCTCAACAAAATCCGCGCGTAGCTTGCTTTCTTTCAGGGTGCCCAGGCAAATGAGGCCAATCGAAGCCTTTTTCCCCGATTGTTCAAGAATGGCCGCTTTCAACCGTAATTCCTCAAATGGAATCGAGAGCCGCGTTCCCCGGATTCCATAATCCGCTACATCCCGGTGCTCCGGTATTGCCTTCGCTGTTTCAGCCAAGTTTGCATAAACATTTGTGCCAACGATACTCTGCTTTCTCGCCTTTGCATCGGCCATCCTTTGAGCGAGCGTTGCGGCAATTTCCTTTTCCAGCCATCCCGACTCAAGGACAGCAGGCATGCCTCCTAGGGCATCCATTTTTCCAAAAAGCTCCCACGCCTTTTCCGCCAATTGCTCGGTCAGCTCTTCAATATACCAGGAACCTCCGGCCGGATCCGCAACTTTATCCACGTAGGCTTCCTCCTGAAGGATCAGCTGGATATTCCTCGCGATCCTTTCAGATAGAGGAGTGGCACCCTCAAGCGAATCAAACGGCTCTACGTGCACATACTGGACGCCGCCCAGCACTGCGGCAAATGCTTCATTGCCAGCACGAAGCAGGTTCACATGCGGGTCGTACAGCGTTTTTGTAAACCTTGATGTCTCAGCAGCAATGACCATTCCACGAACAGATTCCGAAGCGCCATATAGTTCCCTGATCCTGTCCCACATGATTCTTGCTGCGCGAAGCTTTGCAATTTCCATGAAGAAGTTTGCGCCTATAGCAAAGCTAAAAACAATTTTTGAAAAAACGGCCTCTAAGTCCATGCCAGCCTTCAGGAGCTGTTCAATATAGAACACACCTGATGCGGCAGCCGCAGCCAGTTCCTGGACCGCATTGGCGCCTGCATGATGATAGACGCCCGCATCCACGAAGACCGTCCTTAAACTCGGGTGCTTCACGGCTGTTTCGAAAATAGTTTTCTCCCAGCCGGATTCCGACGGGTTGCCCCCAATCTTTTTTGCAAAATCAGCAAGCGGGTCATACCCGATGTACCCGGTTAACCCGCCTGCCCCATTGGCTTCTTCCAATACGGCAATAAATTCCGCCTGTCCCCCGCCTGCATTCACCGCGAACGGATAGGATGCCGAAAAACGGGCCGTGCCAAGGGCAGCTTCCCGCTCAAGCCCTTTCTTCATTTTAAAAGAAATTGCGGTCTGTCCTTTCGCAAAAGCATCCACTAGCTTATGGGCCAGTTCTTCTGGTAACCCCCAGGAGATTTGCTGGGCGATATGCCATTTCCTGTCTCTGAAACCGAGCGGGTTGATTCCCCTCCTAAAATCAGGGCTGCCAGGATAACCCGGCATTTTTCCATCCTCTCGGTAGTAAAGCGGTTTCAAAATAATCGATTCATATGTATGGCTGTTTAAAGAGTCAATTGATTTGCCCTTTAAGGTTTGTTCGGCTTTGTTTTTCCAATCATCGATTGTTGTTTCGGGAAAGCGATAAGCCATTATTTTGTCCATCCCCATACTCGTTCGTCCCCAGGCGCGGAGACGGTCCCCCCTTTCATTGCCGTTCCAAAAATTCTAAATAGTCGCTGCTTTTATTGTAGTATAGCGGCCGGGTTGAGGCAACGCAGAACCGGCACTGCCTTTTTGATAACCAAAACCCCTCTGTTAACGAAATGTACCTTATGTAAACATCTTTCGTTGTGGTTCCTAGCCCAGTTGAAAACCCGCCTCCAACCGGAAGCGGGTTTTCACATTTTATTAATAAACGGACGTATTCGATTTCGATGTGTTTTCAATTATTTCCTTGACCCGCTGCAGGAAGCGGCCGCAAACCAGGCCGTCCAGTACACGGTGGTCGAGCGACATGCACAGGTTCACCATATCCCTAACAGCAATCATGCCATTGTTCATGACAACAGGGCGCTTAACAATCGATTCTACCTGAAGGATTGCCGCCTGCGGATAGTTAATGATGCCCATTGACTGCACGGAGCCGAAAGAGCCAGTGTTGTTAACCGTGAAGGTACCGCCCTGCATTTCATCCATTGTCAGCTTGCCGCCGCGGGCTTTTGCCGCGAGCTCGGTAATTTCACGGGCGATTCCTTTGATCGTCTTTTCATCGGCATGCTTGATGACAGGCACGAAAAGCGCGTCCTCTGTCGCCACCGCAATAGAAATATTAATATCCTTCTTTTGGATGATTTTGTCGCCTGCCCACATGGAATTGATTTGCGGGAATTCCTTCAGCGCCTGGGCGACCGCTTTTACGAAAAACGCAAAGAATGTAAGGTTGAAGCCTTCCTTCTTTTTAAAATCGTCCTTTAGCGAATTGCGGTATTCAACGAGCCCTGTCGCATCGACTTCAACCATTGTCCAGGCGTGCGGGGCTTCATGCTTGCTTCTTAGCATATTGGCCGCGATTGCTTTCCTAACGCCTGTTACCGGTATTTCAATATCGCCAGGCATTGAAGGTATGCTTATCGGCGCAGCAGCAGCTGCCGCAGGCTTTGCGTCTTGGGCTGCCGGTTGGGAAACCTGTGCACCCGGGGTTTGACTGCCAACCGCTTCGGCTTTTTGTTCACTCGCTACTGGAATATTTCCGGATTCGATCAATTTCAAAAGATCCTTCCGGGTAATTCGCCCGCCGGCTCCGGAACCCTTCACCCGGCCAAGGTCGATTCCATGCTCCTGGGAAAGCTTCAGGACCGCTGGTGAATAGCGCAATTTGCTACCAGTTTGTTCATCCGCTCCCGCCTCTGACAAACTACCGGCTTGTTCTTCGGCATTTGCTGAAGCAGGCTGGGCAGCAGCGGCGGGAGCTTCATTTTCCCCGCCAGCATCTATCGTACAGATTACTTCTCCTACCGCGAGTGTGTCACCCTCCCCGGCAATCAGTTCCTTGATTGTCCCTTCAAAGGAGGATGGGATTTCGGCGTTCACTTTATCTGTCATGACCTCTGCAAGCGGATCATATTTATTGACTTTGTCACCAGGGGATACAAGCCATTTGCTGATTGTGCCTTCCGTTACGCTTTCTCCCAGCTGCGGCATTTTAATTTGTTCAACTGCCAAGTGAGGTCACTCCTTCAAACATATTCGGGTGCCAGTCCTTAAAATTCGGCAAGCTCCCGCATGGCTTTTTCAACTTTTTCAGGATTCATCATAAAAAACTTCTCCATTGTCGGTGCATAAGGCATCGCCGGTACATCCGGGCCGGCAAGCCTTTTGATTGGCGCGTCTAGCTCGAACAGGCAATGCTCGGCAATAATTGCCGACACTTCGCTCATGATGCTTCCTTCCTTATTATCTTCGGTAACAAGCAGGACTTTGCCTGTTTTGGAGGCCGCTTCGATAATTGCCTCTTTATCCAGCGGATAGACCGTCCTCAAATCGAGGATATGGGCGGAGATTCCATCCTTCGCCAGCTTTTCTGCGGCTTGGAGGGCGAAATGGACACACAGGCCATATGTAATGACCGTAATGTCCTCCCCTTCCCTTTTTACATCGGCCTTGCCAATTGGAAGTGTGTAATCGTCCTCCGGCACTTCACCCTTGATGAGGCGGTATGCCCGTTTGTGCTCAAAGAACAAAACAGGGTCCTCATCTCGGATTGCCGCCTTTAACAAACCTTTAACATCATATGGAGTTGACGGCATGACGATTTTCAGGCCGGGCTGGTTCGCAAAAATAGCCTCGACCGACTGGGAATGGTACAAAGCGCCATGGACTCCTCCGCCATAAGGAGCGCGGATGACCATCGGGCAGCTCCAGTCATTATTTGAACGGTACCGGATCCTGGCTGCCTCCGAAATAATCTGGTTAACAGCAGGCATRATGAAATCGGCGAATTGCATTTCGGCAATCGGGCGCATCCCGTACATCGCCGCACCTATGCCAACACCGGCGATCGCTGATTCAGCAAGCGGCGTATCAATCACGCGTTCTTCCCCGAATTGTTCATACAATCCATTTGTCGCTTTGAAGACGCCGCCCTTCCTGCCGACATCCTCACCAAGGACGAATACCCTTGGATCCCGTTCCATTTCTTCACGTATCGCCATCGTGACTGCATCAATATAAGAAATTACGGCCATTTATGCATCCCCCTGACTTTCCGCATAGACATATTTCAGCGCATCCTCCGGATTGGCATATGGCGCTTTCTCGGCATAATCTGTCGCTTCGTTCACTTGCTTCATAATCCGGTCGTTAATGGTTTTCTCGAGTTCATCGTCCATGACGCCGGTTTCTTTCAAATAGGCGCCGAAAGTAATGATCGGATCCTTTGTTTTCGCTTCCGCCACTTCATCCGGTGCCCGGTAGACCCTGTCATCATCATCCGATGAATGGGCTGTCAGCCGGTATGTAATCGTTTCGACAAGCGTTGGCCCTTCACCGCGCCGGGCACGGTCGGCGGCTTCTTTTACAACCTTGTAAACTTCAAGCGGGTCATTTCCGTCGACAGTATCTCCCGGCATGCCGTAGCCAATCGCCCGGTCGGAGACATTTTCACAGGCAAGCTGCTTTTCAATCGGAACCGAGATGGCATATTTGTTGTTTTCACACATGAAAATGACAGGCAGCTTATGGACGCCCGCGAAATTCGCCCCTTCGTGGAAGTCCCCCTGGTTGGATGAACCTTCACCGAATGTGACGAAGGTGAGAAAATCTTTTTTCTCCATTTTCCCTGCGAGGGCGATACCTACCGCGTGGGGAACCTGGGTTGTTACCGGGGATGAACCGGTCACGATCCGGTTTTTCTTTTGGCCGAAATGGCCCGGCATCTGGCGCCCGCCGGAGTTCGGGTCTTCCGCTTTTGCAAATCCCGAAAGCATTAATTCCGTCGGCGTCATTCCAAACGTCAGGACTACTCCCATGTCCCTGTAATAAGGAAGGACATAATCCTTTTCCCTGTCCAGGGCAAAAGCTGCGCCAACCTGCGCGGCCTCCTGCCCCTGGCACGAAATGACAAACGGTATTTTTCCCGAACGGTTCAAGAGCCACATCCGTTCGTCAAGGCGTCTGGACATAAGCATTGTTTCGTACATTTCCAGTACGGTTTCGTCGCTTAGCCCCAATGAATGGTGGCGATTTTCAGCCATTAACACAAACCTCCCAAGTATTCGTAATAAAAAAGTCGGAAACGTGGCCTTCCATCTTCAAAAAGAAATTTAGGAATGGATTGCCCTTCCGTCGACTGCCAGTGCGGCCTCTCCTATCGCCTCCGACAACGTTGGATGCGGATGGATCGTATGGGCAATCTCCCACGGTGTCGCATCCAGTACTTTTGCGAGACCCGCTTCGGATATCATGTCCGTCACATGCGGGCCGATCATATGGACGCCTAGCAGGTCGTTCGTTTCTTCGTCGGCCACGATTTTGACGAATCCGTCCGACTCCCCGAAAACAAGCGCCTTGCCAATCGCCCTGAACGAGAATTTCCCAGTCTTTACTTTATGGCCCAATTCCTTCGCTTCCGCCTCTGTCAAGCCGACGCTGGCCGCTTCAGGATGGCTGTAAATGCATTTCGAAACCATTGTGTAGTCTATTGGCTGCGGATCTTTTCCCGCGATATGCTCCACCGCGACCAGGCCTTCGTGTGAGGCCACGTGCGCAAGCTGTAGACCTCCAATAACATCCCCTACAGCATAAATATGGGATTCCTTTGTTTGGAAAAATTCATTCGTCTTAATAAACCCTTTTTCTATTTCAATTTCGGTGTTTTCCAGGCCAATTCCTTCGATATTCGCCTGCCGCCCGACGGAAACAAGGAGCTTATCGGCCTTGTATTCTCTTAAGGCGTCCTTGACTTCAGCGGAAATTGTAACGCCTTCACCTTTGGAAAGTGTTTCCGGCAGCACCTTTGCGCCAGTAACAATCTTGACACCCCGTTTTTTCATCAAGCGCTGCATTTCCTTTGACACTTCATGGTCTTCGGTCGGAATGATGCGCGGCGCATACTCAAGCACGGTCACCTCTACCCCGAAATCGGAAAGCATTGAAGCCCACTCGATTCCGATAACGCCGCCGCCTACAATGATAATTGAAGAAGGCAGGGAGTCCATTTTAAGCGCTTCGTCCGAGGAGAGGACAAGCTCCCCATCGATATCAAGGCCCGGCAATGAACGCGGCCTTGAGCCAGTCGCGAGCAGGACATTTTTCGGGATGAGCATTTCATTTTCCGAGCCATCATTCATTTCTACTGAAATCGTTCCCGGCATCGGCGAAAAGATGGATGGGCCGAGGATTCTTCCCATCCCTTCGTAAACATCTATTTTCCCTTGCTTCATGAGGTGCTGGACCCCTTTATGGAGCTGGGCAACGATTGATTCCTTCCGTTCCTGTACTTTGCCGAAATCAACTGTCACATCCGATGTGATAACGCCAAACTGCTCGCTTTTTTTAGCAGTAGCATAAACCTCCGCGCTTCTGAGGAGGGCTTTGGATGGAATGCAGCCGTTATGGAGGCAGGTACCCCCAAGTTTTCCTTTTTCGACAATTGCTGTTTTAAGCCCTAATTGAGATGCGCGTATAGCAGCGACATAGCCGCCGGTGCCCCCGCCTAAAATGACCAAATCGTATTCCTGTGCCATTGATTTTGCCCCCTGTTAAGTAGTTGCTGTATGCATTTTTGCCGGATTTGGGTAGATTCTGGCTTCCTCTTCGCCTTTTAGGACGCGCAGGGCGCCTTCAGCGAGGGCCTGAAGCTCATTTTCTCCCGGGTGGACAATCACATCCGAAATCCAGTTGATTCTTTCGGTAATTAATTTTACAAACGATTTTCCATATGCAAGCCCGCCGGTCAGGATAATTGCATCAACTTTGCCAGCAAGGACTGCGCTGGCCGAACCGATTTCCTTGGCAACCTGGTAAGCCATTGCTTCATAGACTAGCCTGGCTTTCTTGTTTCCTTTTTCAATCATTTTCTCTACCTGCACGGCGTCGCTCGTTCCAAGGTAGCCGACCAGCCCACCCTGTCCGACGAGTTTTTTCATGATTTCGTCGCGGTAGTATTCACCTGAATAGCAGAGGCTGACAAGGTCGCCGGCGGGAACTGTCCCCGCACGTTCCGGGCTGAATGGCCCATCGCCGTGCAGCCCGTTGTTTACATCGATGACTCTACCGCCCTTATGCACGCCAACGGTTATGCCGCCACCCATATGGACGACTATCAAATTAAGGTCATAATAGCTTTTCCCCAATTCCCTTGATACTCTTCTGGCGACGGCTTTCTGGTTCAGTGCATGGAAAATGCTTTTTCGCTCTATTAATGAAAACCCGGATACCCTGGCAAGATCATCGAGCTCATCTACAACAACAGGATCGACGATATAGGCCGGGATATTCAGCCCCTCCGCGATTTCGTAGGCGATGATTCCACCAAGATTGGAGGCATGCTGGCCCGCAAAACCGTTTCTCAGGTCTTCAAGCATTGTGCTGTTGACCGAATATGTACCACCTTCTATCGGGCGAAGCAGGCCGCCCCGCCCGCAAACGGCGTTTAATTTCGATAAGTTGAATCCTTCATTATCAAGCGTTTCCAGGATCGTTTCTTTACGGAATGCGTATTGATCGATGATGCTCTCAAAGGAAGTAATTTTTTCAGAGTCATGGCGAATCGTCTTTTCGAGTACCGATCGCTCATTGTCGAAGATGCCGATTTTCGTGGATGTAGAGCCCGGATTGATTACCAGGATCCGATAGTCTTTGTTTTGCACCATTCAGGACCTCCAGAAAGCTGATAAGTGGTGATTTCCCACTGATAGTTAGCCCCTTCCTGCTGCCGCTCCAATTACGCAAGGGCGTAGATGGGCTGCTTTGAAACCGATTGGTTCAACTATGCTGCTAAAACAAAAAGCAGCTAGCAATCGGAACCGGCCTCCCCTTTTGACAGGGGTAGACTCCCGCCTACGCGGAAAGGCCGGCCAATTAGTTTCTTAGCGTCTGCTCAGGATATGGTGGCCATTTTGCAGGAATTGGCTTCGGGAATTGCGCATTCTTTCAATCCGCTCCTCCGCCATCCTGTCTGCCGCTTTATACGTAGGGATGCCATCGCGCTTTGCAATTTCGATGACTTTTTCAATGTTGGAATAAATGGTTTCAATTTTTTTCATAGCCCGCTCATGGTTATAGCCATACAGTTCGTCCGCTACATTGATAACCCCGCCAGCATTGATGACATAATCCGGTGCATAAATAATGCCTAGCTCATGGATCAGGTCCCCATGGCGAGTATCCTTCAGCTGGTTATTCGCCGAACCCGCGATAACCTTTGCTTTTAATTGTGGAATCGTCTCGTCATTTATGACAGCACCAAGCGCGCATGGAGCGTAAATGTCACAAACGACACTGTATATCTCATCCGGTTCAACTGCCTTCGCGCCGAACTCCTCTACCGCTCTTTGAACGGCTTCTTTGTTAATATCCGTGACAATCAGCCTGGCCCCTTCTTCATGGAGGTGGCGGCATAGATTGTAGGCTACGTTCCCTACTCCCTGGATGGCAACTGTCTTTCCTTCAAGTGAATCCGAACCATAAGCTTCCTTGGCGGCAGCCTTCATTCCCCTGAATACACCGTAAGCGGTTGCCGGGGATGGATTTCCCGAAGACCCGAATGCCGGTGAAATTCCGGTGACATAGTCTGTTTCTTCATGGATGAGGTCCATATCGGCAACGGTCGTGCCGACATCCTCGGCGGTTATGTAACGGCCATTCAAGCCTTGGATATATCTTCCGAAAGCACGGAACATTTCTTCATTTTTGTCTTTGCGGGGATCGCCAATGATGACTGTTTTTCCGCCGCCAAGGTTTAATCCGGCCGCCGCATTTTTGTATGTCATTCCACGGGCCAGGCGGAGGGCATCCTCGATTGCTGCCTCTTCTGATTCATATGTCCACATTCTTGTTCCACCAAGAGCCGGGCCAAGCGTGGTGTCATGGATGGCAATAATGGCTTTTAGCCCAGATTGCTTGTCTTGGCAAAAAACTACCTGTTCATAATCATACTGTTCCAAATATTTAAAGATTTCCATTTTCATTTTCCTCCCTAATCTTCAATTTGTGCATTTACAGAGCATAATGCGAGAGCGAGTGAGTAAAGCTTGCTTTCGGAAGAATCGGACCTGGAAGTCAGGATAATGGGCGCTTTCGCACCGCAGATGACTGCCCCGACCTTTGCCTTGGCGAAATAAACGAGCGACTTATATAGGACATTTCCGGTTTCAATTGATGGTACAAGCAGGATGTCCGCTTTCCCGGCGACAGCGCCGCAAATTCCTTTATGCTCAGCGGCCAGGGCCGATACAGCGTTGTCAAGAGCCAGCGGCCCATCTACAATACAGCCGACAATTTGCCCTCTCCTATTCATTGCCGATAGGGAGGCTGCATCAAGCGTCGCGTGCATGGCCGGATTGACCGTTTCAACCGCACATAGGGGTGCCACTTTCGGGTTATCCACCCCGATGGATTTCGCCAATGCTACGGCGTTCCTTATGATGCCGGCTTTTTGTTCCAAATCTGGTGCAATGTTCATAGCCGCGTCGGTAACAAGGATTAGCCTGTCATACCCTTCAATTTCAAAAGCCGCCGTATGCGAAAGGATCTTTCCTGTCCGCAGGCCGAATTCCTTGTTCAATACTGCCTTTAGGATAACGGAAGTCTGTACATTTCCTTTCATCAAAACATCCGCCCGCCCGCTGCTTACTGCCTTCACGGCATTTTCTGCCGCCTTTTGCGGGTCTGGGCTGTGAATGATGCTGATTGATCTATCGGACGAAGATCCGTACATGGATTCAATCTGTTCCCGGTCACCGTACAGAAGAAAATTTGCCAAATTCCGTTTTACTGCAAGGCTAACCGCCTCAAGTACTTCGTGATCTCCGGCCGCAGCTACAGCCACTGTTTTTTTTCCGTTCTCCACAGCTTTTCCGATTAACGATTCAAGAAACATTATGTGCAATCATCCCCTTTGATGGGCAACTCTTCCCCGTTATCCTAAGATGCAAGTTCCGTGCCAAAATAGCGATTTTTTCGTCCGCATCATAATAAAGGTTGCGGAAACAAGTAAAAATTTTTAAAAACTCACGTCCGCCTATCTTGAGCTGTTCTACCCGGCACTTTTTTAAAGGAATTTTTTCATGCAAAAAAATTCACTCCATGCAAATTATTGCATGCTTTAATTTTCAAGTTTATATTTTTCAAGCTTATAATACAAATTTCTAATCGAAAGTCCGAGCATTTTTGCAGCCTTTGTTTTATTTCCATTTGCCCGTTCCATTGTCCGGCTAATAATTTCCGCTTCATACCGGTCGAGCATCTCGGCGAGGGACAAAGCTGCTCCACTTTCCTCCTCCGGTAAACCAGAGTGTTCCTTTCGCCCGGCTTCCTTGTTCTTTAATTCAGGCAAATGCTTTCCATCAATGACCGTTTCATTGTATGCCATGAAAATAATCGCCCTGCCAAGAATATTTTCCAGTTCACGGACATTTCCAGGCCAGCCGTATTCCTGAAGGCGGAGGATCGCCTCCTCTGTTACACCTTCTACATTCCTGCCGTAATCCTGGTTGATTTTTTGAATTAGCCTTTCACATAAAACCGGTATTTCTTCCTTTCGGTTCCTTAAAGGCGGAATATGGATTGGCAGCCGGTTGATCCTGTAGTAAAGGTCCTCCCTGAATGTCCCGGATGCGATCCCTTTTTCAAGGTTTACATTTGTGGCGGCAATAATCCGTACATTGATTGGCAGCGGTTTTGTACCTCCGACACGGACAATCTCCCTTTCCTGCAGTACCCGAAGCAGCTTTGCCTGGGTATTCGCCGAAAGCTCACCGATTTCATCAAGGAAAATGCTTCCGTTGTTTGCCTCTTCGAACAGTCCCGGCTTCCCGCCTCTTTTCGCACCGGAGAAAGCCCCTTCTTCGTAGCCAAACAGCTCACTTTCCAAAAGAGTCTCCGACAAGGCGGCGCAATTGACCCTTACAAATTTATTGAAGCGCCTGTCACTTGCATTATGGATGGCGTGGGCAAACAATTCCTTGCCTGTACCCGATTCCCCCCTAAGCAGGACGGTGGCCGGCGTTTTTGCCGCGAGTTTTGCCTGTTCAATCGCAAGCAGCATTTCTTCGGATTGTCCGATTATATCCTCAAAGGAATACTTTGCTTCGAGCGTTCTGATGATTTGCCTGGCCCTGGTTAATTCCCTGTTCAATGATTTTATCTCGGACATATCATGGATAACGCCGACGCTACCCTTTAGCTTTCCCTCTACAATGATTGGCGCAACATTTACAATGACTTCCTTTTTGTTTGGGCCTACCCGCATGGGGACCCCGCGGACTGGCCGGCGGGTTTTTAAAACTTTCATGTGCATGCTTTCCCCTTCGGAAATATCGGCTGTCGCAGGCTGCCCAATAACCTGTTCCCTTGTGAGGCCGGTAATCCGGTTATAGGCGGGGTTAACAAGAATTCCACGCCCTTCTTCATCGACAACCGATATTGCATCATCGCTTGATTGGATGATTGCTTCAAGCATCGTCTGGATTTCCTTCAGATTGGTGATTTCTTCAGCCAAATGGACAACTTCCGAAATATCCTTGAATACTGCGAAAGCACCGATTAATCCGCCGTTTTCATCTATAATCGGAATCCTCGTTGTAATTATTTTCGCACCGTTTTCAAGGGCCATCTCCTGATTCGCTTCAATCCTTCGGGTTTCCATTACGATGGGCAGCCTGCTCGAAGGTATGACTTCCCAAATATGCTTGCCGACGGCTTTTTTACTGTCATAGTTGACCATTTCAGAGGCCCGCCGGTTCAAGAGGGTCACGATGCCGTTTTTATTAATGACGATCATTCCATCGTCCGTGGAATTAAATATTAAATCATGCTTATATGATTCATTTTTTAGCCTTTCAATCAAATCTTCTTTTTCTTCCATCAAGGTTGAAATCAAAAATGCTACGCTTCCCGGAATAAGAATCGACTCCCACCCGGCGGCTTCCCTCAGCTCGGGAAAAACGGCCGGATTACCTGTAACCTCAATAATGATATCAATTTTTTCATCCAGGAACGCTTTCCAATCTGTGCCTGTCGGAATGCCCGCTTTTTGGGCAAGCAGAATTCCGGGGGCATCTTCGTTTCTGTCAATGACCGCCTTCACATCAAGCACTTCTGTTTCCTTTAGCATCCTCAGTATGGCAGTACCGCCTTTGCCAGCACCGATAATCATTGCATTTGGCAACCCCATGCCCCCTTCATGAAGGATTTGCCGCTTTTCCGGCAAATAATTTCATGTTTTTTTATAAGCGCATGCAACCTTTTTCATGCTAATTGTAGCTTTTATTATGGTTCTTGACAAATCTGGTTCTTGGACTATGATTTTGCTGAGGCACTAATCCTATAGAGTGCGGGGAAGGAATGTTTGCATGAAGCGTATAGCAGCCCTCGTTGTAATGCTTGTTCCTGGGTTTTTGGCGGCCCTTGGGATAAAATTAATGAGAGACATGGTTTTTGGGAAGTTGCAGCAGCCGTTCGCTTATCTTTGGCTCCAATTTCTAATCGGGTTCATTTTGTTTATCCTTGGGCTTGGTTTCGTGGCCGGGTTTATCCTTCACCGGGACCGGAAACGGAACAAGGTCCAGGACAGATTCAAACGGAAATAGGAAAGGGAGCAGCTATGCTCCCTTTTTGGTTCCAACCATAAAAATCCCCCAAGCACGTTTCGTGAAGGGGGAAAAATGATTCCAGATTAAAGGCTCCTGTTAGGATGCCTTGTGCTCAAGGCGCAATTTATCGGCGACCATTGCAATGAATTCCGAATTCGTCGGCTTTGCTTTTGACATGCTTACCGTGTAGCCGAAAAGGGATGAAATGGATTCGATGTTCCCCCTGCTCCAGGCTACCTCGATCGCATGGCGGATGGCGCGCTCCACCCTGCTTGCGGTCGTGTTGTACTTTTTCGCAATATCCGGATACAGGACTTTTGTAATGGAACCAAGGAGTTCAATATCGTTGTATACCATGGAAATTGCCTCACGGAGATAGAGATATCCCTTAATATGGGCTGGGACCCCGATTTCATGGATGATAGTTGTTATGCTGGCGTCAAGGTTTCTAGGTTTTTGTTCGGAATTGGAGCGGAATCCTGGTGAATGGCCTTTCCTGCTGATACTTGTTTTTCCATTTACGGTGCGGATATGGTTTCCGAGCATTTCCATATCGAAAGGTTTAAGGATAAAATAGGATGCCCCCAATTCAACCGCTTTCTTCGTAACATCCTCCTGCCCGAATGCGGTAAGCATAATAACGTTAGGCAATGGGCCGTTTTTCGATTCACGCATTCTTTCCAAAACTGCAAGCCCATCCAGGTGAGGCATAATGATATCCAGTACGAGGACATCCGGGTTCACTTCCTCAAGCATTTCAAGGCACTCCTGGCCATTATGGGCAATGCCGGCAACCTCCATGTCTTCCTGTGAAGATATGTATTCCTCCAGCAGCCCTACCAGCTCCCTATTATCATCCACCACACATACTTTAATTTTTTTCACTCCCAGTTACCTCCTTGGATTCCATAAAAGATTCATTTTGTATAACCTATTTTCTATTCTAAATGACAAATTCGACAATGCAACAGGAAATCCTGCGAACAATTAAATTTTTCTCAAAAAACCCACGAAAAAAGGTAATATCTTTATTTTTCTCCGTTTTTCGACCATTTTCGTTTTTCTTTTCATATTTGTCGAAAATTCTTCATTTTCTGTATATCCTCTTTCATCCGCAACTAAACAAAAAGGCCCTCAGAGGGGCCCAATTGTTCAGCTTGCTTTTGATTCCGGTTTTTCATATATATCAATTCCCGCTTCCGTCAGCATCCATTCAATATGGACGCCATAGCCCGATGTGGGGTCGTTAACAAAGACATGGGTAACTGCCCCGACAATCTTCCCGGATTGGATGATTGGGCTTCCGCTCATCCCCTGAACAATTCCTCCTGTTTTCGCCAAAAGCCTTGGATCGGTTACTTTAATAACCATTCCTTTTGTTGCCGGGAACTTCTGCGGGATGGTGCTGACAATTTCAATGTTGAACATTTCCACTTTATCATTATCGACGACCGTCAGAATTTTTGCCGGCCCTTCCTTTACCTGATGGGATAGAGCGATAGGCATTGGTTTGTCCATTATGCCATTTTCAATATCCGTGTTTAATTTTCCAAATATCCCAAATGGGCTATTCCTGTTTATATTTCCGATTATTTCTTTATCATCTGAAAACCTTGCGAGTTTCTCGCCTGGGTTTCCATTGCTTCCCTTTTCAATCGATGTTACGGTCGACCTGACAATCTGGCCATCCTCAACTACTATAGGCTTTTTGGTATCCATATCGGAAATGACATGGCCTAGCGCCCCATATTTTTTTGAACCCGGCTGATAGAACGTCATCGTGCCAATCCCAGCGGCTGAGTCCCTGATATACAGGCCAAGCTTATAATTGGAAGCCCCTTTTTCCTTAAGAGGCATAAGCTCTGCCTTGAATTTTCCCTTTTCCCTTGAGATAAGAACTTTCAGCGGCTTACCGTTTTTTCCGGCCTCCTGAACAAATGGGGCAACATCAGACATTTTTTCGATTTTTTGGCCATTTATCTCAGTAATGATGTCCCCGACTTTTATCCCTGACATTTCACCGGGGGACTTTTTTCCGTTATCCGTTTCAACTTGGTGATGGCCGACGACAAGGACGCCAACGGTATTTAATTTTACCCCAATCGATTGGCCCCCGGGATAAACCCTAAAGCCTTTTAAAACATTTACATCGACCTTTTTAATTGGTATCCCCGCCAGGTCGAGGATTACTTCGCTTTTTCCCGATTCCTTAGCCGACACGGAGACAAGGTGCTCGGTTTGGTTAAGGACGATTGTTTCGGGGCTCGCGGCTACAGCTGCGCTGACTGCTGGCGCCTTGCCGAAGGAAACTTGATCGCCCTGAAAGACGGTAATTTGTTTTGGAATTTCGAGATACATTTGAAATGGCTTCCAGCTTACTAAAGCGATGATTGAAACAAGGAGAATTCCACCGATAATTTTTCTCAGTATTTCTTTATTCAAATACATCACTCTCCTCGCTTCGGGTACTGTCCTTAAAAAATGGCTACAGTTATAATTTTGCCGGGTTAAGAAGCATTTATAACTCGAGTGCAAATAAAAAAGCTACCCATACTGGATAGCTTTTCATGTGTTTTTAATTTTGGAGGCGAGGAGCAGCAACTCCTTCGCATGTTCCTTTGTCAGGTCGGTTATTTCTACTCCGGAAATCATCCGGCCGATTTCCGCGATTTTCTCTTCCTCGTTTAATGGGACGACAGATGTTTTTGTTCTGCCCCCTTTGGTCACTTTTGAAATGAACAAATGGGTATCGGCCATCGCGGCAACCTGTGGAAGGTGCGAAATACAGAGAACCTGCGAACCCTTTGCAACACGCGAAATTTTTTCGGCGATTGACTGGGCCACCCTTCCGCTTACACCGGTATCAACTTCATCAAAAATAATTGACGTAACCCCCTGGTGTTTCGAGAAAATGCTCTTCAAGGCAAGCATAATCCTGGACAGCTCACCCCCAGAAGCCACCTTTGAAAGCGGCTTTAAAGGTTCTCCAGGATTTGTGGAAATGAAAAATTCCACTTTGTCCGCGCCCATCCGTGTATAATGGGAACCTTCCTTCAAAAAACGGATTTCGAATACTGTTTTCGCCATGTAAAGGTCCTTCAACTCTTTATGGATAAGCTTTTCAAGTTTTCCAGCCCATTTTTTCCTGATGGAAGTTAGGCTAGACCCTTCAGCGGTAAGCTGTTTTTTCAAATTGGCAAGTTCTTTTTCAAGTTTCCCGATATGGGTTTCTTTATTCTGGAGCGCGTCGATTTCGGCGCTGATCTTGCTGGCATAAGAGAGGATTTCCGGGATCGTTTTCCCGTATTTTCGCTTTAATTGATTGATTTCGGTCAGGCGCGCCTCAATTTCATTCAGCCTTTCCGGGTCATATTCCAGAAGCTCCAGTTTGTTTCGAAGCGTTGTGGCCGCGTCTTCCAGCAAATAATAGCTGTTTGAGATCGCTTCAAATGTGTCCTTATAAGCGTGGTCAAGGGCCGCCGCTCCTTCAAGGAGGCCCATCGCCTCCCCGGTCCAGTCCAGCGCGCGGGAATCGCCTTTCAGGGCGTTATAGCCCGATTGGACAGATTCGAATATTTTTTCAAAATTGGCAAGCCGTTGCTTTTCCTCGGCAAGTTCTTCGTCTTCATCCAGCTTAAGATTAGCGCTGGTAATTTCCTCGTACTGAAATTGAATCAGGTCGAGCCTATGGGCCATTTGCTGTTCATTTTCACTTAGCTTGCGGAGCTTACCAAGCGTTTCTTCGTAACTCCCAAAAACCCGCTGATACGACTCAAGGAAGGGAAAGATGCCCTGATGGCCAAATTGGTCGAGAAGTGACAGATGGAGTGCTTCATTCATCAATTCCTGATGTTCATGCTGTCCGTGGATGTCGACAAGCGTGCCGCCAATTTCCCTTAAAACAGCTAACGTAACAAGCTTTCCATTTATCCTGCAAACACTTTTCCCATTTTGGGATATATCCCGGCGAAGCACAACCATTGCATCTTCAATTTCAATGCCATATTCCAAAGCTTTCGCAACACATGGGTGTTTCATGTCATCAAGGATGAAAAGCCCTTCAATCTCCGCCTTTTCCTCTCCATGGCGGACAAATTCTGATGAGCCCCTTCCACCGACAAGGAGATGGATGGCATCAATAATAATCGATTTTCCGGCACCGGTTTCCCCTGTCAAGACAGTCAGGCCCTTTGAAAATGAAACGGAAAGGGCCTCAATGATTGCAAAATTCTTTATGGATAATTCCGTTAACAAAAAGCATTCCCCCACTTACAGCATTTCAAGGAACCTTTCGGTAATAGCCCCCGTATCCTCGGGCGTCCTGCAAATAATCAAGAGTGTATCATCCCCGCAAATGGTTCCGAGAATTTCTTCCCAATCAAGATTATCAATCAGGGCCCCTATCGCCATCGCATTTCCCGGCAGTGTTTTCATGACGAGCAAATGGCCAGCCGCATCAATCTTGACGAACGCGTCCATGAGGGCCCGTTTCAATTTTTGCAGCGGATTGAACCGTTGGTCGGCGGGAAGGCTGTATTTATACCTTCCATCCAAAAGTGGGACCTTCACAAGATGGAGTTCCTTAATATCCCGCGAAACAGTCGCCTGGGTAACGTTGAAACCCTGTCCTTTTAGTTCATCTACAAGATCGTCCTGCGTTTCAATATCATTGTTTGTAATGATTTCCCTGATTTTAATATGGCGTTGGCCTTTATTCATTCATTATCACTCCATTAGGTGATCAAAACATTTCGTGGCTATTAAAAAAATGTCGGTTCTACACATATGTTAGCCGATTTGTACAGTCTTGTACAATGATTCTTTACCAAAAGCATAAAACCGAAAGAAAAGGATAAGCGAATGCCTATCCTTCTTGTTCCCCATGTTTTGTTTTTAAATCATCGTGTGCAGACTTGGCAATTTCCTCCGGACTGACATCCAGAAGGTTTTTACCTCCCATTCCCGCTCCTTCCCATCTTAAGTGAAGAAGGAATTCAATGTTTCCGTCCCCGCCAGTAATTGGCGACCACGATAGGCCGGCCGCATTAAAACCGGAAGCAAGCGCGAATCGGATCGTTTTTTCCAACACGGCAATATGGACCTTTTCATCCCTTACAATCCCTTTCTTACCAACTTGTTCACGCCCTGCCTCGAATTGGGGTTTAACCAAGGCAATCACGTCGCTGGAAGGGACCAGCAAAGTCGCCAATACCGGCAGGATAAGGGAAAGGGAAATGAAAGACACGTCAATCGTAGCGAAATCGGGCATCCCTTTTTGCAGGTCGGCTGGGGTGACATACCGGAAATTCGTCCGTTCCATTACTACAACCCGTTCATCCTGGCGAAGTTTCCAGGCAAGCTGGTTATATCCCACATCAAGCGCATACGACATTTTGGCCCCATTTTGCAGCGCGCAGTCCGTAAATCCGCCGGTGGAAGAACCAATATCGAGCATTGTTTTACCGGAAACGTCGATTTTGAATACACGCAGCGCTTTTTCGAGTTTCAATCCTCCCCTGCTGACATATGGGAGGACATTCCCCTTAACGGCCAGGGGCGAATCGGCGCTGATTTTTTCACCCGGCTTATCGAGCCGTTGTTCATTTGAATATACGAGGCCGGCCATAATGGCCCGCTTCGCTTTTTCACGTGTCTCCACGAGCCCCCTTTCAACAAGGAGGACATCAAGTCTTTCTTTTTTCGTTTTCATGCTCTACGCCCTCTGCTGCTTCTTTGCCGCGAGAATGGACAGGCGGCTGATGGCCGAATCAACGGTAAAGCCGATTTCGTCAAGAAGCTTATCAACACTTCCATGCTCAATGAACTTATCTGGAATCCCCAWMCTGTCAATGACATTTTTAAAATAGCCTTGGTCATGCGCGAATTCAATAACGCTGCTCCCAAACCCGCCTTGGAGGACAGCTTCCTCAATCGTCAGGATTGGCATTCCGTCCTCGAGGATGCCGGCAAGCATCTCTTCGTCAAGCGGCTTGATGAATCTGGCATTCACAACCTTTACAGACACACCCCTGCTTTCCATTTCCGCCGCTACATCCAATGCCATCTGGATTGTCGTCCCAAAAGTTAGAATGGCGGCATCGCGGCCGTCCTTGAGAACTTCCCAAGTACCAATCGGAATTGTTTTGAACGTATCATCCATAGGGACCCCAATTCCATTGCCGCGCGGGAATCTCATCGCAATTGGACCGTCATCATAGGTTAGCGCCGTATAAACCATATGCTGCCCTTCATTTTCGTCCTTCGGCATCATCAGCACCAGATTAGGGACATGGCGGAGGAAAGCAATATCGAAAACGCCCTGATGGGTTTCCCCATCGGCGCCTACAAGCCCCGCCCTATCTATCCCGATGAATACATTCAGGTTCTGCCTGCAAATATCGTGTACGACCTGGTCATACGCCCTCTGAAGGAAGGTTGAATAGATAGCCAGGAATGGCTTCATATTCTGCGTTGCCAAACCTGCCGCTACCGTGGCCGCGTGTTGTTCGGCAATGCCGACGTCAAACATCCTGTCCGGGAATTCCTTTGCGAACCCTTCCAGTTTTGAGCCAACAGGCATGGCCGGCGTAATTGCGACGACCCGTTCATCAGTTCTGGCGATTTTGCGAACTGTTTCACTTACAAGGCCGCTCCAAGATGGGGGAGGGGTGAAAGTGGGCTTGACAAAATCACCTGTGTCCGTTTTATATGGACCGGTTCCATGCCATGTGCCGATTGTATCCGTCTCGGCAGGATAGAAGCCTTTTCCTTTTTTCGTAATAACATGGATGATGACCGGGCCATCGGTTTTCTTCGCATAGGCAATATTTTCAAATAGATCTTCAAAATCATGGCCATCTACCGGTCCCAGATAGGTAAAACCCAATTCTTCAAAAAACATGCCTGTAACAAGCATATACTTCAGGCTGTCCTTGACCCTTTCGGCAGTAGCGGCAAGCACTCCGCCTACTGCAGGGATTTTCTTGATAAGTAGCTCGATTTCATCTTTTACCCCATTGTATTTTCCGGAAGTCCTCAGCCTGCCAAGTACGTTGTGAAGGGCGCCCACGTTCGGGGCAATGGACATTTCATTATCATTGAGGATTACGATCATGTTTTTCTTTTCATGCCCGATATGGTTGAGCGCTTCAAGGGCCATGCCCCCGGTCAATGCGCCATCGCCGATTACCGGAAGGATGTAGCTGTCTTCTTTTTTCAGATCCCTTGCAATCGCCATTCCCATCGCAGCGGACAGCGAAGTCGAGCTATGCCCGGTTTCCCATACATCATGCTCGCTTTCAGACCGTTTTGGAAAGCCGCAAAGACCTTTGAATTGCCTTAAAGTGTCGAATTCACACGCTCTTCCAGTAAGGATTTTATGCACATAGGACTGATGTCCGACATCCCAAATAATTTTATCCTTTGGGCTGTTAAATGCTTTATGAAGGGCGATTGTCAATTCCACAACCCCAAGATTCGGCCCGATATGCCCGCCTGTTATCGATAATTTATTAATAAGGAACCGGCGGATTTCCTTGCTTAGCTTTTCAAGCTCCTTGTTTGTCATCCTTTTAAGAAAGGATGGATCTTTTATTGATGTAAGATCCAATTAGGACCACTCACTTTCATTGCATATTCACCAAACTAACATTAATCCCTTTTATTATAAAGGAATAAGCGGAATCCTCAAGGCAATATCGGAATTTCACCTATTATTTCCCTAAATCCCCGCTATTCCTTCCTCCGGGTAAAAAATATGCCGCTAGCACAGTCGTGATAACGGCAACATAGTCAGTGTTTACTTAATCCAACTTAACGGTGCCCATCCATCAGCGAGGATTATTCATCCTGGATGGCAGGTTCACTGTATGACCCCGATTGTATCATAATTAGGCCCGGTGCTCAAATGGGCTGTTTAATGGTTTCGCGTGGCGATAAGGCTTGTGATTTCAAGCAGCAGCTTGGTGTCAAGCCCCGTTTTATCCAGCTCTTCCCTTGCCTTTATAATATGGGTTTCCAAAGCTTCCTTCGCCCCTTCAAGTGTCAGGAGTTTCGGATACGTGCTTTTATGGTTTGCTGTGTCGCTCCCGACAGGCTTTCCAATGGTTCCGACATCCCCTTCAAGGTCAAGGATATCATCGCGTATCTGGAACGCCAGGCCGAGGTGGAACGCAAACCTTGAAAGCATGCCAAGCTTCTCCTCGTCCGCATCTGACAAAATCGCCCCAGCAAGCACACTAAAGGTTAGGAGCCGGCCTGTTTTATTAATATGTATGTGTTCGAGTTGTTCAAGCGTCAGCTCTTTATCCTCGCCCTCCATGTCCGCGGCCTGCCCACCCACCATTCCGGCAGCTCCAGCCGCTTTTGCGAGTCCCGCCACAAGCTTGAGTTTTGTTTCGGGGGCAGCGTCCATATCTCCAAGCAGTTCAAAGCTATACGTCAACAGGGCATCGCCAGCAAGGATCGCCAACGCTTCCCCAAACACTTTGTGATTCGTCGGTTTTCCCCTTCTCAGGTCGTCATCATCCATGCTTGGGAGGTCGTCGTGAATCAGCGAATATGTATGGACCATTTCTATTGCAGCAGCAGCGGCGATCCCTTCCTCTGGATTCCGCCCGAACGCGTCCATTGCCGCAAAGACAAGCATGGGCCGGATTCTTTTCCCGCCTGCTTCAAGTGAATACAGCATCGCTTCCTTCAGCGATTCGGGCGCTTCCAGCCTGCGGACTGATGAACGGAGTTCTTCTTCCAACAGCTGCCTGTATTTAACAATTGCATCGTCCAAAAGTCCTTTTCCCACTTTTATTCCTCCCCGTCGATTGAAAAGCTTTCTTTTCGTCCATCTTCCGTGATAATTTGGGCCAGTTGTTCCTCGACGTTTTTCAGTTTATCATGGCACAATTTTGAAAGCTCCATTCCCTTCTTGTAAAAGGAGATTGCCTCCTCAAGGGGGACATCCCCTTCCTCAAGCCGTTCCACGATTTGTTCAAGCTGATCCATGGCTTGTTCAAACGTCAGTTGCTTTTCCTCAGCCATTTTTTTCAACCTCCCTTTTCTCCTCTATTCTGCATAATAGGCTTCCATCCGTCACCTGAATGGTTACCTTGTCATTTTCCTCAACCTGGCCAATTTTTTTAATTAATTGGTTATCTTCCGTATACGCAAGGCTATAGCCCCGCTCCATGATTTTCAGGGGATTTAACGCTTCGAACGATGCAAGGGTCCGGCCAAATACCGCTTTTTTCCCAAGAAGAATCTGGTTCATGGCTCTTAAAAGTTCCTTTTCTGCGCGTCCATGCCTCTCGGATGCCTGGCCAAGGAGCTGAACCGGGCTGTTCCTCTCAAGCCTTCTTGCCATATTGCCGAATTGCTCCTTTTTCACTAACGCCAGCCGGCCTGCGCCACGGTATAGGTTTTCGGTCAGCCTGTCCAGCTGTTCAAGCTTCTGCTCATAAAGACGGCGGGGGTAGCGGAATGCATATGACCGCTGGATCCGCTCAAAGCGGCCCTTTTGGAAGCTGAATTTCTCCTTCATAGCCCTCATCAGCCTGGCCTGCCGCTGCAGGACACGCTCCATTAGTTCCTCGATATGCGGAACGGCAAGCTCGGCGGCCCCGGTTGGAGTCGGCGCGCGCATATCCGCAACGTAATCGGCAATCGTAAAATCCGTTTCATGCCCTACAGCAGAAATGACCGGGATGGCGGAGGCAAAAATAGCCCTTGCGACCTGCTCTTCATTGAAGGCCCATAGTTCTTCAATTGAACCTCCGCCCCGTCCGACAATCAGGACATCGATATCTCCGCCCATATTTGCCTTTTGAATTGCCCCGGCGATTGATTTTCCCGCATTTTCACCTTGCACAAGAGCTGGGAACACGACCATTTTGCCGATCGGGTAGCGCCTTCTAATCGTCGTAATGATGTCTCTTATCGCCGCTCCTGTTGGGGAGGTGACGATTCCGATCGTCCGCGGGAATGGTGGAAGCGGTTTTTTCCTCTCAACGCGGAATAGGCCCTCCGCTTCTAGCTTTTTCTTGAGCTGCTCATAGGCAAGAAATAGCTCGCCTATGCCATCCGGTTTCATCTCTTTTATATAAACCTGATACTGCCCGCTTGCTTCATAGACGGAAATCTCGCCCCTGACAATGACCTTCATTCCATTTTCAGGATGGAATTTCATTGTCCGGGCGTTGCCGGCGAACATGACAGCAAGAATTCGGGAACGCTCGTCCTTCAAGGTGAGGTAAATATGGCCGCTTGAATGCTGTTTCAGGTTTGAAATTTCCCCTTTGATAAAAATATCCTGAAGATGCGGGTCGGCATCGAATTTACGCTTTATGTATTTTGTCAGTGCAGTAACAGTTACAAAACGGTTGGTTTCCTGCATAATAAAAACTCCCTGCCATACTTTCTTCCGGAAAACTGGCTGTTGATTTCCGCTTCAGGCACATATTTAGAGGAGCCTGTGCCCTACGCCAAATCACACCGCCAATTATACAGCTCTTTTTTTAAAAAAAAGAAAAACTGCCCTATTCCATTATAAGTTTAGATTCCCTATCCGTCACGGGCAAGAAATCCAACTACAATGGACCAGGGCAATTTGAAAAAATGGATGAAAATCCGAAATGCTTTGCTGTGAAATTACGGGACTACGCTTTGCTTAAAGCTTTGGACTGCCTGGCAGCCTTCAGGGTGTTAAAAAGAAGCATCGTGATTGTCATAGGGCCCACTCCGCCAGGGACAGGAGTCAGGTAGGCAGCTTTTTCGGCAACTTCCGGATGGACATCGCCACATAGCTTTTCGTGTTCATCCCTGTTAATTCCTACGTCAATGACGGTAGCGCCTTCTTTAACATGGTTCAACCTAATAAAGTTTGGCTTTCCGAGCGCCGCGACAAGGATGTCCGCCTGTTTTGTATGGAATTCAAGATCCTGCGTTCTCGAATGGCAATATGTAACAGTCGCGTTTTTATTCAGAAAAAGCTGTCCTGCCGGCTTGCCGACGATGTTGCTTCTGCCGACGATGACCACATGCTTTCCGGAAACTTCAATGCCTGTTTCCTCCAGCATTACCATGACCCCATAAGGAGTACAAGGGAGAAAAGAGTCCTGGCCCGTCATCATCCTTCCGATGTTCAAAGGGTGGAAACCATCCACATCCTTTTCGGGAATAATGGCTTCGATGACTTTCTTTTCTTCGATATGAGCAGGCAAAGGGAGCTGGACGAGAATGCCATGGACATCCTCACGCTTATTCAACTCATCGATTTCTTTTAAAAGCCCATCCTGGCTGATATCTTCAGGTAAGGCAATCAGGAAGGATTCAATCCCGACTTCCTTGCAGGCCTTTTCCTTATTATTGACATACGTCCTTGAAGCATGGTTGTTTCCAACAAGGATTACAGCAAGCCCCGGCGTAATATTTTCCTCTTTCAGCGCCTTCGTTTCGCTTGCGATTTCCTGTCTTTTTTTCTTCGCGATTTCTTTCCCATCAATCACTTTCGCTACCATCCCGATTCCTCCTTAGTTGTGGAGAAGACCATCCCGCATTCAAAGTTAAACCAATTCCTGTTTCACCTTTGAAAGGACGCCGTTAATGAATTTGCTTGATTGATCGTCTCCGTAAAGCTTGGCTATTTCGATAGCCTCATCCAAAACCACATTGGCAGGCACTTCATCATGGCAATATTTCAATTCATACACACCCAGCCTAAGCAGGTTCCTGTCAACAGCGGCAAGCCTTTCCATCGACCACTTCTCTAGATTCTTGCTGATTAATCCGTCAATGTCCGGCTTTTGCTCCACCGCGCCGTTCACAAGCCTGGATAGATATGGATCAGGGGCATCCCCTTCAAGCACATGCTCGATTGCCGACGCCGGGTCAGCTTCGCTTACATCAATTTGAAAAAGCGCCTGAAGTGCCTTTTCTCTTGCTGTCCTTCTCTTCATTATACAATTAGCTCCTTTTAGAAAAATAAGTCAATTTGGACAATTTTCGCACATTTTCCACGTATGAATCTACGAGGACTCCCCCAAGGAAATAATAGCATAAACCTCTCGCGAATGCAGTGCGAACGGGCAAAAAAAGGAACCAGAAGCAAGGATGCCCCGGTTCCCCCGTTAATATGTGCTCTGTAAAATGGAAGTTGATTTCCGCTGCATGCCACGGAATCATTTGCCTGTTTACATTTCCTGTTCGATTTCCGGCATTTCCTGCTTCAGGTTCTCGAACTGGATGCCAACAATATGGATATTGACTTCTTCCGCTTCAAGTGCGGTCATATTCAGCAGTGTCTGGCGGATATTGTCCTGCACTTTTTGCGCCACCACAGGGATTGAAACGCCAAATTTCATCATGCAGAATACGTCAACCTTGATTCCGGAATCCGTCAGTTCAACTTTTATTCCTTTACCATGGTTTTTTTTGCCGAGGCGTTCCACGACACCTGTGGCAAAATTGCCTCTCATGGAGGCGACACCTTCAACCTCGGATGCTGCAATTCCGGCGATTACTTCAATTACCTCAGGCGCGATTTCCACCTTGCCGTGGCCGCCCATTCCTTCATTCATTTCCAAAACACCGTTTTCGTACATTCCAGACACCTCCAGGTAGATCTAGGATTTCATCACATCATACAATTCAAGGAATTTTGTATTGAATTCCCCGCCAACGAATTTCTCGTGTTCAAGAAGCCTTARATGGAAAGGAATCGTAGTATGGATGCCCTCGATAACGAATTCGGACAAAGCCCTTTTCATTCGGGCAATTGCTTCTTCACGGGTGCTTCCATACGTGATGACTTTTGCTATCATTGAATCATAATAAGGGGGAATTGTATACCCCGGATACGCAGCTGAATCAACCCTTACTCCAATTCCGCCCGGCGGAAGGTACATTTTTATTTTMCCCGCGGATGGCATAAAATTCTTTTCTGGATTTTCGGCATTGATCCGGCATTCGATGGACCAGCCGGTAAAAGTGACCTCTTCCTGGCTTATGCTCAGCTTTTCTCCGGAAGCAACCTTGATTTGCTCCTTTATGAGATCGACTCCTGTTACCATTTCAGTGACCGGATGTTCAACCTGGATCCGTGTATTCATCTCCATGAAGTAAAATTTCCGGTCGCGGTAGTCATAAATAAATTCTACCGTACCCGCGCCTGTATAATCAACCGCTTTGGCAGCTTTAACAGCCGCATTGCCCATTTCTTCACGCATTTCCGAGTCAATCGCAGGGGAAGGCGTCTCTTCAAGCAGCTTTTGCAGGCGGCGCTGGATGGAACAGTCCCTTTCGCCAAGATGGATCGTGTTCCCATGGGAATCGCCCATAACCTGGATTTCAACATGGCGGAAATCTTCAATGAACTTTTCAAGGTAGACCCCCGGGTTGCCAAACGCGGTCATTGCCTCCTGCTGGGTGATGTTGATCCCTTTAATGAGATCCTGCTCATCACGGGCAATTCGAATCCCTTTTCCACCGCCGCCAGCGGTAGCCTTGATAATGACCGGGTATCCAATTTGGCCGGCAATTTCAATGGCCTCGTCTACATCCTTAACGATTCCCGTCGAGCCCGGTACAATTGGGACTCCTGCTTCACGCATCGTTTCACGGGCAACATCCTTCGTGCCCATCTTGTTGATGGCTTCCGGGCTCGGACCGATAAAAATGATATTGCATTCGCGGCACAATTCCGCAAAAGCGGCATTTTCGGCAAGGAAACCGTAGCCGGGGTGGATGGCGTCACAGCCTGTAAGCTTCGCGACTGAGATGATGTTTGTAAAATTCAAGTAACTATCCTTCGATGAAGTAGGCCCAATGCAGTATGCTTCGTCTGCAAGTTGTACATGCAGGGATTCGCGGTCTGCTTCGGAATAAACAGCAACGGATTCGATGCCTAGATCCCGGCAAGCGCGCACTACCCTGACCGCGATTTCCCCCCTGTTTGCTATCAATATTTTTTTAATCATTCTGCTTATCGCTCCCCGGCCGTTTTTACTAGGAATAACGGCTGGCCGTACTCGACTAGCTGCCCGTCTTTTACAAGAATCTCTACAATTTCGCCGCTTACTTCCGCTTCAATTTCATTAAAGAGCTTCATGGCTTCAACAATACAAACGATTGAATCAGGGCTTACTTTTGAACCTGGCTTCACATATGCGTCGGCATCAGGCGATGGGGATTGGTAGAACGTACCGACCATAGGCGATACAATTTTGTGCAAGTCATCTTCTTTTTGCTCTGCAGGCGTTTCGGCCGGCTGGGCAGGAGCCTGGGTTCCAGGGGCAACTGATTGGGCTTGGGACATGCCGGCCGGAGCTGCCTGAACCTGGGCAGGAACTGCCTGGACTACCTGTACCGGCTGCTGCTGGACAGTAACCTCCTGGGCATGCTTTTTCATTTTAATTTTGGATCCTTCTGTTTCATAAACAAATTCGTCAATGCTTGATTGGTCTATTAGTTTAATTATTTCACGAATTTCCTGTACTTTTAACACAGTTTTCAGCACTCCTTAGTAATTAAGACTAGATATTAATACTATACGATAACACCTTGTAAAAATTCAATAATGAATCAAGGTTCAATGCCCATCACCTTATTTTAATCCTTTTCCCGTAAAAAATAAAATCGTGCCACTTCTCTTGGAGATTCCGATCTACTAGTCCATGATTTATCTCCGAAAGCTTTATTGGTTGAACCCAAAATTTTATATTCAAATGGAACCTTGCTGTTGATTTCCGCTCCTGGCACACGCTTTCCGCGGGGCGTCAGTGGAGCCTCCTCGGCGCTAGCGCCTGTGGGGTCTCCACCTTGCCGCTGCATCCCGCAGGAGTCGGTGCCCTCTGCTCCAATCAACTTACATTAAGCAAAACTTAATTCAGCTCTATATAGACAATGATTTATCTCCCAAAGTTAGTACCGGAAATTCCCCCCGATAATTATTCACAGGTAAAAACTCAGAAATTCCAGTATGAAAAAGAAAAAGCCGTGCGCATGCCGGCTTTTCTTCTACATCCTATTTTAACTTTTTCAGTCCGCTTTAGGTTAGCTTCTGCACATTGCTATTTCGCAGGCTTGAATTCGACGGATGGAATTGCCGTTGGACCGATTTCTTTCCGGACAAGCTGGATGATTTCGTTTGCAGCTTGTTCCGAAGCCGCGTTTTTCGACTTCACTGTCACCCGGACATTTCCACCGTCCGCCATGACAAGGGCATCCTCATAGCCCATAGTTGACTTCAGCAGCGTTTCCAGCAGTTCTTCCTGAACGCCGATATCTTTCAATTCATCGATTTTATTCAGGTACTCGCTCCGCTTACTTTCCGGCAGATTGGTTGTCCCGACAAGCGTTTCGAGGTCTTCCTTCAATTGATTGCGCTGATCGGTCAGCTTCAGGCGCAATTCTTCAAAACCTTCACCCGCAGAAGCTTCCGTAATCACTGTTTTTCCATCCGTTACTTTGGAAGCCGCCTCTTTTTTCGCGGTCTTGGTCTCTTTTGCTTTTTCCCCAACAGCAGTGAGGTTATTATCACCCTGCGGCTCTGAAGTAATATAATAAACCGATAACACGATAACGAGGCTCAGCATCGTCAAAAGCCAAACGGTCTGTTTTTTCAAAAGCATCCTACTGTTTCCCCCTTAATTTTTTTTGGCCATCACTGCGACCCTGTGGCTTGGTACTCCGAGAGCCCTGGTGACCGCTTCAATGATTCGCTTTTTCACTTCTATGTTATCCGCACCCTTGGCAACAACAAGCACTCCCCGTATTTCCGGCTTTTTTGTTTCAATGACGATTGGCTCTTCTTTATCGCCATTGCGGATGAGGACAAGCTGTTCGTCGACTGAAGCATCCTCAACTTCCCTTGTACCGCCATCACGGTCACGCTCATTTGTCATTTGCCTTTTTGTAACGGTATTTTTTTCAAGTACCTTCGACTCGGTGGAATCCAGGTTGACCATCACGGTGGCCTCCCCCACTCCAAGCATATCTTCGAGGGCTTCCTTCAGTTGGTTTTCATATGCTTGTTCATAATCGGATAATGTTGATTTCCTGGCTTGTTTTTTTTGCCCGAAAGCGGCAACATCCCCGCTCCCTTGTCCTGTGGCGACTTGGAGGGCCGCTTCATCCTCCTTGCCACCTGGCAAAAACAAGTTGCCAATCAGCATGAAGGCCGCGCCGAGGCAGAGGACCAGGGCCATATACTGGTACTTCGTTTTCTTTCCTTGCGGCTGTCCGTCAAACAGCCTGCTTTTCAGCCAGTCAATCGGGCTGTTTTTGTTTTTCACCACCCTCGTCACCCCCCTTCAATGGCTACCTCTATCGCATTTTCAGGGATACTCCATTTCTCCGCTAAAAATGAGGCTACCGATTCCCGCAATTCATCATCCCCATTATCCCTGGCCGGGGAAGATGCGTTGATGACGACGGCCTCCACCACCTTGACATTGCCACTTTCCTCTTCAGGCTTGGAAAGCCTTACCGCCACCTGTTCAATGGACCCCGCCAGGCCCTGCCCGTCCTTATTTCCGGCATCAATCTCCAAACCGGCAATCTGGAGGCCAAAGCGTTCCATCAACTCCTCCTCGGCGTCCTTTTTTAACCGGACAGCCATTTGTTCTAAAATATATGCTTGTTGGGACGCTTGTATTTCTTTTTTCTTCACTTCTATTAAATTTTTACTATTTTCCATTCCGGCCGTGGCCTGCAGAGCCGGCAGCGAGAGCATCGCATCCTCGAAATCTCCTGAAACAACCTTCAGTACCGGTCCGAGAAGGATCGCTATCAAAAGGAGGCCGGTCACCATTTTTGTGTATCTTTGCATGGACGAATTTGGCAATAGCATATCAATGACTGTCGCCAGCAGGATGAAAACGATGATGTTCGTAACCCACTCTATTAAAAATCCCACGCCGGTTCCTCCTTTCACCTCATCATCATCGTTATATTTCCGGCCGCGACTATTACAGTGATGCAAAGGAAGAACATGAGGGATACAATCCCAAGGGAAGCGAATACATAGATGATGCTTTTGCCGACCGTATCGAGGCAGGAAATGATCGGGCCTCCGCCGAGAGGCTGCAAGATTGCGGCGGCAAATTTATAAATAAACGCGATCATCAGGATTTTTATCGCGGKAAATGCCACGATAATGAGCAGAATCGCTACCCCGGCGAGGCCGACTGTGTTTTTTAAAAGAACGGAAGCTCCTATGACTGTGTCCGCCGCGTCGGTAAATGCCCTTCCAATGACAGGCACAAAGTTCCCGGTCACAAATTTGGCGGTCCTGATTGCAATCCCGTCCGATACCGCGGTTGAAGCGCCCTGGACTGACAGCACGCCAAGAAAGACAGTGAGGAAAATGCCTAGAAGCCCGATGCTCCAGTTCCTTAGTAAACTTGCAAGCTGGCTGACTTTGTACTGTTCGCTCATGGCGCTAACAATACTGAGCAATGTTGAGAGAAACAGGAGCGGCAGGACGATATGTTCAATGAGCACCCCGCTCGTATTCATCAGAAAAAGGACGACCGGATGGAAGAACGCCGCCGAGACAACGCCCCCGGATGACGCTATTAGGCCCAGCAAAAGAGGAATGAGCGCAAGGATAAACGAAGTCATCGTCCTGATTGTTTCATTAGCAAATTCAATGACAATATGGAAGCTATTCAACGCGAGAATCACGAGTACCATAAAAACAATCGAATATGCTACCTTGCTGATGGTGCTTTTTTCAAAAGAGTTTTGCAGGGATTGCAAAAACATACTGAAAACGGTCAACAAAATAAGCGACCCGAGGAGTTTTCCATTTGCGATGAATTCATGGAACGCAAATTTCAAAAATCCCTTTCCCCACTCGCTTGGTGAAAACTGTTTGTCCCCTTTTAAAAAATCATAAAGGCTCCCTTTCTGGCTTTCAGGCAGGAAACCTCCATATTTTTGTGATAGCCCATCCCAAAAACCCATCAATTCCGAGATATCCATTGATTTGAGCTGGGCATCCACAAGTTCATCGGGAAGCGTCGACTGTGTATTCGGGGACGCATGCGCTTCAGGCAAAAAGACGAAAAAAATAATTAGGATCGCTACTGCGGCCTGGCAAGTAATGTGCTTCATGTTTCCACCTCTGCAATACAGGGTATTCGGCTAATTTGGTATGAGCTTAATGATAGTTTCAATCAGGACCGTCAAGATGGGGATAGCCATCGCGAGGATGATGATTTTGCCTCCAAGCTCAATTTTCGAGGCAATCGCCCCCTGGCCTGCATCCTTTGTAACCTGTGCTGCAAATTCAGCGATATATGCAATACCGATGATCTTCAGAATCGTCTCGACATAAACAAGATTTACTTTTGCGTTCACGGCAATCCGTTCAATCATCGCGATAATTTCATAGATTTTATCGACAAGGAAAAGGAATATCATGCAACCGGCAAAAAGGATAAGAAGAAATGCGAAATTCGGTTTTTGCTCCTTGAGGATCATCGCCAGGAAAGTGGCTGTAAGCGAAATGCCCACGATTTTTAAGATTTCAATTGGAAAGCCCCTCCCCTCTATTGGAACAAAAAGACCGACTTGATTTTTTGAAACAGGCCGTCGACGATGACAGCTACCTGGAACAGGATATATATGAAACCGAACAATGTGACCCATTGGGCATATTCCTTTTTTCCTACCTGATCAAGGACTGTATGCAAAAAGGCAACAACAATGCCCACCCCGGCGATTTTAAAAATGATATCCACTTCCAATCCCATTCCAATCCCCCCTAAATCAATACAATGATGAGCAACAGTCCGGATAGAAAGCCGAGGCTTTTCAGCATTTTTTCATATTTCGACTGCCGGTCCCGAGCTTCCGATTCTTCCCTTTCCAAATGGGTAAGCGTGAGCTGGATTTGCTTTTGTTGGGAAAAGCGGTCATGCCTGCCAAGCGTTTCCCCGAATTGAAACATGATTTCAAGCTCCCCTTCCCCAAGGGCGGTCAGCTTCCAAACTTCCCGAAGGCTTGCTTCCCAGGCGTCCTTTACCGTTGTTTCCGTCCGTGTCAGCTTGGAGCCAAAAGACTCGAACAAAAAGGACAAAGGCTTTGGAAGCTGGACGGAAAGGCGCCTTGCTGCCTCATGTAAAGGGGTATGGCCATACATGATTTCGGCCTCAAGCGATTGGAGCGCCGTTTTAAGCTGGCGGAGCTGTTTTGGCCGCTCGCTTAGGTGGCGGGAAAATTCAAAGCCCGTCCAAGTAGTGGCTGCCAAAATAAAAAGGGCTCCCAACAGTTTCACCATTTACATCACCTTCACTTTTCCGGCGAGCGGCAACCCCGTGCCATCCAGTATTTCGTTGATTGTTCCCGGCCCTTCCCTGCGGCCAAGAATGATGTATCTTTCAAAAACGCGCGTGCCGATTATGCCATCAAGTGTCGGCCTGTTCCTTATTTCTTCCAGCGAGCCGCCGTGTACTGTCGTAATGATTTTAATTCCCGCGTGGACGGCTTCCTGGATGGCTTCCGAGTCTTCGCGCCGGCCGATTTCATCCGCAATGATGACTTCGGGGCTCATCGACCTGATCAGCATCATAATCCCTTCCGCTTTCGGACAAGCGTCAAGGACATCGATCCGGGTGCCGAATGTGAGCTGGGGTACTCCGTTGACGCATCCGGCAATTTCAGATCGTTCATCAACGATGCCAACCTTTCGTGGAGACACTCCCCCATTGCCGCTTGACACGAGCCTTGCGAAATCCCTTAATAAAGTGGTCTTTCCTGTTTGGGGAGGGCCGATAATCAGCGTATGCGCCCACCTTCCGTTCTTATATAAAAAGGGAACAAGCGGATTGGCAATCCCAATTTTTTCCCTTGCAATCCTGATATTGAACGAAGATACATCCCTGATAGCCCTCACTTTTCCGTCTTCGAGGATGACTTTTCCCGCCAACCCGACCCTGTGGCCGCCGGCAATTGTGATATAGCCCCTCATCAACTCTTCATCCATCGCATAAATTGAATGCTGGCTGATTTTTTGCAAAAGCAAATCTGCATCCCCCTGGTTCGTCTTATAGGGAAGGAACAAAGGAGCTCCCCTGACTGTCACTTCAATCGGCCTGTTGACCCTAATCCTGATTTCCTCGACCTTTTCTCTATCCGCAGAAGGGATGCCTTCGATAGCATTCGCGACTGCATGCGGCAAAAACGGCTTAATCATATCCACTGGCATACACCTCCCCAATGCTAGCACCATTGTTAAAATGTATGCTTGTACAGGCCCGATATGACAAAAACAAACAACCTTACCCCCTGCATTCATGCATGGGGTAAGGTTGTTGTTTATTTTTTCGAACAAATGTTCTCAAAATAATTGTATTCGTTTTATCCATTTGATATAATAGAAGTATGAAAAGTCTAATACAATATAAAAGTAATAATAACGTTGTATATTCATGTAAGTATCATGTGGTTTGGTGTCCTAAGTATCGACGGAAGGTGTTGGTSGATGGAGTAGATGAACGKCTTAAATCTATTCTAATGGAGGTTGCTGCCGAGACGAATTCGGAAGTAATCGAAATGGAGATTATGCCTGATCATGTTCATCTTYTCGTTGAATGCGACCCGCAGTTTGGCATTAATAAACTAATTAGAATGATGAAAGGAAGAAGTTCCCGCTACCTCCGCAGCGAATTCCCGTGGTTAAAAAGTAGAATYCCTTCCTTATGGACGAATAGCTACTTTGTTTCCACTGTAGGCGGTACTACGCTTGATGTCGTAAAGCAGTACATAGAAAATCAAAAAGGAGTGTAAGGCCATGGCTGCACCAAAAGATCGGACTCCCTCTTTTATTGCCACGATTCGGCTAAAAACGGATACGAAAGCAGGAAAACAGCTTTTGGTGCTGTCAGAATGTGCTCGACAGCTTTACAATGCCTGTCTCGGGGAAAGTTTGAAGAGACTGAAAGCGATCCAATCCAYTGAATTGTATAAAGAGACRATTCAATTATCCAAAACTCTCGAGAAAGAKATTGAAAAACGCCGGGCAAACTTTGCCTATCTTAATGAAACCTTTGGTTTTACTGATTATTCGATTCAGTCGTTCGGRACAAAAACGAAAAATGATTCAAAGTTTATTGCGGAACATTTAGGGACACACATCTGCCAAAAAATCTCTACAAGAGCCTTTAAAGCGGTACAAAGATTGGCCTTTAAGAAAGCGAAAAAGGTAAGGTTTAAACGAAAAGGAGAGTTTGTCTCTTTAGAGGGCAAAAACAACAAAACCTTTCTTWCCTATTCCAATGGTTATCTCTCCGTTGGGAAGACCCTATCGTTGAAATGCCTGATCGACCCCAAAGACCAATGGATGCAGCACGCTTTAAAGCAAAGGATAAAATATTGCCGGCTGATTAAAAAGGAAGTTAAGGGGAAAAATCGGTTTTATGTCCAACTAATCCTGGAAGGACATCCCTTTCGGAAATATCAATTAGGAAAAGAAAAAGTCGGGCTGGATATCGGTCCATCCACAATCGCGATTGTCGGGGAATCCAAAGCCGAGTTAAAGGARTTTTGTGAGGAAGTCGTTTATCTAGATAAAGAAAAAAGAAAACTACATCGCAAGTTAGACCGCCAACGCCGGGCAAATAACCCAAACAATTACCACAGCAAYGGCGTTGTGAAAAAAGGGAAAAAGAAATGGACCAACTCCCATCATTACATCAAGACCCGTTCAGCATACAGGGAACTGGAACGCAGGATAAAAGAAGTGAGAAAACAGCTCCATGGACGGGATACGAATCAAATCCTTCAACTAGCCTCCTCCATCCAAACAGAAAAACTCTCGTATAAAGCATTTCAGAAGATGTTCGGCAAAAGTATTGGCAGGAAAGCACCAAGTATGTTTTTGAACATGTTAAAGAGAAAAGTGAAATCGCAAGGGGGAATGTTCAGRGAATTCCCTACCTACTCCACAAAGTTATCCCAGTCCTRTCATTGYGGWGCAGTGAAGAAAAAACGACTAAAAGAGCGTTGGCATAGTTGTGAATGCGGCGTTGAAGCACAACGCGATTTATACAGTGCATTTCTAGCCAGGTTTGTCACAACAACCAATCGTCTGGGACTGGAACAGGCGAAAAARRAATGGGATCGATTTTCCATGGTCCTGGATGAGTGTATAGCAAAAATGAAAAAAATGAAGTCAGAAAAGAAGTTCAATCCTACATTTGGATTATAAACAACCTTTGAGAATRGGTTAACTCTCTCGGTGCAGACGTACCCCGAAACGGTCAATAAGTTGTGAGTGGCAAGGAAAATCCGAGCCCATGTAAATAGTCCTGTTTCGATTATTTGCATTAGAACGATTTCGGCTGTCGAAGCCTTTTAGACCAAATTGAAGTTCTTCTTCTGGGTTTTTTTTCAGGATAAGGAAGAGATGAGGTTGATTAAAGGTGGAACCCCCTCCATTTATGGATGGGTGAGCGTCAGTTGTTTCGCTGATTTCAGCTACAATGGAAATAAACGGAACGGTCATTTTTCACAAAAAAGTCCGTAAGCTTCTAATGGAGGAAAGAGGACATTTTCAAAAGGGGGATATTAGGATGCCAATTGATACGGAAGGGCCATCCATCGGAAAAACAATCAGGGTTAAGGGGGAGGGAACGGCAACAACGAGGCCCGATCTCGCGACAGCTGTTATCGGCGTTTCGACGGAACAAACAGATCTGGTGGCCGGCCAGCAGCAAAATGCCCGGGAATCCACATGGGTTGTGAACGCCTTGCTTGCCCTCGGGATTCCAGCCGGGAATATACGGACCTTCGATTACAGGATCGAATCCCTGTATGATTTCAAAGAGGGAGTGCAAATTTTTCGCGGATATAAAGTCACCCATCTCCTTCAAGTAAAGATAACCGATTTGGATAAGGCTGGAACTGTTATCGATACTGCGGTAAGGAATGGGGCCAATTATGTTTCGGACATTCATTTTACAACAAGCAAACAGGATGCCTATTACAAGGAAGCCTTGGCGCTTGCAGTGCAAAACGCATACGAAAAGGCAAAAACAATCAGCGCTGCACTTGGCGTGAAACTGAATCCGGTACCCTTGAAGGTGATTGAAGGGAACGAATTCCCGCGGCCGGTTACCGAATTCCATACCCCGATGGTTAAAGGCATTTCGACCACCCAAATCCAGCCCGGGAAACTCACAATTGAAGCGGCAGTCATCTCGGAATACCTTTTTGATGGCGGATAAATAAAAAAAAGGATTAAGCCCCGGAGAGCTTAATCCTTTAATCATATTTGCTGACAAGATTATAGAGTTCCATTTTGGTGATCGGCCCCTGGATGTATTCGCGTATAATCCCTTTTTTATCAATCACGAATGATTCAGGCTGCTTCAGCACGCCATACATTTTTGAAACCTTTGAATTATAATCGAATAAATAAGTTGATGATCCGGCATCGTGCTTTTCAATGAACTTTTTCACACGGTCGCGGGTTTCGCCCCTGTCGATGATAAGCAATTCATATTGATCACCATATTCCCTAGAAAAGGCTTCGAGTTCCGGAGCTTCATCAACACAAGGAACGCACCAGGTCGCAAAATAATTAAGGACGACAACTTTTCCCTCATAGTCGGACAGGCTGGCCATTTCCCCATCAAGGTTTTCAAGTTCAAACTTTGGAGCGCGATCCCCTTGGCGCGGGATATCCGGTTTATTCGCCATTGTGTGCGAAAAATAGCCAAACATTCCGATTGCCAGCAAGAGAATGGCCAGCTTGATGATTCGATTCCTGGCCGGAGCCATCTTGGCCATTTCTCCAGGCTGAACCTCTTCCGTATTTACCTTGATTTCTTCCTGCATCATGGTATTTCCTCCAAATCCAAATTGCCTGATCCCTGCAGTCGCGGTGGAACCATTGGCGGTATCCGTCTCGTTCCATCACAGGCAGAAATCTATTTATCGTGCAGTTTCAAAAACTCAATTTCTTTCTGAAGGTTGCTTTGGCGCTTGCCCAAAACCACTAGGTACGAAAAAATCACAATCCAGGCTACCGAATAAGCCGCATACATGTATTCCATTTTAGTTTCCTCCTAATTTTCAATTGATTCCCTTAGTTTTTCCTTGTACTGTGAAACTTTTATTTTCATATTTTCAATGGTTACACCTTTATTCAGCAAAAACGCGTAGAAGAAGGTCAGGGCTGTGATGGTCGCTAGCAAGGCAACCAGCATGGTGTCGTCGATGCCGCCGCCCTTTTGGGATGGCCCTTCACCGAAAACAATTGGATGGAACTTCGAATTCCACCAGCGGATCGCGAACCAGACAATCGGAACATCCGCGAAACCAATAATTCCGAATACAGCAGCCAGGCGGGCCTTTTTCTCCCATACGCCGTCCATTTGATGGATCATGATATAAGCCATGTAGATGAACCAAAGTACGAGTGTCGTCGTCAGGCGCGGCTCCCATGCCCACCACGTATTCCAGGATGATTTCGCCCAGATTGGGCCTGTTGTCAGGACGATTGTCGTGAAAACGACACCGATTTCCGCTGAAACGAAGGCATACGTATCAAAAATGCGCTTTCTTTTAAACAAGTATAAAATGCTGAAAACAAACGTTACAAAAAATGCGAGGAACCCTGTCCAGGCGGACGCGACATGGATATAAAATATCTTTTGGACGGCCCCCATCGTTACTTCAATCTTTGCATACATAAATATAAGATAAATTGCAGTGAGTACGGATACAATGGTTCCACCGAACAGGATTTTTGGCATCACCGGTTTTCCTATCTCCGCCACGCCCGAATGGGTGAGCGGCGGATGCTGCTTTTCGAGATTTACGCTCATCTCCTATACCTCCAACACATAGTCTATTAACAAAAAGCAAAGGACGAAGAAAATCACATCATAAGCGCCGATTAATTGCATCCACGCAATCGCTGTCGGCAGCTTTTCAATATTGGTCAGGATAATCTTTGTCGACTGGACTGCGCCAATTAAGATCGGGCTTGTTATCGGAAATAACAGGAGCGGCAAGAGCATTTCGCTGCTCTTTGAATTCGCGGCCAACGCCGCAAGAAATGTTCCGATGGCGATAAAGCCAAAACTTCCGATAAATAGGACAAGAATGAAATACGCAAAGCTTCCCATGTATTTAAAATCAAAGAGAAGGAATAAAAACGGCAATGAAACAACTTCAACAATGAGCATCATTGCGAAATTTGCGAGCATCTTCCCAAGATAAATGCCCGATGCCTCAATCGGAGCGATGAGAAGCCCCTGCATCGTATCGTTTCTTTGTTCAGAGATAAACGATCTATTGAGCCCAAGTATTCCGGAGAAAACGATGATAACCCAAATGACTCCGGGAACGACCGCTTTTGTAAAATTGTTTTGCGGGTCAAAGGCTATGCTGAAAATCAGGATGACAAGGCCCGCAAAAATGAGCATGGTTGCCAACACTTGTTTTGTTTTCAGTTCTGATTTCAGTTCTTTTGCTGCGATTAAGAGGGCAGGCCTGAAAATGTTCATGAGACTCCCTCCACCTGGTACAAATATTTCTCATTCAAAGTACTGAGTTTTCGATCTAGCAGCTTAAAATCTTCGGCTATTTTTCCGTTTTTGACAATGATAATCCTGTCGCATAGTTCCGCCGCCTGCTTGAAGTCGTGGGTGACCATTAAGGTGGTGGCACCCTTTTCCCTCATCTCAACGATTACATTGTTCAAAATGCCAATTGCGCCCTGGTCGAGCCCGGTGTGCGGCTCATCAAGCAACAGGATGTCGGGTTCATGGATAATCGCGCGCGCAATCGCAATCCTTTGAATCATCCCCCGTGAAAAATTCTTTACGGGATCGTTCAGGAAGAATGACAATCCTACTTCCTTGACGAGCTGGACAGCGCGTTCTTCCGCATTTTTCACCCCGTAGATTTTTCCGAAAAAAACAAGGTTTTCAAGGGGAGAATAGTGTTCATAGAGCAGGCTGGAGTGGGGGAGATACCCAAACAGCTTCTTGATTTCCCCCTCGTTCTTTTTCAGGTCGAACCCGCCGATTGCCACTTCCCCGGATGACGGTTTAATAAGGGTGGCCAGCACTTTTAGAAGAGTGCTTTTTCCAGCACCATTCGGACCAAGTATGCCGACTGTTTCCCCTTTACGAATGGAGAGGTCGATCCCCTTTAGGATCATCTTATTATCCGCCTGTTTTGTTAGCTTTTTTATTTCTATCATACAGAGACCCTCCCGCTCCGCCGTTACTCTACGAATCTTCTAAGTCCCAGCTTCACTTTTACAAGATGCTGCTTGTAGGCATCAATTTTGGCGTTGTATTCCTCTTCGGTGAGCAGCCCGTTTCCGAAGGTCTCCTCAAGTTCAAGGATTTTATCCATTATCGTATTTTGCTTGGCCATGAGAAGTTTAAAAGCTTTTTCATCCGTATCATTTTCCAGTTTCTCGGCCTTGGCCCTGTTCTTAATGCTGAAGTAGGAAAAGTAGGAGATTCCAGCGATAACGATGGCTCCGAGCACAATCATTAAAACATGGGGATTAAAGCTTTTTAATGGTGATTGGTACCACATTCGCAAATGGCCAGGATTATGGAAGGCGGGCGCATGTTTTGTCACGACGCTTCCATTTTCCGAAGCCGCCCCCGCCTGCTTTGCTTCCCCGGCTTTCGGCTGGATGTCCTTGTTGTAAACCATGGTAAGCGGCTCGTGGGCGGGAATCGCTTCCACGCTGTATCCGACATATTTCTGGTCCTCAAAATTGAATACTCCCTGATTCGTCGCTTCCACACCCTTGAATTCAATGCTGCCCATTCCCTCGGGTACTAGCACTTGCATCAATTGAACCGGGTAATCAAAGGAGAGGTTGATTTCTTTTCCCGCTGGCATCCGGTAGCTGTATGGAAGGACAATCGTCTGGCTCCCCGGGATTGGGTCGGTTGTAATAAACCCTTTTCCAGTTTGCTTCATGGCTATTTTTCCATCAAGAAAATTCAGGCCCATGCTTCCTTCAGGCAATGTCACCGTCAGTACAGCTTCACTTTTGCCGTCACCCTTATATTCAGAAGAATCCAAATTGGTGTAATTGACCATGTTCATCATATTCGCGGAGCCATCTTCCGCTGGGCTTACGACGATATAATGCATATCGACCGTGATTTTCGGTTCGGCATCGGCCCACGCTCGGGCAGGCGCCAGAATCAGGAGGCCGAGGAGGAGAACCGTGATTTTCTTAATCACTTTCCTCCCCCCTTTTGCCTTTTCTGCTGGATGGAAGCCTCAATTTCCCGCTCGACTTCAGCCATTAAATCCTTGTCGATTGCCTTCTCATCGGAAGCATCTTCATCCCGCATCAGCTTCGCTACCTGGCTCTCATACTGTTTTTTTAGTTGGCGATAATCGCTTTCAGATAGTTTTTCCATTTTATATTCAAACTCTATTTCATTCAGTGTTGTAAGCAATGCTTCCCTTGTCGACCCATTGGTTTTGCTTTTCCTCGTATGGTCCAGGAATGTTTCTTCCTTAAAAAACGGCATTACCACAAGGTAGAGGCAGCCGAGCGCAAATACTGCGGTCAGCAGCATTGAAATGATTGAAATATCTTCCATCCTGTTCACATCCTAAAGATACTTTTTTCGTTCCTCGTCAATGATCGAAGAAAGAATTTCACTTTCCACTTCGTCCTGCCCGGTCGCTTCTTCAACCAGCCCCGAGGCTGGCCCTTTCTTTTTGACCCACTTCCGGATAACAAAGAACAGTGCAGTCCCCGCTCCTCCAAGCGCAACAAACGGAAGGACCCATGCTGTCAGGCTAAACCCTTCTTTTTCAGGGGCCGTGAGGATTTCCTCACCATAAATACCAACATAATATGCACGGATTTCATCTTTATCCATGCCCTTGTTCATCATGTCAACAAGGTCTTTCTTAAATTCAACTGTCAGGTTGCACGTGTTCGGGTCACATTCATAATGGTCCTGGCCGCAGCCGCACGTACAGGAAAACTGGGAGGCGACCGCCTTGAATTCTTTCGATTTGTAATCAAATTCCTTCGCGAATGCAGGGAACCCTGCCGCCTGAACCAAAATCAGGACGAGCAGGATTACCGGATWTACTTTCCCCGCCATGTTAGGCCACCTCCCTGGAAGCGCCGGTGTACCTTGGCGTTACGCCTTGGAACCTGCCATTCCAGACTGCGAATATCGAGCCAATTACGATAAGGAATGAACCGAACCACATCCAGGCCATCATTGGGATGACTTTTACAATAAAGGTTGCCCTTCCGTCATCCTCCCACGCACTGAGAATGATATAAAGGTCTTCTCTGGCACTGGATATCAAGGCTACTTCCGAAGAAGGCTGATCCCAATTTCCATAGAATACTTTCTCTACTTCATAGTTTCCAAGGCGTTTCCCGTTTTTGAAAACCGTCAGATCGGCATACACAATATCATTGATGCCTTCCGACTTTTGGTCAAGCTTGTCATAATTAATCCGGTAGTCGTCTATCTCCATCGACCCGCCAATTGGAATTGTTTTCATCGTTTCATGGTCATAGTTTTGCGACCCGATTATTCCAAGGGCTATGAAAGCAATACCCAAATGGACGATGTAACCGCCATAGCGGCGCCGGTTTTTAGTCATTAGCCTGTAAAGGGCTACAGGCACGTTCTCGCTGGTCATTTTCCTCCTTGCCTTTACGCCTCTGTAGAATTCGAGGTAGTGTGTAATTAGGAGAAGAATGATAACGCCATTACCGATGACAGCCCATGCCTTTTGGATTCCGAGCACAACCATCAATACCATTGCGGCAACCGCCAGAATGGCTGGAATCAGGAAGTTTTTCTTCAAGTTTTTCAAAGACGATCTCTGCCAGGCAAGGAGCGGGCAGACAGCCATGACAAACATCATGGACAACAGAATTGGTGCCTGAACCGCATTGAAAAACGGGATACCGACCGTTACTTTCGTTCCCCGGACGGCCTCTGATACGAGTGGGAATATCGTTCCCCAGAATACGGCGAATGCCGATCCGACAAGCAGCAGGTTATTGATTAAGAAAGAACTTTCCTTTGAAACGAATGAATTGAATTCGCCTGCACTCCGCTTTATCAGGTTGTAACGGCTCATCAGGACATACATCGCGCCTATGACGGCCACTCCCATGAAAATCAGGAAATATAAGCCCAGATTTGAATTCGCAAATGCATGGACCGATGTAAGGACGCCGCTTCGTACAAGGAAGGTTCCAAAGAGAGTAAGAGCATAAGAGATTATGATTAAGCTAATATTCCATACCTTCAGCATGTTCTTGCGTTCCTGGATCATGACGGAATGCAGGAATGCGGTGGCAGTCAGCCATGGCATGAAGGATGCGTTTTCAACTGGATCCCATGCCCAGTAACCGCCCCATCCCAACTCCACATAAGCCCATTGGCCTCCGAAAATATTGCCAAGGCTCAAAAATAGCCATGCGATAATGGTCCATCTTCTCGTCATCTTAATCCAAAAATCATCCATGTTTTTCAGGATTAACGCCGCCATCGCGAATGCGAATGGTACCGCCAGGCCAACATATCCCAAATAAAGCGTAACTGGATGGATGATCATCCCCGGGTTTTGCAGCATCGGGTTAAGGCCCTTTCCTTCAATCGGCACATTAGGTAAGAGTGCAAAAGGTTTTGCGACAAAACCGAGAATCAGGAAGAAGAATACAGCGTTCCCAACCAGGATTGACAGGATATAGGGAATCATCGGGTTCCCTTTCATTTTCCGAGAGAAAACAACCATCACGATGTAAAGGGTCAGGAAGAAAGTCCATAATAGGAGCGATCCGGAATTTCCAGCCCATAGTGCAGTAAGCTTATAAATAATAGGAAGCTCGCTGCTCGTATAATCATTGACATATTCATATTGGAATTGCGATGTAGCAAGCAAATAGAGCAATGAAGCCATTGCCAGGGCGGTGCTGATGAACAATCCAATGACTGCCCCTTTTCCACTATTGATCAGCTTTTGATTTTTAACGGCAATGCCGTAAGTTGTCACAAGCAAAGCATACACAGCCAGTGCAAGGCCAACATAGATTGTAGCGTTCGCAAATAAATACATTTGTCTCCACCTTCTTTAGTTTTGGCCTCTATTCTTCGCTGGAAGGCATTTTATTTAACTTATCCTTGTGCTTTTCAGGGTCGTAGTTCTTCATGTCTTCGCCTTCATACTTGGACGGGCATCTCGTTTTAACCGTTTCGGCTGTGAATGTATCATTGCCTGTCGGCGCCCCCTGGAGAATTGTAATGACGCCTTCCGAAAAATTGTCTGGCCTAACGCCATTGTGGATTACGTGCATGACATTACCTTCGTTATCTTTTACATCAAATTTTAGTTCGATTTTATCTGCATCCCACTTGATGGATTCTTCAATGAGCAATCCTTCCACTGTGACAAAATCATCCTTATGCTTATCCTGGCTGGCAAGCAAGTCTTTCAAAGTCAGTTCTACCCCGCTCGAACCCGGAGTCGCGGCCATCAAGAGAAAGACGATTGCCCCTGCAATGATAAATCCGCCAAGCATGACAATTGTATTTTTTTTCATAACCTTCTCCCCCTTAAATTAGTTTTTTTACTTGTTCATCGTACGTTTCCTGGTCAATTTTCCCATTCACTAGCTTTTTCCGAAGTTCCTTGATTTCTTCATCGTTTGATGGCTTCATCTTTTGCTTTTGCAGGGTTTTTTTGCCCTTATCCTTCTTAAACACAGCGGGGTTTTTCCTTTTTTCCTGTTTGTTTCTTAAGCCAAAGAAGACAAACATCCCGGCAATGATGATCGATACGCCGATGATGACTCCGCCTGCTGCCCCAATGATTGGGCGTCTGTTGTCCCCGCCAGTTCCACCGCTGTTCGCCGCAAGCTGATCTGTTGCTGATGAGCCATTATGATTTTCGTCGTTAGGAGCTTTATTTTTATCAATCATCGAGAGGGTGGAAGCATCCCCTTCCTTTTTATAGGAAACAGTATATTTATGTTTGCTTCCTTTTTCGGCCGCCTTTACTTGATAAAACGCAATTTGTTCCCCATAATCGCTTTTTTGCGTACTGGCGGGTTTTGGTTCAAGGGTGATATCGGTTGATTTCAAAGGTGCGTATACAATGACATCCAGCGTTTCAATGGCTGCGGGAGCAGTATATTCATAGGTAAAGCTTTTCTTTTCCATCACGTTTATAGGATTGGAATAGTATTCAACAACAAACTTATAGTCCGCATCCTTCTTTATCGGATTCTCCGGGGCGAAAGAGATTACGCCTTTTTCTTTATCTACTTCGAAGGGCCGCTGTACTTCCGGCTTATCGTCACTAGGAAATTCGGCAACTAGGTAAACCTGGAAGTTTTTCTCGTTCGCCGGCACCGGAACTTCAATCTTTCCGCTGAAATCCTGGCCGGTTTTGTTTACAATCGTTCCGTATTGGCCGACCAAAAGGGATGGTTCTTCCTTTGGCCAATTTTCCGGATAATCGAACTCCGGCATTACCTGGATCTGCATTTCCTTGTATGGGAATTGCTCAGGAGTAAATTTCCCTTCCGCCTTTGTACCGGAAGCGCCCACATAAAAACCGGACGAAACAATCAGTAGAAACACAATCAGTTTTTTCAGCATAGTAGTCCTCCTTGGGTAGTGAAAAGCATATGACTAGGACGTACTACTTTTCACTATAGTCCTCTTTGGAATAAATATAATCGACAGGACAACCCAATTGTTGAGGCACTCTTGAACATTTTGTTAAAGGGTGGAAAACGTTGCGGTTTGGACAAAAAAACAACATAAATTGTTCACAATTCCCCTTCTTGCCAATAAACGGGATAATCTGCCGATAAACATCGCCTGTTATGGTGGCCAAGTAAAGCCTAATGAACCCTTTACCAATCGCGTTTTCCTGAACGGAAGGCAATTGTTATCCGCCATTCAAACGGCGTAACCCTTTTTCTGCCACATGATAACTATAAAGCTTATTGTTTTTTATCAGTTAGCTAGTTTTTGACTATTTTGTTAAACCTGGCGACCCTTCTATTTGCCCAATGTACGTGCTTTCGTTCGTGCCCTATAATAAAATCATGAGGTGATTTATGGTGAGGAAACTTTTTATCCTTCTGTTCGGATTGCTGCTGGCTGGATGCGGCGCAGCCGAATATGAGTCAGTTTCTGTTGATGAAGCGATGGAGTTGGTTAAGAAAAGTGAGGTTAAGGTCCTGGATGTACGGACTCCCGAAGAATACAAAGGGGGCCATATTCCGGGCTCCGAACTTATTCCCCTTCAGGTTCTTGGCGGCATGGCGGAAAACCTCGACAAGGATGAGGACTATCTTATTGTTTGCAGAAGCGGAAACAGGTCGAGGCAGGCAAGCGAGCTTCTTGCGTCCAAAGGGTTCAGGGTTCTCAATATGGAGGGAGGAATGAATGCCTGGACCGGGGAAATTGAACAATAAACGAAAAATGAAACCCCCGCCAAGTTGGCGGGGGTTTCATTTTTTATTGTTTTTCAAGGGACCTGATGTAAGAAACGACATCCGAAATATCCTTTTTGCTTAACTGGCGGACACCCTCTAGCCCTTTCAGGGATGGTGCCATTCTTGTATTTTCCCGCCCGTAGGCAGTGTTAATCCAGATTTGTTCGTCGGTGCTGTATTTCAGGTATTCACGGTTTGCAAGGGCGGTGCCCATCTTTTGTTTCCCTGCCCCTCTTTCCCCGTGGCATTGGATGCATGACATGTTGTAAATCTTTTCACCATTTTCAGGATTTCCAACGACCCGGTCCGGTACTTCCAATTTCATCTCGCCGTTTTGCCAATTTCGGATGAACGCAACGACATTTTGCAATTCTTCTTCACTGAGCCTTGGCCCATAAGCAGGCATTGCAGCTTCGGGCCTTCCATATTTAATATAGTTGCTGAGGTCTTCGTCGCTCGCGGAACTTAAAAATATTTGGCTATTGATCGCTGTACCCACTTTGGCACCTTCGCCTTTTCCTGTTTCACCGTGGCAAACGGCGCATTGCAGTTTATATACTTTTTCTCCCGCCTGGACAGCTTCTGTATTTTTCCCTTTGAAACCATTCGCCGTAATAAAAACGGCGACCCCAATCAAAACGGTTAAAATATAAATGCTGATTAATACTTTCTTTTTCATGGCAGCACCCTATCTTTGGCCCAAGAAACGGTAGTTAGGCCAAAGCCCTTCATTGCATTCGGTCAATTTTTTTCTTGTCTGATTTTCAAAGCAGGCAGGGCTTCGAGTCGGCTACACAGTTTTCTGCAGCCAGCCCTCCTGCAACGCAAGGGCTGCCACTTGCCCGCGTCTATTCATATGAAGTTTCTCCATAATATTCCGGATATGATTCTTTACCGTGTTTTCAGAGATGAAGAGGGTGCAGGCAATTTGCCGGTTTGTCATCCCTTTTACAACCTCAGAAAGAATTTCTTTTTCCCTTTTCGTTAACAAATCGCTATTCGGCAAAGAATTGCGAGAAGTATAAAGGTGATCGAGTTTTGCAAGATTATTGATGATTTCCTTGGCTACGGGCCCGGAAATGATATATTCACCCCGGTTAGCCATCTGGATGAACGCCAAAAGTTCATTTGGGAGCAGGCTTTTCAGCAAATAACCTTTTGCTCCATTGCGAAGTGCTTCTATCATTTCTTCTTCATTACCGTCTACGGCAAGTACAAGTATATTCGTTTCGGGCAATTTTTCGATAATCCCTTTCATTACCCCGATTCCATCCTCGGCTGGCATATTCACATCCATAAGAATGACATCCGGCTTCACGTTGGCTGCAAGTGCCACAGCCTCGCATCCTGTCCTCGCTTCACCAACCAGTTCAACGGAAGGCTCCTCTTTTAAAATCGATTCAAGCCCTTTAAGAAACATATAATTCACATCAACAATTAATACTTTCAGTTTTTCCATCAAGCTGAAGCCTCCCTTATTCTGGGTGCCACGGAACTACCGGATCAGGCGGCCGATTGCCAATCCAATAATTGCATTTCCCACTTAATTACTGTCGATTGATTCCATTGTAGTCGCCCTTGCCACTACTGACTAGTTACCTCCATCGCTTTTTGAAAAATGTTCATAATTACACAGGGAAATCTTCACAATATCTTCATAAGTGTGTGCTTACTAAGGGCATACCGGGAAAATGAAAAGAAAAAAAGCCCGGCTCCTGCTTGAAGGCAGGGCCGGGCTCGTTTGAAAAATAATTACCGCAAATTATGCGCGTGATACATAGCTTCCGTCGGATGTATTAATAATCAGACGGTCGCCCTGGTTGACGAAGAATGGCACCTGGACAACAAGGCCTGTTTCCATTGTTGCCGGTTTGGAGCCGCCGGAAGCTGTATCTCCCTTGATTCCCGGCTCTGTTTCCGTTACTTCCAGTTCAACCGTATTCGGAAGTTCAATACCCAATGTTTCTCCTTGGTACATCATAATGAAAACTTCCATGTTTTCCTTTAGAAATTTCAATTCGTATTCAATCGCGCTTGCAGGCAGTTCGATTTGCTCGTAGGATTCATTATCCATGAAAATATGCTGGTCGCCGCTTGCATAAAGATATTGCATCTTGCGGTTGTCAATTTGCGCCTTCGCGACTTTTTCCCCTGCACGGAATGTTTTTTCATTTACGTTGCCAGTGCGAAGATTACGAAGCTTGGAACGGACAAAAGCCGCGCCTTTCCCCGGTTTCACATGCTGGAAATCCATAACCCGCCAAATGCTGCCGTCAAATTCAATCGTTAGCCCTGTGCGGAAATCGTTTACTGAAATCATGTGTGTTCCTCCTAGTTCCTTAAAGAATGATCAGTTCCTTCGGTGAATGTGTTAGGGATTCATTGTGGTCAAGCGTTATCACGGTATCATCCTCGATACGGACGCCGCCAAGCCCCGGAATATAAATGCCAGGTTCCACTGTCACAACCATGCCAGGTTCGAGGATCGTTTCGGAAACCCTCGACAGGGACGGGCCTTCATGGACTTCAAGCCCGATGCCGTGCCCTGTGGAATGTCCGAAATACTCTCCATAGCCTTTTTCGGCAATAAAATTTCGGGTAAGCGCATCGGCTTCCTTCCCGGTCATTCCCGGCTTAATGCCCGCCATGCCGCGCAGCTGGGCTTCAAGCACTATATCATAAATTTCCCTTAATTTCTGGTCCGCAGCACCCACCGAAACGGTTCTGGTAATATCGGATACATATCCCTTATAATAGGCACCAAAATCAAGAGTTACAAAATCTCCCGCCTCAATCACTTTATCGCTGGCAACGCCATGCGGCAAAGCCGAACGGTGGCCGGAAGCGACAATGATGTCGAATGAAGAGGAGGCGGCACCCGCCTTCCGCATGAAAAATTCAAGCTCATTTGAAACGTCAAGTTCTGTTTTGCCCGGGCGGATAAACTCCAGGATATGTGCAAATGCAGCATCTGCAATGCCCGCTGCTTCCTTTAATATCTTAATCTCTGCATCCGTCTTAATCAAGCGCAACTTTTCAATCGCGCCATCGACCGGAACGAGTTCTCCATCAAACTCTTTATCATACGACTTGTATAATGCATATGTAACATGATTTTGCTCAAAGCCAAGCTTGGTTATTCCCAATTGCTTTGCCTGCTGGGCGACTTCTTCCTGCATCACGCCTCCGTGTTTTACAATTTCAAAGCCCACGCATTGTTTCGACGCCTGCTCAACATACCTGAAATCCGTTATGAAGAGCGCTTTTTCACCACTAATCAGCACAGCGCCGGCGGACCCCGTGAAATTAGAGATGTAACGGCGGTTAAACCCGCTCGTAATCAACAGGCCGTCAATTCCCAATTTGCCAAATTCACTTCTCAGTTTCTCCAGTTTTGACATTACAGTTCCCTCTCCTTCTCCATTTCCATGAGGGCAAAAAATGCAAGTTCATAACCCTTTGTGCCAAGGCCGCTAATTTGCCCTTTGCAAACAGCGGCTGTAACAGAAGTATGCCTGAAATTTTCCCGTGCATGGATATTCGATATATGTACTTCGATAACAGGCACCCGAATTCCTGCAATCGCATCCCGGATTGCATAGCTATAATGCGTATAGGCCCCTGGATTAAAAATAACCCCTGCAAAGCCTGCTTCATCTGCTTCCTGAAGCCAGTCAACAAGGGTCCCTTCGTGATTCGATTGCCTGCAGTCCACCTCCGCGCCATGGGTTGCTGCGAGATTGGCAACGGCGGCTTCGACATCCTGTAAAGTCCCCTGGCCATATACGCCGGGCTCGCGTTTGCCAAGCATATTCAAATTCGGTCCATTCAACAACATGATTTTCTTCATATCCCGATTTCCCCAAATCCTAAATTTCCCCGCAAAGGGACGGTTATTTTCTAACTCATTCTACCATATTCCCTTTCATTCTCCTACTGGGACAGCTGTCACCACTCATCCCGATGGTGGTAGTCCCAGGAAATTGAATAACCGATAAAAACGCCATAAAGGATGAACAGGCAAATAGAGGTCGCCAAAGTATTTTTATCAAGCGCCCCAAACGGCAATATGCCGGGAAACATAGGATTAAGCAGGAAAAAGACAAGCAGGAATAACACTGCCCCATACAGGATTCCGGATATCAACCCATCCATTTTCTTGAACAAGGCGGAATAAACAAATGCCGCACCGATCGATACAATCGCAATAAGCAAAATTGCAATGAGCGTTCCCAGCCAGCCGTTTTTCCAGGAACCAAGCGCCCATGGGCCAAGAATTTCCCTTGGGGTAATTTTCGTAAAATGAAAATAATATCCGATCTGCCCTATAAAGCTCCAGAACAAACCACCCCAAAGGCCTGTAAGCACGACAAGCTTTGCAAACCCGCCTTCAACCGAAAAACCCTTTTTTTCTTTGCCATTGCTATTCTCCACATAGACCAATCCTTTTAAAAGAAATTATCGCTGTCAGGCTTAGTATGTACGTTTATATGCTTTTCCTTCATAATTGGCATTTTTTCATGAGGTTCAGGAACTCATACCTAGTTGTTTTGGCGTTTTTCTAGTAAAATATAGGTAAGTACATCCAGCCTACAGCTGAATGTGCAACTTCATGATTAGGTTGGTGTCAAAATGGCAAGTGGAACTAAACCAATATACGGAGGCCAGGCAGTCGTCGAAGGTGTCATGTTTGGCGGAAAATATCACTACGTTACGGCAGTCAGGCGGAAAGATGGAACGGTCGACTATTTCCGGCTGCCCCGCAAAACGCACCCGTTTGTCGCTTTTCTGAAGAAAATACCATTCCTGCGGGGAATTGCCGCCATAGTGGAAGCGAGCGCAAACGGCTCCAAACACTTGAATTTCTCGACAGAGCGCTTTGATGTGGACCCAAAGGATGACGAACAGATCGAAAAGCAGGAAACTTCAAAGCTTTCCATGTACCTGGGCGTCGCCGCTATCGGGGTAATTTCCTTTTTATTCGGGAAATTCCTTTTCACGCTGATTCCCGCCTTCCTTGCCCACCTGGCATCGCCAATTTTTCCCGGCCGTACCGCACAGGTCCTTATTGAAGGCTTAATCAAACTGATTCTTCTTCTCGCATATATATACACCGTATCGCTTACCCCTCTCGTAAAAAGGGTATTCCAATATCACGGCGCGGAGCATAAAGTAATCAACTGCTTTGAAAACGGATTGGAGCTGACCGTAAAGAACGTCCAGTCAAGCTCCCGCCTCCATTACCGCTGCGGTTCAAGCTTTATATTGTTTACGGTGATTGTCGGAGTTTTCGTCTATATGCTTGTTCCGGCAGAACCATTATGGGTGCGCCTTTTAAACCGTCTTGCGCTCATCCCTGTTGTACTTGGTATTTCCTTTGAAGTCCTCCAGCTGACGAATAAATTGCGAGATGTTCCCGTACTGAGATGGCTTGGGCTTCCTGGCCTGTGGCTTCAGCTTTTGACAACAAAAGAACCGGATGACAGCCAGGCGGAAATTGCCATCCTTTCGTTTAAAGAACTTCTAAAAATGGAAAAGGATAGTGAGAAACCAGAAGAGACAGAAGAAATTGTCTAAATTCCTTTTGGCGTGTGTTTAAAATCGGGGGAATATGCTTATGATGCTCTTAGGGAGGTGGCTATTTTGAAAAAACGGAAATCCGTTCTTTTTGCAGGCGCACTTATACTTCTGGCGGCAATTGGCTTGGTTGAAATGCTTGTCGATAATCCAGCAGGCTTTATTCGGAGAATCGCATTCATTGCCCTAATCAGCTTTATTGTATTTTTTGTTTTCCGCCGATTTATGGGAGCCGGTCCCGGTCCCGCAAGAAAAGAGCAACGGGCATTCCTCAAAGCTGCCAGGGAATCCAGAAAACGGAACGGACATAAAAATGACTCTGCCGGGCGTAATGTGGTCCATGGTTCACTCGCATCATTAAGGAAGCCGAAAAAGAAAACTGCGGCTCATCTGACCGTAATAGAAGGCAAAAAAGGCAAAAAGAAAAACCGGGCTTCCTTTTAGGAAATCCGGTTTTTCTTTTCCGAGATTAATAGCTCCATTTTTTAAAGAAGTTCTCCGCACACTGCCTGCCGTGCAGGATAAGCTTTTCTTTTTTCTCAGCGGTTAGCCCAAATTCCGTGGAGGCCACCCCTGCTGTCGGGATGAATATTATGTTTTTTGCGTGTTTCCTTGAAATATACCTTGCATCGTGTGCATCCTTCATCGTTTCAAACAGCGCCTCAAAGAGCTGGATGGCATTTTTTATTTTGTGCTTCGGATGGTTCTCCGGCTCATGGCTTAGCTGGATTCCAAGAACCGGCCTTACCTTTTTCACGTTTTCCTTGTCAAATAGCCACATCGGAAAATTGCTAAGCACCCCACCGTCAACAACAATGTTCTTTCCTCCCGCCCCGGCAAGCTTGACCGGTTCAAAAAAATAAGGGATGCTGCAGCTCATCCTGACCGCCTTCGCAACCGGAAAGTCTGCCGGCGAAATTCCGTACTTCGGCAGATCATCGGGAAGGATAATCATCTTTCCATTCGTAAGGTCGGAAGCGACGACGCGAAGCGCATCAGGGGGGATGTCGCCAAATGTCCTCAATCCTTTTAAGGCAAGCTTTTCAGCAAGCCACTCTTCAAGAGCCTCGCCTTTATATAATCCTAACTTCCAATACAAAAGAATCCATTTTGCTATCGGGCCCGGGATTAGCAGCTTTCTCGGATCCAATAGCCTTGACAGTTCAAGCTCGTCAAGCAGGGAATGCATTTCCATGCTCGTGTATCCGGCGGAGATCAGGCTTGCCACTATCGAACCGGCGCTTGTTCCGGCCACACGGCAAAACCTGAAACCCCGCCCTTCTATTGCCCCGTAAGCACCTATAAGCGCAAAGCCCTTAATTCCGCCACCGGAGAAAACGCCATCAATCAGCATGGAAGCCACTCCCGTCGATGTATTCCTCCTACATCTTTAAGCGGCTTCCTGACAAATTAGTACAATGGACAAATTTAAAATTTCCACAAAAGGCAATTGTTCAAGTAAAGTACTGCACTTCGGCTTCCGGAAAATAATCGTTAATATATCCGCGGATCGTCTCTTCAAGTTCAGCGGCTTGCTCCGTCGGGTAAACGTATTTGCCAATCCCGTACCGGCCCCATTTGTATTTCCGTTTTTCTTCATCCATTTCAAGCTTTGTCTTCGGATAGCGCTTCAGGATGACATTTTTGGCCGGCTTCGTGAACCGGTGCTGAATCAATTCAAACGAAAGCTTGTTGATGGAAACCCCCTCCAGCGACGCCCTCAGCCGCTCAAAAAGCTCATGGTAGCCTTCCTCCCACCCTTCATGCCTGTAAATCGGCGCGACGATAAATCCGAGCGGATAACCGGCATTGGCCACCTTCCTTGCTGCTTCAAGCCTTTCATCGAAGGAGGATGTCCCAGGTTCAAAATTTTTAATGACAAAACGGGAATTGACGCTGAACCTGAATCGGGTTTTGCCATTATGCTCCGCATCGAGCAAATGGTCGACATGCTGGAATTTTGTCACAAACCGCAATTGCCCGAACTCAGACTTCCCGATGAATTCAATTGCTTTTTTGAGGGAATGCGTTAAATGGTCGATTCCAACTATATCGGATGTACAGGCCGCTTCAAACCGGGTAATTTCCGGAGCGCGCTCATCCATATATTTTTGTGCCTGCTCAAAAATTTCGTCCAGGTTCACATACGTCCGAATATACGGCTTTGAACCAAGCGTAGTCTGCAAATAGCAATAATGGCAATGGCCCATGCAACCGGTAGCGAGGGGGATGGCGTACTCAGCCGACGGTTTCGAGGTATCGAATTTCAGAGTTCTTCTTATCCCAACAACCAGAGTGGATTTTGCGTTCCTGTATTTTTGTAGTTCGTTTTCACCCGGGATGTTCCGGACCTGGTTATGGGAAGTTGTTTCACGGATTTCAATCCCCATTCCTTCAAACTTTTCCTTCAGTTCGCGGCCTAACGGATATTCCAAGGCCTGCGGCTCGATATAAACCAATTGTGGCATGAATGGCTTCATCTTCCGGCCCCTTTCTTTTGCAAAAATGTATTTAACCTAGTATTGGCAAAAGAACGGAAGGAAACAAAAAAAGAGGACGGAAAAATATTTCCATCTGTAGCTTTGAATTAAAGTTTGATCAAAAATATCTCAAAAACTCACATCTTATGTTAACTTAAAAGAACCCGTTTTGAAAAAAAGATTGATTAAAACGGGTTTATTCTCTGTGAAACATTGAGCAATATTTATAAAAATTAGGTATCCATTATTTATTATTTAACCTTACCTCTAGGTCTAACTAAACGAGGTGCAATTTCATAAAGATCCTGATTTGTTTTTCCATTATAAATTCTGTACAGATTTGTCTTCGATACTCCTGTTTTTTCAACTATTTCCTCCATTTTTAAATCAGTATTTAGCAGTAAGTAAACGGCTTTTTTTATTTTTTCCCTTGATGTATCCGGATCTTTAGCTAGGCCCATAGTTCTCGGCCTTATCTCTATAGGCGGTTTAGAATATAATTGTTTCCATCTTTCTCCAATGTAAATGGAGCGAACTCTAAAATATGATAATCCTGTTTCCTCAGATATGTTCTTTAGGGATTTGTCCGTGTTTAGTAATAAATCAACAACCCTTTTTGCCACTTCCAACTGTTTTGCTCCTACCCTATTCAAGGCATTCTCAAAAACAATCTTTTCCGTATCAAATTTTAAAGGATGTTGTTCTCCAACATGTTCTTTTCGATGACATGGTTCGCATAATGAAATAAGATTTTCTAATTTATTCGCTTCAAAATAATCTTTAAAAAATACAAATGGTTTTTTATGATGAACTGATAATTCCTGCCCGTATTCTTTTTCTGTTATTCGACAATTTGGATTTTGACATGTATAACTATCACGTTTTCTTGCCCTTTTCCTCTGTTGTATCCAATTGGGACCGTAATATTTTTTAGCACCTGTCTTTAAACCATTAGAAATTAACGAACGACAGAATGTTTGGCTTAGACTTTTACAAAGTTGTGAGCAAAAGAATTTTGTTTTAGAGTGACAGGACATAACCCAAATCGGTTTATCACAAACTTTGCAAAGACGATAAAATCCTTTAATTCTTAACAGTCCATTTCTTACGTTTTCACAATATTTACTACAAGTAAATAATTTTTTTGAGTACCTTAAGGGCGAAGGAAACTCACGTTGGCAAATTATGCATTCATAATATTCAAACTCCTTATAATGGGGATAACTTCTAATACTAAACATAGAGTCGTTTTCCTCTTTATAGTTACTCATTATTTATCCCTCCTAATTTATTGGTTCTATATTAAAATCAAATACATATTTCATAGGATTTATTAATTTCTTTATTTACTGGTCAGTTGTTATATTAGTAAATGTAAATTAAAAGTAAATTCAAACTTTTAAGTTTAAGGTTGTTTAATAATATTATAGGATAAAAACACATGTTCGCCAAATAATTTACAGTAGAGAAATAGTAAGGAAAAATTGTTCAAAAAAAATAAGGAATGCTGATTTAACAACATTCCTCACTATACAAGACGATTATTTTAATTGATCTATTTTATTAACATTGAAACTTCTTTAAAAGCCATACCTTCTTATCTTTCGAAAAATTAAAGCCCGCATTTCAATTGAGCGTTACAGTTTGTACAAGTATTACATCCACCAATTTCTTCGACTTTCCCTTTACGACACACCGGGCATGTATCACCTACTTCTGAACCGATTGTAACAGAAGTCGAGCGTAAATCATTAATGGTATCTAGTAAAACTACATGTGGCTTCTCCGTTGTATCCGTATGTGTTTGTTTTTGATCATATACATCGTCCACGTGGTTTTCTTCAGCTTTTAAGGTTAGAACTTGGGTATCACGTGAACCGTCTACATAGACAGTACCACCCTTTGCTCCACCTTTGTAAAGACGCTCGTATACTTTTTCTACTTGTTCTACACTATAGCCTTTTGGTGCATTAACCGTCTTACTAATTGAGCTATCAATCCAGCGTTGGATGACACATTGTGTATCTGCATGAGCTTCTGGTTTTAATCCCATTGCTGTTACAAACCAATGTGGTAGATTTTCTGGATCTGCTTCCGGATTCTTTTCCAAGTACTCGCTTACGATATCTGCTTTAACTTCGATGAACTTTCCAAGTCTTCCGCTTCGGAAGTAAGAGAAGGAGAAGTATGGTTCAAGTCCTGTTGATACACCTACCATCGTACCTGTGGATCCTGTCTCTTTTATTCATATAAAGACGCTACTCTTTATACCGCTTTATAAGCTGCTTGTGCTTTCACACAAGGATAGACTATATCAAACACTCGGGTGAGTGCCCTCCTGTTTCCCACGCCAATAGCTTGCGCGGTACGAGCTGCCGCTCTAGTCGTTGAAGCTTTTATCTTATTACTGCTAAATAAGATAACTTGCCTGCTGATTGCCCATTGTAATATCTGTTTCATTTTCAAACCATCACGCTTATTGTCACCAATTACGTTGTGGTTGAAACAGCTTTAGGGTGTCCCAGCAATTAAAGAGGTTTCGATTATGTGTCACCACATAAAAGCCCAAATTATTTAGGTGCAACAGTTAGTAGGTGTGAGTTGCGAATTCCATGCTCTAAGATTGATTGTCTAATGTCTTCAGGCATTTTTTTCATATAACCAGTGTTAATGAACGCTTCGCGAAGACGATTGGTTTCTTCTTGTGTTTTACCTGTTAAGAATGGGAAGCTTCCTTTTTCCTTCGCCAATTCGACTGAGGTCTTATAGGCGGTTACCGCGATGGTTTCAAACACTTTATCAACCAGTTTGTTTCCATCCTCGGATCCATACTCTGTTTCACAGTATATTAATAGATCATGAAGGCCCATTACTCCTAGTCCGACGCGGCGTTCTCCGAGGGCCTGTTTCTTGTTGGCCTCCAGGAAGTATGGAGTGGAATCAATAACGTTGTCCTGCATCCTTACGCCGGTAGCGACTGTTTTCTTCAGTTTTTCAAAATTTACTGTCTTTGTTTCTTTGTCCGCCATTGCCGCCAAGTTTACGGCAGCCAAGTTGCAGACGGAATATGGTGCGAGAGGCTGCTCACCACACGGGTTGGTTGCAACCACCTTTTGCCCATACGCTCGGGCGTTTGTCATGTCGTTAGCATTGTCGATGAAAAAGATTCCCGGCTCAGCCGAATAAGTGGCGCATATGTTAATCAAGTTCCAAAGTTCCTTTGCCTTGATCTTCTTATAAGTACGGACTTTGTAGCCCATTTTTTCCCACTCACGAACATCGCCGACTTTATGCCATTCTTCGTTGTAAATTTTCATCGTTTCCTCGTCGTAACTTTCGACAGCCGGGAAACGAAGTTCATATTCGGCGTCATTTTCGACTGCATCCATAAATTCTTTTGTCAGGGTAACCGAAATGTTCGCCCCTGTTAAAAATTCAAGATTGTGGACGGTATAATTGCCGCCTTCCACAAGCTTTTCTTCCGCATCGGCTATGATTCTTTCACTGAATCCGCCGTATCCAGGGATGTGTTTATAATTGATGATACCCTGGTACATAGCTTTTTCCTGCTCAGTGAGCGGGGTGAACTTAAGCTTGTTTTTCGCCTGTTTCTGTATCCATTCATCGGTTGTGTTATCAATAAGGAACCTTAGGATCCTTGGGTTTTGCATTTTTGAAATGATGAATTCAATAATATCAGGATGCCAGTCCGCTAGCATGATCATCTGGGCCAATCATGTTGCGCTGAATCGCTACTTCAGCTCTCTAAGTCACCTTAGAGTTCAGACCATATCTTGCACTACAAGAGTGCCCTCGCACTTCGGAACCGCTTGGCCCCTACTCTACTTCCTTCCGCATAAAGCGTGGTTTCGATGGTCGTTGGACCTTCTCCCTATTCTTTAAGAACTTAGGAGCTTGGCTGCTGATTGTCTTTATCCACTCGCTGTTTTAAAGCATTCACGTTTACCGTTTCCAGTTACGTTGTAGCCAGCAAGCCATTTAAAGAGTTCCCAGCAATTCACGAGGTTTATTTATAGACGAGGCACTTATTTACCACGTCTTGACCCGCCTTGCTCTACAAGATGTGTCAGCTTGGCGATGTCATCGAGCCATGATACCGAACCGGATGACTTACCATTTACGCCCCTTGCCAATGTCGCACGCGGCCTGAGCGTTGAACCGTTCGTCCCCACTCCGCCTCCGCGGCTCATAATTTCCATGACCTGTTTCCTGTGGTCGGAAATCCCTTCACGCGAATCCTGCACAAAAGGCATGACGTAACAATTAAAGAATGTTACATCCGTTCCGGCGCCTGCACCGTAAAGCACACGTCCCGCCGGAATGAAGTTCATGTTCACAAGTTCTTCGTAGAACTTGTTGAACCACTCAAGCCGTTTTTCTTCTGTTTTTTCAACTGATGCCAGGCCTGTAGCGTTTCTTAGAGCAATCTGTTCATAAAAGATTTCAAGAGGCTTTTCAATCACATCGAGCGACCTCGTGATGACGCCGGTAGTGACTTCCTCAGGGGTGTCCAGAACGCCGCGGTACTCTTCCTCCACCATCACCTGGGCAGTTTTCTTTTCCCAGTCGATATCAAGGATATAGCCTAGTCCCCTTGCCGGGAATTTCGGGTCCTCCTTCACGGTTAGGACAATGAAATCTCCCTTAGTCAGGGTAATCTTTTCGGTGTCCTTGAAAGTGTACCGGTCAAGCATGACCAGGCGGGACACACCCTTATGGGTAATGTGCATATCCGGCGTAACAGGGTGAACCTGCGGAAATAGGCGGATATCCTCATTCAGCCTTTCAAAATCAATATTTAGTTTTTTTCTCAACGCAACAGACATGATCACATCTCCTTGTACAAATAATATCTTTCCCCTGTTGTCGAAATCTTGGTTGTTATGTTATGTCCAGTTGTTCATTTGGAATACCCTAAACCTAACACACCGAAACCAACAAAATCAATATATAGTACCTAAAATATTTTTATCAATACTATATATTGGGTATAAGACAAATTAATAAAATTTTGTCAAAATCAAAATTGATTAAAAAACGGAGATAATTAGAGATTTCGCAGGAATTCCTACATGAGATTATTAATTTTGACATATTTCGAGGGTTGCTCTTAACAGGGATAATTCAATAAAGAACAAGAATATTTTTCCAATAAAACAGGAAAAGAGCGGCAGTCCGCTCCTTATCTTTTATAATTCCATTCGTCGTTCTCATAAACGTCCGAAGCGCGTTTTTCCACTTCCAGACGTTGCCCCTCCGTGAGGGTATAGGGAACCAATTCGATTTGCAGTCCGGTTTCAAATCCATTTTTGAATGCTGCCTTCGCTTCTTCCAGGCTGATTGGCCGCTTACTGACTTTATTAATAGTAACAGCCTTATTTTTGAAGGAAGCCATCATTCGTTCCTTCACCCGTTCACTCGGGTAGTGGAATAGCGAAAAGAGCTTTTCTTCATCAAGATCCAAAAGAATGGAACCGTGCTGGAGGATTACCCCCTTCTGCCTTGTCTGAGCGCTTCCGGCAACCTTGCGCCCTTCAACAACAAGCTCATACCAGCTTGGCGCATCGAAGCAATTGGACGATCTTGGATTTTTGAGCGAATCCTTCTCTTCTTCCGTTTTCGGGATGGAAAAGTAAGCGTCGAGCCCCAAATTCCTGAACCCATGCAGGATGCCTTCGGAAATGACCCGGTAGGCTTCGGTAACCGACGGAGGCATTTTCGGATGGTCTTCCGATACAATTACACTGTATGTAAGCTCATTTTCGTGCAGTACGCCCCTTCCTCCAGTTGGCCTCCTGACAAACCCAAGGCCATGTCCACGAACAGCTTCCATATTAATTTCCTTTTCAGCTTTTTGAAAATAGCCGATTGAAAGTGTTGCGGGATTCCATCCGTAAAAACGGATCACAGGCGGCATTTTCCCCTCGCTATGCCACTCCATCAGCAATTCATCGAGTGCCATGTTAAAGGAGGGAGAACCAGCCCCTGAATCAATGAAATACCATTTTTCCTTCATAAAAGCCCCTCTTTTACTGGTTAACTAGTTAATGCCGCGATTTTTAGTCTATCAGAATGGCACTGAAAATCATAGCAGTATGAATTGCCAAAAACACAGCAGGAAAAGAATTTAGGAATTGCCCTTTACTCTAGCAAGCTTTGGCTTATATAATAGTATTTGTTGTGCAGCAAAGCTTGAAAGGGGTACATAAACGTGAGTCCACTCTATTTTATGCTAGTAGCGATTGCCGGTTTCCTTGTATACTCGGTCATCATGTGGCTTTATCAACGCAAAATCGTCAAAACGCTTTCGGAGGACGAGTTCCGGGCTGGTTACCGGAAAGCGCAGCTCATTGATGTGCGCGAGACGAATGAATTCAATGCAGGCCATATCCTTGGCGCTAGGAATATCCCGCTATCCCAATTGAAAACACGCATGAAGGAAATCCGTCCCGACATGCCGGTTTATTTATATTGCCAAAGCGGATTGCGCAGCGGCCGTGCGGCGCAATTCCTTTATAGGAAAGGCTACAAGGATTTAAGCCAGCTTGCAGGTGGATTCAAGAAATGGTCTGGAAAAATTAAAGCAAAAAATTAAGGCCAGGGCCCCTTGCAGAGTTGCAGGAGGCCTTTAATTTTTGAAAAAACGCCCGAATATGGCCATAGCCGTCAACCGAAGGAACATTTCATTCATCATGCCATATAAAAAGCCCGCACAAAAAATTGTGCGGGCTTTCAGGCTGTTGAATAAGTCTGATCTTGAATTTTTTGATCATTTCACCACTATATATAGATTTACTTTTAAAACCAAACCGCTAAATACGGTAGTTCAACATGCAAAAACCCTCTTTTTCTAGGATGAACAAGAAAAAATTAGGGTTTCTCAACACTCTGAAAGCCCGCACAAAAAATTGTGCGGGCTTTGCATTTAAAAATCTTTATTCGGGACGGTAGCGAAGTACCGGCTTCCTTGCCGCTGTTGTTTCATCGAGCCGTCCGACGACAGTCGTGTGCGGTGCCTCCTGTACAATCTCCGGGTTCTCCTCTGCTTCCTTTGCAATCTGGATCATCTTATCAATGAATCCATCGAGGGTCTCCTTCGACTCGGTTTCAGTCGGCTCAATCATAATGCACTCCTCGACATTAAGCGGGAAGTAGATGGTTGGCGGATGGTAGCCAAAATCAAGGAGCCTCTTTGCGATATCAAGCGTACGGACCCCCAGCTTCTTTTGCCTGCGGCCGCTCAATACGAATTCGTGCTTGCAGTGGCGGTCGAATGGCAGGTCAAAATGAGGCTGCAGCCTTCTCATCATGTAATTCGCATTCAGCACCGCATATTCGGTCACTGCCTTCAGGCCATCCGGCCCCATGGAGCGGATGTATGTGTAGGCACGGACATTGATGCCGAAATTTCCATAGAATGGCTTAACGCGGCCGATTGCTTGAGGTCTGTCATAGTCGAATACATATTCATCGCCGCGTTTTGTTACAACCGGTTTTGGCAGGAATGGAATCAAATCCGCTTTTACGCCGACAGGGCCTGATCCTGGTCCGCCTCCTCCATGAGGGCCGGTAAATGTCTTATGCAGGTTAAGGTGGACGACATCAAATCCCATATCTCCCGGGCGTGCCTTCGACAGAACCGCGTTCAGATTGGCGCCATCGTAATAAAGCTTACCGCCGGCACCATGGACAATTTCGGCCATTTCAAGGATGTTTTCCTCAAACAGCCCAAGAGTGTTCGGATTCGTTAACATAAGTGCCGCCGTATCCTCGCCTACAACCCTGCGAAGGTCCTCCAAATCGACAAGGCCGTTTTCGTTGGACTTTACGGTAATAGTTTCAAGGCCGGCTACTGTCGCCGATGCGGGATTCGTGCCATGGGCGGAGTCAGGAACGATAACCTTTGTTCTCTTTAAATCATTGTTGGCCTCATGGAATGCGCGGATCATCATCAACCCTGTCCATTCGCCATGTGCTCCGGCTGCCGGCTGAAGCGTTACCTCGTCCATGCCGGTGATTTCGATCAAATGCTCCTGCAGGTCATACATCAAGCCAAGCGCGCCCTGTACGGAGCTTTCGTCCTGGAGCGGATGGATGTGGGCAAAACCGCTGTACCTGGCAACATTCTCATTGATTTTTGGATTGTATTTCATCGTACACGATCCAAGCGGATAAAAGCCTGAGTCAACACCGTGATTACGCGTTGATAGCGCTGTATAGTGGCGCATAATATCAAGTTCGGACACTTCCGGGAGATTCGGCTCCTCCTCACGTACATAGCCCACCGGGAGAAGGCCGTTCAAATCAAGCTCGGGAACATCCATTTCCGGCAAACTGTAGCCGATACGGCCTGGTTTGCTTACCTCGAAAATTAGCTGCTGGTCCTGGTTATGCATGCAGATCCCCCAATTCCTTAGCAAATGTATCAATTTCTTCCTTGGTCCTCAACTCTGTTACAGCGACAAGCATGTGGCCTGATAGATCCTTGTAATCACGGCCAAGGTCATAGCCGCCGATTATCCCTTTTTGGAGAAGGGCCTGGTTGATTTCCTTAACAGGTTTATTAAGCTTAATTACAAATTCATTGAAGGACGGCCCATCCATTACGATTTCAACGCCATTTTCCTTCAAGGCTTTTTTCGCATAATGGGCTTTCTGGATATTGGCCGCAGCCATTTCCCTGACGCCTTTTTTGCCGAGGGCGGTCATTGCGACCGACGCGGCCAGTGCGTTCAAAGCCTGGTTCGAGCAAATATTGGATGTTGCCTTGTCGCGGCGGATATGCTGCTCACGGGCTTGAAGGGTCAGAACAAAACCACGGCGGCCCTGTTCGTCATGTGTCTGGCCGACAAGCCTTCCCGGAACCTTCCTCATCAATTTTTCGGTTACCGCAAAATACCCACAGTGCGGGCCTCCGAACGCGGCGGGAATTCCGAACGGCTGCGCGTCACCCACGACGATATCAGCTCCGAATTTGCCCGGAGGTGTAAGCACGCCCAATGCCATCGGATTGCTTGAAACAACAAACATCGATTTATGCTCATGCGCGATTTCTTCGATTTCCTTCAACTGTTCAATTCTGCCGAAGAAGTTTGGATACTGGACGATAACCGCGGCAATATCCCCTCCCGCAAGTTCTTTCAGGGCATCCAGGTCGGTCAGCCCGTCCTTTGCAGGGATTTCCACCACTTCAATGTACTGTCCCTTCGCGTAAGTTTTTACAACCTCACGGGATTCAGGATGGACAGCCTCCGAAATGAGGATTTTCTTCCTGCGCGTTTGAGCGGCGCTAAGCATTGCCGCTTCCGCGAGGGCGGTGCCGCCATCATACATTGACGAGTTCGCCACATCCATTCCGGTAAGCTCACAAATCATTGTTTGAAACTCAAAAATTGCCTGCAGTTCCCCTTGGGAAATTTCTGGCTGGTAAGGTGTATAAGCCGTATAAAATTCGGAACGGGAAAGAACATGGTCGACTATGACAGGCATGTAATGGTCGTAAACCCCTGCGCCCAGGAAGGAAGCATGGCTTTTGAAGTCCGCGTTTTTGGCTGCAAGCGCAGCAAGCTCCTTCATTAGCTCCGTTTCTGATTTGGCGGGTTTAATGTTGTATTCGCCCTGGAAACGAACCTTCTCAGGGATATCTTTAAAAAGCTCCTCAACAGACTCGACGCCAATCACTTCGAGCATGGCCGCCTTGTCTTGTTCCGTCATCGGTAAATAGCGGTGTTTCATCAGGATTTCCCCCTAATTATTTCTTTGCCCTTTTGTAAAAAGGTACTGGCACTATTTTCGCTTTCAGCTTTTTGCCGCGAATTTCAACTTCCACTTCATTGTCCAATCCGGCAAATTCAGATTTAATCAGGACAAGCCCGACATTCTTCTTCAAGGTCGGGGATTGGGTCCCGGTCGTAACCTCGCCGATTTGTTCATCGCCGGAGTAAATCGGATATCCGTGGCGCGGAATGCCCCGGTCGATCATTTCAATGCCGGCGATTTTCCTTAGAAGGCCATTTTCCTTTTGTTGCTTAAGCGCTTCCTTGCCGATGAAATGATTTTCCTTATTCAGCTTTACGGCAAAACCCACTCCCGCTTCAAGAGGAGAAATCTCAGGCGACAGTTCCTGTCCATATAGGACAAGGTTCGCCTCAAAACGGAGCGTATCACGGGACCCAAGGCCGCAAGGGAGCACGCCTTCTTCCTTGCCTGCTTCGAGGATGGCATTCCATAGGTTTACCACATCCGAAGGGCCGCAATAAATTTCGAACCCATCTTCCCCTGTGTACCCTGTCCTGGAGACAAGGGCTTTCGCGCCATTCAGGTCCACTCCATCCTTAAACTTGAAGAAACCAATCTCGGAAAGGTCGTCTTCCTTGGCAAGCTTTTGAAGGACACTCTCGGCAAGAGGGCCTTGTATGGCAAGCTGGGCGTACTGATCAGAAAGGTTTTCCATTGTGACATTGCCTTCAAGATGTTCCTTTAGCCACTCATAATCTTTATCCGTATTGGAAGCATTGACGACAAGCAGATAGTGGTCCGGCCCCATTTTGTAAATAAGCAAATCATCGACCGTACCACCGTTTTCGTAGCACATCGCTGTATATTGCGCGGCACCGTCCTGAACCTTTGAAACATCATTTGTCATCATTTTTTGTAAAAAATTCAAGCTGTCTGGTCCTTTCACTTCGATTTCACCCATGTGGGAAACATCGAATAAACCTGCCTTTGTCCTCACGGCCTCATGTTCTTCCTTGATCCCTGAAAATTGGACAGGCAATTCCCAGCCGCCAAAATCAATCGTCTTTCCGCCGTATTCCTTGTAGACCTCGAAAAGCGGCGTCCGTTTGAGTTCTGCCATCCCTTAATCCCCCTTCTTTGATGATATCTTCTCAAGTTTCAAATCTTCTCCACAAAATCCCGCATTCGCTGGCCCATTTGTTGTTTAGTTGCTTCTCCCGTAGCCGAAACAACTTTTACCTGCAAAAAAGGACAGAACCCTCCCCTGAATGTAAGAGAGGTCTCTGTCCTTTCACCTGAAAGTTTACCTGTAGCAGGTTTTCCCCTTTGGTGGCTTCATCTTATGTAAAGCGCTCTCCAGAGCTGCGTCCAACAAGGGTTCTTTTGCCTGAGAGATTCGCATAATTGCTTGCTCCTTCGGCGCTACTGGCGTAGTCTCTCCCCTTGTTATCATCCGCTATTATAATATTTTTCAAACGGGCAATACTAACATTCAGCGAAACTTCGAGTATGGGATTTCCCAGCTTCGCATCAGAAGCGGAGCCTGGTCCACCGCATTCCCATTTCAATACAGGTTTGGCCAAAGCCTGCCTGCAGTGCTGGAAACAAGTGAGAGCAGAGATTATTGCAATTATTGAAACTTTTAAAACCATCTTCATCCTACCATTAAACCAGTCCCACTCGCAACGGTTTTGTCGGTTTATTGCCCCGGTTTGGGGCCAAAACAGAAAGCGTTTACATTTTCTGGTGGATTCTCTTAACCTTTTGGAAAGGAGCTTACCGTCATGCCTGTTCAAATTGACATTGATAGTTCCTGGCACGACGATTTCCTGCAAAGGATAAGCCAGGACGGACCCTGGGGGAATTGGGAGCTATTCAAACTTGCCACCGCCGCAGAAAAGCAATTGGCCATTCCTGAATTTGAAGGTCTGCAGGCGCCAAAATACCTTCCCGGGCTTACGCCTCTCCCGCACCAGCTTGAAGCCGCGAAGCAAGTGGTTGAAAATATGAATGGCAAAGCAATTCTTGCTGATGAAGTCGGCCTTGGCAAAACGATTGAGGCAGGTTTAATCCTGAAAGAGTACATGATCCGGGGGCTGGTCAGGAAAGTGCTGATTTTAGTCCCCGCTTCCCTCGTTACCCAATGGGCGATGGAATTGAACTCGAAATTCCATATTCCGGCGGTTCCCCAGAAAAAAGCATACGTGTGGGAACAATGCGATGTCGTTGTTTCGTCAATTGATACTGCCAAAAGGCCACCGCACCGGGACCTCGTCTATAAGCAAGACTATGACATGGTTATCATTGATGAAGCCCATAAATTGAAAAATAATAAAACGAAAAATTACGAATTTGTCCAAAACCTGAAAAAGAAATTCTGCCTCCTTCTGACGGCAACGCCAATTCAAAACAAGGTCGACGAGATATTCAATTTAGTATCGCTCCTGAAACCTGGCCACCTCGGGAACGAGTCATCCTTTTACGACAAATACCGGAAGGATTCACGCACCCTGGCCGATGATGCCAATTTAAAAGAACTTGTTAATAAGGTAATGATTCGGAACCGGCGCGGCGATACCGGCATTGAGTGGACAAAGCGCCATGTCCAAACCATACCGATTGAATTTTCCGGGACTGAGCGAAACCTTTATGATGCCATTACCGATTTGCGTTTATCCGGGGATGGGGCCCCAAAAAGCGCATTCTCGTTCATTACCCTGCAGCGCGAGGCTTGCAGTAGCCGTGAAGCGGTTTATTACACCTTGAAAAATATGCTTCTCCGTGCGGAATGCCCTTCCAGCGAATTCGAAGGTAAAATCAATGAACTGATTGAGCTTGTCAACCGTGTGGACAGGAACTCAAAAGCAGAAAAGGCGCTGGAATTGATTAAGACGATCGGGGACAAGGTGATTATTTTCACCGAATACCGCGCTACGCAACTTTACTTGCAATGGTACCTGAAGCAGCATGGCATCAGCTCCGTTCCCTTCCGCGGAGGCTTTAAAAGGGGGAAAAAGGACTGGATGAAGGAGTTGTTCCAAAAACACGCCCAGGTACTTATTGCCACGGAGGCTGGGGGTGAAGGAATAAATTTGCAGTTTTGCAGCCACATTATCAATTTCGACCTCCCCTGGAACCCGATGAGGCTTGAGCAGAGAATTGGCCGTGTCCATCGGCTTGGCCAGGAAAAAGATGTAATGATTTATAATTTTGCAGTAAAAGACACGATGGAAGAACATGTCCTCAAGCTTTTGTATGAAAAAATCCACTTGTTCGAAAAGGTCATCGGCGAGTTGGACGATATCCTCGCAAAATTGGAACTTGGAAATATGGAAGACCATTTGGCCGATATTTTCGGCCATTCCCTATCAGAGGGAGAAATGAGAATTAAAATGGAAAACTTAACTTCGATGATTGAATTCGCGAATCGTTACAGGGAGGGTGCACAGCATGCTGCAGCAGGAAATCCATAAGTTCCTCGCGGATTATTTCCAGGCGAACGACTGCGCCATAACCGGACATTCACCTGGCCATTTAACAGTTCAGCTTACCGAGGAAATTGATAAGGAGCTCATGAACCGCCCCTTTTATTGGCACTACCTTGAAAAGACTGGCGGGGTTCCAAATCCGATGTCGGTTTCGTTCATTACCGACCAGGAAAAATGCCCTCCGGATTTAAAAGGGGAGCAAATCCACCTTGGTTCTCCCCGCCTCCACCAAATCTTTCAATCGGCAAAAAAACTTTCGTGCTTCACCCGGCAATACCATCTCCATAATGAGGGGCGGCAGACTCCCCTTCTTCCATGGCTTGTCCTGAACGTGAAAGTCTCTTATAAATGCGATCGAAAGCGGGATGTAATACGGTCGGTGGGACTCCAAATGATTAACGGAAGAATGGTAGAAGAATTTCATGATAGGCTGCTGTCCATCCCTCTTACGCCGAAAATTCCCGATTACTCATATACCATTTCCCCGCTAATTATGCCAAAGAGCGGTTTCATCAGGGTCGAGAATTATTTAAGGTCAGGTATCGAACTCGAAGACCACAGCTGGGCGGAAGCGGCGATTGCAAGATGGGAAAAGGACGAGCGTCTTCTCACTCATTTTTACGAAGGGTCAACAGAAGAAGATCCAGAAAGCTACAAAATTGAAAAGACCGCCTTGCGGGAGCAGTATGAACCCAAGGTGATTATTTCGCTCATAAACGGAGGGCTTTTTTATTTGAAAGATGATGCCATTTAGATTAATGAGTAAAAAAAAACAATGGGAAACGGGATGGCCGCTTCTCATTGTTTTTTTCTTTTCACGCCCAGATAGACGATATAAGGCAAAATGCCAAACCACCGGTACCAAAAGGAGGCCCTGCCCTCTTTTTTGGCGGCACGGAGCCTTTTGCGCTCATCTCTTGGCTGGTCAGCATATTTTACGAACGACTGGGCTATATAGTTGACAAAGTCATTGGTTTTCATTTCGCACACCTGCTTTCATTTCCCTGCTAGCAAGTATGCCCTCGGCTCCTTTTTTTCAAACTGGCAATAATCTCTTCGGTGATTCTTTCGGGGTTTTTCCCCCTCGTGTCGATTCGGATATCCGCTGATTCCAAATAGATTGGCATTCTCCGGCTTAGCCGCTCGTCTATTTCCTTTTTTTTATTGCCTTGAAGTAGCGGGCGCGTTTGGTCATCCTTGAGCCTCGATAAGATTTCATCAGCGGGGGCGTCAAGGAAAATGACAATTCCTTCTTCCTTCATGACGCGCCGGTTGTTTTCGCTAAGCGGTGCTCCCCCGCCAGTCGCCACTACTGTCTGGCTTTTTGGATGCGCTTTTAGCGAGGCTGTTTCCAGTTCCCTAAAATGGGCTTCCCCAAATTCCACAAAAAGTTCGTTAATGCTTTTCCCTTCCTGCCTGACAATTTCCTCATCCGTGTCAATAAACCGCCGGCCGAGCTTTTCACCCAAGAGCCTCCCGACTGTTGATTTGCCAGATCCCATGAACCCGATTAAAAATATAGTTTCCATATTCAGCTCCGTTAGTTTTTTTCCACCCATTTTACCATCTTTTTAAGCGTTATGTCATAATAGCCGTATCCTTCAACAGGAACGCTGCCATCCACTTTAACGGAAATTGTGGCCTTCAGCGTGCCAGGAGATGCTGCCGATACGGTATATGCGACAAGCCCTTTCCGATAAGCAAAGCTTCCGCTTGCCGGTGCCCCGCTTCCTTCATTCAAGGACTTTTCGATTTTTTTCAGGGAACTAACCATGTAGTATTCCTGGGTTTGGATTGTTTCAATTTCATTTACCATCCTCGCTTCAACTAGCAAAAGCTCCGATGCCGCGGCAAGCGTGGCGGAGATAGCCAAAAGAACCGCCAATGTCAGCGGATAGGTAAATCCCCTATCGCATTTAGGCATTAGGTTGCCCCCCATTTCACAAAAGAATGGATACTGCCTTTGTATTCTTTCCCATTCACATCCTTGAGGAGAATAATGATGGTTTGCCCGTTCCTTGAGAACGTCACTGAGGCGATATTTTGCAGCAGGACCTCATGCCCGGTACTATTAACCCTTCTTCTAACCAGGTTTCCATACTTTTCATAAATGATCGTATCTTTGCCGTTGATCATGACCAACCTTCCTGCCACCACTTCGGCAGAGCTGCACATTCTCATTTCCTTTTTCGCCTGGTTAAGGAAAACATCCCATTCCATTTCCTGCAGCCTATTGCCAGCATGTTTCTGATTACTAGCTATAACGAATACGGATGGAACGAGCAAATAGGCAATGATACAAAAAGCCCCTAACGCGATGAGCATTTCAGCTAGGCTGAATCCTTTTTCATTCAACAAATCCGCAAACTGTTCCGTTTCCATTGGCTGAATGTTCATAGGACACGCACACCTCTCTGTTTCCTTTGCCATCTTGCCTAACGAAGACTTTATATTCATATCCGCCAATTGTCTCTCTTCGGGAAAAAGGGCCTGACCCCTCGGAAGCTGTGCGGATCAGTTCGGAATACATCAGTTGCCTGGCAGTTTTTTCAAAGCTGATCCGTTCCCCTTTCTCCCAAAGAAATCCGAGGGCGGGTATTAAAAACAAGGCCGCTATTCCAAGAGCGGTTAATGACAAAAGCATTTCAGCCAGAAAAAATCCCCTACTCCGCTGCAACATAAAATCTTCCCCTGCCAATTTGGATTGTCATTTTGTATTTCTCATCCTTGACATAGATATAGAACGTGCCAAACGTATTTACATTCCCGTCCATTTGGAATTTAAAGAATAATGGCATGGTTCCTCTTGTAATATTGATTTCCTTCGGATACGAACGTTCTGCGATGTGCGGCATGTCATATCTTTCGTAGGCATAATAATAGTTTCTATCGCTTGCGATAGTGAATGCTACTTCCCGCTGATGCGATAACGCGTAGAGCTGTGAATAATAAAGGTCCGCCTTCAGAACGTTAAAGAACGCTTCCTTCCTGGCTGTTTCATACAGGGGTACCGCGGTGGCGAGGCAGGATGTTGAAATAACCAGAAACCCAGCCAATGCTATTAAGGCTTCAGCCATGCTGAAGCCCTTTTCAGACGCCATCATTTGGCTGCTGTAACGTCCGTGGTTTCAACTACCTGCCCGTTTACGCCGATTGTCAGCTTTGTTTTACCGCCAGGGCACCCACCGGCATTTTCAGGTAAATATTTGCCGGCGATAAGCTCTTCGATTGAGGATGGATATTTCCCTTTTTCGAGCTCATATGCCTGCACTTGGGCTTCGACCATTTTTTTATACGCATCGCAGCCTTTCGTGTTGATATTTTCATTATGCTTGGCGATATTCGGGATGGTGATTACAAGCAGGACTGAAATCACAAGCATGACGACCATCATTTCAATCAATGTAAAGCCTCGATTGTTTTTGAGTATTCGTTTCATTTTTTCTCCTCCTTTTATAAACCGTCAAGCATGTGGAACATGGGCAGTAAAATTGCCATGTACATACAAATAACGAGCAAAGCAATTACCAGGAACATAGCCGGCTGGATTATCCTGGTCAGTTTCTCTATTTTCCCCTCAAGCTTGATGAGGCAATGTTTACTGTAAAACCGCAGTTCTTCCGCAAGCCTGCCGTTTTCCTGCCCGTGGCGGACAACCAATGGGAATTCCCGTTCAAAGAAAGGCAAGGAGCCCAAGATGGATTCGAGCCTTTCGCCGCCAGCAAGCTGTTCTTTAATGAGCGCCGCCGCTTCACTGTAAAATTTCTGTTTCTTATTTTCCACAAAAAAGGACAGTGCTTCAAAAACAGAAAGTCCCCCTGAGAGCAAATAACATAATTGAATGGAAAAATAATGGGTATGGAGGGTTCTGAGCAGGCTCCCTGCGAATGGAATCTGAAGAAGAAGCTTTCTCTTGTCAAGGGCCGGGAGGGTTTTGTAGCGTAATTGATAAAGTGCGCCGCCAATAAATAACGAGGCTAATAAAATTCCCCCGGCAATGGGGATGGCTTGTCCAATTGAAGAAATAAAGATTGTGAAGAAGTTCGCCCTTAGGCCCATGGAGTCAAATAAAAGTGAAAAGCGGGGCAGGAGAGATTCATGGACAAATATAAGTAGAATGCTTGTAAATCCAAAAAGCAGCAGAGGATAATACAGTAGTTTCATCAGCTTCCTTGCATCCCTGTCCCGATTGAGAAGCGCTTTGCTCCCTTCGAGTACGGCTTCCGAAAAGTTTCCATGCTGCTCCGCGAAGTAGACATATCCGGATAGCTCATTGTTAAACCCCATACCTTCAAGAGCCTTATGGAAAGGGACGCCGTTTTTAAGAAGGCCCAAGCAATTTTCCAAATCGTGTTTCCGTGTTGCCGGAAGCTGATACGATAGTGACTCGATCGCTTCCGACATGTGGTATCCCCTTTGGAGCAATTCCCCCGCCTTTTTCAGGAATTCCGCCTGTTCCTTTAAAGGCCATTTACGTCTCCTCATAGGAAAATACCAGCCTTTCATATTCCGATTCTTTAATATAACCGAGTGCAATCCCCTTCCGGATTGCCTTGCCCAAAGTTTCATATTCCAGCTTTTCCGTTTCTCCCCTTGATGATTTAATAGCCGCTTCAAGGGCTTTTCCGTAAAGGAGCTCAAAAACGCTTGCCTGTTTCCTCCCTCTGCCCGAATGGCAAAAAGGGGAACATTCCCCGCTGCAATAAGTACAGTTCAATTCGACAATCCGCTGGGCGGTGACCGCGACAAGTGTTTGCTCAACCTCAAACCAGTTCACCCCGAATTCATGGAGCCGATGGATTGCCCCGGCTGAGTCCCTTGTGTGCATTGTTGTTAGGACAAGATGCCCGGTCATGGCGGCTCTCACCGCGACCCTGGCTGTTTCAGCGTCGCGGATTTCCCCCACCATAATGATATCCGGGTCATGCCTGAGAATCGCTTTCAACCCAGCAGCATACGTTACGCCTGCTTTTTCATTCACCTGCACCTGCAGAACCGTGCCGCATTCTTTTTCAATTGGATCCTCGAGGGTAATCACACTACGCTGGTATTTGCTCGCTGTTTCATTAAGCAGGGAATAAAGGGTTGTCGTCTTGCCGCTTCCAGTCGGCCCGGTGAGGATAATCATGCCATGGGAATGCTTGAGCAGGCTCAGCAATTTTCTTGCCATGTCCGGAAAGAGGGACAATCTGTCGAAGGAATATTTATCATGCTGGGGCAGGAGCCGGATGACCATGCTTTCGCGGTTATTGGATGGAAGGGTTGACAGCCGAAGCCCGAATGAACGGCCATTGACTTCGGTAAAAACAGCGCCGCTCTGGGGCCTTCGCCGCTCTCCTATATCCATATGGGCGGTAAATTTAAAATGGGAAATGAGCCTGTCGCATTCTTCTTTCGGAAGGGTCATTCGTGGGCTTAGTTTGTTCGTAATGCGGAACTGGATCAGCGTATCTTCTTTGCGGGGGAGGATGTGTATATCTGTTGCATGATACTCGACAGCATTGGCGATAATCCTGTCGGCAAGAGCTTCTATGGCACTAGCAATGGAAAACACCACCTTTCATTTTTATTATACAGCTATGCGAAAAAATTACTAATTTTAGCCGTCGAAAATTTGTGAATTTTTTGTTAACAAGCCCGCGGCCTACTTTATTGATGGTACTTGCACCTCAGGAAGAGGACTCTGCCGGGCAAACTGGAAGCATAACCGGTTTTTACTATTTCACGCAGAAAAAAAGTGGAATTTAATGCAAATGTTCAGAAAACGAGTATTGACAGAAACACCGTATATAGTTTGCTCACCATTTGTATAGATTTTGCTAAATGACAATAGGTGAATTGTGAACACTTTCCAAACATAAAGTGTTAACATTGTTAACCTCATTCCAATGGGATTTGCGCTGTATTATAATAGAGTAAATTGAGGGGTCCGAGGTGAACCATAATGGAGCAAACTTTAAAAATAACCAACGTTTTATCTGATCCAACCAGGTATTACATCTATCAATACATCACTAAACGCCACCAGGAAGTAACTGTTCAAGAGGTAGCCGACAATTTCAATATCCATCCGAATGTCGCGCGCCTGCATCTTTCAAAGCTCGAGGATGTAAACATGCTCGCATCCGAAACAAAGAAAACCGGAAAAGGCGGCAGGCCGAGCAGGCTTTACCGGCTTTCCGACGATGTCATCCAGCTCCACTTTCCATACCGTGACTATATGCTATTGTCAAAAGTAGCCATCCAAACCATGCTGGCACTTGGGGAAGAAGGAAAAAAAGCTTTATATATGACAGGGAAGCGTTTTGGAGCGGAAATAATTGAGCAGGAAATCTCCAAAAGGCTGCAGGCGGGATCCGAGTTGGATTTTGAACAAAAGCTCTCCATCTTGAAAAGCGCTGCCACGCTTGCGGGCTTTTATCCCGAGTTTGAAGTGAATGACAACCAGACAAAGATCTTTTTCCAAATCTACAACTGCCCGTTCAAGGAAATCGCTGTTGACCATTCAGAAGCAGTATGCAGCATGCACCACGAATTTTTGAAAGGCATGTTTGAAGCGTTATTTGAATCGGCCGAACTGATTGAGCATCAAAATATCGCAAATGGCTGCGATACTTGCACTTATCAGGCGCTTGTATCAAATTAACTTTTTAGTCGATAGTTTACTTTTCCATCTCTTTTATCTTATAATATGGTACGATGGTATCGCGGGTAAAAGGGAGGGTTACATATGGAGCGAATGTACAGGGTGCTCGGGTTCTGGACCGGGATTTTCACAGTGATGTTTTACTTGGGGCATATGCCAAAAACATCCCTGCTTTTCCTGGCACAGACCGGATTCTTTGTTCTTTTAAGCTATCTTAAATTATCCGAACGCATGTATATGTACGTTTTTGGGGCATATTTGACAATCTTCTTTGCTGGATTCACCTACTGGACTACCTTTATGATGCCATTAGGCGGAGGCCATTAATGCCAAATATGCTCGAGAAAACCGCCGGGGAGCCACTCCCCGGCGGTTTTTCCCTTTTAGCCTTATGAATGATAAACTACGGAAAAATCCGATCGGCACCAAGCCGCAGCCCCTTTTCCTGGATAAGAACATGGAAGAAGGCGCTCATCCCCGAAGGAAGGACAAGGCTTCGAATCGCCCGGTTCCTCCTGCTTTTTTCCGAAAAAGGGTTCGGGTCGTAATGCTCCTCAAGTTCGGCGAGGATTCCGGCGGCAATCAGGAATTCATCCTGCCTTAGCTTCGCGAGCGATTCAAGGCCCTGTTTTTCCCCCTCCTTTACGAGGGCATCGAAATGGATATGCGTCGTAATATCCATCCTTCCCGGATTGGCCAGCACATCATGGACCATTTGATGGTTCATATAACCCCGCAGGCTTCCTTGTTTCCTTTCAGGCATCATCCACTCTTCAGCCGTATACCCGTAATCGACCGTGGCGACAATCCCTTCATCCAGGGAACGGGAAATTTCGCTCACCATTTTCCCCATTGCCAATGGTACTTCAATCCGCTGCCCTTCGTTCAATTCAAGCCCGTTTTCCTCCAAAAATAGGGCGATATCCCCATTCTTTAATGGCACAAGCTGTTCATAAAGCTTGCCATTGTCCATACCAATCATCACTTCCATGAGTGCTCCGGATTTTTTTTCGACGACATGGACTGGCAGGGCATCGAATAATTCGTTTGAAAAGATGAGCCCTTTGAAATGCCGGACGTTATGCATCCCGCTCTCTTGGGAAAATCCAGGAAAGCCACCAAGCGCCTCCCGCTGAAGCTTCCGGTGATAAGGGCTTGCCTCAATAATCAAATAAATAAGGTTTTCATTAGAATGGTTTGTCCATTCTTCCATGAACGCTTTTGCAAAGCGGCCGTTTCCACCACCGATTTCGCAAACAGCTGGGACAATGCCGTTCATTTCAACATGACGGGCAAACCACTTTGAAAAAACCCTCCCAAAAATATCCGAAACATTGCTTGTAGTAATAAAATCGCCTGACCTGCCAATTTTTTCGGTTTCCCCCATATAATAGCCATGGACTGGGTGGTACAGGGCTATTTCCATATAATCCGCATAGGAAATCAGCCCATTTTTTGATTTCCCGATAACATCCTCGAGGTAAGCAAGCATGCATTTCTCCCCTATCCTTAATCTACCGCTTAAAAGCTATAGTCCAAATCCATGCAGGAATGGATTCGAATCCATTTCGTCACCAATCGTTGTCACAGGGCCATGGCCGGGCAATACAATTGTTTCCTCAGGCAGGGACAAAAGCTTTGTATGGATGCTTTTCATAAGCTGCTTCTCGTTTCCCCCAGGAAGATCCGTTCTCCCAATGCTCCCCATGAACAGTGCATCGCCTGAAACGACAAGTCCTTTTTCGGAAAAATAAAAGGAGACGCTTCCCGGTGAATGCCCTGGCGTTTCGAAAACCTCGAATGTAAAATCGTCTATGTTCATTTTCCCTTCATTCTTTAGTAAATGGTCCGCTTCCCTTACCTTCATCGGCGGCCCGACAGGAAATAGGGCTGAACCATTCAAAGCGGGATCGCCAAGCCATTTTGCCTCCCTTTCATGAAGATAAACAGGGATGCGGTAACGGTCCCTGATTGTGTCAACCGCCCCGATATGGTCAAAATGCGCATGAGTCAGCAGGATCGCCCTCGGCTCAAGCTTTTTTTCCGCCAGGATATTGATAAGTTTATTCGCCTCTTCCCCCGGATCAAAAATAAGGCATGTCCGGTCCTCACGGTAAAGGACATAGCAATTCGTCTGCAATCCGCCTAGCGGAATCGGAAACCAATTCATCTGAAAACCTCCTGTTGCACTATGTGATAGCCTTATTGTACACTAACGCTCGACAAATCCGATAAAAAAATATAGAATTGAAATCGAATGGAAATGATTTGTTACATAATTGGGCCGGGCTTGGCCGCCCGCAGACTATATGGTAAAGGGGGCTTTTAAATATGCTTAAAGTAGGGCTTGTTATTATTTTCGCGCTTGTCACTTTGCTGGCGGGATATAGTTCATTTACCGCACTAAAAAATAAAAATTTCCTCGGGCTATTTTTTGCCGTTGCGACACTCCTGGTTTTTGGCTGGTTTACTTTTATGACAATCCTGCATAGCGGTTACCCTGCTGGAACTTAAAAACAAAAGACAAAAAGGACTCCCCTCATTGTGAGTGGGCAGTCCTTTTTTTACTCCTGGATGAGGCTCAAAACCTTTTTTCCCGCGGCATCAATAATCTTCTCGAACCTGTAGCCATATAGGAATGCTTCTCCGTTTGGTGACGATTCAATCGGCTGATTTTCAGCCCCCTCCAACAGAACCTTCCTTCCTCCCCCGAGAGCATGGGAGGCAAGGATGAATCCCTCTGTGTAGGAGTCCGCATCCCCGCTTTTGACTGGCTCGAAAATGGTAAATTCCTGTTTGCTGCCATTAAAATCCATGAATGGAACGAGCCAGCCTGAGAATCTGCCCAACTGGGGAAGCTCGAAAGAAAATAATTCACTAAGCCGTGTATCGTAAAACGTAAAAATTGCTTTATCGAGCGCATCACCAGCCGCTCTAATCCCCATAATCAGGTCTTTATACGTTTCGAGATGGTAGAGATTCACGATTTGCGCAGTTGTTTTCTCCCCTTGGATGTCCTGCAGAACGAGCGGCGCGAAAAACGTCGGAGTGTCTTCATCCCATTCAAGATAGGCATACTTGTCTTTTCCAATCCATTCAACAAACGGATCGGGTATGCCGATCTCATCTACTTTCCTGTCAGCGGCATTCATACGAAAAGCTTTATAAGTCCAATCCTCATTAAAAGCGACAATCAGCAGGTCATCTTCTCGATAGGGGTTCCATTCGCTATGCAGTTCTGACGATGGAAAGGACTGGTTTGCCAATTCATTGCCGGTTGTATCATATATAGTTACAACCGCTTCATAAGAAGATGGGGAAGTATGGACCATCAGCCTTGTTTTTTGGGGATTGATAGAGACAGTAACTATCGGATATCCGGTCGTTACTATTAATTCGCTTTCCCCCTTTTCCAGGGAATAGCGATAAAGGTTGGAGCTAGAAGATAAATTGGAGGCAAAAATGATTTCGTTGTCACTAAGCCATCCGAACACCTTGAAAAACTCTCCTTCCGGCACTTTAAGCGGAAGCTTCCAGCCTTCCCTCGGGTTCGCCGGCTGCCCCTCCTCCACTGCCGGATTTCCGGCATGTTCGGTGGGCCGTGCCTTCTCTTTTGGATGCGAACAGGACGCCAGGGAAAAGAAAAGGAGGCAAATGAATAGTAGCCTGGCAGGTGCTGAAAATTGATTGGATATGTTACGCAGACTTTCGCCCATTTCCTTCCCCCTTTTTAGCAGATATTTATTAGACGATTTACCAACGCCAATAGTTTCATATTATTTTGTTTTTCTCACTATTTTAAAAAGGTTCTCCTATTGCATATAGAAAAATCCCGGAGACATCCCGATATACTTTATTAAATTGCGAAAGCGGCAAAGGATTAATACCCTTCCCAAGCTCAATTGTAAACCCTGGACGTTCGTATTCCTGAATGAACCAGTCCTTGAATCCGGCGTGGCTGTCGATTGTTTGGACCGCCCTGTATCCGCTTAGCCGGGTGAATTCCGCGGCAATGGACGAGGAAACTGCGGGCTCTTTCCCTCCATACCCCCAGTAAAACTCTTCGCCCTGCGTATGGAATGCGACCACCATATCAAAGCCGCTGTTTACTGCGAGGCTGGCGAGTGCGACAGCTTCCGGCTCGGACAGCGGAGAAGTTCCGGGGAAATCACGGGGGGCGGGAGACTTTGGCTCCTTGCGTTCTTTCTCTATTTCCCAATTGGCGGGGAACTGATTATTCAGGTCCACCCCCCTGATGTTCGCTTTCCAGCCGGAAAAATCTTTTTTGCCATCATTTATTGCCGTTAGCATCCCATCCAAGTCCGGAGGCGGACCGTGCAAGACAAGGTCTACTCCATCGGGATTCACCATCGGAACGACCGAAAGCTCGGTGGTTTCAAAAATCGATATCGCTTCTTTTCCCAATAAAGTTCGATTGCCGCAAAGGGCAAGCAAATACATATTAACAAGTTCCATAAGGATTCCGCTAGTAATCCATTCGTTTGCATGGAAAGACCCATTAAAATGGATCTTTCGGCTTCCGCTCCCAATTTTCAGTTCCCAAATCGGTTTCCCTAAAACACTTCTGCCAATCACCGAGGCTTTTGCAAATGGATAGGTTTCTGTCAGTGCTTCCAGATCCCTTTCAAGAGTTTCAGAACAGTATTTCGCCCTGCCAATCAGAACCGGGGCTGTTACCCTATAGGGAATGAGAATGCTCCTATCGTTATTTTTCAGGTTACCGCCATTCAAAAGGTGTATGCCTTCCGGATCAATAAGCAAACTGGAAGCCACCGAGTCTAATGCCTCCCCATTTTTCAAATCATAACGCATCCCGGTAAAACCGGGGATACGAATCTCCCCCTCCATTTCCAAATGGACTCTGCCAGGGCCATTGGATTCACGGATCAGTTCAGGATGCAAACGAAACATACGTCCATAATCTGCTGGAGTCTTGCCAGGCAGTCCGCTGATGAGCATGATTTTCCCCCTAGCCCATGATTGCCTTCACGCGTTGGTTCATTAAAATGTATGAAAATAACAGGGATTCATGCAATTCACTAAAAGAAGATTTAACGCAGTCGGCAGCCGGTACTTCTGGCACTAAAGGATGGCTTAGCGTCCGAACAGCAGCCGGCACCCCCAACAGTACATCGATCACTAAAAGAATATCTAGCCCCGAACTGCTGTTGAAAGCACGTCCTTTGGGCACTTAAAGAAGGATAACCACAACTTATGTTGAAGAGCTAAGTAACGAACAAGATGCGCAAGCGCCTTGGTCAGCCCCGACCAGCATAAGACGGGGCCCGCAGGATGGGCCTGCCCTCCGGAGGGAACCGGCTTATGACCTCGAGGGGCTAGGCGCTGGAGCTGGATTACAATAACTTAATTCGAGTTATCACAAGGTTCAATTCTATAATTTACTAGACAAATAAAAAGGCCCCTCAAAAGGGAGCCTTCATGCAACATTCTCTATAGTGACAGCCGATTCTTGATGAGCCACGCGGCGCCGATGACTCCCGCATCATTTCCTAGCGTCGCCAAAGCAATCGTTGTTGTTTCCCCCACCCTTTTGAAGGCATAGCGGGCAAACTGTTCCCTAACCCTATTTATTAGAATATCACCCGCGCGCGAAACCCCTCCGCCCAGGACAATCTTCTCTGGATTAAGCGTATTGGCTACATTCGCAAGAACGAGGCCAAGATGGAAGGCAACCTCGTCCACAATCCGCCCAGAAGCCAAATCTCCATCTCTAGCACTATCAAATACATCTTTCGCACTAACAATCCCATTGGCTGCAAAGATATCAGCCAACCTTCCTTTCTCTCCCTTATTGACGGACTCCATTGCCAGCCTTACGATGCCCGTAGCCGATGCGATGGTTTCAAGGCAGCCTGTTTTTCCGCAATTGCATTGGGCGCCGCCGCCGGGAATAGAAGTAATATGGCCAATTTCACCAGCAGCCCCGCTTACTCCCTGAACAATATGGCCATTGGCAATGACACCGCCGCCTACCCCCGTTCCCAAGGTCACGCAGACGAGGTCTTTCGCTCCATCACCGGCCCCCTTCCACATTTCTCCGATTGCGGCGCAATTTGCATCATTATCAATAGCCGCCGGAAGGGACATTTCCACTTCTAGGATTTGCCGCAATGGATAATTTTCCTTCAACCCAAGATTGACCGCGTTATATAGGACGCCTGTGGCATAATTGACCGGTCCCGGAGCACCCATTCCAATACCCGCAAGCTTCTCCTTGCCCTGCCCTATTGCATCCAGTCGATCATCGATGGATTTTGCTATATTAAGGACAATATTCCTGCCTTCATTCGAATTGTCGGTAGCGATTTCCCATTTGTCGATAATTTCGCCATAGGAAGATATAAATGCAATCTTCGTTGTTGTTCCTCCCAAGTCGATTCCTGCCAACCATTTTTCCATGTTCACTCACCCGTTTTTTTGTTGTTTTTTTCTTTTTCCAATTGTATTTCCTGCCGCAAGAGCATGATGGCATTTTGGAATTCCCCGTGTTCAATTAGCTGGGAATTGTACAATTCGATCAGTTCTTCTTCCATGAGTTCCAAGTCGGCGACCCTGTCACCCACATACATAATGGCACCGTACTTTTTCAGGAATTGCTGGATGTCATAAATGGTTTTCACGTAATTTCCCCTCAATCTCCATGCTTAAAGTAACTTCAAAAATCATTCCAGTTAAGCTCCCCGCTGGGCAGAGAGCGCTTTGTCAATTTCATCAACAAGATTTTGATATTCCTTTTGTCCCGGTTTCAGGCCCGCCGCTTTTTCGGCATGCTTTTTCGCGGAAACAAGATCCCGCTCTTCGAGGTAGAGGAGCGCGAGATTAAAATGAGCTTCCGGAAAGCTGTCATCCAAGGCAATCGCTTTTAGCAAATGGGCCTTGGCATCGGCAAATTTTTGCAATTTGATTTCCGTATAGGAAAGCAGAAAGTAGGTCTTCTCGGATACTTCGGTTTCTTTCTCATATTTACGAAGAATGGAGTAAGCTTCATTATAATCCTTTTGGTTCACTTGTTCTTCCGCATGCAGGATGACGGAATGTTCATCCCTTGGCCCAAGCCCTTCCTTGAAACCATGCTGCACCATTGCCGCAGCCAGCAGAATCGATACCGCAGCAAAAACGATTTGACTTAATAGCTTTTTCTTTTTCGGAAAATGGACAATGCCCGCTCCAAGGAATCCCGCGGCAAGGCCGCCAAGATGCCCGGCGTTATCCACCATAGAAACCGAAAATCCGAAAGCGAGGTTGACAATGATGATTAAAAAGACTGTATGGCCCATTGTCCTGAAAAAAAGACGCGGGTAAACCATCCCGAAATAGAGAAGCGCCCCAAGGCAGCCAAAAATCGCCCCACTCGCTCCAGCCGATACCTCATGGCTGAAAAGAAAGCTGGCGAGCGACCCGCCAAAACCGGCAAACAAGTAAACAAACAAAAATCGCGCGCTCCCAAGAATCCTTTCCACTGCTGTCCCGACAAAATAAAGCCCCAGTGTATTCATCGCCAAGTGAAGAAAGCCAATATGAAGAAAAACGGGGGTAATAAATCTCCACCATTCCCCTTCCAAAATTAACGGATTGAATTTCGCCCCAAATTTTATGAGCGTGTTTGGATTTGTACTTCCTCCATAAAATTCAAGCATTAAAAACACCAGTACCTGCAAGGCCATGAAAAAGTAGGTGAAAATCGGCCTTCCCGCTTTAAAAATGGCCTGTTCCCGCCTGGCCGCGTTTTCGGCGAACTCCAACGTCCTGCGCCTTGTCTCAGCGGCATCCCCGTAATTAGGCCCCTCCATATTGCTTAAATCAAGGGAGCTGGCATCCACAAAACCGGTTAGCCGTTCCAGCGCTTGTCCATAAATTCCGTTTGCAAACAGGATTGTGTGGACCGACGTTTCAGAAACCCTGTCCCGATAAATAAATGGCTCAAGCAACACTTGCTGGTAATCATCTACAGGAGGATGCTCGCTTACATAAACATTGAGGATCCGCAAATTTTTAATGCGCAACTGGCTCCTGATTCTCGCCCCCGTCGCCGCGGTCAGCTCCATATCCCGTTGCATTCTGTTGCTCCAGTCAAAACCCTCACGGTAGAGACGGATAATAGGGGCCTCGGCGGATTCGCCTTTTTCCAGCCAGAGCTCTTTTTCATCCGGAAACAATTTCACAATCCTGTAGCCTGAGTGAATGATAAATAATTCCGCAAGCTTCCAAAATAAAATTTCTTCCTGAGTGTTCAAAAAACTTCCCTGCTTTCCCGAGGCTTCTTGTTGTATAAGTAAGCCTTATCTCACTACCATTATAATCGAAGTCAGGTTGAACTAATACTAATAAGAGAAAGAGCCGGACCGGCTTATAGCCGGTTCGGCTCTCCAAATACAGAATCCATCATTCTTCTTTTTACCCCAGGCATGCCCATAATTGTCCGGACAGCCGCTTTCCTAACCCAGCCTGTGCCGAGCAGGATGTTCATTAGCCTGTACCTGTTCCTGTAAATCAGGTACCCCGCCGCGCTGAACATAACGGCGGATGAAATCGCCTTATTCATATTACCAACCTCCCTTTTTATCGTTTCCCGAAGGAGGAGGTTTATACGAAAAGGCTTATTGATGTCAATAGTGTTTCATGGCTTTTTCAAGAATGTCCTTCAGGATGCCGGCTGAATGGGCGAACCTGTCTTTTTCTTCCGAATTCAAATCAAGTTCCACTATTTCCTTTATCCCGCTCCGATTTACAATTGCCGGAACCCCTATATAGAGATTTTCCTGCCCATACTCCCCCTGTAGGCAAGCCGAGACAGTCAATACCGAATTTTCATTTCCGAGGACTGCCTTTGTCAGCCTGACAAGCCCCATTGCGATACCGTAATAGGTGGCACCCTTCCTCTCAATAATATGGTAGGCGGCGTCCCTGACGTTTGGAAAAATGGAGTCGAGTTCTTCCTGGGTGAAATCGTCCTTCTTTTTTGCCGAAACGCCTATTTTCATACCCGCAATATCCGCATGGCTCCAAACAGGAAGTTCAGTATCCCCGTGCTCTCCAATAATATAGGCATGGACATTCCTCGGGTCGATATTGAAATATTCGCCAAGCAAAAACCTGAACCTGGCCGTATCCAAAATTGTACCGGACCCAATGACACGCTCCTTCGGCAGTCCCGAAAATTTCCACACGGCAAAGGAAAGGATATCGACCGGATTGGTGGCGATCAGAAAAATCCCGTCAAATCCGCTTCCCATGACGCTATCTACAATCCCTTTAAAAATGCGGGTATTTTTATCGACAAGATCAAGCCGCGTTTCACCCGGTCTCTGGTTGGCTCCCGCGCAAATGACGACTAGGTCCGCATCCTTGCAGTCTGGGTAATCCCCATGCCAGATTTTCGTCCGTGAAGGGGCGAAAGGAAGTCCATGGTTCAAATCCATCGCATCACCCTCGGCCTTTGCCGTATTCAGGTCAATCAAAACGATTTCTTCCGTGATGCCCTGATTCAATAGTGCAAAGGCGTAGCTCGAACCTACCGAACCCATTCCAATGATTGCAACTCTGCTAACTCGCCTCATAAAAATAGCCCTCCCGTATAGTTTTGTGGCAATACCTTATACACATTCCACTAGTGTCCCATGCCGGATGAACTATTAAAGGACAAAGTACGTTCCAACTACGGCCGCGGCGCAGGATAAAAAGTTGACCACATCATTATCGAGCAGGGCGCTTCCCTTTATTTTTTCTGTAGCTGCCCCGCAATGGCGGGCTTTCTCGGTCTCAAGCCCGCAAACGCGACATTTGTATGATACTTGAAAATAGGCGCCGAGAAACGTATCGACAACGTTCCCCATGAACCCGGAAATAAAAATAATCCAACCGGCATGGTATGGCAGATTGAAGAGGCAGCTGGCAACAACCGCAATGAATCCGGCTCCAGCCAAGGCCGCACCTGTACCGAGCAGGCTGACAGCGCCAGAGGTCCCGCGTTCGGCCCGCTTAAACCCTTTAATGCTAATTGGATCGCTTTTGCCAATGGGCCCTATTTCCGATGCCCACGTATCCGAATTGGCGCTGGCAATTGCGGCAGCATAACAGGTAAGCCAGACCGGGTTCCCTGTTGCGAGGAATATTCCGCTGCAAATAGCGGCCGGACCGCCATTCGCGGCGACCTGCCTCCAGTCACGCGTGGCCCCTTTTGCAAGCTTTTCATCCATTGCCGACTTGCTTTTCGCTTTAAATTTCGACCATAGGCTAGATGAAGCGAAGAAAGCCCCAAGCAGGACAAGCCCCTCGGCTCCCGCGCCCGCCAAGGTGATAAACCCGATTCCTACTGCACCCATCGCACCTGTCACAGTAAGCGCGTTAAGCTTCCATCCTGTCCATGCCGCCGCAAAAATCAGGATTGTGCAAAAAATCATTGCCGGAGTCATTTGTGAAAATCCGCCTCTTCCGTCAAAATGAGCCCAACCGGCCTATCATGCTCCTCGATTGGAAGCTGTTCAACGATTTGGCAGTTGAAGGCAAGCGATGCCGTTTCCCCTTTGTAACGAGCAAGGAAACGGTCATAATAGCCACCTCCGAAACCAAGCCTGTATCCATCGCGGGTAAACGCCAGCCCGGGAACAACGAGCAGGCTAATATCATTCAAGTCTGCGTGCTCGGTCTGTTCTACTATTGGCTCCAAAAGCCCATAGTAAACCTTCTCGAGTTGAGAAAAATCGGTAAGATACCGGAACTGCATTTCCCTTGTAGCAGGGAGGCACTTCGGAACAGCGATACGCTTTCCTTCCCGCCAGGCTTTTTCAATAATTCCGTATGTATCAACTTCAGGCGGCCTGGAAATGGTAATGCCGATTACCTGGGCTTTCTCCCATACGGGATTCCCGAAGAAGTTAGAAGCGATTCGTTCTGAACGCTCACGGTATTCCCCATCGGCCATTGATTTGAGGCGCTCCATCATGGCCTGTCGCGAATTCTGCTTTTCTTCCATTTTCCATTCCCCCTATATCTATTTACCTATTTTTAGACAACAAAAAAAGCAGCAGGAAGCCCCACTGCTTATTTTGTTTCGCGATGTAAAGTTGTACGCTTTTCCCTGGAGCAATATTTTTTCAGCTCAAGGCGATCTGGATTATTCCGTTTATTTTTCTTAGAAATATAGTTGCGCTCTCCACACTCAGTGCAAGCTAACGTAATATTCACGCGCATTATTATCCCTCCAAACATTCACAGCATGTTCGTTATACGACTTTTATATAATATCACTTTTCATTTGCAAATGCTAGTCTGTTTTTTAAAAGTACATTTCTAAGGGAAACCAGCTCATTCTTGTCTTCCCCTGAAATAAGCCATGACGCCAACCGTACCGTTTTTCCGGGCGGTACTCCAATATCCGTTGAAAGGATGCTGGCGGGATTTCCTTTTGCCAAAGGAGAATATTTTAGGGTGCCCTTCCCTATATCCTCCCATATACTGTCTGAACTTATATGCCAGGACGGGATGACTGTTGCCTCCCACTTTGCATCTTCCACTGGAAGGCCGCCAACGAGGAACATCTTCTCCCCCGCAAGATGGAAAATCGTTTGGTCGGCGGGGGCGATAAAGGAAAAGTGGTTCATAATAAATGTTTTTGGCAGGTGCATAACCAATAGCTTGATCCTTTTTTCTTCGTTGCCATGATTGCAAATAAAGTAATTCAGGACAGCGATTTTTGAATGGGGGGATTCCTCGGATACCTTTAGTGTGAGTTTTTCTTCGTAAAGGAGCGTTTCTCTCGCTTCAAATCGCCCATAGACGTGTCCATTAATCCATAACCCGGTTGCAATGGCGAGTTTTTCCGCGGGATAGGCAATTCCTTCCGCCGCCAGTTCTGTTTGCCCAGGCCTTGTTTCCGTTTTTGTTTTCAGCATGACCACTACCGCCCTTTTTAGATAACTAACCATTCTATTCTGCTGAAGGCTGCTTTAATACCGCCAGCTCTCATAAATAATGGTAGCACCTGTCAATAAGGCTTACAATAAACGCAAATTGTCGGAAATCGCCTGCCCGTACACACACTCTTTCCGGGGGCTAAAAAAATTTTTCCCGGGGCCTTTAGTTCTTTCTCCCCTTCTTTCTTTCGACAAAATGACTGCTTCTTTTTGCGAATAGGGGACAAATTTCACCATCTGCAATTCCTTAATGGTTCAGGTCGTATCGTTTACCTGTCACCAAAAACACAACTTGCTCGGCTATATTGGTCGAATGGTCTCCAATGCGTTCCAAATACCTGCACGTAAACGCCATTTGCGCGATCTGGTTTGTCGCTTCGGGTTTTCCTGGAATATACCCCAAAAGTTCATGGACGAGCATTCCATACATTTCATCAACACGGTCATCCATTTCAGCGCATTTCTTTGCCAAAACAGCATCGTTTGTATAAAAGGATTGCAGGGCGCAATCTAGCATGTCAACGACCAGTTCCTTCATCTTTGGGATATCCTTTATTTCTTTAATATGCTTTTCTTTTCCGATATGGAGGGCTGATTTGGCAATATTGACGGCATTGTCGGCAATCCGCTCAACCTCCGAAGAAATTTTCAGGGCTGCCAGAATGGCTCTTAAATCGGTCGCGACAGGAGACTCCGTCGCAATGAGCAAAATCGCCTTTTCGGTAATCTGCGTTTCCAGAAGGTTTATTTCTTCATCTTTTTCAATTATTTTTCTGGCATTTTCCAAGTCTTGCGAAATGAACGTGCTGATCGAATCTTCGACTTGCTCCTTTGCCATTTTCACCATTTCCATCAGCATTTGTTTCAACTGGTTCAGGTTGTTGTCAAAATTGGTTCTCATCCCCATTGTATCCCACCTTGTCCGTGCTGGAATGGCCCCAATCAGCCAAACCGCCCTGAAATATAATCTTCCGTCCGTTTGTCGGAAGGATTGGAAAAAATCGTGCTTGTTTCGGCAAATTCAATGACTTCCCCATTCAGGAAAAACGCAGTTTTATCGGAAATGCGGGAAGCTTGCTGCATGTTATGGGTGACGATGATGATGCTGAAGTCTTTCTTTAATTCCTGGACAAGCTCTTCCACCTTTAACGTTGAAATAGGATCCAACGCTGAAGTTGGTTCGTCCATCAATATGACATCCGGCTCGATTGCAAGGCAGCGAGCGATGCAAAGGCGCTGCTGCTGTCCGCCTGAAAGGCCATACGCATTTTGATGGAGCCTGTCTTTTACTTCATCCCAAATCGCCGCTCCGCGAAGGCTCTGTTCGACGATTTCATCAAGGATTTTTTTATTTTTTATCCCGTGGATTTTCGGACCGTACGCAATATTTTCATAGATGGATTTCGGGAATGGATTCGGCTTTTGGAAAACCATTCCAACCCTGGTCCGTAGATCCTCGACTTTGTAATCCTTATCGAGAATATTCTTTTCACGGTAGAGGATTTCTCCGGAAATTTTGACAATCGGGACAAGTTCCACCATGCGGTTCAATGTTTTAATATAGGTAGATTTCCCGCATCCCGACGGCCCGATGATGGCTGTCACTTCATTCTCGATAATATCAAGATTAATATTCTTTAAAGCATGGCCCTCGCCATACCATAAGTTGAGGTCTTTTGTACGATAAACGGTATTCTTTTTGCCGCTTGCCTGAATAGATGTTCCATTTGCATATCCTGCTGTAATCCCCATAGGTAACTCCCTCCAGCCCTAGAATCTTTTTTGGAATTTGTTTCGTATTAAAATGGCAACCGAGTTCATCGCGAATAGTACGACCAGCAGGATGACAATAGTAGCTGCCGCAAGGTTCGCATACTCAGCCGTAAGTGCGGAATCGACTGTCCAATAATAAATCTGGACCGGCAACACGGTGAACTTGTCAAAAACGCTGTTCGGAAGTGGTATTAACAGCGCTGGTATACCGATTACGACAAGCGGCGCTGTTTCTCCGATCGCCCGGGACAATGCAAGGATGACGCCTGTTAAAATACCCGGCAATGATGCGGGAAGGACGACATTCCTGATTGTCTGCCATTTCGTTGCCCCCATTCCGTAAGATGCTTCCCGCAAATAATACGGAACAGCCCTAATCGCTTCCTGGCTCGCGACAACAACAACCGGCAGGACGAGCAGGGCCATTGTCAAGCCACCTGCGAGGACAACCGAGCCCAAACCGAACGCCCGGACGAAAACTGTCAAGCCAAGAATCCCGAATACAACGGATGGGACGCCGGCCAGATTGGATATATTCGTTTGGATAAACGACTGTAGTTTCCCTTTCTTCGCATACTCCTCCAAATAAATCGCTGTTCCTACCCCGAGAATCATCGTCGCTGGCGCAACCACGGCCATTAGCCACAGTGTTCCGTAGATTGCCCCAAGAATTCCTGCCCTTTGTGGATCGGTTGAGAGCTTGTTCAGCAGAAAGCTGCTGTCAATCCAACCCATGCTGTCCATAACAACCCTGTAAATCAGGACCGCCAGGACGGCGATGCCAAACAGCGTCGCCAGCAGAAAAAGGATTTTCGCCATGCGATTGGCAAAAAGGCGCTTGCCCATTTTCCTCTCAACCACTGTGTTGTCAATATATTTCATATTAATATTCCTCCCTGAACTTGCGTGAAATATATTGCGCAACAAGGTTCATGATCAAAGTAAAGACGAACAGAGTCATTGCCACGGCATACAAGCTGTAATACAGCGTTGTTCCTGCAGCGGCCTCCCCGCCAGTAACTTCTACAATATAGGCAGTCATCGTCTGCATCGATTGGGTCACGTCAAATGTAAAGTTCTTGGAGCTTCCGCTTGCGATGGCCACAATCATCGTTTCCCCGATTGCCCGGGATATTCCGAGGACGAAGGACGCAATAATACCGGAAATCGCTGCCGGAACGACAACCTTCCATGTCACCTCAAGCTTTGTCGCCCCCAAAGCGAGCGCTCCCTCTCTCATTGCGTTGGGAACAGCGTTCATCGCATCCTCAGACAGGGAAGCGACCATCGGAATAATCATTATGCCCATCACAATCCCAGGGCTAAGAATGTTTGTAGGTTCCAAACCCGGGATGAAGGAACGCAATAAAGGAGTAACGAATGTAAAAGCAAAGAATCCGTACACGATCGTCGGAATTCCGGCTAATATTTCGAGCATTGGTTTAAGGAATTTCCTCAATTGTTCAGATGCGTATTCACTCAAAAATACTGCCGTCATCAAGCCAATTGGGATAGCAACCGCCATCGCAATCACTGTTGACAGTAGCGTTCCCGTCAAAAGAGGCAGGACGCCAAACACAGCATCCTTTCCAAGCGGCTTCAGCTTTGTACCTGTGAAAAAATCAAGAAATGGAACTTCTTTAAAAAATAGGATTGTTTCAGTCAGCAAAGTTAAAACAATTCCAATTGTCGTTAGCACTGAAATGGCGGCGATCCCAAACAATATCCCTGGAATCAGTTTTTCAGCTACATTCCCAACACTGGCGGTTTTTTTCTTTTTCTCTATCATGCCGCTGATGTCGAGTCTATTTTCCCCGGATGTTCTGTCCAATGTTATAACCCCTTTCACCCTATTTACTCGAGAGCCTTCCCTGATGCACAATGAGAAAGATGAGAAGAAACACTCCTCATCTCCACTCTGCACAAATCAATGTCATATTTTTTATTGTTTCAAGGCGTTCAAGGCATCAAGAGAAGCTTGCTTATCTTCATCGGACAAAGGCGCGAATCCTGTTTCCTTCGCAACTTCCTGCGCGTTTTCCATTGTATAGATAGCAAAATCGAGCACTTCTGGTTTTTCTTTGGCATGGTTTACGTTCAGGTATGTGAAAACTGGACGAGTAAACTCCGCATAATCGCCATCTTCCTTGATCGTGTCAAGCGATGGATCAACCGGCCCCTGGCCAAAATCTACTTTTACAGCCGATAGCTTGTCCTTATTGCTTTCGTAGTAGCCATATCCAAAGAACCCAATTGCATTTTTGTCTTTTGAAACAAGGTCCACGAGAGTCGAGTAATCCTGTTGCAGATTGATTTTTTCTGGAAGGGCTTGTTCTCCAAGAATTTTTTCGAACATGAACTCATATGTTCCATGGTTTTCGTTCGGGCCGTATGTCTTGATTGGTTCATTCGGAAAATCTGCGCGGACATCTGACCAGTTTTTCTTGCCTTTGCTTGCTGTAAAGATGTCAATGACTTCCTGCTTCGTCAATTCCTTTGCCCAATCATTGTCTTTGTTGATGACGATCGTAATACCATCAAGGGCGACTTTCAATTCCTGAACGTCGATACCCTGTTTTTTCGCTTCTGCAATTTCCTCTTCTTTTATTGAGCGGGAGGCATTATTGAAATCTGTGCCGTTTTTAGCCAGGAATTTTTTAAAACCTGCGGATGTTCCGGCCCTGCTAACCTCAACCGATACATTTTCCTGCTCATTCGTCATGTAGTTTTCACCCATTTTGGCCATGAAAGGAAATACGGTTCCCGATCCATCAATAACGACACTGCCTTCAAGGGCATCCGCATTCTTTTTGTTATCTCCTCCGCAAGCGGCCGCTACAACCATAACAGCTGCCAGCATAAATACGATACCTAACTTTTTCACAAGTTTCATTCGTTTGTACCCCCTGGGTAAGTGTTTTTTCTTCCTTGCATTTTTAGAATAAAGGTTCAGTGTAAATAGGGTTTTAATCGCATGTAAACTGTTTGTAAATTTATTCAAAAATAGAATTTACAATTCAAGCGTTTGCTTTTGTATCGGGATTAAGGAAAGTTTGGAGTGAGCCGTAATGTTTGAAAGTATTTTTCCCGAAAAAGCCAAAAAAAACCGCCTCGTATTGGAGACGGTTTTCAATGTGCTTACTGGCCCGAGGCAGCTTGCTGTTCATTTGTATTTTCATCTGTATTTTCATTTGCTTCATTGTCCTGCTTGGCACCGGCAGATTCGCGTTTTTTCTTCAGGTCAAAATACGCGTCAAGGACATCTCGGCCAATTTCATTGTTGTAAGAAATCCCGTTGTTTCCCTGATATGCCCACGGAATCAGTACTGCCATGGCAATTTCAGGCCGGTCGAATGGAGCGTAGCTTATTAGGCTCAGGTTCATGACATCGGGCGGAATTTTGCCAAACTTCTTCCGCTCAAATCCGTCATAAAATGCCTGGGCAGTCCCTGTTTTGCCAGCAGGCTGATACGGGGCGTTCCCAAATTTCCGTGCTCCTGTGCCGTCCCCTTGCATAACCATCCTGAAACCGGTCTGGACCCGTTTGATCCATTCCTCATCTCCATCAAGCTTATTCAGTATTTTCGGCTGAATTTCCTGGATGATAGGGCCAAGCTTATCTGTTTCCATGACAGGCTCGCGGATCTCTTTCACAATATGGGGCTGGATTCTCGTCCCGCCATTTGCAACCGTTGAGATATACTGGGCAAGCTGCATCGCGGTATACGTATCATACTGGCCGATTGCGAGATCAAGCTGCTTTCCTGGATCAATTTTTCCCGGATATCCAATCGCCTCGTTTGGAAGGTCGATACCTGTCCGAACGCCAAGCCCGAATTGGCCGAATGACTCCCGCATGATATCAAACCCCACATTTTTGATACGAAGCGGCTGATTCGGGACATAGGACCCCTGCCCAATTTGGATAGCGGTATGGAACATGTAAACGTTCGAAGATATTTGAAGGGCGCGCAGGTCGTTAATACGGCCGAAACCCGATCGTCTCCATGAAGCCTTTGCATCGGTTCCTTTTATAACCATTGGTTTGTCTACGAAATATTCTCCCGGCTTTATCGCTCCGGTCTGAAACCCGGCATAGATTGTCGCACCCTTTACAACGGAACCGACGTTGTAGGAGGTGGTGAATGTTCCATACGCATAGTCGCTCATTTCGTATTTACCGGTTTTCGGGTTTTTTTCAATTTTTTTGCCAGCCATCGTCAGAATTTCGCCTGTATACGGGTTCATCAGGACGACAAACCCCCGGTCAAGAAGCTTGGAATTGCTGTTCTGTTTGGCTTTCCATAAGTGCTCCCCAAGAATTTTTTCAACTTCCTGCTGAAGCTCCATATCGATAGTCAGGACAAGGTCCTTGCCTCGTTTCCCTTCGGAAACAACCGTTGTGCCGAGGATTTTCCCGGACTTGTCGGTTTTGTTTTTCACCTTGGCTTTTTGGCCCTGGAGCACCTCTTCGTATTGCTTTTCGATATAGCTGATGCCGACACGGTCATTCCGGCTGTAGTCCCTCGACAAATAATAATCCAGTTGTTCTTTTGGAATTCCTCGATCGGAACTCGTGACATTCCCAAGGATTGTTTTCAGCGTGTCGCCAAAAGCGTATCGGCGGGTCCMATCGGTTGTCGTATCGACCCCCGGTAAATCCTCGAGATTTTCACTAACCAAAGCGAATTCCTCCGGAGTAACATTTTCATTTTTCACAATCTGCGGAGACTGGTAATAGCCGGAATTAAATTCACGGAAAATCGCTGCGACTTCCAGTTCTTCCTTTGAAAGGCTGTTGAGATCTTCTTCAGTTACCCTTTCCACCTGGAGTTTATAAATATCCGCATCCTTTAATTCTTTGTTTTCGTACATTTTCCATTCTTTATCGGTTATTTTCTTTTCCGCTTGTTCCTTATGCGTCAAAAGCCAAAAATCCACTTTATCCCGTTTCTGTAGCTTTTTCGGATCCTTGTCTATGAGCTCGGCTAGCTTTCTCGCCACCTCGAGCATTTCATCCTGTGACGTGCCCTGGTATTTCGTGTAGGTGATTGCGTTCAACGGAGAGTTGTCAACGATGATGGTCCCGTTCCTGTCGAACATTTTCCCACGGGGAACTGGATTTTTAACCGTTATTTCCTCGGTCCGCTCAATTTCCCGTTTAAAGTCATCACCATAGACAATCTGGACAATGCCCAGCCGTAAAATTAACATCGAAAAAAGGACAAATACTGCGAAAAACAGCATGTTCAACCTGAACGGAACATGCGCCTTTTTCTTTTTTTTCTTCGTAACCATGGACTCACACTTTCCTTTACATTTTCACTAACCTTTATTTTATCGGAAAGTGAAAACTTTTTCTATCTGGAATCCCTTTCCAACGGCCCAAATATCACGGAAACGTTGAAAATGGCTCCAAAGGCCCAGCTAGCGCTCAACCTCAAGGAGAAGAAAGGTGGACTTTTTTGACGAAGAAATAAATGAAGCTATGTCCTGCCCCCAAGATAAGCAGGACGACCGGAATGCTTTTATGCCAATCAAAAAGGGTTACCGCCAATAGGAATACCCCGATAGAAATAATCCTTCCTATATTTAAAAATACTTCCCGGACTACAATGTACTCAATTCGCATTTCAGCTGCCTTCCAGCTCCTGCCGATCACATCATACGTAATTGACATATACGGAACAAGCAGGAGCGGATAGGCGATTGCTATTGCCGTTCCATACACGAGCAATTTCGCAAACGTAACATCCTTGAAAATAAGAAAAACTGCACCATACAAAATTAGGCCGCCAAGAAGGATGGCTTTTTTCCGCCTTTTCTTTTTAATCAACCGTGAAACTGCAAAATAGGCGATGAAGGAAACCCCAGAGTTCAGCAAACCGAATGTCCCGAGTGACAGTTCGCTGCCAGTGGATAAAAACACATAAACAGAAATGACGAACACAAATGTGCCTTCCCTCAATCCCTGGAACAGATGGGCGTTTGTAATAAGCCGCCAATTTTGGTTCCTTCCCCGCTCCGACAAAACTTCCTTAAAGGCATATTTCCCTTCAGATGGCCGCCGTTTGAGGAAGAAACTAAGTACGACCGCAAGCACAAAAAGGGTCAGGGATAATCCAAACACGGCCATATAGCCTTTCATTCCGCCGATTAGTGTAATAATGAACCCGGAGGCAATCGGCCCAATCATCCCTCCGGCTGAAGAAAGAATTCCAAGGAAGCCGTTAAAAAAGTCCCTTGTTTCCGGCTCTGTTATTTCAAATGTGAGGACATTAAAGGCGAGCCAATAAAAGCCATAGCCAATTCCGAGCAGCCCTCCGAGAAGCATGAGCATACGGGATGCCCCTGTCCCGGCGGCGAGGACAGATAAATAAAACAGGGCAAGAAAAATGACACCTGTACGGAGGACAATAATCCGGTCTACCTTTTTCGCCCATCTTCCCGCAACTATGAAAGTGAGCGGCTGAAGGACGACAATCGAGAGATTATATAAGCCGATTTCGGTAAAATCACCTGATTGCTTCCATAAATAAACATTCACGAACGAGTTGGACAATGCGACACTTAGAGAGTAAAGGCCGCCAAGCGCAAGAAGAAGCGCAAGCTCCCTCGTAATCGATAATTCCCCTAGAATCCGAAGTTTTTTTGCCATATGAAAACTCCCTTTTTTCTTAAAGGTAGTCTTCATCACCGGCCTGTTTTCTATTCCCTTTAAAAAACCCCAAAAGAAAAAAGGCAGAAAATCTCTGCCTTTTTCCACTCGTATTCAATCTTTACTTCGCTTCGTTGTAACGCTTTGCCACTTCACCCCAGTTGACGACATTCCAGAATGAATTGATGTATTCCGGACGGCGGTTCTGGTATTTCAGATAGTAGGCATGCTCCCAAACATCCAATCCAAGGATTGGCGTTTTCCCTTCCATTAATGGCGAGTCCTGGTTAGGGGKGCTTGTGATTTCAAGCGCGCCATTATTGACAACGAGCCAGGCCCATCCTGAACCAAAGCGGGTTGTTGCAGCTTTCGCAAACTCTTCCTTGAAAGATTCCAGGCTGCCAAATTTGCTGCTGATCGCATCCGCCAATTCTCCTGATGGCTCGCCCCCGCCATTCGGGGAAAGGATCTGCCAGAAAAGGGTATGGTTCGCATGACCCCCTCCATTGTTGCGGACAGCGGTCCTTGCTGATTCCGGAACAGCATCGAGATTGGAAATGACTTCTTCAACCGTTTTGGAAAGAAGTTCTTCATTTCCTTCAAGCGCGTTATTCAGGTTCGTAACATATGTGTTATGGTGCTTCGTATGGTGAATGTTCATTGTTTCCTTGTCGATGTGCGGCTCAAGCGCATCATACGCATAAGGAAGCTGAGGCAATTCGAATGCCATGGACAACTCCTCCTATGTACTGGTTTTATTTTTTGAAAATTTCCTAAGCTTATGCAGCTTAAGATTAGCAAAATTTTCATCGCGATTCAAATGAAACGCTCGCGGCTACTGATACCGTTCCCCTCATTATTCTATTTCATTCCATCCTTGTTCAGCGCCCACAAAAATTCGGTAAATTGTCAATTTCAGAAAAATCCAGCGCTGTCAACGATTTAAGTCATAACTGCCGTTAATGGATTCCAATAAATGTAAAAACGATGTTGACATGCTGTATATAATCTTTTTTAATCAAAGTGATGGCACAAAAGGAGTTGCGGATATGCAGGAAAACACTGTTTCTTTATACAAATTGCTGAGCCACTTTTTTGGGGGCAGGGAGCCTATTCAAAAAATTAAAGCCGGAACGGTCCTTTTCCATGAAAGGGACCGCGTCGAGCATATTTATCTCATTCAAAAGGGCAGCGCCGCGATTGGCCGTGTCCACCTAAAAGGAAAAGAATTTATTTTAAAAATCCTTAATGAAAGAGAAATGATTGTCGAATATCAATTGTTCAAGCCGCTTTCACGCTACCATTTCTCAGCCAAGGCGCTAACCGACTGTGAATTGCTAGTTATAAAACGGGAGCAGTTCGAGGAATTCGTGATGAACGACCCCAACGCCATGTTCGCACTTGTGTCATGGCTGAGCACCTCCTACCTGAAAGCGCAGATGAAATGCCAGGACCTGATTATGAATGGAAAAAAAGGCGGCCTATACTCCATCTTAATCCGCCTTTGCAATTCGTATGGAGTTCCAAGTGAGGATGGCATTCTGATTGACCTGCCCCTCACCCATCAGGAACTTGCCAATTTAACGTACGGAACGCGGGAAGTAATCCAAAGAAGCTTGAAGGAGTTAAGGGACAACGGCATTATCAGCTATGACCAGCAAAAGTTTACCGTAAAAAAACTTTCCTATTTAAGGCAGGAAGTCGACTGCCAAAATTGCGCCCATGAAATTTGCGGATTGAATTAGGGAATGCGGGTATCGGAATTTTTGAAATGAACCAAGAAGTCTTTTTAGTGTGAGCTCATGATTGTAAACTGAGTGCCTGGCCCCGAACGTTTCGCCGAGATTAGCAGTCGGCCACTCGTGAGGGAACAGGCATTCTTTTTGTCCGAGTCCCCGAAAAAAGCATTTTAGTGACCGGACAGCAGGACATAACAGGGCATTCGGGCATTAAAAGAAAAAAATTATACGATAGAATTCCTTGCAACAAAAGAAAAATCCAAATCACACTTATGTTGGTTAAGTAACGACATAACCCACAAAAGGATGATTTGAATGATAATTACTATTACATTTCCATCAATCATACTAAAGGATGAATTTTAGCTTGTAGACTTCTAAAGAACCATATAGAGGAAGTAGGCGACCATTCCCGCCTGGATGACGGTTTTTGCTGCAGCCCCTCCAATAAAACCAATAACGGAACCAAATCCAATTTTGGCGCTGTCAGCGAGCCCTTTCCTGCTGATAAGCAATTCCGCGGCAATTGCGCCGATAAACGGGCCAAGGATAATTCCCGCGAAAGGCAGGATAAAAGGGCCGGCGATGAGCCCAATCGTGCTCCCCCAAACCGCCGCCTTCGAACCCCCGTATTTTTTTATCCCAAACACATTGGCGGCATAGTCGGCAATAAACAGCAACACTGTAAACAGCACCTGAATTGTCCAGAAAAACCAGTTGAATGGCTCAAAAGAAACAAAAAAGCCGTACACGAGGAATCCCGCGAAGATAAACAGGACACTCGGAATAATCGGGAAAAAAATCCCGACAAACGCAATAATAAACAATAAAATAACAATCCCTAATATAATGCTTTCCATTAACTAATGCTCCTTTTCCACAATATAAAATCCCATTACCCCTTTACCCCCGCCTGCTATGGATAACCACCGTGCTTATTTGTGCTTGTGATTACCACTATATAAAGATAAAATGAAAGGGCTGAAACTTGTTAGGGGTGTGTGTTCATGAATGTTTTTAAACAAATGTACAAAAGTTTGTATTCCCCGCGGGACATTGCCATTTACCGGTTTCAGGGTATTGGCAAAACGATTCTCTATGTGTTTCTTCTAACATTGCTATCGGTCCTGCCTACCTTTTACCATTTTAGCATCGCAATTACAAATGGGATACAGGCTGCAGAGGAAATCATCAGGGAAGAACTTCCCGATTTTACAATTAAAAATGGTGTACTGGAGACGGAAAACAATCTGCCTGTCACGATTGACCGTGATGGATTTTCAATAACAATCGATCCAACTGGTTCGGTGAGCGGCAAGGATTTGGCGGCCACAGGAACCGCCTTTGGGTTATTGAAGGATGAGTTTGCACTAGCGGCTGGAGGTAACGTCCAGACCTATTCCTATTCGATGATTGACGCATCAGAAATTGGCAAACAGGATTTCGTTGACTTTTTCGCTTCAATGGATGGTGCCGCCTATATTATTCTTCCGATCGCATTTGTTTTCATCTATCTTGTATCATCCGCGATGAAATTCATTGAAGTCAGCGTCCTCGCGATGATGGGCCTGATTTTGAAAAATATGGGCGGAAGGCACCTGAACTATGGCCACCTATGGAGAATGGCGGCTTACAGCGTAACGATTTCAACCGTCTTCTTTACAATCATGGAAGCCATTCAAACATCTGTTCCAAACGGTTTCCTCATTAACTGGCTCGTATCGGCAATCGTTCTGTACCTTGCGATTAACGAAACGCCGGCTCCTAAAAAAGCATAATCCGGCACGCGAAAATGGCAGTCCCACTTTGGGGGCTGCCATTTTTTATTTTGGCTGTACTATTCTCTGGAACGCGGCATATATATGAAAAAAATCGCGCTGGAGGCCTGTCCCATGAAAAAAATGATTATCGCCGTTTTTTTTGCCGCCTTGCTTGTTAGTATGTATGTTGACCTGACTGCCGGCACATTGCCCGTATCAATCGCAGCCCCTCCTTTAAAAAGCGCCGAGCCAGCCACCCTTGAAATGCCAAACTTCACAGCAGCCGTCGAGCCAGGCCAGACGTTGCTTTCGATTGTGGAACAGAAACGGGGCAAAAGCCCGAATGTATCAATTGCCAAATTGATTGCCGATTTTCAGTTGCTCAATCCAGGAGTGTCACCAGAACGCCTCCAAATTGGGAAGGAGTACCGGTTCCCGGACTATGGACGTTAGGGACATGCAGAAAAAGCTCCTTGCCTTGTAAGATTGCCCGGCTACTGATAAAATAATGAAGTATTGATTTAAAAAAGATTAACTTCAATCGGTACGCAAAGGAGCGAATCGCACGTGAATGAAATTATACATCGAACAAAAACCCGCCCTATAAAGGTTGGAAACTTAACAATCGGCGGGAATAACGAACTTATCATACAGAGCATGACGACGACGAAAACCCACGATGTCGAGGAAACCGTCGCCGAAATAAAGAGGCTTGAGGACGCGGGATGCCAAATCGTCCGTGTTGCCTGTCCGGATGAACGGGCGGCCAATGCGATAGCCGAAATCAAAAAGCGGATCAACATCCCCCTTGTTGTCGACATCCACTTCGACTACAAGCTTGCTCTTAAAGCAATTGAAGGCGGAGCTGATAAAATCAGGATCAATCCGGGAAATATCGGCAGACGCGAAAAAGTGGAAGCTGTCGTAAAAGCTGCGAAAGAACGCGGCATTCCAATCAGGATCGGCGTCAATGCCGGTTCCCTTGAAAAAAGGATTCTTGAGAAATATGGCTATCCAACCGCCGATGGCATGGTTGAAAGCGCGCTTCACCATATCAAAATTCTTGAAGACCTAGATTTCCATGATATTATCGTCTCGATGAAAGCATCCGACGTAAATCTTGCTATTGAAGCCTATGAGAAGGCTGCCAGGGCATTTGATTATCCTCTTCACCTCGGGATTACCGAGTCAGGGACACTTTTCTCAGGCACGGTAAAAAGTGCCGCCGGCCTTGGTGCGTTATTGAATATGGGAATCGGCAATACGCTTCGGATTTCGCTTAGTGCAGATCCAGTCCAGGAAGTGAAAGTCGCACGCGAGCTCCTGAAGGTATTTGGGCTTTCCTCAAATGCGGCAACCCTTATTTCCTGTCCGACTTGCGGAAGGATTGAAATCGACCTGATCAGCATTGCCAATGAAGTCGAAGAATATATCTCGAAAATCAAGGCACCTATAAAAATTGCTGTGCTTGGCTGCGCCGTTAACGGCCCGGGGGAAGCGCGCGAGGCGGATATCGGCATTGCCGGCGCCCGCGGCGAAGGATTGCTCTTCCGGCATGGTGAAATTATCCGCAAAGTACCGGAAGAAACAATGGTAGAGGAACTGAAAAAGGAAATTGACGTCCTCGCGGAGGAATACTTCAAAAAGAAGGCACTTGAAAAACAAGGTGTGTAAACGGCAAGAGGCCAGGCAAACGCCCGGCCTCTTTTCCATTGCCCCTGATAAAGCTAGAAAAAGGGTGTAATAAAGATCCCGATGATGAGAGAAATCGCACCGATGCCAATTGCCCATCCGCCGGATTTTGTCGCCCCTCTGCGCATCGCCAGAAACCCAATGATGATTCCTGCCGCGCCGAGAATGACCGGCATGACGAACAACGACAAAATTGCCGAGACGAGAGCCGCAAAGCCAAGCATCCCTCCCGCGGTATCCCGGTCCATTTCACGACCGCCGGCCCGCTGCCCTTCCCTGTTCTGCCTGACAGAAACAGGAGCAGCTATTTCCGCCGCCGTTTCTTCCTGATAGCCAGTATTGCCTGTGCCTGAAGCCGAAGCACTGCTGTTCATGCCCGGCGTACCGGTCGGTTCAGGAAGAAGCAGGACCGATTCCGTGGAGGTTTCTTCATTATAATTGGAAGGCTGCCCTTCCCGGCTGTAATTTTGCTGCATCGTGTTGTTATCCCTTGATTGATCGGCCACCTAAAATCCCTCACTTTCAAAAGGTAGGAGCCTTCTTAGTGTTTACTTGCCCGCTTTTTTTACTATGTCAATCTTTGCAAGGACTACAAGCAAAAGCAAAGGATTTTTGGTAAAATGAAGTGAAACCTCCAGCAGAGGTCATTAAAAGTAGGTAAACTGATATTGTGAAGAATTTGCGGACTGAAAGCGACAAAAGGAGTTTACATTCATGAAGAGAATCGGAATTGACATCGATGGAACCGTAACATCCCCTTCAAGCATCTTGCCATATATAAACAAAGCCTTTAACCTTAATGTAACCCTGGATGATGTAAAGGAGTACGACCTCCTGCACCTTGTGGACATTTCGAGAGAGCAGTTTGCCGAGTGGTTTAAAGGGGCGGAGCCGGAAATTTACAAAGGCTCCCCGCTTGCTGAAGGTGCCAGGGAGGTGCTAACGGAGTGGGCAAACAGCTATGAGCTTTATTTTATAAGCGCCAGGGCATCCCATTTGCTTGAGTTAACCAAGCAATGGTTCACGGACAACGAGCTTGCTTTTCACCATATTGAATTAATTGGGACACACAACAAAATCGCCACAGCCAAAAAATATAACGTGGATTTATTTTTGGAGGACAAGCACGACAATGCGGTTACCATTCATGAGGAATGCGGAATTCCGGTTTTATTGTTCGATACCCCGTACAACCGTGAACCCATTCCCGAAGGCGTCATTCGGATTGCAAACTGGCAGGAGGCAAATGATTGGATTGAAAAATTGAGCAAATAAAAAACAGCCATGGGGCTGTTTTTTTATATACATTCCGGGCATTTACCATATATTTCAAACTTGTGGCCTGATACATCGTAGCCATTCAGATCTTCACCAAGCCCATCCATCGGGCATGTCCCGAGCTCCTTGGTCTTCCCGCAGTCCAGGCAGATAAAGTGGTGGTGATGCGATGTCCGTGAGCAGGTGAACCGGAAATGCTTCTCTCCTGAAAGATCAGTTGTTTCAAGTATCCCAAGCTCCGCGAATAAGGACAAATTCCTGTATATCGTATCGAAGCTTAGGCCAGGGTATTCCCCCTTCAACCTTTCGAGGACATCCTTCGCTGTTAAATATTTATCGCTATCGGAAAAAAGCTGGAGCATTTCTTCCCTTTTTCCTGTATGCTTATATCCTTTTTCCTTTAAGAAATCAAGCGCTTCGTTTACATCCATTCCAATCACCCCTGTGCGAATCTTCTTTTTAAGGCCGCCTTTTTAAAAATAATAGCGCCAGCCAAAATCGCAATCGCGAGAAGGACAATCGTTCCGCCTGGTGCCAAATCGAGATAGTAGGCGGCAATAAGGCCGCCAAAAACCGAAATTTCCCCAAACGCCACTGATAAAAAGATTGCCTGTTTAAAGCCCTTTGCTATTCTCATGCTTGCCGCGACCGGTAGGGTCATAAGCGACGAAACGAGGAGAATGCCGACAATCCTCATGGAGGCTGCAATAACAAGCGCGACCATGACAATAAAAATAAAATGGATTGCCTTTGCAGGAATTCCTGAAGCTTTCGCATGTTCTTCGTCAAACGAAAGCAAGAATAACTCCTTGTACAGCAAGGCAACAACCGCCACAACAAATACACTGATAGCCGCTATCGTCCAAACATCCACGCGGCTGACAGCGGTAACACTCCCAAACAAATAGCCAAAAAGGTCCGAATTGAATCCATCTGCAAGCGAGATGAAAATAACCCCTATTCCAATCCCCCCGGAAAGGATGATTGGAATGGCAAGCTCCTGGTAATGTTTATACACGCCGCGCAGCTTTTCGATGAACAATGAACCCGCCACTGAAAATGCCATACCCATATACAAAGGATTGATGGCTCCTGAGAGGCCAAGCTTTTTTTCGATAAAAAGGCTTGCAGCAATGCCGGATAACGTGACATGGCTCAAGGCGTCCGCGATGAGGGACAGGCGCCTCACCACAATGAAGACTCCCAGAAGCGGAGCAATAATCCCAATTAGTGCCCCGGAGAGAAACGCATTCTGTAAAAATTCATACCGAAGAATTCCGCTTAACATCTTCCCGCCTCCTCATGATGATGGTGGTCAAGAAGATGGACACCGTGCCCATAGATGTCGGATAGCCCTTTTTCCGCAAGCTCCCCGAACTCACCGGCTTCTCCATGGAAATGGAGATGCTTATTCAGGCAGGCAACATGTGTAACGGTTTCGGAGATCGTCCCAATATCATGGGTCACGAGCAAAAGGGTAATCCCCCGCTCCTTATTCAATGTTTCAAGCATGTCATAAAAAACATCGACGCGCCTCGCATCAACGCCTACGGTTGGTTCGTCAAGGATGAGCAGTTCCGGATCGCTCACGAGGGCTCTTGCGATGAAAACCCTCTGCTGCTGGCCGCCTGAAAGCTCTCCGATATTTCTATCGAAAAACTCAGCCATCCCGACTGATTCAAGCGCTTTTTTGACCTTCTGCCGGTCACTGCCGCGCAAGAAACGGAACAGTCCTATTTTCCTTGTCAGCCCGCTGGAAACCACTTCCTCAACCGTTGCTGGAAAGCCCGAATTGAACGAGTTTGCTTTTTGTGAAACATATCCTATTTTATCCCACGCTGAAAAAGCGCCGATCGGTTTCCCAAACAGGCGGATTTCCCCTTCCTGGGGATCCAGGAGACCGAGAATCAATTTTAGGAGGGTCGATTTTCCGGATCCATTTGGTCCGACAATTCCGAGAAAAGCTCCTTTTGGAACAGTTAAATTTATATCCTCGAGGACTTTTTCCTTCTCATATCGATAGGACAGCCTCTTTATTTCAATAACTGGCACAGCCATATAATCACCTTAATTTTAAGAATCATTCCGATTTACGTTATGTAGTATACCCCAGTTATCGCTTCTTGTAAAGCCGCCCACACATTCAGGTATTTTTTTGCACTGTTTCTCGGCGATGAACATACATTAGGAAGGGGAGTGATAAGAATGAAGATTTTTGAAAATATTATCAACCATAAAATAAATACCATAACGACGGACGAACTGCTGAATTACGCCGCCCAGTTCGAAATTTCCATCAATAGAAGCCAGGCAACCAAGATTGCCGCATACTTACGGGGGAGGCATGTTAATATTTTTGATAGCTCCCAAAGAGCTACAATTATTAAAGAAGTCGCCAAAATTTCGGGCCCTGATACCGCCCGGGAAGTAAACAAACTTTTTCTTAAATTCACCAGTTGAAAACCAGAAGAAAAAAGCCTTCTGCCCTGCGCCCTGGAGCGCGGACAGGAGGCTTTTTCCCATCTTGTTGGCTTAGCCAATTACAATCTGTGGAACAGCTGGCTATACATGTGCCGGAAGGCCTTTCAGGCTTGCATCAAAAACCTTGTTCCGAAGCATTTCGATTTCATGCTTATAAGGAGGCTTTTGGTTTTTCTTGTCCTCCCCAACATATGGCGTTTCCAGGATTTTTGGAACGTTTATTAATTGGGGATGATGGACAATCGCGCATATCGCATCGAAGCCGATATGGCCGTATCCGATATTTTCATGGCGGTCCTTCTTCATTCCTACAGCATTTTTGCTATCGTTGATATGAAGGACTTTCAGCCTGTCAATCCCGATAATTTTATCAAACTCAGCAAGGACGCCGTCAAAATCGTTGACGATGTCATAGCCGGCATCGTGTGTATGGCAAGTATCAAAACAGACTGACAACTGGTCATTATAAATAACCCCATCCATAATCATCGCCAGTTCCTCGAAGGTTTTTCCGCATTCCGAGCCCTTGCCAGCCATCGTTTCAAGCGCTACCTGTACTTTTTCATTGCCGGTAAGCACTTCATTCAACCCTTCGACGATCTTCTTAATGCCTTCTTCCGTACCAGCGCCAACATGGGCACCGGGATGGAGGACGATTTGGGTTGCGCCAATCGCTTCCGTCCTTTCGATTTCTGAGCGCAAAAAGTTTACGCCCAATTCAAAGGTAGCCGGGTTGACCGTATTCCCGATGTTAATGATGTAGGGGGCATGGACGATAATTTCCTCAATACCGTTCTCCTCCATATGCCTTCTGCCTGCCTCAATATTTAGCTCCTCAATCTTTTTCCTTCTTGTATTTTGAGGTGCCCCGGTGTAAATCATAAATGTATTTGATCCATAGGAAACAGCTTCCTTACTGGCCGCAAGCAGCATATCCTTCCCGCTCATCGACACATGAGAGCCAATCTTCAACATATTCCCTTCTCCTTTCACCCTTGCCTACTTCTTTTTGTTCAGCCTGTTTTGCCTTTTCTTTATTTTAGCTATTTCGGCATTCATCTTTTTCTTATAACCTGGTTTCACCTTGCTCGGCGCCTTGACCATCGATTTGGCTACTTTATCGGCTTTATCTTCCGTTTTCTTTCTAGTTTTCCGCTTGTTCCGGTCGGCAATTTCAACAAGGCCTTCCTTCCCGAAGTCGACATGCTTGAAGGTGATGCCCATTTTTCCCAGCCTGTTGAGAGCATCTTCGTCCGATGGGTCATACACCGTCAACGCAATTCCGGAATAGCCGGCCCGAGCCGTCCTGCCGACCCTGTGGATATAAAAATCCAAATCACTCGGCAATTCATAATTGATCACATGGCTAACGCCTTCAATATCGATTCCACGGGCGGCAAGGTCGGTCGCCACAATATATTGATACTCCAAATCCTGAATTTGCTTCATCATTTTTTTTCGTTCGCGCGGATTGAGGTCGCCATGGACCCTGCCAACTTTCAACCCTTCACCAATCAGGTAGTCCGCTACTTCGTCAGCCATTTTCTTTGTATTCGTAAATACGATGGCCAAATACGGATTGAATGCCCGGAGAACATTTGAAACGATTTGCTTCTTGTTTTTATGCCTTGAAGGCAATAGCCAATGCTCCAGGTTTTCCGCCGCTTTCTTCCTTGGCTCAATATGGATATATTTTGGGTTTTCCATATATTTTTTTAGAAAAGGCTTCAGCTTTTCAGGAATGGTTGCCGAGAAAACAAGTATCTGCAGCTTCTCGGGCATTCTCGATGCAACCTTGTCGACATCCTCCAGAAAGCCCATATCCAGCATTAAATCAGCCTCGTCGATGACAAGCGTTGCCGCGGTGTGTACGAATAAAGCCTGTTCCTGGATTAGGTCATTGATGCGGGAAGGAGTGCCGACAACGATGTGCGGCTGGACTTTCAGCTTCTCAATCGTCTTTTGCTTGTCCGTTCCACCGATATAATTGCGGATTCTGATTTCTTCAGGGCCGTCATAATATTCGGCGGCCTTCAAAAACTGGTGGTAAATTTGGCTCGCCAATTCCCGTGTAGGAGCGGTAATCACCGCCTGCACTTCCTGGCGGCCAGGGTCAAGTTTATCAAGAATCGGCAGCAAATAGGAATGTGTTTTTCCTGTCCCTGTCCTGGACTGCCCAATCGCGCTCTCTCCCTTTAGCGCTGCGGGAATCATTTGCTCCTGGATATCTGTCGGCTTTGTGAAGCCGAGCGACTCCACAGCCTCTATAAGAAATGGTTTAAGCTTGAATCGTTCAAATTGGTTTACACTCATTTTATTGCTCCTTAAGTTCAATTGATGGAACAGACTTATCCATCCTGTAATTATAGTAAAGTTTCGGCTAAATCTCCACAAGAAACGATGTTATATAGGTTGAAATAAAAATTGGGTTCCAAATGTGAACGAGGTGGTTGATTTCCGCTCCGGGCATTTCGCTTTCAGCGGGGCGTCAGTGGAGCCTCCTCGGAGCAAAGCTCCTGCGGGGTCTCCCCTTGCCGCTCAATCCCGCAGGAGTCTACATGCCTGAGCTCCAATCAACCAGCTTCCCAAACTATTGGGTGTAATTATTAAGTTCAACCTATATAGTTTCATCATTTGCAATTTCCATGCTTTTCATTAAGTTTTCCTTCCCATTGGGTTCCTTAACATTATTGAAAAAACTGCATAGTTTAAAAAGAGGATATTTTTTTGAAAGGAGACTGTCATGATGCCACCTATGCCGCAAATGCGGAGGCAAGGAGGATTCGGACGGATGCCGATGGGAGGGCCGCCGTTCGGGAGGCAGCCGGGATTTCCAGGCCAACAACGGCCTCCCCTTATGGGTCCAATGAATCCAATGCAAAGACAGCCGTCGAGGGGGGGAGGCCTCCTGGCAAGGCTGTTTGGCAGGTCGGGCCCAGCCCAGGCGGCGGCCGGGCGCGGAGGCGCAGCCGCAGGGGCCGCGGGCCAGGCAGGGACCGGTTCTTTACTGAAGTCGCTTGGGAATCCAGAGGCACTAAATACTTTTCTTGCGAATACCCAAAATGTACTTAACACCGCCCAGCAATTTGGCCCGATAATCGAACAGTACGGACCGCTTTTCAGGAATCTGCCTGCGATGTGGAAATTGTACCGTGGACTTAAAGACTCCGACGATGGCAATGCAGCCGCTTTAGGCAAAGCTTCGGAAAAAGAAACACAGGAAACCAAACCTGAAAAGCCGGCAGCTTCAACCATGCCGCAGGAAAGCCGCAGAAAAAACAATCCTGCCTCACCACCCACTAGCCAACCTGCGCGCGAAAGCAAGCCCGAACCTGTACGGGGCGAATCAAAGCCCAAACTCTTTATTTAATGACTCTGGGAACTTTCTTTACAAGAGCAAATAAGCAAGGCTTATATGGCGGGCGCCGGATTCGGAGCCCGCTCCCATTTGCACCTGGATTTTATAGACTTTGAAGTATTGCTCCAAGTCCTATATACTATATACATAGTATTGAAGTAAGACCTTGACAGGAGGCGCGTTATGAAAATCATTAAAATTTCACCGCGGGGTTATTGCTATGGCGTTGTTGATGCCATGGTCATTGCCAGAAATGCGGCATTAGATAAATCGCTTCCCCGGCCTATTTATATCCTGGGGATGATTGTCCATAATAAACATGTGACGGATGCGTTTGCTGAAGAAGGCATCATTACCCTGGACGGCAACAACAGAAGAGAAATACTCGAAAAAGTAGATAAGGGAACAGTCATTTTCACCGCCCACGGAATTTCTCCGGAAGTGCGCAATCTTGCGAAGGAAAAGGGGCTCGTCTCCATTGACGCAACGTGCCCTGACGTCACAAAGACGCATGAACTGATCCGCGAAAAGGAAGCGGAAGGCTTTAAAATCATTTACATCGGCAAAAAGGGCCATCCCGAACCAGAAGGTGCTGTTGGCGTTGCGGCACCGGGAACTGTCTTCCTTGTCGAAACCTCAGAAGATGTCGATGCCCTAGAAATCGGCCATGATAAAATCATTGTCACAAACCAGACAACCATGAGCCAATGGGATGTTGCCGAAATCATAAATAGGGTTAAGGAAAAATATCCACATGCCGAAGTCCACAGGGAGATTTGCATGGCTACACAGGTACGCCAGGAAGCCGTTGCCGAGCAGGCGGGTGAGGCGGACGTCCTGATTGTCGTTGGGGATCCCATGAGCAACAACTCGAACCGGCTCGCCCAAGTCTCCGAGGAAATTGCTGGTACGAAAGCCTATCGGATCGCCGATATTTCGGAGCTTGACCTTGAGTGGCTGAAAGATGCTTCGACAGTGGCGGTTACTGCTGGGGCTTCCACTCCGACGCCAATTACGAAGGAAGTCATTTCCTTCCTTGAGCAGTATGATCCGGAAAACCCGGCAACGTGGGATAGGACAAAGAATGTCCCGCTTGCAAAAATCCTTCCGAAAGTAAAAAATCCTGAACTAAAGTTACAATAAGCAAAAAACCGGCTGACCTCAGCCGGTTTTTTTCTATCTTAAATAACATTGAATGGATTGGTATCGATTTCTGATGCAAGGACTTCGGCATCATATCCCGCCTCTGCGCAAAGGCCGGCAAGGACGGAAGCAAGACCCTTTTTCATGATTTTTTCGACATTGTGCCCCGGGTCGATGATATTAAGTCCAAGCATAAGGGCATCATGGGCGACATGGTAGTAAATATCCCCGGTGACATACACATCCGCACCTTTGAATTTCGCCTGTGAAAAATACTTATTTCCATCGCCGCCAAGAACGGCTGCTTTTTTCACCTTGGCATCAAGATTCCCGACAACCCGGACCGCTTCTACCCCGAGATCCGCTTTTACCTTTTCGGCAAACTCACGAAGGGTCATTTCTTGAACCGTTCCGATTCTGCCAAGTCCCAGGGTGGCCCCTTTGTTTTCTACCGGGTAAACGTCATAGGCGGGCTCCTCGTACGGATGCGCTTTTATCATGGCACTTACAACCTTCTTTACAAACCTTTCAGGCACAATGGTTTCGATTCTTGCTTCACCAACTGCTTCAATCTTGCCTTCACTGCCGATGAACGGATTAGTGCCCTCTCCCGGAAGAAACCTTCCAGTCCCTTCTGTGGAAAAAGAGCAATGGCTGTAGTTGCCGATGGCACCTGCACCTGCATTCCCCATCGCTTCCCTTACCTGGCCGGCATGCTCGTTCGGGACAAAAACGACAACTTTTTTTAATCGCTCCTCATATGTAGGGACAAGCACTTCCGGATTTTCCAGGCCGAGTGCCGCAGCGAGCATGTCGTTTACACCGCCAGTCGCTACATCAAGATTCGTATGGGCCGCATAGACGGAAATGTCGTGCTTGATTAATTTTTCAAAAATCCGCCCTTGGGCCGTATCGGTTGCAAGTTTCGCCAATGGCCTGTAAATAGGTGGATGGTGGGCGATAATGAGCTGCACGCCCTTTTCAATGGCTTCGTCTACGACTTCCTCAACCAAATCGAGGGCAACCAAAACCTTGTCAACCGGCCTGTTCAGTTGGCCAATCTGCAGGCCAATCCGATCCCCTTCCATCGCGTATTCCTTCGGTGAAAAGGATTCCATTAATCGAATTAACTCATGTCCGTTTATTTTTTTCAATTTGCGAGTACCTCCTCCACCATCCTGATTTTCCCGAACAATTCTTCCTTTTTCTCATCCACATCAGTGGATGGCTGCGCTTTATCCAACTGGGACAGAACTCTTTGCCAGTTCTCTTTCTCTAGCGTCCATTTTTTAATAAAGGCCGTTTCTTTGCGCTTCAGCAAAAATGGGCCAAACAAAATGCCTCTTTCCAACTCAGCCTTATACGGAGCTTCGGGATTCCCCTTTTCCGCCACCAGGACCTCATAAATTTTTCCGTCCTCTTCAAGGATTTCTTCGTCAATCAGCTCCCATCCGTTCCTGAAGAGCCACTCCCGAACGGAATTGGCTCCGACATTCGGCTGAAGGACCAGCCTTTTTACCCCTGGAAGCTTATCTTTACCAGCCTCAAGTATATCGGAAATCAGGACGCCGCCCATTCCGGCTATCGTAATGCAATCGGCTTCCCCAGGTTTCAGGACCTCTAGGCCATTTCCTAACCTGACTTCGATCCTATCCTGAAGGCCTGTAGCTTCCACCTGCCTTTTCGCGGACTGGTAAGGCCCCTCGACCACTTCCCCCGCAATAGCCGAGGGTATATGCCCCTGTTTCGCCAGGTAGCATGGCAAATAGGCATGGTCTGAGCCTATATCTGCAACACTCGCGCCTTTCGGGATAAAAGAAGCAACTGTCCCAAGGCGTTTCGATAATTGTTCAGCATTCAAATTAAGCACCACTTTTCACTTTTACGTTTCTCTACAAGTATAAAAAAAGTCCTTTACAGATGCAAAGGACTTGGATTAAAACAAAAAGGAGCAATCTCCTTATCCTTAGTGACTGAACGGTAGCTGGCTGCCCCGCCTTCAGGCTAAAAGAAGAATAACAAACTTCTTACGGTCAGGAGCTTCTCACTAAATACCCTAAAACAATAGTAAAGCTGCCGCCCGGATGGACGGGCAGCAGCTTTCGCATTTTGCAATTATTTCTTTTCAGCAAGCCATTTGGCCATGGCATCAGCTTCGGCTCCCTTTACAAGACCGGCAGGCATGCCACCTGTAGTACCATTAACGAGAATGTCTTTGATTCCGGCTTCATCAAGCCTAGAACCAACATCGTCCAATTTAGGGCCCATTCCGCCTTCGAGATTTTCCCCGTGGCAATTGATGCAGCCTGTGGATTTGTACAGCTCCTCAGGCTTTGCGGCTACCTCGGTCTTTTCGCCGCCACCTTTCTTATCGCCTTCTGCAATTTCCTTCATGTCGCCAAGCCCCTTGAAGGAAAGCAAGAAAATTAACCCGATACCCATTACCATAATAAGAATAAATGGAATGACTGGATTGCGATTCATGAAATTCCCCTCCCTTATGTACGAACAAATGCGTGTAATATACAAACAACTACTATTTTAGCCGAAAATCTCCAGAAGGAAAAGCATTAAGTTACTTTTGTCACATTTTATTAGCACCAGTACTGAATCCTGGCATTCCCGATTATAAAAGCCACAAAAAAAACTGCGGATTCTAGTCTGGAGACTCTTTTAAAAAAAAACAAAAGGCTGGCTGTAAAAACACCCAGCCAGCCTTTTCGAGGAGGCCTCTTGCCAGAATTAGCTGCAGCCAATTTCCCTTGCAATGACGATGCGCTGGATTTCCGATGTTCCCTCCCCAATTTCCAGCAGTTTGGCATCCCTCATATAGCGTTCAACATGATAATCCTTCATATAGCCGTATCCTCCATGGATCTGGACGGCCTGGTCAGTGACTTCCATGCAAATTTCCGATGCATAGAGCTTACACATCGCTGCTTCCTTCGTGAATGGCTTACCGTTGTCCTTAAGCCATGCAGCCTTATACACCATTGTCCTTGCCAGCTCGATTTTCATCGCCATATCGGCAAGTTTAAACTGGATAGCCTGGAAGGATGAAAGCGACTTTCCAAACTGCGCCCTTTCTTTCGCATACTGGAGAGCCTTGTCATAGGCTGCCTGGGCAATCCCGACAGCCATCGCCCCAATGCCGATCCTCCCTCCGTCAAGCGTAATCAGGAACTGTTTGAAGCCTTCTCCCCTTTTCCCAAGAAGGTTCTCGGCCGGAACCTTGACGTCCTCAAGGACAAGTTCCGTTGTATTGGATGAATGCAAGCCCATTTTTTCATAGTTGTCGATTACCTTAAAGCCCTTTGCATCCGTTGGAACGATAATAGCGCTAATTTCCTTGCCGGCTTCCGTTTGGCCGGTAACCGCCGTCAAAGCGAGATGCTTTGCATAGCTTGCATTTGTAATAAAGCACTTGCTGCCATTGATGACCCATTCCCCATTTTCTTCTTTTGCGAAAGTCCTTGTACCACCGGCATCTGAACCTGCGTTTGGCTCAGTAAGCCCGAAAGCCCCAAAAGATTCACCCGTGCAGATAGGGGTAAGGTACTTCCGTTTTTGCTCCTCGGTGCCGAACATATTGATCGGAGCGCCGCCAAGGGAAATATGGGCAGAATATGTGATACCGGTCGAGCCGCAAGCCCGGCTAAGCTCTTCAGTGACAATCGCGAAGCTTATCGTATCAGCCCCGCCACCCCCATACTCTTCGGGGAATGGCAGCCCCATGATGCCCATTTCCCCTAGCTGTTTAAAAATTTCATGTGGGAACTGCTTCGTCCGGTCCCTCTCCAAGGCTCCCGGCGCCACTACTTCATCGGCAAACTCCCTGATTGTCTTTTTTATCATTTCCTGCTCAGATGTTAAATTGAAATCCATGTTTACCCCTCCAAGTGCTATGTATGCGCTTTCTTAACCATTATATGGCGGGGTAAATATTTTCTCAACATTTATAACTTTTAGAAAAGGGTTTATAATTAAAAAACACCCACATGGCCATTTGCATTCGCATTCCATTTTAAGTAAAATAGAGCAAGGTAAAAAAAAGAGCCTGCCCTTACGTAAAAGGCAGGCTACTCATCCATGTGGAGCACGGATGTAATCATCCATGAAAACCTCCGCTGGAAGGCTTATTTTATTCAAGAAAATCTTTCAGGCGCTTGCTTCGGCTCGGGTGCCTCAGTTTCCTGAGTGCCTTTGCTTCGATTTGCCTGATACGTTCCCTAGTTACGCCAAAGACCTTTCCGACTTCTTCAAGCGTCCTGGTACGGCCATCATCTAGCCCAAACCTGAGGCGCAGGACATTTTCTTCGCGGTCGGTTAGGGTGTCAAGGACATCTTCGAGTTGTTCCTTCAACAATTCGAACGCGGCATGCTCAGAAGGAGAAGTTGCATCCTGGTCCTCGATGAAATCGCCAAGATGGGAATCGTCTTCCTCCCCGATTGGCGTTTCAAGTGATACAGGCTCCTGCGCAATCTTAAGAATTTCCCTTACTTTGTCCGGAGTAAGGTCCATATCCTCGGCAATTTCTTCCGGAGTTGGTTCGCGACCGAGATCCTGAAGCAACTGCCTCTGGACCCTGATTAGCTTGTTGATTGTTTCAACCATATGGACAGGAATCCGGATGGTTCTTGCTTGGTCTGCGATTGCGCGCGTAATTGCCTGGCGAATCCACCATGTTGCATACGTGCTGAATTTAAAGCCTTTGCGGTAGTCGAATTTTTCCACCGCCTTGATCAATCCCATGTTTCCTTCCTGGATCAGGTCAAGGAAAAGCATGCCACGGCCCACATACCGTTTGGCGATGCTGACAACCAGGCGGAGGTTGGCTTCCGCAAGACGGCGTTTCGCTTCCTCGTCGCCTGCCTCGATCCGATTGGCAAGTTCGATTTCCTCCTCGGCGGAAAGCAGGTCGACACGTCCAATTTCCTTTAAATACATACGGACAGGGTCATTTATTTTTACACCGGGAGGGACACTCAAGTCATTGAGGTCGAATTCCTCGTCATCGTCTTTTGCTATTTTCGGATCCGCCTCTTCATTGTCTCCGACCAGGTCAATTCCCTGGTCGCCAAGGTATTCGTAAAACTCATCCATCTGGTCGGAATCCAGGTCATAATTTGCCATTTTTTCAGCTATATCGTCATAGGCAAGGTGGCCAACTTTTTTACCCAGTGCTGTTAATTGGTCTTTCACTTGTTCAACGGTCAATTCATTCTCGACCTCGTTTGACCGTGCTGATTTTTCAGCCATAGGTCCCCCTCCTTCAAAATTCAGGCATATCGCATTGCATTACAATGATTTTTGCAATTCAATTATTTCTTTGCCCAGCTCCATCGCTTTACGGTAATCCTTTTGGGCATCCGCTTCTTTTTGGAGATTGCGTTTTTCTTTTATTTTTAACAACTTTTGATATTTCAACACCTGATGGATATAATCTTTGAGTTCTTGCTCGCCCAATTCTTCATTGAGCGTCATCATTTCGATATCGGCAACCATCCTCCTAAGCTTTTCATCCTTAATATAATTCAGGAACTCTCCCAATTCGAATTGTTCCTTTTCCTCATAATAACCGAAAAGATACGTGATGATTGCCTGGTGCTCATCATGGTTGAACGTGGTGCCTTTAAGCATTTCCTGTATTTTATAGGCGTTCTCCCGGTCCCTGAGCATATGGGCGATCATTCTGCGCTCCGCATTGTAGTGGGCGGGCCTAAGCGCCGAGGATATGACGGGAATCGGCGGAAGCTCCCTTTTTTGGGGCTTCCCTTCCTGCCTGTTGCTTTTTTGGGCATTTTCCGCCATTTGCTGCTTCAATGCTTCCAGAGACAATGAGAATTCAGCCGCGAGCTGCCGTAAATAATGATCCTTTTCAACCGCTTTTTGGAGGCTGCTTATTTCGCTTACTATCTTTTCGATATAGGAAAGCCTATCTCCTTCATTTTGAAGATTTTTTCCCCTGCGATAGTAATGAAATTTAAATGACATTAATGTAAGGCTTGAGCCTAAAATTTCGTTCCTGAACTTTTCGGCTCCGAATTTCCTTATATAGTCATCGGGATCGAGGCCATCAGGCATCAATGCCACGCGGATTTCAATTCCAGCTTCCGTAAGCATGCCTGCCGCCCGGTAAGCTGCTTCGATTCCGGCATTGTCCGAGTCGTAGCAGATTGTCACAACTTGGGCATTTCTCCGGATGAGGGAGATATGTTCCTGGGTCAACGATGTCCCCATTGTCGCAAGGCCATTTTCCACCCCGGCCCTGTAGGCTGCGATTGAATCGGCAAATCCTTCGAAAAGTACGGCATGGTGATGCCGGCGGATAACCGGTTTCGCCAAATGGAAGTTATAAAGGACTTTGCTTTTATTGAAGATTGGCGTTTCGGGGCTGTTCAGATACTTGACATCCTCCCCGCCCAGGGCCCTTCCCGAAAAAGCAATCGGTTTTCCATTTTGGTCGAACAAAGGGAACATAATCCTGTTCCTGAAACGGTCAAAGTACGTGCCATCTTTCTCCCTCTTGATAATGAGGCCCGCTTTTTCCATTTCTTCGGCCTTAAAACCCCTTTTTTGAAGGAATTTCGTAACGAATTCCCAGGAATCAAGGGCATAGCCAATTTGGAAGGTGTCGATTGCCTCCCTCGTAAATCCCCGTGACAGCAGGTATTCAAGGGCTTCCTGCCCATCCTTTGTATTTACCAGCAAATGGTGATAAAATTTTACAAGTAAATCATGGGCTTCGAAATATGGCTGCAAACCTGCCTGCCTGGCACTTTCCGCTTCTGTGGCGGCGTGGGTGATTCCAAGATCCATCCCCGCCCGATCGGCAAGTTTGGATGCGGCTTCTACAAATGGCATTCCTTCGAGGTCCATTAAAAAAGAAAAAACATTTCCGCCCGCCCCGCAGCCAAAGCAATAATAAATCTGCTTGTCGGGAGAAACGGAAAAGGATGGTGAATTTTCACCGTGAAACGGGCACAGGCCAAAATAATTCCTGCCCTGTTTCTTCAGCTGCACATATTCACCGATAAAATCCACTATATCAACAGATTGCCTAATCTGATTGACTTTTTCTTCGGGGATGCGTTCAGCCATGAAAACAACTCCAGTTAACGTTCTTGGCCGCCAGGAAAGCCGGCGCCTGCACTAACCGACAATAGTGCTGCCAGTTCCTCCACAAACCGTTTTCGTTCCAAATCGGTGAACGGAGGCGGCCCCTTTCCATAAATGCCTCTGGCGCGGGCTTTTGTTTTTATATACCGGATGTCAAGGGCCGTTTGGATATCTTTTTCCTCAAATAAATTTCCCTTTGGCGATAGGACATAAACCCCTTTCAACAGGAGAGTGGAAGCAAGGCCGATATCCTGTGTGACGACAATGTCACCTTTGGATGCATGATTCATAATGTAAAGGTCGGCCGCTTCCCGATCCGAATCGACATATTTCCACTTCCACTCCATATAAAGCGGATTGGACGTGGCGTGGGCATAGGAAGCAACGAATGTCACCTCAACAGAAAAATCGGACGCCAATTGTGCAATTTCCTCTTTAACCGGGCACGAATCCGCATCCACATACACTATTGGGTGTTTTTTTTCCATAGTACTAATTCTACATCCCCCCGCATATTCCTTCTTTTCCGGCAAAGATTATCGGAGATTGTGTCGAATTTTTTATTATCCGTTCCCTTGACTTCTGACAATAAATAGTTTATTCCTAGCAATGCAAGTCTAAACCTGCAAAGGTGTCTTTTTTATCACAATTTTTTATTATAGGACATTTCAAATGATTTTGCCATTCATTTATCTCATTTTTTTAAACAGAATGATATATTGGCATGAAAAGGAAAACACATGCCCTCCCCGGCCATGTGTTTATCCTTTATCCCACTCAAGGGACAGTAAGCCCTAAAGGTCCGATAAGTGAGATACAGTGAAACTTGCCGCTGTGCTTTTCAGCGGCTTAGTTGAACCAATCGGGTTCGTACTGCCGCTTAGTCACCGCTTTAGCGGGGAATTAGCGGCAGTAGAACGCGGCTAACCATCGGCGGTAGGACGCCGCCGATGGAAGTTTCACTTTGCCCCACCGTTAAGAGACAGTAAGCCCTAAAGGGCTACTGTCCCTAAAGGTCCGATAAGTTCAACTAACCATCGGCGGAAGGACGCCGCCGATGGAAGTTTCACTTTATCCACTGTGGACTTTGCTTAAAATGACGTTCGCTGTTTCTTCAACCGCTTTGTTGGTGACATCGATTACTGGACAGCCAATCTTTTCAATCACCTTGTCAAAGAAATCGAGCTCTTCCTTAATCCTGGCGATATTTGCATAGCTCGCGCTGTCATTCAGTCCAAGCGTTTTAAGACGTTCCCGGCGAATCGAATTCAATTTTTCAGGGCTTATTTTGAGCCCAATGCATTTCTCGGCGGGAACACGGTACAGTTCCTCCGGAGGGTCGACCTCCGGGACGAGCGGAATATTGGCGACCTTAAGGCGTTTATGGGCCAAATACTGGGAGAGCGGGGTTTTTGAAGTCCGCGAAACCCCAATCAGTATGATATCCGCCTTCATAAGACCCCTGGGATCCCTTCCATCGTCGTATTTTACCGCGAACTCGATTGCTTCGACCTTTTTAAAATAATCCTCATCCAGCTTTCTGACAAGCCCTGGCTCGAATAGCGGCGTTTTGCCGGAAAGCAGCTGGATTTGGTCCATTAGCGGTCCGATTAGATCGACGGCGTATATTCCCGCTTCATCCGCTTTTTCCTTCATATACGCACGCATTTGCGGCTTTACGAGTGTAAATGCGATCATCCCTTTATCAAACGCCGCCAGTGAAATAACCTCATCAATATGGTCTGTATCTTCTACATAAGGGAATCTCTTTAGCTTGATATCGTTGCCGTTGAATTGGGTGATTGCCGCTTTTGTTACGAGTTCGGCAGTTTCCCCAACCGAATCGGATACTACATAGATTATTGGCTGGTCCATGGTCGTCTTTATTCCCCTCTTCCTAAACTAAGCTCATTCCGCGTTCCCGAGGGATACAAACGCCCTCGTTATACTGGTTTTCGTAATACGGCCGATCACTTCAAAGCCTGCTTCCGTTTCCCTAATAACAGGAATCGCGTCAATTTGCCTGTCAATCAACTGTTTCGCGACATCTGTGAGCAGGTCTTCCTTCCGGCACACAGTAATATTAGGCATCCTTGTCATGATGATATTGACTGGAAGGGCGGTTAGCTCCTGTTTGCCAAGGCTTGCCCTAAGCAGGTCCTTACGCGAAAGGACACCGGCGAGAATTGATTTTTCGTCAACCACAAAAAGGGTTCCTACATCCTCTAGAAACATCGTAACAATCGCATCGTATACGGAAACATTTTCATTAACAACGACAGGTATCGATTGGTAGTCGCTCACCAGGATTTTTTGAAGCTTTTCTGATAAAAGCTGGTCCCCGGATTTCCCGGTATAAAAGTAACCTACCCTAGGCCTTGCGTCAAGGAACCCCGCCATCGTCAAAATGGCCAGGTCCGGCCTTAGTGTGGCGCGTGTTAAATTTAGCCTTTCAGCAATATTCTCGCCTGTAATCGGCCCGTTTTCCTTTACGATTTGCAAAATTTGGTCCTGCCGCTTATTCAGTTCCAAGTCCCTCACCGCCTATTCACTGTGCTACATACCAACCATTCTAAAATTGCGTTTTTTCCCGAAGGAATGCCGCTAGCTCTTCAATCGAAATGCGCGTTTGTTCCATTGTATCACGGTCCCTGACTGTTACCTTCCTGTCCTCGGCCGTTTCGAAATCGACCGTAATGCAGAATGGGGTGCCAATTTCATCATGGCGGCGGTACCGCTTTCCAATCGAGCCCGTTTCATCAAAGTCGACAGCGAACTCTTTTGCGAGGCTAGAGAAAATCTCCCTTGCGGAATCAGACAGCTTTTTCGATAATGGCAAGACAGCCGCTTTGAATGGCGCAAGTGCGGGATGTAGATGCATGACGGTCCGTGAAGTGCCGTCTTCGAGCTGTTCTTCCTCATAGGCATCGATTAAATAGGCTAGGGTGACCCGGTCGGCGCCAAGTGAAGGCTCAATGCAATATGGAATATATTTCTCATTCGTTTCAGGGTCAAGATAATGGAAGTCTTCGCCCGAATACTGCATATGCTGCTTTAAATCATAATCGGTACGGGAAGCGACACCCCATAGTTCTCCCCACCCGAAAGGAAATTTGTATTCAAAGTCGGTCGTCGCGTTACTGTAGTGTGACAGTTCATCATCGGAATGGTCACGGAGCCTGAGGTTTTCCTTTTTCATTCCAAGCGAAAGCAGCCACTGCTCCGCGAACTCTTTCCAGTAGGAGAACCATTCCAGCTCGGTACCAGGCTTACAGAAAAATTCAAGCTCCATTTGCTCAAATTCCCTCGTCCGGAAAGTAAAGTTGCCCGGCGTAATCTCATTTCGGAAGCTTTTGCCGACCTGCGCAATTCCAAACGGGAGCTTCTTTCTCATGGTCCTCTGGACATTTTTAAAATTGACGAAAATTCCTTGGGCTGTTTCCGGGCGAAGGAAAATTTCGTTCGCGCTTGACTCGGTAACCCCCTGGAAAGTCTTGAACATTAGATTGAACTGGCGGATTCCGGTGAATTCCTTGCTGCCGCAATCAGGACAAGCAATATCGTATTCCTTAATCAGCTCTTCCATTTTTTCGAAAGGAAGGCCATCGACGACAAGTTCAATCCCCTTTTCATCCAATGCATTCTCGATTATTTTATCCGCGCGGTGCCTTGATTTGCACTTTTTGCAGTCGATCATTGGGTCATTGAAGTTGCCGATATGGCCGGAAGCTTCCCATGTCCTTGGGTTCATTAAGATGGCGGCGTCAAGGCCGACATTGTATGGGGATTCCTGGACGAACTTCTTCCACCAGGCTTTTTTAATGTTGTTTTTCAGTTCCACTCCAAGCGGGCCGTAATCCCATGTATTGGCGAGCCCTCCATATATTTCGGAACCCGGAAATACAAAACCCCTATGTTTTGCATGGGAGACAATCTGCTCCATTGAAACGCTCATTGTACATTCTCCTTTTTCATAGTATATGTATTCTGGCACACGAAACAAAAAACCCCCGCCTCTATGCCAGTAAGCATAGGGACGAGAGTTTACCCGCGGTTCCACCCTATTTGCCGCAAAAATGCGGCCTCTTTGAAAGAATGTTGCTCCGGAACGCCCTTCCCAGGTTTCCCGTCCTCCGGCTTCCACCATCCCGGATTCGCTTTTACAGGAGCAGCCAGGTACTCTTTTCCATCTCTGCAACTTATAGAATTATTTAAGAAAGCTTTATAAAGATAGTAGCGAAAAAGGCAACGGATGTCAACTCCATTAAACCATGCCCCTCAGGCTATCCATTGAATCAAGGAAGCGCTTTGATTTAAGGCTCAGGCCGGAGTATTCCTCATAGTACGCCGAAATGATCCGCTTCAGCTCGTCCTTTGTTTCCTTTTTCACCGAGATATTGCCAAGGCGGGCAAGGTCAAAGTAGTAAAATAGCCGGAGAAGCCTCGCTCCCGCCTGAGAAAGCTTGAAATGGTATGGATCCTTTTCTATGCAGCGGTGGCAGATGAATCCGCCTTCCCTTATGGAAAAAGAAAAATGCCCGTCTGTGCTGCCACAAACGGCGCATTGATCAAGGATGGGATAAAGGCCCATCACATTCAGCATTTTCATCTCATAAATAAACATGAGGATTTCTGGATCGTATCCCTCATTTAAGTAATTTAAGGTCTGGTAAAGCAGCTCGAATAAAAACGGGTTCGGTTTCCTGTCCTCCACTGCCTTATCGGTTAATTCGGCGATATAGCTCGCATAGGCCGTCAGGAAAATATCCTCGCGAATTGATTTCATTGAAGAAATGATTTCCCCCTGCTGGAGGCTTCCCATCCCGCTGCCTTTATGGACCAAAAAATACCCATGAGTCAAAAGCTGGGTTGCCGCGGAAAGCCTGCTGTTCGGCTTCTTCGCCCCCCTCGCCATCGCTCCGGCCTTTCCCCATTCACGGGTAAATAAAGTAACAACCTTGTTCGTTTCTCCGTAATCGGTTGTCCTTATGATGATGCCTTCACATTTTTGAAGCATCCCAGTCACCATCCAGGTATTTTGACAAACTTATGAAACAGGATAATCTGCTTGCGCTAGTTCTTCGTCGAGATTGCCGGGTATTTCTATTCTTTCCTTCTCCATTTCCTTAAAGAGAAGATATGTGTCAATATTACCTGTCTGACTGAATACCTTCCAGGTAAAATCCAACATTGAAAACCCCATCCTTTCCTTAATAGACTAGCTTCTAATCGTAATCCCTGGTTACATTTATCTTAGCCTGCCATTCGAAAATAATAATGCGAAAATATTGTTAATCTCGGCCATGAATAGAATCAAACGTAGTTAATACTCGTCCTCGCGGAATCCGAATTCACGCAGCCGCGACATTTTGTTCCGCCAATCCTTTTGCACTTTTACCCAAAGTTCCAAATACACTTTTGTGCCAAGAAGCTGTTCAATGTCCATTCTTGCCCGCTTCCCAATTTCCTTTAGCATCCCGCCTTGCTTGCCGATGATAATTCCTTTTTGCGAATCGCGCTCGACAATAATCGCGGCCATGACGTGAACCATATCCTTTTTTTCATCGCGCTCCATCTTTTCAATTATAACCGCCAATGAATGGGGAACTTCCTCCCTCGTCAGGTGTAACGCCTTTTCCCTTATCAATTCTGAAACAATAAACCGTTCGGGATGGTCGGTCACCTGGTCGGCCGGGTAAAATTGAGGACCTTCCGGCAGGTACTCTTTTATTTGTCCAAGAAGGCGATCCACATTGTTTCCTTCGAGTGCGGAGATCGGCACAATCGCCTCAAACGGATGCCTTTCCTTGTAATCATCAATAATTTGAAGCAATTTGTCCGGATGGACTTTATCAATTTTATTAATGATCAGGAATACCGGCGTCTTTACCGATTGAAGCTTTTCAACAATGAATTCCTCGCCTTTTCCAAAACCCTCTTCGGCGCTGACCATGAACAGAACCAGGTCGACTCCTTTAAGCGTATTCTGGGCCACCTTCATCATGAAATCACCAAGTCTATGTTTGGGCTTGTGGATGCCCGGCGTGTCGATGAAAATCAGCTGTGCATCCTCGAGGGTGAGCACCCCCTGCACCTTATTGCGGGTCGTTTGCGGTTTATCGCTCATTATGGCGATCTTCTGGCCGATCACCCTGTTTAAAAAAGTGGATTTACCTACATTAGGGCGTCCAATAATCGAGATGAATCCCGACTTATGGCCCTTTTCCACACTTGCACCATTTGCCATGCTTGCAATCCTCCGGTATTTAGCGATGAAGGGAAAAACCTTCTGCTGTAGTTTCTTTTATTACCTCTTTGCACATTGTTAAAACCTTTTCTCGGCCCCTTGGAATATCGTCCGCGGGGGGTATTTCTTCTTCCATCTTACCTTAAATTGGGGTATGTTTCATCCCTCCACAGACATTTCCCAAAAATAAATTTAGAATTTTCTTTAAATTCATTTCTATAAGAATTGCTTGTTTCGCCATTTTAGCAATATGTAAGCCGGATTTCAAATCTGCCCGGGTTTTTGGGAAATTAAAAAGGCAGGAGTGTGCCTGCCTCTTTACTTTCCGATCATTGCCGCGATTTTCGGCAAAAAAATGATTAGGCCAACCAAAACGGACATACAGGCATATACAAGGACAGCAGCCGCCGCGATATCTTTTGCCTGCTTCGCAACCGGGTGATATTCTTGCGTAACGAGGTCGACCACCCTTTCCACCGCCGTATTCAGCAGTTCAAGCGAAAGCATACCCGCTATCGCCAGTAGAATAAAGAGCCATTCAAGCTTCGAGATGGAGAAGAAAACGGAAAGGCAAATCGTGGCAACACCGGCGAAAATGTGGATTTGCATGTTCCGTTCTTTTTGTATCGCCGTCAATAATCCCGTTATGGCGAAACCGAACGATTTCAACAGGCGGCCCCGGAACGCACGACCCTTATCTGGTGAGCCCGTATCCATCAAGAATGTCCTTCTGAAGCGAAAACATTTCCTTCTCATCCGCTTCTGTTTCATGGTCATAGCCGAGGAGGTGAAGGAAACCGTGGACCGCAAGAAAACCAAGCTCCCGCATGAACGAATGTCCATATTCCTCCGCCTGCTCCTTTGTTTTCGGAACGGAAATAATAATATCCCCTAAAACCCTTGGCAAATCGCCGCCGGAAATTTCAATCTCCCCTTCGCCCGGCTCTTCCATCGGAAAGGACAGCACATCTGTCGGGGCATCCTTCTGCCTATATTCATGATTAATTTCCTGAATCCGTTCATTTCCCACAAAAGTAACCGACACTTCACTGCCCTCTTCGACATCCATTTGCTGCGCGGCGTAATTAAGCAGGCTTTCTAGCCCGGAAATATCTTCATCCCGCACCGTGCCGGTTTCATCCAAAAAATCTATTATCATCTTCATGCATCCATCACCTTTTGTTTTGTCATATCTGTAGGGTATTCAATCCTTGAATGGAAAATCCCCTTCAGCGTTTCGCAAAGTGTATGTTCAACCACTTCTATTTCCCTTAACGTTAAATCACATTCATTTAACTGGCCATCCTGCAGCTTGTCCGAAATAATTGAATGGACAAGGGATTCGATTTGCTCAGGAGTTGGCAGGGCCATTGAGCGCACTGCCGCCTCCACACTGTCCGCAATCCCGATAATGGCCGCTTCCTTTGATTGGGCTTTTGGCCCGGGATAACGAAAATCGGCTTCATTTACATCCCCCGCCTGTTTTGCTTTATGGTAAAAAAACTTAATCAATGAGGTTCCATGGTGCTGTTCGGCGATATCAACGATTTCCTTTGGCATATGATACTTTCTCAGCATGGCAGCCCCATCGGTTGCGTGGGCAATGATGATTTGTGCGCTTTTCCCCGGCGACAGCCTGTCATGCGGGTTATCACGGTTGATCTGGTTTTCAATAAAAAACAGCGGACGTTTTGTCTTTCCAATATCGTGGTAATAGCATCCAACCCTTGCGAGGAGCCCGTTCGCGCCAATTGCCTCACAGGCGGCTTCAGACATATTCGCGACCATCACGCTGTGGTGATACGTTCCCGGTGCCTCTGTCAGGATTTTTTTCAAAAGCGGATGGTTTGGGTTCGACAACTCAATCAGCCTCATTGCCGACAGGATTCCGAAACTGGCCTCAAGGAACGGCAAAAGGCCGATTGCAAGGACAGCGGAAGCAATGCCGGATACGGCGGAAAAAATAAAGATGAGGCCGTACTCCATCCCCGTATATTGGGTATTCCTGAGGAACAGCAAGGACATGATGACAGAAAAGTTTATAAAAGAAACAAAAACGCCTGCTGGCAGTATTTTTGACCTGGCATTTTGGTCCTTTAGGAAAAGGGTTGCGGCAAGGCCAGCGCATAGGATATAAATCCCCGCCGACATGTTCAGGGCTCCAGTCGTTTCTTCATTGAAAATAATGCTTCCGCAAATCCCCTGGATGGTTGCCGTCAGCCAGGCAAGCCGTTCGTCAATCAATATTTTAATAATCATGCCGGCCATGGCCGCGGGAAACAGGCAGCTGACCCCTTCGTACCCGAATTGCTGAAACTGGCTGGCAGTCTTCATAAGAATGATTGAAAATGAAAAAACAATTCCAAAAAGCAAGAGATCTGTCTGTTTTTTTTCGGACAGGCTTTTCCGTTCCAAAAAATAATATATCGCAGATAAAATGATGCTGATCAGGAGCAAAAGTCCAATAAGCGGCTTTTTTGAGTCCTGGCTTTCCAAAAGTCCAGCCAGCTTGAGTTGCCTGAAAATTTCATGGCTGATCAATTCACCTTCTTCGACTATGACCTGCCCTTCAAGGATTTTAACTGGCTCCACAGTTTCGGCAGTCCGCCTCCGCGCTTCTTCGGTTGCCTGGGGATCATAAAACTCGTTTTGGATAACAGCGTACCGCCCCAAAACAATCGCAGCGCGTTTCAGGCTTGGTTTAAGCGCAGAAAACTTTAATTCCTCTTCAACTTTCTTTTTGGAATTTTCAACCTCATCAGCCGGGATGGGCTTGCTCATTACGTTATTGACAGCTGTTACCGTTAGATCTTTTGCAATCTCCAGTTGCGCTTTATCAGCAGAAACCAGCGCGATAAAAGTCTCTTCCGGCAGTTCCTCTATAACAGCGTGGGTAAGCTTCTCCTTCAGTTTTTTCACCTTGTCGGCAACCGGGATTTCTTCGGGAGCTTCGGACTTTGGCTCGCTGGCTTCTTTATCTTCGGCTGCTTTCTTCAAATCGTCCTGAATTTCCTGGTTGACCTTAATAGCTGTATCAAATATCGAGGCCACTAAATCCACCTGGTTTTGCGTATACTCACTTTTTAGCCTATATACCCCTTTTACACGCTCTAGTTCCTGTTTGCGCTTTGCCTCCGTACTTTCTTTATCCTCGACCGTAATCGGGGATACAACTGTCTTTTCAGCAATTTCAAATTGATCCAGCTTCAATTTATCCGGTTTAACATTTCCGTACATTGCCAGAAACAGGATTACCCCGATGAAGGCAAAGAAAAGGATGCGAAAAAACGTTATATCAAGTAGCCGTTTAATCTTCTGAAACTGGTGCCGAAGCATATCCATACTGTTCCCCTTTCCCAAAAGCGCGGCCCATCCCTCTTTTTCTCTTGTGAATCCTTCTTTCAGGCACCGCTTCCCTTTTCAAAATCATAACAGGTTTTTCAGCAAGTTTCACTTATATTTCCAAAATGAAAGGGAAATGGGAAGGTAAGTAGCCCGCATCGATTACCGGAAAAGGCGGGAAATTGGAAAAGCTGCCCCTAAAGGAGCAGCTAGTCATTCGACTTTGCCATAAGCCTCTATAATCCGACCTACAAGCGGATGCCGGACAACATCGCTTTGTTCAAGGCGGACAAAAGCGATTCCCCTGACTCCGTCAAGGATTTCTTCGGCCGAGAATAAACCGGACTTGGCGCCTTTCGGAAGGTCAACCTGGGTTTTGTCGCCGGTAATGACCATTTTTGAACCGAACCCAAGGCGGGTAAGGAACATTTTCATCTGGGCATGCGTAGTGTTTTGGGCTTCGTCCAGGATGACGAACGCTTCATCCAGTGTCCTTCCCCTCATATAGGCAAGCGGGGCAATTTCAATCGTCCCCCGTTCAATTAGCCTCACGGTATGTTCCATCCCAAGAACATCGTGAAGGGCGTCGTAAAGCGGCCTCAAGTATGGATCAACCTTTTCCTTCAGGTCCCCCGGCAAAAAGCCCAAGCTTTCCCCCGCTTCGACAGCAGGCCTGGTCAAGATGATTTTGTTCACAGTTCCGTTTTTCAGGGCCGCCACCGCCATGACGACAGCCAGGTAGGTTTTTCCGGTACCGGCAGGCCCAATTCCAAATACCATATCATTCTTTTTCATGGCATTGATATAATATCCCTGCCCGATCGTCTTCACCCGAATTGATTTCCCGCGTGCGTTTCTGGCGATTTCCTCTTCGAATAAATTCTCGAAGTAATCAAGCGTTCCCTTCCTCGCAAGCTCAATGGCATAGAGAACATCGCGCGGGCCGATGCCAATGCCTTTGCGGATGACATGCACGAGCTTGTCAAGCACTGAAGCGGCCAATTCCGCGTTCTCCGAAAGCCCCGCCACATGGACGGCCTCGCCTCTGGAAATGACCGAGACTTGAAGTTCCTGTTCCAAAATTTTAAGGTTTGAATCCGAATTTCCAAAAAGCGTAACTGCCTCATTTGGATTTTCAAGCTGAAGTTGGATCATTCTTGAATTTTCTGTCATTCATGAGTCTCCTTGGATAATGGGTTGTCCTATCGCAATATTTTCTACAACTGTATAAAGAATTGACAGCTTAACTTTACCATTCGCAATCGAGCTGTGCAAAATTTTTTCACCTTTTATCATAGCATCTTCATCAATATGCTTTTTTATATCGGCCCTTGCCAGGTCGGAAGCCCTTTTGACCGCTTCATCTCTAGAGTAAATTCTCGTTACTTCTTCGCGTTCCCGCATCGTCTTGTTAACATATGCAATAGGAATTTCCCATTTGAATAGTTTCATTCGTGCGGCGGATGTTTCCGTCTCGTAATTCTTGAAGTTAATTTTCCCAAAACCCCAGATAGGAAATTGAAAGCTGCCCGCGCGCAGGAAATGCTTTTGCTGTTCCCTGCCATTAAACACCTGAAATGTAGCGGACAGGGGAAGTTCAATTTCACCCCTGTACAATGCTTCACCCCAAACTTCACCCTTTGCGGCTACCGCTTCATATGCGCCTTCCCTTCCGATGAGCCCGGATACGAGGAGCTGCCCGGGCACGACACGGTCACTTACTTCAAAAAGCTTTTGGCCTTTTTCGATAAAATAGTTCGTTATCACCGCTTCCTTTTTGGCAATCAGGTGCCTCGGCCCGATGATTTTCGGCGACTCGGGCTGTTTTTTCTCGACAACGCGAAAATGGAAGGTGGTGCCACGGAGTTCAACCCCTACCCAGGTAATGGCTTCAACCCGATTCGTCAGCTCTTTCTGGATTGTTTCAACGCTATCGAGGAAAAACATCGCCTTCCCTCTCTTTACCCCAAGCTTGTCCAGTTCCTGGCGAATCTTATATTCGGTAGCGGGCTTTGCCCCTTTTATTTCTATACCCCAAACAATATTGGATAACAACATGACAACTACGAAAAAAAGAAAAGCGCCTATTAAGAATCCGCTGTTCTTCAGAAGCCTTTTCAAAAGGAACGGCGCGCCCTTCCTCCTTATGAAAGATACTTTGCATTCACTGCCCCTCGCAAAACTGCGGATCCGCAATGCATCGCCAAGGCGCATCGTGAAATGGACTGCATCCGGGGAAATTCTCCTTGCATTCCATATTTGGATCCCGTTCTTTGCCAGCACATTCAGAAATCGCTCGATTCCCCTTCCAGTAAGCTTGACCGTCACTTTGCCCGTTAAAAATTCTACCCATTGGTTTTTCATTTTGGCCCCCCGGAATCTTCCTGAATATAAATAACCTGGTCAATTTTCCCTTCAAGCAAAATTTCTTCAGGCAAGATTGTTTTAATGACAAATGCTTTTCCTTTTATTAAAAGCTGCCCCTTCTTCAGCAGCAGCCTTAATTCCCTGTCTGTGAAGGCAAGCAGCCCACGATGGTTCTCGACATATATGTGGATTTGGCCAATCATTGTAATCCTTGGCAAATCCATCATGACATCCTGAGGAAGATCCATCTTTGCCGCTACCCATTTTCGGAGGCGCTGGCCCCATTTTTTCGCCATAAAAAAAGAACCTCCTTTCATTTCATATATTTATGAAATGAAAGAAAGTTCTAGCACCTGTTTTTCTATCCAAGCTTTAAAGCGAATCTTCCATCAGGGAGCCTGTTTCCCGTAAGATGGGTAGCCCCCGGGTTGACCAACGGGCCATCAAACCCTTAATGCACGCGAGAACGCGCGTTGCAAGGCTTCTACCGCTGCTGGAATCCCTGTTTAAATAGATATAGCGGCTATCGCTTATAATAAGGCTTTTTTGATCTTGGCGGGCCGAGGATTTCTGCCCAGACTACCGCATCCGCGAGATTTTTTTCCGTTACCGGCTCTATGGCGATATCCTGCCCATCCCTGCCTTTGCCCGCATCCTGAAGCACGGGCCTTTTGGTTTCTTCTCTCTTTTCCATGGCTGCCGCCAAAGCGGGAACAGAATTGACCGCCTCCCGCACAGCTTCGGCCTTGTCAGTTCGCGCCTGTACCTGGGGCTCCTCGCGTCTTACGGGCCGCCTGCCGCTTCCCCGCTCGTTTTGCCTCGCGACTTCGCCTGCCATATCCTGCAGCTCCCTAGCCAGCTCGGGCAGCCTGCCGGGACGCTTGTTTTTGGCTTCAGGTTTTCCTTTTATTTTGGAAAACATCGAAGAAACAATGGCGATTAATGCAAACAATAGGATTGGATTTTCAAAAAGCTTTTCCAATTTGGGCCTCCTTCCCTGCCTTCAGCAGTTCCAGGCTGTTACTGGCCATCTTTGTGATCCTTGCCCATTTTGCCAATCGAATCTCTCATGTCGGTATCAGCATTGATATTCTTGAAATTAAAGTAATCCATAACGCCAATGTTGCCGGATTTCAAAGCTTCTGCCATCGCAAGCGGCACTTCAGCTTCCGCCTGGACAACTTTCGCCCTCATTTCTTCAACCTTGGCCCTCATTTCCTGCTCGCTCGCAACCGCCATCGCGCGGCGCTCCTCAGCCTTTGCCTGGGCAATTTTCTTATCCGCCTCGGCTTGTTCGGTTTGAAGTTCCGCACCGATGTTTTTGCCGATGTCCACATCCGCGATATCGATTGACAGGATTTCGAATGCGGTCCCGGCGTCAAGCCCTTTTGCTAGCACCGTCTGGGAGATCAGGTCTGGATTTTCGAGAACCTTGCTATGGTTTTCGGAAGAACCGATTGTGGAAACGACTCCCTCGCCAACACGGGCAACAACCGTTTCTTCTCCGGCCCCACCGACAAGGCGGTCAATGTTGGCGCGCACGGTAATTCGCGCCTTTGCCTTCACTTCGATTCCGTTCATCGCAACCCCGGCGATGAAAGGCGTTTCAATAACTTTTGGGTTAACACTCATTTGGACCGCTTCTAGTACATCACGGCCGGCCAGGTCAATCGCGGCGCTCCGTTCAAACGACAACTCGATATTCGCCCTGTGCGCGGCGATAAGCGCGTTTACGACCCTGTCTACGTTCCCCCCGGCCAAATAGTGGCTTTCAAGCTGGTTCGTCGTAACATTAAGTCCTGCTTTATGCGCCTTGATCAGTGGGTTGATGACCCTGTGCGGCGTTACGCGGCGCAACCTCATCCCAATTAAGGTGAAGATACTCACCCTTACCCCAGCCGCAAGCGCGGAAATCCATAGCATGACCGGGACAAAAGATAACAAGATCCCTAATAAAATCATTCCAACTACTACAATCGCAATGATAAAAACAGCTTCATTCGTCAAAATGGTTCAGCCTCCTTCAATCTTTATCTATATTAGTGATAAAGCTTGCCTCTTTATGTTTCTAGCGGCTTTACTTTATCTCCCTTACCACAACACGGGGACCTTCAACTTCAATTACCTTCACCCTTGCATTTTGCCCAATGAAGGATCCTTCCGTCACCACGTCGACGCGCTCACTGCCGAAAATGGCGGTGCCGGCTGGCCGGAGCACGGTTTGTGCAATTCCTTCCCTGCCCATCAGGTCGGTCCTGTTTACGTTTGAAACATAGCCATCTTCTTTGCGCGCAGTGTCAAACAGGACCATTGAATTAAACAGGGTCATTTTCTTATGGAACACTTTGATAAGCAAAAAGAATAAGACAATTGAAAACGTTAACGAGATTAGCAGTGAAACACCCATCTGAAACGTGTTTTCCCCCGCCATGAACAAACTTCCCACAAGCGCCGCAATCCCAAGCGTTCCAGCTACTGCGCCCGGAAGGAAAAATTCAAGAAAAATCAGGATTATGCCTGCGATAAAAAGGGCGAGCGTACCAAACCCCGCCAGCCCGGCCATAAAGTGGCCATAAAAAAACAGCAACAACGCGGATAGCCCGACAAGCCCCGGCAGCCCTATTCTTGGTGAAAACAATTCCAGGACCATAGCCATCCCCGCAATGCACAATAACACCGTGACAACAATAGGATCTGTTATAAATGCGGTCATCTCAATCCTCCTCCCAAAATCCCTGTTCTATTATGTACGTCTCATATGCCTGAAAGTTTCAGGCAAGCAAAATAAATTTTGGAAGCGCTCCACTTTTCCAGGTCATAGTAAAACCGCAGGCTTACGCCTGCGGCCATTGATGTCAGTTGAATTATGAAAGGTGTTGTTGCACAAGTTTATTAACAAGTGATCCGTCTGCCTTGCCTTTGACTTTTGGCATAATGGCAGCCATCACTTTTCCCATATCCGCTTTGGAACTGGCACCGGTTTCCACGATTGTTTCCTTGACAATTTCCTCTAGCTCCTTTTCGGAAAGCTGCTGGGGCATGTAAAGTTCCACAATTGAAAGTTCCTGGCGCAGTTTTTCAACAAGGTCAGGACGACCTGCTTTATCAAATTCATGAAGGGAGTCTTTCCGTTGTTTCATTTCGCGTGAAAGGACAGTCAGCTCTTCCTCCTCGGTCAATTCCCGTCCATGCTTAATGGCTTCATTCTGCATGGAGGACTTGATCATCCGAATGACGGTAAGCTTGTCTTTGTCTTTTGATTTCATTGCTTGTTTCATGTCATTGTTTAAACGCTCGAGAAGACTCATAGGTCCACCCTCTCTTAAAACTTACGCTTTCTGGCTGCTTCTGACTTCTTCTTACGCTTGACACTTGGTTTTTCGTAGAATTCGCGCTTTCTAGCTTCTTGCAATGTACCAGTTTTAGAAACTGTACGTTTGAAGCGACGAAGAGCATCTTCAAGCGATTCGTTTTTACGAACGACGGTTTTAGACATTCTCTTTCCCTCCCTCCGAACACAACACACTCACATCAAACACATGGAAAACCATGTACTTTGCCATTATAATACAACCTATTACTGAGGTCAACTGAATTTACGCACGGGATGGGGATGTTTGTCCAACTTTTTTAAAATAATCCCGAAAATATAAGTACGGAAGGCTATCAGTAAAGTGAAAGCACCTGCGCCAGGCCCCTTCGGAAAAGAAAAATATTTTTTCTATGTACAATTGCAAGGCTGCAGCAGCCTTCCTAATGCCTACCCATCCGTTTGTTTTAGAAAAAAGAATCATTCTCTCCCGGGACAGGCCATAGACTGGTAAAGGGAGTGGATGCCGTGAAATACATTGTTTTATTTGGTTTGTGCATTGGGCTGTTTATTATGGGGATGACCATTATCAGGATTGGGATGTTCAATATATCCGGGAACCGGCTGAAGCGGCTGCTCCAAAAATTAACGAGCACCCCATTTAAAGGTATGGCCACCGGCACATTAATCACAGCAATCCTTCAAAGCAGCTCGACTGTTATGGTATTGGCGATAGGATTGATTTCCGCCAGAATCCTTACCTTCCCCCAATCAATCGGGATTATTTTGGGGACAAACATCGGGACTACGTTCAAGACAGAATTAATTACATTTGATTTAGGTAAGATCCTAATCCCAATCGCAGTTGCCGGTGCCATTTTAATTTTTGCGAGGAAGGTCGTTTGGAGAAGCTCCGGGATGGTCCTCCTGGGCATTGCGTCCGTCTTCACCGCTATGAAAGGGTTCGAGGCTCTATCGCTGCCCCTGGCGTCCGTAGAGGCCGTCCATAAGCTCCTATTGTCATTAAACGAGCATATACTTGTCGGGATAGCGGCCGGGGCATGCATGACCGCCATTATCCAGTCCAGTACGGCCATGACAGGAATTGCAATGGGCTTCCTTACTTCAGGCGTCCTTGGGCTCGAGGCGGGAATCGCCGTCATGCTTGGGGCCAATATCGGGACATGCATAACTGCCCTTATTGCGGCAATCGGAGGCGGCGAGGAAGCAAGGCTGGCTGCATTTGCCCATGTCTGGCTGAATGTCATAGGCGTCCTGCTGTTCATCCCTCTTATTCCTGCACTTGGGAATCTGGGGCCGGCCATAGCCAAATCACCCGATGTCCAGCTGGCCCACATCAGCGTCATTTTCAATGTTGCGACTTCGCTGCTGGCGCTTCCATTCGCGGAGAGGTTCGGGAGAATGATTATGTATTTCCATGCTAAATAGTGTTGAAGGAAATAAAAGATGATTTATGGATTCTCGGTTGTTGAGGATTTTAAAAAAGATGGGTTCATGATTTCTCCAGGCAATATCGTGCTTTAGGATTTTTAAAAAGTAGTGATTATTTTTGAAAACTTCGTACGATGGCATTTTTTTAAAGTAGAGATTATGTGTTCCCTTTGAAAACTTCGTACGATGGCCCATTTTTCCCAAAAAGAAAAGCTGCCCCATCATTCACGGGGCAGCCTTTGCTGTGTTATCCAATCGCTTCCTTAACGGAGGCTTCTTCGTTGTCCATTACGCGGACAAACTGGCCTTCATTATAAGGATATCCGGCTTTGGCAATTTTCACTTTTACAATCTTTCCGACCATTTCCTCGGATGCCGGGAAAACAACCTTCAGGTAATTGTCTGTATAGCCGACATACAAGCCCGTTTGGCCGCCATCCTTGAATTCCTCTTCCGGAATCACTTCAAGCACTTCTCCTTCAAACTGGGACGCATATTCCTTGGCAAGCTGATCGGAAAGGGCAATCAGGCGATGGACGCGCTCATTTTTCACTTCTTCATCAACCTGGTCTTCCATCCTCGCGGCAGGGGTGCCTGTGCGCTTGGAGTATGGGAAGACATGAAGCTCGGAAAATTTATGAGCCTTGACGAAATTGTATGTTTCCATGAACTCTTCTTCCGTTTCACCCGGAAAACCGACTATGACGTCGGATGTAACGGCAAGGCCAGGAAGTGCTTCCTTCAAGCGGTCAAGCCGTTCGCCGAAAAATTCCATCGTATACTTCCGGCGCATTCTTTTCAAGACGGTATCAGACCCGGATTGCAGCGGTATATGCAGGTGGCGGACAACAAGCTCCGAATCATTGATGACCTGGATAACTTCATCGGTAATTTGGCTCGCTTCAATGGATGAAATGCGAAGGCGTTTCAGCCCTTTAACTTCTGCTTCAAGATCCCGGAGCAGGGCTGCCAAGTTATAATCCTTCAAGTCTTCGCCGTAGCCGCCGGTATGGATGCCTGTAAGGACGATTTCCTTGTAGCCGGCGTCGACTAGCTGCTGTGCCTGGCGGATAACCTCTTTCGGATCACGTGACCTCATGAGGCCGCGGGCCCACGGAATGATACAGAAGGTGCAGAAGTTGTTGCAGCCTTCCTGGATTTTCAGGGATGCGCGTGTCCTGTCTGTAAATGCGGGAACATCCAGCTCCTCATACACCCGGTTTTTCATAATATTGCGGACGCCGTTGATCGGCTGGCGCTCTTGCTTGTACTGGGCGATATAGTCGAGCATCTTCACGCGATCCTGAGTCCCGACAACAATGTCCACACCCGGGATTGCAATGATTTCAGCTGGTGACGTTTGGGCGTAGCAGCCGGTAACGCAAATAACGGCATCCGGGTTTTTGCGTATCGCCCTGCGGATAACTTGGCGGCTTTTTTTGTCGCCTGTATTCGTGACCGTGCACGTATTGATTATATATACATCAGAAGAAGACTCGAATTCAACACGATCGTAGCCTTCCTGTTTGAACAATTGCCAAATTGCTTCAGTTTCATAGTGGTTCACCTTGCATCCAAGAGTATGAAACGCGACTGTAGGCATGTAAACTCACCTCATTAATTCTAAATGATAGGATATCGCCGCCAGCGCATAGAGCGGGGCGGTTTCTGTCCTTAAAATTCTTGGTCCCAGACCACAAAGCTGAAAACCATGGCCCTTGAGTTGGTCAACTTCCCCTTCAGAAAGCCCTCCCTCCGGACCAAAAACAATCAGCAAGGAATCTCCCGGCTTAATATTCGCAAGTGTTCCAGAGAATGCGGAAGTTTCTCCGGCCCTGCTTTCTTCTTCATAGGCGACGAGCTTTGCATCATAGTTATTGGACTCCAAAAGCAGAGCGCGAAAATCAATCGGCGCCATAACTTCAGGCAATACATTGCGATGTGACTGCTCGGCCGCTTCCTTGGCAATTTTCTGCCAACGTTCAGCCTTCTTGCCTGATTTTTTTTCGTCCAGTTTAACGACGGAACGCGCGGCGGCAAATGGGATGAACTTGTGGGCGCCCATTTCGGTGCCCTTTTGAATAATCCATTCCAGTTTGTCCCCTTTCGGAAGCCCGCTGGCAATCGCCACTTGGATAGGCAGCTCGGTAGTTCCATCATTCCATTTTACAACGTCCGCGGCTACCGTTTCACCGGTAATTTCTGCAATTTCGCATACAGCGCTCCTTGCCCCGGGGTTAACACAGATGATGTGATCACCAATTCCCATTCGCATCACCTTCACGATGTGGAAACGGTCATCCCCTTCCAGAATGAACCGGCCATCTTCCAATTTTTCAACAAAATAGCGCTGCATGTGGAGCACCCCTCTGTAAGCAATATTTCTATTTTACTAAAAGTTACTAATAAAGTCACTTGATTTTGCATGTTTACTGGTGTTTTAATTGTATGAAAATTTAGATAAATGCGAATGGCTTGTAAAATGTGGCGAATGAACTAATAAACGGGGCGAATGTCGTAAAGAGCAAGGTGAATGATCGTGTTGAATTTTTGAAAAGGGGGCTTTGGACTAGAATCCCATGAAAATTTAGTTTGCTTTCTGGATCCCTGGTTTATTTGGACATGGAAGTTGCAAAGACTCTATTTGGTGTCCGAATCCCCGCCTTATTTGGACACGGAAGTTACGAATACTCTACTAGCTGTCAAAAAATCGGGCTTCTTTGGACTCAGATACCACTATTACCCCAATTTACATTCAACTATCTCTGGACTCCATTTCCGATGGTTCACATGTTCTCTTTCTGAATTAAAAACTACGTCCCGTACAGCTTCCGAATTTACTTCACACTTCACAAAAAAGGCATCCGCTTAAAAAAGCGGATACCTCATGCGGAAAATCATTTCTTTTGGGCGATTATCGCAACCCAGTCTTCCATTAAAATTGTTTCCACTATTGAAAAGCCTTCGTTAATGAGTGCATCCTTTACCAAATCCTTTTTGGCTTGGATGATTCCTGAAGCGATGAAGGTGCCGCCAGGTTTCAGGACGCGGGCCACGTCTTCTGTAAACCGTAAAATGACTTCGGCAAGAATATTGGCGACAACGACATCAGCTGAACGATCTTGTATCCTTTCAAGCAAGTTGTTCTGGGCAACCAATACCTTGTCCTGGACCTTATTCAGCTTAATATTCAGCCTTGCTGACTTAACGGCCACTTCGTCGAGATCATACGCCCTTATATCGGAGCCACCAAGCAATGCCGCTGCTATGCTTAGAACGCCGGAGCCTGTGCCCACATCGATTACGTCATCACCCGGCTTTACAGTCCGTTCGAGCGCCTGGATGCACATGACCGTTGTAGGATGGGTTCCTGTACCAAAAGCCATGCCCGGGTCTAGTTCAATAATCAATTCATCACTATTTACCGGGGTATATTCCTCCCACGTTGGGACTACCGTGAACCGCTCTGAAATTTTCACTGGATTGTAGTACTTTTTCCAGGCTGTTGCCCATTCTTCCTCGTTTACTTCGGAAATCGTGACTTTGTTCAGACCGATATCAATATCGTGGATAATCAGATTATTGATTGATTCCTTGATGGCGTCGACCGTTTCACCCAAAAAGCTGTTCACCGGCAGGTACGCCTTAACGATAACGCCTTCCTCCGGATAATCATTCGGATCGAGCTGATAAATTTCCCCGAATTGGTCTTCCCGCTCTTTAATAAGCTCAAAAGGGTCCTCAATAACAACCCCGCTAGCCCCTGCTTCATGGAGGATATGGGAAATCGGTTCAACTGCTTCATTCGCCGTATGGATGCTGATTTCAGACCATTTCATCTTGCCTGCCCCACTCTCAATCGCCTTTAAAGGCGCGTTTTACTTTTGAAAAAAAACTTTCTTCATGCTCGCCAAGCGGCGCATTCCCGCTAATTTCCGCAAATTCGCGGAGCAGCTGCTTTTGTTTGTCCGTCAATTTCGTAGGCGTGATAATCCGGATAATCACATGCTGGTCGCCTGTACCATAGCCTCTGACGTTCGGGATTCCTTTTCCGCGCAGGCGGAATTTGGTTCCCGATTGCGTACCAGCCGGTATTTTAAGTTTAACTTTCCCATGAAGGGTCGGAACTTCAATTTCATCCCCGAGCGATGCCTGGACAAATGTCAATGGCATTTCACAGTAGACATCGTCACCATCCCGTTCGAAAAATTCATGCGGCCTAACATGGAAAACAACGTACAAATCCCCAGGAGGGCCGCCATTGGCCCCAGCTTCTCCCTGGCCAGCCATCCTCAGCTGTTGCCCGTCATCAATTCCTGCCGGGATTTTCACATGGATTTTCTTTCTCTTCCTCACTTTTCCTTCTCCGCCGCAGGTTGCACACTTTTGCTTAATCTCTTTTCCGGTTCCATTACAGTAAGTACAAACCCTGCGGTTAACGATACGGCCGAATGGGGTGTTTTGTTCGACATTCAGCTGGCCCGTTCCATGGCAATGGCTGCACGTTTCAGGCTGAGTCCCTGGTTTCGCGCCCGAGCCGTGGCATGTTCCACATGTTTCGTCACGCGGGATTTCAATGTCTGTCTCTTTTCCGAACGCGGCTTCCTCAAATGAAACGGTCATTGTATATTGAAGGTCCGCGCCCTGCCTTGGCGCATTTGGGTCGCGCCTCCTGGCTGCCCCGCCGCCAAAAAAAGTATTAAATATATCTTCAAAACCGCCAAAGCCGCCGCCAAAGCCGCCGCCAAAATCGCCGCCACCACCGAAACCGCCAAAACCTTGGTTCGGGTCAGTATGCCCGAATTGGTCGTAGTGGGCGCGCTTTTGGTCGTCGCTGAGCGTTTCATATGCCTCTTTCACTTCTTTAAATTTTTCATCGGCATTCGGTTCCTTGTTTACATCAGGATGCAGCTGCTTGGAAAGCTTCCGGTATGCCTTTTTGATTTCATCCTTGGAGGCACCCTTCCCGACTCCAAGTACTTCATAATAGTCCCTTTTGCTCATCTAACCACTCCCGAAAATCTCACATAAAAATAATTGTAGCATTCGCCTGGGTGTTAAACAATATAAAGATGCTTGCCCGTTCCAGGCAATCCACAGAAAAAGTCAAAGCCGGATAACGTGACTTTGACTTTTTCAATGTAAAAAGGAACTCATAACGAGACCCTTGCTTTTCTATTGTCTGGCAGCCGGCGCTAACCGGCCGCTTCCGCTTTTCTCTGTCCAGCTGCGGCAGCCAGCGCCTAGTGTACTTCGGTCTCCTCCTTACGATAAGTCAACATCGGTTCACTGCGTTCACTGTGTTTCCTTTATCTCGTTCGGAGCCCTCCAGCCCATACGGCGCTAACCGGCTACTTCCGCTTTTCTCTGTCCAGCTGCGGCGGCTAGGGGCTCGGGGTCTTAAGCCTGTAGCCCCTGACCACCTCCGCTTTTCTTACTTGTCGTCTTTGATTTCTTCGAATTCGGCGTCAACGACATTGTCGTCTTTCGGGCCGGCGCTACCAGGACCGGCATTCTGTCCTTGCTGGGCTTGCGCCTGCTTCGCTGCTTCTTCGTAAAGTTTGACGGAAAGGTTCTGGACGATTTCCTGCAACGCGTCTTTCTTCGCGCGCATTTCATCGAGGTCGTTTTTCTCGATTGCAGCCTTTAGGGCATCTTTCGCTTCAGTTGCCTTTGCCACTTCGGAAGCGTCTACCTTGCCTTCAAGATCTTTCAATGTCTTTTCCGTTTGGAACACGAGCTGGTCAGCTTCATTGCGAAGATCAACTTCCTCTTTTGCCTTCTTGTCTGCTTCTGCATTCAATTCAGCTTCCTTAACCATGCGCTCGATTTCTTCATCGCTCAGGCCGGTTGAGGACTTGATCGTAATCTGCTGTTCCTTGTTCGTTCCAAGGTCTTTCGCGCGGACATTTACAATTCCGTTCTTGTCAATATCAAAAGTTACTTCAATTTGAGGGATTCCACGTGGAGCCGGCGGAATATCGGTCAGTTGGAAACGTCCAAGTGTCTTGTTGTGCGCAGCCATTGGGCGTTCCCCTTGAAGGACATGGATATCAACTGCGGTCTGGTTGTCAGCGGCAGTAGAGAAAATCTGTGATTTAGATGTAGGAATTGTCGTATTCCTTTCAATCAGCTTCGTGAATACGCCGCCCATTGTTTCAATTCCAAGTGACAGTGGGGTAACGTCGAGAAGCACGATATCCTTCACGTCTCCGGAAATGACGCCTCCCTGGATTGCGGCACCCATTGCAACTACTTCGTCAGGGTTGACTCCGCGGTGAGGCTCTTTGCCAGTCGCGCGTTTAATAGCTTCCTGAACGGCAGGGATCCTAGTTGATCCGCCAACGAGGATAACCTTGTCGATTTCGGAAGCAGACATTCCTGCATCGCTTAATGCCTGGCGGGTTGGCCCCATTGTGCGTTCAACAAGATCAGCAGTCAATTCATCGAACTTCGCTCTTGTCAATGTAACATCAAGGTGAAGGGGGCCGGCTGCGCCAGCAGTAATAAATGGCAATGAGATTTGCGTTGAAGTAACACCGGAAAGATCTTTCTTTGCTTTTTCCGCTGCATCCTTCAAACGCTGAACCGCCATTTTATCCTGTGAAAGGTCGATTCCGTTTTCTTTCCTGAACTGGTCAACCAGATAGTCAATAACAGCCTGGTCGAAATCATCGCCGCCAAGGCGGTTATCACCAGCAGTAGCTTTTACTTCAAACACACCATCGCCAAGTTCAAGGATGGATACGTCAAATGTACCGCCTCCAAGATCGTAAACGAGGATTGTTTGGTCTTCTTCCGTTTTATCAAGGCCATAAGCAAGCGCTGCTGCTGTTGGCTCGTTGATAATCCTTTCTACTTCCAGGCCTGCGATCCGTCCGGCATCCTTCGTTGCCTGGCGCTCCGCATCATTAAAGTATGCAGGTACGGTAATAACTGCTTTTGTAACTTCTTCCCCAAGGTAGTCTTCCGCATAGGACTTCAGGTATTGAAGCAGGATTGCGGAAACTTCCTGAGGCGTGTATTTTTTGCCTTCAATTTCCTCTGTATGGCTTGTGCCCATATGCCTTTTAATCGACATGATTGTGTTCGCGTTCGTAACAGCCTGACGCTTGGCCACTTCCCCAATTTGGCGCTCGCCATTTTTAAAGGCAACGACGGATGGTGTTGTGCGGTTGCCTTCCGGGTTTGGGATTACTTTAGGTTCTCCCCCTTCAAGTACGGCCACACAGGAGTTGGTCGTACCAAGGTCGATTCCAATGATTTTGCTCATAATCCTTTTCCTCCAATTCCAAATATGTAGAAAGGTAATTTTATTGGTTCACTTTTACCATTGAATAACGAATTACCTTATCCTTTAGCAAATACCCTTTTTGAAACTCTTCAACCACTGTATTTGACTCATAAGCATCGTCTTCCACTTGCATTACCGCCTGGTGGAAATTAGGGTCAAACGGTTGGCCGGTAGCCTCGATTGCCTGAAGTCCTTCCTTTTTCAGCGCATCCAGCAAGCCACGGTAAACCAATTCCATCCCTTGCTTCAGTGATGATGCTTGTTCACCCTCAACTTCCAGGCTCAATGCCCGTTCAAAATTGTCCAGGGTTGGAAGAATATCTGAAATCAGGCTCTGAGCCCTGTATTTTTCGGCAGCTTCGGTGTCAATTTTAACCCTGCGCCGGTAATTATCGAAATCAGCCTGCAGCCTGAAGTAGCGGTTTTCAGCTTCCTCCAGCTTCTTTTCAAGCTCAGCACATTTTTCATTCGAAAGGCCAGTGCCTTCTGAAGCTTCAGTGCGCTCGGCAGCAGTTTCTTCATTTCCAGCCTCAGTCTCTTTCTGGTCCAAATCTTCTGGCTGGGTAAAATCAGTCTTGTTTTCTTCTGTCAATTTGCTCACCTCCCTTAAAGGAACAGTCTTCAATATCCAAAATAAAAGCTGCACGTTTCGGAAAAAGGCCATTAAAAAGGGCGGGATAAGGCATCCGCCCCTACTCAATATTTCCAAGGCTATTTCGTTTGATACAGCTTTGTAAGAACGGTTGACAAATCCCGGCTGATGATTTTCAAAAGGCCAACGACCCGTGAATATTCCATCCTCGTAGGGCCAAGAACCCCAATGCTTCCGAGATTTTCATCACCCATTGTATAAGTGGCAGTTATCAGGCTGCAGTTTTCCATCGCCTGGTTATCATTTTCACGGCCTATCCTGATCGTAATCCCAGCCGGGCTGTTTTTAATCAATTCATAAACAGGCTGTTCCTGCTCAATCATCGAAAGGAGGCTGCGTATTTTTGAAATATCATTAAATTCCGGCTGGCTGAGGATATTGGTTTTGCCTCCGAAAAACAATTTTTCGCTGACAGGCATTTTCAGCGCGTCGGAAATCAAATGGAGCATCATATCATAGTCATTAATATGCTGGCGAAGCAGAACCGCCACTTCCTTATACAGTTTATCCCGTAAATCAAGGAGTGGAACACCCGCAAGCCGCTCATTCAGGATATTAACCATCTTTTCAAGGTCACCCGCATCATGCGAAGCCGGGAGCTGCATCATCTTGTTTTCTACATGGCCAGTATCAGTGACAATGATTGCAATCGCTGTTTCCTTGTTCAAAGGGACGATTTGAATTTTTCTCAGCCGGTTCTCCTCAACCGCGGGCCCGAGCATAATGGAGGTGTAACTTGTCATTTCTGACAAAATCATGGCGGACCGCTGGATGATTTTTTCAAATTCGAAAATCCGCTCGGCAAAAATCGACTTGATTTTGGTCAAATCCCTCTGGTCGACTTTTTCGGGAGATAGCAGATGATCGACATAATACCGGTAACCTTTTTCCGAGGGGATCCTGCCGGATGACGTATGGGTCTTTTCTATATACCCAAGTTCCTCAAGATCCGCCATTTCATTCCGGATTGTCGCGGAACTGAATGAAATAGTCCCTTTCTTTGACAAACTCCGGGAACCGACCGGCTGTGCGGATCGGATGAATTCATCAACAATAACCTGAAGAATAAGCAATTGGCGATCTGTTAACAAGTTCATCACCCCTGTTAGCACTCATTTACCCCGAGTGCTAATTCTACTAATAAAGTATCAAAACTACCTGGTCGTGTCAATGATTTCGATTCAAAATGGCATCGCCTACTTCATTAAAAATGACTGGAAAACCTCGTTCCCGAGAAGCTTTCCTTTTCGCGTCAGGAAGATGCTTTCCCCTGAGGCATCTATGAGGCCATTTTTCGACAATGTGTCAATTTGGGATGCGAAAACAGATTCGAGCGAAACATTGAATTTCTTTTTAAAATGACTCTTTCTGACTCCTTCCGCCATCCTTAGGCCAAGGAACATTTCTTCTTCCATCGCTTCTTCCTTTGTTACCTCATTTTCCTCCAAGACAGGAAGCTGCCCGTCTTTAAGGGAGGCCATATATCTGTTAAGCGGACCGATATTGGAGCGGCGGACTTTTCCAACATAACTGTGCGCACCCGCCCCGAATCCATAGTATTCCTCATTTCTCCAATACGTCAGATTATGGAGGCTTTCATAGCCTTTTTTTGAAAAATTGCTTATCTCGTATTGCTGGTAGCCATGCGAAGCCATTTCATCCATTAGCAGTTCGTACATGGCCGCTTCCACATCCTCGCCAGGCAATGGGAGTTTTCCCTTTCTCATCAGGTTATAAAAAACCGTCTTTGGCTCGATGATGAGCGAGTAGCCTGAAAAATGGGGAAGGCCAAGGGATAGTGCTTCGGTTAGCGTTTCCCTGAAATCGCCAAGCGATTGTCCGGGAAGTGCGTAGATGAGATCGATGGAAATGTTTTCGAACCCCGCCCTTTTTGCATCCTCGACTGTTTTGTACACATCCCTTGCCCTATGGCTCCGGCCGATTTTCTCAAGCAATTCATCGTTAAATGACTGAACTCCAAGGCTCAGCCTGTTCACTCCGGCATCCTTAAGAATAGCCAGTTTTTCATAGGAAAGGTCGCCAGGATTTCCTTCAAACGTGTACTCAAGGCCAGGCGCCTTGGGCAAATTGGCGTTAATGCTTCCGCAAAGCTTCTCCAACTGTGCACTGTTCAAGGCTGTTGGCGTTCCACCTCCTACAAATATACTTTTCATCTCCCCCGCCGGATAGCGGCCAAGTGTGAGCCCAATCTCCTTATCGAGGGATTCTAAGTACTCGTCAACCGGCTGGCCCTGAAGGAAAAATTTATTGAAATCGCAATAGTGGCAAATATGCTGACAAAATGGAATATGGATATAGGCAGCGGCTGGCGCTGTATATTTCGTTTCATTCACGTTTATCACTCCAAGAAAAACATATTAAACCATTATACTATAAGAAGGCAAAAAAATAAGAAGCAAGAAGCTATGACGCTTTCTTCTAATATAAGGCAATTCACCTATATGAAAAAAGGCAGGCACCGCCTGATCGGGCGGGTGCCTGCCATCTCGTATCTCGTTTACTTTTTCGGTCCGCTGTCATCCATTTTAAGGACGGCCATGAATGCTTCCTGCGGGACTTCAACAGAACCCACTTGTTTCATTCGCTTTTTCCCTTCCTTTTGCTTCTCAAGAAGCTTCCGTTTCCGGGAAATGTCCCCGCCGTAACATTTTGCGAGCACGTTTTTACGAATTGCTTTTATTGTGGAACGGGCAACGATCTTCTGTCCGATAGCTGCCTGGACAGGCACCTCGAATTGCTGCCTCGGTATGAGGTCCTTCAGCTTTTCGACGATCGCCTTTCCACGTTCGTAGGAAAAATCCTTATGGACGATGAAGCTCAAGGCATCAACCTTTTCAGTGTTCAGCAGAATGTCCATCTTGACCAGCTTGGAAGGCTTATAGCCAATCAGCTCATAATCAAAGGACGCATAGCCCCTTGTATTCGATTTGAGCTGGTCGAAGAAGTCATAAACAATTTCAGCAAGCGGAATTTCATATACAATGCTGACACGCTTTTCATCCAAGTATTGCATGTCGATGAAAATACCCCGTTTATGCTGGCAAAGTTCCATAATCGCGCCGACATAATCGTTCGGGGCCATCATGGTTGCTTTAACATATGGCTCTTCGACATGGTCGATTTTTTGCGGGTCCGGCATATTGGATGGGTTGTCCACGCTAAGCTCGGTTCCGTCCGTCAAAAGAACATGGTAAATTACACTCGGTGCCGTTGTAATCAGGTCGATTTTAAACTCGCGCTCAATCCGCTCCTGGATGATTTCCATGTGGAGCAGGCCAAGGAATCCGCAGCGGAAACCGAAGCCAAGCGCCTGGGATGTTTCAGGCTCAAACTGGAGAGCCGCATCATTCAGCTCAAGCTTTTCGAGGGCTTCACGCAAATCGTTGAATTTATTTGAATCAATTGGATAAAGACCGCAGAAGACCATCGGATTTAATTTCCGGTAGCCTGGCAACGGCTCGGTTACCCCGCCTTTCGCGTTGGTAATCGTATCCCCGACCCTCGTATCACTCACATTTTTAATCGAAGCGGTAAGGAAGCCGACATCCCCGACTGTCAGTTCTTCGCGCGGTTCCGCTTTAGGCGAGAACACCCCGATTTCGTTTACTTCGAATTCTTTCCCGGTTGCCATCATCTTAACTTTGTCGCCAACCTTAATTGTTCCGTCGACAACCCTGATATAGGCAACAACGCCCCGATACGCATCATACAGCGAGTCGAATATTAAGGCTTTTAATGGCGCCTCCGGATCTCCCGTTGGAGCGGGAACCTGCTTGACTACCTGCTCAAGGATGTCTTCGATTCCAATGCCGGCTTTGGCGGAAGCGAGGACCGCTTCGGAAGCATCAAGGCCAATGACATCCTCGATTTCATTGCGGACTCGCTCCGGGTCAGCGCTTGGCAAGTCAATTTTATTAATAACCGGAAGGATTTCCAGGTCGTTATCAAGGGCAAGATAGACGTTTGCCAAGGTCTGCGCTTCAATCCCCTGAGCGGCATCGACAACAAGAATTGCTCCTTCACATGCTGCGAGGCTTCGCGAGACCTCATAAGTGAAATCGACGTGCCCCGGTGTATCGATTAAATGGAAGATATATTCTTCCCCGTCTTTTGCCTTATACTTCAACTGGACGGCGTTTAGCTTAATCGTTATGCCACGCTCACGCTCCAGGTCCATGGAGTCAAGCAACTGGTCCTTCATTTCACGTGAGGTCAATGCATTCGTTTTTTCCAAAATTCGATCGGCAAGCGTCGACTTGCCATGGTCAATATGGGCTATAATCGAAAAGTTCCTTATTTTCGACTGCCTCTTCAAACGTTGTTCTCTATTCAATAGGGTTCACTCCTGTTTTACGCACCTGTAGACTATTTTTGATTATATCAGCACGAAAATCAACTTTCAATGAAAAGTGCAGGTATCCCCACGGAGATAGATATGGATTCTGTTATGCAGGGAATTGAAGGAAAAAGTGGCGCCACTTACCGCCGTGCAGGAAAATAAAACATAAAAATAGTGCCCGGGCCTTCCATACCCGGACACAAAAACAAAAGCATATTACTTTGAAAAGAAATCAATTATTCCTTTTACGGCTCCTGACAGAATACTTGTCAGTGCTTTGCCTATTGAGGAAAACACATTGATGCCTTCCGTATCCTCAATTTGTTGGCCTCTTTCATTTAAACGGATTGTGGCGACCTCGCTTCCCATAATTCCGACTGTCAAATCTTCATGGCCTTCTTTTTCAAGAGAAACAGGCTGCTTGAATTCAGGTTCTCCATATCCCTTTATGCGGCTGATTCCGTCATTTGCCGCCTGCATCCCCCCGAGGGCGAGCGCGAACATGATCGCGGCAAGGCCAAGTGCTTTTAACATATAGAGCTTCATGCCGCTCCCTCCTCTTACTTTTTATCAGTCGGCTGTTCAATCGGTTTTTCCACACTTTCTGCCTGCCAGAAATAATCAGCAAAAACATCTGCGAATGCTTCAGCGGACCGGTTCAATTCCTCGAAGGTATTATCGACTCCCCCAAATTCAATAAGAATGGCGTTTCCTGATAAATCCTGGTTGTACTTGCCATTCGTCCCCTTTCCCTTTTTCACCACGACACCTCTACTAAGGCCTTTGTAGTTTTTCTCAAGAAGCTCATGAAGCTCTGTTGCGAATTGCTCATTCTTTTTGAAATTGGGATTGTCACCACCGATAACGAATGCCAGCTTTGCATAAGAAGCTCCGTTAATTAGTTTGGTCGTTTCTTTTTTTCGATGGGAATCCCTGTGGATGTCGAAATAATATAGAAGTTCCTTATTCGTTGCCATCGCTTCTTTAACTACATTCCTGGCTTCTGAATATGATTTTTCATATCCTAATTTTTTGGATAGCAACCTATTATTAATATCCGTTTTATCGACAGTCGAGCCAATTCCCCTAGCTTCAAGGCTACTCTTCAGGACATCCCCTATTTGCGTGACGTTGATTTTCGAATGGTAGGCGCGATTGGGCTCTTTTTCACCTTTTAGGTAAGGCAAATAAGACTCCCGGTTATGGGAGAAATAGATGAACACACCTTCTTTCCACCTCGGTGCAGGGGAGCTGCCATTGCCGGTAGAAGGAATATCGGCGAGGTTTTGAAGCGCAGCCTCCCTTTCCGCCCTCATTATTTCAATTGGCGGAGCCGATTCAATTGGCATATTTGTATAATTGGTCCCTTCTCCCGCTACGGCAATCCTGCCATCAAACAAATAGAAACCTGGCAACTCCCGTCCTAGCAAGCTTCTCGGGTCGTCTAACTTTATATTTGCCGATACGGATAAAAAAAGATTTGCAAGCTTCGGGCTCGCGCCTTTTCCATCCTGGCTCGCGAAGTAATGGTTCTCCCATCCCGCGAATCGGTAAAGCAGTTCCGTATTGATTCTGCCTGGCGAATTTCCAAGGCCGAATGATTTTTGGGTGTTTCCCGTACCTAGGGATGCAAGGAGCCCGCTTGCGGTAAAAATGCAAATCAGGAAGCTGGCCAGCAGGGCGGCCCCCTTTGCCAGGCCTGTCCCTGATAAAATTAGTGCATTGTTCGGCCTGTGTTTCATCGTCCCACCATCCCCTCCAATGATCTACAGCGATTCAAGGGATTGCCATAAAGACAATCAACATGCCTTGAACCGAGTTTCTAGTAAATCATATGAAAGCGATAGAGTTGGTAGAACCTGTTCCTCATTTTAGGTGGCATGTGCATGGCAATAGGTTTTCTTTTTAAGGCGGGTTCTGATTAAGTGGCCAGGAAAAAGCTTACCTTGTATAGAAACCCGTATTTTCCTGGTCGACTTCAGAATGAAGCGCCGAATTTAACCCTGTTGCAATCAGGTTTGCCATATCCTCGATGAATACATCCACTTCCTTTGGCGTTACCATCAAATTGTGCCCGAGCGGAGCCAGGACCTCATGAATCAATTGGCGTTTTTCCTCTTCCTCAAGGGTGCCAACGATGCCAAGAAACGTTTTTCTATGCTCTTCTTCAGGCAAGTCCTCATTTGTCAGCTTTTTCTTCTTTCCAAACGTCATGCCAGCCGGAACAAGCGCCCTCGACGGCTTGTTCCCTTCCTTCAACTCCTTGCCGAAATGCTTCAGGACAAAATCAATGGCGTCGCTTGTAATGGAAACAGCATCGACGACCGTCGGCACGCCTATAGCGATAACCGGAATACCAAGGGTTTCCTTGCTGAGCTCCTTCCGTTTGTTGCCGACCCCTGACCCTGGGTGGATCCCCGTATCCGAAATTTGGATTGTCGAATTGACTCTTTCGATCGACCTCGAAGCAAGCGCATCGACTGCAATGACAAATCCCGGTTTCGTCTTTCCAACTACCCCCTGGATAATATCGCTCGTCTCTATTCCAGTCAGTCCCATGACGCCCGGCGCAAGCGCGCTGACAGACCGGTAGCCTTCTTTAACATTTTCAGGTTGGAGATTGAAGAGATGCCTCGTCACAAGAAGATTCTCGCAGACGATTGGCCCAAGTGCATCGGGCGTTACATTCCAATTTCCGAGGCCCACAACAAGGCATGAATCCTCTTTCCCGATTCCGGCGCTCTCCAAAAACCCGCCAAATTCATCAGCAAATAATTTCCCAACCTTTTGCTGAAGCTCGGTATCCTGCTGGCGGATGCCCGCCACTTCTATCGTCAAGTAGCGCCCGGGCTTCTTCCCAACCTGTTTTTCTCCTTCCTTTGTTATTTCCACAAGAGAAACCTTCATCCCATCAATCTCTTTTTCCTTTATGATGACTCCTTCGATTTCGGAAACATTCCGTTCCTGCCCAATTGTTCCCTCCCTGCCGGCGATTGCCATTTCCCTTGCTTCTACAGCCAGGTCTGTCCTAAGTCCATAGTTGCGAATATCGAACATTTCACTCATGTACTATTGCCCCCAAGTCTTAGTTGAATTGCCATTCATGTTACTTATTATGTTTTCCTGGATCCGGGCAATTCATTCAGCCTGTCAAGGAGATTGGTTTTACACATTTTGTTCGTTGAGTATTGCAATATTGGCATGCGTTTGATAGAATATCTTTTGTTCCTATTTATGTTTATGGAAGTGAAATGTCGAGTTCATAGAAGTGTCTCGGTTCTTTTTTAGGAGGTGAATGGAATGCCAAACATTAAATCTGCTATCAAACGCGTAAAAACAAACGAAGCAAACAACGCTCAAAATACAGCTGCAAAGTCTGCAATGCGTACTGCTGTTAAAAAAGCTGAATCTGCAATCGTATTGAACGACGGCGAAGCAGCGAAAGAAGTTTTTGCCGGAGCGGTGAGCCAGCTTGACAAAGCTGTTACTAAAGGCCTTATCCATAAAAATGCAGCTGCCCGCAAAAAGTCTCGCCTAGCAAAGAAAATCAACGCTCTATAAGAGTGAAAAGCCTGCTCCACGAAAAGGAGCAGGCTGTTTTTTTTATGATGGCCTTCCAAGCTTCATAAGGAACATTTCGACAAGGAGTGATTTATCGGCTCCCCCGGTTTTCATTTTGTAGTCTGCTTCGGCAAGCTGCCCAATCATCCCCGTGAGCTCCTCATCGGAAAATCTCCCCGCAAGCCCTGCCGCCATCTTGACCCTGTATGGATGGACTTTGAGCAAACCGGCAATTTGCTGCTGGCCATACCCCTTCCTGGCCAGTTCTTTTATTTGGTAAATGAGCCGGAACTGGCCGGCCAATAGAGCGAGAATTTTTATTGGTTCCTCATTTTGCTTAATCAAATCATAATAGATACGCAGCGCGTCTGCCGTTTTGCGTTGCACAACCTTATCGGTAAGGCTGAAAATGTTTTGTTCAAGCGATTTTGGGATGAGCATTTCGACGGTCGGCCCATCCACTTTGCCGCCGGGACCGGCATACAGGGCCAGCTTGTCCAATTCATTCGACAGCATGAACAAATTGCTTCCGGCAAGTGCAGCGACGATTTCCACTGCCTCCGGCTCAATACTGAACCCCTTGCGTTTCGCCTGGCCGGCAATCCAATGCTTCAGTTCCTGATCGGAAAGTTTTTTCAATTCAGCGGTAACCGCTACCCGCTTTAATTCCTTTGTAAGCTTTTTCCGTTCATCCAGCTTTTCATATGGGGCAAAAAACACCAAAATCGTGTACGGTGCAGGCTCCTTCAAGTAAGCTTCCAGCCTTTGAAGGTTGTGGACCGTTTTTTCCTTTTGTTTCTCCGAGGTCAAAAAGACTGGATTCTGGACAAAGACAATTTTTTTCTCCCCCATAAAAGGAAACGTTTCCGCATCTTCAAGCGCAGCTTCTATAGGCGCCTCCTCCATGTCGTAGGTTGAAAAGTTAAAATCCCGTTCATCCCCAAGCACCTGGTCAAGCAAAAGCTGGCCTGTTTCCTTCATCAAAAACGATTCAGTACCGTATAACAAATACACCGGAGAAAACTGCTTCGCCCTGATTTGTTTCCATAATTCCATTACCATTCCTGCAACTCTCCCCAAATAAATACACCTTTTTCTCTCTCTATCCTAAAGAAGCCCGTCCAATTTTACAAGCATTCAAAGGGAATCGGAAATCCATATCCGATCCCCATTTTATATGAACGCCGGATCGACAAGCCCCGGGCCTTGCCTGCCGGCGGAACGCCTTACTGTTTTTATATTTCGCTCCTGACGAAAAAACTATTTGTGTTAAGTACTGACAAAAAGCGGCCGTGCATGCAGCGCTGGATTTTTTTTGGGGGATGGCTTATACTATTATGGAATATAGGGAGGGGTAGCTTGTGAACGAATTTGAACAAAACGTCCAGAGCAAACGTAACGATGCGATTGATTCAGGGGTTGGCTTTATTGTTTCCTTTGGTTTTTTCGCAACCATGTTCCTAATCGCGACAGTCATCCATGCCATCGGTTCATAATGGATGCCTTCCAAGGCCGCCTGCCGCGGCCTTTTTATTTTGCCCTTAAAGCCTTTTTGGCAACAGGAATGGTTTCCGTCTTGTTGTTCTGCCCCGATAGCCGTTTTGGCTAACATAAAACGGGATTCGTGGGGTTGTTCTCCCGGTAGCCGTTTTGGCTAACCGAAATGAGTCCCGTGGTCCAATTTCTGTTGTTGGCGAAAGGTTTTCCTGCTAACCGGGACTGGCTCCGGAGTTGCAATCTTTTCATTTTGGCCCGGAGGCTTTATTTTTTCCGGTCGATGGTCCAGTGTATGGCAAAAAGGAAGAAAAGGTTCCTGAATTTCCTTCAAAAGTATACGTTATTGCCCCGTGGAGGTCGGTCCTGAATACCATTGCGCCAATTTCTTCAAACCTCTTTAAGGTTTCATCATTCGGGTGGCCAAATCTGTTGTTCACTCCCGCGGAAACAAGGACGAACTCGGGCTGGTACATTTTTAGGAATTGCTCCGATGAAGAGGTTTTGCTCCCGTGATGGCCAGCCTTCAGGACATCAATTTTCAATTTTGGGAACGTACCCGCAATCTCGTTCTCTGCCTGTTGATCAAGGTCCCCTGTAAAAAACCACCTCTTGCCTCCTAGAACGGAATAAATGGAGACTGAACCGCCATTCCGTTCTCCAGTATATCCTTTTCCGGGTGAAAGGATATAGAAGCTATAAGGCCCGGCCTGCCAATTCTCTCCCCTTGATACCTCCCGGATGGGAATTCCCTTTTCGGCTGCGAGGAAGATCATTCTTTCTTCCAGTCCGGATTTCTCCCTCATGTCTGGAATCATAATTTCCTCAMCCCTCATTTCATCCAGGATTGCAGCGGCACCGCCAATATGGTCCATATCGCCGTGTGTCAGGATTAACTTATCAATTTTTGTTATGCCTTTAGCTTTTAAAAGGGGAATGACAGTGTCCTTTCCGGGATCAAATGGCTTTTTCCGCTGCTGCCATTCCTTTTTTCCAAAATCAACAACCCCGCCTGTATCAATAAGATAAACCCCTTTATAGTCCGGCAGCTTTATTAAAATGCTGTCACCCTGGCCAACATCAATCAATGTGATTTCCCCGGCAGAAGGGCTTGCCTGCTTAATTTCTACATGAATAACCAGAAAGATAATCGGGATGCAGAGAAATACGGCCGCCTTTTTACCAGGCTGAGCTTTTTCCCAAAAAATGAGGGAACAAATGACAGCCGCGGCATAAAACGAGACTGCCGGCAAACCCAGGTGTCCGGGGGTAAGCTGGAAAGGGGTTTTCGCCATGAAAACCGCTAGCCTGTCCGAGAGGATAATTCCCTTATTTACATAATAGGCTGCAGAATCACCCAAACCGCCCAAAAAGCTGAATGGATATAAAATGTACACAGCCGGCATCAAAAAGAACGAATAAAGCGGAATGTAGATGAGGTTTGCCACGGCTGCAATCAGGGGGATGCCATAAAAATGGGACAACAAAATTGGCAAGGCGGCATTCTGGGAGATCATCGTCCCGGCAAGCAGGAGGACGGCGCCCCCAGCTTTCATCCCCTGTAATGCACGCGACGATACTAAAAGGGCAAAAGTAACCGCGTAGGATAATTGAAAGCCGGGATCAAACAGGATATAGGGATCTGCCAATAAATACACTCCAAGGGATAGGGAAAGGGCATCGATTGCGCTGACAGGGAAAGAGTGCGGGCGGAGATTTGCGAGCAGGAGAATTTCGGCCATCAGAACCGACCTGATTACGGATGGAGAACCACCTGCGAGGATGGCATACAGAGGAAGAAGGAACAAAAGGCTCCCGGCCATCCGTTCACGCGTTACGCCCATTCGGATGCCAGCATATAAGGCTGCTCCTGCCAAAATGGTCACTTGCATGCCAGAAATCGCTAACAAATGGGTAATCCCTAAATTTTTGTAGGCTCCGCTCACCTCGAGGGAGAATAGCGACTGTTCACCATATATGAGAGCGGCCGCAACTGGAACAGTCTCCGCGGGAAGGTGTCCGGACATGCCTTTAATCCCCCGCTCCCGGAGCTTGCCGAGCCTTTCAACAATGCCTGAAGCCTCTTCCCTGCACATCCCTAGTGGAGCGCCGTCAAGCTTCAGCATCCAAAAAACGTGGCGCCTGCCTAAATATTCCCTGTAATCGAAGGCGCCCGGGTTTCTTGCACCGGAAGGGAGATCCAATTTTCCCGTAAGCCGGCAGCTTCTTCCGACAAAACTTGCTTTTTCAAGAGCTGCTTTTTCCAATTCACTTTTTATTTTGTATGTAGCCATAACATGTTCGCTGGTTCGGGCATCGACCGCTTCTGCAATAAAAAAGTCGCCATCAATTTTTGCGCCGGACCGAAAACTTAATGTGAACTCCCTTTCATTTCCGGAAAGAAGTGTTCTGTTTTTCTGGACTGACTGGAATCCAAATTCGGAAAATAGCACAAATACGACAACGACGAGAACAATGTCCACAAACGTAAACCTTTTTATTTTTAACAGGAAAAAAAGGTAAAGAAGGAAGGCGAGAAGAATGGGGTTCACGTGATAAAACGCGGTTAAGGTCCCTAAAAGGGCCGCGGGGGCAAGGAGGATGAACTTCTTTTTCATAATTACCTCCGGAAATCATCACTATACTGTTGTTTTGTGCGTGCGCTTTAGAAAATCAATCTGCGCATCCGCTGCAAACCGGGGATGCGCAAATTGAATTAGCGGCCAGTTTCCTGGGCAAGGCTAGGAATAGAGGCAATTTTACTGAAGTCAATAATGGTCTCTTCCAATTCCACCTTTTCAGTTTTCACATTTGCCTTTTCGAAAAGTTCAACCGCATAAGGGTGGTTTTTATAATCCGTTGCGTAATAGACCGTTTTGATGCCCGCCTGGATGAGCGCCTTGGAACATTGCAGGCACGGGAAGTGGGTCACATAGATTTCCGCTCCATCGGTGGGAACGCCAAATTTCGCGCATTGCAGGAGAGCGTTCATTTCCGCGTGGATCGTTCGGACGCAATGGTGGTCAATGACATAGCAGCCATGGTCCGTACAATGCTCCCCGCCTGCAATTGATCCGTTGTATCCGCCGGCAATGATCCGTTTATCCCTTACAATAGTCGCTCCTACCGTCAGCCGGGTACATGTGCTCCTCAGGGCCAGCAAATGGCTTTGCGCCATAAAATACTGGTCCCACGAAATTCTTTCCATTTTTCAATTCCCCCTTATGCTGTGTTGGCTGTTTGTCCTTATCAGTTTACCTTCCTTTGTCGCATACGGTCAACGGACAGTAATGGAAGATTCGAGCTTTTCATACGTTTTCTCCCCTATTCCGCTAATCTCCTTTAATTGGGCGGTATCTTTAAAAGGCCCGTTTTTTTCTCTGTATTCAATGATGGCTGCCGCCTTGGCAGGGCCAATTCCCGGTATTTCCTGAAGTCCCGCCGCATCGGCTTTATTGATGTTGATTTTCCCATTCTCTGCCGAACCGGGCGCAGGCAAGGACATTTGCGGCCCTTCCGTTCCTGTTAACGGAATAAAAATGACCATCTCGTCCTCGAGCTTTTGGGCAAAATTGACCTGGGCCGCGTCCGCCTTTTCCGTCAGGCCGCCTGCCCTTTCAATCATATCAATTACCCTTTCGTCTTTCTCCGCACGGTACACCCCCGGTTTTCTCACTTCCCCTTTTACATCGACAAGAATCAGTACGTTCTCCTCCCCGGCATCTGCGCCTGGTGATTCCGCCCGTTCCTCCATTTCCAGGAAAGGGTCCGCCTGCCCGCTCATTTCCGGAACAGGCTCCCGAAAGAAGCTATAATACAAAAAGATTCCGAGTGCGGCAACGGCCGCGGCTAAATAGAGTTTATTGCTGTTCAGCCACTCTGTCATTGAAAATTCTCCTTTAGGTATAATTTGCTTGTCCGATTCATATTGTTGTAGTGGAATTCGTTTGGCCAGGAGGGGATTGTGAAGATGAATATCGGTATTATCGGGACAGGTAATATGGGGCGAATTCTCGCAGAAGCGTTTATTGATAGCGGGGCGGTAAAAGCGGAGTCCCTTATGGTCGCCAACAGGACGATGGCGAAAGCATTGGAGCTTAAAAAAGTGTATCCGGGCATCCAGGTTGCCGAAAAGGCCGAGGAAGTTGCCCGTCATTCGGATATGGTGTTTATTTGTGTCAAGCCCTTGGAAATCCACGGGCTCCTCGGAACGATCACTTCCCTTCTGACAAAAGAAAAATGCCTTGTATCCATAACAAGCCCGATTCGTACAGGCCAAATTGAGACTCTTGTAGACTGTTCGGTCATCAGGGCAATACCGAGCATTACAAACAGGGCATTGGCCGGCGCATGCCTTATGACATACGGGGAAAAATGTGATCCGGAATGGAAAAACAAAGCGTTTAATTTCCTGTCCAAACTATCGACCCCAATCGAGATTGAACAGGAATATGTCCGTGTTTCATCCGATATTGTCAGTTGCGGGCCAGCATTTTTCAGTTTCCTTTTACAGGCGTTCATAGAAGCGGCCGTCAAAAAAACGGCAATCGATAAAGAACGGGCGACGCAAATGGCCAGCACCATGATCATTGGAATGGGAGAATTATTAAGCCAGGGCCATTACACATTGCCCACGCTGCAGGAAAAGGTATGCGTGAAAGGCGGAATTACAGGTGAGGGTATAAAGGTTCTTGAAAAAGGGATTGGGGATTTATTTTATCATTTGCTCGATGCGACCCATGCGAAATTTGAAGAGGATTTAAAAAAAGCTGAAGAACAGTATTCTCCCAACTAATTCGCCGCTTAGAAGTGATTTCCTTCTTTTTTTAAAAAAAATTGGCCAATTCCAAAAAGGATTGGCCATTTTGTATTTATTGTTTCTTGGCAATAAAGAAAATCCGTTCAGAATCGTTGTTTGGCGGGAAATTTTTGAAATCCGCCGTTATTGAAACAATGGTAAMCCCCGCCTCCTTGAGCCAGTCCGCATACACGCCAGTAGGATACGTCCTCTGATAATGGACCTCATCGAAGCGGTCATAGCGGCCGTCGGATTCATCGAGGACAAAAAAGCTGATTTCGTGTTCAACGCTATGCGGTTCACCTCCGCCAAAGCTATCCCAAATATACGATACACGGTCCCCGCTTAGGGAAAAGGAATGGTCAACAAAGCCATTTTCAATTTTTCCGGTAGAGTGGACATCAAATACCAGCAAGCCTCCTGGCGAAAGATGGACTGACGCCTGCCGGAACGTGCTTTTGACTGCTTCCTCTGTCGTTAAATAATTGAGTGAATCACAGAAAATCCCGATCATCCCATAATCTCCAGGCAGTTCATGCTGAGCCATATCCTGTTCGTAAAATGGAATGGTGAAACCGGCATCCTCGGATTTTGCCCGGGCTACCGAAAGCATATCCGCTGAAAGGTCCACCCCGGTAACGGAAAAGCCTTCCCCTGCAAACCGAAGTGATAGCTCTCCCGTTCCGCAGCCAAGGTCAAGAAGGGATTTCTCCCCATCTGGCCCAAATGTCTCCCAGGCGTTAAGGACCCACTCCACCCATTCATCGTACGGCGCATCTTCCATCAATTCATCGTACAAATAGGCGAAATGCCCGTAACTCATGGGTTTAGAACGCTTGAGATGTTTTCGAGCGGAGCATCTCCCCAAAGGCGTTCAAGATTGTAATACGTCCGCTCGTCGCGGTGGAACACATGGGCGACTACATCGCCAAGGTCAATTAAAACCCACTTCGCTTCGTCAAGGCCTTCAATCCTGCGGACACTAAAGCCATTCTCCCCGGCTTTTTCCTTGATTTCACGGGCGATTGCCTGTACCTGCTTATCTGAGTTTCCGTGGCAGATGATAAAGTAATCGGCAATCAGCGAAATCCCATTCATATTCAGGGCCAGGATATCCTCAGCCCTTTTATCATCGGCGGCCTTTACCGCAATCTGAAGCAACTCTTGCTTGCTCATTCATCAATCCTCCTGTTTTTTACGAGGTCATTATAGGTTAAAAAGGTTGCCGGGTAGACCGGCTGATTTTTTTTCATCAAAAATGAAATCGTGTTCCTGACCGACTGGATAAGCGCGAGCTCAAGGTTTTTCTCGGCCAGCTCGCGTGTCTCCTCGACACCGGGAAAATTTCGGCCTGGTTCGATATAATCGGCCAGGTAAACGATTTTTTCCAAAAGCGACATCCCCGGCCTGCCGGATGTGTGGTAGCGAATCGCATCCAATATATCCGGGTCGGTAACCCCCGCTTCCTTTTCAACGAGAAAAGCGCCGGCTGGGGCATGCCATAACTCCGGGCTATACTCAAGCAGGTCCTGTGGATACCCGTTTTCCAAAATAATTTTCTTCATTTCATCTTTCGGGCGGAACTTCGCATAATCATGGAAGATTGCGGCCAGCTCCGCCTTGTCCGGGTCTGCGCCGTACTTCCTGGCAAGCGCTATTGAAGTTTCAACGACCCCGAGCGTATGGACATAACGGTGTTCCGTCAATTGTCCTTTCACGATTTGCAAAGCTTTTTCACGTTCCATATAGTTTATTCTCCCCAATGTAACTGATGACGCGTTCCGGCAAAAGATATTGTACCGTTTTGCCTTCACGAAGCCTTTCCCTTATCATGCTTGACGACAGGTCGATAGCAGGAACCTCCACCGTTTCAATCGGATAAGGCGTCTCCATTGAGTAGCCCGGACGCTGGACGCCGACAAAAGTAACCAGATTCAAAAGCTCGTCAATTTTATGCCACTTCGGCAAATATTCAACCATATCGGCCCCAATAATAAAATAAAATTGGCAATCAGGGTACCTTTCGGCCAGGATTTTCATTGTTTCAAACGTGTAGGAAGGCCCCTGCCTTTCGAGCTCCGCCTTTTCCACCTTAAACAACTTATTCCCTTTTATCGCAGCTTCAAGCATCGCGACCCGGTCTGCATCCAATGCCCCGGCCGCTTTATGTTTATGGGGAGGTTCCTGGTTCGGCATAAACCATATTTCATGAAGGCCGAGGGAATGGCAAACCTCGTTGGCGATAATTAAATGGCCCTGATGCGGCGGATTGAATGTCCCCCCAAGAATGCCTACCTTTTTCATGAAGCCTCCTCCTTATTATGCCCTAAGGGAGCTGGATTTGTTTATTCTCAACAGATTCTTTGTAAAGGACGATTGTGTTTCCGATAATTTGGACAAGCTCGGCACGCGCCCCATTGGCGAGTTCCTCCGCGACCGTGTCCCTGTCTTCGTCACAGTTCTGAAGGACGCTAACCTTCAGTAACTCCCTCGCTTCGAGGGCTTCGGCAATCTGCTTGACCATGTTGCTGTTCACTCCGCCCTTTCCTACTTGGAAAATAGGGGTAAGGTGATGGGCCTTGGAACGGAGAAACCTTTTTTGCTTTCCTGTTAACATATAGCACCTCCTAGTTGTTTCAGTACGGTTTTACGCATCCTGTCCGCATCCGGCTTGATTCCCGTCCACAGTTCGAAGGCTAGGGCGCCCTGATGGACAAACATCCCAAGGCCATTCATTGTCCTCGCTCCCCGCAGGCGGGCCTGTTTCAGGAATTCCGTTTCGGAAGGATTGTAAATAATATCGGCGGCATGCACCCGCTTATTCAGGTTGTTGAGGCCAATCGGGCTCACGCCTGTTTCCGGGTGCATCCCGACAGAAGTTGTCTGGATGACCATATCGTACTCATTGATTCTTTCGGCCGCTTCTTCCATTGTAAGCGCCCTGGACGGAACGCCCAATTTCGATTCGCCTGTTAGCGAGTCCGCTTTCGGAAGGCTGCGATTGCAAATATCAATCACCGCCGGCCTTGTTTTTTCAAGGGTAAAATAAATCGCCCTTGCCGCCCCGCCAGCGCCGATTACGAGAATGGCTGGATTTTCAAGCGGAGGAAAACCTTCCTCAAGGCTCTTCAGGAATCCGGGCCCGTCCGTATTATAACCGGCAAGCTGCCCATCCCGGTTAACGACTGTATTGACCGCGCCTATTTCTTTTGCTAGCGGGTCGATCCAATCCAAAAGAGGCATAATGTCCGTTTTGTATGGAATCGTTACATTGAACCCCGCCGCCCCGATTGCCTTTAAACCGGAAACAGCTTCCTGTAACCGTCCCTCTTCAACAAGGAAGGGATGATAATGCGCGTCAATCCCGTACAGGCTGAACAGATCATTATGCATATGGGGCGAAAGGGAGTGTGCAATCGGATTCCCGATAACGCCAAAAAGCTTTTTCACCGAAATTCCCCCTAAACCTAAATAAGCGACTTCCGCAGCATCGTCTGGACGCCCCGGGGAACATAGGCAGTTACTTTCGCCCCTGGCTCATTGACTGTTACCCATCCAAGCCCGGAAAAGACAATATCGGTCTTAGGTTCCCTGATTGAATACTCCTGTTTTACAAGCTCGGGGAATGTGTCAAGCTCATCACTGTTAGGCGGCGTCAGCATTTCCCCGACATGGCGTTTATACAGCTCATCGGCGTTTTCCGTCTTTGTCCGGTGGATGCCGAGGTCATTGGAAAAATGGCAAACAAGCGCCCTTCTGCCGCCCGCGGTGTAATCAAGCCGGCCGAGGCCGCCGAAGAACAATGTCTGCCCCTCATTCAGCTGATAGACCTTTGGCTTTATTTCCTTTTTCGGGGTAATGACCTTCAAGTCCTTTTTGCCGACGTAGTGCGCCATCTGGTGATGATTGATAATTCCCGGGGTATCGATGAGGGCTTTTCCGTCATCAAGCGGTATTTTGATGATGTCCAAGGTTGTGCCGGGAAAGTGGGATGTTGTAATAACATCCTGGCCACCGGCTACATCACGGATAATCCTGTTGATAAACGTTGATTTACCGACATTCGTACAGCCGACAACGTACACATCCCTGCCCTGCCGGTAGGAATCGATTGCCTCTGCCGTTTCCCTGATATTTTGTCCTTTAGCCGCCGAAATGAGGAATACATCTTCTGCCTGGAGGCCGAGTTCCTTCGATTCATGTTTCATCCAATTGATCAGCTTATTGTGCTTGACCGATTTTGGAAGCAAGTCAACCTTGTTTCCAACAAGGAGGATCTTATTGCCGCCTGCAAAGCGGTGCATTCCCGGAATCCAGCTGCCATTGAAGTCGAAAATGTCAACAATTTTCACAATCAAGGCGTCCGTCTTTCCAATTTGGTTCAAAATTTCCAAAAAATCATCATCGGTCAGGCTGACATCCTGAACCTCATTGTAATGCTTTAGGCGGAAGCAGCGCTGGCAAATGATCTGCTCCTTCCCTAAAGAGGAAGCGGGGGCATAGCCGAGTTCGTCCGGGGACTCCGTCTGGATGGCTACCCCGCATCCAATGCAAATATCACGTTCCTCGTCCACTGTTAAACCTCCCAATCAATCATTCCTTTTTTTCGGAAAAAATTCAGGATCCTGCGCTCAATCTTCCGGTTGAATCGTGTGAAAAATCCATCGGTCTGCGCTACGGGAACCACTAATATCGTATGGAACCCGCCCCGGTTCCCACCGAAAACATCCGTCAATAACTGGTCTCCAATCACGACCGTTTCTTCCCGTTTCAGCCCCATCCGTTCAACCGCTTTCCTAAAAGCCCGGGTCATCGGTTTCCTTGCCTGGAAAATAAACGGAATCCCTAATGGGTCGGAGAATGATTTTACCCGCTGTTCATTATTGTTCGAAACGATTGTTACGAGAATATCATTTTTCCGCATCTCATCAAACCATTCAATCAATTTAGGCGTAGCCAGCGGCCTGTCCCATTCTACAAGGGTATTGTCGAGATCGGTAATAATTCCTTTAATGCCCTTATCTTTCAACTGTTGAGGAGTAATCTCAAAAATATTCTTTACATGCTCAGTGGGCAGGAAAAGGTTTAGCATCGTAAACACCCCGTTTTAATATCATAAGGTTGGCAATGTTACCATCATAACCAATTTTGACATAGGTTTCAAAAACATTTTTCCCAAACTCACTCTTTTACTTCAAATTCGGGAATCGATAGGACTCGGAGCTATTCGCGACCACTATATGAAAATTGCCGAAAACAGGATTGAAAATTCTTCCGTTTCATATATTTACGCGCTAAAAAATGTCAAAAAGATGAAAATAGCCAGAAAAACTTTTCGACAAATTCGGCGCCATCGTAACATGTGGATAACTTTATCAACATTATACCACTTGCTACTATCACCTTTTTCCCAATTATAAACAACTTAATCACAGGTTATCCACCGGTTGCTGTGGACAATAGGAACGATTGTTCTGCCCCCTTTTTTTTGTTAGATTAAGGATAACAACATTGAACTTACCATTATATGCAGCCACTGTGTTTTTAGACACATATTTTAACAGGGGGTGAATTCTGGCATGCGCAAACTGTCGGATGATTTGTTGATCGAGTCCTATTTTAAGGCAAGAGAACTGAACCTAAGCCCTGATTTTATTCGTCTTATCGAAAAGGAAATCCAGCGCCGCTCTTTATCACATAAAGTCAGGGCATCCTCCTGACAAAGCCCCATTCCTGGGCTTTTTTAATATATAAAAAAACGGCGCTGCGATAGCGCCGTTTTTCTACTCTATTAACGTGTCCCAAGCGTCCCAACCTTTTCTCCCATCCGGATATCAAATGGGGTGGAAATCGATTGTTCCGGAATGAAACAGCCTTTTTCAAACAGAAGGACAATCGTTGACCCAAAACTGAAATAAGCCATTTCTTCCCCTTTTTTCAGTTCGCTGCCCTCATGCGTCGTCTCAATGGAATTGACAAACATCGCACCGACCTTGACGACGGCAACCATTCCTTTGGCTGTTTGGATTTCCGAAATCATCCGGTAATTTTTTGACAAGGTGTCCACGCCATATTTCAGGCCCCACTTATTTACCGGATACGATTTGGTCCCAAGCTCCCACTGCCGTTTCACTTCCCCGTCGACAGGGCTATGGATGCGGTGGTAATGGCTCGGACTTAAATAAAAGATCATGTACGTTCCATCCATATATTTTTCAGCCGTTTGCCTGTCTCCGACCATGTCAATGACGGAATAGATTTTCCCCTTTACTTCCATTTCACTGTTCGGCTTGATTGTGCCGATGTCCTCGATAACGGCATCGACAGGGCTGACGACAGAAAATTCCCCCTGGTCAACCGGACGCGAGCCAGGCTTCAGCTTTCTGATAAACAAGTCGTGCAATGTCGGAAATTCGGCAAGCGGCGTCTCCATTTCTTCGGTATTGAGCCTGTATGCTTTTGCAAAGCGGGCAACGGCCCTCCTGCTCCTTGGGGACCTTGAAAATTTCCTTAGAAGCGAAGATGTCCATTTTCCATTTGTTAACTCGATGAAAAGCCTGTAGATGGGCTGAAACAATGTACTTACCTCCAAATAGTGTAAATATACTCTTTACGAACCGTCATAAAAGACTTAAAATAGAAGTATGATAGGTTAATGATTAAAACCAACGGATAATTAGCGCGCTAGAATTGGGAACCTTGGCCACTGCCTTTGTTTCTTCTTTCTTATACCGGACTTTCCATTAAGGAAGCCGGATAGCAAAAAGGAGTGAGGATATGTTTTTATTGGAAGTAGTAGACCAGACAGTCAAAAAACTTAAAACACAGACAGCCAATGTCCTGACATTGTTGAATTTATCGCTTGGTGGATTTGCAATTATATTTACGATGCACGGAAATCTAAGGCTCAGCCTTCTGCTTATTTTCATCGCCGCGCTCGCGGACAGGTTCGACGGCATGGTTGCCAGGAAATTCAATATCGAATCCGATTTGGGAAAGCAATTGGATTCCATGAGTGATATTATATCATTTGGCGTGGCGCCTGCACTATTAATATATCAGGGAATCTTATCTGAATTTGGCGGCCCGGGTTCGTTTTTCACAATTTTCTTCATTGCCTGCGGAGCCTTCCGCCTGGCCCGATTCAATATCACCGAAAGCAACGGCTATTTCACAGGTTTGCCGATCACGGCTGCCGGATGCCTGGTTACACTCAGTTTCCTTGCCATCCCTTACGCTCCGCCGCAAACATTCCTGTTTGTCGTTATGGTACTATCTTTCCTGATGGTCAGCCCATTTAAACTTAAAAAGGTTTAATAGCCAAAAACACCCCGGCAGCCACTCGCTGCGGGGTGTTTTTTTACGAAAAAATTAAAGGTCCTTTGTCAGTTCAAGGAATTCATGGACATCATCCATGCAAAGCTTAATGGCACTTGCCCAGAAGTCCTGTTTTGTCAAATCTGCCCCTAGATGCTTCTCAGCCAGCTCCTCGACTGTCATCGATGCTGTATCCTTCAGGAGCGCGATATACTTCTCTTCATACCCGCTTCCTTCCTCGAGCGCCCTCGCATAAATGCCGAGCGAGAACAGGTAACCGAACGTATACGGGAAATTGTAGAACGGCACGCCCGTGATAAAGAAATGGAGCTTTGAAGCCCAGAATGTAGGATGGTATTCTTCAAGAGAATCGAGAAATGCCTCGCGCTGTGCTTCTTCCATCAATTCATTCAGGCGGGAAGCACTGACAAAGCCCTTTTTCCGCTCTTCGTAAAAGCTCGTTTCGAACAGGAATCTTGCATGGATATTCATAAGGAACGCGACTGAACGCTGAACCTTGTCATCCAGGAGTGCAAGCTTCTCTTCTTCGGTCCTGGCGTTTTTCACAGCGGCGTCAGCGACGATCATTTCCGCGAATGTTGATGCCGTTTCCGCGACGTTCATCGCATAGCTCCGGTTAAGCAAATGCAAATCCCTCATAGCATACGTGTGGAAACCATGCCCCAATTCATGGGCCAGGGTCGAAATATTTGAAGGCGTTCCGGAATACGTCATGAAAATCCTTGATTGCTTCGATTCAGGGAAATACGTATGGAACCCACCCGGCGCTTTCCCCGGCCTGTCTTCCGCTTCAATCCAATTATTTCCAAACGCGTGTTTGCTGAAAGAAGTCATTTCCCCGCCAAATTTGGCAAATTGCTCAAGGATGAATTCCGCCCCTTCATGATAAGGCACCTTTGAATCCGCGCTTCCAAACGGCGCATCCTGGTCATACCAGCTAAGCTTCTTGGCCCCCATCAATTCAGCCCGGCGCTTTAGATAAGCCTTCAATGGCTCCTTATTGGCGGTAATCGCCCCCCACATTGCATCGAGCGTCTCTTTTTTCATCCGGTTGTAATCAAGCGGCTCTTTCAGGAAATCATCCCAGCCCCGTAATTTATACACATTGAGACGGAATCCTGCCAGGTGGTTAAGGATTTTCGCCAAATAATCGGCATTTCCTTCCCATGCCTTCTCCCAAGCTTCAAAAACAGACTTGCGGACATTCCGGTCAGGGCTGGAGAACAGGTTCGCAGCCTGGCCGACAGACAGTTCCTTCGTTTCTCCATCCTTTGAAAAATGGACCTTTGTTTTGCCGACGACCATGTCGTACATTTGTCCCCACGCATGGTAGCCGTCAATTCCGAGGGCGTTGATTGCTGCCTCCTCGGCATCGGAAAGCTTTTCGGCGGCCCGTTCCCTTCGCTCAGTCAGAACGAATTCCAATTCCTTCAGCCTGCCATCTTCCATCAGCGCCTTCCATTGTTCCTCATCAATTTTGGCGAGTTTTCCATCGAAAACTGTGAGCGCGGTCTGGAAGGAAGCGTTCAGGCCAGTCGCCTTGGCAAGGAGTTCGTGAGCCTTTTTATCTTCGGTGTTCTGCGCCTTCAGGCAGCTAAGGAAAGCCCCTGCCTGCCGGGTCTTCATCGCGGTTTTTTCAAAGAGGGCGATCAGGCTGCCCAATGCTTCGGCATCCCCTGCCCCGCCTTTTGGCTCCCATTTTCCCACTTCGCCAAAAAATAAATCGATTGATTCTTTTGTGTTTTCGAGGTGGCGTTGGAACTCTTGTGAAGAGCTGCCGCCTGGAAAAAATACATCGAGATCCCATACATCCGAATAAGTTGCGTTGACCATTTTAATCCCCCTTGTCTTTTTTTGATGCAGCCCATTGGCTACGGAAATATGTACCATTCCATTATAGAATATTTTCAGAAGATTACCAATTCGGAAGTTTCATACTTTCAATCGAAAGGGCCGCCATCATGGCAGCCCGGCATCCTCCTAGCATGGCCGGCCACAGAAATACCACCAGCCCCCAAACAGAAGGATAATAATTAAGAGAATGATGAAAAGCGCGTATAGAAAACCATAACCCCCACCAACGGGCCCATATGGGTATGCATATGGATAAGGAGGGTATGGATACCCATAAAACATGGCATTCACCCCTTTCTTTACTATAGAGTATGTACAGGGCGCAATCCTGCATGGGCGAAAAAAATACAATCTTTTGGAATGGCTTCCTATATAATGGAGATAAGGTATATGCGAACAGCCGGGAGTTGGTATCTTGAAAACGATTGTCCTTATCGACGATGAACAGAGAATGCTCGATTTGCTTTCACTTTATCTTTCGCCACGCGGATTCCATTGCATTGCATTTACTTCCGCCCTTTCAGCCCTCAAATATTTGGAAAGCGGGAAAGCAGACCTCGTCATGCTCGATGTCATGATGCCGGAAATGGATGGCTGGGAAGCCTGCGGTGAAATCCGTAGACATTCCGATGTTCCGATTATCTTGCTGACGGCACGGACGGAAAAGCCTGATATCGTAAAAGGGTTAAAACTTGGGGCAGACGATTATATTTCAAAACCTTTTGACGAGGAGGAACTTTTTGCACGGATTGAAGCGGTCATGCGAAGGAAGAACCCAGTGGGCGCCACCCTTTCATTCAAGGGGCTTGTCCTGAACCAGGCCTCCTTTGAACTTGTCTATGAGGGCCAGCCTATTTCCCTTACCCCAAAAGAGTTTTCCATCCTTGCGATTTTATTAAAAAACAAAAACAAGGTGTTCACGCGTGAACATTTGCTTGCAGCCGTTTGGGGATTTGCCGCATCAACGGAAGACCGGACAGTCGATTCGCATGTCCGCAACTTGAGGGACAAGCTGCGAAAGGCAGGTTTCCCGGTGGACGGCCATTTTACGACCGTCTGGGGAATTGGCTACAAATGGGTAGACAAACCCGGCTCTTGAATTAAACTTGGGGCTGCAGTTCAATCAATGGGCGGGTTGCTGGCATTGGAGCCCGCTTACGTTTAAGAACTCCAACGGCATGTGAACTGGAATGAGCTGAAAGTATTTCTCATTTCAAGTAAAAAGACAGCTGCTGTCAGCTGCCTTTTCCTTTTTTCCGCCGATCTTTCTCGGCCCGGTAAAATTCGTGGAACATCTTCATTAGCGCGCGCTTTTCAATCCTTGAAACATAGCTCCGGGATATGCCCAGTTCCTTGGCAATTTCGCGCTGTGTTTTTTCTTTTTGCAAATCAAGCCCAAACCTTCCGACAATGACTTCCTTTTCCCGGTCGTCGAGCACTCCGATATATTGCTTGATTTTTTCCAGCTCCATGTTCAACTGGATGGTTTCAATGACATCTTCGGATTCCGACTTCAAAACGTCAATAAGGGAAATTTCGTTTCCTTCCTTATCCTGGCCAATCGGGTCATGAAGGGAAACATCCTTTTTTGTTTTCTTTAAGGCTCTTAAATGCATAAGTATTTCATTTTCAATACAGCGGGCGGCATAGGTGGCCAGCTTCGTGCCTTTGCCTTCCGAATAGCTTTCAATCGCCTTGATAAGCCCGATTGTCCCGATTGATATGAGGTCTTCGGCATCCTCTCCGGTATTTTCGAACTTTTTTACGATATGGGCGACAAGCCGAAGATTGTGTTCAATGAGGAGGTTGCGCGCATTCGCATCCCCCTGCGCCATCAGCCTTAAGTACTTTTTTTCATCGGCAGAAGACAGCGGCTGCGGGAAAGCATTGTTTTTCACATAGGAAACGAGAAACACGACTTCCTTAACCAAGTAACCGAGGGCAGCCAGTATACCGGACATACTCAATCCCCGCTTTCTGCTCAGCTTGTGTTTTACCTAACTCTATGTAAAAAAAACGGGAAAAGTGTCTGTCCGCCCAAATTTTCTACCAAATTCCTGTATTGGAAAAATCAACCTAAAGGCACGAAAAACAAACAATATGACTCGCTTTTGGCAAATGGACATCATAGGAAGCGGATTGTAGAATAGAAGGGAAAGAGGGGGAAAAGAATTGGCTGAAAAAATCGTTTTATTGCTTGTTTTAATAATTGTCATACTAGCTACAGCTGCACAGCTGATCTTTGGGGAATTATCGGCGACAAGGGGGCTTGCAGCTGCCGGGGCAGTCCTCCTTGTCGTATACCTCTGGGTCAGGCCGAAACGGCGGGGTTAACAAATAAGAAAAAAGCATTAACCCAAAGGCTAATGCTTTCTCTCTTATTAATCCTCTACGCTTACCTCGGCGGCAATAATGCAGCCAATTACTCCGGTAACAATCAATACTAAAGCCATCAAGAACATAACCTGCACCCCTTGCTCTATCTGTTATCTATATCTTAATTATAGTATATATAGTAGTTACCGTACAGCCATGTGGCGTTTTTACCTGCTGGCCTGGCCTTCTTTCTTCAGACGAACGAAAAAACAAAGTAAAAAACAATGGATAGGCATGCACTTTCCCCCTTTCGGAAATCGATTACGCCGTATCTTTCCAAATCCAATACCAGCCTCTTTTGTTCTGCATTAAAAATATCATGCCATATTTCCCCTTTCCTGTTAAAGTGGCCTGTAAAGATTGAGTGCACGGGCTTTGTTTTCCTCGTGGATTTTCCTGGAATGCTCCATGGCAATCAATTCTTCCGGGCTATAAATCCTCTTTTTAATTGTAATTGTTAAGAAAAAAAGTTGAAGTGTCATCTACTTTCACCACCTTTACTTAAAACGGGCGGTACAATGAAAATTGGCGATTTCTGTTTTCCTCGGTAATTTTCTCAATACGCTCCCGCCTGATTATTTCTTCCGGGTCCATTTGCCGCTTCGAAATTGTAATTGTCATAAAAAAAATGTTTAACGTCATCCCACTCACCCCCTATATGCCATATCCTTTTTAATTGCACAAAAAAAGCCACAGAAAGAATCATTTCCCTGCGGCATACCCCACCCCTCAAGCCAGCCCTTTTATAGTGGGCAGACTTCGGCGAGTAAAGGTTATTTTGAGCATAAAAATGCCGCGGGCACAGTTCTCCCGCGGCATGGACATGGCTAATTTAACAAACTTACTTGTTAGGCAATCCAGTTCCTGAAGGCAGAACATGCATGATTTTCATATGAAGTTTTGTTTCCGTTGTAAAACTTAATCATGGTAATGCCTCCTTCCTGAATAATTTACCAACTATAGCCATTATATACACTGCAAAGATGAATGTAAACCTTTTTGATGAAAAATATTCATTTGTTTCATATTTATGGTAATTTTTTATGAAGTGTTTCGAGGAAAACGCAAAAAAAATACGCCCATTAAGTGGGCGTTGCGACTTTATTGGAAATACTCTTCCCCATCTTCATGTTCCATTAGTTGTTCCCTGTATGCCTTTGATCTCAAGAATGCGAGAATCGAAGCCGCAAGGAAAACAAGAGACGAGACGGACATGCCGGCTGCATCCTTTAAGCTCGCGGATGCTGTAGGAAGAATAGCGCCTATATAGAAAAATGAGCCCGCTGCCAAAAGGACAATTCCAAACCATTTGGTATCGGTCATTTTTTCAAACAGTTCTTTTGCCTGTAGTTGCATCTGCTCACCTGCTTTTCTAAAAGAATACTAATCTAATTTAACATATTTTTACGGTTAGTGAGCAATGTAATTATTAACATTGTTGGAACATTCATTTTGCTGGGTGCAAAACTACTGGAGACAGTTGCATGGGTCCGGTTTGAGTCCCATCTTTTTTGGAAATTAGCAGAACTTGGTTACTCAAATGGGGTTTGAGTGACATTCTCTTCATATCTTGGAAGGTGAGTCAAAAGATACCTCGTGTTTGGACAGCTAAGTGGATTTTCGGGGGTTAGGTGTCCAAAGATATCCCTTGTTTGGACGGCTAATTGAGGTTTTGCAGCTTCAGTGTCCAAATGAAGTATTCGGACAGCCCATAGCATTTACGCAACCTCGCTGTCCAAACGAATTTTGGCCAGACAATATCATTCAAATAGGGGTTAATCGACTTCATTTTTCCCCGAAGCGACACTCAACCCCACAGCGCCTGGCCTTTCGCAAAACAAAAACAAAACGCCGGCCTCGAAAAACGGGGCCGGCGTTACAAATTGGCTATTCCAATGCGTTTTTAAGATCCTCAATGAGATCCTCGGCATCCTCGATCCCGACGGAAATTCGGACGAGGCCATCCGTAATGCCGAGTTCGGCGCGTCTTTCAGCCGGAATTGACGCATGGGTCATCCGGGCAGGTACAGAAATGAGGCTTTCTACAGCACCAAGGCTTTCCGCAAGGGTAAAGTATTTAACCTTGCTAAGCAGCTGATCGGCCTTTTCAGCGCTGCCTACATCGAATGAAACCATACCGCCGAAACCACGCGATTGCTTCTTGGCAATTGCATGATTTGGATGGGTTTCCAGTCCCGGATAAAAGACCTTTCCTACCCCTGGATGGTTGACAAGGAATTCAACGATTGCCTTTGTATTGGCTTCACTTTGTTCCATCCGGATTCCGAGTGTTTTGATTCCGCGCATCATAAGCCACGAATCCTGAGGACCAAGCACGCCTCCGGTGGAGTTTTGGACGAAATGAAGCTCCTGGGCCAGCTTTTCACTGTTTACGACTGCAAGGCCCGCGACAACATCGCTATGGCCGCCAAGGTATTTCGTCGCGCTGTGGAGGACAATGTCCGCTCCAAATTCGATTGGAGTTTGCCAATAAGGGGTCGAAAACGTATTATCGACAATTGTCAGCAGCCCATTTTCTTTCGCTAGCTTCGCAACTCCCTCGATGTCTGTGATTTTCATAAGCGGATTTGTTGGCGTTTCAAGATGGATGGCTCTCGTATTCGGCTTGATTTCTTTTTCAATGTTTTCAAGATTGCTAGTGTCCACAAAAGTACTATCAATGCCCAAACGGTTCAGAACCTTTGTCATGACGCGATAAGAGCCACCGTAGACGTCGTCTGTCAAAATGACATGGTCGCCGGAATTAAAGAGCATCATGATAGCCGTCATCGCCGCCATGCCTGATCCAAACGCAAAGCCGGCATGTCCGCCTTCAAGGTCTTTAATCAGTTCTTCAAGGGCATGCCTTGTCGGGTTGCCGGTCCTGGAGTATTCAAAACCCTTATGGCCCCCGACTCCCTCCTGCTTATATGTGCTAACCTGGTAAATTGGCACGGAAACGGCTCCGGTGAATGGATCGATTGGTATGCCTGCGTGAATCATTTTCGTTTTTCTTTTCAATTTATATCCCGCCTTCATAGATTTTTTTGCTTAAGTACCGCTCGCTTCCATCGGGAAAAATGACGACAATATTCGTTCCATGCGCGGCTGTTTTGGCTTCCTGCAGCGCCGCATGGAAAGCCGCACCGGATGAACTTCCGACAAGCAGCCCTTCTTTGGCGGCCAGTGCCTTGACATAGCCGAACGCATCTTCATCAAGGACAGTATGGATTGCGTCGAAATAGTTTTTGTCCATGAAGCCGGTCAGAAATTCCATTCCGATGCCCTCCGTTTTATGCGGGCCGGGCTCCCCGCCGTTCAGGATTGAGCCTTCAGGTTCAACGATCACTGTTTTGATGCCATTATTTTTTTCCTTTAGGTAACGGGCGGTCCCCATGAAGGTGCCCCCTGATCCCGCACCCGCCACAAATATACCAATATCCCCATCCACTTGCTCCCATAGCTCGGGACCAAGGGTTTTGTAATACGTTCCGGGATTCGCAGGGTTCTCAAACTGTTGAGGGCAATACGAGCCGGGAATCTCATCGAGCATTTCCTTCGCTTTTTTGATTGCGCCCTTCATGCCCTCTTCAGTTGGCGTATGGACAACTTTCGCACCAAGCGCTTTCATGAGCTCCTGCTTTTCAAGGCTGAATTTCGCGGGGATGCAAAAAATTACCTGAATGCCTCTTTTAATGGCGGCAAGCGCAAGGCCAATGCCTGTATTTCCAGCGGTCGGCTCAATAATTGTTCCGCCTTCCTTCAGCCTGCCGCTCTCGAATGCTTCACGAAGCAATTCGATGCCGAGCCTGTCTTTGACACTCCCGCCCGGATTCATAAACTCAAGCTTGGCAAAAATCCTGACCCCTTCAGGAAGCGTAAATGAATTAATTTCAACGACGGGCGTATTTCCAATCAATTCATGGACGCTGCTATAAACCTTCACTATTTCTCCCCCCGCTTCCCGCTTTTATTTAAGGGCTGATACCATTTTCATGACAAGCGTTGCCGAATGGAGCGCAGCCTTATGAAGGAACTGGTCAAAGGAAACATTCGACTCCTTGCCTGCGATATCCGAAAGTGAACGGATGATGACAAACGGCACCTTGAATTGATGGGCAACCTGGGCAATCGCGGCCGCTTCCATTTCAACCGCCTGTAATCCCGTAAATTTCGTCCTTATAAATTCAACCCTATCCGGATCTTCCATAAACGAATCGCCTGTCGCAATCATCCCTTTGACAGTCTGGATATCTTCAATTTCATCCGCTGCGGATTCGGCAATTGCAACAAGCTTTTCATCCGCAATAAACGCGGGAGGTAGCTCAGGAACCTGTCCATATTCATAGCCAAATGCGGTAACATCGACATCGTGGTGGCGCACTTCGGTCGAAATAACCGCATCGCCAACTTCAAGGGAAGGATCGAATCCTCCCGCCGAACCAGTGTTGATGACGCAGTCGGGTTTGAATCTTTCCAGGAGGATGGCGGTCGACATCGCCGCATTCACTTTCCCAATGCCGGAACGGAGAAGGATTACGTCCACTCCGTCCATTTTGCCCAAAGTAAATTCACAGCCTGCGATGACCTCACTGGATTTCCCTTCAATATTGTTCCTTAATAACGCGACTTCCTGCTCCATCGCTCCAATAATGGCAATTTTCATCATGAAACCTCTCTTTTTCTAAATTTTTTCACCTTCCATCACCCAGACAAAGTCATTGCATCTGGAAAAGCTGGCGCGAAAGCCGCTCTCTTCCAAAATCGACCTTAGGACAGGAATCGTTGTGTAGTATTCCCGTTGAAGGTCTGCAGCCAGGTTGTGGAAGCCCTTTTCTTTTGCTTGATCAATTGCGTTTTTGAACGCTTCGGCAGATTCATACATTGTATCCGCAAATACTATTTTACCACCGTTCGGCAAAAGTTTTCCATAAAGGGCTACAGCCTGCCGTTTTTCTTCGTCGGTCAGATGGTGGAAGGCATAGGTGCTTACGAGTGTAAAAGGCTTTTCAACTTCAGGAAACGCCAGGAAGTCACCATCGAGAATAAGCGTCTTCCCATCAAGTTTAGCCTCCGCTATTTTCCTCATTGCAGGTGAGGGTTCAATTCCGGTTACCTTCAGCCCCTTGTCCAGCAGCCTGCCCGTCAAGTTCCCGGTGCCGACGCCGAACTCGATTACGTGCCCGGTTGACCGTTCGGCCACCTCATCAAGAATCCGGCTGTAATGCCTGAATACTTCTTCATACTCTTTATCGTGGCCTTCTACACTTTCGTCATAGGAATCTGCCCACACTTCGAATAAATCAAGAAATTCCCTGCCCATATATTCACACGCTCCGCCTCTTTTAAACTTATAATTCCTATTGATATACTATGAATTAAAATAAATCATGTTCCCAATTTACCATATCCCCTCCAATTGTTCAACAATCGAATTGCCACTTTTCCACTGTAGGGCTAAAATAGTAGTGACCAAAACAAAGGGAGGGGTTCCGGTGAATCTGCAGTTTGACTTGATCGAGGATAAAATTGAATTTTTTGGGGCGGCAGATCTAAAAACCCTCGAGAAGAAGATAGCCACACAGATTGAGATAAACAAGGCTATCATGCTGCGCGTCCATTCTGTTTCACACCAGATGCATGTCAATGAAGAAGGAAAACCGTATTTTTCCGCAGCGGTCCATTTTAAGCTAAAAAAATAGCAAGGGCGTGAACACAGCCCCTGCTATTATTATTTTTTATCATTTTCATACAATTCTTCAACTTTGACAGGCTTATAGCCCTGGCCGTCAACCCACTCGATGTATACACGGTAAGCCTGGTCGCTCCCTTTCGCTGTGACCGTGCCAATTGCCCCGCCTTCCTTGCTCCGATCCCTCTCAAGCCACCATGTCGTCATATTCCCTTTGTCCGTACCGATGGCGTAGGCGAGTGCGTTATGCATTTCATCCCAATCCGGGGAACTGCTGTCGACAACTACTCGATGGTCGCCGGACTGGCTAGTGCCCACAGGCTTCCAATCCGGATTTTCAATTGTCCTTTTTACATTCGGGGAACTTCCTCCCTCTGTTATAACGGGCTCCCCGCCAGCATCCTCATCCGTTTGGCTATCATCATCCGACTGGCTATTATCATCATCCCCGGCAGTAGAATCGGCATCGGAGGAGTCCTTTCCTCCACTTTTTCCTCCGGCCTCACCGTTGTTCGCACCGCCGGCCTTTTCTCCCACTTGCGCTTTGTCCGGGTTTTTCGGCGCGGCATCGTCATTCCCCGCAAAGATTGAAAAACCAACAACGAGAATGAGAAGAATAACAATTGCAATTAAGCTATTTAAAATGATATTTGTCTTTTTTCTTTTTTCCCGGTATCGAAAACGGGATCGATTTGAAAACTCATCCATTGACATGGCCTCCCTAAGAAAGATTGACATTATTCTATCATGAGAAGCGGGAAAGATGAAGAATTAACCTATCTTTAACAAGTAGTGAACTAGCGCAATGGGGGGCTTGTTGGGTTATATAGAGAAATAAGGAAATATATTTTTCCTTTATCAGTGTTCGTTTCGGCTATGTAAAAAGCTTGCCATTTCGGCAAAGAGGGGATTTACTCCTCCTTCGTTTTCCTTTACATCGAGGTTTACCACAACGAGGGCATATTTCGGTTTCCCATACGGAAAATACCCAGCAAACCACTTATTATGCAATTGGTCGTCCCCAATATACTTTCCGGTTTCCGCTGTTCCTGATTTCCCGGCAACTTCATATGGGAGGGATGAAAACCATCTGCCTGTTCCCTGGCTATCCGTCACGACATTCCTCAGCATCTGCTGCAGTGTGAGCGCCGTTGCGGTTGATAGCGTCTTCCCGGGAATCGGCGTTTGCGGAAATTCATACATCGTCGCCCCATTTTTGTATTCAATCGCCGAAACAGCCCGGACATGCTGTTTTATGCCATTTCTTGCGATTGTCGCCATCATATTTGCCACAGCCAGCGGGGTCGCCCTTACTTCTTTTTGGCCTATGCCGGTAAGCGAGACGAAATTGTCGTCCTTACGTTCACTTTCTTTTAAAAAAATACGCCCGTTTTCCTCCCCATCGAGCTGGCGGAAATGCGAAAAATGAAAAACATTCCCTTCCCACCCCACTCCGCCTGTAAGCGAAAGCATCGACGCATAGTCCTCGATCATTCCAGGGTTGATTGCCTTCAGCTCCTTCGCAAGCGTCGCAAATGTATTATTGCAGCTGATGGCAAAGCTCTCCGAAAAATTCCTCAACCCGTATTGATGGACCGGATCGGGCTTCCCATTCACTTTCCTGCTGCAATCAAATAGCCTTGATGAGTCGGCAAGTCCATGATCTATAGCCGCTGCAGCAATTGCCGTTTTAAACACTGATCCCATAATTTGTTCCTTCAGCATCACATTATCGAGGCCGCCTCCACCAAAGGGGTTGCCCGGTTTTGCGGCGGGACGTGAAACAAGGGCAAGGATACTGTTTGATTCAATATCCAGCAGGGCAATGCCGCCTTTTTTTATTCCATGGCCGTCAGCAAGCTGTTCAGCCTTCTTTTGAATATCAAAGTCAACGGTCGTGCGGATATTGGCAGGGCAAAATTGATTTTGCTCCACTTTCAACCGAACCTTCGCGCCAAACAGGGGATTCCCCCTGCCATCGACATGGTAGACAAGGCTTGAATCGTCCTCGCCGATTAAAAAGGAATCGAAACTCTTTTCAAGCCCGGATACGCCAACTGGAGTACGGGTGGAAAGGCTGTTGTCTGGATAGCGCTTCCTGACTTCATGTTCATTTTCCCCGACAATGCCGAGCAGCTGCCTTGCCGGTTGCCATTCATCCGTTATTTTCCGTTCTACGGCAAAAACCCCTGGTATCTTCAAGGCATTGATTTCGGTTACTTCACGGGGGGATAATTGGATGGGGCTTGGCGCTCCAAAGGCGAACGGTTTTTTTGCCTGTTTGACGCTTTCCAGCAACTCTTCTACTGGCAATCCAACAATCTGGGCAACCTTCTCTGCTTCCCATTCCATATGTTTTAAAAAAGGGAATAAAATCAGGACAGGTATTGTCTTTTGGCCAATCGGGCTGCCGTTCCGGTCAAGGATGTTCCCCCGTCCATTATCCAAGGGTGCTATCTGGGCCCTTTGCCTGACACTTTCTTCAAGGAGGTTGATATGCCGGCTGGAAAAGCTTTCGGGCTGAACCAATTGAATTTGGGCTAGGCGGCATAGCAACAGAAAAATACCGAAAAAAGATAGGATTCCGATTGCCAAAATACGTTTTTTTGTCATAAAAAAACACCTCGTCAAAAGCTTTGACGAGATGCCTTTATTTCAAACGCATAATTGGTTCCTATTTGATTAATGTAATCTTAACCGTCATTTCCCCGCCAGGTGTCTGGACGGATACGGTATCGCCGACTTTTTTGCCCATCAGGCTTTTGGCGATTGGCGAGTCATTCGAAATTTTCCCCTCAAACGGATCTGCTTCCGCGCTGCCCACAATTGTGTAAGTTTCTTCGTCCCCATCAGGCAGTTCCACGAATGAAACGCTCCGGCCAAGGGTCACGGAATCACCGGTGATTTCACTTTCATCGATGATCTTGGCATTCCTGATCATATTTTCAAGCGTGGTGATGCGCCCTTCCACAAATGCCTGCTCTTCCTTCGCGGAATCATATTCCGAGTTCTCGGACAAATCGCCGAAGCTGCGGGCAATCTTAATGCGTTCCACCACTTCTTTGCGCTTGACTGTTTTTAAGTGTTCAAGCTCCTGAACCAATTTATCTTTACCAGCCTGGGTCATTGGAAATACTTTCTCTGTTGCCAATGTGTTCACTCCTTCTATTCTGTTCAATCATTGATTTCTTTTTCATATGTAAGGAGCCGTTTCCTGCTCCTACAAAAGGAGGCCAGCCTGTCCAAGGCCGCCTCTCCTTTCTGTCCGGGGGCCAGCGCCAACGATGAAGTTGGGAGCAGCCTCCCGCCCCCAATCGCTCTTCCATACCCTGGTTACCCGGAAATAAATTTCCATTTCTCTATTCCTATGCTATTGTGTCATAAAATAGACTTTTGTTCAAGAATAGTTTGAATTTTTGTTACCATTAAATCAATCGCAACATGATTGTGGCCGCCTTCGGGAATGATGACGTCAGCATAGCGTTTGGTCGGTTCGATAAACTGGTTGTGCATCGGCCTTACAACGCTGACATACTGGTCGATTACCGATTCCACCGTTCTTCCCCGCTCCTGGATATCACGCTGCAGTCTCCTCAAGATCCGGATATCCGCATCCGTATCGACAAATAGCTTAATATCCATCAGGTTTCTGAGCCGCTCGTCCTCGAGGATCAGAATGCCCTCCAGAATAATGACATCCTTTGGCTCGACATGGATTACTTCTTTTGACCTCGTATGCTGTGAATAGTCATAGACGGGCTTTTCAATCGGCTCCCTGTGGAGGAGCATTTTTAAATGCTCAATCAGCAGGTCATTATCGAAAGCAAGCGGGTGGTCATAGTTTGTTTTCAGGCGTTCTTCAAATGGAATGTTGCTTTGGTCTTTGTAATAATAGTCCTGTTCGATCATCAGGATTGAATGGCCCTTGAAGCTGTCAAAAATCGCTTTTGTAACGGACGTTTTGCCCGATCCGGACCCTCCGGCCACCCCGATGACAACTGGTTTGCGTTCCATGCTAGTTCTCCTTCCGCATCATGTTGTTCGGGTATACCCGCTTGTTAAGCTGGAATTTAACGATTTGCAATGGGTGGCGGGCGGCGTCTAGCTCATTCCCTTTCTCATCCCAAATCTTTTCAATGACAGCGTTGAAGTTTTCAATTTCGGGACCGAAAAATTCAACTTCATCTCCTGGCTTGAAAAAATTCCGCTGCTGCAGGGTCACAATGTTGGTCTCTTTGTCATAATCAAGGACAAGGCCGGCAAAATCGAAGCTTGTCTTTTTGCTATGATTGCCAAACATTTGCTCTTTATACCCTGGCACGCCTTCAAAGAATGCCGGGGCCGTCTCCCTGTTGGCGCATTTGTCCAGCTCCTCGATCCATTCCTGCCTGATCGAGAAGTTATCCGGATCCGCGCAGTACGCATCAATCACTTTGCGGTATACACTGACGACTGTTGCAATATAATGGATTGATTTCATCCTGCCTTCAATTTTAAGGCTGTCGATGCCAAGCTCAATCATTTTTGGGATGGATTGAAGCAAATTCAAATCCTTCGGGCTCATGGCAAAAGGTGAATCTTCCCCTGCAAAAAGAGGCTTTTCCCCTTCTCCCTCCAGCTTATACAAATCATAATCCCAACGGCACGATTGGCAACATCCGCCCCGGTTCGAGTCCCTGGCAGTCATATGGTTGCTGAGTGTGCATCTTCCTGAATAGGCAATGCACATAGCGCCATGGATGAACGTTTCTATTTCGATGTCGACCTTTTCCTTCATCTCGCGAATCTCTTCCGCACTCGTTTCACGGGCAAGGACGACACGCTCAAGGCCCTCTTCCTTCCAAAATTGGACGGCTTTCCAGTTGGAAAGTGATTGCTGTGTGCTCAAATGCACCTCAACACCAGGCGCCACCCTGCGGCATGTTTCGATAATGAGCGGATCGGCCACGATGATTCCGGCAACCCCCGCCTCTTTCAGGCCAATAAGGTATTCTTCGAGGCCGTCAATATTTTCATTATGGGCGAAGATATTCGTTGTTACATATATTCTGGCGCCATATTTTTTAGCGAATTCGACGCCTTCTTTCATTTCCTCGAAGGTGAAATTATCCGCATTTGAACGGAGGCCATATTCCTGGCCGCCGATAAAGACTGCATCCGCTCCGTAATGGACGGCGATTTTCAGTTTTTCAAGGTTCCCGGCTGGGGCAAGCAGTTCGGGTTTTTTGACAATGACCCGCTTGCCATCAATGATTTCTGATAGTCTATCCTTTACCACGCTCACGGCCAACTACCTCCTTATTAATAGACCGTTTCTTTAAAGAAGAATCCGGTATCAAGCGGCCTTGACGGTGGCTGGATTTCCTCGATTCTTTCCAAAAGCTCGCCCTTGGCGTCTTCGTATTTATCCGGATCTTCACAGTAAAGGTCAATTGCCTGCCTATAAAGGCGTGTAACCTCTGCAAGATAGTCTGGGGTTTTCAATATCCCGTCTATTTTAAACGAGTCAACTCCGGCTTCAATCATGTCCTGCAGCTCGTCGATGATGCAAATATCATTCGGGCTCATAATATGCGTACCGTTTGAGTCTTCAAAAATCGGGTACTTATTGCCGCGTTCTTTATCATGGAGGAACATATCCTTTTCAAGAATACGATTTTCAACCTCCATCGACTTGCCTTGATAAAGGAAATAGTTGCCCAGCAACGACCGTTTTGATTGGAACATGCAGCTCATCCCATGTACTTGTACCTCGATCTCCACTTCGGCGTTTTCCTTTATTTCGACGATTGCATCCATATTGATTTCCCGCGCGAGAACAGCCCTTTTTGCGCCTTTCCTGCCCCAATAATTGCATGTATACCAGTTAGTGGCCGTCGTTTCGGTGTTCCAGTGAAGCTTCAGATTCGGCGCTGCTTCACGTGCCGCCATTAAAACGGCTGGATCACCGAAAATGACCGCATCCGCCCCGGCTTCATTGGCAAAGGCAAGGTATTCGGCCAATTCGCCCACTTTTTCATTGTGGAAAATGGCGTTCATCGACACATACACTTTCTTCCCTTTCGAATGTCCGAGCCTGATTGCTTCCCGCACATCTTCACGGCTGAATTCGCCAGCGAGCCTAAGGGCATACCTTTCTTCGCCAACGACAAACGCATCTGCTCCGGCATCCGCCAGTGGTACAATGTCCTGTATGCTTGTCGGTGTAACAAGCAATTCCGGTTTCTTCATTTCCTTCACCTCTTTTTATAGCTGACTGCCACTCCATCGCCAACAGGGAGGATTGTTGTCACATAGTCTTCCAGCCCTGTAAGCCATACATTATAGCCGTGTATTTTACCCGCAAGCTTCCCTAGCCTTCCGTTCTCCGTTTCACTGTCATACACAAGCCCTTTGAACAGAACATTGTCCGTAATCATAATTCCTCCGGCTCGCAGAAACGGTGCATATAAGGAAAAGAATTTCTGGTATTGCCCCTTGGCGGCATCTATGAAAATCGCATCAAACGGCGCGAATGCTTCCACTTCGCCGGCGGCTTCAAGGGCATCCCCGAATAGGAGCTCGACCTTTTCTGAAGCGCCCGCGGCTTCGACATTTTTCCGTGCCACGCTGTAGCGATCTTCGTCCCGCTCAATCGTAATAATTGCCGTCTGGGGAAGAGCATCCGCCATCCGGAGGGCCGAGTAGCCGATGGCAGTTCCAATTTCAAGGATTCTTTTCGAATTATGGATTCTCAAAATCTGGAGCACCGCCTCCATTCCCGCCGGCTCCATTATTGGAACATGATGTTCTCTCGCATATTCCTCCATTTTTGCAAATAAGCCTTCCCGGGGAGGAATCAGGCTTTCCAGATATGTGTGCAGCTTTTCATCCAACATATTTACCACTCCGAAATTTATGGCATGTCCTTCTTTAAACATGAAAAAATAGCGTTCACAGCAAGAAGCATGACCGGTATGCACTCGGCCAGGCCGCCTTGCCGTATTGGACGCTATTGTTTATTTTCAAGGGGAACCGCCCCTCTTTCCTGTAACCTAATAAATAAATGGGGCTTAACCCCGGAGGTATATAAAACACTTGAACAATTTTACCACAAGAAACGGGGAAAATCCACGTTTTTTCCCCGTCCTTCCTAGTTGTTGTTGGTAATATACTTTGCCTTTAAACGGTTGTGTTCCTGGAGTGTTTTTGAAAAGTGGACTTGCCCGTCCTTTGATGCAAGAAAGTAATAAAAATCTGTTTCTTCAGGATTTAGGGCCGCCTCGATGGACATCTTTCCAGCATTGGCGATTGGGCCAGGCGGGAGTCCAGTGTATTTATACGTATTGTATGGGGAATCGACCTCGAGATCCTTGTAGAGGACCCGATCCTTATGTTTTCCTTGGGCGTACAGGACGGTCGGGTCTGTCTGCAGCGGCATTCCCGCATCGATCCTGTTATAGAATACACTTGAAATTTTATGGCGGTCCGCCTTCCCGCTCGCCTCTTCCTCAATGAGTGAAGCCATCGTCAAAAGCTGATGGGGAGTATACTTTTTTTCTTTCATACGTTTTGAATAAGGGGAGAGCATTGCTTGCGTTTTATCAAGCATTTCGTATACTAGCTCGTCAACTGTCGTATTTTCCTTTGAAATAGGATATGTCGCCGGAAAAAGATAGCCTTCAAGCGGATATTTGACTTTTTCGCCAAAAATCTCATTCGTCAGCAAGTCAGGGTATTTCGCCATAAGGCCCTTGACGAATTCACGGTCATTTAGCCGCTGAAATACCTCTTCCTGTGTTTTGCCGGTAACCTTAGCCATCAGCGTCGCGATTTCAGCGAGCTGTTTCCCTTCAGGCACCGCCAGCCTGTGTTTTTCCTTTAGGACCACCTTGCCGGTTTTCAAGCTTTTGATGATTTCCGGCATGCTCATTGCTGCAGTCATTTTATAGTCGCCGGCCATGAAGCCCGATTCATTGTTGAACTTGACATAATACTTGAAAATTCGCGCATTCTTAATAATCCCATTCTTTTCAAGTGTCTCGGCAATCCCCGAAACCGAGGAACCGATTGGTATGGCTACTTCCTTGATTTCCTTGCTGGACGGGTCGACAGGCTCAAGGGCAGACTTAACATACAAATAGCCTCCGCCACCGATTAAGCCAACGAGTAAGATACATGCAAGCGAAATGGACAGGACGATTTTCCTGACAATTTTCGCCTCGCTCTGGTGCTCGATCAATTTTTTGCGGATTAAATCCTTTTTTGTATTTTTTGTATCAGCAGACATTCTGCTTTCCCCTCCTGTTTGCGACAGGACCTGCCTTCCACTATGAAATGGTCACTGCATTTTGACTATTATACACTATTTTTTTAAAAAACTACCGTCTCCATTTCAGCATAAGATGAATTCCTTGTCAATTTCGCCCGTGAAGGTTGGTATCTTGGAGGAGGCTCCGGTAGATATTTTATTTCTGATTTTGACTTATCTTTTATCAAGAAATAAAAAATAGGGGCCGGCAAGCCGGCCCCAACCTTTTATTAATCTTCGTGATCTTCCTGCTCATCAAGGAATGTATTCAGTACTTCCTCGATCATGTCCCACTCTTCATCCGTTTCAATTGGCAACAGGTCGCCGGCTTTTCCTTCGGCACCCGGGATAAAGGAGGAAGCGTGAATTTCAATTTCCTCATCATCGTTGTCATCTGCCCCTGCGGCATAGTACAGCACGTAAGATTTCTCGAACTCCTCTGATTCAAATGTATAAAGGATTTCGTATAGTTGTTCGTTGCCGTTCTCGTCTACTACTACAATCTGGTTATCACCATGTTCCATGTTATTCACCCTTCACTTTTTACTGTCTAGATATCCTTGGAGGATCATCGTTGCTGCCATCTTATCGATGACTTTTTTGCGTTTTTTCCGGCTTACATCCGCTTCGAGCAACACCCGTTCCGCGGCCATCGTGCTCAGGCGCTCGTCCCACAGCACGGTTTGAACGGAAAAGCGGCTTTCCACACCTTCTGCAAAGCGTTGGCTTGCTTCAGCCCGGGGCCCAAGTGTGCCATTCATGTTCTTGGGCAGGCCGATGACGACCTGGTCCACGCCATACTCTTTTATTATTTGACCTAAACGCTCAAAACCAAACTCGTTTTTTTCCTCATCGATCTTAATTGTTTCCAGACCTTGCGCGGTCCATCCGAATTCATCGCTGAGGGCGACGCCGACCGTTTTTGAACCGACGTCCAATCCCAAAATACGCATATCAGCCTCCGCGTTTTTGCTTCAAATAAAATTTAACCAGCACTTCAATGATTTCATCCCGCTCAAGTTTTCTGATGATGTTGCGGGCATCCTTATGGCGCGGGATGTATGCAGGATCGCCCGAAAGAAGATAGCCGACAATCTGGTTGATTGGGTTGTATCCTTTTTCCTGAAGCGCTTCATGCACCTGGAAAAGGACTTCATCTACATCATGTTCAAATGGCTCTTCAGGAAAATTGAACCTCATCGTCTTGTCCAATGAGCTCATTGCATGCACCTCGCCTTTGTATATAGGATGTAATATGTCCATTCTACACTACTTGCGGTGATTATCAAATTGATTTAACCCATTCTTCCGCGTATTGGAGTGCCCCTTCAAGCTTGGATGGGTCTTTTCCGCCTGCTTGTGCCATGTCAGGGCGTCCCCCTCCGCTTCCTCCGCATCTTGAAGCGACTTCCTTAACAAGCTTGCCGGCATGGTATCCCTTGCCGATAAGGTCTTCCGTTACGGCGGCGATTAGGTTCACCTTGCCTTCATTCGCGCTGCCAAGCACAATGATAGCCGAGCCAAGCTTTTGCTTTAGGTCATCGGCCATGCCGCGCAGCCCGGCCATATCCTGCCCCTGGACGGACGCTGCCAAAAGGGTTGCCCCATTGACTTCCTTCGCTTTGGACGAAAGGTTCCCGGCTTCAATATTGGCCAACCTTGCAGAAAGGGATTCATTTTCCCGCTGAAGGTGTTTCATTTCGCCCAGGAGGCCATCAATCCTTGAAGAAATATCTTTCGGATTTGCCTTGAGCTTTTCAGCGGCTTCTTTTAAAAGGTCAACCTGGCTGTTCAACAGCCTGTAAGCTCCCTCGCCGGTGACGGCTTCAATCCTTCTGATGCCAGCGCCAATGCCGCTTTCCGCAGCGATTTTGAACAGGCCGATGACAGACGTATTTGGAACATGGCAGCCGCCGCACAATTCAAGGCTGTAGTCGCCCACCTTGACCACGCGGACAATGTCCCCATATTTTTCCCCGAACAGCGCCATCGCGCCCATCGCTTTTGCTTCATCAATTGGCTTAAGGGAAATATCAACGGCAATGTTTTGCCAGATTTTTTCATTGACGATTTTCTCTACCTGCTCGAGCTCTTGAGGCTTTACCTGGCCAAAATGCGAGAAGTCAAAACGAAGGCGGTCCGCTTCAACAAGAGATCCTGCCTGGTTAACGTGGGTTCCAAGTACATCTTTCAGCGCTTGGTGCAAAAGGTGGGTAGCAGTATGGTTTTTAATAATCTTCACCCTGTTTTCCCTGTTCACCGCCGCGGCTACCTGCTGCCCTTTTTTAAATGTACCCTCTTCAATAATTGCGCGGTGGAGGTTCTGGCCATTTGGCGCCTTTTTAACATCCTTCACAAATACCTTTACCCCATCGCCAATGACATATCCCTGGTCGGCGATCTGCCCGCCGCTTTCCGCATAAAAAGGCGTTTTGTCGAGAATGAATTGGACTTCCTCCCCGGCGTATGCCTCGTCAGCCAATTCACCGTCTTTTACGATAGCCAATACAGCCGACTGCGTTTCAAGCTGGTCATATCCGACAAAGGTACTTTCGTCTTTAATTTCACCAAGGACCCCGCTTTGAACCTGCATGGATTCGACATCCTGCCGTGCTGAGCGAGCGCGTTCCCTCTGGGCTTCCATCTCTTGTTCAAAACCATTATGGTCAACGGCCATGCCGCTTTCTTCCGCGTACTCTTCAGTCAATTCAACAGGGAATCCGTATGTGTCATACAGCCTGAAAACATCAGCCCCGGAAATGACTGAACTGCCTTTTTCCTTTTCCTTTTTAATGACGGATTCAAGAATCGCAAGGCCCTCATGAAGGGTTTCATGGAAGCGTTCCTCTTCATTTTTAATAACCTTTTGGATAAATTCCTGTTTATCCTTCACTTCTGGATAGAAATCATGCATGATTTCCCCGACAACCGGAACGAGTTCATACATGAACGGACGGTTGATGCCGATTTGCTTTGCGTATCGTACCGCGCGCCGGAGTAGCCGCCTTAGGACATAACCGCGCCCTTCATTTGATGGGAGAGCTCCGTCGCCAATGGCAAACGCAACAGTCCGGATATGGTCGGCAGTCACCTTGAACGCCACATCAGTTTCCTTATTCTTTCCATATTTCGCACCTGAAATTTCTTCCGTCGCCCTGATGATCGGCATGAACAGGTCTGTGTCAAAGTTGGTTGGGACATTTTGGACAACCGAAGCCATCCGCTCCAGTCCCATTCCGGTATCGATGTTTTTCTTTGGCAGCGGCGTATACGTTCCATCCGGGTTATGGTTGAATTGTGAAAAAACAAGGTTCCAAACCTCCAGGTAGCGGTCGTTTTCCCCGCCTGGATACAGTTCCGGATCGTTCTGGTCATCACCGTATTCCGGTCCCCTGTCGTAGAATATCTCCGTATTCGGTCCGCTTGGGCCTTCGCCAATATCCCAGAAGTTCCCTTCCAGGCGGATAATCCGCTCCTCGGGAAGACCAATTTTCTTATTCCAATAATCGTATGCTTCCTGGTCTTCAGGATGGACCGTTACAGATAATTTATCCGGGTCAAAGCCGATCCATTTTTCCGAAGTGAGGAACTCCCATGCCCACTCGATCGCTTCTTCCTTGAAATACTCGCCGATGGAGAAATTTCCAAGCATTTCAAAAAAAGTATGGTGGCGTGCCGTTTTTCCGACATTCTCAATATCGTTCGTACGGATGGATTTCTGGGCATTCGTAATCCTTGGATTATCTGGAATAACACGCCCATCAAAGTATTTTTTTAATGTCGCAACGCCGCTGTTGATCCAAAGAAGTGATGGATCGTCATGCGGAACGAGCGATGCGCTTGGCTCGACCTGGTGGTTTTTTTCCTGGAAAAAGTCCAAAAACATCTTCCTGATCTGAGAACCTGTTAGTTGTTTCATTGGAATGCCTCCCTTTAAATTTGATAATTAGACACAAAAAAGCCCTCATCCCTGGACAGGGACGAGAGCTTTGCCTCGCGGTACCACCCTGATTATGGGCAAAACAGCCGCCCATCTCTCAATGCTGCCTTAACGCGGCATAACGGCAGTAGTTAGCTGCACTCGGGATTAGCCTTCTGCCATTTTTCACCCCGGGCTCCTTCCAGCCAATGGAAGCCCTCTCTGTCCGCGAAACGCGGTTGGATTGCGAATGGCATACTCGATCCTTCATCATGTTATCCAATGCAAATGTCATCTATAGCAAGCATTATAGCGATGCCGAACAAGTTTGTCAATTCAGGTAAAAATTTTAAGGGCTCAGGGGCGGCCGTTTGCGAAAATGGCAATGGCATGCAGGACGGCTACTTTTAAAATAGCCAAGATTGGCACAGCCAGAATCAGGCCGGCAATGCCCCCAATTTCCCCGCCTGCCAGAAGTGCCATCATAATTAACAGCGGATGCATATGAAGGCTTTTGCCGACAATATAGGGCGACAAAATATTGCCCTCGATAAATTGAAGGATAAACACAATGGCCAACGTAATGAAAATCAATTTGGTGGAGGAAGAAGCAGCAACCATGACAGCCGGGATAGCCCCGATAATCGGCCCAAAATAAGGGATGACATTGGTGAGAGCCACGACCAGCCCAAGCAAAAGCGGAAAGCGCAGCCCAAATAGCCAGAATAAGAGCGAGGAAATCACGCCCATGATTGTGCAGACCAATAGCTGGCCCCTGATGTAACCGCCGAGCGATTCATCGACATCGCGGAGAAACCGAATTCCCTGCCTGCGCCACTTTTTTGGCGTTAAATACCAGGCGGTTCTTTTCAGAAGAGTATAGTCCTTTAGCATATAAAATGCGATAAAAGGGATGACAATGATTATCAGTATGGAGCCAGCAAAGCCCGCAAGCCCGCCGATAACGAGGTCAAATAGGCGGTTCACCTTTTCTTCCGCCCCCGAGATTCCCCGATCGACCCTTTCCTGCATGCCTGCTGGCCATTTTTTCGTTTTTTCCTCAAGGCTCGCGATTATCCCCCTGTAATGGTCTGCGAAATCCGGCGCACTAGCGGAAAGCTCCTGGATTTGCGAAACAAAGGCCGGTATTCCTTTGTAGAGGGCAAGCCCGATTCCCCCGAAAAAAACGATGTAAATAAGCAAAACAGCGATGCCCCTGTGGACCCCCCGGGCATGCAGCTTTTCCACCACCGGATGGAGCAAGTATGTAATGAATCCAGCCGTCAAAAACGGGACAAGCAAGTACCCTATTACTCTTGCCGCAGGAATCCAAAAGGGTTTCAACTTCATCAATATGAAAATCGTCGACAGCAGCAGGAGGAAAAAAACAATCCGGTAAACCCATTTCATCTGGATGTTCATCAATGCGTGCCTCCTTCCCCGCTAGTTTTTGAAAGAAGAGGCGTGTTTATGCCTTGTAAATTTTGTGGGTTTTTTCGTGGCAACACATTAGGTGCTTCATCGCTCTTGGCGACGGCCACTTATGTTTATTCGCCCCGTTTTTTAAATGATTCGGACCATATTTCCGTTTATTCGCCCTATTTTTTCATGGATTCGCCTTCATCTAAATTTTCCAAATTAAATACTCCACAAACGCGCCGAATTTCCCGGTAAGAAACCTGCTCTATTTTTATAAATAGGTGCTTCATCGCTCTTAGGGGCGTCCACTTAGGTTTATTCGCCCCGTTTATTAAAAGATTCGGACCATTTTTTCGTTTATTCGCCCCATTATTTTATGGATTCACCTTTATCTAAATTTTCCGAATAAATAACGCCCTCATTCAGAAAACCAAAAAAGCCGGAATTCTACTCCCGGCTTTCAGCTTGAATAACGGCGTTCATTTTCATCGAAAAGATCATCAAGCGAACTCAAGGTTCCGTCCTCTTCGACCTGATGGGTATGGATGAGCCCTTTCACAAGGGACAGCTCGATAAAGCAGTTCCAGCAATAATACTGGTTAATGCCTATTTTGCCGATATCCTTGCTTTGGCAGTTTGGACAGCTGAACATAGGAAAGGCACCTCACACAGTGTCGGGATTTACGATGATGGCATCCTTTCCTATTGCCGCCGGGCCGCCCGGTTTAATGACTTTTTTACCGTCCTGCAGGTCCGAAAAGAATCCATCCGATAGTTCGTACCCTACGATTGTGCCCGCTTTTTCCAAAAAATATACGTCGTTCAAAAGCCCGAGTGTATCGCCATCCTCCGAAAAAACCATTTTCCCGGCAAGCGGACTAAAAAGCGCGGAACCTTCATTTTCTTTTCCATTCCGCTCAAGGCAGTCCGATGTTGGGATAATGATACCGTCAGGCCCAATTGATGTAATTGAACTGATTGCGAGAAAATGCCCCTGCTTAAAAAAAGTCCCTTTTTTCACAAGAATCCCCAGCACTTTCTCCCCCTCGATGAATAAATCCGAAACAACGCCAAGCTGCTCCCCGTTTTTTTCCGAAATAACGGGAAGGCCTTTCATTAACCCAAATGTCCTCACGAATTCTCCCGCCTTCCGGAAGTTGTTACCCAAGAGGGGCGGCAATCCCTAAAAACACGGGACCTTGGTTTATAGTTTCAGGCAAATTACATGAAATCATAAGGGGTAACGTTTTCCATGCCGATGAGCGGATCTGTCTTCATCAGCACTTCTTCTAGTGAAGCCCGTCCATAAGAGGCTCGGCCTTCCTGCACCCCATTTTCAGTCACTGAATCGGCCAGGACGGACTCATCCGTGCTTTCTGCTGTCTCTTCAATTTCTATCGCTTCCATTAGCCTTTCAGTAAGCGATGTCTGCCTTGTCTGTTCATCATTCCGCTCGATTCCGAGTCGGAATGCCTCTTCCTCGCCGCAGAGGATAAGGAACTGCCTGCTCCGTGTAATTGCGGTGTAAATCAGGTTCCTGCGCAGCATCCTGTAGTAACTCCTCGTAACCGGCAAGATGACTATCGGAAATTCGCTCCCCTGCGCTTTATGGACCGAACAGCAATACGCATGCGTGATTTGGTTTAAATCCTGGCGTGTATACGTCACTTCAATTCCGTCAAAGGAAATAATCGCCATATCCTGCTTTTCGGTATTTTCCTTTGCGTAAAAAATCGACACGATCTCACCGATATCACCATTGAACACATTGCTTTCCGGCTGGTTGACCAGTTGCAGCACCTTATCGCCAATCCTATATTTTACATCGCCAAACGCCAGCTCTTTCCTCTTGCCGTCCGGATTCGGATTGAATAATTCCTGGAGGATGACGTTGAGCCTGTCGATTCCGGCGGGTCCTTTATACATCGGCGCGAGCACCTGGATATCCCTGGCGTGGTAGCCTTTTTTCCGGGCATTGGCGGCTACCTTTTCAACAACCTGGGCAAGCTGGTTCCCATTGCATCTGATGAACGACCTGTCCGGCTGCGGGGCAGAAAGGTTATCCGGAAGCTTGCCATTTTTAATATCATGGGCAAGGCGGATAATGGAAGAACCCTCCGCCTGCCTGTAAATATCGGTCAGCCTCACCGTCGGAATCCGTTCCGAACGAAGCAAATCCTTCAGCACCTGGCCCGGGCCAACAGAAGGAAGCTGGTCCTCATCCCCGACAAGAATGACCTGTATCGTTTCCGGCAGCGCCTTGAACAGCTGATGGGCAAGCCAAATATCAACCATCGACGTTTCATCGACGATCAAAAGCTTTCCTTCAAGCGCGGATTCTTCGTCATGGCTGAATCCTTCACTCCCATTAAACCCGAGGAGCCTGTGGATGGTGACTGCCGGAAGGCCCGTCGATTCACTCATCCGTTTCGCTGCCCTTCCAGTCGGTGCCGCGAGAAGGATCGGAAAAGACTCATCTTTTTTCATATAATCCTTAGGGTCGAGCGAGCAGCCGTGAAGTTCGGCATACAGCTCGACGATTCCCTTGATGACCGTCGTTTTCCCCGTTCCCGGCCCACCTGTCAAAATCATCATCGGCGACTGGATAGCTGTCTGGATTGCTTCCTTTTGGGATGGGGCGTACTCCACCCCAAGCCGTTCCTCAAGCTCACCAAGCGCGAGCAGGAATTCAGACTCCGGAAACTGGGCACTGAATTCTTTTTGTTCGAGAATCCGTTTTATATTGGTCACAAGCCCTTTTTCGGAAAAATAAAGGGAAGGCAAATAAACGCGCTGGCCTTCACCAGCCACTTTTCCTTCTTCCTCGAGTTTGATCAGCTCGGTGGTAATATCTTTATAATCGATGACATCGCGCTGATTTTCCTCAAGAAGCGCCTTTACTTTTTCCAATAAGTCGCGGGCTTCAAGATAGACGTGCCCAACCTGCATGCTTTCGGTTTCAAGCGTATAGAGGCATGCGGCTTTGATCCTGTCCGGATGGTTGCCGGATATGCCAAGCTGGTAACCAAGCTCATCCGCCCTGCCGAAGCCGATGCCCTCGATATCTTCAACGAGCTTATAAGGATTCTTCTGGATGATATCTATCGTCGTTTCCTTGTAAACCTGGTAGATTTTCATCGACAACTGCGGCCCGAACCCATATTGGTTAAGGGCAACCATAACCTGTTCAAGGCCCTGGTGCTCCATCAGCGTATCATAGAGCATTTTCGCCTTATCAGGCGGCAGCCTCGGGACTGAATCAAGAAGTGAGGGCTGGTTCAGTATTCGGGAAATGGCATTTTCACCGAGCACTTCAACAATGCTTTCCGCCGTTTTCCGGCCGATTCCCTTGAAAATTTCACTCGACAAATAGGCAATAACTCCCTGTTTGGACTGAGGGATGTCCTTTCGGAAATGTGTCGCCTGAAATTGGAGGCCGAATTTCGGATGATCCTTGAATTCGCCATAGAATAGATAGGTTTCCTGGTCATGGAGCTTAGGGAAGTAACCGGTCACCACCGCTTCCCTGTCCTCATACGTGTCATTCGTATCATCGACCCTGATCCTTGCGACCGTATACAAATTCGTTTCATTGTGGAAAATCGTAACGATCGGCCTTCCTTTTACAAACTTCCCCTGTTCCGCAAACAGGTCGAGAGAATTCTGCTGGTCCATACCCATCCCTCCTTCAAACAATTTCGTCCAAACAAAAGTTAATTTTCTTTATTCAATGCGTCTTCAATAAAATTTTTCACACTGAGAGCCATCTCATGCCCTGGGTGAATTTTGATTGCTTCATCCAGCATTTCAAGCGCCCTGCCAGTCTGTTCCTTAAACGCAAGGGCGACCCCTAAATTGTAATAGGCATCGGCATGGTCCGGCGCAAGGCTGATACACTCTTCAAACTGGGGAATCGCCATGTCAATCATGCCTTCTTCCGCGAGGCAAAGGCCGTACTGGAAGCGCGCATCCACATCAGCTGGCTCAAGCTCTGTGCTCCGCTGCAAGTATGGAAGCGCAAGCCGCTTATTTCCGAGCTGGGCAGCTGACATCCCGAGCATAAAGTAATTGTCGCTGTTGTCGAGACCTTTTTTCATGGCGTTCTCGAACATTCCTTTCGCTTGGTCAAATCGGCCATTATTATAGTGGATTGTCCCGATGCTGTAGTAGGCTGCGGCCGCGTTCTCGTCCAGCTCAAGCGCCTTTTGGAAAAATTTCAGCGCCCGCTCTTCATCTCCCATTACAGCAAGCAGATTGCCGAAATTAATGTATGCGACCGGATCGCCCGGATTTTCTTCAATAGCTTCATTGAAGGCCATCGCTGCTTCTTCCCAGCTCCCGGCCTGCATCAGTTCGATTCCTTTTAGGTTTTTATCCATTATCATCACTCTCCGTCACGTGAAAGTATACCACACTATCCGGGGTTTTTTCTCCGGATTTTAACGAGCGTAGAAGCATTAAAAAGCAAACAAAAAACACCCGCCCCCCATTTAAAGGGAATCGGGTGTTTTGTATAATTAAGGACATAGCCAGCCTTTATTTACACCTTTGTTAACTTATGCTTACTAACAAGCCAAAGTGCCCGGCTTATCCTACGTAATCCAGCTTTTGCCCGTTCCGGAAAACATCGCCGATCGTACCGCCGCCGAGGCATTCATCCCCGTTGTAAAATACGGCCGCCTGTCCCGGAGTGACTGCCCGTATTGGCTCATGGAACAAAACCTCTACCTTATTGCCTTCGAGCAAGCGAACGGTAACTTTGTTATCCTCCTGGCGGTAGCGGAATTTTGCTGTGCAGTCAAATTCCTCTGCCTTATGCACGTCGGAAACCCAGCTGACATTGTCCGCAATAATCGAATCCGAATAAAGCAATTCGTTGTGGAACCCTTGCCCCACATAAAGGACATTCCGCTGTAAATCCTTGCCAATGACGAACCACGGATCGCCCTGTCCGCCAATGCCAAGCCCATGGCGCTGTCCGATCGTGTAGTACATCAAGCCGTCGTGCCTTCCCTTCACTTCCCCGTCCATCGTTTCCATATTGCCAGGCTGGGCAGGAAGGTACTGGCCAAGAAATTCCTTGAAGTTCCTTTCACCGATAAAGCAAATACCCGTGCTGTCTTTCTTCGCCGCGGTTGCAAGGCCGGCCTCCGTTGCTAGCTTCCGGACATCGGACTTCTCAAGGCTCCCAATTGGGAACATGACTTTGCTCAGCTGTTCCTGTGTAAGCTGATTCAGGAAATAGGTCTGGTCCTTGTTTTCATCAAGGCCGCGAAGCATTCTGTGCTCGCCGTCCCTGAATTCCACCTGTGCGTAATGGCCGGTCGCGAGATAATCCGCGCCAAGCTGCATCGCATGCTCAAGGAACGCCTTGAACTTGATTTCCTTATTGCACATCACATCAGGGTTTGGCGTCCTTCCCGCCTTGTATTCATCAAGGAAGTAGGTAAACACCTTATCCCAATATTGCTTCTCAAAATTAACGGCATAGTACGGTATCCCGATTTGGTTGCAGACCCGGATGACATCTTCGTAATCCTCGGTTGCTGTGCAGACGCCGTTTTCGTCGGTATCATCCCAGTTTTTCATGAAAATCCCGATAACATCATAGCCCTGCTGTTTTAAAAGAAGCGCCGCCACGGATGAATCCACTCCACCCGACATGCCGACGACAACGCGTATATTTTTATGGTCTTTCGTTTCCATCCTTTTCACCACACTTTTTTAAAAAGTAAACTCCCTATAGTGGGAGCTTGTGTTTATTCCACCGCGCCTGTTGGTACGAGTGGGATAAAAAGGCCGGGGGACTGCCCAGCCTGAATGATTTTTTTAAAAAAACTTTCCCGAAAATAGATGCGTAAGTTACCGCCTAGCCGCGCAACCTTTTCACAATCCGTGCCGTCTCGCGTGCAGCCTTCACAACTTTCTCTTCTGTCATGCCAAGCCCGAAGCTGAACCGGATCGAATTTATAATCCGTTCCGAGTCCTTTCCGAACATGGCGACAAGCACATGCGACGGTTCAATCGAGCCTGCCGTACAGGCCGAACCGCTAGAGGCGGCTATTCCGGCAAGGTCCAGGTTGACGAGCATTGCTTCGACATTTGTACCGGGAAAACTAAAGTTTACTATATGAGGGAGCGACTCGGCAAGAGAACCATTCAATTGGAACGTAATAGATTCTTCTTCAAGTATAGCCATGAACATTTTTTTAAAGCGCACATACTCAGCCGCTTTCTCATCCACATTCTCTCTCATAACCTTTACCGCTTCACTGAAACCTTCAATCGAGACAAGGTTTTCTGTCCCTGCGCGGCGCTTCCGTTCCTGTTCGCCGCCAAATGTTCTTGGGGCAAGCTTGATTCCTTCTTTTGCATAAAGGAAACCAATTCCCTTTGGCCCGTTCACTTTATGGGCGGATACAGACAGCATGTCCACTCCGGCTTTGTTGACATCGAGCCTCAAAAGCCCGTAAGCCTGGACGGCGTCAGTATGGAACAGCGCCTGATGCCCGGCAAGCAATTGCCCGATTTCTTCAATTGGCTGGATTGTCCCGACCTCATTATTTGCATACATAATAGTTACAAGAATCGTATCATCCCGCAAAGCCTTCTCAACATCGGAAACGGAAACGCGGCCTTCCTCATTTACAGGCAAATAAGTCACTTCAAAGCCAAGCTTCTCCAGCCTCATGCAGGCGTGCAGAACAGCATGGTGCTCAATCGTGGATGTAATGATATGCCGCCCTTTTTCGCTTAAGGCTTCCGCGGCTCCAAGAATGGCCATATTGTCCGATTCCGTTCCACCGCTTGTAAAAATAATTTCGTTCGCCTTGGCCCCGATGCTGGACGCGATTGCCTGCCTTGCTTCATCAAGCTGGCGCCTTGCTTCCCTGCCGAATGAGTGGATGCTCGATGGGTTCCCGAACATCGTCCCCATCGCCTCCGACATCCTCTCAATCACCCTTGGGTGCATTGGGGAAGTGGCGGCATGGTCCAAATAAATCCGTTCCATGTTATCACCTTTCATCATTAAGGTCTTTACCCTATTGTTCCATTAAATATAAAACATATAAGAATCCTGGCCGCCATCATCTGTATGGTTCGCCAAGTCTTCAAGAGTCGTACTGTCAAGAACGCCCCTGATCGCATCCCTGATTCTAGTCCAAAGTTCCCGTTTCGCGGGCTCCTCATCTTCTATTCCTTCAACCGGCGTAATCGGCCCTTCAAGGACACGGATAATATCGCCGGTTGTAATTTCGCCCGGATCCCTTCCAAGCAGGTAACCGCCATAGGCGCCCCGTATGCTTTTTACAAGGCCTGCATTCCTTAAAGGGGCAATCAATTGTTCCAGGTAATGCTCCGACAAATCATTGGCCTGCGCGATCGTCTTTAAGGAAACAGGCCCTTCCCCATGCTTTTTCGCAAGCTCGATCATGATTGTAAGTCCGTAACGCCCTTTCGTTGAAATTCTCAAAATCCCGCACTCCTATCCATTGGCACAGCCTCTTTCATCTCTGTACCCTTCAATTTTCCCAAAATCGTGTCAGTCAAAGCAAAACACTGTGGCAGGGCAATCCCTGCGAGCGGGCCAATCGCAACGCAAAATGCAATCGTCCCCCAGCTTACCGGGCCGCCCAGCCGCCAGCCGATAATCAGCACGGCCAATTCAATCGCGCCCCTGACATTCCTCACCTTCCAGCCAGTCTTTCCAATAATCGCCGCCATCAGGCTGTCCCTCGGACCCGTTCCAAGGCTGGCCGAAATATATACGCCCATTCCGTACCCTATAAAAAGAAGCCCTATTGCGAACATTGCGATTTGGCCAAAAAGCCCCGCAGGCTCCTTGAGGAATGGAATAAGCATGAATATATCGATAAAAATCCCGACAAGAATCATATTCAAAAAAGCCCCAATATGGGGAAATTCACGTGAAATAAACGCTGAGGCCGCCAGTATCGCAAACCCGGCGATAATCGTCCAGCTTCCGACAGTCAGGCCAAAATGATTATAAAGGCCAACATGAAAAACATCCCAGGGCGAAGCGCCCGAACCGCTTTTTATGAGCAACACGACTCCAAGGGACATCATCAGAAGCCCGAATGTATAAATCGCAAACCTCGGCCCCAATTGACCCTTTCTTTTTTTGAACATTAAAGAACCCCTTTGCTTTTGGAAAATAAAATCCTTAGTAAGTTGATAGGCTTTTCAAATTATAGCACACTGGCAGTCAATATGCATTACCTCCAAATCACTCAGCCTTGGTTGGGCGGCCGCCCGCATGATACACTAATAGATAGATTTGCTAATTGGAGAGATGGACAATGATGCAGCAAAAACCGCTCGCCTACCGGATGCGGCCCAGGACGTTGGAAGAAGTCTGCGGGCAGGAGCATCTCGTCGGCGAGGGAAAAATCATATCAAGAATGGTCAAGGCGAAACAGTTATCCTCCATGATCCTGTACGGGCCGCCCGGCATCGGAAAAACCTCGATTGCCAGCGCGATTGCCGGAAGCACCCGCTACGCATTCAGGACGCTGAACGCGGTGACAAATAATAAAAAAGACATGGAAATCGTCGCGGCAGAAGCGAAAATGTCGGGAAAAGTCATCCTTCTTCTCGACGAGGTGCACCGCCTCGACAAGGCAAAGCAGGACTTCCTGCTCCCTTATTTGGAGAACGGGATGATTACGATGATCGGCGCGACGACGAGCAACCCTTTCCATAGCATCAACCCGGCCATCCGGAGCAGATGCCAGATTTTCGAACTAAAGCCGCTGGAGCCGGACGATATTAAAAAAGCCATTTTCCGGGCAATGGAGGACGATGAGCGAGGCCTCGGCTCATTGAAGATTGAAATGGACAGCGATGCCCTGGAGCATTTTTCAAAAGGGGCAGGAGGGGATGTGCGCAGTTCCCTGAATGCTGTTGAATTGGCGGTACTGTCGACCGAGCCTGACGCAAATGGAGTAATCCATATCGATTTGAAAACCGCCGAGGAATGCCTTCAGAAAAAGAGCTTCGTCCATGATAAAGACGGCGACGCCCATTACGACGTTTTGTCCGGATTCCAAAAGTCAATCCGCGGCAGCGATGCAAACGCGGCGCTCCATTATCTCGGAAGGCTCATTGAAGCGGGCGACCTGCCAAGCATCGCGAGGCGGCTTCTCGTGATTGCGTACGAAGATGTCGGGCTAGCCAATCCTCAGGCGGGGGCGAGAACGCTTGCCGCTATCGAAACAGCCGAGCGGATCGGTTTTCCGGAAGCACGAATCCCCCTCGCCAATGTGGTCATCGAGCTTTGCCTATCGCCAAAATCGAACTCGGCGATCATGGCGATCGACTCGGCGCTCGCCGATATCCGAAAAGGCCTAGCCGGGGAAGTTCCCGACCACCTCAAGGACGCACATTACAAAGGAGCAAAGGAACTTGGCCGCGGCGTCGATTACCTGTACCCGCATGATTACGAATCCGGATGGGTCCGACAGCAATATCTGCCCGACAGGATAAAGAACAAAAAATATTACGTCCCGAAAAAGAACAGCAAATTCGAACAGGCTTTTGCGTCTGTTTATGAAAAGTTGAACGGGAACAAATAATTACTTTATGAAGTTTTTGCCAAAAATCGCCCAAAAAGGCAAATCGCGGCGAAAATTTTCCCAACTTATAATTCTTTGGAAAAGGGAGCCCGCGCCAGAAATTCGCCCGAACATGAAATCCCCCGGTGCGATAAACACCCGGGGGATTTTTATATAGCAATTTATTCAATTTCCCTTGGCGTTCGGCTCAGCAATCACTTCTCGCCGGCATCGGCAACGCGCTCGATTTTAATATCCTTTAAAAGCTCGCGGATTACATAGCTCGCCATAATTAGCCCCGCTACTGACGGAACGAATGCATTGGAAGACGGGGGCATTTGCGCTTTCCGTATTTCCGCCTCGTCATTTCCGACTACTTTGCGTACATCTTCGCGGATAACAATCGGGCTCTCATCGGAAAACACGACCGGAACCCCTTTGCGGATGCCTTCCTTCCTTAGCTTCGTCCTGATCACTTTCGCAATCGGGTCAGTATGCGTTTTGAAAATATCGGCGATTTTAAAGCGGGTCGGATCCATTTTATTGGCGGCACCCATGCTCGAAATCATCGGAATTCCGCGTTTTTGGCACTCTTTGATCAGATGGATTTTATACATGATCGTATCAGAGGCATCGATGACAAAATCCGGCTTGTACGCAAACACTTCCTCGTATGTTTCTTCCGTATAAAACATTTTGAGAGAAATAACTTCGCAGTCCGGGTTAATGTCGGCAATCCGCTCCTTCATGAGGTCCGCCTTTGGCTTTCCGACCGTAGACAGAAGCGCGATTACCTGCCGGTTGACGTTGGTAATGTCGACAACATCCTTATCAATAAGGATAAGGCGGCCAACCCCCGAACGTGCTAGCGCCTCAGCCGAGAACGACCCGACTCCCCCGATTCCAAGCACCATCACCGTGCTATTTTTCAAAATATTCAAGCCTTCCTGGCCAATTGCAAGCTCATTCCGAGAAAATTGATGCAACATTCTACTCACCCCAATTTAGGTTTACTGTTTCGTATGTATCTTTTACCCGATAAAATATATAACATACCTTCTGTAATAGCAAGGAATTGTTTTGAGTCTTGTTGGGCCCTCTGCTTAGCTGAGCTGTCCAAATTCCTACCCCATTTGGACAGCGAAGTTGCTGAAATGCCATTTGATTGTCTGAAAATTTAGATAGAGGCGAATCCGTTTGGAAACGGGGCGAATAAACTCAAAAACGGGGTGAATGTTTTAAAAATCAGGGCGAATGATAGATTCTGATCTTTTTGAACAAAGGGATTTAGACTCGCAACCCATCAAAATTCAGTTTGCTGTCCAAGTCCATGCTTTATTTGGACAGCGAGGTTGCTGAAATGCCATTTGGTGTCCAAAGACCCCTTTTCTTAGGACAAGAACCCAGCTTTTCCGCCACGCTGTTTTGTATCCAAACTCATTTCCCAAGGGCGCTTGTGTAAAAAGGGGCCCATGCCACCGGGTCTACAACCCACCGCGAACACACCAAAAAGCCCGCGGCATTCCTGCAGCGGGCGTTTCAAACAAATCCTATAAACAGGGCAGAAGAGTCCCAAATTTGTGCCGTCGCCGATTTCCTTCGTTTTGGCCCGCTTAAAGCAGGTGGGTGTCCTGTTCACTGTCGTTGCAAGTCCCCGGGTAAGGGGCATTTGCACGGCAGAGAAACGCAGACTCCCGAAGAAAAAATGTTCGGTCAAAACATTAGGCGATGCAACGTACACTTCAGGACTCTTCTTAATTGACTACATCATATCATATAGGCCGGGGGTTTTTCAAGAAACAACCTGTAGTCCATTTTCTTCCTTGTCCCCCTTTTTAAGGGATTAAGGAAAGAATTTTCCCAACTTCCGGCTACTCGTTTTTTGACTTTGTCAAGGCAAGGTTAAGCTCATCAAGCTGCGATTGGCTTACTTCTCCAGGCGCGTTCGTCAGCAGGTCGCTCGCCGAAGCTGTCTTCGGGAACGCAATCGTATCGCGAAGGTTTGTGCTGCCAGCAAGCAGCATGACGAGCCGGTCCAGGCCAAGCGCGATTCCGCCGTGTGGAGGCGTTCCATACTCGAACGCTTCAAGCAGGAACCCGAATTGTTCCTTCGCTTCTTCCTGGGTAAAGCCGAGCACCTCGAACATTTTTTCCTGGATGTTCCTTTCAAAAATACGCAACGATCCCCCACCAAGCTCATAGCCGTTCAACACAAGGTCGTACGCCTGGGCGCGGACTTTGGACGGATCTTCATCAAGCAGAGCAAGGTCTTCCCTGAACGGCATCGTGAACGGATGGTGGGCTGCTTTGTAGCGTCCATCCTCTTCGGAATACTCGAGGAGCGGCCAGTCGGTAATCCAGAGGAAATTGAACTTGTCCTGGTCAATCAGGCCAAGGTCTTTCCCAAGTTTAAGCCTTAGTGCGCCGAGCGCATCGGCAACGACTGATTTTTTATCGGCGACGAACAGGAGAAGGTCGCCCGCTTCAGCTTCCAGTACGGCGCTGATTGCTTCGGCTTCTTCAGGAGAGAAGAATTTCGCGATTGGCCCTTTCAATCCGTCGGCTTCAACCTTCAGCCAGGCAAGCCCCTTGGCGCCGTAGACAGCGGCGAATTCGCCCAGCGCGTCGATGTCCTTTCGGGAATACTTATCCGCCGCACCCTTAACGTTAATCGCCTTTACCTGGCCGCCATTTTCAATCGCGGCCGCGAATACTTTGAAGCCGCAGCCGGCGACAACTTCTGAAAGGTCCTTCAGCTCCATTTCGAAGCGTGTATCCGGTTTGTCGGAACCATAGCGGGCCATCGCTTCCTCGTAGCGCATCCGCGGGAATTCAGCGGGAACCTCGATTCCTTTTACTTCCTTCATTAGTTTAGACATCATTTTTTCCATCATCGCGATGATGTCGTCCTGGCTCATGAAGCTTGTTTCAATATCGATTTGTGTAAATTCCGGCTGCCTGTCCGCGCGAAGGTCTTCATCACGGAAACAGCGGGCGATCTGGTAGTACCGCTCGACACCGCCGACCATCAATAGCTGCTTGAAAAGCTGCGGCGATTGTGGCAGCGCGTAGAACTCGCCTGGGTGGACGCGGCTCGGAACAAGGTAATCACGTGCTCCTTCCGGGGTGCTCTTCGTCAAAATCGGAGTTTCAATATCAAGGAAGCCCTCTCCATCAAGAAAGTCGCGGATTGCTTTCGTTACATTGTGTCGCATTTTCAGTGTTTCAAAGATAACCGGACGGCGGAAATCCAAATACCTGTATTTCAGGCGGACATCCTCTGAAGCATCGGTCCGGTCGGAAAGGATGAATGGAGGAGTTTTCGCTTCATTAATGATCGTTACACTCTCAGCCTGGATTTCAATTTTCCCGGTAGAAATATTTTCGTTGATTGTCCCTTCGTTCCTCGCGACAACCGTACCGCGGATATCAAGGACGTACTCATTGCGAATTTTCTCGGCTGTCGCTAGTGCCTCCTCGGATAAATCCGGGTTAAAAACAACCTGGACGATCCCTGTCCGGTCACGCAGGTCGATGAAAATCAGTCCGCCGAGGTCGCGCCTCTTCTGGACCCATCCTTTTAAAAATACCTTTTCGCCAACTGCGGATTCTGGAACCTCGCCGCAAAAATAACTTCTGCCATACATATTGTTTCCTCCTTACCCCTGCTGTTCCCGGAACTTTTCAACAAAAGAAGCAAGTGCGGCTTCCTGCTGCTCACCGGTTTCCATATTCTTAAGATTGATTACGCCTTTATCAAGTTCATCCTCGCCAAGGACAGCGACAAAACGGGCATTCAGCCTGTCCGCTGCCTTGAATTGGGCCTTCAGCTTCCGGCCAAGGTAATCGCGCTCCGCGGAAATCCCCTGATTGCGAAGCTGCTGGAGGAGCCCGACAGTATAATCCTTCGCCCTGTCTCCAAGTGAAACAAGGTAGCAATCGATTTTCTTTTCAACCGGAAGGGCAACCTTTTCGGCTTCAAGCGCCGCGATAAATCTTTCGATGCTGAGCGCGAATCCGATACCCGGAGTTTCCGGTCCGCCAATCTCTTCGGCCAGCCCGTTATAACGGCCGCCCCCGCACAATGTCGTGATCGAGCCAAAGCCCTCGGCATCGCTCATAATCTCAAACGCTGTATGGTTGTAGTAGTCCAAGCCCCTAACAAGATTCGGGTCAATCTCAAACGGGATGCCAAGCTCACCAAGATACTTCTGGACTTTTTCAAAATAATCCCTTGAGCCTTCGTTCAGGTAATCGATAATTGAAGGCGCATTTTTCATGAGTTCATGGTCGCGGTCCTTTTTGCAATCGAGAATCCTTAAAGGATTTTTCTCCAGCCTGTTCTGGCAATCGCTGCAAAACTCGCCAATCCGCGGTTTAAAATGGCTGACGAGCGCGTCCCTATGCGCTTTTCGGCTTTCGGCATCGCCAAGGCTGTTCAGGACAAGCTTCAGCTTTTTCAAGCCAAGCTCCCAATACAGATTCATCGCGAGCGAAATCACTTCCGCATCAATTGCCGGGTCATTGCTTCCGAGCGCCTCGACGCCAAACTGGACGAACTGGCGGAAACGGCCCGCCTGCGGACGTTCATACCGGAACATCGGCCCCATATAATAAAGCTTCACCGGCTGGCCGGGATTGCCGAACATCTTTTTTTCGACGAAAGCGCGGACAACCGCGGCTGTCCCTTCTGGCCTTAGCGTAACACTGCGTCCGCCCCTGTCTTCGAATGTATACATTTCCTTCTGGACGATATCGGTTGAATCTCCAACCCCGCGGCTGAACAGTTCGGTATGCTCGAAAATCGGCGTCCTGATTTCCTCGTATTGGTACAGCCTGCAAAGCCTTTTTGCCGTATCCTCAATCAATTGCCACGTTTCCACCTGGCCAGGCAAAATATCCTGCGTTCCCCTTGGGATATTGATTGTCATGGGTATTCCTCCTTTTGTTTGTGGTATGGGTTTTTATCCCCGCGCTTAACCTGTAAAAATATAAAAAACTCCCCTCCCCTGTTTATTTCTAAACAAGGGACGAGAGTTTTGGAATCCCGTGGTGCCACCCTAATTGAAGCCCAAAAGCGGGGCTCCCTCTTTTACAGTTAACGCCTGCTACGTCCTCCCCTACTGTCAGTTCAGGGAGAAACCTACGGAGTGTTCATTCATTAAACCGTCATGCGGAATTGCTTTCAGCCGGGGCAATTCCTCTCTGGCCATGATCTATGGCTTAACTACTATGCTCCATCATCGGTTTTCATCTTATGTACATATATGCCGGGCGTTATAGCCTGTGCTTCCTATTATAATAATGAGCCAGCCATGAGATGTCAATACTGGATTAGGAACGTTCCAAATGTTTCTTCAATTTTTGGACATCCCTGATCGTCAGGCCGAATTCGCTTGCAAGTTCAAATGTTCCTGAATGCTGTTCCTTTTCAAGAAAATCGTGAAAGTCGACCCCGAATAATGCCTTGCTGCCCGTATTTGCATGCAATCCTTTTTCACTGAACCTCATCCGTTTTATCCTCCAGTCAGCATTCTTTTTCCTAGTCTCCCCATTTTCGAAAAAATGTTTCAGTAAGCGTAGATATTATTTTCCCAACCGCTAATTTTTCCAAAAAGGGAGATACTGAATGAAATTGTTCAAACTTTCCGCTAGAATAGATTAATAGAATAGGATGGGAGGTTGCGAATGGAAAAAAAGATTTATTTACTGCTTGCATGCTGCATACTGCTAATCGGGACATTGTTCCCCTTGAAGGAAGCCGCTGCCGGACAAACCGCCGCCGCAGCCGTCGACAGCCTCAATATCCGAAGCGGGCCTGGCCTCAGCTATAAAGTGGTCGCCACTGCTAAAAAAGGCGCCAGGTTTACGGTTTTGGGCACGTCGGGTGAATGGGTTCAGCTTCAGATGCCTTCAGGCGGGACTGGCTGGGCCGCGGACTGGCTGTTGACAATGAAAAGCGAAAATACATCCTCGGAGTCGTCAGTGGATAATTTGAGGATCAGAAAAGGCCCTGGGACGGGCTATGGCATTGTCGGCTATCTTGCTAAAGGACAAGCCGCCGAAGTACTCGAAAAATCGGGCGAATGGGCAAAAATTGCAAGCAAATCCGGGAATGGGTGGGTTTCGGCACAATTCCTGCAACAGTCCGTAAAAGCTGAAAGCAATGTGAAGGAAAAACAAAACGAATCCGCCATGGAGCCCTCTAGGGAAAAAACAGTCAACGCCAACTTCCTGAATGTCCGCCAGGAACCTTCACTTTCTAGTGAGCTCATCGGAAAATTGGCCAATGGAACCAAAGTGGAAGTTGTTTCGGAAGGGAACGGCTGGGCACTAATTTCTTTTTCGGGGAAAAAGGGCTGGGTCAGCTCTGAATTCCTTTCACCCCAGTCCGAAGAAGCGCTTCCAACCCCGCAGCAAAAGCCTGCAGGCGTCTCGGGAACTGTAACAGCGACTGCGTTAAGCGTGCGGAGTGAAGGCTCGCTCAATGGCAAAATCATTTCCAGCGTTTCGAAAGGACAAACATTCACCATTTTGGAAGAAACGAATAACTGGGCGAAAATTGAGTATTCTCCCGGCAAGATTGGCTGGGTCGCAGGCTGGTATCTTGACAAGTCAGCAGAAGGAAACGCGCCCGCGCCACAGGAGGTAAAAGAAAGCTGGGCGGCCATCCTTTATGATGGCACGAATATCCGCCAAAAGCCTTCCCTCGATTCAAAGGTCGTCGCACGGGCTAATAAAGGCGCGGAATTTAAGGTCAAAAACATTTCCGGAAGCTGGTATGAAATCGAGCTGAAAGGCGGCCAGTCGGGTTATGTCGCCGGCTGGATCGTGGAGGTATCCGGAACCGCACCGCAAATTAACAAATCAGGCGGAGAGGCCTACCTGAAAAATAAGGTGATTGTGATTGACCCTGGCCATGGAGGCATAGACAATGGCACGACCGGGGTAAGAGGGACGTTCGAAAAAGGGCTCACCTTGAAGACTGCGACTCTTGTTTCAAATAAACTTGCCGCAAAAGGCGCGAAGGTAATCATGACAAGGGACAGGGATACATATCTCTCGCTGCCATCCCGGGTCGGATCGGCCCATATTCACGGAGCGGACGCTTTTATCAGCATCCATTATGATTCCAACTACGACCGAAGTGTGAGGGGAATGACTACATACTATTACCATTCCTATCAAAAAGAACTGGCGGCCACTCTCCAGGCGTCAACTGCAAGCGCAACAAAGTCGCATAGCCGGGGAGCAAGGTTTGGAGATTATCATGTTATCAGGGAAAACAAGCAGGCTGCCGCCCTGGTTGAACTCGGCTATCTCAGCAATGCCGAAGAAGAACTGGCTGTCCTGTCAAATCACTTCCAGGAAGCCGCATCAACAGGCATTGTTGATGGGCTTGCGCGATATTTTAAAGAAAAATAAGCAAAAACCGTTAAGGACAATTCCACCGGCGACGGCTAGCAAAACAGCTAAATAATTATGCGAAAATCCCCTTGGGCAAAGGGGATTTTCTTTTTACGAGATTTGCTGGATTCTATTTGCGGTTTTTCAATTAATTTTTTGAAGAATATCGTTAATTTTTTTTGAAGAATATTGATTATTTTTTGGAAGATTATCGATTGTTTTTTAGGATATCGATTCATTAAATTCAAGATATCGATTAAACTCACGGCTGCCCCCGGAATTCGTCGCATAAAAAAACACCCGCCAATCAACACATGGCGGGTGTTCCTTATTTAAGCCTGGCTGTCAAGGATGAGGGKGACAGGGCCATCATTGATGAGGCTAACATCCATCATTGCTCCAAACCGGCCAGTCTCTACTTTAATCCCTTTTTCGCGAAGATAGGAATTGAACGTCTCATAAAGTGAGTTGGCGAGCTCAGGCTTCGCGGCCGCCATATAATTTGGGCGGCGCCCTTTCCGGCAATCCCCGTAGAGCGTGAACTGTGAGACGGACAGAATATCCCCGCCCACGTTCAGAAGGGACAGGTTCATCTTTCCGCTTTCATCCTCGTAAATTCTCAGGTTGGCGATCTTTTCGGCTAAGTACGCCGCATCATTTTCTGTATCGTCATGCGTCACGCCGAGGAGGACGACAAGCCCGTTGGCAATTTCACCGACAGTCTCGCCATCAACCTTGACGCTTGCTTCCCTGCTTCGTTGGACAACTGCTCTCATTGTAAAACTCCTTAGTTCATAATCCTCCGCACCGAGTAGATGTCGGGGATTTGTTTAATCCTGTCGACAACTTTCTGCAAATGGGCGACATTGTGAATCGAAATCGACATATTGATCGTCGCCATTTTATTCCGGTCGGATCTTCCCGACACGGCGGTTATGTTTGTCTTCGTTTCATTTACGGCCTGGAGCACCTCATTCAGGAGGCCGCGCCGGTCATAGCCGTTAATTTCAATTTCAACATTATATTCTTTCCGGTCGTTGAACGAAGACTCCCATTCTACCGGAATGAGCCTTGATTGGTCTTCAGCCATATCGATATTCGTACAATCGGCCCTATGGACGGAAACTCCGCGGCCTTTCGTAATAAAGCCGATGATTTCATCACCCGGTACCGGATTGCAGCATTTCGACAGCCTGATCAGCAAGTTGTCAATGCCGGCGACCCTGACTCCGGAATCACGTTTTTTGACAACCTGCGGCGGTGTTTTCAGTTCGGTCAAGGCGGAGGCAATTGTCGCTTCCTGCTCTTGATCGCGCTTTTTCCGCCATTTTTCCGTAAGCCGGTTTGCCACCTGGAGCGCGGTCACCCCGTTATAGCCGACGGCGGCGAACATATCCTCTTCATTCATGAAGTTGAATTTTTCGGCAACCTTTTTAATATTTTCGGCTGTAAGGATTTCCTTAAGATCAAAATTCATCGCCCGGATTTCTTTTTCCACCAGCTCGCGGCCTTTGTCGATATTTTCATCGCGCCGCTGCTTTTTGAAGAATTGGCGAATTTTGTTTTTCGCCTGGGAAGTTTGGGCAAGCTTTAGCCAGTCCTGGCTCGGGCCATAAGAGTGCTTGGAAGTTAGAATTTCGATAATATCGCCGGTCTTCAGCTTGTAATCAAGCGTAACCATTTTTCCGTTCACTTTCGCGCCAATCGTTTTGTTTCCGATTTCGGAGTGGATCCGGTAGGCAAAGTCAATCGGCACCGATCCAGCTGGAAGTTCAATGACATCCCCTTTTGGGGTGAAAATAAACACCATATCCGAGAACAGGTCGATTTTAAGCGACTCCATAAATTCCTCTGCGTTGGCGGTGTCATTTTGGAACTCGAGGATGTTGCGGAACCATGTCAGCTTTTGGTCAAAGGAAGCACTTTCATTGATGTCCTTCCCTTCCTTATACGCCCAGTGGGCCGCAATCCCGAACTCTGCGATCCGGTGCATCTCTGTCGTCCTGATCTGGACTTCAAGCGGGTCGCCTTTTGGGCCGATAACCGTTGTGTGGAGCGACTGGTACATATTCGGCTTCGGCATCGCAATATAGTCCTTGAACCGGCCAGGCATCGGCTTCCAGCACGTATGGATAATCCCGAGGACTGCATAGCAGTCCTTTATGCTGTTGACGACAATCCGGACAGCAAGTAAATCATAAATTTCGCTGAATTGCTTGTTCTGGAGCGCCATCTTGCGGTAAATGCTGTAGATGTGCTTCGGACGCCCCGAAATCTCCGCCTTGATGGAAACTTCGCGTACCCGCTCCTTCACTTCCTCGATGACATCATCAAGATATTGCTCCCGCTCGGCGCGCTTTTTCTTCATCAAGTTGACAATCCGGTAATATTGCTGCGGATTCAGGTACCTGAGCGCCGTATCCTCAAGCTCCCACTTGATCTTCGAAATCCCGAGCCTGTGGGCGAGCGGAGCGAATATTTCCAATGTCTCATTGGCAATCCGCTGCTGCTTTTCAAAAGGAAGATGTTTCAGCGTCCGCATATTGTGGAGGCGGTCCGCCAGTTTTATTAAAATGACCCGGATATCCTGGGCCATTGCAACAAACATTTTCCGGTGGTTCTCCGCCTGCTGTTCCTCATGCGATTTATATTTAATTTTTCCCAGCTTCGTCACGCCATCAACAAGCATAGCAACTTCATCGTTGAATTCCGTTTCAATGTCCTTTAGCGATACAACTGTATCCTCTACGACATCATGAAGGAAACCTGCAGCGACCGTAGCGGGATCCATCTCCAGGTCGGCAAGGATGCCAGCAACCTGAATGGGGTGGATAATGTACGGCTCACCCGATTTCCTTACTTGGTCACGATGGGCCCAGGCAGCATACTCGTAAGCTTTCCTTACAAGCGCGACATGCTCCTCGTTTAAATAGGCCTTCGTCTTGTCGATGACTTGTTCGGCGGTTAGCACCTGATCGTTCGCCATGAAATCACCTTTGTTTCGTATTGGAAAAAGATTTTATTTTTTTCGAAAATACCCCGCACAGCAGGGCTCCTCTGCAACTGTTCTATGAATAAATTAGAATGATTGTTACTATTATCGAGAAAAAACACAGAGATGTAAAGGGATTGGTCGGGATTTTTCCTGGAAAGAAGGAATTTGCCTGTTAACCCGTTCCATTTCAAGGGGTAAAAGCTGGCATTCGCCGCCATCCTGGTTCAACATTGCCAAATAGAGATGGATTTATTTGCCACATGAATGCAATAAAATCAAGAGAGCACCCGCTTGAGTGCTCCCCTTCCTAAAATTTCATCAATGTCAATAAATCGTATCCTTCAAGGTTTTTGCGGCCTTCCAGATAGGTCAGTTCAATCAGGAACGCGATMCCCGCAACAACGCCGCCAAGTTCTTCCACCAGCTTGATCGTTGCTTCAATCGTACCGCCGGTGGCGAGCAGGTCGTCCGTAATCAGAACGCGCTGGCCCGGTTTGATGGCATCCTTGTGGATTGTCAATACGTCCTTCCCATACTCAAGGCCGTAGCTCACTTTGATTGTCTCACGTGGAAGCTTGCCTTCTTTCCTCACAGGCGCGAAACCGACCCCAAGCGAATAGGCTACCGGGCATCCAATGATGAAACCGCGTGCTTCCGGTCCGACAACAAGGTCGATCTTCTTTTCGCGCGCATATTCAACAATCTGGTCTGTCGCATATTTATAAGCTTCCCCATTATCCATCAGGGTTGTAATGTCTTTAAAATTAATTCCGGGCTTTGGCCAATCCGGTACGATGGTAATAAATTGTTTTAAATCCATTCCTTTAGTGCCTCCTCATTTTCAACAGGCTCCTTGAGGATTTCGGAGAACCAGCTCCTAAGCTGCTCATAGGATGAGTAGAGCAGATCCCTTTCAAGAGCGAAATGTGCATGCTTCTTTTGATACGCAACCGACTCGGTCAGGTCGCGCTTTGAAGATGGTTTCAAAACGGAAATCAATCCATTTTTTATTGTAACAAACTCGAGCTCAAAAAACACCTCGGACATAAAATCAATCGTCTCTTTTGTCCAGCCTCTTTTTCGCGCAAGCTGGCTGCCGTAACGGCCGATATCAAACGGCGAATTTTTCAGCAGGAAGGCGTAGTACCATTTAAAATGGTCCCTGTTCGGCATCGTGCTGAAGAAATCGCTTGTTTCCTGGTAAAATACCGCGTAAATTCTTGCGGGTATTTTTCCATTTAGCAGTTCTGCGACCATCTCTTTTGAAGGCGGTAGGTCAACAAGGACGATGCTTTCGCCGTCTATCCCGGCTGCTCTGGCATCTTCAACTGTCCGGATATGGAGAATGTCGTTTCCACCCTGCTGCTTTTCCACCTCGACCATATTCGGCTCATGAAAAACAATGAACGTTTTCTTTCCATCCGGAAGCTTCCCGTTCAAAGCGGAAATGGTCCTCGCACCCCTGTAATCAAACAGCTGCCAGTTCCTGATGGCAATATCCTGTAGCATAAGCTGGGGCTTTCGGATATTGTTCCATTCATTTATGGACAGCTCCCCCGCAACAGAAATTTTTGAAGAAGGAGAAATGTGGTCCGCCAATGGCCCGAGCCCAAACCCGATGCCATCAAGCGAAGCCTCCCCATTCGACAATGTCATTTTTAAATGGCTGCTGTCGCTGCCAATCCTCCGAAGCGTGGATATCGATACGTCCTCAACCGAAATTTTCGGTTTAGGGTTGTCCATACCGAATGGAGCGAGCAAAAGTACCTCCTCAAGGACGGGAAGGCTCACTTCCGAAATTGAAATTTCCGCATCCAGCTGCAGGACAGGGACAAAATCTTCGTCACTCATCTGCCCCGCCGCAAGCTCGTTCAGGCGGAAACGCAAATCATTGACATCCTCGAGCTTCAATGTCATTCCGGCTGCCATTGGGTGGCCGCCAAAATGCGGGAGGATGTCCCTGCATTCCGACAGGTTCTTGAAGAGGTCAAACCCGGGAATACTCCTCGCAGAACCCTTCGCAAGCCCTTTTTCCATATCAAAACTAAAGACAATAACGGGTCTATAAAACTTCTCGACAAGCCTAGAGGCCACAATTCCGATAACCCCGGCATTCCATCCTTCCTTGCCGACAAGAAGAACTTTATTCGAATCAGGCGGAAAGTCACGTTCGACCTGGAGGATTGCTTCTTCCGTTATTTCCTGGACAATTGCCTGCCGTTCGCGGTTAAGACTGTCCATTTCCCGCGCCAGATCTTCGGCTTCCCCTTTGTCTTCCGTCAAAAGCAGTTTAACGGCCATGCTCGCATGCTCAAGCCGTCCGACTGCATTGATTCTTGGGGCTAGCGTAAAGCCGATTGTTTCTTCGTTGATTGCCGATGCATCAACCCCGGCGGATTTTAAAATTGCCCTGATCCCGATATTTCCGGTAACTTTCAGCCTGTCAATCCCCGATTTGGCAATCAGCCTGTTCTCACCCTTCAGGGAAACGAGATCGGCAATCGTGCCGATCGCTGCGATTTCCAGGAGATGGTCCGGCAACTGGCCATATAGCGCGTGGGCGAGCTTGAAAGCAACGCCGACACCGGCAAGCTCCTTGAAAGGGTAGTTGCTGTCCGGCAGTTTCGGATGGATGATGGCAAGCGCATCCGGAAGGACCGGCCCTGGTTCGTGATGGTCCGTAATAATTAAATCGACGCCAAGTTCCCGGGCAACATCCGCTTCATGGACTCCGGAAATACCAGTATCCACTGTGATAATTAGCTTAACTCCGTTTTCTGCCGCTTTTCTGAAGGCCGCCTCATTCGGCCCATATCCTTCAGCAAACCTGTCAGGTATGTAATAGCCGACGTTTGCGCCCAATTCTTTTAACGTAATCATTAAGACCGTTGTGCTGCTAACACCATCGGCATCATAATCGCCATATATTAAAACCGGCTCCTGGCTGTCAATCGCCCTCTTAATACGTGAGACCGCCACATCCATTCCCTTCAAAAGGAAAGGATCATGAAATTTTTCGCCGCCAAATAAAAAAGGCCGCGCAGCTTCAACAGTATCCAGCCCCCGGTTAACAAGCATTGAGGAAACAAGGTGAGAAATATTCAATTCCGCAGCCAATTTATTTGCAATACTTTCGTTGGATTCGCGGACAATCCATCTCGTTTTTGAATTCAGCAAAACGTTCACCCCTCAACTTTTCCATTATACAGGACAGGAAAAATCTATACAACAAGAAAAGAAGCGGTGATTGGATAGGCATCCTTCACCATCCGGTCCGGGCAAGCCGCAGAACGTCTCAACTTTATTCAAGAAGTTTCAAAGAAAATCGGAATTCAGTCCCCATTTTATCACTCACCCTGCCACTCATTATATAGGCATTAGGGTAAGTAAATGGACATGGCCAACCGGGTTCATACTGGGAGCTATCGATTTTTTCGAACGGGACTATATATATTCTTCTGTAGTAATCTTTGAAGTAATCTATGGTAACAGCAGGCCAACTTGAACCCATACAATGGCTTTTTCGGGTAGCATGGGCAGTTCGTTTTGTACAATGGTGACATCGAAATTGAATTCCTTCTAATGCTCATACTCGCTCTGTTTTAAGTACCACTTCACCCACTAATTGACAATTGTATGTCTACAAACCAAACTTTCTGTGACAGTTAAGCCGGATTTTGTAGTTTGGTTATCACTTAAATAGCCTTCTGTGGCCATCCACACAGCGAATGAGCGCCTGGTTGTGTCCAGCTGTTCGGGCTCTAAGTTGTCCTTTAGAGCCCGAATGCCTGGTTGTATCCAGCTGTTCGGGCTCTAAGTTGTCCATTAGTAACCGAAGGATGTGCTATCCACTGTCGTTCGTACACTATATCTTTTCAAGCCTGAAGGAGTGCAAGAGGTTCCATTTCTGCGCCCAGCTAGCATTCTTATTTTTTGTTCCTTTAGTGTATCTATAGTAAGCAGTACTTTTCCTTTGAATGGGGCTTTACTTCGTGCTTTTTTTGCACAATTGGCGGATGTTGCGGTTTCAGCCCCTAGTTAAAACCACTTTTATAGTGATAGCCAAAATTAAAAGCCGCAGGTCTCCCTGCGGCTCAAACATTATACTTGCGGCTGATCGGAATATTTTTTCTTTTCCTTGTACGTGATCAAGACGCCTTTTTTCTTTAGTTCTTTCTTTTTAAATTCAACCCATATTTGAGCTGCGATGAAGATTGACGAATACGTTCCGACAATCAAACCGATAAGCAAGGCGAGGGAGAAGCTCCGGATTGATTCGCTTCCGAAAATCAAAAGAGAAACAACGGTCATCGCAACCGTTAGAACGGTGTTTACAGAACGTCCAAGCGTCTGCCTGATGCTCATATTGACGACGTCGTAAATTTCCTGGTTTGTTTTCAGGCGGCGCCGCTTCTGCATGTTCTCACGCATCCGGTCAAAGGTAACAATCGTATCATTGATTGCATACCCGACAACTGTAAGTATCGCCGCAATGAACGTTATGTCCACTTCCCAGCGGATAACGCTAAATAACGGGATGATAAAGAATGCCGCGAACAAGAGGGCGATGATCGCCGAAACACCCATCGGCAGCTCGAAACGGAATGCAACGAAAATGATTAGGCCCAGCGACGCAAACAGGAGGGCTTTAATAGCATTTTTCGCAAGCTCCTTGCCGACTGTCGGAGAAACGCTGTTTACAGTCGGGTCTTCGCCAAAAGCTTTATGCATTTCCGTTTTTAGTTTCATGACTTCATTTTTGGAAAAGTCCTTTTGGAAGCGTGCCACACCGATATTCTTTTTATCGCCGGAAATAACAATATCATCGGTTTCAAATCCGGCTTTTTTCAACTCGGATGCTACTTTTTCGACAGTAAGCGGTTTGGTCGATAGAATATCAACCCTCGTTCCGCTCGTAAAATCAATGCCAAGGTTAAGCCTTAACACGAGCAGGATGATTATCCCGACAACCGTGATGGCACCTGTCGCCATGAAAAAGATCCTCCGGTTTTTAACGAAGTCGAAACGGTCGAACTTCGTTGGCAATTCAAGCGTATCGACATTTTGGTCAAGCCTGAAGATTTCGCTCTTTTTCACGCCGAACCAGCCTGGCTTGTTATTCAGGAAGCCGCTGTTGACCCAAAGGCCGAGCAGCCATCTTGATAAATAAACGTTTGTGAAAAAGCTCCCCAGAATACCAATGATCAAGCTCGTCGCGAATCCTTTAACCGAGCTTGTCCCATAAAAGAACAGAACCGCGGCGGCAAGGAGGGTTGTCAGGTTGGCATCTGTAATTGCGGAGAGGGAGTTTTCGTTCCCCGCTTTGAAAGCGGCCTTAATTGATTTGCCGACCTTGATTTCTTCCTTGATTCGTTCATAGGTGATGATGTTCGCGTCAACCGCCATACCGACGCCCAGGATGAGGGCCGCGATACCCGGAAGCGTTAGGACGACGTTCAGCCAATCGAATATGAGAAGGGTGAGATAGCTATAGATAGTAAGAGTAATTGTTGCGATCAATCCTGGGAATCTGTAATAGCCTACCATGAACAGGAAGATGGCCAATACGCCAAGAACGCCAGCGAATACCGTTTTATCCATTGCCTGGGCACCAAATTGCGCGCCAACTGAAGTCGAGAAAATTTCTTTAAGCTTCACCGGCAGCGCGCCCGCGTTCAACAGGCTGGCGAGTGTTGTTGCTTCTTCAGGAGTGAACTGGCCCACGATTGAAACGGTATTTTGGTTAAAAATGTTCGAAACCGTAGGGGCCGAAATGAATTTCGGATCCTGCTTCTTAACTTCTTCCCGGAAGGAATCTTTTCCTTCTTCAAAATCAAGCCAGATGACGAGAACGTTGTTTGGCGCCTTGTTAACGATTTCTTCCGTTACTTTCCGGAATTTGTCCGCGCTTTTTAGTTTCAGTGAAACGCTYGGCTTGCCGTTTTCATCAAATGTCTGCTTGGCGCCGCCTTCTGCAAGGTCGGTACCATCCATCATAATTTTGTCATCGGCATCGCGGAATGTCAGGTTTGCTTGTGTCGATAATATTTCACGTGCCTTTGCCTGATCGGAAACCCCCGCAAGCTGGACCCTGATCCGGTCTTTGCCTTCAATCTGGATGTTCGGCTCGCTTACGCCAAGCGCGTTGACACGCCTATCCAGGGCTTCCACCGTATCAGTAAGAGCCTTTTTGTCAATCTTCTGCCCTTTGATGGCAGGCTTGACCTCGTAAAGGATTTCAAATCCACCCTGCAAATCGAGACCGAGTTTAATATCTTTCAAGATGTTTAGTGATGTGGCGCCTATCAGACTCCCAACGAGGGCGATGATAAGGATAAAGGCCACAATCCTGTTGCGCTTAACCATTCAGTAGTTCCTCCTTCAATTCCCTGCACAGTAACATTTGCTACATTTAACCAATATTCTCATTATGAATTATCGGCAATAACCTGTCAATTTGCTAAAATTGGCAATTTATTCAAATGCCATCTTAGGTATCCGGCCCAAAAACGCATGAGGGCTCCGCAATGATAGCGGAGCCGCTGTCACAGGCTATTTCAGCAACTCTTTCCACTCTTCTTCATTATCAAGGGAAAAGGGCGATTCTTTATACGTTTCAATCGTTGCAAAACTTATGAAGTCACTCATTTTTACCGTAAGAATATCCTGGACAAGTTGATGGAAAAGCTTTTCCTCCTTGTCCTTTTTCCACTTCTTCTTGACGAGATACCTCCAAAACTCCTCATCGCTGATTGAATTGTTCCCGAGCAGCCGGAATTCATCCAGCTTGCTCTCGAGGACAGGAGCGAGTGTTGCCCGATACCGATCGTAGATATGCCCGTTTTCCATTTGGCCCTCCTGCAGCTGTTTGTCTTCTTTTTCATCCATCGGCGTGTCTTCTTGTCCATCTCGTTGCATATAGTTAATTGTATATGAAATCCACTATTTTGAGAAGGTGGGAAACGAATGTCTAAGTTTTTAAAAGGGACAGCCATCCTGCTTTTGGCAGGCTTTATAACGAGGGTGCTTGGCTTCATCAACAGGATCGCGATCGCCCGTTTTATCGGCGAGGAAGGAGTCGGGCTGTATATGATGGCCTATCCATCCCTTGTCCTGGTCATCACAATCACCCAGTTCGGCCTTCCAGTTGCGATTTCGAAAAATATCGCTGAAGCCGAGGCGCGGGGTGAATATGGGAAAATAAAAAAAATTCTCGTTGTCTCCCTTGCCACAACCCTTACGCTGTCCGTGATTTTCACTCCCGCCCTTATCCTGCTCGCTCCCTGGCTTTCCGAGACGCTGTTTACGGACAACCGCACGTTCTACCCGCTCATCGCGATTGCTCCGGTCGTACCGGTCATTGCCGTTTCATCCGTTTTGCGCGGCTATTTCCAGGGACGCCAAAACATGAAGCCAGCCGCCTACTCGCAAATTCTTGAGCAATTTTTCAGGATAGCGCTCATCGCCGTCATGACTAAGGCATTCCTTCCGTATGGGATTGAATATGCGGCGGCCGGAGCCATGCTTTCGGCAGTCATCGGCGAGGTTGTTTCGCTCATTTATTTAATGACAGCTTTTAAGCTGAAGAAAAAATTCCGCCTTCGAAAAGATTTCTTTAAATTCGTCCGGGACGGGAAGCAGCCATTCAAGGAATTGATGACTGTTGCCGTCCCCACTACAGGAAGCAGGCTGATCGGCTCAATATCCTGGTTTTTTGAGCCAATAGTCGTCTCGCTCAGTTTGGGGCTTGCCGGAATAGCCGCGGCAGAAGCAACGAAACAGTATGGCGCACTCACCGGTTTTGCGATGCCATTGCTCCTATTGCCATCGTTTATTACATACTCGCTTGCGACCTCGCTTGTACCAGCCATCAGCGAGGCCAATTCAAAAAGTGATGGCAAATTGATTGAATACCGCCTCCAGCAGTCCCTCCGGTTCGCATTTTTAACAGGGGGCATTTCGGTGGCTGTACTGTATGTTTTGGCAGAGCCGCTTATGATGCTGATGTACGGATCTAAAAATGGCGCCCAGTTCATTAGGCTGATGGCACCATTCTTTTTATTTTATTATTATCAGGGGCCGCTTCAGGCTGCCCTGCAGGCATTGAATCTAGCGAAAGCCGCCATGATCAACAGCCTGATTGGAGCGGTTGTCAAAACAGCCGTCATCTTCGTCCTCGCTTCCCAGCCATCCTTTGGGATAAACGGCGCGGCGCTTGGGATCATTACGAGCTTTGTGCTCGTCACCCTGCTCCATTTCGCGACGGTGTTAAAGAGGATTTCCTTTTCTTTTTATGTGATGGACTATCTTAAGGCATTTTTCGCGATTGGCATTTCGGGATATGCCGGCTATTTCATATATGTGAATTTTGCAGCGGATACGCCGCTTTTGTCCCGGGTACTCCTCTCGGCAGCCTCCATGGGGGTCCTTTACATGGTCATGGTTGTTACCCTGAAGCTGATTCGTCCGGCAGAACTAAAGCGGATTCCATTCATCGGCCCATTCCTTGCAAGGTTATCATTCTAACCGAACCTTTCGTTATACGGGAAGGGCCAATTTTTTTTAAAAAAAGCTGGCATCCAGATGTTTCCCTGGGCCAGCTTTTAGCTATTATCTTGCTTGTCTATATAAAATTCACCCTGGTCGTAGCTGCAGAACGAAATCTTCCTGATTTCCGGAGCGCCCTGTTTTTTTAATTCCTGCCGCAGCCAAAAGCTCGTCTTGTTGATTCTTCGCAGGTTTTCTTCCTGGATGACCCCGTCGATGATAAGCGGCATCGTGATATCCCCCTGCGAAGATTTCTTTTTTTTCTGGTCCTCTTTTTTAAAAACGGAAAGTTTCCCGGACGGCTCTAGAATTGCGAATTCGACGTCGGATATATTCCTGATATTTTTTTCCCTTAACTGGACTAGCAGGTCGTCGAAATTATAGCGCTGTTTCTTCATTGCCTTTTCATCAATGGTCCCTTTGTTGATGATAATTGAAGGCCTTCCATCAAGCAAATCCCTGAATTTTTTACTTTTTAGAGAAAAAAATGAAAAGAGAATCTGGAGGAAGACAATGGCGATTATCGGGATAAGCGTATGGATGAGATGGTCATTTGTGTTCTCTATGGCCATTGAGGCGATTTCGGCCAACATAATCGTAACGACCAAATCAAAGACACTAAGCTCCCCTACTTCCCTTTTGCCCATCAGGCGAAATGTAACAATGATAAGGAGATATAAAAGGACAGTCCGAAACAGAATCTCCCAATGATGAGCCATATTGACGCCTCCTGGTTTTCGATACTCTTATTCTTTTCACTTCGGCTAAAAAAAGTACGGTACTTTTTCCCAATCCAGCCAAATTACGATTCTAATTTTTCACCTTCTGAATATGCTTGTACTAGGCAAAGACTTGGCCCTTGCTGCTGGGGCGAAAGGAGAGGGTGAAAATCGAGAATAGGGGCATCGGAAGAGGAATCGTCTATGGGCTGATCTTCATTTTCGCGTTTGCGGTGGTCAGTTCGCTTATTTTTTCGTTAATCTTAAGGTTCACATCGGTCCGTGAGCTGTCGGTCGAGCATATCATTACGGCTATGTCGTTTATAGGCCTGTTTGGCGGGGGGTTCCTCGCGGGCGGAAAAGCCGGTGAAAGAGGCTGGCTGCTTGGAGGCATGACCGGGCTGCTCTATTCGCTTATTGTGTTTTTGTTTCAATATTTGGGATATGACAAGCTTTTTGACGGCCAACAAATCGTTTACCATATTTGTTATATCCTTATTTCCATGATGGGCGGAATTCTCGGGGTAAATATCGCTTCGCCAAAAAGGACAGCTTCCTGATTTCAGGATATTTAAGGGTAGGGCGGCGCTTTTTTTCAAAAAAACGAGACGCGCTAACTCCGCCACATGCTTCGAAAAGTGCAAAAAGGCATTCCCTTGAGTAAGGTGAATGCCTTTTTGCTTTTCTAATTAACTGTTCGATGTTTCAGCGGCGACAACATCGCGGATTGCCGCACGATCATATGTAAGCCTGCTTCCATCTCCACAGCGGATAACAACCTTGTCCTCATCAAGTGAGTCGACAAAACCATGAAGGCCGCCAATCGTTACGACGCGGTCCCCCTTTTTCAGTTCGCTCTGCATTTGCTGAACTGCTTTCTGGCGCTTCTGCTGCGGACGGATCAATAGAAAGTAAAATAGGACAAACATTAGGATTAATGGTCCTACTGTGCCTAGAAGATTACCTCCACCCATTTACATTACCTCCTTTCGATGACATCTATTTAGAAATTTTTCGCATCCGGTTTATTAAAGCCGTAACGCTCAAAATATTCTTCTCTGAAGTCCCCCAGACGGTCTTCCCTGATTGCCTGTCTGACTTGCTCCATCAATTCTAACAGAAAATGCAGGTTATGATAAGATGTAAGTCGAATTCCGAACGTTTCGTCACATTTGATCAAATGGCGGATATACGCCCTGCTGTAGTTTCGGCATGTGTAGCAGCTGCAATTTTCATCAATCGGCCCAAAATCACGGGCGTATTTTGCATTTTTGACAACGAGCCGTCCATTGCTTGTCATGAGCGTTCCATTCCTGGCGATCCGTGTCGGAAGGACGCAGTCGAACATATCCACTCCCCGGATTGCCCCGTCTATGAGGGAATCAGGCGAGCCAACCCCCATTAAGTACCTTGGCTTGTTCGCAGGAAGCAGCGGGGTTGTAAATTCAAGGACACGGTTCATGATATCTTTCGGTTCACCGACGGACAGGCCGCCGATTGCATAACCAGGGAAATCCATGCTAACCAGGTCCCTGGCGCTTTGCTTGCGGAGGTCTTCAAATTCCCCGCCCTGGACGATGCCGAACAGCCCCTGGTCTTCCGGCCGCTTATGCGCATTCAGGCAGCGCTCCGCCCATCTTGATGTCCGCTCAACCGACTTTTTCATATAGTCATGGGTTGCAGGGAATGGCGGGCATTCGTCAAAGGCCATCATAATGTCCGATCCAAGTGCGTTTTGGATTTCCATCGCTCCCTCCGGTGAAAGGAACAGCTTATCCCCATTTAAATGGTTCCTGAAATGGACTCCCTCTTCCTCAATCTTACGGAATTCGCTCAAAGAGAACACCTGGAAGCCGCCGGAATCGGTCAGGATTGCCCTATCCCAGTTCATGAATTTATGAAGGCCTCCCGCTTCACGGACAATCTCATGCCCCGGGCGGAGCCAAAGATGGTACGTATTGCTTAGGATAATCTTTGCCCCCATTTCCTTCAATTCCTCAGGGGACATTGTTTTCACTGTAGCCAGCGTGCCCACTGGCATAAAAATCGGTGTTTCGAAGCTGCCGTGCGGTGTATGGACCATTCCAAGCCTCGCGCCGGTCTGCTTGCATGTTTTAATTAACTCATATGTAATTGCAGCCAAAGCAAATTTCTCCTTCCAAAGGGTAATGCCACGCCATTCACGCCAAACCTGGTTTATGATGGGGTGAAAATCTGGCAAGACCCTGAGCCAAAATGTTTAAATAATCAGCATGGCGTCGCCAAAGCTGAAGAACCGGTACCGTTCCCTGACCGCCGTCTCATAGGCATGAAGAATGTTCTCCCTGCCGGCAAGCGCGCTGACAAGCATGATCAGCGTAGATTTAGGCAAATGGAAATTGGTGATCATTCCGTCAATCGCCTTGAACTCGTAGCCCGGATAAATGAAAATACTCGTCCAGCCGCTTGAGGCCGCAAATTGGCCGTCGTGGGCGGACGCAACCGTTTCGAGAGTCCTGGTTGAGGTAGTTCCAACCGTAATAATCCTGCCGCCGTTTTCCCTCGTTTCATTCAATTGCTTCGCAGTGCCTTCCGGTACGATATAGAACTCGGAATGCATATCGTGTTCCAAAACATCATCCACACTGACCGGCCTGAATGTCCCAAGCCCTACATGAAGGGTTATAAACGCAATATTGACCCCCATCTCCCTGATTTCGTGAAGGAGTTCCTCCGTGAAATGGAGCCCGGCGGTCGGTGCGGCCGCTGATCCCCGCTCCTTTGCGAAAACGGTCTGGTACCGGTCCCGATCGTCAAGCTGTTCTTTAATATACGGAGGAAGCGGCATTTCACCTAGCTGTTCAAGCAGCTCATAAAAGATTCCATCGTACTTGAATTCAAGAACCCGGCCGCCATGCTCGGCCTCGCCGGTGCAAACCGCGGTCAGCAAGCCGTCCCCGAAGTCGATTTCCGTGCCGACTTTAATCCTTTTCGCCGGCTTGGCGAGCGTCTCCCATGCATCGCCATCAAGCTGCTTCAGCAGGAGGATCTCAATTTTGGCACCTGTATCCTTTTTCGCCCCGTACAACCTTGCCGGAAGTACTTTCGTATCATTCAGGACAAGGCAGTCTCCCTTACGCAAATAGTGTTTAATATTTTTAAAAATTTCATGGTTGATATTGCCTGTCTTTTTATCAAGCACCATCAGCCTGCTATCGGACCTGCTTTCCAGAGGTGTTTGTGCAATAAGCTCCTCGGGCAGGTGAAAATCAAATTCATCCACTTTCATCTTGTTACACCCTTACATCTTAAAATAACGGCCAGGCCTATTTTACCTGAACCTGCCGGCAATATAAAAAATGAGCGACAATACAATGCTGAGTACAATGGACGTGACAATCGGGAAATAAAACGTAGTGTTCCCTTTTTTAATCAAAATATCACCCGGCAGCCTGCCCAGCTTCAAAATCGGCATCAATAAGCCGATTACAAAAATAATCGCGCCGATTGCCATCAGCATTTTCGATAATCCGGTCATTTTTTCGGCACCTCCATGTGGAAATGGCGATAAACAAGGTCCGTGACAACCCGGCCCCTTGGCGTCCGCTGAAGGAACCCGATCTGCAGCAGGTAAGGCTCGTACACGTCTTCAATCGTGTCCGACTCCTCGCCAATCGTCGCCGCAATCGTATCCAGCCCGACCGGCCCGCCCCGAAACTTTTCAATAATTCCGGTCAAAAGCTTATGGTCAATATGGTCAAGGCCGAGCCTGTCCACCTGGAGCAGCTCGAGAGCCTCAACCGCCATAGGAAGGTCAATGTCCCCGTTCCCCTTCACCTGGGCAAAGTCACGCACACGGCGGAGCAGCCTGTTGGTAATCCTCGGGGTGCCGCGGGACCTTCTTGCGATTTCGGATGCCGCCGGCGGGGAAATGGCCGTATCCAAAATTTCAGCGGTCCGTTCCACAATTTCTTTCAATTGTTCTTCACTATAATACTCGAGCCGCGCCAAAACACCAAATCGGTCACGGAGCGGAGCCGAAATCGATCCGGCCTTCGTCGTTGCCCCGACAAGCGTGAATGGTGGCAAATCGAGGCGGATCGACCTTGCTTCCGGCCCTTTGCCGATGATAATATCGAGGCAGAAATCCTCCATTGCCGGATAAAGAACTTCCTCGATGGACCTTGGCAGCCTGTGTATCTCATCAATGAACAGGACATCGCCAGGTTCTAGCGCTGTCAGGATTGCGGCAAGGTCACCCGGCCGCTCAATCGCGGGGCCTGAGGTTGTCCTTAGGTTTACCCCCATTTCATTGGCAATAATCGCAGCAAGGGTCGTCTTACCAAGTCCAGGAGGGCCGTACAGGAGGACGTGGTCAAGCGTTTCCCCCCGCATCCGCGCCGCGCGGATAAACACTTCAAGATTGGCCTTGACCTTATCCTGCCCAATATACTGGCTGAGCGTTTGGGGCCTAAGGCTTGTTTCAAAAACGGCTTCCTGGTTGTCGGCTTCGTTTGAAACAATTCGTTCATCCATCATGATCACCTTACTTCAAAAGCCTTTGCAGAGCTTTTTTAATGTATTGGTCCGTTGTAAGATTTTCCTTCTTCAATTCAGGCGATATTTTGTTTATTTCCCGTTCGCTATAGCCAAGCGCCTTAAGCGCGAGCACCGCTTCCTCGAACTCCCATGTACCGCTGCCTGGAACAGCTTCCCCTGCCTCGGGATTGAAAAGATCCGGAAACAGGTTCGGCGTGATATGCTGAAGCTTTCCTTTTAGATCAAGGATCATTTGCCTCGCTGTCTTTTTCCCGACTCCGGGAAATTTGACAAGAAATGCTTCATCCTCGTTCTCGATTGCCTGGACAACCTGAACAGGCTCCCCAAATGCCAGGATGGCAAGCGCGCCTTTGGGCCCGATTCCCGAAACGCTCAACAGCTTTGTAAAAAGCGTCTTTTCCTCCCTTGATGCAAAGCCGAATAACCCCATTACATCCTGGCGCACATAATGGTAAACAAAAACAGTCACGCTTTTACCTGTTTTCCCGGCATAGGCAAACGGGTTCGGCGTGGCAATCTGCCAGCCAATCCCGGAATTTTCTATGACTATGTATTCAGGACCGACGAAGTCCACTTTCCCGCTGATGAAATCAAACAATGTTCTCTCTCCTCTTCCTTGCTGTACTCCATTCTACCATACTATTTTTAAGAAACTGAACAAAATGGTTGATTCACTTCCATTTATTCCTTATAATGAGAAAGGTCTTAATTTTCAGATTGGGGGTTTTAAAATGAAGAAATTGTTGGCATTGCTGGCCGTTTTCACTCTTGCTTTCGCGGTTGTCGGCTGTTCCGAAAAGGAAAGTTCGAAAGGCACAGAGGATACAAACAAAGAAGAAAACAAAGCAGAGCTTACTGACCAGGTAAAAGCAAAAATGTACAATGCTGTCCGCATGGCTGAAGGTAAAGTTGACACTGTTTACGCGCATGACACATACGGTGATGACGATACGCCAGTCCTTAACGCTACCTTTGCAGACGAAGCAGCTGCCGAGACTTTCCTAACAAAGTATTATAGTGAAGATGTAGCAAAACAAATCTCCGAGCATTACGCCACAGGGGAAAAGACAGATAAAGGCAATATTATTGTAAAAGCCGACCCATTCTTCGCAAATCCGATTTCCGGAAATACGAAGGATGATGTAACAATTGAAGGCGATGCAAACAAAGGCACAGTCAAAACAAAAGAAGGCGTTACATACACCGTTGAACTGAAAGACGGCCAATATGTCGTAACTGGCGTCGAACAGTAATTTTTCAAAACAGAAGGACCGGGCTGAACATTCAGCCTGGTCCTTTATTTTTTCAGAAGTGGATTCTTTTCATGGAAAACCGTCCACTTATTATTATTCATACCCGGTTTCACACGTCGAATAAGGCTTGAAGCTTTCAAGCACTTCCACATATCTGTCCTTTGTCTTGATCGGGATGCCTTTTCGCAATTCAGCCTGCTTCCTGCTCTCGAGCTTCTCAACGTTGATTTGAAAAAAGGACTGGATAATCTGCGAATATGGCGGCCTGCCGTTAAAGATGGCGAGGACCCCTTCCCCGCTCAGGCCGAAATAGCCGTTCGACTTCAGCAAAGGGGAAATATCCTCAACATGGCTCCGTAACACAACGGAATCCCTGCCGACATCGACTACGGACCACCCTTTATACTTTGTCCAGAACTCCTCCCAGGAGGCAGCCGTTTCAATGATTTGCTCCTGGCTTACTTCCTTGTCAACATACACTTTTTCAAGAGTAACCTTTAAGCGAAGAGGTTCGTGCTGATCGCCTGCATTCGCAATTGGCTTTTCTGCCGCAAATGTTTTACTTTCCGGGCAAATGAGCCCTCCACACAGAATGATGAAGAATACAGCCGCCGTTAATGCTGGTTTACGCTTCATTTCGCCCACCTCTTCCTGGTCTTTAAACCTTAGTGTGCTAATTTCAGTTATAGCATTTCCCGTTTCCGGCTGTTTATCCTTTCACAAAATGAAATCATCAATCTGTGATTCTGCTGTCAGGAGAGCAATTTAATCGAACAGCGATCCACCATTCAAAAGCTGCGAGAAAAGTGTGATGGCACACGGCAAAAGCCCCATTCGGAGTTGTCCACTTTTTTCGCAAATTTCCTCTTGAATTATCCGCAATTTTAACAGGGCAAAGCCAAATGCCTCGCCCCGTAAATGGCCTTACGTGGATTTCACCATAGCGCGGAGTTTTTTTATAAAATTCCGCCTGGCTGAAAACCTATGCATCGTCATTTCCTTTACATGGCTGATTTTCACGGAATCAGGAAAACGCCCCCCTTTCATAATCCTGTTCCATTCCCGTAAAATATCAGTCGGGTAAACGAGGGCATGCTGGAAAGCTTCCTCCTTCAAAAATCCTTTCATTCCTTCGTAGGTTGCAAGTGTTTCATACGACCAATCAATGAAAGGGAGGATCCGGTTTGCATATTGGAGGTAATCAAGGAGTGGAGGGCCAACGGAAATTAAGTCAAAATCGATAAGATTGACCTTGCCATTCCGTGCCCTTAGAAAATTATGGTGGGCGACATCCCCGTGGAGGATTGCTTGTGGCCCTTCGGAAAATAAACCTTCCCCCTTCTTCATCCCGTTAAGCCCCCACTCCGCCCATTCGAGTATTTCAGCGCATATTTCGGCACCGATAACACCAGATATGAAGGACGCGTTCGCTGTGAACCGGGCCAGGCGCTCCTCCCATTTCCCAATTTGTTTTGCAAAAGGGATTGATAAGAAGTACGACGCAGCTATTTTTTCGGTAGCCCTATGGAATTTCCCCAAAACGTTCAAACCTTCGGAACGGTCTTCCCCTGATTGAAAAGAAAAGGGCCTCGGATGTGGGGGAATGTAATCAATAAACCCAAAATAAAGGCCGTTTGCATAAAAAGGGTCTTGCCTGCCAGGGCGAAAATACGTATACGTATCCCGGAAGCCGTGCCTCTTCAATATCTGTGTGAAGTTTTCAAGCAGGATAAGACGGTTGTATGAAGAGTAGCCTTTTACAATAAATTCCCCCGCTGAAGTGTGTACATAAAAAACAGTGGGCCGAAGCTGCATGATTTCCCTTACAGTTCCTGGGAAGGTTTTTAAATAAGAGAGGAGACGACTGGTTAGTTCATCGTCTCCCTGCGGTCCTCTACCTCTAATCCTTGCTTTCATCGGCGAATCCGAATTGGTTCGGCCCAGATGGACCGATTCCATATTGGTTCATGAACGGCCGCTGGGAAAATGGCAGCGGCGGAGCGAATATCCGCGGAATGGACGGATCGAGTTCCCTTTCAGGCACCTCACGCTCATTTCGGTCCCTTTGCTGCGTTTGGCCTGTTTCCGTTCCCGGCTGTCCAGGCATTTGCGTTCCCACCTGTTGTTCGCCATATGGCATCTGGCCCCCTAGCGTCGGGAGCTGCTGTCCGCCGAAAGGCCCCATCGTTTGCCCGTATTCACCCATCATCGGCATTTGTTGGCCTGAATAAGGCTGGCCAAACATTTGCTGGCCGCCCATCGGGAACTGCTCGCCGGACATTGGCTGGGTGCCGCCTACAGGGAATTGCTGGCCGTATGGCATCTG
>NZ_LIGI01000001.1:2906699-2939203 GCF_001273955.1 Bacillus sp. FJAT-27245
TGTTCTCCGGACATCGGCTGCATGCCGCCTACCGGGAATTGCTGGCCGTATGGCATCTGACCGCCCATCGGGACCTGCTCGCCGGACATTGGCTGGGTGCCGCCTACAGGGAATTGTTGGCCATATGGCATCTGCCCGCCATAAGGCGTCTGCTGGTATGGATTTCCGCTATAGCCGATTGGGGATTCATCCTCCATGAAGCCCGCCCCCGGCAATTGCTGTGTATATGGAAGTTGCTGGCCCATTGAAGGCGCGAACTGCTGACCCATTACAGGCTGCCCCATATATGTTGGCATTTGCTGCCCATACGCCGGCTGAACCATTTCAGCGGGATTTTGCTGCATATATAACGGCTGGCCCGCTGACGTCGAATCAACATATCCAGGCTGCCCGGCATAAGTCATTCCAGCAACCCCATCGGGATTTCCATGTCCGTACTGCCCCGGATACCCGGCATACTGGCCATACGGCTGCTGGCCGTGTCCCATCTGATACAGCAAAGGCACGGAGGAAGATGAGGATGAAGAAGATTCGGCCTCATAATGGTGCGTATACATCGTACCTACTCCCGCTGCCATTGGCGGTTCATTTGCCATCATGAGCGGCTGGGCCCCATACATCGCGCCGTGAACGACAGGCTGCGGATAACACGGATCTGCCTGGTACATTACCCCTTCTACCTGTGGAACAGGATAACATGGATCATGCATCGCCCCCTGGACAATAGGATAAGGAGCGCAGGCAGCTTCTGGTAAAATTGCTTCAGGGAACGGTGGACATGGCACAGGGCATGGGTAACAAACGCCAGGCATCACCGGGGTCACTGGGAAGCAATATTCCTCATACATAATTGGCTGCTCCTCGCAAACGGGCATTACTGGTGCGGGAGCAGGTGCTGGCGGTGGAGTCTTGATCGGCATATTGGCCATTGGCGGTATGGGAATTTCCTTTTTCAGCGGTGGCACGGGTGCTTCTTTTAAAGGAAGGACCGGCTGCTCCTTTACAGCCTGTATAGGTACTTCCTTTTTGGGAGGAAGCGGAACTTCCTTTTTCAGCTGTATTGGCACTTCCTTTTTAAGCGGGACTTCTTTTAGCGGCATTTCCTTTTTGATTGGCATTTCCATTTTGATTGGCATTTCCTTTTTGATTGGCACTTCTTTTTTAATCGGTACTTCCTTCATCGGCATTTCCTTTTTAATCGGTACTTCTTTTTTAATCGGAACCTCTTTTTTCGGCGCGGAAATGTTTATTAGATAGTTTTCGATGTCTACTTCCTGGATGGTCTGCTGGGGCATTTTCGGGGTATAGGGAGCGACTGGAGATTCCATGGCGATCGGCTGTGCCGGTACCGGAACATCGGGCGACTCCTCCGGCTGCGGCGCTTTCATGTTGGCGAACGGGTGCTCAGCAATAGGCACTTCCTTTTTTGCCCCAAATTTGATTGCCGCTCCTCCCGGGGAAGATTCTTTCTTTACTGTGCCTCCCCCGGACGGAACTTTTATTTTCATACCGGGCATAATCATATCAGGATTGCTGAGCTGTGAATTTAGTTTCTTCAGCTCTTCAAAATTCACGCCGTACTTCTTGGCGATCTTCCAAAGAGTATCCCCTTTCTGTACGATATGGATCTTCACTCTGATTTCCCTCCTATGGCATAAGTCCATATAGTGTATGTCGGTCTGGGCAAAATGCTAACAATCTACATAAAAAGTTATGCCATTTGCCCATCGATTATGAGTCCAGGATGCTGATGAGCTGTTTCGGGCCGCCCTGTGAATATGCTAAAATAATGGGGAGCGAAAGGAGTGGTACATATGGGAGAGGGTAAGAAACTTCCCGGGGAGGAACGGAGGCACATGCTTCTTTCCCTTTTAAAAAATAGCAACGGGCCAATTACCGGAGGCGAGCTGGCATCAACCGCCAAGGTCAGCAGGCAGATTATCGTCGGTGACATAACACTATTGAAGGCAAAAAACGAACCAATTATCGCGACAAGCCAGGGCTATCTATATCTAAGGCAATCGTCGCTCTCCCCGGTTTTTGAAAAAACGGTACCTTGCCAGCATCCACCAGGCAAGACGGAGGAAGAGCTGTTGCTGATTGTCGATGAGGGAGTAACCGTGAAGGATGTAAGGATAGAACATCCCGTCTACGGGGACCTCACAGCTTCCATCATGGTCTCGAACCGCCAGGAGGTAAAGCAATTTATTGAAAAAATCCGGAAAACAAAAGCGTCATTTTTGTCCGAACTGACAGGCGGGTATCATCTTCACACCCTGTCGGCGCCGTCCGAGCAGGCGCTTGAAAAGGCGGAAGCCGCCCTGCAAAAAGCCGGATTCCTGTTTGAAATCGGCTAACCTTTATAAAATCCCCACTGCCGCGCATGGGGATTTTTGTTATGATCTTCAATAAGTTTTTTATAAATGGATGTGCCCGCCTAATCTGGACACCGAAGTTGAGGAAACCCCTTTGCTGTCCGAATCCCAACCTCTTTTGGACACCGAAGTTGAGGAAACCCCATTTGTTGTCCAAATCCCCGCCTCTTTTGGACACCGAAGCTGAGGAAACCCCATTACCTGTCCAAATCCCTGCTTCATTTACACCCGAAGTTACTAAAAATCACTTTACTGTCCCAACTCGGGTAGCGTCTCGCCCGTGGATTCCCCCTAAACAACAAAAAAGACGCCACAGCAATTTGCCTGGCGCCTTCCTGTAACAGGAGATTAAACCCCCGTTCCAACGACTTCTACTTTTTCAACATAATCAAGGCTTCGTATTTTTTCGAGAAGCTGTTCAATTTCTCCCTTGATTTGCGAGATGTTCAGCGAGATGGTAATATTCGCCCTTCCTTGGAGCGGAATCGCCTGATGGATCGTCAAAACGTTGCAGCCCGCTTCCGCCACAAGTGTAAGAAGGCGTGAGAGAGCTCCAGACCGGTCCTCAAGGTAGACGAACAGGGTAATTAGCCTGTCCTTGACAACAGATGAGAAGGGAAAGACCGTATCACGGTATTTGTAATACGCGCTCCGGCTCAAATCCACAGCCGCAGCCGCTTCGCCGACGGAATCTGCCCTTCCCCTGTCCAGCAGTTCCTTTGCTTCCAACGTCTTCTTCATCACATCCGGCAGGACATCTTCCCTGACCAAATAAAATTTTTTATCAAAACGGTTGGATTTCATTGTGCCACCTCTTCAGCTGGAACATTACTCAACAAATTCAAATTCAAACTCAAGCAGCCTGACTGTATCGCCGTCCCGCGCGCCTCTTTCTCGCAAGGCATTGTCTACGCCCATGCCACGGAGCTGCCTGGCAAACCTACGGACCGACTCCTCGCGGGAGAAATCTGTCATTTTGAAGAGACGTTCTACGCTGTCGCCGGAAATGACATACGCGCCATCCGGGTCCCTCGTAATTCTAAACTCCTGCTCTTCCTTCTCGTGCTTATAGACAACCCTGTTGACACTCGTATCCTCAAGCGCTTCTTCATAAAGAGGGAATTCAGGGGTTTCCGCAATTTTATCCGCAATCGCGAACAACAAATCACGCAAGCCTTGCCTTGTAATAGTCGAAATAGGGAAAACCGGGAAGTCCTCCTTTAATTGCTCCTTGAAGCTCTTCAGGTTTTCTTCCGCATCCGGCATATCCATTTTATTGGCAACGATGATTTGCGGCCGTTCTGTCAGCCTCAAATTATATTGCTTCAGTTCTTCGTTAATTTTCTGATAATCCTCAAACGGATCGCGCCCCTCTGTTGCCGCCATATCAATGACATGGACAATGACGCGTGTCCTTTCAATATGCCTTAAGAACTGATGGCCAAGCCCAACTCCCTGATGGGCCCCTTCAATCAGTCCGGGAAGGTCCGCCATGACAAAGCTTCGGCCATCTTCCGTTTCTACCACCCCAAGGTTAGGGACGATTGTTGTAAAATGGTACTCAGCGATTTTCGGCTTCGCGGATGAAACGACCGATAGGAGCGTCGATTTCCCGACACTCGGGAAGCCAACCAGCCCGACATCGGCAAGAAGCTTCAATTCAAGAATTACGTTCCGTTCCTGGCCTGGCTCCCCTTTTTCGGAAAGCTCCGGCGCCGGATTGGCAGGGGTAGCGAACCGGGAATTCCCCCGTCCGCCGCGACCGCCCCTCGCGATTACGGCCGTCTGGCCATGCTCGACAAGGTCGGCGATGACTGCATTCGTTTCTTCATCGTAAACAACTGTGCCCGGAGGAACTTTTACAATCATGTCCTTCGCATTTTTTCCATGCTGGTTCTTGGACATCCCATGTTCCCCGCGCGGCGCTTTAAAATGGCGCTGATAGCGGAAGTCCATCAATGTGCTTAGGCCTTCCTCGACCTGGAAAATGACATTAGCACCGGAGCCGCCATCACCACCGGCAGGCCCGCCCATCGGAACATATTTTTCACGGCGGAAAGCAACCATACCGTCGCCCCCGTCCCCGCCTTTCACATATACTTTCACCTGATCAACAAACATCTCTATTCCTCCCGTCCTGCTGCAAATCCTTCAAATTCCCTTCCGCTAGCGAAACGGCATGAACACTTCTATGGAAAGCTCCGTATCGGAAAAACTTCTAACTGAAACGGGCGCTTCCACGGAAAGCTCCAAAAACTCTTTCAGCAGCGCAGTTTCCGTTATTATTCCGCTAAAATCGAAAAAGAAACGAATTCCATCAGCCAACTGTTCAATACAGAGCGAGAGGCTGTTTTCCTGGAATGCATCCAATGAACGGTCCAATACCGCAAAAAACGCGGCTGTCCATTTTGTGATTACACTATCATTAACAGGCTTCGTTTCCGTTTCGTGAAGCACTTCATAGTCAAGGTGAAAATGGTGCTTTTCCCAATTCGCGGTCAGCAAAAGCGCTGCGAACAAGGGCATTTTCATATTCGAAAGTTTTGATTCATTCTGTGTTTCAATAATAATCTGGTCAACAATGGCTTTGGCGCGGTCTACCCGGTTCAAATCAAGATTCCCTTTTATAAGCTGAAGGCGATTAAGCCAATCGTGGCGGGAATGCCTGAGGACTCCGACAACATCCCAATTTTTCTCCATATACTACTCCTTGTACCCGTTGCTGTTTGCCCATAGTATAACAAAAAAAGAATTCCGCGTATGCAAATAAGGCCTATTACGGAACATCGTGCTATGTAACCCGATTTCCTTGTTTAAAAAGGTTAAGTTTAAAGGATATTTTTTTAAACCGCGTTGATTGTAGCGGAAATCAACCGCCTTTTAAATGAATCAGGAAAAAAAGAAAACTCCAACCGTGAAGGCTAGAGTTTCCCAATAATCTTTTAAACTTAAGCTTCTTGAGCTGCTGGATAAACACTTACTTTTTTGCGGTCGCGGCCCATGCGTTCGAACTTCACAACGCCGTCAACTTTTGCAAAAAGAGTGTCGTCTCCACCGCGGCCTACGTTTTCACCTGGATAGATCTTAGTACCACGCTGGCGGTACAGGATTGATCCACCTGTAACGAACTGGCCATCCGCACGCTTTGCGCCAAGGCGCTTAGAGATGGAGTCACGGCCGTTCTTTGTAGAACCTACTCCCTTTTTGGAAGCAAACAATTGAAGATCCAATTTCAATAACATTTATTCCACCTCCTGGTTTTTGAAGGTAATCCTTATGTGCTTTCCGTACTCTTCCTCAATCGTCCTCAATGAGACAACCATTCCTTCAAGAAGGATTTGAATCGTCTCCTGCTCCTGCGCAGGAATGTTTTCCGGTAGCGCGCAGCGGAGCAGCCCGTCCCCATGTTCCAGCTCCGGGACGATCCCGGTCAGTTCATGAATCGCATTAATTGCGCCAACGGATACAGCGGATACGCCAGCACAGACGATATCCTTGCCCCTGTTCGCGAAAAACGCGTGGCCGGAAATGGAAAACGACTGGATTAAGCCGGAGTCATTTCGGTAGATTGCTGCATCAATCATCCAATCACGCCTTACGCGTTGATTTTGTCGATGACAACTTTAGTGTACGGTTGGCGATGACCTTGCTTCTTACGATAGTTTTTCTTCGCCTTGTACTTGAAAACAATGATTTTCTTCGCACGGCCCTGCTTTTCAACAGTAGCTGTTACAGAAGCGCCTTCAACAACCGGGCTTCCAACTTTAACGTTTTCTCCGCCTACGAAAAGAACTTTGTCAAAAGTAACTGTTTCGCCTGCTTCCGCGTTAAGCTTCTCGATGTAGATGGCTTGGCCTTCTTCTACACGGATTTGCTTACCGCCAGTTTCGATAATTGCGTACATGAACTTGCACCTCCTCATAGTCTAAGACTCGCCAACCCAGGCGTTTTGCATAAAGCAAAAGCTTAAGACCTGTTCTGAGCGGTTGTAGCACGGGTGCGCTACAAACATAACATGAAAATACTATCATAATTAGGTGGATAGTGTCAATACGTATTGTCGGCTTTCTTCCGAAGTTCATCCTCGGCTCCAAACTGCCTGATTGTGTAAAAATGGACAGGGGAATTTACAGGCACAATCAGTATTTTAAAACCGAGCGATTCCTCAAGCCGTCTCAGATGAACTTTTCTGTCCCCTTCGAAAACAGCCTTGACTTCTGGGGTCGTTTCCACGAGCACCGCTTGGTCAAGTGCTCCCCTGTGCTCCCAAAGCTCCCTTTCAAGCCTGAACGCTTCCGTTTCCGGGCTCGAAATCCGGCCTGTTCCTTCGCAGGAAGGGCATTTGACGGTCAGTGTCCCAGAAAGTGATGGGCCCAGCCGTTTTCTCGTAATCTGAAGGATGCCGAGTGAAGTGAATCCGGCAATCTTCGTCCTCCGCCCGTCTTTCCGCAATTCAGACTCCATTTTCGCGGCAACCCGCGCCCGGTCCTCCTCTGATTTCATGTCAATAAAGTCAACAAGGATGACCCCCGCCAGGTCCCTGAGCCTGATTTGCCGCGCGACTTCCCCGGCCGCAAGCAGGTTCGTTTTTAAAACTGTGTCCTCAAGGCTGCTTTTCCCGGAAAACTTGCCGGTGTTAACGTCGATCGCGGTCAGTGTTTCTGTTTCCTCCACTATTAAATACGCGCCATTTTGCAGCCAGACGACCCTTTTCAGGAGTTTGCCGATTTCCTGGTCGGCACCATGAAGCGCAAAAATATTTTCCTTGCCGGAGTAGTAGCTGAACGATGGGCCGCCATCCTTCCTTGGCGTCCTTTTTTTCAATTCGCTTAAAAGTGCGGTGTCATCTACAAGAATGTCCCCTCCGGACATTTTTTCAATGAACGGAACAAGCTGTTCCACGAACGGATCCCTTTCAGCCACTGGCCCAGGCTTTTTTAAAGAGGCGGCTTTTTGGAAAAGCTCCTCAGCGGCCCTTCGCAATTCACCCACTTCTTCAAGTAGTTCCGAATCCATTGCTTCCCCCGCCGATGTCCGGAAGAGAATTCCCTCCGCACCCATTTTTATTTCCGCACCCAACATACGCAGTTCTTCCCGCCTTGCCGGGTCGGCGATTTTTTTTGAAACGGCCAAATAATTTCCTGAAGGCATGTACACAAGATGGGTGCCAGGCACCTCAATAATTCCCGTTACCTTCGCGCCTTTTGTTCCTGCTTCGTCTTTTTCGACTTGGACGAGGAGGCGTTCTCCTTGCCGTACGAAGGCGGATATACTTTTCTTCTCTTTGTCCGTCGCCTCCGACTGGGTGTATTCTGACAGTGCGTTCCGGTGAAGATACGCATTTTTTCCGGTTCCGATATCGACAAAGGCCGCATTCATGCCGGGCAGGATTTTTGTAACGATGCCGAAAAAGATGCTTCCGGCAAGCGATTGTCCCCCTGCCCTCGCGATTTCGAGCTGCTCAATTTTACCATTATGAATGAACGCGGCCCGCTTTTCCCTGGCGCCGCTATTAATAATCAGTTTGTCCACACGTATTCCCCGCTTCACAATTTCCTTTCCCCATTATAGACGCAAAAAAAGGCGTTCGCCAGCAAACCGCGGAACGCCTCTTCAGTATGCGAAAAACAGGTCGCCAATCTTCCCTCCTGTCTTTTTTTCAGAAAAAAAGACATGGAGAACTTCATTTTCATCAAGAATGCCTTTGTCGCCGCCATCCCCTCCGACGACAATCGAATGCTTACAGCCTCGCCGGAACTTCGAAAGAACCTGGAGGATGCCTTCTGTCTCCTTAACCTTGATTGGCAGAATCGCCTTAAGGCCGGAACCGGTTTTTCCGTAATACCGCTCAAGCAGGAACCGGATGAAGACATAATGGCGCTGCTTCCATTCAAGGTAAAGGGAAAAATAAAGGAAACCGGCCACGAGCCATATATTCAGGTGCAGTGGAGCGGTCAGAAGGGTTCCTATTGAGAATATGGCAAGGCAGAGAGCCGAGCATACAAGCGTCCATTGGTGCGCCTCCGGAAACGGCCTCCATGTGGAGAGGAGGAGAAAGAGGAGCTTCCCGCCGTCAAGCGGCCATACCGGGAAAAGGTTAAACACCAGGATCATCAGATTGTATTTTAAGAATAAGTCATATGTGTGCCCGGGAATGAGCCCATAAGCGTTCAGCACATATGCCGCGGCCATCATCCAAATATGCTGGGCTGGCCCGGCGAGGATGACCATCGCCTCTTCCCTGAGTGGCCTGTTTCCGTGCTCATCCATCTCGGCCACGCCGCCAAACGGAAGGAGCGAGATCCTTTTTATCCGCCACGAGAAACGCCATGCCGCAACAGCGTGCCCCATCTCATGGATGAAAATAATGACAAGAAGCAGGCAAAGCTCCAGGAAATGCGCCGTAAACGCCGCCGTAGCAGCCGCGAGCCAGAGGAGGGGATGGATATGGATGAGCTTCAGGAGCGAAACGGCTTTATTCAAAGCGAATCACCTGGATGGGATCGATAAAATCCCCGCCTTTTTTGATGGCAAAATAAAACTCGCCCTTCAGTTCATCCGTGCCCGCGCCGACTGTACCGATCACTTTCTTTTTATCAATATAATCGTAAAGCCCAACCTCAATTGCATCAAGGTTCCCATACCACGACTCGGTTTTGTCGGCATGCTGGATGACGACGGTTTTTCCAATCCCTTCCTTAACCCCCGCGAAGGTGACAAACCCTTCGTTGATTGCCTCGATAGGCGCGTCCTTTTCCGTCTCAATCATGATGCCTTGGCCATTTTTTTCAAAATTCTCAAGGATTTTGCCCAAAGCGGGCACGGAAAAGTCGGCATGCGGCTCATTCTTTTCTTTAGCTTCAGGAAGAAGGGCGAGCGGCTTGCCGAATTTGTCCTCATACCACTTGCTTGCCGCGGCGAATTGAAAGTCTTGGTTGAACCCTTTCACAACCAAATTTTTTATTGGCTCAAGGGCGGGCGACTGGCTCCGGAAAGCAATCGCAATCGCGAGGAAGAGGACAGCCGAGCTCAGCAGCTTAAAAAAGAACACTTCTTTACGGAAAAGTGGATGCCCTTCATCGCCCGGCCCAACTTCGAAGGAAACGAGTCCATCCATTCCGTATTTATCATCATCTACAAGCCAGGCGGCCGGTTTGCTTCCAGTTGTTTTCCGGTTGTGCAGGCCCCTTTCTTTTTTTCGCTTGGCAATCCGTTTCCGGATTTCCTCCCTGTTTGACATGTACCCCACCAGCCCTTTTATCCCTTTTTGTACAAGTCTATGAAGGAGTTGTCCGGTGTATGACAGGCTGTCGGCTGTCACTCGTGCTGCTTAAGGTGACAACGAAACGGGTTATGGGGATGTTTGGACAGCAATGTGATTTTTCAGGGATACGTGTCCAAAGATGCCCGATGTTTGGACAGCAAATGAAGTTTCCGCGACTTCGGTGTGCAAATGGGGCGGCGCATTCATTTATATAAAATAATTTAAACAATATAATTCAAATTTCCGGATTTTATCTTTTACTGTCACGATCAGCTTTTCCCCTGCAAAATCAATAAACCCATCCGGCACCAGGCGGGATGGGTTTATCTCTCTTAATCTACTATTCTACGAACGGACTCCAAAGAATTTTTTAATCTTTGACAGCACGCCTTTGTTTTCTTCCTCAAGCTGCTGGAGCGGGATGGACTCGCCCAGAATCCTCCTCGCGATGTTGCGGTAGGCAATCGATGCCTTGCTGTTTGGGTTCATTGCAATCGGTTCGCCGTAATGGGAAGCCTTGATGACTTCATCGTCGTCGGCGACGATTCCGAGCAATTCAATCGATAAATGCTCGGTAATTTCATCAACGTCGAGCGTTTCGCCGTTGCGCATCATATGCGGGCGAATTCGGTTGATGATCAGCCTTGGTGGTTCGATATTTTCTTCTTTTTCGAGAAGGCCGATAATCCTGTCGGCATCCCGAACAGCGGACTTTTCCGGAGTTGTGACGACGATGGCCTTGTCCGCGCCGGCAATCGCGTTTTTGTATCCGTGTTCAATTCCGGCCGGGCAATCGATGATAATATAGTCGAAATCCTGCTTTAATTTTTCGACAAGATCCTTCACTTGCTCAGGTGTGACTGCTGTTTTGTCTTCCGTCTGAGCGGCAGGAAGCAAATACAAAAGCCCGTCGAATCGTTTATCCTTTACAAGGGCCTGGTGCATTTTGCAGCGCCCGGCAGCCACATCAACAAGGTCGTAAATGATCCTGTTTTCAAGTCCCATGACAACGTCGAGATTCCGGAGGCCGATATCCGTATCAACCAGGCATACCTTTTTCCCCAGCAGCGCCAGGGCGGTACCTAAATTAGCAGAAGTCGTTGTTTTGCCGACGCCGCCCTTCCCGGATGTGATTACCATTGCTTCTCCCACGTTAACGCCCTCCTTCAAATCTGGTCAATCCAGGCCGAATGCCCGATAGGGACTGCAGCCTGTCAAAAACAATCTCATTCATTTCATTTATGTATGCGCATTCCATCTCACGCTGGCTTTCGTTTCCAAGGGTTTCCGGAATAGTCGTCAAATACTGGCTAATCCGCAGCTGTGAAGGCTTCATCGCTGAAGCAGCAATCACCGCATCCCGGTTGCCATAGCATCCCGCATGGGCAATTCCCTTCAAGATGCCCATGATGAAAATGTTCCCGCCGGCCATTACCATACCGCCCGGGTTCACGTCCCCAATCAGGAGCAAATCGCCTGGCACCTCAAGCACCTGGCCGGACCGAATCATTCTTGAAACCATCGTTACGGATTCCGCTTGCCTCCGCTCCTCGGCTTCTTCCTTTGTAAGGACATTCGAATCGACCGAATCCACAACCAGGTTTTTCTTTTGGCTAATAAGCGCGACAAGTTCGTCCTTTTGCACCGCCGTCAAGTAGCGGTTGCCGGTGTTCACTCTCACATGCAGCAGGGTTGATTCCCCGTTCCTCGGCTGCTGTGTCGAAAGTTTGTCGACAAGTTCCCGCTTCAAGTCTTCATAGGAACAAAGATCATCAAGAAACAGCGTTATGCCGTCCTTTGTCCCTTTAATCATTACGTTTTGTACTTTGTTCATGGCCGTACTTCACCTCAATTGTAAAAACACGCAGATGGGCCTTTCGCCTGAAGGCCAGGCCCAATGCGGGCGGCCTTCCATTACTCATTCGACATCCCCTGCCAAAATTCCTCTAAGAAAGAATCTCCTGCTCGGCCAATTTTTCAAAGTATCGCTTGAGCGGGTAAAAAGCGGCAGCGATAAAGATGAGATTCAGGCACAAGGTCGGCAGAAGCCTCGTATCCGTAAATTCCTTCATGCTAATATCGGTTATATGGATGAAGCTGTTCATTTTATAGATTACCAGTTCCAGAAAAGCGATACCGGCCAACATGACGATTGTGACGATAAGCGCGTTCGCCTGGAGAACTTTCATGACCCTCATAACCAGGTAGATTGTAAGGGGGAAAAGGAATAAATAAATCCCGATGATTTCCGTATAAACAATATCAAAGAGCAGCCCGAAAGCGAACCCGTACAGGATGGCGTATTTTTGCGAGCCATACAGGGCAAGAAGCAGCAGGACGGCAATCAGGAATCTTGGCACGAGAATCCATTTTCCATAAAAGAACTCCGATGGCAGGAGCTGGACAAAGATGCTTTCAACGGTAAAAAAAACGAACAACAAAAGAGGAAGGAAGAAACGGTTCACAATTCTTCCTCCTTATCGTCCACCATATCCGCTTTATTCGGTTCGGTCATCAGCCTTTTAACGACGATCACATCGCTAATGTCATAGAAGTTTGCACCCGGTTTCACAAGCGCAATCTGGTTCAGCCCGTATTGGTCAGGCTCCACTTCGACGACTTTCCCGACGAGAAGGCCGGCCGGGAATACGCCGCCAAGGCCTGATGTGATGACAGTCTGCCCTTTTTCCACTTTTGCCTCATAGGGGATTTTTTTGACCTTCAGCAGTTTTTTCTCTTCGTCATACCCTTCGACAAAGCCGTAAACTTCCGATTTTCCTTGTGTGACAACGGATATCCTGTTCTTTGGATCCATCKCACTCAGAAGTTGGACTGTCGAGGTAAAATCGTTGGCGCTTTTAATTTTTCCAATCAGGCCTTCGGCGGTAATGACAGCCATGTTCTTGCCGATTTTGTCCGAAGTGCCTTTATTGATGATGATAATTTCATTCCAGCGGTCCGGATTGCGGCCAATGACCGCCGCGTGGATTGTCTCGGAATCCCGGAGTGACTCTTTTTTCCCAAGGATCTTGCGAAGTTCCTCGTTTTCCTTCTTCAGCTTGTACACTTCGGATTCAAGACGGACCATATCAACCACGCGCGATTTAAGCTCTTTATTTTCGTTGTATGTATCTTGAAGGTCGCCGACATTTTCAAAGAAACCAGCCACATACTGGACCGGCCTCGAGATAAGCGACTGAACCCAGCCGGTGCTGTCTTTCACAAATTGCTCCGGCCAGGACAGTTTTTCGCGCTCCCTTAAAGAAAATCCAATCAATGCTACCAGGATGATGATACTTACAAGCAAAATAATGAGGCGTTTATTCAAAAAAAGCTGGGGCATGATACGACACCTCTATCTACAAACATTTAGCGGGAATCCCTCGGCTTGTTTTTAAAGAGATTAATATGGTCAAGCGCCTTCCCTGTCCCAATTGCGACACAGTCAAGCGGATTTTCCGCTATGAGGACTGGCATATTCGTTTCCTCGCCAATCACCTTATCGAGATTCCTTAGAAGCGCGCCTCCTCCGGTCAGGACGATTCCTCGGTCCATGATATCGGCGGCAAGCTCCGGCGGGGTCTTTTCAAGTGTATTTTTCACGGCATCCACAATCGCATAAACAGTATCATGCAATGCTGTGGCAATTTCCCCAGGCGTGATTTCAATCGTTTTCGGCAGGCCGGTAAGAAGGTCGCGGCCGCGGATTTCCATATTCTCAATGCCCTCAGGTTCACCGGCGGAACCGATTTCCACCTTGATGCTTTCGGCAGTCCGGTCCCCGATCATTAGGTTATACGTCTTCCGGATGTACTGGATGATCGCCTCGTCCATTTCGTCACCGGCAATCCGGATTGACTGGCTCGTCACGATGCCGCCAAGCGAAATGATCGCCACTTCAGTCGTTCCGCCTCCGATATCGACGACCATGCTCCCGGTCGGTTCCCAGACAGGAAGGTTCGCACCGATTGCCGCTGCGAACGGTTCCTCGATCGGAAAGGCGTCCCTTGCGCCGGCCTGCTTCGTCGCATCAATGACCGCGCGCTGCTCGACAGCCGTAATTCCCGAAGGAACACATACCATGATGTACGGCTTTCCACCCCATGGGCTCTTATTTTTCATCGCCATTTTTATGTAATGCTTCATCATCGTCGCAGTTGTTTCGTAATCAGCGATAACGCCATCTTTCATCGGCCTAAGGGCGACAATGTTCCCCGGCGTCCTCCCGATCATATTTTTCGCGTCATTCCCGACAGCGACAATATGCTTTGTATCCATTTGCATGGCAACAACAGACGGTTCCCTAAGAACGATGCCCTTGCCTTTTACATAAATCAGTGTGTTGGCAGTCCCCAAATCAATGCCAAGATCTCTTGTCCCAATTCCAAACATGCGTGTATCTCCCTTTCCCGTGCAAAAATGCAGTCAATTTCAAGCCGATTCATTTTATAAAAATTTGCAAGTAATTATCGTTGTTCAATCAATTTTTGTAAGGCTATGCCCGCAAAAATCATAAACAATATTATATCGTAACGTCAAACAAAAATATAGTGTTACAAATACCCTTTTTCCTTTAGGCTCACGAATTTATTCTCGCCGATGATGAGATGGTCGAGCAAATCGATGCCAATAATCTTGCCGCATTCGGACAGCCTCTTTGTCACCTCTATGTCTTCCCGGCTCGGCGTCGGGTCTCCTGAGGGATGGTTATGAAGGCAGATGATGGAGGCGGCTGAACGCCGGAACGCTTCCTTGAACACCTCACGGGGATGCACGATCGATGCATTCAGGCTGCCGATGAAAATCGTTTGTTTGTGGAGGACCTGGTTTTTCGTGTTGAGATAGAGGCAAACGAAATGCTCCTGGCTCAGGAAACGCATTTCATTCATCACATAATTCGCGCCGTCCTCCGGCGACCGGATGACATAACGGTCGTTGTTCGCCAGGTTGGCGACACGGCTTCCAAGCTCTAGGGCAGCCATTAGCAAAATGGCTTTCGCGGTCCCGATTCCTTTTATTGCGGTAATTTCCTCTAACGATGCGGCTTTTAAAAGCCTCAACCCTTCAAAATGGGACAAAAGGCGGTTGGAGAGCTGAAGGACTGACTCCTCCTTTGTTCCGGTCCGGAGCAAAAGCGCAATCAGTTCATGATTGGAAAGGCTCGCCGGCCCGCCTGCGATAAAGCGTTCCCGCGGCCTTTCTTCCTGGGGGTAATCTCGAATCATCAATGAATTCGCTGTCAAATTTATTTCCTCCCTGTGGTGTAGGGAGCATGGGAGCGGGAAAAAGCCGATAACGGAAAAGCCCTTGTCACAAGGAAAACTTTTCCCTCCCAATTCACGCTATCATGAAACGAATCTGTTTAATAAGGAAGCGAAAAACCAGCCTCTCTCAGCTCACGGACGGTGCGTGATACAGGTAGGCCCATGACAGCGAAATAATCGCCATCAATCCTTTTGACAAGCATGCTGCCAAGCCCCTGAATCCCATAGGCGCCCGCCTTGTCGAAAGGTTCCCCGCTATCTGCGTAGTACTCGATTTCCCTGTCCGACAGCTCCCAAAATTGGACTTCTGTCTTTTCGTAAAAACGGGCCATTCCGCCAGGGCTTGCAATCGCAACCCCGGTATACACCTCGTGCGTCCTGCCTGATAACTGCATCAGCATCCCGATGGCCTCCTCGCGGCCGGATGGCTTGCCCAAAATCGCGCCATCGCAGACGACAATAGTATCGGAGCCGATGACAAAATCATCTGGATGCTCGTCAAAAACAGCCTTTGCCTTCCGCTCGGCAAGGCCCATGACGATTTCATCGGGGGACGTACCCGGTTCAAAGCTTTCGTCGACATCTGAGCTGTAAATTTCGAATTTCAGTTGGAGATTTTCCAGAAGTTCTTTTCTTCGTGGAGATGAAGAGGCTAAAATGAGGTTCGGCATGCAATCACCTTTCTTTTTGTTCGGTTTGGGGAGATACAGATTTATCGTATCAAACTTCCGCCCGCCAAACAATTTCTAATGGTTAAAGTGGCGAAACTTTTTGCTTCTTATGCATCCCTTGTCATTTTGAAGCGAATAGTGGCGGATTTGGGCAACACAAAAACGCCTTGGCAAAACAACCAGGCGTTTTTGGCACTCGATGATTTTGATTCGCATTTCCTGTTCGGTTTTTCCTAGAGGAACTCGTTTTTAAAACGCTTGATACCCTGCGAGGAAATTCAGGAGGTGCGATTGGGCAGCGATGGCATTTTGCCGGTTGCCCGCTTTTTCATACGTTTCAAGATTTTGGGCAGCATCCGTCAGTTCGCTGAATAAGGCTTTTATGTCCGGGTTCGCAAGCTTCCCGGCATCAATTGCAGCCAGTTCTTTAATTAGGGCTGCCGTTCCACCGGCCGTTTTTCCTTCCATTGCCAAGCCGGCTGAAGAGCTTATTTTTCCGAAAAGTTCCGGCGCAATGGCCAGGAATTGTTTTTCCACTGAAGTTACCTTATCTTTTTGGCGCGGCGACAATGTGATTTCCTTTGCATAAATGGCGATTCCTTCCTCCGTTAGCAGCGCACCAAATCCTTTCGCGCTTTCGATGCTTCCCGCAACTCCGGCAAGAAGCATCCCCTGCCCATCCTTATCTAGCACGGCCGCCGGAATCCCTTTTTCCTCAAGGTTTTTCTTTGCGACTTCGGCCGATTCCTTTGAGGAGTAAATCCCTTCCTGGACGACATACGCCGAAAGAGGGGACAGTTGAATTGTTGAAGCTGACGGTTTTGTTTCCCCGGACGGCTTGGTTGCCTCCCCTTCCGGCTGGAGGGCTGTTGCGACTTCTTTGTCGATAAAGACAAGCTTCCACATGCCCGCTCCAAGGCCTACGCCGACAATGATGGCGAACACAATCGTAAAAACGGCCGGCTTGATTGGAAAACCGTTTTTCCGTTTCGCCCCGGCGGATTGCTTCGGATAAATGGATGCTGTGGTGGACGCTTCGTTTATTATGAACTTCCCCTGCTCAACGGGTTCTTCTTCGGGAAGGATCCAATCAAAAGCTTCATCACCCGCATCAAGGGCGGCGGCAGCTTCTTCATGGGGCAGCTCGTCCTCCACGTCTTTGAAGTCATTCATCGGAGGCCTGTCCATTTCATATATGTCCGTTTCTGTTTTGTCATTTTCGTAATTGGCCAATTCGGCCTTTTCCAAGCCCCGCTTGTCCAATTCCGGCTTATCGACCACTGGCTTAGATTCATTATTTAATTTAATCTTGATCGTATTGTTTTTCCGCTTGTCCACAATCAGCTCCCCTTTTGCCGTCGGTTGGTTTTTTCCATCCTATCACAGGGGCAAAAAAAAATAACAAGGTTTTTGTCGCCTTGTTATGAGATGCTTTCGCCAATAAGCGATTCAATTTTCAGTTGTCTCTTTTTCATATTCTTCGTCGCTAAAAGTAGTAAGCGGGTTTCGTTTCCCGGCCGGCTCGGGCGCACCGATATCAGGAAGCTGCTGGGCAAGGTCCTGCAGCTCCGGCATGTAAAAGGCCGACACGGTAATGCTGAATTTCAGCGGCTCATCTTTTTGCTGAAGAGAAGTGATTTCCGCCCCACCGGTATAGGCAATCGATTCGACAACTGTAATCCGCTCTATGCTTTCGAGTTTGGACACGAATTTTTCCAGCTCGGCATAACCGGGCGATTCGACGGACAGCTGAACCGTCACTTTTTTAACACCTTCAGGAACTTGAATGACTGATTTTGGAGGAGCCGTAGTCCCTTCTGCCTGGCCTTCCTGGCTTCCACCGGCCTTGCCGGTTTCACCACTTTGGGCTGAGTCCGTTGCTTCTCCCGAGGCAGCCTCTGCTTCTTCCTGGACGGCCACTTCGCTATCTTTTGCGAACGCCATGGAGAGGACTTTTGATCCCGAAACGACTTCGGCTTTTTCAAAATCGAGAATCATTTGTTCGACAAGCGGTTTGACAGGGATTTTGTGCTGCATTTGCGTTGAGCTTTCCGGGGAAAATTGTTCGGTTTCCTTTTCTTTTCCCTGGATGATGGCAAGAAGCTGTTCCTCTGTCTTTAGGCTATCCTGTTTCATCTTAAGCTCGTCTTTCAACGGTTGAATTGCAAGAAAATAGGCGCCAACTGCAAACGCAATTAGCAAGAGGCCAAGGACGGCAGCGGCCCGCTTTTGTTTTTTAGATAAATCCAGCCTCATAAGCCATCCTTCCCTTCACTCTGGATTGCCGACTTTATAACATCCTTGTTAAGGGTAATCTGGAATTGGCCGGTATAGCGCGGCAGAAATTCCTCACTTGTACTTGCGGCCGCCTGAATGGCACCCGTCCCACCGGCGGCTTTGTCCTGTTCAGTCTCCGCCGCGGAAAGGCTTGATAAATCGGCCTCCTTGACCCACTTCGATCCGTTCAGATTGTTAAGGAAATAGGCCGCTTCACGGCTGGAGTCGAATTGGACCGTCAACGCGAGTTCCCCCGTTTCCTGATACGCGAAGGTTAGGATGAATCCGCGCTCAGGGAGCAGGGAAGTAAATTCTTTCATCACTGGAACAGACGGAATAGTGTATTGTTCCGCCCATTCGATGGACTGTTGAAGCTTTGAGGCAGAATCAGCGGAAATCACTTCATTGGCCTTTGCTTCTTCAAGGGCGGCAATCTTTTTCGTCGTCTCAATCCGATTTTCGACGACTGCAATATCGTTTTTCAGTGTGGTTGTTTGCCAGTACAGGAATCCGCCTACGGCAAGGAACAATAATGCAAAAGCCAAGCCTGTGAAAATAATGCCTGAGCTTTTTCGCTCCTTTTTCGGAAGCAGGTTAATATCAATCAGCATTATTTCACCTCTTTCAAAGCAAGGCCAAGCGCCAATGTGTGGCTTGGCGGCAATAGTCTGTTCCGCCCGTTATGGACCGCCTCGGAAGGAAGGGTTACAACAGGCAGGCCAAATTGCTCGCCAAGTTCCTTGTGGATTAGTTTTAGCATTGGATGGTCGCCGTCAAGGAGGATTTTCGTTACACCTTTTGTTCCCCCGGAGACTGAATACCGGTAAAAGTCCATCAGCTTGCCCATTTCACTGTAAATGGACAAGAACTGTTCTTCAAGCTCGGCTGGTTCACCTTTGAACAAATATTCGCACGAACCCGAACGGTCACGGCGGACATCCCACTTGTCCACATCAAAATCGAGCGGGAAATGACGCATGAAGTAAGGGATATGCCCTTCAAAAATACACATGCTGACGCTTGTCAAATTGATATGGGCCGTAAACAGGATTTCTTCCCGCTGGGCCTTGTCCATCATATGATAAATCCGGTAAAGGGCGAGCGGTGATATATCCGCCGCCATCGGCTGCAGCTTCAATCCGGATAGGAGGTTCGCATATTCCATCACAAATTTCTCGGGCGACGCGAAAAGGAGCAGTTCCTTTTTTCCGTCCTTTTCACCGAGTGGGTATACGTCGAAAACCGGGTCCTCAAATGGCAGATGGATGCTGGACCCCAGTTCCATATACAGGTGGCTTTTCACCTCATCTTCCTGGATATCCATCGGTATCGTTATTTTTCGGATGATGACAAGCGGGTCCGGGACGATAAAGTTTACCTGGCGCCTCTGAATCTTCCATTCTTCAATGCATTCGTCAAGTATGGCTGAAAGTGTTTCCTCGTCTGCTAGTTTTCCATCAGAAATAATCCCTGGCGGAAGGAAGCGCTCCCCCCACCGTAACGCAATCGGCGGGCTGACGCTTTTAAGCTCCAGGTAGCGGATGGAGTGGTCGTTGAATATAAGGTTGATGATCCGGTTGTTGCCGAAGGAGAGGGAAAAGGCCATAGAAACTACCCCTTTATCTATATCATGAAACCTGGAGCACTAAGCCGGCTCCAGGAAAGCCGTATTTCTCTTAAAATCTCAATAAAAAAAGGAAAAATACCAGTCGATTATTCTTGAGCCGTAAAAGTAGGCAGCAAGCGACCCAAGTACAATGAACGGCCCGAACGGAATCGGCTGCCGTCTCTTAACGAGCCTCAGCATCAGGCCGAGCGCGCCAAAAACCGCCCCAAACATCGTCGCGAGCAGGAAGGAAAGCAAAACGAGCTTTGTCCCGACCGCAAAACCGATGACCGCGAAAAGCTTCACATCTCCGCCGCCCATCCCGCCTTTGCTAACAAGGGCAATCAACAGGAGAAGGCCAAAGCCAACTGCCGCTCCAAGCAAAGAATCCCACCAGGGCGAAAGTGGCCAAAGCACCCGTTCAAATAAAAAAATCCCTGCAAACACGAGTAAAATTTTATCAGGGATAATCATATAGTGGATATCCGATACAAAAATGATCATAAACAGCGAAATGAGCGTCCAGGCGACAACAAGCTCCCATGACCACCCGAGAACAGCTGGAGCCATGGCAAACAGGATTCCGGTCAGCAACTCGGTTATCGGATAAATAGGGGAAATCCGTGTCCCACAGCCACGGCATTTCCCCCTAAGGAACACATATGAAAATACCGGGACAAGCTCCCACGCCCGCAGCTGCTGCCTGCAATTTGGGCAGGCAGAGCGCGGCTTTACAATCGATTGGCCTTCCGGCACCCGAAGACCGACGACGTTAAAAAAGGAGCCTAGGGTGATGCCGTAGAGGAAGACTAATCCAATTAGAGAATTAGTTTCCACTGTGTTTTAATAAATCCTCTTCGCTTACTAAGGTGGTCCCTGTTTCAGTATTTTTTACTACTTTTTCAGAATCATGGTTGATAATAAAATATTTTTTATCCTTATAAGTAACGATATAGTCAGGATCTTTAACGTTTTCTACCATATCACCGATTTTCCCTGCATCTACTTCCACTCCACTAACAGTGGCCTTTACTCCATCATTGTCCCAAGTAGTAATTTTTGAATTAGAGGCGTGAGCAAGCTTGGCAGCACTTATGATTTGTAGAGCTTCAGCAACTTTTGCATCATCCTTTGATTTGCTTATTAATCCACCAATTGAAGGCACCGCAATCGCCGCAATGATCCCCAAGATAACAATAACAGCAAGCAATTCAATGAGCGTCAAACCGCGTTGGTCTTTCATTTTTTTCTTTAGATTTTTGAACATTGTTCCCCACTCCTTATATATGTTTTTGTGAACCTATGATATTAGGTCTCTCCTATTATACAACAGCGTTTGCTGTCAAAACTACAAATTTTTGGAAGGTTTTCGTCTATTTTTAGTACTTTTTATCAAATTGATTGAACATTTCGAACATTGGCACCATAATGCTTGTAACAATGGTTCCAACCAGGGCTGCGAGGACGACAATCATTAGTGGTTCGATTAATGATTTCAGCTTGTCGGTCCCGATATCGACTTCTTTTTCGTAAAATTCGGCGACCTTCGCAAGCATCGCGTCCAGGGATCCCGTCTGTTCACCGATCACCACCATTTGCGTCACAAGCGGCGGGAATGCCCAGTGCTCCTGCATTGGAATCGTCATTGACTGCCCTTTTTCAAGTGAGTCGCGCGATTGCCGGATGACACGGGCAATGACTTCATTCTCGACTACATTTTCGACGATTGACATGGCCTGGAGGATTGGGACAGAACTAGAGAACAATGAGCTTAACGTCCTTGTCATCCTGGCGAGGACCGCTTTTTGTAAAAGCTTCCCGAAAATCGGCATCCGCAGCAGGGCGTAATCCAGGTAATACTTTGTTTCCTTTTTCCGGCGGACTGCCACTATGCCAATCACTATTAAAATCACCGTCAGGAGTAGAAGCAACCACCAGCCCTGGACGAATTCGCTTGCGGCGAGGACAAACCGTGTGATTGCCGGCAGTTCCCCTCCAAGGTCATCAAACATCGTCACAAATGTTGGGACAATCGTTGTCAGGAGGAAAATGACGACCCCGATGGCAAGGATGCCGATAACAGCCGGGTACGTGAGCGCCGAAACGATCTTTTGCTTCGTATGGTGCTGCTTTTCGAAATGGTCGGCGAGCCGTTCGAGCGTTTCATCGAGATTTCCGCCCACTTCCCCGGCCCGGATCATATTGACGAACATCGGGACGAAAATCTTTTTATGCTGCGTAACCGCCTGCGATAGCGGGTGCCCTTCACGCAATTCGGATTCAACCGCAATGAGCGCTTTTTTGAGGGGCTTGCTTTCCGTCTGAGAAGCAAGGATGGCCGTTGCGTCCACAACGGTAACCCCGGCTTTCAGAAGCGTGGCAAACTGCCGGATATAAATGACAAAGTGCTCAAGCTTGACGGGATTACCAATTGTAATATCCTTTGTGAGCAGTGTTTCCGGCACTTCGGTAATGTCGACAACCCGGACGCCTTCCTCTTTCAGCTTAAGGAGGGCCTCACGCTTTGAAACCGCATTGATGCTTCCCTGGCGAGGCCCTTTCCTGTCGCGGCCCTCGTATTTAAATCTCGCCATCGTTATACCATCTCCTGCAAATAGGGCTCCGCCACTTCTCTTTGGATAAAGCCCCTGTCAATCAGTTCTATTATGTTCGACTCAAGCGTATGCATCCCGAGGGCGCGCGACGTTTGCATAACGCTCGGTATTTGGTGGATTTTTTCGTTGCGGATCAAGTTGGCGATCGCCGGATTGTTGATCATGATTTCGGTTGCGGCCTTTCTCCCCCGTTTGTCGATGGTCGGAAACAGGCGCTGCGAAATGATGCCCACCAGAACGGAAGCCAGCTGGATGCGGATTTGCGCCTGCTGGGCCGGCGGGAACACGTCCAGAATCCGGTTTATTGTCGCCGGGGCGCTTGATGTGTGCAACGTCCCAAGCACAAGGTGGCCGGTTTCCGCGGCGGTGATCGCCGTTTGGATCGTCTCAAGGTCGCGCATTTCACCGACAAGGATCACATCCGGATCCTGGCGGAGCGCGGCGCGGAGCCCGTTCGCGAAATTGCCGGTATCCATCCCGACTTCACGCTGGTCGATAATCGAATTTCCGTGCTTATGCAAGTACTCAATCGGGTCTTCGAGTGTAATGATATGCTTTCGCATCGTCAAGTTCATGTATTGGATCATCGAAGCAAGTGTTGTCGATTTTCCGCTTCCGGTCGGTCCGGTAACAAGGACAAGCCCCTGCGGCTTTTCGGCAAGCTTCTGCAACGTATCCGGCATGCCAAGCTCCTCGATCGTCGGTATTTTCGATGGAACCGTCCTTAGCGCCATTGCGATGCAGTTCCGCTGGTGGTACGTATTGACACGGAACCGCGACAAACCGGAAATGCTATATGAAAAATCCAATTCACCGTTTTCCCTGAAGGCAGCCCACTTATCGGCCGGGATAATGGACTTTGCCATTCCATGCGTATCATCAGGCCTCAAAGGTTCCTTCCCGTACTTTTTCAGTTCCCCGTTAATCCGGAATACGGGAGGGATGCCGACGGTCAGATGAATATCGGATGCTTTCAGTTCAAACGCGGCTCGTAAAATCAGATCAATTTTTTCCTTCATGTCGCGCTCTCCTATTCAAGAATGGCTACCCTTAGCACTTCTTCCGTTGTTGTCAGTCCCTGCTTTATTTTCAGAAGGCCGTCATCAATGAGGAAAATCGTCCTGTTTTTCACCGCAATCTCGCGCAATACCTGGAATGTTTCCCCGTCCATAATCGCCCGCCGCAATTCATCATTGATGACAAGAACCTCGTGGAGGGCAATCCTGCCTTTGTAGCCAGTCATATTGCAGGATGAGCAGCCCCGGCCGCGCGGCACTTTCTCAATCCTGATTCCCCGCCTTTGGAAAATATCAATCTCCCGCTTTGACGGCTCGGCCGTTTCCGCGCAGTCCCGGCACACCTTCCTGACGAGGCGCTGTGCGACGACACCGCTTAGGGCAGATGCAACCATGAATGGCTCGACTCCCATATCAACAAGCCGCGTGATCGTGCCAAGCGAGTCATTCGTATGAAGCGTACTGAGGACAAGATGCCCGGTCAGTGAAGCCCGGATGGCGACGTCGACCGTTTCCTTGTCGCGGATTTCCCCGACCATGACGATATTCGGGTCCTGGCGGAGGATGGAACGCAGGCCGGCCGCGAACGTCATCCCGACATTCTGGTTCACCTGGATTTGGTTGATGCCTTCAAGCTGGTACTCGACAGGATCTTCAATCGTAATAATATTGACTTCCTCGCTGTTCAGCCTGTTCAGGGCTGCATAGAGGGTCGACGATTTACCCGAGCCGGTCGGGCCTGTAATTAGGACAATCCCGGTCGGTTTTTCAATCATATCGTTGAATCGCTTGAAATTCAGCGTATTGAAACCAAGCTTCGCCAAATCGTTCAGTGTACTCCCCATGTCGAGGAGGCGCATAACGATTTTTTCCCCGAACACGGTCGGCAAGGTCGATACCCTTAGATCAATCGGATGGAAATCAAGATTCACCTTGATCCTGCCGTCCTGGGGAATCCGGTATTCGGTAATATCAAGGTTCGCCATGATTTTAATCCTAGCCGCCAGGACACTTTGCATGCTTTTCGGAAGGACGCGTTCCACCCTCAGGACACCATCAATCCGGTACCTGACGACCACTTTTGTTTCCTGCGGGTCGATGTGGATGTCGCTCGCTTTTTGCGCCGCCGCGTTTGAAAGGAGCATATTGACAAGCCGGACGATTGGCGAATCAAGGTCGGTGACATCAACTTCGCTGGCAACATCCTTTGTCGGCAGGTCGCCAAGGAACTCCTCGAGCGCATCGTCGGTGTTGTAATATTTATTGATTGCCCTGACGATATCGTCCTTTGTTGCAATCGCCGCCTCGATTTGAAATCCGGTGGACAGCCTCAAGTCGTCGATGGCGAGGAAATCCAATGGGTCCGACATCGCAATATAAAGCTTGTCCCCTTCTTTTTTAAGAGGAATTACAAGATGCCTTCGCGCCATTTCCTTCGAGACAAGATTGAAAAGATTTTTGTCAAACGGGTAACTGAACAGGCTGATATGCGGAATGCCAAGCTGAATCTCCAAAACTTCGATTAATTGCTGCTCCGTAATGGTGCCGCGCTGGACGAGTGCTTCCCCAAGCCGCTGTCTTGGCGCTTTTTCAGCGAGGGCGGCCTGAAGCTGCTCTTCCGTGATCAGGCCAGCTTCAATCAGCAGATCACCTAGCCGTTTTCTTGTTCTAATCATAACTATCCCTGCTCATCTATTATTATTTCGGAACTTCATTCGGTTTTCCCCAAAGGGCTCCATCGCCGTCAGAATCAGGAAGATGATCATTTTGTACCGGTGCCTGTCCGTTTCCGCTTAGTCCAGGCGCCACCGGACCGGGCTGGCTGTTTCCATCCACCGGAACAGGCACGCGTGCAGGCTGGCCGTTTCCATCCACCGGATTAGTTGCGGGCGCGGGGGTTTCCGCACTTCCGGAAGGCGATGGCCCCGCCGCCCCGCCCTGCTGCTGGGGCTCACCGGCTGGGAGGGCATGGACTTCAACGCGGTGTACCGGAGCGTAAAAATCTTCCCCTATGAATTGCGTATCAAGCAGATTTCCCTGGCTGTAGATTTCCCGGTAGATTTTAATAATCGATCCCGGTTTTCCTTCTTCGGTAATCTTCACCTGGCCGGCCCTTACATATGGACTGTATTGCTTAATCGTCTTTGGCTGGAACGTTTCTTCCCCGTCTGCGACCGCTTTGTAGTCATAAAGAAATTCGCTTCCTTCAATAGTCGCGGCCAATTTGCCGCCGCTATACGTGAATTCCAGGCTATAGTCGCCGGCATTCGGGTTTTTGAAAATAAAATCCTTTCCCGCCACGGGATTTGCGAATGCCTCGGAACCAAGCTTCGCATAATCGGGAAGTTCCTTGCTGATGTTCCGTTCCAGTATGTCAAAATTCGTTTGCAGTACCGCGATATAAACCGAGGTCGCCAGCATGCTCGCTGCCATCGGGGAAATCCCGCTCAATCCTTTTTCTTCAAGCGCGCGGTTGATGGAAAACTCGGCATGCCCTGCAACCTTTATTTCCGAGAGTTCTTTCACTGCCATTTCAAGCTCATACGAAGGCTCGCTGACATCAATCGTTCCGGACGCAATCACTCCCTCGTCTTTTTGTCCATTTGCCAGGAAAGGATCTAGTGCGAAGGAAACAGATTCGGATGATAGCAATTTCGCTGGTTCGGAAAGCTTTTCGCCCATCTTTTTCAGGTCGATTTCCTCGCCGATTAAAGCGGGGGAAATCTTTTCAATCCATTCGATCAAGGTTCTATCAGCAACATTCACCTGCACCGCATTTTGCTTTCCGTCCACAAGCGAGGTTATGGTGCCTTCCGGGTCGAATGCGAATCTGTCGATCCCAAGATCGATGGATTTTTCTTTAAAATGCAGGGTGAAACTGGAGTTTGCCTGCCAATCCGCGATTGCCTCCTGTAACAGGGATAGCGCCTCTTTTGGGGTCCTGCCTTCGAGATTGATCGTGCCAACCGCCGTTCCTGGAAGATAGCCTTTTTCGGCTGCGAAAAGGGCCCCGAGCACTTTCGGCCCGTATTGTGAAAAACCGAAAACATAGGCTGTACTCAGGATGAGGACGACAAAAACTTTTAAGGCGTGCTGATTCTTCTTCATGCGAATCCGTCCTCCCCTCTTTCGGAAAAAATAAGCCTAGCCATTCCGTGAACCCCCTGCTTTCCCTTTTTCAACACTTGCCGCTGTTTCGAGCAACGCGTTGAGGTAGCCATCCTCTTCATCGCTTTGAGCGGAATCAGGCGACATTTTTCCGAAATCCAGAACCGGTAATTCGGCATCATCTTCCCCGACAAGGGCTTCCAGGTTGCGTTCGCCAAATGAGGTTGCGGCTTCCTCGGCAAACGGTGGTGCGTCGTCCAATTTTCCCAAAAGGGCATTAATGTCTTCAAATATGCCAAGTTCATCGAGAAAACTCGCTTCTAAACGGTCGTTGGGCAGTGGTTCGTCTGCCGAAATGGTCGGTTCTTGTGTTCCTGGAAATTCAATTTCCACCGGTTCCAGATAGGCGGTGGAATCCGTGCCATTGATTTCCGCTTGTACGGGTTCAACCAGCGTATGGTTCTTTGGAACGATGCCCTCTTCCATTAGTTCCAATGGCTTATCATTGTTAAAATTGTGTGAATTTTTTTCATTAAAAAAGGAAATTTCACCAGGGAATAAGAATGTTCCTAGTTTTTTGGCAAAAACCAGGGATGTTCCTCCGGCTATAGCCATGAATAGGAGGGCGTTTTGCCATAGGGGCACGAGTTCTGATATATATACCGCTCCAAGGGCAAACAGGGCCGCTGTACATGCAATGACGAGCTTTCCCTTTCGTGTGATCCCGAGGGGAAGGAAATATAATACAGGCAAAAGCAGGAGTAGCGAAGCCAAGCCGAACAATAGTTGCATTGAAAAACCCCCAATTCCCTCTAAATCGCCAATATTTTTCTAAATATTTCAAATTTAATGGGAAAATCAGATAAAATGACAATAATCTACTATTCTCTTATTGTATAATAAACGTAGATTGTTAGAAAGAGGGTGGTTGCCCACAATGAAGAAATTTTGCCAAAAACAAGGAGGATTTACACTGCTTGAGGTTCTCCTGTCCATTGTGCTGCTTTCAATTGTCCTGACTTCTTTCCTGGGCTTTTTTACCCAGTCGGCCCTGTTTACGAACAGGAATGAGGAAAAGCTCAGTGCGCTTCAAACGGCCCAGAAGGTGGTGGCTTTGATTGATATGAATACAACCGTTGCAAGGCTTAAAGCGGAGAACGTTGTCGGAGCTGATGGCAAAGTGGTTTCACCGGGGATTGTGTACGATGAAAAAGCCAATTTCAGCCGGTTGTTTAACTTCGAGGTCAATACTAGCTTCAAGGTAACGCTCCAATTTACCGACGGACCGGAAAACAGCAGGCTCGTCCAGTGCAAAGTAACCGTTACGGACGGGAAAGTGCCGCCTGCTGCAAAATCCGAAACATTTACATACATACGGTGATCGATATGAGAAATAACAAAGGCATGACACTCATTGAATTGCTCGCAGCCCTGTCAATCCTGGCAATCGTCTCAGGGCTCGTATACGGGGTATTGGTCGGAGCAAACAACAATTACAACAGGCTCTCCTCAAAAGCGGAGTTGAGCCGGGAAGCGAACTTGATACTTTCCACCATCAAGAACTATCATGAACAAACCGCGAAAACCCCCGGGAATCCCAACGCAGAGTATGAAATAAATGTTGTTTCCGGCCAATATGTAATCGGCGAGAAAAACAACGCTTCTACTCCACTCCACAGCCAGAACGCCATCATCGAGATTCGCCGGAATGAGATACTCATTACCGGGAAAGAAACCATCTCTTCGTTGGCCCACCTTCCGATCAAGATTACCGCCAAAGACAAAAATGGACAGGCCTACGAGGTTGATACAATTATAAGAAGGTACTAAGGAGGCGGGGACCCATTCGAAACGAAAAAGGCTATACGCTCGTTATCGTTTTGGTCATCATTACGTTGACTGTCATTTTCGCGTTGGGGCTGAGCGGAATGGCGATGAACACGAGCGTCCAGGTTCATAAGACGGAACGATACAACAAAGCGACTGACCTTGCGGAAATGGGAATTACTTATTATAAAATAAAGATAGACCGCCTCGTTACCGCTGCGTTCATTGGCAAGACTCTAAAAAGCCAGGCGGAATTGCCTATACTTTTGGAAGGAATAGCGAAGGAAATCGGGGAAATTGGAAGAGCCGATTCGGAACATAAAGTGGCGGGAAACGATCTTGCCTATGAAATAAGAGATTTGGCTGTGGATTTTAGCCAAATAAACAAACTGGCTGTCTCATTCAAGAGCGTCGGCAAAGCGGATGGCGACAAACGGGAGCTTACTCTGGGACTGACATACACCATAAATGAAGGAAGGCCCATCCCTGTTTATACTATTTCCGATCCCGGGGAGTTTCGTTCCAGCAGTACCGATTGCCATTATGGCAATAATAAAATTAGTAATATGCAATGTTTTTACAAACCGGGCCAGTCAGTTCCGAGCGTCAAAATTGAATATTCCACCCTTAAAATAATTGGAAACGAGGATTTTGACCATTTCAGCAATGTTTCTTCCTCAAACATCTACGTTTCAGGTGATATCCTCCTTTCTAAGATGAATAATATTACAGACCTAAAAATCCATATAACCGGGAACTTGAATAAAAATGCTACTCCTCCCGATTTCACCAACTTCAAGGGGAATACGATAATAGAGATTGAACAGAGTGCATCTATTAACAAACTAAATAATTTAAGTGAAAATTTATTAATGGTGGTTGGGAAAGACTTACTAATTGAAGAAATGAGCAACAATACCAAAGGTACAATTATTGTATATGGGGATGCCCGTATAGATACCATTGGAACAAATTCAAACATGAAAGTATGCGTATTCGGAAAATACAGCGGCCATCAGCCGAAGCCATCATTCATTAACGTATATGGCGAAAAGAATTTCCTGGAAGATACAGTTTGCGGCCAATACGCAACCGGCGGCATTCCGGTTACACTGGAAGCGAACCCCGAAGAGTCAATCAGCTATCATTAATCACAGAAAAAGCTGGCTCCGATTTGGAACCAGCTTTTTTGGCGGTATTTTTTATTTCACATATGCGGCGACCCTGTTCCTGCCTGCTCTTTTTGCGCCGACATACAGGGCGCGGTCCGCGTGGCGGATGAGGGCCAACGGGTCTTCTGCATCTTCGGGTGCCGTCGCAATCCCGAATGAAGCGGTTATTTTAATGGATAGCTTATGGCCGTGGCCTTCAAGATGCTGGGCCAGTATGAACGGCCAATTGGCGATTGATTCCCTGATCAGTTCAGCCAGGTTGTACGCTTCCCGGCTCGTCACTTCCGGCAGGAGGATGACAAATTCCTCCCCGCCATACCGGGCAACCGTCCCTGAATCCCCAACAATGTTCTGGATCCTTGAGGATAGCTCCTTCAATACCTCATTTCCGCTTTGGTGCCCATATGTATCATTTACAGCCTTAAAGTGGTCGATATCCAATATGATCAGCGCAAGCCTTTCGCGTACATTCTTTTCAAGCATCCCGAATTCCCTGTACAGGACTTTTTCGAAATAACGGTAATTATGCAGCTTTGTCAGGGAACAGCGCTCGCTTTCTTCCTTTGCCTGCTCATAGTGGCGCGCGTTTTCAGCGGCGATTGCATAGTGGGAGCAAAGGATGTCCACAATCATCAGCTGTGATTTTTCGTAGGCGCGTTTCCTTCTTGATGCAAGGACGACGACCCCGACAATCTTTCCGTTTTTCATCATCGGGATGCCAAGGATGCTCTCGGCGTCGGCGGGAATATTTGCGCTCACGATATGGCGCCATTCCTTTCTCGACCCGAATAGGACAGGCTTCCCGGTTCCCCACACGGTTCCGCTAATGCCTTGATGTTTTTTGAGACCCAAGTGGCTGTTTGGCATCACTATCCCATTTTCAACCCGCCTTGCCAAATAAATGTCATCGTTGTCCTGTATTTCCAGGACATACGCATAGTCGACTGGAAGCATTTCGGACAGTTTTTGCAAAAACAGGTCGGTAACCTCATCCACATTGACCCGTTCGGCAAGCTGATGGCCGATTTCCGCCGCTTTTTGGAGATACTCATTTACATGCTGGGTTGAATCGTACATTTTCAAGATAAGCGATACGCTTACAAAAGGACCTCCTATGAAAAACAACGCCAAAAGGCCCAAATCCTTATGGAGCATATATAACACGAATCCGAGCGGGAGGGTAATCACTGAGGACACCGTTTCCCAAATGAAATCCTTGCCGAATAATGAATCCTTGGTTCGGTAGATGACCCTTTGATGCAGCATGACAATCAACTGGTTGAGGACGTAATAAATGATGGCATATGCAAGGCCGAGCCAAAACGGCCCCAGCCCTTCCTTAAAGTTGGGGGTAACCGTACCGCCGAGGGCATAATAAGCCATACCGCTCAATAGCGAAACAACGAAGAACATTGAGGAATTCAAGGGAAGCCTGAACATTCCTTCCCTCGGAATTCGAAGTTTAAGCATTAGAACTAGAATTGACAGCTGGATTGTGATCATTTCAATGAAAAGGCCATACCGGAGGAAAATCGCGATCGACACCCACTGAATCAGAAATATGGGTACCCCATTAATAACCATCGGCATGGATGCCACAATCGCTGAGAGAACCAGGAAGCCAATCACATCAATGGCATTCAGGCCGGCCGGAGGAGGAGAAACATAGTATGTAAGGACAAGTCCGGGAGGGACAAGCAAAATCCAATAGAACAATATCCATTTTTTCATGCCCGGAGATACAGTCAATGCTTTCCCTCCTCTGGTAAAATAGTCACAATTTTAAATATATTTTACCAAATAAAAACATACTTGTCACATGAAGGCAGCTTTTTTATAAAATATTTTCCATCATATAGCGCCTTGCTTCCGAAATGAAGTAAAGGGAGCCGGTTACAACTAGAATCCACCCATCTGGTATTTCTTTAATTTCACGAGTCAGGAAAGTTCTCCAGTCGTATTCTTCCCGGCTTTTCGGGCTTTTGCTTACAGCAAGAAGTTCTGAAGCGCTTGCCGCCCGCGGAAAATCAAACGACACGAATGTCATCTTGTCGGAAACTTCCTCGAGCCGGTGAATCATGCTGTCGAGCGGTTTATCCTTCAGTGCGGCAAAAACGATATGGACTTTTTTATCGAAAAAGCGGGAAGACAGTTCAGTTGCTAGCGATTCAATTCCTTCCGTGTTATGCGCCCCGTCAAGGATGACAACCGGATTTTCCGAAACAACCTCAAGCCGCCCCGGCCAGAAGGCTTCGTTCAGTCCCTTTCTGATTTCCGGTTCTCCGGCCCTTATCCGGCCGTCTTCAATTAAATACTGTGCGGCCGCGACCGCCAATGACGCATTCGCCGTCTGATGGATGCCAATCATTGAAACCTCCAAGTTGTCCAACTCGCCAAATGGGGTGGATACCGTGAACTTTTCCCCCTTGCGTGTTTTCTCATGGGCGCTGACGAGTATTTCCTCTCCCAGCTTGTAAATCGCGGAACGCTTGGCTGCTGCCTGTTCTGAAATGACCTTAAGCGCTTCGGGATGCTGGGTCCCTGTAATAACCGGGATGCCTTCCTTAATAATCCCGGCTTTTTCAAAAGCAATCTCCTCATATGTATCGCCAAGAATCGAGATATGGTCCAAGCCGACATTCGTGATAACCGAAACAAGCGGCGTCAGGATATTCGTCGAGTCGAAACGGCCGCCAAGCCCCACTTCATATACGGCAAAGTCAACCGGCCTCACCTCGGCAAAATAAACAAACGACATCGCGGTAATGACCTCGAATTCGGTCGGCCCGCCGAGTTCGGAATGATCAAGCTCGTCCGCCAGCGGCTTAATCCTGTTCGCCAGTTCAAGGATTTCCTCATCTTTTATGGGGATGCCGTTTACGCTGATCCGTTCATTAAAACTTTCGATGTAAGGAGAGGTAAACGTCCCGACCGTATAGCCTGCCGCCTCGAGGATGGATCGTAAAAATGTAACAGTCGACCCTTTCCCGTTTGTGCCGCCGATATGGATTGTCTCGGCCTTTCTCTCGGGATTCCCGAGCCGCTCCATCATCCACTCCATCCGTTTCAATCCAGGCTTGATGCCAAGCCTCAGCCTTGCGTGTATCCAAGTAAGCGCTTCATCATATGTTTGAAACATCGTCCATGCCTCCAATGGAAAAGCTGAGGCGCCCGTTAGATTTGCGTAGGGCGCATCTGCCAATCCAATTCAAAAGTTGTTGTGATGTGATTATGGTCTTAATAAAGACCGTTTCACCTTGAGTTCTTATCCGAAACGGTCTTTAGAACCCTCATCAAGACCGTTTCACC
>NZ_LIGI01000001.1:2943738-3174353 GCF_001273955.1 Bacillus sp. FJAT-27245
AGGGTTTATCAGCAAAAGAAGGGTTTATCAGCAAAAGAAGGGTTTATCAGCAAAAGAAGGGTTTATCAGCAAAAGAAGGGTTTATCAGCAAAAGATGGCTGTTTATCAGCAAACAAAGGCTGTTTATCAGTAAGAGCGAAGGGGGGTTATCAGTAAACGTAGGACGTTTATCAGTAAACGAAGGACGTCTATCGGTAATTGCAGCACCTATATCAGCAAACAAATTTGCCTGCTTACCATCCCCATAAAAAAACGCATGGAATCCCATGCGTTTCACACAAACTACGGTTTTAGTAAATTAGCAATTTCTTCGGAACCGGTATCTATTGCGTTCATATACGCGGTCATATTCGTGTAGTCCTTGATTGCCGGGTCAGCCCCATACTCAAGCAAGAGCTTCACCGTTTCCTCGTCCTCGCCCATTGCCGCGTACATGAGGGCGGTCATGCCTTCGCTGGAATCCTGATAATTCACGTCCGCACCTGCCGCCTTTAGCAGTCGAACCATATCGGGATTGCCCTTTTCCGCTGCCGTCATCAGCGGCGTCATTGAATAGCCGGTTTCATAGTTCGGGTCAGCCCCTTCATCAAGCAGGAGTTGGACCATCTCCGCATTCCCGGACTTAATCGCCCAATCAAGCGCCGTGTAGCTGTTGTAATCCTCGAATTCAAGGTCGGCGCCGCCCTTGGCAAGCTTCCTGGCCTCGTCGCGGTCTCCTGTTATAACTGCCTCGATGAGCGGCGATGTTTCTTCCACGTCCCAGTAATCCTCCTCCTCATCCGGGAAGAGATCCAGTGAAGCAAAGGCACCCAGGCTGGTCGCAACCGATGCAATAAATCCCCCGAATATAAGGACGATCACCATAGCATATCCAAAATTGCGAAACCCTCTTTTTTGGAATATAACGGAAGGTTCCCCTTCGCCAAAGAAAGTCTCGATTTCATGAATTCTCTTCGGCAGCGGCGGATGGGTTGACAGCACTTCGCTCAGCCAAACGAAAAAACCTTTTTCATGGTTGATTTGATTCATATATTCCTGCTGATTCACACGGTAAAACGTTTTTCTCCCAATCGCAAGCATCGCAAGGCTCGTTTTCGCAGCAGCCGGATTGCCACTATAATAAGCCGCATACCGGTCACATGTGTATTCGCAAGCGCGCAAATACATTTCGGCAAGCCCCGGAATCCACATTGACGGAAGGATAAACGCCATTTTCCCCAAATGGTTCCGCTTAATATGCGCCAATTCATGCGCAAGGACAAACGTCAACTCTTCCTCGCAGCCTTCCTCGATTAAATCAAAAATCTCCGAATAGACGACAACCATATTTTTTCGAAAAAAGCGCGTGGCAAACGCATTCAGGACGCCGCCCGACTGCATCACATACACATCCGGCACCTTTTTGAGCTCCATTTTCCCGCATAGCTCTTCCACTTTCGCATAAACATCCGGAAACTGCGCCGGCGTCAGCTTCACCGCATTCGTCCTAATTTGCCCCATCATAAGGCCATGTAGCAAAAACGAAAAAATAAGCAACCCTATTAGAATCGGCAGGGCAAGAAGTGACACCGCAAACATAACGTAAGAAATAATGCTAAAAAGCAAAACAATCCAAAAGTAAACTTTCTCTTTCCTGTAAATCAAATCCCTTGGTGCTGTTTCCTGGTGGTTCAACGAATTCTTTGTCCCCTTTAATGTCAGATAAAAGAAATTATAGGCGGTTTTTCAACGCTTGTCACTTGCCTCTTTTTGGTAAAAAGAGCACACGATTCCACTCGAACTACAGTTACCCCTTTAAAACTAGTATTACCAGGTTTAATGAAGACAGATTGGAAACCACTCACCCTTCGAAAATGTCTTCATCGGGGGTATGAAGACAATTTGAAAACCATTTACACCTCAAAACAGTCTTCATCGGGGTTATGATGACAATTTTGAAATCCTCTCTCCCCCGAAACTGTCTTCATCAAGGTTATGAAGACAATCTTTGAAAACCACTTCACCCATCTAGACTAAATTCCCCCCACTCCAGCCACCTATCTACCGCGCTATTCCAATTCCCCAAATAATAAAAMCCCCCGCCGGAAAAACACCCGGCGGGGGCAGCAGCATTATTTAAGCTTCGAAAACGCGGTTTCCGCAGCTTGAATTGTTTTTTCAATATCTTCATCGGTGTGGGCGGTCGACAGGAACAATCCCTCGAATTGGGATGGCGGTAAGAACACACCCTGGTCGGCCATTTCACGGTAGTATTGGGCGAAGAATTCAAGATTCGATGTCTTGGCCTTTTCATAGTTAATGACCTCTTCGTTTGTGAAGAAGATGCCGATCATTGAGCCTGCACGGTTAATCCGGTGCGGGATGCCGTGTTTTACAGCAGCTTCTGTCAGGCCTTTTTCAAGCATATCGGCTTTCCGGCGGAACTCAGCGTAATGTTCTGGCGTCAGCTGGCTTAATGTTTCATACCCGGCTGTCATCGCGAGCGGGTTCCCGGACAGTGTGCCTGCCTGGTAAATCGGTCCGCTTGGCGCGATTTGTTCCATGATTTCCGCGCGGCCGCCGTAAGCGCCAACAGGAAGGCCGCCGCCGATGACCTTGCCAAGGCAGGTTAAATCAGGCGTAACGCCGTAATATCCTTGCGCACAGTTATAATCAACGCGGAATCCGGTCATGACTTCATCGAAAATCAGCAAGGCGCCGTATTCGGAAGTAATTTCACGCAATCCTTCCAGGAATCCAGGAACAGGAGGGACAACGCCCATATTGCCTGCGACCGGCTCGACGATGACGCCGGCGATATCTTCGCCAAACTCCTTGAACGCATAGCGGACGCTTTCCATATCATTGTAAGGCACGGTAATCGTGTTTTTGGCAATGCCTTCCGGAACGCCAGGGCTGTCCGGCAAGCCGAGTGTCGCAACGCCAGAACCCGCTTTAATCAGCAGCGAATCGCCGTGGCCATGGTAGCAGCCTTCGAACTTAAGTATTTTATTCCTTCCTGTATAGCCTCGTGCCAGGCGGAGCGCACTCATTGTCGCTTCGGTGCCTGAGGATACCATCCGGATGACTTCAATCGATGGAACGCGATCAATCACAAGCTTCGCCAGTTCATTTTCCATCAAAGTAGGCGCGCCGAAGCTTGTGCCAAGCTCGGCAACCTTTTTAATCGCTTCAACGACACGGTCATTCGTGTGGCCGAGGATTAGCGGGCCCCATGAAAGGACGTAGTCAATGTACTCGTTGCCATCAATGTCGTAAATTTTCGCTCCCTTGCCGTGGGCCATGAAAATCGGGTCCATATTGACCGATTTAAAGGCGCGCACAGGGCTGTTTACCCCGCCGGGCATAAGCTTTTTTGCTTCTTTGAATGCTTCAATTGATTTATCGTAAGAGCGCATGGCTTTCCCTCTTTCTGTTTTAGGATAGGCTTAGGCCTTTTTAAACCGTACTTAAACACCCGCGGAAAAGTTACTCTCCGCCTTCTTCGTAACTCATCCATTAAACCAAATCGGGAGGGTTACTTTTATAAAAACCAGCCCCGCCGTTTACTTCTGCTCTTTAAGCCAGCGGGCGGCGTCTTTCGCGAAATAAGTGATGATCAAATCTGCGCCTGCACGCTTCATGCCTGTCAGCATTTCAAGGACGACCGCTTTCTCGTCGATCCAACCGTTTTGGGCGGCGCCTTTCACCATGGCATATTCTCCACTCACATTGTAAATGACGACCGGCAGATTGAAGTTATTTTTCACATCACGGACAATATCAAGGTACGGAAGGCCCGGCTTGACGATCAGGAAATCCGCTCCTTCAAGCACATCGGATTCCGCTTCCCGCATTGCCTCCATCCTGTTTGCAGGGTCCATCTGGTACGTCTTCCTGTCCCCGAACTGAGGCGTGCTGTCGGCAGCGTCGCGGAACGGGCCGTAGAATGCGGATGAATATTTAACGGCATAGCTCATGATCGGCACTTCCTCGAAACCAGCCTCATCAAGGCCGGCGCGGATAGCCGCGACAAAACCGTCCATCATGTTGGAAGGCGCGATGATATCAGCACCCGCTTTCGCCTGGCTGACCGCGGTCTGCACCAAAAGCTCAAGCGACGGGTCGTTTAGGACGCGGTTCCCTTCGACAACGCCGCAGTGTCCGTGGCTTGTATATTCGCAAAGGCATGTATCCGCGACAACAATCATCTCCGGGTGGCGTTCCTTGATGAACCGGGTCGCCACCTGGACGATTCCGTGGTCATGGTAAGCGCCGGAACCACATTCATCCTTCGTTGACGGAACGCCGAACAGGATGACTGACTTAATGCCAAGCGAGACGATGTCGTCGATTTCTTCTCCAAGCATGTCCATTGAAATCTGGAACACGCCCGGCATCGAAGGGACCTCATTCTTGATGTTTTTCCCTTCAATAATGAAAAGAGGGTAAATAAAATCCTCTACGTGAAGATGTGTTTCCCTTACCAAAGCCCTCATGTTCGCGCTTGTGCGCAGGCGGCGGTGACGTGAAAATTGAAAATCCATTCTGCTAACCTCCGGACATTTCTGGCAAAAGCCAAATTTCATATTACTCTTACTACACAGGTTCAAATTTCATTTTTCTCTTACTTTTCGAAACCAAACTTTTTCTCTATTACATTTTATCTCGTTTTTCGATGCTTTCCAAATAGGCGATGGTGCTGTTGACCATATCCTCCACCGTGTACTGGTCCGGGCTTGCATGAACCGGGATACCGAGCGACGTCAGCCGTTTTTCCGTAACCGGGCCGATGCACGCCACAACACAGCGGTTTGCGAGTTCCTTTAGCTCCGCCTCCCCCACTGCCTCGATGAAGTGGTCGACCGTTGACGGGCTCGTGAACATCAGGATATCAAGCGCCCTTTTTGAGAGCATTTCCTTTAGCTTCACTTTGCTCTCTTCCGGCAAGTACGTTTCATAGACGACAATTTCGTCCGCTATGTGCCCATGCTTCCTCAACATGTTTGCAATATGTTCCCTTGCCAGGTTTCCTTTCGGGATAAGAACCCTGCACCCCTTGTTAATATGTGCGATAAACTCATCGGCGAATACTTCTGCAACATATTTGCTCGGGATAAACTCCGTTTCGTACCCTCTTTCTTTTAAAAAAAAGGCCGTCCGATCCCCGATTGCTGCGATTCTAGGCAATTTTCCAAAGCTTCCTTGCTGGTAAAAGGACAGGAAGGTATCAACCGTCACATTGCTTGTGAATACAATCCAGTCATACGTCTCAATCTTCGCCAGCATCTGTTGCAAGGTTTCGTCCATCCCAATCGGCCGAAAGGAAAGAAGAGGGATTTCAACTGGAATCCCTCCATGCTTTTCAATGAGCCTTGAAAACGATTTGGCATGGCCCGCTCCCCTTGGTACAAGCACTTTTTTATTGCTAAGGGGCAGCGGCGGTTTCATTCACGGTCCAGCTCCTCTTTTACCCGGTCGATCAATTGTTTGGCGCCTCTTTCTATTAAAAGGTCGGCAGCCTTCTCGCCAAGAGCCTCCGGGTCCGTGCCTGTAACCGTATCCTTGTAAACTTCCTTACCGTCCGGCGAAGCGACCAACACATCCAGCGTGATGTCCCCAGCCTCTTCGACTGTTGCGAACCCAGCGATCGGAACCTGGCAGCCTCCCTCCATTTTTTTAAGGAAGGAACGCTCGGCCCTGACTGCGAGGGCGGTTTGTTCGCAGGTGAATTTTTCAAAAATAGCGAGCAATTCATGGTCATCCTCACGGCATTCAATCGCGAGCGCTCCCTGGCCGATAGCCGGGATGCACACATCCGCATCAATGAATTCAGTAACGACTTCTTTTTCCCAGCCAAGGCGGGAAAGACCTGCGGCGGCAAGGATGATCGCATCGTATTCGCCATTCTTTAGCTTTTCAAGGCGGGTATCGACGTTCCCACGAATCCACTTAATTTCAAGGTCCGGCCGCTCCATCAGAATCTGTGAGCTACGTCGCAGGCTGCTCGTACCGATGACCGCTCCTGCTGGAAGGTCGGCAAGCTTGACATGCCCTTTTGAAATAAGCGCGTCACGGTGATCCTCACGGAACGGAATGCAGCCGATTGTCAGGCCTTCTGGCAAAACAGCCGGCATATCCTTCATGCTATGGACGGCCATATCGATTTCCTTATCATACATCGCCTGTTCGATTTCTTTTACAAAGAGGCCTTTGCCGCCAACTTTTGATAGCGTCACATCAAGGATGCGGTCCCCTTTTGTCACAATTTCCTTCACTTCGAATTCAAAGGAAGGTCCGGCGATTTTCTTCAATTGCTCGATGACCCAATTCGTTTGTGTCAATGCCAATTTACTTCGTCTGGAGCCTACTATTATTTTTCTCATAAAAAGCCTGGTAACAAAAAGTGTAACAAACTGTAACACTTATCCTATAATGCTACCAGGATTCACCTCCTTCATAGAATTTGTAAACCAAAAAATTTTGCTGAAACGCCATATCAAGGATAGTCTTGAAAGACCATATCTTTTCAAGACCTTTCCATCAAGGGTTGTCATGTTACATTGATTTCTTTCTGGATATAAAGCCGTGATATAAGCAATATAGGATTCCCCGTTACGTTTTGTATACCTTACAAAATCCCGGTGATAAATACCGTTTGCCGATTTTATTTTCTTGTTTGACCTTTTTTTCATGGGTTTTATGACCCAATCTTTCATCTCACATTGTTCTTGATTTACCCTTAAATTACAAATTACAATGGAGTCATTTGCATGAGTCTTTTCAATACCCCAATCAATTCGCTTATTTGCTGTATCTCCACCGGTTGTAAGGTTTAATGGGGCTATTTCTTTCAAAGCTTTTTGCAGATAGGTTTTCCCTTGCATTACATGCATTGCATCCTTGAAGGAAATGCTTCTCCCTTTAATTTTTTGATAGAATCTTTGGCTGTGGAGCAACTCTTCCCCTGCTATTTTTTCATGGCAAGTTGAACAGAGTGTTATTAAATTATGAATGGAATCACTGCCGTTTAAACGCCTTGGTGTAATGTGGTGCACTTCCATTCTGGTGTTTGTTGCACCGCAATCCTGACACGTATTTTGGTCCCGAAGAATGGCTGCCTTTCTTATATTTTCATCGAGGCGATTGCTTTGTTGGTATTCCCATCGATATGGTTTATAGCCTGTTTCCAGCGCACGAATATCGAGTAAGACATCTTCTAAAAATATTTGATTGATACGCACCCATTTGGTTAGCTGCCTCACTACTCGCAAGATAGAATCTTTCTTCTGTCTGATGCTTAGAGGAATCCACCCTTCTTTTCTTGAAGAAGGACGATTATCAAACCGGGCTGGACGATACTTTTTGTGTTGTCTCCTGTATCGTCGATACCCGCGCCTTACCGCCAATTTTTCCTTTACATCTATTCGAAGTTCAATGGTTCCTTTGAATACAGGCTTATTTTCTTTCCCGCATTCTTGTACCAAAGCAATCCCAACTAACTTGGAACCATCGTCAATGCCTAGATGGATGGGTGTTGAATCAATCTCTTCCTCCGGCACTTCCCTTGCAAGTTGAATCACCATAGGAAATTTGCATTTCAAAATAGCTTTCTGTTTCCGAATTAAATACCATGCCCGTTTTTCTTTTGTTGGAGATAGCTTGCGGCCTTCCGCATCTAACACAAAACAGTGGGTCATTTCTGACCAGCCTCCATTACGGGTATTTTCCCCCTTGCCAAAGTCAATGGATAGGACATGCTATTTCGGTGTTTGGTTTCCAAACCCTAGGAAACGGTCTTCCTCATAGCTAACAGAGCAGCAGACTGGTGGACACATCCGCAGGTGTTTCTTTACCTGATTCCATTAACGTAGTTCATCATGCTATTTCCCTTTCAGGAAACTACACTCACTTAGGCTTGAGAGCACTGAACAGTCCCATCCAAAACGATTGGGTTTCATTTTAGTATGGTTTGATGTAATTTGTTATGGTTTTTCACTAACTGTTCCGAGCTCCTAGTCTATGAATACCAAAAGTGGAATGACGACAATTTTCCAAAAAGGAAGAAGTTAATCAAGACAATCAGGAACGAAGCGATGTTCCATAAAGCGAGCGATTTGCCGCCAATGCTTTTCGCAATCCGCAAATACAAATAAATGCTGTAGGTGGTCAATAGCAGGAAGGAGCCGATGACCTTCATATCGTACCAGGGCATTTCGGGCACTTTGATAAACGCCCACTGCAGGCCGAGGATCAGGCTTAACAAAAGCATCGGGACGCCAATGACGGCATGCAGATAGGAAAAATGCTCAAGCCGTGACAGGTCCGCAATCCGGACGAGCCTTGTCCCCCACTTTTTCCTTTTCAGCAAATCGTACTGGACCAAGTACAGCAATGAAAAAACGAATGACATTGAAAAAGCCCCGTACGAAAGAATCGCCATTGTAATATGGATGAGCAGGAGCTCCGAAATGAGCTGCTCGCCCATGACATGCGACTCGTACTGCATGGGGGCGAAAATATGGATCGCCATGACGATGAACCCAAGGATATTCGTAAAAAACACGATGAAATCCATCTTCAGCAGGCGGTTGATCGCGAGCGACAAGGTCACAAGCACCCATGCATAAAAATAAAGCCCTTCCAAAATCGTAAGAACCGGGAACCGACCCGTTTTTAACATATATAAAAATAAAAAAAGCGTCTGCAAAATCCATACAAATGCAAGTAACCAGAAGGCAGTGCGGTTCGCCTTCCGGTTATGGTGGATAAAATCAAAGAAATATAACAGCACGCTTAAGGCATAAACAATAACCGTCAATTCGTGCAGTCGCGTCATATGGATGTCAAACATAGACATAACCTCTCTTATGACTGAAAGGAAGCCTGCGGTGCATGAACCATTTCTTTATTGGTTTCGGCTGCTTTCGATTGTTGTTGCTCTTCGACAAGCTCTTTTATATCAAAGATTGTCATAAACAAATCCAGCGCCTCTTCGGCATCAGGGCGTGCTGCGAGCTCTTTGGCCTGGAGGATCGGATCTTTAAGCAGCTGATTAATTATGCTCTTTGTATGCTTGTTCAATACCTTTTTATCCCTATCGGAAAGGTTCGGCATCTTGCGTTCAATGCTGGTCATCGTTTCTGCCTGGATGGCAAGTGCCTTTTCCCTTAGTGCAGATATGACCGGGATGACGCCAAGCATGCCAAGCCACTGTTTGAAATCGACAATTTCCTTTTCAATCATCATCATGATGACGGCGGCCGCTTTTTTGCGCTCCTGCAGGTTCGCTTCCACAATGCCTTCCAGGTCGTCAATGTCATATAAAAAGACATTATTCAAATCGGCAATCCCCGGGTCAAGGTCGCGCGGCACCGCGATGTCAACCATGAACAGCGGCTTGCCCTTGCGCAGCTTTTCAACATGCTCCATCGTTTCCTTTGATATAACGAAATTATCCGAACCGGTCGAACTTATGACAATATCGGCTTCAACAAGCGAGCACTGCAGCTCCGATAGCAGTTTCGCCCTGCCTCCGAAACGGACCGCAAGCTGTTGGGCCTTTTCAAATGTCCGGTTAATGACGGTTACGCTGCCTACTCCATTTCCATGAAGGTTCTGGGCGGCAAGCTCACCCATTTTCCCGGCCCCGAAAATAAGGACATGCTTATCTTCAAGCGACCCGAATATTTTTTTCGCAAGTTCGACGGCCGCATAGCTGACAGAAACGGCGTTCGCACCGATATCGGTTTCAGCATGGCCACGTTTTGCAACTGTAATAGCTTGTTTAAAGAGATGGTTGAATACCGTCCCGGTCGTTTCTTCTTCCTGGGAAAGGAGGAAGCTTGAACGTACCTGGCCAAGTATCTGTGTTTCGCCAAGAATCATCGAGTTCAGGCCACAAGCGACATTGAACAGGTGTTCAACGGCCCCGTCCCCTTCATAAATGAACAGAAACGGCGAAAACTCGCTTTGTTCAAGCCCGAACCAGTCGGAAAGGAATTCCTTTATATAGTACCGGCCGGTGTGAAGCTGATCGACGACAGCATAAATCTCGGTGCGGTTGCACGTCGACAGAATGACGTTTTCAAGAATCGCCTTTTTTCCCTTCAATGTCCTTGTCGCCTTCGGAAGATCATCCTGTTTAAATGTAAGCCGCTCACGGATTTCAACTGGGGCGGTTTTATAATTGAGTCCTACCACTAAAATATGCATCTAGTTAATAACACCCCCAACGTAATCGCGTAACTAACTACTCAAATTATATCACGGGCTATTTCTCTGTTTGCCCGAAAAATGTGAACAGAAACCAAACTCTATGTTATCATTAAAAGCGATGGCGGCCGGTTAGCGCCGTATGGACTGGAGGGCTCCGAACGAGATAAAGGAAACACGATGAACATAGTGAATCGATGTTGACTTATCGTAAGGAGGAGACCGAAGTACACTAGGCGCTGGCCACCTGAGCTGGATATGATAAAAGCGATGGCGCCTTGGTCAGCCTTATTTTTTTCTATGGCGGAAAGGCCAGCCAACGCATTAAATTATTTTGTCCATCCTTATGTACATTAGCAAATAAACCGCCATATATCAAGAGAACCTTACTGGAAGCGGGGGGTACAATTAATGAAGAACCAACAATTATTCCCTGGAATTGTCCTGATCGGTTTCGGGGCTTATTTTTTTCTTGAGCAATCAGGTGTTTCTTTCCTTCAAAACTATTTCACCTGGCCGACGCTGCTCATTATCGTCGGGGTCGCCTTCCTGGGCCAGGGATATTTTACAAGGGACCATGACGCCATCCTTCCCGGAATTATACTGACAGGGTTCGGCCTCCATTTCCATGTAGCCGGCAAGGTGCCATTCTGGCCAGCCCATATCGGCTCATTCATCGCCATTATCGCAATTGGCTTCCTGCTCCGCTACCAGAAGACCGGGAATGGCCTGTTTCAGGGGCTCCTCTTTCTTTTGGTCACGATCCTTCTCCTGTTCACGGATAAGGTAGGCGCCTGGCTTGGGATTGTCCAGAGCAATATGTCGCTCGCCTGGAAGTTCTGGCCCGTTCTCCTCATCGCAATAGGCGCGTGGTTTGTATTCGGCAAGAGGAAATGACCGGACAATCTTGAATGTCTAATTAGACAGCAAAATAAAAAGTCGGACGTTTTAAAAAAAAATGCTCTGTTAAAGGACAGTGTTTAATTGTAGTTGCGTTGATTGGAGCGGAGGGCACCGACTCCTCGAAAACGCTAACGCGTTTCCTTCGTGCGTGGGCAAATTCAATGATGCCAATCAGTGTTCTGCGGGATGCAGCGGCAAGGTGGAGACCCCACAGGCGCCAGCGCCGAGGAGGCTCCACAAAAGATGCTCCTGCGCCATAGAATATTCGAGGAAGTGAATCTTCAGCTCGTCGCAAAGCTGCACGGAGCCAATTCACAGATGTTTCTCGAGAAGTTGATACAGGTAGCTGCTTCGCCCCGCGGAAAGCGTGTGCCTCGTGACAGGCAAAAAACCGCCTGTCCCTGCGATGATTATTCTCAGAAGCCTTCCTTTTTGGAGTGGAAATCAACAGCTAAGTTTAACTGGCCCTAATAAAAGGCCTGGCAAAAGGGTTGTTCTCCAATCCTTGCTGCCAGGCCTTTTCCTGTACTATTCTACAATCCAATCAGTCCATATATTCCTGGAAAAGCGCCCACATCTTGTCCCTTCCTTCCCCCGTATCCGAGGAAAACAGGACAATCGGGTCATCCTTCTCCACCTCAAGCGTCTCCCTTGTCACCTTCAAATGCTTCTGCCATTTTCCCCTCGGAATCTTATCAGCCTTCGTCGCGATAATGATGCAAGGGATGCCGTGGTGCTTCAGGAAATCGTACATCATCCTGTCATCCGAAGTAGGCGGATGGCGAAGGTCCGTAATCAGGACGACCGCCTTCAACTGCTCGCGCGTCGTGATATACGTCTCAATCATCTTTCCCCACGCCTCGCGCTCCTTCTTCGACACCTTCGCGTACCCATACCCAGGAACATCCACGAAAAACAGCTCTTCATTAATAAGGTAGAAATTCAGCGTCTGCGTCTTCCCCGGCTTCGACGACGTCCTCGCCAGACTCCTACGGTTCAGCATTTTATTAATAAACGACGACTTGCCGACATTCGAACGGCCGGCAAGCGCAAACTCCGGCAAAGCCGAATCAGGATACTGATCCGGCTTCACCGCACTAATCACAATCTCCGCACTTGTTACCTTCATACACTTCCCCCATCCGACAGCGCGTGCTTCAGCACCTCATCCACATGGGAAACAAGCACGAATTGCATTTCATTGCGCACACTCTCTGGAATATCATCAATATCTTTTTCGTTATCTTTTGGTAAAATCACTTTCGTGAGCCCCGCACGATGGGCGCTTAATGTCTTTTCCTTCAATCCGCCAATCGGCAGCACTCGGCCCCGCAACGTAATTTCGCCGGTCATTCCGACTTCGCGGCGGATCGGCCGCCCTGAAAGCGCCGAAACAAGAGCCGTAGCGATTGTAATCCCTGCAGACGGGCCATCTTTTGGTACAGCGCCCTCCGGCACGTGGATATGGATATCATGTTTTTCATGGAAGTCTGGCTCTATGCCTAGCTCTTCCGCCTTTGAGCGGATGTAGCTGAAAGCCGCTTGGGCCGACTCCTTCATGACATCGCCAAGCTTTCCGGTCAGGACAAGCTTTCCTTTCCCCGGAGAGATGGAAACTTCAATTTGCAATGTGTCTCCGCCAACGGTCGTATACGCCAGGCCGGTCGCGACACCAACCTGGTCCTCAAGCTCGGCCTGGCCATAGCGGAACTTCGGCTTGCCAAGGAATTCCTCAAGGTTCTTTTCGGTGACGACAACCTTCTTCTTCTCGCCGGCAACGATGATTTTCGCCGTTTTCCGGCAAATCGTCGCCATCTGGCGCTCTAGGCTTCGGACACCCGCTTCCCTCGTATAGTAGCGGACGGTTTTCAGAATCGCGTCTTCCCTGACCTGCAAGGTGCCTTTTGAAAGGCCGTTTTCCTTGATTTGTTTTGGAAGCAAATGATCCTTTGTAATATGGACCTTTTCGATTTCGGTATAGCCGGCAATCGTGATGATCTCCATCCGGTCACGAAGCGGCCCGGGAATGGTTGCCAGGTTGTTCGCCGTTGCGATGAACATCACTTTTGAAAGGTCATACGGTTCTTCAATATAATGGTCGCTGAAATTGTAATTCTGCTCCGGATCGAGCACCTCAAGCATCGCCGCAGAAGGATCCCCGCGGAAATCGCTCGACATCTTGTCAATTTCATCAAGGAGGAAAACAGGATTCGTTGTTCCCGCTTTTTTCATCCCCTGGATAATCCGGCCTGGCATCGCGCCGACATACGTTCTTCTGTGGCCGCGGATTTCCGATTCATCACGCACCCCGCCGAGCGAGACGCGGATGAAATTCCGGTTCAGTGACCGTGCAATCGACCTTGCCAAACTTGTTTTTCCGACACCCGGAGGGCCGGCAAGGCAAAGGATCGGACCTCTTAGGGAATTGGTCAGCTTTTGGACAGCGAGGTACTCCAGCACCCGCTCCTTGACCTTTTCCAGGCCGTAATGGTCCTCGTTCAGGATTTTTTCAGCCCGGTCGATATCCAGGTCATCGTCGGTTTTCTTCGTCCATGGCAGTGCCACAAGCCAATCGATATAATTGCGGATAACCGCGCTTTCCGCCGAGCTTGAAGGGACCTTTTCATAGCGGTCAAGTTCGCGGAATGCGGTAGCCCTGACATTTTCCGGCATGCCGGAAAGCTCGATTTTCTCCGTCAGTTCTGCGATTTCGCCTGTCTTGCCCTCTTTTTCTCCAAGTTCCTTTTGGATGGCTTTCATTTGCTCACGCAAATAGTATTCTTTCTGGGTCCGTTCCATCGACCGCTTCACACGCTGGCCGATTTTCTTTTCAAGGTTCAGGACTTCCTTTTCGTTGTGGATGATGTCGACGACCTTGGCCATCCGTTCCTTCACATCGATTGTTTCAAGAATCTCCTGTTTGTCCTTTAGTTTCAACGGCAGGTGGGAAGAAATGATATCCGCCATCCTGCCAGGCTCTTCAATGTCGGCGACAGAAGAGTATGTCTCCGCAGAGATTTTTTTCGACATCTTTATGTATTGCTCGAAATAATCCAGCATCGTCCTCATTAAAGCCTGGTCTTCAACATCCTTCGTTACCTTGTCCTCATACAGTTCGACGGCGACAGAAAAGTAATCATCCAAATCTTCGAATGACACTATTTTCGCACGGTTAAGACCTTCCACCAATACGCGGATCGTACCGTTAGGAAGCTTGAGCATCTGCTTGACCTTTGTCAGCGTCCCGATGGTATACAGGTCTTCCTCGGATGGCTCATCTATCGAAATATCCTTTTGGGTAGTTAAAAAAATCAGATGGTCATCAACCATCGCTTTTTCGAGTGCCTGAACGGATTTCTCCCGGCCTACATCCAAATGGAGAACCATCGTTGGATAGACCAGCAATCCCCGAAGCGGCAAAAGGGGGACGACTTTTTCATTCGTTTCCGCCATTACCCTTGCACCTCCAACATGCATTCAATTATCCTAAAGTTAGGATTTGTCTTTGTACAATTCTATCTTATTTGGGAAACCGTGTCTAATATATCGTTACTGCTCCCATTTGTAAAAAAGGGCCGCACACTTCTTAGTATTGTAATGGCCGCCTGGGAGTATGCCCCTTCTTTTCCGAAAAAAGAAACTTCGGCCCTGCAATGCAACCGAAGTTTCCGTTGTTGGTTATCGTGGCTTATTAATGTCCTTCACTATGCTGTTGGTTTCCACCCCGGGCACACGCTTTCCGCAGGGCGCATTAAACCGATTCTTTCTTGGATAGCTGGTTGGCTGCGGTTATGACGTTTCCTTCGCCGAGATCCGGGAGCATATTGGCAACGCTTTTAGGGGATGCTGCGCTTTTTGGCACATCTTTGGCGACCGCAATTTCAAATACTTCACTTAAATGGTTAACCGGCACAATGTTGATGCCGTCGATTTCCTTCAGGATGGATTGCATGTTTTCAGCTGGGATGATGGCCGTTTTTGCTCCGGCTTTCTTCGCTGCCATGACTTTAGCAAAAACACCGCCAATCGGCTTTACATTTCCATGGATTGAGATTTCGCCTGTCATTGCCACCTTATTATCTACCGGAACCTGGTAAATGGCCGAATAAATTCCTGTTGCCATCGCAATTCCCGCAGATGGACCGTCAATTGGAATTCCGCCCGGGAAGTTTACGTGGATATCGTATTCATCCGCCGGGACTCCCATCGTTCTGAGAACGGTAATCACATTTTCAATTGAACCCCGCGCCATCGATTTCCTGCGAATCGATTTCCCCTGGCCACCGATGCTTTCTTCCTCGACGATGCCGGTGATGTTTATCGATCCCTTCTCCTTTGCAGGGATGACCGTCACTTCAATTTCAAGCAGGGCCCCGGAGTTCGGCCCATACACAGCAAGGCCGTTTACAAGGCCAATACACGGGATATCGTTGATTTTCCGTTCCATCCTCGGAGTCGCCTGGCTTGAATGGATTACCCATTCAATGTCTTCCTCTTTAATATCTTTCCTGTCTTCCGTAATCGCCAGCCCGGCCGCGGTCTGGACCATATTGACTGCTTCGCGCCCATTCCGTGCGTAATTCGATAGGATTTCGAGCCCGGATTCCGGAATCGACATCCCCACTTTATCGGCCGCCTTTTTCGCGACGATACTGATTTCCTCCTGGCTTAACTCCCTGAAGAAAACTTCCATGCAGCGCGATCTGATTGCCGGCGGGATTTCATTCGGCGTCCGGGTCGTAGCCCCGATTAAGCGGAAGTCCGCCGGAAGGCCATTTTTAAAAATATCATGGATATGAGTTGGGATGGAGCCATTTTCTTCGTTATAGTAGGCGCTTTCAAGAAACACCTTCCTGTCCTCCAGCACTTTCAGAAGCTTGTTCATTTGGATAGGATGCAACTCGCCAATTTCATCAATGAACAATACGCCTCCGTGGGCATTCGTTACCGCGCCCTGCTTTGGCTGTGGAATTCCCGCCTGGCCCATTGCCCCGGCGCCCTGGTAAATTGGGTCATGCACTGAACCGATTAGGGGATCCGCGATGCCGCGTTCATCAAATCGCGCTGTCGTCGCATCCAATTCAACAAAGACCGAGGATGGTTCAAACGGGGATTTTGAATTCTTTTTAGCCTCTTCCAATACGAGTCTTGCTGCTGCCGTCTTTCCAACCCCTGGCGGCCCATAAATGATGACATGCTGAGGATTCGGACCGCATAGTGCTGCCTTGAGGGCCTTAATGCCTTCCTTCTGGCCAACAATGTCGTCAAAACTTGCCGGCCGAACCTTTTCGGCGAGTGGCTCCGTAAGCGAAATGGCCCTCATCTTCCTGAGCTGTTCCATTTCCTTGCGTGATTCTTTATCGATTGAGACTTTCTGGGTACGCTGGTTGCGTAACAAATTCCAAAAATACAACCCGATTATAATCCCAAAGAAGAGTTGTATAAATAGGGCGATTCCGGTCCAACTCATCCTTTTCCCTCCTGAAAAAACATAGTTCCGATATTTGATAGTATTTCCGTTGTAAGGAATCACTAAACAAAAAACTGTAAGAAACTCGTTTCCATGAAGAGGACAGAAAGGGAAAAAGCTGGCATTGGCAATGTTTATTCCACAAAGAACAGTAAAGTGAATTTTCAAAAGATGTGTATCCAAAGATACTTGAGGTTTGGACAGCAAAGTGAAATTCTTAAGGGTTGGTCATAAGGTTCAAATGTTTACTTTTCCAGACAATAAAATAAAGCTGCCCGGATTAATTTCCGGGCAGCTTGGCTTAATTTATTTTTTCATATCCGCTCAAGCGGAGTTGCGTTCTTCCTCGATGACGGTGCCATCTTCAAGGATTAGCTTTGGAATGCTGTTGTCAGCGACCGCTTCCTTCGTAATGATGCATTTCGTAATATCATCTCGGGAAGGAAGGTCGAACATGACATCCAGCATGATACCCTCAATGATGGAACGGAGTCCGCGCGCACCTGTTTTGCGTTCAATCGCCTTTTTGGCAATTTCAACAAGTGCCTCATCCTCGAATTCCAGCTCAACTTCGTCCAGTTGAAGCATTTTTTGATACTGCTTCACAAGGGCATTCTTTGGTTTTGTCAAAATTTCAATCAACGCGTCCTCATCAAGCTGTTCGAGGCTCGCGATTACAGGAAGGCGCCCGATGAATTCCGGAATCAAGCCGAACTTAAGGAGATCTTCAGGAAGAACCTTAGAAAGAAGTTCCTTTTGGCTGATTTCCTGCTGTTTAACATCGGAACCAAAGCCAATAACCTTTTGGCCTAGGCGGCGTTTAATAATTGGTTCAATTCCGTCAAATGCTCCACCGCAAATGAATAGGATATTGGTCGTGTCGATCTGGATGAACTCCTGATGCGGATGCTTCCTTCCGCCTTGTGGAGGAACACTCGCAACAGTACCTTCCAAGATTTTCAGAAGCGCCTGCTGGACGCCTTCACCGGAAACATCCCGTGTAATGGATGGATTTTCGGATTTGCGGGCAATCTTATCGATTTCATCGATATAAATGATTCCCTTTTCGGCCTTTTCGACATCATAGTCTGCGGCCTGGATCAATTTCAGGAGAATGTTCTCAACATCCTCACCAACATACCCCGCTTCTGTAAGCGAAGTTGCATCGGCAATCGCAAACGGCACGTTAAGAATGCGCGCAAGTGTCTGCGCAAGGAGGGTTTTCCCGCTTCCTGTCGGCCCGATCATGCAGATGTTGCTCTTGGCTAGTTCCACATCATCGATTTTGCTATTGGAGTTGATACGTTTGTAGTGGTTGTATACCGCTACAGACAGAGACTTTTTCGCTTTTTCCTGGCCAATGACATACTCGTCAAGAATTTCGCGGATTTCCCTTGGCTTTGGAACGTCCTTGAATTCAACTTCTTCCTCGGTGCCAAGCTCTTCTTCGACGATTTCGGTACATAATTCGATGCATTCGTCACATATATATACACCAGGCCCGGCAACAAGTTTTCTTACCTGATCCTGTGTTTTTCCACAGAAGGAGCACTTCAATTGCCCTTTTTCATCATTAAATTTGAACAAACCTTTCACCCCTCAAAGAACGGATTAACATTATTAAAAGCTGCGTCTACCGGCAAGCTTATATGGAAAGCATTATGAATTCCAAAAAGCAAAGTAGCGTTATGTATTGCATTGTACCACATTTTGTATGTTGACTGAAACAATTAACTCTCTGTAACACTGGATTCAGCCTCTCCATTTTTATCCAGCCTGCCGGTTTGTTTCCGTAAAAATATGTACTCCTTTAAGCATATCCAGTTTTCCCGCTGCTTAAGCCTAATTTTGAAGAACAACCATGATTTTCTTATTATGTATATATTCATTATAATATGTTTCCGTAAAATTGTATAAAACAAGGCACGAATACTCGCGCCTTGTTTTCTTTTACGTCATTTTTATTCACGCCACCACACAGTGCGACGGATAAATGCTTTACAGAAATTCCCCAAACAGGTTGTCCAGGCTCATTGCCACGGGCAACAAGCTCGCGACTGCTCCCTGTCTGTTATTACTCTGGCTTGGAAACAGTTTTGCTGTTTTCAATCAGGAATTCAACTGCTTTGTTCTTTTGAAGGTCGGATTTGATTCCTTCCGTTCCGCCAAGAGCATTCACGATATTTTCTACAGTCATGTTGTACATTCCTGCCATTTTTTCAAGCTCGGCATTGATGTCTTCTTCAGTGACTTCAAGCTTTTCGGCTTCCGCAATCGCGTCAAGGACAAGGCTTGCGCGGACACGCTGCTCAGCATCGCCTTTCATTTGGTCGCGAAGAGCTTCTTCGTTCTGGCCGGAGAACTGGAAGTACAGCTCAAGGTTCATGCCTTGCATTTGCAGGCGCTGTTCGAAGTCCTGCAGCATACGGTCAGTTTCGTTGCGGACCATTACCTCAGGGATTTCAACTTCTGCGTTTGCAGCTGCTTTTTCAACTACGGAGTCACGAACTTGGTGTTCTTTCTGGTGGTTCTTGTCATGCTCAAGGCGTTCCTTGATTTTAGCTTTCAGCTCATCAAGTGTTTCAACCTCATCATCAACATCTTTTGCAAATTCGTCGTCAAGCTCAGGAAGTTCCTTTGCTTTAATTTCATGGATTGTTACCTTGAATGTTGCAGGCTTTCCAGCAAGCTCAGCTGCATGGTACTCTTCCGGGAAAGAAACTTCAACGTCCTTGGATTCTCCAGCGGCAACTCCTACAAGCTGCTCTTCGAAACCAGGGATGAAGGAGCCTGAACCAAGCTCAAGGGAATAATTTTCAGCTTCTCCGCCTTCGAATGCTTCGCCATCAACAAACCCTTTGAAATCAATAACGACTGTATCGCCGTTTTCAGCTTTTCCTTCTTCTTTTACAACAAGCTCGGAGTGGCGAGTCTGAAGAGTTTCGATTTCCTTGTTTACGTCTTCATCGGTAACAGTTGTATCGAATTCTTCCACTTCAAGGCCTTTATAGTCGCCAAGCTTCACTTCCGGTTTTACTTCAACAGTTGCTTTGAAAATAAAGTTTGAGCCTTTTTCAAATTGCTCAACATCGATTTCAGGGCGGTCGATTGGCTCGATGCCTGTTTCATCGATTGCATTTGAATATGCTTCAGGAAGAAGGTAGTCGATTGCATCCTGGTACAATGCTTCAACACCATACATTTTTTCGAAAAGTGGGCGAGGCATTTTGCCTTTACGGAAACCAGGCGCATTTACTTTTTTTACAACCTTTTTAAAAGCGAAGTCCAATGCTTCCTTAACTTTTTCTTCGCCAACTTCTACAGTAAGAACCCCACGGTTCCCTTCTAATTTTTCCCATGTAGCAGACATTTTGTTCCCTCCAGCTATCTATTTCCTATTTTACCAATGGTAGAATCGCACTTTTTTATGTAAATCATTGTATGTTTACATATTGCAACCATTACATTATAGCACACGATTTTGTTCTTTCAACTCTGGCGGCTAAAATATCGGATATGAAATTTCCTCCAGCTCCTTCAAATCATAACAAATTATACCATTCACCTTAGATTCTTCAGTAAAGACGTTCGTCCAACCCTCCGCTGGTCTAGGGTTTAGCCTTCTTGCGAACACCTATATCTTTCGGTCTCGTAATGAGCGCACCATAGGGCAGGAGTTACCTGGGCTACCTTTATCCTCTTACGGCAATCCTTCCATCGGAATTTTTACATTCTAACGAATGTCCGTACTAAAATAAAGGCTTAAAGATTCTTACTTTATTCATTTATTGAGGCGTACCTAATAAAGTCATTAATAAACCAATGATTATATTGCTCATTATTTTTGTAGGCCTTATCCTTTACAGCGGAGAACCAGGCTTGCACTTTCTTCCAATGTTTGAATAAATCACTTGGCTGAGGCCCCTCTTTTGCTTCCTTGGCAAAAAGGACTGACATCATTTGTTTCGGAATTTTTTCATTAAACCCCATGGCACGGCGCGCTAATACAAGGGCGGCACTTTGATGAATGGACAATCCGTATGTTTTTTGATATTTTACCCGCCCGATTAAAGAAGAGTAATAGCCCGGGACCTGCGCAAGGGAAACGCCTGCTTTGATACACTTGGAAATCAGGGTGGTGATGATTTTTCGATAGACAAAGTTACTGCTCATACGGTTGAACTTGGCGTTTTTGCTTAAGTCGTTTTTAAAATATAAGTCCTCAATGGCTATGGTTTCAATTCCAAGTAACTTTAGCCAGCCGATCGCAGAAGCAACAGTATTCCCAATGATCCAATCCCGTCGGTTGGAATGTACGTGGTTGATATCTTCCATCCAAAAAACTTTACTCGCTCGGAAATTTCCGTTCGGATGGACAATCGTAACCGCAATATTATCGGGATTAATGTCGATGCCGGCACAGCCTTTTGAAAAATCATAGGTGGATGAGAGTGGTTGGTTGAAGGTTACATGGACATAGTATTTACCGTTTTCCCGAAGGATTCGTACACTATAGGCCTGTCCGCTTGCAAGGTGGGTGAGAATCGTAAAGAGGTGTTTTTCAGAGAATTTCACTTCAAAGAATAGTCGGTCATTCTTCTTGGAGGATAATGGATTCAATACGTTCATTTCCAAGGAACAGTCCTGTAAAAAATCCAATTTGATATTTTCGTTCCCGCCTTTTGAAGCTTCCCCTCTTGAATAGAGGGCATTGGTCCTCGAATCAATCCATTCTTGTTTGGTGATTTTATGTTTATTTAATTGAATCAGCCTTTTTTTCGTCCCATCGACCACTTTTGGGACGCTGCCGTTTTGGATGTGGTACAGATAATAATTCATCTTCTTGATTAATTTTTTGATGCGGGACTGTTGATACAGAATAAGATCTTCTTTATTTTTCTTTTTGGAATTCCTGATTTTTTCTATTTTCTTTTCTATTTTTTGTATCGCTGTTTTATACTGTTCCACATACAGGGGCAGCAATTCCTTCTGCGAGGAAATGGACGCTTCCGCTTCAAGGAACGCATCCCTCATATAACGGGAGTTGGGCAGGAAAAGCGCTTTTGCCTCGGCTACGGCCGTCTTTCTGTCCATTCCATCAAAGATGCGTTCACGCGAAAAACGCTTAGCCGATTGAAATTTTCTCATAAGCTCGTCGAGAATCATCAATCCGTTGATAGGAGGACTGACAATGGTTCCCGTAAAGGTAATCGCCTGTTCATTCCTTTTCCTTGGCATCCTACCCCTCCTCGCATTGTAGTAAGAACTCATTCCAGAAGAATTTCCAGTTAATCCAGATTCTCTGAAAACTCTCTAGAACCTATATAGGTTTGTTTGTAAGGTTGGAAGAAACATCCTTAGAATTTATTTTACTACTAAATTAAAGCTCTTAACATTTTTTTGCATTTTGGATAAATTTTCAGAAAACTGTGTTAACCACCTTCCGAACCCAATGAATGGCGTTCTCAACCTCCTCCTTCTTCACCTTATAAAACTTGGCCATTGCTTCAAGATCATGTGAGGACCCAAGGTATGACAAGGCGATGAAATGGAAAGCCGCAGCCCATGCTGATGGGTTCCCGGGTTCCAATTCAAATGGATATGCAACAAAGTAGTAACGCTGGACCAGGCTTAAGACGTTCTCGAGCAGGACGGGGTCGCGGTGCTCAAGTTCCTCCGCGAGGATTCTGCCTGTCTCATGCTCCTGGAAAAGCTCGTGCAAAGCCGGCAAAAATACGGGATTGACCTTTTCGGCAACGCCAAACTTCCTTATAACAATATTGCTGTCGACGTTTTGCTCCCGCAGCAGGTTTAGGAGAAGGGTTTTGAAAAAGGGATGCCCTTTTTTCTCACTCAAGAACCGGGTGATTTCCGGCAGGAATGGCTGGATGTTCTGCCCGGCCAAAATGCCCGCTATCCTCACTTGTTCCTTAAGATCGTGTATCTTAAAAAAATCTATTTCCCCGGGCAGAATTTGTTCCTCCAGGCTAACTTCTTCGATTTCACCGAGTTCGGAAACGGCATTTGGTAGCGGATTATTGTCGGCCAATCTTTTGGAAAATTGCAGGATTGTCAGAAAGTGTTCCCGCTTTTCTGCCGGAACCTCCCTTTCATCAAACAGCGCTTCAAGAACTTCCGTAATCTCCCCGTATTCATGCAGCTGGATTAGAATCGTGATGTACATTTCCACAAGCTGAAAATAATCGCCCGCTCCCTCCAGCAGCATTTCCTTGCAAAGCTCTTTCGCACTTCTCAACGCTCCCGCTTCAAAATACGCAAGCACCAAAGCGGCTGCGATATCGCTATTGGACCGGTCCAGTTCACGCCCCTGCTCAAGGAGGGCAATCGCTTCATTAAACCGCTTTTCCTGTAAGGCCTCAATTCCTTTTTCTGCAAGCCGCCTTTCCACATCCGGAAAAAAGACAATATTCTCGCGGCCCTTCTTTTTCATGGCAGATCATCCTTAGGTCGTTATTGAAAAAAGTGTAGCACGGCACTGGTCAAAAAACAATTTGGACGTTGTGCGTTTTCCAGGCCGCACCGCCAACTAGGACGATTAATCGCCTTGGTATTTTCATATAAAAAACCGGCCACCTCGAAATGAGATGGCCGGTTTTTCCGGTTTATAGCGTCCCAGGAGAGATTCGAACTCCCGACCGACGGCTTAGAAGGCCGTTGCTCTATCCTGCTGAGCTACTGGGACATAATTATAAAGAAGTATTTAGTTTTTATTTTCCAACCCTGCCTCAGTTAGCATATGCAAGGTGCGGCTCGGCGGTGCGCTGATGTTTCTTCACTGAAGTGTATTCAGCGTGCTGAGCTACTGGGACATGTTTGTTTTCATCGCCACCCGCCCTTACTTAGCAACCAGGTAAGTGCGACAACATTTATCATTATAGTAGGCAAACAATTGATTGTCAACGAATTTTTATTGGGAAAGGGGCAAAAAAATTTGCCCCTTCACTTTACGCTTCGAGAGAGAATACCCGGTGAAGATCGGGCAGCTCCCCGCGCTCAAAATCATATACAGATAAATCGACATTATTCTCGTCGATTGCGAGGATAAGATAGGTCCGCTCTTTCCTTCCCCTTGGGAGCCTGATGCTTCCGGGATTCAGGAACAGAATGCCTCCTGACATTTCTGCTCCAAGCAAATGGGAGTGGCCGAAGCAGACAACATTCGCACCCAGCTCCCGGGCACGGTACTGGATGTTCATTAGCGTGGATTTTACCGAGTAAAGATGTCCGTGGGTGACGAAAATTTTGATCCCGTCCACTTCGATCAGTTCCTCATTCGGATAACCGGGATGAAAATCGCAATTTCCGCCAACCGTGATATAGCCTTCCAGCACTTCGTCATTTTTCGGCAGTTCCGAATCACCGCAATGGATGAAAATATCTACATTCGGATGCCTTTCCCGCAGGGCCGAAAGTGGTTCCTCAAGGCCATGGCTGTCGCTGACGACAAGGACTTTCTTCACTTTCCTTCCACCGGCCCGTTCGTGTCAAGAACGCGTTCAAGAGCCTTCAATGCATTGGCACGGTGGCTTATTGCATTCTTTTCATCCTTTGAAAGTTCGGCCATCGCCCGGCCCAATTCAGTTACGTAAAAGACGGGATCATAGCCGAATCCGTTCGTGCCGCGGCGTTCTTCCAAAATCCGTCCTTCACACGTCCCTTCGACGGTAATCGTTTCTTCTCCGGGTACTGCCATCGCAAGCGCGCAGAAAAATCTTGCCGTCCGCTTTTCCTCAGGTACCCCATTCAATTCCGAAAGCACTTTATCAATATTCGCTTCGTCATTTTTCTGTTCACCCGCATACCTCGCCGAAAAAATACCGGGACGGCCATCAAGAGCGTCGACAATCAGGCCGGAGTCATCCCCAATAACCGGCTTCCCAAGCTTTTGTGAGATTGTTTCCGCCTTCAGAATGGCATTTTCCGCAAAGGTCGTTCCTGTTTCCTCGACATCCGGTGCATCCGGGAAGTCAAGAAGCGTCAGGACCTTAACCCCTCTTTCGGTAAAAATGGCTTCAAACTCCTTTGCTTTTCCCGGATTTTTAGTTGCGATAATTATTTCTTCCAACGTTCGTCTCCTCCTGCCTACTTAATTCCTGTTGTTGTCTATTTTACCTGAAATGGCTTCACCAAGCGCAGCTCTTTGCATTTCGATCAGTTCGAGCAAACCTGTTTCCGCCGCCTCAAGCATTTGCGCAAGCTGGGCGCGTGAGAAAGTCGCTTCTTCACCTGTCCCCTGAAGTTCGACAAATTCCCCGTTACCCGTCATGACGACGTTCATATCCACCGCAGCACTGGAATCCTCGACATAATTCAAATCAAGCACAGGCTGCCCATCCGCAAGAATCCCGACACTTGTTGCTGCAAGAAAATCTGTAATTGGAAAACGGGCCAGCGCCCTTTTTTCGACCAAACCATTCAATGCCATCGCCATGGCAACGAAGGCCCCCGTAATGGACGCAGTCCTTGTTCCGCCGTCAGCCTGAATGACATCACAATCGATCCAGACCGTCCTTTCGCCAATTGCATCGAGGTCGACAACCGCCCGCAGCGCCCTGCCGATCAGCCTTTGGATTTCCATCGTCCGCCCGGAAACCTTCCCTTTAGAAGATTCCCTGATGTTGCGCGTCTCAGTCGCCCTTGGAAGCATGGAATATTCGGCTGTAATCCAGCCCTTTCCCTCGCCCCTCATAAAGGGAGGAACCCTTTCTTCAATGCTGGCTGTGCAGATGACTCTTGTATCCCCAACCGAAATCAATACAGACCCTTCTGGGTGTTTCAAAAAATTTGTGTCAATATGTATTGGCCTTAATTGCAACGGCTCTCTGCCATCAAAACGCATTTCATTTCCTCCCTGCATTCCCGGTTTATGTTTCATCAATAAAGAAGAGGCGGCTTTTCGGGCCTACCTCTCTCATTTCATTATATAGTATAACAAATTTCATGATTTAAAAACTGCCAGTGTTCACTTTTTCAGGACGCGTTACCGGCTCGGCAAGCATTTTGCCATCTTCCTTGACAAGCTCCGCCTTTCCGTTAACCTGAACCGCAACCTCTTTGATCCCTTCCTGTTCTGTCAGCGACAGGACCAGCGCATCAAGGAGATGCTGGGAAACGATTTTTGTGTCGAAGCCGCCATATACCGCTTCGTTAAAGTTCAGCGTAACCTTTCCGTTCTCGACTTTTGGCTTTTCGACAAGTTTGACATCGCTCATAAATAAGCTATCGAGGTTGGAGGAGGATGGGCCTTTCGCCAGCTCCATTACCGCAGCTTCGATTGAGTTGGCAACAGTATTGCTGACGCGGCGTGTCACCGGTACATAATAATAGGAGCCCTCTTCCCCGCCGATATAGTAAACCGTCACCGGCCGTGTATTCATTAAATCCGAAACTCCGGACGTGTCAATGTTGATTCCGGATTCACGTGAGAGAGTATCAGTGATTGGGGTTCCATTGACTGGCATTTCGGTCAATTCATGGCCGTTCATTTTCAGCTTCACTTTTTTGACGGAATCGAACTGTGTGAGCGTCCATGTTATCGATTGAAGGATTTTCTCCTCGTCTTGAGCCTGATAGTTTTTAAATTCCTTCGAAAGATCGACCGTCGCTATCCCATCCTTCGAAATGTTTACCGAAACATCGGTATCCTCTGGCAGGACCGCCCTGAATCCATTTGGCAGCATTTCCGATACCGGCCCGTTTTCAACCAGGTATTTCACTGCCTGTGTAGCCACCGCGGTCGTTTTCGGAAGGTTAAGTGTCTGTGATACGACATAGCCATTCTTATCGATGAGATAAAGTTCCGTTTTGACGGTATCCTCGGTTTCAGGAGCTGCATTGTCCTTAATCGAGCTAGCCAGTCCGCTGTCCTTTGTATACGCCGTACTTTTTGGCGGGTCAATCTTTTTCACCGTTTCCGCCCCAAACAGCCCGCACCCCGACAAAGCCATTGTAGAAACAAGAACAGCCGATGCCAGGACTGTTTTTTTATTATTGGACATGAGAATCCCTCCTGAGACAGTTTGTACTACATGTATACGAGCCCTAAGAAAAAATAGACCAGGCCCGAAAAGAAAAACCTGTCCCGGTACAAAAAAATAACCAGGCTGAAAACGGGTATTGTAAAAACTCAAATGGATGTCGGCTCTGGATTGTCATGCAAACAAGGGTTGAGTGACAACTAAACTGGATTTCGAGCCCTATATAATAGGAAAAAGCCCCCATTCCTGGAGGCTTGTCCGCTAATCCAATTCAATTGTCCTGACATTTTTCACTTCATAACCAAGCCAGTTAGATGCTATCCGTGAAAAGATCAAATCCGAGCCGGTTGTATAAAATTCGTGTTCCGGGGTTCCCTCACCGGTTTCAAGCATACCCCGGTAATCCAGGATCGTGCTGACCTCGCGGGCTGTTTCATCTCCGGAACTGATTACCTTTACCCCGCTCCCGATTGCTTCCTTAATGAGCGGCTCCAATAAAGGATAATGGGTGCACCCGAGGATAAGCGTGTCCAGCTTTTCCCCAAGCATTGGCTGGAGGGTCTCGTCGACAACCCTTCGTGCCAAATCCCCATCTACTTCGCCGCTCTCGACAAGCGGAACGAATTTCGGGCAGGCAAGGCTTTTGACCGATACACGGCTGACGAGCGACTTAAGCGCTTTTTCATACGCCCCGCTCTTTACCGTACCGATCGTCCCGATTACTCCAACATGGTAGTTATTCGTGTTCTTGATTGCCGCCCTTGCTCCCGGATAAATAACCCCAACGACCGGGATATCGAGCTCCCGGCGGATATCGTCCAGGACGGCCGCTGTTGCGGTGTTGCAGGCTATGACGAGCATTTTAATGTTTTTCTTAAGCAAAAAACGCGTCAATTGCCAGGTGAATTTTTTTACCTCGTGGACCGGGCGGGGTCCGTAGGGGCATCTTTTCGTATCTCCGAGGTATATTATCTTTTCTTTTGGAAGCTGGCGCATCACTTCCCGGGCGACTGTCAGGCCGCCTACCCCCGAATCAATGATCCCTATTGGCTGTTCCAAACCTCTCGCCTCATTTTCCTCGCATTTCTTGATGCAATTTAGTCATGTTGCCGTGCAGAAGCTGAATTTCGTCTGATGAAAAGTTCTTTAGAATATCCTGCAGGTACTCCTGGCGTTTCTTGATTACCTCATCAATAATCCGTTCGCCTTCCTCTAGGAGATGGATTCTTACAACCCTGCGGTCCTTTGGATCCTTGACCCGCATGACGAGGCTGTTCTTCTCCATCCTGTCGACAAGGTCGGTTGTCGTGCTGCAGGCAAGGTACATTTTGTTCGAAAGCTCGCCGATTGTCATATCCCCTTCTTCAAAAAGCCATTGAAGCGCGACGAACTGGGGCGGGGTTATTGTATAATTGCTAAGCATTTCCCGGCCCTTTTGCTTTATGATACCAGATATGTAACGAAGATCCTTCTCGATGCTTGCGACTATATTCATATCAAGCTTTTGCGTTTCAGCCTGTTTCATCTTTAACCACTCCCATCCTGGAACCTTGGGGAATAGGTATTCCTCACGTCCCCTGGTTGCTCTTATTTTCTACTTTTTCCGAAAAAAATTCAAGGATTTAAAATTGAGACCGGCCTCCAGGACGGATAGCCGGTCATGATCACAGTTCAAGTTCTCCCATTCGCAGGAGCTCTACAACTGCCTGGGAACGCCCTTTCACACCAAGCTTTTGCATGGCGTTAGATATATGGTTCCGAACCGTTTTCTCGCTTATATATAGATCACCAGCGATTTCCTTTGTTGTTTTGTCTTGTACCAACAGTTCGAAAACTTCTCTTTCCCGTTTAGTGAGTAATGGTTTATGGCTGAATCCGTTATCCTTCAAGTATTGTAACCCTCCTTGCCTTCGCCAGTTGTGAACCGTGGGATGGGTATATATTTAGTCACGATATAGTATGTAATAAACGCATCAGAAGTGACTGATTTTACTTGAAGATTAACGGCTTCCGGGATTGGAGAGAAGGTTTTTCATTTCATCGGTCCAAGGCGCGCCTTTGCCGGTTTCCCTTGAAATCTGGACCATTGTTCCCCGGCCTGTGAAACATATTTCCCCTGACTCATTTTTGCCCATATAGTGGATGTCGACGGACGATATGCCAACCTTGTCTGCCTTCACGTAAATCCTTAAATTTTCGTCGAAAAATACCTGTTTTAAAAAATCGCACTGAAGGTCTGCCACAACCGGAATGAACGGATTCCCCGGTTTCAGCCAGTCCCCCATGAAGCCGATTTCCTTAAAAAATTCGATTCTTGCCAACTCAAAATAAATGAAAGGAACTGTATTATTCAGATGCCCATACATGTCTGTTTCCGAAAACCGTACCTTAACCGGATAATAAAATATGAATTCCCGCTCCCATTCCGGCAAGGAGGGAATATAGCCTATTCTCGACACGTCCATCCCCCTTTCAAAATGAATGAATATCCATTCATTTTTATTATAGCCTTCATCAAGGATTATTGGAAGTATGATAGGTTGTTTTTTCCAAAAGCATACTTCAGGCATCTCATTTTACTTACTCTTCAGCGGCTTCCCATAAATGATATATCTTTCGGGTGCGTTTCCTACATAACTGAACGGATAGCATGTCGTAAGGATCAATTCTTCCCTATCCTTCTGAAGGGTAATGATTGATCGATCTTCCGCGTCTACGATTTTCGTGGCTGTGATTTCATAGTGAGTGTGCGTTTTTGGCATCCGGATCGTTAATATGTCCCCTGTCTTCAGCTCGCCAAGGCGCCTGAATACTGTATCCCGATGCCCCGACAGGACAATCTGCCCGCCTTCACCAGGAAAGTAGGAGCCTTCATAATGGCCGACACCTTTTTTCAGGTCATCCGGGTCGGTCCCTTCCACAATCGCTAACTCGGATTTGATCGCTGGGATTTCCAGAAGGCCGACAACTTCCCCAAAATCAGGTTTGCCGGATTGTTCCCCCGCCTCTTGCCCAGGGAGGTGAGCCGCCGCGGATTCATTTGAAGCATTACCGACGAGCTTTCTGGCTTCCTTTAACGACTCCCCGCTTTTTACCTTTGTCTCGGCAAGTTGATAGCCCCCGGCCGCAAGAACCACTATACCTGTGAAAATAAAGATCAATGGCCAGATTGCCTTTCCTTTCAATCGTCCCCCTCCATTCCGCCTATACTCCTTCCTACAATTATATAACAAAGCTTACATATTCGGCATATGGCTTTTATCTATGATCATGTGTATCCCCATCGCCTCCTCAATTACAAAAAAGCTGCCCCAATCACCGGGACAGCTTTTAAATCGATTATTCTGTTACACTCGGTCGCTTCCGAAGAAGTTGCGGAACGACTGGAATGTTGTTTCGCGGTTAAGCACGGCAATCGATGTTGTAAGCGGAATACCTTTCGGACAGGATTGGACGCAGTTCTGCGAGTTTCCGCAGTTCGCAAGCCCACCGTCACCCATGATGGCATTCAGCCTTTCTGCTTTGTTCATTTCGCCCGTTGGATGGGCATTGAACAGGCGAACCTGGGATAACGGGGCAGGCCCGATGAAGTCGGATTTGCTGTTCACATTCGGGCAAGCCTCAAGGCAGACGCCGCACGTCATGCACTTGGACAACTCATAGGCCCACTGGCGCTTTGTTTCCGGCATGCGCGGGCCAGGTCCCAAATCATACGTTCCGTCAATCGGAATCCATGCTTTTACCTTTTTAAGCGAATCGAACATCCTACTCCGGTCAACCTGAAGGTCGCGGACAACCGGGAATGTTTTCATCGGTGCAAGGCGGATTGGCTGTTCAAGCTTGTCAATCAGCGCTGTGCAGGATTGGCGCGGCTTCCCATTGATGATCATTGAACACGCGCCGCAAACTTCTTCAAGGCAATTCATTTCCCAAGCGATTGGGGTAATCTTTTTCCCATCTGCATTGACAGGGTTCCTGCGGATTTCCATCAACGCGGAAATAACGTTCATATTCGGTCTATAGGGCAGGACAAACGTTTCTTCATAAGGGGCGGAATCCGGTGTGTCCTGGCGTGTGATGATAAACTTAACTGTCCTGGTTGCAGTTGCAGTCTTTTCGGCTGCCATAGTTTCAGTCATCCGTTTCTACTCCCCTTTCTTTTTCGAGTAATCGCGCTTGCGCGGCTGGATTAATGAAGTATCGACATCTTCATAATGGAAATCCGGAGCCGATTTCGGGCCGACAAATTTGGCCATTGTCGTTTTCAGGAAGTTTTCATCGTCACGTTCAGGGAAATCCGGCTTATAATGGGCTCCCCTGCTCTCGTCACGGTTCAATGCACCAATCGTGATAACACGCGCCAATTGGAGCATATTTTGAAGCTGGCGGGKAAACACCGCTCCCTGATTGCTCCATTTTGCAGTATCGTTAATATCAATATTTTCATATCTTTCGAGAAGTTCCTGAATCTTTTCATCCGTCTGGCGCAGCTTATCATTATGGCGTACAACCGTCACGTTGTCCGTCATCCACTCGCCGAGCTCCTTATGAAGGACATAAGCGTTTTCCGTACCGTTAAGCGACATGATATGGTTCCACTTCGCTTCTTCTTCACGGACATGGCTGTCAAAAACAGAGCTCTCAACCGCGTCCGCGCTTCTTTCAAGACCGTTGATGTAGCGTACCGCATTCGGTCCGGCAACCATACCGCCGAAAACCGCTGAAAGGAGCGAATTGGCGCCAAGGCGGTTCGCACCGTGCTGGGAATAATCACATTCCCCCGCAGCGAACAGGCCTGGAATGTTCGTCATTTGGTCATAATCAACCCACAGGCCGCCCATCGAATAGTGGACCGCCGGGAAGATTTTCATAGGGACCTTGCGAGGGTCGTCGCCCATGAACTTCTCGTAAATTTCAATGATACCGCCAAGCTTGATGTCAAGTTCGTGCGGGTCTTTATGGGATAGGTCCAGGTAGACCATGTTTTCTCCATTAATGCCGAGCTTTTGGTTAACGCACACATCAAAAATTTCACGCGTCGCGATATCCCTTGGAACAAGGTTTCCGTATGCCGGATACTTTTCTTCAAGGAAGTACCAAGGCTTTCCGTCCTTGTATGTCCAGATACGGCCGCCTTCACCGCGCGCGGATTCACTCATCAGGCGAAGCTTGTCATCGCCGGGAATTGCTGTTGGGTGAATCTGGATGAACTCGCCGTTCGCATAGTAGGCACCTTGCTGGTACACAATGGCTGCGGCTGCTCCGGTATTGATGATTGAGTTTGTTGATTTTCCAAAAATAATTCCAGGCCCGCCTGTCGCCATGATGACGGCATCGCCCGGAAACGCTTTGATTTCCATGGACGTCAGGTTCTGCGCCGTAATACCTCGGCAAGTCCCTTCTTCATCAACAATGGCTCCGAGGAACTCCCAGCCTTCATACTTTGTTACAAGGCCTGACACTTCAAAGCGGCGGACCTGTTCGTCCAGCGCATAAAGCAGCTGCTGCCCGGTAGTGGCTCCTGCAAATGCCGTACGGTGGTGCTGCGTTCCGCCAAAGCGGCGGAAATCCAGAAGGCCTTCCGGCGTCCTGTTGAACATAACGCCCATCCGGTCGAACAAATGGATAATACCAGGCGCCGCCTCACACATTGCCTTGACAGGAGGCTGGTTGGCGAGGAAGTCGCCACCGTAGACTGTATCGTCAAAGTGCTCCCATGGGGAGTCGCCTTCACCTTTTGTATTGACGGCGCCATTAATGCCGCCCTGTGCACATACGGAATGGGACCGCTTTACCGGTACAAGTGAAAATAGTTCAACCTGTGCTCCGGCTTCAGCTGCCTTGATGGTTGCCATCAATCCGGCTAGCCCGCCTCCGACAACAATGATCTTTCCTTTTGCCATTCTAAAGTCACTCCCTAATTAATTCCAAATCTATCAGGCCCGTCAGATTACATAAACGCTAGCAAGGCGCGAATCCCGACAAAGGAAAGGGCAAAGAAGAGGCCTATCGTAAAATAGGTAGAAATCCTTTGTGAGCGTGGTGTCACTGTGACACCCCAGCTGACAAAGAATGACCAAAGCCCGTTCGCAAAATGAAAAATAGTAGAAATAACCCCTATGAAGTAAAAAGCAACCATGAAAGGAGAGCTTAAAATGTCTGCCATCATGTTATAATTTACAGTCGCTCCAAACGCAGCGGCAACCCTTGTTTCCCAAACGTGCCAGCTGACAAAAATAAGGGTGATCACCCCTGAAATACGCTGCAGGGTAAACATCCAGTTCCGGAAATATCCGTACCTGCCCGGATTATTGTCAGCAGTAAAAGCGATATAAAGCCCGTAAATTGCATGGTAAAGCAAAGGAAGATAAATAATGACTGTTTCAAGGACAAGACGGAATGGAAGATTCCCCATAAAATCCGCTACCCTGTTGAATGATTCCGGCCCTCCTGTTGCTGAATAGTTCACAAACAGGTGCTGGGTAAGGAAAACCCCGACCGGGATGACGCCCAGCAGTGAATGAAGCCTGCGGTTAAAAAACTCTCTGTTACCCGCCATAATCATACCCCCTAAGTTAGTGCGATGAAGGCTCCCCTCTGAGAATATAAACCTATCATCATTGTGAAAAAGTTATGAACCTTTGGTTACATTCTTGTGACATGTTCATTTTACTCCCACTGGAAGATAGCGTCAAGGAAACGCATACATTATTTCTTCTATTTGCGAAATGTTAGAAATATACTGATATAATATTATCGTATAGTGGAAAAAATCGCTGCAGCACGTCTATTTTTGTCAAAAAAGAAACAGATTGGACGTCCGAAAAAAAGCAATTCAAATCGGATTGTTTATAATTTTTACGCTTACAAGCAGAAAAAATGTATATAATAGAATGGTAGAAAGAGAGGGAGTCTTTTGAAAGAACATACCACTTCTGATTTGCAATCGACCGAAACTGTAACCAAATTTGGCTATGAATTGATCAGGGAAATCCTTTTGCCTGAACTTCTTGGCAATCACACCCCGGAACTCCTTTATTGGGCAGGAAAACTGCTAGCCAGGAAATATCCGTTAAAGACAATTGATGAGGTTAAAACATTTTTTGTCCGGGCATCATGGGGCAATTTGAACATCCGAAAAGAAACAAAAAATGAAATGGAATTCGAATTGGACGCCGTCCTGCTTCCTTCCCGGGTTCCCTCCAAGGCCGAGTCGTATTTTCAGCTGGAAGCCGGATTCCTCGCACAGCAGATTGAAATGCAAAAAGGCGTAACAGCCGAAGCCTTTGAACATCCGGTCAAAAATGATAGAACCGCTGTTTTCACGGTCAAGTGGGATAGCAAGGACCCCGTAGAAGCATAAGAAAAGCCCCCTTCACAAATGATAGGGGGCTTTTTCCCATTGATTTCTACGCATGGATTCCGCTGCCTGAAAGGGCAAACGCGTCATGGAGCGCTTCAACCGCTGGAACCATGAATGTATCTTCTACGACAGCGGAAACTTTTATTTCCGATGTGCTGACCATTTTTATCTGGATGCCTTTATCCGCCAGGACACCGAACATTTGAGCCGCGACACCCGGATTCGATACCATACCCGAGCCGACAATGGAAACCTTCGAGAGGCCTGTTTCCGTTTCAATTTTCCCATAGCCTAAAGCTTTCCGGCTCGCTTCAAGAACTTCAATCGTTTTCTCAAGATCTTCCGTTTTGATGGAGAAGGAAAGGTTTGCCGTTCCGTCACCGGTAATATTTTGAATGATGATATCTACGTTAATGCCATTCTTGGCAAGTGAAGCAAAGATAGCTGGCAGGCCATTAAGAGATTCAGCCAGGCCCATCACCGAAACCCGTGTAATTTGATCTTCAAACGCGACGCCGCGAACAATTAAATTTTCTTCCATGGATACTTCCTCCTCGATCATTGTCCCTTCTTCTTTTACCATGCTGGACCGCACAACAAGCGGGATGCCGTAATTCTTCGCAAATTCGACCGCCCTTGGATGCAGGACGCCCGCGCCAAGATTGGCAAGTTCAAGCATCTCATCATAAGAGATCGAGAGCAGCTTCCTCGCGCTTTTCACAATCCTCGGGTCTGTCGTAAATACCCCGGTAACATCCGTATAAATTTCGCAGCGGCTTGCTTTAAGGGCTGCGGCGAGGGCAACGGCTGTCGTATCCGAACCGCCGCGCCCAAGTGTCGTGATTTCCCCCTGGCCGCTAATTCCCTGGAATCCAGCGACGATCGCCACTTTTCCTTCCTCAAGAACTGTGAGCACCCGTTGCGGGTCAATGTCCATGATACGCGCGTTGCCGTGAACATCTTCAGTCTTAATCCCCGCCTGCCAGCCTGTAAACGATATGGCCTCCTGGCCAAGTGCGTTCAGTGCCATTGCCAGGAGCGAGATGGTTACCTGTTCTCCTGTTGTTAGGAGCATGTCCATTTCACGTTTTGAAGGAGATGAGGTAATTTGTTTTGCCAGCCCCACGAGTTCATCCGTTGTTTTTCCCATCGCCGAGACGACGACCGTTACACGGTTGCCTTTTTCACATTCTTCGATTACACGCCTTGCTACGTTCATGATCCGTTCCGGCGTCCCAACAGAGGTACCGCCGAACTTCTGTACAATAATAGCCACTGTTTCCCCTACTTTCCTTTGCTCGTTTTCTTTTTTAAGTAAGGTATCTGCACAAATAAAAAGGGCAATGAGAGTTATCTCATTGCCCGGATACGTGAATGTTCTACGCATCTATGTGAGATAGCCCTCCAGGATTAGTAAACCCTGACAATCCTGCACTTATTCAATGCAGGACCAGCAAGCATCCGGAATGGATCCATTCGCCGCTTCGGCGGTCTCCCCTTTCAAAATCCCTCACAGAATCCATTCTTCTCCGGATTTTTACTCTTGAAGCCCGCGCCTCTACCTTCACTTTAGAATTCAAAGTGATAGTATATGAAATTAACCATCATTATAGCACAGCTGTTTTTTGTTCGGCAATCCTTAAGAGTTCAATTTTTTCAAAAGTTCCTCGGCAATTGGCTGCGGGATGCCGATACGGGTGATTTCCTCCGGTGTGGCTTCCTTCATTTTTTTTACCGATCCAAAATTTTTAAGAAGGAGCTTCTTTCGCTTTTCGCCAATTCCCGGAATCGAGTCCAAAATCGATTGGAACGCACTCTTTCCGCGAAGTTGCCTGTGGAAGGTAATTGCAAACCTGTGGACTTCATCCTGGATTCGCTGAAGCAGGTAAAATTCCTGGCTGTTACGCGGCAGCGGGACTATTTCCAGCGGATTGCCGTAAAGGAGCTGGGATGTTTTGTGCTTTTCATCCTTTACGAGGCCGGCGAGCGGAATATCAAGCCCAAGTTCATTTTCAAGGACGTCTCTTACTGCCTCGACATGCCCCTTCCCGCCATCGATGATAACCATATCCGGTAGTGGAAGGCCTTCCTTTAATGCGCGTGAGTATCTTCTCCGCGCCACTTCCCTCATCGATTCATAATCATCCGGGCCTTTAACCGATTTAATCTTGTATTTGCGGTATTCCTTTTTATACGGCTTTCCGTCCATAAACACGACCATCGCCGATACCGGGTCGGTTCCCTGGATGTTCGAGTTGTCGAACGCCTCAATCCGGTTCGGAGTATGGATGCCAAGCAGCGCGCCAAGATTATCGACTGCCTTGATGGTCCTGTTCTCATCCCGTTCAATGAGTGAAAACTTCTCGTTCAGGGCGATTTGCGCATTTTTCACAGCCAGCTTGACGAGATCCTTTTTTGGTCCACGCTGCGGCTGAAGGACTTTTACCTCTAAGAGCTGCTCCGCCATCTGGCAGTCAACGCTATCCTGGATGAGGACTTCCCGTGGCTTGATATGGTTTGCCTTCGAGTAAAACTGGCCAAGGAACGTCAGCATCTCCTCCTCCGGTTCGCCGTAAACCGGGAATAGCGACACATCACGCTCAATGAGCTTTCCCTGGCGTACAAAAAAGACCTGGACACACATCCAGCCTTTGTCGACGGCATACCCAAAAACGTCACGGTCGGTAAAATCGGTCGTCGTCATTTTCTGTTTTTCCATTGTCGCTTCAATATGCGCAATCTTGTCGCGGAACTCCTTGGCCCGCTCGAAATCTAGCTGCTCGGCGGCCTCGATCATTTTCTCGGTAAGCTCTTTTTTGATTTCCTTGTATCCGCCGTTAAGAAATCTTGTAATCTCATCGGTCATCCGTTTGTACTCCGACTCGGGCACCTGTTTTACGCAAGGTGCCAGGCACTGCCCGAGGTGGTAATAAAGGCAGACACGGTCGGGTAGCGTCGCGCATTTCCTGAGCGGGTAAATCCTGTCGAGCAGCTTTTTCGTTTCATTTGCCGCCTGGACGTTTGGGTAGGGCCCGAAATATTTCCCTTTGTCGCGCTTCACTTTCCTCGTAATGATCAGTTTCGGGTGCCGCTCGGCTGTCAGCTTTATGAAAGGGTACGTCTTGTCATCCTTGAGCATGATATTGTATTTTGGATCATGTTTCTTGATTAAATTCAGTTCAAGGATGAGCGCTTCTATATTTGAAGAGGTGACAATGTATTCAAAGTCCTCGATTTCTCCGACCAGCCGCTGCGTCTTTGCATCATGCGAACCGGAGAAATAGGAACGGACCCTGTTTTTCAGCACCTTTGCCTTTCCAACATAAATGATTGTCCCTTGCCGATCCTTCATTAAATAGCATCCAGGCTGGTCCGGCAGCAAGGCTAGTTTCTGCTTGATTATTTCATTCATTTTGCCGGCCACCCCCTCTCATTGCTTTTTCCATCTATATAAAGTGATATCACTGTAAACCGGCTCGAATAGCGGGTTTGAATGGAACTCCCCCACTTTTTCAATTTTACCACGGATGTCCACCCCCTGCTCAATGAAGCCCTCGACCACTTTTCCCGTCAGCAGGATCGTATAATCTTCATATAACCCCGAATCGTACAAAAATACATCAAACGTGAATATTTTCTTATGGGAAAATGGAACATGGAGATACTCTAATACACGCGATTCCTCCCATGTGTACACAATTACCTTTCCCCCCTTGCTTTCCACATGGTCTGCAAGCTGGTAAACCGCCGGCGGTTGTGCCGCCTGTTCCCGCAGTAGCTTTATTCCCGTTATGGCTTGGACGGCGATAAGCGAGGKGCAAAGCAGAATAACCACGTTTCTTGGCCTTTTCTTAAAAAGAACCGCCATCAAAAGGATGATAAGTATCCCTGAAAGAGGCAGCGCATGCCTCGCTTTCTCAATATTTTGGGCAAATAGGGCCCAAAGGAAGTAGGCGGAAAACAGCCAGGTAAGAGTTATTGTGAATTGGGTGGTGACCTTGTTTCCCCTCACTAACCTACACAAGGAAATTACCGTGAGTATTCCAAGCAGAATGGCAATGATTAGTGAATGTGCGGAAAGACCTGTCCAAAAAATATTTCTTGCAGTGAGGGTATAAAATCTTTCCCACATGGGTGCCGCTGAACTGGCAGCGGTTCCTCCCCATTCCTCAAAATGCCCTCCTGTAAACGAAAGCGCAAGTTTTAAAAATCCCGTTACGCTTCCCTCCGTGGCAATCAGCCCCGCAACCCAGATAAGCTGGAAGAGTATCGCGATGGCTCCGTACCGGATAAGCGCACCGGCCTTTAGAGCGCCGGAACGCCATTCCCGCCAGAACAATAGGAGTAATCCCAGCGCAAAAGGAAGATAGGAAAGCCTGATTCCGAGCAGAATTCCAAGCCAGAATAAACTCGTGATGATGGTTTTTTTTGCTGGTTTTAAAAAAGCGGCTTGCAGGCTCCAAAGAAACCACCACAATGCGGCAAGCGCCGCGCCTTCGGACATCGGCTGGCTTACAGAAACAAGCAGAAAGCTGGAAGTGAACAAAACCGCGGTTGCGAGGATGGTGTATGTTCCCGTTCCGAGCGACTTGAACAGCCTGTAGACGGGATACAGGGCCGTGATGTAAAAAAGAGTATTGAACAGCGACAGCGCCTTCGCCGGGTTATCTGTTAGAGATGCGAAAAGTTTTCCACCAAGAATGAAATAAGGATACCCCGGGAAATGTGGCTGCATGGCCAACAAGTCAAACCTGTTAATGGCCAGTGCAAAATCAGCCGCGTCAAAAGACGAGATATATGGATTCATATAGAAGAAAAGTGCAAATGCCGTAACGAGAATTGCCAGAAGAGAATACAGCTTAAGGGCATTCTCCGCGAGCGAACGGGAATTTTTCAAAACATCACCATCTTTACTGAAATAAATGGGCTGCCTATTAAACTTGCGGAAACCTTGGACTTGATTGGGTTGGCTTACCGGGAACCTGTCAAGAACACGAGGCTTCTTTGGACGGAAAGCTTTGGGATGTGGTTGTGTAACATGAATGAATCCCAGCTTCATTTGGACACTGAAGTTGTGGAAACCCTATTTGCTGTCCAAACATCGGGCTTCTTTGGACACGCGCCATTCGAAAATTCACTTGGCTGTCCAAACATTAGACAACTTTGGACACGTACCCTTTGAAAATTCACTTTGATGTCCAAACCATGAGCATCTTCATACTCAATCGCCCCATTTTTTCAAAAACCTCCGCATAGCCTGTAGATCAGAATATCAAATAGATTACCACAAAACGGGGACATCAGAATGCCAAAAAGTACAAGGCAGCCGCCTTGTACTTTTAAACTAAACATCATTATTTCGCTTGTGCTTCAGTTGGGTTAGCAGCCTTGAAATGCCTTTCTTTGGCGGGGGCTTTCTTTTCCCCAGAAGAAGTGAGCAGATAGATCGCCACGAAATAGCCGATGTAGGCGAGCACTTCCTCGATTGAAGGCATTGAAGAGTAGCCGAACAGGGCTTTCAGGAAGATGCCAACATCACCCGAAATGAGCGGCGTTGTTCCAGTATCGCGGACAAAATGCATGTAGTCGATCGGATGCTCCGGCATGAACCAGGTGATATCGTACACATGCGGCATAACGCTGCCGATCAGGTTAATATCCTGCATCATTGAGATAGCCTGGACGAGCAAGCCGGCTGAAATCAGGATAATGAACGCGCCCGTAACCTTGAAGAATGTCTTGAGCGGCACTCGCATTGTTCCGCGGAAGAAGAAGTAGCAGACAACGGCTGCAATCAATGCACCTGAGATTGCCCCCCAGCCCTGCATCGCGGCTCCGATATTCCCGCCAGTAATCGCGGCGAAGAAGAAGACTGTTTCAATCCCTTCCCTAAGGACAACGAGGAATGAATGGATAACCATTCCGATGATATTTCCGGTCGAAATGAACTTGTTCATCTTTCCTTCCATATTGCCCTTTATATCCTTGCTGTGGGCGGCCATCCAGAAGACCATCTGGGTTAACAGGATTGTGGAAACGACCATGATCCCGATTTTCAGGTAAATTTCACTGCCCATTGCCGCAAAGCCGGTGAACACGACCTGGAAAAGGATCGCGACTCCGATACTCGCCACAACGGCAAGCCCCGCTCCCAGCCATACATATTTCGTATACTGCTTCTGGTTCACCCTCTTCAGGTACGTGGTAATAATCCCTACAATCAACAAGGCTTCCAACACTTCACGGAAGGTGATCAATAATGCTTGTATTTCCACAGCTGCTTCTCCTCCTGCCGTCCATTACTCCGCCCAACCGGCGCGGTTTATTTTTTTCTTTTTCTGGCTGTATAAATGACTACTCCAACAATCACAGCGGCAATCAGGATGAGCGGAATCCAGTTTCTCAGGTTTGAAACATCGGTCCAATCCTTTTTCCCGCTATTCGATTCAACTTCACTTGCGCTTTCGGAAAAATGCCCCACCTCAAGGTTCTTGATTTCGAATTGCTCCTTGAGTGCTGAAAGGATATCGTCTTTCCTTTTAATAAATTCATCAAGGTTGGGTTCTTTCTTGCCTACCCCAAAAAGTCCGGGGTTTCCAAGCGATTCAAGCGCAACATTGAAATCATCGCGTATCTTTTTATCTGTCGCCGGGTCCTTTGCCTCTACTTTTGGCGAAATTGCATCGTAGGTCGCAAAACCCTTGGCAAGCAGCTTTTTGCTAGTATCAAATTGTTCAAAGTTCTTTTCGATGCTCTCCAGCCGCCTTGCAATATTCAAAACAAGCAGTTTTTCCATATTTTCAATCGCCTGGATCTTTTCTTTCTTATCAAGGTTCTCCTGAATAATGCTGCCAGGCTCAGGGCCCATATGCATATCAATTTCTTCCCTCACAGTAGCGAACAACGCAAGGGCATCTTTATAATTCGGAGGGTTCTGGTTTAATTTCACAACCATTTGTTTATAAACTTCGGCTACCTTCTCCTCGTTCGGGTCGCCATACGAATAAGCTTGGACTCCGTTTGCCGGAATTCCAGTGAGAATGAAAATCAATACGAGGCAAAAAAAAGAAAATCTTTTCATCTAATCTGTCCCTCCCAATGACAATGATAATGATTATCAACTTCATTGTCAATCCAACTTAAAAGGTTGTCATTTAATTTTCATATTTCCAGTCACATGCATGCCATCTTCCGTCCTCTTTTGCTCCGGAATCCTGTCTACTTTTACTACCGGCTTCCTCATTTCACGGACAATCGCCGGCAGGACGGATGTCATATACGCCTTGAATTTAATGAATGATTCGCCCGTTTCCCTTACCTGGTAACGGATTGGGATTTCCTTCATCCGGAAGCCCTTCCTCAGCAAATTCAACGTAATAACCTGGGCGTAATTGTAATCATGCTCAATTTCGGCATGCTCCATCGCAAGCCTCGAAAAAGCCCTCATTCCGGATTGCCCATCATAAATCCACCGCCCGAGCAGGATGGACTGGAGCATGGTGAAGCAATAGTTGCCGATCCTTCTGTTCCAGCGCATCCCCTTAATCGTCCCGAGGAAACGTGAACCCATTACATAATCGGAATTACCCAATAGAATCGGTTCCACGAGGTCGGGAATCTGGTCGGCCGGGTATTCGTTGTCTGCATCAATCATAACCCCGATATCGGCGCCAAGCTCCACGCAAAGCTGGAGGCCCTTCCGGACAGCCGCCCCAAGGCCCTGATTTTTTTTAAAAGAAAACACATGGTCGGCACCCGCTTTTTTCGCAACGGAAACCGTATTGTCGGTTGAGCCGTCGTCAATGACGAGCACTTCCACTTCAACGGCCGAATTGAAGTGGCGGGGAATTTTCCTGATCACGTGAGGTATTGATTCTTCTTCATTATGGGCTGGCAAAAACACAACAATTTTCCTTGTCATTTCACTGCATCCCTTCTAATTGCCTCCGTCAAAATCGGTCCGCGGCTATGCGATGGGAACGGGGCGCCAAGGAGATAGGCGATCGTCGGGGCAAGTGAAACAAGGCTCCGTTTTTCATCAATCCGTTTCCCCTGCTCAATGGCCGGGCCGTGCATAAAGAAGGGCACATATCTTTCCCCCTCATCGAGATGGCCGTGCCCCCCGATTCCGTCAGCCTGGCCATGGTCGGCGCAGACAATGAAGGTTGCATTTTCAAGCTTCCCTTTTTCTTTGAGCCAATTGTAATATTCCTCAGCGAGCGCATCGGCCTCTTCAATTTTTTCAATGTACTCATCGTACAGGACGCCGCGGCTGTGCCCAATCTGGTCCGTGCCGATCAGCTGGATAATTTGGAGATCCGGATCTTTTTCATCCATGATCATTTTCGCCCGCTCGATTATATTCCTGTCTGCCTTGTCCTTATGCATAACTGCGGTCACCGTGTCGACATCCCTTTCACCGAAAGAATCGACAAGATGGGCAATGCCCAATAGCGATCCCTTTTTACCCACTTTCCTAAGTGAATCGAAAATGCTCTCCACTTTAAGGCCAAGCTTCCAAACCATATTCGAAGTAATCCCATGTTCAAACGGATATGTACCGGTAAACATTGATGAAAAACAGACGACAGTCCTTGCCGGATAGACCGTTTCCATCAGGCTGTAGTCTGTGCCATTTTTGCGCAAATTATCAAGGAATGGCGTATTCGCCTGCTCAAACCGCTCCTTGCGCATCCCATCGATGACAAAGACGATGACCCGGCTATTCACCGCACCGGACACCGGCGCTTCAATATCCCTTGTGTAGGCGGAATACGGTGCTGGTTTCCAGTCAAATAAATACTTATGCAAAATGAAGGCGAAAACAAGGATTCCCGCGTAAAACAGAACAAGGGGCCCCATTTCGGCAAACCCACGTGCGGGCAGGCCGGCCGCATAGTCCCAAACGAGTAGAATGAGCAGGAATTTTGGCAGCTGTTCCTGTGCATTCCCGCTCGTGGAGTCGCTGTTTTTCAGCACGAGTTTCCAGAAACGGGTAAAATTCAGCCAGTCCGTGCCGATTCGAAGGTGATAATAAAGCGTTCCCCAGAAAAAGACCGTGAAAAAGAAATATAGCCCGATCGAAAGGAAGATAAGCGGATAATTTACATGGTGCCAGTACAGCAGGAATCCAACGAGCGGAATCCAGAGATAGTTCCTCATAAATAAAGGAAAATCATAAATAAAATAAAGAGCGAGAAGCGGAATGACGGCCAAAAAGCCAACCAGCAAATCCGCCAAATACCCATCCTGCCCAAGGCGTGGAAGGCTGTAAATCAGCATTGTGCCGACCGTGAAAATAGGCGTGAACGGTTTGCCTTCATTTAATAGATTCCAGCACCTCGCCGCGAATTTTTCAAAAGCAGAAGCTTGTTTCATGTAGCGTTTCCTCCAGTCCTACCCTTTTTGCGAAGCCGCCAGATTGTTTTAAAAGGTGTAAAAAATAACAGCGCAACCCCCGCCGCATATGAAAAAACAAATTTATATCCATGGCTGACCAGGGCAACCACATATGCCTTGTCGGCAGGAAATTGAAAGCTTGCAAGAGCAATCGCCATAATAGATTCATAAGTCGCGATTCCGCCCGGGGTAATTTGGAAAACCTGGCCACCGACGGTAACGGAATTGACCCAAACCGCCTGGATTGGCCCGAGCGGGTTCCCTATCGAAGCCGCTACCCCTAAGACGACTGCCCCTTCCAATAGCCAGCTGGCAATAGTAAGCATGGCAATCGGGATAAACCTTCTTGGTGTAAAAGCCTGCCTTACCATCGACAAGTGCTTTGTAAAGAAAGACGGATAAAACCGATAAAGAACATAAGCGGACAAAAATGCCATGATGATGCCTGCACTAAACGCCCACTCGGGAATCGCAACAACAAAGCTCTTCTTTAAAATAAGGATGCCGGCCGCCGAAAGCAGCAAGAGGATGAAAATGTCCAACAAGCGAAGGACAATGACCGAATGAGCGGATTCATCAGCTTTAATATGCTTTTCCTTTTGGGTAAGCAGCCCGATTCGGAAAGCGTCCCCGATTTTGACAGGAAATAGATGATTGACTGCCAGGCTGAGAAGGATCGCCTGCAGGCAGCTGCCAAACCTTGCCCTGTTTCCTAGGTAAAGCCTCCATGCTGCCGCCCTGAAGGAGAATGACAGGAAATACGCGATTGTCACGCTAATGATAATGAGCGGATTTTCAAGAAAAAAACCCGCCAGTCCGGCACGAATCTCTTCTCCGCTGAAGTGCCGGGCAGACAAGTATAAGAACACAGGCAGGAAAAATAACCCGCCGGCGTACAGAAGCCCCTTTTTCCCGAGTCTATTTTTCATGGCGCTTTGCCCATTCGACTGTCCTGGCGATGCCTTCCTCAAAGCTTATTTGCGGGGAATACCCAAGTTCCCTTTTTGCCTTTGTAATATCAGCCCATGTAAAATCGACATCGCCAAGCCTCCTTCCGGCCCGAAGCACCTTTGCCCCGGAAAAATGCCCCGCCAGGGTATCGGCTACTTTTTCAATTGAAATCGGCTTGGCGGAACCTAGATTATATGTACCATTTCCTTTGGCTTTTTTAACGGCCAAAACAATCCCGTTCACACAATCATCAACATATGTATAATCCCTCGCTGTTCCTCCGCCATAGAGGGTGATTGGCTCGTTGCGGATCATACTTTTAATAAATCCCGGTATCGCCATATCCGGCCTACCCCATGGGCCGAATACGGTAAAGAACCTGAGGATGGTCATCTGGAAGCCATACAGGGATGCATACGCATGGCAAAAGGATTCCGCGCCGTATTTTGCCGCGGCGTATGGAGATACAACCCGCCCTGTGGCCATTTCTTCCGTTGCGGGAATATTGGGAAGATCGCCATAAACGGAGGACGAGGAAGCGAACAGGACATGCTTCACATTCGTTTCCCCTGAAAATTTCAGCACATTGATTGTCGCTTTTATATCATAATCGACATATTCCTGCGGGGCGGCGAGCGATTTTTGGACCCCGGGTATCGCGGCCAAATGAATGACACAGTCTGCCCGGAACTTTTTAAAGATTAAGCCCACTTCTTCCTCGTCGGCCAGCAACCCTTTTTGGAAAAAGGAAAAACTCCCAGCCTCCCTGGCAAAATCAAGCTGCTCCCTTTTCCTTTCAGGCGAGTAGTAGGGGTGGAATTCATCGATAACAGCTAGTTCATGGCCTTCCTTCAGAAGTGCCCTGACTAGATGCGAGCCGATAAACCCGGCACCACCCGTAATTAGGATTTTCATTAACCAAACGCCTCTTTCATCTATGTAATGGATGCCGCCGGGCATGAAAATAGGAAAAACCTTGCTTGGTTGACAAGGTTTTTCCGGATTTGTTTACTCAGATTATTTCGCGCTGTCAATAACGGATTGAAGAGATGCTTTCAATTCATTGAACAGCTTTTCGCCGGCAGCTTTGTCTTTTGCTTTCGTTGCGTCTACATAGGCCTGGGCCTTTTCGGCAAGGGCCTTGTAGCCTTCTTCTCCAAGGGAAGCTTTCAGGTCGGAACCGATGATATCAATGAACAATGCGCCTTCAAGACCGGTAATTACTGCCTTGTCTTCACCCCAGCTCTCAATGCTTTCAGTATATTCATCCAAGGCAACCTTTGCAAATCCGCGGACAAACGCTTTGTTGATTGCTTCAGGGTCAATTGCTTTCACATCGGACTGTAGGTCGAATTGCTTTTCGATCAATGCAGCTTCTTCTGGTGAATGCTTCGCGATATAGGATTTGATAGACTGGAAGAATGCCCAGCCTTCCGATTGTTCAACCTTTGCGGCTTCGGCATCTTCCTTCGCTTTGTTCGCAGCTTTGGTTGCATAGCCATTAGGGAATGCGCCTGTAGCAAGGTAGAATGTTTTCATTATCGTTTTGTCGACAACCTGTTTCCCAAGCTGGAAGCCAAGTTGATCATTGGCCTCAATTGCTTTTTCCATTTCGGCAAAGCCGCCATCAATCGCATCCTTCATTGATGTTCCATAAGCGGCGTCACGCTTTTCAACAGTGGATTGGATAATGGAGTAAAATTCCTTTGCTTCTTCCATTTCTTCTTTTACGGCTTCCGGCTTGCCCCAGTTTTCGGCAACTTCTTTGAATTCATGTTTCATAGTTGTATAGAATACTTTTTGCATCAACTTATCAAAAATTTGCTTTACGACAACTTTATCGAGTGATCCGTCCTTGCCGGCCTGAAGTGCTGTGGTGATCGTCTGGTCCATTGTGTCCTCAAGCTCCTGGTCTCTCTTTTGGACAAGCTCTTTCAGATTGTCTTCGTAGATTTTTGTGACTTTATCGTAATCGACTTCTTTGCCTTCCTTGGCTTTTTCCAATTCCGCAACTGCTTCTTTGAAGCTATCGCCATATGAGGCTTCTTCCTTTTCAGCCGCTTCTTCCTTTTTATTTGTTTCTTTTTGTTCAGTATTGGATTTTGTGGATGTGGTGCCTTCTTCCTTCGAGCCGCAAGCCCCAAGGACAAGTGATAATACTGCCAGTGAAGCTACCAATTTTACCTTTAAAGACATTTCGCATTTCCTCCTGCTGTTTCGTTTAGTTGAAAATGATTATCATTTCTATTTACGATTATAAAAGAGAATGATTCTCATCGTCAACAGTTTCCTGGGACAATTCACAAAACTGACTAAATTGGCGGCTACGGAAAGACTTTTTTTGGACAAAAAAAATCCCCGGCCGCGTATTGGGCAGGGGATGGATTTTACAAATGATTTTCGAGAAGGCTTACAAGGTTTTCCTTTGGCTGATAGCCAACAACTTTGTCAACCTGTTCCCCGTCCTTGAAAACAAGCAAAGTCGGGATGCTCATTACGCCGTATTTTGCGGATGTTTCTGGGTTTTGGTCAACATCAAGCTTGACGATTTTCACTTTGTCGCCCATTTCGGAATCGACTTCCTCGAGGACTGGAGCAATCATTTTGCAAGGTCCGCACCAAGGCGCCCAAAAATCTACAAGAACAAGGCCGGAGCCGATTTCACCAGCGAAATTCTGGTCTGTTACATTTGAAATTGCCATAAAAATAGCCTCCTAAATTGATACTAAAATCTAACGAAAGTATACCACCATTCAGGGGGGCATGCTAATAATATGTTTCAGCTTTATCCTGCCCTGGCCACGCTTTCGCTATTCCTGACAGTTGGCTGTATAAGGAAAAAGGGCGGATTGAACCGCCCTTTTTAAACTCACGCCTAGGAATGGATTTTCAGTTTTTTAAATTCCTCGGTCAAAAGGGGAACAACCTCAAACAGGTCCCCGACAATCCCGTAATCAGCAATTTTAAAAATGTTTGCCTCCGGATCCTTGTTGATTGCGACAATTACTTTCGAATTCGACATGCCGGCCAAATGCTGGATTGCCCCTGAAATGCCACAGGCAATATAAAGATCCGGCGTGACGACCTTGCCCGTCTGGCCGATCTGGAGCGAATAGTCGCAGTAATCCGCGTCACAGGCGCCTCTTGAAGCCCCAACCGCACCGCCAAGAACATTGGCCAGTTCCTTGAGCGGTTCGAAGCCATCAGCGCTTTTTACGCCCCGGCCTCCGGCGATAACAACCTTGGCTTCCGAGAGGTCGACACCCTCGCTTGCCTTCCGGACAACTTCTTTTACGATCGTGCGCAAATCCTTGATTTCTACTGTGACAGCCGCCACGGTACCATTTGCCGCGTCATTTTTTTCAAGCGGGGCAATATTGTTCGGGCGGATTGTCGCAAAAATCAGCCCGTCGGTAATGATTTTCTTTTCAAAAGCCTTACCTGAATAAATTGGCCTTGTGAAAACAAGGTTTCCGCCTGCGGCCTCGACTGCCGTCGCATCGGAAATGAGGCCGCTGCCAAGTTTCGCGGCTATTTTTGGCGCAAGGTCTTTCCCCATCGCTGTATGCCCGAAAATCAGGCCTTCCGGTTTTTCGGACTCCAGGACCGCCGTCAGCGCCTGTGAAAAACCATCCGGTGTATAGTTTTTCAGCTTTTCGTCTTCCACTACAATGACTTTGTCCGCTCCGTATTGATAAAGCTCATTCCCTAAAGCGCTTACAGAATCACCAATCAAAACGCCGACAACTTCTCCGCCCTCTGCAACCGTTTTCGCCGCTGCAATCGCTTCAAATGAGACGTTTCTAAGCGAACCATCGCGGACTTCTCCTAAAACCAACACTTTTCTCGCCATATCCTCTACCTCCTGCGCATAATCAATCTTGCTTCGGTCGTCAAATTTATTTTCCTTGCATTATTTGCCTGGGTGAAAGAAGTGCGATTAGATGACTTTTGCTTCGGAATGAAGGAGCTGGACCAGCTCTTTTACTTGATCCTGCAAATCACCCTGGAGAACCCTTCCCGCTTCTTTCTTTGGAGGCATAAAGATTTCGATTGTTTTTGTTTTCGCCTCGACGTCATCTTCCTCAAGATCAAGGTCATCGAGTTCCAATTCATCAAGCGGCTTCTTTTTGGCTTTCATGATTCCCGGAAGCGATGGGTAGCGAGGCTCGTTCAGTCCTTGCTGGGCGGTAACGAGTAGCGGCAGTGATGCTTCTACCACTTCCGAATCGCCTTCGATATCACGGACGAGCTTTGCCGTCCCGCCTTCAATCTCAAGCTTGGTGATCGTCGTTACATACGGTATGCCGAGGAGCTCCGCAACCCGGGGACCAACCTGGCCAGAGCCGCCATCAATGGCCACGTTCCCGGCAAGGATCAGGTCTGCTTCTTTGTCCTTTAAAAATTCGGCAAGGATTTTTGCTGTCGTAAATTGGTCGCCGTACTCGATATCGTCCTCTGTATTGATTAGGACGGCTTTATCAGCACCCATTGCCAATGCGGTCCGCAGCTGCTTTTCGGCCTCTTCGGTTCCGACTGACACGATCGTTACCTCTCCGCCGTGTGCGTCCTTTACCCGGATTGCTTCTTCGACGGCATATTCGTCATACGGGTTAATAATGAATTCCGCGCCATCTTCATTGATTTTACCGCCGGACAACGAAATTTTTTCTTCCGTATCAAATGTCCTTTTCATCAGCACAAAAATATTCATACTGCTTTCCCTCCCGAAATTCAGTTCAACAAATAGCGAGCTTAATAGATTGGATGATTCCAAAAGTAAAACGCTTTCAAAAAGGCCAACTTAAAACCGGGTGATTATCCCGGTTTTTGGGGTTCTATTCCCCTTTGAAGTTCGGTTCGCGTTTTTCGATGAACGCCTGGATGCCTTCCTGGCCGTCAGCAGATATGAAGACCTGGCCAAACAGCTCGGCTTCCCTGTCTACGCCTTGATAAAATTCGCCTGTTTTTGAATAATTCAAAAGCTCGATGGCGGCTTTTAATGAACCAGTGCTCTTTTTGGCAATCTTTTTGGCCATTGTGAAGGCATGTTCCAACAGCTCTTCTTCCGGATAGGCGTGGTTTGCCAGCCCATAATGGACAGCTTCCAGCCCTGTGATTGGCTCGGAAGTGAACAGCATTTCCGCCGCCCGCGCCGTACCGACAAATTTCGGAAGCCTTTGGGAACCGGCAAAGCCGGGAATAAGTCCAAGCTGAAGTTCAGGAAGCCCAAGTTTGGCAGTTTCACTAACCAAGCGGAAATGGCAGGCCATAGCCAGTTCAAGCCCCCCGCCGAGCGCTGCCCCATGAATGGCCGCGATAATCGGCTTCGGAAATTTTTCCATCCTGTCGAACAAATTTTGTCCAAGACGCGCAAGGCCGGAAAAATCCTCCGCGGACGTAATGGTGGTAAACTCTTTAATGTCCGCCCCCGCGGAAAAAAACCTTCCTTCGCCTCGAATCAGCAGCACTTTAATTTCCCTATCCGTCTCAATTTCGTCCAGGATGGATGATAGCTCCTTCAAAACTTGTGACGATAGTGCATTTGCCGGCGGCCGCTGGATCACAATATCCGCAATGCCGCCTTCATTTGTCCATTTTAAAAATTCCAAACAAATCCCCCCTCATAAAACTTGGCTTTTTGAAGGCCTGGATGTGCCCGCTCCGCATCCATTCAGCAGCAGCTCATGGACCGGAGCACTCAATGATTGCAAATCGTACTTTTGCTCATTCATAATCCATGTGGTGACCGTTTCATCTATCGTCCCGAAAATCATCTGCCTCGCAAGGCGGATATCGAGCGAAGAAGAAAATTCCCCTTTTTGTTTGCCCTCAAGCAGGATTTCATCAATGAGTTTCAGGTACCCTTTCAGAACCTCATTGATTCTATGCCGCAATTCCTTGTTCGACTGCCTCAGCTCAAGCTGGGTGACAATCGCTAGGCTCCTGTCACCGGAAAGGATCCGGAAATGGGAATCGATCAACAGTAATAACTTCTCTGCCGCGGACTGTTTTCCTGCTATAACAGGCTCGATTTTTTCAATAAACGACCCCATCTTTTCTTCGAATAAAGAAATGAGGATATCTTCCTTGTTTTTAAAATACAAGTAAATCGTCCCATCCGCTACTCCCGCCTGTCTGGCAATACGCGAAACCTGTGCCTGGTGGTAGCCGTTTTCGGCGATGACGGATACGGCGGCATCGATGATTTGCATGTATTTTGGCTTGTTTTTCTTCACCACTATACCCTCCCTCGAAGAAAGCAACACATGAAATGAATGAACAGTCATTCATAATTCAATAATAAAGCTGCCCTGGTTCCCCTGTCAAGCGGCCGGCAAGCTCCGCATTGGGCGGAACGCTGTTACTTCTATCTTATAATGAACGGGCAAAAAAGGGAAATCCCGATACGAGAAAAAAGAGAAGCCTTGGCCCGGCTCCCCCCTTCTATGCATGCTTTTGTTCTTCCTCCTGAAGTTTCTTCCTTTCTTCATCTATGAGTACGCGCCTGAGTATTTTTCCGACTGCGGTCTTCGGAAGTTCCTTCCTGAACTCATAAATCCTTGGTACCTTGTAGGAAGCTAGATGCTTCCGGGCGAATTCGTCCAGCTCTTCCTCGGTCGCATAGACACCTTCCTTTAAGACAATATACGCTTTGACGGTTTCACCCCTGTACGGGTCAGGAACCCCAGCGGCGACCGCTTCCTGGATGGCTGGATGTTCATAGAGGACTTCTTCAATTTCCCTTGGGTAGATATTAAAGCCCCCGGCGATAATCATATCCTTTTTCCTGTCTACGACATAGAAGTAGCCATCCTCATCCATGTAGCCCAAATCTCCTGTCAAAAGCCAGCCATCCCTAAGGGTCATCGCCGTGTCCTCCGGCCGGTTCCAATATCCTTTCATTACCTGCGGGCCTTTAACGGCTATTTCGCCTATCTCCCCGGGCGGCAGGCGTTCCCCAGTTTCTAGAGAAAGGATTGCCGCATCCGTATCCGGCCATGGAACCCCGACGCTCCCCTTTATCCTTGGCCGATCCCAAAGGAAGTTTGAATGGGTAACCGGAGAAGATTCCGTCAGTCCATATCCTTCCACAAGCTTGCCTCCGGTCACTTCTTCAAATTCCTGCTGGACCTCGGCGGGGAGCGGTGCCGAACCGCTGATACAAGAATCAATTGAAGACAAATCATATTTATTCAGGTCCGGATGGTTTAAAAGGCCGATATAAATGGTTGGCGCTCCGGGGAATAAGGTTGGCCGCTGCTTTTGAATCGTTTTCAGCGTTGTTTCCGGGTCAAATTTAGGAAGCAGGATCATTTTATGGCCCTCCATGATTGACAGAACCATCACTGTCGTCATTCCATACACATGGAAAAACGGTAGGATGCCAAGAACCCGTTCCTCGCCGCGCCGGCATTTGTACATCCATTTGTTGCACATCAACACATTTGCGACGAGATTTTTGTGCGTGAGCATGACTCCTTTCGGGAAACCCGTCGTTCCTCCGGTATATTGGAGAAGGGCCAGATCCTCTTCAAAATCAAGCGGATAGTGCTCAATGGGACCTGCCGGCTTATTCAGGATTTCAGTCAGTAAATGGTTGCTCCCTTCATGTTTTACCTTAACAACAATCCCGTATTGTTTTTTCTGGATGAAAGGGTACACAAGGTTTTTCGGGAATGGGAGAAAGTCCTTGATAGTGGTTACAATGATGTGCTTCAAATCGGTCTTATGGGCAATTTTTGAAACACGCGGATACAATATATCGAGGGTAATGATTGCAAGTGCCCCTGAATCCTTCATTTGATATTCCAGTTCTCGCTCCATATAAAGAGGATTGGTTGGGACGACCACCCCTCCCGCGAGCAGGATTCCATAGAAACCGATGACTGCCTGGGGAGTGTTCGGTAGCATGACAGCAACCCTGTCGCCTTTTTTAATCCCGAGAGCCTGCAAATAGGCGGCCAATTTTTCGGCGCTTTCCCTCACTTCCCGGAACGTGAGCTCTTTGCCCATAAAATGGATGGCCGCTTTATTGGGGAATTCTTCAGCGGATTTGGCCAGATAGCTTTGCAAGGACTCTGCCGGGTACTCAATGGATGCGGGGATTTCTTCCGGATAATGCTTGAGCCAAGGCTTTATCTCAATCATGGGTAACCTCCTTATAAAAGAAGTTTTTGAAAATTCTATCTATTCATTCCATTATAATCCATCCCCCGCGTTTCCACAAACAGATACTTTTTTCCGAATAAAATAATCTATAAAAATAGAGGTGTTGATTTTCACTACGGGCACACGCTTTCCGCGGGGCGTCATTTGAGCCTCCTCGGCGCTTGCGCCTGTGGGGTCTCAACCTTGCCGCTGCATCCCGCTGGACATCATTGAATTTGCCCACGCACGAAGGAAACGCGGTAGCGCAAGGAAGCTTCCTCGAATCTGCATCGCACGAAAATTATACGATAGCATAATTGAGGATTTTCGAGGAGTCGGTGCCCTTCGCTTCAATCAACCTATTTACAAATCACCCCGTTCTCTATCCATGAAAAAATAGAAACCGCTGCATAATGCAACGGTTCCCTTCTCAGGCGAAAAACGCCATATAAATGATGCCTATCAGCATGAACAAGCCGCACAGGCCCAATAATACTTTCGCAAGTGTTTCCACCCTTGTTTCCTCCGTTTAGATTCCAGCTCCGACTATATACGATAATCCGATTGAAATCACCATTGATATAAACCCGACGGCACGGTTGTCTTTTTCAATTTCTTCATCGACATTGAATTTCGGGGTAAGGAATTCAAAAATGAAATAGCCGACAAGCAGCAGGGCGAAACCGTATACGCCCCAGCCAATCATCGCAAGGACCGAAGTGTGTTCCTCGATTGCATGCCTGAAAATGTTAGCGATGCCGAACATTTTCCCTCCGGTTGCCATGGCCACGGCTACATTCCCTTTTTTGATTTCCTCCCAGTTTTTGTACTTTGTAACGAGCTCAAATGCAGCCAGGAAAAGGACAATGCAAAGAATGACAAGACTGTAGTAGGCTGCAATCTGGATAAATTCATTTTGCCAAAAGCTTTCCATACCGTTTAGCTCCCCAACCGTTATTTAAACTCGGCGATTGTAACTCCTGTCCCGCCTTCTCCCGCGTCGCCAAACCGTATTTTCTTGACTGACCGGTGGTTCCGCAAATATTCCTGCACTCCCTGCCTTAATGCCCCGGTGCCTTTTCCATGGATGATGGAAACCCGCGGATAGCCCGCAAGAAGGGCGTCATCGATATACTTTTCCACCTTGAACAATGCATCTTCGTATCGTTCGCCGCGCAAATCAAGCTCAAGCGGGACATGGGCGTCCCTGCCTCTGACGATCGCCATCGGTTTTACTTCCTTTTGCTTTGGCGTATTCATGTATTCAAGGTCCTTTTCGGCAACCTTCATTTTTAAAATTCCAATTTGGACAGACCATTCGTTATCGGATGTTTTTTCAAGAAGGGTTCCCTTTTGGTCAAAGGTAATGACCTTGACCTCGTCGCCAGGCGAGAAGGCATGCTTGGCGGCCTTTTTCGCTCCGGGCTTTTCTGTTTTTTTGACTTTTGGGGCAGCCCCCGCGAGCCGTTGCCGAGCTTCAATCAGTTCATGCTCCTTGATCTCCGCATTCTTCTCAAGCCTCATCCTTCTGAGGTCGCCAATGATTTCTTCCGCTTCTTCGGTAGCTTTTTCAACGAGCTTGCCTGCTTTTTCAGCCGCTTTTTCCATCATGGCATCCCGCTGTTCATAAAACTCGATAACCTGCTTTTGTAAATCGGCATGAAGCTTTTCGGCCTGTTTCAGGAAATCATGGGCTTCTGCAAGCTCGTTTTCAGCGTCGCGCCTGCTTGACTCAAGCTTTGAGATCATGTTATCGATTTGCGAGCTGTCCTCGCTAACCTGAGACTTGGCATTTTCGATAACGCGGTCATTCAACCCAAGGCGTCGTGATATCTCGAAGGCGTTGCTTCGCCCCGGAACGCCAAGAAGAAGCCTGTACGTCGGGCTTAGCGTCTCGATGTCAAACTCCACACTTGCATTCATGACCCCTTCCCGGTTGTAGCCGTACGCTTTTAATTCAGGGTAATGGGTCGTTGCAATCACCCTTGCCCCACGCTTGTATACATCGTCCAAAATTGAAATCGCCAGCGCAGCCCCTTCCTGAGGGTCGGTTCCCGCGCAAAGTTCATCGAACAGGACGAAACTGTTACTGTCTGCCTTGTTGAGGATATCGACAATATTGACCATATGGGAAGAAAACGTACTCAAGCTCTGCTCAATTGATTGCTCATCGCCGATGTCTGCATACACCGCATCGAAGACTGTCAGTTCCGATCCGTCGAGGGCGGGTATTTGAAGGCCCGCCTGCGCCATCAGCGTGCACAGGCCGACTGTCTTCAGCGTTACAGTCTTTCCGCCTGTGTTCGGACCGGTAATGACGATTGTTGTATAATCTTTGCCAAGTACGATATCATTCGGGACGACTTTATCCATTGAAATCAATGGGTGTCGCGCTTTGTACAGCGCAATCCTGCCCTCGTTGTTCATTATTGGCTTCGAACCTTTGATTGTGCGACCGTAGCGCGCTTTTGCAAAAATAAAATCAAGCTCTCCCAGCACATCAGAAATAACCTTTAATTCAGCGCTGTGTTCGGCTGCCCTTGCGGAGAGCTCAGCCAGAATCCTTTCTATTTCCACCTGCTCTTTTATCCGGATTTCCTGGACCTGGTTGTTTAGCTGGACAATCGATTGTGGCTCGATGAACAGCGTTTGCCCGGAGGAGCTTTGATCGTGGATGATTCCACCGTAATGGCCCCTGTATTCCTGCTTGACCGGAATGACGAATCTGTCGTTCCGGATCGTGATAATGGCATCGGACAGCATTTTCTGTGCGTTTGATGAACGGATCATGCTTTCAAGTTTTTCACGGACCCTCGACTCATTCGATCTGAGCTGGTGGCGAAGCGCCCGTAATGTGTCACTCGCTGTGTCGAGTACTTCACCGCCTTCATCAATCGCAATTTTTATTGCCTGTTCAAGCTCGGCCAGCGGAATGATTCTGCTTACATAATCCAATAAATGTGGTACTTCGCTGTTGTCTTCATGTAAGTTTTCGATAAACCGTTTGATTTGCCTGCTCGCCGAAATCGTGCTCGCGATTTGGACAAGTTCAGTCGGGCTTAACGTCCCGCCAATTTCCGCCCTTTTAATATGGGCGCGTATATCGTGGATGCCGGACAGCGGCACATTGCCTTTAAGGCGGAGCGCCGTTGCTGCCTCATCCGTTTCCTCCTGGAGCCTTTCGACTTCTTCAAAGTCCGAAGACGGGATAAGCCTGGAAATTTTATCGCGGCCAAGCGGTGAAGACGCATGGCCCATTAACTGCTCCCTGACTTTGAAAAACTCAAGGACTTTCAACGTTCTTTCCTGCATGGAGAAACCTCTCCTTTTTGCCTAAGTGTGTTGTCAGCTTCTGTGATGCAAAAATTGAAGCAAATCCTCCAATTTGTACGTATTCAGTACAGAGCTGCTTTTGATCCAGCCTTTCCTGGCTGCCGCGACACCGATGCCCATATGGCTTAGCATTGCGGTTTTATGTGCGTCCGTATTGATGGCGATCTTTACTCCAGCCTCTTCCGCCTTTTTCAAATGGACGTAAGACAAGTCGAGCCGGTGCGGATTCGCATTCAATTCGAGCGCGGTATTCGTTTCTTTTGCAAGGTCGATCAGCAAGTCGATATCCACATCATAACCGTCCCTCCGGCCAATAAGCCTGCCGGTTGGATGTGCGATAATATCGACATTCGGATTTTCAAGGGCTGTTCTCAGCCTCATCATAATTTTTTCACGCGGCTGCGAAAAAGCGGAATGTATCGACGCAATGACAATATCAAGCTCTTTCAACAGATCATCATCAAAATCGAGCGACCCGTCCGGGAGAATATCCATCTCGATCCCCGTCAAAATTTTAAAATCGGTATATTTTTCGTTCAGGCGTTTTATTTCCTCTATTTGCTCCCGGATACGTTCAGGGGTCAGGCCATTCGCCACCCTCAAAAACTGGGAGTGGTCCGTTATGGCGATATGTGAATAGCCCATTGCCCTGCAGGCTTCCGCCATTTCTTCAATCGTATGGGCTCCATCACTCCATGTTGAGTGCATATGGAGATCCGACTTTATGTCTAGTATGTCCACAAGTCCTATATCCGGTGAATAACTGTCTACTTCACGCCCATCCTCCCGTAATTCCGGGGGAATGAAAGGAAGGCCAAAATGGGAGTAGAAGTCAAATTCCGTGGCAAAGGTTTTTATCCCGTCTTCTGTTTCGACACCATACTCGCTGATTTTTTCGCCGCGCTCCTTTGCGAGCTGCCGCATCCGTACGTTGTGATCCTTGGAACCTGTGAAGTGGTGAAGCGCGGTTGCAAACTCTTCACTCCCGACCATGCGGAAATCCGCGGATATATCATAATCAAAGCCGAACGTAACCGATACTTTTGTATCCCCCGCACCGATAACTTCCTTTATATCCGGAAGTGAGAGGATTTGTTCCCTGACCGATTCAGGGTTGGCTGTGGCAATGATGAAATCAAGATCCTTGATTGTTTCCGACCATCTTCTAATACTTCCTGCTTTCGAAAATTTCTCAATTCCATCCATTTTGGCCAATTGGGCTTCGATTTTTGCCGCGATCGGCAGCATATAGGCGAGCGGAAGCCTTTCCGGGCGTTCACCGGCCTTTTCGATTGCCGCGAGGATTTTCTCCTCCGATTTTTTCCCAAAGCCCGGAAGTTCGGATATTTTATGCATCCGGCACGCTTCCTCGAGATCGGCGATATCTTCAATCCCAAGCATTTCATGCAGCTTTGCCAGCTTTTTGCCGCCGAGCCCCGGAAGCTTCAAAAGGGGAACAAGCCCGGCGGGGACCTCCTCCTGCAATTCTTTTAAAACGGAGGAACTGCCCTCCTGAATGTATTCCTCAATGACCGCGGCCGTCCCCTTCCCAATGCCGGAAATGGCGGTAAAATCAGTAATGCCCGAAAGGCTCCTGTTATCCGTTTCAAGGGCGAAAGCGGCTTTCCGGAATGCGGAAACCTTGAACGGGTTTTCCCCCTTCAGCTCAAGGTAAATCGCGATTGTTTCTAGAAGGGCAATGACATCTTTTTTATTTTTTTCCATCCCAATGAGCACCTGCCTTATTCGTTGTACGAACTTGCGTGGTTAAAGTTCCATTAAAGTAAGAAGAACTCCCCTGCTGTCAGAGAAGTTCAAGCAGCCACATATTCTATCCACAATTCCTTCAATTGCTGCGAAATGATCGGCGTATTTTTAATAATCGCTTCCGCAATGACCGATTCTTCAAGTGGTTTCTGAATCGCATCCATTGGGACCAGCGCAGCAATATACAGGAGCAAAAGGACAATCAAATACACTTCCGCGAATCCCAGCAGCCCTCCAGCCCAAACATTCAGTGTCCTCAGGATTGGAAGATGCGCGATGAAGTCGAACATTGAACCAATGATTTGAACGAGCACCTTTACCGCAAAGAAGATGGCGATAAAAGCAAACGCCCTGTAAAAAGCTTCTTCCATATTGGCAGAAGACATGAGGACAGAAAGTGACGAAGAATCTCCGAGAGTCGGATAGGGAATCCACAGCTTCAGCTTAGGCGCAAGGCTGTCGTAATACATATAAGCGACGATGTAGGCGACGACAAAACCAGCCAGATGAAATAACTGCAGGATAAACCCCCGTTTAAGGCCTATAAAAAAGCCAAAAATGAAAAGAAAAATAAGTACTAAATCAACCATTTCTATTCGTGTTCCCTTTCCAGTTCTGATTTCAGCCGGTCATACTGGTCTTTCAGCTTGATAAAATCGTTAACGGCATTCACTGCGGTGAGGACAGCCAGCTTATTCACATCAAGAGAAGGATTCTTGGAACCGATTTCCCGCATTTTATCATCGACAAGCGATGCGACAAGCCTTACATGGCTCGAGCTTTCCGGCCCAATAATGACATATTGCTGCCCATATATATCGACCGTTGTCCGGTTTTTATTTACATTCGACACGTAGTTGCCTCCATTCAAAGAATCCTACTCCCTATCATACCATGAACAAGGTTTACTGGAAAAGCGAAATAGAAGCTGTCCCGCGTGAAGGCATGACTGCGGGGAATGTCGATAATTGCCTATCATTATTGGTCCGCGAAAGTATGGTAAAATAAGCTGATAAATAGGTTGAATCAAAGAATTTATATTCTAATGTAACCTTGCCGTTGATTTCCGCTCCACAAGGAAAGCTTCCGAGAATAATCATCGCAGGGACAGGCTGCCTTTTGCCTGTCCCGAGGTACACGCTTTCCGCGGGGCGTCAAAGCAACTACCCGAATATCTTCATGAAAAAGCATCTTTGAAAAGCATCATGCAGATTTTCGACGAGCTGAAGACAGCTTCTTCGAATATTCTTTGGCGCAGGAGCAGTAAGGAGCCTCCTCGGCGCTAGCGCCTGTGGGGTCTCCACCTTGCCGCTGCATCCCGCAGGACACTGAACGGCATCCTTGAATTTTCCCACGCACGAAGGAAACGCGGTACGTTTTCGAGGAGTCGGTGCCTTCCGCTCCAATCAACTAACATTCGAATACATAGTGTGTAATAGTTTTTTCAACCTATATTAGTGAATCTTCCAAAAGGGGTGCTACGTTGTGGGCCACGCTGTCATGATCGCCACACAGGCTGATATAGCAAAATTAAAAGAACATTATTCGCAATTTTTATTGGATAAGCTCCCGACCGGCAGCGTGTTTTCGGCAAAAACGCCTTCCTGCACGATTACAGCCTATAAATCCGGCAAGGTCCTCTTCCAGGGAGCGGCTGCTGAGAGTGAAGCGGCGCGATGGAACGGTCTCCAGCCTTCTAAGCCGGCAGTTGGTAAAAAAAACACTGCATCGAAGCCGGCACCCGGTTCGCATTTGCCTCCCAATTTCGGCCATTTGTCGGTCATCGGCTCGGATGAAGTGGGAACAGGCGACTTCTTCGGCCCCATTACGGTGGTAGCGGCCTATGCGAGACAACAGGACCTTCCCCTACTAAAGGAGCTTGGGGTCCGGGACTCAAAAGATTTGAACGATGAAAAGATCATTACCATCGCTAAGGACATCAAGAACGTCATTCCGTTCAGCCTCCTCACCCTACATAATGAAAAGTACAACGAGCTGCAGCAATCGGGAATGACGCAGGGGAAAATGAAAGCTATCCTGCATAATCAGGCGCTCAACCATCTTCTCGGAAAAATCGCCCCAGAAAAACCGGAAGCAATCCTTGTCGACCAGTTTGCCAAGCCTGAAATTTACTACGCCCACCTTAGAGGGCAGAAAAAGGTTGTCAGGGAAAATGTCTTTTTCAGCACAAAAGCGGAGGGGCTGCATTTATCTGTCGCGGCGGCGTCGATTCTTGCGAGGTATGCGTTCATACGGCATTTTGAAAAGCTTGGCGAAGAGGCTGGATTCACCATTCCAAAGGGAGCTGGCGCCAAAGTGGACGAAGCGGCCGCCAAACTCATTTTGGCCAAAGGGCAATCCGCCCTGCCCCACTTCGTCAAACTGCATTTTGCGAATACACAAAAAGCCATGGCGCTGGTTGCCAAGAGAAGGGGTAAGTTTTAAAGGTTTTGGTTATTGTGTGGAGTTGGACAATATGCCATAAAAAAAGACGGTTATCGAAAGAATGATAACCGTCTTTTAAAACAATTCAATTTATTTTAATGATGAACTCATACTTTATCTTTAATGCTCACACATGACGATCTGCCCGCCTAAAAATTAAATCCACCAGGCAGGGTTCCTCTCATTACTGTCCACTGCCCTTGTAAAAAAACAATTCGACCCAATATGGTATTTTGAAAGGTCTGCCCCATCTCTTTCTATTTTCTGATTTGGCGAATGGCTAGGCCTCGTCTACCTAGGAACTGGCTTTATTTGTTCTATACTTCTTCATATCCATTCCCAACTTTATTCATGAAAATGTGATTATCAACTTCATAAGAAGGTAATATATTTTTTATTGCAGATAATTTATAAAATCCTTCATTATTACAAAAGATTAAAATTCCGTTTAAATCATGAGAGTAAGATATGAATGGGGAGACCTCTCCTAATTTAACTGTTACTTCTTTTTCATCGTTGAAAAACACTTCTGAATCATAATAGAAACATAAAAATTGGTCATACATGGTTAAAAACTTTATTAGTTGTGAATACTTTGCTATTTCTTTGGTGTGAGTTAATTTGATTTGAAAAAATAAGGAGTTTCCGTAATCCTTTTTCTTAAAGTTGCTGTTTTTTAAATATTCATTGAAATAAGACAAGTAATTTTTACTTAATAAAAAAGAAAAATTTGGACTAACGCCAACACCCCGTATAATATCTGTTAGTAATGTTAGATTATCATTAGATGATAATTCTATAAATTCACCATTATTCAATACGGTGAAATTAAATTGTTCTTTGTCAAAAGTATCATAGGTTATTAAGGATAATTTATTTATACTCATAGGGTACCCCCATTAATTTTCAACATGATGATTGGCTAGACTCAAAAAAGGGACACGATAGTATTTTATATTCGGTGCTATATGGTAATTGCCATTCGTCTTTTTTAATTGCGATTTCCCATTGGGGTTCTCAAGATTCCTCGCTAAGTCATACCGGTACGACTCTGTCTTTCTGTTACTTGTCCAACTCTTATCCAATCTTTTGTCCCCTTAATTACATGTGTCGAGTAGGATATGGCGTTTCCAGAAGCATCTTGGGTAAATTGTCCTGTAGAATCCTGAAAAAATGACTAATTTACTCCTCTTGGAAAACAACCAAATGTTCCGACCCATTGGCATAAGAAATAAATCTCCAATATTCTTCTTCGAAAGAGTCGTCTGGAAATACCTCAAACTCAAGCCCATTATTAAAACGAACTGTCAGCCCACCATGTTGATCAACAATTAATTCATCAACATTAATTACATGAGTTTCGATTTCTCGGCATAGGATATTAACCCTTTCGTCAAATCGATTGTTACCTAACACATCCCAATCAAAATTTTCATCAGACATGCCCATTTTAGGAAAATACATATCCCTAGATGCAACAATGATTTTCTTCCCATCCGTTAATCTCCAGGAACACGAGACATGAAGTGCATATTCATTTACGTTTCGAATTTCCCCACGGAAATTTTTCATCGGAACCAATTCACCAAAACCAAGCCAGAGCATGCTTCCAGCTCTTCCAATGGCGGTTAATTTTTTGTTTAACAGACTACTAAGCCTTTCTAAAATATGCTCTTTATTTATTTTCATTTAACGTACTTACCTCCTTCTCTAGCAATTTTCTATATCAATCGATCTGCCAATCAACTCTGTATTAATAAACCAATTAGAATAATCACTAACCCGAGAAGATAATATATGCATCTGGTGATGTTTGGTGTCAATCTCTTAATTAATCCATTGGTAATTAAGACTAGTAATGCTCCTATCCAAGATTCAGCTAGGAAAACATGCAGCCCTCTTCTTTTAATAGCCTCATCGCCCAATTTCTTTGTAAATATAATAAGTAGTACTCCTACTAACACCAAGAATACCTTTAGCAATATAACCTTATAACTCACTATATTCCACCCCAAATGGTTCCATTAAAATATGACTTCTGAACCTAGATATCCTCCACATAGTATTCATGCGTTGAAACTAGTTCATCGGAATAACATGAGTATACAATTCATGTCCTTAACTCAGTTATTGCATATAAATATTTTTGTTGATTCTCATCAAAAACCTTAGCTAGGATAAAGCCTTTTAAACCGTTTACTTCTTGTACCTTAGGATTTTTTGCATTAAATATAATTATTTCATTCTCCTTAAAAATCCCATTCAAATTGCTACCTCATTTAAGGATTTATTTTACCATTATAAAGACGTTAACCATATCTTTGTTATTAGAAACAAAAAGAGCCGGACCCCAAGCGGGTAACGGCTCTTTTTGTTCATTTCATCAACTTTTTAAAATTATCCTCTTAGGACGGCGCCAGCCTGTTCCTTCAAAGCTTCAAGCACTTTTTCATGTACCTTTGTTACCTCTTCATCCGTAAGCGTCCTTTCAGGGTTCGCGTACTTCAATGAGAAGGCAATTGACTTTTTGCCGGCTTCCATATTTGCGCCTTCGTAAAGGTCGAACACGGATGCTTCCTTCAATAGGGGCTTGCCCACCTCAAGGATGATGCTGCGCAGTTTTCCGGCCGGTGTTTCCTTATCGGCGACAAGCGCGATGTCCCTTGTGATAGAAGGGAACCTTGGAATTGGCTCATAGTGAAGCGGCTCAATTCCAGCTTCCAGCAATTCGCCTAGTTTCAATTCGAATACGTACGTATCCTTCAGATCAAGCTCTTTTTGCATGGTAGGATGGATTTGGCCAATGAAGCCGATCCGCTTCCCATCAAGCAAAATGTCGGCAGTCCTTCCCGGATGCATGCCGTCAAGCTGCGCCTGCGCAAACTCGACCCGGCCATCAAGGCCTAGCTTTTCGGAAAGCTCTTCAAGGATTCCTTTTAGGACATAGAAATCAACAGGCTTCTTTTCGCCCTGCCATGGGTTTGAAACCCATAGCCCTGTTACAGCAGCTGCGAGGTGTTCTTCTTCGACTGGAAGTTCGCCGCCTTTTGATAGGAACACGGCTCCTGTTTCATAAACTGCGAGGCTGTCCGCTTGGCGCGCGCCATTGTATTTCAATACTTCAAGCAAATGTGGGACGATGCTTAGGCGCAACAGACTCCGTTCTTCACTCATCGGCATCGCCAGCTTGATCGCCTCTGTTTTTTCAAGCGCGTATTGGGCAACCTTTTCTTCACTTGTTAAAGAATAGGTTACCGCTTGATATAGCCCCGCGCCTTCAAGATAGCGGCGGACCACACGGCGTTTCGCCTGGTAAGGAGTCAGTTTCCCAGCCGATTGCTCGCCAGCTGGAAGAGTTTTTGGGATGTTGTCGTAGCCGTAAAGGCGGGCGACTTCCTCAATCAAGTCTTCTTCAATCGTAATATCGCCGCGGCGTGTCGGTACGATAACCGTGACGGTATCCCCTTCAACGGACACATCGAACTTCAGCCTAGCGAAAATGTCTGTCACTTCATCCACTGAAAGCTGCATTCCGAGGAAGGTGTTCAGCTTTTCCATCGTAATTGAAACGACAGCCGGTTCCACTTTCAATGTATCAACTTCGACAGTGCCTTCGAGAACCTCGCCGCCCGCGTACTCGGCCATGAGTGCCGCGGCCCTTTCACCCGCTTCACGCACCCGGTTTGGATCAACGCCCTTTTCGAACCTGGCGCTTGCTTCGCTGCGGAGGCCGTGGTCCTTCGACGCTTTCCTGATCGTGCCTCCTGTAAAATAGGCCGCCTCAAGCAGGACAGTCGTTGTAGTTGAATCCACTTCCGAATTCGCTCCGCCCATCACGCCTGCAATCGCGACCGGCTCTGTTCCATTTGTAATAACAAGATGGTCGGAAGTGAGCGTCCTCTTTGCATCATCCAGCGTCACAATCGTTTCGCCATCATGAGCGCGGCGGACAAGTATTTCCTTGGAGCCTAGCTTATCATAGTCGAATGCATGGAGCGGCTGGCCGTATTCAAGCAAAATATAGTTTGTAATATCGACAACATTGTTGTGCGGTCGGATCCCTGCCGCCATGAGGCGCGTCTGCATCCAAAGCGGCGACGGACCGACTTTGACATTTTTGATTACTTTCGCCGCGTACAACGGATTGTCTTCTTTTGCTTCGACCGTTACTTTAATATAATCGGAAGCTTTTTCGCTGGCTTCGTCCAGCTTGATTTCAGGAAACTTTACTTCCCTTCCCAAAATCGCGCCGACTTCATAGGCAACCCCAAGCATGCTCAGGCAATCCGCCCTGTTCGGAGTAAGTCCGAGTTCAAGGACTTTGTCATCCCTGTTAAGCGCCGCGATGGCGTCTTCTCCAGGCGTCACGTTTTCCGGGAAAACGAAGATACCTTCCGCGTATTCCTTTGGCACAATCTTGCCTTCCATGCCAAGTTCCTGCAGCGAGCAAATCATTCCGTTCGACTCTTCGCCCCGGAGTTTCGCCCTTTTAATCTTGAAGTTTCCTGGCAGTACAGCACCCGTTCTAGCGACGGCTACTTTCTGCCCCTTCGCAACATTCGGCGCGCCGCAAATGATCTGGACTGGGGCTTCCTCGCCAATATCAACAAGGCATTTGCTCAGTTTATCCGCGTTTGGATGCTGTTCGCGCTCGAGGACATGCCCGATTACGACCCCAGTGATTCCATCGTTCAGGGTTTCGACCCCTTCAACTTCGATTCCGCTTTTTGTTATTTTTTCCGCAAGCTCTTCAGCCGTTACGCCGGATAAATCGACATAATCCTGAAGCCATTTATATGAAACAAACATTCGTTCATCCTCCTCTTTTCAAAAATTCGGCCTATTCCTGGCTTGAAAATTGCTTTAAGAACCTAATATCATTCGTGTAGAAATGGCGGATGTCGTCAATTCCATACTTCAGCATCGCAATCCGCTCAGGGCCCATGCCGAAAGCAAACCCTGTATATTTCTTCGAGTCATAACCGGCCATTTCAAGGACGTTCGGATGAACCATTCCGGCGCCGAGGATTTCAATCCAGCCTGTTCCCTTGCAGACGCTGCAGCCATTGCCGCCGCAAATTTTGCAGGAAATATCCATCTCCACGGATGGTTCGGTGAACGGAAAGAAACTTGGGCGCAGCCTGATTTCGCGGTCATCGCCGAACATTTTTTTCGCAAACTCGGCAAGGGTCCCTTTCAAATCGCTCATCCGGATATTTTCACCGACAACAAGGCCCTCAATTTGCATGAATTGGTGTGAATGGGTCGCGTCGTCATTGTCGCGCCTGTATACCTTGCCTGGGCAGATGATCCGGATTGGGCCCTTGCCGCCCTGCTTTTCCATCGTCCTTGCCTGGACAGGGGAAGTATGGGTGCGAAGCAGTGTTTCTTCAGTAATATAGAAGGAATCCTGCATATCGCGCGCTGGATGGCCTTTTGGCAGGTTAAGGGCTTCAAAGTTGTAATAATCCTTTTCAACCTCAGGCCCTTCGGCGATTTGGTAGCCCATCCCAATGAACAGGTCTTCGATTTCTTCGATAATTTTTGTTAATGGGTGATGGCTTCCGGTCCTGACCGGCCTTCCTGGCAATGTCACATCGATTGTTTCCGAAGCCAAACGCTCATTGACCGCCGCTTCTTCAAGCTGCTGCTGCTTGGCGGAAATTTCCGCTTCAATCGCTTCGCGAACCTCGTTCACAAGCGCCCCCATTTTCGGGCGTTCTTCCGCGGACAGCTTGCCCATTCCGCGCAACACCTCTGTGATAGGCCCCTTTTTGCCGAGATAGGCGACGCGGACATCGTTCAATTCCTTCAGGCTGGACGCCTGGGCCACTTTTTCAATGGCTTCCTTTTGCAATTCCGTCAATCTTTCCTGCATGGGTATATTCCTCCTTTTATCAATCCGGGTTAAGTACGGTGCACTTTTAGACAACAAAAAAAGCCCCATCCCAAATAAGGGACGAGGCTTGTGTTCGCGGTACCACCCTTGTAAACACGAATGTATAGAACATTTGTGTTCGCTTCATTGAGATAACGGCTTCTGCCGGTGCACCTTTACATCCAGCGCGGATGGTCCCGGTGCCAACTCTGGAGGTGAACTTCGCTTGCTTTTTGCCTAAAAGTGCTTTCAGTCCAGGGCACTTTTTCCCTAAAAGGCTACGGTCAAGGTACTTTTCTCCGTCATTGTTTTTATTGTATAAATTTAGTTGCTATTATAGCGTATTTCCGCTTTTGTTTCAAATTCTTTCGGCGGAAAAATCAACGCCGCCAAAACTTTGCTTGTAATTCCTCTTTCACTGGCCCTTATGCAGTCGCAAATAGTATAACAGCACGCCTGCCGCGACGGCGACGTTCAGTGACTCGCTTTTTCCGTAAATCGGGACGTACAGGTTTTCGGTCGTTTTTTCCAAAAGATCTTTCGAAACGCCATTCCCTTCATTTCCGACTAGAAGCGCGAACCTTTCCGCTGGCGTGGCTTCCGTATAATTCCTCGCCCCTTCAAGCGCGGTCCCATATACGGCTATGCCTTTTTCAATCAGCTTTGGAATCCATTCCTCAAGCCTTCCTGACAGGACTGGAAGGTGGAAGTGGCTCCCCTGGGCCGAACGGAGCACTTTGGGGTTGTAAATATCAACGGACCCTGTTCCCGCTATGACAACATCAATACCCGCTGCGTCGGCGGTCCTGATCATCGTCCCGAGATTGCCCGGGTCCTGAACGGCATCCAGCAGGAGGAAAGTTTCCGCATTTTCAAAAAAAGCTTCGCCGGACTGCTGCCTGCATACCGCCATGATCCCTTGAGGGGTTTCTGTTTCTGATAGGCTTTTGAAAATATCCTTCGTAACGACAGTCATCGGAATATTTTTATAATCAATGCTGGCAGGAATATCGGTTCCTTCGGATACAATCAGTTCAGCGACTGTTCCCGGGCTTTTGGTTGCTTCTTCGACAAGATGAAAGCCTTCCGCCAAGAACATGCCGGACCGATCCCGTTCTTTTTTCATCGCCAGCTTCTTCCACTGCTTTACCTGAGGGTTTTGTGCGGATTGGATATGTTTCACCGCTGTTCCCCCTTTCTTCATCACTCATTTTCCTATTATAGCTCAACGGCCGTACATATTAAAACCTGAAATAGAAAAAGATAGGGATGAATGAAAATTAAAAAGGAGGATGAAACGATGGACCTTAATTTGCGTGCCGCTGTTATCCATAACATTCACGACAATACCCAACAGGAACTTGAGGATACAATTGTCGATGCCATCCAGAATGGCGAGGAAAAAATGCTTCCGGGGCTTGGCGTTTTATTTGAAATCATCTGGAACAATTCTTCGGAAAACGAGAAAAAAGAAATGCTCCAGGCACTTGAAGGCGGATTGAAAAAATCTTAAAAAACAAGCTCCCCATGACCTGAGTCAGGGGAGCTTTGCTGTTAACCCAATTTAATTTTCTCGACTGTTTCCTTGTCGAGTCGTTTAATAACTTCAACAATCAGCTTGACTGTATTTTCGTAGTCATCACGGTGTAGCATCGCCGCATGAGAATGGATATAGCGGGTCGCGATTGTGATCGCCAACGATGGAACGCCATTATGGGACAAATGGATGGCGCCAGCATCGGTTCCGCCGCCTGGAACTGTATCGAACTGATAAGGAATGTTCAGTTCGTCGGCTGTATCGGTGATGAAATCGCGCAATCCTTTATGGGAGACCATCGATGCGTCATAAAGGATGATTTGCGGGCCATTGCCCATTTTTCCAAGCGCTTCTTTTTCAGTAACCCCTGGAGTATCGCCGGCAATCCCGACGTCGACGCCAAAGCCGATATCAGGCTGGATTTTGGCGGCGGCTGTCCTCGCACCGCGCAGGCCGACTTCCTCCTGAATCGTACCAACACCATAAACAACGTTTGGATGCTCCTCACCTTGTAGATGCTTTAGGACATCAATGGCAATGGCGCAGCCGATTCGATTGTCCCATGCCTTTGCAAGCAGCATTTTTTCATTCTTCATGACCGTGAACTCAAAGTACGGAACAATCATATCACCCGGGCGAACTCCCCACTCGGAAGCTTCGTCCCGGCTCGTTGCACCGATATCAATGAACATATCCTTAATTTCGACTGGCTTCTTTCTCGCCTCGGCAGTCAGAATGTGTGGAGGCTTTGAGCCGATTACGCCAGTAACATCGCCTTTACGGGTAACGATGGTTACACGCTGGGCAAGCATAACCTGGTTCCACCATCCACCAACAGGCTGGAAGCGGACAAACCCTTTTTCATCAATTTGGGTTACCATAAACCCGACTTCATCAAGGTGGCCGGCGACCATTACTTTAGGTCCGCCTTCCTTGCCGGTTTTCTTGGCAATCAGGCTGCCGAGGCCATCGTTTGTGACTTCATCGGCATAAGGAGAAATATATTCTTTCATGACTTCGCGGACTTCGCGTTCATTTCCCGGAATTCCTTTTGCATCCGTCAGTGCCTTAAGCATTTGCAATGTTTCATCCAGTTTTGCCATACCTATGACTCCCTTTTTTATGTATTTGACCAGTCCATTATACAAAACGGCAGAACATTTGTAAAAATTTTCTGCTAATAGCCGTTTTGCTGTCTTTCATAATTTACTTCATTTTTCATGCGGTATGCCTCTTCAATATCGGTTTCCGTAAAACCCAACAGGTTCGCAAGGCTCAAAAACGAGCTGAACATGGTTTGATAATCGCTTTGTGAACGGCTTTTTTGAAAAGAAGAAATCGTCCTGAAAACGTCGTTGAATTGTTCAGTTACATTCCCTTTAGGTTCGCCAGCGAATTCAATATCAGAAGTGAATCCGCATTCGATCCCAAGTGAAAGGATGAAATGAATGCCATCAACGAATTCCTCAAGGACTGTTTCCCGGGGCGACGATGGCTTCTTGCTCCAGAACTTGAAACAGCGAGTTTCATTTGCCAATTCCCCGACTTCAACTAACAGAGCAAGAACTTTTTGATCAAACAAATCCACATTTTCCAGCCGGTTTTTTTCCTCGATATAGTCGTCAAGTGCTCTTTGCATGTGAAATAGTTTCTTTACTTTCATGGCTTCCTCCTTATCATTTTGCCCAAAACATGTAACCTTTTCCGTTCTAATCCGTATAGATAGGTTCAGAACTAAAAATCGGGCTTGCTACCGATTACGGGAGGGCGTTAATCTTGCTTTTGCGTCTAACAGGTTTGATTTTACTTGCCTTTATTCTCTACAAATTAACAAGGGTGATGTTCAGCCTACCAAGAAAGCTGGAATCCGCAAAAAAACAAAAGCGTTTTTTTCTCCTTGATGATAAGGCAAATCCCAGAAAAAATTTTCGCCTTACATACAAAGGAGCGGTGTTTGAAGGCGAAAAATACCTTGGAATTACAGGCGATTCATTTGGCGTTATCTCAATTTTCCTATGGCCTAAGAATGCAGATAAGCTTGAAGGCATGACGCATGATGATTTCCTTTTTATCAAAAGCGAATTGGCGAAATCGTATCCGCATGCTTCAATTGAATGGAATGGCTCCGTCAGGGAACATTTGCGCAAACTTATGTCCATCTCTTACTAAAGAAACTCCAGGTACACAATCACGCCGATTTCCATAAATGCCAAAAGAGGTAATCCGTATCTAAAGGCAGAGTGCTTTGTTTTATGCCTAAAATAATTCATACCATATGCTGCCCCGGCGGCTCCCCCGGCAAGCGCTACAAGCCATAGGGTCCGTTCCCGGATCCGGAAGGCGCCCCGCCTGGCCTTCTTCTTATCAATCCCCATCATCGCAAAGGCTAATATATTTATAATAAAAAGATATCCGTACACCGCGGCCATTTTCTCCCCCCAAAAACAAGCATAATGTATTTAGGTTGAATTAAATCTTTTGATTCAACCTAAATAATATAGCAGAAAAGCCATTCCCTTTTTAGGAAATGGCTTTACAGTTGTTCTTATTTATCGAATTGCTGCTTTGCAACATTTGCAAGTTCCGCGAATGCTGCTGCGTCGCTGACAGCAAGCTCAGCAAGCATTTTGCGGTTTACTTCGATGCCTGCAAGCTTAAGGCCATGCATTAGACGGCTGTAGGAAAGGCCGTTGATGCGTGCAGCTGCGTTGATACGAGTAATCCAAAGCTTACGGAAGTCGCGCTTCTTCTGGCGACGGTCGCGGTATGCGTACATCAGGGATTTCATAACCTGCTGGTTTGCAACTTTGTATAATGTATGTTTTGAACCGAAATAACCTTTTGCTAATTTTAGAACTTTTTTACGACGCTTGCGCGTAACAGTACCGCCTTTTACACGTGGCATGTAATTTCCCTCCTATATGAATCGATCGCTCGATATTACTTAATATTGTCCAACAATTGGCGAATGCGTCTGAAGTCACCTTTAGAAACCATTGCTGATTTGCGAAGCTTGCGCTTTGCTTTTGTGGACTTGTTTGCGAACAAGTGGCTTGTATAAGCGTGGCCACGCTTCAGTTTACCAGATCCGGTCTTTTTGAAACGCTTGGCAGCGCCGCGGTGAGTTTTCATTTTTGGCATTGGGATGTCCTCCTTGTTACTTGTCGTTTTTAGGTGCTAAAACCAGGAACATGCTCCGGCCATCCATTTTTGGATGGGATTCGATCGTCGCAACGTCCTTGCACGCTTCGGCAAAACGGTCCAGAACGCGCTGGCCGATTTCCTTATGGGTGATTGCACGGCCCTTAAAGCGGATCGATGCTTTTACTTTATCGCCTTTTTCAAGGAATTTGATCGCATTGCGAAGCTTTGTGTTAAAGTCGTGCTCATCAATACTCGGGCTGAGGCGTACCTCTTTCGTTGTGATGATTTTCTGGTTCTTGCGCGCCTCTTTCTCTTTCTTTTGCTGCTCGAATTTGAATTTGCCGTAATCCATAATCCGGGCTACCGGAGGTTTTGCATTCGGTGCGACAAGCACCAAATCAAGATTTACACGGCCTGCGATTTCCAGGGCTTCAAATTTCGATTTAATTCCGAGCTGCTCGCCATTCTGGTCGATCAACCGGACTTCACGGGCGCGAATACCTTCGTTCAACAACATGTCTTTGCTAATAGTTAGCCACCTCCAAGGTTTAATAACGAATACGTTGTCCGGGGCAAAGGGCTTCCAGCACCAGGCCGGACAGGTTTTATTGCATTAAAAAAAGCGCGGATGCATACACCCACACTTTTACGAACAGAAAAAGGTTTTTATTAAAAACCTGTTACGTAAAACCTGCCAACTGCCTAGGCGTCAGCCAGGTGAGAAGCGGGTGCTTCTTCTTTCCCTAAATTTCGTATTCACTTTCACCTTTGTAACTATATCATACACCCACCTGGGTGTCAAACATGCTGTTTGTTAAAGGCAACGTTAGTTATTGTACCAGACCTTTTAACAAAGTTCAACAATCAATTTTGGAAATGTCGAAAACTTTTTTCCAAAAAAACCCGCCATTACCACCGTTTGTTTGTTTTCCATCGCGATATAAAGGGAAAACGGCACATACGCTCTCTTTTTGAGGGCTGTCCAAAAAATTTCTGGAGGGTGATAGAAAATGGCTAAACGAGTAGTTGGAGTGTATAACACTGAAGAGGAACTCATAGAAGCAATTGACCGTTACCAAAAAGAAGGAAATACGCTGAACAACCTGTCCGTATTCGGAAAAACAGACGGAACCATGGCCCATCTCGGAAATTTGACAGGCCTGCAGGAGGAAAGATTGGACGGGGATGCGACGGCGGAAAACAGAGGTTTTTTCAAAAGCCTCGCCTCTGCTTTTGAAGGCCCAGACAACACGGGAGAAACAACCTATTACGACCGCCTCGTCGGGTTCGGACTGGGGAAAAATGAAGCCCGGGAGTACGCGGGCGATTTGGAGGCAGGCAGGATTGTCCTGTTCGAGGATACCGAAGTTTCCGGGATGGCTGTGGAAGGTGAAACAGGGTACGGCTATATGAACCAAAATGGTACTGGAGTTTCCCGCAGCGGGCTTTATGCCGACACGCTCGATACGGAGGATGAACGTACGTTAAAGCTTCGTGAAGAGCAGCTTGACGTCCAAAAGGAACGTGTCCAGACTGGCGAAGTAAAAGTCCACAAGGACGTAGTCGAGGAACGGGAGTCCATCAATGTCCCTGTATCCCGTGAAGAGGTCTACGTGGAGCGTCGCGAGGTCGATGGTTACAATGCCGAAGCCGGGGAAATTGGAGACGATGAAACAATCCGCGTTCCGATCGTGGAGGAAAAAGTGGAAGTAACAAAAAGGCCTGTCGTAACGGAAGAACTCGTTATCGGCAAGAAGGAAGTCCAGTCGACCGAGAGGGTGGTTGAGAACGTCAAGCGTGAAGAGGCGCACATCGAATCGGAGGGTGACACGGATTTCGATAAAAAGCGGAGCGTTTTGGATGACGACCGCAACGATCGAATTTAACAAAAACAGCTGCCGGACAAGAAATCCGGCAGCTGTTTTTTTATCGAGTTACAATCTCTTTCAAAATTGAAACAAAGTTTTCAAATGGCATCGTTTCCGACTTTTGTTCGCCGTATTTGCGGACGTTGACTGCGCCTTCCTCAACCTCTTTGTCGCCAACGACAAGCATGTAAGGAATTTTCTGCATTTGCGCTTCCCGGATTTTATAGCCGATTTTTTCTTCGCGGTTATCCATTTCAACCCGGATCCCTTCCATCTGAAGCTGCTCCTGGACTTTGCGCGCATACTCGTAATGGGCGGCTGGAGAAACTGGAATGACCTGGACCTGGACAGGCGCAAGCCATGCCGGGAATGCCCCCTTGTATTCCTCGATGAGGAACGCGACAAAACGTTCCATTGTGGAAACGACACCGCGGTGGATAACAACCGGGCGATGCGGCTTTCCATCTTCGCCAACATACGTAAGGTCAAATCTCTCCGGAAGCAGGAAGTCTAGCTGGACCGTCGACAATGTCTCGTCCTTGCCGAGCGCCGTCTTAACCTGGACATCAAGCTTAGGGCCGTAGAATGCGGCTTCGCCTTCCGCCTCGAAATACTCAAGTCCAAGCTCATCCATTGTCTCCTTCAGCATAGCCTGTGCTTTTTCCCACATTTCATCATCATCAAAATACTTTTCCGTATTTTCAGGGTCACGGTAAGAAAGCCTGAACGAATAGTCCTTGATGTCGAAATCCTTATAAACATCGAGAACCAAATTCACTACCCGCTTGAATTCCTCTTTGATCTGGTCGGGACGGACGAAGATATGGGCATCATTCAATGTCATACCGCGTACCCTTTGCAAACCGGAAAGGGCGCCGGACATTTCATAGCGGTGCATCAGCCCCAGCTCCGCAATCCGGATTGGCAGCTCACGGTAGCTATGCTTTGCATTTTTGTACACCATCATATGGTGCGGGCAATTCATCGGGCGGAGGACGAGCTGTTCATTATCCATTTCCATTACCGGGAACATATCCTCCTGATAGTGGTCCCAGTGGCCGGATGTTTTGTACAGGTCGACACTTCCCATGACTGGAGTATAGACATGATCATAGCCCAGCTTTGTTTCCTTATCAACGATGTAGCGCTCGATGATTCGGCGGATTGTCGCACCTTTCGGGAGCCAGATTGGCAGGCCTTGGCCGACTTTTTGCGAGTTTGTGAACAGGTTCAGCTCCTTGCCGATTTTCCTGTGGTCACGCTCCTTCGCTTCTTCCAGCAGGCGAAGATGTTCGGCAAGATCCTCTTTTTTGAAAAATGCAGTACCGTAAATCCGCTGCAGCATTTGATTGTCGCTGTCTCCGCGCCAATAAGCTCCGGCAATGCTCAGAAGCTTGAACTCCTTGATTTTCCCTGTTGAAGGGACATGAACCCCGCGGCAAAGATCGGAAAACTCCCCTTGGTCATAAATGGTGACAGTTTCATCGGCAGGAATCGCTTCAATGAGCTCAAGCTTGTATTCATCACCGATTTTCTTAAAGAAAGCAACCGCTTCATCACGGCTGACCTCCCTGCGGACAACTTCAACATTTTCATTAACAATTTTGGCCATTTCCTTTTCAATTGCCGGCAAGTCTTCCGGAGTCAATGATTCAGGTAGGTCAACGTCATAGTAAAATCCGCCTTCAATGACAGGCCCGACGCCAAACTTCGCCTCAGGGTACAGACGCTTGATTGCCTGCGCCATCAGGTGGGCAGTGCTATGGCGGAGCACCTCGAGCGCTTCCGGAGAATCCTGGGTGATGATTTCCACGGATGCATCTTCTTCAATCGGCCTCCTCAAGTCGTACATTTTCCCGTTGACCTTGCCTGCGATTGCTTTTTTCTTCAATCCAGGGCTGATAGATGCTGCGATCTCTTCTGTTGAAGTGCCTTTCGGGTACTCTTTCACATTTCCGTCAGGGAACGTAATTTTTAATTCTGCCATGTCTTTTTCCTCCTTCTATTGCTAAGCCAGGCGAAAATCCACCTGGGATTTATTTTTTAATTAAGGCTCAGTTAAAGGTGAGTTTTGATTTCAATGAAGTTGATTGGAACGGAGGGGACTGACTCCGGCGGGATGCAGCGGCACGTGGAGACCCCACAGGCGTTTAAGACGCCGAGGAGGCTCCACGGTCCGCCCCGCGGAAAGCATGTCCCCGGAGTGGAAATCAACATTCAAGGATAACAGAGCCAAAAAATAAAAAAGCCCGCCCCTGGAAAAGGGACGAGCTATTATGCACGTGGTTCCACCCAATTTTTCATTTAAACAGGCACACCGGCCCGTTTGAAAAAATGACTTTGAACAGATAACGGCTGCGGCCGCCAGCAATTACTCATTTCCATTTTCACGGCTGGAGTTTAAAGGGGGTAAGCATTCCATTCGTGCTGGGAAGTTTCCACCAATCCTTCCCTCTCTGCAAGCCGTAAAGAAACGCCCTTGTCCTTATCATTACTTTTGCTTCAATAGTTGCTATGTACGTTATTATAAGTAGTTGCCGCAAAAAAATCAAGCTGGCACTTCCATTTCTTCCATCCCTAAGCCTTTGCCGGGAAATCAGCCGGTTTATGGAGCTCGACCCTTTCCTCGAAGATATTCATGATCGTCCTGATAAGTGGCATCTCCGGTTCGTCCGCGTAAAGATGGATTGTTGAAGGTGCAATTGAAAGCAACGGGGCAATCGAATACGAATCCACATACACCGGATGGTTAATCAATAGTTTCCTGTCAATCATTTTTGCAAGGTCGGCCCTCTTCAATTCGGCCAATTTTTCATCGTAAAATGTAATTTCTTCCCCTGTAAGTACATGGAGCAACTTCATCCGCGCGGGGCGCCCCTGGACGAACTCCCTCAATGACTCTATGAAAATCAAGTATTCCTGCTCCATTTTATATTCATCAATGGAAAGGGCCGCCACTTCCTCCATATAGTCAAAAAAAGGGCGCAGCCTGAATTTTACAAAAGAATCAAAAGAAAAACTTGTTCCTCCCAGCAATATCTGGCCAATTGAATCCTTGACATACCCCTCCGGCCCATTTTCTCCAAGGAATACGAACAGCTCCCTCCTGTCTCCTTCAAGGATGGAATGCATAATATCAACAATTTGCTGCTGCTCGGCCGGATCGCTGAAATAATACGCATCCTGCAAAATCCCTCTGAACCACTCGTCCCATTTGGCATCAGTAAGGTATCCCCAAAAAGCCTGCGCAAATTTATTAATTGAATCCCTATCAAGGGACCCATAAAGTATTTTAGTGCAATGGCGGTCTTCCAAAATCTGAATTTCGATTCCGCACCCGGCGTCCTGTAAATGCTTTTGCAACTGAGTATAGAAGCAAATGGCGTCTGGCCCGTTCTCGAAGATGATTTCTCCCAACCATATCCCTCCCTGTCCCGCTGATTCCTATAATCATATATATGGGGGACAAGGAGGGATTAGAAGTCCCCCGCTTTTTTTGAACAAAGCAAAAGAAGCCGCCTAAGAGGGGGCTTCTTGAAAGGTTTTACGTTTTACTGGCGCCGGTTCGGGCCGTCGAGCATGACCGGCTCACTTAAATACTTGATGCGTTCCATGATCCTGCGGGCTTTCATTTTTTCTTCTTCCCCGCGCTGGCTGTACGTTAAATGGTGTTCGAGCTGCTTGTGATTGAAATTGGAGGTAAAGAATGTCGGCAGATTTTCCAGCATCCTGAACTGGAGAATCGGTCCGAGCACCTCATCCCTCGTCCAGCTCGACACTGCTTCAGCGCCGATATCATCCAGCATCAGGATTGGTTCCCTTTTCAAAGCATCTATTTTTTCATTAAGGGTATGATCCCCTATAGCACTCTTCATTTCCCTTAGAAGCTCGGGGACATATACGATCATTGAAGAAATTTGCTTCTTGGCAAGCTCATTCGCAAGCGCGCCGAGCAAATATGACTTTCCGACTCCGAACTCCCCATATAAATAGAGCCCTTTTGGGTTTTTTCCAGCCTGATAATCGATGACGAATGAGGCCGCCTTCTGCATCGCATCCAATCTACCCGGCTGGCCATCAACATCAAGGGATGCAAATGAAGCATTCAGGATTTCCCTTGGCACGTGCAGGCTCTTGATCAATCGTTCGTTTTTCCTCTTTTCATCGGCCATTATTTTACGCGGGCACCGTTCATATTGAACATCGATTGAATTTGGCTGCAAAACAAGTTCTGGATGATAGCCAGGCATAATGTTTCCGCACTTCTCGAGGCTTTCACAATATTGGCAATGCTTGCTTTGATTCGTGTATTCGTAAAGCTTGACCATGCTTTTGTCAATCATGTTTTCAGTGATGCTGTCCCGATTCTTTTGAATAAAATCCCTGACATCCCTGTCATTCATGATTTGGCTTTTCATTTGTTCATATCGTTTCATGAATCCTTCATTGGACGCAAGCCTTTTAAGTGTTTGGTTAATCCGCTCCATTCAGTTCCCTCCTTTCTAATCTCTGAACGCTTTCAGCATTTCTTCAACTTCCTTTTTCTTGGCTTCAATTTCCTTTGAACCGCTCGTTTTGCCGGTGGAAGTGGTTTCTTCTTTATTGAACCAATCAGGCAGCATTTCCGTACGGATTGGCTTTTGCTTCGTCTGTTTTTTCCCGGAAGGCGATTTCGCGGTGCCTGAACTCCATTCAATATATTTGGCATGTTCCTGCCTCGACAGTTCCATCGCCTCTTTTACGGTCCGCACCTGCTTTCTCGCCCAGTGGCCTGCCAGCCGTTCCACATAGCCCTTCGTCAGCTTCATATCGGTTTTCAGCATGGCGAACTGGATGAGCACATTGACAACTCCGGGAAGCAGCTGCTGATTCAGCATGACGCCTTCAATTACTTGCAAATCCGCGGTAGAAGGTTCTGCCCCACCCGATAAGTCTTTCAGGACCTGTAAGGGTGAGGCTGTCTCCAAATACCTTATCAGTTTTTCTTCCTGGGTTTTCGGCTCCTCGATCTGGACCCTGTCTGCAACCGGATGGACACGGTCAACTAATGCCGGCAGCTTGTCGTAATTCTCGAACTGGTACCAATCCCTTGCTGCCTTCCGCAGTTCTTCAATATCTATTTCATCCTTTTCGTTCACAGCACTGAGAACGATATTTTTCATTTGAAGCGCATCAATATTGTACAGGAAGGCCAGGTTACAGATAGCATCTTTTACCTTTGGGGTAAGCGACTTTCTTGGAACAAGGGAATCCCCCAATCCGGAAACTAGGAGATCGAAATTGAACGTATCATGCGGAAGCTGAATCGTGGGGGCAGATTTCCGGCCGATGAACTGCTGGCCTTGTTCGGCATCAAGCTCTTCCGCATGGTCCTGTAAATATTGGAGAGTGTTTGATGGGGCCGAAACAAATATATCCTGAAATGGCTTTGTTATGTCCTCATACCCCTCCTGCTCCGGCATAGCGTGATCACAGAAGAACCGCTTCAACCGCAGGAAATGTGTTTTGCCGATTTTCCTATATAGGTAAACGTTGAGCATCCCATCCACGAAAAATTGCTCCGGACTTAGCGGAGTCTGCAGTTCATAGATAAATGAACGGATGTCCTCCTCGTTTTTGACATACGTTTTCAACAATCCGATTCCTTCCAGTTTAAGCCTCGCCTCATAAATCCTTTTCAGGTTCAGGSCTGAAAGGTTCATTAAAAAATGATGGGAGGAAGCCTCGGACCATAAACGGTTTTCCTCAAGCTCGCTCCACAGTGTCATATACACACTGAAGCAATCAGGTCCAATTAGGGGCTGATAGAGAAGAGAAAGTGTTTTTCTATCATACTCATGGAGCAGCCCGTTCGAAGCGACGATATATCTGTCAACTGGAACAAGTTCCTGCCAATGCTGGGCCATAAACTTAACCCCTTTTCTCTGTTTTTAGAAAAATGAGGCATCCGCTCCTGTTTAGCGAATGCCTTAGCTCGGGCATATGTAATGGAGTTCCACTCACTTGCCATTAACTTTTTTCTCTTTTTAATAATTCCTTCAGCTCTTCTATAAATACATTAATATCCTTAAACTGACGGTAAACGGAGGCAAAACGGACATAGGCGACTTCATCGACTAACGCAAGCCTGTCCATTACCATCTCACCGATCACTTCACTGTTAATTTCGGAGGTTCCCTGGCTGCGCAATTCCTTTTCCACGTCACTCGTAATTTCCTCAAGCTGCTTGAGTGCGACCGGACGCTTCTCGCATGCCTTAATTAAGCCGCGCAATATTTTATCGCGGCTGAATTCCTCGCGGGTGCCTTCTTTTTTTACTACAATCAACGGAATTTCTTCCACTTTTTCGAATGTCGTGAAGCGGTAGCTGCACTCCTCGCATTCCCGCCTTCTTCTTGTGGAACGCCCTTCATCGACAGGCCTTGAGTCAAGCACGCGTGTACCGCTATTTTGGCAAGCTGGGCATTTCATTCAATCAACTCCAATTGTTTCCGGCAATACGCACTGTCGCTACCGGGTAAAAATTGTTTTCCCGCCATCTTTAATCTTATATAAAAGAGGATTATTTCACAAGGTTTAATCGCTGTTTTTCCCGGAGCCAATATATGCATGCGCTTTGTCCAAAGTCCTATACAAATCAAGGGCGATTCCCCTCAGTTTCCCGTAATTCCCCAATATCGCCGGGCGCTCGGTTGAAAGATGGAAATCCACCGCTGTTTCGAGCGGCCTGACATTTACAATTGTCGCTATAAGGAAGCACGGTAAAGGTTCGGATAGCTCACAAGCAATTTCTCCTCGTTCTTTTGATGCTTCCACAATCCTGCATCCCGGCCTCTTGCCCAAAATCCCTTCCAGGCTTGTGAACAACGAATCTTTGCCGGCACGGTAATAATGTGTCCGAAGCCCGCCATCAGGGTTGCCTTCGCTGGTTTCACAAACATTCGAAAAACGCCTCACCAAATTCTTAAGCACAATTTCTTCCTCCACCGCGTTATTTACTGCAGGTTTGATCTCTCCTATACCAAGTGTACAACATTTCAGCAAAGAACAAAATGCGCATGCGCCTCGAATACCAACGCAATGCTAAAGCGCAAACTATGAGAGTTGCCCATAGTTCCAGAAAAATATAAAAAGAGGCGCAATTACGCCTCTTTGGATTCGTTCGTCAGTATGAAATTAAATTACAGAGCCTTCGCCTGGTTGACCTGTACAGGGCCCATGCCGCGAGGAAGTTCAATATTCTCGCGTGTTTGTGCATTCAACGCTTCAGCGATATAATCCGCTGCGACATTTGGGTTCAAATCGCCGCACGTATAAACGTCGATGCTCGCATATCCATGTTCAGGGAAGCTGTGAATGGTCAGGTGGGATTCGGAAATAATGACTACTCCGCTTACTCCCTGTGGCGCAAATTTATGAAATGCCACTTCCCTGATTTCGGCTCCTGATTTTAGAGCAGCTTCTACAAAAGTTTTTTCAATAAAATCCATGTTATTCAGCTTTTCAAAGTCGCATCCCCACAGTTCGGAGATCACGTGTCGTCCCATAGTTTCCATATAAAATTATCCCCCTCTAACATTTTCGCTTCATTCCTGAAACCATACAATTGACGGTAACCGGTAATTACCACGGGGGAAAGTTAGTCCAGAGAGGTCCTAACCCTTTAAGTAATTAATTGTTACCTAATTTCAAGAAGTTCACGATGACTAGTATACTTTGTTTATATATAATTTGCAACCTATCAAAATGAAAATTTTAAAAGCGGGGATAATGTTCGTCTTTAGGGCTGGGTTTTTGGTGTTATTGTGGGTTTTCCCTTTTAGGCTAAGGTACGTATTTTTGCGGGGAAATGCCTTTGTTGGTAAAAAAAACAGGAGGCCTCCCAACACGGTTTTCTTGAAAGAATCAAAGGTAACGCTTCCGGGATTTTCATTACAGTTAAACCGCTTTTCAGCTCCAGAATGTCACCCATCTGGGATATACATAACATCCTCACCAACTCAACCTAGCACAAAAAGCCGCCTTCAACGGCGGCTTTCACATAACATTCGGCTTTCCGGTATTACCCTACTTTGATCTCCGACTTTGAAGCAATTTGCTTTGCGACATAAAGCGCCAGATCGACTACCCGGGATGAATAACCCCATTCATTGTCATACCAAGCCAGCACTTTTACTTTCCTGCCGCCCATGACCATTGTCGACAGCCCGTCTATAATCGCGGAATGGGAATTTGTATTGAAATCGACTGAGACGAGCGGCTCGTCAGTAAAGTCGAGGATGCCTTTCATTTCTCCCCTTGATGCTTCAATGAACGCTGAATTGACTTCTTCCATGGTTACATCCTTTTTCAAGTCAACAACCAGGTCGACAAGGGATACGTTTGGGGTCGGAACCCGGAGCGACATCCCGTGAAGCTTTCCCTTAAGCTGCGGCAATACCAATGCAAGCGCTTTCGCCGCACCCGTCGTTGTCGGGATGATGGATTGTGCGCACGCCCTCGCACGCCTTAAATCCTTGTGTGGATTGTCAATATTCTTTTGGTCATTCGTATAGGCATGCACGGTTGTCATCAGGCCGTTTTCAATGCCAAATTTCTCATCTAGCAATTTCGCGACCGGAGCAAGGCAGTTTGTCGTACAGGACGCATTTGAAATGATATCATGCTCATCAATATTTAATGCGCTTTCATTTACGCCCATCACAATTGTAATATCCTCATCTTTTCCAGGAGCCGTAATGATGACTTTCTTCGCTCCTGCTTCAAGATGGAGGGCTGCCTTTTCCCGCGAATTGAACTTTCCAGTTGCCTCGATTGCAATATCAATATTTAGCTCTTTCCAAGGCAACTGTTCAGGATTCCTATTGCTAATCAGCTTTACGCGCTTTCCATTGACAATAATTTCATTTTCAAGCGCCACCACTTCGCCAATGAAAGGGCCATGCGTTGTATCATATTTAAGTAAATGTGCCAGTGTTTCAGCTGGATAGCTTGCATTGACAGCAACCACATCAATATTATCTTCCTCGATGGCTTTCCGGAAAACCATCCTTCCAATTCTCCCAAACCCGTTGATCGCAATTCTCGCCTTCATGATTCGGCTCCTTCCACACTATGTTATACTTATATCTGCTATTTCGCATAATTAGTATAACATAATCGAATCGAATTGTGATGATTAATGTGCATATTTTTTTACCTTTTTCACTTTGTTTTTGGTTCTTTACCACAAAGAGTGATTTTAACGAATGGGCTGATATATGATTATGCCACTAATTGAAGAAGAAAACCCCTCGAAAAGCAAGAGTACCCCCTTTCAAAATAGTTTAAGAGCATATAACAAGTGTGCTAGCCAGACAGCGGGGCTGACCCCCCCTAGAATTCTTGTGATTCTAACGGAATGCTTATAGTGACCGAATAACGGTGGATAGGACTTTCTTCAGGCAATAAAGAAAGATTTAACTCCCGAACAGCGGTGGATGGCCTCTCCTTCGAGCTCTAAAGGAAGATTTAGCGACCGAACAGCGGTGGATAGCACTTCCTTCGGGCACTAAAGGAAGATTTAACGCCTGAACAGCGGTGGCCAGCACTTCCTTCGGTAAATAAAAGAGGAAACCACTCCTTATGGTGAAGAAACTTTTAAAAAATGGCTATATAAAAAATACAGGCACCCATCCAAAGGGAATGCCTGTATCCAAAACTGGCTAGACGCCAAATTCTTTTCGCCAGCGCCCCAGTATTTCAATGAGCTGCCGTTTTGTTTCTTCAATTTCTCCATTATTATCAATCACCGCATCGGCCATGGCTGCTTTTTCGGAAAGTGGCATTTGGGAGCCGATTCTCGCTTCCGCCTCTTCTTTTGAAAAAGAATTCCTTGCCATCAGCCGTGAAAGCTGTGTATCCCTGTCGACATAGACGACAAGTGTTTTATCTGCCAAATGTGCCAATTTGCTTTCGAAAAGAAGCGGGATATCGAGAATAATGACTGCGGCACCCGACTTCTCTTCCCCTTCCCTCTTTTCAGCCATCCTCTTTCGTACTTCTGGGTGGACAATCCCGTTTAGCAAAAGCCGCTTTTGATCGTCATTAAAGATGACCGCCCCAAGCGCCTTCCTGTCTATCCCCCCGTCCGGCAATACGATTCCAGGCCCAAACGATTCAACTATTTTCTCGTATGCCGGCTCACCCGGTTCGACAGCGAGCCGCGCCTCGACATCCGCGTCAATGACCGGTATGCCCATTTCCCCGCACATGCTTGCCACCGTACTTTTACCACTGGCGATTCCGCCGGTTAAACCGATTGTCAATGACATAGTGATTACCCCGATCACTTATAATTTCCAAATACCAAAATAATGCGCAGCCGGCAACGATTTAGAAAGTGCCTGCTTCCCGATTAAAGCTTTTGGCAATTAGGGCAGTAATGTGTACCCCTGCCGCCGACCACTCCTTTTGAAAGCGGGGTCCCGCAATTTTTGCAAGCTTCACCTTTTCGCCCGTAAACAAGCAAATCAAGCTGGAACATGCCTATTTGCCCCTGGGAGTTCACATAGGAACGGATGGTGCTGCCGCCCTTTTCAACCGCTTCGCCAAGCGTGGCGACAATCTCATCATACAACTTCATTACTTCTGCACCGTCCAAAGAGTTTGCGGGCCTCTCCGGATGGATGCCCGCCCTGAAGAGCGCCTCATCCACATAAATATTCCCTAGGCCTACAAGAATCTTCTGGTCGAGCAGGGCGGTCTTTACTTTCCGGTTTGTCTTCGCGAGCTTTTCAGCCAAATGTTCGACAGTAAATTCATCGGAAAAAGGCTCTGGCCCCAACCCGAAAAGAGGAGGCTGGCTGAATTCCGTCCCTTTCAGGAATAAGTGAAGCGTCCCGAATTTCCGCACGTCCCGGTATCTCAGTTCAGTACCATCTTCGAACAGGAAAATCGCATGGGTATGCTTATCCACCGGGTCGCCGGCTTTTTCCAATGAATATTTACCCTCCATCCGCAAATGGGAGATAAGGGCATAATCCTCGGTATAAAAAATCAGGAATTTYCCCCGCCTGCCGATTTCAAGAAAGCTTTGCCCCCTTAACGCATCGGTGAATTGGACTGTGTCCTCCGGGTTTTTGACCATTTTTGGCCAGAAGATCGATACATTGCTGATTCTTTTTCCAATAACAAGTTGTTCAAGTGTCTTCCTGACGGTTTCTACTTCCGGCAGTTCCGGCATTCACAGCCCACCCTTCGATCTAAATGTTCACGCCTATTTTGCATCATACCAGGTTGGCCCGTATGAGTAATCAACTTTGAGGGGCACGTTCAGCTCGAGGGCATTCTCCATAATATCCGGAACAAGTTTTTCGAGCGTTTCAATTTCCTCCGGCGGCGCTTCAAAAATCAATTCATCGTGCACCTGCAGAAGAAGGCGGGCTTTAAGGCCCTTATCCTTCAGCGCCTTATCCATTTCGATCATTGCTTTCTTGATGATATCGGCGGCGCTTCCCTGGATTGGCGTGTTCATGGCGGTCCTTTCGGCAAAGCTCCTCAGGTTAAAATTCCTGCTCGTGATTTCAGGTATATATCTTCTCCTTTGCATGAGCGTTGTGACATACCCGTTCTGCTTGGCCACTTTTACGATATCCTCCATGTAATCATGGACTCCAGGATAGCTTTGCAGGTACCGTTCAATGAACTTGCCAGCCTCTTTTCTTGTGATGCCAAGGCTTTGGGAAAGGCCAAAATCACTGATTCCGTAAACAATCCCGAAATTAACCGCCTTGGCATGGCGGCGCATATTCGACGTGACTTCATCCGGTCCGACATGGAAGACCGCCATTGCTGTCTTTGTATGAATGTCCTCGCCCTCACGGAACGCTTCAATCAATTTTTCATCATTTGCGATATGGGCGAGTACCCTTAATTCAATCTGGGAATAATCCGCCGCGAAAATGACCCAGCCTTCCTCGGATGGGATGAACGCCTGGCGGATTTTACGCCCTTCTTCAAGGCGGATTGGGATGTTCTGAAGGTTCGGGTCCGTTGAACTCAGCCTTCCTGTTGCCGTAAGTGCCTGGTTGAAGCGGGTGTGCACCTTATCCGTTTTGGGATCGACAACCTTCAGGAGCCCTTCAATATAAGTCGACTGCAATTTTCCAAGCTGCCGGTAATCAAGGATAAGCCTGATGATTTCATGTTCTCCCGCTAGCTTCTCAAGAACATCGGCGGAAGTCGAATACCCCGTTTTTGTTTTTTTGCCGGATGGAAGGCCCAGCTTTTCAAATAAAATCGTCCCGAGCTGTTTCGGCGAATTGATATTGAATTTTTCTCCGGCCATCTCATGGATTTTCTCTTCAATGACTTCGAGTTTATCATGTATTTCACTGCCCATCGCCTTTAGCCGTGCAAGATCAACCTTTATTCCCGTTGATTCCATATCCGCCAGGACAAGGGTCAACGGCATCTCAAGCTCGGTGAACAATTCGTATTGGCTGTTATCACGCAGGTCTTTTTCCAAAAGTGGCTTTAGCTCGGCTATCGAAACTGCCTTCCTGACAAGATGCCCGGCCAGTTCCTCCTCACCGGGAACCTTCCGTTTTGCTCCCCTTCCGTAAAACGCATCATCGCCCTGGACGTTCCTAATTCCATACTTTTTCTCGATTGTGGAAAGGTCGTCAATATTCGCAGAAGGGTCAATGATGTAGTTTGCTATGAAAACATCAAATACAATACCTTTAAGGTGGATACCTCGCCTGCGGAGTGCCACCTCGGTTGCTTTCGCGTCATAGACAATTTTCCTTTTCGTTTCATCCTCCGCCCATTGTTTGAAAGCGGGAGACTGAAGGGCTTTTTCCTCGGAAAAATAAAACCGCCCCTTTTCACTTGCTGCGGCCATGCCAATGATTTCTGCGTAATGGTAATTGTCCTCAAGGATTTCAATATAAAAGGCAGTTTCGCCGCCAAACAGTTCTATATCAATTTCATCAGGAGCCTCGAAATCGACTTCCACCAAATCTGCCGCTGTTTCAACTTCACCGATATCTTCTCCAAGTTTGTCCAGCAGCGAGTTGAAGCCAAGTTCTTTAAAAATGGCAAGGACTTTCTCCCTGTCAAAGCCTTCATAGGACATTTCGGAAAGTTTTACTTCAACCGGGGCTTCCCTCGTAATGGTCGCGAGTTCCTTGCTCATCCTCGCCTGTTCCTTGAATTCTTCGAGCTTTTCCCTCAGTTTTTGCCCGCTCACCTTATCCGTTGACTGAAGGAGGTTTTCCAGTGTTTCATATTCCTTAAGAAGCTTTATTGCCGTTTTTTCACCGACTCCGGGAACTCCGGGGATGTTGTCCGACGAATCACCCATTAATCCTTTCATATCAATGATTTGCCACGGTTCAAGGCCGTACTTTTCTTTTATGTGTTCTGGAGTGTACTCCTCAATATCGGTAATGCCCTTCCTGGTAATGCCGACAGTCGTTTTTTCGGATGTCAGCTGTGTAAGGTCCTTATCGCCCGAAATGACCCTAACTTCAAAGCCTTCTTTTTCGGCTTCAAGCGAAAGGGTTCCAATTATGTCATCCGCTTCATAATTCTCAAGCTCGTACCTTGGTACCTGGTAAGCGTCCAATAATTCGCGGATAAACGGGAACTGCTCGGACAGCTCGGGCGGCGTCTTTTGCCTTCCGCCTTTGTACTCACTGAATGTAGCGTGGCGGAATGTCGTTTTGCCCGCATCGAATGCAACGAGCATATGTGTCGGTTTCTCATCCTCCAGAATCCTCATCAGCATCATCGTGAAACCGTACACGGCATTCGTATGGATGCCCTTGTCGTTATTGAGGAAAGGCAAGGCAAAGAAAGCACGGTAGGCAATGCTGTTTCCATCAATTAAAACGAGCTTCTTTTTTTCCACTTCTATTCCTCCTGTTCCTTTGCAAAACCAGCCCTGATCGTAAAACCTTCCTTTTACTGTAAAGGGGCCGTTTCTTCCTTGGTTATCTTCCCCGGGCAAGCTTGCGGAATTCAAGGATGAATTCGCTCCCTTTTCCCGGGATGCTTTTTACTGTAATCCTTCCCCTGTGGGCTTCAACAATATGCTTTACAATCGCAAGCCCAAGGCCCGTGCCTCCCGAATTTCTGCTTCTCGCCCTGTCGACCCTGTAAAAGCGTTCAAAAATCCGCGATACCTCTTCCTTCTCTATTCCTATACCGGTATCCTTGACGGAAATGAGCACTTCTTTTCCGGCTTCGCGAATGGATAGTTCAACTTTTCCGCCCGCGGGGGTATAGTTAATTGCATTTGAAAGGAGGTTGATCAATACTTGCCTCATCCTGAATGGATCCCCTTCCATCTCAATCTCGGCAGGAACAGGATGGACAATAAGTCTGATATTTTTTTCTGAAGCTTTTCCTTCAAGGATTGCCACAATGTCCTTTACGATTGAATCGAGGCTGAATACAGAGATATCAAGCCTGAAATTATGCTGCTCCAATTTTGACAATTCAAGAAGATCCTCAATCAGCATTTGGAGCCGGTCACTCTCCTTAAGGATGATCGACAGGAACTCCTGCAGCGCTTGTTCATCCTTCATCGCGCCATCAAGCAGCGTTTCGGCAAATCCCTTAATTGAAGTAACGGGCGTCTTCAGCTCATGCGAGACATTCGCGACAAAGTCCTTTCTCATTTGTTCCAATTTTTTCAGTTCGGTTATATCGTGAAAAACAAGCAATACGCCTTTCCAGACATTGTTCGTTCCGATAATAGGCAATGCTGATACGTCAAAATATTTCCGTTCAATTAAAACAGGCAAAATAAACTGCCGCCGCTGTTTTTGTTCAGTCATGAAAATCTCTTCAATCATTTCCCGGATTTCCCTGAAACGAATGGCTTCGTAATAAGGCTTGTATAATACGTCGGCTTGTTCCACTTCAAATAATTCCCTGTACCCACGGTTTATAAGGTTAATCGTGCCGCGGCTGTCGATCAGGACTAGCCCGCTGCCGATATTTTCAATCAGGGTCATCAGCCTCTCCTGCTGCATATCGCGGGTTTTGGACATATCCTCAAGGTTGCGGGCCAGGACGTTAATGGATGAGCTTAACAGCCCGGTCTCATCGATTCTGTCCTCTACATAGGTCCTTGCCCTGTAATTCCCCTTTGCAAGCTCCATCGCCACATTGGAAGCTGATTCTATGGGCTTTGCATACTTACGTGTAATCCTCATGCCCAAAAGCACAATGATTGCAAGGGCAAGGCCAAGGCTTAGCGAGATGAACCACCAAATATTTTTATAGGCGTCCTTTAATTCACTCGAAGCCAGGCTCAGGAACAGGTATCCTTCCGTATCGCTCCCTTTTTTCAATTCTGTCCAATAATAATGGACTTCCTGCTTGTCCTTCAATTTGAAGAACCGCTTTTTTTTGTTATCCCCCAAAACAATATCCGTGATTAAATCATCGGGAGCGGTGACGTTTTCCTTGCTGTTGTAGAGGATTCCGCCACTCTCGTCCACCAATAGGATGCCTGCGCCAAGCTTGTTGCCGAATTTCCCCAATTCAGTCCTGTCAGCGCCTAGGATGCCCCCGTAATCCTCGATATACATTCGGAGCAGGCGGCTTTCCTTTTCAAGCCGCTCGTAAAATGAATCTAGATAATAATTTTTTAGGAGCTGGCCGAGGAGGATGCCAAGCCCCAGAAGGACAGCGACTGTCAAAAGGACCATTGCGGTTAAAAGCCTCGTCCTGTATTTTGTCATTCGCCCTTCGGCTCCTCCATTTTATAGCCCAGTCCCCTGATTGTTTTTATATAGTCGGGCTTTTTGGAATCAGCCTCAATTTTTTCCCGGAGATGGGAAATATGTACATCCACAATTCTTGTGTCCCCTGCAAAATCATAATTCCAGACGGTGCTTAGCAGCTGGTCCCTTGTCAGGACTTTGTTTTTATTTTGCGCCAGGCAATTCAGGAGTTCAAATTCCTTTAGCGTCAGGGCAAGGAGCTCCTCTTTGAAAAAAGCTTCGAACCTTTCCGGATAAATTTTCAAGTCCCCAATCAGGACTGCTTCTTCCTCTTCAGCCTTTTCCTGCTGCTTCTCCTGATATTGTTCTGTCCGGCGGAGAATCGCTTTTACGCGCGCCAGAACTTCACGCGGACTGAAAGGCTTAACCATATAATCATCCGCGCCAAGCTCCAGGCCAAGTATTTTATCCAATTCGTCATCCTTTGCCGTTAGCATCAGGATAGGGATCATCACTTTTTGCTGGCGGAGCTGCTTGCAAACTTCAATGCCGTCGATCCGGGGGAGCATTAGGTCAAGGATAATCATATCCGGGCGTTCATTTATCGCCCTTTCCCTGCCTTCCTCACCATCCATCGCTGTAAGAACTTCATATCCCCCTTGCTCAAGATTGTATTTTAGCAGCGTTACAATCGATTGTTCATCATCGACAACCAGTACCTTTTTCTTCATAACGACCTCCGCGAGAATGAATTACCCCTGTTATCTCTATAACTTCCCCTAACACTATACTATAGTAAATATTTTTAGCCTTCAAGAATGGCGAAAGGACAGCCATTGGCTGCCCTTAAAAGTTATCGAGCGCACTGCCGTCCATACGCGAGAGGCGATGTGGAGGACAGACCTTTATGTTGCCGGTGACGACGTTTTCTTCGGCTTCGTTCTTGCCTTCTACTTGAATTGTGACCGTATGTGATTTTTGGTCCACATCCGTTACTTCGAGCAGAAAATCAACTGTTCCATAGTGGTAAACGGGTTTGGGGAATTCCAGGTCCTGGGCAAGGATATGGCTTCCCGGGCCAGGCAGGTACTTGGATATGGCGGATGTAATAATCCCGATCAGCATGATAGCGGGCACAACCGGTTTTCCGAAAGGGGTTTGGGATGCATAATCATGCTGTATGTATAAAGGGTTCGCGTCATTTGTCAGCCCCAAATAAAGAAGCAGATCCTTGTCTTCAATTTTTTCGGTAAGGGCAAGTTTTTCCCCCACCGACATTTCTTCTATCCTTCTGCCAAGCTTTCTTTTTTTTCCTAAAAGCATGGTTGGCGCCCTCCTTTATGGATACCTTTTTGTAAAGTAGTTTAACAAAACAAAATTTCACTTATCCTCAGGCTCTGTTAAAATTGGCTGTTGATTTCCGCTCCGGGCACACGCTTTCCGCGGGGCGTCAGTTGAGCCTCCTCGGCGCTAGCGCCTGTGGGGTCTCAACCTTGCCGCTGCATCCCGCAGGAGTCGGTGCCCTACGCTACAATCAACGTAGTAAAAATCAACACTGCCATTAATAAAATCTAGTTTTAAAATCTTCGGTCAAACTTCCATCCAGCCAAAAAATTCGGGGGAAGCTCCCCCGAATTTCGTTCACCGCATTATGCAAGCACAGCCATGACATTCCGCACTGACTCCGCGGACTTGTCAAGGGCGGCTTTCTCGTCTTCTGTCAGTTCAAGCTCGATTACCTTCTCAATGCCGTTTGCTCCGAGAATGGTTGGAACGCCAAGATAGATGCCTTCGTATCCATACTCGCCTTCAAGATAGGCGATTGATGGAAGGACTCGGCGCTGGTCCTTCAGGATTGCTTCACACATTTCAACCAGGGAGGCAGCAGGCGCGTAATAGGCGCTTCCGTTGCCTAGAAGGTTCACGATTTCGCCTCCGCCCTTGCGTGTACGCTCAACAATAGCCTCAAGGCGCTCCTTGGGAATAAGGGTTTCAAGCGGGATGCCGCCAGCATATGAATAGCGGACGAGCGGCACCATATCGTCCCCGTGGCCGCCAAGGACGAAGCCAGTAATATCCTTTACAGACAAGTTGAGTTCCTGGGCGATAAAGGTGCGGAACCTTGCGGTGTCAAGAACGCCGGATTGCCCGATGACACGGTTTTTAGGGAAGCCCGTTTCCTTGAAAACTGTATAGGTCATGGCATCGACAGGATTGGTCAAAACCACGATGAAGCAGTCAGGTGAGTAATTCGCAATCTCCTGCGCAACGCTCTTCATAATCTTTTGGTTTGTCTGGACGAGGTCATCACGGCTCATGCCTGGCTTCCGGGCAATCCCCGCGGTAATAACAACGATATCGGAATCCTTTGTGTCCTCGTAACTGGACGTTCCCGTAATGTTGGCATCAAATCCCTGGACCGGGCTTGCCTGCAGCATATCAAGAGCTTTCCCCTTTGTCGGGTTTTCCATCTGCGGTATATCAACAAGGACTACATCGCCAAGCTCTTTTTGGGCGAGCAGGAATGCGGTCGTTGCCCCTGTAAAGCCCCCGCCGATGACTGAAATCTTTTTGCGTTTCAATGACATGTCGTTTCCTCCCTGGTTATCATTTTAAACTGGGATGCCGGCGGGATGCGATGGCCCCGCCGCCATGAAATGCAAATAGGGTGCCTGGGCTGTCCGGCCCAATTATTCCATATTTTTAATAAGCTCGTCGCCGAATTGGGATGTTTTCACTTCAGTCGCGCCTTCCATCAGGCGTGCAAAGTCATACGTGACAACCTTGGAAGCAATTGTCTTTTCCATCGATTTCACGATCAAATTCGCTGCTTCGTTCCAGCCTAGGTGCTCAAGCATTAGGACTCCGGACAAAATGACCGAAGATGGGTTCACCTTATCAAGGCCCGCGTATTTAGGAGCGGTGCCGTGGGTCGCTTCGAAAATGGCATGGCCAGTTTCATAGTTGATGTTGGCGCCAGGGGCGATGCCGATTCCGCCTACCTGCGCCGCAAGCGCATCGGAAATATAGTCGCCGTTCAGGTTCATTGTCGCAACGACATCAAATTCCTTCGGGCGTGTCAGGATTTGCTGGAGGAAAATATCCGCGATGGCATCTTTCACGATGATCTTGCCAGCTGCTTCCGCGTCTGCCTGTGCCTTATTCGCGGCTTCAACCCCTTCTTCCTCCTTGATGCGGTCATACTGGGCCCATGTGAAGACCTTATCGCCGAATTCCTTTTCAGCAAGTTCATAGCCCCAGTTCTTGAACGCGCCCTCTGTATATTTCATAATGTTCCCTTTATGTACGAGGGTCAGGGATTTTCGGCCTTCCTTGATTGCATAATTAAGCGCTGCACGGACAAGGCGGGATGTCCCTTCCTCGGAAACCGGTTTGATCCCGATACCGGAAGTTTCAGGGAAACGGATTTTGTTTACGCCCATTTCGTTTTGCAGGAATTCGACTAGTTTCTTAACCTCATCTGACCCTTTTGCATACTCGATTCCCGCGTAAATATCTTCCGTGTTTTCACGGAAAATGACCATGTCGGTATCCTGTGGGCGCTTGACCGGCGAAGGCACGCCTTCGAACCATCTTACAGGACGCAGGCAAACGAACAAATCGAGTACCTGGCGAAGCGCTACGTTCAGGGAACGGATTCCGCCGCCAACCGGGGTTGTCAGAGGCCCTTTGATGGCGATTAAATATTCGTTGATTAAATCAAGCGTTTCCTGCGGGAGCCATTCGCCAGTCTGGTTGAACGCCTTTTCTCCGGCAAGCACTTCTTTCCAGACAATTTTCTTTTCACCCTTATATGCCTTTTCAACTGCCGCATCAAGAACCCTTACTGATGCAGCCCAAATGTCCGGGCCGGTTCCGTCTCCTTCAATAAATGGGACTACTGGATTATTAGGGACATTCAATACCCCGTTTTGGACTGTGATTTTTTCACCTTGCATTGTCATTTCTCCCTCCACTGATGAATCCTATTAAAATAAAACTGCGTTTTTAAAAGGTTAGAAGGCCCCTCCTAACCTGTAAAAGCGGGGGCAGGCCAGTTTGCACGTTCCCCCGCTCTATTCATTACATCAAGTTTCTTCGGAAAAGTAAACCAATCCGGCAGGCGGTTCAGCGCGCCCCTATCGGGATATATTTTTGCATCCCCGGTCCATTGTACTCGGCGCGCGGGCGGATCAGCCTGTTATTGTCATATTGCTCGAGAATATGCGCAAGCCATCCCGACACACGGCTGATTGCAAAAATTGGCGTGAACAAATCATGGTCGATGCCAAGGCTGTGGTATACCGAAGCGGAATAAAAATCGACATTCGGCGGAAGGTTTTTCTCGCCGGTAACGATTTCCTCTATTTTCACCGACATATCGTACCAGTGTGGTTCGCCGGTCAATTTGGTCAGTTTCCGGGACATTTCCCGCAGATGCTTAGCGCGCGGGTCGCCCTTCCGGTAAACACGGTGTCCAAAGCCCATAATCTTTTCTTTATTATCAAGCTTGCCCCTTACATATGGTTCGACATTCTCAAGGGAGCCAATTTCAGTCAGCATCTTCATCACTGCTTCATTCGCACCGCCATGGAGCGGGCCTTTAAGGGCGCCAATCGCAGCTGTAATTCCGGAATATACATCTGAAAGCGTGGCGACACAAACCCTTGCTGTAAAGGTGGAAGCATTCAATTCGTGGTCCGCATGCAGGACAAGCGCCTTGTCAAAAGCCTCAATGGCAATCGCATCCGGCTCGTCTCCTGTCAGCATGTACAGGAAGTTGGCGGCAAAGCCAAGGTCCTTCCTCGGGGCAATTGGCTCGAGCCCTTTTCTGATTCTGGCGAAAGCCGTCACGAGCGCAGGCATTTTGGCCTGGAGGCGGACAGCTTTTTTGTAGTTGGATTCCTGGCTCATTGCATCTGCCTCATCATCATATAGGCCGAGCAATGAAACGGCCGTCCTTAAAGCAGCCATCGGATGGACGGACTTGATCGGATACATTTTGAAATGGTCAAGCACTTCCTGTGGCAGCCCCGCTTCAGCGGAAAGCTGGCCCCTTAGCTCCTCTAGCTCAGCCTCTGTCGGCAATTTCCGGTGCCATAACAAATAAATGACTTCTTCGAAACTAGCATTCTCTGCAAGATCATCAATGTCATAGCCGACATACGTCAATGTATCATCGATGATCGAGCTGATTGAGGAGGTTGTTGCGACAACCCCTTCTAGTCCACGTGTAACTGACATGCCAAACCTCTCCTTTGCAAACTGTAATTTCCCCATACCCTTTTCCTATAGTGTAGTTGGAAGGCCGGTGTTCCCGGCTGGATTGCATGAGCGCTTGCTCGGAATAATTCCAAAAAATGAGCATCTGCCCTCAAATAAAGCAAATGCCGCTGCCCCGCCACTCCAATTAAAACACGTTTGTCCTGAAAGAATTCCCCTTCACTTTACACTATACACAATTATTTAATCATAATAATTAGAACTATGTAAAAAAGATTGCGCTTTCATGTCTTATTATAACCAATTGTCAGATTTTTGTGAATGAAAAGGAATTGGAAAAATTAAAAATATTATTCTGATAGAAAATCGGAGGAAGCTAAAAAAGCCCTTTTCCAAACGCTATTCATAATCCGCCATTTTAAAGTATAGCCTTAATGCATAATGATTTGCAAAATGTTAAACTTATACTATCTCGCATCTTATTTCCAAAAGGAGGAATCGAGCGTTTGAATCCTGTTTACATAGCCCGGACAATGAGGCTGCTTGTTGTGGTGGGGCTGGTGATTGGGGCGTTTATCGCGTTTTATTACGTATCGGCGGTAACATACCCCTTCCTCATTGCATTTGCCATAGCCTTCCTGATAAACCCCCTTGTTGATTTTTTTGAAAAAAAGGGCCGAATGCCGCGTTCGCTGGCGGTCCTCATTACTTTGGTCATAATTTTCGCGGTATTTGCGGGTCTCGTAACACTTTTGGTGGCCGAAATTGTTAGCGGCGCCACATACCTTGCGGAGGTCCTTCCAAGGCATCTGAACACAATGATTCGTTATAGCGAGGAAATGTTCGCATCGCAGATTATTCCACTATACAACCAGCTTACCGGCTTATTCAACAACCTCGACGCTGGGCAACAGGAAACGATTATGAAAAATGTCCAGAATGTCGGACAAAAGTTCGGTACAACGGTCGGACAATTCCTGAATGGATTTTTCGGTAATATTCCAATGATATTGTCTTGGTTTCCAAATGCCGCGACAGTCTTGATTTTTTCGTTATTGGCGACATTTTTCATCAGCAAGGACTGGTACCGGCTGTCCGCCATGGGAGGCAGGGTTATGCCGGTGAAAGCAAGGGCAAGCGGCAGGACGGTGTTCGCCGATTTAAAAAAAGCGCTCTTTGGCTTCCTTAAGGCACAGCTTACCCTTATCTCTATTACGACTGTCATCATCCTGGTCGGCCTCCTGATCCTGCGTGTCGATTACGCAATTACAATCGCGCTTGTTGCCGGGATTGTTGATATCATCCCTTATCTTGGCACCGGAACCGTGTTTGTACCGTGGATCCTGTACGAGGCGGTCGCTGGTGATATGGGCCTCGCAATCGGCCTTGGCGTGTTGTATATTATCGTACTCGTTCAAAGGCAAATCATGGAACCTAAAATCCTGTCATCCAGCATCGGCCTCGATCCGCTGGCAACGCTTGTCGCTCTCTTCGTCGGCTTTAAGCTTCTCGGGTTTCTGGGCCTGATAGCAGGGCCGGTCGTCCTCGTCATTTTTAATACGTTAAAACGCGCACATGTTTTCGAAGATCTTTGGGCTTTCATCAAAGGCACTGAAACGAAGCAATAGAAAAACGCCGGCTTCCCCAGCCGGCGTTTTCATTTTCACTTAATGATCCTGATTGTTCCCTTGTTCATCCATCTTCTGAAAAGCGAAGCAAGCCATCGTTTAAAAAACGTCCTGGTTTGCGGGATTAAAAGGAAAAGCCCGGCCAAATCCGTTACAAATCCCGGAGTAAGAAGGAACGTTCCCCCAATAAGGACACTAATGCCATCAAGGATGGCTTCCCCCGGCATTTGGCCATATCCCATTTGCTGCTGCGCCTGGCGGATGACTTTCAACCCCTGGCTTTTCGCCAAAAACGTCCCCAGTACCCCGGTTAATAAAATGAGGAATACGGTAGGGAGGACACCTATTGTTTTGCCCGACCAGAGCAAAATGCCAATTTCGGCAGCGGGGACAAGAATAATGAGCAGAAAGAAATAAGTTCGAAACATCTTTCACCAATCTCCCTTTAGAACAGTGTAAGCGGCCGTTTAAACAAAAAGAAGGGATGGCTCTCCCTTCTTTTTGCAGCTTTACAACACGCTTGCATGCCCGTTGTAGATTACTCCCCTAGTTGCATCAACTGTTATTTCCTGTCCATCCTTTAACATCTCTGTTGCGTTTTCCACGCCAACAATAACCGGAATGCCAAGATTCAGGCCAACAACCGCGGCGTGGCTTGTCAATCCGCCCTCTTCGGTGATCAGCGCACTGCACCTCTCAAGTGCCGGTACCATTTCCCTGTCCGAGCCGATGGTAATCAGTATATCCCCAGATTCAACTTTGGCAAGAGCTTCTTCAGCATTCCGGGCGATAACCGCTTTTCCATAGGCGGATTTTTTGCCAATCCCCTGGCCTTTGGCAAGAATATCGCCAACAATATGGATCTTCATTAGATTCGTTGTCCCAGCTTCCGCAACTGGAACCCCGGCAGTTATGATGACAAGATCCCCATGTTCAACAATGCCGCTGTTCAGGCTTTCACCGACCGCACTGTCCATCATTTCATCGGTTGACTTCACTCTTTTGCCAATTTGCGGATATACGCCCCAAACCAGGCTTAAACGCCTTTGTACGCCCTTATCGAATGTCACGGCTACGATTGGAGCCTTCGTGCGGTATTTCGAAACCATCCGTGCCGAATGGCCGCTGACAGTAGGAGTGATGATCGCGCTGACCTGCAGGTTGAGGGCCGTATAGGCAACCGATTGGCCAATCGCCTCTGTCGTATTCGTATCCGTATCCCTGCTCCTCTTCTGGAGGATTTCTTTATGGTTCAATGCTTCTTCGGCCCTTGATGCAATACTGTGCATCGTTTGGACAGCCTCAACAGGATAGAGCCCGGCTGCCGTTTCACCGGAAAGCATAATTGCATCCGTCCCATCAAAGATAGCGTTCGCAACGTCACTTGCTTCCGCCCTTGTAGGCCTCGGGTTGCGCTGCATCGAATCGAGCATTTGCGTCGCTGTAATGACAGGCTTTCCTTCCGCATTGCATTTCTGGATCAGCATTTTTTGTACGAGCGGAACTTCCTCGGCCGGAATTTCAACGCCCAAATCACCACGGGCAACCATCAGGCCATCCGAAACCTCGAGGATTTCATCGATGTTATCGACGCCTTCCTGGTTTTCGATTTTAGGAATAATATGAATGTGTGACGCATTATTTTCCTCAAGAAGCTGACGGATTTCAAGAACATCCTTTGCCCTTCTTACAAACGAAGCCGCAATGAAATCGATATCCTGTTCAATTCCGAAAAGGATGTCTTTTTTGTCCTTTTCCGTGATTCCAGGCAAGTTGACCGAAACGCCAGGTACATTGACGCCCTTCTTGTTCTTTAGGGTGCCTGAATTCAGGATCCTTGTACCGATTATCTGTTTATCCTTATCGATTTCTGTAACCTCAAGTCCAATCAGGCCGTCATCGAGAAGGATTTTCGATCCTAAGTGAACGTCTTCAATGAGGCCTGGATATGTAATGGAGAACATATCAGGCGTCCCTTCAACCTCGTTCATGGAAACTGTAATATCATTTCCAGCCTGCAGTTCAATCGCGCCATCCCGCATATTATGGGTCCGGATTTCCGGCCCTTTCGTATCAAGAAGAATTCCGACAGTCTTGCCGGTCATTTCAGCAGCTTTCCTGATGTTCTCAATCCTTGCACCATGTTCCTCGAAATCACCATGCGAGAAGTTAAGGCGAGCCACATTCATCCCTGACACCATTAATTCCTTCAGTTTATCCACACTTTCACTTGCCGGCCCAATTGTACAAACAATCTTTGTCTTACGCATGCTATATCCTCCCGTCAAACATTAAATAGATAATTCCTGTGACAATTTATACAAATCAAGGTCGAGAACATGCTTTTTCTCTTCAAGCGCTTCAATGATGTCATAATCGACCAGCCGGTTGCGCTCGATTCCCACCGCTCTTCCGCCGCGCCCTCCGATTAAAAGCTCAACAGCCCTCGCTCCCAGCCTGCTTGCAAGAACACGGTCAGTCGCGGTTGGGGAACCGCCCCTTTGCATATGACCCAAAACGGAAATCCGAGTATCAATATTTGTTGCTTCCTTTAATTTGCGGGCAAACTCCACTCCGCTGCATACTCCCTCGGCTACGACGATGATACTGTGTTTTTTCCCGCGCTCATTCCCGCGGCGAAGCTTTTCGGCAACATCCTCCATGTCATAGCTTTCTTCCGGGATGAGAATCGTTTCCGCCCCGCCGGCGAGCCCTGCCCAAAGGGCGATATCCCCTGCGTCCCGGCCCATTACTTCAATGATGAAGGTGCGCTCGTGGGAGCTTGCCGTATCACGGATTTTATCAATTACATCAATAACGGTATTCAATGCAGTATCAAACCCGATTGTAAATTCGGTCCCTGGAATATCATTGTCAATAGTTCCCGGCACGCCGACACAAGGAAACCCAAGTTCGGTCAGCGCTTTAGCGCCAAGATAGGAACCATCCCCGCCAATTACAACAAGTCCTTCAATCCCATGCTTCTTTAACTGCTCGATCCCTTTCGTTTGTCCCTCTCTCGTCTTGAATTCAAGGCACCGCGCTGATTGGAGCATTGTGCCGCCCCTATGGATAATATCCCCGACAGATCCTAATCCAAGCCTCTGGATATTTCCATTAATCAAACCGGCAAACCCCCCATACACTCCGTAAACCTCGATATCATGATAAATTCCCTTCCTGACGACTGCCCTGATGGCAGCGTTCATTCCGGGGGAGTCCCCGCCGCTTGTCAAAACTCCAATTTTTCTCATTGAACAATTCACCCCATATTTATTCTCGCCGTATGAAGAAACGGTTTTCGGAAAAGCCTTACTTTGTTATAAAGGTAACAAACTGTCATTTATAAAATACCATTAAGTAAGAGGTCTAACAACTTAATCGCAACGAAAAAACAAAAATCGGACTTACAGTCAAGTGTAAGCGTTTAATAAGAAAATTCCTGGACTTTTTAACGAATCCCACGGTTTTTCCTAGCGTGGTGCTATTCCTTTAGTCTTTGTTATAAATCAAAAAAGTATAATTTCTTGGCATCGAACAGAAAGTGCAAGTACCTTTTGCGGCAAGGAAAAGCCTGCGACACGAACAAAGTGCGCAAGCGCCTTCGCGACAAGCACAAACCGCTTGTCACTGCGATGACTATTCTAGGGAGCTTTCCTTAGTGGTCAGCCCCGACAAGCATAAGACGGGGCCCGCAGGACACTGAAAGGCATCCCTGGATACGCCCACGCACGAAGGAAATGCGAGCATTTCCGAGGATGGGCCTGCCCTCCGGAGGGAACCGGCTTATGACCTCGAGGGGCTAGGCGCTCCTCGGAAAAGAAGAACACTTTTCCTTCGTGCGATGTTATGCTGCCGCAGCTTCCCTTGTGGAGCTGGATTAAAATAACTTAATTCGAGTTATCCACAAGGTTCAATTCTATAATTTCCTAGACAACAAAAGAAAACGTGCTTCGGAAAGCACGCTTCAATTTACCCCGATATAGTCATTTAAAAGCGAATACTCGCCAATCGATTTGTATTTTTCATACCGCTGTTCCTTTAGTTCACTACCGGAAAGCCTGGATAATTCCTTCAGCGACCGGAAAAGCGCCTTTTCGATTTCATGCGCCTGTGCTTCAACGTTCCGATGGGCGCCGCCACGGACCTCAGGAATGATATGATCAATGATTCCGAGCTCTTTCAGATCCGGTGCGGTAATTTTCATCGATTCCGCGGCGCGTTTTGCCAGGGATGCATCCTTCCATAGCAACGCCGCCGCCCCTTCTGGCGAAATAACGGAATAAGTCGAGTTTTCAAGCATAAGGATATGGTTCCCGACGCCAAGTGCCAAGGCGCCGCCACTGCCGCCTTCCCCAATTACAATGCAGACAACCGGAACGCTCAGGCTTGCCATTTCAAAGAGATTGCGGGCAATCGCCTCACTCTGGCCACGCTCTTCGGCTGCTTTGCCCGGGTAGGCTCCTTTTGTATCGATAAAACAAATAATTGGCCGGCTGAACTTTTCAGCCTGCTTCATCAGCCTTAAAGCTTTCCGGTACCCCTCGGGATGAGGCATACCAAAATTCCGCCTGATATTTTCTTTTGTATCTTTTCCCCGCTGATGCCCAATAACCGTAATCGGCACCCCTTTAAACTTCGCGATGCCGCCGACGATGGCTTCATCGTCCCCATATAGCCTGTCACCGTGGCATTCCATAAAACTGTCGAATAAAAACCCGATATAGTCAAGGGTTGTCGGCCTGTTTGGATGGCGGGCGATTTGCACACGGTCCCACGGCTTGATATTAGAATAGATATCCGCTTCAAGTTTCTCCAGCCGCGCCGACAGCTTCTCAATTTCAGAGGATAGGTCTACATCCGTTTTATTTGTATATTCCTTTAATTCACTAATCTTCTTCCTTAGCTCGATAATCGGTTTTTCAAATTCCAGTTCCCCTACCAAACAAGTTCACCTCCACGCTGATGCAGTTCAAGAATTGTCCCAATCTGGCCTTTCAGCTCATGCCTGTCAATCACCGCATCAAGCTGGCCGTGCTTCAGCAAAAACTCTGCCGTCTGGAAATCTTCAGGCAGTTCTTCCCTGATTGTTTGTTCAATAATTCGTCTTCCGGCGAATCCAATCAACGCGCCCGGCTCGGCGATATTATAATCCCCAAGCGAAGCGAAACTCGCGGAAACCCCCCCTGTTGTCGGATGGGTCATGATGGAAATGATCAGCCCTCCATTATCACTAAACCGCTTCAGGGCAACACTCGTTTTTGCCATCTGCATAAGGCTTAATACGCCTTCCTGCATTCTCGCGCCCCCGGAAGCCGTGAAAATGATAAACGGCACCCCAAGTTCCCCAGCTTTCTCTACGGCGCGGGTGATTTTTTCACCAACTACGGAACCCATGCTGCCCATACGGAAAGTTGAATCCATAATCGCGATTGATACCTTAATGTCGTTCACAGTTCCGGTCCCAGTCACAACCGCTTCATTGATTTTGGTTTTGATTCGGTCTTTTTCAAGCTTTTCCAGATAGTCCGGGAATCCAAGCGGATTTTCGGAAATCATTCCCGCATCCATTTCTTCAAAGCTTCCTTCATCAAGGAAACTCTGGATCCTTTCACGGGCGTTCATTGGATAATGGCGTCCGCAATGAAAACAAACTTTCAGGTTTTTCGCAAGCTCCCGTGTATAAATAATTTTCTTGCAACCAGGGCATTTTGTCATGATGCCTTCAGGGACGTCCTGCTTTGCTGCTTCAGAGGGTATTGCCGCATATTTTTTCTTCTTCGATTTTGTAAATAGCTCTTTTAGCAAGTTAGTACCTCCCTAGTTTAAAGAGTGGAATGAAAACCGGGAACTGCAATGCTTCCGGTATACATAGGTGTTTTCCGGCGGGCCGGGAACCTGGCATTTCCACATTGGCTGTTGAGTATCGGCTTTTTCGTCATACTATAGTATAGCGAAAAACTTTCCGAATGCGTAGCACCAACAGTGGCCAGACCACTTAAAGATTAAAAATGGCCCCGGATTGCCAAGGCATGGCCTGTCCATACTATAGGGCACTTTTTTAAAAAAAGATGCCGCTTTCTGTCGCTAGGATTTAGACATTTTTCTCAATTCCATATATTTTTCTATTGCCAATCCCTCTTTCCCTGCAGAGAGGGCATCGAGAAGAGCCCTGTACTCTTCAGGGCGGGCACGTTCTTTTTTAAACCCCTGGGAATGGTAATAGTCCTTTAAAATGACCCAGATACGCAAAAACAAATGATTGTCGGCCAACAAAATCAACCTGTGGAAAAACTCATCATCATCGATTTCCACGGAAACGGCCATGCTATATATCTCTTCCAGACTTGGGCGGAATTTTTTTTGAAGGATGAGCCTCAGGCAGTCCATTTCAATGAAATATTTCGTTTCTTTCACATCCCGCCTGGCTTTTTCATCTTGGAGGATAAAGGTGCTAAGGAGCTGGACGAGCGAGTTGCCCTGGAAGTCGCGGATAAAAGTGCCCTCTCCCCTTCTCGTTTCGATAAGGCCCAATAATTCCAGTGCCCGGAGAGCCTCCCTAACAGAGGAGCGCCCCACATTGAGGCGCTCGGACAATTCCCGCTCGGAAGGTATCTTGTCCCCGGTTTTCAGGCCATCGGCAGCAATCATTTCCCGAAGCTGCTTGACGATTTCGATGTATACCTTTGAGTTTTGGGATTTGCTCTTTATAGAATCCTTCACTTATTTCTACCTATCAATGAAAGGCGTTTTGTCTTTTCCTTTACCTCTTCCGGGTCGACGCGAAGGCGGGCAACCCCTGTTTCCATCGCTGCCTTGGCTACCGCGGATGCGACCTCTGGCGCGACCCTTTCATCAAATGGGCCCGGGATGACATAATCCTCGTTCAGTTCATCATCGTTAATCAGGCTCGCAATCGCTTCAACCGCCGCAACTTTCATTTTCTCATTTATATGGGTCGCCCGTGCATCAAGGGCACCCCTGAAAATTCCAGGAAAAGCAAGGACATTGTTGACCTGGTTCGGAAAATCCGACCGTCCCGTCCCAATCACGCGCGCACCGGCTTCCTTGGCTTCTTCTGGCATGATTTCCGGAACCGGATTTGCCATCGCGAAAATGATCGGTCCTTCGTTCATCGTTGCAACCATTTCTTTCGTCAAAGCTCCCGCAACGGAAACACCGATGAACACATCCGCGCCTTTGATTACGTCCTCCAGGTTCCCATGAAGCCTGTCCCTGTTCGTAAACCGGGCAACTTCATCCTTAATGGCATTCATTCCGGTTGGGCGCCCTTCATAGATTGCCCCTTTTGTATCACACATAATGATATCTCGGACACCGTAGCTGTAAAGAAGCTTGATAATTGCAATTCCCGCCGCGCCCGCACCGTTTGCGACAACCTTGATTTCGGTCATTTTTTTGCCGGTAATCTTCAGGGCGTTGACCAGGCCCGCTACAGTAACGATGGCTGTACCATGCTGGTCATCATGGAAAATTGGTATATTTGTTTCTTTTTTAAGCCTTTCCTCCACTTCGAAGCATTTAGGCGCGGCTATATCTTCAAGATTTACCCCGCCAAACGTCGGCTCAAGGAGCTTGACTGTTTCAATGATTTTCTCAACATCCGTTGTGTTAATGCAAATCGGAAACGCATCCACACCCGCAAAGCTCTTGAACAGGACAGCTTTTCCCTCCATGACGGGAAGTGCGGCTTCAGGCCCAATATTCCCAAGCCCAAGCACGGCTGTCCCATCGGAAACCACCGCTACCATATTTCCCTTCATTGTATAATCGTATACTGTTTCAGGCTTATCGTAAATTTCCTTGCAAGGTTCAGCAACCCCCGGAGAATAAGCAAGGCTTAAATCCTTGGCGTTCCTTACCTCTACTTTCGATTTAGATTCCAGCTTCCCTTGGTTCACTCGGTGCATATGCAGTGCTTCTTCACGCAATGTCAAGGTATTCACTCCTTTAGGATATGGAAGGACATCGTTAATACGGTGGTCAGACCACACTTTCTTTAACAACTATAACACATCTTGAATTGATGTAAAGCAGGAATTTGCACGCTGGGAACCCACTCTCAACGGGCTTTAGCGGAAATCACCCGCTCATAAAAGATTTGTATTATTTTAAAATAACATTCTCTTTTCCAAGGAAGTCGGCGAGGAGCCCGAGCAGGATATCTGTTGGCTCCACTCCGTATCGAGGGCCGAGGCCGACCGTCTTGCTCCCGTCATAATGAAGGACGACTTCAGCCTCTCCCTTGCTTGATGAAAGTATTTTTTTCAGTTCCTTAAGCCGGGCGGGTTCCTGGTTTTCTTCGGTGAGCCTTAAATACAGGCGCCGATTTGGCCTCTCACTGAGCCAGCTGTCAAGATCGCGGGCACTTCGGATGATGAATTGTACCTTTTCGTCCCTCTTTTCGGCCTTTCCATCCATAACGGCCAATCCGCCCTGATTTAGAAGGCCGGAATGCCTTTTATATACATCAGGAAACGCAACCGCCTCCATCTCTCCGCTCGGATCGCTTATCGTAAGGAAAGCCATCGGTTCACCTTTTTTGGTCCGGATTTTTTTGACAGCGTTTATATACACCCCCGCATGCCGGACATGTGGACCCGGTTCCAATTCAGCAAGCAGGCATGCCCCCGCTGCAAGCAGCTTCGTTTCATGCATGGACAAAGGATGGCTTGAAAGGTAAAAGCCCAGGGCTTCCTTCTCATAAGCAAGTTTGTTCTCAAGGCTTATCGGATCGACTTCCATGTATTTAGGAGCCGGCATTAGCGATTGATCCGAAAACAACCCTGTTTGGCCATCCTCACCCGGGCTCATCAGCTGTGCATGTTCGATTGCAATATCGATGCTCGCAAGCAGGGTAGCCCTGTCTTTGCCGAATTCATCAAAACAGCCGGAATGGACCAATGTTTCAAGCGTTTTTCGGCTGGCTGTTTTTTGCGGAAGGCGGATGCAGAAATCGAACAGATCGGCATAGGGCTTCCGCTTTCTTTCTTGCAGGATATCCCGAGCAACCGTTCCTCCAATGCCTTTAATCCCTCCAAACCCAAACCGGACCCCTCCGTTTTCAGCTTTAAAATTAAACACGCTTTTGTTGACGGACGGTGGGAAAACAGGTATGCCCAAGGCCTTCAATTCCCGTATATACTGGGCTATTTTCACATCATTTCCGGTTACGGAGCTAAGCAGGGCAGCCATGAAATGGGCCGGAAAATGCGCTTTAAGATAAGCTAGCTGGCAGGAAATGACGCTATAGGCAACTGAATGGCTTTTGTTGAAGCCATAGTTTGCGAACCTGACAATTAAATCATAGACCTCATTCGCAACACGTTTGTCATACCCCTTTTTAACCGAACCGGCAACGAAATGTTCCCTTTCCCTGTCAAGTACTTCTTTCTTTTTCTTAGCGACGGCCCTTCTCAGCAAATCCGCTTCCCCGAGCGTAAACCCGGCCATTTTTGATGCGATTTGCATGATTTGCTCCTGATAAACGATGACCCCATATGTATTTTCCAAAATCGGTTCAAGGTCCTTATGGGGATAGCCAATTTCTTCGCCCCCATGCTTCCTTGAAATGAACAGGGGTATATTTTCCATTGGCCCTGGCCGGTATAGGGCGTTGACTGCGACAATGTCGTCGAACCTCGTTGGCCTAAGACGGGTAAGGACCTTTCTCATTCCTTCCGATTCAAGCTGGAAAATCCCCGTCGTTTCTCCTTTAGCAAGCAGTTCATACGTTTTTTCATCTTCGAGGGGAATCAACCTTGGATCAATTTTTCTTTTTCCTTCCCGATTGATTGCTGATACGATTGCCTCGAGGAGCGAAAGGTTTCTAAGTCCGAGGAAGTCCATTTTTAAAAGTCCGATTTCCTCCAAATGTTCCATGGAATACTGGGTCAGGAATACATTGTTGTGCCCCGCCTGGATTGGAACAAGTTCAACGAGCTGCTGTTCGCTGATGACTACACCTGCCGCATGAGTGGATGTATGCCTTGGAAGGCCCTCAATCTTAAGCGCTGTATCAAAAAGCTTTTGGTTGAACGGGCTTTCGGAAACGAACTCACGCAACCTTGCCGATTCGCGGTATGCCTCCTTAAGTGTAATTCCGTTCCTTGAAGGGATTGCCTTTGAGAGCGAATCCACTTCCTTCACACTCAGGCCGAACGCCCTCCCGACATCGCGTATCGCCGCTTTCGCCGCAAGTGTCCCAAATGTCGCAATCTGGGCTACATGGAGCTCGCCATATTTCGCAGCTACATAGTCGATCACTTCGTCACGCCGGTTGTCGGGGAAATCGATATCAATGTCCGGCATCGTGACCCGCTCGGGGTTAAGGAACCGCTCAAAAAGCAATCCATGCTCCAGAGGGTCGACGTCGGTAATATAGAGGGAATATGCCACCAGGGAGCCTGCAGCGGATCCACGGCCCGGGCCTGTCAGGATTCCCCGTTCCCGCGCATATTTCATAAAATCCCAAACAATCAGGAAATAATCATTGAAATTCATTTTGTTGATGACGGAAAGCTCATACTGGATCCTTTCCAAATATTCATCCCCAAAACCAGGACGCCTCTCTTTAAGGCCGGATAAACAAAGCTCGCCAAGCATGTGTTCAGGCGCTGTGCCGGGCTCAAGCGGATATTTGGGCATGTGAAACCGCCCGAAATCAATCGAAACCGCGCATCTACCCGCAATGTCGAGCGTATTTTCAAGCGCGTCGGGGAAATCGCCGAAAAGACCAACCATTTCCTCCGCCGTTTTCAGATAATATTCCTCTCCGGACAGCTTGTTCCGCCCTTCTTCCTGCAGCCTGGCACCATCCCTTATCGCAAGAAGGCATTCATGCGCGAGCGCGTCATCCCTTTCAAGGTAATGGACCGCATTCGCCGCGGCCAGCCCAATCCCGAGCTTTGAAGCCAAGTCGGGCAGTACACCAAGCAGCGCCTTCTCTTCCTCAAGGCCATGGTCCTGTATGGAAAAATAAAAGTCCCCATCAAATATGCTGTTATACAGTTGCGCGAGGGCGCCAGCCTCCTCTCCCTTTCCTTCAAGCAGCAATTGTTCAATTTCCCCTTGGATGCCAGGGGTAATGGCGATGAGGCCCGTTGCATAATGCCTCAGCCATTTAAGCGGTATCCCGTCCCGGGACTTTGTTTGAATCGCGCTTGATATTTTCAGGAGGTTCCTGAATCCGGCATTGTTTTTTGCGAGAAGGACGAGTGGAAATGCTTCCGTTTCCTTCTCTTCGGACAAAACATCCGCAGTCAAGCCAAGGATTGGGGCAATGCCGTGTTTTATGCATTCCTTGTAAAATTCAATCGCTCCGTACAGGACATTCCGGTCTGTAAGGGCGAGGGCCTTGAATCCTTTTTTCCCCGCTTCCGAAACAAGCGAGGGAATTGAAGCGGTGCTGCTTAGCAGGCTGTACGCACTATAAGTTTGAAGGTGAATAAAAGACATTTTCTCACTCCCCCCTGATATATCCTTCTCCTTCCATTATAGTTGTTCACCAGGCAAAAGAAAATATGTTCCCCTTTTTCATGGTCTCCATGGGGTAAACGTGCAAGGTAGGTTGCGGGTTCCCTGTATCATAATTTAAAGAGTCTGTCCATATGATGGAGTAGGAAGGCAATGACATGAAAAGGGTTGATGCCATGAATCAGGCCGGCTTTATTTCTTCTTTTATCGAAAGCTATTTTATTGCTCTTGGGGTGCTCCTCGGGGGGGCCCTAATCGGGGGAATCGCCGCCTTCCTTACCGGGCAGCCAGCTCTGACCGCCATTGCCCGGCTCTCATCCTCTTTAAGGATATGGGCGATTGTTGCCGCAATCGGAGGTACATTCGATCCTATCTATGAATTAGAAAAAGGGATATTCGATGGCCAGACGAAAGACATTATCAAACAAATTTTGCTAATATTATCCGCTCTCGGCGGGGCGCAAACGGGAGCGCTTCTTATCGAATGGTTTACCCAGGAGTTTATTTCTTCATGAGGGTCCCACCGTATTATAACGACCGGTCGTGGCAGCGTTTTTTCGCCGGGATGGCCATCGGGGGCGCCATCAGCTGGCTTTTGTTCATCTATATGTATGGAGTCCTCCAGGAAAAACAAACTTTGCTTATCCAGGAACAAAGGGATACCATCCAGGAACTAAAGGACGATATTGTCATCTGGCAGGATGAATTCAAAAACTTGAATAAAAAGAATATCGAAAATCTTCTCGTCCAGCAAATCACCGTTAAAATAACAAACCACGCAAAATACAACCTTGACCTTTTAAGTGTCCATGAGACAGAGGAAGCTGTCCTCGAAGATTTGAAAACACTTAAAGCCAAAGATATCGAAACGGTTTATAAAAACAGGGACTTGATAAAGAGGGTCATTGAAAACAGGTCGGTATCGCTCAACGGAAAAAAGTACAGGCTTGAGGTGAAGGAGCTAATCTTTTTCACAAACGTCAGCATCGTCCTCCATATTACCCTTGCCGCCTGATGTACACAAAAAATAAGGGCCAATCCGGCAGTCAGCCGGTTGGCCCTAAAAATGGCTTCGTATTGGAAATTCACTACTCACATACTTTGTTCAATGCACTGATAACATCGTCCATCTCCGGCCACGAAAAAATCGATGCCCCTGCCGCAAGCGGATGCCCCCCGCCGTTGAACTTCCTGGCCACCCCGTTGATGACCGGCCCTTTCGACCTGAGCCTCACCCTGATTTGGTCATCCTCTTCTATGAAAAATACCCAGGCCTTTATCCCTTTTACATTCCCAAGCGTACTGACAAGAAGCGAAGCCTCGGATGGTGGGGCGTCATACTTTTGGAGAAGTTCCTTAGTCAGGATGACGGATGCAATCCCATTTTCCCGCATTTCAAAATTCTGAAGAATATAGCCGTTCAATTTTATAATATTCGGGCTTAGTTCATACATCTTGTCGTACAGATCCGTCCTGGAAAAATTGTAATGGATCAATTCACCCGCGTAGGCAAAGGTTTTATCCGTGGTGCTCGGATAAAGGAACCTTCCCGTATCCCCGACAATGCCGGCATACAGAAGCCTGGCAGCTTCATCAGTCAGGACAAGGCCCCGGTCCCTGCCGGAAAGATACAATTCATAAATCATTTCACTTGTTGAACTTGCGGTCGTATCCACCCAAATGACATCCCCGTATGGATCCTCATTTGGATGGTGGTCGATTTTTATCAACGTTTTCCCAAGCCTGTACCTTTCATCGCAGATCCTTTCCGTGTTCGCGGTATCACAAACAATGACAAGGGCGCCCTCATAGGCGCTGTCAGGAATTTTGTCCATTTCACAAAGATAAGCGAGGGTTTCCTCGTCCTTGCCAGCTGAATAAACAACCTTGTCGGGATAGGATGCGCGCACTATTTCAGCAAGCCCGCATTGTGAACCGTATGCATCCGGGTCAGGGCGGACATGCCTATGGATGATGATGGTCCCATGCTGTTCAATCGCGTCGAAAATTTTGTTTTCCATAAACGGTCTCCTTCAAGTCAAAAGTTAGTCTATAAAAACCGGCAGGATGGTGGCATTTAGCCCGGTTTCCGGCTACAATAAAACGTAGTTATTCTATATGGGGGTTTACCAATGCCAATTCTAGTTATCCTTATCGTATTTTCCTTGGCCTTTTATGTGTTTTATAAAATAAAGTATGTAAGGAGCACCAAACCAGCTGAGCGCAAATGGATCTCCGCAAAGTCTGGTATTGCGCTAGGATTGTTCGTGCTCACATTCGGCCTTAATCAGCTTTACTTAAACCATTCCAAGGTAGCTTATATCATTGCCGCCATTTTTATCATCCTTGGCGGAATCAATATTTGGTCGGGAATAAAGGCTTACAAATTTTATATGCCCTATGCCATTAAGGAAGCTGAAGGAAAAAACTGATTTCCTAGCCATTTTATTTAAAACTGCGCCGTAAAATAGGTGCAGTTTTTTTATTACATTATTGCCTGTCCATTAGCTGGCACATCATCATCGCTTTCCCGACCATTGTCCCGTCGCTGAATGCTTCGACATCCACTTTCCCGAACTTCCGGCCGACTTCAAGGACCTTCGGGTAAATTTCAAGGATACTGTCAATTTGGACGGGTTTCAGGAAGTAAATGGTCATGTTCTCGACAACCAGGTCACCCTTTTTATMCCCTCTAAGAACCCGGCTTGCGGCTTCAGCGACAATCGTCGTGAACACGCCATAAGAGATCGTCCCAAGATGGTTGGTCATTTGCGGTGAAACTTCAATCCTGTAGAAGTCCTCCCCTTTTGTTTTCCCTTGGGAAAGCAGCATCTGGCTAGTCACAATATCATCAAGCGTTTCCCCGACCTGTGGCTGCCGCTGAATCATCTGGAGGGCTTTCAGGACATCCTGGCGGCTGATGATGCCTTGAAGTCGGTTCGAGTCATCCACTACGGGCAAAAGCTCGATGCCTTCCCAAACCATCATATGCGAGGCAGACGCAACGCTCGTTTTGCCGCCGACAGTCATTGGTTGCTTCGTCATCACCTTGTCGATTTGCGTATCCATATCCTGGCCCAATATATCCTTTGAAGTAACAACCCCCTGTACTTTCATTCCCTGGTCGACTACCGGATAGCGGCCGTGCTTTGTCTCGCGGTTGTAAGCATGCCACTGGCAGACTGTATCGACTGTCCTGAGATAAATCGTTTTGTCGAGAGGGGTAAGGATATCCTCGACAAGGATGATTTCTTTTTTTATAAGCTGGTCGTAAATCGCCCTGTTGATCATGGTTGCAACAGTAAAAGTATCGTAGCTTGTCGATATGATCGGAAGCTGCAATTTGTCGGCAAGCTTCTTTACATGCTCCTCCGTATCAAAACCGCCGGTGATCAGCACGGCTGCACCGGCTTTCAGCGCGTATTCATGCGCCTTAGTCCGGTTGCCGATAATAAGGAGATTACCGGCGCCTGTATACCTCATCATCGCGTCGAGCTTCATCGCGCCAATCAGGAATTTATTCAATGTTTTATGCAGGCCTGCTTTCCCGCCAATGACTTGGCCTTCAACGATATTGACAATTTCGGCGTAGGTCAGTTTTTCGATATTTTCTTTTTTCTTCCGTTCAATCCGGATGGTCCCGACTCTTTCGATGGTGCTGACATACCCTTTATTCTCAGCATCCTTTATCGCCCTGTAGGCGGTACCTTCACTTACACTCATCGCCTTGGCGATTTGGCGCACGGAAATTTTCTCCCCAATAGTAAGCTCATCTATATACTGCAGAATTTGTTCGTGCTTTGTTGCCAAGACCTTCACCCTTCACTCTTTTCCGCTATCCATGCGGACTTTTTATTTTCCCCGTTTTTGCCGGCAGGCCGCCATCAGAAGAACCGCCGCCGAAAAAAGTTTCACTTAATTATTTTATTATAAGGTTAAAAAAAGACCGATTCAATGCAGGATAGCTGAAAACTCTCGGAAAGGCGGTTAATAGCGGGAACGGGCCCTCCTCCTTAGCGCTTCCATGCTAGCAGATTTTCCCCGGCCCGGCCCGCTTGCCTTCAGGGCTCCCGCGATGTTGCCGCCAACGACCAGAAGAGCAAGCACTGTCCAGGAAGCGGTGAATAGTCCCTCCGAGCTTGCAAAGTCAAGCGGAAGCCTCGGCCCGGCGTAATAGATGAGGAAGATTGCGAGTAAAAAGCATAGCATGTACCGGTTTTTTGCCATTGTTTTTCCCCCTTACATAAGCTTGTTCCATTTTATGCATAAGGGAGGGAAAAATGTCACCCAACAGGAAAGGTGGATTTACAGTTCAATTGAATCCCCCGGATTCAATACTTTCCCGTTTCCGGCCTCCAGCATTTCTATAAACGCGTACGGGTCCTGTTTGATTGGCGGGAACGTATTGTAATGCATCGGTATGACGGTTTTTGCATTCAGGAGCTTCGCCGCGTAAGCCGCATCCTCCGGTCCCATTGTGAAATTATCCCCAATCGGAAGGAAGGCGACATCAATTGGATGGCGTTCCCCGATTAGTTTCATGTCGGAAAATAAGCCGGTATCGCCTGCGTGATAAACAGTTTTCCCCTCGGCCATCACCAAAATCCCCGCCGGCATGCCGCAATAGATGAGCTGTTTATCCGGCGTTGCATAGCTCGAACCATGGAATGCCTGGGTAAGCTTGACCTTACCGAAATCAAATTGGTACGCCCCTCCGATATGCATCGCATGCGTCCGGACGCCCTGCCAGCTCAAAAAATCGGAAATTTCCGCATTTGCAATTACAAGGGAATTATTTCGTTTCGCGATGCTGACAGTATCCCCAACATGGTCATTATGCCCATGAGAAACAATGATTACGTCCGGCCTTTCATTTTCTTCCTTTAAGTCGGTAAGCCCGTTCCCGTTAATAAACGGGTCGATCAAAATCGTTTTTCCTCCTGTGGTGATTTTAACGACAGAATGGCCATGATACGAAATTTTCATTTTACATTCCCCTTCCACTAAAGTATTTCCTTATAGGTTCCACTCTTTTTAAATATTTCCTGCCTTACTATACTTTTAACATCAATTTCATGCGAATATCCAATATCCTGATTCCATTATTGATATAATAAGACTGTTTCCAAATACATTGTCGAGGGGGATATTTATGAACGGAAGATTACAGAAACTTTCAGCCTGGATGAAGGAAAATGGCATAGACGTGTGCTTTTTAACCTCTCCGGATAATGTTTTTTATTTGAGCGGCTATTTTACGGACCCGCACGAACGCCTTTTGGGCCTAGCCGTATTCCAGGATGAGGAACCATTCCTGGTCCTGCCGGCCATGGAAAAAAATGATGCCCTCCAATCCGGATGGGGACATGAAATCATCGGTTACACGGATACCGAAAATCCTTGGGAAATGATACATAATTCGGTTTCAAAACGGCTTACCAATGCTGCGGCAAAGATCGGAATCGAAAAAGAGCATTTGAATGTGGAACGCTATGAAGAACTCATGAAGCTTTTCCCCGAAGCGAAGCAGTTTGTATCTGCCGAGGAAAAAATGCGCTCGTTAAGGCTAATTAAGGATGAACAGGAGCTGAAAGCCCTGCGTGAAGCGGCTGCATTGGCAGATTACGCGATTGAAGTCGGGGCAAGCGAAATCAAAGAAGGCAAGACGGAGCTCGAAGTCCTGGCCGCCATTGAGTTTGAACTCAAGAAAAAAGGCGTCAGCCAAATGTCTTTCTGCACGATGGTCCTTACCGGCCAAAACGCTGCTTCCCCACACGGGAATCCTGGGCAAACAAAAATTAAAAAGGGCGATTTCGTCCTGTTTGACCTTGGGGTCGTTGTCGACAGATACTGCTCTGATATAACCCGTACGCTTGCATATGGTGAGATTAGCGACCAACAAAAGGAAATCTATGATACGGTACTCAAAGCCCAGTTGGCGGCGATTGAAGCCGGGAAACCCGGAACGCCTTGTTCGGCAGTCGACCAGGCTGCGAGGAACGTAATTGCCGGTGCCGGATATGGGGAATTTTTCCCGCACCGCCTCGGGCACGGACTCGGCATCAACGTACACGAGTACCCATCCGTAACTGAAACCAACCAGCTGAAGCTTGAAGAAGGCATGGTCTTTACGATTGAACCAGGCATTTATGTACCTGGCGTCGCGGGCGTAAGGATTGAAGACGATGTCCATGTAACGGCATCGGGCCTCGAAATTCTCACAAAGTATCCGAAAGAACTTCAAATTATCAAATAAAAATCCCGCTTATGAACAAAATGCGCAAGCGCCTTCGTGACAGGCAAAGAGCGCCTGTCCCTGCGATGATTATTCTTAGGAGCTTTCCTTAGTGGTCAGCCCCGACCAGCATAAGACGGGGACCGCAGGACACTGAATGGCATCTCTGAATTCGCCCACGCACGAAGGAAATGCGAGCATTTCCGAGGATGGGCCTGCCCTCCGGAGGGAACCGGCTTATGACCTCGAGGGGCTAGGCGCTCCTCGGAAAAGAAAAACACTTTTCCTTCGTGCGATGTTATGCTGCCGCAGCTTTCCTTGTGGAGCTGGATTACAATAACTTAATTCGAGTTATCCACAAGGTTCGGTTGTATAATTTCCTAGACAACCAAAAAGCAGGCTACCGTCAAACGGTACGCCTGCTTTTTCTATTATTCCTGCTAAGGCAATTTGTTTGTGCTGAGGAGTGCTTAATCCTGCTCCAGCAATTCCTTCGCGCTCTTGTACTCAAGCCCCTGTGCCTCGGCAACGGCCTGATAAGTGACATGCCCATTCAGGGTATTGATTCCTTTTAGCAGCGCTTCATTATCAAGGCACGCCTGCCTGTAGCCTTTGTTGGCGATTTGAATCGCGTATGGGACTGTTCCATTTGTAAGCGCGATTGTCGATGTCCTCGGCACCGCTCCCGGCATATTCGCAACGGCGTAATGGACGACTCCATGCTTCGTATATGTTGGATTGTCATGGGTCGTAATCCTGTCTGTCGTTTCAAAAATGCCGCCCTGGTCAATCGCGATATCGACTACTACGCTGCCAGGCGCCATGGATTGGATCATTTCTTCCGTGACCAGTTTTGGAGCTTTTGCGCCAGGGATAAGGACCGCCCCGATAACGAGATCGGACTCCTTGACGGCTTCCGCGATATTGTACGGATTGGACATAAGGGTCGTGATATCGGAGCCGAAAATATCATCGAGCTGGCGAAGCCTTTCAGGATTTAAATCAATAACCGTTACCTTCGCGCCCAGGCCGATTGCCATCTTGGCGGCATTCGTTCCGGCTACACCGCCGCCAATAATCGTTACCTTGCCTCTCTGGACCCCCGGAACGCCTGAAAGCAGGATTCCTTTTCCGCCATGGACCTTTTCAAGGAACTGGGCGCCGATTTGCGCGGCCATCCTTCCGGCGACCTCGCTCATCGGCGTCAGGAGCGGCAATGCCCTGTTTGGCAGCTGAACGGTCTCATAGGCAATACCGACAACCTTCTTCTCCATCATGGCCTTTGTCAGCTCAGCCTCGGGGGCAAGGTGAAGATAGGTAAACAGGATCAAGCCTTCGTAGAAGTATTTATATTCTTCCGGAAGAGGCTCCTTTACTTTCATTACCATATCCTTGTCCCATGCATCGGCAGCTGTCTGGACAATGCCCGCCCCGGCAGACTTGTAATCTTCGTCAGTGAAGCCAGATCCTAGCCCCGCGCCTGCCTGGATGTAAACCTCATGGCCGAAGTTGACCAGGTTGACCACACCGGCGGGCGTCATCGCCACACGGTTTTCATTATTCTTTATTTCTGTTGGTACCCCTATCCTCATCTCTCAATGCCTCCTACAAAATATGTACTGTTATGCAAACACTTTCATTTTACCAAAATAACCTTTTAACGGAAACATTTTATCTATATCAAGGAAAGTAGCCCCAAACAGAAATGGAGCGCCGGCATCAGCAGGCACTCCATTTCTTCTATAACTTCACCAATAGTAAGGGTAACCATAATAAGGGTATGGCGGGTAATATGGATAATAAGGGTATCCGTACCCAAAACCGTAACCTGGCGCCAATAATGCTCCCGTCGCAAGGCCCCCTAAAAACCCAAGACCGAAACCAAACGGCCTTCCGAAGCCGAAGCCCCATGGACGGCCAAAGCCAAAGCCGAATGGCCTGCCAAAACCAAACCCGAATGGACGGCCGAAACCAAACCCGAATGGACGGCCGAAACCAAACCCGAATGGACGGATTCGCTCATCATTTGGATCAATGAAATCATGGTGGGCAAAATGGGCAGGCTGCGCCCCCGCAAACTGAAACTCATTGTTCAATGTAAATCCTCCTCATTTATTTTTAATTACACTAAAGAATATGCTTCAGGGGGCGGAGGGTATTGGGTTAATGTCCTGCTTTTGTAAATTTCTTGGGGCAGGAGGCCAGACATGCACGCTTAAACCCAAAAGGCTGCCAAACGTTTGGCAGCCTTCCGTAATTCATTCCAGTTCATCTCTCATTACCGGATATTCATTTCTTTTTTCCAACGCCTCTTCTTCTCCCATAAATCCGCTGTTGTACGCATTCATGACTTGCGCGCTTACTTCCCCAAGCCCTTTTTCATCGTAGGTGAAAGATGTGCGCCGTCCCTGGCCTTTTTTCTGCATTCCGTACCATCCCCATTCACATGTTGTAGGTAAAATCAAAACTGGTTGTCCATTACTTATTTTTTCAAACAGTTGAAAGTCTATGCGGGCGTTTTTCATGTATAATTGAGATGGGAGCGAAGTGGAACCAGGTGTTTAAATTCCTTTTAAGGGGGAAGAGGCAATGGGAACGAAGTATCAAAAGATTTTGGTAGCGGTTGACGGCTCGAGGGAAGCGGAACTAGCGTTCAGGAAAGCAATCGGCATCGCCGCCCGGAATCAAGCTTCACTACTGCTGGTCCATGTAATCGATACAAGGACGTTTTCGATTGTCGAAGCATACGACCAGGAAATTGCGGAACGCGCTGACCAATACGCCCTTGACCTGCTTGAAAAATATAAACGGCAGGCATTGGGGAGCGGGTTTTCGGATGTAACTTATATTGTTGAATTCGGATCGCCAAAACTGCTGATTCCAAAAGAAATCGCGAAGAAGCACAATATTGATTTAATTGTTTGCGGTGCAACCGGCCTCAATGCGGTTGAACGGTTCTTGATTGGCAGCGTTTCCGAACATATTACGCGCTACGCCCCATGCGATGTGCTTGTTGTCCGATCTGAAATAGAATTTACTTGATATGGCATTGGAGGATAAAGACATGGAACAGTTTTTTTCATATGATAGCCGCCTTGGCATCCCGATTCCCGATTTGGAGAAGAACCTTGAGCAATATAGCCCGGACATCCGGGAGAAAATTCTCTTTTCATGGGAGCAGATCCGGGGGGCGATTCCTGACCGGATCAAGGAGCTGGAACACTCCATCAACGAAAAACAGGCTGCCCTTTCGAATGAAAGCAACTTTGAGAAATCATGTGAATTAAACACCGAAATTGCCGGGCTTGCCTCAATCATCAATGATCTTTGGTTATGGTACAGGGCTTCCGATGCAATTATTGAAGAGAAAATGCATACATAAAGAAAAGCTCCCGCATGTTGAGGGAGCTTTTTCTTTTGATTCCGACGGTAAGGATTTCAAGGGAATCGCATTTTTGAATGGAATGTTTCCTTAGTTAGTGAATTAGGGAAGATCTTTTTTTAGTTCCCTGACAACATGCCCGATTTCCGGAATGATCAGCTTGTTCATGGCAAGCTTTACCGCGCCTGAAGAACCGGGAATCGAAAAGACCGCCCGGTTGTTTACAACTCCTGCGGCAGCCCGTGAAAGGATTGCAGCAGAACCTATGTCCTCCTGGTAGCTCAGCATCCGGAACAGCTCCCCGAATCCGGTAATTTCCTTGTCAAAAAGCTGCGTGACCGTCTCGATCGTCACATCCCGGACCGCAATGCCGGTCCCCCCATTGGTCAGGACAACATCCACCTCCGGATCGGCGCAGCCCCTAAGAACTTCTTCCCTAATCGCTTCGGCTTCATCCTTCACAATCGTATACGCCACCACTTTGTGTCCGTTCAATTCGAGCAAGGACATGATTAATTGGCCGCTTTTGTCCGTTTCCTTATCCCGCGTATCGCTCACGGTAATAATCTTGCAGGAAACGGATTTTGGCGCTTCCTTTTTATGTTCCTGGATACTCATAAACGTTCCTCCCTGTCCATTAAATAGCGGAGCCTGTAATAGTTATGGGAAAACTCGGTCACCCTTCTTGTAAGCTGATAGTTTGATACCGCGCCAATTGCCATGCTGACGAGCGGAAGGCCCTGGACCATTCTTTTTCTGAAAAGGGCAATGACCGCTCCCTTAAAAAGCTGCCTCATCGGCATTTCCAGCCACGTCGAATCGGTCAATTGATCATTTCCCTCATAAAAATACCTGTCCCTTTCACCCTTCAGTTCTTCCAAAAGCTGTTCCCAGCTTTCTCCCTGGAGTCTCGGAGGCAGGGTTGCGGTATGGAAAACTTTGAGTGAAGTCATCATCTCAAACGGAGTATTTACTTCGTAACCATACGTCATCGCCAAAAGCTGGACTGCGCGGAGATTGATGACAGCCATTGCCGGTATGTCGGCCCCGAGCAGCAGCGCCCCGCCCGTACCCGACATCCCGCCCTGGGCAAAGGAATACAGCCTGTGCCTAGCAATCTGCTGCTGGGCAATATAATTCAACTGGTCTATCTCCAGCCCTTTCATGTCTTCGATCCTCTCAACCTTGCTGTCGAAAACCCGTGCAGAGGCAAGAATCCTCTCCTTGGCATCAAGCTGGAATTGGGTTCCCTGGATGATTGCATTCAGATGGAACAGCCAATTGTCAACAAGCGAAAAAAACTGGCTGCGCACTTCTTCCGGAAGCATTGAAAAACCGGTTTCCAGGTACTTTTCATACGTTAGCTGAAGGTCATTCGGTTCGTAGTCAAGAAGCTTCTTTTCCCAGTCCTTAATTTCTGAAAGGACAGTCATTTCCCTGTCTGTCAGCGGCATGGATGGCCCTCCTATCGAAAACTTTTCTCCAGTATAGCATAGTTGGCCTATTTTCTAGATATCGCGAATCCCGCGCAATCTCACTGACTTACTTTAATCAAGATTTGGCGCCAACGACAGCAAGAAAAAAGCTGCACCCCTAAAGAGGTACAGCTTTTTTTGTTCAAGTTAAAAAAACTTAGTGGATATTGCCGAGTCGCATAACATCCCTGGCGATCATTACTTCTTCGTTCGTCGGGATGACCATTACTTTAACAGGTGAATACGGGTAATTTATGAACGCTTCCTGGCCCTTGATCTTGTTTAATGCCGGATCCCAATAAACCCCCATAAACTCAAGCCCTTTTAGGACCCTCGCCCTAATTGTTTCGCTGTTCTCACCGATACCCGCGGTAAAGATAATCGCATCGACGCCGGACATGCGGGCCGCATAGGAACCGATGTACTTATGAATCCTGCTTGCGAAAACTTCAAGCGCAAGCTCCGCCCTTGGGTTTCCCTCCCCAGCCTCGTTCTCAATATCGCGTAGGTCGCTCGAAAACCCTGATACGCCAAGCATACCGCTTTTTTTGTTCAGCACATCAAGAACTCCATCTGCCGTCATCCCGGTTTTTTCCATGATAAATGGAATAAGAGCCGGGTCGATATTTCCGGAACGGGTTCCCATTGTGACACCTGCAAGCGGGGTAAAGCCCATTGAAGTATCAAGCGATTTCCCATGTTCGATTGCTGCGATACTCGCTCCATTTCCGAGATGGCAGGAAAGCAGGCGCAGCTGTTCCACCGGGCGGCCAAGCATTTCGGCTGCCCTTCTTGAGACGTATTTGTGTGAAGTTCCATGGAAACCATACTTCCGGATGCCGTACTTTTTGTAATACTCATATGGTAGGCTGTATAGGAATGAACTCTCAGGCATGGTTTGGTGGAAAGCCGTATCGAATACGGCAACAGCCGGAACATCAGGCAGGACCCGCTGGAACGCGAGAATGCCAGTAATGTTGGCTGGGTTATGCAATGGAGCCAGTTCGGATAGATCCTTGATTTTCTCAATTACTTCTTCATTGATAAGGGCTGAGTCGCTGAATTCTTCTCCGCCATGCACGACGCGGTGCCCTATTCCTGTTATCTCGTCAAGGGAAGCAATTGCACCTTTTGAAGTCAGCTCGTCAAGCAACAATTTTACAGCTTCTTCATGGTCTGGAATGTTTAGTGTTTCCTTCACTTTTTCACCGGAAACTTCCATGCTGAAAAAAGAATCGCCAAGGCCGATTCTTTCAATTATGCCTTTTGTAATTACTTTTTCACCTGGCATATCAAGCAGCTGAAACTTCAAGGATGAGCTTCCCGCATTGATTGCTAAAATTTTCGGCATTTCTAACCTCTCCTTTGATGTCAGTCATTGCCTTGCAGGAATTCCGGATGCGATTCGATGGCCAGGTTTGGGCGTTCAGCTTTTTAGCCGGGTTATTAGCCTGCAATTAGGCAACTAGAAACTACCTCGCTTTCAGTTTACCCACTTTACAAGAGTCATTTCAAGGAATATAGGCAAATTGTGAAATTCGGACAAAATGTTCCTTAATTCAGTCAGTTTGCATAATTCTTGAAAAGAGCAAAAGCAACCTTTCCGATTGCTCTGGCTCTTGCTATTATTTGTTTTCGGCAATCCATTGGTTGATCTTCATTAGAATCTTTTCTGTTCCAGCCTGATTGGACAGGGATGGAAGTTCGGCGAGCAGCGCTTGCTTTGGCGCAGTTATCCCCTCTCCGGCTTTTTGCAGGATTAAGATGCTTTTAGCCGCCTGTCTGGATTTGAACATGGAAAGGGGAAGTTGAAGAATCCCCTGGATGTGCGCATTTTTCCTCAAGTATTCACGGAGTTTTGGTGCTTCCGCGCTTTCAAACAACCCGTTCGGAATGATAAAAAAGAGGTATCCCCCAGGTTTTGTCTGGTTCATGCTTTGTTCAATGAACAGATGATGCGAGTATGAATGCCCTTCCGATGCTGCCAATTCATAATCGGCAGCCCTTACGTCGTCCGGATAATAGCCTACAGGCAAATCAGAAACAACGGCATCGACCGGGTCGATAAAAACCTGTTGAAGGCTGTCCTGGTTGAAAAGCTGGATCGAGTGCTCCTGCAGGTTGGCATTTACATAGGCAAGCTTGATTAGGCTATCATCAATTTCAAGGCCGGCCGCTTCAATTTGCTTATGCGCTTGCTGGTTGATTACGGTCGCAAGCAAGTTTCCTGTTCCGACCGCAGGGTCAAGTATCCGGAACGATGGTGCCTTGACAAACTTCTGGACAAGATACCCAATCAGCATCCCGACCGAATCAGGCGTCATCTGATGGTGAGGCTGGACGTTTTCCTTCATTCCTTTTAAAATGGCAAGCTGGAATGCCTTCCTTATCTCTTCCTTCGAAAACGCCTCAAGTCTGATTGCCTCGTAACTTTTCTTAAGCCGTTTGGTGCTCAATTCGCTCATTTCTTCCTGCAAAACGGTGCCATGGAAGAGGTTTTCCCCTGTTTCCGCAAGGGCTTCCAGATAAGTGCAGGAAAGTTCATCCTGTATGATGGAAGTGGTTTCATTAAAAACGGTAAACAAACGTTCTACCGGAGATGGTTTCATATTACGCGCCCCCGTCAGGTCAATTCTCTTATCCAATTCTAGCTTTTTTTGAATTCCTCCACAAGTGTAGCGGAGTGCGGCCTTTTTTTCCAAAAAAGCAAAGCCCCGGAAATCCCGGGGCCGCATTTCACTATTCCGCTTTTTTGGCAGCTTCTAGAGCCGCTTCATAATCCGGATGGTTCGTTGCTTCGCTGACATACTCAGCGTAGGTGACTGTGCCGTTTGAATCCACGACGAACACTGCACGGGCTAGAAGCCTAAGTTCTTTGATAGCAACCCCAAATGCTTCACCAAAAGAAAGGTCGCGGTGGTCGGAAAGCGTTTGGACATTCTCAATCCCATTCGCTCCACACCAGCGTTTTTGCGCGAATGGAAGGTCAACGCTGATTGTTAGTACCTTTACATTGCCAAGGCCGGAAGCCTCTTCATTGAAGCGCCGTGTCTGAGCTTCGCAAACTCCCGTATCAAGTGAAGGTACAACGGAAATCAGCCTTACCTGCCCTTTCGAATCTTCAAGTGTCACTTCTGACAAATCGTTTGCAAGAACCGTGAAAGAAGGTGCCTTATCTCCTACTTTTACCTCGCTGCCCATTAGGGTTACTGGATTTCCTTTAAATGTAATGGATGCCATTCCTAATTTCCTCCTTTGTTCGACTATGTACAGAGTAAATATAAGCTTTTCACATACTCTTTTGCAAAAGATATACATTGGAAAGAATCTCCTTAAAAATTTGATCCAATTCAGAGCTTTCCTCTTTCGGGAAAATAGTTGTATTATTTGGTTATTGAATTTAAAAGCTGGAGGGAGAAGAATGGCAGAACTTAAACTGGACCACATAGTCCATTATGTCAATGATCTGGATGCCGGCATCCAACTTTTTAATGAATTTGGGCTGGCTGCATCAAAGGGAGGGTCCCATACGAAATGGGGAACCCATAACGCCCTTTGTTATTTCGGTCTTTTTTATATTGAGTTTTTGGGAATTGAAAGGCCTGAATATGCGAAGGATCCTGAAGAACCAAACCTTCTTGTCGAGGATGCGCTGAAATATCTGCCCGGCCGGGAGATATTCGGAAGGATTGCCATGCGTACCGACAACCTGGATGAAGTGGCCTCCTCCCTCGCTTCAAAAGGCGCCGCCGTTACTCCTATTAGAGAAGGTAAACGCATGAATGCCCATGGCCAATTGATCAAATGGCGGATGATGATGATAGATGGTGACTTCAATGGCCTCGCATATCCCTTCATCATCGAATGGAAAGGAAGGGATGACGAACGATTTCGGGAAATGTCAGAAGCGGAAATCATTAAGCCCCATCCCGCCGGAGATGTAGTGTTCGGAAGTGCCGTATTTGAGGTTTCCGACCCATTGGCGGCAGCTAGTCAATGGCAAGAATTATTTGGCTTCCCATGTGACATCATGGGTAACGGTGATTCAGCAGCTTTGATGCTAGGCGGTAATTCTATCATTTTTACAAAAGGGTATAAAAATAATCTTTCACGGGTCGTTTTTCATACAGAGGCGCCAGCATTAAAAGGGACATCCATATTGGTCGGCGAAGGTGAATATGTATTTAAGTAGCAAAAAGGACAAGCGTGAACCCATGCTTGTCCTTCTTAAATAGTTAAATATCAAAGTCCGCGCTGTCTTGCTTTCTTTTTTGCTTGCCGTCCTGATTGTTACTATCATTATCATTTTCATTGTCTTTATTGCCCTTTTTGTTATTGCCATTGCCGCTATCCTTGTTGCTGTCCTTGTTCTTTTTGTCCTGCCCTCCCCCGGATTGGGTCATTTTGGAAATCATTTGCTGAACCTTGTCGACCGCCTGTGGGGCGGTTTCAAGAATTCGTTCAAGCAGATGGGTGCTCTCATCCAAATGGAGCATTTTTACCCCTTGTGAATTTACAATTAAAAAAGCGATTGGGGTAATGGACACTCCTCCACCGCTCCCTCCGCCAAAAGGGTGTTTGCCTCCTGAATCCTGGCCGCCTCCATCGCCTTTAAATTCAGTTCCACCTGCCGCAAATCCAAACCCTACTTTTGAAACTGTAAGAATGACGCTGCCATCGGGCGTTTCAACCGGATCGCCAATAATCGTGTTCACGTCAATCATTTCCTTCAAGCTCTCCATCGCCGTCGTCATCAATCCCTGGATTGGATGGTCTGACATACATACTTTCCTCCTTGTCTCATACAATTGAAGTGCTAATCAAAATCAAACGGCATCCCATTTGGAATCTGTCCGCGCCTAGCTCTTTTCACATATTTATAAATCTTTATTCCTGCTGAAATAGCTTTCCCTGCCCGGAAAGTAAACATACATGAAAGCATGGTTGCCGCTACCCTGTATTGGAAATAAGGCGTTACGTGAATGGCAGGATCTGCTTTTAACGTTACAATTTCCGATAGCAGCCCAATGGCCATTCCTTTTGCCGCCCAAATTGCTCCAGCGGCAATGCCTGTAAGCGCGGCATCTCCTGCCCCCGCCGCAGTCGACCATTCAAACCGCCTGACTGTCACCGATTTTAAAAATCCCTTTAACTCTTTATACGTTCCCAGGAGCTTTTCCAAGGTTTCCTTCCCGTCTTTCATTCCCTTCAACAGACTCTCGACAGTTTGCTTCTCTCTTGGCTTTCCATTCCCCGATCCTTTTTCCACCTTTATGCCATCCTCCAGTTGTTCCGCAAAAAGGCCGGTTAGGTCGGGAATAGTTTTTTTATATTTTAAAAGTCCGAAAAATGTTTTGCATTCAATCGCCAGTTCGTTCGTTCCCCCATGTGACCTGAAGCAAGCCGTGATGGTAATGTTCATGAATAGAAGAATGGACGCAAGCAGAAGCAGAATGACACCACATATTAAGGCCAGTACCCAAGCCAACTCGCCCACTTCCTTTCGGGATATGAATATCCACTAAGCTTTCCATTTAGGGGTTTACTTCTATCGTTACCAAAAAAAGAAAAAACCTGCGCGGAATTCCACGCAGGTTCTCACAACCATCAGCAAAAATCACAGCTGATAGAAGGCTATGGCTTTATCTTCTTGTATGGACTACGACCGTGTCGGCGAATAGATCGTGAAGGGCTTGTTTTTTTGGATGGAAGGCCGGAATGAGGTACAGGACAATGATTGTGGAGGAAATGAMCCTGCCAATCCACTCCCTGAACAGGATGTCGCCCCAGGTGAGCCTGCCTCCATTTATGCCAATGACCGCCAGGCCGAATACCATTTTCCCGAGCGTTTGCCGGAAGTATTTTGTCATAAGGACAAAGTACAAGTAAAAGATGGCGGCTGACACAATTGTCCCGGCAGAGAACAGTCCTCCCGACACCTCGATATCCAATAGCCGGAAAACCGGCTTGGCAAGAAGGCGGAACAGGCTTCCGACAACGATTAAATCGAGCAAATAAGCCCAAAACCTCATCCAGAAACCCGCAAAGCGGAGAGGCGGATTATTGGTTGGCAGCGCGTTTCCCCTAATTTCCGGTTCCATTCCCTCATCCTTTAATCCCGGGTGAATGCTCTGATTATCCAGTGTTTCATTGTGCTCCATCGTGCATCCCCCTTACTCCGTATATAAGTACATCAGGCGCGGGGAGCTTGACTTTGAAAGGAACTGGAGAAGGCCCTGCAATTCCGCATCGCCGCTTAAAAGGCTTTTTGCCTTCATGCTGAACAAGGATCCGAACCCAATCCCGTCCGTATACCTGACAACCTTAGCGCCGCTTAGGTTTTTGTCTTTTTTCATTTGGGCGATCGTATCATCTAGATAGCCGAAACCGTCGATCAACCCGAGTTCTTTTGCCTGGCGCCCGTCGTAAATTCGGCCGTCAGCAATCTTTTTGACCTGGTCGGCCGGCATTTTGCGCCCCTCGGAAATAACTTTTACAAACCCCTCATAGGAATTGTTAATCATGCTTTGGAGAATTTTCTTCTCTTCCAACGTCATTTCCCTCGCTGGGCTCATAATGTCTTTATAGGGGCCGCTTTTGATTGTCATGAATTCGACACCGTATTTCTTCGCAAGGCCTTCGTAATTGATCCCCTGCATAATAACCCCAAGCGAACCGGTCAACGTTTCCGGGCTCGCAAAAATTTTATCCGCAGGCGCCGATATGTAATAGCCCCCGGAAGCGGCCATGGACGCCATCGATATGTAAACAGGTTTCTTTTTTTCTTTTTGAATCGAAACGATTTTATCATGGATTTCGGCGCTTTCGACAACTCCGCCGCCCGGAGAGTTGACCCTGACGATGATTCCTTTCACATTCGGGTCATTGCCGGCATCTTCAAGTTTTTTCATAAAAGTCTTATGGTTGTAAGCCTGGCCTCCTAAGAGAGGCATTGACTCCCCAGTATCCTGGATTGTGCCGTTTACATCAAGGACAATGATTTTCTTAAATTCATTTCCTTCCTGAAGCACTTCTTCCGCATAACTTTTTTGGGAAGTAGAGAAAAGGTCCCCTAGTTCGCTTTCAACGCCTTTAATGGCAAAACCCGACAAGAAATTGACTACCACCGATATGATAAATAAGCCGGCAGCAATCCCAAGTGCCGCCCATCTTTTTCCACTCATTCAATCATCCCCCTATTATGCCGTTTCCTGCCGCTGATTATTTGAAAATGAGCCAAGAAATGCTAAACTTGATTAGAAACAATAATAGTTTACCAAATGATTGGCCTGAAGGATACATTTAACCAACGGCCGTACGGAGGAGGACTCGGGATGGCTTACCGGAAAAATTTATTTTTTTACCATAAGCGGGATTCGGAAGTACTTAAGAAGGTTGCTCCGCTTTATGATTTAGCCGAAGAATACGGCTTTACACTCGTTAATGATTTCAGGGATGCAAACATCATAACAAGCATTGGCGGAGAAGGGACGTTTCTTCAGGCTGTCAGGAAAACAGGGTTCCGTGATGATTGCCTGTATGCAGGCATCACAACATCCGACAGTTTAAGCATGTATTGCGATTTCCACATTGACGACATCGGAAAAATGATTGATGTTGTGTCAAACGAGCAAATTGAGGTACGGCGCTACCCAACCATCGATGTAACGGTTGATGGGGAAACAACCTTCCAGTGCCTGAATGAATTCAGCATCAGGTCGGCGATTGTCAAAACTTTTGTCCTTGATGTGTTCGTGGATGACCTCCACTTCGAAACGTTCATGGGAGACGGCATGATTGTCGCCACCCCGACAGGCAGCACAGCCTATAACAAATCGATCAATGGCGCTGTTGTCGATCCGCTGCTGCCATGTATCCAGGTAAGTGAATTGGCATCTGTCAACAACAACCGGTTCAGGACATTGGGTTCCTCATTCATCCTGGGCGGCGATCGTACATTAACCCTTAAGGTCGGTAAAAACGGAAACGATTATCCAACAATGGGAATGGACAATGAGGCGTTGAGCATCCAGCATGTCGAAAAAGTCGAAATTAAACTGAGCAACAAGATCATCAAAACAGTCAAGCTGAAGGACAATTCATTCTGGGAAAAAGTGAAACGCACCTTCTTATAAAAGCGAAAAGCATCCGCCATTTCAACAGCGGATGCCTTTTTTCATGAATGTCTGCGCATTTTCACCCCAAGGGATGAAAAAAGCTTTGTTCTCGAAAGGGAGTAAAGGGTAAGCGCCGACCAAATAAAAGTGAACGACAGCAATTGCAGCCCGCTGAAATGCTCCCCATACACAAAGATCCCCAGGATAAGTGAAAGTGTAGGCGCGATGTACTGAAGGAAACCGAGCATGGAAAGCGGAATCTTCTGGGCGCCTTCCGCAAATAACAGGAGCGGAAGCGCGGTTACCGCCCCCGCGCAGGCAAGGAGCAAATGTGTCCCTAAGCCAAAGTGAAGAAAAGCGGACGTCCCGTTTTCCAAAAGGAAAAAAAGGTAAACAGCAGCGATTGGTGTCGCAACCATTGTCTCCAATGTCAGCCCCACGGCGGAATCCACTTTAATGAGTTTTTTTGCCAGTCCATACAGCCCGAATGAGACTGCAAGCGTTAACGCAATCCATGGAATCCGTCCATAGGAAACGGAAATGATTGCCACCCCTATAAGGGCGAGCGCGAATGAAGCATATTGCGCGCCACTGAGCTTTTCTTTCAGGACAATCATCCCGAGAAGAACGCTGACAAGGGGATTGATGTAATACCCGAGGCTCGCTTCAATCATTTGTCCGTTGTTAACCGCCCAAATGTAGACAAACCAGTTGATGCTGATCAAAAATGAAGCTATGCCCAACGCATACAGCTGTTTCCTTTCCGCTTTAAAGCTTTTGAGTATTCCCAAAAAGGAAGGAAGCTTTTTCGTTAATCCCAAAACGATTAGCATGAAAACAAACGACCAGAATACCCGATTGGCAAGGATTTCAGTCGAGCCAACATGCTCAAGAAGCTTCCAGTAAATCGGCAGCAGCCCCCATATCAAATACGATAAACCCGCCTGCAAACCGCCTGTTTTAATAGTTTTGTTCCCCATATTTTTTCGCGCCTCAATTCTTTCCAGTTTCGAAATATTACACATTATACATGATATACGCGCAGTGGGGAATTTTTTGGCCTCGATGCAGGGATGTTTATGGCTGGGCGCCTTTAAAAACGATTTCCTCGCCAATAACGGTCATGGCTGCTTTTATTTCATGGATTGTTTCCTTTGGGACCGAAAAAATATCCCTGTCCAGGATTGTAAAGTCGGCCAGCATTCCTTCACGTATCATTCCCCTGTCGCTTTCGTGGAATGCGGCATATGCGCTCCCTTTTGTAAAAAGGCTGACCGCTTCAAAAGTGGATAAGGCCTCACCAATTCCATATGCCTTGCCGTTTACAGTTCGATTTACCGCGGCTGCAATCCCATGGAAAGGGTTTGGGTACTCGATCGGAGCATCGGAACCACCGGAGCACGGAATCCCACTGTCCAAAAGCGTTTTCCAGGCATAGGAATACCGCATTCTTTCTTCCCCGACCCTATCAATCACCCACGGATAATCAGACAGCATAAACACAGGCTGCAAATCAAGGACAAGGGGTAGTGTTTTGGCCCGCTCAATAAGGTCTTTCCGGAGGATTTGGGCATGGATTAGCCGATCCCGCCCCCTGCCCCTAAGGGGGTTGGCCTCCAGCGCATCAAGGCAATATTCAAACGCCAGGTCCCCGATTGCATGTATGGCGACCGGCAGTTGATTCTCCCGAGCCTTCCCGACAAGCTCGGCAAGTTCCTCCTTGCTAAAAATGGCCACCCCGGATGTTTCAGGCGTATCGCTGTATGGCTCGCTGAGCAGCGCCGTCCTGCCTCCAAGTGCACCATCGGAAAAAATTTTCATCGCCCCGAATTCAATCCATTCATCCCCGTCCAAATACGTATGCCCATGCGAAATAAAATCATCGAGTACGCCATGGTGGACTAGCAGATGGGCCCTGAATTTCAAGCCGTCTTCTTTAATGGCTCTTTTGAAAACGCCATATGTTTTTTCAAAACCACCATAATAATTCAAATCTTCCGTATGGACACCGGTTATGCCAAGGCTGTACAGATCCTTGATGGACGCCTTGATTGCCCGGATTAAATATGATTCAGACGCTTCCGGCAAGATGGAATAGACTAGTTCCTGTGCGCTATCCTTTAAAATTCCGGTAAGCTGCCCGGAAGGACTTTTTTCAATTAGCCCCCCAGGCGGGGACATGCTTGTTTCGTCCACACCGGCAGCTTCAAGGGCAACTGAATTCGCTACGCACGCATGGCGGCAAATCCGCTTTAGAAGCACCGGCCTGTCTGGGACAAGCTGATCAAGTTCACCCTTGGTTAATGGTTCACCCATTTCCCAAAGATTCTCATTCCAGCCTTCCCCGATGACCCATTCCCCTGGCTTAAGCCCCATGGAATATTCTTTAACGGCAGCAAGTGTTTCTTTCCGAGTTCTGTAGCCGGAAAGATCCAGCCTGATAAGGCGCTCCCCGTGGCCAATCAGATGGATATGGCTGTCCACCAGCCCGGGAATCATTGTGCAACCCCTTAAATCAATACGCTTATGTATCGGTGAATCTGGACCCGCTTCAAGGTCAATAAGCTTTCCCGCGCCGATAATCCTGCCATTTTCAGTTAGTACCGCTTCAACTTTTTCCCCTTCTTCGGCCAATGTGTAAATTGGCCCTCCATGCCAAAGTGTCGCCATTCGTACAGCTCCTTTATCCTCTCAATTGCAAAGCAGGCGGCTGGCCCGCCTGCTTCTGCGTAATTTATTTTCTGCCAGCCGAAGCCAGTTCCTTTTGCCGCAATTCAACCCGGCGGATTTTTCCGGAAGTCGTCTTTGGTAGCTCTTCAAGAAATTCAATTTTCCGCGGGTATTTATATGGTGCTGTGAGTGCTTTTACGTGTTCCTGGAGTTCCTTGATTAAATTTTCATTGTCAGCCGATGCTCCATCTTTCAGGACGACAAAAGCCTTCACTATATTCCCGCGTATTTCATCAGGGCTGGCAACCACCGCGCATTCCCTGACATACGGGTGCTTGATAAGCGCATCCTCCACCTCGAATGGCCCGATCGTATAACCGGAACTGATGATGATATCATCACCCCGGCCCTCGAACCAGAAGTAGCCGTCTTCGTCTTTTTTCGCCTTATCGCCAGTAACATAATAATCGCCCCGGAACTGCATCGAAGTCCTTTCAGGGTCCTTGTAGTAATTTTTAAACAGTGCTGGGGAGCTTATATGGACCGCAATGTCGCCAACCTCTCCCGCCTTGCAAATGTCCCCATCCTCATTAATAATTTCAACCTTGTTGCCCGGGGTAGGCTTGCCCATCGACCCCGGCCTGAGTTCCATATCCTTTGTAATGCCGATCAGAAGTGTATTTTCCGTCTGCCCGTAACCATCACGGACATTAATATCGAAATAGTTCCTGAATGTGTCAATGACTTCCCTGTTTAGGGGCTCGCCAGCGGATACGGCGCTATGAAGCTTTGGCAGGCTATAATCCGCAAGATCCTCCGCTTTCGCCATGAGCCTGTATTCAGTCGGCGTGCAGCAGAGCACATTCACTTCATACTTTTCAAGAAGCTGGAGATATTTTTTTGGTTCAAACTTTCCATTATAAACAAAACCGGTTGCCCCCGAACCAAGGACTGAAAGGAACGGGCTCCAAATCCATTTTTGCCATCCCGGACCGGCAGTTGCCCAGACAGTATCCATCTCCTTTATACACAGCCAATGTTCCGCCGCTGTCCGCAAATGGGCGTATGCCCACCCGTGCGTATGGACAACACCTTTCGGATTTCCCGTTGTTCCGGATGTATAGGACAAAAACGCCATATCGTCCCTTGTCGTTTTTGCCATCGCCATCTCGGAGGATGCTGTTTCCATTTTGCCATCAAGAAACTCCCAGCCATCCACCGGTTTCCCAACTGTGAACTTCTTCAGGCCGGGTTGCGCCACATTTGCGAATTCCCCCGTGAAAGGGTAATAACTGACCACGGCTTTGGCATCACCATGGGAAATACGGTATTGCAAATCTTTTTCTTTAAGCATTTCCGAACTCGGAATAACCGAAAGCCCGGCTTTCAGTGCCGCCAGGTAAACAACATACGCCTCGATTAAGCGGGGAATGACGACGAGGACTGTATCTCCCTTTTGCAGGCCGGATTCAAGGAAAACATTTCCTGCCTTATTCACCTTTTCAATTAATTCTCTATATGTAACCCTCTTGGTGGTGCCTGATTCGTTTTCCCATATCAGGGCAGTTTTCTCGCCAATCCCTGAAAAACGTTCAACTTCCGATACAAGATTGTACTGCTGTGGAGCAATCAAGTCTTCTCGGTTCATCAATGTCCCCTCCCAATTTTATGTATCGATTCTATTATATAAAATTTCTGAACTATTTTAAATTTCCAACGTTTCCTCAAAAAAATAAAAAGGAGCGGTTTTMCCCGCTCCTTGTAGCCATATTATTTAATTTTATTACCTGGCAAATCCACCGCCAAGTTGTTGCTGAGCCATAGAAACAAGGCGCTTAGTGATTTCACCACCGACAGATCCGTTAGCGCGTGAAGTAGTTTCTGCACCAAGGTTAACTCCGAATTCTTGCGCGATTTCTACCTTCATTTGTTGAAGAGCTTGCTCAGCTCCTGGTACTAGAAGGTTATTGCTGTTGTTGTTAGCCATCTGTTTTCACCTCCTTGTGAGTATATAATGTGTAATCTCACAAGGCTTCATTCAATTCACTTTATGGTAATTGTTCACAAAATGTTAGAAATTTTGCCAGTTGCTAAAACAGTTCATCAATACCTTGGTTCCTGCCGCCATAGCCGGGGAATACCTTAATGGTTTCGGTTCCTTCAATGGCACGTTCAACAATCGGTTCGAATTCGACGAAACTTTCGTAATGAATCACTTTATCTTTTTTTGGTTTCGTTTTTGGCGAGGCTGGGACAAAGATTGTACAGCAGTCCTCGTAGGGAAGGATGGAGGTTTCGAATGTTCCGATTTCCTCGGCCATTTTGATGATCTCCGTTTTATCCATCGTAAGCAGCGGCCTTAGGACAGGCGTGTTTGTCACCTCATTGATTGCATACATGCTTTCGAGAGTCTGGCTCGCAACCTGGCCAAGGTTTTCACCGGTGACAATAGCAAGGCCGCCATGTTTTTCGCGGATTGCGTCTGTAATTTTCAGCATGAACCTTCTCGTGGCAGTCATCGAATAGTTTTCTGGAATTTGATTTTTTATCGTTTGCTGAAGCTCGGTAAATGGAACGATGTGAAGGAGGATTCCCCCACTGACTTCGGATAGCTTCTCGACAAGGTCAATCACTTTCTGTTTTGCCCGCTCACTTGTGAAAGGCGGGCTGTGAAAATGGACCGCTTCAAGTTCGACTCCCCGCTTCATCATCATGAATCCCGCCACAGGGCTGTCAATCCCCCCGGAAATCATCAGCATGGCCTTTCCTCCGGTACCAAGCGGCAGCCCGCCTGCTCCAGGTATCGTTACACAGGAAAGGTAAACCGCTTCTTTTCTAACTTCAATCAGGAGGTTGATGTCCGGCTTCTTTACGTTAACCTTCAGGCCGGGGAAACTTTTCAAAATAAAAGCGCCGAACATTTGGTTGATGCCATCCGTATCAAGCTCAAATGTTTTATCCGACCGCTTCGCTGTAATTTTGAACGTTTTTTCTTCCTCATACACTGATTCCATAAGCGCGTGGGCGGCGGCCTTCATGGATTCCAAATCCCGTTCGGACCTGATTGCCGGGCTTAAGGATTGGATGCCGAACACATTCTTTAATTTGCCGGTAATTACATTGCTGTCTTCTCCGTTCAACAAAATTTGCATCCTGTCCCTGCCTGCTTCAATTTTGACGGCGCGGTGTGCGGAAAGGGCATGCTTGATCGCCCTTTTCAGCTTGTCTACAAACTTCCCCCTGTTTCTTCCTTTTGTTGATATTTCGCCATATCTTACAATAATCAAATCATAATTCATTTAACTCAGAACCCTTCTCAGTCTTAAAACTGTTTTTTCAATTTCTTGTAAAACTTCCATAGCCTCGTCCATCGTATTTTCAAATGACAGGCTGATCCTGACCGCACTGCCAGCGACATCTTCCGCTACCCCCATGGCAAGCAGCGTTTTGCTAGCCGACTTTTTCTTTGATGAACATGCGCTTGTCGTTGACAAATAGATATTCCGTTCTTCGAGGGCATGTATGAACGTTTCGGACTTAATCCCAGGTACGGAAAAATTAATGATATGTGGTGCCGCTCCGTCCATCGGTGTGTTAACAACAATACCATCCATTTTCCTAAGGCCTTCCATCAGGAATGTCCGAATATCAAGCAGTACCGGATACATTTGGGCCCGTTTATCGAGCGACAACCGCAGGGCTTTTGCCATCGCAACCGCACCTGCGGGGTTTTCGGTTCCCCCGCGCTGGCCCCTCTCCTGGCTCCCACCGGATAAAAGCGGCTCAAGCCTGATGCCTTTTTTCACATAAAGCCCGCCTGTCCCTTTCAGCCCATGGAATTTATGGGCCGAAAAAGTGTACAAGTCCACTCCCGCTTTTCTCAAATCAAGAGGCAGCTTCCCGGCTCCCTGTACTCCGTCGACATGGAAGAGAACCTTCGGATAACCGCTGACAATTTCTCCAATTTCCATAATCGGCTGAATGGTGCCAACTTCATTGTTCACATGCATGACTGAAACAAGAATCGTTTCTTCCGTGAGCGCTTTTCTTATATCTTCAGGATTTACTCTTCCTTCACTGTCCACAGATACAAATGTTACTGAAAAACCGTGTTTCTCAAGCTGTAGCATCGACTCCCTCACGGAGGCGTGCTCCGCTGCCGTCGTAATCAAATGCCTTCCCCTGTTTTTATATCCGAAGGCCGTTCCCTTGATCGCAAGGTTATTGCTTTCGGTCCCACCGGAAGTAAACGTAATTTCTTCCGAATCAACTCCAAGCAGGCCGGCGATTTGCATCCTTGCCTGGGATAGCAGGCGTTCTGTATTCGCGCCTACCCCGTGGAGCGAGGAGGGATTTCCGAAAAAGTCCTCCGATACTTTCCAAAATGATTGCAATACTTCCTTATATGGTTTTGTTGTAGCGCTATTGTCAAAATAAATCATCGCTTGCCTCCGTTTCCCGTAACGGAAATTCAACTTTTATTTATAATGTAATCCGAAAAAAGGCGATTAATCCAGAGAAACCTTTCTTAGCATATCCCACAACGCCCGAACTTCCAACCCTATTTTTAAAGATGCTTCATCGAAAAAGCCCAGCCCAGGAAAAAGAACAAAATGTGCAAGCACTTTTCCTTCGTGCGATGTAATGCTGCCGCAGCTTTCCTTGTGGAGCTCTGGATTACAATAACTCAATTGGAGTTATCCACAAAGTTCAATTGTGTAACTTCCTAGACAACAAAAAAGGACCGGCCGGCTTTTGCCGCGCATCGGTCCCACATACTATCAGTCATTAGAAACGAACATTTCAATTTTTTTGAGGGCACCTGGATCGATCTCCTCGATTGACGTGGCCGCTTGTTCCAGGGCAGCCTCGTACTCGTACTGGCGAAACAGCCTTTCTGCCTCCGAAAGTCCTCTGGCAACCGATGGATATTTGCTGCGGTACCTATTGCCGTATTGAATAACACGCTCGGCGAGAATCACATTTTCAACCATTTCCTTCGTTGTTTCGGCAAGCTTTTCAATCGTCAATTCAGCGATTTCAAGGTACTGTTTGACCGCATCCATATCGAGCGGTTTTTCTTCAAGCTTGTGTTGCACATTTTTTATGCTTTCATTCCCGTCCTCGAGCAAATACGTGTACGTCTCCGGAAGGCCCGGAATGTTGCTCCGCGCAACCATTCTCGAGGTTTCACCAATCTTCCTCATCAATTCCCTTACCGTCTCCCTTGCATCCATCTCGTCTTTCCGAAGGTCGCTCAACCTTGTGGAGAAAACCTTTTGGTCCTCCTGGAGGGCTTCTAGCTCCTTCCTGATTTCTTCAAGGTCGGTGCTTAAGGAAGTTTGGGCCGTCTCATTCAATTTTATTTTTTCATTCAGAATCTCGAACCGTTTCGCGAGTTCCGATAGCTTTTTCTCGAATTTCCGTTGGGCGGCGAGATCCTTTTCCGATATATGGTAGGTTTCCTGGATATGCGCCACTTCGGATTTCAGGTTGTTATTTGTTTCAAGGACGGATTCCAGAACATCTATGGAACTTTCCTGGTTTTGCTTAATGAATTGCCTTGCGTTTACTTCCTGTTCAAGCAGGTCCATAAGGGCGTCAATCCTGCCGCGGATCCCTTTGATCCCTTGCTCGACTTTTTCAATCTGGACTTCCTCGACCATGGAAAGGTAAATGGCAAGCTCCTGTTCCAGTTTCTCCGCCTCGCCCTCAAATTCCAGATGGGCAAGGTAATACCCCTTTGAAGCCATCTCCCTGTATCCACCCATCAGTTCGGCTATTAGCGATGGTACGAGCGACTGGCATTCAATCAATAATTCAGGAATGCGGTCCATTTGCACTTCAACATTCTCAAGCAACTGACGGAGGAGGATGACCGTTTCCCTGGCCTGAAGGTAATCGCCATGAGCGGTCCTCTCCTCGAACTCCTTAAATGCGGCTGCGGCCTCATCAAGGATTTCTTCGAGCCGTTTTTCAGCTTTCCCAAAACTGTGCCTGTGGGCAAGCAGGTTTTTCTTTGCCTTCCTGTACAGTTCCCTCAGTTGTTCGATTTCGATCCTGTTTTTTTCCTCACTGCCTACCAATTCATTCAGTTCCGTCAATATTCTTTTAATAAACTCTTCCGTCTCTTCCAGCTTCGCATGGATGGCGCGTTGAATTTCCTTCGCTTTGCCAAAACGGTACTTGTCTATGTATTCCTCGCCGTCAAACAGCAATTCTTCCACCTGGGGCAGCATGACCGTCACGACTTCATCCCACTCGCTCCGCCAGCGTTCGAATAGCTCTTCCGTCTGGCCTGTCATGTTCAGCTGTTTGACCCGGGACATTTCCGCAAGGACCGGCCTATCCATAATTTCAAGCTTCCATGCTTCAAGCTTGTCAATTTCCTTGTAATGCTTCCTTTTTATAAAATAACCCGCAATAAACAATGCGATGGCCAGGAAAATAAATCCGATTATGTACTCCATAGTATCCCCCTGCTTCATATATGAACGACAAAACGTCGATTATGATAAAAAAACGTCTATTTTACCCGTTTTATTGCCTCTATGATACCATGTAAGCGACAATTTTTGACTATTAATTTGATATTTTTAAAAAAAATCCCTTTCCGAGGGTTAATAAACGCTTTTTCCCCCCAAAAAAGGATAAGTTTATTCAACTACAACGGAGGCGGAAATGCAAATGATATACCGCCTGGACACAGCAAAAAAACCCCTTGCATTCAGGGATTTTTTCGCGTTCCGCCCGTCACGGGACCATAGTTTTCAATTTTGGCAAACCGGGCAGTTCCTGCAGGCGGCAACAACGCTATGATACAGCGACCGGCTTATGTTCCAAAACAGCCCCATCAATCCATGAAAGGAGTTGTTCGAGATACTTTTGCACGAAATACCGTTCATGCGGGAACACATGCAAAACTTCGGTAATATAGTGTGGGTTAAGGAACGGCATTGAAAGTTGGCCCTTTAACTGGATCATCGCGTACGCCGGGGAAAGCTTCCGGAACTCCCCTTTTTCCATGCCGTTTTCAAAAATAACGTGGAAGTAAAACTTCTCCTTTTGGTAATAGGTGGACATGATTTCCCGTACTGTCTGGGAATCCAGGGACATTTCCCTCACAATGAACCTCGACAGTTGAATATCGGAAAACTGATAATAAAGAATATTTTCGATTACCTTTTTTAAACAGGCGGAAGGGCTTTCGTCGAGAAGGGAGAGGGCAGATTCAATCTGTTCGAGATAGTGTTCAAAATAGGTGGTTAGGCAATGTTCAAGGAGCCCTAGCTTATTGTCAAAATAATAGCCGATATTGGCGGGATTGATGTTTGCTTTTGCGGCAATATCCCGGATTGATGTCCCGGCAAACCCCTTTGTATTAAACAGTGAAACAGCGGCTGAAACAATCTTTTCCTTTGAATTTTTCCGCATTTTGCCGACCTCCCGGTTTATGGGCTCCTCAAATCGCAGACATCCCTACTTGTTTCATTCTTTGTACGCCTGCTGCTTTCCTTTAAGAGTTTGTCGACATTTTCACCCATACGGCGCTTTTTTTGTTAAAATAAGTGGAATACTTCCGAAAGCCAGGTGAGAAATATGTTTAATGTTCAAATGTATAATGGAACACGCGAAGAAAATTACACACTTGTCATCCAACAATTAAACGCCCTGCTTGAAGGCGAGAATAACACAATTGCCAATTTGTCCAATGCCTCCGCACTTTTGAACCAGTTCCTTGACAGGATCAACTGGGTCGGTTTTTACCTTGTCGAGGGGGAAAATGAACTTGTGCTCGGACCTTTCCAGGGTCTTCCGGCCTGCGTACGGATTCCATTCGGCAGAGGCGTGTGCGGGACTTCCGCGGCGAAAAGGGAAACGATCAGGGTCGAGGATGTCCATAAGTTCCCGGGCCATATTGCTTGTGATGCAGCCTCCCAATCCGAAATCGTCATCCCCCTTATCAAGGATGGGCGGCTTCTCGGAGTCCTTGATATCGACTCCCCAGAGAAAAATCGCTTTGATGAACTTGACCAGGAGATGCTCGAGAAATTTACCGCGGCGCTCGTCGGCCATCTTTAATCGGAAGGCAGTATAATCACGGCCTTTAAGCAAGTTTGAGCAATGAAAAGGCAGGGAAACCGGATTGTCCGGCCCTGCCTTTTTTTATCGGTTATGCAGTTCCTTGGAAAGGACGCAAATCTGCTTGGCGGGCTAAATTTTAGTAAAAGCTTGCTCGAGGTCATTCCGGATATCTTCCCATGCCTCAAGCCCAACCGAAAGCCTGATCAGTGTATCGGATATCCCCATTTTTTCCCGATCCTCCGGGGAGACGCCCGAATGGGTCATTGTCGCTGGATGCTGGATGAGGGTTTCCGCATCCCCAAGGCTGACCGCTATCTTTATTAACCGCAGTTCGTCCATGAACGCCTGCGCGGTTTCCTTCGTGCCCTCGACAGTAAAGGAAATGAGTCCGCCTGGCTTCTTCATTTGTTTTTCGCAGATGCCGAAATCGGGATGCTCCGGATCGCCCGGATAATGGATGGACGATACTTTTGGATGATCTTTTAAATAAGAAAAAAGGTGCTTGGCGTTTTCACAATGGCGGTCCATCCTGACAGCCAATGTTTTAATTCCCCTTAGCAAGAGCCAGGCATCGAATGGGGAGATAACCCCGCCAATATCCTTTTGTGCAGACATTGCAACCTTTTTCATGAACTCCGCCTTGCCGGCAGCGACTCCGGCGATAACGTCCCCATGCCCGCAAATATACTTCGTTGCGCTGTGTAGTGAAACATCACAGCCAAGGGCGAGGGGGTTTTGAAGATAAGGAGACGAAAACGTATTATCGACAACGACGGGAATACCATTTTCTTTTGCAATATCCGCGACCATTTTCAAATCAACCAGCTTCATTGTTGGATTGATCGGCGTTTCAATGAACACACAGCAAGTCGTATCCCGGATGCTCTCCTTTACCTGTTCCGGCGTTTCCATCGGTGAAAAGCTGTGGGAAATCCCGAAGTTTTCTTCCATCAATTTCAACAACCCGTACGTGCAGCCATAAACTCCCTGGGAACAAAGAATGTGCCCGCCTGATTTTGCGAGTGTGAACAGGATCGCGGACACGGCAGCCATCCCGGAAGAGAATGCCAGAGCAGCTTCTCCGCCTTCAAGCTCGGCAATCCGTTCTTCAAGCGCTGTTACAGTCGGGTTTCCAAGGCGAGAATAAATATAGCCCTCTTCTTCCCCGGCAAACCGCCTTCCGCCCTGCGCCGCGTTATCAAACACAAACGTGGAAGTCTGGAAAAGGGGTGGAACAAGGCTCCCTTTATGCTCCTTAGGTGAATAGCCTGAATGGATCATGCGTGTTTCCAATTGAAGGTCTTTTTCCGCCATAACTTCTCTCCTCCTTATGTAAACGCTTACAAACTATCTATCTACAGGATATGTGAAAAAGAGGAAAGATGGAAGCAAAATGTTGCCGCCCGAATTATGCCTTGACTAAACACAAAGAAAAGTTATATAATACTCTTTGTGTAAAATATCGCAGCCTATGTGAACCCACTATGGCTCTCATTTTGTTCCTCACACGAAAAAACGACTGTGATGGTGCATCTTGTAACCCTATGCTGCTGGGGCGAGGGTGCATGAAAACAAAATGGCCCATATTGATGATTCATACGGTTTTTATTTTACAAAATAAAAACACACAAGGAGGAGTCTCTCATGGCTCGTTACACCGGCCCAAGCTGGAAAATTTCCCGCCGCCTTGGAATTTCCCTAAGCGGTACAGGAAAAGAATTAGAAAAGCGTCCATACGCACCAGGACAACATGGTCCTAACCAACGCAAGAAGCTTTCCGAATACGGATTGCAGCTTCAGGAAAAGCAAAAGCTTCGTCATATGTACGGAGTGAACGAGCGCCAATTCCGCACTTTGTTTGACAGAGCCGGAAAAATGGCAGGCGTTCATGGCGAAAACTTCATGGCTCTTCTTGAATCCCGCCTTGACAACGTTGTTTACCGTCTAGGCCTTGCGCGCACTCGCCGCGCTGCCCGCCAGCTGGTAAACCACGGCCACATCCTTGTTGATGGATCACGCGTTGACATTCCGTCATACCGCGTAGCGCCAGGCCAAACAATCAGCCTGCGTGAAAAGTCCCGCAACCTTGATGTTGTAAAAGAATCTTTGTCTGTGAACAACTTTGTTCCTGACTACCTGACTTTCGATGCTGACAAGCTTGAAGGCACATTCACTCGCCTTCCTGAGCGTTCAGAGCTTCCAGCTGAAATCAACGAAACTCTTATCGTCGAATTCTACAGCCGTTAATCGGCCATTAAAAAACCCCGATCCGCTCAGGACCGGGGTTTTTTCTTGTCCAAAACAATTTTCCGATAAAGATAGCTCAAATAAATATAGACAGCGAGGACGATAATCGCAGGCAAAACCCTCTCAATCCACACCCCGTCAGCCAATAGCAATGGCCCTACGCCAAAAAAGGTTACAAGGGCAAAAAGGATAAGAAATATAAGATTCCAAACCCACTTCTTCATTCGCCAACCCTCCCCTTCTTTCCATTATAGGAGCGAAAGAAGGAAAGGTTCCGTTTTTGCCAATACGGATATTAATATTATGCTGTTGCCTAACGGATAAAATAAAAACAGCCACAGGTACGGTCGCCTGCGGCTGTTTTGAACTTAATAGTGAATTAGGAAATATTTCTTTTTCCCTCTCCTTACAATGGTGAATCGCCCTTCAATCCTGTCGGTTTCTGCCAGCAAATAGGCGGAATCAGTGACTTTCTCACCGTTAAGCGAAACCGCGCCGGTTGTAATGTCTTCGCGTGCCTGGCGCTTTGATGGTGAAATTTTCGCAGCGACAAGCAAGTCGACAAGGTTTTCTTCACCGGCAAACTTGTAGGAAGGCACGTCCTTGAAGCCTTGTTCGATTTCCGATGCGGTCAGGCTCCTTACATCGCCGCTGAATAACGCATCCGTAATCCGGATGGCCTGGTCAAGCGACTCCTGCCCATGGATAAGGCGGGTCATCTCTTCCGCGAGTGCTTTTTGCGCCTTGCGGAGATGCGGCTCATCCTGGACGGACTTTTCAAGGCCTTCAATTTCCTCGTGCGAAAGGAATGTAAAGTATTTCAGGTATTTAACGACATCGGCATCCGCTGTATTAATCCAGAACTGGTAAAATTCATACGGTGATGTTTTCTCCGGATCAAGCCAGACCGCCCCTCCTTCAGTTTTCCCGAACTTGGTCCCATCCGCTTTCGTCACAAGCGGAATCGTCATCCCGAATGCTTTTGGGCCATCCGGAACCATTTTCCGAATCAGCTCAAGCCCAGTTGTGATATTGCCCCACTGGTCGCTCCCGCCAATTTGCAGCCTGCACTGATGGTTTTCATACAAGTGCTTAAAGTCCATCCCCTGGAGGATTGTATAAGTAAATTCGGTAAAGGAAATACCGGTTTCAAGCCTGCTCGCGATCGTGTCCTTGGCGAGCATGTAATTGATGCCGACATGCTTCCCATAGTCACGCAGGAATGTAATAATATCGAGCGATTTTGTCCAATCGTAGTTATTGACCATCATAGCGCCGTTTTCGCCTTCAAAATCAAAAATGGCTTTTAGTTGCTCTGTCAAACACTCAACATTATGCTGTACTGTTTCAATGCTTTGAAGCGTCCTTTCCGTGTTTGGCTTAGGGTCCCCGATCAGTCCGGTGGCACCGCCAACGAGGACAATCGGACGATGGCCAGCCTGCTGGAATCTCCTCAGCGTTAAAAATGGCAGCAAGTGGCCGATATGCATGCTATCCCCAGTCGGGTCCATTCCGCAGTACAAGGAAATCTTTTCACTTTTAAGGGTATCCCTTAGCCCCTCCTCATCCGTCTGCTGGTAAATGATGCCCCTCCACTGCAAATCCTCCAATAAATTCATCATCCATCCTCCTGTTTTTTTCAAAATAAAAGCGCCCCTGCACAAAATGCAGGGACGCGTAAAATCGCGCGGTACCACCCGGCTTGGGGAAAATTCCCCCACCTCAAGGGATAACGGCCCATGTCCGTCGCCTGATGCCTAATTGGCATCGGCAAGAGCTCCGGGGTGTAATTCATTTTTCCATTTGGTCTGCCTTTCACCTGCCGGCAGCTCTCTATGAACCAGGGATGGAAAAACTACTAAATCCTTTCACAGCCTTTACATATTAAACGAAAGCTATAGTACTGTTTTTACCATAGCGGGGCCTTGATTGTCAAATAGTCTTTCCAATATTTCTATTATTCGAAGCATGGCCATATACCTCAATTGTTTATGCTATAATGTAGGTGATTTTGGAGGGATTCTATGAATGATAATAAGCGGCAATCGTCCAGACAAGGTAAGTCGTTGCTTACAAATAATACAACTATTAAAAGGGCAAGAATTGCTTACGGCGTTGTTTGGAACCTTTTTCTTCTGTTCCTGATAATCGGCATCGCCGGAGGAGTATTCGCCGCCGGTGCGGGAGCGGGATATTTTGCGTCCCTTGTGAAGGACGAACCCATCCGAAGCTTCGAAAGCATGAAAAGGGACATCTACAACTATACCGAAACGTCGGATGTGTATTTTGCAGATGATGTATACCTCGGAAAACTTCGGAGCGACCTTGACCGGGATATCGTCACGCTTTCCGATGTTTCGAAGGACTTGGTCAATGCCATTATCGCAACGGAGGACCAGTATTTTTACGAGCATAATGGAGTGGTCCCGAAAGCGATCATGAGAGCAATGCTCCAGGAAGTAACGAATTCCGCCAACCAGTCGGGCGGCAGTACGCTGACCCAGCAGCTGATCAAGAACCAGATTTTAACGAACGAAGTCTCATTTGAGCGGAAGGCGAAGGAAATTCTGCTTGCCCTCCGGCTAGAGCGTTTTTTTGAAAAAGAAGAAATACTTGAAGCCTACCTGAACATGGCGACTTTTGGACGGAATTCATCTGGCCGGAACATTGCCGGGGTACAATCAGCCGCTAAAGGGATTTTTGGCGTCGACGCGAAGGATCTGAACCTTCCCCAGTCCGCCTTCATCGCCGGGCTTCCACAAAGCCCATTCGGGTACACCCCTTTTACAAGGGATAAGGAGATCAAGAAAAACCTCGAACCCGGGCTGAACCGGATGAAGGTTGTCCTTAAAAGAATGCACAATGGCGGATATATTACCGAGCAACAATACAAAGATGCTCTAGCGTATGATATTACGAAGGATTTTGCGAAGCCGTCCGCAGACCCGCTGGAAAAATACCCATGGGTAATGGTTGAGGCAGAAAAGCGGGCCGTTGACATCCTTGCAAAAATACTCGCCGAAAAAGCGGGCATTTCAGAAAAAGAGTTAGCCGAAAACGACGAGCTTTACAATAAATACTATATGCTTGCCCAACGTGATTTAAAGCAGAACGGCTATAGCATCCATACAACCATCAACAAAAAAATGTACGACGCGATGGAACAAGCCAAAAATAAATACCCGAACTTTGGGCCGGATAAACCACAGGTAAAAGAAGATTCTGAAACAAAGGAAGAAATTACGGTAATGGAACCGGTTGAAGTCGGAGCCATCCTGATTGAGAATAAGACTGGAAAAATTCTAAGCTTCGTCGGAGGCAGGGATTTCAAAAAAAAGGAACTGAACCATGCTACAAACGCTGTCAGGCAAAACGGCTCTACGATGAAGCCACTGCTTGTCTATGCGCCTGCATTTGAGCTTGGCAAGGCTTCTCCGGGGACGATCCTTCCTGATGTGCCTCTACGCCTTGACCCGAGCGAACCGGCCAAAATTTGGCCAAAAAACTACGGGGGCGGATACAGCGGCCTTGCAACTGCCAGGTTCGCACTTGCGAAATCGTATAATGTGCCGGCGGTCAAGCTGTACAAGGACATCCTGAAACATCGTCCCGCACACTATCTTGAAAAAATGGGATTTACCTCCCTGCTAAAGGACGATTTTGTAAACCCGTCGACCGCCCTCGGTTCCATGGCGAACGGAGTCACGGTTGAAGAAAATACGAATGCCTTCACGACGTTTGCAAATGGCGGAAAATTCATCGACGCCTACATGATCGAAAAAATAACCGACAAGCATGGCAAAATTGTCTATCAGCATAAACCAAAGCCTGTGACGGTATTCAGCCCGCAGACAGCGTATTTGACCGTGGATATAATGCGCGATGTGTTTAAATACGGAACCGCAGCCGGAGTCCCGGCAAAGCTGAAATTCAAAACAGACTGGGCCGGCAAGACAGGTACGGGGGTCGATTACCATGACTCATGGATTGTTGGCTCGAACCCGAACGTCACATTCGGCATTTGGACAGGCTATGATACGCCGAAGTCGCTTCAGGCGCGAGGCGGCCTGACGTACAGCCAGCGGACAAACTTCCTTTGGGCCTCGCTCCTTAATGCGGCATACGATGTACAACCGTCACTAATCGCCCCGAAGAGCCAGTTCAAAATGCCGGGCGGAATTGTGAAAAAGACCTTCTGTGCGATTTCCGGAATGCTTCCATCGGAAACGTGTATAAGGGCAGGGCTTGTTGAAACAGATCTATTTAACATAAAATACGTTCCGACCGAGGTGGATAATAGCTTCGGTTCCGGAAAATATGTAAGGATAGGGGACCGGAATTACCTGGCAGACAGCTCGACTCCTGGCGACTTTGCAAAATCAGGCCTTATTTTGAATCCTGACTATGCAACCAGCCTTGCCGGTACAAACTTTAAGGACGCCGCGGCGCTCATTCCGAAGCTGCAACGCTGGTCCAATGTCATTGTTCCCGATGCCAGGCTGCCTGAAAACGGAAAAACGCCAGCATCCGTCTCCCTTACAGATTCGGGCGGTACGCTGACTTGGCAGGCAATCAATGAAAGTGATATTATCGGTTACCGGGTCTACTGGGCAGGCGGCATAAGGGCAGCCAGTATCCGTGCAGGAACAGGCCTTTCCTACCCTGCTGCGCCAGGCACCTATTATGTAACCGCCGTTGATATTGCCGGAAACGAATCAGCGCCATCCAACTATGTTACTGTTGGGTGGGAGTAGGAAATCCGCTTCAATGAACTTACAGTAAAACTATTTGCAAAAAATTTCTCACTTGAATTAGCAGACAGTTTAATCAGGAATTAAGCATTGAAAAATGGCTGGAGATTCCTCCAGCCATTTTTTGCACATCAATCTCTTTAAAATTAGCCCGATTGTTTGAAAAGTTTAAGCATGTTGTTCCACAACTGTCAAAATGGATGCGAATACCCTGAAAATATACAAAGCAGTCCGATACAGTTGGGATTTGGACTGCTAATTAGGTTCATGTACTTGAAAACCGCACCGGAAACTGAAATTCCGGTGCGGTCTCTATGTTTTTGAGCAGTTACTTAATCTTCCATGGTAGACAAGTCACCGGTAGGGAGATCCAGTTCCCATGCCTTCAGGACACGGCGCATGATTTTACCGCTCCGTGTTTTCGGCAGCTTGTCGCGGAAGTCTATTTCCCTTGGTGCCGCATGGGCTGCCAGACCTTTTTTGACAAACTGCCTGATTTCTTCCTTCAGTTCATCCGTTGGCTCATGGCCATCCCTTAAAGCTACGAAGGCTTTGATGATTTCCCCACGTACAGGGTCAGGTTTTCCGATTACGCCCGCTTCTGCAACTGCCGGGTGCTCAACTAGCTTGCTTTCGACTTCGAAAGGGCCAACCCTTTCTCCGGAGGTCATGATAACATCATCGATTCTTCCCTGGAACCAGAAATATCCATCTTCATCCATATAAGCAGAGTCACCGCTTACATACCAGCCGTTTGGCATGAAATAAGATTCATACTTTTCAGGATTGTTCCAAATCTTGTGCATCATCGATGGCCAGCCCTTTTTAATGGCTAGGTTCCCCATCCGGTATGGAGGAAGGACTTCTCCCCTGTCATCCACAATTGCCGCTTCAATGCCTGGGAAAGGCTTACCCATCGAACCTGGTTTTATTGGCATGCAAGGGAAGTTGCTAATAAGCTGCCCACCAGTTTCCGTCATCCACCAGTTATCATGGATCCGCTTATTGAATACCTTCATCCCCCACTTGACGACTTCAGGGTTAAGGGGTTCACCAACACTGAGGATATGGCGCAAGCTGCTCAAATCGTACTTTTTAATAAGCTCGTCACCTGCTCCCATCAGCATCCGGAACGCGGTTGGAGCGCTGTACCAGACCGTGACGCCGAACTCTTCAATCATGCTGTACCATGTTTCAGGTGAGAATCTTCCCCCAACGATAAGGTTCGATACACCCGAAAGCCATGGCCCGAAAATGCCGTATGAAGTACCTGTTACCCAACCAGGGTCGGCCGTGCACCAAAAAAGGTCCTCCTCTTTTAAATCCAGGATCCATTGTGCTGTTTGGTAATGCTGAATCATCGCATTATGGACGTGCAGGACGCCTTTTGGCTTGCCGGTCGAACCCGATGTGTAATGGAGGATAAGCCCGTCCTGCCTGTCGACCCATTCAATTTTCAATTGTTTGTCCGCCTCCGCGAACCTCTTTTTAAAATCAATTATTTTTCCGGATTCGTCCACGCCGTCGCCAACAAGGAATATGTATTTCAAATCAGGCAGGTCGGTTGGAACCCTTTCAAGCAATTCAGGCGTTGTGACGATCACTTTAGCGCCGCTATCCTGTAGGCGGTCCCTTACGGCGCCTTCCATGAAAGCTTCAAACAGGGGGCCGACAATCGCGCCTAGCTTAATGGCTCCCAGAACGGCAAAATAAAGTTCAGGCGAGCGTGGCATGAAGATAAAAACCCTGTCACCCTTTTCGACATCCCCGTAACTTTTAAGCACGTTTGCCGCTTTGTTGGACAAATCTTTCATTTCCTTGAAGGTGTATTTTTCATTTCGCTTCTGGTCCCTGTAATACAGCGCCACTTTATTCCTGCGGAAGGATTCGGCATGGCGGTCAATCGCCTCATACGCAACGTTGACGAGGCCAGTGTTATGCCACGTAAATTCCTTTTCTACTTCCTTCCAATCAAAGCTGCTATATGTTTCGGGATAGTTTTTTAAATTGTAATCACCTTCGATGACTGGCAATACTTCCATTTTCATGCATTGTCTCCCCCTTATCATAAAGTTTATATTATTATAGTATAAACATTGCCTATTCACAATTTTTAAAATATTGTTTTGCCAATTCATCCGAAATAGCCCATGGTACTGCAACTTTTGCCGACTTTCCAGAAAATTAAGTGAAATCACCTCCTCTTTGGAGATTTTATGTATAATAGAAGTAATAATGAAAGCATTTGCAGGTGGTGACCCAGTGGAACATAAAAAAACGTACAACGCGAAGGAGCTAAAAACTCCAAACGGAAATCTCATTATTGAAGGGCCCATTTCACCGGATAAACTGGCAGGCTACGAATTCCACGAGCATTTAACGGCTTTTCGCCAGCCCCGGCAGCAGCACCAGGCTTTAATTGAAATCGCTTCACTGCCAGAAGGGCGCATCATTATTGCGCGTAGGCTCCATATGATTGTCGGGTATGTTACCTATTTGTACCCAGACCCCCTTGAACGCTGGTCGGAAGGAAAAATGGAAGATTTGATCGAGCTTGGCGCCATCGAAGTCATCCCTGAATTCAGAGGATTTTCCGTAGGGAAAAACCTGCTGAAGGTTTCAATGATGGACGACGCGATGGAAGATTATATTACAATAACAACCGAATACTACTGGCACTGGGACTTGAAAGGAACAGGCCTGAACGTTTGGGAATATAGAAAAGTGATGGAAAAGATGATGAACGCCGGCGGCCTTGAATGGTATGCGACCGACGACCCGGAAATCTGCTCGCATCCGGCAAATTGCCTGATGGTCCGAATTGGCAAACGGGTTGCGAGTGAATCGATCCAGAAGTTTGATCGGCTCCGGTTTATGAATCGATTCATGTATTGAGGGGGATCAAATCATGATTGTCGAAGAAATCATGAAAACAAATGTCGCAACTTTGAAGGCTTCCGATACGATTGAAGATGCCATCCGGCTGATGGAATCGAAAAGGATTCGCCATATTCCCATCATCGATGATGCCCAAAAGGTGATTGGGGTCGTCACCGACAGGGACATAAAAGAAGCCGCACCGTCCAGTTTCCGCAGGGAGGAGCACTTGGAGGACCTTCAAAAACCATTGGAAGCAATCATGAAAAAAAATGTGATTACCGGGCATCCGCTTGACTTTGTTGAAGAAACAGCCGCATTGTTCTATGAACAAAAAATAAGCTGCCTCCCGGTAGTCCAGGACGGCAGGCTGGTCGGTATCGTAACGGAAACGGACCTTCTATATACGCTCGTCGAATTGACAGGCGCCCATCAGCCCGGCTCCCAGATTGAAATAAAAGTCCCGAATAGGACTGGCACCCTTTATGAAATTGCGAATGTCATCCGCAACCGCAAGGCAAACATTCAAAGCGTCCTCGTTTATCCCGATAAAAAGGATGATGGCTTCAAAATCCTTGTCATCAGGGTCCAGACGATGAACCCGGTTGGCCTGATCCATGACTTGAAAGCGGCTGGCCACCATGTGCTGTGGCCGAATATACCGGGTATGCCCATATGAGTGATTCATGCGCATTCGTTTATTCAGATGAACTGCTGAAGTATAATTTCGGCAGCCATCATCCTTTTAACCAGTTTCGGATAAAGCTTACTATCGATCTTTTAAGAGAGGCGGGAGCCCTGGAGGATTCGGAGATTGTTCCTCCACGGGCAGCGAGGGATGACGAATTATACCTGGTCCATGATCCGGCGTATGTTCAGGCAGTAAAAATGGCGGGCACTGGACGGCTCCCGAGTGAAGTTGCCGAAAATTATGGGCTTGGGACTGAAGACACCCCCATTTTCGATGGAATGCATGAAGCAAGCTCCTTCCTTGTAGGAGGTACCCTCACCGCGGTTGACCTTGTCATGTCGGGAAAAGCTATGCACGCCCTCCATCTTGGCGGAGGTTTGCACCATGGATTCAGGGGAAAGGCTTCAGGATTTTGTATTTATAACGACAGTTCTGTCGCCATAAAATACTTACAGGAAAAATACAAGGCAAGGGTCCTATACGTTGATACAGACGCGCACCATGGCGACGGAGTCCAATGGTCTTTTTATGATGATCCTGATGTGTGCACACTTTCGATCCATGAAACGGGCAGATACCTCTTCCCGGGCACCGGTAATATAAATGAGAGGGGACAGGGAAAAGGATACGGTTATTCTTTTAATATCCCTCTTGATGCGTTCACCGAGGACGAATCCTGGCTGAATGCATACTCGGCAGCCATTAGGGAAGTCGCCGACTTTTTCAAACCGGATGTTATCCTGACGCAAAATGGGGCTGACGCGCATTATTATGATCCGCTCACCCATTTATATGGAACGATGAATATTTACCGTGAAATACCAAAGCTCGCCCACGAAATCGCCCACAAATATTGCGATGGGCGCTGGATTGCCGTCGGGGGCGGGGGCTACGATATTTGGAGGGTGGTTCCCCGTGCCTGGGCCCTTATTTGGATGGAAATGGCCGGTAAAGGATACCACGGCGGAAAACTTCCCGAGAAATGGCTGGAACGGTGGCAGAAAAAGGCACCGGTCGAGCTCCCAGCTACATGGGAGGATCAAGTTGGCTTGTACAAGCCCATTCCCAGGAAAGCGGAAATCACCGAGAAAAACCAGCTTACACTCGAAAAGGCGCTATATCCCATCCGGTCCAATCCAGCTCCCTCAACATGACTAAAAGGCCACGCATCAAGTAACTGCGTGGCTTTTAAATAGAATTTAGGTTCTTGATTTCACGCGGGGGGATTGGCGCACCACATAAAGCCATCTCATTTTTAATTCCATTAATCGCTCGCTATACATCATACAAAAAGGCCCGGACAAGTTAAGCCGGGCCTTCTTTTTAAATCTTTACTTCGTCGATTTCCTGTAGTCAATTCTATGGGGAAGCACAACGGTATGCTCTTCAACTTTCTCCTTGTTCATATACTTTGTCAGGAGCCTCATCGCAACTGCGCCAATATCGTACAATGGCTGGACAATTGTCGTCAATTGCGGCCGAACCATCATTGAGAGCCTTGTATTATCGGAAGTTATGACTTCATAGTCCTCAGGGATGGAATAACCCATATCCAATCCCCCATGGATTACGCCAAGGGCCATTTCATCCGAACCGACCAGGATGGCGGTAGGGCGTTTCTTTGCACCCATCAGCTTTTGGATCGCCTCCATACCTGAATCGTAGGTATAATCACCCTCAACGATATATTCTTCATTGATCGGCAGGCCAGCCTCTTCAAGCGCTCGCTTGTAGCCTCCCAGCTTCTTCACGCTGTTTTTTGGCTCATGAAGGGGGCCTACCACAAAAGCAATGTCCTTATGTCCGCGGTCCACAAAATCCTTTACACTGTCAAATACAGCTTGTTCATAATCTATATTGACGGATGGGATTTCCTCGGACTGTTCGATTGAACCAGCCAGAACAATTGGAACAGGTGACTTTTTAAACTCTTCAACATGTTCCTCCGTAATATTGCCGCTCATGAAAACTAGGCCATCCACTTGCTTGCCAAGCATAGTATTTAATAAATGCAGTTCCTTGTCCTTGTTTTGGTCGGAATTGCTTAGGATGATGTTATATTTATACATTGTTGCAATATCCTCAATCCCTCGTGCAAGCTCGGCGAAGAAGATGTTGGAGATGTCAGGGATAATGACCCCCACCGTTGTTGTCTTCTTGCTGGCAAGGCCCCTTGCGACTGCGTTCGGGCGATATCCAAGCCTGTCGATGACTTCCAAAACCTTTTTTCTTGTTGCGGGCTTAACATTTGGGTTGCCATTCACTACCCTTGAAACCGTCGCCATTGAAACATTCGCTTCCCTGGCAACATCATAAATCGTGATATTCATTTTTCATTACACTCCTTAAAGCAAGCCATATAGTTTATTTTACATCAAATTGAACGTTGCTAGTCATTTCGCTTGTGAGAAAGTAAACATATTAATTGATTTTAATCATACGACAAGCGGCAGATTGCTGCAATTCGAAAGGCATACATAATAAATATTAATGCCCTTTTCCGCAATAGTAAAAACAAAAGCCTTCTGCCAATGGACAGAAGGCAATTGCCTATATTACGAACGGACTAGATTGGACGCCATAATTTCGCTCAGGAAATGATCGAATTGGTCAAGATTCATTTGCTGGGCTGAATCGGACAATGCGACCGCAGGGTCAGGATGGACTTCCGCCATAACGCCGTCAGCGCCGATTGCTAGCGCCGCCTTGGCCGCCGGAAGCAGGAGATCCCTTCTTCCTGTCGAGTGTGTGACATCGACCATGACAGGAAGATGTGTTTCCTGCTTTAGAATTGGCACAGCTGTGATATCCAGCGTATTCCTTGTCGCTTTTTCATAGGTCCTTATGCCGCGTTCACAAAGAATGATGTTCCCATTGCCCTGCGACATAATGTATTCGGCTGCGTTGATGAACTCTTCAATGGTAGCCGCGATTCCACGCTTTAGAAGGATTGGCTTTGTTGCAGCGCCTGCAGCCTTAAGCAACTCGAAGTTCTGCATATTCCGCGCGCCAATCTGGATAACATCCAAATATTCTTCGGCCATTTCGATATCAGAGGGATTGACGATTTCACTAATGACGGCCATATTGTATTCCCTTGCGACCCTCTTCAGAATTTTCAGGCCTTCAACTCCAAGGCCCTGGAAATCATATGGTGATGTCCTTGGTTTGAATGCCCCGCCGCGCAGGAGCCTCAATCCTTTTTTCTGCATATGTGCGGCTACCTGGGCCACTTGTTCATAAGATTCTACAGCGCATGGGCCAAAAACAAAGTGTGGCGTTCCATCGCCTAGCTTTTCACCATTAATTTCAATAATCGTATTTTCGGGATGCTTCTTCCTCGATACGAGCAGCGCCTTTCGGTGATCATCTTCCTGCAATTCCAGGCTTGCTTTAAAAATTTCTTTAAAAATATGTTCAATCGTCGAATTTTCGAAAGGGCCGTCATTTTTTTGTTTAATGACATCAAGCATTTTTCTTTCCCGTACCGGGTCAAAACGGTAAACCCCCTGGTTTTCCTTTACCCGCCCGATTTCCTGTGCCAGCCTTCCCCGTTCATTGATGATTTCCAAAAGATCCATATTCAGTTCATCGATGCGGGCTCTCAACTTGTCCAATTCATTCATGCCAATCCATCCTTTCCGTGCCTGGCTACAAGCCGGGCATCTGACAATCTGATGTTGTGTTTTATTAAATAAATGGCTGGCTAAATGCCCTGCCATGGTACAAACTTGTGTAATAGGGTTTATTATACTTCATTGTTTTTGCTTTGTCACCATTATTTCTTTATTAATTAAACGCTTTTAAGCACTAAAGCCTATAGATTATTCTAAATTCTCGTTTTTTTATATAAAAATAAGCCCTATGGAAGTGGCTTATCTTCCTTTTGGCGCCCGAAGGTAAGGCTATCCAATACTGTTCATGCAGTAAGTCTTCTTTTAATGCCCGCAGGACGTGCTGCCCAATGTTGTTCGGGCGTTAAATCTTCTTTTAATACCCGAAGGAATGCCAGTGGCTATGAGTCCTGCTGCCTGGCAAGAAGATTTGATTTTTTTCTCCTGTAGTATCTTATAAAAGCGGTACTTTCACTTTAGGGGAAACTTTCAACTAGTGTGTCGCACAGTCGGCGGATGATACGGTATTAGGGCATTCTTAAAAACCACTCTTTGTGGTGAAGAACCAAAAAATGATACGAAAAAAAGGCATCATGGATGCCTTTTTTACGCATTTGCCGCCTCTGCGAGAGAACGCTTTGTTATTTTCCAATGTGAAGCATTCCACACTGGCTTTCCTCCCTGAAATAGAATAGCCTGCGGCGATTCATGTTTGATGCCATACGTTTCTGCAATATAATTTGAAAGCGGCCGGGATTCCTGGACAATCAGCATCCAGGCCGGGATGTCGTCCTGTCCCGCAAAATCCCCGTATTCCTCAAACGCCGCATGTGAGATCGGGCAAGTGCTGCTATGTTTTAATATCATCACTTTTGGTTCCTTCTGCAATATATCCTGCAGCTGTTCAATCGATTCAAGCGTGTTTATCATTGGCCTGCTTCCCTCACTTTATTTCTTTTCTATTTTCCAAACGATAGAAAACGGTGAAGCAATCGTATCACTTCACCGCCTCATCGGGCAAATAATTGGTTTCAAAAATCAGCTGTATTTCGTTTCCTCTTCATCCAAGGCTTCCTTGACCTCTTCAAGCTTTTCCCTTACTTCCGCATCGTCGGATAAGGTTAGATCCTCGAATGGTTTATTGGACATTTCCAAAGGAATGTATTCCGTTTCATTTTCTTGCTGTTCTGCTTCCTGTTGGCCGTCCCCATTGCCTTTAACCTTGTCCATCAGGTTTGTGGATTGCTGACTTACCGCTTGCGCCAATGCAGCAGTTTTTTCCTTGGTCATGCTCGTAAGCTCGTTAGTCTTTTCCATAACCGATTCCCGCATCTGGGCCGTTCTTTCTTTTAGGGCCACTGCCTGGCCGGAAACTGTCTCACGCAGCTCCCGCCCGGATTTAGGGGCAAGGAATAATGCGGCGGCCGCACCGATAAGGCCGCCAATCACCGCACCTGCCAGAAAATCCTTAGAGGTAACATTCCTGTCATCATAATCCCGGTATTCATTGTCTCTTCCTGCCATTGAAATTGCCTCCTTATTCTAAATTCCCCCGTTGTGCTCGGGGCGCTGTTGGCTCGCTCTTTAACGCTGAAGCGGCTGCTGTCTGTTTTCTTGCATTCCACTTGTCCTTCAATTCAAGCAGGACATTGCTCCATTGGACAATTTGCGAAATTTTTTCCTTGTTTTGATCGATTTGCCTGTCCACGGATCCGACAATCGTCTGAACAGATTGGTTGAATTTGTTGACGGACATTCCGACACCTTTTACAGCATCGACAACAGTGTTCAGGCTCTCGGATTTCCTGTGTATATCATCCGCAAGAGCATTCGTTTTATGCAAAAGCACTGCTGTTTCCTTCGTTACCCCGTCAAGCTGGCTCTCAAGGCCTACAAGTGTCTTCGAGACACTCTCCAAGGTGCCCTGCAGCGATTTAAGTGTCTTCGCCAAATAAATTACAAGGACCAAAAATGCAATGGCAATGAGCGCCACACTTAAGTAAAGGATTATTACCATAAACACCGCACCTCCGTTAATCTTCACTTACTTTTACCCATACCGCATTTCAATAAACAGGGAGCATTAATATTATTTCCATAAAACTATTTTATTTCCTTCCCTATCTATATAAATTAAACTTATGTTTTTCACGTTGTTCGACCTGCGCTCCAGGCACTTCGGTCCTGCATGGCAATCCTTTAGTTTAATTTATATAAAAATATTATGTGAAAGAATCTAATTGGTCAACTTTGCCGCCTCTTTCGGTTAAACTAATAATTGAAGTGCACTTTGGAGAATATTGGAGGCTGAAGCATGAAAGATCCACGGATTGAAAAACTGGCCAGAAACCTGATTAATTACTCTGTCCAGCTTAAAAAGGGAGAAAAAGTACTAATTGAAAACTTTGGGCTGCAGCGTGAGCTTGTCATCGCGCTTGTTAAGGAAGCCTACGCGGCGGGAGGCTACCCGTTCGTATCACTGAAAGACCACCAGGTTGACCGGGCTCTCCTGATGGACGCCCAAAAGGAGAATTTTTCAATGATGGCTGATTTTGAAGCGGCTGTCATGAAGGAGATGGACGCATACATAGGCCTCAGGTCCGGAAATAACATTAATGAACATGCGGATGTCCCGGATGAGAAAATGAAAATCCATGGAAGCACAATCGGAAAGAAGGTCCACCGGGATATCAGGGTACCGAAAACAAAATGGGTTGTTCTTCGCTATCCTACCTCCTCTATGGCCCAGCTCGCAAAAATGAGCACCGAAGCATTTGAAGACTTTTACTTTGATGTTTGCAATTTGGATTATAGCAAGATGGCGGCCGCGATGGATAGCCTTGTTGAATTGATGGACAGGACGGATAAGGTCCGCATTACCGGCCCGGGGACCGATTTGTCCTTTTCAATCAAGGATATACCCGCTATAAAATGCGCAGGCAACATGAATATTCCGGACGGGGAGGTTTATACGGCCCCTGTCCGTGACTCGGTAAACGGCACAATTACGTACAATACACCTTCGCCATACCAGGGATTCACCTTTGAAAACGTCAAGCTGACATTTAAAGACGGCAAAATAATTGAAGCTGAATCAAATGACTCCGAACGCATCAATAAAATCTTTGACACCGACGAAGGAGCGCGTTATGTAGGGGAATTCGCGATTGGGGTGAACCCGTATATCCAAACTCCGATGCAGGATATTCTGTTCGATGAAAAAATTGACGGCAGCTTCCATTTTACGCCTGGCCAATGCTACGATGACGCATATAACGGAAACCATTCCAATATTCACTGGGACATGGTCAACATCCAGCGGCCTGAATACGGCGGCGGGGAAATTTATTTTGATGATGTGTTAATCAGGAAGGATGGCCGGTTCGTCCTCCCGGAACTTGAAATGCTGAATCCCGAGAACTTGAAGTAGTGTGAAGCTTCCGGTAACGACGGTTTCCCGCCGATGGTTAGCCGCGTTCTTCCGCCGCTAGAATCATCGCTAAGGCGGAGATTAAGCGGCAATACGAACCCGATTGGTTCAACTAGGCCGCTGAAAGCCACAGCGGCAAGTTACACTGCATTTCACCAATCGGACCTTTAGGGACAGTTGCTGTATATTCCAGCCGGCCCATTTGGGGATTCACGCCCTTTTAGAGGTGATACAATACAGAAAAGGATGCAGGCAAGCCTGCATCCTTTTTTCACCTTATTCACGGGCTCTAAGCGGTATAGGCCTTTTCATAGGCTTCCTGGAATTTCTGGATATCCCCGGCTCCCATGAAAATAATAACGCTGCCTTCATGCCCTCGGAGAATATCCGTGCCTTCCTCTGACAGGATTTCCGCCCCGCCAATCTTTTCCGCGAGATCCATAATGGAGAGTTTGCCCTGTTTTTCCCTTGCTGATCCGAAAATGTCACACAGATACACTTTATCCGCCTTGCTAAGGCTGTCAGCGAACTCCTGCAGAAACGCCTGAGTCCTTGTGAAGGTGTGGGGCTGGAACACCGCTACAATTTCCCTTTCCGGGTATTTCTGCCGCGCAGCGTCAAGCGTCGCCTTGATTTCCGTTGGATGGTGGGCATAATCGTCTATGACGGTCTGGCTGCCCAACTCCTTTTCGGTAAATCTTCTTTTAACGCCTTCAAATGTTTTCAGCTGCTCTTTTACCAGGTTCACGTCAATTCCTTCATAATGGCAAAGTGCGATAACGGACAAGGAATTCAGGACATTGTGGTCCCCGTACGCCGGAATGGAGAACGTATCAAAGAATGTATTGCGGACAAAAACGTCAAAGGTTGTCCCTTCAGGGCTTTTGACGACATTGCGTGCCTGAAAGTCATTATCTTCGCCAAATCCGTAAAAGAGTACCGGCACTTGGGCCTGGATCTTTTGAAGCTGCTCGTCATCTCCACATGCAATAATTCCTTTTTTAACTTGCTGGGCCATCTCCTGGAATGCTGAAAAAACGTCCTCGATATTGGCAAAATAATCGGGATGGTCAAAGTCTATGTTCGTCATGATTGCATAATCAGGGTAATAGGACAGGAAGTGCCTCCTGTATTCACATGCTTCAAACACAAAATAAGTGGCATTGAGCTCTCCCTTGCCTGTCCCGTCCCCAATCAGGTAGGAAGTTGGCTTTGCCCCTTTCATAACATGGGCAAGCAGCCCTGTCGTCGATGTCTTTCCATGTGCGCCGGTAACGCCGACACTGACAAAATTTTGCATGAATTCACCAAGGAAACGGTGGTATCTGATAACCTCAAGGCCTAGCCTGAATGCTTCCTGTATTTCCTCGTGGGTGTCCGGGTATGCGTTCCCCGCGATGACAACCATTCCTGGCTGGATATTTTCTTTTTGAAACGGAAGGATCTTTATTCCGGATTGCTCAAGAGCCTGTTGGGTAAAAAACCGCTTTTCTACATCGGAGCCTTGCACCTCAAACTGCTTATCATGAAGAACTTGTGCAAGTGCACTCATTCCGGCCCCCTTGATACCTACTAAATGGTAAATAGTCATATAAAGAACCTCCAACAAACGTCTTTCTGTAAAACAGTATATGACACGCAATGGCATTTGCTAATTGGAAAGATGTGCCACACTTAACGCTAGTTTTAATATTATTGAATTATAGCATGTTTGCCGCCCAAAGACTAAATTCGGATATTTTCAGTATTCTCCCTTATCACTGAGCCATACATCAATAATGGACAGGGCCTGCTTCCTGCATGGATTCCAAATCGGCCTCGGTAATGAGGACATCCCGTGGTTTGCTTCCCCGGGCTCCCGAAATGAATCCAGCCTCCTCCATCATATCAATCAGCCTTGCAGCGCGGTTATAGCCAACCTTGAAGCGCCTTTGGAGGCTTGATGTAGACGCGCCGCCCTGTTCGACAACAAACTCGCATGCTTCATAGAAAAGTTCGTCTTCTTCCTCGGTAACCTGTGCTTTTTTAAGCAATTCTTCCTGTTCGAACAAATACTCTGGGCTCTTTTGTTCCCTTGCGAAAGAAACAACCTTGTCGATTTCAGCGTCCGATACGAAGGTCCCTTGCAGCCTAACCGGTTTCGAAGAACCATTTTCCAAAAAGAGCATGTCGCCCCGGCCAAGCAGCCGCTCGGCGCCGCCGATATCGATAATGGTCCGCGAATCGATTTGCGAAGAAACAGAGAATGCGATCCGGGTCGGAACATTCGCCTTTATCAGGCCAGTAATGACATCAACCGATGGGCGCTGGGTCGCAATAATAAGATGGATGCCGCAAGCCCTGGCTTTCTGGGCTATCCGGCAAATCGCCTCCTCAACATCCGCTGGTGACATCATCATCAAATCGGCAAGTTCATCAATTATGATGACAATAAACGGCAGTTTTTCCGAATAGCGCTTCGCTTCCAGCGCAAGCTCGTTGAAACGGTTAATATCGCGGACGCCGGCATGGGCGAACAGTTCGTAGCGCCTCTCCATCTCTTCAACCGCCCACTTCAAGGAAGCGGTCGCAGCTTTAACATCCGTAATGACCGGGCTGACCAAATGCGGAATCCGGTTATACGGCGCGAGCTCAACCATTTTGGGGTCAATGAGCAAAAGTTTTAAATCATCCGGGCTTGCCTTGTAAAGCAGGCTGACAAGAATCGASTTGATGCATACGCTCTTCCCGGATCCGGTCGCGCCGGCGATAAGCCCGTGCGGCATTTTTTTTAAGTCCGTGACAATCGGTTTGCCTGAAATATCAAGGCCAAGTACAGCTGTCAGTGGAGAAGGATTCTCCGCGAACACGCTGCTGCCGATGATTTCACTAATTAGGACAGGGCGCGATGACGGGTTTGGAACCTCTATTCCAATCGTATGCTTCCCCGGGATTGGGGCTTCAATCCTTATATCCCTGGCTGCCAGGCTTAATTTAATATCATCGGAGAGATTTGTTACTTTGCTTACTTTTACCCCCGGTTCGGGATGGACTTCAAAACGCGTGACGGACGGACCCTGTGTCACATTGACAACCTTCGCACCGACGTTGAAATTGAACAACGTTTCATCGAGCATACTTCGCCTTGCCTCAAGCCATCCCGGATCCGCTTCAACTTTCACCGGGGGGTTCAGGAGGTCCATCCCCGGAAAGAAGTATTGGGGGACAGGAACGGAATCATCATTTTTTTTATCTATAGTGGCCGGCCTCTTATCGGCCATAGGATTGGAATTGACCACATGGTTTTTCTTTATCCTGTTTTCCTCAAACTTTCTTTTATCTTGCTTCAGCATTAGGACGTTAAACGGCAAATGGGAGCGCCCTGCCGATTGCTTTTTCTCAATGGCAGGCTTTGGATCAGCTGCCGGCGTGGCTATCGTGGCGCTCAGTCCATCAGCCGGGCCGGAACTCACTTCAGCTTTATTTACAACTGCAAATCCGGAGCTAACTTCTGTTTTTTCTTCCGCAGCCGGTATGGCATCCATTTCAGTTTTATCTTCATCTTCGGATTTGGAGACCACTTCTATCTCGTTCGCATCTGTTTGTTCAAATACCACTTCTGTTTTTTCTTCGGCTGCCGGTATGGCATCCATTTCTGTTTTAACTTCATCTGCGGATTCGGTGACCAATTCTATCTCGTTCGCATCTGTTTGTTCAAATACCACTTCTGTTTTTTCTTCGGCTGCCGGTATGGCATCCATTTCTGTTTTATCTTCATCTGCGGACTCAGAGACCAATTCTATTTCGTTCGCATCTGTTTGTTCAAACACCACTTCTGTTTTTTCTTCAGCTGCCAGTATGGCATCCATTTCTGTTTTAACTTCATCTGCGGATTCGGTGACCAATTCTATCTCGTTCGCAACTGTTTGTTCAAATACCACTTCTGTTTTTTCTTCAGCTGCCGGAGCGGAAACCACTTCTGCCCCCTCTTCGGTTACAGGAGCAGGAAGGGATTCAGTATTCGAAGGTGGAAGTGGGAGGGCTTCAACGTTAGCGGCAGAGATGACTTCAACCGGCTCATGCTCGATTCCGCACCTGTCTTTGCCGTTCACATCCAGCCCTTCCTTCAGCAATCTGTGAAGGGCATCCTCTTCCGTTAAATGCTGCTCCTTTGCAGGCAATGAGGCCTGTTGATTTTTATCAAAAGAAGAATTGACTACATCTTGAAGCTGGGAGTGTTCACTTCTATCAAAGGAAGGAGTGCCACCATTCTGAAGCTGGGCCTGTTCACTTTTATTAAAGGAAGGAGTGCCACCCTGCAATGGCTGAGATTGGCCATTTTTTAAAAAAGCATTTGGTTCCACGTCCTTCGATACCGCCAGCCCATTTCCGATAGGTTCCGTCATCAATTCGGTTGATGGTGTTTTCTCCATGTTTATGTAAGGGACATCCTCTTCCCTAAAACGCTCCGGAGCTCCAACATCCCTAGGGAGTTCCCGTCCGTTTTGCACACCCTCAAGTGGATGGACCGGACCGGAATGCCCCTCTTTTCCGTTAGGAATGTTTTCTTCGGTTGCCAGGAAACCGCTCAGTTCATATTCAACCTCTTCCTTCTTGGCTGGTTTTGAATAGCCATAAATAGGTGAAGGAACTTCGGTGGGGGTAAAAGGCCTTACCTTTTTTTGTGGCATTTCCCGCTTTTTTACCGGTTCTTCTTTCCGTTGGACGGGCTGTTTCTTCTTGGCATCTTCCTGCAGAGGGAGTTTTCTCTCCCTTGGCCTTCTTTCATCCGGAATCAGCGGAAACCGGAAATTGCCTTTTGGGTAATCATAGATGATTTTTGCTTCAAGTTCTTTATTTATACGATTCCTTATCGGTGCTGGTGCTTGGGCCTGGACTTCCGTTTCCTCAACATCAGGCTCTTCCGAGTTGGTTATCAGTTTTCTATATAGATTTTTAATAAATCTCAAATCCATCACTCTTTCCTGAAAAACTTCTTCTCTCTATTTTATCAGGATTTCGCAAAACTTCGACAGGATTCAACGATTTTTAGCGAAATTGCAAATGATTGGGCAAATGGTTGTGCTTTAGGGAAAACATTGCAAATTCCTGTTTTTAAAAGATAGGAGAAAAGACCTATGAAATTATTTGCCGTCTTTTTTCCGAGGCTTATTTTTCCCAAGAATAAAGATTGGCTCAAGCTCCCCATTTTCAAAAAGAAAGGACAATGCGGTTACCGGGACTTTACCCTCAGCAAAAAAGCTCATCGCCATTTGGGCAAGCACGTCATAGCCGGTATCGTTGCGAATATCGGCGATAATCAGGACATCCTGGTGGGGAATGGCAATCGCCATTGTACCGTTGATTCTGGCACTCATCTCCACAAGAAAGCCTTTATTGAGGATTCTGCTCGCATCGTAGCCATCATTAGTATTCAAAAAGTAAAATGTGTTTCCGGCGACCGTGTCCTCTTTTAGCGGGGCAGGAAGGGATCTTACATTGAACATCGCCATTTCCCTGATTTGCCCATGTTCCCATCCTTCCTTTTTTGCCAGGCGCGAATCAATCAGTCTATAGGAGTTCCCCATATCATACGCATAGTACACCCTTGTTTCTGCTGTATGGTCATCATAAAGGAACGGATTGCCTTCTTCAGCCTCACCCGGAAAAGATGCGGAGCGGATAACAGGAAAGATTTTTTTCTCCCCTCCTGTTATCGTCGCCTCGCTGTCCATTGCTTGTAAGCCTTCTTCTATATAATAAACGACTTCATCGATTGCCGTTTCTTTTTTCTGGTGCCATTTGGCGACAATGCTTCCTAAGGAGACAGTGATTCCTTTTCCGCTCTCCTCATTTTCCACCCTCAGTTCATCCTTGTCCCTGTTATATGTAAACACCCGGCCGGGCTTAGAGAGCCTCTCCTCAAGCGTTCTCCTCATTTTCCTGCTATCCATTTTCATTTATAAAAATCCTCCGATACTATATTTACAAGGTTATTTGCCGGCCGATGCTACCTCGAATTTCAATCCTAAATTGTCTTTTTTTATAAAAAATGATAAACATCAGCCGTAGATAAGTGCCTGCGGCCGTCTGCGCCATATTGGCGAGAGAGAAGCAGCAAGCGAGACAAATACTTATATTTCTTTATATTCTCACAAAAACCTCCATCCCAAAACGAGGGATGGAGGTTCAGCCGATTAGCGCAGGCCCGTTATGAATCCTGCGATTTCCTCTGGTGTTTTCCTGTCCTTGCTGACAAAACGGCCGAGTTCCTCTCCGCCTTCGAAGCCAATGAAACTTGGGATTCCGTATACATCGAGCTGTTGGCACAGGTCTATGAATTTGTCCCTGTCCACATACACAAACGTAAATTCATTGAATTTCTCTTCAATGTCCGGCATAACGGGCTCAATGACCCTGCAGTCCGGACACCAGTCCGCGGAAAACATGAAAACATGCTTTCCCCCGTTTTTCATCTCTTCGAACTGTTCCATCGACTCTAACTGTTTCATTATGAATTCCTCCTGTTTCACCATTTGGCAAAAACCTTTGTTCCCATCATATCAAGCTGTTTCATTCAGGTCTAATCATTCGTCCCGCCATGGGAGCTGCCCCTTAAATCGCGGCTCGCAATAGCGGAGATGGTAGCGTTTCACCTTATTTTTCCCCAACCATGCCATTAACAAACAAAATAGCGGAGGCACGGCCTACCGCTGAGTTTTCATTTTTTAATTTTGGCTGAATTGGCGATTTGCATCATCGCTTTTGCATCTTCCCCAAGGTTCGAGGTTTTAGTTTCTGTTGTAATTTTAACACCGCCGACTCCCGTGGTCAGGATGTTCATGCCGCCATCCAACTGTTCTACCAGCAAAAAGCCAAGTTTGCCCTTTCCCTTAAACTCTTTGTTCGTTTCAAGCTTTTCGTACTGGGCAACAGATGCTTTATAGACTACCTTGCTTTCCTTATCCTCATTTGGATTGTAGAACAAAATATATGTTTTAGAACCATTTTTCAATATGATGTTGTTCGGCGTTTTCTCTTTTATCTCAAATCCGAACGGCAAATAAAAATCGATGTCTTTGTTTTTTTGGTTCGGCACTTTTGCTTTTTCGCTAAACGCGGTTTTGGCCGCTTCTACGGCTTTCGCGCTTTCTTCCTTATACGAAGCCTTTCCGCAAGCGGATAGTAAAAAGGCGGTTAGTATCAGAAACGAGATGGCACGAAAAATTCTTCCCATTTTATTCCCTCCCGGCTGGCCGGTTCACCCGAGCTGGCCATTTGTGTGGAGCATGAAAGAGGATGATCGGATAACCGCACCCTCCGACAAAATTCTTCTTTACCCTCTATCATACTCTCACAGGGAACTGGTGACAACCCTCTCCCAGCAATTTGCCAGCCATGGGAATTACAAGTGGGTGCCGCCTGCTTTCCGATATTCGTATTGCCCCGCCAAAAGCTTTGTCAAGTGGGTGAACATTTCGGATCGGTCGATGTGGCCATTTGAAAAAATTCCGATAGCCCCTTCGTTTTTTCGTATATTCTTTTTTTTCGTGAATTCGTCCATTACTGGGCCGAGTTCCCGGCCGGCCAACAGCTTTCCGGCAATTTCATCGGGAAGGGGTATTCTCGCCCCGCCCGCGATTATTGGGGGATAGCCCGGCTCTGCCAGTGCCCCCCAGTTGCAAAGGAAAAGCCCGTGTTTTGTCATATGCACTCCGCCTTCGAGGCCGATCCCGATTTCTCCATCTCCCTGTTCCAGGGCGGCCATGGCTCGGTTGATTGCCCCCTCTATCGTTTCCTCGTCCGAAAAAGGCTGAGCTGAAACATTAGATGGGACATCGATTGCCAGGAATTCCACGCCTGACGAGTTAAACGCATTTTTGACGGCTGCAATCTTAGCCGGGTTTTCTGAACCTATAATAATTTTCATTTTTTTTGACCTCCATTATGCCGAAAATACCTGTAACGCCCCTTACAACAAAGATGCCTTCGCCACTATGTTCGGCGAAGGCACCATCCCCTATTCCGGCTTGTTTGCTTAAAACTTCCTTCCGCTCCCGCAATGGAAATCGAATCAGAATGATAAAAGACTATTTAGCGCTGGTGGTGCCTATTTCCAGTGTTGATGTCAGCTTTGTGATTTAATTGTTTCCACTGTTGTTTTATCAAATGCCTTAACAAGCCTTACGAGCAATTCCTTTGCAGCCGCATAATCATCCACGTGCACAATTGAAGCATGTGTATGGATGTAACGGGAACATATACCGATAACCGCGCTCGGGATTCCTTCCAGGGAAGTGTGGACCCGTCCGGCATCCGTTCCGCCAGCCGATACAAAATATTGATATGGGATATTGTGTGTCTCAGCCGTATCGAGCACAAATTCCCTCATGCCGCGATGGGTGACCATGGACCGGTCAAGAATCCTTAATAATGTCCCTTTGCCCAACTGGCCAAACTCTTCCTTATTCCCGGCAGCGTCGTTCGCAGGACTAGCATCAAGAGCCAGGAACAAGTCCGGTTTAATTAGATTGGCAGCTGTCTGTGCGCCGCGAAGGCCGACTTCCTCCTGGACAGTCGCGCCGGAATACAGTGTATTCGGTAGTTCCACGCCATTTACCTCTTCAAGCAATTCGACAGCCAGCCCGCAGCCATAGCGGTTGTCCCATGCCTTGGCGAGGATTTTTTTCGGATTGGCCATCGGCGTGAATGGGCAAGTTGGCAAGATTTGCTGGCCAGGCCTGATGCCTAACCGCTCTGCATCTTCCTTGTCATCCGCGCCAATATCGATGAGCATGTTTTTTATTTCCATCGGCTTGTTCCTCTTTGCCTCATCAAGCAGGTGGGGAGGAATCGAACCGATTACCCCGATTACCGGTCCTTTATCGGTAATGACTTGGACCCTTTGCGCAAGCAGGACTTGGCTCCACCAGCCTCCAAGCGGCTGAAAACGGATCATGCCATTTGAAGTGATTGCTGTTACCATGAAGCCAACTTCGTCCATATGTCCGGCGACCATTATTTTCGGACTGCCTTCCTTGCCTTTTTTTACACCGAAAATGCTGCCGAGATTATCCTGGATGATTTCATCCGAATAGGGCGCAAGGCGTTCTTTCATATATTTTCTGACAGCATGCTCGTTCCCGGGTGCCCCGGGCAATTCAGTCAATGTTTTGAAAAGCTCCAACGTTCTCTCGTTCATGGCGCACTCCCTAATTGTTTTTTCAGCCAATGGCTGTTTTTTATGTACAGAATTAATTTTACAGAACTTTCGCGCTAGTTTCCAGACCCGCAAGAATAAATCTATAGGAACCGGCTGCCAATCTGGGCTATACTAAAAGAGATGCAGCGGTTGATTGATTATCGAAGGGGTGGTTGTATGAATTGGAAGGCTTTTCTGCTCGGGGCAGTGGCAGGGGCTGCTGGAGCATATGCGGTCAATGCCGCGATTTCACACAATATGGATGTGCCGGCACAAAAGGTCCTAAGCCATGCAAGGAGCCAATTCAGGCTATCAGGGCAAGTAAGCGGCTCGTGGATCCACATGGAGGCAGTCCCTTTTGAAAAAAACGGCATAGAATATCGGGTGTACAGGGGCGGAATTACGAGAACCTCCCCCGAACTTGAAGATCGAAGCGAACAATTTGAATTTGTAGCCGATGCCACGACCGGAACAATCCTTGATGTGTACAGGCTCTAGCTAAAAAAGGAGACCGCAACCCAGGTCTCCTTTGCTCATTTAAAAGGCTGTTTTTCTTCAATGGATTCAGCCCAGGCCAATCAGGTTCCCGAATGATAGCTTGCCATTCGAAATGGGCCATCAGCCGGTTCGATATTATTACCTTTGGAATGGTTCTAGACGGATGCTCTATTGTTCCCTTACTCTTTTGACGCACTCTGCAATTTGCCCTTCCCCGTCCCATTTAACCGCGCGGAAAAACGCGTCATGGTAAAACGTGAACCAGGCCCCTTTTTCCAGTCCATGATTAATCCATTTTTGCTTCGCAAAGATTGAATCCATTGGATAATCATCATAGGCCAGGACCCAAAGTGGGTTCAGGTGGGCGTGGGTCGGCATCAAATCAGCCATATGGACAGCCAATTCACCACTATCCTCAATTAGGATGATGGAGTGGCCATCGCTATGCCCTCCTGTGTGAACCATCGTAAAGGGCCCATGCTCCCATTTGTCTTCAAACGGTTCAATCTGGCCTTCTATCGCTTGCCAATTTTCTTCCCAGTATGTATTCCTGGACCGGATGTTCGGATTTCTCATTTCATCCCATTCCACTTTTGATGCGATAATTTTGGCGTTCGGGAAAACGGACGAGTATGATCCATCCGGATTCGGCTTAGTCAGTCCGCATGCATGGTCAAAGTGAAGGTGGGTCATCAGGACATAATCAATCTGTTCCGGTTTCAGCCCAACATTTTCAAGCTCGGATTCCAGTTCGGATTCCTCTGTCGCACCGTAATTGCGCTTTTGCTTTTCTGTCAGCTTTCCATTCCCCATCCCCGATTCAATTAAATAATTTTTACCTTCATGCCGGATTAAGATAGGGTCCGACCGGAGTTCTATCTGATTTTTTTCATTGCATGGATATTTCTTTTCCCATAGCGGTTTTGGGACGACCCCGAACATAGCCCCGCCATCCATATGGGTAACACCGCCCTTTAGCCAGACAAGCTTGAGTCCGCCTACTTTCAAGCGCTCCATCGATTATCCCCTCCTTGTACTTTTTTCATTTTACCATGATTGGAACCGCTTTTCCGGTTTGAACCAAAAACGCGCCCACCCGGATGGATGGACGCGTATTATTTAAGATCGGTATTGTACTTCGCATCTATAAATGCGGTTGCCTTTTTCGGAAAACTTTTCTTCATACTCGGTCATGATATTTCCTTCAAATCCGCTGTTGTGGAGATCAAGGCTGACATCCTTCAGCAGCATTCCATATTCGGAAAAGCTGACAAGTGAAAATTCAAACAGCCCCTGGTTATCTGTTTTAAAGTGGATTTCCCCGCCATCAATCAAAATTTGTTCGTACAGGGCCAAAAAGCTTTTATAGGTGAGGCGCCTTTTTTCATGCCTCGTTTTTGGCCATGGATCCGAAAAGTTCAAGTAGAGGCGGCTTACATCATTTTTCGCAAAATACGAAAGCAGTTCGGCTGCATTGACATTTAGCAATTTTACATTTGGCAGTTCCGCTTCAATAAGGCGGTCAAGCGCGGATGCGAGGACACCCATGTGAAGTTCGATGCCGAGATAGTTGATATCAGGGTTCGCTTCAGCCATGCCGGTAATGAACCTGCCTTTGCCTGTGCCTACTTCAATATGGAGGGGGTTGTTATTGCCAAACACCTCATGCCACTTTCCTTTATGCGTTTCAGGCGCGGCAATGACATAGTGCGGATATTGCCGGATTTTTTCACCGGCCCACGGTTTATTGCGAAATCTCATACGTACACTCCTATTTTCTCACCCAGCTTCGGGAACCTTGCCGCACGGCGGTATGGTGTACAAGCTGGTTATTTCTTTACGACTATATGATGACATACATTCTTATTTTTAACATGAAGGCTTTAAGCTTGCAAGCTGGTTTGGGATGTTTCCCCTGCGCGCCAGCTGCATAAACAAACGGAGGAATCCATAAGCTAGTCATGGATTCCTCTAATTTCAGTCGGATTGATATTGTGGAAAGGATGATGGATGCACATGCCATTGAACAACCAGGACAAAGCTTCTGTCCTAAGGGATATCCTGAGCAGCCACCAAATCGATTGCTGCGGCTCTGTCGCCGAATGCGAGCAGGTCGAACGGCTCGTTAAATCCCTTATGGCAAAGACAGGCATCAACCAAAATGTAAAAGGCATTCTCCAGGAAATTTATGAGTATGGCCAGCATGGCGCCCAAAGCGCGGACCTTGATGCACATATCGAAATGAACCAGGGCCGGCTACAGAATTGGGTGGATGACATCGACCAATTTTCCGGGCAATTATAATAGCCCTGAAAGGAAGTCCGACCATTTTTTCATTTCCTCAAAACGGCTTCTCCTTTTATGCCATTGAATGGATTCGATTGCCTGGGCAGCAGCATACCATTTCATCCGCAGCTTCAACTCCGGTGTTAGCACGGCGCCATAACGGCTCAGCCAATCTCCCCAATCCTGCTCGGGGATGTACCAGTACAGGAGCATCCCCAGGTCAATCGCTGGGTCGCCGACCATCGCGCCGTCCCAGTCAATTAAATACAGTCGGCTATCTTCTCCAAGAAGCCAATTATTATGGTTAACATCGCCATGGCACACGACCTGTTCAGCCGATGCGAGATTTCCGACTTCTTTTTCCAAAAAAAGCTTTGCCTCCCGGACTGCCGGCATAGCCGAGACACCAGGGTCGAGGCTGTCTTCAAGTTTCCCGAGGATTCTTTCAGGAAGGGCAGGCGCCTTGCCAAGCCTCCGAAGCATAGCAAGCAACGGCTCGGAGCAATGGATTTTCTTTAGTAGCTTCGCAACACGTTCCTGGCCCATTTCATGGGATTCCAGTTCACGTCCGCTTTTCCATTGCTGGGCGGTAATGACGTCCCCATTTTCCAGCCTCTTTGTCCACACCAGCTTCGGAACAATTCCTTCAGCGGACAACACCGCAAGGAAGGGTGAGGAATTGCGCTTCAAAAAAAGCCGCTGTTCATGGTGCTTTGCAAAATAAGCTTTCCCCGTGGCTCCCCCGGCCGGGGTTATTTCCCAGTCTTCCCCTAATAGATAATCCAAAATTAGTCACCTACATTGTGTCCGGCAGCCATCGGTTTTTGTTCCCGGATCTATTTTGCCAAAGTCTATAGTTAGCTTAAACGTGAATATTGAGTAGAAAGAAAAAGACAGCTATTGCCAATTTCAATAGCCATCTAATAAATTTTATCCCCTTTCGCCATTTTTCGTCAAGGGGAAGGATAAAAAAATACTCTTAAACACTATTTATTTCATTCCAAAGCTGGCAAGAAGCCGCTAAAATGCAGTACTTGATTGGCGGAAAAAAGCAATAGCCCCATTCTCTGCTTAATCCTTTACCAACACCATGACGCTGACTGGTTCAATGGATGCATTTGCATGAGGGGGAATTGTCCTTAACGGGGTGGTTCCCGCATGGAGGTCATCGGCAAGGACATGCCATTCACCTTCCGGAAGCGATAGCTGGTGGATGAATACAGTCGGATTCACAAGAAGGATGGCCTCCATCTGCCCCCACCCACCCTTATAGTGAAGGCCGATAAGCGGCGGCGGCAGCCGAAGATCAGTAAGGGTGTCCCGGATTTGTTCGCTGCTTCTCATCCTGAAGTGGGGTAGCGCTTTTCTGATTTCAATCATCCCTTGAATGTAGCGGACATTATCGGCGAAGGCCGCTTTTCTTTCCCAATCGAGCCAGTTGATGTTTTCAGGCGACTTGTAGCTGTTTCCGTCACCATGCTTCGTCCGGAAAAACTCCTGTCCGCTGTGGAGGAATGGTAGCCCCTGGGAAAGAAGGACGAGGCTTGTCGCCAAACGGTGGCACTTCCTTTTCAGGAGATCACCTGCATCGGCCAGGCATGCCTCAAGCTTATCCCAAAGAGTATGATTGTCATGGGATTCAACATAATTGACGGACTGGCCGGGATTGCTGAAAAGCGGCTCCCCGGAAAAGGCTCCAACGCTTCCTGCAATTGCTTCCTTTGTCTGTTCAGTATACGTTCCGTTTCCGAGGGCATACCCGCGTTCATACAAATTGAATGTACTTCCCTTGATGGCATCCCTGAAACGGTCATTGAATTGCCCGATTGATGGAAGCTTACGCTGGTTGCGGATGGTTGCTTTTTCACTCTGCGTGATTGGAGTATTGAGTTCCCACCCTTCGCCGATGATAATCATTCCCGGCTTCAGGCTATCGCACACTTTTCGTATTTCAGCCATGGTTTTGATATCAAGGATGCCCATCAAGTCAAAACGGAACCCGTCAATATTGTATTCCCTAACCCAATGGCGGACGGAATCCAGGATGAATTTCCTCGCCATTAGGCGCTCGGAGGCAAAATCATTGCCGACCCCGGTTCCATTCGAAGGCAGGCCATGCTCGTTATAACGGAACCAGTATCCCGGGACAAGCAATTCAAAAGATGATTTTTCCCGGATAAACACATGATTATAAACGACATCCATGATCACTCTTATGCCAACCCCGTGAATGGATTCAATCATTTCCTTCAATTCCCGTATCCTCGCGTAAGGGTCGGCCGGATTGCTTGAATAACTTCCCTCCGGAACATTGAAATGCAAAGGGTTGTAGCCCCAATTGTATTCCGCCCGTGGATTCGTTTCATCAACCCCGGCAAAATCGTTGAATGGCAAAAATTCTATATGGGTGGCCCCAAGTTCCCGTACATGGGCCAACCCCGTTGGTTTCCCGTCTGGCCCCGCTGTCCCCGCTTCCGCAGCCCCTTTATATAATCCTTTGTTTACGGCGCCACTGTCAGGATGAATCGTAAAGTCGCGAATATGGGTTTCATAAATAACCGTATCCGCTGGGTGGCTGAACGGAGCAAGTTGAACTTTTGGAACACCCGTTTTTTCAAGGCGCGCCACAATCGCATGAGATCCATTCGCGGCCACGGCTACCGCATAGGGGTCGACCGCCTCTCTCCACTCCTGGTTAACTGAAACCATATAAGTATACCTAGCATGCTCAAGGTCCCGGCCAAGCTCTACGGCCCATACCCCTTTTTCTTCCCTTTCCATTTTCACCAATTCAAAATGGTTTTCATCTGGCGGAAAAATCTTCAGCTTCACATTTGTCGCTGTGGGGGCCCACACCTTAAAGGACGTACGGCCGTATTGGCAAAAGGAACCAAGGTCCTCCCCCTCGTAAAAGAATTCCCGGTCAAACTCCTTGCTCCTCGTGACAGCACCAATTTGAACGTCTGTCCTCATGCCGTTTCCGCTTATTACCCAATGGTCCATCCCAAAAGAGTAAGTGCCTGGAAATGTACAAATAAACTTGCTGTATCCTTCGATTTCATGGCGTTCTTTTATGGAGAGCCCATTCCCGCCAAGCCTATTCTCAAGCCTGAACGAAGTTGGCTCCGTATCATTAAGGGGCAGCGGAAGCAAAACAGTGATTGTATTCATGGCATCTAGATATGCAAAAAATGGACGATTAACCGAATCCATTCGCCTCACCCCTTTTTTCCAAGTGTGTTGCCCGGTCTCCCGATGCAGCCAGCCTGACCGCCTTTGGGACAGCTTTAAATTCTCCTATGTTTGCCATGCCGATATATTCGCCATCCGCATGGACGTGTATGGGAGAGAATGACTGGACCGTAATTTCTTTTCCGCGCAACATAAGTACTTCCCTGAAAGAAGTATGTTTTCCCCAAAAAACGCTCAAAAAAACGAGCAGCAGCTTCGCTTTTGACAGACTGTGGACAATCGTTATATCAAGTTCACCATCATCGGGCAAAGCCCCAGGTGAAATAATCATGCCGCCTCCATAAAAGGGCTGGTTCGAAACGGTTACAAACCATGCCTCAGGAAAGTCATGGACAATTCCATCAACCGTGACCCGGACTGCCGTTCGTTGATACGCAGCGAGCTCCTTCAGTAAACAATACACATAAACCAACTTCCCTAGCGACAGCCGGTTGAAGAGGCCTTTCATGCGTGATTCATTCGCTTTTTTCGACACGAGCGCATCGAATCCAGCCCCGGCATTATTGATAAAAAGACTTGTCGTGCCATTCAGGGAAAGGGAACCGCTATCAGTGTTTGTAGAGGCCATCTCCCGCATTCCGATAAGATGGCCAAGGGCTTCACTCGGGTCGGATGGAACATTGTACCCACGTGAGAAATCATTCCCCGTTCCGGCAGGAATAAACCCAAAGCTGGCATCAGCATAATGTCCGAGGCCATTCAGCACTTCATGGGCTGTGCCATCCCCGCCCACCGCAACCACGACAGACTCCTTCCCATCCGCCATTTTTGCGGCGAGCCGGGACAGTTCAATGGCATGCCCCGGATATTCAGTAAAAAAAGCATGGTAGGGAATGTGAAGGCTTTTGAGCTTTTGCTCGGTTTTTTGCCAAACCGTCCCGCATTTGCCGTTTCCCGCCTTCGGGTTCACAATAAAATAAAATATTTTCATCTGCCGGCTCCTGCCCCTCTTGCATTCTATTCTCTCTCTCTTTATTGCGGTCCCAGGCTCTTTAGCCTGAACCGCTTTATCGGCTCGTATTTCGGGGTTGTGCCGATGTTTGTTCTGTATAGGACAACTTCTTCGAGCATAAATCCGAGATTGAGCGGTTGTTCATCAAGTTTTCCTGGAATAAAAGGGCCTTCGCCTTCCCAATTTCGAGCAAGTGTTACATGGGGCGAGAACGGCCTCGTTTCCAATTGGAATCCCGCCTCTTCACATGCAGTAAATACACTGCCCCTTAGTTTCGTTAGTTGTTCACTTTTTGAAAGCGATGCCCAAAACACCCGCGGGCTATCTTTTCGTCCGAAGGTTCCCAGACCGTTCATTGCGAGCGGGAATGCATCAGTGGTTGCGAGTGCTCTCCCGACAAGTGAACACGCTTTTTCCAATTTCCCTTCCGGGGCCGCCCCAAGAAAAGCGAGGGTAATATGCAAATCCTCATGATGGACCCAGCGCCGGAAAGGAAACTGTTTTCTTAACTCATCCATATTGCCTTTCATGGCAAGCTTCGTTTCCTCTGGAATCTTACCCGCAAAAAAATAATGGCTCATACCATCCACCCTTTAAGTACATTTTAGCAAACCATCCCCAAATAAGGTTAAACATTCCTTATTTTCAACAAGATGTACAAGCTCCATGCTCCATATTATCAAGCGATATTTTTATATTTCGATATGGCTGCAATTTCTTTTTCTTATGTTTTAAAAAAATAGGGCTGCCCATTCATCCCGGGGCAGCCCTTTCCTGCGGGCTCCACTGAAGAGAAGCCGCTTAGCTATTCATGGCAAGCTTTCCGCATTGCCTTTCAATCTCCTGCTCGAACAGGGATTGTAGTTTTCTTGATACAGGTCCAGGTTTTCCGCTGCCAACAGGCTGGCCATCCACTTCAACGACCGCCGCAATTTCCGTAGTTGTGCTCGCAACGGCAATTTCATCGGCTGCCAGCATGTCTACTACGGAAAATTCTTTTTCTACAAACGGAATTCCGGTTGCTACGCATAATTTTTCGAGCGTCTGCCTCGTAATTCCGTTCAAAATCAAATTGTTGGCCGGGTGGGTAAAGACTGTCCCGTCCTTAATGATAAAAATATTCGAGGAACTGCCCTCGGTAACCGTTTCCCCTCTATGGAGGAGGGCCTCATAGCACCCAGCTTCGGCGGCTTTTTGTTTTGCGAGGATATTGCCAAGCAAATTCAAGCTTTTGATGTCACAGCGAAGCCAGCGGATGTCCTCAGCCAGTATCGTTTTCACGCCGTTGGCAAGATTGTTCGCCGGACGCTGCATGTCCCTTGTATAAGCGACAAGGGTTTGGGCAACTCCTGCCGGTGGGAAGGCGTGACTCCTGGGGGAAGTGCCCCTTGTTACCTGCATGTACACAATTCCGGTGCCGAGCTGATTTTTTTCAATTAACGAATTAAATAATTTTTCAAGATCCTCAATTGGCCATCCGAGCTTCATGCCGATTTTTTCCGCGCTTGATACAAGCCGCTCGAGGTGCTCAAGTGCGGTGAACATCCTTCCATTATAGACACGGATAACCTCGTAAACACCATCCCCGAATTGATAGCCCCGGTCTTCTACATCGATTTTCGCCTTGTCCCGTTCAATAATTTCCCCGTTTAAAACAACATATTCCATATAATATCCTCCACTTATTCTTCCCTGGCCAGTTCATAGATGGCCTGGGCATAAATTGACGCAGCCCTCAGAAGATCGTCGATGAACATGTACTCATCCTTCTGATGGGCAATGTCCGGCCTGCCCGGGAAAAGCGGCCCAAACGCAACACCGGACTTGAGCGACCTCGCATACGTCCCTCCGCCGATTGCAATCAGCTCAGCGGGATCGCCGGTCTGCTCCTCATAAACCTTCTTTAGGACCTGGATAAGGAAATCATTCTCCTCTACATAATGGGGATTTGAATTTGTGAACCTGCCAATGCGGAAGCCATACTCCGGTACAACAAGTTCAACTTTCTCCTTAATCTCATCCATTTTGGCCGTTACCGGATAGCGCAAATTCAAGCCGATCATACCGCCATCTTTCTTTGTATACGCAAGCTTTCCGGCATTGATCGTCAGCTCTCCGGAAATATCGTCCCTGTACGCAACCCCAAGCCTGTTTCCTCTTGAATCTTTGAAAAAGAACTGGGAAACAAATTCGAAATATCGTTTTGCTTTCGTATCCACATCCAGCGATGAGATAAATTCAGCTAAATACAGGCCGGCATTCTTCCCATTCTCCGGCTCCATTCCGTGTGCAGATACCCCTTTGACTTCAAAAATCGTGTCACCGGCATCGACATGGACATCTTTTTCAAGGCCGTGCTGGTCCATGAATTCAATGAATTTCTGCATGATTTCCGTTTCACCATTATGTACAAGAAGCGCTGCTTTCGCATAATCAGGCACCATATTGTATCTGCGTCCGGCTTCAAACGTGAGCACTTCAACTTGCGCCTTTTCTTCTTCCACGGTATTTGTTACTTCCTGAACGAGGTCAAAATCTGAAATGCCCTTTTCCGCATTAATAATCGGGAAATCGGCATCAGGCGCGAAGCCAAGGCCCGGCATTTCCTCTGTTTTAAAATAACGCTCGACACACCGCCAATTGCTTTCCTCATCCGTGCCAACAATCATCCGTACCCGTTTTTTCAGCGGCAATCCGAGTTCCTTTACAATTTTCATGCCGTAATAGGCGGCCATTGTCGGACCCTTGTCATCGAGCGCGCCACGCGCATAAATTTTCCCATCCCGGATTTCGGCTGAATACGGATCGCTTGTCCAGCCATCGCCTTCCGGAACGACGTCCACATGGCAAAGAATCCCGACGAGTTCCTTTCCCTCGCCCATTTCGATGTGCCCGGCAAGATTGTCGGTATTTTTCACAGCAAAGCCATCGCTTTCGCCGAGATTCAGCATAAAGTCAAGGGCTTCCTTGATTCCCTGACCTAGCGGGGCTTCCGTGGAAACAGCCTCCTCGTCCAGCACGCTTTTGATTTGCAAAAGCTTCCGGGTATCTTCAAGAAGATTGTCCTTCCTCTTTTCAACTTCTTCCATCCAGTTGACCTTACCCACTTAGAAAACCTCCCATGATAGTGTATGGGAAACGCCCATAAAATAAGACTTTCCGTATGGCAATAATCTTACCAATAATTTTTTAAAAAACGAAGCAATTAACAAGAGAATCATGGGAATAGTACAAAGCCTGGTTTAATAGACGGCCTCAAACGTGAAACCGCCCACTCCCCCCGCTAAACCCCACCGTCTATTGTCCCTCGAGTGTTAGCCAAATATTCAAATAAATCACCTTTAAACTATAAGTTTATCGAAAACAGAATAAATTAATGAATTTTTTATGTTATTTCCGAATATTAGATGTAAACTTCACATAAATATTTTGTAAATTTACTAAATTGGGTAGAATTCCTCAAGAAAGAGGGATACAATATAGACATAAGGTTTATAGTATGTTTTGGAAGGGAGTGGCTGCCAGGAAAGGATTTCTTAACTGGGTCTTAACCTGCCGCCGTTAGAAGGATATGCCAAGGGTTTGAAAAATGGATAGGGAGTGGTTTTTTGAAACCTTCGACTAACCGTATGTTAAACCGCATCAAGTGCATCTACATGTTCATCTCGAAGAACGGGACTGTGACAACACAGGACCTTGTAGAGGAATTCGGCATCACTCCTCGTACCATTCAGCGGGACTTGAACGTCCTGGCCTATAATGACCTCGTCCAAAGCACAAGTAGAGGAAAATGGACCACCACGCAAAAACGGGTAAAAATGTCATCGTAAAAAACAGGAAACCGCCTAAAGCTGGCGGTTTCTTTTCATTAGGCTAACATCGGACGCAACCTCCCCTCTTTTCCAAGTAGCAGGGGATGCTGCTTATTGGCAAGTCAAAAAGAAGCGGAAGGTGCGGCATCCAATCAGCGTTGGAAAATTTGTTGATCAATCGAATCAATTGAGGAAATCACTGTATAGAAATTTTCAATCTTCATTTTTTCGTCGATTTCCGGCTCATCATAATTTTCGCCAATGAATGAAAGCCATTCATCCTCCAATTCGTCAACGTTTTTACCAAACACTTCGAGAAGCTTTTCCCCGAGATTGGCCTGATTATAAATCTTCTCAAATTTCTCCAATCCATATGTATCAATTAAAAAGGTTACAAAGGAAGCGGCATGATAATAGCTCATCGCTTGGACAGCATAGTCATCCGGACCATTAATGAGTGGGCGAAAAAGGCTGTCATCCTGATCCAAATCCATCAGCTTATTCAGCGGAATAGCCTTCCCCATATTTAAGAACAATTTCATTACTTTATGGATTGGGTATTTCTGTTTGCCGAATCTATTTTCCATGTAAACCGCAAAACCTTCCTGAGTCAGATACCCCCTGCTTGAATCAAAATTATTACCATATCCCGATAAGGTATGAGTAAGTTCGTGAACAAGGGAATCCCTCCCGATCAGAACGCCGTATAATTTTATATCAGCCTTCGGGCCCCAAGAGACCTCACTCCCCTCCAGAAGATGAATGTTGATTTTTTTCGAAGGGGTATAGTCGGTTTTAAGTGTTTGCCTAATATCATCGTAAGCTTTCAATGCTTCCTTCTTAATAGCCGTTACCCTTTCCTCCGGGACATTTGCGGTATTAAAAATTCTAAAAGTTACTTTACCATCGTTCGTAACAGCAATGTTTTCCTGTATTCCCTTCGCTTCTTTTAGGGGCTGATTGTTTGAACAGCCAACCTATAAAAATAATAAAAAAGAAAATGCGATCAACCTATTTGCCATTGAATCCCCCCAAACTATTTGGCGTATTCATACTTACATTTTATTACAAATTTAATGTATAATATAGGAAAATTACGAAAAACCGGGTTAAAGGTAGGGGGGCCTATGGAGAAAAAGAAGGAAAGAATTATGAACATATTGCTGGTTTTCCTCATTGCCAGCCTGGTGGGAGGATTTGCACTATTTTTTATGGGTCTATATAAATGGTCGTTAATCGTAATGGGCGTATTCCTGTTTTGTACCATGTTCATAAGCAAATGGACAAGCACAAAAAATGCCGATTATGTTTACCGTGAACAACTTAGGAACAATAAATAAAGCCGCAGACGTCTATTTTTTGGACCAGAACGGGCTTTGCCACTCAACAGGATTTGAGTAACAGCCTTTTGGGATTTGTGCGACACCTTTAAGCCAATTCGGCGAATATTTGTTACTCATCGGGATTTGTGCGACCCCCAAATCAAAGATTTTTCACGCCCCCTCGCTTCCCACACCAATAAAAAACAGCCGGCGGAAGTCTCCCTCCCCCGGCCGTGCATTCATGGCTGATAGTCCATCAGCATCCCAATCTCGTCATCCGTCAGCTCCCGATACTCGCCGAGCTCCAGTGTTTCATCAAGCTTCAACGGCCCCATCGTAAGCCGCTTCAAATAAACGACCCGCTTCCCGACCGACTGGAACATCCTCTTCACCTGATGGAACTTTCCTTCCGTAATCGTCAGTTCGATATCCGACATCAACCCCGACTTCAGGATTTCCAGCTCCCCTGGCTTTGTGTGATATCCGTCATCAAGGGTGACGCCCTTACGAAACGCTTCTACGTCAGCCTCCGTAACCTCGCCCTCAATAACCGCGAAGTACGTCTTCGGCACATGCTTCTTCGGCGACAGCAGCCGGTGCGCAAGCTGTCCATCGTTCGTAATCAACAGCAAGCCCTCTGTATCCTTATCAAGCCTGCCGACCGGAAACGGCTCATACACCTGATCTTCCAATTCAAGCAAATCAATAACCGTCTCATCCCTGGAGTCTTCCGTCGCCGACAGGACCCCAGGCGGCTTGTTCATCATCAAGTACACGAACTCTTTATACTCAATCACAGAGCCGTTCAGCATGACAACGTCTTTCTCCGGATCCACATGCTGCTTCGCATCCTTAACCGCCTTGTCATTCACCGTCACGGCTCCATCCTTCAAAAGCTTTTTAACTTCCTTCCGGCTCCCATAGCCCAGATTGGCCAGCATCTTATCAATTCTCATTCCGACCCCTCCTTTTTTAAAAAAAGACCGCCCACCCACCGGGCAGGCGCATCATTCGCTAGGCCCTCAGTTTCAGCTTGCCCAGGAGCCTGTCAACCTTGTCCCCGAACAGGAAATAGATAAGCCGCGTCTTAAACGAAAAGTAGAAGTACACTATCCCGCCGGCAAGTGCGCTTGCCAAGATGATGATCAATGACTGGAACTCTGACGCGGGTGACAGGAACCCAGTCAAAAGCTTGTACACGCCAGCCGCAACAGCAAGCATCAATCCGCCAAAAATCACGATCAACAGGCTTCTGCGCAACACTAGCCTGAACTTGTATTTCGAGTAAATTTTAATAATAACTAAATTAATCGCAATGGCTGCACCATACCCGAGTGTGGTAGCCAAAATTGCACCATCTGTTTCATACATCTTAATAAGCGGAATGTTTAGGACAAATTTCACAAGCAGGCCCGTCAGCAAACTCAATATTGTCCATTTCTGTTCATTGATGCCCTGCATGATTGCCGCGGTAACGGAATACAGGGCAAACAGGATGGCGACAGGAGCGTACATCTGGAGCACTTTCGTCCCAAGGTCCATATGGCCGTAGAAAACCGTGTAGAAAGGTTCCGCGAGCAGCGATAACCCCGCCGCAGCCGGCAAGGTCAGGAACAGAAGGACCTGGAATGTCTGGTTCAGCTGCCTGTTCAGGCTCTTCCGGTCATTTTCAACAAAAGCTTTCGTAATGCTTGGGACGAGCGTCAGCGAAAAAGCTGTGGCAAGTGACACAGGTATGATAACGAGCTTATGCGACTGGAAGTTCAGGATTGAAAATGCATCACCCGCTGCCTTTTCACTAATCCCGATTGAAACCATCGCCCGCTCAAAGGTGATTTGGTCGATAAACTGGAAAAGCGGGTTGGCAATCCCGACCAGGACAAAGGGTGCCGCGTAAATCAGGATTTCCTTATACATATCCTTTAAGGAAATATCAACAGTCCCTTTATCCTTCTCAAGAAGTTCATCAAGCCCCGGCTTCCTTTTCACCCAGTACCAGCCAAGCACGAAAAGCCCGCCGACTGCACCGATAAATGCGGCAAACGTGGCCGCCTTTACAGCATCAACCGTATTTCCATCAAGGAATTTCAGGATGATGTAAGCACCCGCAATAACGAAAACAATCCTGACAATTTGCTCAACAACCTGAGAAACCGCAGACGGCCCCATCGACTGGTGCCCCTGGAAAAAACCGCGAATCATGCTCATGAACGGGACAATGATCAAGGCGAAGGATACAGCCCGAATAACGGATGTAATGTCTTCCGCGGGCAACTCCCTTCCAGTCGAAAGCAATGGAGCTGTAAAATACAGGACCAGGAAAGCCAGGATTCCCGAGCACATCATGACAACGAGCCCAGATTTGAATAGCTTCCGGCCAACCGCATATTCATCCATCGCATTATATTTGGCAATAAATTTTGAAACGGCAAGCGGGATGCCCGCCGTGGCTATACTAATAAAAATCGTATAGGGGATATAGGAATACTGGTAAAGCAGTGTCCCCTCAAGCCCAACGATACGTGTAAATGGAATAACATAAAACAAGCCCAGCATCTTGGAGATCATCGTTCCAAGAGTTAAAATAAATGTTCCCCTAATTAATTTCGATGACGACATAAAATCCCTTCTCACTTAAGAAATACTATATCCTGCCAGGAGCCGGTTAAAGATGGCACAGCGCGGCTGCTTACCTTGAAGCTACGTTCGCTGTTCCGGCACGCTAATTAGTAGTGTACCTTTCTTTTCCCCATTGCGCCACTGACACTCATTATATTTCGGGGCAAGTGTCTTCTTTTCATTGCAGCCCTTCCATGTATATAATAAGAAAACAAGTTTACCACATATCATGATTAAAAAAGTTGGTGTTTTTTATGAAATATGATGTCATCGTGATTGGCGGCGGACCGTCGGGATTGATGGCTGCGGCCGCGGCCGGGGAGAAAGGTGCGCGTGTCCTGTTGATTGACAAAGGGGACAAGCTTGGCCGGAAGCTTGCCATTTCAGGCGGAGGCCGCTGCAACGTAACGAATCGGCTCCCTGTTGACGAGATTATTAAACATATTCCCGGCAATGGCCGGTTTTTGTACAGCGGGTTTTCGATTTTCAGCAATGAAGATATTATCGCCTTTTTCGAGAGCCTTGGAATAAACCTCAAGGAAGAGGATCATGGCAGGATGTTTCCGGTAACAGACAAAGCGCAATCCGTCGTCGACGCCCTCCTTGAAAAACTAGAGAAGTTAAACGTAAAGATTTTCACGAATTCACCTGTCAGGGACGTCATTTTCAAGGATGGCCAAGTAAAAGGAGTGCGGCTTGGCAACGGCTCCGATGTGGAAGCAGATGCCGTTGTAGTCGCAGTGGGCGGTAAATCGGTTCCCCATACCGGTTCGACCGGTGACGGTTATGTGTGGGCTGAAAAAGCCGGCCATACGATTACCGAGCTTTTCCCGACTGAAGTGCCCGTAACGTCCAAAGAGCCTTTTATTAAAAACAAAGTCCTTCAGGGTCTGTCGCTCCGGGACGTTGCAGTCAGCGTGCTGAACCCGAAAGGAAAGCCGCTCATCACGCACAGGATGGACATGCTATTCACCCATTTCGGGGTAAGCGGCCCCGCGGTACTGCGCTGCAGCCAGTTCGTAGTCAAAGCAATGAAGAAGTGGAATCTGAAGGAAGTCGGGATGCAAATCGACGTGCTTCCGGATCAGAACGGCGAAGCGCTATTTCAGGAAATTGTCGGGCTTGTTAAGGCTGAACCGAAAAAGAGCATGAAGAATTTGGTGAAAGGCCTTTTACCGGAACGGTATTTGCTGTTTTTGCTTGAACAAAGCGGGATTGACGCCGGCGCGCAGGGAACGGAGATTTCACATGAGAAAATCCGTACTTTCTGCGGACTGTGCAAGCAGTTTACGTTCAATGTGAATGGCACCCTCCCGCTTGAAAAAGCTTTTGTGACTGGGGGCGGCGTTTCCGTAAAGGAGATTGAGCCTCAGACAATGGCATCCAAAAAGATGGCCGGGCTTTATTTCTGCGGGGAAATTCTTGATATCCATGGATATACAGGGGGCTACAATATTACCGCAGCGTTTGTGACCGGCAGGCTTGCCGGCGGAAGCGCGGCTGAATACGCAACCGAAGTCCGTTAAAAAAGGAGCTTTCCGCCAAAATTGATGTGGTGGGGAGCTCCTTTGTATTTAGTTTATTATGAAGCTATTGGCTATTTTCACGAATGCGGATTGTTTTTTCATTGCCAACTATAACGCTGGTCACGCTCGGTAGATAACCATGGCTGAGAAGCAGTAAATCTGATCATCCTCGTCTTCCTGAAGGGCTGCGACATTGTATTTAATATCGAGCAGCTTTTTTTCATCGAGCCCTTTCAGGAAGTTATTCATATCGGTTTCAAGGTCTGCTTCATGCTCCTTGTCGAAAAGTTTCACCTGGATCATTATGCCTTCCTCCCTCTTTTTCCAACAGTTTTACCAATATTTCAACTTTTTAACAGATGGCGACGGATAAGGTTTGTTTTTTGCGGAAAAATAAGCTTAAAAAGGAGGCTGGCTAAATGGCTAGACGCAACAAGATTCTCGTTCCGGAAGCTAGAAAAGGGCTTGATGAATTGAAAGCAAAGGTGGTCGGGGCAAACCGTCCCGAAGATGCCAAATTTGAAGCCGCAAAAGAGGTCGGAGTCCCGCTTCAGCATGGGTATAACGGCAGGCTGGCTGCAGAAGACGCCGGGAAAGTTGGCGGAAGGCTTGGCGGCAGCATGGTTAAGGAACTCGTACGCATGGCGCAGGAGAATTTGAAAAAGAAGTAACAGTTTTGTTAGAGCCGATGGAAATTTGCTCTGATTTTGGAACAACTTTGGACACACGGACCTTGATTTTTCACTTTACTGTCCAAACATCGAGCATCTTTGGACTCGCATCCCTGAAAAATTCACTTTGCTGTCCAAACATCAAGCATCTTTGGACACATACACACCGGGATTTAGAAAAGCTGTCCGAACACAAGGTACCTAGCGACCCCCTCTGCTACAAATCAACTTTCTATCTGAAAGAAAACAAAAAATGCTTTCCACCTCATCTGTGAAAAGCATTTTTTTAATAGAAACCCTAATGTACCCTAAAAAATAAATCAATTACCCTTTAACTTCAACGTCGCCTTCCCACTCGAGCATGCCGCCGTCCATGTTGATAACCTTGTAGCCCTGCTGCTGCAAGAAGTGGCAGACGTTCATGCTTCGACCGCCTGACCGGCAAATGATGATATGTTCCTTGTTTTTGTCCAGTTCCTCGAGGTGCGCGGGAATGTCCCCCATTTTGATATGTTTCGCTCCCGGGATCATTCCGTAAACAACTTCATCGTCTTCCCTGACATCGATCAGTTCAAGATTTTCTCCATTCTCAAGCTTCTTTTTCAGCTCTTCCGTAGAGATTGTTTTAATTGGTTCCATGATTACACCCCTTTGTTAAAAACATCCCCCGCATTCCGGGGGATGCTATGAATGTTTTTTCACCCTATAGTTTCCCATGAAGCTGTTTTTTCAGCCACCATTACGGCCATCAGGCCATGTCGTATCCTGTTAATTCGCAACAACATTGACAAGCTTGCCTGGTACGGCGATTACCTTGCGGACGGTTTTGCCCTCAAGCTCGGCGCTGATTTCTTTCATCGCCAGTTCTTCCATCGCTTCTTTCGTCGCAGCGGACGGAACCATCAGCTTTTTCTTAAGCTTGCCATTGATTTGGACAACGATTTCCACTTCATCTTCAACAAGCTTAGTTTCATCAAATGTTGGCCATGGCTCATAGGCAATTGTATCTGTATGGCCAAGCTTTTGCCACAGCTCCTCACAAACATGCGGTGCGATTGGCGAAAGAAGTTTGACGAAGCCTTCCATGTATTCCTTTGGAAGAACATCAGCTTTATACGCTTCATTAATAAACACCATTAATTGGGAAATGGCGACGTTGAAACGAAGCCCTTCGTAATCCTCGGTAACCTTCTTAACAGTCTGGTGGTACACGCGTTCAAGGTTATCCGCTTTCGCACCTTTTTGGATTTTCGCGGATACCGAGCCATTTGCCTCAATGAACAGGCGCCATACCCGGTCAAGGAACCTGCGCGCGCCGTCAAGCCCGTTCGTTGACCACGCAACAGAAGCATCGAGCGGCCCCATGAACATTTCATAAAGCCTCAATGTATCCGCACCGTGGCTTTCAACGATATGATCCGGGTTGACAACATTGCCTTTCGATTTACTCATCTTTTCATTATTTTCGCCAAGGATCATCCCCTGGTTGAACAGCTTCTGGAACGGTTCCTTTGTAGGAACGACTCCGATGTCGTAAAGGAATTTGTGCCAGAAACGGGCGTATAGCAAATGCAATACCGCATGCTCGGCGCCACCAATATAAATATCGACAGGAAGCCATTCCTTCAATTTTTCCGGATCGGCTAGCTGTTCATTATTTCTTGGATCGATATAGCGCAGATAGTACCAGCAGCTTCCTCCCCATTGCGGCATTGTATTCGTTTCGCGGCGCCCTTTTTTGCCTGTTTCCGGGTCAACCACATTTACCCAGTCCTCAATGTTCGCAAGCGGCGATTCGCCCGTTCCGGATGGCTTGATATCTTTTGTTTTTGGTAAAACAAGCGGCAGCTGGTCTTCCGGTACGGCGGTACTTGTGCCATCTTCCCAGTGGATGATCGGAATCGGCTCTCCCCAGTAGCGCTGACGGCTGAACAGCCAATCACGCAGGCGGTACGTAATCTTTTTCGTGCCGATGCCTTTCTCTTCAAGCCAGGCAATCATGTCACGGATCGCATCCTCTTTATTTAACCCATTTAGGAAGCCAGAATTAACATGCTCGCCATCGCCAGTATAGGCTTCTTTTTCAATATCCCCTCCGGCTACGACTTCAACAATCGGCAGGCCGAATTGCTTCGCGAATTCGTAGTCGCGCTCATCATGCCCAGGCACCGCCATAATTGCACCTGTCCCGTAGCTCGCGAGGACATAATCCGCAATCCAGATCGGCATTTCTTCACCATTTGCCGGATTGATTGCATAGGCGCCTGTGAAAACGCCGGTCTTTTCTTTCGCAAGGTCGGTCCGTTCTAGGTCGCTTTTGCTCTTGATTTTTTCAAGATACGCTTCAACCGCTTCTTTCCTGTCAGTGGTTGTGATTTTCTCAACAAGCGTATGCTCAGGAGCCAAGACAGCGTAAGTTGCTCCGAAAAGCGTATCGGGACGGGTAGTAAAAACGGTGAAAGTGTCGTCATGGCCCTTTATGCTGAAAGTAACTTCAGCACCTTCAGAACGGCCAATCCAATTGCGCTGCATACCCTTCAGGCTTTCTGGCCAATCAAGCTCTTCAAGGTCCTCCAAGAGGCGGTCAGTGTAGGCGGTAATTTTCAAAACCCACTGCTTCATCGGGCGGCGTTCAACCGGATGGCCCCCCCGCTCACTCTTGCCGTCGATGACTTCTTCATTCGCAAGGACGGTCCCAAGCGCCGGGCACCAGTTAACCGACACCTCATCAATGTAGGCAAGCCCTTTTTCATACAGCTTCAGGAAAATCCATTGCGTCCATTTGTAATAATCCGGATCCGTTGTATTGATTTCCCGGTCCCAATCGTATGAAAAGCCTAGTTCCTTGATTTGGCGGCGGAAAGTGTTTATATTCCTCTCGGTGAACTCCGCCGGGTCGTTTCCAGTATCAAGCGCGTATTGCTCGGCAGGAAGTCCGAATGCATCCCAGCCCATCGGATGAAGCACATTGTAGCCCTGCATCCGTTTCATGCGGGAAAGGATGTCAGTCGCCGTGTAACCTTCCGGGTGGCCGACGTGGAGGCCCGCCCCAGAAGGATACGGGAACATGTCAAGCGCGTAAAATTTCGGCTTGCCCTTCTCCTCGCCCGTTTTAAATGTTTTTTCTGTCTCCCACTTCGTCTGCCACTTCTTTTCAATTTCCCTGTGGTTGAAGCTCATCTCGATTTCCTCCCTCAATCTTTTTTTCCAAAATAAAAAAACTCCCATCCCTTAAACAGGGACGAGAGGATATGTATCTTCCCGCGGTACCACCCACATTAGTGTGAAAACACTCGCTTCATTCAGTCCTTAACGCGGAAAACGGCAGGCATTACTGGCACTTCACGCCTGCGACTCAAAGGCGAGTTCATGATGGTCCCGGCCGGCTTGCACCAACCGCCAGCTCTCTACAATGCGGGACGGAATCACTACTATTCCTTTTCACAGTCATTAAACTATTTACATAGTGCTATTTTATTAAAATTTGCCGCGGGATGCAAGCCGCCCGGTTGAAAATGTGCCATTGCGGAGATTTCCGCCATAATCAGGAGTATGCAGCCCCCTGTTTTGATAGCTTTAAAATAGATCCATCTTAATATAAACAATCGAAAAAGTCCCGCTCCGTAAAAAGGCGCGGGACTCTCTTTATGCACGAACCGGCTGGGTTTTCCCCTTAATGCCCCGGTCATACACGACAGTCGTTCCAATTGAAACGATAAACAAGCCGATCAGGATCATGAACAGCATGGACATGCCAAACAGGTCGACGAGGATTCCGCCCAGAACCGGTCCGATCATCCTGCCGCCGGTTGCCGTACTGTTGACAATTCCCTGGTAAAAGCCTTCACGGCCCCGAGGCGCAAGTTCGCTGGCAATTGTCGGAACCGCCGGCCAAATGAGCATTTCACCGGCTGTTAAAATGATCATCCCCGCCATAAATCCTGTAAAGCTCCCCGAATTGGCCGCTACGATGAATGCGACAACAAAAATTAGCATGCCGAGCACCATCTGGGTTTTAAGCGACCGGCCAAAACGTTTCAAAAAGCCGTTCAGTACTGGCTGGCCGAGCACAATCATCGCCCCGTTCACTGTCCAAAGCAAACTGTACTGGGTAAGAGTTATATTGATTTCCTGTGTATAAGAAGCGATTGTTGTCTGCCACTGCACATAGGCAACCCAGCAAAGGAGATAGCCAATACAGAGGATGAGCAGCGCTTTTAGCTTTTTATTCATACCGGCCGAGGGATTCTCCTGCAAAACAGAAGTCTGGGCACCTTCCCGGTCGGCGATGTTTTTATAGCCCCAAAATGCAATCGCCATAAAGACGATATACATGAACAGGTTTGCAACAAAAATCAGCTGGAACGAAAAACTGGCAACTAAACCGCCGAGCGCCGCACCCACAGCTACACCAAGGTTCTGGGCAACATAAATCGCATTGAATGCGCGCCTTCCCCCTTCCTTCCAGACAGCTCCCGACATTGCATACATTGCCGGAAAAATAATTCCAGCGCCAAAGCCTGCAATTGTAAGGAAAACCGCATAAGGGGTAAATTCGTTCCAAAATGTCAATCCAAGCAATGCAAGCAAAGCAATGCCAATCCCAAGCAAAATTGTTTTATAACCGCCAAGCCTGTCAAACAAGCTTCCTCCCGCCAGGTTTCCTGCAACGCTCGCCGCGGAGTTCAGCATAAGGACTATGCCCGCGGTGGTTAGCGATTTGCCGAGGTGGTCATGGATATAGATTGCATTCAAAGGCCAGAGAAAGGATGAACCTGTGACGTTGACGACCATTCCGATGATTAAAAGCCATAATGAACGCGGCATCTTGATTCTCCCTTCTCATTAGTATTGCGCAAGCGCCCCGTTTAGCGTCGTATGGACTTGAGACCACGAAGCACGATGAGCACAAACGAATCGATGTTGGCTTATCGTAGCAAGGGGGCCGAAGTACACTAGGCGCCGGGCGCAGAGCTAGACATATTTCTTTAAAAAGTTGTTTCCCATTTCCAAACACAAAGGATATTCTATTCCTTTTCCCAAAACTGTGCAATGCTTTTTATCCCAAATAAGAGAAAAGCACTGTAACCAAAATGGCTACAGTGCTTCCATTGAGACTATTGGCGCTCAAGCTTCCAGATAAATCCCGGCTGAGCTTACTTTTTCGGTGTTGCCGGAACAACCGGCTGCTGTGCAGGGAATTCCCCATTGATGGCGTGTGTTTTCTTCTGGAAGTTATCCTTTTCGCCTGTTACAGCGTTTTTCGCCTTTTCGATTTCCTCTTTCAGTTTATCGATATTGACGCCTTTTTTAACCAACTCTTCGGTTGCAATCTGGATTGCCTGGTTCGATTCTTCGATTGAAACTGCGAGGGAATCCATCGCTCCCTGTGGATTATGGAAGCCTGCGGAGCTCTCCGCAGCGACGATGTCCCAGAACCATTGGGCTTTCCTTACATGCTCTTGCGCCGCTTTTACCTTATCCGACTTGACGCCTGTGGTGATCATTTTATTCACATAGTAATGCGCATTGATGGAAACTTCTTCCGCCGTATGCAATTGCCTCATGTGGGTATCCTGGATTTCCATCACCCTTGCTTCCAGCTTATCCAAGTCCCTGTCGCCATGGCATGTTCCGCACGATGATTTCATTGTCTTAAGCGGGGACGTCCACCAGTGCGATGAAATCTTGCGTTTGCCATCGACCCGTTCATACGGCATATGGCAATCCGCGCATGCAACGCCGGCTTTGCCATGGGTGCCTTCCATGAATGTTTCGAAATCCGGGTGCTGCGCCTTCAGCATTGGGGTTCCGGAAACATTGTGGATCCAGTCTTTTTCAAAGCCTTTTTCCTTGGCGATTGTCGAATAGTATTCATACATGTCTTCCGGCTTGTAGCCCTTGTCCCACGGGAAGGTTACTTCGCTGTTGGTTGCGTCGAAGTAATATTCAACGTGGCACTGGCCACACACATAGCTGCGCATGTCATTCTTTGTCGCCTTTGATACATCGATGCCCTTTCGCTCCATCGCTTTTACGAAGCTTGGCCGCGTTACGCGAAGGTCCATTGTCTGCGGGTCGTGGCAGTCGGAACAGCCGATTGGCGAATGGCCCATCTTTTCACCCTTAGGGAAAATCTCTGTTTTAAAATTGGCGCTCCAATACTTCTCGCCCATTTCTTCAATCATTTTCGGCACAGCGGTCGATTTACATGTATAGCAGGAACCAACCGACTTATCGGTAATCCTTGCGACATTCTTCACATCCTCGAGCGCATAAACGTGGCCGCGGTCTTCGTTATATTCAGTTGCAAAACCATATCCATTAAATAGGATTGGCAGGTATGGCTCTTTGTCCGGGTCATATTTTGAACGTTTGACGGAACCGCTGTATTTCGTGTCCGACATTTTTTCGTTCTTCATGTAGCTGTTGTATTGAAGCGGAAACATGTCCTTGAATGCTTCATTTGAGATTTCATCTTTGGAAAGACCTGTTGTTTTCGGTTTGGCGGCTGCCTGTTCACTGGAGGAACTGCAGCCCGTAATAATCAGAATGAATGCCAAAAGCATCAAGTATGCTCCGAAACGGAACTTGGACATCCTTAAAACCCTCCCTTATGTTCAAGCAGCTCGCCGGACTTAGGCGGCTTATTGAATTCTTTTGTTTTAAAATTCTTTCCATGCGGCACGCTGCGGTGGCATGTCGTGCAGCTTTCCTTTGCATCGTGCTCTATGTTTGTGAGTGTGCTTTCATGGCATGTAATACAGTTTTGCTCGACAACCCTTTCTGTCTTTTCGGTTGCATGCAGCACGTTCGGGATTTTTTCGGTCCCGAGCGTATTAAAGTACATATGCCCCATTCCGGCCTTTCCCTTGAATACCAGCTTCTTAGCCACGCTATCATGCGGCAAATGGCAGTCATTGCAGGATAAAGTCGAATGTGTCGAATCCGTAAAAGATCCGTACGCAGAGTCCATGATGTGGCAGCTCTGGCAGAAATCCGGCGAGTCCGTATAGGCCATCGTTTTCACAGTCACAACAGACAGGACAATCCCCGCGAAGAGCGCGGCGAAAATGAGTATTTTTTTATCAATCGCCAAAAGTTTCTTAAACATTCTTTCACCTCCCCAGGTAAATGTTTATCTATTAAAACACCAATGTGTTCTAATCAGTTCCATTATTGCTTCGGGCGTTCCGGCCACATTTACACTTATTGTCCGGCATCCGCTGTGTTTGCTTTTGAGCGGATGAAGGCAAGCGCTTTCCGGATATCTTCATCCACCTCGCGCTTCTCTTCAATGGTTTCTGCTGCAAGGCGGTAATACGACTCTTTCAGGATGTTAAAATCCTCAGCCGAAATCTTGTTCATTAACACGTCCATTTCAAATTCATTGACGGCCTCATACACTTGTTTCAACTCAAGGCCTTTTTCAGTTTCGGCTGTTGCCGCAAGCCTGTCTCCCCCAAAAAAGGGTGCGATGACAAGGTAAAGGCAGGCCGAGACAAGCAGCGCACTGATCGTTATGATGTACAGCAAACCCACCGCCCCCTTTTTGTTAAAAATACTTCCTCCGCTCGTTGTCGAGCGTTTCTTCCAGGCTTTCGTATTCCCTACCGCTTAACGGCTCTCCGGCAAAACAAGCTGATTCTTTTTGCATGTTCCTCTTTGTAATCCTTTTCATGGCAACCGCCGCTATTGCCCCTCCGCCCGCCAGCCCCGCAATCGGCATTAGCCAGGCGAGCAGCCCGCTTCCTATCTTTTCGGGAACCTTCAGTGCCCCGGGGCCGAGTTCATCCGTGTAATAGCTGATAATATCCTTCGGCTCCATACCTTTGTTCAGCATCTCAACCACTTCACTGTTATAGGCTTTCCGCACTTTGCATGTTGAAAGATCATGTTCAGAGTGGCCATCCATATTAAGCTGGCTTGTTACTTCCCTGAATTCCGGGGAATTTTCCGAAAAGGAGGCAAATGCGGCCGCGGGAAGCGACGCCAGGAAGAACGCCAGAAGAAAGATTGCTTTTCTGCTCATCGGATCGCCTCCCTTTTTGTGACATGCTGCACAATGGCAGCTCCAGCTGTCTGCCTTCTGCCCGATAAGGCTACCAGGATGCCCGCCAGCATAATATATCCCCCAGTCCAAATCCAGCTGACGAACGGATTCACCCTGGCAAGGACAGTAATCTTGTTTTTCGTTTCCCACGAGCTGAGGACTACATACAAATCCTCATTCCATCGCGACTTTACAGCCACCTCTGTCGATGGCTCCGCCCAGTTGTCATAATAGATTTTTTCCGGGTGGACCGGGGCAAGTTTTTCCCCCTTATAGGCTACTCCCATTTCTGCAAAAATGATGTCCCTGTCGGCTTTTTTTACTTTGTTAAAGCTATTGAACGTTAACTCGTAGCTCCCGATAGTGAAACTCTCACCCTTGTTTACCGTTTTAATCAGTTCGAGCGGATAGGCCTGGGAGCTGATGATGCCGACAGCAAGTACCCCGACTCCAATATGGACAAGATAGCCGCCGTATCTTCGCCTGTTTTTTGTAAAAAGCTTCAATAAGGCTGTTGCCGCGTTTTCGGATGTCGCCTTTCTCCTTGCCCTGACTGCCAGGATGATTTCCATCGCATGTGTTGCCAGCATGAACACGCAAGCCGATATCCCGATAATGGCAAACAGTCCATTGACGCCGCTCCCCGCCAGAAAGACAGCAAACAGGACGGATAGCCCGAGGGGCAAACTGATCTGCCTCAGGAAACGTGACAGGCTTGCTTTTTCCCAAGGGATGGCCGGGCAAATTGCCATAAGCAAAATGAGCGAGAGCAGGATCGGGCCCATAACCTGTTTAAAATAAGGGGCGCCGGTGTTGATTTTCACGCCTAGAAATGTTTCAGAAACAAGCGGGAAGATCGTTCCCCAAAAAACGGCGAAGGCCGCGGCGAGCAAAATATAGTTATTTAAAAGGAAGCTGTTTTCCTTTGAAAAGTAAGTCGTGACCGGTACACTCCCGTTATTGATGAGCCGGTAACGCGATACAACCATGTAGGCCGCGAACAGGACCATGAATGACAGGAAAATGAAAAAGTATGTACCAAGGCTGCTGTCGGCAAAGGCATGCACACTGGTCAGGATGCCGCTTCGGACGAGGAAGGTTCCGAACAAGGTCAGTCCGTATGACAGAATGACAAGGAACAGGTTCCATTTCCTGAGCATATTTTTCCGTTCCTGGATCATCACCGAATGGAGCAGCGCAGATACAGTAAGCCACGGCATAAACGAAGCGTTTTCAACCGGGTCCCATGCCCAGTAGCCACCCCAGCCAAGCTCGACATATGCCCACCACGCCCCGATAAGGTTGCCCGCGGTCAAAAACATCCATGAGGCGAGGGTCCATTTCCTCGTCAGCCTCAGCCATGCCGAATCCATGCTTTTTATCATCAGCGAAGCCATCGCAAACGCGAACGGAACCGCCAATCCGACATAGCCAAGGTACAGTGTGACCGGATGGACGACCATACCCGGGTTTTGCAGCATCGGATTCAGCCCATTCCCGTCCGCGGGGATGGTTTCCGAGAGTTCAAACGGGTTGGCCAGCCCCAGCAATACCCCAAAGAAGAAAAGCAGGTTCATTGAAAGTACTGCAAGGACATATGGCGTATACTTGCTGTTTTTCGAAAAGGCGATGATTGCCGTGTACATGCTAAGCAACAGCGTCCAGAACAAGAGCGACCCGGCATTTCCCGCCCAGAAGGCGGAAAGCTTATAGATGAGCGGAAGGCTCTCGTTTGTATAGGAAGCCACATACGTATACTCGTACTTGCCGGCTGCCAGGAAATAAAGGAGCAGGCTGGATGCCGAAATGGATACTAGGAGTACCCCGAAGACTCCACCCCTCGCGCTGCCAAGCCACTGCTGGCTCTGTGACCTGATGCCCATGGCAGTTGCGGCAAGAATATAGGCCGACAGCAATATTCCAAGGATTAAAGATGCATTTCCAACAATATACATGCTGTCGGCCTCCTTTCATTTTTATAGGTTAAGTTTTTTATGAAGTTCATTGTACTCTGCTTCGGTAATCGTCCCATCGACAAGCATTTTCCGGAGCTGCGCTTTTTTAGTACCAACGCCAGCGGGTTCAAAAGATGCTGTCACGGCTGAAGTATGCCTTTTTTTCAAAAAAAGGAGGAGCAACCCGCACGCAAGCAGGCTTGCCGCGCTAATACCGGCAATCGTAAGGCCTAGCGGCATTTTTTCCGTTTGGGCAGCCTTGGCTGGCTCGGCCGTCTTTCCGGCAGCCTCAAGCAGCTCATTCGTCGTCCGAGTTTCTTTCCGGTCATAGGAAAGTGTGAAATCTTTCGCCTCGCCTGCCTTCATCCCTTTTACCTGGTACGTATGCATCTTCAGCCCGTACGGATTCTCATGCGGAGCTTCGGTTGCCGAGGGGGTGAGCTTCACATTGGCTGCCTCCATTGGCTCAAGTACGGTCAGGTTGACAAGCATAATGTCGGCGAAGCTTTTAAACGAATAATCCAAAACCTTTTTGGTGCCTTTTGTTTTGATTGCATCGGTGTAAAACTCGATCACGAATTTATATTGGTCATTTGGCTCGATTGCCCGGCTCGTTTCCCAGGCGATCGTCCCTTTTTTCACATCGAGCTCATAATTTATCTCAAACATTTGTGACAGGTCGCTGGAATAATCGGCGACGAACCCAATCCGGAAATTGTCCTCATTCACGGGCAGGGGAATTTCAATTTTTCCTTTTTGCGCTTTGCCTGAATTGTTGATCAGGCTGCCCTGGTAGCCAATCAGGAGCGGTGGCTTTCTTGTTTCTTTGTCATTCGGATGAATGGCGAATTCAGGCATAACCTGGATGGACAGCTCCTCCATCTTCAAAATCCCGTTTTCCTTTTCTTCTCCAAGTACTGAAACGGGCAGCATAAGAACCATCACTAAAAAACAGGCGATAACTTTTTTAACCATCGTCCACTCTTCCTTTCAAAAGAAAATCTGTCCAAACCCGCAGAAGTTGAGGCTTTAACAAAGGATTTCCGCTGTTTTGCTACCTTATTTAAACCATGGAACCCCCCCTCATTCTGTGACCAACATCACAAAAATAAATTGACTCGTTTCCAAATTGTGAACGGCAAGTTTCTGTAGTTTGTGGTTTTAGGAAAATCAAGGAACAGGAATGGTTTTAAAGGAGTTTAGGAAGGATTCGAATTGTGAAGATTTTATGAACATAGGGGTGAAGCGGAGCAAAAATCATCCAAAAAGGCAGCACCCATACGGGCACTGCCTTGGGAGGAAGTTCCATCTTTCCTGGCCAATGGCTAATACTTGTTGTTTTCAACATGCATTTTCGATTTCACCGGCTGGCCGCCTGTCTTTTCATAAGCCCTTTTCGCTCGGTCAATCAAATTTAGGTCGGTTCCAACCTCTACATCCTGGCTGTTGTAGCCATTCCGTGTTTTTTGTTCGGGATTATTCTTTTTCGATCTTTTTTTCATAGTCACGCCCTCCTAATGCCTTTGGAGAATCAAGTCATTCTGGATGCCCTGGAGCTGAAGCCTCATCCTGTTCAGCCGTTCGCGCTGCTGGGAATTGGCGCTCATGGCAAGAATAGTCATATCATTGTAAGCATCTTCGAGAGCTTTTAGCGCTTCAGTATACCCCTCGGCATTGTAATGCTCCTGCCTGGCTGTATGATTGTATTGATCCTGGGCAAATTCGATTGTCTGCTGGCATTTGCCGATGAAATCCTCGATTGATTGCCGGGTTGCCAATGAAGTCCCCCCTAACATTGGTAATACGTCCCGTTTTCCTTCCGGGCCGGAACCTGCAACAGCAGCTTCATACTTAGTGTGTTCACCCAGCCGCCAGCTATCACGTCTCCGAGCTGATAATTAGTGGGAAGAAATGAAATAGCCTGAAGAAGCCATTCGTGTTAAAATTCAGTTTGTGCCTCCCTGTTCATCCGGCGGGAAGCAAAATATCAACAACAAAATGACAGTAAAAAAATGAGGTGTGCGAATTGGCGCAAACCAGCCCTTTTCCATATGCAATGGACACTAAACGATATCATACGTGGAATTATCATCTTCGGGGCCACTTCGGCCACAAAGTTTTCAAGGTGGCGCTCGATGGCGGCTTTGACTGCCCCAACCGGGATGGCACAGTCGCACATGGCGGCTGTACATTTTGCAGCGCCGCAGGGTCGGGTGATTTCGCCGGAAAGCGGGCGGATGAACTCGAGACCCAATTCCATGAAATAAAAAACAAAATGCACACGAAATGGAAGAATGGCAAGTATATGGCCTACTTCCAGGCTTTTACGAATACACATGCGCCCGTTTCCGAGCTGCGTGAAAAATTCGAGGCCGTCCTTAAGCAGGAAGGCGTTGTCGGACTATCAATTGCGACTCGGCCAGACTGCCTCCCCGATGATGTCGTCGAGTACCTGGCAGAGTTGAATGAGCGCACGTACTTATGGGTCGAGCTTGGCCTGCAGACTATCCACGAACGGACTGCAAGCCTGGTCAACCGGGCGCACGATTACAACTGCTACAAAGAAGGCGTCGCAAAGCTCCGCAAACATAATATCCGCATTTGCACGCATATTATCAACGGCCTGCCCCTTGAAACGACAGAGATGATGCTTGAAACAGCGCGTGAAGTTGCGAAACTTGACGTGCAGGGAATCAAAATTCACCTGCTCCATCTCCTCAAAGGAACGCCGATGGTGAAGCAGTATGACAAAGGGCTCCTTGAATTCCTCAAGTTCGATGAGTATGTAAATCTTGTTTGTGACCAGCTGGAGCTCCTGCCGCCTGAAATGATCGTCCACCGGATAACCGGGGACGGGCCAATCAATTTGATGATCGGACCAATGTGGAGCGTCAATAAATGGGAAGTGCTGAACTCAATTGATGCGGAACTAAAGCGGCGGGACAGCTGGCAAGGAAAGTTTTATAAAAGCCGCATAGGTGCAAGAGAAATTGGAGGTAGTTGCAATGAAGCTTGATGGCGTCCTTCCTTTTGCAAGGATCCTGTTGGAAAAAGCCGTCACGGAAGGCGGTGCCGCTATCGATGCGACAATGGGAAACGGCCATGACACGCTTTTCCTCACCCGGCTCACAGGCGAAAATGGAATGGTTTTTGCGTTCGACATCCAATCGGAGGCGCTTGAGGCAACTAAGCAACGGCTTGCCGAAAATGGTGTGAAAAGGGGGGCAACACTTTTCCATGCCGGCCATGAACGGGCCATGGAGCTGATTCCCGCCAAGTATCACGGGAAACTGCAGGGGGCCATTTTCAATCTTGGCTATCTGCCGGGAAGTGACAAGAGCATTGTCACCAAACCTGGAACAACGATTGCGGCAATTGAACAGTTGCTCGAAATAATGGCACCCGGCGGAATCATTGTCCTCGTCATCTATCACGGACACGAGGGAGGGGCAAACGAACGCGACAGCCTGCTCGAATTTGCAAGCGAGCTTGACCAGAAAGAGGCGCATGTCCTTCAATATGAGTTCATCAATCAGAAGAACAATCCACCTTTCATAATTGCTATCGAAAAAAGGTAAAAAAGAGGCATCCGCAAAATAAATACTGTGGATGCCTCTTTGTTAATTTGGCATGACTTTTTGGAAAAAACGGTAGGCGATGCCGTTAACATAGAAAAATCGGCTGACAGGGCCGCCATACTTGATGATTTTTTTCGCAAGCTTCCGGACCCCTTCCTGCTTGCGGACCTTTTCGTCGGACAAGTAAATGCCCAGCAGGCCCCGGTTGATCAGCCTATGGAATCGCTGGTTCGGCAGCCCTTCCGTATGCCGGTCCGCCTCTTCCATAAAATGCCTCAGCCTATTGAACAGCGTTTCCTGGTTTTTGTAATAAAAGCAGAAATTCAAATCCCCGCCCGCGAGGTCCTCCTCCTGGTCGATGAAATAATCAAGCAGGATATGAAGCCCCTGGATATAAGGGAAATAACCGTTCATCACCTTTTCCGCTTCCCGTTCGCTAAAATCGCTCCCAAGGGCATACGAGACAAGGCAGAAAATGCCGAGCGTCGAACCGGAGCAGGCGGAAAATTCGTACCACTCCATTTCCGGCATCCGTGTTTTATGCCGCGCAAACCATTCCTGCAGGCGTGGTTCCCTCTCTTCAGGGGTAACATGCTTATGTACCTGAAGCTCGCAGTAGAAGCCGCACAATTCGAGAAGGTGGTCCCTGATAACCGGATACCTCTCCATGGAAGCGAGGACTGAGTTGCATTTTCCGACAAGCTCTGCAAGGTAACCGCCATCATCCCTGTCCTCACGCTTGCTGTAGTAATCACCGTGCGGCTCGCCCGGGATGAGCGCATCGAACATCGCATCATGGAGGCTTGCAAAATCATCCGGGTCAAGCGACGTACTCCTGTCGCAAAGATTATCAAGATAATCGCTAATTGTCTGGTAGGCAACGATGAACGAAATCGCCTTTTTATACTCTTCTTTTGCGATGAGCGCGAGGATGGCCCCGCCTTCGCAATGGAACGCTTTCGTGTCTATGCTCGCCAAAGCCTGTGTGCGCAGTTCCTTATTCGGGATGGCTTCGGCCCTTTTTTTCCAATAAGATAATTCGTCTTTAACTGCCGGGAAAATCTTCCGGTATGTTGTAGCCATTAAACTGGCCGGTTTCATTGGGATTGCCATTGTTATCACCTATCATTCGAAAAGCACGGGCTTCTGGAATCCGGGACGGGTTAATCCCCGTGCCTGATATCACTTGTGGATGCCCGTGCTGGCATTTTGTAGTCTAGTCAATTACATAACCGATTTCCCGCAACTGGCCATTGACAAAGTCGTGGGCGTATTCAAATACCTTGTCACGCTCGGGTTCATTGAAGATTTCATGGTAGAATTCCGGCCATTCCTTGATCCTTTTTTCCGATAGCGGCGCCTGGTTGAACCAGCTCCTGACCGCTTTCTTGCTGACAATCAAATCATTCCCCGCCTGCATGACAAGCGCTGGGACGTCCTGGATGTGCCCAAGATCATGGAACGCTGCTTTCATCGCATCCTGCAGCTCCCGGTACCACCTGACCGAAACCTTCGTCACATAAAGAGTGTCATTCAAATCAAATTCCTGGACTTCCTTGTTCCGTGTCGCCATCTTAACCGTAATCCCCGATTTCATTCTTAGTGAAGGGATTACAAGGTTGAGGCCATAGGAAAGGAAGTTGATAAACTTTGGCGGCTCATGGACAAGCCCGAGGCATGGAGATGACAGAATCACTCCAGCTATTGTCAGTTTTTCTTCCTGCAGGAGCCTGATGGCAATCAGCCCGCCCATGCTATGCCCCAACAGGAAAACCGGCAAGCCGTATATATACGCCGCCTCTATCCATTCCTTCACTTCAGTTAAATATTCATCAAACGAATCGATATGGCCACGGTATGCGCGCGTGGTCATCCCCTGGCCGGGAAGGTCGCCCATGATGACATGGAACCCGGATGAGCGCCACATTTCAATCAGCCACCCGTAGCGCCTATGATGCTCCATCGCTCCGTGCACCATCACGATGACGGCTTTTGCTTCGCCGTCTGCTTCCCATTTCCACATAAATCTTCCTCCTAGCACAAAATGCGCAAGCGCCTTGATTAGCCCCGACAAGCGCTGAAGGACCGAAGCGAACTCGAGGGGCTAGACGCTGAGCTGGATTACAATAACTTTATTCGAGTTATTCACAAAGTTCTATATTATGAATACTTAAGCAGCAACCGAAAACTAACGTTAAAAGAATAATAACATAGAATTGTCCCCGTGATACCCATTTTGCTTTGCAAGTAATGGACATAATCCGGTACACTTTCAATGTATGAAAAAGATAAAGGGGAGTATTCAATGATCTATCCGTATAAAGGCAAGTATCCGCAAATAGATGAAACCGCATTCATCGCAGATTACGTCACCATTTCGGGCGATGTGGCAATCGGCCCTGAATCAAGTGTCTGGTACAACACGGTCATCCGGGGCGATATCGCGCCTACAATCATCGGCAAAAAGGTCAATATCCAGGACAATTCCGTCCTCCACCAAAGCCCCGGCAACCCGCTCATCCTCGAGGATGAAGTAACGGTCGGCCATCAGTGCACATTGCACAGCTGCATCGTCCGGAAAAACGCGCTAATCGGGATGGGCTCCATTATCCTCGACAAGGCTGAAATAGGCGAAGGCGCCTTTATCGGGGCTGGGAGCCTCGTTCCTCCCGGCAAAAAAATCCCTCCCCGGACACTGGCGCTCGGAAGACCGGCAAAAGTTGTCCGCGAACTAAACGAGGAAGACATTAAGGAGATGGAGAGGATTACAAGGGAATATGCCGAAAAAGCCCAGTATTATAAGGGCCTTACACCCCTAAACCTGAAATAAGCAGATCAATCGCGGCCAGCGACTTTTGATAAAAAAGCAAGGAGCTCCCCTCTATACAAGCGGGAAGCTCCTTTTTAACAACATTCTAATTCATGGCCTGATACGATTGCTTCGCGCCAAAGGAATACTTATCTTCAACGTACACTTGATGCCAAACCATGAACATCAGTACTGTCCAGATTTTCCGGCTGTTGTCTGCTTTTCCGAGGCAGTGGTCATCGAGCAGCTTAAGCAGGTACTGCTTGTTGAACAAGTGGTCCGTGTTGCTCTCGCGGATGATATCCTTTGCCCATGAGTTCATTTCGTCCTTCAGCCAGTGGCGGATTGGCACTGGGAAGCCAAGCTTCTTCCTGTTGAGTACATGCGCGGGAACAAAGCTTTCGGCCGCTTTCCTTAAAATATACTTCGTTGTGCCGTTGGCCGTTTTCAAATCGGCTGGAATCCTTGAGGCGATGTCAAACACTTCCTTATCCAGGAACGGTACCCGGAGTTCGAGTGAGTGCGCCATCGTCATTTTATCCGCCTTCAACAGAATGTCTCCGCGCATCCACGTATGGATATCGATATACTGCATCCGGTCGACTGGATTATAGCCTTCGCTTTCAGAATATAGCTTTTTCGTAATATCGGTAAAATCAAGCCCTTCGCGGTACACGTTCAGCAATTCGCGCTTTTCTTCCTCGGTGAACATTTTCGCATTCCCGATATAGCGCTCCTCCATCGGGGTTACACCGCGTTCAATAAAGCTTTTGCCCCGTGTTCCTTCAGGCATCATGCTGGCAATTCCTTTTAAAAGAACTTTCCCTACCCGTGGAATCTTGTTGAACACTTCGAGGTCGCCCGGTTCGCGGTATATATTGTATCCGCCGAACAACTCGTCCGCGCCTTCACCAGACAGGACAACCGTTACATGCTTCCTGGCCTCGCGTGCGACGAAGTACAACGGAACACAGGCCGGATCGGCAAGCGGATCATCCATATGCCACATGATTTTCGGAACCTCGGCCATATACTCCTCCGGGGTGATCACGTAACTGATATTTTCCACGCCGAGCCTATCGGCCGTTTCCTTCGCCACATCAATCTCACTGAAGCCGTCCCGCTCAAAGCCGACCGAAAACGTCTTGATGGCAGGATGGTATTCCTTCGCGATTGAGGCGATGATTGAAGAATCGATACCGCCGGACAGGAAAGAGCCGACAGGGACATCGCTCCGCATATGCATTTTAACTGAATCGAAAAGCACCTCCCTGATTTCCTTGACGAACTCATCCTCGGATTTCAAAACAGGAGTGAAATTCGCTTTCCAGTACCGTTTAATTTCCATTTTCCCGCCGGCTTTTTTTGTAAAATAATGGCCCGGCTCAAGTTTATGGATTCCTTCTGTCATCGTCTCCGGCTCCGGAACGAATTGATATGTCAGATAATGCTGGAGCGAATCATAATTCAGCTCCTCTTTGTTGAGCGCAAGCAGGATGCTCTTTTTCTCTGAGGCAAAAAACGTCTTGCCATCGCCTTCATAATAAAAGAACGGCTTGATTCCAAAATGGTCGCGGGCGCCGAACAGCGTCTTTTCCTGTTTGTCCCAAATGACAAACGCAAACATCCCGCGCAGCTTCTGGACAGCCTTTTCCTTCAGATGGCTGTACAGGGCGAGGATGACTTCCGTATCCGAACTTGTCGAAAATGTCAGCCCTTCCTTTACTAGCTCTTCACGAAGCTCGACATAGTTGTAGACCTCGCCATTGAAAATAATCCAATAACGTTCGTTTTCATATGTCAGCGGCTGGGCGCCACATTCGATATCAATAATGCTCAATCGCCTGAAGCCAAACTGCACATGCTCGTCAAAATAGTATCCATCATCATCCGGCCCGCGATGGGTAATGATATCATTCATGCATTTAAAAATCTTCTTTTCATCGTCCCTGAAACTTTGTTCTTGTTCATGGACACAACCGATAAAACCGCACATATGTAGTTCACCTACTCCGATCATTGCTTTTTTTTGACTGTAATTATCCCTGCGGCATGCTTCCGTAAGAGGTGCAGCCAACAGTTTTAAATTCAAAGTCACTTGGTTATGTTTACTCGTTAAATGGCCGTTACTTCGGCACCACTTAATACTACCATTTTTCAGAAAAAAATTGCACTTGCAGCCGAAGGAAAATTACGGAACACATGGATTTTAGTCCAAAACCGCGTCCCCAACCTCCTTTTCCTTTATTGACGCAAATAAAAAACGGGAGTTACATGATATCATGCAACTCCCGTTAAGCACAATTATTTGGATGCCTGTTCCTTCAATGCGTCAGCCTTGTCGGTACGCTCCCATGGGAGGTCGACATCATTGCGGCCAAAGTGGCCATAGGCGGCTGTTTGTTTGTAGATTGGCTTGCGAAGATCAAGCATGTTGATGATTCCGGCAGGGCGAAGATCAAAGTTGTTCTCAATGAGTTCAACAAGAACCTCTTCGCTTACATTGCCAGTTCCAAATGTATCAACCGAAATCGATACAGGACGGGCAACCCCAATCGCGTAGGCAAGCTGGACTTCTACCTTGTCAGCAAGGCCTGCGGCAACAAGATTTTTCGCTACATAGCGCGCTGCGTATGCGGCGGAACGGTCAACCTTTGTCGGATCCTTTCCGGAGAAAGCACCACCGCCGTGGCGCGCATAGCCGCCATACGTATCAACGATGATCTTCCGGCCGGTAAGTCCGGCATCCCCTTGAGGGCCGCCGATGACGAAACGTCCGGTCGGGTTGATGAAGTATTTTGTCTTGTCATCCATAAGGTCCTGCGGAACAACAGGGCCGATAACATGCTTTTTCAGGTCGCTCTGGATCTGTTCAAGCGTAGCTTCCGGGCCATGCTGGGTTGAAATAACAATTGTATCAATTCGGACTGGATTATTGTTTTCATCATATTCAACCGTTACCTGGGTTTTTCCATCCGGGCGCAGGTATGGAAGTGTTTCATCCTTGCGCACTTCTGTCAGCCTGCGGGAAAGCTTGTGTGCAAGCGAGATTGGAAGCGGCATTAGCTCTTCTGTTTCATTGCAGGCGAAACCGAACATAAGTCCCTGGTCCCCCGCACCGATTGCTTCAATTTCCGCATCCGACATGCTGCCTTCACGGGCTTCAAGCGCCTGGTCAACGCCCATCGCGATATCGGCTGATTGCTCGTCAATTGACGTCAATACTGCGCATGTATCGGCATCGAAGCCATATTTCGCGCGTGTATAGCCAATTTCACGGATTGTCTCACGGACGATTTTTGGGATATCAACATAAGTTGACGTTGTGATTTCACCCGCTACAAGGACAAGGCCTGTTGTAACGGAAGTTTCTGCAGCGACGCGGGCATTTGCGTCTTTTGCCAGGATCGCATCTAAAATCGAATCGGAAATCTGGTCGCAGATTTTGTCTGGATGGCCTTCAGTCACTGATTCAGACGTGAATAGTCGGCGTTTTGATGGCATCTGGATTCCTCCTATATCTTCTTTATAAATGAGGTCAGCTGCATGGAACATTTCCGGCCTGCCTTGCAACCTCGGTTTCACGGTACTCATTTCCCTAAGTAGTATGAAGTAAACCTGGGGGTTTTATGAATACCCCGCTCCTTAAGATGCTGATTCGTAAGGCTGCAAATAAAAAACCTTCCCTTTTGAGGAAAGGTTGCATTGAGTGGTTTGCGCCTTTCACTCTTATCGTTCAAGGCATGCGCCTTGCATCAGGTTTGGCACCTTTTCCGGGAAATATTTCCCATAGGCAGGTTGCCGGGCTTCATAGGGCCTGTCCCTCCACCGGCTCAGGATAAGAGAGTATCCGTTCAAGGTAAAATCATACCACACTGTCGAAGCATGTCAATGATTTTTATGAGAAAACCATCTTCAAAAACCATCTATTTTTCTTATGGTTTTTCATAAAAAAACCATTAGATTGAACAGCTTCCATCCGCACACATTTCGCCCATCCATTTGACCCTGTTTCTGGCAATCCAATTGTAGATTGGAATTCCGGCTTTTGCGGCAAATGGGAGGTAAAGGAGAAGTGCCGGCAAGAAAGTTACAGGGAATTGGAGCAGCAGTTTCCTGACCGCAAAATAGCCTTTGTAAACCTTCCCGTCCCCGCCAATCAGGTGCAACTCCCTGCGAAGGTCGATTGCCCTGAAATCGGGCTTGCGGCCTTCCTTTTCATATTCTTGAAGAGAGAGCCACTGGACTCTTCCAAGCCAATCGATTTTTTCGGATTTCGCCTTCGACTTATTGCAAAGGACACAATTTCCGTCATACAGCGCCAGCAGCTTCATTGAAAACCCTCCAAATTTATTATAAAAAAGATTGTTATTAGTATAGACCAATTAGATGAATGTGCTATACTATTCGTGGGATAAAAAAGCGCTTTATAAACAAAAGGCAAAGGGGAAATTAATACATGTTTGGTGTGCATAATCCAGAAACTCCGTTCAAGTTGCTGAATGAAGCAAACCTTCTAGTCCAGCTATCCGTTCCGGAATTAGTTGAAAAAGTGTTGAGCCGTGGTGAAGGGCTGCTGACATCGACAGGTGCAATCAGCGTATCGACCGGTAAATATACAGGCCGTTCTCCTGAAGATAAGTTCATTGTCGAAGAAAAATCAAGCAGCGGCAAAATAGATTGGGGCCCAATTAACCAGCCTATTTCAGAAGAAGCATTCTCTACTCTCTATAATAAAGTAATTGATTACTTAAAACAAAAAAATGAAATCTTCGTGTTTAATGGATTTGCTGGCGCGGATAAAAAATACAGGCTGCCAATCCAGGTTATCAATGAATACGCCTGGCACAACCTTTTCGCACACCAGCTATTCATCCGTCCCGAAGAGTCGGAATTGCCTGGACATAATCTGGAATTCTCGATTATCTCCGCGCCCGGCTTCAAGGCCGACCCGGAAGTCGATGGAACGAAATCGGAAACGTTCATCATCATTTCTTTTGAAAAGCGAATCGTTCTGATCGGCGGAACGGAATATGCCGGAGAAATGAAGAAATCGATTTTTTCCGTTATGAATTATTTATTGCCCGAGGCTGGAATCATGCCGATGCATTGTTCTGCCAACGTTGGGGTCGAAGGCGATGTAGCCCTGTTCTTCGGCTTGTCGGGCACAGGAAAAACGACCCTGTCCGCAGATGCGAACCGCCGCCTGATTGGTGACGACGAGCATGGCTGGTCCGCAAACGGCGTCTTCAATATCGAAGGTGGCTGCTATGCAAAAACGATCAACCTCAGCCGCGAAAAAGAACCGCAAATTTTTGATGCAATCTGCTTTGGTGCTGTCCTTGAAAACGTTGTCGTCAACCCGAACTCCCGCGCTGCCGACTATGATGACGGATCGCTGACCGAGAATACGCGTGCCGCCTACCCGCTTGAAGCGATTAAGAACATCGTTTCGCCAAGCGTTGCCGGCCATCCGAACACAATTGTCTTTTTGACGGCGGATGCTTTCGGTGTCTTGCCGCCAATTTCAAAACTGACGAAGGAACAGGCAATGTACCACTTCCTAAGCGGCTATACGTCCAAGTTGGCCGGAACCGAGCGCGGCATTACCTCGCCGCAGGCAACGTTCTCCACCTGCTTCGGCGCGCCTTTCCTTCCACTCCCTGCCAAACGCTATGCGGAAATGCTCGGAGAAAAAATCCTTGAACACAACGCGCAGGTGTTTCTTGTCAACACTGGCTGGACCGGCGGTGAATATGGAACAGGCAGCCGGATGAAGCTTGCCTATACACGAGCGATGATCCAGGCCGCCCTTGAAGGCGAGTTAAGCAACATTGAAACGGTCCAGGACGACATTTTCGGCCTGCATGTTCCGCTTCATGTCCCTGGGGTTCCTGATGAAGTCCTGCAGCCGGAAAAGACTTGGGAGGACCCAAAAGCCTACCGCGTAAAGGCAATTGAACTTGCTGAAAAATTCCGCAGCAACTTCAATAAGTTTTCCGGCGTCGCTCCGGAGATCGCTGAAAAAGGCGGACCGATCATACAATAAGGAATTGTCGGCAGTTTGTTAATAAGGTAGGATAAATAAAGCACGTGAGGAAAACGGAGCTGTTTCCCTCACGTGCTTTTGTTATTTCTTTATACTCGTGTGACATCTGGGACGAATTTTGGGCTTCTTTTGGCACTGTTCATGTAATTTTTCTGACAACCTAACCCAATTTCAGCCTACGCTTGTCACATATCTAGGCTCTATCTGACAACCCAACCAAATTCCAGCCTCCGCTTGTCACATATCAGGGCTTTATTTGACAAGCTAATCCAATTCCTGCCTTCGCTTGTCACATATCGGGGATTTCTTACAACCACACCTGGATTTTGCCCTTTAGTTGCACTTAACCGTGATTCGAGCGACACCCTAAACCAACTTTATACACGAGGTTATCACGCATCCAATTTTTGCAACACCCAATTCCAAACTGCTCTACAACAAAAAAACGCCCCCGGCACGCCGCCGGGAGCATTCATCATAGGCTTCTTTTCAACACTAAAACCATACCTATCAATTCGGTGAGCTAAGTGCAATAAGCTCATACGTAATCCGTGTCTTGCCGCCTTCAAGTTCAACCTTCAGGATTTTTGCCGTCCCGCTCGAATCCGCTTCGATGGTCCGCCGGATATCGACAGGAATATCAATTGGATAGAGGCGGTATCCTTCTTTTTCCAAAAGGAATAAATTTTCTTCGAGCCTTTGCTCCTTGCCCTTGGTAACGATCATTGTATTCACTTCAAGTGGCATTCCCATACTTGACCCTCCTCAAATTCACCTTTCTCTAATCATATCATTTGCCGCTATGGCTTTTCATCCACTTCGTAACGTCCGCGACAACTTTCCTGTTGACCGCCGGAGGGAAGTAATGGGTGAATTCCTCAAAATACCAGCTTTCGACTGGTTTGCCCAGTTCCTTCAGCCTTTTTTCAAGCCTGTATGAATGTTCCGCTGATACATTTCCATCCTTGGCACCGTGAATGATTAGGACCGGCACCTCCAACTGTTCGAGTCTGTAAAGCGGTGTCCTGTACTGGTATCTCTCTGGATATTTCAATGGCGTACCTCCGATGACCCGCTTCATCATTCTCCGCAAATCCTTCCTTTCCACATAGGTAAGCGCCATATCGCTCACCCCTCCCCACGTCGCCATCGAAGCGGCTTCCGGGAATTCGAGTGCTGTTAACAGGGCCATGACCCCTCCCCGCGAAAATCCGAAAATATGGATATCACGAACGGAAGGCAGCGACTGTAGAAGACGGAAAGCCGAGAACGCGTCCTGCCTGTCCTCACCGGCAAAATCCTCATCCCCCTCGCCCCCCTGGTTTCCACGGTAAAATGGCGCGAAAACCGTAAAACCTTCTGAAGCGAATTGGGCGATCCGGGCAGGGCGCACCTTGCCGACGTTTTTGATACCTCCTCGCAAATAGAGGAAACCATCCGCCGGCTCATAGCCCAAAGGCTTGGCCAGCATCCCTTTTACCTTCAGGCCGCCGGAATAATAGGTGACCAAAGACAGGGCGACATCCGGATTTGGTGACGGGAACCGCTGCTCCGCAATGATTTGTCCATCCGCTATCTCCATCCGTATCACTCCATCCAATTATTTTTTCCAATATGGGCATACACACAATCACGCCCGGTTCATACGATATCACAAGAGCAAACAGCCCAATTATTTTACCCAGGAGGTATTTGCATGAAAAAACCATTCAGGGCCGCCCTGATGATGCTTGCTGGCGCGATGCTGCTTCTCACCGCGTGCCAGGAAAAGCCAAAGGAAAAGAAGCTTGAAAAAGTCCGCATCGCAGAGGTGACAAGATCGATTTTCTACGCACCTGAATATGTAGCCCTCGCAAAAGGTTTCTTTAAGGACGAGGGGCTCGATGTCAACTTGACGACAACATGGGGCGGAGACAAAACGATGACCGCGCTTCTCTCCGGCGGTGCCGATATCGCACTTGTCGGATCCGAAACATCGATATATGTCCATGCACAGGGCTCGAATGACCCTGTCATCAATTTTGCCCAGCTCACCCAGACGGACGGCACTTTCCTTGTCTCCCGTGAAAAAATCGACAACTTTTCCTGGGATATGCTGAAAGGCAAAATATTCCTTGGCCAGCGCAAAGGCGGAATGCCGCAAATGGCCGGCGAATTTGTCCTGAAAAAGCATGGCATCGATCCGCACAAAGATTTGCAGCTCATCCAAAATATCGACTTCGCGAACATCGCCAATGCATTTGCCGGGGGCACAGGCGAGTTCGTCCAGCTGTTCGAGCCGACAGCAAGCATTTTTGAAAAAGAAGGAAAAGGCCATATTGTCGCATCATTTGGGACCGAATCCGGACACCTACCCTATACCACATTTATGGCAAAAGAAAGCTATATGAAGAAAAATCCCGCAATCATCAAAAAGTTCACGAAAGCTCTCTATAAGGCACAGCAATGGGTTGCCGAAACAGATGCAAAGGAAATCGCCAAAGCGATTGAACCATATTTTGAAGATACCGATCCAGGCATTATCGAAACAGTTGTCGACCGTTACAAAAGCCAGGGATCATTCGCAACCGACCCGATCCTTGACGAGGACGAATGGAACAATCTCCAGGACATCATGGACGAAGCAGGCGAACTTCCACAGCGGATTGGCCACCAAACACTTGTTAACACGGAAATTGCTGAAAAAGTAAAATGATTGCCGCAAAGGAGGCCGTTTCATGAGTTTCCTGACGATTGAAGAAATCCACCACACTTATTTCACGAAAGACATGGCAGTAACGGCCCTCTCCGGTATCAGGCTCTCCGTTGAGGAAGGGGAATTTATCTCCTTCCTCGGCCCTAGCGGCTGCGGCAAAACGACACTGCTTTCCATCATCGCCGGATTGGTTGAGCCAACGTGCGGCCGGGTGCTGCTAGGCGGCAGGCCGGCAGCAGCCGCAAAGCGACAAATAGGCTATATGCTCCAGCAGGACTATCTGTTTCCCTGGAAAACGATTGAGGAAAATGTCCTCATTGGCCTGAAGCTCGCAAATGCCCTCACTCCCGAGCGGCGGGAAGCGGCAATCAGGCTATTAAAGGAAATCGGGCTGCCCGGGGTCCAAAGGAAGCTCCCAAAACAGCTTTCCGGCGGAATGAGGCAGCGGGCCGCCCTCGCCAGGACCCTTGCTGCCGAACCAAAGGTCCTGCTTCTTGATGAGCCTTTTTCGGCGCTTGATTACCAAACAAAGCTGAAGCTTGAGGACCTTGTATCATCCACGTTAAAAGGACTTGGAAAAACAGCCATCCTTGTCACCCATGATATCGGTGAAGCCATTGCGATGAGCGACCGGATTTATTTATTATCCCCAAGCCCTGGCCGCATCCATAAAATTTTCGATATGCCGGATGCCATTCGCCGCCTGAAGCCTTTTGACTCAAGGAACCATGAGAGCTACAACAAGCTTTTTAAAGAAATATGGAAGGAGCTGGAGTCGCTTGAACAATGAACCGTCCATCAGCTCCCAACACGCGCTTTACCTGATGTCCCTGAAAAAAGAAAAACGGAAGGTCCGCTTTTTCCAGGCTTTAATCTTTCTTGTATTTTTTTCGGGCTGGGAACTTTGCAGCCGCCTGCAGTGGGTCGATCCGCTCATTTTCAGCGCTCCATCGAAAATCTGGAAGCTGATGCTCGTAAAGCTGCAGGATGGAAGCCTTCTTTCCAACCTTGCTTTTACCCTGAGCGAAACAATTGCGGGGTTCATCCTCGGAACGCTGCTTGGGACGATGATTGCGGCGATTCTCTGGTGGTCGCCCATTCTCTCAAAAATCCTGGACCCGTATTTGGTCATCCTGAATGCAATGCCGAAAGTCGCCCTTGGCCCGATTTTAATCGTCGCACTTGGGCCCGGCTATCTTTCAATCATTTCGATGGGAGCCATTATTTCGGTTATCATCACGACGATTGTCGTCTATACTTCCTTCCGCGAAGTCGACCCGAATTACCTGAAAGTGCTGCAAACTTTCGGGGCAACGAGGTACCAATGTTTTAGGGAAGCAATTTTGCCAGCATCCTTCCCGACGATTATTTCCACGCTAAAAGTCAATGTCGGACTCTCATGGGTTGGCGTCATCGTCGGTGAGTTCCTTGTTTCATCAAAAGGGCTTGGCTATATGATTATTTACGGCTTCCAGGTGTTCAATTTCACCCTTGTCCTTTTGTCGCTCCTCGTCATTGCCATCTTCGCGACGATTATGTACCAGCTCGTGGCCTTGTTGGAGAAGAAAATCGTAAAAAATTAAAGGATTGGCGACTTCCATACCGTACCGGCTGGCCAACCACGCCAGCCTTCGCTATTTTTCCCGAAGCTTTAATTCCCTTATCCTTTTCAGGCATTCTCCGACAACATCGTCCTTCATAATAAAACTATATTTTCCCCCAAACCTCAGTTCCTCAAGATCGCCATCGACCAATTCAGGGCCGTAGGTTTCAAAATACGTTTCCCGAACCTGCACATCCCTGGCTACTCCATAAAAAACAGCTTTGACAAAAGAAGCTGCTGGGCTTGTCACCCGGTATTCCGCAATCCAATGCAATTCGCAGAGAACCGCCCCTGTTTCCTCAAGGACTTCGCGGCGGGCCGCTCCTTCAAGTGTTTCGCCTAGTTCCACCTTTCCGCCTGGGAATTCAAGTCCTCGATGACCGTGCTTCGTCAACAGCCACTTACCGTTATGCAGGCAAATGACAAGAACGTGGCCCTGTTTTTCCGAAAAAGCATTCCGGCAAAAGGATAATTCGACTTTATTCCCGTTTGTATCCGTAAATTGTTTCATACGTTACCTCACTAAATTGGGTTTCTCCCCTTGATCCTCTCAATTTTATATTAGTCGTGATTTACACTTCATTCAAATAAATGGCGAAAATTTTCGAACGATGGTTTTTATCCACGAAGATAAGGCTAAATGATAGGAAGGGAAAGTTTTGGAAGGAGAGGCATTTCTTTTGCAAAAAATATTGGCCATCGCCGCAGCCATTACCCTTCTCTATTCAATGGCCGGCTGTAACTGGAACAAAAGCGGGCCGAAAAAGGCAAGTTCCGATTCTTATACCGTGGAACAGATCCTCGCAAAAGCAGATACGGCATTTGAAAGCCTGAGAAGCCTGTCTATCGATCTAGAGGTTACGCAGTTTATGGAGGTAGATGGAGCGGGAACAAGGCAGAAGCATTTCTCGGAAATTCATACCGATATGGTGACGGCTCCGGCGGCTTTCCACCAAACTTCAACCATTGAAGATTCAATTTCCGGCCTTCGCCAAATGTCGGAAACATACTATACTGACGATGGCATGTACCTAAATAATGAAAGTGGGGCCGGGTGGATAAAGGTAACGCCTGAGCAGGCAGCCCGGGCCGGCGCAGCGAGCTTGCAAATGAATCCCGCAGCAGAGCTTCACAAGGCAGATGGATTGCACCCCATCCTCTCCTTGGTGGAAAACAGCGAAGAATTTATTATTACGTTAAAGGCGGCGGGGGATAAGCATAGGAAGGATTTGAAAAAAATCATTACTGCAAGCATGCCTGCCGAACTGCAGCGTAATAATGAATTGCTTGAAAACCTGCACATTAAAAGTTTCAATTATGAACTTGTTGTTAACAGAAAAAGCTTTTTCCCTTCCCGTTTTAATGCAAAGGCGGAAATAGAGCTTTCCATCACAGGCAATTCTGTTACAATGGAACAGGAGATGGAAGGGAACTATTCCAACTTTAATAAAATCAAGGGCATTTCAGTCCCAGAATCAATCCGGCAGCTTGCTGGGGATTGAAAATTCAAGCCATTGGATTTTCGGAAAGGATCCCCATTTCTTCTATATGGTTCTTTGCCTGCTCATCCCCTAAATCATGGATGGCCTGATAGATTTGTTTCAGCTTTTCATCTATAGCATTATTTTCCTTATCGTGGTGGTACTCCCTAAATGGAATGTGAGCCCTGATAAAGTTCTTCCATTCATTCGCATAATTCTCATTGAATAGGGAGCGCAACTCAGTAATTTCTTCATCCGTGGCCTTTATTTTAAAACTCCAGGTTGAGCTCGTTTCATCCCTGGAAATTTCGCCGCTCTCAACAGCGATATAATATGTTTTCTTGTCCTGGCCCATTCCGAGGAGCCCCCTTCAAAACCGTATTATGATTTGTTTCCCTCAAACAGGGTGCAATTATTCAACGGTGCGAAGCTTGAACAGGAATACTTTTTTTAACAAAGGGTATTAAAATAATAGGCAAAAACTTTCTTCTTGTCTGGAGGTGAATGTTGTGAAATTGGTTGATGAGCTATATGAATTATACCGCAACAAACTTACCGGGGATGAGGAAGATATTGATATGCTTGCATTTGCCTTTCTTGAGGAAATGACGCATGAAGACCTGCTAGCCTTGATCCAGGATATGGACAAGCAGGAGCTGTATGACCTGATGGGAATTTATCTAATAGAGAGCCTGAAAGGAAAGTTTGCCAAGGATGACTACGGGCAGCGCCCCGTAACCTTCTATCCTAGAAATATACATTAAAAATACATAGGGGTTGGGAAAAGGGGAGCCTTCACACAAAGCGATAGGCTCTTTTTTTCGTATAAAAGTGGTTGGGAAACCAGTCCTTTGGCCTTTCCACTTCTGCTATGCTACAATGGAACCAAAAGAAACAGCCGGCAAATATGGCTGTATGGAACGGGGGACGGAAATGGTCATTGTCATGATTTTCAGCATCATCATTTGCATTGCCGTCATTTGGCTGACTGTTATTGTGACAAATAAAGCCTATGCTTTTAAACATTCGGTCGATTCGATGGATTCCCTGCCGAAAGGAAAAGATGATTCAAAAGATAGCACCAGAAACGTTGCCAACAGCTAAAAGGCTTCCCGGACCACATTGCCGGGAAGCCTTTTGTGTTTTATCGTTAGGGCTTGCTATCCTGGGGAAATATATAAATTAAACTTATGTTTTTCATGTTGCTCGACCTGCGCTCCAGGCACTTCGGTCCTGCATGGCAATTCTTTAGTTTAATTTATATAGAAAGCCCAAATCCTTTTAATTAAGCGAATACTTGCTTCAATTCCTCTTTGCTGTGTCCGAGCCAGAAGCGCATCAGCTTCTTCGCGCCTTCAAGGTCATGAAGTTTTGCCTGGCCGCACTGCTTCTCGTTCGCAGCCGGGATCTCGGTAATTTCGACGGCATCCTTCATCGTATCATCAAGCAAATCAATAATTTCCTCCACTGTCGGTTCACCGCTTACGACAAGGTAGTAGCCTGTCTGGCAGCCCATCGGGGAAATGTCAATAATATCGAAATGGTCATATTTATCGGCATGTTTGCGAATGTTGAACGCAAGCAGATGTTCTAGAGTATGGATGGAGTCAGGCTTCATCGCCTGCTTATTCGGTTGGCAGAAACGGATGTCATATTTATTTACAACCCCGTCGCTGCCGACTTTATGGACGCCGCAGTGGCGGACATAAGGGGCTTTCACGGCGTTATGGTCAAGTTCAAAGCTCTCAACTGAAGGCATTTGCTTCACTCCTTTAAGCATTCTTCCTATATCCTACCATAAATTCCGACTAAATTCATCTACTTTTAGGAAATTCATGTTTTAGACGCTTTACCTGTTTTATGGTACAGTGATGAAAAAAAACACCAAAGGGAGAAATCATTATGCTGCAGAAGCTTTTCATTGGAATTATCCGTTTTTACCAGATTGCCATTTCTCCTTTAAAACCGCCGACGTGCAGGTTCTATCCGACCTGTTCCACATACGGGCTTGAAGCGGTCCGACGTTTCGGGGCGCTTAAGGGCGGATGGCTGGCGGCTAAAAGGATTGTTAAATGCCACCCTCTCCACACCGGAGGAATCGACCCCGTACCGGAAGAATGGCCGGCTAGGAAAAAAACACCTGAAAATGGTTGAACTATAAAATTAATTTGGAGCATAAGTTGATTGGAGCGGAGCGCACCGGCTCCTCGAAAATGCTTCGCTTTTTCTTCGTGCGTGGGCAATTTCGAAGATACCATTCAGCGTCCGGCGGGCAAGGTGTGCCAGGAGCACCAATCAACCGCAATGTTTTATTAGAATCTAATCCATTTATTTAGTGCCGCTTGATCAATACCCATTTACAACAAGGTCAAGCTCCCCTGTTTCGGGATTGATGACAAGTCCGTGTACCGGGACATCCGTTGGCATAAGCGGGTGATTTTTGATCATCTCGACACTGTGTTTGACGCTGTCGCTTACATTTTCAAATCCGTGGAGCCATTGCTCGATGTTGATACCCGAATAGTTGAGTGTATCAAGCGTTTCTTGGGCAACGCCCCTTTCTTTCATGCACTCCACCACCGGCTCCGCCTTCATTCCGCTCATCCCGCAATCATGGTGGCCAATCACCATCACTTCCTCTGCCTGAAGTTGATAAACCGCGATAAGGACGCTGCGCATAATACTGCCGAAAGGATGGGCGATTAACGCGCCAGCATTCTTAATTAATTTTACGTCGCCATTGCTGAGATTCATCGCTTTTGGCAAAAGTTCCAATAGCCTCGTGTCCATGCATGTTAAAATAACCATCTTCTTATTCGGGAATTTGGTTGTCTGGTATTTTTCATATTCTTTTTTGTCCACGAAGGTTTTATTGTATTCCAAAATTTCATTCAGCATTTCCATTATTCTCTCACCTTTTTATTGTAGATTTGCCGCGGCTGTTTGCCGCAAAAAGTTCCTTTTTATAGAATACCGGAATGTATAAAGAAAAAACAATTTTTAATGCTTGCGTTCCGTATGATTTTTGTGTATGATAAACCAGTCAACAAATCGGAATCATTACGTATTAACTATATTTTTTTGGAATTTAAATCGGAATCAGTACGATTTAAGAGGAGGAACAACGAATGAAGAAAAAGACACTGGCGTTAATATTCCTGATTGCCGGCATGCTTCTCTCGGCATGTGGCGGCACTGCCGGGCAGACGCCGGAACACAAGGATAAAAAAGAAGCACTTACCGTGTACACAACCGTTTACCCCCTTCAATATTTTACCGAAAGAATTGGCGGAAAGCATGTGGAGGTTCATTCCATTTACCCTCCAGGCGCGGACGAACATTCCTATGAGCCGTCCCAAAAGGATATGATTTCTCTGGCCGAATCAGACCTGTTTGTCTATATAGGCCTAGGCCTGGAAGGTTTTGTGGAAAAGGCAAAGGACAGCCTGAAAAACGAACAAGTGAAGATGGTGGCTGCCGCAAAGGATATCGAACTTGAAGACGGCCACGAAACAGAGATAGAAAGCGAAGATCACGGCCATGAGGAAGAAGCCGGGGAACATGGGCATCATCATGGGGGTATCGACCCGCACGTCTGGCTTGACCCGGTTTATGCAAAGTCGCTTGCAGCCGAGATTGAAAAAGCATTGGCTGAAGAGCAACCGGAAAACAGGGCTGAATTCGAAAAGAATTATCAGGACCTCGCTTCCGATCTTGACGAGTTGGACCAGAAGTTCAAGGATGCCGCTGCAAACGCGAAGCATAAAGAAATCATCGTCTCCCATGCCGCGTTCGGCTATTGGGAATCCAGATATGGGATAAAACAAGTTTCGATCGCGGGAATGTCAACGGCAAGCGAGCCGACCCAAAAAGATATGGAGAGGATTATTTCGACCGTAAAAAAAGCCGGCATCAACTATATCCTTGTTGAGCAGAACATCTCCCCGAAACTCGCAAAAACCGTCCAGGCAGAGACGGGCGCGAAAATTATCCAGGTCCATAACCTCGCCACACGGACAGAAAAAGACATCAAAGACAAAGAAACCTATTTTTCATTAATGGAAAAAAATCTTGAGACGCTGAACAAGGCGATGAATTAATCCTTGTTCACCACGAGAGCACCCGTTGCCCCGCCGGCAAACGGGTGTTTTTTTATTAAAATCCGCTCATTGACGAGGAAACGCGTCTAAAATATTGCCGCCTCGTCAACACTGTTGCTATGCATTTTTGAAAGGAAGAGTGGAATGAGCGATTTAGTCATAGCCCGGTCCCTGTTCGGAACGACAATGGGCTTTCATATTATCCATGCGACAATCGGAGTCGGCCTGCCGCTGATGATTCTCGCCGCTGAACTGCTGTATCAAAAAACGAAAAATATTGAATGGGTGGTCATGGCAAAGCGGTGGACAAAAGCTTTTGCCGTTCTTTTGGGGGTAGGCATCCCGACAGGAACGATCGCAGGAATGCAGCTTTCTTTGTTATGGCCTGGTTTTATGGAAGTGATCGGACGGGTCATGGCGCTTCCTTTTCAAATCGAGATTTACGCCTTTTTTGTTGAAGCCCTGTTCATGTCCATCTATGTGTACGCGGCGGAAAGAATCAAACCTTGGATGAGAATAGCAAGTCTTATACTTGTCGCGCTCGGTGGATTGGCTTCCGCCGTGCTGATCACAAACGTCCACGCTTTCCAGGGAACACCCGCGGGCTTTGACATCGTAAACGGTGAAATTGTCAATGTGAACCCTTGGGAAGCTTTCTTCAATCCGAGCTTTTTTGTGACAGCGACCCATGTGGCTGTCTCCGCCTATGTCGTCGGCGCATTCGTTGTTGCGATGGTCGCAGCCTATAAAATGCTTCGCGCTGAACACGGTTCAAGGATTTACCGTTTCCACCAAAAGGCGCTAACCCTATCGCTTGTTATTGGGGGTATCTTTTCACTCCTCACAGCCGTAAACGGGCATGAATCCGCCCAGATGCTCCACAAATACCAGCCCGAGAAACTGGCAGCAGCGGAAGGTTTATTTGAAACACAATCGTACGCGCCGCTCGCGATTGGCGGGGKGACCGACCGGGAAAGCGAATCTGTAAAGTACGGGATCGAAATCCCATGGGCGCTAAGTTTTCTGGCAGGAAACCGCTTTGACACGGTCGTAAAAGGATTGAATGAGTGGCCGGAAAGCGAGTGGCCGCCGCTTTTCACCCATACCCTTTTTAATGGAATGGTTTTTATTGGAACCTACCTCATTCTAATTTCTGCCTTGGGGCTGTTTTGGAAAAGATTCTTAAAAAAAGGGAAATACCCAAAATGGATGTTGTGGCTTTTTGTTGCTTCCGGACCGCTTTCCATCCTGGCGATTGAATTCGGCTGGATTTTCGCCTGTACAGGCCGGCAGCCATGGAATATTTACCGGATGCTTTCAACCGCTGAATCGGTCACAACACAAACAAACCTGGGACCGCTCTTCATCTCTTTTATTATTGTTTACATCATCCTGGCTGCAGCTGCGATTTTTGTCCTGCTTCACTTTTTTAAAAAGAATCCTCTCCAAAGAGACCTCGACCGTGCTTCAGGCGGCAATGGACAGCTCTTTAGTTCGAATACATAGGAGGTGCCGAGTTGGTTGATGCCTATATCGCAATCACGATTTTATGGGGATTTGTCTTCATTTATGCCGTAATGGCAACCATGGACTTTGGCGCGGGCTTTTGGTCGATGGTCTATATCAACAGGAAAAACACATCGGCAACAACGATTGCAAACCGCTATCTTTCGCCGACCTGGGAGGTTACGAATACATTCATTGTCGCACTTGTTGTGGCTGTTTACAGCCTTTTTCCAAGAGGTGCCTATACGTTGGGTACCGTTTTGCTGATTCCCGGAAGCATAATCCTGATTTTGCTCACTTTAAGGAGCGCTTTCCTTGTCTTTTCAAATATTGCCGAGGAATACAGAAAGCCTTTAACATTTGTGTCAGGCATTTGCGGCTTTCTAATACCGGGGCTGTTAATGAGCGTTCTCCCGATTACCCACGGCCATTATATAGATACGATTGACGGGCGGCAAACGTTGAATCTGGCCAGGCTATTTACGAGCCCGAATGAATATGCCTTTTTCGGCTTCGCAATCAGTTCAACATTGTTCCTTTCTTCGTTGCTGCTTGCGGATTATTCAAAAGTCTCCCACGAACACCATGCCTACCGGATATACAGGCGCGACGCCCTCATCCTTGGCCCTGTTTCAATGGTGATGGCCCTCGCAATCATGATTACGTTAAATAGGGAAGTGGCCTGGCTTTATGATCGGATGATGGACAATCTTCCACTGCTTTATTTGTCATTGGCGCTGTTCCTGCTTGGCGGCCTGGCCCTCTTCCTTCCGTCCAAAAAGGATGGCAGACGGATGATTGGCATGCCCCGCCTGGCCGTGGTGGCGATAACCGCTCAGTACCTTGTGGCAAGCTATGTATATGGACGGGCACATCTTCCATACCTTGTTTATCCCGATGTAACCATCCATTCCGCCTTCACCGATCCCAATTCGTTTAGGGCGGTTTTTGCAACGTACATTGTTGGATTTGCGATTCTATTTCCGGGGTTTATCTATTTTTGGAGCCTGTTCATGCATGACAAAAAATATCTTCGGCAACAAGAGAAAAACAAGGCGGATTAGTGTTTTATTCCCATGGATGCTTTGTCATAGCCTTTCGGAAACTATACTCGTATCCCACTAATAAGGAGTGATACGAGTGGCAAAAGATGTGCTTTGCGAGGTAAACAATTGCACGTTTTGGGAACATGGCAATAAATGCGGTGCAGATCAAATTTATGTTGTTAGCCATACCGGCGAAACAGCGGACACAAGCCATGAAACCGACTGCAAGACATTTCAGCCTCATGGCCACTAATTAGAAAGCCGGTCCCAATTAATTTGGGGCCGGTTTTTTGGATTCCTTAAAACGGAGGGTTAAAAGTCCTCTTCTAATCGAAATAAGGGAAGAATTAATCGAATCACCGCGAATACTAATCGAATGAGTAGAGCAGTTAAGGCTCCAATTAAGCAAAAAAAGCCTTACCGTTCTTAGAAACGGAAAGCCTCTTTCTTTATCGTCACACGCCCGAGGCGGCTTCGATTGACTTCATACCCTATCCCCGGACTCTTCGGAACGGAAATCCAGCCGTTTTCCACCCTTACTTCCGGCGTGATAATGTCCTCGTCCCAAAAACGGGAGGATGATGAAATATCGCCTGGGATTGTATAGCCGGGGAGGGATGTAAGCGCGATATTGTGAGCCCGCGATATCCCGAATTCAATCATTCCGCCGCACCAGACCGGGATTCCCCTTTCCCTGCAAAAATCATGGATCCGAACCGCCTCGTGCAGCCCGCCAACTTTTCCTGCCTTAATTGAAATAACCCGGCAACTGCCAAGCTCCGCAGCAAGGACCGCGTCCTCAAACGAGTTAATGCTTTCATCAAGGCATATGGCGGTGGAGAGCAGCGACTGCAGCTTTGCATGCTCAAGGAAATCATTATGGGCAAGCGGCTGCTCAATCATTAGCAGGCCAAGTTCATCGAGCGCCTTCAGCCTGTCCGCATCGTCCAATGTATAGGCCGAGTTTGCATCCGCCATAATCGGCAAATCGGGAAAAGATGCCCGAATCCCCGACAGAAGCTGATAATCATTGGCCGGATTGATTTTGATTTTAATCCGTTGATAGCCTTCCTCCACATACTTGGCCGTTTGCTCGAGCGCTTCTGTTTCATTACCCGCCGCAACAACGACCCCTGCCGGAAGCCGTTCCGCCTCCCCGCCGAGCAGCTTCGAGAGCGATACATGCCTTTGCTTCGCATACAAATCCCAAAGTGCGAGTTCAATGGCGGACTTTGCCATATGGTTCCGGCGGACGCTCCTGAACAGGCGGGTGACATCGTTTGGATGGGAAACTTGTGCTTTTTTTAAAAGAGGAATCAGAAATTCCGTCGCCACATGCCAGCTTGTACCGACAGTTTCCTCGGTGTACCAGGGGGAAGAAAAAGCGACCCCCTCCCCAAATCCGGCATTTCCATCGTTGTCCATCGCTTCCACAATGATGCTTTCCCGCTCCCTTACTGTCCCGAGATGCGTATGGAAGGGCTGTTTCAAAGGCATGGAAATAATACGAATCACTATGGCAGACAGGTTCATTGTTCCCGCTCCCCAATCATATCGGGCAGTTTCCTGCGCAACAGTTTGTTTGATGCATTCCTCGGAAGTTCGGAAACAAAATGAAACTCCCTCGGAACCTTGTACTTCGCGAGCCGGCCAAGGCAAAACTGGCGCAGCTCATCAATTGAAAGCGTAATGTCCCCTTTTGGAACAATAAACGCTGCCGGTGCCTGGCCCCATTTGCTGTCGGGCATTCCGGCCACCCCCGCGTCCCGTATTTCCGGATGGGAAAGGAGTACAGCTTCGATTTCCGCCGGGTAGATGTTTTCCCCGCCGGAGATGATCAGGTCGGAGCGCCTGTCGAGAACATAGAGGAATCCTTCTTCGTCAAGACGGCCGATGTCGCCCGTATGCAGCCAGCCGTCGACAATTCTCTCCGCTGTCTCTCGCGGCCTGTTCAAATAACCGGGTGTGACATTCGGGCCTTTCAAAAGGATTTCCCCCGCTTCTCCTGTTGGCGCCTCCCTGCCATCGGGAAGCTCGATTTTCATGGAAACCGGGAATAACGGCTTTCCGGCTGAACCAAGCTTGGAGAGGCTGTATTCCGGGGAAAGTGTCACAGATTGCGAGGCTGTTTCGGTCATCCCATACGTTTGATAGACCGGAATCCCCTTCTCCCTGCATACTTCCAATAATGGCAGCGGGGCGGGCCCTCCTCCAAGCAGCATGCACCTGAATGCTTCGGGGAGGCCCCTTTCACCAAGCTTGTCAATCATTCTGGCCAGCGTTGCACTGACAACAGACATGATTGTCACTCGCTTCAAGTATATGTCTTCAATTGCCTTTACCTCGTCAAAGTGGCTGTGGAGAACAATATGCATTCCATAAATGATGCTTCTCATCAGAATGGAATACCCGCTTATGTGGAAAAGCGGAACCGAACAAAGCCATGTATCATCCGTGGACAAACCAAGGTTCAAGGCTGAACCTGAAGCACTCCAAAAATGGTTGCCATAGGTTTGGACGACTCCTTTCGGGCTGCCGGTCGTACCGGATGTATACATCACTGTGCATACCTCATCCAATAGCACATCATCGGGGACAGTGAAGACTGCAGGATCCGTATCATGCAATTCCGCCATTGACATACAGAACAATCCCACGAGCCCTGCCGCCGAACCCTCCGCCTTCTCCTTGAATGCATCATCGTAAATGAGGAATTCCGCTTTCGCATCCGTTAACTGATAGGAAAGTTCGGACGGGGACAGCCGATTGTTCAGCATGACTGCCGGGGCTCCGCAAAGCTGCAGCGCGTACAGCAATATCGCCGCCTCCATGCTGTTTTTTACGAGAACAGCTGTATAGGTTCCGTTTCCTACCCCGGCCGCAGCCAATTGCCCTGCAACAACCATGCTTCTGCTGTAAAGCTCGCCAAACGTTAGCGTATCACCCTCAAAGCTGATGGCTTTCCGTTCCGGGGTCAGAAATGCGCGTTTTTTTAAAAAAAGAGGCAATGTGTTTGCCATTCAATCCACCTTCTATAGCAAAACAGCCTGATGGGCGTGCCCATCAAGCTGCAGAATGAAATAAAATAATTGGCCAATGCGCCATGAATCTCTTCCCGGTTTAAGGGAACCTTGGGAACTGGCCGAAGTCCGGCTTGCGCTTTTCCTTGAAAGAATCGCGGCCTTCCTTCGCCTCGTCGGTAGTGTAATAAAGAAGTGTCGCATCCCCCGCGAATTGCTGGAGGCCGGCAAGCCCGTCCGTATCCGCGTTCATTGCAGCCTTCAGGAAGCGAAGAGCTGTCGGGCTCTTTTCAAGGATTTCCTCACACCATTTGATTGTTTCTTCTTCCACCTTCTCTAGCGGAACAACCGTGTTGACAAGGCCCATGTCAAGCGCTTCCTGAGCATTGTACTGGCGGCATAGGTACCAGATTTCGCGGGCCTTTTTATGCCCGACAATCCTGGCAAGATAGCCTGAACCGTACCCGGCGTCAAAGCTTCCAACTTTAGGGCCAGTCTGTCCAAAAATCGCATTATCAGCAGCGATTGTCAGGTCGCACACGACCTGAAGCACATTGCCGCCGCCAATTGAATAGCCCTTAACCATCGCGATGACTGGTTTAGGGATGACGCGAATCAATCGCTGTAGGTCAAGGACGTTCAGACGCGGAATCTCATCCTCGCCTACATAACCGCCATGGCCGCGTACCTTTTGGTCTCCTCCTGAACAAAATGCCTTATCTCCGGCACCAGTAAGGACGATTACCCCGATATTTGAATCATCCCTTGCATAAGCAAAGGCGTCGATCATTTCCATAACTGTTTTCGGCGTAAATGCATTGTGCACTTCCGGACGATTGATGGTAATTTTGGCAATGCCATTATAAGTTTCATATAGAATTTCATCGTATTTGCGTTCTGCAACCCATTCTACTGCCAAATGGAAAACCTCCTATTATGTATGTGTCAAAAACCCACTTATTATTGTACCAAACTTTCCCGGATTCTCCACATGAATTGCATGGCCCGCACCTTCGACAATGACAACTTTGGGCGATTTAATCCGCTTGGACATCCTGCCGGCAATCCCGCAGAACTTTTCGTCAAGCTCACCTGCCAAAAGCAGCACTTCGGTTCCAAGTTCCGGAAGCCTGTCCCAATAGGACGGTTGTTCTCCCGTACCCATTCCAACGAGTGAATTGGCGAGCCCATCAGGCGAATTTTCAAGCCGCTGCTTCCGTACAGCTTCTTTTACCAGTCCGGGCATGGCTTGAAGCGAATTAAAAAGCGGGATGTTCTCCCAATAATCGACAAAAGGCCCAATCCCATGCTCTCTTATAAAATTTGCCAGTTCACGGTCTTTCATGCGCCGGGAATTGCGCTCCCCTTCACTTTCAAGCCCAGGCGAAGCGCTTTCGAGAATCAGCTTCCCCATCCGTTCGGGATACGTTAACGCAAAAGCCAAGGCGAGGCGCCCTCCCATGGAGTAGCCAAGAACATCAGCCTTTTCAATTTGGAGAACATCAAGAATTTCCTTCAGCCCGCGAACCGCCGACTCGATGCTGTAAGAGCCGGCTCCGCCTTCCACAATTGTCTTTCCGTGTCCTGGCAGGTCGGGGCAAATCATGAAAGAATGGCGGCCAACCGTCTCGCAAAATGGCATCCATGTTCCGCTGCTACCTGTAAAACCGTGAAGGAGCAAAAGTGGCGCACCCTTCCCGCACATCTCCACATGGAAGGTTGCGCCTTCAAGTTCTATGTTCATTCTTCCCCGTCTCCAAGCTTTGCTATTTCCCGGGAAACAGATGCCCATAGCCTCCTATGATCAGCAGCGTTCGCTTCCCGATCCGTTACAACCTCAATAACCTTCAGGCCTGGCTCGTTTTTCGCCGACAAGATAGCATCCCTGTAGGAAGGCCAATCGTGTACACGGCTAAAACTTCCCCCATACATCTTAACTACATGGGAAAAATCAACATCTAGCGGGGTACCGAAAAGGCGCTCGAAATTCTTAGCCTGCCCTGCCTGGGGAAGGAACGAGAAGATTCCGCCGCCATTGTTGTTGATAACAATGACGGTTATATCAAGGTTATACAATTTGGCTGGCAAAAGGCCATTCAAGTCGTGGTAAAACGTCAGGTCGCCGAGCACAAGATACATCGGACCCACGTAAAGCGACGCCCCAAGCGCGGTGGAAACAACACCGTCGATTCCATTCGCCCCCCTGTTTGCCAGCACATTGATTTTTTTATCGTTCAGCCAGAAAAAGCTGTCGAGATCGCGAATCGGCATGCTGTTCCCGACAAAGAGCGACGAACCTTCGGGAAGCAATTCGGGAAGCTCACGATAAACGAGGCTCTCATTCATTTCCTCACGGTCCATCGCGGCATCCATCGCTGTCTTTGCGATTGAATTAAGCCTTAGCCACTGGCCGGCAAAATCCCCGCCACGCTTCTTCTTCTCCAAGAATGGAAGGAGCCCCTCGCAAAAGAGCGCTTCGTCACAATAAACCATTTCGGTGGACAGGGCATGCGGATCAAGCCAGCCACCTCCGCCATCCACAACGAATTGCCTGGCATTACGGTTTTCTTTTAGAAAAATAGCCAATGCCTTGGATACTGGCATCGCGCCAAAACGGATCACCACATCCGGCTTGAGGCTTTGCTTTACATCATCGAAGCGCAAGAAAGAGTCGTAGGCATCGACAATCCATTTTCCAGCTCTGCTTCCGCTTCTTAACTGGGAGAGCGGGTCGGCAAGGATTGGATACCCAGTCGCCTCAGCAAGCTCTCCAACCTTTTCGGAAAAATCGCCATTGTCAAGCTGGCCGCATACAATGATGCCTTTTTCATACATTCCCAGTTCCGCGGCAATCCTCTCAAGCCCTCCACGGTCCAATACCCGTTTTCCATGTGTGACCGTTACATACCCTTCCGCCCGTTCGGCGAGCTCAAAAAGCCGCTCGTTTTCAAGGTTGGGGATCAAAGGTTCCCGGAACGGAAAATTCAGGTGGACCGGACCGGCTGGTGCCTGAAGAGCCACTGCCGCAGCGCGCCCGCATACCATCCTGGCATAGCGCAGCATGTCTGCCGACTCCTCGGGCAATGCCATTTCACTAAACCATTTTACATGCTTACCGTACAAATCGATCTGGTCAATTGCCTGCGGCGCGCCCACATCCCTCAATTCATGGGGCCTATCCGCAGTCAGCACAAGAAGAGGCACGCGTGAATAACGGGCCTCGACAATTGCTGGGAAGTAGTTGGCGGCAGCCGTACCGGACGTACATAACAGCGCTGCGGGCTTTCCGCTTGCCTTAGCAATCCCGAGCGCGAAAAAAGCCGCGGAACGTTCATCCACATGGACATGGACATTCAATCCCGGGTGCTCTGCCATGACCATCGCCATCGGCGTCGAGCGGGATCCCGGGCTAACAACAACATCACTTATTCCGTTATGGACAAGCTCTGCCACAAAAGCGGCGATATAAGCTGTCAATGCATTTTGATGACTCATTCCTTTACTCCTCCAAGAACTGAAAGCATCGGCCTGAACTTCAGCCCGGTTTCCAAATATTCACTCTCCACGTCTGAATTGGCGACAACACCGCAGCCTGCGAATAGCGAGGCTTCCTTTCCCTGGATGAGCCCCGAACGGATTGCAACCGCGAATTCCCCGTTCCCCGCATAATCCATCCAGCCGATAGGAGCCGCGTAAAAGCCCCGATCCAGTGTTTCCAGTTCACGAATCTTCTCCACCGCCGCTTCTTTTGGAAGCCCCCCGAGCGCCGGGGTGGGGTGGAGCTTTTCAACCATATCAAGGAGGCTCGCCGAATCCTTGGCGATACCTTCAACAGGGGTATACAAATGCTGGATATCGCGGACCTTCATTAACTGCGGCCGCTCAGGTATGTCGACCCGTTCGCACGTCTCTTCCATTGCCCCTCGGATCATGTCGACCACATATTGGTGTTCCTCAAGATTTTTCTCATCGGACAACAACAGGTTGCCGAGAACGGAGTCTTCCTCAGCGGTTTGCCCGCGCGGTATCGAGCCCGCAAGGCACGCTGATCTTACTGCCTGCCCATGCTTCTGGATAAGCCGCTCAGGAGACGCCCCGATGAAGCTATCCCCGCCGGATTCAAATGAAAAAATAAAGCTCGTTTTTTGTTCCTGCTCGAGCTTCCTTAGTATAAGGCCACTTTCGATTTCTTTATCAAAATGGAGGCGCAGCTCCCTTGCAAGGACAACTTTTTTAAGAGGGCCGTCCTGAAGCTGCCTTACCGCTTCCGAAACAATCTCTTTCCACTCGGCCGCCCCGATTTCTTCAATTTCTTCGAGATGCGGTTTTTCCATGTCCAGTTGGATTGCAAAGTTCCTGAACAAGGATTCCCTTTCAGCCGCAACCTTATTGAATAGCGAAATGCCGTCATGCTTCGTACATACGACATTTGTTGTTAAAAACGCTTCCCCGCCTGCTACGGTCAGCATAAACCTTGGAATATGAAAAAGGGCGTCCGGATATTTGGACCAAAGCGCCGTTTTCGGCTTTAGCGGATCAAAGGAAAAGCCGCCGAACATGACTGGCCCAAGCCCTGCCCTTTTAAAAGGGTTAACGATGATTCCGCCCTGGATAAGCTCATTCCAGCTGCGGCCAATATATGAAAACCGGCCATTCCCCAGGCCGGAGCTTAATTGGGCGGCGATGCCGAGCCCAGCGATGGAATAGTTGCCATCCGGGTCCCTCCAGTAAAATCGCTCACCAAAAAAATCCATTCTGCCGCTATCAAAAAAAGAAAGGGCTTCAAAGGCGCCAGCCTTTTGCACCTCGCTTACAAGGATTGGCCTGCCCTCTTCCCCTGCTTTTTCAATGCCAAGAAGGATTGCTTCTTTCAGTTCCGTTTCATGAATGGTAACCACAAAATTCCCTCCAAAACAGCAGCCAAAGCTGTTATCCATTCAACCTAAACCCAATTTAGGATACTACTCTGTCCGTTGGAGTGTCAATAACACTTGTCACAACCAACCGGGTTCATTCCTTATTATACCGTATTCTGCCGCAAAGCTCGACAAACGCCGCCTGCAAACCGATGGAAATTTCCATTCCCGTCCGAAAGAAAGCCACCCGCCTTTTTTTCCACTCTCAACGCGAAGCCAAACCTGATTCAATGCTCAAATTCGTCTCTCTCATTGGAAATAAAATCCCTTCCTCGCTTCCAGCTGCCAGGAAAAAGTCATTGACAGGCTCCAATCAATTCCATACACTTAAGACTGGTGGCCTTTTGGCCATTTTTAGTAGATTTCTAGTCAGAATTTAATTATAAGGGAGTGTTCTTCATGCAATCACACGTACAGACCGGCACCCCCCATATTCCAGAATCAAACCGCGGATTTCGCGCCTGGTGGCAGCTGACAAGGCCACATACCCTTACAGCCGCATTCGTACCCGTTTTCCTCGGTACAGCGCTTGCGCTCCAGGAAGGAACAATCCATTTCGGTCTCTTTTTTGCCATGCTGATTGCGTGCCTGCTCATCCAGGCAGCTACGAATATGTTCAATGAATACTATGATTTCAAGCGCGGCCTCGACACCGAGCATTCCGTCGGGATAGGCGGCGCCATCGTCCGCGACGGAATCAAGCCAAAAACTGTCATGCAGCTTGCACTAATCCTATACGGCATCTCTATCCTGCTCGGCGTCTATATTTGCATGGAAACAAGCTGGTGGATCGCCGTCATCGGAAGCGTATCGATGCTCGCCGGCTACCTGTATACAGGAGGCCCGTACCCGATTGCCTACACACCGTTTGGCGAACTGTTTGCCGGGTTCTTCATGGGCTGCCTGATCATCCTGATCTCATTCTTTATCCAAACAGGATTCGTATCGGCGACAAGCGTATTCGTTTCCATCCCTGTCTCCATCCTAGTTGGTGCAATCCTGCTTGCCAACAACATCCGCGACCATGATGGCGACAAGGAGTTCGGCAGGAAAACCCTGGCGATCTTGCTTGGCAGGGAAAACGCAATCCATTTCCTCGCAGCCATGTTCATCGCATCATACGCTCTCGTTGCAATCATGATTGGCCTTGGCATCGCTTCCCCATGGGCGGCAATCGTCATCCTGAGCGCGCCGAAAGCTGTAAAGGCAATCAAAGGCTTCAAGGCAGGCAAAGTCCCAATCCAAATGATGCCCGCCATGAAATCAACAGCCCAGACAAACACAATATTCGGATTCCTTTTATCCATAGGCCTCTTCATCGGCCATTTCACCTAGCTTCCGCTTCGGCGGGAGCTTTTTTATATTTGTAAGTACGCACCCATGTCCCCAAGTCTGTACTGCGCTAAACGTTCGCTTACGCTTTTCTATATTCAATCAGCCAGCAATCTCGATATCCTCCCTCGTGCAGCTCTCGTTTCGGCAGTAGCCTGACCTTTTCGAATCCGCATTTTTCATAACACCTCAGCGCCCGGGCATTACCGGCCTGCGGATCCATCACGACCCGATCCGCATTCTCCACGCCAACCAGGTACTCCGCCATCGAAGAAACGAGTGCCGCGCCAATCCCCCTGTTCCAATACGAACGCTCCCCAATGAATTGATCCATTCCATATATGAATCCATCTTCATAGCCATATACGGCTTTCGTCTCTGCATCCAGCCTGTAATACTGAATATATCCAATCCCTTTCCCCTCATACTCCACAATGCATCTCGTTTCACCATCGTCTGGTTGGTAAAACACTTCCATCACCTTTTCCAAATCGAACGGATTATCCCTGCCTTCATAAAACTCAAGCACTGCCGGGTCGGAAAGCCATTTCGCCAACAGGACCGCATCCCCCTTCTGTAGCTCCCGTACCTCAAGCGCCCCTTCCTTAACAAAAATCCCCATACCACGCCTCTCCTCTTCCCTTTGGCTCATTTGTTCAAGTCTATCACACACCGCTTTCTTTTTTTGGAAAATTGGCCCACAAACCAAACCACTAGCATCATACCATCTTCCTTTGCACAATGTTTCGCCACAGGGCGTAAGGGGAAAAACCTAAGTACAGCCAATTTGCAATGAAACGGATGTGAACTGTATGTTAACGAAAGACCAATTGAACTCATTGAAATATGTATTGAAGGAAGAAGAAAACGCTTTGGAGCAGCAGCTTGAAATGAAAGGCGGATACGCGGACCGCGACAAGGAAGAAACAGAAACGGTTGGGGAACTGTCCTCTTACGACAACCACCCTGCCGACCTCGGAACCGAGCTTTTTGAAAGGGAAAAGAGCTTCGCCTTGGACGGCCATGCCGATTCACAGCTGGAAAAGGTGAAGGAAGCACTTAAAGCAATCGATGATGGTTTCTATGGCGTCTGCCGGGAGTGTGGGGAAGACATCCCATATGAACGTTTGGAAGCACTGCCTTCCACCCTCTATTGTGTCGAGCATACACCTGACCGGACAATTGCCAATGACAGGCCTGTTGAGGAGGAAATTCTTGAACCTTCTGTACCAAATTCTTTCCGCGGAAGAAGCGAAGGAGGCGTCATCGATACAAATGACTCCTTTGAGGAAGTTGCCCGCTACGGCACTTCCGAAGGGCCCCAGGATCTTGTTGGCGATTACGACAGCTACGACGAGCTCTACAAAAACGGCATCAACGAAGAGGCTCCGCCAGAGGACATTGAAGAATTCCTTTCCAATGACATGGAAGGCGGAAACCGTCAATTCAATCCAAACAATGAAAAGCTGAAGGAATTGGAGGACTTGCTGGATAGGAAAGGGTTGGAGTCGCAAATGGGGGACGTCCATTACAAGCGGAAGGACAGCTATGTAGACGATGACGATAACAAGAAATGACCAATGAATAGTATAAAGGCCAGCTCCAGATCATCTGGAGCTGGCCTTTATTAATAAGGTTTGTCTTGCTTCAGGTTCTTGAGCGTTTCCTATAAAATCATGAGAGAATTCGCCGGCAGTTTCGCATTCTCCACGTAAGAACCCTTGCGGATGACGATAGGATTCGTCGGATTTCCAATCAGGACAGTGCCTGATTCAACCGTTACATCTTTATCAAGGATGACGCCATCGAGTACGCAGTTTTCCCCAATCTGGCACTTTTGCATAATCACGCTGTTTCGGATAATTGAGCCATTATCGATTGTGACTCCCCTTGAAATAATGCTGTTTTCGACTTTCCCTTTCAGCTGGCATCCATTGGCAATAAGGCTTCTTTTCACCGTTGACTCCGCATAGTAGCGGGATGGCGGCTCATCCTTCACTTTTGTAAAGATCGGCTGTGACCTTTTGAACAAAGTATTCCATACACGGGCATCAAGCAATTCCATGCTCGTTTTATAATACCCCTGAATCGTTTCCACCCTTTTCGCATAGCCTTCATATTCATATCTGCACACCGTATAAGGGCTGGACATATCTTCAAATACGTCCTTGATGCACGTATACCCGGTTTCGGCCCGGCTCTCAATTAAATCGATAAGGAGCGAGGTTTCGAGCAGATAAATATCGAGCGCGCGCCCGTTTTTATATACCTCGGTCAAATCGCATCCGCACTCAATATGCTTCTCTAAAAGGCTGGTGAAGTCCGTATTGATTACGGTAAATGAATTGGAAATCAACGTGTACTTCTGGGAGCTCCTGTAAAAGAAATCAAGATTTTCGGCATAGTGTGAATAGCACCCGATGCCAGACTCTTTATCAGCTTCAGATGGAGAAGCCGGGAAAAGAAATAACCCGTCCCTCTTTCTGTTCAAGTCCCAATTCTTCCCCGAACCAAGATGGTCCATTAATGACCGATAGCCTGACATTGGAAAAACTGCCACACTGCTGATTCCTGAATTCACCATGCTTGAAAGGACAAAGTCAATCAGGCGGTATCTCCCTGCAAAGGGCAGGGCGGCAACCGGCCTGTGCGGCAGCAGCTCTTGCAAGTCTTCGTGATATGTCGCGGCATCGATCACTCCTAATAATTGTTTCTTCATTTTTTGCCCCTCCTTTGAAAATTAAGTTGCTAAATATCTCTTTTCAATCATTTCTTTATTAACGAGTACAACTTCCCCGTTTTCCGGGCGAATCACCACGCCATCCGGAATTTGCATATCACAAGGGACAATCGCCCTCTCGATAAATGTGTTTTTGCCAATAATAGCATCTGGCATGATAACAGAATCCTTGACCACGGCCCCTCTTTCAATTGTGACCCCCTGGAAAACAACGGAGCGTTCAATGTCTCCCTCGATGGTGCATCCTTCATTGACAAGTGAGTGCACAACCATCGCATCACTTGAAATGAACTGTGGCGGCTGGTTCGGATTGACCGAATAAATCCTCCAATCGTTATCGAACAAATCCAGCCCGCACGTATCATCCAGCAAATCCATATTTGCCTCCCAGAAGCTTTCGAGCGTCCCAACATCCTTCCAGTACCCCGCAAAAGGATAGGCCACAAGCCGCTTGCCTTCCTCAACGAGACGGGGAATGACATCCTTCCCAAAATCATGGCTCGAATCCCCATTTATATAATCCATTTCAAGGCCCTCCTGCAGCACATTCCAATTAAATATATAAATCCCCATTGAGGCGAGGTTGCTTTTTGGAACATCCGGCTTCTCCTCGAATTCTATGATTCTCATATCCGGGCCCGTATTCATAATGCCAAAACGGCTAGCCTCAGCCCAAGGCACCTCAATGACCGATATCGTGGCATCGGCGCCTTTTTCAATATGGTACTGGAGCATAAGTTCATAATTCATCTTGTAAATATGGTCGCCCGATAAAATGAGGACGTACTCCGGGTCATACTGCTTCAGGTAATTCAGGTTCTGGTAAACAGCGCAAGCAGTTCCCGTGTACCACTTCACTTCGGAGGACTCGCTGAAAGGCGGCAGGACCGTTACCCCTCCATCCTTCCTGTCCAAATCCCACGCACTTCCGATTCCAATGTAGGAATTCAGCACCATCGGCTGGTATTGGGTCAACACGCCGACAGTATCAATGCCTGAATTTGCGCAATTGCTTAAAGTGAAATCGATGATTCTGTACTTCCCGCCAAACGGAACTGCGGGTTTCGCAATATTCCTTGTCAACATTTTCAGCCTGCTGCCCTGTCCCCCTGCCAACAGCATAGCCACGCATCTTTTCTTTGCCATTATGGCTGCTCCTCTCTTTTCCGGGCAAAAACAAAAGCCCTTGCGAAGAATGTGAACCATCCCGTCGAGGCCTTGTCTGAAATACCCGGCATTTTTCTGGAAAGATTGGAACCCCTTTGCTCTCCCATTAAAGCCCTTATTGAAGTGAAGGTGAAACAAATGCTCTAACCGCCTTTGTCCATACTTTCAAAAGGAGTCGCATGCCCCTGCATGCTGTTTCACATTGAAATCCCTTTGAAATGAATATTCCAATTTTGAACTATAATTCTCTTTATCCGCCACAATCCCTTGACAAAAATTCCTTGCTTTTTTGACAAAAAATTGGTGAATCTCCCATAAATACCGGATATTCCACCCTTTCTATCCGCACCAGACAATTTTTCCTTCATAAAAAGATAAAATCCCGCCCGTAAACTCGAAAAAATTATGGCAGGAAAGTGAATAGTCACCCAATGTCAAAAGGKATATGTAATTTGCCGAATGAAAGGAAAAGAGAAAAGAGCCTAAAGAAAATGCAAACCGACCGTAGGAATTTTTCTGTTATTTTTGAAGTATTCTTATCAATACCCTTTTATGTTAAAAGAATAACCTCTTTTTTTAAAAAAAAGATTTAAAATTATTCAGAAAACTCTTAGGACAAGAAAATTAATTTGGCTCATCACCACAAAGAGTGGTTTTAACGAATGGGCTGATACAGGACCATCCACCGATTATATGAAAGAAGAAAAGCCCCAAAAAAGAAAGAGTGCCTCCCTCTCAACTATTAAAAGAGCATAAAACACGTTTGCTAACCTTGACGGCAGAACTGGAACCTCTTGGAATTGTTTCATGTTCTAACAGATAGATTAAAGCCCGAGGAGTGGTGGACAGTCCCTCCTTCGGGCTTTAAAGGAAGATTTATTGCCTGAACAGCAGTAGAGAGCTCCTCCTTCGGGCTTTAAAAGTAGATTTAACGCCCGAACAGGGGTGGATAGTCACTCCTTCGGGCTTTAAAGGAAGATTTAACGCCCGAACAGTGGTGGGCAGTCACTCCTTCGGGCTTTAAAGGAAGATTTAGCGCCCGAACAACAGTGAATAGCCGATCCTTGGGGTAATTAAAGAGAAATAAAATACTCCTTATGTTGAATTTATTTTTGATGAAAACAAGAATGCTTTTGCTGGATTGGTTAATCTAAAGAAAAGCATTTAATAGCTTTGGACGAATTCAAATTTACATCCACAATAATCTGTGGAGCAGAAGCTTTTTTAATCCTCCTCGCTAGTGCCTGTGAGGTCTCCACCTTGCTGCTACATTCTGTCGGAGTCAGTACCCTCAGCTCCAATAAACTTACATTCAAAACTAATTGTAAAAAATTTAGATAGGATTTAGTATTGGTTGTTTGAAGCAAAGGTTAGTCCTTCTTTGTAAGTGCTCCAAATTTCATTATGCGGGATTTAAGGAAAGAAAAATAATGAGGGTTTACATATAAGGAATAGGAAAGAACATACAAAAAAGAGCAGCGGGCAAGATGCCTGCTACTCTTTCTTGTTTTATGACCCCTACGGGATTCGAACCCGTGTTACCGCCGTGAAAGGGCGGTGTCTTAACCGCTTGACCAAGGGGCCATTTATGGCGGAGAAGGAGGGATTTGAACCCTCGCGCCGGTCACCCGACCTACGCCCTTAGCAGGGGCGCCTCTTCAGCCTCTTGAGTACTTCCCCATAATGGCTCCGCAGGTAGGACTCGAACCTACGACCGATCGGTTAACAGCCGATTGCTCTACCACTGAGCTACTGCGGAATAATAAGAAAAAAATATGGTGGGCCTAAATGGACTCGAACCATCGACCTCACGCTTATCAGGCGTGCGCTCTAACCAGCTGAGCTATAGGCCCATATATGGAGCGGGTGATGGGAATCGAACCCACGACATCAGCTTGGAAGGCTGGAGTTTTACCATTAAACTACACCCGCGTATTAAAAATTAATGGGGCGATTGAGGGGAATCGAACCCCCGAGTGCCAGAGCCACAATCTGGTGCGTTAACCACTTCGCCACAACCGCCATTACCAAGAGCATGATAATGGTGGCTCAGGACGGAATCGAACCGCCGACACAAGGATTTTCAGTCCTTTGCTCTACCGACTGAGCTACTGAGCCATAAAAAAATGGCGGTCTGGACGGGACTCGAACCCGCGACCTCCTGCGTGACAGGCAGGCATTCTAACCAACTGAACTACCAGACCATATTGCGGGGGCAGGATTTGAACCTGCGACCTTCGGGTTATGAGCCCGACGAGCTACCGAACTGCTCCACCCCGCGCCAATAAAAAATATACTGAATTTAGCCCATGCCCACAAAGAGCATTGACTGTTCCATCTAACTAAGCTAGTTCAAAAACCAACTTGATGGAAAAATAAATGGCGGAGGAAGAGGGATTCGA
>NZ_LIGI01000001.1:3175078-3176325 GCF_001273955.1 Bacillus sp. FJAT-27245
AATGGCGGAGGAAGAGGGATTCGAACCCCCGCGCGGTTTAACCCGCCTGTCGGTTTTCAAGACCGATCCCTTCAGCCAGACTTGGGTATTCCTCCATTTATTATAAAAGGTATCAGATGGACCTTGTAGGACTCGAACCTACGACCGGACGGTTATGAGCCGTCTGCTCTAACCAGCTGAGCTAAAGGTCCATATTACACATTCACTATAAGAATTCATCTCAGAATTGTCTGTCCTCATCTCGGAAAGCTTATTCAAGCAGCACACTCGATGAGTACAACTCGAAGCCTTGCTCGTTGCTCTAAACACCTGAGCTAAAGGTCCAGCATAACAATATTGGTAGCGGCGGAGGGGATCGAACCCCCGACCTTACGGGTATGAACCGTACGCTCTAGCCAGCTGAGCTACACCGCCAAAGTATATAAGTAATGTTATGAATGGTGGAGCCTAGCGGGATCGAACCGCTGACCTCCTGCGTGCAAAGCAGGCGCTCTCCCAGCTGAGCTAAGGCCCCTTTTTTCAAAATGGTCGGGAAGACAGGATTCGAACCTGCGACCCCTTGGTCCCAAACCAAGTGCTCTACCAAGCTGAGCTACTTCCCGAAATCTATATGGCGCGCCCGAAAGGAGTCGAACCCATAACCTTCTGATCCGTAGTCAGACGCTCTATCCAATTGAGCTACGGGCGCATAATATTAAGTGGTGCCGAGGACCGGAATCGAACCGGTACGGTAGTCACCTACCGCAGGATTTTAAGTCCTGTGCGTCTGCCAGTTCCGCCACCCCGGCGGAATGTCATTGGAGCGGAAGACGGGATTCGAACCCGCGACCCCCACCTTGGCAAGGTGGTGTTCTACCACTGAACTACTTCCGCGAAATAATAATGCGGGTGAAGGGAGTCGAACCCCCACGCCTCGCGGCGCCAGATCCTAAGTCTGGTGCGTCTGCCAATTCCGCCACACCCGCATATTAAATGGTGAGCCATGAAGGACTCGAACCTTCGACCCTCTGATTAAAAGTCAGATGCTCTACCGACTGAGCTAATGGCTCAAAAATGGTGCCGGCTAGAGGACTTGAACCCCCAACCTACTGATTACAAGTCAGTTGCTCTACCAATTGAGCTAAACCGGCATAAAATAATGGTAATATACTATATGGTGGAGGATGACGGGATCGAACCGCCGACCCTCTGCTTGTAAGGCAGATGCTCTCCCAGCTGAGCTAATCCTCCATAATAAATGCCTGGCA
>NZ_LIGI01000001.1:3184295-3252245 GCF_001273955.1 Bacillus sp. FJAT-27245
GTGTTACTCACCCGTCCGCCGCTGAAGTTCCAAAAGCAAGCTTTTGAAACTTCCGCTCGACTTGCATGTATTAGGCACGCCGCCAGCGTTCGTCCTGAGCCAGGATCAAACTCTCCAAAAAGAGTTGAGTCATGCTCAAAATGTTACGTTGGCTAGTGATCCGAAGATCACTATATTATTGTTTGTTGACGCTTGTTTGTTTAGTTTTCAAGGAACAATTTTCCTGTGCCGCGTTAGCGACTTAGTTATTATATCATATCCTTTTCGGTGGTGTCAACCGGTTTTTTTTACCGCCGGAAGCTTATTAACCAATGTCCCGAAGAGGACGATACTTAATATAACACGGGCTAAAAATGTTTGCAATATAATTTTTAAATCTTTTTTACCTAAATAAAAACAAATGGACGGGAAGTTCGAGGCAACACTGACTCCTGCCTTTAAACTCCCGTCCATTCTTCTTTTCTAAGAGCTCTCCAATAACACGTTCCCCATCAATTAGAGAGACCTTGTTCCCACATTGTTTACATGCGGGCTCCTATCCCCTACTGTTGAATTTGGGGCTCTTTCACTTTTATTCTTCGTTCGCTGATAATAAATAAACCAATACCAGCGATTACTACTCCGCCCCCAATAACTTGGGACCACATGACGGATTCGCCCAGGAGGAAATATGCCAGGACAGCCGCTCCAATCGGTTCGAACAAAATCGCCATCGAAATCACTGAGGTGCTTATCCATTTTACAACCCAGTTAAACAGGCTATGGCCAAGAAGAGTAGGCAGTAGCGCGAGGAGGATGAAATGGATCCAGTCGCTTTCTTGTTTTGGGATGAATGATTCCCCCGTTCCTAATACATAAAAAAACAACGTAATGGAGCTTACCAGGTATACCAGAAATGTATAGGTGATTAACGAGACTCTTTGCCTAACTGTTTGCCCGAAGAGCAGATAGCCCGTAATGAAGGCGCAGGCAACGAGGGCAAGAAAATCGCCAAACAGGGCAGAGCCGTTAACCCGGAAGTCTCCCCAGCTAATGATGAAACTTCCCGCAATTGCGATGATTCCGCTCGTGATTGCACCCATTGTTACTTTTTCTTTGAAAAATAAATAAGTGCCCAAAAATGCGAAAAGCGGCTGGAGCGTAACGAGCACAGTTGAACTTGCGACTGACGTGTAGTTTAAAGATTCAAACCAGAGGATAAAGTGAAAAGCAAGCAATACGCCTGCTACTATAGTAAAGAGCCAGTCCTTTTTCGTTATGTGTTTTAGTTCGGGTGTAAATTTTGCAAGAAAAAACGGGAGCATAAAAATTACCGAAAAGAAAAGGCGGTAAAATGCTATTACTCCAGCGGATGATGCGCTAAACTTTACGAAGATGGCTGAAGCGGAAACGGTGATAACACCGACCACTAAAGCAACGTATGGGTTGATTATTGGTTTCATAAGAGCTCCTTTGATGCGTATGATATTGTGCAATGTAATGTATTTTACATCGATTCTGCGCATAATTCTATTATATTATTACCGGTAAGCGAATGAATTGGAATGGAGAGGGAGGATATGTCAGCTTCAGAAACAGAAATGTTTTTAAAATTGGGGATTTCTGCGGTCCTAGGGTTGGTCATTGGGCTTGAACGAGAGTTGAAACGAAAGCCGGTTGGCCTGAAGACAAGCCTGGTGATTTGCATCGTTAGCTGCCTTTTGACAATTGTATCAATGGAGTCGGCTTATAAAGCCCATCCAGGTATGGTAAACATTACAATGGACCCTCTTCGCCTGGCTGCCCAAATTGTTTCAGGAATCGGTTTCCTTGGAGCGGGGGTAATTTTACGGAGAGGAAATGACAGTATATCCGGGCTAACGACCGCCGCAATGATCTGGGGAGCGGCCGGTATAGGGATTGCTGTAGGTGCGGGGTTTTATCTCGAATCATTTGCAGGCGTCGCGCTCATTATATTCAGTGTCGAGTTCATCCCTTTTATAATGAAGATGATTGGCCCGAAGCAATTGAGGGAAAAGGAAATTCTTCTGCAACTCCATGTCGCGGACCGGGAACAGGTTGATTCTGTCGTTGATTATATTAATGAGCAAAAGTTTATATTGAGGAAACTACGCATAAAGGACCTTAGCGACGGGACCCATCACATAATTTTGCACATAGCTGTTAATTCAAAATTAAAGACTACAGACGTTTATAATTTGATTTCAAAATATGAGGGAGTCCAAAGGGTTGAGATTGAAAGCATTAATTAGGAAACAGTGACGGGCGGCAACAAAACCGCCCGTATTTCATTCCCTATCCTTCTGTCTACGCTGGACGTAATCGTCATGCCAGTATTTATGTGTATAGTCTCGGTTCTTGACGGAGTAGACCAAGCCCACTGACATGGCAAACCCGGCAAAAAGGAATCCAACCAAATAGCCGGCGTTATGATAACCGAATACAAAACAGCCGATTGTTGTAAGCATGAGAAGAATGAGGATATAAAACAGAATGTTTTTCAAAAGGAATCCTCCTTTAAAATGCGATACAAAGACAGGACCGGCATGGGATTTCCCACCCATCCAAACAATTTCAAAAAAATTATATCACAAAAAAGTAATTTTCCTCTTGCAAACTTCGCCGGTGCTGGCTATAATCTTTCTTGTAGCTGTTTTTAAACAAAACACAGCCTTACACACGGGGGCTTAGCTCAGCTGGGAGAGCGCTTGCATGGCATGCAAGAGGTCGTCGGTTCGATCCCGATAGTCTCCATATTAAAGAACCTTTGCTTTTTCGGCAAAGGTTCTTTTTTCATATTGTTTTTTGCACTTTACCTTTGGGTATCTGTAAGGTAACGGATACGAAACCAGGGGAGGTTGCTGTATTGAAAACTCAGTGGAGCTTATTGCTGGCCATTATCTTCGCCGTGATTGTCGCCGTTTTCGCCGTAATGAATGTTGATCCGGTGGAAGTCGATTACTTCTTTGGAATCGCACGCTGGCCGTTGATTCTTGTCGTGCTTGGCTCGGTCCTCGCCGGAGTCGTCATTATGGGCGCGGTTGGCGCGAGGCGGATTATGGCTTTAAAAAAGGAACTGCGGAAAGTACGGAAAGAACGGGACGAACTTTCGGTCAGGGCCCATTTAGCCGCGAAGGATGCGGCAGAGCCTGATGAACGGAAAAACTTATACAATAGTGCGGAAGGCACGTATTAAAACCCTTGCAGGCGCAAGGGTTTTTAAACTGCTTTTATTTGTTGTTTCTTCACTGTTGTTAATTTTTTCTTTTTCTCTCCTTTCCCCTTTGCGGCTTCAAGATAATGGGTTGAAATTCCAAAGGTAACTCCAAGGAGAGACCAATAAATCGGCGCTACGGTTACAACGCTTATATTAAAGAAAGCCTGAACAAGGTAGCCGATGATAACACAAATCAAACCGTAAAGGACTATTTTTGGCTGTTCATCCACAACTCGCGCCGCCTTGAAGGCACGAACTAAAATTATCCCAACAAGCCCGAGGTAGACAAGGAGTGCCGGTACCCCCATCGTAATTGCGATTTGCAGGTATTCATTGTGTGCTTTGTCGACGATTACTTCCCCAAAGAATTCCTTTGATTCCACATCATTGTTTGGATAAGCATATTCGAAAGTATCTGGGCCTGATCCAAACCAAAAATATTCTTTTATAAGAGGAAGTGATTTTTTCCATATTATAAATCGACCTGAACCCTCCATACCAGTTGCCTGCTCGGTAACGATGTTATAAGGTTCTATAACTGTAGTTAATAAACGGTTTAAATACCCTCCTTCGCCAGCGCTTTCAGTAATCATAAATATTAACCCAAGGCTCGCCAGTAAGTTCCCCCATCTCCCCCAAAGATCTTTCCTGTTCCTTACTACCAGGATAGTAAGTCCGACAACTCCAACGGACGTTCCCACCCATGCGCTTCTGGTGCTTGTGAATATCATAGACAGGAAGATTAAACAGGCAACAGCGAAGTATAAGTTAACAAATCTTCCTCGGTTCTGGGAGATGAATACCACACACGCCATTAGGAAAACCAAAACCAAATAAGATCCGAAAATGTTAGGATTCCCGAAAAGCCCAGCACTGCTTGGCCCAAAGTCAAATCTTCCCCTTGGCAGTGGCTCCAATCTGAAGTGCTGAAGAATTCCATAAAGTGAAATAGGTATAGCACCCAATACTGTAGCAATCACCAATTTTTTTTGCTTTTCAAAGTCCATAAGGCGATAGGAGAATAGTAACAGGCTGCTATAAGCAATAATGGTTAAAAGCCCCTCATAGCGCATCATAGAACCGAATAAAGAGGTAATTTTATGTTCCGACAGAAGCGCTGAATACGCCGCTAACCCTATAAAGCCAAAGACCATGATCTCCATGATGGAAATCGGCTTTTTAAAGTTGCTCGACCAATAGTGTCTTTTTATCAGCAGAAGAATCCAGGAACTTAGGACAAAAACAAATAAGTAAACCAACTTCCCCAGCGAATAGTGGGTTTCTCCGTCATAGACAAAAAATATGAAAGGAAAAAGCAGAATAAAATAGTACACAAGAACACATCCTTATATATAACATTTGGTTTAATATAACGAACGTTCCGTTGAAGAATAAACTCGTTTTCGCAAACGAGTCTGGGTTTACTTTGCGTTTTTATTATTAATAATATCGAGCAATTCCTTGACACGGTCGTACTTTCCCATTTGTACATCTTCTTCTGAGAACTCGACCTCCAGTTTTACGATCTTCTTGCCGTGAATGGCTCCTTCAGGATCCAAGTTAAATGTATCACTTCTGAATAGGACTTCCGGGTCAACATCCAGTGAAAGAGCAAGCTTTTGCATAATATCCAGACTTGGGTTTTTTTGAATGCCTCGCTCCAAAAGGCTTAAATACGACTTTGATATTCCGGTGATTTCACTAAGTTTATTCAGAGATATTCCTTTACTGGATCGGAGTTTCCGTATCTTATTTCCTTCCATGAACACTCTCCTTATGATTGGCAGGAACCGGGGAAGCCCTACCCACCCAATCCGAATTGTAGTAAATAAATGACCAGAGGGCCGAGGAGAACTATAAAGATTGCCGGAAAAATGAACATGACCATCGGAAACATCATTTTAATCGGAGCTTTCATTGCTTGTTCCCTGGCAAGTTGCCGCTGGTGCTCCCTAATCCTTTCCGTAAGCGCTTTTAGTACCTTTGACATACCAATTCCCAATTGGTCAGCCTGAATAAGGGATGTCATAAGGCTTTGAAAGGCGTCAAGTGAAATTCGGCTTCTTAAATTGATGAAGGCTTCCTTTCTTGATTTTCCCAGGCGCATTTCCTCCAATGCAAGCATGAATTCTTCGGCTAGGGGGCCTTTCATGTTTTTGCAGACCCTCATAATCGCAGCATCAAGCCCCATTCCAGCTTCGACCGACAAATTGACCATATCGAAAAAGTCAGCGAGGCTTTTCTGGATTTTTTTTAGCCTGTGCTTCTTTTTAACACTCAAGTAAAATGAAGGATAATAATACCCTAGAGCTCCAAACGATAACGATAGGAAAAGTGCATTTAGCGTTTTTTCAGATCCTTTTCCAAAAAGCATGTATCCCGTTACAAACAGAATCGTTCCTATAAGGACTTGAAGCAGCCTGAAATCCACAGCAGACCAGCTATATGGCAGACCGGCTTCACGCAACTTCCTCTCCAATTCACTTTTTGCTTCCCTTGTCAGCCTTTTGGATAAATACTCCTTCATTTTCACTGAAACAGCATTGACCCGTTCCGCCGCGAATGGTTTTATGGCTTTTTCCGAGGTTCGAGATGACTTGGCATGGTGCTGACCCTTCGGAAAATAACCCTCAACCCTCTCATTAATAATGAGTTCGCTTCTGTAAAAATATTGGAGAAATGCCCGGTATGTCAATGTTAAAGACAGAAATGCGAGCACGTAAAGAGACCATTCAATCATTTCGGCTACACCTCAATCCGGACAATCTTTCGAATAAAGAACCATCCCATTACAATTCCGATACCGCCCATTGAAAGCAACACAATACCTAGCGGATGCTCCAAAAGAAGGTTAAAATATTCAGGGTTCACAAGCTTTAAGTAAAAGGCCAATCCAATCGGAAGGCCGGTAATGATCCAGGTCGAAAGCTTCCCCTGTGCTGTTAAGGTTCTGAGTTCCTCTTTTATTTGGATTCTCCCCGCCACGGTTTCACGGATCGTTTCGAGGAGGAAAGCGAGATTGCCTCCGCTAGCCCTTTGGATCAGCATGGACATGACTGCCATTTCCAACTCTTTATCCGGAAGCCTTTCGAGCATTTTTTTAAATGCCTCTTCAACTGGAACGCCGAAATTCATATCCTGCAGCGTCTTCTCAAACTCTGTCCCAATCGGATCTGGAAACTCTTCGGAAATCAACTTCATTGCCTGAATAAAGCTGAATCCGGCCCTCATCGAATTTGCCATCGTTCCAAGCGCTTCAGCTAGCTGGAAAGAGCCCCTGTTTAACCGTTTTTCTATCTTTTTATTAAGGTGAAAAACCGGAAACCAGAAGGAAACAATCCCAATTGGAACAATTAACAGAAAATGAAAATTCAATGCATAGGCAGCCAATGAAAAGGCAACGACACAAAGGATGCGAAACAAAAAGAATTCCCCCGGGGTAAAGGATGATCTGCCCTGTGCCAATTTAATTTCCCACTTTGAAATAGACGGGAAAAATAAGGAAGACTTTTCTCCTACTCTTTTAAACAGTGAAGGATGACTTACTTTCATTGCCCCCTTTTTCTTCTCCCCCTCTTTCTCCTCATCGTTTTCATTGTTGATAAGGGAGTAGCTTGTGAGCCGCTTTTTCATTCGGAGCTTTTGTCCGACAGATGAGATGAAAAGCTGAAAAATAATAGTGAATAGTACGATTGATCCAACCAGAAGCACAATTATGTTTTCTCTCACGCCATCCACTCCTCCATATACCATGAGGAAGGAATTGTGAATCCGGCGATTTCCAACCTTTCTGCACAAACTGGGCGTATACCCGTAGATTTGAATCTACCATTTATCTTTCCGTCCTCTCCTGTTGCCGTTTCCTTGAACAGGAATAGGTCCTGCATGACAATTGTATCCCCTTCCAAACCGAGTACTTCTGTAATGTGGGTGATTTTTCTTGTACCATCCCTCATTCTTGTTTGGTGGATGATAATATCAAGTGCGCTTGCAATCTGTTCACGAATGGCCCGGATAGGCAAGTCAAATCCAGCCATCAGGACCATCGTTTCAAGTCTTGCAAGCAGATCCCTAGGGGTGTTCGCATGGCCGGTTCCAAGGCTTCCTTCATGGCCGGTATTCATCGCCTGCAGCATATCCAGTGCTTCGGCGCTCCTGACTTCCCCAACAATAATCCTGTCCGGCCGCATCCGCAGCGAGTTCCGGACCAAATCACGGATTGAAACAGCACCTTGCCCTTCGATATTTGGCGGCCTGGATTCGAGGGCGACAACATGTTCCTGTGACAATTTCAGTTCAGCAGCATCTTCAATTGTGACAATCCGTTCATTTTCCGGTATAAACGAGGATAAGACATTTAGTGTGGATGTTTTACCGGATCCAGTCCCTCCGCTTATAAAGATATTCAACCTGGACACCACACAGGCTTTAATAAATTCAGCCATTTCCTGGCTAAGTGTTTTAAATTGGATCAGGTTGTCAATCGTGAAAGGAGTTTCCGAGAACTTTCGGATCGTCAATACAGGACCGTGGATGGCAAGTGGAGGGATAATTGCGTTAACCCTTGACCCATCAGGTAGCCGGGCATCAACCATTGGCGAGCTTTCATCAATCCGTCTTCCCAAAGGATGGACAATTTTTTCAATTATGCGAAGCACATGATCATCGTCCTTGAATTGGACACTTGTTTTTACGATTCTTCCTTTTCTCTCAATGTAAATATCCAGTGGACCGTTAACCATTACTTCCGTAACAGTTGGGTCGGACAATAAAGGAGTAATTGGCCCAAAGCCCATCAACTCATTTTTGGCACTTGTAAAAACAGCCTGTTTGTCTTCAAAAGTCAGATGGCTGGCTTCGTTATGCAAAAATTCTTCCGATTTTTTTTCAATGATTTCTTCGTATTGTATCTCATTTCCATCCGTTATTTTTTTGAATTCTTCGACCAGGAAGTTATGTAGCTTGCTTTCAAGGCCGTCTTCAGGTATGTTCCTCCTCAAATAGAAAAAAGGGTCATTTCTTTGCTTGCCCTCTACAAGAAGTTCTTCCTTCCCCAATCGTTTCAGAAGTGACAATTAGATCAGCCTCCCTTCACTGGCTGCCTTTTTGAAAAAGAATCCTTTCTTTATAGCCTTTTCCTGTTTTCCAGCCAATTCCTGGGCAAAGGAGTAGAGGACTTTGGAGATTTTCGCCCTCGGGTAGGAATAAACAAAAGGATTACCTTCGTTAACAGAAGCAACGACAATTTTTTCGAAATCCGGCACCCGAGTATGGACTGGCATGCCCAGTACATTTTCAGCTGTTTCTTTATAGAGGCCTTTTCTTTTGGAATCGCGGTTCAGGATAATCTTTACTTTTTTATCAAGAGCCAAAGACTGGAGAGTATCAATGAATATTTTGCAGTTCTTCAAGGTAGGCAAATCCAGGTAGGTCACGAGGAAAATATCATCCGACCTTTCCAACGCTGTAAGAATTTTTTCTTCTATATAAGGAGCAGTATCAATCAGGACAATGTCGTAATATTGTTTGAGGCTGCTGATCAATCTTGTGATGTGTTCCTCGAGGATTACTTCTGAAAATTCCGGCCGGATGGGAGCCGCCATGATATCTATAAAATCATTCACGGAATGGATGTACCCTTTCACCTTTTCTGGTGAATTATTGTAATCTTCCTTTACCCATTCATAAATCGTTTTTTTCGGCTTGGAGTCAAAGAACATCGCAACATCCCCGAACTGGAGGTCAAGGTCGATAACAATGATTTTATTAAATTGCTTTGCCAACGCAGCGGCAAGATTGACCGTGAAGGTTGTCTTGCCTACCCCGCCCTTTGTACTGCAGACTGTCATGACCCTCGCATTCTTAATAGGGGCTTCCTTTTTGGATATATCTTTTTTTTGATTCAGTATTTCTTCAGCTTCCCTTGCTGCCGCCACTAACAATTCATTTTGAAAGGGGTACGGCAGCACATCAAATGCCCCTGCGCGAATCGCCCTCCTGATATCCACGACATTTTCAAAATCAATCAAGATAGGAACGGTTGATAAGGTCAAAGTCGGAAAAAGACTGAAAACATCCTGGAGATCAGCCACAAGTTCTTGCTTCGTAACGGGAATCAAAACAATCCCTGTAAATGACTCTTCCTGAAGTTCCTTAAAGGACTTATACCATATCAGCTTTTCTCCAACTACACTTGCACAGCTTTCGAGTTTCTCAAAAACTTCAATTTGATTTGTTACCACGCTCCAAGTCATTTCAAAAACACCCCTTCATGGAGCTCATCTTCGTGTACATGGGTATGAACGGGATCAAGCTTATTATCCCCGTCTTTTCTTAACATTAAATACAACTCATATTTGGTAGAAAATCCTAAAGTTAACCCTTCCCGAGGATTGACTTCAAGTGTCACCATTTGATATCGTTTCATCGCTTCTGCATCGTCAGCGGCATGCCCTACAGCCAAAACCCTCGCATTTTGAATAATAAGCGTTCCGGCATCATGCTGGCCTTCCTTTGCATCCTTCGGGACAGTCAATTTCGCCACCACATCCACATGGGAATTTGGCTCTATGAAACCAGCAATCCCTTGCACATCAGATACCTGTATCGTCATAGCCCGCTTCCCGTCACTTATTGGCAAAAGCTCATTGCCTTTAGGCCCTTCCTCCTCTGAGCCTTTTCCTTTCTCGTTACTTTCATTTGAGGGTGCCGTTTGAGTGGGCTTAGTTTTTTCTATATTACTTTCAGCGCTAGCGGTTTCTGAATTGGGAGTTGGTAGTGTTCCTGCCTGCAAACTAGGCTCCCTTGAATTGAGAATTAAAAATAAGAGTGTCGTGGCAAATAGCCCGAAAATCAGCGACCACATCCATAGTTTTTTAGATTGCATAATTGTTCTCCTCTGTCGCCAATTTATTCTAATAAGGATACTTTATAAATGCCGAAATTTGTACCGGTACCAAATTCTCCAATTGTTATTTCTTTAATAAATTGGCCCTTTACCGCATGCTGTTCAACCGAGGAAATCCAAAACATAGCGAAACCAACAATTTTCACTTCTGACGTACCATTTTTACCGTCAAAATCTTCAACCATGGGTACTATCATGACTCTCTTACAAGATTCGTCCGCCGTTTCGGCTTTTTCGCAATAAGTTCTGCCAGCGTTCTCATCCTCAGTTATTCTTGCGTCAAAACCTGCCTTGACGTTCCCCCATTGCAGTCCAGTTTGGGTCCAGGAATGCATATCATCGGAGACTGATAAATCAGCTCCATTAATTATTTCGTTTCTTAAATTGTTTCCTTTTTCTTCAGTCATGTCCAAGAAACCAAAGTTTCCATTTTGCGCTGCATTGTCAGGATTCCCGGGCTGAAAATGCATAATGTACGTTCCTCCAGGTTTGTACTCTTTACTTACAATACCGATTGGAACTACTCCCTTACTACTTTTTAAAGCTCCCCCTACAACTGCTTTTGAGGAAGCAAAAATATCTGCGTTATCCATTCCAAAAATTTTAGCGAAGGTAAGATTCGCCTTGGTTGTCACACTTGCTTTCACAAAGTCAGTTCCAGTTTCAAATTTTATATTCTTAACGATAGCGGTATCTATTCCATTTTCAAGCGCTATTTCTTTAGCTTTATCTACAGGCTTTCCCCCAGTGACAATCAGTTCCTGGACGCCTGCCAATACTGAGGCATCCAAGGCTTTTTGAAGCTTGCTCTTTTCCAAGAACAAACTTCCGCTGTCTAGGGCGACAGCAACAAAACCGCAGAGCATCAACATTGAAACACTAACTAAAACCAGAGCGTTTCCTCTTTGATTGTTTAATAAATGCTTTATGTTCATTTTCATCATTTTCATGTTCATTCCACCCTCATTACTGTTGTATTCGTTAAAGGTAACGGGGAAATAGCGGAACCCAAGAGAGGTGTAATTAAATCAATATTGTAGGATAATTTTATAGTTGCATCCGTACCGCTAGGGCGGTTAGTTTTATTTACGGGTGAGATGGTAATGGTTAGTTTAGAAGTATCAAGGCCCGCGACTGATGAGTTGATTTTGTTCCGAATTATAGTGTCTTCACTTCCAATACTCGCCAAGCGAGCGGCTTCACGGCCGGCATGGTCTAATGTTAGATAAGCATGGAACGCTCTGCCAAAGTCAACAATTCCAAAAAGCAGCATCATTAGTAATGGCAAGACCAAAGCCGTTTCCACCATTGACTGCCCCCTTTCGGATTTCATACACTCCCCTCCATAATAAGCATTGCTATCGTTCCCAGTGCGATTGCTACCCCATACGGGAAAGAAGGAGCAAGATCGCTTTTACTTAACTGAACAGAATCCTTGCTTTTATTAAAGGTAAGAAAAAAGACAGAATTAATAATTCTTACGAAGAAGCCTTTTAATTCATTCCTTTGCATTAAAATAAAAAAGGCAATAAACCCACCAACTATCGCAGCATATAAGAAGGCGTAAAAAACAAAAAACGCTCCCTTCATTGCCCCTATTGCTGCCATAAGCTTGACATCTCCAGCTCCGATACCTCCCATGGCAAACGGTATAAATAATACACCAAGACCAACCAGGAAGCCCTTACCGCTGAAGAGGAAGCCATCTAAGCCATTTGTAATCAAATAATATATAAAGCAGATCAATATTGCTGGCAATGTGACGACATTTAGTATCTTCCTTGATTTGATATCGGTAACTGTACAAATAATTAGCACTGCAAGGAGCAGGATGTTTTCCAAGCAGACACCCCCCTTTCTTTAAAAAAGCCCCGCTTCTCATGCCTGAAAAGCAGGGTCAATAAATTTAGGTCGTAGTAACCTTTACAAGTTCAGTTTTGATTTTCTGGAAAAACCTATTAAGTTCAGGACCAATAGCTGCAACCGCTGCAATACACGCAACCGCAATCAAACCCACAATCAACCCATACTCCGTTAACGCCTGACCTTCTTCTTCTTTTACCAACCTCGTTACAAGATTCATTTTCCCGCCTCCTATAAGTTTTGTTTTTTATAAGGGTTCTATATGTAGAACTTAATTGAATTATATAACGGACTTAAAAAGTTTGAAAAGGTTGAAAATCGTTCGTTTTTGAGGGTTTTTCCAGAGTAACAACCAAATTACTTTAATTTTCTAACAATTACTAAGTTTTTCGTTCTTTTGAAAGAACTAATGTATTACTATAATGAACTTAGTGTTGTCACATGTTGGAAAGGATGAATCTTATGAAAAATACTGTAACGGTGCCGTTTACCATTCAGACTGCGGACACGTTCTATAAACGGTTTAAAGGGTTAATGTTCAGGAAGAAACCAATTCGTGAGGAAGGGCTGTGGATTGTACCGTGCAATTCCATCCATATGTTCTTTATGTCGTTTCCAATCGACATCGTTCTACTTAACGAACAAAAAGAGGTCATCCGCTTAATCCCCTCTTTAAAGCCGTGGCGGGCGACAAAGCCGAATAAAAACGCATATTCCGTCCTCGAACTTCCCGTTGGTACGATTCAGGATCTTAACATCCAAATCGGGGACAAACTTGAATTCTGAAGGGGAAAAATGTTTACACTCCTGCGCGAAAGGAAACAAACTATTGTCGGGTTTTATTCCTGCAAATTATTCATTTGTTTTTTTAAAAGAGGGGGACGGTTTGATGGGGAATACGGCCCTGCTTGTAATTGACGCGCAGGTTGGCATGATTGAAGGCCCGAAGTTTGGGCCTGTATTCGAAAAAGAGGCGCTTCTCGATACAATGAAGAAAGTGGTTGATAAAGCGCGTTCCGAAAGTGTTCCTATTATTTTCATGATGGATACGGAAATTGCATCGCCGATTTCGATTGAATCCCAGGTCCATCCCCATATTTCTCCTACAAGGGATGATATTACAATTACGAAAAAAGCGGCTGATGCGTTTCATCTCACGACGCTTCATGATTATTTGCAAACGCTCGATATTAGGCATCTTGTGATTATGGGCTGCAAAACGGAATATGGCGTTGATACAACATGCCGGAGTGCGACAACGCTCGGCTACGACGTGACGCTCGTGGAGGATGGCCATTCGACGACGGCGAACAAGGTGCTTGGCGCAAAGGAGATTATCGCGCACCACAATTGCACGCTTCACGGATTGGACAATATCGAAAATTTCATCCTCGTCCGCAATTCAGATGAGGATATTTTCAACCATCGACACGCCGATTTTAAAAACTAAAAAGGGTTCCTGCCGTTTGACCGGCCAGGAACCCTTTTACTTCAGGAATTGTATTGCGAACTTGCCTACACGCGTTTTTTAATAAACCGAGCGCCAAAGTACAGGGCAACACCTGCGAGCAGGACATAAACGACTTTTGAGAAACTGTCCATGAACGCGGCGACATTTTCCCAGGAAGCACCGAGCAAAGCGCCTGCATTGACGAGGATGGTATTCCAGATCAACGTGCCGGCTGTGGTCAAAAGGAGGAACAGCGGGAATTTCATCCGCGCCATTCCAGCCGGGATCGAAATCAGGCTCCTTACGAGCGGGACGAGCCGGCAGAAGAATACAGTCCATACTCCATGACGGCCGAACCAGTCATCCGCCTTGTGAAGGTCTTTTCTCGAAAGGCGGAGAATTTTGCCCCAGCGCTCGACAATTCGTTCCAGCCTTTCGACGTCAAGTAGCCTGCCGACACCGTAAAGGGCTGCGGCACCCGCGACAGAGCCGAGGGTTGAAACCGCCACCGCTCCTGTGACTGACAAGCTAGAAGTTGTCGTCATAAAGCCCGCGAATGTGAGAATCACCTCGGATGGTATTGGCGGAAAAATATTTTCGAGGGCTATTAAAAGAAAGATTCCTATGTATCCATAGTCATTCATAAAAGAAATAATCCAGTTCTCCATTTTGCACTCCCATGATGTTCTTTATTGTATTCACCCTGTAGGTTCAGAATAATACAGGGTATTCTTTGCTTCCTTCTCTCTATTTTCTTTTTCCACGAGTTTGGGTTCGGGTTTTGCGGGTGGACGCTTGGCTTGCCCCTGCCCTTCTGCCCTGATCGGTTTTACCATTGGCTGCTTGTTGTTTTCCACGGCCGGCCGATTGCTTTTTACCGTTGGCGGAAACAGATTTTCGGCCGTGGCCAGATTTTTGGCCGCGCCCTGCTGTAGTATCAGGTTTTGATTCCTTTGCCTTGCGACCTGTTCTTCCGCTGCCTTTTTCGGAAGTTTTTCCTCCATTGCGGGGCTTAGGAGTGGAATCTTTCGTACCTTCCATGTTTTCTTTCTTAATCCGGATGTTCAAATCCTTTTCGATTTCGTTCAGCTTTGGCCGGTCAGCGTCAGTGAACAAGGTTATCGCAAGCCCTTTCGTCCCGGCGCGTCCAGTCCTGCCAATCCGGTGGACATAGCTTTCAGCGTCCTCGGGGATGTCGTAATTGAAAACATGCGTCACACCTTCTACATCAAGGCCCCTGGCAGCAACATCCGTCGCGATGAGCAGCTGGTATTCAGCATCGCGGAACTTTTTCATCACTTGTTCTCGTTTTGACTGGGAAAGGTCGCCATGTAGTTCCTCGCACGAAAAGCCATTCGCTTTCAGCACTTCATGCAGCCTGCCCACCCGCCGTTTTGTCCGGCAAAAAATGACCGCCATGAACGGCCGGTGCGTCCGGACGAGTTCCATTATCGCCCCCTGCTTGCCGCGGTCGGTCGTTTGGACAGCCAGCTGGTTTACCGTTTCGGCAGGCCCTTGCGTTTTTTCAACCTGGATATACTCGGGCTCCCGCATATGTTTTTTCGCAAGCTTGCGGACATCTTCGGGCATTGTCGCCGAAAATAGCATCGTCTGCCTGTCCGCTGGCGTTTCGCGGATGATGGCTTCCACTTCGTTCAAGAAACCGATATGGAGCATCTGGTCCGCTTCATCGAGAACAAGAAACGAAATTTCACTAAGCCGGACCGTTTCCCTGCGGATATGGTCGAGCAGCCTGCCCGGCGTCCCAACGACAATATGTACCCGCTTCTCGAGCTTTTTAAGCTGTTTTTCTACATCCTGGCCACCGTATACAGCCAGCACACTTACATCCATGGATGCGACGAGTTTTTCCAATTCGGCGGTTATTTGCAGCGCAAGCTCCCTTGTCGGCGTGACAATGAGCGCCTGGATGCGGTCAGCATCGATGTCGATTCTTTCGATGATTGGCAGGACGAAGGCTAAAGTCTTCCCCGTTCCGGTCTGCGCCTGGGCGATGATGTCTTTCCCATCGAGCACTACCGGGATCGCCTGTTGCTGGATTGGCGTCGGAACGGCGATTCCGTTCTCCTTCAAAATCCCCGCCATTTCTACTGATATTCCTAGCTCTATAAAATCAGGCAATAAAATCCCTGCTTTCCATTCAAATTCATTTAGTTCTGATTTTCCTTGTTTTCCGGCAAAAAAGCAAATATAAATCACGTTTTAATGAGATGGATGCCAGATGGCTGGCACTGAAAACTTAGAGAATTACAAGCATTCGAATATATATTTGGACTTCAAGGGCCCACTCGCATTTAGGGAAAAAAAGCCGCCATTCCCTTTTTATGAGGGAAAAGCGGCTTTCTTTGTTCTTAAGGAATTTATGAAATTAAGCATTGTTGACAACTCAAAAAAAATTATTGTAATCCAGCTCCACAAGGAAAGCTGCGGCAGCATAACATCGCACGAAGGAAAAGTGTTTTTCTTTTCCGAGGAGCGCCTAGCCCCTCGAGGTCTTAAGCCGGTTCCCTCCGGAGGGCAGGCCCGTCCTGCGGGCTCCGTCTTAAGCTTGTCGGGGCTGACCACTAAGGAAAGCTACTGAGAATGATCATCGCAGGGACAGGCGTTCTTTGCCTGTCGCGAAGGCGCTTGCGCATTTTGTTCTTAGTGGACGAGGTTATTGAGGATTTCTGCATGCTTCCGGTCCGTATCGAGAATGCCTTCAACCATTTTCCGGCTTTCAGGGTCAAGGTCCCCTTTGACGATTTCCTCGGACAGCTTGATTCCGTACACATCTTCTCCTTTTAAAGCCAGTTTGAGGATTCCCTCCGTGTCTTTTGGCATAATCATTTCACTCATGAATCCCTGGATTTTTCCGGCCAGTCCCTCATTGTTTTCCGGTAGCCCGCCGAGATCCTGGATGCGCTCGGCTACAATAGCCGCATGAAGGCGATGGTCCTGCTGAAAGCCCTGAAAAACCTTTTTGATTTCTGGATCCTCGAGCCTTTCGATGAGGTGCTCATAAGCGCGGATGCCCATATACTGCCCTTTTAAAAAAGCGTTCAGTTCCTTGATGACCGTTTCATTTTCCATATTGCGGACCCCCTTTTTCAATAGGGTTCGGAATAGGCGAAAATGTTATTCATTGAGAAAATGATATTTTTCATAGGCATGGATGAATTTATTTTCGGCGAGGAGCGGGACAGTTGAAAAAGCGTTAAGCCGGCTGCAATGGCTGACATCCGCTTCAAAACCCTTTGTGCGCAGCTCCCTTCCGCTCCCGCAGTCCCAAATAACCTCACTTAATCTGTCCTTTGCTGATTGAAATGCGCCAATGCAGACTTCTGCTTCTGGTGATTTCTCCCCGTCAAGAAGTGACAGGATTGCCCCGGCGCCGAGATAATCCTCGACTGAAGGCCGGAGGGTGTCTTCGTTTTCTTCAGGCTCGTTCCACTGCTCTCCGCAAGGCACGATGGTAATATCGGCTTTGATTTGCTCCCTGATTTTATTGGCGGCTTTTGCTGCAGCATCAGCGTTTAGGAGTGAGCCAATTAGCAAAGCCGGCACCTTATCTGCAATCCAGGTGCAGAATGCCCCATTTAACGAAGTCAGCACGAATTTTTTCCCTTCATGTGAGGAATTAAAGGAAACCGGTGACAGTGTCGCTTTTCCAAGCTTCGCCGCTTCAGACCTGCCAAGTATGTACTCCCCGCCAATTTCCGCCGCATATGCCTGTCCATTGAGATGCGGAGGGTACGGGTAAATTTCGCACCCGGCATGCAATGCGGTTGCAACTGTTGATGAGAAGCTGAGGACATCGACAATGATGACGATATCACCGCGCCCCGCCGCTTCCCTGGCTCCCCTTCTCCCCCATTCCACCCTGACCGGATATGGTTCCTGGTCAAACATAATCGCACTTCCTTTCATTTATTCCCTGTTCCATTTCGCCAATGCTTTTTGAATGCAACAGAAGATACGTCCCCCGCCTCATTTTTCCACGTATTGGGATTGAAGATACTATTAATTTAAAATAGAATAATAGAAATAGATAGCAAATATAGGAGAATTTTTGAACGGGTGGGGGAGAATTTGTACGAATTAAAATTGCGGTCGATTATGAGAATGGTTAAGAGTGACAATCCGCAAAAGAGGTATGAGGGGCTCGACAAGCTTTATGAATACAGGCAGATGGAGAATCTTGAAGTACAGGTAGATGTACTGCGTGACATGATTATCACAGCAGCGGGGACATTCCCGGAGCCGGTTGATAAGTGGGACAACCCTTCCTATTACTTGACGGATTTTGTCTGCAATTTTTCAATCGAGGAGGTCGTTGTCTGCCTGACCAAGCATTTTGACGGGCTGAGCCTTGCCGCGAAAGAAAGGGCAATTGAATACTTGCTCGGCACCGAAGACGAGGAAGTGTTCAACTTTCTCGAAGAAAAGATCGTTAGGCTCATAAATGGAACAGAGGCCTTCATGATTCCGGTTGGCGAAATTTCTACTTTTCCTGTCTTGGCAAGGGATATCCTTGACAGAACACTTGATAAGCTCGATTCGGAGCATTATAAATTCATGCTGTACGATTTGCTGCTTTCCGTCAATGCTGCGGATGTGGATAAAGGCTTCAAAAAACACACTGTCCTTCCCCTCCTGCTTGAAGATTACCGGTCTGCAAAAGAGCTTTACATAAATTTCGACAAGGATTACTCGGTGAAGTTCGTGTATACAGCCTGGAAGGACAATTATTTTTACATAAGGAGCCGAATGAGGCTTTTCATCAAACTGATGAATTATTATTTCTCCGCGGAGTCCGAAAAGGAGCTTCTTGAAGCATTGACCTTTCGTGACCCGTTCATTAAAACAGAAGCGATGCTTGTTTGCCTCGCCAAAAATCTTCCGGTCGATAAATCCATTATTGCCGAGTGTGCGAAAAATATCGAAAGTGCGGAAATGGCGTATTGGGAGCTTAAGGAATTGGACCTGGAGCATCTGTACCCGATTAAGGAAGGAAAACAGCCGCATTTGGCGAAAACAAGGCTGTTTACGACCATTGTCAACCTTCCCGAGGATGAAGATGGCGTGGCACATTTTCCGGAAAAGATAAGAATCATCGACAAGCTGGAAACGGAGAATTACTATGGCCAGCCTATCCGGTTTTATTTGATGGGATTTTCCGAACTCGACAGGGAGTTTGTCGGCTGGGCAGGCGCCTACGCGCTTGAGGATGGCGATGATACGGCCCATCTTTGGGATGGCACATATACAGACTTTGAAGATTTGGATTCCTTGACGATTGAAGGGCACAAGGAAGCATTTTTCAAAAGGCGTGAAGAGGTGCAGTCCGAAGTCGAAAACAGTATCTTTTACGAAAGCAAACCGGGGGTCAGCAAAGGCATGTGGTTTTTCTACGGGCTTTTGATCATGCACTGGATCCGGAACGCGCTCAATGGATTCCAGGGCCCATTGTGGCCATCGCTCTTGTTCACGCTTGCCGGCGTTGCCCTGACCATATCCGAGCTGAAAAGAAATAAAACAAAAAGCATTTCAATCGTCGGGCATGAGCTCATCCTCCAGGATGGGAAGAAACGCGAGGGCATTCTGCTCCATGAAATCAAGCGGGTCGAATATACGAAAAGGCACGTTCTTGTTTATGGACAGGAAGGCAAACCTGCGATGAAATTCCCGCTTTCCTGGGTCCGCTATGAAGTGTTTTACTACCGCTTGAAGGAACTTACCGGGCATTTGAAACAGGCGCCCTTTATCAAGCCATAGCCAACATCCGCCGGAGGACGACCGGCGGATATTCTTTTCCCCTTTTTTCGGAAAAAAGAACATGGTACTCTGTTAGTATCGAGAATATCGATTTAGAAAAATCGGTTTTATACATAAAGGAGGCCGGGACTTGGATTTCCATCAACTGTTTGTTTTTACAAAAGTAGTTGAACATAAAAGCTTTTCGAAAGCGGCGGAAGAAATTTTCCTAAGCCAATCAACCGTCTCTTCCCATATCCAGTCGCTTGAAAAGATGCTGGATGTAAAGCTGTTCGACAGGGTCGGGCGGGAAAACATCCTGACGCCACATGGGGAACGCCTGTACAAATGGGCACAAAAGCTCCTTCTTTTAAAAGACGAAGCACTCTTGGATTTGAATCGTGGAATGGCTGAATTTCGCGGCACCATCCGAATGGCGGCAAGCTCCGTGCCTGGCCAATTTCTCGTCCCGAAAATGATCAAGGAATTCCGCGCTGAATACCCGGCAGCGACCTTTAATATTTCGGAATATCCTTCAAGGGCCGTAGCGGACAAAGTTCTCGGTGGATCAGTGGATGTCGGTTTGCTCGGGGAAAAATATGAGAACGAAAAATTGCGGTATCTCCCTTTATTAAAAGAGAAACTTGTCCTCGTGACTCCGGCTGACGTTACGTTTTCCGGCCCGGTGAAGATTGAAGAGATAAAAAGCCAGCCATTTGTGATGCGGCATTCCGACTCAGGGACGAACTCGATGCTGGAACGTTTTTTAAAAAAGGCAGGTATACCGAAAGAACAATTGACGATCATTGCGTATACCGATTCCGGGCAGAGCCTCATCCAGTTTGTCAGGCAAGGGATTGGATTCGCAATCATGTCGGAAATAGCGGCGCGTGACTATGCTGGCCACAGCATGGTCAATATGTATGAAATTGAAGGTTTTCAAGATGAACGCTATTTCTATCTTGTTTACAACGTAAGCAAAACCTTGCCGCTTATCTCAAAGCTTTTTGTCGGCTATGCCGAAAGTTGGCAGGACTAATCAGCAGCGACAGCGAATAATGATAAGTGTTTTTTCAAAAGGCAAGGGGGATTGTGATGCTGACAGACAAACAAATGAAAGAGATTAAAGAATTGCAGGCCGTTTGTGAGCGGGATGGCGGGTTCGAGCTGAAACTGAATTGGGATATGCTCGAAGCTAGAAAAGAAGGCAGGCCGGATGATTTTTTCCATTATGAACACAATCAGCTTGTTGGATTCGTCGGCCTATACGGGTTCGGCAACAAAGTTGAATTGTGCGGAATGGTTCATCCGGGCTGGCGCAGAAAAGGAATTTTTACCAGGCTGTTGAAAGAAGCGATTGATGAAGCGAAAAACCGTGGCACAAGGCAGATTCTCCTGAATGCGCCGGCAGCCTCCGAGTCGGCGAAGTGCTTTCTCGAAACTGTTCCAAACCGCTACTATGTGACTGAATACCAGATGAAATGGGACGGAACCGCACCTCCTCCAAATGAAGGCGTTACAATAAGGCATTCAACCGAGCGAGACAATCCTCTCGAAATTCGCCTGGAAGTAGAGTGCTTCGGGTTTCATGAACAGGAAGCAGCTGCGTATCATCTCGAATTGAAGGATAGCAGCAATGAGAATTTCTATATCGTCGAAGCGAATGGGGAGCCTGTCGGTAAAATGCGTGTTGACCACCCGAATGGTGAAGCGTGGATTTACGGCTTTGCAATTTTGCCGGAATACCAGGGAAAAGGGATTGGAAGAAAGGCGCTTTCGTGGATTATCGCTGAAGAAGACAAGGTAGGCCGGCCGCTGTTTTTGGAAGTAGAAGCGAAAAATGCCCATGCACTGAGGCTCTATGAATCGTGCGGATTCAAATCTTACCACGCTCAGGATTATTATGAATATGTATTGTAATAGGAAAGGCGACCTTTACCAGGCCGCCTTTTTATGATTTTTTCCAATAATCCTCCATTAGCTCGGATGCCCAGCGAGGCTGCCTGATTTCTTCTGTCGGCAAAAATTCCTTCATGACAGGCTTAATATCGATGACCGGCGTGCCGTCAATGGCATCCAGTCCGGCCACCACCAGCTTGTTTCCTTCCCTTTTCAGGAGGCGGACAATTGTTGCGCCAATCCTGTTCGGCCGATTCTTGCCGCGCTGCGCGAAAATCCCGGTTACAGGCCAATCCGGATTGTTTCGCGGCCTTCTTGCACAGTATTCGATTTTATCCTCGGGGAGGAGATGGAACAGGAATAAAATCTCCAGATGGGAAAATCCTTCGATCCCCTCCAGGCATTTGCCGTCCAGAATTTCGTTCATTTCAATTTCCGAAATGACATCCCCCCAATAATCGTCCTTTGCTTCTTTGCGATTGTTGCAAACCCTGCCCACTGGCTTGACTGTAAACATGCCTTCTCCTCCATTCGCATTTTTTAAAATAAAGTTTAACCAAATCTTTAGTGCTAAAAAACAGCTGGCTGCCTATTTGGCGCGTATTTTTTTCATTCCAAAAAGTATAATGGCGCCGGCAAGCACAAATAAAGCAATTGGGACCAAATACCGCTTCAAGCCAGGGGTATCTTTTAAATCCCGCTCCGAAGCAGATTTGGTGGAAAACCCACTCTCCACATTTGATGCGGCCTTTTCATGCTCTTTTACATACTTCTCAAAAAACAGTCGTCTATCTTGATCCTCAATATGAACTTTTCCATTTTTCAATTGGATCATTCCATTAGGCCCGCCAACTGGAACCATAAACTCGTCTCCCGCATTCTCGAGGAAAAGCAGGAATGTTCCACCCTGCTGCTGAAATTCCTTGACCCATCCAAAATCATACATATCCAGGCCAACCTTTAATGGTGTAGCAATGTTCGGGCCTTTATAAATCTCTTGTACATCAAAATCATACCCTTGAAAAATTTGGTGCTCCCCTTTAACCGGTTCGCTTGAAAAATCATATTTGCCAACAACAACACTTTCCGCCCTGCTAACTACTTCTTCCGGCTTGAGCATTACCCAGCTTGTTGCGTTAACCGCAAGTCCAAACCCAAAGACAAAAATGAATAAGAGGAAAACCATCCTACATTTCGGCATCGCTTGACCCCACCTTTCAATCGGCGCTTTATTCCATTTTATTACTCTTTCCCCGATTTGGAAAAGCTTTTAGCGACAATGAAATTTTTCTTGATTAGGAGATATTTCCTCTTTAAAACTCACTATTATTATGGTATATTATTTATGCTGTTTTTCTTAAATACGCGGGTGTGGCGGAATCGGCAGACGCGCTAGATTCAGGTTCTAGTGGGGGCAACCCCGTGGAGGTTCAAGTCCTCTCATCCGCATTTTTTCCTCTTTAAAAATTTGGTGGCATAGGTCGCAGGTTTAAATCCTGTCTCCCCGGCCATGAAAAATTTCTGCCTGCGGGTGTAGTTTAATGGCAGAACTCCAGCTTCCCAAGCTGACAGCGGGGGTTCGATTCCCCTCACCCGCTCCAACAACTTTATGGAGAAGTACCCAAGTGGTTCAAGGGGGCGCACTCGAAATGCGCTAGGGCGGGCGACCGTCGCGTGAGTTCGAATCTCATCTTCTCCTCTAACCGGCGCCTGTTTTTGCAGGTGCCTTTTTTTTTACCCAAAAACAGGACTGACTCTTTGGCCAGTCCTGTTTTTTATTAATTGCTTATTTCCCAAGGAAAGAGTTCAGCATCCACACATGTTTTTCAAGGCTTGCATGGATGGCCAGCAGCATGTCGCCGGTTGTTTCGTCCCCTGTTTCTGACGCAAGCTCCATTCCTTCCTTCAATTCGCCGATCAATGTAGTAAAATCGTTCACAATTGAGCCGACCATTTCGTTTGCGCTTTCCCCTCCATCCGCTTCCTTGACGGATGCCAGTTCAAGGCAATCCTTCATTGTCGCAACAGGTTTATCTCCCAAAGCAAGCAGCCGCTCGGCAAGCTCATCAATATGCGTTGCGGCTTCGTTATAAAGCTCCTCGAATTTTGCATGGAGCGTGAAAAATTCCGGTCCGGTTACGTACCAGTGGTAATTGTGAAGCTTGATGAACAGGACACTCCAGTTGGCTACCTGTTTATTTACGATGTTTGTTAACTCTTTACTCATGATTGTTCCTCCCTGCTTTATTATTCCCACTTGCCCGCATGTTCGGCTTGTTTAGGCAAAACGCAGCGGACAAAGCCCATTTCAGTTTACCCTCCTTCCACACTTTCAATCCTAACAAGGACAAATCATCCAGTCCTTTAGTGATTTTTTAAAAGTGAAAAAATTCATTTGACAAAACATGTAGTCCCTTTATATAATAAGTTTTGAAATTAGTTATCTCAAATTAAAAATACTTTAAACCAATACACTTTTAGGAGGAAAATAAAATGGCAAAAACAAAATGGGCAATTGATCCGGTTCACAGTGGCGTTGACTTTTCTGTAAGGCATATGATGATTGCAAATGTGAAAGGCAGCTTCCAAACGTTTGATGCTTCCATCGAAGCAGATCCAAACGATCTGACAAATGCGGATATTTCTTTCACAATTGATGCGGCAAGCATTGACACGAGGAATGAAGACCGTGACAACCACCTTCGTTCCGCTGATTTCTTCGATGTGGAAAACTCTCCGAAAATCACCTTTATATCCACAAACATCGTGAAAACGGATGAAGGCGAATACGATGTGACAGGCGACCTTACAATCCGTGGGGTGACACGCCCTGAAACTTTCGCAGTTGTTTACGAGGGTTCCGGAAAAGATCCATGGGGCAACGAAAAAGTCGGTTTCAGCGGTTCCGGAAGCATTAACCGCTCTGACTATGGCCTTACCTGGAATGCCGCACTTGAAACTGGCGGCGTGCTAGTTGGCGATAAAATTAAAATCACATTTGAAATCCAGGCTTCAAAAGCAGAATAACGCAGGCGCACGGGCAGATGTCCGTGCGTTTTTTTATGTTCGCTTTCTGGGCCTTTAAGCCCATTTTGAAGTACATACAGTGGATTATTCTTTAAATTTTGCTAAACTTTAGAGTATGAGTATTAACAGAGATATAGAGCAAAATGATTAGGGAGTTCGGTTGGAGGATTGTCTTATGAAAAAAATGATTGGTTACGGAATCGTGGCGATCTTCATCGTATCGCTGGCGGGATATTTTTATCTTCCGGACCAAGAGAAGGCTTCAATTTTTTCAAAAACAGAGAAAGCATTATCTTTTTTTAAAAAAGAAACTGCCATACGGACAAATGTGGATGCTACGAAAGTGCGGCGAAAATTTAACAAAAAGGAAATTCCCGAACAGCCAAAGCCAGTTGAAAAAATCAACCTGGATGTGCCGCTGTTAAACCAAATGACCGCCCCAAGGCTGTACAATGGGTGCGAGGTGACCAGTCTTGCGATGATCCTGGATTATAAAGGAATCGATGTTTCGAAAGGCGATTTGGCGAAAAAGGTGAAACGGGTTCCTTTCCGATATGAAAACGGGCAATACGGGAATCCTTATGCAGGTTTTGTCGGCAATATGGAGGTCGGACCCGGCCTTGGAGTGTACCATGGCCCGATTTTCGAACTGGCCAGGGAGTATGCCGGTACGCGGGCTGAAGACCTAACCGGAAAACCGTTCGATACGGTAATTGAAAAGCTTGCCGGTGGCTCGCCTGTCTGGGTCATTATCAATACGCTTTACGCACCCCTTGATGAAGCTAATTTTCAAACATGGGATACTCCCGAAGGCCAGGTAAAGATTACGTTTAAAATGCACAGTGTCGCGTTGACGGGTTTTGACGAGAACTATATTTACTTCAATGATCCTTACGGCACGAAGGACAGGAAGGCTGACAGGAGCAAGTTTAAAGAGGCTTGGGAACAACTGGGGAGCCAGGCAGTCGTGATTAATGATTAAAGATAAAAGTAGATGTTTTAAGACTAAACAGCTGGCTATAAGGCCTGCTGTTTTTTTATATTCTATTGAGGAGCAACGCATTACTGCAAAACCAGTCATATCCTTCACTGCCTGGCCATATACCTTTTTATAGAGTTTGCAAAAGTTTGACTTTTCATCCTTTGCTAGATTATAATTATTATAAATTTATAATCACTATCACTTGATACTTTTTACACTATGTTAATAATGTTAAAGGAGGCTAAATCATGGAAAATCAAAAAAAGCTTACGACGAGCTGGGGCGCGCCTGTGAGCGACAACCAAAATTCCATCACTGCCGGGCAGCGCGGCCCGACCCTCATCCAGGACGTCCATTTACTTGAAAAGTTGGCGCATTTTAACCGGGAGCGGGTTCCTGAACGGGTCGTCCATGCAAAAGGCGCGGGAGCACATGGCTATTTCGAAGTAACAAAAGATGTGAGCAAATTTACAAAAGCCAAGTTTCTATCGGGGGTAGGCAAACGCACGCCAATGTTCATCCGTTTCTCAACGGTGGCCGGTGAGCTTGGGTCAGCAGACACGGTCCGCGATCCGCGCGGCTTCGCTGTAAAATTCTATACCGAAGAAGGAAACTACGACCTCGTTGGAAACAACACACCCGTGTTTTTCATCCGTGACGCGATTAAGTTCCCTGACTTCATCCACACCCAGAAGCGTGATCCGAAAACGCATCTTAAGAACCCGAATGCGGTTTGGGATTTCTGGTCGCTCTCGCCGGAGTCTCTCCATCAAGTAACGATCCTGTTCTCCGACCGCGGCATACCGGCCACCTTCCGCCATATGCATGGTTTTGGGAGCCATACGTTCAAATGGGTGAACGACGCCGGGGAAGCCTATTGGGTGAAATACCACTTTAAAACAGAACAGGGAATCGCAAACCTCGCGGCTGAAACCGCCGCTGAAATTGCCGGTGCCAATCCCGATTATCACATTGAAGATTTGCATAATGCGATTGAGAAGGGCGATTATCCGGCTTGGAGGCTCTATGTGCAAATTATGCCGCTGGCGGATGCGGATACATACCGCTGGGATCCGTTCGACGTTACAAAGGTTTGGTCGCAAAAGGATTATCCTCTTCAGGAAGTCGGCCGGATGGTTCTGAACAAAAATCCGGAAAACTATTTTGCCGAAGTAGAACAGGCGACGTTCTCCCCGGGGAACTTTGTCCCGGGCATAGAAGCCTCGCCTGATAAAATGCTGCAGGGCCGTCTATTCGCCTATTCGGACGCCCACCGCTACCGTGTCGGCACAAACCACAACCTGCTGCCAATCAACCGCCCGCGCTCCGAAGTGAATCACTACCAGCGCGACGGGCAAATGAGGTTCGATAACAATGGCGGCGGATCGGTCTATTATGAGCCAAACAGCTTTAGCGGTCCAAAAGAGACACCGGAGAATAAGATTGCCCCATTTGAAGTTTCGGGATCCGCATCAAGCACCGCCTACGACCACGATGACCATTATACACAGGCGGGCGACCTGTACCGGCTCATGAGCGAGGAAGAAAGAGCCCGGCTTGTGGCAAACATTGTCGCGGCGATGAAGCCGGTTGAGCGCGATGACATTAAATTGCGCCAAATTGGCCATTTCCTGAAAGCAGACAAGGAATATGGAACCCGTGTCGCCGAAGGGCTTGGCCTGCCACTGCCAGTAGAAGCCTAAAGAATAACGAAAAGGAAACGTGCCTAATAAAAGCCCGTTTCCTTTTTTTGTTTAGCTCGTCATGCTGTTTCCTGTCACTGTCACTTCGACAGTTCGCTCTTTGCCATTCCGATAAATTTTCAGCTTCACTTTGTCGCCGGGTTTGGCGCCAGAGTACATGAAGCGCCTCAAATCCGCTGAATTCTCTACCTTTTTGCCGTTGATGGCAACGATGACATCCTGTTTTTGAAGGCCCGCTTTGTCGGCCCCGGAACCTGGCTGGACGAAGGTGACCATTGTTCCGGAATCGACCCCTTTAGGCAGGTCCTGCAGGAAGGCAGGATGGATTTCCTCAAAGTCGGCAAGGCTTACGCCAAGATACGGCCGTTCGACTTTGCCGTTTTTAATCATTTCGTTAACAATGGGAACAACATTATTGCTCGGAATCGCGAATCCAAGCCCTTCCACGCCGCTTTCAGAGATTTTCAAAGAATTAATGCCGACTAATTGCCCGGCTGTATTAATCAACGCGCCGCCAGAGTTGCCAGGGTTGATGGCCGCGTCTGTCTGAATGACGTCAAGCTTCCATTCGCCAGCCGATGTGTTTACATCAATGCTGCGGTTAATCGCGCTGACAATTCCCCGTGTGACGGTCCGTGAGAGGTCCTGCCCGAGAGGGTTCCCGATGGCAAACACTTCATCCCCTGGACGCAGGGTGGAAGAGTCTGCGAACTCAAGGGTTTGGTCAACATACTTGGCATCGACTTTTATAACGGCGAGGTCTGTCAGGGCATCGGCGCCAACAACCTTGGCTGTTGCCTTCTCTCCGTCATAGAATGAGACTTCCAGTTTTTCTGCATCTTCAATTACGTGGTTATTTGTGACGATATAAGCGGTGTTCCCATCCTTTTTAAAAATGACGCCTGAACCCGATCCGCGCTCGACAATACCCTGGGCATCATTGAAAGGATTGTTTTGCGGCTGGAAATTGACAATGCCAACGATTGCTTTGGATGCTTTTTCAACCATATCGGCGACCGATCCTGTTGCAGCACGCGAAGCGGTTGAAGCGGGAACGAGATTGGCGGTAGGGCTGCCGGAGTTTTCCGCCTGTGTTGGAGCTTGGTTATCAAGCCCCAAGTTTGAACCGATATCTGTATAATTGACTGCCGCTAGGGTCAGGGCGGAACCAATGACACCAGCGCTAATGGTAGATAGAAAGCTTTTCATTTTTCCGGATTTGGACGGCTTTTTCTCAGGTCCCGGCTGCGGCTGGATTTGCGGATAGTCCTGGTAAAAATCACTCATTGTGCTAACCTCCTAGTATATTCCTTTTATCTGTTACTATCTTATCCGGAAAAGATGAACAAAATATGAACAAACTGAGGCAAGGCTTTTAAAAATATGGGAAAATACAGGAATTTTATTATTTGAAGGAGTTTTCTACAGGAGTGCAGGTTGAAACTTGTTGCATCGAAGCTCTGAGCAGCCTGATTCGGACACGCGGCCGTTTGAAACGCGGATTGCTGTCCGAATCCTGCCATTTTTGGACAGCTATATCCATTCATTCAAAAAAGCCGCGTAAATCTTCCACGCGGCTTTAAACTTCTTTCACATATGGGATTTTGATTATGAATTTCGTTCCTGCCCCTTTTTCACTGGTAACACTGATTTCCCCGTCATGGAGCTGGACGAGCTGTTTTACAATAGATAGGCCGAGGCCAAATGCGCCGTACGGATTGCTCGTCCGGGAAAGATCAGCTTTGTAAAAGCGCCGCCAAATCTTTTCGACTTCCTCCGGATCGATGCCGATGCCGGTATCGGAAATTTCAATAACGGTCGCCCCGCCTTCCATATAGCCTGTTAGGGTGATCAGGCCATTCTCGGTGAATTGGATGCTATTTTTCGTAATGTTGATTAGAATTTGCAGGAGCCTGTCATAATCCGCCCAAATCATTGTCTCATCACTTACATGGACAGCAATTTCATTTCCGCGTTCTTCAGCCTGCAAGTCGAGCTGCTCCTTGATTATTTCAAAAACCTCGGACAGCTGGATATCCTCCCTTGAAAGGACGACCTGGTTCGAACGGATTTTCTCGTAATCGAGGTTTTCGTTCACGAGCCGGATGAGGCGCTTTGATTCCTTGCTGACGAGGTCGATGCCCTTTTCCTTCTCGGCTTCGGGTATCATGCCGCTGCGAAGGCCCTCGATAATGCCGCTTATTGTCGTAAGCGGGGTGCGCATTTCATGCGAAACATCCGCCATAAACTGCCGCCGCCTGTTTTCAAGGCTTTCAATTTCCTCCATCGACTCATTGATCTTATTGACCATCTGGTTGAAATCGGTTGACAGTTCGCCGATTTCATCAAAATTGGATGAATGCACACGGACAGTGTAATCCCCGGCCGCCACCGCGGAAGCAGCCTTCTGGATGCGCTTGATCCGGATAACATGGATTCTTGAAAGGATCCAGCTTAGCAAAAAAGAGACCCCGAGCGCAATGAGGACCGTATAGAGCAAGTACTCATTGATGCCGCTGATCATTTCCCGCGGCCCCTTTACCGGAGAAATCAAAAGGACGCCGCCAACGAATTCCCCGCGAACATTATAGGGAATCGTCACAATTGAAACGTTCTGGTTGTAGCGCTCCAAATCCGATTTAATGACAACCGGCTCGCCGGCGTGCAGCTTATTCCAGTCCGACCTCGTCAATGCGATGGCCGGGCCCCTCCAGGCAATCGGGTTCAACAGTGTAACCGTCGTCCCATCCACACGGAAAACGCTGAACTGGATATCGCGGCCAAACAGCACCCGCGCGTATTGGTTAATGACCGAGTCGGCCTCCCTTGGGTTGGCGCTGCTCCATTCGAGGTCTGACAAAATATTTTGCCCGTATTCCACGAGTTCGTCGGTCTTGCTCTGATACACAAGGTTCTCGACGTAATGGGTAAACAGCAGGCTCAGGACGAGGAAGGCAACGACCAGCACCCCGATATGGCTGAACAGCTGCTGGTAAAAATACTTAATCCTCATGGGCCTCCACCGTCTCATCAAACTTGTAGCCGACTCCCCACACGGTATGGAAAAATGGCTGTGCGGCCGTGCCAACTTTTTTCCGAAGCCGTTTAATATGGACATCGACCGTCCGCTCGTCCCCGTAAAACTGATAGCCCCAAACCCGTTCAAGCAACTGTTCCCTCGTAAAGACCTGCCTCGGGTTGGACGCAAGATGCGAAAGAAGATCGAATTCCTTCGGCGTCAGGTTTGTAATCGCCGTCCCGTCAAGCAGCACTTCCCTTGTATCCTTATTTATTCGGAAATGCTTTGTTGAAATAATGTGCCCCGGTTCCGCCCCCGCGTCGCCCGCCTTCTGGTACCTCCGGGCAACTGCCTTGATCCTCGCCATCAGGGCGAGCGGGCTGAACGGTTTTGTCACATAGTCGTCAGCGCCCATTTCAAGGCCCAGCACCTGGTCCGATTCGCTGTCTTTCGCAGTCAGCATAATAATCGGAATTTCGCTCTTTTCCTGCCTGATTTTCCGGCAAAGGGTGACGCCATCCATGCCGGGAAGCATCCAGTCGACAATCAGCAAATCCCATCCGCCTTCTTTGTAGCGGTTATAGCCATCCAGTCCATTGTGGACGAACTCGCCTTCAATGCTTTCTTTTAAAAAGAACATTCCTATCATTTCACAAACGCTTTCATTGTCTTCTATTACAAGAATCCTCATACTCCTTCACCTCCAGAAGCGGACATCCGTTAGTACAAAAGTAAATCTTCTTGGGCCCGGAATCAACTTGTATGCGTAATTTTACAGAAATCTTCACGGTTTGGAAACAGTTTGTTCATACTGTTGAGGCGTTGCTACCGTGTTAGTATGCACTTATCCACCTGTGCAGGGGGATTTTTCTGAAAGATTGGCAATCCGCGTGTTTTTGGAAAAGAAAAGCACCCAGGCATTGAATCCTGGATGCTGCAAATGGTTACCACATATTCGCGTATAGCTGGTTTCCTTGTTTGTAAACACGGATAAACTCGTTTTTATCTTCGAAAGGCGTGCCTGTATCGACAACTGCCTTTATCGTTTCGTACGAGATTTTGTACCCCTTCGCCGAGAGCAAATCGGCCAGGAGCTTCGCTTGCCCGGTTGTCGTACCGATTGAGCCCGTGCTCATTGACAGGATCTTTGCTTTGTCCTTGACGATGATTCCCACATCGGAATGAGGAATGTAGTAAAGCCTTCCGCCATGCTGTTTGGCCACCGAAGCTTCCGGCTCGAAATCTGGCCCTTCCCCGAGTTCAAAGACGGTCCCGTCACCGGAGGTAAACGTTTTTGCTTCTTCCTCGGCCTTTTTCCTGGCCAGTTCTTCCCGCTCCGCAGCTGCCGTGTAGTACGCAGTCGCGGCTTTTTCGAGCTCCTCGGTCAATTCTTCCCTAGCTGTTTCATTCGTGAGGTCGTCAATCATTTTTTTCGCTTCGTCGACTTTTTTGTCAAACGCTGCCCTGCCTGTCTTTTCATCTACAGACATATCGACTACCGCCTGGACAGTCTGTTCGGCTGTAGTGAACATATTGATGATTCCCTCGAGCTTCTCAACTCTCTGTACGTATCTGTCCGCGAAAAGGGAGGAATAAGGTGCCTCAAGGCTTTTGAACTTGCTGTTCTCCTCTATCGTGTCTTCCTTCAGCTGCGGCAATTCCGATAGAAGCTCGGGCGCGAGCGGATTTTCTGCTGCAAGCTTTTCCGCCTCTTTAATCCGCACATAGAGCGGTGCGGCTATATCAGCGCCTTTATTGTATTCCTGGATTTCCTGAATTTTCGGTTCCACTGTTTCTTTCAACACTTTGCCAAGCTTCTTTTTCGCGTCTTCCGATGCATGTTCAAGATCGGCTTTCGCAATCGCTGCCTTTGCTTCTACGGTTAAAATTTTGTCTCCATCAATTTTTTTAAACTCACCGGTTTCTTCGCCGGCGTTGATGTATTTTTTCATTTCCTTATATAGGTCGGCTGCAGAGGCTTTGGCCTCCTCTACCGAATCTTCAGCTTTTTTGTCTTTATTCGCTCCATACACCGCATAACCACCGGCTGTTATCGCCAAAACAAGCACTGCGACCATAACCGAAACTATCTTTCTGTTCAAAACTCCCCCTCCTTACTCTGTTATTTTGGCATACAATCGGTCCGAATTCTAGATACAAATTATCTATCTTGGCCATTATGTGGCCCTTTATTCGACAAAAGTTGCTACTTTTTTCACAAAAACGTGCAAATCTTTCCCAGCAGGCAGGGAAGCTGGTGTTTCTTTCGTACTCCAGTACTGGGGAAAATTAGGTGACGGCGTAAGCAATAGGGCTCCCGAAACCAGCGGCCCGGGTGGCCAATTTTTCAAAAAAAAGGCTTTTAAAAGAGAGGTTTGCCCGATGAATTACCAGTGATTCCCTAATTATCACCCAGACATATTTTGGTATAATGGGGATAAGGAAATTTAAGTGAATAATGGAAGGGGAGCATGATCGATAGCGAAGTATATCCTCCTGGTTGCCGTCATCGTTGTGGGAAGTATTGCCGGCTGGCTTTATTATCCCCACTATCAGATTAGCCAATTGAAGAAACAGTCGCTGGAGGTTTCCAGCCAGGGGAGCTCCCCTACGTATATTGATTATTATTCGGAGTATCCGAAGAATTCGTTGTACCATCTTGCCCTTGGGGATTCGATTATTCGCGGGGTTGGCGCTGGGCAGGACCAGAATCTTGTCTACCAGTTTTCCGAGGAGCTTGGGAGGCTGACGCAAAAGGAAGTCGATTTCCGGAATGAAGGGGTCAGCGGGATGACGAGCGGCGAGTTGAAGCAGCTTGTTGATTCCAGGAAATATGACGACGAGATTAAGCGGGCGGATATTATTACGGTGAATATTGGCGGAAATGATGTCCTGAGGGCGGCGAAGAAGACGGATTTCCAGTCTGCTTTCAAGGCGTTCGATTCGATTCAGGAGTCCTTTTCGAAAAATTTGGCCGACATTGCGGCGAGGATTACGGAGATGAATCCGAAGGCAACGATTGTGTTCCTTGAATTGTACAATCCGATTAATCCCGATGCGGCGTATTATGGAATGGCCGATACGCTTTTGCCAAAGTGGAATTTGAACATTTACAGGACGGCGAAGGACATCCCGACAGCGATTGTCGTGGAGACGTCGAAGGTCATTAACGGAAAGAATTTGCAAAATCTTTCCCCGGATGGCGTGCATCCGAATTCGCTTGGCTATAAGGCGATTGCTTCGCAAATCATTTTCCAATTGAGGACGAGCATGAAAAAGGCTTCGGTTTAATGGTTCCTGGATTAGATTTACATTGAATATTTCACGCGAACGTTGTATGATACTACTATCAAGGCTGCGTTGTTCGTACTCATAATAAAGTTTTAACCTTTAAGCTGTTATAGGGAGTTTTTGAACGAAGCCGGAATGACATGCCTCCGCCTAGACGGCAAGGGGGACAGGCAGGAACGCTTCTGGAGACACCCACTTTGAGGAGTGGTGGTTTAAAACTTTCTTATATTACCTACGGCAAATGCGGCTTTTTCCCTTTTAACATTTTGACCGGTTCCCGGATGGGGCCGGTTTTTTGGTGTCTCCAAAAAAAGACCCTGCGCTTTGAAAACGGGGTCTTCCTTGTTTTTCTTTGTTAAACTTTGCTGTTGATTTCCACTCCGGGCACACGCTTTCCGCGGGGCGAAGCAGCTACCTGTATCAACCTCTCGAGAAACATCTGTGAATTGGCTCCGTGCAGCTTTGCGACGAGCTGAAGATTCTCTTCCTCGAATATTCTATGGCGCAGGAGCTTCTTTTGTGGAGCCTCCTCGGCGCTAGCGCCTGTTTGTCCAGCTACACAAGGAAGGCTTCGGCAGCATAGGCATCGCACGAAGGAAAAGCGATAGCTTTTTCGAGGAGCGCCTAGCCCCTCGAGGTCGCTTCGGTCCTTCAGCGCTTGTCGGGGCTGACCGAGGCGCTTCCGCTTTTCTAGGGGTCTCCACCTGCCGCTGCATCCCGCCGGAGTCGGTGCCCTCCGCTCCAATCAATGTATAGATAACATTCGACACCGTTATTTAGCCTCGCCTTTTTCAAAACCTGCCTGACCTTAGGATTGAATAGAGGATCCAGAGGAACATGAGGAACGCGACCGCGAAGCCGATTTCAAGGGCGTGGACGCTTGTCAGGAATGTATCCGTCCCAAAAGTCGCGCCAATGATAAGCCCGAGGACGACGATGCTGAAGGCGAGCAAGGTCAGGCTGAACGATACCCGGTTTGAAATCCTGTCGATTTTGTTAAAAATCGAATCGATTTGCGAGAGGCTGATTTTCAGCTTCAGCTCCCCATCTGCGGCCTGTTCGAGAACTTCGTCGACGCGGCCGGGAAGCTTCGTAATTGTTTCCGAAATATCCTCCGCGTCTTTTAGGAGCCTTTTTCCTATATTAAATGGATTATAGCGCTCCATGACCAGTTCCTCGGCGTATGGCCTGGCCAGCTGGATCAGGTTCAGCTCCGGGTCGATTCCTGAGATGATTCCCTCGACAGTGATCAGTGCTTTTCCGAGCATCGTCAACTCGGTCGGTACGATAATCCGGTGTTCCTGTGCGGTGGAAAGCAAATCCTTGACTGTCATCCCGAGGTCCATTTCCCCGATTGGAACTCGGCTTACCGTTTTGCTGATCCGATCGACATCATCGTAAAATTCCTTTTCATCCACATCTGATGGTACATCGGAAAATCGGTAAAGAGCTTTGACGATCATATCGGTGTCCTCGCGCATCAGGCCGATCATCATTGAAGCCGTCTCATAGCGCATCCTGCCCGAAAGCCTGCCAACCTGCCCAAAGTCGATAAACGCGAGCTGGCCAGTTCCCTCGATATAAAGCATGTTTCCCGGATGCGGATCGCCGTGGAAAAACCCTTCCCGCAAAATCTGGGTAACGAACGCCTGGACAAGAAGATCGGCGAGCTCCCTCCGCTTTTTCTTGTCCGCCACCTTCAGATTCACGTCGGTTATCTTGATCCCGTCGATTCTTTCCATTGTTAAAATATGCGAAGTCGTGTAATCCCAGAAGATTTCCGGAACTTTGATTTTTTCGTTGTCTTCAAATTGAAGCGCGATTGTTTCTGTATTGCGGGCTTCCTCTATATAATCGAGTTCCTTCCTGATTGAATTGCTTAGTTCTTCGGTGATTTCCGATACTTTGTACTGCTCGGCCCACTCATAATTTTGCTCAAGGAGCCTTGCCATGTCCCGCAGGATTTCAAGGTCGGTATGGATTGTCTTCCTTATGCCGGGCCGCTGTACTTTAACCATGACTTTTTCGCCTGTCCACAAAACGGCTTCATGGACCTGGCCAATTGATGCGGCCGCTGCATAGTCTTCATTAAAGGAATGGAAGATTTCTTCCGGCGGCTTGCCAAGTTCGTTTGTAAGCTTCTCTTTAATTTCATCAATTGGGACTGGCGGGACATCGTCCTGAAGCGTCTCCAGCTCCCTGATTACATCGTCGGGCAAAAGGTCGCTCCTGATGCTTAGGAGCTGGCCAAGTTTAATGAACGTTGGGCCGAGCTCTTCCAGTAAGCCCTTGATCCTAACGCCCATTTCCTGGGTGTTTTCCTTTTTAAAATCGGCCTTAATCCGGTCCTTTAATGAAAGGAGCTTGCTAAGGCCGACCTCTTCGATTAAATATCCGAATCCGTATTTCCCCAGCAGGGAAAGGATTTCTTTGTATCTGTTTAAACGCCGCAGCTTATCTGTCAACATTCCATCACCAACTGTCAGTCATCTGTTCGGTCTGTATCAGGAGGAGTTTTTTGGCTGGCAGTGTCCGCCAGGTTTCCGGTGAAACCGGTTTGTTCCTCGGCGCCTGTCAACTGAATATCTTCCGGAACACCTTGAATGCCTGTGCCCGGCAGAGCATCGCCGAATCCTGAACCGGCAGAACTAAGGCCGCTTCCAGTATCCGCTGTACCGGAGGTTTTTCCGGACTGCTGGCTTTCCTTGCTGCGGAGTGCGGCAAGCTCTTTTTGTAAAAGAACAATCTGGGCCTGCAGCGTATCGAATTCATCCTTTGTTACGAAGCCCAGCTCTTTCAGCTGGCTTGTGATTGAGCTCCGGATATCCTGGTTCCAGCTCTCGCTTTTTTGCGCGCCTTTCCTGACTAGGTCATTGAACAGTGATTCCGCTTCATTTTTGCTCATCGTGCCCTGCTCGGCCATTTTCATAATCGTTTCTTCAAGCTTTTCCTTTCCGGCAATTGCCGCTCCAAGGCCTAGCAATAGTCCCCTGCTGAATAAATCGCTCATTCCCGTTTCATCCTCCTCTTCACTATGTGATTTCCTATTACCCTAAAAGGACAAATTTTACCCATGGTAATGGAAGAAAAATTCAATTATATAGTTTGAAATAATAATTGGGTTCTAAATGTGAACGAAGTGGTTGATTTCCGCTCCGGGCATTTCGCTTTCCGCGGGGCGTCAGTGGAGCCTCCTCGTCGCGTTGCTCCTGCGGGGTCTCCCCCTGCCGCTCAATCCCGCAGGACACTGAATGGCATCCTCGAATTTGCCCACGCACGAAGAAAATGCGTAGCATTTTCGAGGAGTCTACATGCCTGAGCTCCAATCAACCAGTCTCTCAAACCAAAGGGTGTAATTTTTAAGTTCAACCTATATAGATGGCAGAGGTTTGGATATTGTTGGACTTCCGGTGGTGCGCGTTACCCAGAATCCATTGCTCGTAATAAGTTTCTAAGAAGCAATTTTCCAAAAAGAATCGGCGTTTCAGATAGGAGTTGGCTTTTCCCTCTCAATGGCGCTATTACTCAACAAACACGTTTTATAAAAAAAGGGGCAGCTTACATTTTCCTATTTTAGAATAAGATAAGCAGTTTCTATAACCGCTCCCAAATGTTAAAATAACTAGTACGTTTGTCGATTGAATATATATCATTCTGTTTAGTAAGGGGGTATGATGATGCTAACGTTTATTTTGGTTGTCCTTATGTTGTTCCTGGTTCCCGGCCCGGCAGTCTTTATAACAATATCCCAGACTGTTAAAGGAGGAATCAAGACCGGGATTATTACCGGATTGGGGCTTGCCGTAGGGGACCTGATTCATACCGCCGCTGCCGTAGCAGGGTTGTCGGCAATCCTGATGACTTCCTCACTTGCGTTTGAGGTCGTCAAATACATGGGTTCGGCGTATTTGATTTACCTGGGTATCATGGCTTTCTTTGAAAGGTCAAAAAAGAAACCGAAGCCTGCAAAGCAAAACATGCTTCCAACCGGGGCGCCATCATTCCGCCAGGCGTTGCTTATTGAACTGCTGAATCCGAAAACATCTTTGTTCTTCCTGGCGTTTTTGCCGCAATTTGTCCGCACTGACGGCCCACCGGTTACAATCCAGCTATTGATACTTGGCCTGACCTTTGTTGCAATGGGGATTCTGTATACGACTTCCCTGGTGTTCCTGACGAGTTCCATTGGCAGCAAATTCTTCGCCAAACCCGGACCGGCAGCCAAGTGGATTGGGAAAGCTGTAGGGGTTGTCTATATTGGCCTTGGGCTTAAGCTCGCGTTACAGACGCAGGATTAGGCGCAGCATGAATCTTTATGAAAAAAATCCCCTTTCTCAGGGGATTTTTCTTTTGGAAAATAAGACATTTCAGCCTTTTGTTTTTAAGTAAATGACCTGGATATTGGACTTTGTTTTCGGCTTGCGGAATGCAAACCAGTAAGCCATCGCGATAAATACGGTTCCACCAACGGCGTTTCCCAAAAATACAGGAACAAAGTTGGCTATGTACTGGCTCCATGTAAAATATCCTTCGAAAATAGCTGCCGGGATGACAAACATGTTGGCTACAACGTGCTGGAATCCGATGGCAACAAACGTCATTGTCGGGAACCAGATGCCGGCAATTTTTCCGGCTATGTCCTTCGCGCCGTAGGAGAGCCAGACGGCCGCCGCAACGAGCCAGTTGCAGCCGACCCCGGAAACAAACGCTTCAAGGAATGTTGCCTCAAGCTTGTGGCCCGCGATTGTGACCGTTTTTTCGAGAAAAATTCCCGATGACGTGAGCCCGGCCAGATGCCCAAAGGCGTAGGCGACAAAAAGGGCGCCAACAAAGTTTGCTAGTGTGATTATCATCCAGTTTTGCAGGACGGCACGGACGGAAATTTTACCCGCGAACGCTGCAAGCGGAACAGCCATCATATTACCGGTCAGGAGCTCCCCGCCGGCTATGAGCGTAAGAACCAGGCCAATAGGAAAAACGGCAGCTCCAAGGAAGGTGCCGATTCCGGCAATATCGCCGGTAAGCGGCGCTGTGATCCGGATTGACAGCAAATAGCCGAACGCGATGAACGCCCCGGCCTGGAACCCAAGAATCATTGATGTTTTAAAGAAATAACCTGTTTTTTTGACGCCATTTTGAACTGCAATGTCCATGATTTCTTCCGGTTTGGAATAGGAGGAAGACATATGACCGCGACCCTTCACATTTTAATTGTGATTATATTCACAATCATTCTTCCTTCATTGTACACTATTTTTCACGGCACTATTGTGAACATTTTTTAAAATAAAAACCACGCATCTTCCTTCATGTTCCGTTTCGCTCAAGTAGGCCGTATTTCCGCTTGAACCTGCCAAGGCTTTTCACCCAGACATCGGCAAACAGCACAAGGAAAACTGCATTCGAGCATGCATGCAAGAAATCAAAAAACGCGCTGGCGCCGAAGTAGGCTGCAATTGAGGCTGGGGTCACTTCCCCTCCGGATTGGGCAAACGCAAGCAATCCCCACATATTCATAATCCAACCGAACAAGAACCCCCATGCCAAGCCGAAAGCTATTCTTCCCCATCTGTTATTCATCAGGCGGGTTTTCCGCAACAAGCCTGCCGTCAGCCCAACAAGCCCCCAGGCGGCCATTTGCCACGGTGTCCACGGCCCCTGTCCAAGAATCATGTTCGAAGCAAGGGCGGCGACCGCTCCAATTAAAAAGCCGCTTTCGGCACCGAACACGAGGCCGGACATGATAATCACAAATGTGGTTGGCTGGACCCCGGGTATACTTGCAAACGGAATTCTCCCCACCGCCGCGATGGCTGCCAGTACCGCTAGAAGCACCAATTCCCTCGCTTCAATTTTCCTCCGTTCAAACCTGACGAGCAAATAAATGAACGCCAAAGCGGCAAAGCCTACACTCGCCCACATAAATGCCTCCGCCTTTGCCGCGGCATAAAAAAGGAGTGCCAGCATGATTGCCGGCATTATGGCCAAAACAGCTTTTTTCCAATGCATCATGCTTGCCCCCTTCATTAGCAATCCTTTTTTCACTTTTAAAAACCACCAGCGGAAAATAGCCGCAGCTGGCAGATTACCCTTTTAGCGGTTTTGCCCCTGCCTGCCCATATTCCTGAACAGGCGCTGGGCCATTGTTGTGTAGAAGAAGTTGCCTTTAAAAAAGCTTTCAGGTAAATCTTCAGAAGTAATATTCCCCTCAAACAGCATGCCGCACCTCGTTGCATATGTGGCGGCGAACTCGATATCGTGTGTGGCCATTACAATCGACGAACCACTTTCCCTTACTTTTTGCAAAATAAGCCCGAGGTTCTTTTTCGAAATTGGGTCGAGTCCCTTTGTCGGTTCATCTAAAAGGAATACGTCCGGTTTCCTGAGAAGCAGGCAAAGAAAGGCAGCCTTTTGGATCTCGCCGCCGCTCAGGTCATATGGATGGCGGTGAAGAAGGCTCCCAAGCCTGAATTCCTTTACAAGCCGGTCAGCTTCCGCTCGTTCAGCGCCCCACTTTTGGCAAGCGGCGCCTATTTCGCCCTCGACGCTGTCGTGAAGGAAAAACAGCTTTGGATTTTGCGGCAAATAGGCAATTTTTCCGGCAAGCTCTTGTGCATTCCACTTTTTGAATGGTTTGCCTTCAAAGGATAACGTCCCTTCCGAAGGCTTTAGTACACCACACAGCAATTTAAGCAAGGTCGACTTTCCCGAGCCGTTTCCGCCCAGAAGCGCGTAAAGCTCCCCTCTTTTAAGTTCAAGCTTGAAATCTTCAATTACAGGGCGAGTCTTCTTTTCGTAGCTGTAGCCGACGTTTTTCGCGGAAAGGACGATCTCCTCCGATTGGATGGCTCTTCCCGCGTCAAGGTTTGTCCCGGCAGTGCGCGGGCCAAGCAGCTCAAGCATGCCCCTGCCTTCCTTTATGGAAAGCGGAAGACTGGGGAGCGGGGTTTCCTTTTCTTCCCGTAAAAATAAGGCAGGTATGGACGGGATAAACGCCGCTGCGTTTGTTCCCCAGAGCCTGCGCAAGACGAGCTGCGGCGGGCCTTCCTCGAAAATCTGCCCACCGTCGAGCATTACTACCCGGTCAGCAAGTGCAATGGCATCATCAAGGCGGTGCTCGGCAAGGATGATCGTCATTCCGATTTCTTCGTTCAAACGTTTCAGCATATCGAACAGTTCACGGGTGGCGACGGGATCGAGCTGGGAAGCGGGCTCATCAAGAAGAAGGATGTCCGGCTGCATCAGCAGGACGGAAGCAAGGTTCATTTGCTGCATGCGCCCGCCTGATAGCTCATGCATTTTTTTATGTAAAATCGTTTCTGCCCCAAAGAAGCTGACAATTTCGGCAACCCGGCTCCGTATCTCATTTGTTGGGAGGCCGCGGTTTTCAAGGCCAAAGACCATCTCATGGAGCGGATCATCGGCAACGATCTGATTTTCCGGGTCTTGAAACACAAAACCTGTATCGGCTGAACCAGAATCGCCTGCTCTTATCGTCCCCACAAGTGTTCCGTGGGGACGGATTTCTTTTTTAAAAAGGCGGAGAAGTGTGCTTTTCCCCGAGCCTGACGGGCCAAAGAGGACGATAAATTCACCTTGGCGGAATGATAGATCAATTGAGGAAAGCGCCGGACCTGGGGCTTCCGGATAGGTAAAGGTTACGTTGTTCAGTTCGATGTATGCCATCGGAAAGCCCCTTTCAGTTCAATAATCGCCGGGAAGCCTACAAAGCAGATAACGGCTGCCAGCAATCCCGTTTCCGCGCCGGACAGGCCCGCCCCCTCCATGATTGGATAAACAGCCAGCATGCCCCATCCTTTTATCCGGCCGTAAACCGCAAAACAAAAAGCGGAAACGAGCACACAAAACGACAGCCAGTCCTGTCTCCTGAAGCGGAAGTAATGGTAGGCTGACCTACGCCCCGTACCGTAGCCGCGCGCCTTCATGGAGTCCGCGGTCTGGATAGCCTCCTCAAGTGAAAAGACAAGCAGGGCCTGTATGTAAAGCATGCCGTTTTTGGCACGCTCCCTTACCGTGCCCGATGCCACAGTAATCCCTTTGCTTGCCTGGACGGCTGCTATTTCCCCGAGCCTTACGCGCATCAGCGGAATGAAACGGAGTGTCAGCATGAGGAGAACCGCGAACTGCGGCATTGTTTTTGAAAATAGAAACAGCAGTTTGTTCAGAGCCATAATTTCATTGTAGGAAACAAACAGGGCGATAATGCCCATGACGGAAAGCGAAGCCATGCCGCCTAGTATGACCGCCTCGAGCGTAATACGGTGGCTTCCCCATTCGAAAAGGATATGCCGTCCCCTTTCATTAAAAAGGGGATTCACAGCAAACAGAAGCAAGCCGCTCGTCAGTATAAAAAAAAGCCATCGCCTTAGATTTCTGCAGCGATCTTGGACAAAATTCACAAGCAATAGCAGTATAAAGCCGGCGAATAGAAAAACGGGATGCTGGAACATGAGAAGCATCGCCAGCGCCCCCGCATAGTAACCAAACGCTGTTAACGGATGGAGCCTGTTCATTCTTTTTTCAGGAAGTCTTCAGTGTAGACCCACTCAATCCTGTCACCTTTTGAGACTTTCGTAACACCGGCGCCTTTTTCAAGGTTCTTACCATTCTTTTTGGAAACCCAGCCGCTTCTTGAACCGTAATCAAGTTCATAGAAATTATCTATCCCGGCAACATAGGCGGTTGGGCCGCTTCCTGTGTAATCGATGTCAATCCCCTTTTTGCCCGCGGCCTTTAAGAGCACATCAAGCACTGTGTCTCCTTCCTTGATTTCAACTGCTGTTGCCCCAAGAATAATGCCGGTGTCGTCCGGGCCTTTAATTGAAATCGTTACCGTAGCGGCTGGGGCAGGTTTTTGGACCGGCTTGGCAGATGGCTGGCTGCTGCTGCTGGTTCCGGAAGAGCCCGTGCCGCCTGTGGAAGCGGTACTTCCCGAAGATGACGTACTTCCCGTGCTGGACGTGTTGCCCGAGGAAGCTGCGCTGCCTGGGGTGGACGCGCTGCTTGAAGAACTTGAACTGTTCTTGGATGCCGTACTTCCGGACGGAGCTGTACTGCTCGATCCAGCATTATTGGCTGAACCGGCCTTTCCGCTCCCCGCCACGTCCCCGTTTCCTTTGCCGGTGGAGGTTCCGGTGGCCGAAGATGCTTCGCCAGTGGTGCCAGGCACCGACGAGGCGGACGTGTTTTCTTTGGGAGTTTGGGTGTTCACTTCATTTCCTTGCGTCGTGGCAGTATCCGCTTGCTGGGAGGCGGATGAAGTTTTCCCGCTGTCCTTATCTTCGGTTTGTAAAACTGTTTCCGGTTTGTCTTGCTTTTGTTTCGTTTCCGACGGCTCAGGGGCTGTACCGCATCCTCCAAGCGCAAGGGCGGCTAGCAATGAAAAAGCGAGCAGCAGCCTTATGATGATTTTACGTCCCATTGCCATTCCTCCTGTCCTCTAGTTAATCTTGGCTCGCCATGCTGCCCGGCAGCGGGAATCAAAGCGCCCCCGCTGGTGGGCCAGGTTTTAGGCTTGTTTTCTCCTGTTCACGGCTATCACGATTCCACCAGCCGCCAAAAGGAGCAAGCCGATTGCAATCATGCTATATGCGTTTGTAGCCGTATCCGGCAGGCGATGTCCATCTTCTTTTCCCGCGCCTTCTTTGCCGGATTCAGTTGTCGTTGGTTCAATAGCGGGATTTTCACCAGCTGATGGATCTAGATCGAACTTGTAAAGGGAACCCTTGCCATCCTTGTAAAGCTGGTAGGCAACCAAAGCCTGAACCCCTTGTGCTGTCGAAAGGGGATCTGCTTCGTCCCCCACTTTCCAGGCGAATCCCCCATCCTGTTGCCTGAACGACGCCAGGTAGCCGAGCAATGTCTTGCCGTCCGCTGTGATGATGTTGCTATTGGCATCAAGCCCTAAAGCAGACATGGCAATCACCGCCTGGGCGGTTGAAGGGCTGCTGTCAACCTTGCCCGCGGCAAACAGCTTTTTCAAATAGTCAATTCCTTTATCAATTGCTGCTTTTATTGCTGGCTCATCCTTGTACGGGCTCAGTGCCGTAAGCACCATGGATGTTGTATCCGGATCGCTTCCGGCCTCCTTGTCAAGGCCCCATCCGCCATCGCTTCCCTGGTTTGCGACCAGATGCGACTTCAGCTTTTCTGGAGTCCATTTTGCATCCGCGGGAATCGCAAAGTCCGCACTATTCAGGGTGATCAGCCCATAGGCTGCCCCGTTAAGGCCCTGCCTTGAAAAATCGCCATTGTAGATGCCTTCCACGAGGTTGTATCCCGCAAATTTTTCCGGATTGCCTCCGGCGGCGAGGATTCCAAGCGTATACCGTTCATAGTCGGTAATATTCCTGAACTTGCCTTTCCTGTCTGCCACCTTTTGCGCGACTCCCTTAAGGTAAGCCGCCGGGATTGGCTTTCCTGCCTGTTTCAGGGCAATAATTTCCCATTCCCCGAGCTGGTTATTTTTCAAAACATTCGCAAGCGTCCCATTCAAATCGCCGGCAAATTTGTCCGCCGGATAAACGGTCGCGTCTTTGCCAGGCTCTACCTGTCCAGGCTCTTCGGCTGGAGGGGTAAAGGTTTCATATTTAAATTCGACCGTCTCGCCGTTTTTCAATGGGTGGCTTTCGGCTCCGACCATCTGGGATTCGCCATTGACGTAGAAGCCCCAAAAGCTAGTGTTGGCAGCCTCATGGCCATTGATGGATGAAATCATTTTTCCAAAGTCGTATTGTACATAAGAAACGTTTTCCGGTCCGGCAACAGTCTGAAGGAGCTGGAATGCATTCGGCTTGTCAATGAACGCAATATCCTTGAATTCCTTCGGCTGATTGTCTTTTCCCGTTATCACAAGATTTACTTTTCCCGAGGGGGGTTCCGATTCATAACGGAACGCCACGGTATCGCCGGGTTGTGGCTTATAAGAATCCGCTCCCGTCATCGCGGAAATGCCGTTTATGTAAAATCCCCAGTAAACTGTATCGGTCGCGGCTAATCCGCTTATTTCGGTAATCATTTTCCCGAAACTGTATTGCTCGTACTTGACTGCGTCGGTACCGACAGTCTTGACGAGGGCGTCAAACGCTGTTTCCGCATCTCCAACCTCTGCCTGCTTTTCAGAGAGGACAGTACCCTGTTCCCCAAGGACCTTCACCGTTACAGGAACGGCCGCGGCTGCTGTCTTTTGTCCAAGTCCCCCGGCAAACAGGGTGAACACGAGCATCCATGCAAGCATAAGCTTCACATACTGATTTCTTTCCATTTTTCTCTCTCCCCACTCTTTTTTAAGCATAAAAAAATCCCCCAATAAAGGAGGAGGTTCGTCGTTAAGCAGGTGCAAAAGCAAAAAAGCCCGGCTTAACACCCTCCTATCCGCGTAGGCTTGTGGTGCGTGTAAACAGGCAGGTCTCCTGGCTCATGGTCATCGCTCCCTACGCCTTCCCGCCCCTTTGGGCAGTGGCAAAGTATAGGTTGCTCGCATTTACAGTGGCGGGACCGCGTTGGCTTTTCACCAAACTTCCCTTTTAAGCCGACAATCGGAATTGCCAGCACCTGTTCAAAAGGTATTTTTTATGTCCATTCCATTATACAAATAGTCTTCGGGTTTTGTATAGGTATTTCCTCGGGCTCTACTCCCTTAGCGCTAGCGCCTGTTCATTTCCCTTCTCCCCATCAGGCGGAACAACCCCCTAAGCAAATAAGGCATCGCGAAAAAGATGAAGAATACCCGGAACAGCTGGTAGCCGGCGACGATCGATAAGTCGGCCCCGGTTTCGTGGGCGATGATGCCCATCTGGTCCATTCCGCCAGGCGCCATGCTAAGATAGCTCGTCGTAAACGTAATCCCGTATGATCTTTCCAAAAGAAAGGCCAATCCCGCCGAACCCGCCAGGAGCAAGATGCCGGATCCGACTGCGAACGGAAGAAGCTTTCCATTTCTCGCAAGGCTTCCTGGCTTGAACAGGAGGCCGATGTACGTCCCGATCATTAGTTGTGAAACGTCCATGAGGGCCCCAGGAAGCACCGGCCCCTTTATCCCGGCAACGGTTAAAACCGCGGTGATGACGATTGGCCCGGTCATGTACGCTGTCGGCAGCCCTAGCTTTCTCCCGAAGACCGCAAAAGCAACCGCCAGCGGAGCAAAGAGCAGGATCTCCGGAAACAGGCTTGCATTGGCTGCTGTTTGGATAACAGGATGGTCCTCGCTTCCGGAAAACGGATGGAGCACGGTGAAAGGAACGATAAAAATAATCATGAGCAGTCGGAACACCTGGAAGAGCGTCACGGCCGAGCTGTCCGCTCCCTTGATTTCTTCCGAAAGGGCAATCATTTGTGATAGCCCGCCCGGTATGCTCCCAATCAAAGCCGTGCGGTAATCAAGCCCCGATAACCGGGCGACCGCCATTGCCATCATGGCGCAATACCCGATCAAAAGGCAGGTCATCAGCATGATCGATGGGAAGTGGATAATAATTTGCATTAAGGCAGGTTTTGTAAAAGAAAGGCCGATTGAATAACCGACGATGATAAGTGCGGCATCGCGAATCTTCACCGGCCATTTCAAGGCCGCCTTTCCGGATACGGAGGCTGTGAGAGCCACAGCCATTGGGCCTAGCAGCCATGGCACCGGCAGACCGAGAAAATTGAAAATGGCCCCGCCGAGAAGCGCAAGGAGTAAAGTGATTACAAAAGCTTTCATATTCGATCCCTTCACCATTTTTCATCCCTCTCCGTCACAGCCGCCGCCTTGTTGAAATTGCTTCCCCGTGGTTAGGCAGCCATGCCTTCCCTGCCTTCCTTTTTTAAAAGGACGAGGTAATAAAGAATTGAAACAAACACCGAAATCGCTGAGGCAAGATAAATGCTTCCGTACCCATAGATGTGGCCGATTTGTCCGAACAGCAGCGCCCCGACCCCAACGCCAAAGTCAAAAAAGGAAAAGAAGGTTGCGGTGGCCATTCCCCTCCGGTTCCTCGGTGACTTCTCGATGGCCCATGCCTGCAGTCCGGGCTGGATTGTACCAAAGCCGAGGCCATACAGCGCCGCTGCCAAAAATAAGCTCTCCTTGTTCGGAAGCCAATATAAAAGCAGCATCGCGAAAAAAATCAGCAATGCACCCGGTACGAAAATTGCCCGGTGCCCTTTTTTATCATAAATCTGCCCGGCAAATGCCCGCGTCAGCATTAGGGCCAATGCATAAATCAGAAAGTACCATTGAATGCCCGAGATTTCCTTTTGAGCTGTATAAAGGGGAAGGAAAGATGCGATCCCCCCGAAGGTAACCGTCATAAAGAAGAGCAGGATGGACGGCTGCAAAGCGCTTTTTTCATAAAAGTCCCACTTAAGGGCGGTTGCTTTCTGGACTGCTTCCGCCTTCTTGTAACGAATGACCGAAGATAGAAGGAGGGCGGCGAGGCCTAGTCCGGCACACATTAAAAAGAGCTGCTGGAAGTTTAAAACACCGGCCAGGATCAACCCAAGTGATGGGCCGACCGCGAGCGCGATATTACCCGACAAACCATAGTAGCCCATCCCTTCGCCCCTGCGTTCGGGGGGAATCAAATCGGTCGCGATCGTTCCCGAGGCCGTTGTCGAAAATCCCCATCCAACCCCCTGGATGAACCGAAGCAGGAACAGAAACGCCATCCCGCCCGCAAAACCGAACGAACCGACCGAAAGGACAAAAATGGCCAATCCGGTCAAATAAACGAACTTTCGGCCCCTTGATTCCAGCGCCCTGCCTGCATAAGGGCGAATCAGGAGCGCGGATAGGGTGAATGCCCCAACCACAAAGCCTATCATCTGGTCATTCCCGCCGAGATGCTTGACAAACAGGGGAATTGTGGGCAGAGTCATTTGAAATCCGATAAAAATGAACATATTGGCAATACAAATCAGGATGAAATCCTTCGTCCAAATTTTGCCTCGCTTGCCCGCTTCATCCCGGGTAGCCATTCTTTTCTGCCCTATTTCCATGCCAGGTCTCCTCTCTTTTATGTATACTGTTTTTATAGCATTCTTCCGTTTTAGCCGAATCCTTATTTACCCTTCCTATTTTAACTCATTACCTGTAAAAGGCAGAATATAAAGTTTCGGATGCCGGAATATTTTATCAAGGGTTGCTATCGGCTCCGGACCGGCCTACCCAGGATATCCGGCACATTTATTCAGGGGGAAGCTTTTCAGAAAAAAATGAACGAAGTATATCATGTGAATTTTTAAGGAGAATTGCCATGTATTTGACCATAAAGGAAACTGCCGAGTATTTGTCCCTCCCCGAACACTTTATCAGGGAAATGATTGCCCAAAAGCGAATGCGTGCTGTGTTCGACGGCGAGCAATATTTGATTAACAGGGAGCAATTCAAAAACCATTTCGACCATGTCGAGCTTGCCAAAAAGCTTATCGAGGAATGGAGGAACGAACCCATTCCAGAAGACCCCGATATTAAGGATGAGGATTAACAGGAAAAATTAGGTACTTGCCTCAGTACAAGAGCACATCTTCCTTCATACTCTGTTAATGTACCATTACAACAAGAGAGGGGAATTTCAATGTATTGTCCGCGACCAACACAGGTTTTGCCTGCCATTGTCCATCCAACGCAGTGCTGCGTAACGAATTCTTTCGAGAATGTCATCCAGCCGCACGTCCATCCATCGCATACAACCAATGTCCATCACACAAACATCGAGCATACGCACCACTTTACGCACACCCAATCCTTTGTGAATGAGGCATCCGTTACTGATCTTGGACCGGTGCCAGGCCCGCCTCCCGGTCCAACAGTCGCTGGGGCGTATATGCCTCCTGCCGCACCAGGCATGATGGGACCAGGCATGATGGGACCAGGTATGATGGGGCCAGGTATGATGGGACCAGGAATGGCCGCTCCAGGGATGATGGGTCCGGCACCTGCTGTAGCTGGCGCATACCAGCCGGCCACGCCCAACATGATGGCTGCTCCAAACATCGCGCCTACCGGTGTTGCCGGTGCTTATTCCGGAATGCCAATGGGTGGCTATAAAAAAGGCTGCGGCTGCAGATAAGGGCCCAGGCGGTTTAGGGGACAGGAATTCCTGTCCCTGCTTTCATTTTATAAAAAAATTGATTTTACTTAGTTGGATGATGTGCGCCGAGCTGCTGGATGTATGGCCCAATCGGAATGCCTCCTTAAAGAGCAACCGGTTTATCTTTTCGGCGAGGGGGAATATGGACAAAAGGAAGGAGATAAACCATGAAATATTCCATCTACAAAGCATCCGGCGGAAGAAAACTAAATAAGCTGGGCACGATGGAGGCTTCCTGCATGGAAATCGCCGGAGACTTGTTGTATAAAGCGCTTCGCCGCAGCCCCGGCCGGAAAGATGGGGACATCTTTGTCATCGTCCCCGACACGGAAGGAATTGCGGCTGATTCCCTTCTTGAGGAGGGTTCTTCCTTTCATATTGTGCAATACCGCGAAATCGATTAAATCCCACCCAGAATGCTGGGTGGGATTTAATAATGCGGGCCATTTTTTGTTCACGGGACTTATACCTTTGGCTATCACCCAATCCGGATGGCCCCTCGTACCAATTGAATAATCTCCCTCCTTGCCTCGATCAGCTTCATCTTTGGCGACACCTTTCCTTACACAATACTAAGACATATCAGCCGCTATGATGCGGTACTTTATGCAAAGCCTGGTCTTCAGGCAATTGGGTGTTCCGCTCGAGGCCGGACGTATCTTCCCCCATTCCCTTCAGGAACTCAAACAAAAGCCCGATTGCATTGTTGACTTCAGGATCCTTTAGCGAACGGAAGAGGTCGAAATAGCCGATTTCGTCCTGATTATCCCGGTATTTCGCAACCCGGGCTATCCCTGAGTTCAATTTCAGGAGAAGGGGTTCAAGCTGCTGGACATTCAGCGTGCCTAGAACGCCGACCATTAAAAGCAGGTTTTTCAGTGTATTCGTCGCTTCCGGCTTATCGGCGGCTTTTACAAGAACATTGAGGACTTTATCACCCTGGCCAAACAAGGCGGAGGCTAGGCTTAATACCCCCCGCTCCTTCATGTGGCCGAGTACTTCAAGCGTTTCAAGGATGGCGTCTTTGTTTTTTAAAAGAGCCTCTTCTACCTCGCGGAGGTCTTTTTCCCGCTGTTGTTCTTCGGTTACTTCAATCCTTTTAATTTGTTTAATTGCTTTAGCCATGCTGCTTCTGCCCCTTTCTCACAGCGTCTCCGGGGAATACATAATCCTTGCGTGCCCACTTCTTCTGGACCTGGACGCCCATTTGCGGCTGCGGGTTCCCATACCTATGGTTAAAGGACGGCAGCGGATTGATTCCTTCGTATTGGAGGATTTCAAGCTTTGCCTTTGTCTCCTTGTAGGCGGGTGTATCGGTGTCCTTATCCGCGTAGCTGCTCGTCAGCAGGTTGATCGCCGCGTCTCCGGAATCATTCATCGGCAAGTATACTTCCTTGCCCTGAACCCTATCCGTCACAACACAGCGGACTTTTACGTTTCCATACGGGGATGTCAGGCGGACAAGTGTCCCATCCATGATGCCGCGCTCCTTGGCGAGTTCAGGCGACAATTCGAGAAAGACGCCCGGAGTTTTCGAGGATATTCCTTTCGACTTATAGGTGAGGTTCCCCTCATGGAAATGTTCAAGCAGGCGGCCGTTGTTGACCTGGATGTCGTATTCTTCGCCAAATTCGGTTGGCACGGACCATGTGACAGGATGGAGACGGGCTTTGCCGTCCGGGAACGGGAATCTCTCCGTAAAAAGGAGCGGCATATCAGTGCCATCAGGCGCAACAGGCCATTGCAGGCTCTTGAAGCCCTCCAGCCTTTTGTACGTAACGCCCGAATAGATCGGCGTAAGCATCGCGATTTCCTCCATGATTTTGGATGGATGGCTGTAATTCCACCCTGCTCCGAGGCGGTTCGCGATTTCCTGGATGATCTCCCAGTCAGGCTTTGACTCGCCCAGCGGCTCAAATACCTTATAAAGGCGCTGGATTCGGCGTTCGGTATTTGTAAACGTTCCTTCTTTTTCAAAACTTGGGCTTGCGGGCAGGACGACATCAGCAAATTGCGCCGTCCTTGAGAAGAAAATATCCTGGACGACAAAGAAGTCGAGCTCTTCAAAAGCCGCATGCACGTGGTTGATGTTGGAATCGACAAGGCCCATCTCTTCACCTTTAATGTAAAGCGACCGAAGTTCCTTATGATGAATGGCCTCGATCATGTCATGGTTATTGATGCCCGGTTCAGGATTTAGCTGCACGCCCCATACACGTTCGAACTTCTTACGGGAACTTTCATCCTCAATATGCTGGTACCCAGGAAGATAATTAGGCGCGCTCCCCATGTCACTCGCTCCCTGGACGTTGTTATGGCCGCGGAGAGGATAGGCCCCCGCCCCGGGTTTGCCGTAGTTACCCGTCACGAGGAGCAAGTTGGAAATCGCTGTACTCGTATCGCTTCCGCCGATATGCTGGGTAACCCCCATTGCCCAAAGTACGCAGACACTTTTCGCTTCGGAGATCATTGTCGCGACCTGGATAAGGCTTTCCTTCGGGATGCCAGTTGCTTCTTCCGCATATCCGAGCGTGAATGGCTTTAGGCTTTCAATGTATTCCGGTACATTGTTCACGCGGCTGGCAAGGAATTCTTCATCCATCCAGCCCATATCGATAATGTATTTTGTCACCGCGGACAGCCAAACAAGGTCGGAGCCAGCTTTTGGCCTGATAAAAAGGTCCGCCCGTTCAGCCATTTCATCCTTGCGCAAATCGGCGACAATCAATTTCTGTCCTTTTAGCTTGTGGGCCCTTTTTACACGGGTGGCAAGGACCGGATGTGCTTCCGATGTATTCGAGCCGACAATCAGAACGAGGCCGGCTGATCCGATATCTTCGATTGACCCTGCATCTCCGCCATACCCGACAGTGCGGAACAAGCCGACCGTCGCCGGCGTCTGGCAATAGCGCGAACAGTTGTCAACGTTGTTCGTGCCGATTACCTGTCTCGCCAATTTTTGCATCAGGAAAGATTCTTCATTCGTACATTTCGATGATGTGATGAATCCCATTGTCTCCGAGCCGTATGTGTTTTTGATTTCAGCGAACTTTTTTGCGACAAGGGTGAGTGCTTCGTCCCAGCTCGCCTCACGGAAGAAATCGCCTTCACGGATCAGCGGCTTCGTCAGGCGCTCTTCGCTGTTGACAAAATCCCAGCCAAACTTCCCTTTTACACAAGTGGAAATTCCATTGGCCGGCGCTTCCACTTTTGGTTCAACCTTAAGGATTTTACGGTCTTTCGTCCAAACCTCGAAGCTGCAGCCGACACCACAGTACGTACAGACTGTTTTCGTCTTTTTAATTCGTTCATCCCGCATTGCCGATTCCATATCGGAAATGGCAAGGATGGAACCATAGCCTGTTTCGACCCCTTTTGTCATTTCAATCATCGGACGGAGCGTTTGCTTTGCAATGCCTGTCAGGAAGCCCGCCTCGCCAACCATGCCTTTTTCCATCATCGCATTGCAAGGGCAAACGGTGGAACAATGCCCGCACGACACACAAGAGGACTCATTGATCGGGACATCATCATCCCAGATGACCCTTGGCCGTTCACGCTCCCAGTCAATCCTGAGCGTTTCCGTGACCTGGACGTTCTGGCACGCTTCCACGCATCGGCCGCACAGGATGCACTGGTCGGGATCATAGCGGTAAAAAGGATGGGAATTATCTTCCTCATACGGCTTTTGGTCGAACGGGATGCTTTGATGGTTAATCTTCATGGCTTTAACCGTATTATGGATTTCGCACGTGCCATTGTTGTAATCACAAACCGTACAGTAGAGCTCATGGTTATACAGGATTTTATCCATTGCCATCGTCTGCGCTTTTTTCACATCAGGGGAAACTGTATTAATAACATCCCCCTCCTTCAGGTCCGTGGAACAGGAGCGGACAAGCTCCCCATTGACCTCGACAATGCACGTATCGCATGTCTCAATCGATCCAAGGCTCGGATGGTAGCATACATGGGGAATCTCAATGGAACGGTCCGATAAATACTGAAGGACGGATTGGCTGCCCTCGGCCGCGGCAGTTACCCCATTGATTGTGACGTTAAACTTCTCAGGCAAAACACCCACCCTTTCCAACTTGTAATTTCCTGTTAAAAAATATCCCTCCCATTCCCCTACCCTTAATACTTTGAAACTAAAACACAAAGGAGGAAGATTTTACATTTCGGGTGAGACGGGTTCATAAATCTAGTGAAACGGTTCATAAATCTAGTGAAACGGTTCATAAATCTAGTGAAACGGTTCATAAATCTGCGAGACGGTTCATAAATCTGCGAGACGGTTCATAAATCTACGAGGCGGTTCATAAATCTGTGAAACGGTTCATAAATCTGTGAAACGGTTCATAAATCTGCGAGACGGTTCATAAAACTGTGAAACGGTTCATAAATCTTCGAAACGGTTCATAAACGGATGTGGGACGGACGGGGTGAGGTGCAAAGCATCGGTTTAGCCGTATTATTCAAGAAAAAAGAGCTGCCTTTGGAGGGCAGCCCTGATTTGTTATGTATCTTCATTGATTGTAAGTTTTCAAGTCGATGCTTCGTTTATCTCCAGCTTATTAACTCCGATTCCAGACTCTCTCCACATCGGTGAGCTCCAACCCGTCAAAGGTGAGTCTGTAAATGTCCGGCATATCGAGGTTTTTCCAGAATTCGAAGCCGTACTCTTCCTTAAAATGATTCATGATCAGAGCCATACTATTGCCATGTGTTCCGACAGCGATGTTTTCCCCTCTATATGTGTGAAGTACCTGCATGAGGGCATCGACACCCCGTTTTTGGGCGTCCTTGTTCGATTCGCCGCCTTCCCAGGTAAAGTTGTCGTCCTCCCAAACCTTTTTAATAGCGGCGGAAAAGTCGGCAACGGGCTGTTCCGAAAGAAGCCTTTCCCGAAACCCATCAATTTTTACAACCTCTGTTCCGATTGCTTTGGCAATTCCGGCGACCGTTTCAATAGCACGCTTGTATGGGCTCGATAGGACCACACTGATATTTTCCTGCTTTAATAGTTCCGTAACCCGTTCTGCGTCCTGCACGCCCCTGGCAGAGAGCGGCCTCCCCAGTTCGTCCGGGGTATAAACCGAATGTCCATGGCGCACAAGGTAAACAGCAGTCTGCAATTTAACTCCCCCCTCTTAAGTTTTAAAAGAATCTGGATTTAGTTTTTTAAAAGCTTCATGTCTAGCCCTTTTTAAAAAAGCTTCATTCCCGGGTGCCAGGCACCTGCAGCGATAGCGAGTCCAACAAGTATGGCTCTCGTTTCCATATAAGCTTTTTGGGCTTCTTCCACGCCGGCTTGCCGAAAACGGACGGTGCTGCCCGGCATGGCTTGCGCGAGCAGCGGCAGATCGGCGGTTATCACTGTGCCTATCCTCGTATAGCCGCCTGTTGGCTGCCGTTCCGCCATCAGGATGATCGGCTGGCCGCCCGATGGTACTTGGATTCCCCCAAGCGGAACGGCATCGGATAAAATATCGGCGCCTTCCCGATGGAGGAGCTTCGGGCCGTTAAGGGACAACCCCATCCGGTTCGAGTTCGGGCTAACCGAATAGCTTTTTGTAAAAAAAGTTTCCAGACTCTCCTTTTCGAATGCCGCCGTATGAGGGCCTGGTATCGCGCGGACTGTAATTTCGGTGCTGTAGGCGGGAACCAGCCGGGATGCAAGCCCCCGGCCGGGAGTTCCGCTTATTGGAGCAGCTGATGACAGCACATCCCCTTTCCTCAAGGACCGTCCTTCCAATCCGCCGAAGCCTCCCGCCAAATAGGTTGAACGGCTCCCTAACACGGCCGGGACGTCAATTCCGCCTGAAACAGCGATATAGGCACGGGCGCCGGATACCGGTTTCCCAAAAGAAAGTAGCTGCCCTTTCCTCGCCCGGAAGCTTTTCCAAAGGGGGGCGGGTTTTCCATCGAGTCTTGGGGAAAGATTCCCGCCGCAAATCGCAACCGTACAGTCCGAAAGCAGTTCTAGGACAGGCCCGGGGAACACCGTTTCAAGGACTGCTTCGCCAGGCGGGTTTCCTACAAGGATATTCGCCGTGTGCATTGAAAACCAATCCATCGCTCCGGATGGGGAAACGCCAAACCGCTGCCAGCCAGGGCGCCCGCTATCCTGGACTGTCGCCTGCAAACCGGCCCGGAGCACCTCAAAAACAGGTATGGCCATCATTCTTCATCCCAGTTTTTCCGGAGCGGGATGTTTTCCTTAGCGAAAGCCGCTGTCAGTTTCCGCGCAAATTCAAGTGCTTTCGGATTGTCCCCATGGATACAGATTGTGTCCGCGGTTACATCAATTTCTGTTCCGTCCGCCGCGGCCACCTTTCCTTCTTTCGCCATGCGGAGTGCCTGATGGATGGCCGCATCCGCTTCATGGATAACCGAGCCGTGCTCGCTTCTCGGCATGAGCGAGCCATCCGGGCGATAGGCCCTGTCCGCGAAAACCTCGTTTGCGGCGCGGAGCCCTTTTTCTTTCGCGGCTGTTATCAGCTGGCTGCCGGCGAGGCCGAACACAATCAGGTTCCTGTCAAAATCGGCGACCGCTGCGGCGATGGCGTCTGCGGTAGCCTTGTCAGCAGCAGCCATGTTGTATAGCGCCCCATGGGGTTTGATGTGGGCCAGCCGTGTATGGGCCACTTTTCCAAAAGACGAAAGAGCCCCTAATTGATAGAGAACAAGATTATAGATTTCATCTGGGTGAAGGTGCATCTCCCGTCGGCCGAACCCCTGGAGGTCGGGGAACCCGGGGTGGGCGCCGATGTTGACGCCGCGTTTTCTTGCTTCGTTAACGGTCTCCATCATCGTATTATGGTCGCCGGCATGGTAGCCGCAGGCAATATTGGCCGATGTGATGAAGCCGAGGATTTCTCGGTCGTTTCCGAGCTTGTATGCGCCAAAGCTTTCGCCCATATCACAGTTTAAATCGATTGGTTTCACGCTTTCCCCTCCGTATGTTGTTCAGTGGTTAGTTTGAATTCTGTTTCCACGGTATAAAGGCCCTTGGTGGCCAGTTCGTTTATGCGTGCAAATTCCTCAGGCCCGATTGGGAAAAATCTTATGTAATGGCCTGGCGAAAATAAAAATGGCTCCGCCCGGTTGATGTCAAACAGCTTGAGCGGGGTGAATCCCAGAATGCGCCAGCCTGAGGGGGATTCATCGGGATAGATTCCTGTCTGGCTGCCGCCTATCCCGACTGCTCCGGCCGGTACTTTTGGCCGGGGTTGTGGGAGCCTTGGCGTGGCCAATTTTTCCGGAAGCCCGCCCAAATAAGGGAAGCCGGGCATAAAGCCGATCATATGGATCATATAGTCAGGGTCCGTATGGAGGCGGATGACCTCTGCCACGGTAAGCTGGTGTGTGTCGGCGATGAATTGAAGGTCGGGACCGTTGTACTGGACCGGCACCTTGTAAATGAGCGGTTGTGCTTTCGGTTGAGCCGCCGCGCCGATTGCATTAATTTTTTTGCAAAGGGTGCTGTAGGTGATTTTTTCCGGGTGAAAATATATGGCGACGGACGTATAGGTTGGCACGCATTCTACTATTCCTTCAATTCGGGCAGCCTCGAGTGCGGCGATGAACCCGCTGATCCGCTTGTGGATATCCGTAGTGATCCGGCCGCCAAAGGATACTGTCAGCGCCCTGTCCCCGAGCGGATTTAGTACATAGTGCATCGTTTTCTTCCTTTCGCGTATCTCATACTTCCAATTTAGCAAATAATCGGATTTTTCGCGATGAAAAGCGAAAGCGCCCTGAATTGGGCGCTTGAATGGGGATTTGAAAATAACATAGCTTTTAATTGAGTTATTCTTCGCGCATGCCGATTGCTCTTCGGGCAAGGGTTACGTCATTTTGCAGTAGCCTGCCAAGATCGTATGAAGGATACAGGCCCCTTGTTTCCATATAGTTAAAGATTCGTTCATGGCCCCTGACTGCTTTGGTCATATGGTTCAGGAATGTCCGGCGCAGCTGCGGTGTAGCCGTTTCGGTTACTGCGATTCCATAATTGCGGACCAGTGTTTTGGACATCGCCAAAAGGTCGCCGGCATAGAAGGGATTATCCTCCCTCAACTCATCCTCTTCCTCATCACGCATGGCCTGCCCTGCCGCGGAAGGATAGAACTGAAGCAGTTCCGTGAGATTTTCTTCGAGGTCGCGGATGGTCCGCTGGTAAATTCCCCGCAGCTCCGGGTCGGTAATCCGTTTCATGCCCATTTTCAGTTTCATTAACCCAATTGATTGAAAAGCCGTTAATTCATGCAGCTCCAGCGTTTCGTGCCAGGCAAGCGTCCTGCGTTCTTCATTCATTTCGGATACCTCCATTTTCTGCAACATCACTTTAACGTATTCCGGAGGCAGGATAATGGTTATTCGTCCCATAAAAAAATAAAGCTGCCATGGAGTTGGGCAGCTGAGTTGTCATTTCAGTTGATGCTCGCTCGTTTTATTTCATGCGAGGGCCTGTGCCAAATCGGCGATGATGGTATCGCTGTCGCCAAGCCCGACCGCAAGCCGGATGGTCCCGGGGTCGATGTTTTCTGCCAGGAGTTGTTTTTCATTGTTTCCTGTGCTTGGTGTCATCGCCAGGCTCTCGAACGATCCCCAGGAAACGCCGATTTTTATGGATTGAAGGCGGTCGAGTACACGCCTTGCACCCCGGTATCCGCCATGGACGGCAAACCCAATCACTCCGGTATAGCCGGACAGGATGGTTTTACCGAGTTCATAATCAGGATGTGAAGGAAGCCCGGGATGAAGCACTTGCTTGACCTTTGGGTGCTGTTCAAGGAATTCGACAACTTTAAGCGCGTTTGCCTGATGGGCTTGCAGCCTGAACGGCAGTGACCTCATTCCCCTTAGCAGCAAAGTCGCTTCATAGGGGGAAAAGTTTCCACCCATGAGCAGGAGTTCGTTTGTGAAAAGATTGTCGATCATTTTCTTGGTGGAAATGACCGCACCGCCAACAAGGTCGCTGTGCCCGCCCAAATATTTGGAGAGCGAGTGGACGACGATATCAACGCCGTATAGCAGCGGCTTTTGGTAGAGGGGAGTGGCCCACGTATTGTCGATGATCGTCCTGATGCCATGTTTCTTGGCGAGTTTGGAGATTGCGCGGGGGTCGGTCAGCCTGAATGTCATGTAGGACGGGCTTTCCATGAAAATGACGCGAGTGTTCGGCCTTATTTGTTTTTCAACGGCTTCGGCCGCTGTTTCATAGCAAATTGAATGGCTGATGCCGAATTTCCCTAGATATTTCAAGAGCTCCATCGTTGAAAAATAAAGATTGCTGACGCATAGGACATGGTCGCCACTTTGCAAGGAGTTCAACAGGGCTGCGGAGATGGCTGCCATCCCCGATGAGAAGCAGCGGCATGCCTCTCCCCGTTCAAGGGCGGCAATCTTCGTCTCGGCCGTTTCGATTGTCGGGTTGGTGCCGCGTGTGTATACATAATGTCCCTGCTCATTCAGGACCGCCTTTGTGAGGCTGTCCATGGAATCGTATACAAAAAGCGAATTGCCAAAAGTGGGCGGAACCACCGCACCGCCGAATTGTTCGCGCCTGTCGCCGAGTTCGAGGCAGATTTCAAGGTCCTGTTTCCAGTGGTTGTCCATTTTTGCCGCCCGCCCCTTTACCGATTTATTGTGTTAGTTTTGGCTTTGGCAGGAAGGAATATGAGGAAGCTGGCGGGTGATGGTGAAAATAATTCGGGTGAATGGATGGGGGCACTATTCTGAGGTTTTTCTGACAACCAGACCGGGTTTCGGCTGTTGGTTGTCACGAATTGGGGATTTGAATGACAACTAAACCGGATTTGATGGCTGTTGGTTGTCACTCTAGTTGTATGAGGGGGAACAACGATTAGGTTTTTCACTCTTTGCTGTCACGAATTCAGATGGCCCATACATGGTCCGAACTCGGGACGTTTTTTATTTTTCCAAAAAAAATAAAAACAGGTCCCTTTGCAGGAACCTGTTTTCTATGGAGCAAAAACTAATTAGTTTTTGCGAACGTTAGCAGCTTGTGGTCCGCGAGCGCCTTGCTCAACGTCAAAAGTTACTTCTTGGCCTTCTTCAAGAGTTTTGAAGCCTTCGCCTTGGATAGCTGAGAAATGAACGAATACGTCGTCTCCGCCTTCGCGCTCGATGAATCCGAAACCTTTTTCTGCATTAAACCATTTTACTTTACCGTTTTCCATGTTTGTTGCCTCCTCGTGTGGTTCGCACACAATTGTATTACTATTCTTGCTCAAACGTATCCAGGCGATGTCGCATGTTACCGAACAAAAATAATTCTTGATTAGAATAACATGAATAGAAATAAAAGGCAAGCGGTCAGGGTAAAAGTTATCATCCTTTTTCTGCCAAAATGTCGACAAACTTCGTCAAACATGGGTTTAGGACCTCGTTTTTCCTGCCATTTTCATGAGCGCCTCTACTTCTTGCCTTGATGGCATGCCTCCCTGGGCGCCTGGTTTTGTAACTGAGAGCGCTGCGGCCGCATTGGCGAACCGGCATGCTTCCTTCAAGCCCATCCCTTCGCTTAGTGCATATGCGAGCGCCCCATTGAACGTATCGCCGGCACCCGTTGTATCGATCGCTTTAACTTGGTAACCCGGGATCTCTCCAAGGCCATCCTTGTGAATGGCCACACCTTTGGGGCCTTGGGTGACGATGCATTTTTCCAGTACTTCTTGTTTTAGGTTACTATCGAGCGATAGTACCAGCTGCTTTTGTTCGTGCTCATTCGGGGTTAAATAGTCGGCGTCTTTCAGCAGCTGCTCTGGAAGCGGCTGAAAGGGAGCGGGATTTAAAATGACCCTTACCCCGTGCTTTTTCGCAATTGAAGCCGCCAGCCCCACTGTTTCCATCGGTATTTCGAGTTGAAGGAGGATACATTCGCTTTCCGAGATTGCATTTTCATGGCGCAAAAGGTATTCCGGTGTGAGAAGGTTATTTGCACCGGGAGCGACGATGATGCTGTTGTCCCCGCCTGATAGCGTAATCGAAGCGATTCCTGTCGAAGTATCGGAAACAATTCCGACCTTTGAAGTATCAATCGATTGGCTTTCGAGGTTCGCAATCAGTTGCCGGCCGAAAGAATCATCCCCAACACAGCCGATCATCGAAACACGGGCTCCGAGTCTGGCGGCTGCGACGGCCTGGTTTGCCCCCTTGCCGCCCGGATTTGTGTAAAAGGAATCCCCAATCAACGTTTCGCCAACAAGCGGCACACGGGACACTTTTGTAACCAAATCCATATTTATGCTTCCGATGACCGTTATTTTCTTTTTTTCCATACATGATTCCGCCTTTCCAAGCAGCTCAATTATTAAGGATTTTCTTTCGCTTCACGCAATCCAATTTTAAATTAAATGGGTTGGACACAAATTAAATGATAGGCGATTTTTCTATACAAGCAAACAGGCATTATTCAAAACGACCGTCTATTTTCACTTTGCCGGCAATTTTTTAAAAATTGGTAACAAAATTGCCTGTTCTTCCGTCTATGTAAGGGTTGTGTACCGCGTTACATAAATTCCACCGGAATTCCCCTTTTTAAAGTTTTTTTCCGATTCCTGCCGTAAAGTCTGCCAGCCCTTGGAAAATAAGGTACACTAATAGAGTGGAAGTTTTTAAAATGGGAGTTTCCATCTTTTTTTCCTGAAAAACAATAAATGCGGAGATGCTCGTTTATGGATAAATCACAACGTAATTATTTTGATTTCACGCTCTTGCTGCTTATTTTCCTGTTTATGGTTGTAAGCTGCATTGCAATTTACAGCGCCCAAAAATATTCGCCATATGGCGTTAATTTCGTACTGCTGCAAGTCCGCTGGTATGTAATTGGGCTTGGTGCCTCTGCCTTTGTGTATTTTTTTGATTTTGACCAGATAAAAAGAATATCGCCTTATGCCTACATATTTGGTGTTTTGGTCCTAATTGGCCTGTTTCTGGCGCCGGAAACGATTGCCCCGAGAACGAAAGGTGCAAAGGCCTGGTTCGAAATTCCGAAGGCAGGCTCGATTCAGCCTTCGGAATTCATGAAGCTTTTCCTTATTCTATTCCTCGCAAGGGTGATTTCAAACCATAATGACAAATACCTTGACCGGACTTTGCAGACAGATTTTATGCTTCTCGGCAAAATCGCGGTTGTGGCTGCATTGCCGCTCGCGTTCATTTTGATCCAGCCTGATGCCGGTACAGCGATGGTTGTCGTTGCGATTGTTATTGGCATGTCGTTTATTTCGGGAATCAATTGGAGGATTATTGCCGTTCTGGGAGGAGCGGCAGCCTTGATAATGGCCATTCTTGTGTACATTTATCTTGAAGTGCCTGATTTATTGCTGCTCGTCCTCGATCAATATCAGTTGAACCGGATTCATTCGTGGCTTGATCCATTCGAGGACATGCAAAACACCTCTTATCAGTTAGCATACTCGATATTGGCCATTGGTTCTGGCATGATGTATGGCAAAGGCTTCAATGCATCCCAGGTAAATGTGCCCGAAGCCCACTCGGATTTTATTTTTACAGTAATTGGGGAAGAGTTTGGTTTCTTCGGGGCGAGCCTTGTTATTTCGCTTTACTTCATCTTGATTTACCGGATCATTGTTATTGCTCTCAGGAACAAGGGCCCTTATGAAAGCTTGATTGCCACCGGTGTCATCTCGCTTTTGACATTCCATATTTTCGAAAACATCGGCATGGTCATTGGGCTTGTTCCGATGACCGGAATTCCGCTTCCATTGATTAGTTACGGCGGAAGCTCTTTGCTGGGGACCCTGATTTCACTATCGCTTGTCCTGAATATCTCGGCGAAAACGAAAAAATATATGTTTTCTGAAGACGATGATTGAAGCAACAAAGGCGCATCCGGAAAATGGATGCGCCTTTGTTGCTTTCATTGCCCATTCTATTTTCCGCTAGAAATGGCCGAATCAGAGCGGTGGGTAGATTGGTGTATCAACTGACAGTGGTGGGTAGATTGGTGTATCAACTGACAGTGGTGGGTAGATTGGCGTATCAACTGACAGTGGTGGATAGATTGGCGTATCAACTGACAGTGGTGGATAAATCGGCGTTGCGGCTGCCGTAGATGATGGTGCAGCACCGGCCGCAAACAGGCTAAACGCGAAAACAGAGCAGAGAATGATAAATGCTTTTTTCATTGAAATTCCTCCTCAAGTCATTTTATTTAAATAATGGACAGCCTGCTCGAATTTTTTTTCTCTGGTAAAATAGTCTGCAAGCAATTTATAGAAGTGTGCGAGATCATCTTTATGCTCTTTGCCTTCTTCGAGTAGTGGAATCACTTTAGATTCAAGATATTCAAATGAGGCTGGATCATCAGCATCAAGCATCAAATAAAACGTACTTAATAATAGATACTTTTTGCTGTCAAGCTTGTCTGCCAAGTCGAATACCTCCACAAAGCACCTCTTTGCACCGCTAGCATCACCTTCTACAAACTTTGTTTCGCCAAGAGTGTTTAAAGTAACCAGATAATTAAATCCTTTCTCTTGTTGCAACGAAAGGCTTTTTTCAAAATAATAAATAGCTTGTTCGGCATTCTTCCTTTTCTTTTGCAACAGGCCCATATTATGGTAAGCATATGGGAGCAAATCTTCCTCATTCAAAAGCTCGGCATTTCGAATCAGATGCTCAAAAGATGCTGAAGCTTCCTCATAGATATTTGAGTGTGTGTAGTTTATTCCAAGCAACATTAACGTATGAAGAATACGCCTGAAATTATGCTGCTCCATAAAATGCTGGAGCGCCTTTTTACCAAAATAGATGGCATAGCCGGATTGAAGCGTATACCCTTTGGCGAATGCCCTGTGGTAAAGGAATTCACCAATGTTGATTCCGCCGGCTTGTTCCGCATCAAGCCTTTCGAGAATTGCGTCTGCTTCATGGTATTTTGCCTGGCGCATAAAATGGATGCTTGTGAAATAATCGAATAGCGTTCGTTCCTGCCGTGAAAAATTCTTCAAATGCTTCCTGAGCAATTCCTGCTGGGCTTCGGCTTCACGATCGTCTCCTTTAAAAAGCAAATACCTGTATTTATACAGTTCATATGTATAAATGTGCGATGAAAACGGGATTAGGCTGCCAAGCTCCTGGAGCCGGGAATAAACGCGGTCAGCTTCCGCCTTAATTTGGAATGTCATTTGGTTATCGAATTCATCCAGCAGGGCTTTAATTTCTTCGTCCTTGCCGTCCACATCTTCAATTTTGATGCCAAGCCTTTGAAGCAGCAAGTCGACTGTTTCTTTATTCCCCTCTTTTGCGGTGTGTTCAATCTTGCTTAAATGTGGGATTGAGCAAATCCCTTCGGCAAGCTCTTTTTGCGTCATCCTCCTTTGTGTTCTGTAATACTTGATCAAAGGTCCAAAATCCACTAGACTCACCAACCGTTTTCTACTACTCTATCACGAAAAATGGGAAATTATAAACATTTATTCAAAATTATCGGATATTTCGTATAAATATGATGCTAAACGCCCAAAACCATCCGGCTTTTTTGCAGGATGGACTGGGACTAAAGGATTATTTTACACGCGGGAAACCGAAACCGGATGCATAGTCATCGCCTGTTCCAGCGCCTGTTCCGCCTTTGATGTCATATAATTTCGCGCGATTTTGCAGTTCAGCGCGAARCTGGACATTGCTGAGCGATTTGTTGGAAGACCAAATCTTTGCAGCAAGCCCGGAAACGTGTGGAGTTGCCATGGATGTTCCGCTCATTGTCGTATAACCGCCGCTAGCGGAAGTTGAATAGATGGATCCGCCTGGAGCAGACACTTCAACATCACGTTCCTGGATTACATAGTCTCCGGCTGTCGCAGGATTTCCCCTTGAGGAGAAGTCGGATACTTTATATGTTCCGTTGACAATTGTATTGTCAAGCGATGCAACCGCAACCGCGTTTACCAAAGCGCCAGGATAACCAATTGTGTTGGAGCTGGGGCCACTGTTGCCAGCTGCAGCAATAACAAGGGCGCCTTTGCCATACGCATAGTCCACAGCGCTAGCAATCAAGGAATCTTTAGAACTTGATCCCAACGACATGGAGATAACAGTTTTTACTCCAAGGCGGGATGCTTCATCTGCCGCATGGCGGATTGCGCCCGCAATATCATCGGAATAGCCCGACCCGCGGTCATTCAGTACTTTATATGCCCAAAGCTCAGCCTGTGGTGCCACGCCGTAAATTCCTAGGCCATCATATCCGCCGTTTGCAAGTACTGTTCCGGCAACATGGGTACCATGGCCGTTCTTATCATTACATACGCCATTTACGAGCGGGGATGTAACCTGTGTGAAATCCTTGCACTGCTCGACATTGTCCCTCAAGTCAATATGGCTTGTAAGTGCGCCTGTATCAAGAACAGCTACCTTAATGCCATCTCCACCGGATGTTGCTTTAATAGTAGAATCATTATAAATTGCTTCAATGCCCCAAGGTGTCTGGTCTGAAGGAATTGCCTGCGTCGATGCTCCCGGCTTTGCTGTTGCCTCGCTGCCAAGCTGGACTTCATCAACCAGCTCGACTTTTAGGTTTTTATTTTTCAGCAATGCCTGATACTGGCTTCCATTGACGGTCGTCGTGAAACCATTAGCTCCGAAATCCCAGCGGGTGCCAAAGTTTTGTTGCGCCTTTGCCTTTTCTGCACCGTTGCCGTTAATCAAGACCCGATAGGATTCCTTTGCCGCCTGCTCAGGTGCCTGGCCGAATGCAGCCGTGGCAAATACCGATACGCCCAATGCTAAACTCATGAAAGCCGATCCAATTTTGGTTCTTTTCTTCATTTGCTTGCTCCTCTCGAGTGTGAATATCAGCAGCATCCCCGCTGCGTGTTTTTAGTATATTTTAAATTTTCCGTAAAAGGCAACGAAAATCACACGTTTTCATGTTGGGAAAATCGCGGAAGTCCTCTGGGTCTTTTGGCTTACCAAAAGACGAGATTGTCGATAATATTTCATGGAAAATGCAAAGATTTTGCACAATCTTTCTCTAAACTTAATCGAATCTATATTTTAAGGAGGAATAAGGAAATGCGTAAAACCGCCGTAATGATTATGGGGCTGGTGGTGCTTTTGAGTGCTAATGCCGCCGATGTTTTCGCAAAAGGGACAGATTTAGCACGGGAAGTCTTGAATTTTGGCAAAATGAAGCCGCATATGCAGCAAATGCACCCCGATTTAAGTGAGAAAGAATTAAAGGAAATGTACGAAAGCTGCCACGGTAACAACGGAGGAAAGAGTTCAAAAAGTGATTTGGAAATAATTCCAGAAGAGGCTGTAAACTCGTTATAAGTTGGGAAAAAATTATAGCAGCTGCATAATAATTGGAAAACAAAGGAATCCGCTCCTTTTTAAAGGCGGATTCCTTTGTTTTTTTATAAGGATGAAAGAATAAATTTACAGTTATTACCTGGATTTATTTTGGCATTCGCGGCTGGTGGTTTTGGTTTTGCTTGTTTCGCTGTGCCACTGAATAGCCCGGCGTTCCATGTCTTGGACAAACATTTTCTTAGCCGGGCTGTATTCGCCGGTCCTTGTAAAGCGTTTTGCTAGTTCTACTTTAAATGCTGAATAGCTTGCCGCTTTATTAGGGTGGGTGCGCAGGTAGTCGCGGAAGATAAGGTGCCTTTCGATTTGTGGGTTATCATATTGATAAAAATGGATATGATGCGTTCGATTCTCCCCGCCTTTCCGGAAAAGCCGCCGGCCGGGGATTCCCCACTCCCCTGCCACATCATAACCAATAGAAGCCATTTTTTCGTTAAAACAATCAACTTTTTCAATTTCCCCGACAATCACGATCATGTCAATAACTGGCTTTGCCTTCATCCCTGTTACCGATGTACTGCCAAAATGCTCAAATTTGATAATTACATCGCCAAATACCGTCTTAAGGAAGCAGGATTCCTCTTCAAACATCCTCAACCACTCTTCATTCCAATCCGACAAGCGAACATCCATGCACATTCCTCCGATTTGGCTAATTTTAATTATTTTACTTCACGGTAAGTTACCGCACAAAGAATATTTTCGAGAATTCTTCTTCTAGCGCTGACTTTTTTCCGGTACGATAGGAGCTGGGAATATTGGGAAGCGGTTTTTTTGGATCCTTTAATCGCCAGGGCCATTTTGGGGCTTCGAAAGGGGAACAATCTTGATACTGCTTCTCAAGACCTATTCGAGCGGCATCCTGAATTGAATCTTCCTGATACGGCTTTTCTGGATAGGTTTTTGCATTCGCAAGATGTGAAGCAGCCGTTGGATAAAAAACATTGCTGGTATTTTTTTAAAAAGAAGGCATTTCAACAAAGTTGTTCAGAAAATGAATCTGTTTCCATTTGGGCGTCGTCAATAGGGAAACACGATGTTGAAGAGGTGAAGAGATGCAGGGGGATTTGACGGAGAGGCGGATTACGCTCGCGGACGGGAACGAAGCCAAACTGGAGGAGATTATGGAAGCGTATGGCGACCAGGTTAAACGCCTAGTTTATTCTTATGTAAAGGACTGGGGAATTGCCGGCGACCTCGCCCAGGAGGTATTTGTGGCGGTCTACATGAAATTGGATAGCTTTGAAGGGCGTTCTTCGTATAAAACTTGGGTGTATACAATCGCAATTAATCGTTCAAAGGATTTTTTGAAAAGCTGGCACTATCGCCATATGGCTGTTGCTGAAAAAGTATTTAGTTTTATGAAGGATACAAAAAGGACTCCGGAAGAGGCAGCCATTGAAAAGGATGCAAACAAGCAGCTGTTGGAGGCGGTTTGGTCCCTGCCGCTGAAATACAGGGAGGTAATTTTACTGCATTTTTACCAGGATCTTACCGTTCCCGAAATCAGTGAAACAATTGGGATTCCATTGGCGACCGTGAAAACCCGGCTCCTCCGGGCAAAAGAAAAAGTCCGGAACGCCTACATTCCTTTCCAAAGAGGTGAACGATATGAATCCATTTAACGAAGAGCTCAAGAGCGCGCTGCTTGGGAGCCTGCCGGAGGAATCTGTTTTATCGGAAGCTGAGAAACAGCAAATCAGGGAGCGGATCAAAGCGATGCGGGGAAAAAAGCCCCGAAAGCCACGTGATCTTTTGCCGAAAACATTGACAGCTTTTGTTGCGGCGGCGGTATTGCTGGCTGGCGGCGGCCTTGTGGGTAAGGAGCTTGGGCTGCTGGATCATGGAACAGGCTCGCGCGCGACAACACCGGATTTTCCTTTTTACGATGGGCTGAATGAAGGGGATTTTCTTAAGGGCTGGGAGCTTGTTAAAAAAGGGTCCGAAGGTGGAAAGGATATGGATGTTTCCCTGATGGAAGCACGGTTTAAAGGCAAAGCGATTTTGACAGGTACCCTTATTTACCATGGACAGGATATGGGTGAAAAAGCGAATAAACTGTTTTTCGTACCTGATAAAGGGATTATGGAGAGATTACCGGTCAATTCCGGAGCTGGGGAGGAATTTACTTTTAACGCGCAAGATAAAGAGCATCTTGCAACTGTCTTTGGGCTGACTCCCAATTCATTGATTGAGGGAATTGAGATTGAGGTGACCGGCTATACAGCATATGCCAGGGCTGAGAAAGATGTCGCGGATGTTCTGAAGCTCGAGCGTGCCATTATTCCGGAAGAGCCGGAAATTACGTATTCAAACAGGCCGGTTCCCCTGGATGAGAAAGGGAATTTGCAGCTGACTGACACATTAAAGGCCGCCTATGACGAATTTGCCAAAACACATAATGAGGTCATCCTTCATACGCTTGACTCGTTTTCCGTGTTTCTTTTCTATTTCTACGCCGAACAAATACATGATTATGAGACACAATACGCCCTGTACAATGACAATCCCGATGTAACGCCGGCTTTTACATCAGTTGATGACTATGTAAAAGTCTCCCGGGAACCGGATATGATTGCCGCTAATGAAAAAAACCTTAAGAAAGTTCTTGAAAACCCAGTGAAACAAGTAAAATTCATTGGAGAAGATGAAGCGGTCGTTTCCATTTCAGGGGAGGAAGAAGGGCTCGCATTCAGGCTTGTCAAAAACCACAAGGGGATTTGGAAAGTCAGCTGGCTGGCGATTCAATAAGTTAAACGCAAGCACCCAGTTAGAATTCCTTTTTTATAAAAACGCCGTTCCGGCTGCAATCACAGCCGGGCGGCGTTTTTACTACTGTCCGGGATCCTGCCCGTTTCCCTGGTTCCCGTCCACTTCCTGCTTGATCATTTCCTCTTCCTCTTCAACGGTGATTCGGGTTATTAAATCCTGCAGGCTGTGAAAGGCCTCATCTAGATGTTCTCTTGAGGGCAACTGTTCCTTTTCCTTCATCGCTTCCGCCTCCTTTTCCTTACTTTTCTCCAAATCTTGTTGGATAAAACACTTTAGGCAGAGAAAAATAAACGGGAAAGGATGATGAAGATGAACAAGCGTGAAAAAAACATCGCGGGCCGGATTTATGAACCGTCTGATTATAAAAAGAACGATCAATTGTCCGCAGGCTTGGCGGAAACACATGAACAGGTTAGCGACGCGTATATGGAAGGTGAAATTGGAGGCAAAATCGAGCGTCCTGATGGAAGCGCAGATGAGCTCCCACGGTAAAAATTAGATTGGCATTCCCGGATTTTGCGGGAATGCCTTTTTATTTGTGGCTGGATGTTTAATTGGAAAAATCTCCTGAGGATGAAAACACTTTTAACGGAGTTCGCACTT
>NZ_LIGI01000001.1:3252844-3506709 GCF_001273955.1 Bacillus sp. FJAT-27245
CTGCACACTGCTGTTGGGTCGAATGCGGATGGTGCGGGCGCAGCCCATTCGTTGGTGAAGACTCTCTTATTTTTCATATTTGTGGCGGTCCTGGAGGCCGTCATCGGGGTCGTCATCGACATACGGGTCATGCTCGAACGCGGGCAGGTCGCCGAAAGCGGTCATGAGGCCTTCCGCGTCAAGTTCATCCTCGTATTTGCGGTGTTGGCCGTTCGGATAAATCGTTACATTTTTACCATACATATCGACTCCGACGAAGTTTTCATAATCCTCGACGTAGCCGACCGGGTCTTCACTTTCAATATAATCGTCATTGTAGTGGTCCTTTTGGTCCGTGAAGGCAAAGTCGGATGGCGTTTCCGATGTCCCGTAGGAAGCTACTTCCTGCCACGTATCCTCGGCATCATAAGATACACTTTCATCTTCTTCATCCTTATCGAATTTCCCGAATGGCGGCATGAGGACGCCTTCCTCGACCGGGCGGGTGTGCGATGTCACCTGGTCCGGGCTGTGTTCCTTGCAATACGTCGTATCGGGAAGCGCCTCCAGGCGTTCAAACGGGATCTCTTTGCCGCACACCTGGCACTTGCCATATGTGCCGTGCGCAATTGCTTCAAGCGCCCTGTTTATATTATCAAGCTGGTTGTTGGTATGTTCATTCAAGGCAATGTCCTTTTCGCGTTCGTACAGCTCGGTCGCCTCGTCGGCGGGATGGTTGTCGTAGCTCGAGAGCTCGCCCATCGATTCATGTGAATGCCCCCTCTGCAGCCCGTATTCATCATTTTGCTCCAAATGGCCTTCAAGGTTAGCCTTTTCCTTAAGCAGCCGTGACTGCAGCTCCTCCAATTGTGCTGAAGATAACATGTGCAAGCCCCTTTCCTAAAAAATCCGCGCATCATGGCCCGGGTCCTCTTTTTAGTTTCAATTAAATTCCCGTTTATTATTCAGCTGTTTCAGCAGCTTTATATGCCAGGTTAAATGCCGGGCAAGGATAAAAAAGAGCTTGGGGCGCAACCTAACCTGAAAGGAGTGTGGGTAGTATGCCAAACTTGGATAAGAAGAAGTTTCATGAAATACAGGAGAAGCATCAGGGCGAGTATGTGGGCACCGACCGGGACCAGGTGCGTGGCGCCGGCAGGACGGATTATAATGGCCAGGGAAATACGGATAAGTCGCCCGGTGCGACTGGCCGCAAGGTTTGAGGGTGTGCCGGCCGAGGTTTTGATTGAGGTTTGATGGCGTGGGCCTGCCCGGCGGAAGCCGGGCTTTTTCCAAAAAGAGGGGTTGGCCTTACCAGGATAGTAGGGCGGCGATTCCCTGCCAGCCGAAATAGAGTCCGAAGCCGATGAGCGAGAGGCCGGAGATGACGGATATGGCTGTCAGGAAGGCCGATGTGAGGTAGCGTTTGGCGCCTGTTGCGAGGATGGCCATCGAGATGTCCCAGATGAGGAGGCCTGAGAAGATGGCGGCGCTGTACAGGATGAGTTGTCCGTGTCCGGATGTGGCGGCGGTTTTGGCGAGGACGGAGCCGTAGATGCCGAGCCAGAACAGGATGGTGAGCGGGTTGGACAGTGACATGAAGAAGCCGGACATAAAGGATTTGAAGAGCGGTTCTTTTTTCTTGTCGCCGCTTATTGTGAGCCCTTTGATGTTGATGAGGCTTTCTACTCCTGTGTAGAGCAGGACGAATGCGCCGAATAGCCATAGGAAGGTCTGGACAATTGGGGCATCGATGAAGGTGACGGTTCCGGCGTAGACGATGATCATGTAGATGCCGTCAGCCGCGGCCGCTCCGACTCCGGTGAGCCAGGAGTGCCAGAATCCATAGCGGATGCCCCGGTCGAGCTGGGCGGCGTTGATTGGCCCGATTGGCGCGGCTAGCGATAGGCCAAGCAATACATAGCTTAAATAGACGGTCATGACGTTCCACTCCCCTGCCTGAAAAAAAGCTTGTCTACACAATGTATTCAGGGAAGCGGGCTTGTACGACTGTTTTTTGTCATGTTTTTGGATGGGGGCCTATGCCTGAGGCGGGCTTGTTTTTTGAAAAAGTTCACTGCCGTTTTTTGCTTTTTAATATCGCTGGGGATGTTGTCCGCTGCTTTTAAAAAAGCCGTGCCACGCATCTATCGCATGGCAGGCCCTTCGCGGAAGACATATTTTTTTTGCCCGAAATAGTTGGTGAGTGTGTAAAGGCAGCTCCCGACGAGGACGGCTGCATCATCACGGTAAGCGGCGGGCAGGAAATCAGCTGCGCCGGCGCCGATTACCTGCCCGCTTACCCAGTAGCAGGCAAAGTAGCAGATGAGGATAACGGCAATGAACCTCGGCGCCCCATCCGAGAAACGGACGGAGCTTCTGAAGGTGAACGACCGGTTTAAAAAATAGCTGAGTGCCGCGCCGGCAGTGTTGCCAATGAATGTCGAGAGCCAGTAGGAGGCGCCGGCAATGTTCAATAGCGTTAGCATGATGATCAGGCCTGCCGCGGTGTTGGCCACGCCAACAAGCGCAAAGCGGAAGAATGAGTTAGTTTGTTTCAGGGAGTTTGCCGCTATCAAGGCGATATCGCTCCGTTCCCGGTTCGGATTGGTTCTTTAGGCCAAAAGGCAGATTGAACATGTCGATGTCGATAATGAATTTTGGGCGTTGCTTCGATTCTGTGTAGATTTTTCCGATATACTCGCCGATTAGTCCGATAGCGACAAGCTGAAGGCCGCCGATCAGCCAGATTGAAATTATCAGCGTCGTCCACCCCGAATCGGGCTCGCCGTAATATTTCAGGAAGTAGTAATACGCTCCCGAAAGGATGCTGAGCATGCAGGCCGCAATTCCAAGTGTAAGAATAAGGCGGATTGGCGTTACCGAGAAGGATGTAATCCCGTCAAAGGCAAAGGCGATCATTTTGCGGAAAGGATATTTCGATTCCCCCGCCTGGCGTTCCTTCCTGTCGTAAAAAACTTCGGCTGATTTAAAGCCGATTAGCGGGATGACGCCCCTCAGGAACAAATTGATTTCCCGGAAGCGCTCGAGTTCGGTGACGGCACGTTTGCCGAGCAGGCGGAAATCGGCATGGTTGTAAACGAGGTTGACACCCATCTTAGCCATCATTCTATAAAAGCCCTGGGCGGTGCACCGCTTGAACCATGTATCCTTTTTCCGGCTCTTTCTAACTCCGTACACGACTTCGCAGCCATCCTTGTATTTTTTGATAAATTCGGGGATGGCCGCAATGTCATCCTGGAGGTCGGCGTCGATTGTGACAATGCAGTCGGAAGCATCCTTCGCGGTAAAGATTCCCGCCAGAAGCGCGTTCTGGTGGCCGGCATTCCTGGCAAGCTTCAGGCCCTTTACGAGTGGGTTCGCCAAGCTTGTTTTATAAATAAGCTCCCATGTCCTGTCCCTGCTTCCATCGTCGACAAATAGAAGCCGGCTTAGAGGCGAAACTTGTCCATCGCCAACCATCGCTGATAACAAGCCCGAAAGCTCCGGTATCGTAATCGGCAGCACTTCCTCCTCATTGTAGCAAGGGACGACAATTGTAAGGACTGGTTCACTCATGGTTCGATCCTCCTGATGTGGTTAAAGCTTTTTAGTTAAAAATGAATGTGCCCTGGTGCCTAAAATACTTTTTAAAAATGGATGTACCTTAGCGCTGAAATACCTTTTAAAAATGGATCCGCCTTGGCGGCTAAAATACTTTGTAAAGGTAAATCTTCCAGGCGGACTCCTTTGACGTAAAGGTACGCTCCAGTTGAAGCCTGTTTTCCTCAGCATTCATAATCGGGACCGCAGAGAAAATGTATGTGCCGCCCATTTTTTTGAACTGGCTCGTATTCAGCTCAAGGTTTTTTAAGGATGCTTTCGAGTTCTTTTTAAACATGTACCGCTTGCCGAGCTCTGCTGTGAAAAGATAGCAGCGCCCTCCCCATTCGTCAAAGTACTCACGGATAGTTTTGTTCTTCTCGAGCTCTTTGGCGATGATCTTCCGGAATTCATGCTTATAGGATAGCGGGTAGAAGTTGTTGTATGTATCGAGCGTGTAAAATCCGTTGTACTGGGCGATTGCCGGATGGATTCCGATGCTCGCGACCCGGTATTCCTCTTTTGGATGGCCAATATAGCGTCCGATTTCCGCAAATTGCTTTTCGGCGTAAAATTGCCTGAATGTCGGCTTGTCACGGTAAATGATTTCATCGTTAAAAAGGAACAGGAGCACGATTTGCCCTGCCGCAAGGACCACAGCCGTTTTCCTCCAGGCCATGCCTGAGTCAGCGATAATTTTCAAGGCAAGCGCGAATCCGGTGTAAATGACAAGCGGCCTCAAAAAATGGAACCGCGCGAAATTAAACGTATCCAGGAAATGGAACCGTTCCGTCAGCGGCAGCCAGCCCCTGTAAAACCAGAACGCATACCAGATGGAAAGGGCGATGTTCAATAGCAGCAGCTGCAGGAACAGCTTTTCCTGGCGCCAGCTTTTTTTTGTAAAAACAACCCCTAATGCCATAACAGTGGCGGCAATAATGAACAGCCCGTGGACCGTCATGACATGTGTATGGCCAAGCAAGAAATTTTTCATAGCCAGCCTTACCGCTTGCCAAAACGAAAGCCGCGCATGGAAATACTCATCCCGGCTGTTCGGCTCATCATCAAATAGAAATGAATAAACGAGCCTGTACTCTACCAGCAAAAACGACGCTGTCATCGCTGCTATCGCCAGGAAAAAACGGAGGTTCCACTTCTTTGTTTTGATGACATCAACCAGCCAGAATAGCCCCGCCGCCACGATGAAGAAAAAGAACCCGAGCACAAAGCTTGAGTATAGCGGCAATAGCATGAGAACAATCCAATTGATTGGGCGGTTTTCCCCGGCCCGGATATTGAGAAGCGCCCAAAGCGCGAGAGGCATGCCGAGCGTACTGAGCATCCCAGATGGCCAAAATGGCGTCAGCGCGAACGCCAGCGCGGCAGCTGTGGCAACCCATTGATGGCGCGGCTCATGGGCCGTATGTTTTTTTAGCAAAAGATACATGCCGATAAAAGCCAAAATCCGTGTAATCGCCTGGCTCACAGCGTAGGCGGCCATCTGTGGGAGCAGCGCGTGCAGCCAGACTATCCCGCTCAGCTCTGGTCCAAACGCATTCCTCGACAGCTCCCCATTGATGATTTGCGGAATGGAGGCGTCCACTGGCCCGAAGATTTCCCCGCTGTCCGCAAGCACCTTGTACCAGGCAATATTTGAATCGAGGTTGTCATGCACCCGGATATGGGCATCCTCCCCGAGCAGGAACAGCGGCGCCAAGTAAACAGCGAGCGCTATGGAAGCAAAGGCAATATGCCGCCACTCTTTTCTTGCAACCATCCCTTCCCCTCACTTCGATGCTATTTCATCTTTTTTTAACCCTTCAGACCCGTTTTAGTATTTGTCCAGATTTAGTGGATTATTCCTTACTTTCCACGGGAGGTTTTCTTTTGAAAAAAGCTTTGCTGTTATCTCTGAATAATTGTTGTTTTTCATATATCGGGCGTTTTTGTCAAAAAAACTGAATGTTCGAGTTTTTTACTCTTTACAAAAGGAGGGGTTTTTTACTATATTTACAATAAATATTATATTTATATTTCTTTTGCAAGGAGAGGAGCTTCGTGAAAAAGTTTGTTCTAATTGTGTTTTTCGGTTTCCTCGCCATCGTTGTGGCCCAGCCCGGCCTTCCGTTTGCGCTGGCAACCAGCCTGTCAAAAGACCTCGCATACGAAGCCAGCTCCCTCCGCACCAAAGATCACGGTCTTTTAACCACCCTTTCCTTTCATGTCACGAGGACAATGGAAGGAAATCCATTCCTGCTTCCAAGCTCAGTCGTCGAAAGCGGCGACGCCGAAATTGTTCGGATTGCTGAAGAAGTTACATATGGAAAGAAAACGCCGAAAGAAAAGTCTATCGCAATCTATAAATGGGTAACTGAAAATCTTGAATATGATGCGGCGACTTACTTTGACGCGATCGCAGGCAGGCCATTTGAGTTCAAATCAGCGCTTGAGGCGCTCGGGTCAGGGAAAGCAATGTGCATGGGATTTTCCCATTTGAATGCAGCGCTTCACAGGGCTGCCGGAATTGAAGCAAAGGTTGTCTATGGCCGTGACCATGCCTGGAATGAAATCAGGATCGACGGCAAATGGGTGCCACAGGACACGACACGCGGCGCCGGCTACATCGACAACCGCGCCCGCGAGTTTATCCATAAGGCAAATGTTGAATATCTATTCCATACGGATGAAATGAAGGAAGGCGAATATCTTTGGTAGATGGCGTACGATGATACGTTCGTTAGGAAATTTACACTTCCTCCCGTGTGGGGAAGTGTTTTTCTGTTTTACGGGAATTTTAACAGTGACCGCATATCCCGTTTTGGGAAAGATTGATTTTGTCCATACTTGTAAAAAAAAGACCGGGTCATAAAACCCTTTTTCCATTTGTGGAATCCAGCCACTGCTATTCCAAAGAGGCCCTGCCCGCCGTTAAGGAGATTGCCATGCCAAACCGCTTGTATATCCAATTTTTGCGACTGCCCGTCCAGGTTCGGATTTTGTTCATTACGCTTTTCTTTTTTCTAACATTTGGGGTGGGAATCCGTTTCCTTGAACCCGATACGTTTGTGACTGTATACGATGGGATCTGGTGGGCGATTATTACAGCCACGACCGTAGGCTATGGCGATTTTGTCCCCCATTCTCTTTTAGGCAGGCTCGCCGCGGTTCTCCTAATCTTGTTTGGCGCAGGGCTCGTTTCCTATTATTTTGTATCTCTAGCCACCGCCGCAGTAACAAAGCAGAACGCGTTGTCGGAAGGCAAGCTTGCGTATAAAGGCACCGGGCATATGGTGATTGTGGGCTGGAATGAGCGGTCCCGGGAAATCATCAGCAAGCTGAACAATTCCGGCAGCCCTATCGAAATTGTTCTAATTGATGAGACGCTTGATGAAAACCCGACCCAGTCACGCTATGTCCACTTCGTTCAGGGCAAGCCCCACGTTGACGAAACCATTTTAAAAGGAAATGTCCCAAAGGCCGAAATGGTGCTCATTACGTCAGACCACAGCCACGAGGAGCTGCTCGCGGACATGAACTCGATTTTGACCTTGCTGACCATAAAGGGGATTTGCCCGGAAGTAAAATGTATCGTCGAAATTCTCACACCCGAGCAGGTTGTGAATGCGAAACGGGCCGGTGCCGACCAGGTGCTGCAATCAAATAAACTGGCCAGCATTTTCATGCTCAGCAGTATTCACTCGCGGGGAACAGGGCTGCTGCTGGATATCATCGGCGGGCTTCAGGAAAACCGCCTTGCATCCGAGCAGGTTGCGGAACATATGGTGGGGCGGACCTTCGCAGAGGCAAAAGTGGTTTGGGCGGGCCGTGAAAAGCTGTTGATTGGCATTAAAAGAGGAGAAGAATTGGTCATCAACCCACCGCTTGCGTTTACAATAGAGCCTGGCGATGAATTTATTGCGATTAGGTAATTGGGGATATTTAAACTGCGGCGTTGCTGCGTTTAAAAATATCGACTCTATTTAAAAAGAAAATGGATGGGGACTTCTTTGGACCCAGAACGCCTAAACTCCGGGTTGCTGTCCAAATTTGGGGCATCTTTGGACTAGAAACCACCGAAACTCATGGTTGTTGTCCAAACATGGAGCATCTTTGGACTTGAAACCCACGAAACTCCGGCTTTCTGTCCAAACTTGGGGCATCTTTTGACTCGAAACCACAAAATTGCCTAGTTGCTGTCCGAAGCAATAAAAGAAAAGCGCGGGAGCTCGAAGCTCCCGCGCTTTCAGGATGAATAAGGTTTTACAGAAGGGCCGCCTCAAGCTTTGCGATGAGATCGTCCGCGATTTTCAGATACTCGGAGTCAATTGGGGCGTCCTTGTCTTCGGGTGACTGGAATTGGTTGACCGAGGCGGACACGTTGCCGATGTTGCCTTCCTTATCGACTCCATCCTCGTACTCATGGGCGAGCAGGAACGGCGTGCCGATCCGGACTCTTGGATTTCCGCCGTCGAGCTGGCCATCCACTGCCTGGAATGGCACCCTGAAAAAGTGGTACGCGCCGTCATCATTGATCTTGTAGTCAAAGAAGCCCTTGTCGTAATCCCAGTTGCCGCCGACGCTATAGCCGAGCGGCTTCAGGGTATCCTCAAGAACCTTAAAGGAAAAATCTTTCCCTTCAATATTGCTTTTTACAGGAATCATAGCAGCCCCCTCTTTCCTTTTTCATTTTGTTGTAAAAAAGGCACCTAAAAGCCTATTTTCAGGAATTTAAAAGAGATTAGAAATATAAGCTTCTTCAAATCGGCTTTCTTTCCTTCTTAAAGACGTTTAGAAATCAAGGTTATTTCAGTCGTTTTTCCAGTTCGGCTTTCTTTTCTTCGTAGCCCGGCTTGCCGAGGAGCGCGAACATATTGACCTTGTATGCTTCAACGCCCGGCTGGTCGAATGGGTTGACGCCGAGCAGGTAGCCGCTCATTGCGCATGCCTTTTCAAAGAAGTAAACCAGGTAGCCGAATGTATACTCGTCCATTTGCGGGATGGAGACAATCAGGTTCGGTACGCCGCCATCGGTGTGGGCGAGCATTGTTCCCTCAAAGGCTTTGTTGTTAACAAAATCGACTGTTTGCCCGGCGAGGTAGTTCAGGCCGTCGAGGTCGTTCGCTTCTTCCTCGATTGTGAGCTCATATCGTGGTTTTTCCACTTTAATGATTGTTTCAAACATATCGCGGCGGCCTTCCTGGATATATTGCCCAAGCGAGTGCAAATCAGTCGAGAAGTTGGCCGAGGAAGGGAAAATCCCTTTCTGGTCTTTTCCTTCGCTTTCCCCGAAGAGCTGTTTCCACCATTCAGAGAAATATTGAAGGCCAGGCTCGTAGTTGATCAACATTTCTATTGTCTTGCCTTTGTTGTAGAGCGCATTCCGGACCGCTGCGTATTGGTAGGCAGGATTGTCCTCAAGCTCGGAATGGCTGTAATCTTCCATTGCCTGCGCCGCGCCTTTCATCATCGCCTCGATGTCAGCTCCGCAAACCGCGATTGGCAGCAAGCCGACTGCTGTTAAAACGGAGTAGCGGCCGCCGACGTCGTCCGGAATGACGAAGGTTTCGTAGCCCTCCTCGTTTGCGAGCGTCTTCAGGGCTCCGCGCGACTTGTCCGTGGTGGCGTAGACCCGCTTCCGCGCTTCTTCTTCCCCGTATTTTTCCACGAGAAGCTTCCGGAACAGGCGGAAGGCTAGGGCGGGTTCGGTTGTTGTGCCGGACTTCGAGATGACGTTGATGGAGAAGTCCTTGCCTTCGAGGAGGCCGATGATGTCGTGCATGTAGGTGGACGAGATGTTGTTACCGGCAAAGATGATTTGCGGTGTGCCGCGCTTCTCTGCCTGCATCGAGTTGTAGAAGCTGTTGCCAAGGAATTCGATTGCGGCGCGGGCGCCCAGGTAGGAGCCGCCGATGCCGATTACGACGAGGACATCGGAGTCTGATTTGATTTTTTCCGCGGCTTTCTGGATTCGGGAAAATTCTTCTTTATCGTAGTTTTCAGGCAGGTCGATCCAGCCGAGGTAGTCGCTGCCCGCTCCGGTTTTTTCGTGGAGGGAGTGATGGGCTACTTTTACCGCGTCACGCAGGTAGGTGAGTTCGTGCTCGCCGAAAAAGCCGAGTGCTTTTGTGTAGTCAAAACGGATATGTGTCATTTGGAAACCTCCGTATTTTAGTGTTATCATACCCACTTTACCCAATGGAAATAGGATAAGCAAGGAACAGGCTGCCGTGAAAGCGCGACCAATTCCGTCAAATTTCGCACAACTGTTTTTTCATTGATTGCACCATAATTGGAAATCCTTTGCAGAGTTAAAACGGCTGCCCTTTGGAAGGACAGCCGTTCAAATTATAGTGATGCGCGGAGGATGGCAAGTACATCTTCCTTGTTGAGGGTAACGTAGCCGCCGAATTCGCCGTTGGCCATTGCTTTGTCGGCCATGAGTTCGACTTTGCTGTCATCGATGCCGTAGTCGGCGAGTCGTGCCGGGGCGCCGATGCTTGACCAGAACTCGCGGAGCTTTTCAATTCCTTCAAGGCCGGCCTCTTCATCGGTTTTTCCGGAAGGGTCGACGCCGAAGACCCTGACTGCCAGTTGCCTGAACCTGGCCGGATCTGTTTTGAGGTTGTGTTTCATCCAGTTCGGAAACAGGATCGCGAGGCCGCCGCCGTGCGGAATATCGTAGACAGCCGAGACGGCGTGCTCGATATTGTGGGTCGCCCAGTCGCCGCGGAAGCCCATGTTGATAATGCCATTCAATGCCATTGTACCGCAGTAAAGCAGAGTTTCGCGGTACTCATAGTTTTCAAGGTCTTCCACCGCTTTCGGAGCTATTTCCATTACCGTTTGCAGGAGGGATTCACACATGCGATCCTGGTATGGCGTATTCCCGGCCTTGTGGAAATAGTGTTCGAATGTGTGGGACATCATGTCGACAATCCCGTAAATCGTCTGGTCTTTTGGAACGGTGAACGTATGGACCGGGTCAAGGATGGAGAATTTCGGCATGGAGTAAGGCGGGGCGCCCCATCCATATTTCTCATTCGTTTCCCAGTTTGTGATGACGGAACCGGCGTTCATTTCCGAGCCGGTCGCAGCGAGTGTCAATACGGTGCCGAATGGGAGGGCATCGTTCACCTCGGCTTTTTTCACGACAATATCCCATGCATCGCCCTCATACATTGCCCCAGCTGCGATTAACTTCGTGCAGTCAATGACTGAACCGCCGCCGACAGCGAGCAGAAGCTCGATTCCTTCCGTCTTGCAGATTTCGATTCCTTTCCTGGCAGTGGAGACACGCGGGTTCGGTTCGACTCCGGCCAGTTCAAACACTTCGGCTCCGGCTTCATTCAAAAGCATGATAACCTGGTCGTATAGGCCATTTCGTTTAATGCTTCCTCCGCCGTAAACGAGAAGCACTTTTTTCCCGTATTTCGGGACTTCATTTTTTAATTCCGCCAGCTGGCCTTTTCCAAAAATCAATCGCACTGGATTGTAAAAAGTAAAATTATCCATGGAATCTCCTCCTTTACACACACTATTATTTATTATCGTACATTGGATTGCAAAAAGTTCGCATGGTTTGGTGCCAGGCATGTATAAAATTCCTAATCGTGTCCACATTAGTAGTGATAACGATTAAAGGAGGATCTAGATGAGCACGATTCAAAGGATTGCACTTGTCCTAACAATTATTGGCGCTATTAACTGGGGCCTTGTCGGTTTTTTCCAATTTGATTTGGTTGCTTCCCTTTTTGGCGGACAGGATTCCGGAGTTTCAAGGATTATCTACGGCCTTGTCGGCATTGCCGGCCTGATTAACCTTGGCCTGCTGTTTGCCCCAAGCCACGAGAGGGAAGAATCGGCCCAAACGAATCCGTCAAGGTAAGGAAGCGTATTTGTACCACCTTCAAAAAGTATGGTTATGCGTTTTTCACAATGAAATCCCCGCTGGATGAGCGGGGATTTTCTTTTTCCTTTAAACCCAGCCCCGTTTGATGGAGGCTTCGGCCATTTTTTGCACGCCGGCCATATAAGCGGCCATGCGCATGTTGATTCGCCTTGCTTTGGCGGATTCGTAAATAGTATTGAATGCTACGGTCATTTTCAACCGGAGCTTTTCTTCAATTTCCTTAAGTGGCCAATAAAGCCCCTGCTTGTTCTGGACCCATTCGAAATAGGAAACGACAATCCCGCCTAAGCCCGCGAGGACATCCGGGACAACCAGGATACCCATGCTGTCGAGGATTTTCCCGGCTTCAAGCGTCGTCGGGCCCCCCGCCGCCTCGACAATGATCGAAGCTTTGATATTATGGGCGTTTTCTTCGGTAATCTGTCCGGAAACAGCCGCGGGCACAAGGATGTCACACTCCTGCTCAAGCAGCTCTGCATTCGTGATTGTTCCCTCGAAAAGGGACGTAACCGTTCCAAAGCTGTCCCGGCGGTTCAGCAAATACTCAATCGGCAGGCCATCCGGGTCATAGAGCGCTCCGTATGCGTCCGAAATACCTGTGACAATGGCCCCGGCGTCATGGAGGTACTTGGCAAGGTAGCTTCCGGCATTGCCGAACCCCTGGATGATCACCCTGGACCCTTTTATCGTTAGCCGCTTCTTTTTGGCGGCCTCCTCGACGCAAATGGCAATCCCGAGCGAGCTCGCCTTTTCCCTGCCTTCGGAACCGCCAAGCGAAAGGGGCTTCCCTGAGATAATACCGGGAGAATCGTATTTTTTCAGCCAGTTGTATTCATCCATCATCCAGGCCATGATTTGCGAGTTGGTGAATACGTCGGGACCGAGGATATCCTTTGCAGGGCCAACAATTTGGGAGACAGCGCGCACATATCCCCTGCTTAGGCGTTCGAGTTCCCCAAGGCTCAGCCGTCTCGGGTCGCAGGCGATTCCACCTTTTCCGCCGCCAAAAGGGAGATCGGCAATCCCGCATTTCAGCGCTGTCCACAAGGAAAGGGCCTTGATTGTTTCGGCATCCACATCGGGGTGGAACCGGACGCCGCCTTTTATAGGTCCCGCTGCATCATTGTGTTGCGCCCGATAGCCCGTGAATACTTTAACGGATCGATCGTCCATGTGGACCGGGATGCGGACTTCAAGCAGCCTGGACGGTTCTTTCAACAGTTCATACACGTCCTCTTTGTAGCCCAGTTTCCTAAGCGCTTCCTTCATGACACTTTGCGTCGCTTGTAGCATATGGGATTCTCCTCAAAGGCGAATGCCTGAATATCAGGCTTTTGTTTCGGGTAAAATTGGACTAATTCGCTGTCCCAAAGAATATCTCCGTGAAAATTGGGGCTAATTCAAGTTACTCCTGTTCTAGTACCTTTTTGATCCGCTCAATCGCCCAGTCCAGTTCATCCTTTTTGATGACGAGCGGCGGTGCGAAACGGATAACCGTGTCGTGTGTTTCCTTGCAAAGAAGGCCTTCTTCCTTCAGCTGTTCGCAATATTTCCTGGCGGGTTCCGTCAGTTCAACCCCGATGAACAGGCCACGCCCGCGTACTTCTTTAATTCTAGGATTCGAGATTTCCTTTAATTTTTCCATAAAGTATTCTCCAAGCTCAAGAGACCTGTCCGCGAGTTTTTCATCAATCAGGACATCGAGGGCGGCGATGGATACCGCGCATGCCATTGGGTTCCCCCCGAATGTTGACCCGTGGGAGCCCGGATTGAACACGCCAAGGATGCCTTTGTCTGCGACGACGCAGGAAATCGGGAATACGCCGCCTCCCAGCGCTTTTCCGAGGATATACATATCCGGTTCGAAGCCTTCCCATTCACAGGCGAACATTTTACCGGAACGCGCCAGCCCCGCCTGGATTTCGTCCGCGATGAACAGGACATTGTTTTCCTTGCACAGTTCGTATGCCTTTTTCAAATACCCTTCCGGCGGGATGATGATGCCGGCCTCACCCTGGATTGGCTCGATAATGAAAGCGGCCGTATTTGGTGTAATCGCCTCTTTCAACGCATCCAGGTCACCATATGGGACAAGCTTGATGCCAGGAAGCATTGGGCCGAATCCTTTTTTATACTCCTCTTCGGAAGAAAGTGAAACCGCTGTCATTGTGCGGCCATGGAAATTTCCGATACAGCCGATGATCTCCGCCTTGTTTTCTTCGACGCCTTTTTCAAAATAAGCCCATCGCCTCGCAGCCTTGACCGCGGTTTCAACAGCCTCGGCGCCCGTATTCATTGGAAGGGCCATGTCCTTATTTGTAAGCTTGCAAATTTTTTCATACCATGGTCCAAGCTGGTCGTTATGGAATGCGCGGGATGTAAGGGTCACCCTGTCCGCCTGGTCCTTCAGCGCTTGAATGATTTTGGGATGGCGGTGCCCTTGGTTGACAGCCGAATAGGCGCTCAGCATATCCATGTATTTGGTGCCTTCTGGATCCTCAACCCAAACGCCTTCCGCTTTTGAGATGACAATTGGCAGCGGATGATAGTTGCGCGCGCCGTATTTTTCCGTTTGTTCAATTACATCCTTGGTTTTTGCCATATGTACCATTGAAATCCCTCCATTTTTTAAAAAGAAACCGTCCCCACACATAAAGACCGCTGATAGACAGTTATCTTTATTGTACATAACAACCGGCTATTATTGAAACAATTATATGGCGCAACAGTCTGATAATTCTTTATTTCCGCATGGACAACCACTATCGACACGCCGGGGGGTGGCCATAAATCGAATGCTCCCCCAATAAAAAAAAAGCCCGTTCCGAAATGGGAACAGGCCTTCTACGCTTACTTGTTGATTTCTTCCTGCTGGGATTGGTCAATCCATTCCTGCAGCTTTTCCTTTAATGTGTTAAAGCCCTGCTGTTGTTCAGCTTCGGGCATGATGACCGCTGGCTGGCGTTTTTGGCGCGGCTTCCTTGGCTTCGCCTGCTGGACCGGTGCTTCTTCGGTTGCGCGGATGGAAAGGCTAACTTTACCCGCCTCTTCGTCCACGGACAGGACCTTCACCTTAACCTCGTCCCCAACCTTTAAAAATTCATTGATATCCTTAACGTAGCCGTGTGTGATTTCCGAAATATGGACAAGTCCCTGGGTATTCCCGTCAAGGGCGACAAATGCTCCATAAGGCTGGATTCCCGTCACCTTTCCGGTCAGGACGCTGCCTGCTTCAATTTTCTCCGACATAAAAACACTCCTAAGTTTTGTAAATTTTTAATCCCATTTATACGCAATAAAAAATTATAACACAACTGGCCAATTAAATCAAAAAGGCCCTAAAGCCTCTTCCATTACTCGTATTCCACTGAACCTTTACGTGTAAACGCTTTATAGGGCATGTCGAAGGGAAACGGATTTTGCAAGCTGCCACAATAAATGATTGTAAACAAAGTGTGCAGGATTAACTGAAAGTAATGGATTTTCTCAATGAAACTAAAATGCACAAAGGCAAATAACTGCTTTTATTATTTTTCGCGATGCTTGAGCCATGATAGTGGGTATGGTATTACATATACACAGAAAGATAATTTTCGACAAAGGGAGGGCCACATGAGCCACACAGCAGAAGCAACAATAAAAGAGATAAATGGAATCAACGTTTACTATGAATGGCACCCGTACAATCCAAAGGCCGATACAGTCGTCCTCCTGCATGGCTTTCTATCATCTTCCTTCAGTTTCAGGAAGCTTGTTCCGCTTCTAAAGAGGGATTATAACGTGCTGAACATCGATGTGCCCCCTTTTGGGAAAAGTGGCAAGACAACAAAGTTTTTATATTCCTACAAAAATATTGCCACAACCATGATTGCCCTTCTCGATGAGCTTGGAATAAAAAAACCGATACTGGCTGGGCACTCGATGGGAGGGCAATATGTCCTTAATATGATTGCACTCAAGCCTGATTTGGCGAACAAGGCGGTGCTATTCTGCAGTTCGAGTTATCTGGAGCCTCCTGGAAAGCTTCTGTCCTTTGGAAGCCGGCTGCCTTTTTTCCATCTGGCCGTCAAGCGCTGGCTTGTCCGGTCGGGCGGAGTCAAAAAGAATTTAAAGCTTGTCGTTCACGACCAGTCGCTCATTGATGAGGATATGCTGAGAGGGTATATGCAGCCTTTTTTGGACAAGCAAATGTTCCGTGGCCTCGGCCGCCTTATCCATGATCGTGAAGGTGAGCTGCCGCCGGAAGCGCTCCGAAAAATCAGGACACCCTGCCTCCTCATTTGGGGAGTGCATGACCGGGTTGTCCCTCTTGCAGTCGGAAAAAGGCTGAATAACGATTTGGTAAATTCCGAGCTTGTCGTTCTGGACAATACTGGGCATCTCGTCCCGGAAGAACGTCCCGAGGAAGTGTATCAGTATATGAAGGAGTTTATTGAGAGCCAGGAGTGAGGAACGCTATGGGCTTACTTTTTCACATGGTGGGCACTGGAACCCGGTTGGATTGCCTTTCACTTGGATTAGGCTTGGAACGCCGTTGGATTGCATTTTCGTGAAGGACCCGGTCGGAAAGCCTATTGGCGTGGTGGAGGATCTGAATTTTGGAGGCTGCGGCTGTGGAATTGCGGCCTTACAAAAACAGCGGCTATCGCTCATAAGAGTTAGCCGCTGTACTTATTAAACTGCTACATGCCGCTTCTCACGGACGGCAGGAGCGCCACTCTTCTTTTTCTAAAGAGCGCACGAGCTATTGTTTTTAATGGAAAGAAGCTTTTTCGCGACGATCAGACAATTTTCGAAAGGAATAATCTGCTCGAAGGAGAATTCATATATAGACTGAAGCCGTTCTGCAAGCTCTTTTTCATCATTTAGCGTGTAAACGGCCTGGATGGCATCGGCTATTTCTGTGTCATAGGAGCCGCCTCCAATCTGAAACGGGTCCCATTCATTCAACTCATCCGCCAGAAGAAGGTTCATTATCGCTGTTTCCATCCAATCACCTGCCATTCGATTAAGTCATTGTATTTTACCATACTTTAAAACCGAAATAAATTTTTCCATACGGGGGTTGCTCATGAATTTCAATGAAAAAATCAATAGGATGAACACAGGGTCCATCAAGTGGGAGATGACTAAAGAAATATACGGAACCGACGATGTATTGCCTATGTGGATTGCGGACATGGATTTCCGCCCGCCCCAGGAGTTGATTGATGCGGTACAAAAAAGGGTGGAGCACGGAATCTTTGGCTATACGTTTGTCCAGCCGTCCGTACATGAGGCAATCAGCAGCTGGCTATCGACGCGGCACGGTTGGACTATCGGCCAAAATTGGCTCGTATACGCGAGTGGGGTCGTACCGGCGATTGCCGCCGCAATACAGGCATATACAGAGCCGGGAGATAGAGTGCTTGTCCAGCCGCCCGTCTACAATCCGTTTTTTGAAATGATTGAAGCAAATGGCAGGCTGGTTGAAACATCTCCTCTCGTTTTAAAAGATGGACGCTATGAAATTGACTTCGCTGATTTTGAAGAAGCATTGAAGAAAGGCTGCAAACTGTTTTTGCTTTGCAACCCGCATAACCCGGGCGGCCGTGTTTGGTCACAAGATGAGCTCAAACGGCTCGCCGAACTTTGCGCCAAGCATAATTGCCTGATCGTTTCCGATGAGATTCATTCCGATATTATTTTCAAAGGGCGCCATGTGCCAATCGCAAGCCTCGGTGAGGACATCGCGGACAGAACCGTCACCTTCATCGCACCGAGCAAAACGTTTAACCTTGGCGGCATCCAGGCCGCGGTTGCGATTATTTCGAATGAAAAGCTTCGTGATAAGTTCAAGGATGCCCAGAAAAGGCAGGGGTTCAAAACATTGAACACGTTTGCGGCCGTCACGACCGAAGCCGCGTACATGCATGGCGCCGCCTGGCTGGATGCATTATTGGAATACATAGAGGGAAATGTTTCGGTTGTAAGGGACTTTTTGAAAAACAATCTTCAAACTGTCAAACTGATCGAACCGGACGGGACATTCCTTTTATGGCTTGACTGCAGGGAATTGTCGCTTTCGGATGAAGAAATTCAGCGAAGGCTTCTTGAAAAAGGCAAGCTTGCCCTTGAACCCGGGATCAAGTACGGCCAGGGCGGGGAAGGATTTGTCAGGATGAACATCGCTTGTCCAAGGGACGTCCTCGAAGACGGGCTTGGCCGACTTAAAAAGGCGTTTAGCTAAAGCCCCTTAGAAGGAGATAGCTATATAAAGGATAGCTGGCATGCGTATTAACTTAGCACGATATTTTTAAAACCAAAAAGGCCACCCCGATTGCCGGGATGGCCTTTTGATGGTTTGTTATTGATTCCGTTTCTGGAATGTTTCCGTAAGGACAGGGACAATTTGCTTTTTCCTTGAAACAACGCCCTTCAGTACGGCGGTGTTATTTTCAAGTGCAACATTATAGGCCTGCTCGACTGCGGAAGCCTCGCGCCCAACAGCAAGCCCAATTGAATCGTTTGTCAGGATGTCGGTTACAACGAAAAGGAATAAATCGAGCCCTTTTTCATCGACAACTGCCTGGATCGCTTGTTCCAGTTCTTCTTTCTTGGCAAGGACGTCGTTTGTATCAACTGCATTTACCTGCGCGATTTCAACTTTTGCCGAACCCATCTGGAATTCTTTCGCATCGAGCGAAATCAGCTGGGCAATTGTTTTGTCACTCAAGTCAGCGCCAGCCTTCAGCATCGCAAGGCCGTAGCTCTGGGCATCAACGCCAGCTATTTCGGCAAGCTCTGCCGCCGCATCGATATCCTCCTGCGTGCAAGTCGGGGACTTGAATAGCAGCGAATCCGAAATGATTGCCGAAAGCATCAGACCAGCTGTCGCCTTGTCAATTGCAATCCCTTTTTCCTTGTAGATTTTGTTCAGGATTGTAGCCGTGCAGCCAACTGGCTCCGCGCGGTAATAAAGCGGGTCGCTCGTTTCAAAGTTTGCTATCCTGTGGTGGTCGATAACCTCGAGTATGCCCACTTCGCCAATATCATCGGCACTTTGCTGGCGTTCATTATGGTCGACTAGAATGACGCCGGCAGCTTCTCCGGATACCTTGCCAACGAGGCGGGGCGCTTCAACGCCGAACGTTTCCAGCGCATGCGCAGTCTCGCCGTTAATTTCACCAAGGCGTACAGCCTCCGCATCCACGCCGAGTTTTTTCTTTAGTTCCGCATATGCAATAGCCGAACAAATCGAATCTGTATCGGGATTTTTATGTCCAAAAACAAGAACCTTATTCATCTGAACACTCGCTCCTTATGTGTGTAAAAAAATTTTTCGCCTCATCTATTTTATCAGTTCTTAATCAACTTTTCTAATCTGCTTGGGAAGTTTTTTTGCCCAGGCGAAAATCTGTTAGAAATGCACGCTTTGTTGCATCAGTGCAAGGGATTTCGCACAAAGTAGGAATATCGGTGGAAAAGGATTCATAGGGGCGAACTTAAAAGGCTATAGGTAACTGATGGGGTTTTTTTAAAAAGAAGGGGGGCCAGCTTAAAATGGTCTATAGGAATTTATCCCAGTATCGGGTGCGGAAAGGGAAGAAAGCGAAGTACTCGGGGGTCGAGGCATCGTATGAGTACACAACCGGAAATGAAATCGGGACTGAAGAAAAATCCACAAAGCATGAGCAGGTTTCCAAAGGCGAGTAGCCAGCTTGATTTTCGAGCTGATGGCAGTCCCGAAATCCGGGTTACGCAACAAGCAACCCTGATTTTAAGAATTAAAGATTCTGCTTTAAAAGGAAACAGCCACTCAGCTGTTTCCTTCTTGTCCGCCTTTCTTTGCTAGCTTTTCTTCAAGTTCCTTTGCTTTCCTCGCCTCTTTTTTAGAGACACGGAATATTAGCCACATCATTGCAATGGCGCCAAGTAAGAACAAGAGAAACCAGATTACGGCGGGAATGTATTCGGTTTTATCCTCTGGAAAATAGAGGTTCAGTAGTGCCAATACCAAGGAGTCCATCTCAATTCTTCCCCTTTAAGCCTGAGTTCATCGTAAAGTATACCATATCAGCAGCACTGAGGCTCAGAAAATCGCTTGGCTGGAATGGTTCGTTATTTCAGGATTTTGATATCCTTAATGATTACGTCTTCTTCAGGCTTGTTCTCCTCGCCTACCTTTACCTCTGCGATTTTATCCACGACATCCATACCCTCGATGACCTGGCCAAAGACCGTGTGCTTAAAATCGAGCCATGGTGTTCCGCCTTTTTCATATCCGACTATTGCTTCATGCGGATAGCCTGCTTCTTCCATCTTGCTTTTCAGGTCAGGATCGAGGTTTTTGTTCTGGACGATGAAAAATTGGCTCCCGTTCGTATTCGGGCCCGAATTCGCCATGGACAGGGCACCGCGGAAATTGAGGAGCTGTTCCGAAAATTCATCCTCGAATGGCTTGCCGTAGATGCTTTCACCGCCGCGGCCAGTACCTTCTGGGTCTCCGCCCTGAATCATGAAGTCATTGATAACCCTGTGGAAAGTCACTCCGTCATAGTAATCTTTTTCGCTAAGCTTGATGAAGTTTTCGACCGTTTTTGGCGCGAGTTCGGGGAACAGTTTGATTTTAATCGTCCCCATCGACGTCACCATTTCAACGAGCCTTTCATTTTCCGCTACCTCGTTCGATAGCTGTGGGTAAGTTTTTACTTCCGGTCCCTGCTTGTTATCGTTTTTTGCCGTTTGTTCGGCCGTGTTTTTCCCCGATCCGGTCGTCTTGTTATCGTCCGCTTTTTCCCCAGAGGACCCGCAGGCCGATAGAACCAGCATTGCGCTGGCTAGTAAAGCCACTATTTTCATTTTCACAAATCATCCCTCCATTTTACTAATGTAACCGATTTCGCGAGCTTTTGCACTTTGTTTTTCCTGCAGGTTCATCCATAATGAAGACAACTATGAACTTTATTTTGGAAGGAGAGATCCGTATGTCTGAGCTTCAAAAGGGCGACATCGTAACCGCCATTTATAAAACAGGAAAATACATTGCCGAATATACCGAGGAGCGCCCGAATGGCGTCCTGGTCCGAATTCTCGCAGTACTAAAGCACCCGATGCAGGGTGACCTTCACCATCCAAAAGATGCGGAGGTTGGCTTTTTTCATGAACGCCGGGCGCTATCGTATCGGGAAGGAGCAATGATTCCGAAACAGATGGTGAAAAAATATGGCGGAGACGTCCCGGATTATAAAGACTCACTCAAGGAATCGCTGGAAAAAATGAAAGCTGAACTCCAAAATGATTCGGGAACGTGGGCGGAAATGAGTCTCCGCAATCTGGAAGTTCTTGAGAAAGAATACTTCCAGCCATAAAACACAAAGGCCAAATCACGTAAATGGTGATTTGGCCTTTTATACAAATTCATTGAGAAGCTTTGAAAAATCAATCCTGTCACCAATTGTCGTCGGTTTCGGCTTTTCAAGATATCGTTTGTCCTTCTCGACAAGCTTGAAAATATTGTATGTTGTCAATGCATCGTCAAGGGCGCGGTGATGCTTCCCTGTCCCTTCCTTACCGTATTCCTGGACGGCCTTCCACAGCCCCGTCTGATTCTGGTCTCCGAAAAACCGCTTATATTCCATCGATAGGTCGATTTCTTTGCCCCTCAGCGGAAAAGCCAGCTCCGCAGCCTCGCAATTATGGCGAAGCACTTTCATATCCATGTTCCCCCAGGTAACAATCGTGTTATCCTGATTCCGTCCAAGTTCCTCAATGTACTTGGCCAAATCTGCAAATGGTATCCCCGTATCAATCATCTCCTGGGAAATATGTAGGAATGATTTGCAACGGTCGGAAAGAATCGGAAACCTTAGTGGCCTTACATATGCCGAGAACTGGGATTGAATCTTGTTGTCGATTACGGAAACGATGCCCGCCTCAATGATTTCCGGAAAAAACTCTCTTGTCCTGACGTTTTTTTCCGGCATCGTAAATTCAAAGTCAATAAACAAATATTGTTTTTTCGCAGACAATCCATTCACTCCTCCCCCTGCGCCTGTACTATAGTATATTTGGAACATGTACAATTACTTGTGCGCGTGCTCTATTTTTAAATATTTCTTTATTTTTAAGTAATGGAACTAGCCTTCAGCGAGAAAGCACCGCTGATGGCAGTTTCACTTTATTATAGCATGGAAGTGGGCAAATTTTTTAAATTTTTTAACAACATTTTAAGTGAATTGCAACGGTGGGAATGAGTAAAGGCAGCGAAATCGCTGCCTTATTTTTTCAATTTGAGCACGGCCATTGTGCATCTGGAAATGCAAACGAGTTTTCCTTGTTCATCTGAGATCTTTATGTCCCATACCTGGGTTGTTTTTCCCTGGTGAAGCACTGTGGCGATTGCCTTGACCTTTCCCTCCTTGACGCCCCTTACATGGTTCGCGTTAATTTCAAGCCCTGCCACCGACTCGGTTTCATGGTCCACAAGCTGATACGCTCCCACACTTGCAACCGTTTCGGCAAGTGCGACGGATGCTCCACCATGCAAAACGCCAAACGGCTGCCTCGTTCGTTCATCGACAGGCATCGTCGCCTCCACCCTGCCCTTTTCCAGCAATGTTAATTCGATACCCAGTGCTTCAATCATTGTATTCTTTGTTTCCATCGTCTCCCAACTTTCTTTGAAAAATGTTCTATCTATACAAATCCATTTTCTACTTATACTATGTATGTCCAGCAATGGACCAACGGAAATTATTCGAATGAGGTGAGCGCGGATGAATAGATTCAGGGAAGGGCTAATCCCGACAATCCTCGGATCGGCTGTTACTGCTGCTGGCTATGCAATGTCACGGAACAACGGAGTCAACAAAATGGTTGCCAACACTGTGCTTGGCTTTGGCCTGGCACACGTTGTTCTTGGAACAATCGACCTATTCGAACACCGAAGGGAAATGTAACTGGACAGTTGGATTGGCAGGCCGGATTTAATCCGGGCTGCCTTTCTGTATGGCGGACAGGCAGCCCGGATGAATCGGCTCCTCATCTTTGCCTTCTATTCCCCGTTTTTTGCGGTGCATTTTAACAAAACCATAAATGATGGCAGCCACAACGATCACCCCCAGGAAAAACTCCCCCATATATCCCCTCGCATGCTCACCAAACAAATAACCCGCAAAAAACATAATTAAAAGCCAGGCCGTAGCTCCGCTGTATGCGAAGAGCATGAATGTTCTAAAAGAAAGCCGGCTGAACCCATAGAGGAAAGGAACAACCGCCCTTGCCCCCGGTACAAAATAGCTAAGCGAAAGGGAAAAAGCATGGTATTTGTCCATAAGCTTGAGCGAAACGCCAATCTTCTTGGCAAACCGCTCCTTTTTGGCCAAAAAATTCAGCAATGGCCAGCCGATGAATCTACCTAAAAAATAGCTGGCCGTCAAAGCGGTCAGCACTCCTCCGAGCGTAGTAAGAAATATTGGAAGTGTTTCCGCAGCACTCCTGGATGCTGCGGCCCCGATCGTCATCATAATGATTTCATTGGGTACCGGAAGGGTCGAGGAACCAAGCAGAATCCATAAAAACAAACCGGCATAGCCGCTTTCTTCAAGGATATTCAAGAGAAAATCGAGATCCATCCATTGTTCCTCCCTCCCAGTAAATTTTCCTTTCTTACCCATTCCCCTTTTTGTTAAAGGCAATCCTTTTCCAAGCCGTATAGGCCAGCTGTGAATTTCATATACATTAATGAATTGAAGCGTCCAAGGCAACGCACATCAAGCCACAACCCGTTTTATAAAAAATCTTTATCACTTTTTCAAAAGGAAGTGTTGCATGTGCACTATTACGGCTATCCCTATTCCATATATAACGGGCATTTCGGGAGGGTATACCCCCCGGCTGTTCCCGACATGTTGATGGCCTCGGCGCGGAAAGTAAGGCCCGCCCTTACGGAAGCTGGCATTTTAGCGGATAAAATAGCTGGCTCCCGCGATTTTTCCAAACGGATTATGGAAGCGGCGCAGGCATCAAAAACAGAAATTGTCAAAAGCCTGATTGCCTCTGCCGGGATCAGGAAAGATGTCAGGATTATCTACGACCCAGATGGAATTACAATTGTTTTAGCCGATCCCGGCTGTTGCGGTGTTTCAATTACGCTCAGGTGGAAATAGCCACGCGTCCGTTTTCGGAATTTCCTTACTACAATTCTATCACAGAAGGAAGGGATTTCCTAAGGCTGCTATAAGGAAAAAAGGGCTGATCCCTTTATGGGCAGCCCCTTCTCTTTATTCCTTCCATCCCTAATAAGAGCGAAAGGGCTCAGTCTGGATGGCCTACGGATTTTTTTAATAATATGGAAATCCGAAGCCATATCCGTACCCGTATCCTGGAAAACCGAACCCTGGATAGCCACCGAATGGGACGAACGGACGCGGAAAGAACAATGCGCTGCCCAACACTCCACCAAGCAGGCCGCCAAGAAATGGCCCCGCGAAAAACCGCTGATCCCCTCCGTAGTGATACTGATTTCTCATGTCGTACATATTGGGAACCTCCTTTTCTGTGCACTCGCCTTCCCTATTTCATATGCGAGAGAAGAGAAGTTTGAGTGGGCGGGCTCTTGCTTTCAGGGATTTGCGAAAAAAAACCCGCCAGTACAGACACCGGCGGGCAATTGCGTTTTAAACACTATTAGTTTTATTTTGCAAAAGGCTCGAAGCGCTCAACAAACAGCGCAAGCGTCCTTGACATGACACCCGTTGCCCCAGATGGGCCAAGGTCAGTGTCCTGCCTTGAGGTAGCCGTCCCGGCAATGTCGAGGTGAACCCATGGAGTCCCTTCGGCAAACTCCCCGACAAACGCCCCGCCCATTACGGCATGGCCTTCAGAGCCCGGCGAATTGTTCAAATCAGCAATTTTGCTGCCGCGGACCCGCTCCAGGTCTTTTTCAAATATCGGAAGGCGCCACATTTGCTCACCCGCTTCATGGGATGCTTCAAGGACCTGTTCAAACAGTTCTTCATTGTTCGTCATCGCACCGGTTGTATGCAGGCCGAGCGCAGTGATGACCCCGCCAGTCAAGGTTGCCACATCAACGAGGTATTTTGCGCCGTGGTGCTTCGCATAAGTCATTGCATCCGCAAGTACTAAACGGCCCTCCGCATCCGTATTCAATACTTCAATCGTCTTGCCGCTCATTGATGTGATGACATCGTCCGGCTTGAAGGCGCCGCCGCCGATCATATTGTCGGTCGATGGGATAACGGCAACGACATTTTGTTCAGGCTTCAATTGGCCGATGATTTCCATCGCGCCAAGAACCGCCGCAGCACCGCCCATGTCCGTCTTCATGCCAACGATGCCTGTTTTCGTCTTGATGGAATAACCGCCTGTATCAAACGTGATGCCTTTGCCGACAAGGCCAATCGCATCCTCCCAAGATTCCTTTCCCTGGTATTTCAGGACAATCATCCTCGGTTCTTCGAGGGATCCTTGGTTAACAGCAAGAAGCGCTCCCATGCCAAGCTTCCTGATTTCCTCAAGGCCAAGGATTTCTGTTTCAAAGCCGTACTTTTCCCCAAGTTTGCGGGCATACTCCGCCAAATCCGTTGCCTTGAGCATATTGCCTGGCGTGTTGACTAGTGTTCTTGCTGAATTTGTTCCCTGCCCATATGCGTACCCAACCGTAAGCGATGCGTTAATTGCTTGTTCGTCGGTTGCTTCCGTATAGACAGTAATTGTTTCAAGCTTTTTCTCCGGCTCGTTCGGCTTTTGTTTATACCCTTCAAAGACATAGGTGGAAAGGGCGAATGCTTCGCTTACCGCGTAAGCCGCCTCCTCCGTGTCGATATCGCCGGATACGAACGAATCAAGCAAGAGCGCCGCTTCTTCCTGTTTCGCGTTTTTGAGCGCCTTGAACGCTCGGCCCAAAGCTTCACGCAATTTTCCGAAGGTAAACTCTTTTTCCCTGCCAAGGCCGACAAACCAGATTTTTTTCGCTCCTGCCTTCCCCAGTGTATGTAATTTGCCAACTTCCTTAAGCTTTCCTGAAATGTCACCATTTTTGGCAAGGTCATTCAGCTGTCCGCCAAACATTTCATCAAGAGCAGCGAGTCCGCCTTCAAATTTGACCGGCTTGTCAAAAAGGCCAACAACCAGGTTTTCATGGCTTGCCGAAAAATCCACTTCCGTTTTAACCGTAAACATCTCAAAACCTCCCTTTTTATACCTTTCAATTATATCGAAAAGTATGAAAAATTCATATATAGCCGTTTCGCCCTAATCCTCAAGATATAAATAGAGCAAAGGGAGTGGCGGAAGGATATGAATTTGTTCAAAAGGGACCTTGTCAATACCATCCGGAATGAGCAGCTGGCACTCCTCAATATAAGCAATCACCTTCTCAAGATCCAATCCCCAATGCCTCGGCCTGTACCCCTGCAAGTAGATATGAGCCGCTTTCATCATCGCCCGGGCTCCTTTCACATTGCCATAGCCGTAATGGTAAAGGGCGACACTCATTTGCAAAAGGCCTTTGAAAAACAAGTTACCTTTCTCTTCCATCCACATTTCCTCTAGAAGGTCATGGCATGTATAATAGTCGCCTTCATTAAAGTGGATAAAGAATTCATAGTACTGGTCCGGATAAAGTTCCAGTTTAGCCACCCTCCCCTCTTTGCCTGATGCCTTTTATCCATCATACTGCCGGTTCTTGTTTTCCTCAAAGAATCAAGCCTCTCCAGCCGAGGTTCATGAGTTGGGTGAATGGTTTGGCTCTTCACCGCGAAAGTGTTTTTCGAAGGGCATATTAGTGGTATTGGGGCGTTAAGTTGGCTTTGAGTGCCCGAAGGAGGGGCATATTAGTGCTGTTCGGGCCTTAAGTTGGCTTTTAATGCCCAAAGGATCGATTGCCAACTGCTGTTCTAGCACTAAGTTAGCCTTAACTCAATTTTTCTAGTGAATAACCAACTTAGACAATGAAAAAAAAGCCGGCAATCGCATTGCCAGCTCAACGCTCCATTTATTTTTTTTCTGAATTTATGTATTGTTGCCGGAAAACCTGAAGCGATTCCGTTTCATTCATGACAGTCAGTTCCTTTTCGGTCAGCTTTCCATTACCCATTTTAATAATGAAAACATCAACGGTCCTTTTGCCCCATTCCCTGAAAACGTCTTCTACCGTTTCGAAATAAAGGTCGAGCTTATGTCCTTTGATGGCGCTACCGGTGTCGGCTACGACTCCGTACCCATAGTCCGGGATGAAAAGCACGGTCCCGATTGGGAATATGGCCGGGTCAGCGGCGACCGTTGAAAAAAGATCCCGTTTAACCTTGACCCCTGAGTATGTAATTCCGTATGCCGGGTGGCTTTTGTCCTTTCCAGTCGATTCAACCCCAGCCGTGTAGCCGGTTGCCATGACCTTCTTTTTCCTGTACTTGCTCCAGTCAATCGCTTCCTCGAGCTTTGGCGGTGCCGCTGCAACTGCTTCACTTGATGATATCAAGCTTTGCGGCCTGATGGCGTGCCTGATTTTTTTTAGCTTCAAACCAACCGATTTCAATTTATGGGCAAATATTGTGTGAACGCTTTTCTCATGTTGTGGGCCTTCCTGTCCAAGTCCAGAGTAGGAGATTAACATTTTCGCCTCGACTCCGGAAATTGATTGAAAGGTGGTCGTAAGTGCCAAAACAAACAAGAGTACCATGGCAAATCGCCTAGCCCATGCCTTTTTATGGTTCATATTTTCACTCCTCCCATGACAATCTTCCCCAAGTTTCAGGAGAATATTCATAAAAGGAGCAAAAAAATGATTTTTAACAGGTAAATTTGCCTATACGGACATAAAAATAGCCGTTTCCACGAAGGAAAAGGCTAGAACATTTGGTACCCATTTTTCCGTAAAAGCTTTATGGCAGCCCCCGCGGCAATTGCCCCGGCAAAACCGCTGGATAGAATAATCACATCGGCTGAGCCTAATGAACCAATCTTGTTCCCCAGTTCGCCAAAAGCCGTTTTTGTATTGGTGATATACTCGATAAACCTGACCTTGTCGACAATCAGCAGTACAATGATTGGGTAAAGGACAGCCATGATCCACGACATCCTCAAAAGCATATTCAAAAGGAAACCAATTCCGAAAAAAAGTACAAAGAATAAAAGCATCGATAAGACCAGTTCAACAATACTCATCATTCATCCCCCTCAGGCACTCAAGTTATAGTTTACTCAAGCCCGTTGGGACAGTCAACAGCCCTGCCTGAATTCCCGGCTGCTGATTCTTTTTTTGGCTACTCCTTCTTTTTGCCGGAACCACCGCAGCATGTGCACGTTTCCGAACCGCCAAGAAGCAGCTGGAAATAACCAAACCCTCCGCAATACATACACTTTTTTGCATCTGTCTTTGTTGTTTTCATATCGTATCTCTCCTTTGAAATATTAACTTAATTTTCTGATAATATAACAGGAATATATGAAAACGAAAAGCAGAATATTCGCCTGTTTTCGCCCAATGAAAACGTATACATGCACTTCAAGCTTTCATTTTCTCGCTCTTTCTCAAAATTACTGAAAATTTAAATAATTTTGTTTGCAGCGACATACGTTTGCCACATATCAGCGATTTTCAGAGACAATTTTTTCAAAAAAAGAGCTTATAGGATGTATAGCCGAAATCGTTTCCAGGGTTAAGTCCGTCTTTGCCGGGAAGATGGACAAGATTTCCGAGGCCAATTAGATAGTGGATAAGAATGGATGCTTCCTTATCGAGCATCAAATCCTCCGGTGAAATGTAAGCTACCTCAACGATTTCATTTTCCTGGGGATGAATGGCTCCACCTTCCTTCGCTTCTAGTAAAAACAACAGGAGATTGTCGCTGAAATCGGATTGAATGACCCCGGTACGGAGGCCAATGAGTCCTTTTACCGTGCATTCAACGCCTGTTTCTTCCTTTACTTCCCTGACAGCCGCTTCATCCGCAGTTTCCCCCTCGTCCACAAATCCTGCCGGAATCGACCATTTTCCTTTTAGGCCCCCGTAGCTTTTTTTAACAACGAGCCATTTTCCTTGCTCAGATATTACAAGGCCAGCCGCAGCGAGCCAAACCTTCCCACGCTTATTCGCCGCCATTTTCCCCACCCTTTCAAAAATAACTTTCTTTCATATGTATTTTTTGTTAAAAAAATGACTACAATCTTTGAAAAAGACCTATCTGGCTGACCGGAACAAACCGTTTTTCTTTTACCGGAAAAAGCTTTAGCAACACTCGGTTGCAAATGCAAAAAGGAGCAGATTGCTCTGCCCCTTCAGATTATAGCACGTTGAATTTTCCCTTTTTCAAAACAAGCCCTGCGCCGCCAACGAGGTAAAGCGCACGGTTGTCGATGACTTTTTTCATGATCGATGCTTTGCCGCCGGTCAGCTTTTTGCCGTACACAACGCCGATTGCATCATCCTCGCCAAGAGAGCAGACAGTTCCTTTAATATCAGGGACAAATGTCTCAAGATCTTCTTTGCCTCGTACAAGCGCGGCAATATTCTTCGCGGCAACTTCGCCCTGCTGCATGGCGATTTGCGCTGTCGGAGGATATGGGCGGTTGATTTCTTCATTGATGATCAATGAACAATCGCCAATGATGAAAATATCATTATAGCCTGGGACGCGAAGATCAGGCTGGACCTTCACACGGCCTCTCATCGCTTCAAAACCGGATTTCTCGATGATGGAGTTTCCACGTACCCCCGCTGCCCAAACTACCGTCTCAGCTTTGATTTCCATTACTTCGTCTTCACCTTTGGCAACGATGATGCCGTCAGGAGTACATTCCTTAATGGCTGTTCCAATCATGAATTCCACGCCTTTGCGCTCAAGCGTCGCAACAGCATAATCCACGAGTTCAGGATCGAAACCTGGAAGTACGGTTGGTGCTGCTTCTACACAGACAACGCGCACTTTGTGGAAATCAACATCGTATTCCTGGCAAAGCTTAGGAATGCGGTTCGCTAATTCACCAAGGAATTCAATTCCGGTAAAGCCTGCGCCGCCAACAACGATTGTCAGGCGCTCGTCTTTCTTTTCTTCTTCAAAATTGTAAGTTGCAAACTGGTACTCGATATGTTCACGAAGCTGGCGGGCAGAATTAACATTCGTAATCCCGAACGCATATTCCTTCAGGCCTTTGATCCCAAATGTTTCAGGCTCGGCGCCCAAGGCAATCACAAGATAATCGTAGTTAATTTCTCCTTTATCAAGGACGACCTTCTTTTCTTCCTTATTAATTTCGTTGACCGTACCTTGGACGAATTCAACCTTGTGCCGGTCGATGACGGTATCAATGTCATAACGGACACGGTCGTGGTGCAGGGTGCCAGCGGAGGCTTCGTGCAGCCACGTTGTTTCGTAGTGGTAATCATTTTTGTTTACCAGGACGATTTCCGCTTCATTTACCCCTATCAGTTTCTGAAGTCGGACTGTGGTAATGAGCCCGCCATAGCCGGCCCCAAGAATGACGATTTTAGGGATTCTCAACGCAATCACTTCCACCTTTACATTATATTTTATACGAGTGCTTTTAGCTTCTGCCCCAGTTCTCCAATTTAATTAACCAATAATTTTTCGGTTACCCTTAATTTGGAAGAAACATAGACAATAACAGAGATTGTGATTTTCTTCACTTTGATGTTCAAAAAAATGTGCTTGTTTTGTCACAATTTAGTAACAATATTTCCATATCCCATCTTATTCTTTTTCTTACGCATTTTCAAGCGAATTCTTCAACCAAAATGCCTCTTTTAAAATGTTCAACAATTCAGTTTATTTATTTTTCCCTTTACTGGCAAGGGTTTTACTTAAAAAGGAAGGGGTTGTGTTGGAAATCAATACAAGCCCCTTCCTTAAACTAGCACCATATGGCTTGTATTGGCACAGTTGTGGTATGATTATCTCTGGACTACCTTTACTACTTTGTTGGGGGGATACACACGTGCAAGAAGAGCAAAAGGTTTATGATATTACCATTATTGGAGGAGGGCCAACTGGCCTGTTTACCGCCTTTTACGGGGGTATGAGACAGGCTTCGGTTAAAATCATCGAGAGCCTTCCACAACTAGGCGGCCAGCTGTCAGCCCTTTATCCTGAAAAATATATATATGATGTTGCTGGTTTCCCGAAGGTCCGTGCCCAGGAACTCGTCAACAACCTAAAGGAGCAAATGGCCAAATTCGAGCCGGCCATCGCACTAGAGCAGTCGGTTGAGAAGGTCGAAAAGCAAGCGGATGGCGTTTTCAAACTGACAACGGATAAGGAGACGCATTTTTCAAAAACGGTTATCATCACCGCTGGGAACGGCGCATTCCAGCCTCGCAGATTAGAATTAGAAAGCGCTTCCCAATACGAAGGAAAGAACCTTCATTACTTCATTGATGACCTGAACCAATTTGCCGGCAAGAAGGTTGTCGTGTTTGGCGGAGGAGATTCAGCAGTCGACTGGGCGCTTATGCTTGAGCCAATCGCTGAAAAAGTGACGATCATCCATCGCCGCGACAAATTCCGCGCCCATGAGCACAGCGTCGAGAACCTTCACAATTCGAAGGTCGAAATCAAGACTCCTTTTGTTCCGGAAGAATTGATTGGCGGAGACGAAATCAAACAGGTCGTCATCGCCAGCGTCGACGGCTCTACAAGGGAGGCAATCGATGTTGATGCGGTTATCGTCAACTATGGTTTTGTTTCCTCGCTCGGCCCAATCAAGGAATGGGGCCTGCAAATTGAAAAGAACTCCATTTTAGTTAATTCGAAAATGGAGACAAATGTGCCTGGGATTTATGCCGCCGGGGATATTTGCACCTATGACGGAAAAGTAAAGCTGATTGCGTGCGGATTTGGCGAAGCACCGACGGCGGTCAACAACGCCAAGGCGTATATCGATCCAAAAGCAAAAATCCAGCCGCTCCACAGCTCGTCAATGTTTGGTTGATTTATTTAAGGCTTCCCGGTTTTTCCGGGAGGCTTTTTCGTTATTTGGAGCGCTTATTGTAATTAGTGGGAGATCCGATTATTGTCTCTTGACGTAGGCCAGCTTCTGCTTGGACCCGAGAGGTTTCGGTACAGTTTCTGGTTATCAGGACTCACCTGGATCCTGAAACCGAATCTGTGTCTCTGTTACTCGGCAGCGTTTATTTTTTCCGCTTCCCAGTTTTATTTTTAAAAAGAAAAAACCTTCCCATTCGCTAAGGTTTCCCAAAATGGTTAGGAAGGCACTGCTTTATTTTTCAAAAAAGCGCTCTAGCATTCTTTCGGGGTGCCGGTGACTGTTGCTGTGCGGAACGATGAGCCACATCGGCATGAAGCGATGGCGTTCTGGTTCTCGATTGTAAAGCCACCAGTAGTTTAAATACGAACATATCAACGTTTTAGCACTCATTGAACAGTTATTTTTATTTGTCAGGATGTTAATCGCGCCTATAATGGACGACGAATTTAGTTAACTCTAATTTCCCCAAACGTTCGACATAATGAAAGTAAACCTAATCCTCAACCACGTCCGTGGAAAACCACTGTCACCCTGCTCAATGAGCATTTGCCAAGTTAGCTCATTGACGTAATGGACGCGCCCAATTAAATCGTATGAATATTCGTCATTTGAAGCTACCTCTTTAAATGTAGTGTAAATTGAATATCACAACAGATTCGCTCACTTAATTCCACTAACTACTGCTCATCAATTTCCCCCTGCTACTGCCGGCATTCATTTTAGTTTTCCGCGGTCTTTTAACCTCATACTTGGTCAGTCCTTCCGCGTTGTTTAAAGGCATTTAAACACAAACCTACGTTCCCTAAACTAATAAAAAAATAAAAGCTACCATAAGGTGGCAGCTCGATAATCATTACCAATTATGCATAGTTATTGGCCAATGCTTTTTTTTTCGTGTCATCTACAATGATATCCATCATATGGTTATATACTTCTTCCCCAAACTCATAAATAGTTAAAAACTCAAGCTTATCTGTTTTTAATTGTGCCAAAAGCCTTAATTCATTAGATTGAATAAGAAAGACGTCTTCATTGTCAATATTTATTCTTTCTAAATAGGGCGAATCCAGAAAATCTTCACCCAGTTGATCAATTTCCCTTATCATGCTCCATACTTTAAATATAGATTCACTTTTCCCTTTATAATCGATAATCTCATTAAACCTATCTACAAAATATTTTGTAAAAACTAAATAACTCATTTTATCCCCTCCGGCACAGGTATTTGTTTGTGCTGAGTTCCTATTTCCGTAATAATTCTTGTAAATTCCTCTATGGTAAATTTCGGCTCTGATTGAACATGCGTAATACTCTGTTGATATTGTTGTGCACCAATAATTTTTTCGATTTCAGATTTCTTATCATCAAACCTAGCCATTTTTTCCTCAATAAGTTCAATAAAGTGTTTCTTTTCTCGGTCTATTTCATGTCTGAATTCATCACGAAGTTCCTTAATTACTATTTCTTTTATTTCTTTTTTGAAGTGTGGCTTTTCTTCTTTTAAAGTACTAATTACTTTCTGTTCCGCTTCATTTTTCAAAGTGCTTTTTGCACTACTTAAACTTGTTCTGTAGTCCTTCTTAATCTTATTTTGCACTTCTTTAGTTAATTCATCAATTAATTGGCTTTTTTGGTCCTTATAAATCTTACCTACCCAAAATTTAACCGAAAAAAACAGTGTGCCGATTATAATATATGCCACTAAAATCCAGAATGAGATAAGCATATGGAATTGATACCAATTTGCAATATCCCCTAATTTGGCATTTGCTTCATTGCCAAGTATAGTCATTAAAATTGTAAATATGATGGCCCAAGCCCAGTTTAGCCAAGATTTTACCATTCTTATACCTCAGGAGTTTTATTTTACCTTATTTTACCTTAGGTATAATCAAAAAACTACAAGTTTTTGCAATTTTAATAGATAGAATATCCCATCAAAGCATTAACGTAACCAAGAACATTACTAAATTTTACGAACAATTGACTCGGATATGCGGTGGCTCCGCCCGGCCAAACATTCTGGGAGTCGATAACGGCTTGTTTCTGCAAGCTACATTAAGCAATATTACTTCACATACTGGCCTATATCCCCTTACATATACATTCGCAGGTTCCAGGGTAAAGTAATGTCGCATAAAAAAACCACCGCGAGGGTGGCCGTTTACTACTGCTTATTGCTATATTTATTAATCGAAGAATATTCGTCGCGGAATCGCAGCCCTTAGCCACTGTTGCCGTTTAGCTTATCGGACATCTATCCCTGACTTAAAAACTTTGTAATGACGCGGTTTTCCGCCTTAGCAATCTTCCGGAGTACCGGCGGCTGTTGCTGTACGGAACGATGAGCCGCATCCGCATGAAGCGATGGCGTTCGGGTTTTCGATTGTGAAGCCCCCGCCCATCAAGGATTCTTTATAATCAATCTTTGTTCCGTTCAGGATCGGGCCGCTTTCCTTGTCGACCAAAATGTGAATCCCGAACTGTTCAAGTTGGATATCGCTTTCACCAATTTCGTGGTCAATCCCCAAGCCATATGAAAGTCCGCTGCAACCGCCGCCCTTTACGCTGACGCGAAGGAACGCACCTTCCTCTTCATTTTGCTTCATCATATCCTTTATTTGCAGGGCTGCCGCTTCTGTAAGGTTTACAATCTGGTTTTCCATCCAAATCCCTCCTTTTCCTTGCCTTAGTTATAGTATATTTCAGTTGAGTATCGGTTCTCAACATGTCTGCCCATTTTTGCGAAAATTAGAACATTGGGTTTTCATCCAGGTACTGATAAATATTTTCCACAAGCTCGTCCGGCGTGCTGCCGGTGACAGGTTCCCCATTGACGAGGGCATACATGGTGGAAGCACATTTTCCGCAATAGCCAAGGCACCCATATTCTACGATATCAAGGTTCGGGTCCCGTTCGAGCTTTTCTCGGGCAGCCTGGGCGCCGCTCGCAAGGTTGCTGATGCAGAACTCTATTATCGGGTTAATCATTCACTCACCTCATTTTATGCACCCTATTATCCTACTCCTTTTGCCCATCCCAGTCAATTACCATATGCTCCTGGCCATTGTCAACACGGCGTTTGAAATTGTTGAGATATTGACACAATTTAGCTATACTCAAACTGAGTAACAGTGCGTGTTTTAAAATTATGCCGCGAAAATTTTACCCGCTCTACGAAAATCATTTGCGCAAACAAAAGGGGATTATTTTTATGACGAATTTAGTTATCCTTGGGGGAGGATATGGCGGTATGAGGCTTTTGAACAAGCTTCTGCCGGAGCACTTGCCAGCGGGGGTATCGGCAACGCTTGTGGACAAAAATCCTTACCATTGTCTTAAAACAGAATATTATGCGCTCGCCGCCGGAACGGTTTCAGACAAGGAACTCCGTGTTGATTTTCCCGAACATCCGCGCCTTTCCATTAAATACGGCGATGTGACTGGAATCAACCTTTACGAACAATCAATTGAGTTGAACGGCTCTGACAAAATGGCTTATGACATTCTCGTGATTGGCCTTGGCTGCGAGGATAAGTATCATAACGTTCCAGGCGCAGACCTGTACACTCTCAGCATCCAAAGCATCGAAAAGTCCCGCCAGACGTATCAAACGTTAAGCAACCTTGCTCCCGGCGCGACTGTTGGCATTGTCGGCGCGGGACTGAGCGGCGTTGAACTGGCGAGTGAGCTGAGCGAAAGCCGTCCGGACCTTCAAGTCAAGCTTTTCGACAGGGGCAATCATATCCTTTCCGATTTCCCCGACCGCCTCAGCGAGTACGTGGAAAATTGGTTTGTCCGCCATCGTGTGGAGATTATCAATAATTCCAATATTACGAAGGTGGAAAAGAACATACTTTATAACCATGACGAACCGGTCCATTGCGATGCGATTGTCTGGACCGCCGGCATCCAGGCGAACAGGATTGTTCGTGAACTCAATGTGGAGAAGGATTCATCCGGAAGGTTAGCCGTGACTCCACACCATCATCTTCCCGGTTATGAGAATGTATTTGTTGTCGGGGATTGCGCAAGCCTCCCGCATGCGCCAAGCGCGCAGCTTGCCGAGGGGCAAGCCGAACAAATCGCGGAGGTTCTCAAAAAAAGATGGAGCGGCGAGAAACTTCCCGATACATTGCCGCCGATTAAATTGAAGGGCGTCCTCGGATCGCTTGGGAAAAAACAAGGATTTGGCATGATGGCTGAACACGCAATTACTGGCCGTGTCGCAAGGCTGCTTAAATCCGGCGTACTGTGGTTATACAAATATCATAAGGGCTGATGGAGAAACCAGGTGGTGTGCCTGGTTTTTTTTATGGCTGTGAACCGCCGAATTGGCGGTTTTTTGGCTGCCTATAAAAAAACAAAAGGCATCCCCCTTGGTAATTCGGGAATGCCCCTCGTGCCTGGCACTGGCTATTAATCTACAAAACTGGTTCCTTCATTCATTTTAAAAGCAGTGGCTGGCTACATGAGCCCAATCCGCCCGCCATTCATCCTACTCGGCGCGGTAACCGTGGTTTTCGAGTTCGGCAAAAATTGTTTTGAGCCGCGGGTTGCCTTCGCCGACAATCTTGTCACCTATGAGGACAACAGGATAAAACATGTCCTCTTCGATGACGCGCTCGGCAAATGACTTTTTTTCTTCCATTTCCGGCGGGTTGTAAATGTCCACATAGGTTATATCAAACGGCTGGTCCGGAAATTTCCGGCTTACCGCCGCTTCAAGCCACTCATAAGTTTCTTTGGACGAAGGCAGATTCACACAACTTGGACAAAGCTGGTCCGCTCCGTATACGATTATTTCAACTTTCCTTTCTCCCATAACCATTCCCCCTTGAACAAATTTTACAACATTTTGACTGCAATTATATAAATAAGCTCTTTATTCAAAGTTTTCCTATTCCGAAGAATGGATTTTTACCCTCTATCAGATTATAATAGATAGTATGAAAGGAGTCGATTTTCATGACAGAACAGGAAATGATTGCACAGGTTCAGGAAGTTCTCGATAAATTGCGCCCGTTTCTCCTTCGCGATGGCGGCGATTGTGAATTAGTCGATATCGAGGATGGGATTGTTAAACTCCGTTTGCTTGGTGCATGTGGCAGCTGCCCGAGCTCGACAATCACACTGAAAGCCGGGATTGAACGCGCGCTTCTTGAAGAAGTACCTGGCGTTGTCGAAGTTGAACAGGTATTCTAATTATGCATAGCAAAGCGATTGCCTAAAGCAGGCAATCGCTTTTTTATGCGCTGATCAAGAAGTTTTCCAATCCTTGTTCACCAGTGTTTTTGGGGCCTTTCCGGACAGGACGAGGCTGATATTGTACGCGCACAAATTCATCATGGTCATTCTCGTTTCGATGCTGGCGCTGCCGATATGCGGGATCGCGGTGACGTTGTCCAGCTTCAGAAGCGGATGGCTGGCACTGATTGGTTCTTTGTCGAATACGTCAAGCCCCGCTCCGGCAATATCCCCTTCAACAAGAGCGTCATAAAGGGCTTCTTCGTCTACGACCGGGCCGCGGGCGGCATTGACAAATATGGCAGTTTTCTTCATTTTCCTGAATACATCACGGGTAAACATCCCTCTAGTTTGCTCTGTTAACGGCGTCATGCACACGACAAAATCTGATTCGGCTACAAGTTCATCAAAGGATACATACTGGGCGCCGATTGCCTCCTCGACCTCCATATTCCGCGAACGGTTATGGTAAAGGATCGTCATGTCAAAACCAGTTGCGCGCTTTGCCACAGCGGCACCGATATTGCCCATGCCGACAATCCCGATTGTCTTGTGGTGGATATCCCGCCCAGCCAAAAGGAGCGGACTCCAGCTTTTCCATTTGTCTTCCTTGATAAATTCTGCCGCTTCGACGATTCTCCTGGCTGCCGCCATCAGGAGCGCAAACGTCAGGTCAGCAGTCGTATCCGTTAAGACATCGGGCGTGTTGCAAACTGCAATTCCCCTTTTCGTAGCAGCGGGCACATCAATGTTGTCAAAACCGACCGCGAGATTCGCGACTACTTTCAGGTTTTTCCCCACGTTAAAGACTTCTTCGTCAATCCGGTCGGAAAGCATCGTTAAAAGGGCGTCCGCTTTGGCTGCCTCTTCAAGGAGCCTATCCCTCGAGACCGGCATCTCCTCCTTGTCCCACATGGAAACCTCATAGCTTCCGCGCAATCCTTCCACTGCTTCCTCAGGTAATTTTCGTGTTATAAATATGTATGGCTTCACTTTTTTACCCCTTCCATAGAGCCCAAGCACCGTTCAGGGCCAGAGCCTGTCCTTTTTTTAAAAAACCCGTCATACCTTTATAGTATCACACTATGACGGGTAAAAATGACTAATCGGTTTGCCTGAGGCGAAACAGCAATGGCTAACCAAGAGGAGGGAAAGCGGTGGCCCTTGCCACCAGGAAGCCATTATACCTCTGCAGCCACCCTGCCTGGTTTAGCGGCTGCCTGCCATCAGGAAGCCATTATACCTCTGCAGCGGTTAGCGGATGGCCTGCCACTCCGGCTTTGGGAGCGCTGCTATAAACGGCGAACCGGCTGTTGTGAAAAATGATGCGGTGAATTGCTCGTAGTCGGACGTTTGCTTCAGGATGGCAACGAGGCGGTCTTCAAGCGCCTTTTGAATTGACTCCCGGTTTGAGCTGTAGTACGTTTCAATCGTTTCCAGATAATGAAGAGGAAACAGGAGCCTTGCATACAGGAGTCTCCATGAAAACTTCGACAGCGGTGCAATGCTGCGGTAATCCGAAAAGAACTGCGTGATTTCCGGGCCGCATGTCCTGCTGTTATGAAAAAACCTGCTTCTCGCCCATTCCGCTAAATCACGGCTTCGGTGATCAAAAACCCAATCAATTGGGTTTTTAAAAATATATTGCCTACCCCAGGTTCCTTCCGAAAACCGTTCATGGCAGACCGTCCCGCCATCAACGATTTCCGCCTCCTCATCAAGCTCAGTATCCACGAGATATTGAATTGCGTTTTCAGCTAGCCCCACAAAGTATGGGAAGGATTCAATGAACATCCGTTCAAACTCATCAGAGGCAGGCTGGAAAATCCGTTCCGACCATACCCGTTCCATTTGGTCAAGCCTTGTTTCCCACATATTTTTCCACTGGCCAATCCGCGCCGTTTTTTCGACCTGGAAAGGAACCATCCTGCCCCGCTCGTGAAATTTCGCGAGTTTCCGCCCAAGCCGCATTTGCCCTTTTCGCATCGGTTGGGCAGAAGCGAGCAGGCAATACCTCCCTCCTTCCCATTCGGCTACGATGCTCCCGCTTTTTGTCGGAAGGACCGCCGGAACATTCCTGTCCCCGTACGCCATTAAATGGGCGGCTATTTTTTGCAGCTCGGCCGCTTCTTCTTCGTCTTTCCCTCGGGGGTTGGCGACAAAGTAGTAAAAGCCATTCCCCCTGAATGCATCATAGGATTCAATCCTCGTATATTCACCGGCTGAAATCCCGTACACTTTTTCAAGCATTTGCCCGAGCATGAAACCACCTGCCTTCCCGGATTCCCTACTATGTATATGCCTAAGCGAGGCAAACTTATTTCGCCCTTTTTTTAGAAAAAACGGATGAACCGGCAGCACTTGCAAACAATATGAAAGAATCCCCAAATTTGTTCCTTTTGGAGAGGTCAGGCATAATGTAAAGAAATAGGGTTATATATATAGTGAAACTTACGGGGAAAGGTGACTACCACATGTCTGAGAAGAAGAACGTAAACTTAACGGAAACTACCGCCCGCAGATGGCTGAAGGAGCGGGGGGTCGAGGTGCAGGATATCGCTGACCTCGTCTATTTCTTGCAGCAAAAATACCACGAAGACTTGAAAATTGAAGACTGCCTCCACAATGTGGAACGCGTTCTTTCAAAAAGGGAAGTCCAAAATGCAATCATTACCGGCATCCAGCTCGACATGCTTGCCGAGAAAGGCCTTCTGGAGGAGCCGCTCCAGTCTATTATAAAAACGGATGAAAGCTTGTACGGTGTGGATGAAATTCTTGCTTTTTCAATCGTGAACGTGTATGGCTCGATCGGATTCACGAATTATGGGTACATTGATAAGCAAAAACCGGGGATCTTAAGGCGATTGAACGATAAATCGACCGGAGAGGTGCACACCTTCCTGGACGATATTGTCGGAGCTGTTGCCGCGGCCGCATCGAGCCGCCTCGCTCACCGTGCTGAAAATGCGGAGTAACAAGATTATTTGTTTCAAAAATAGTCCAGCCATGAAGCGGCTGGACTTTTTGCATTCATACGTCCCATTCATCAAGGGAATCAACTGAGTATGTTGGCTTTCTATCGTAATTAGCCAATCGTTCGCGGCTCGTCACGCCGGTATGGACAAGCAGAGTGTCAAGGCCGGCATTCATTCCCGCCAGTATATCGGTATCATAATAGTCGCCGACCATAATGGTTTCTTCCTTGTTTGTTCCGAGAACTTTCAACGCCTGCTCCATGATGATTGATTCAGGCTTACCTATGAATGTCGGCTGCACCCCGGTAGATGCGGTTATCGCAGCGGTTATCGCCCCGTTTGCCGGCAGCATTCCCCGCTCGGTCGGGACGGCCAAATCGCTGTTCGTTGACAGAAAGCGCGCCCCGTTGCGGACAGCGAGGCAGGCGACAGCGAGCTTTTCATACGTCAAAGCCGTATCTAGCCCTACGACGACATAATCGGCATGCTCCGCTCCCGGAACAAGCCCTTTTTCGCGAAGGGCATGGCGGAGCCCCTCTTCCCCAATCATATACACGGATGCACCTTGCTTCTCCCCCGCAATGAAGCTGGCTGTAGCCAGGCTTGATGTGAACACCTGCTCCGTGGTGGCAGGGATGTCAAAGCGGCTGAGCTTTTCCGCGACCTGGGCTGGGGTACGGGTCGAGTTGTTCGTAACAAACAAATACGGAATCCCATTGGTTTGCAGCCTTTTTATAAAATCGGAAGCAGCCTCTATCCGTTCCGTCCCCCTGTACATAGTCCCATCAAGGTCAATCATGTAGCCTTTATATGTTTTCAACTAAATCACTCCCGGTAAAGTGTCCATTCATTTAGTATAGCCCTGGCGAATTGCTTAATATGTTCAGGTGTTCATGAGTTGGCAGAAAACAAAAAAAATAAAAAAGCCGCTATTTTGCGGCCGGGTTGGTTGTTATTTTTTAAAAGCCGAAACGGGCCCCAGTTCGTTGGCAAGGTATGTCCTGACCAGGCCAGGGAAAGCCTCGACCCCATCCACTATTGCCGCCAATTCAGCCGCGAGCTGTACGTGGTCGATAGCTGTATAATACTGGACAAGCTGTTTCCGGTGGGAAACGAGCAACTTCAGGCTAGCGGATATTGGCTCATCAATTACTTTTTCATCAAGGAGAATGTCAATTATGTCTTCATAACTGCCCGGGTCGCGCATGATGAAGCCGTCAATCATTGCATTGCCTACATCGAGTACGGCTTCGGCCAGCATATGCGTGATCCTTTCCAGGGCGGCTTTTTCAAGCGGGGAGTCCCACTTTTCTTGCGCCTTGTACAGCCCGGTCAGCTGCTCTATGTAGAGGAGCCTCTGTTCCATTTGATCCCGATCGACAAAGTACATTTATGTCCACATCCCTAAGTAGCAATTTTTTTTGCGAGCATTCTAGGTCTTGCATAGAAGTACCCCTGGGCAAGGTCAACCTTATTGCGGGTTAGGACGGAAGCTTCTTCTTCATTTTCAATGCCTTCCGCGACAACAAGCGATCCTGCCTCCCTGGCGACAAGCAAAAGCCCCTTTAGCATTGACTCCTTCACGGAGTTTTTGTCGATGTTTTCAATGACGGAGCGGTCGATTTTAATGATGTCCGGCATCACCTCGTTGATCGTGTTCAGGCTTGCATAGCCGGAACCCGTATCGTCAACCGCAATCCGGAACCCCATGAGGCGAAGAACTTTAATGTTATAGATGAAGTCCCGCATCTCTTCAATTGAATCCCGTTCCGTGATTTCGAATGTAATTCGCTTCGGGGAAATATTCTTATATTTATGCATCAGCCTTTTCACGTCGCGGATGAACCGCGGGTTACCAAGCGTCAGCGGAGTGAAATTGATAAAGAAATTCTGCTTGCATTCAAGCTGGCCGATTTCCTCAAGTGCCTTTTCGAGCACGATGAGTTCCAATTCATATAGCTTGCCCGTCTGCCTTGCGACGGAAAAAAGCGTGAACGGACTTTCAAGCATTGTGCCTGCCGGGCCCCGTGTCAGCATTTCCCATGCGTGGACTTCATTCGTTGCCACGTCGAAAATTGGCTGGGCGAGCAGGAAAATTTCCTTTTGGGAAATGATTTTGCCCATGATGAAGAGCATTTCGTTAAATTCGGATTCAATTCGTTTTTCAGCCATTGCCACAGCCTGCTGATGGGCTTTCAGAATGGCTTCCTGGATTGAATAATGCTTTTTTTCAACGAACATATAGCCTGTTTCTAGGACCATTTGCGCCGTTGGGAACTCTTCGTGCAGCTCCCTTCGTCCTTTGCCCGCCACTTTCCTCATGATTGAATCAATCGCGGACAGCCCGTTCCGGTCATGCCCGACACGGACGAAAAGCGACAGTCCGTCCCCATAAAAATCATGGAGTGAAATGATGTCCTCTTCTTCCACCTCGGTTTCAACCGCCTCGCGGAATATCTTCCTGAACTGCTCCATGAATTTCGGAAATTCGGCCGGACCAAGGAAATCGGCAAGCTCCTTTAAATTTTTCAGGTTAAACACGATAACGGCAGCCTCATAGCCTTCCCGGAAAGCATTTTTTACTCCCTGTGCAACCGGGTTCCTGAGGACGAATTGCGGAGGGAAAAACTTTATGGATGACAGGGGAAGAACAATCTTGCCCCATTGCATAAGTTGTGTTGCCTTTGCCACATACTGACGGACCATTCGTTTCATTCCTCTCCGATGTGCCTGTAATCGTATTGTAACACAATTTGGCATTTTTCGTCGTTTTTATCTTTACTTTTCCTTGAAAGTTGTCGACATGCATTTTCTTCAGTTTCATCTGCGCTCTTTATTTGAAGTTATCAACATGCATTTTCAATAAGTATTTTGGTAAGATGGGAAATGAAGAATTGAAAAAATGTAAATGGCCCGGTAATCACTTGGGGGCTGAAACTAATTATATTTTTTAAAAGGAGCAGGATTATGGCAGAGCGGTTTTTTCTTTATGATGATACGGAGGCTTCGAAAACAAGGTTCGTGAGCTTCGTTGGTGAAAGCAATAGGTTTGATTTGGCCCTCATCCAGACCGGCAGGCACTTTGGCAAAACGCTTGTCCTCGATATGCAGGGCAGCAGGTTCGCGATTATTGGTGAGGATGACTTGAAGGAGGAAGGGTATCTTGAGTACGCCTTCCAGCTTTCTGAGGAGGATGCGGAGGAGCTCCGGTCGTTTTTGGCAGAGATTGTGTAACGGTTTGTGTGCGGCTGCTCGGTTGGGCCGCGGGTGGATGGCATGGGCAAGGGGCAGCCGGTTTATGGCTGCCCCTTTTTTCCAAAAAAAGCATTATTTCTTGATTTTCTTAACGACGAAGTAGGCGCACCCGAAGTTACAGAATTCGTAAAGGTATTCGGTCAGTGTGCTGATTTTCGTGTCGAAGGTGGCTTTTTGGTTCTGGTCGTCAAAGAAGCCGCGGAGGCGGAGCTGGCCGTACCCCCAGTCGCCGACTATATAATCATACCTTGCCAGGATTTCGCTGTATCTGTCCTTGAAGGCATCTTCATTGAAACCGTTCCTGAAGTCTTCAATGACTTCGTAGGCGGTGTTGTTGACAACTATCATTCCTCTCACCTCATTTGCAGGCAAATCTCTTTTTCCATTATAACCGATTCCCATCTAATTACTAACAGAAAATAACTTCGGGTTGGCAATACTTTGGGTAGGAGGTGTTGCGAATGAGGAAGGCGTTTTTGGCTGCTGGGCTGTGTGGGCTGCTGCTTGCGGGTTGCCAGGATAATCCCAAGGGGGATAATTATGGCGGCGTAAGCCATTTGCATCCGGATAACCGCCGGTCGGAGGTATATGGGGGCCTGGGCGATAAAAAGCGGCCAGATGAGTCTCAGAGGTTCGGTTTTTACCGTCATCAAAAGAGCCCGGTTATGGGGGACAGGTCGACGGCGGAGGAGATGGCCCGAATTGATAGGGGGCAAATTGCGAAGGACATCAGCCGGATCAGTACGACGTTGCCGAATGTGAATGATGCGGCAGTGCTTGTTACGGATGAAGAGGTGCTTGTCGCTTATGATACGGATTCGAATAATCGGGAGTTGACGGCAGACCAGGTGAAGAAAACGGCAATGTCATGCGTTCCGCGGTTTTTCCATGTGTATGTGTCGGACAATAAGAACTTGATGCGCGATGTGGAAACACTTTCGAGCCTGACGACGCATAATGAGAATGCGGAGGAGTCCATCGCGGCTGTGATCAGGGAGATGAAAAAGTCGCCGCAGGGAGCGAGGATGAATGCTTCGGAAAATGAAAATGGCGAAACTTCCGATGATATGAAGCGCGGAATGAATGGGAATATGGGGCGGTGATCGGGCATGGGGAGGTGCATGTGTAAAGGCAGCCTAACATGGGTCGAAGGAACGCAGTAAAGGCATCCGCCGAGGACGGATGCCTTTGTTGGTTTTTGGACTGGACTAAGCGGAAGTTCCGCATCAATCGGATTTTCCCGCAAAGCTTGGATTACGCCTCTACGGCTTCATTCCCTGCCGCTTCTGCCATCGCAGCCCGTGCTTTGGCAGCTGCATTTACCTGCTCGTCGGCATGGTAGGATGAGCGGACGAGCGGGCCTGCTTCGCAATGGCTGAATCCTTTGGAAATGGCAATTTGCTTCAGTTCATTGAATTCGTCAGGCGTGTAATATTTTTCGACCACGAGGTGCTTTTTTGTCGGCTGCAGATATTGGCCGATTGTCATGATGTCGACGTTATTGGCGCGAAGGTCGTCCATAACCTCGAGGATTTCTTCCCAAGTTTCGCCAACACCAATCATAAGACTTGATTTTGTCGGGATGTCAGGCTGCATTTCTTTTGCCCTGCGCAAAAATTCGAGCGAACGATCGTATGTTGCGCGCGCGCGGACTCTCGGCGTGAGCCTCCTGACCGTTTCGATGTTGTGGTTCAGGATATCCGGGCGGGCATCCATCAGCGTACGTAGGTTTTCTTCAACGCCGCCCATATCGGATGGGAGCACCTCGATGCTTGTGAATGGATTTTTTCGGCGGATGGCGCGGACTGTTTCCGCGAAAACGGCCGCTCCCCCGTCACGAAGGTCATCACGTGCGACCGCAGTTATGACAGCATGCTTCAAGTTCATTTGTGCTACGGAGTCGGCTACGCGTTCCGGTTCCTGAAGGTCGAGCTCGGTAGGCAATCCAGTTTTCACGGCGCAGAAACGGCAGGCGCGGGTACAGATATCGCCAAGGATCATGAACGTCGCCGTCCGCCTGACCGCCCAGCACTCATGGATGTTCGGGCAGCGCGCTTCCTCACACACCGTGTGGAGGTTTTTGTTGCGCATCATTTTTTTCAGCCCTGTGTAGTTTTCGTTCGTATTCAATTTTATTTTCAGCCATTCAGGCTTGCGCAATGGGGTCTTTTTTGTTGTCATGTCATCCACTCCAATGAATTATGTACGGAATGCTATCTCTTTTGAACTGTAACACACTCAGGAATACCCTTTCAAGAATAAGTCTCTCACTGGCAATTATTGTGGCTTATGAAGCGGGGTCCAATGAGGCAAAATACAGAAAAAGCCGGGCTGAAAGGAGGGTACCCTGATTTGAAGATACTGTTATCGTTGCTGGCGCTTTTGGTGCTGCTGTCCATTCCTGGTCTTGAAGGTGCTTACGCGGAGGAACTGGACTTGGACAAGGCAAGGCTTCAGCTTTATAGAAAAACGGAGGCGGCAACCGGCATTCCGTGGTATTATATTGCTGCAGTCGACAGATATGAGCGGAATGTCCGCCTTTCCCGCAAGGATTTGCCTGATCCGGAGGGTGCCATTTCAATTTATTTTTCCCCGGAAACATGGGCGGGCGCTGCGAACCCTAACCCGGAAGATAAAAATCCTGTATCCATTGCCTTTTTTGATGGGGCGGGGATTGACGGGAACGGGAACAGAAAGGCGAGCCGTTTTGAGGATGAGGACGTCCTCCATGCTTTTGCCAACCATGTACTTAAGTATGGCTCGGATAATGAGAACTTTCGGATTGCGCTATGGGAGTATTACCATCGTGACAAAGCTGTCGGCATTATTATGGGCTTTGCAAAGGTTTTCAGCCAGTTTGGCCGGATTGACCTCGAAGGGAACGCCTTCCCTGTGCCATACCGGAGCAACCATAGCTATAAAAACACATGGGGTGATGCGCGTGGCTGGGGTGGCCGCCGCATGCACGAAGGAACAGACATCTTTGCCGGCTACGGGGTTCCGGTGCGGGCGACAAGCTATGGGACCGTCGAAATGAAGGGCTGGAACCGGTTTGGCGGCTGGCGGATTGGCATAAGGGATTTGAATAATAATTATCACTATTACGCGCATATGAGCGGGTTTGCCAAGGATATTAATGTTGGGGATGTTGTTGAACCGGGCAAGCTGATTGGCGGAGTCGGCAGCTCAGGATACGGGCCGCCTGGAACGTCCGGGAAATTCCCCCCCCACCTCCACTACGGGATGTACAAGGACAATGGTTTTACAGAATGGGCGTTTGATCCTTATCCGCATTTGCGCAAGTGGGAACGCATGGACAAGAAGGCCAAACGAAGATAACGGGCGGCTTTTTTGTCTCTTTTCTTGTTTTGGGTTTTAGAGTTTGGTTTTCAGTAGCCGCTCTTGAAGGATTCAAAAAAGCCATTCCGGGCTGTCCGGAATGGCTTTTCCAATTCATTTAGTTAGCTTTTTTTGATTTGATCGCCGCGTTCGCGATGCTTGCGACGAGGCCTCCCCATATGATGACGATCCCGACGACCATCATTGCGATTGCATCTCCAGCCATAGTATTAAACCTCCCTTTCATCAGGCACGTTCAGGCTGTTTTTGCCCCAGCGGAGGGACATGAAGACGAATCCTACCACAACAGCCGCGATGGCAACGCCCCAGCCCGCGTAAAGCAGGAAGGATGTTGGATAGCCTTCGTAATTTTCCTTCAAATTGTTAATGAAGTTCTGGACAGTCATATACCCTAGGACAAGCGGTGTGATGGTGGACAGGGAAACCTTCCACCAGCTGCCGATTCTTATGTCGGAAATGGCGTTTGCGTGATCCTGCAGGTTCGTAAGCTTTTTGGCGATCCAGGCGACAAGGACGACTTCAAAGAGGCCGGCAATGACGATACCGAACTGGTTGATAAAGTTGTCGACCGCATCAAGCAGATACAGGCCGCCCTGTGTTGCATAAAGGATAGAAACAAGAGCGGAAAGTCCTCCGCCAATCATAACCGACTTTGTCCTTGAGACATTGAATTTGTCCTGGACTCCAGCTACGAATGTCTCGACAATAGAAATGAGTGATGTTAATCCCGCCAGGAACAGGCAGGCAAAGAACAGAAGCCCGAAAAATTGGTTAAATGCAGGAAACTCGTTGATGATTTGCGGGAATACCACAAATGCCAGCCCGATTCCCGATTTAACGACTTCGTTAACCGGCACGCCCTGCTGCTGGGCCATGAAGCCAAGCGCAGCGAATACGCCGATACCTGCGAGCAGTTCAAAGCCGGAGTTCGCAAAGCCTGTAATAAAGGCGTTGTTTGTCAGGTCCGTTTTCTTTGGCAGATAGCTTGAATACGTGACCATGATGGCGAATCCTACCGACAAGCTGAAGAAAATTTGGCCGTATGCGGCAACCCAAACCTTAGGGCTCGCGATTTGATGCCAGTCCGGCTTGAAGAACGCATTAAGGCCTTCGACAGCACCGTCAAGCGTAAGGGCGCGGACAACAATAATCAAAAACAGGACAATAAGGGTTGGAAGCATGAATTTATTCGCTGCCTCGATCCCTTTTTTAACACCCTTAAACAGGACTCCCAGCGTAATTCCCCAAACGAGAAGCAATGGAATGAAAACGCCGGGGACAAGCCCGATAAATTCACCCGGATTTGGTGCTACCTTCAGGTAGTTTTCAAACAGGAATGTGCCCGGGTCTTTCCCCCATGAAAGGTTAACAGAGAACCATGCGTAGGAAAGCGCCCATGCAATGATAATCGGATAATAAGTTGAAATGACAAACGAAATGGCGACTTGCCACCAGCCAAGCCATTCGAACTTTTTATTCAGCCGCGCAAATGTGAGCGGCGACGACCCTTTATACTTATGGCCCAGCGTAAATTCAAGAATGAGCAAAGGAATCCCTGCTGTCAAAAGTGCGAACAGGTAAGGGAAAAAGAATGCTCCTCCTCCATTTTCGTACGCTACCGCCGGGAATCTCCAGATGTTCCCCAAGCCAACTGCAGAACCGATTGCAGCCAGGACAAAGCCTGCGCGTGTTCCCCATTGCGGTCTATTTTCCATAAACAAATACCCCCATGAATCTTTCGATTAAAAATTTGTATTTTTCAGATTTTTGAAATCATAACGTTAGTATATGGATTCTCGGGTAGCCTGTCAACTAAAAAATCGTTATTCTAATATATTTTTTCTAATTATTTTATTTACATTTAAATACTTTGCCGAAATATTACTAAAATTTAAATAATATATAGCATAAAAGGAAAATATAGGATTATTGGTGATTCTTCTCAGTAAATTTATAACTTTCTTTTTTGCCTTTAAAAAATATCACGTTTGGAAAATAATTGAAAGGTTCATTGAAATTATTTGTTGAAAAGTATTTCTTTATACAAATGCTTTTTTAAAAGTGAAAGTGATGGCGGGAACGGGGGCTGAAGCAGGACCGGGATCATAGTTTCCCTACGTGTGAGCAGGAGTGGCTGGGGGTAGCGGAACCGGGTTCATGGGCCAATTTTTAAAAGAAAAGGCATTCACCGTGTACGGGTGGATGCCTTGTGTGTTTAAATCATTCGTGGCAGGGCGTTCCGGCCGGTCATGCCTGCGTGGATTCCGCGCTTTTCGGCTTCCTGGGTGACGGATTCGAGCGGGGCATCGAGGAGTTCGTCGATTGTTTTTACGCCTACCGCCCGTCCGGCAACGATTTTCCTGTCCCTTAGTTTGCGGTTTAGCAGGCCGATGTCGAGCGCGCCGCACATAATGTAGCCGGAGCCGCCTGTGATGATGAGGAGGGTCGTCCTGGGGAGTTTCACTGTGATTCCGAGGAACGTGTTCCCGCCTACTTCCAGTGGTGTTACGTCAATCATCCGCCCACTCCTTTCCCCTGTCCCTATTACTACTGTATGCGGGTGCGGAGGGAGAGTGAACTTGTCCCCCCGCCCTGGCAACAATCTCCGGCGGTGGAAAATGCGAAAAGCGCCTTTCGCTTCGTGCAAAAGGCGCTTGTGTGCCTAGATTCGGTTCAGTTTCCATTCGAGGACGTCGCGCAGGAATTCCGGCATGTAGTAGTATTTGGTTTCGGACCTGACGATTTGCGGAAAGAAGCGGCCGAATGTGAACATGTCGGGGATGGCGACGATGTACTTCGCGTCCGGGTCAATCCGTTTTCCATTAATGAGGAAGTCCTTTTCCCTCTCGAGGACCTGAATTCGGTCGTACACAAATTTCCCCATGACCGTCCCGCGGAATCCCAGCCCCTTTACTTCGATGTGCGGCAGGCTTTCCTCACGGGTCATGCGAAGGATTTCCTTCAGTTCATCCCCATCGAGCGTTACCGTGCAAGGATTGATTGGGTGCGGGCAAACGGACAGCAAGTCGAACTTTGACACGGCTCCTTCAAGCGGGCCAAGGATCAGGCCGGCGTTTAAAAAGGCGCAGTCGGCATCGCACCACTCCCTCAACGCTTCGCATAAAAGCTGGGGCAAATCCGAGTCGATGAAGAAATCGGCGGTCAGAGGCTCAACTTCGGCGACCTTTTTTTCAAGGAGGCTCCGGCCCATTTCGAATAGTGCTTCTGTTTCATTTAGTTCCGATCGTGCACGGGCAACGCCTTCTATTGGGTAAAGATGGGCAGATTTGCTGCTGATCTGGCTGTTTTCAATTTCCAATGTGACGTGGCCGGCAAAGTTTCCATATTTCCCGGCCGCGGCAAGGAGAGTGCCGTTTACGAGTTTGCCTTCCTGAAGGACGTGATGGGTATGCCCGCCCAGAATGACATCGATTTCGGGAAACTCTTCCGCAATCCGTTCATCTTCATAGATCCCAAGGTGGGAAAGAAGAATGATGACGTCGGACTGCTCTTTAAGGGCAGGAAGCTGGCGCTTAAGTTCCTCGAACGGGTCTGCCAGACGCCAGCCGAGCAGCTTGTAAAAAAGCGCGAAATAGGCGGTCAGTCCAATCGCGCCAACTTTTGTCCCGGCCGCTGTCGTATAAATGCTAAACGGTTTTGCCCAATCGGGGCGCTGCCCATATTTGTTGTAAACATTTGCAACAAGAATGTCGAAGCTTCTTTTCTGAAAAAGGGTGTTAAGCCCTTCATACGGGAGGGTAATTCCTTCGTTGTTGCCAATGGTGACGGCGGTGTAGCTGGCCTCTTCCAAAAGCGCGGCATTCCCCTTCCCCATCGTCCCCTCGGTGTACGGATGCCAGCGGTCGACATGGTCGCCGATGTCAAAAACAAAAACTTCCTCCCCTGCTTCCCGATGCTTTTTCACACGATCGCGGATGAGGCGGCTGATTTTCGGCCAGTTCTCAAAATGGCTGTGTAGGTCGTTTGTGTGGTAAATATGTATCTTTTCCATCTGTTCGCTTCCTTTGCTTTAGAAGAAGGTACAAGCAATCTGTTCATGCAATATCGGACTCTTTGGAGTATCCCGATTATGGTATACCTGTAGTGGGTGTTCTGCGTTACCCGAAGACGCCCTCATAGATGAGGCGAAAGCCGATAATGACAAGAATGATGCGCAATATCAGGACAATCGTTTTGCTTTGCAGCCGCCTGTTCAGGTATACGCCGATTTGCGCGCCGATCCATGCTCCTGGGACGAGCGCTGCGGCATAGAGCCAGTTGATGTTTCCGAGCGCGATATGGGCGGCCGAGCTGATGATCGAGGACAAAAATATCATGAACATCGATGTCGCGACGGCCACATGCGGCGGGAAAAAGAAGAGCAAAATCATTGCCGGCACCATGAGCGATCCACCCCCGACGCCGAATATGCCGGATATGAAGCCGATCGCAAGGGAAATCATTATGCCAAGCAACGGGTTAAATCCGTACTCGAACGTTTTCCCTGTCTGATCCGTATACGCCATCGCATAGCCTGAATCCTTTTTATACGGAAGCGGCTTGATCCGGTTGCGGAGGACCATGACGGCGGAAACAAACAGGACGAACATACCAAAGTAAAGATTAAAGGTGTGCACATCAAGATGCTTGACCATCCATGCGCCGAAAATCCCGCCCGGAGCGCTGCCAATCAGGAAAATGAGGCCGCTCTTGTAGTCTACTGTCTTATGTTTGATATAGCCAACAGTTGAGGAGGCGCCGGTAAAAATCATTGTAAAAAGCGAGGTTCCGACGATTTGCTGGGGCGTGATGTCCGGAAAGACGCCGAGCGAGCCAAGGTAGAGAAGCGCCGGGACGATGATAATTCCGCCGCCGAGTCCGATGAGTGAACCAAGGGCGCTTGCCGCCACTCCAAGCAATATAATGAATATCCATTCCATTTGTATGTTAGTCTCCTATTGTTGCGCGCACCAGCGTGCTGTTTGCGTGGTGTTTGCTGATTCTATATGAGTATAGTAATGGGTGGCATGGGCCAGTTTTTCAAAAAAAATTTGTCTTACGGCGTAAGTCTGGTGTTTTTAAAAAAGGTCCAGCTGCCGCGGTGCGAGGATGTCGTATTCAATGCCGAGGATTTCAATCATTTCCTTGGCATTTCCCGCTGCGTCCCCGCCCGAGTTATTGTTGAACAAAACGTAAAGGTCCTTGCTTTGTTGCTGGAGCTGTTTCAGATAGTTTGCCCATTCTTCCAGCTCCTCGCGGTTGTATTTATATAAATAGCGCACCTCGCGCCAATTTTTTGCGTTTTTCTTTTGCCAGCCGTGCACGTTCCTGCCGTGAAAGCGGACGAGCGTTTTGTCGGGGTGGGTTGCTTCAAGGACAATCGGGATGGAACCCGAGCCTGCCTGCGGCTCGTCGCAAACGGAGTGTATCCAGTTTTCATGCCTGAGGAAGGTTAGTGTTTGCTCGCGGAACGCCGGTGAGTACCAGGATTGGTGCCTGAATTCGATGGCGCACGGAATATCGCCCATCTCGGCTTTACAGAAGCGTAGGTAGTCGACATTTTCCTTTTTGCATTCAAACCATGGCGGGAACTGGAACAGTGCCATGGCAAGCTTGCCATGCTCCAAATAGGGCGTAAGCGACTCCTTAAACGCCGCAAACATGTCCGCTTCCGTCGCGAACGGGCTGTCGCCTCGCTGGTGGCCGGTCATTCCCTGATAGGCTTTGACGATGAACTGAAAGTTGGCGGGGACCTGCTCAACCCATCTCACAGAGTTCTTTATGGGCTGAATGGCATAAAAGGCCGCGTCTACCTCAACAACCGGAAAATGGCCCGCATATTCGCTTAACTTCTCACGGGCGGGCATTCCCTGCCGATACAGGCTGTCATGGTCCCCCCACCCCGTCACTCCAATATAAATCATACAATCCCTCCAGTCCCATCATAGCACAATAGACCCAAAAACCACCTTTTTCACGTCTTTTTCCCGAGGGAGAGGAAACTAAACACTGATTTGGGTTGGGTGGGGGCAGTACGAGATAATAAGGGGCCGTGCTTTTGGTAGTGGTGACGGGATAAGCTGGATTCGTGTCAAAAGTTCGGGAGATTTCTGACAGCCCTGGCATTGAAATCGGGGTTCGTGTTGAAGTTGGCGGGACTTCTGACAGCTTTGGCGGTGAAATAAGGATTCGTGTCAGAAGATAAGGGGACTTCTGACAGCTTGGGCCGTGAAATAAGGATTCGTGTCAGAAGATGAGGCGACTTCCGACAGCTTTGGGCCGAAAACTTGGATTCGTGTCAGAAGATGAAGGGACTTCTGACAGCTTTGGCCCGAAAACTTGGATTCCTGTCAGAAGCTGAGGGGAAAGTCTCTCTCCCACAAACACATCTTGGCCAAAACAAAAAMCCGCCCGCCACATGGGCAGACGGTTTTGAAAACCAAAATATTAACCAATAGAACCTTCCATCTCAAACTTGATGAGGCGGTTCATTTCAACGGCATATTCCATTGGAAGTTCTTTCGTGAATGGCTCGATGAAGCCCATGACGATCATTTCAGTTGCTTCTTGTTCGGAGACCCCGCGGCTCATCAGATAGAAGAGCTGCTCCTCGGAAACCTTGGAAACCTTCGCTTCGTGCTCGAGCGAAATGTTGTCGTTCAGGATTTCGTTGTACGGAATCGTATCCGAAGTCGATTTGTTATCCATGATCAGCGTGTCGCACTCGATGTTGGAACGGGCACCGTCCGCTTTGCGTCCGAAGTGGACGATACCGCGGTACGTAACCTTTCCGCCGTGCTTCGAGATTGATTTTGACACGATTGTTGAAGATGTGTTTGGCGCCAGGTGGAGCATTTTCGCGCCCGCGTCCTGGTGCTGCCCTTTCCCTGCCAATGCGATCGACAATGTCAAACCGCGCGCACCCTCACCACGAAGGATGACAGCCGGATACTTCATTGTCAGCTTCGAGCCGATGTTGCCGTCAATCCATTCCATAGTGGCGTTCGCGTCACAAACCGCACGCTTCGTTACGAGGTTGTAAACGTTGTTCGCCCAGTTCTGGATGGTTGTGTAGCGGCAGTAGGCATCCTTCTTGATAATGATTTCCACGACCGCGCTATGCAGTGAATTCGTGGTGTAGACAGGTGCCGTACAGCCCTCAACATAGTGGACACTTGCCCCTTCATCCACAATAATCAGTGTCCGTTCGAACTGCCCCATGTTTTCGGAGTTGATGCGGAAGTACGCCTGGAGCGGAGTGTCGACCTTCACGCCTGGCGGTACATAGATGAACGAGCCGCCGGACCAGACCGCCGAGTTCAATGCAGAGAACTTGTTGTCGGTCGGAGGGATGACCGTCGCCCAGTGCTTGCGGAAAATCTCTTCGTTTTCCTTAAGCGCGGAGTCGGTATCCTTGAAGACGATGCCCAGCTTTTCAAGGTCTTCCTGCATATTGTGGTAAACTACTTCCGATTCGTACTGGGCGGAAACTCCGGCCAGGTACTTCTGTTCCGCTTCAGGGATTCCGAGCTTGTCGAAGGTCGCCTTGATTTCCTCAGGCACCTCATCCCACGAACGTTCAGTTTTTTCGGAAGGCTTGACATAGTAAGTGATTTCGTCGAAGTTCAACGAATTCAGGTCGCCGCCCCATTGTGGCATAGGCATATTGTAGAAATGCTCGAGCGATTTCAGTCGGAAATCGAGCATCCACTGGGGTTCTTCCTTCATTTTCGAAATTTCCTCAACGATCTCGCGCGTCAGCCCGCGCTTCGACCGGAAGATGGAAACGTCCCTGTCGGCAAAGCCATATTTATAATCACCGATTTCTGGCGCTTTTTTAGCCATCACCGTTTTCCTCCATTCTTAGGTTTTTAAAGGCCTTTATTGGGAAAAAGTGCTTTGCGTCCACGCCCAGTACCGGCAGCCCGGCCTGTTCCCTGCACGCACAGCGTTGCAAAAGGCTGTCAAACCTATTCTTTAGTAGCATCCGCGAGTCCTTTTTCCATCGCTTTCCATGCCAGTGTCGCGCACTTGATCCGTGCCGGGAACTTCGAAACGCCTGAAAGGGCTTCGATGTCGCCGAGGTCAAGATCGTCGCCGTAGTCTTTTCCCTGCATCATATCGGAGAAAATGGTGGACATCTTGAGGGCATCCTCGATTTTTTTCCCTTTGATTGCCTGCGTCATCATCGAAGCGGAAGACATTGAAATCGAGCAGCCTTCCCCTTCGAACTTCGCATTCGTTACAATTCCGTCTTCAACGTTCATTGTCAGCTGGATCCGGTCGCCGCAGGTTGGGTTATTCATATTGACCGTCAGGCTGCCATCCTCGAGAACCCCTTTGTTGCGGGGGTTTTTGTAGTGGTCCATGATCACCTGGCGGTAAAGCTGATCCAAGTTATTAGAAGACATCGCTGAAATACTCCTTTGTTTTGACAAGGCCGTCAACGAGCCTGTCAATATCCTCTTCCGTGTTGTACAGATACATGCTTGCCCTAGCCGTGGCCGAAGCCTTCAGCCACCTCATCAGCACCTGTGCGCAGTGGTGGCCCGCGCGGACGGCAATGCCTTCCGCGTCAAGGACAGTGGCGACATCATGCGGATGGACGTCGCTGATATTGAAAGTCACGATGCCGGTACGTTTGGAAGGATCCATCGGCCCGTAGATCGTCATACCTTCAATTTTGGACATCTTGTCTAGCGCGTAGGCACCAAGTCTCCGGTCATGTTCTTCGATAGTTTCCATGCCTATTTCCTGCAAAAAGTCGATTGCCGCACCAAGGCCGATGGCGCCCGCGATGATCGGGGTGCCGGCCTCGAACTTCCACGGAAGCTCTTTCCAGGTTGATTCGAAATCATGGACGAAATCAATCATTTCGCCGCCGAATTCAATCGGATCCATATTTTCCAAAAGATGCTTTTTCCCGTATAATACCCCAATTCCGGTCGGACCGCACATTTTATGGCCGGAAAACGCGAAGAAATCGCAATCCAAATCCTGGACATCCACCTTCATATGGGGTGCGCTCTGGGCGCCGTCAACGACCATGACCGCGCCATTTTCATGGGCGATTTTGGCGATTTCCTTGACCGGGTTCACTACGCCGAGCACGTTGGAAATATGGACGACGGAAACTATTTTCGTGTTTTCCGTAATCGTATTGCGCGCATCATCGAGAGAAATTGTGCCGTCTTCCTGAAGCGGCATGTATTTCAGTGTGGCGCCGGTACGTTTTGCTACCTGCTGCCACGGGATGATGTTGCTGTGGTGTTCCATCGGGGTAATGACGATTTCATCGCCTTCCCGCAAATTCGCCGTGCCATAGCTGTGGGCGACAATATTCAGAGCTGTCGTCGTCCCGCGCGTAAAAATGATTTCCTGGGTCGATTTGGCATTGATGAACTTTCGCGCTTTTTCCCGCGCCCCTTCAAAGGCATCGGTCGCCCTTGTGCCGAGTGTGTGGACTCCGCGATGGACGTTGGAATTATACTCGCGATAGTATTTATCTAGCGCTTCAATGACCTGAACCGGTTTTTGGGAAGTCGCGCCGCTGTCAAGGTAGACAAGTGGATTTCCGTTTACTTCCTGGTTCAATATTGGAAACAGCTGGCGGATTTCGGCTGAGTTAATCATCTTACTTTCCTCTCAATCACTTCTGTCAACTGCTTTTTAACGCCTTCAATCGGCAGCTGGTTGACAACCGGCGCAAGGAAGCCATGAATGACAAGGCGCTCTGCCTCGGTCTTCGGAATCCCCCGGCTCATTAGATAGTACAGCTGTAATGGATCTACACGTCCAACAGACGCTGCGTGGCCCGCGGTAACATCGTCTTCATCAATAAGCAGGATCGGGTTTGCATCCCCGCGTGCTTTTTCGCTTAGCATCAGGACGCGTGATTCCTGAACCGCATTCGCTTTGGATGCGCCGTGCTCAATTTTGCCGATACCGTTAAAAATTGATGTCGCGCTGTCTTTCATGACGCCATGCTTCAGGATGAAGCCTTCTGTATTTTTACCAAAATGGACAATTTGGGTTGTAAAGTTCTGAACTTGGTCCCCGCGCCCGACTACAACTGTTTTCAGGTCGCCGTGGGAGCCGTCGCCGACAAGTTTGGTCACGTTGTCGGAAATGGTGTTGCCGTCATTCATTTGGCCAAGCGCCCAATCAATCCTGGCATCCCTGCCGGTAACGCCGCGTCGGTTAACATAGGTCGTGATTCCTGCGGCCAGGGTGTCAACTGCACCATATTGCAGGCGGGAATTCGTCCCGACGATTGCTTCGCTGATGATATTGAACACGCCTTGTCCATCGACAGTTGAAATGTAGTTTTCAACATATGTCGCCGAGCTGTTGTCCTCAACAACTACAATGACATGGTTGAACAGGTTCGTTTCGGCATTGTCGTGCAGGTAAACGGCCTGGATTGGCTCACTTACTTCAAGATTCTTAGGGATGTACAGGAACGCGCCCCCGTTCATCAATGCCGCATGAAGGGCAGTGAGTCGGTGCTCGTCAATCTGGACAGCCTGGTTCATGAAGTAACGGCGCAGCAGGTCGCCATGCTCTTTCGCTGCCGTGAAAATATCTGTAAACACAACGCCCTTGTCTTTCAGTTCCTGTGACAGGGAAAGATAGGCTGGCGTGTTGTTCCGCTGAATATACAGGTTCTTTTGGCCTTCGATGTCGATAAGCGCCTTGACATCCTCGGAAAGGTCATTCAGGGATGCGTACGGCTCGCTCTCGACTGTGTGGCGTTCGAACTTTGTAAAGTTCCACTTGTCGATCTTCGTTTTATCGGGCCTTGGCATTGGCAGAGAGTCGAGGCTGGCAAGAGCCTTCAGACGTAATTCCTCAAGCCATGCCGGTTCGGCCTTATCTTTTGAAAAAGAGCTGATGAACTCTTTGTCAAAAGGCAAAATGGTTTCAGTAGTCATCTCTAGTCCCCCTAATGCTTATGCTTCTTGGCCGACAGTTTCATCTTCAATGCCAAGCTCTTGCTTGATCCACTCGTATCCTTCTTCTTCCAGGCGCTTCGCAAGTTCCGGTCCGCCCGATTTTACGATACGGCCCTGCATCATGACATGAACATGGTCAGGAGTAATGTAGTTTAGAAGGCGCTGATAGTGTGTAATAATTAAACATCCGAACTCTTCGCCGCGCATTTTATTGATTCCGTTGGAAACAACCTTGAGCGCGTCGATATCAAGACCGGAGTCGATCTCGTCAAGAATGGCAATTTTCGGCTCAAGCATCATGAGCTGAAGGATTTCGTTCCGCTTCTTTTCACCGCCGGAGAAACCTTCATTCAGGTAGCGCTGGGCCATGTCCTGGTCCATTTCAAGGAAGTCCATTTGGGAATCCATCTGGCGGATGAATTTCATTAATGAAATTTCATTGCCTTCGCCCCTGCGGCTGTTAATGGCTGAACGTAAAAAGTCAGCATTGGTAACACCGCTGATTTCGCTTGGATATTGCATCGCAAGGAAAAGCCCCGCACGCGCGCGCTCGTCAACTTCCATTTCAAGGACGTCATCGCCGTCAAGCGTAATGGAACCGCCTGTTACTTCATATTTAGGATGTCCCATGATCGCGGAAGAGAGAGTTGATTTCCCAGTTCCGTTCGGGCCCATGATTGCGTGGATTTCCCCGCCTTTTACTTCAAGGTTTACACCCTTCAAAATTTCTTTCCCTTCGATCGCGACATGAAGATCTTTGATCGTTAAAGTTGATCCACCCATTTCAATACCTCCGCTACTAATGAGGAAGTCTGCCCGGCTGTATTGCGGAAACTTCCATTCTCATTTTATTATCATTCCAATCTTATAACAAATCAAATGTGTTAGCAACCCTTTAAACTTACTATCAGGATGCTTTCCGATTTTCACTGAACCAGGCAGTACTGAGAATTCACCTTTCGATTTATCAAGGCTATTGTCCCCTTGCCCGGACAGCTTCATGTATACACGATTTAACCATAGCTTAAAAAAAGCCGAAAAGCCAGTGAAACGGTCCCCTGGCTCTCCGGCTTTCTTCCTATTATATAGTGTGTCCTTCTCGTGGGCCTGCCCGTTTTGCCGGGTGTGCCCTACTTGGAGGATACGTTAAATTTTTTCCAAGAAGATTTGTTGCTGATTTTACCTGGAAGATTGTACGTTCATTTTTTTCCTAGCCTAGAAAACTTTCCGGTCGATGTCTGCAATCATCCGTTGGCTTTTCACATACTCCCTCTGGCGGCGCTGCTCTACTTCCATCCGGACTTCATGATTCAGCTTGTATTCCTCGTACCCTACTCCATGAGATCCATGCATGGCTTTCTCCATCTCGGATGTATACCTCATGTTAAGCTTTTCCACAAATAAAACGTCCTTTCATTTACCCATCACTTTTGGTTTTTGTAAAAATGGCCATAAGACTTGTGCTTTTGTATTTCTTCGACTTTAAGTGTATACCCTTGGCCAGGCTGAGAAAACAGTTTTTTTAACGGTAATGGGAGGAATGGATGGAAAAAGATTCCGGAAGGGATGGGGTGGCTTCTGCTTTTTAATGGATGGCCTTTATGCCGAGGGCGATTGCCGGTTGGGATGGGATTTTACGGATGGGACTTAACGAGAAGCAGCTCCGGAGCAAAATATTAATTGTAAAGGTTTGATTAACGGGGGTTAAAGACCGTTTGGTGCTTTCTTCTTGAGTGAAACGGTCTTGATGAAGAGACTCAAGACCGTTTGAGGCTTCCTTTACGAGTGAAACGGTCTTGATGAATGGTCTCAAGACCGTTTGAGGCTTTCTTTACGAGTGAAACGGTCTTGATGAAGAGCCTCAAGACCGTTTGAGGCTTCCTTTTCGAGTGAAACGGTCTTGATGAAGGGTCTCAAGACCGTTTGAGGCTTCTTTTACGAGTGAAACGGTCTTGATGAAGAGACTCAAGACCGTTTGAGGCTTCCTTTTCGAGTGAAACGGTCTTGATGAAGAGACTCAAGCTTTTAGACATGTGGCTCACCATGAACTTAACTCTTAGATCTACCGCTAAAACCTTTGAAGACAGTTTCAAACGAAAAACTCCTTCAAAAGTGTCTTCATAACCTCAATGAAGGCAGTTTCAAACGAAAAACTCCTTCAAAAGTGTTTTCATAACCTCAATGAAGACAGATTCAAACGAATAACTCCTTCAAAAGTGTCTTCATAACCTGAATGAAGGCAGTTTCAAACGAATAACTCCTTCAAAAGTGTCTTCATAACCTCAATGAAGGCAGTTTCAAACGAATAACTCCTCCAAAAGTGTCTTCATAACTTCGTAAAAAACTCTATCGGTACCGTTTTACCATGGCTTTTACATCAGTGGTTCATCTGGTTTAGCTCGTCGATAGCTTCCTGGACGAGGGTGACGCCTTGGCTCATGGCGGCGCCGCCTCCGAATGCCGCGGTGACGCCGACTGTTTCAAGAATTTCATCTTCAGACGCCCCCTGGTCAAGGCAGCCCTTCAGGTGATAGATGATGCAATATTCATCTTGGGCATGGAGGGACACACCGAGCGCGATCAGATGCTTGTCCTTCTGTGAAAGCGCACCTTCCTTAAAACATTCTTCTGTGAACGCGTTGTACAGCCGCGCTATTTCGGGCATTTTCTTCGTAAAGACGCCAAGGCCAGCCTTATATTCGTATAATGCTTCTTCAGTTGAATTTTGGGGCTCGTGAAAATGTTCCAATTCTCTCACTCCTAACGATTCGTTGTCCTCGTTAGTATGGAGAAATGGCTGGGGAAGTATGCGTTTTCCATAAGGCTTCAATCGAGGCAATAGAACAGAAAAAGCGGCCCCCTAAAAAGGGAACCGCCAAATTGCAAGTATCGCATTTTTCCTAAGGAAAGCCGGTCCGGCAGCCGATTATTCGGAAACCGGTACGACTGAGCCTTTGTACTTTTCGAGGATGAAGTCCTGGACTTCCTTGGAGCGTAAGACTTCCACGAGAGTTTTGATTTTATCGCTGTTTTCATCGCCTTTATTGACAGCGATGATGTTAACATATGGTGAATCGGATTCTTCGATTGCGATTGAATCCTCAATTGGGTTTAAGCCCGCATCCATTGCATAGTTCGAGTTGATAAGGACTGCGTCGCCTTCACCCTGGTTAAAGATTTGCGGAAGAAGCTTTGCTTCGTATTTTGCGTCGAATTTAAGGTTTTTAGGGTTGTCAACGATGTCTTCAACAGTCGCTGTAACTTTGTCCACACCATCTTTCAGCTTGATCAGCCCTTTGCTTTCAAGCATGGCAAGGATTCGGCCATGGTCAGGAACAGAGCTGCTCACAATGATATGCGCGCCTTTTGGCAGTTCGTCGAGGCTCTTATATTTCTTTGAATATACGCCGATTGGCTCAATGTGGATTCCGCCAGCGTTGGCAAAGTCATAGCCATTTTCCTTGATTTGCGACTCGAAGTAAGGAATGTGCTGGAAGTAGTTTGCATCCAGTTCCTTTGAGTCCAATGCTTTGTTAGGAAGAACGTAGTCCGTGAATGTTTTGATTTCAAGGTCGATGCCTTTTTCTTTTAAAATTGGCTTCGCCTCTTCAAGAATTTCAGCATGCGGCACATTTGTTGCGCCAACAACGAGTTTGTTGTCATCTTCCTTCTTGTCGCTTCCCGCTTTGTTGTTGTCATCGGAACTGCCGCAAGCAGCAAGTACGAGGACAAGGACGAATGTTAAAAGTGTTCCAAGCCATTTTTTCATGTTCTCTTCTCCTTTGTTGTAGGTAAATGATCAGCCGCATGGACTGAGGAATTTTATCTTTTATCCAATTTACGGGTAATTGTGTCCCCGATTAATTGAATGATGAAAACAATAACAAGGATAATGACTGTTGCCATAACCGTTACATCATTGCGGCCGCGGCCGAAGCCTTCCAGGTAAGCAAGGTTGCCAAGTCCGCCAGCCCCGATTGCACCAGCCATTGCCGTGTAGCTGACAAGGGCGATTGCTGTTACGGTAATCCCCGATACAAGCGCCGGCATCGATTCGGGCAATAAGACTTTCCAAATAATCGTCGACGTCGAGGCACCCATCGATTTCGCCGCCTCGATGACCCCTTTATCAATTTCTCGAAGCCCAATTTCAACCATCCTTGCGTAAAACGGCGCTGAACCGATAATCAGTGCCGGCAAGGCCGCATTTTCCCCAATCATCGATCCGACCACGAAAACGGTAAACGGAATGAGCAGGACGATTAGAATGATGAACGGAATTGAACGAAATACGTTGACGAAAGCGGCAATGATTTTATTGATAAAAGCATTTTCCCACAGATTGCCCTTACCCGTCAGGAATAGAAGCAATCCAAGGATAATGCCGAGCACAAAGGTAATCGCAACGGAAATGCTCGTCATGTAGAGAGTTTCAAGTGTTGCCGCCCACATATTTTCCCAGACGACATTAGGGAAATAGGTTTTAAGCATTCGCAATCACCTCCACGCCAACCTGTTGGGAGTTGATATACGCGAGCGCCTTTGCGAGTTCGCTTTCCGGCCCATCCAAATGAAGGAACAGTGTACCATAGGACCCGCTTTGTGTTTGCGATATTTTTCCCTGCAGAATATTAGCCGTTATATCAAACTTCCTAATTATGTTCGTAATAAGCGGCTGTTCGGTCGCCTCGCCGACAAATGTAAGCTGAATGACCTTCCCGGATGGCAATCGTTCAAGCAGATGCTCGACCGTATCTTTTGTTTCCTCCGGCTCGGTTACCTGCTGGACGAACCGCTTCGTTATCGGCTGCTGCGGATTTTTAAAGACATCCAGCACCGGACCGAGTTCGACAATCCTTCCGCTTTCCATCACGGCGACGCGGTGGCAGATTTTCCTGATAACATGCATTTCGTGGGTAATCAAAACAATCGTCAGGCCGAGCCGCTTGTTAATGTCGACCAAAAGGTCAAGAATCGAATCCGTCGTTTGCGGGTCGAGAGCGGATGTCGCTTCGTCGCAGAGCAGGACTTTCGGGTTGTTCGCAAGCGCCCTCGCAATTCCCACACGCTGCTTTTGCCCGCCGCTCAGCTGTGACGGGTAAGCATTTTCCCTGCCCTCAAGGCCGACTAGCTTGATAAGCTCATCGACACGCTTTTTTCGCTCCGGGCCCGAGATTCCGGCAATTTCTAGCGGAAACGCGATGTTTTCCCGGACCGTCCTGGACCAGAGAAGGTTGAAATGCTGGAAAATCATTGAGATTTCCTGGCGGGCCTTCCTCAGCTCGCTTCCCGAAATTTTTGAAATTTCACGCCCTGCAATCGTAATGGTTCCTTCAGTCGGGCTTTCAAGTCTGTTCAGCATCCGAATCAACGTACTTTTTCCGGCGCCGCTATAGCCGATTACCCCGAAGATTTCCCCTTCCTGTATGTCAAGATTGACATCATCAACTGCTGTCAGTGTACCTTGTTTTGAGGAAAAACTTTTTCTGACGTTTTTAATTGAAATCATTCCATCACCTTCTTTACATCCTTTTACCCATCATTCCAGGCAGCAATCATGCAATTGAACGCTCTCATCTATCGTTTGAATTCACCTATTGATTCATTCTGATAAAAATAAAAAGCCTCTCTGCAACTGGGCAGAAAGGCATATTAAACATTTATCCTTTCTCCCATCTCCCAAAGCGAACGCTTTGTGTGAATTGGCACCATTTCACAGAACTGGTCCTGTGACGGTTGCCGGGCTTCATCGGGCACATCCCTCCACCTCTCTTGATAAGAGCAACTAACTATTCAATTAATCACGATTGCTATCGTATCATGGCGAAAATATGGTGTCAATAAAGAAGCTTTAAAAAAACTCGGAAATTTCAGGCAGTAATTCGGAACGCTTCGGAACAGCTAAAATGGCTAAACCTTCCTAAAAAAACAAAAAACCCGCTCCATAAGAAGAGGGGAATTTCTCTTCTTATCTTTACAAGGGGCCACCCTGCTGGAATTGGCACCGTGCTTTCACCGGTTGCCGGGCATCATTGGGCCAGTCCCTCCGCCTCTCTTGATAAGTTTATTGAATTGTTTGAATCTTGCGCTAAGATTTAAAGAAAGTTTATCTTAAGACATCGTTTCCGTCAAGAGCGTTTTTTCAGGTTCAAATTCTTTTGCCAAAAGAAAGATCGACTCTAGCTTTAGCACAGCACGGAAAGACGCTTGGACTTCTATTGTCCGATGATTGAGCAGATCGCGCATTCTTGCCGTCCCGCAAAGCAGTTCGCCGATGGCTTCAGGGCTTCCTGTGATTTTCGCTAGCAAGGGTTTCCCTGGTACATCGCTAATTACAACCCCCGCCCTTCCGTCCGCGATCTCTACTAGAAAACCACCGATTTGGAAAAAAACCGTATGGCTGCTGCCAAGTAATGAATGTAAATGCGGCTTTTTATTAAAATTGGCACAGAACCGATTCATCTGCTCAATCATTGTAAATCCCCCCTGCTCATTTAATTCTTTCCGGGTAGGAGGAATCCTCCATGATTCGTTCGACAAGATTTGGATAGCTCGGCATCTTGGTGTGTTTTTTTCCAAAAAACGCCCTTCTGCTGAAGAAAAGGAACATTTCCGGGGAAATATGTCACATCCCGGCGGCTTTCGGAACCTTGGAAGCCTGGCCTTTCAAAACCTTCCTGCCGAATACGAGGTAGAAATAAACGGAGCTTATTAAGTAAAGGCTTGCGGTTATGGTGAAGACGTATGCGTAGCCCCAGTAATCTCCATATTTGACTACGATTCCGGTCGAAACCGGCCCCATGAACGCCCAGCCAAGATTGAAAACGGTCTGGTTGATTGAGTTTGCCAAGCCTTTCATCGAATCATCAACGCGCGACATGATGAGCGAACTTTGAATCGGGTTACCGGCATTCATAAGCGCCTGCCTGAACAGGAAGCCAATCGCCGCCAGCCACAAGTTTTCCGTGTAGGCGGTCAAGAGCAGGAATGGGAGCGATAGCAGCTGTAGGATAACGACAGCCCTGACCTCGCCGACGCGTTTGACGACCTTTGGCCCAATGATCATCGCAAAAGCGGTAGCCGCCTGGCCAAGTGAGATGATGAATCCGGTCGTTGATGTCGAAGCCGAGAACCTTCCCGCGAAATACAGGTTCAGGTAAGGGATGACGAGCCCCGCACCAAAGCCTATGAGCATTTGCGCGATTGCGAAAAGGGCAATGATTTTAAATCCGCTCCAGTTGAACGCGGCTTTTTTCTTGCCGGCTTCATCTGTTTGCGGTTTTTCCATACGATTGGCGGGAGTCCTGAATTTATAGGCAGGAATCGCTCCCCCTAAGTAAATAACCGCCCCAATTAATAGGGTAATCCTCAAGCTTTCAAGGTTTGTGAAAAAGAGGCCGAAAAAGTCGGTCAAAATCCCGCCAAGCATGTTCCCGATCACGCTTGCGGCAGTCATTAATGCGAAGTGGAGGGAAAACAGGTTGACCCGCTGGGATGGGTCGGAGTTTTCAGCGAGCCACGGAATGCCTGAAACCTGCAGGAATGCGCCCGATAGGCCCGCGGCAAATGCCAAATAGACGAGCATTGTTTCATCGGCCGCCAAAGCCCTTAGGATCAGCAAGGTTCCGGATACGAGAATGCCTGTGAAAATAACTCTTTTCCGCCCGAATTTGTCGCCAATGATTCCGGCGGGGACGAGGACGATCGCCGTCGCAAGCGATGCCATTGAAATAATTTGCCCGTTCACGGATTCCGAATAACCCAATTCACGGACATAAAAATTATAGATGACGATAAAAATGCCAATTCCAATCTGGGTAATGATATTGGCGGCCATGCTCAGTTTAATATTGTAGTTATAGGCGTTAAGCTGTTTGGCCCACCCTTTGTAAAATGCCATCTTGACCCGCCCTTTGCAGATGTTTGGACATAGCCCGAACGTTTATTCCATTCATGGAAGCGCATTTATTTCGCCTCCCTAAGTATCATAATCGGTTAGGAACATTTTGTAAACAAGGGAACATGCTGGGAGTAGCCTATTTTTTGAATTTTTGTCCAAATTTTGTGGCGATTGGCAGTGAAGGGAGGGCGGACGAGGAAATTAAGGGGATTTTTGCATAGAAAAAGCAGATGCAGCCTTGGCATCCGCTTATTGTAAAACTGTTTGTAGTTTTTCCAGCAGGTACGGTACAGATCGGAACGCGTAAACGGAATCGATGGCTCGCCCTTCCCTGATAAAAACGAGGCAAGGAACACTTTCAATCGCAAAAATCTCCGCGAATTCGGGAGCATAATTGAGATTGATTTTGCCAATTTCCACATGTGGGTTCATTGCAGCGACAACTTCAAGCATTTTTGAAGCTACCTGGCAGGTTCCGCACAAAGGCGTATAAAAATAGAGCAGCCCTGATTTCGCATTTTGCAAAAAGGCGGAAGCTTCTTCGCTTGTCCATTCCTTCATTGCGCGGTACGGCCCATCTCCAAATATTCGGCATGAACATCAATGTTGGCGCCCAGAAGCACCATGGCAAGGTGATGGTATGGCGCGGTGGCGACCTCTTTGTACATCTTGTCAATATAGAGATGCTCCGCCTCCGGGTATTCCCGGCGGAATTGCCGCCTTAGCTTTTCGCCCGCTTCGTCCGCGTCTGCGAGGATAAACACCTGTCTGTCCCCGAACGAATCGATCAGTTCATCCAGCCTGGAAATCGAAATCGTCCCGTTTGTGCAAATAACCTCCACATGATCCTTAATCATCGCGAGTACCTTCTTCTTATCCGATCTGCCTTCGACAATAATAATTTTATCCGCGTATTCTTCGCTCATTGAAATCACCTGCAGGAAAGTTGTTGGTAATAGATAGCTTATTCAATCGCGCGCTTTGTGTGTAGCCTCCCGCCCTTCTTCAACTATACCATGGCCATTTAAGAACATACAGAACTTTGCCCCCTGCGCTAAACCTTCAAGTCGTGTCTATCTATGTTGGCACCTTCTCTTGGTGTCTAAAATTGGTGCTTTTATTGGTGCCAGGCACCTTCGTTTAGCACCAGCCGCCGTCTTGGCAGTCGGTGTATTGGGCGTGTGGGTTTTGAGTGATGGTGATGTGCTGGAATATTCGTTGTTGGTCTACATCGAAGCGCTTGTCGAGTTCGAAGTCGGCTTCGCCTGTGAGTTTGATGCGGCCGATGGGCTCGTTTTCCAGGTATAGTTTTATTTCCCCATTTTTCAGTTTTCCAACCACCCTGTCGGTTATATCGAGTTTCTTTAAATCCAATGTCATGGGATACCACCCTTTTTGTTTTTCCATTATCATGCCCGGTGCGTGTGGAATGCATAGTTGGGAAAGTTAGGGCGTTGGCCAATTTTCACCAAAAAAAAGAAAAAACAAAAAGAAAAAAGGTATTTGGCACGGAAGGAGGAATTACAATTAAAGGCTGAATTGAGGAGGGACAGATATGAATGAACAGATACTGGTTTGTAAAAACTGTGGTGGAACGGCCTTTGTTGAAGCGACGGATTATGTGAACCTTCGTCCGCTTACTAAAAAGATGGCGTTGGGGTCGGAGAAAATCTATACGGTCTGTTTGGATTGCGGGGAGGTTGCCTCCATCAAAATTAGCCAGCCGAAAAATCTCCTAAAGTAAAAGGAGGCCGTCCCAATAAGGGAGGCCTCCTGTCGTATTATTCGTTGGTCATTTCGTCGTATTGCTCGGCGGTCATGAGGTTGTCGACTTCACCCATGTCGGAAGGCTCAACAACGATCATCCATGCTTTTTCGTATGGGGATTCGTTAACGAATTCCGGGCTGTCGGATAGGTCTTCGTTTACTTCGACTACTTTGCCGCTAATTGGAGCGTAAAGTTCGGAAACGGTTTTGACGGACTCGACGCTACCGAATGGCTCGTCCGCTGTTATTTCATCGCCAACTTCCGGAAGTTCCACGAATACGATGTCGCCAAGCTCGGATTGCGCGAAATGCGTGATGCCGATCCGCACTTTTTCCCCTTCAACCTTTACCCATTCATGCTCTTCTGAATACCGCAAATCTTTTGGTGTACTCATTGCAATCCCTCCAAATGTCCATTTTGTCTATTATCGATTTGGTAATCGATACTACCATGAATGCCGAGACCGGCAACAGGCATCTAAAGCCAAACTTCTTTGTATTCCTCTTCCTTGAAGCCGATGTTGACTTTTTCGCCATCGGTCAGGATTGGCCGTTTCAGGAGCATCCCGTCCGACGCAAGGATATCGAGCAGCTCATTTTCGGAGGCTGTCTTGACTTTGTCTTTCAAGCCAAGCTCACGGTATTTCTGGCCGCTCACGTTGAAAAATTTCTTCAGATCGAGTCCGCTTTTTTCATACAGGTCCTTTATCTCGTCCCTTGATGGCGGGTGCTCGACGATATGTACCGCTTCATAGGATTTCCCGTGCTCATCCAGCCACTTTTTGGCGTTTCTGCATGTCCCGCATTTCGGGTACCAATAAAACGTTAAAGCCAACTGCATCACCCCTAAAGATACTTCCCTTGAAATAGTATCATATCAGCGAAAAAAATCCTAATACCGTCCTTTGTCGATGAGGCGCAATTTACTTATTCGCCACCTTCCCGCAAATTCCTGCAAGCATTTTCATTTCGCCACCAAATTGCCACATTCTTTGTAGCGGTGATGACGCGAGGGACCGATTTTTGACTCAGTTTCGATTTCCCTGTGAGGCGGTGGATGGATCCCGTTTCAATTTTGATTTCTGCGTTATTATGGCCGCAGCGCCTAATTTTTGATTTTTATTCAGGCCGCCTGCCCTTAAAGCAGGCCGACGAGTTTCAACCCGTGGAGGATGCCGCCATCATTGACATGGAGTGTTTCATACCTGGCCGCCTCTTTTACTTCCGGCAAGGCATTCCCCATGGCAACGCTGTTCGGAACGTATGAAAGCATTTCAATGTCGTTCAAGCCATCGCCGAATGCATAGGCATTTTCCATGGACAGCCCCATGGCAGAGACGAGTTTTTCAATCCCTTTTGCTTTAGAACCGCCTGCTGGAATGACATCGACGGATAGCGGATGCCAACGGATAAAATCAAATTCGCTAAAAGTCTTTTCATAGCGAAGTTCCTCATCGTTCTGGCAGAAAAGAAGTGACTGGTAAATTTCCCGGTTCCGGAAATAATCAGGATCGTGTGACGGTTTTTTTGTAAGCTTGAGCGTACCCATGCTCTCGTCGATCCAGTTATGCTCCGGTACACTCATTTTCATATCAAATGCATCCATGTATATAAGCGGATGGTTGTTTTCTGCCGCTGTTAAGGTAATTTGTTCAAGTGCCTGCTTATCCAGCGGGTTGCGGTGAACCGGCTTGCCCCGGAGGACGACGTATTGCCCGTTAAAGGAAACATATGTATCAATGCCAAGTTCCTCACGAAGCTCTTCGTACATGAATGGCCCGCGCCCGGTCGCAATCGCAACCTCGTGGCCAAGTTCCTTCAGTTTGAATACAGCTTCCTTAGTCGATGCTGGGAGACGTTTGTCATCATCGAGCAAAGTCCCGTCAATGTCAAAGAAGATTATGCTTTTTTCCATGTCCAACACCTTTCTTTTTTAAAAAATTCCCGCACTCCTGCGTTCATTCTACCCATTGTACAGAAGTACGCATTAATTATCCACCAAGCCGACGCACCAGATTTCAATAGCCGGCAGGGCGGCTATGCTATATAATTTAGAAAAAAAGAAACCGGAGGATACCCATGCTTGAGAATGAGGGAGCAACAGCCGCCCAGCAAAAGAGAAAAGCCACGCTCACCCGGTTGGGCGTTTTCCTGATTATAGTATCGTGCATTTTCTATGCGGCAATCCTGCTCGTACCGCTTAGTTCGTTTTCAACCGGAACGAAGGTCGTGATTACCGGAGGCCTTGTGATTGCTGGAGAAGCTACCTTTTGGATTGGCGGCATTATCCTCGGCAAGGAAGCAGTCACACGCTACCGAAAGAACCTGAACCCGATGACTTGGTTTAAAAGTGGTGGACAAAAAAAGGATCAGTAAAAAACCATGGTGCATCCCTGCATAAAGTGAGGGGCGCCATGGTTTTTTCTTTGGTCGGGGTTCTGTTGGCGATGGGTACTTCGATGGTTTTTTGATTATATGCGGAGAGGCTGAATTCAGGGGGAGTGCATGTTTAGTGTCTCATAGCCGTTTTGGGTTTCTTAAATGAATGAAACGGCCTGCTGTGGCGTTTCAGGGACACTTTTCGTTCTTCCATGGATGAAACGGCCTTGATGCGGCGTTTCTGGGGCGTATAAGGAAAAGTCTTGCGGTGAAACAAACTTGGCGGTGCAATTAAAACTTGTCTTATTCTTTGGCTGAGGAAGCAGGCTTTTTAGACAAACCCATCAAGTTGTTTCCGGATAACCTTTGACCAGGCTAGGACCCGGTCGGCTGCTCCTTTTGGTTCCCCGGCGAGGTAAACCTCCGAAATTGCCATTGCCCACTCGCGGCTAATCGGGGCTGCCGCCACTTTCCTCTTTATTCTGACAGGGCCGTCCACGAGCGCGGATACCTTACGGCGAATCTCGTTCACAGTCAATTGATTGTCACACGCCTCGCGAAAAACGGCGCGCAGCCCTTCCCAGGCTTCCTCCGCAAAAGACGAGGGATGCTGGATATTGAAACACGCGACCGTCCAAAAATGACGTCCAAGCAAATCCGGGTCGAATTGCTCCCATGCGAGAATTTCTTCAAGCTGGCCTTGGCAATCAAGCCCATTTGCCTCCGGGGCGCCGCATTCCGGGCACCGGTTGGTGTAATTAATTCCCCTGTTCATCCCTCTCCGCCCCCTGTTAGTGTGGAAAATTCACACGGCTCTTCATCTTAAAGAAGTGGTTTATCACTAGAAACGCATAAATGGAAAATAAATACTAAACGCAGAATCCCTTTGAGGTTAAGTTACCACACAACGCAATAAAAGGAGGGATTTTACTTGTCCTCCCGTTTTTTTAATTGATTTAATTAATTGCCAGACTTTGAAAGGATGATCCATAAGAACGTAGGGCGGGTTGCATCCTTGAACTGAAGTTGGGCTTGGCCTCTTTTAGTGACCGAATGACGCATGCCCGCTGCTGTTCGGGCTCTAAGTTGTCCTTTAGTGACCGAACGACTGCCTGACCGCTGGTGTTCGGGCTCTAAGTCGTCCTTTAGTGACCGAAGCACTGCCTGCCCGCTGGTGTTCGGGCTCTAAGTCGTCCTTTAGTGACCGAAGCACTGCCCACCCGCTGCTGTTCGGGCTCTAAGTCTTCGATTAACGCCCAAAGGACTGGTTTCCTGCTGCCGTTCGGGCTCTAAGTCGTCTTTCGAGAGCGGTACTTTTGATTTGAGTTGGTTTTTCTTCTTAAATCTTTCGCAGAATCGGTTTATGGTGTTGTGCAATCCATCCGTTCATCCCACTGTTTATGCTGAAGGGACCATTCAAACGTCCTACATCCATATTCTACCACTCTTACTTTGAGGAAGCCAGCCACGTAAATCCAACTGGTAACAAAAAGCTACAAACTTCTCCAAAAAAATAGGACAAATTCATCTATCTTTTTCTCTCTGAAACTAGTAAATTGTAAAATATCAGAAATATTTGTAACGTAATAGAAATATAATCGACTATATAATTGAGTGGCTAAATTTTACGAAACAGAGGGGAAGAAAGATGGGGAATTTGCTTGCCAACAAGAAGGTACAGACATTATTGATTTGTCTCGCTTTTATTCCGCTTGTTTTTGGGATGAGTATGGCCGCCGGCGCCTATGCATCCAAGCCCAGGACAGCAAAGACTGACAGCACCGAGGTTACAGGAATAAAAAGAGAACTGGCAGCGGAGTTTCGGAATTATGGTGCAAGGCTCCATCCTCTTAAACCAGTTTCCCCGCCACAGGAACGAGAGAAAATCAAGAATGCCCAGGCATCCGCTGCTTCAAAAAACACGGGAATAACGTCCGAAAAGCAGGCTGAGCCAGTGAAAACCGCTCAGAACACACAAGCACCGGCTGGCCCGACAGCAAACCCAGCCCAGCAACCGGCCACAAAAGAGGCGCCCACTTCAAAACCGGGCCAGAATCCAGCCTCAAAAACCGGTCAGAACACGGGTTCAAACCAGGATCAAGCGCCAAAGACTGCTCAGAAAACGGTATCAAACCAGGCACAGGCATCAAAAGCTGCCCAAAACCAGGCTCAAAATCCTTCACAAAATCCGGCGTCCAATCAAGTGCCACCAGCAAAGCCAGCACAGCAACAAGAGCAAAACACTGATTCGTCCCACCAGCCCGGACACGAAGAAGCAAACAAAACAACGCCTGCTCCAGCCCAAAGCAAACCTTCAGCTAAMCCTCCCGCCCCTACCGGGAAACAACGAGAGCTTTACCTGACATTTGACGATGGCCCGCACCGCGTTTCAAACCAAATTTTAGACTTGCTCGACAAATACAATGCCAAGGCCACTTTCTTCATGCTCGACGGGAACATGAAACAATATCCCGGAGCAGTCAAACGGATGGCGGCTTCCGGCCATAGCCTGGGCATGCACGGAGTCAGCCATAACAAGCAAAAGTTTTACCATTCGGCGCAAACGGTCTTAGTGGAAATGAACCAGGGAAGGGATACGATCAAACGGATTACGGGGATCGACACCGTGTTGATTCGCACCCCGTTCGGCAGTTCTCCGTATATGACGCCAGATTATAAGAGGGCTGTAGCCGAACACGGATATAAAATGTGGGACTGGAATGTCGACAGCCGGGATTGGTATTACCGTGACCGCCGTTTCGTTGACAGCGCAATCGAACAAATCGAAAAGCAAAAGGGTAAACCGGGGCCGATTGTCGTGCTTTTGCATGAGCGTGATGAGACGCTTTCCTGCCTGCCCGCCTTGCTCGATTACCTGAAGAGCCAGAATTTCAAACTTATGCCGCTCACCTCAAGCATGGTGCCGGTTCAGTTTAAGTAGAGTTTAAGCTTTTTATAAAAATCAAATGAATATGATTAATAGATTGAAACGGGCGGAGAGAAAAACTCTGTCCGTTTTTTTGGTTTATTTTTCAAAAAACCGGCCGACAATACAGTGAAAGTGAAAAACCCCCCGAATTCCGGATTCCATCTATTGTGAAATTCGACTTTTTCTAACATTTTTAAATATAAATTGAGAATTATTCTAAAATATGGTATATTACGAGTTATACTATGCAGAAGTGAGGGTGGAGAATGAAAGTTAAAGCGTTATTGAAAAAGGGGGCAATCGTTGCTGCCCTAAGCGTGGGATTATCCGGTTTCGGCATGCTTCCGGGCGAGGCATCTGCTGCTGGGAACGGAACTCCCCATGCCCAGAAACTAGTGGACTCATTAAAGGCTCTTAATTTGGACAATGTCGATTATCTTTATGCTTATCTTCAATCAGTAAAATTGAGCCAGGCGGAATTGGACGGGATTAACGCAAACACAAAGCGTGCCAGCGAACTCCTGAATAATAAAAACCCTGAAAACCTGTCCGATGCCCAAAAGGTAGAGCTTGGACGCCTCTTCCTTGACAGCGTGAAGCTTGCCCACTTGCAGGCGGATTTTGTCGATGACAACGGGAACCCTGTCGATATTTTCAAGTACAAGCCTGGTACGACCGGACTTGTCATCGTACTGAAAGACATGGCTGGAAACATCCTTGCAACTGCCGACCCGACGCTGGCTGACCTGGACCCAAAGGTTCTTTTAGCAAAAATGAACGCCCTCAAAGCTGCAGTCCAGGCAAAGSAACAGCTTGAAAAAAGCGGGAAGTTCGTTCCAATGCCAGCTCAAAAGCTTCCTAACACAGCGACTGACAACTATGAATATCTCCTGCTTGGCGGACTGATCATGCTGCTTGGCGCAGCGGCTGCTGTACCTACGGCGCGTTATTTCCGTAAAACAGGCAACACCATCGAGGCATAAGCCACATGCGAAAGAAACGCAGAAACATATGGAGATGGGTTATTATTTCAATACCCATCTTCTTTTTGCTGCTTGGTGGAGGCATCGTTGCCTATTTCGGCTTTGACTTGACAAAACAGACGGTCCTTTTGGCGCACACGGCCCTGAGTGAGTATAAACCCGATTTGCCTGACAGGCAGTTTGACCAGCCATGGCCAACCCTGCCTGCACCCGGCGAAAAGATTGGTGATCTGAAGTTCCCTTCAGTGGGCCTTGATGTGCCGGTTGTCCAGGGAACCCATGACAGGGAGCTGAAAAAAGGCGCAGGCCATCTTGCCGGCAGCGCCCTCCCCGGACAAGGCGGGAATGTTGTCCTCAGCGGCCACAGGGATACTGTCTTCAGAAAACTAAAGGATTTGAAAAAGGGCGAGGAAGTTATTTTCACGACCCCCTATGGTGATTTCATATATGAAACAACCGACTTCAAAATCACCCATGCGGACGATATGACAGTTGCCGTCCCGACCGATTATGAGACCTTGACCCTGACGACTTGCTATCCGTTTTACTTTGTCGGAAACGCTCCGGACAGGTACATCATCTATACGAAGCTGGTCTCCCAGCCCGACATCGCCAAACATTAATAACGAACTCGAAGCCGGCATTGCCCGGTTTTTTGTTTAAAAAGCGGAAGAACCCGTATAGGCCATAGAACTGGACACATTTTTTATTTAAAAAAGCACTGCCCACATTATGAGGGCAGTGCTTTCGCTTTATTCCGCTTTTGCTGTCAGGCCGGCAGCTTTGCACAAATGGTAGTGCGACCGGGCAAGTAATTTTGATTTCAGTTCAGCGCATAACGCGTCGTCTACTAATCGGCGGTTGTACCTATGTAAGAACAAATGGAAAAAATACCTGGCTTTCAATAGACTTTTCAACACAATTACCCCCTAATGATCCGTATACCGCAGGGCCGTATTCGGGAACTGGCTGGCATGGCTATCATGATAATAGCTTTAGCCCCTTTAGCTTTGCGCCCCCACTTTTCAGTGGATTTGCCGTTTCGTACTTTTTTGTGCTATGCCCCTAATTTACCAAAAATCAGCAGCCAATTCAATGTTTAATGTCAGAAAAATGTCATCAATCGGTCAGCCAATCGCTTGACAATTTAAGCTGCTTATTTGGTATATATACAGGTAATATCCATTTTATGCACTGAAGTAAACATCTGGAGATAATTTTATCGTGGTATTTTTAAGAACAAAATGCGCAAGCGCCTTCGCGACAAGCACACACCGCTTGTCCCTGCGAGGATTATTCTAAGGAGCTTTCCTTAGTGGTCAGCCCCGACCAGCATAAGACGGGGCCCGCAGGATGGGCCTGCCCTCTGGAGGGAACCGGCTTATGACCTCGAGGGGCTAGGCGCTCCTCGGAAAAGAAGAACACTTTTCCTTCGTGCGATGATATGCTGCCGCAGCTTTCCTTGTGGAGCTGGATTACAATAACTTAATTCGAGTTATCCACAAGGTTCGGTTGTATAATTTCCCAGACAACAAAAAAGCCCGGACCAACAGCTTGTGCTGGTACAGGCTTTCTTCAATAAGCTATTCAAGTTCCCCAATTGGTCCTACAACCTTTGCCCTCTTAACCTATTAAATCCGTGAATTTCCGGAATGAGTTCTTGCCTTCCTCGGTTTGTTTGAAGACGCCGGCATCCTCAAGTACCCTTGCGAATTTCGCGCCGACATTTTTCCGGACAATCGACGAAACTGTATCTGGCGACAATTCGGCGGAGTGCCTTTCCTTCATTTCATCCGCCCAGGCAAGGTGGTAATCCTTCACGCCCGCCTCTTCGCCGAGCAAGTACTTTTCAATTTCCAGCAGCTCGGATTCAAGCCTTGCCGGCAGCACGGCCAGACCCATGACTTCAATGAGGCCGATGTTTTCTTTCTTTATATGCTGTACATCGCTGTGCGGATGGAAAATGCCAAGCGGATGTTCGGCGCTCGTCCGGTTGTTGCGGAGAACAAGGTCCATCTCAAATTGTTCGCCGCGCATCCTCGCAATCGGCGTGATCGTGTTATGCCTCGTCTCGCCGGTATACGCTTCGATTCCCGCTTCCGGGTCGCTATAGCCTTTCCACGATTCGAAAATTTTGTTTGCCGCGTCGGCAAGCTCGTTCGGGTCGGACCCGCGCAGCCGGATGACGGACAGCGGCCATTTAAGCGCCGCCGCTTCCACGTTTGGGAATCCCCCGAGAGGAAACGAGTAGATTTCTTCCGCCCTCGCCATCGCGAATTCGTATTTCCCGCCCTGGTAATGGTCATGGCTCAAGATCGACCCACCGACAATTGGCAGGTCGGCATTTGAACCAAGAAAATAGGCCGGAAACTTTCCAACGAATTCAAGCAGCCGCGTGAACGCCGAGCGGTCGATTTTCATATCGCGGTGCTCGCCGCTGAGGACGATACAATGCTCGTTGTAGTACACATACGGTGAATATTGGAGATACCAGGGCTCCCCGCCAAGCTCCAACTCAATGATTCTATGGTTTGAGCGCGCCGGGTAGCCGATCCTGCCTGCGTATCCTTCGTTTTCTATACAAAGGAGGCATTTCGGATATTCCGGAGCGGTTTTTTTCATTTCCCGCTCAAGGGCGATTTGCTTTGGGTCCTTCTCCGGTTTTGAAAGGTTGATTGTAATATCGAGCGTTCCATACCCCGATTCATACGTGTAGCTGATGTTTTTGGCAATCTGTTTTGTCTGGATATAGTTGCTGTTTTTGCTCAGCTCATAATAATAATCCGTCGCAAGTTCCGGATTCCTGCTGTACTTTTCATAAAATAAGGCATTGACATCCGAAGGCCTTTGCATGAGGACATTCATGATTTTCGCGGTAAAAATCTCCCGCTCGGAATCCAATCCGCCGATGATTCCCTTCTCAGCAGCATAATCGGCGAGCGCCTCGAGGAGATCGGGAATCGACGCGTTTCCCGATTCATCATTGCGTTCCTGGCCAGTGCCGCTCTTGATAAATTCGTCCAGCTCAAGGAGGGCCATGATCTGGTTGCGCGCGTAAATTTCATCCTGATGTTTGATCATTTCGCAGGCAAGCGCCTGGTCAAGCAACTTCTTTATCGCCTGATAAACCTCCATGCCAAGCCCTCCCCTTATCTTTTGTAGCCTTCAGGGTGATTGCGGTGCCATTGCCAGGCGTCCTCGAGAATCCGTTCAACGGATGTCCTTTCCGGATTCCAGCCAAGCACCCGTTTCGCTTTTTCGGACGATGCAATCAGCCTGCTCGGGTCGCCGCTTCTGCGGGAATCGATTTTTGCCAGAATGCCATGGCCGGTCACTTTCCGGGCAGCTTCGATCATTTCCTTGACTGAAAATCCCTGCCCGCTGCCGAGGTTGATGATCTCGCTTCCACCGCCATTTTGCAAATAGCGGAGGGCGAGGATATGGGCATCGATCAAGTCTTCAACGTGGATGTAGTCGCGGATGCATGTTCCATCCACCGTATCGTAATCATCCCCATAGATTGAGATATACTCGCGCTGGCCAAGCGGAACCTGAAGGATGAGCGGAATCAGATGCGTTTCCGGCTGATGGTCCTCGCCAATTTCGCCCGAGTGCCTGGCACCCGCCACGTTAAAATAGCGAAGCGACACATAGTTCATCCCGTAGGCAGTCTCGCACCATTTCATCATTTTCTCCATCGCCAGCTTTGTTTCGCCGTAAGCGTTTGTCGGATTCGCGGGCATGTCTTCCGTAATCGGCATGACCATTTGCTCGCCGTACGTTGCCGCGGTCGACGAAAAGACGATGTTTTTTATCCCGAACTCAACCATCGTCTCTAGCAGGACCTGGGTCCCGTACACATTGTTATTGAAATAGTCGAGCGGTTTTTCCATCGATTCACCGACAAGCGAGTTTGCAGCGAAATGCAGGACGCCTTCTATCTTTTCTTTTGCAAAGACCCCGCGCAAAAATTCCTTGTCGCGGATGTCGCCATTGTAAAACTTCGCTTTCGGATGGACGGCCTCTGCATGGCCAGTCTGAAGATTATCCACCACAATCGCGTCATATCCCTGGTCAATTAGCTGATAGACAGCATGGGAGCCAATATAGCCCGCGCCGCCAAGCACCAAAATGCCCATCATTTCACCTCCGCTGTAAGTTCCTTCGTACCGTCCCCGATATGGGCGACATAAAAGCTCGCATCGTAACCAATCTTTTCCCTGTAGGCATTGCCGACTGCTTCGATAAACGAATCCACAGCGCCAGCTTCGACAAGCGCAATCGCGCAGCCCCCGAATCCAGCGCCCGTCATCCTCGCACCGAGAGTGCCGTGTTGCTCCCAGGCAGCTTCAACGAGCGTATCAAGCTCGATCCCGGTAACCTCGTAGTCTTCCTTTAGGGATTGGTGCGACTCGTTCATCAATTTTCCGAAGCCCTCGAGGTTTCCTTTCTTCAGCTCGGCTAGCGCCATGATTGTCCGTTCGTTTTCATATACGGCGTGCCTGGCCCTTTTTTGTAAAATTTCATCCGGAATAAGATGCATATGCGCATCGAATTGCTGTCCGGTCAGCGTGCCCAGCCAACGTATATCAAGTCCTTTTTGCAAATAGGCAAGGGCGCTTTCGCACTGGCTCCGCCTTTCATTGTACTTTGAATCGGCAAGCTCGCGCCGTTTGTTTGTATTCATGATGATAATTTTGCAGCCGTTCAGGTGCAGCGGCGCATACTCATATTCAAGCGTCTCACAATCGAGGAGAATGCCGCAATCTTTTTTTCCCATCCCGACAGCGAATTGGTCCATAATTCCGCTGTTGACGCCAATGAATTCATTTTCAACTAGTTTGCCAAGCTTCACAAGCGAGATTCTTGGTATTTCCAGGCCAAACAGTTCATTGGCAATGACACCAATCAGCATTTCAAGGGAGGCTGAAGAAGATAGCCCGGCCCCGTTCGGGATGTTTCCTTCAATCAGGACATCCATTCCGGCCGGAATGCCCCAGCCCGCCTCGATTATATAGCGAATCATTCCTTTTGGAAAGTTCCCCCATGTTTGGTCCGGGTTGTAATCGAGCTCATCGAGGCTGAATTCGATCATCCCCGTTTCCGGGAAGTTTTTTGAATAAAGCCGGATCTGGCGGTCGGAACGCTGTTTGGCAACGCCATACGTCCCGTACGTAATGGCGCACGGAAAGACGCGGCCGCCGTTGTAATCGGTATGCTCGCCAATCAAATTGATTCTGCCCGGCGAGAAAAAACAACGGACTGCCTCCGTTTCACCGTAAGAAAAAATCTCGCGGAATTCCTTCGTTAATTGTTGTAGATTCATAGTCTTCTTCCCCTCACTAATAGGATTTCCGAAGGGCGTCTCAACGTTGGCGGCGCCCCCTTAGAAACTGCTGTTCCGAATCACCAGTTCCGTGCCGATGAAAATCTTCTTGGCGACCCTCCGCCCGTCAATCCGTTCAAGCAGCATTTCAAGGGCCGTTTCACCCATCAGCTCTGTATGGACCTTCAATGTCGACAAGGACGGGAACACGTATTTCGAGACGCTGATATCATTTATCCCAATGATGTTCACACGCTCCGGAACCGGAATATTCGCCTCATGGAGTGCACGCAGGCAGCCGATCGCGATTAAATCGTTCCCAGCGAAAAAAGCCGTCGGCAGCCTTTCCCCTAGCTCTATAATTGCCTGGCTCATAAGGCTGTMCCCGCTTGCGACCGAAAACGAGCCAATGTAAACCATTTCGTCCCGCAACCGCCCGTTTTCGGCCATATAGGAACGGAAACTGGCTTCCCTTTGATCGGCAATCTCTACGGAGCTTTCTTTGTAAGCCTCGCGGCCGCCAATATAACCGATTGAATCATGGCCCTTTTCAATCAGGTAATCAATGATTTTCTTCGACGCCATGTCAAAATCGATAATGACCGAGTCGTACACGTCATCATCAGGGTTGCAATCGGCAAAAACGATATTCCGGGTGACCCCGGCGATTTCGGCAACCTGCCCGGGGCTGAACTTGCCAATCGCGATGATTCCCTGCAGCTGGTCATATTTTATTTCCTTCAGTTCATCGTAAAAGTAATTCGCGAATTGAATGCCGAGCTGTTGGCATTTCTGTTCAATGCCGTGCCGGATCGACAAATAGTATAGGTCTTCCATCTCTTCCTTTTCCGTATACCAGTGGATGATGGCGATTTTTTTCGCGGCTGTTTTTTTCGCGGGCTTTTTTTTATAAGACAGTTCTTCCGCCGCTTCCATGATTCGCTTTCTCGTCTCATCCGTGACCGATAGCGTCGGGTCGTAATTCAAAACCCGCGAAACTGTTGCGATTGATACTCCCGCCATTTCGGCAATATCCTTAATCGTTGCCAGGGGGCATCCCTCCTTTCCCCGTCCTCATCAATCCGGGGACGGAAGTGTTCGTACCTCCGCTTACTTTCATTTTATATTTTTTAGTAAAATAATCAATTTTCTTTTACTAATAATTTTACTTTATGGTGGTCGGATGCCACATCGAGTTGATTTCCTTTATTGTTGCAAGGTCGCACTTCGGTTTCCTGTCATACGTCAGCAGCCCGTTGATTTCCTGTTCAACGTCCGTCAGCTGTGTGTAGCAAAAGCCATGGAGTGCTTTCGAGGCAAAGACAGCCTCCATTACACGGCGGTAATCCTCGACGAATTCGAACTCATCCTTCACCGCGGTGTAGCCCCAGCCGCTCTCCTCACCCGCTTTGAAGCCAATGCCGCCGAACTCAGTCAAAAGAATCGGTTCTCCCTGGTACTCGAAACCGTCGGCATAAATCCCCCTTAACGCTGGCTTGGAATTCAGCAAGTTTTCCTTTGTGGACAGCGACTCCTTGAATTCTTCGTACTTCGCTGTCTCTTCGCTGCCCCCGTGGTTGTAGTTGTGTATCGCGCAAATATCCGTTTTGGTAAGCTCCCAGCCGTCGTTCGAAATGACGAGGCGGGTCGGATCGATGGAATGAATCAGGTGGTACATCGCAAGCGAATGGTGCTGCTGCTGTTTATTATTTTTTATAAAAGGAACTCCCCAGCTTTCATTGACCGGCACCCAGGCGACAATGGACGGATGGTTGTAATCCCTCTCAATGATTTCAATCCATTCCTTCGTCAGCCTCGCCGCCGCATCCTCGCTGTACGACGGGAACGCGGCACATTCACCCCATACGAGGAAGCCGAGCTGATCAGCCCAGTACAGGAAACGCGGGTCTTCTACCTTTTGATGCTTCCGGCAGCCGTTAAAGCCCATTTCCTTCGCGAGTTCAATGTCCTTTTTCAAGTCTTCATCGCCCGGTGCAGTCAGCAGCCCGTCCGGCCAATAGCCCTGATCAAGAACGAGCTTCTGGTAATATGGCTTGTTGTTCAAATAAACCATGCCGTTTTCAACATGGATTTTCCTCATCCCGAAATACGAATCTACTTCGTCAAAAATCGTTGTGCCATTGGAATCCTTTAGAGTAAGTTTTACATCGAAAAGATTCGGGCTTTCAGGCGACCAATTCCAGCCGATGTGGTGGAAGGACGTGCGGAAAATCTTCCGGTTATAGAGGTTGATGGCCCGCTTCGTGTACGATTCGGTCATGTCAACCGTATCCCTGGTAACCTTTTCACCCTTGAAGGTTATTTCAATTTCTACGCACTTTTCTGTAAAATCGCCATCCACCTCAAATTCGACGATCACATCGCCGCGATCGATATCCGGGGTTAGCCGGAGCTTGGACAAGCTGGCCTTTCCGACCGGCTCAAGCCAGACAGTTTGCCATATGCCCGTTGTTCTTGTATACCAGATTGCATCCGATTTCTCGACCCAGAATTGCTTTCCACGCGGAATCGTTTCATCCGTCGAGGGATCTTCTACCCTGACAACAATCGTTTCCGTAACCCAGGTCAATAGATCGGTAACATCCAGCGAAAACGAGGTATGCCCGCCCTCGTGGAAACCGGCAAACTGGCCGTTCACATAAATCCACGCCCGGTAGTCAACCGCGCCGAAATGGAGCTGAACCCGTTTTCCCATCCACGCTTCGGGCACGCTGCATTCTCGCCGGTACCAGACGTGGTCATGAAATGTTGGGTCATGGATGCCGCTAAGCTTTGTCTGGTATGCGTACGGAACGTTGATTTTCCGGTCAAAGGCATCCACACTGGCGAACCACTTTTCTCTCACACCTACATTCTCATCGTCAAAGGCGAAATCCCATTCACCATTCAAATTCAACCATTCTTTCCGGACAAACTGCGGTCTAGGGTATTCAGGTCTGTAAGTCATTGTTTTATCTCTCCTTGCAAAATCTGTGATTGTATCGGCTAACCAGAATTGGCCCGATTATATAGGTCGAAATAAAAATTAATGTGAACGAGGTGGTTGATTTCCGCTCCGGGCATTTCGCTTTCCGCGGGGCTGCAGTGGAGCCTCCTCGTCGCGTTGCTCCTGCGGGGTCTCCCCTTGCCGCTCAATCCCGCAGGACACTGAATGGCATTATCGAATTTGCCCACGCACGAAGGAAACGCGGTAGCGTTTTCGAGGAGTCTACATGCCTGAGCTCCAATCAACCAGCTACCCAAACTAATGGGGTAATTATTAAGTTCAACCTATATAGTTCTTATGTTTTTTCCAAAAATAATCTAGATCATTTCGATGTCATCTTTACCAGGGAGTGCCGGGAACGGGTTATGCGGTTCCGCCTGGTACCAACAGGCAACGGATGCAATGTCATCCTTAAGGGGAAGTTACCTGCCTTCACCCTTGGGGTTTTCCCGGAAATGAACCGGCCCAATTAATGTGTTTGCTCAGCTGAAGCCCGCCCTGCTGCCTTGATCGGCTTGTTCTTCGCGAGGGCAATGACTGCGGCGGCCAGGGATAGCGCTAGGCTGATCAGGTCGGATAAAAAGTAGAACGCAACTGCGAGCGCAATCCAGAATGCCGGCAGCTTGTACTGGAGCGTTCCATCGTTCATGAGCTTTTTTGTGAAAAGGATGTTCAGGCTGCCAATGACAATAAACAACAGTCCGTAAGTCACTGCATATCCATATAAACTGTCAAACAGGGACTCGGCGCCCTTCCGTTCGACAGCTTCGAGGCCAGGCAACTGTGCTCCCTGTTTTTTGATATACATTGAATAGAAGAACATCGTGATAAATCCGGCCACGATTTGCCACGCGCTTGCGGCATAGATGAGTTTCCGCTCAAAGGAACGGCTCATTGGCATTCACTCCTTACCTCAAACTTCAGGGACGGCACAATTATCCTTTTACGCCTGTCGACAGTGACATTGACTGCATGAAATAACGCTGTGCGAATAAATAGAGCAGGAAGGTTGGCACGAGTGCAATCAGGGCGCCAGCCGTGCCGATTCCCGGGTATGTCAAATATTGTCCCTGGAGCAGCTGCAGCCCCGGTGTGATTGGAAGTTTTTCCACATCATTCAGGACAATGGACGGCCAGAGAAAATCATTCCATGCGCCAGTAAAGCTGAACAGTGCGACAACTGTCAGGACAGGCCGGATCAGCGGCAAAATGATATGCCAGAAAATCTGGAATTCATTCGCGCCGTCAATACGCGCCGATTCGTCGAATGTTTTCGGGATGCCAAGGACAAACTGGCGGACGAGGAACACGTTGAACACCCCAGCCGCGCCCGGAACGATGACGGCGAGAAGGTTGTTAACCCATCCTAGCTGTTCCATAATGCCGTACAAAGGAATCAAGTTCACGATGCCAGGAAACATCATCGATGCAAGCAAGACGCCGAACAGGAAATCGCGTCCCTTAAAATGCAGGCGCGTGTAGCCATAGGCCGCGAGCGATACGACCACAAGCACGAGCACTGTATGCGAAATCGCAATGATGAGCGAATTCGTAAACCATTTCACGATTGGCGTCGAATCATTATTGAACAGCAGCTCAACATAGTTGCTCATCGACCAGTGGATTGGCAGGAAACTGACTCCCGCGGCCGTGATTTCCGCCTCCGATTTAAAGGATGTAAAGACGCCCCAGAGGATCGGGAAGGCCCAAACAATGGCCATTATTAATAAGAAAATAAACGCTGCTAGTTTCGTTGCCCTGTACTGTTTCATCGTCTCACCCCTAATCTCGGTCCCTTAACAGGTAAAATTGGATGGCTGACACAACCATGATACATAGGCCAAGCATGATGGCCATCGCCGAGGAAATGCCGGCCGCCGATATACCGGAACCGAAGGCATTTCGCTGGATGTACATGAGGAGGACCCGTGTCGAATCATTTGGCCCGCCCCCTGTCAGCATGAGCGGCTGTCCGTACACATTGAACTGGGCAATTGTGGTCATGACGGTTGTGAATAAAATCTGGTATTTGATGCTCGGCAGCGTCACCCTGAAAAATTTGCTGAAGACACCCGCGCCATCAAGTTCGGCCGCTTCCAGCAAATCTTTCGGAACCCCGTTCAAGGCTGCCAAATAGATGACCATATTCCCGCCAATTGTCCACCAGACCGTTACAATGACGAGGGAAATCCAGGCGTGCGGCTGGTTGTCGAGCATATTCGTCGAAATGCTGAAGTAATTCTGGAGCGGCCCGTATGTAACGCTTAACAGGAAGTTCCAGACAATCATCACCGCCGAAATGGCAAATAGCGAAGGCAAGTAAAACAATGACTGGAACAGCCTGTTCATTGCCGGTTTTGCCGAAAGAGCCGTTGCCATCAAGAGCGGGATAATGATACAAAACGGGACCGAAATAAGGACAAATATAAACGTGTTCTTAATCCCGTTGTAAAATTGCCCATGAAAGCTCGATTCCTCGTTAAAGAGAATGGTCTGGAAGTTCGCGAACCCTACAAATTCAGGTGACTGAAAAAGGTCCCATTTCGTGAATGCGATATAGATTCCGAATACTGACGGGAAGAGAAAAAACAGGATAAATAAAAGGAGATGGGGCCCTATGAAGAAAACTGGCCAAAGATTGGGCTTCCTCCGCTTGTCCATGCCCTTATGTTCGTTTAGTGGCTTTTCAGCTAATGTCGCCATTCTTTCACCTCGTTTTTTGAAAGGGTTAGTTGAAGTGCCTTTTGAAAGGATGCTGTTGGGTGCCTATCAACTGGGTCTTATAGAAAAAGGAGGAGGAATGGATCCCTCCTCCTTTTCCAACCACTTGCTTTTACTGGCCCATCTTATCGTTGACAGTTTGCTGGATTTTCTTCAGCTGTTCCTTAATGTCGACCTTGCCCTGGATCATGTCCCAAAGGGAGGAATCAATTTCACCAAAGACATAGGAGCTGCCCGGATCGGTAATGATTGTAACAGCCTTACGCGCTTCGTCCGTTTTCAAAAGGAACGATTGCGGCATGCTCGTATATTCTTCATTGTCGAGCATTCCCAAAGATGTAGGGTTCGCACCAGACTTAATCCATTCAGTCTGGTTGCCCTGCAGCCATTCAATGAACTTTACAATACTTTTGATTTTCTCTTTAGAGCGTTCTTTACTCTTGAACATTGCAAATTGGTCGGCGCCGCTTCCCTGGATGACACGTGCTGCATCCCACTGTGGAGTGAATGTTTCAGCCCATTCAAAATCGGTAATTTTGCTCATTTGCGAGAGCATCCATGTTCCTTCTGGAAGGAAGATGACTTTTCCGTTGTTGAAAAGCTTGTTCATGTCCTCGCCCTTTTTGTTCATATAGCCAAGGTCATGCATCTTTTTGAACTGCTCGATTGTTTTCACAGCGATTTCGTTATCGATGGTCGGCTTTTCCCCATCAGAGAACTTTCCGCCCATTTGCAGGTAAAGGTTGTTGAAGTTCTGCATCGGCCAAGTGAATCCGTAAGCGTAAATTCCATCGGCCTTCGCTGCTTCGCCCGCTTTCATAACCTCTTCATAGGTGATGATGTTGTCATCGGCCGCGCCAGGTACATACTTATCCACGAGGTCCTTGTTGTAGTACATGACCCAGCTTCCCATTGTTGCCGGGACTCCGAACTGGCTGTCCTCAACTGTTCCTACATTCCATGCTTCTGCAAGGTAGTTTTCACCTTTTACTTCAGTGCCGTCAATGAACTCATCCCAAGGCTCAAGCATCCCCTGGGAGTGGTAAGTGGAGACAGCTTCGGATGCAATCAAAGCGATATCAGGAACACCTTTGCCTGAACGGGTTACACTGGCCAGCTTGTTCCCCAATACCCCGCCCTCCATAGCAACAATTTTCACCTTGTAGTCAGGGTTTGTGGCATTGTAGCGGTCGATATCCTTCTTGATCAAATCACCGTCCGGACCGGTCGTGCCGCTCCAGAGAACGATTTCCTTCTTTTCCTTTTTGCTGTCGCCTGAAGATTTTTCACTGCCGCTGCTGCAGGCGCTTAGTACTAGAGCCGCGATAAGCATCAAAATCATGGCTAATCTCGATTTCTTCATTTTTAATTCCCCCTCAGCGTAATTTTTGTTCTGTATAGGTCGGGCCGTCGATTTTCAGCTTTCCATTCTCAAAGTAGAGCCGGTCCATGTTCATTTGCCTGTCGCCGCTTGGCGCTGCCGGATCGGTGTGGGTATGGTAGACAGCATAGAGCGTCTTTCCATCCAGCCCAACTGTCACACTGTTATGGCCCGGGCCGGAAATTCCGTTTTCCAGATCCTTTTTCAGAATCGGGTTTTCCGGCGCTTTTTTAAAAGGCCCCACCGGACTGTCCGAAACCGCGTAACCGACACTATAATCAGGGCTTGCATAGTAGTTTGAAGAATACATCAGATAATACTTGCCTTTGTTTTTCAACACGAACGGGCCCTCGTTCCATTGATACTCATCTTTAAGGCCTTCCCATTCCTGATCGGGCCCGATAAGGAATGTCGGCTCGCCGGTTAAGGCAGTCAGGTCCCTTGTCATCTTCTGGACATATATCTGGCTGACATGATAGCCGTCAATGATATTTTCGGAGCAATCTTTCACATAGTAAAAATAAGGCGTGCCATCATCGTCGACAAAGATATGCCCGTCAATATACGAACCTTCCTGTTTCACAATCTCGGTGCTAATGTCCTTGAACGGACCGAGTGGATCCTTGCTCGAGGCGACAGAAATCTGGAGATGGCCGTCCTTATTGCGCGCGCTGTAGGTCATGTAGTATTGGCCGTTATACTTGATCACCTCGGGTGCCCAGAAGTCACCTGTCGCCCATTGGTCCTCCTGTTCCGTGATGTCATATGCCATGCCGATTTCATCCCAGTCTACAAGATTATCAGACTTCCAAACCCTGAAACCGATCGATGCGGCTGATGTCGCATACATATAATACATGTCCCCATCGTTCATAACGAATGGGTCGCCAATATTGGTGATGCCCCCGACAGGATTCGTATACGCCAGGGCCTCCTCTGTTTCAAACGTACGCCAAAGCCCAATCAACCCAAGCACTAATATCAACCCCGCAAAAAGTAAAAACCATTTTAACGTTTTTCGCTTTTGCATTTTTTCAACCCCTGTTTTGGTAATGGTGTCAGGACCCCTCCTTTAGGTTCGTTTGAATTTGAAAAACAAAAATGAATGCGCTTTCACTCGGTGCTAAAAAAATTTCTTTTGCAAAAAGTTTTATTAAAAGTTTACTACACTTTTAATCTACCCTTATTTGAAATGGTTGTCAAATTCCAAGGATGGAAATTGTAAGGTTTTCAATGATACAGTCGAGATGTAGATTCGGGGGATGAACGGCCTATTTTTGAATACCGAGATTTATTTTGGAAATGAATGGAGGTTAAAGCGACAATTGAGGGGTGACTTTCAGTTGTCTTTTTACTAAAGTTTTACCAAAAATATAATGCTCTTTTAAAAATAGCCCCTTGCAGGACAAAATCTCTGCCAAGGGGCTAAAGTCGCTTTAGCTTTTCCATGTAGAGGAAAAGATTTGGTGAAGGAGGTTGTTTTGGTTTTGGATATAGGTGCCGCTGTATTCGTATTTGTTGTAGTAGGCTTGGTTCTGTTGCTTGAGAAGGGTTAGAAGCTGATTATAAGTGGCATCGTCCGGGAGAAGGAAAGCCAATATCGGGCCGAGCTGCTCATTTACATGCAGGGGCAGTTCCTTCGTGTAAGCAAGATGCCGGAGGATCCGGTTTTGGAATTCCGGCGATTCGCGCCACTTTTCGATATCTTCCGGCCTTATGGCATATTTCATATTCCCGGTCCGATCCATTTCCCCTCTGCCCATGTCGAGGTAATCCCCAAGCGGCAGACCCATTACAGATAGGGACAATGGCTTTCCTTTGTATAACTGCTCCTCGGAATGGATCATCGCCCAAACCCTGACTAGATTTCCGACAATAAGATGCTCAAAAAACGGAGAGCGTTTTCCGGTTGTTCCAATATACACTTCGATGTCAATCCCGTCCCATTTGTTCGTCCTCGTGAAGGTTAAAAAGTCATCCTCTTCTCCGTAGAAACAAATGAACAAAGGGATGAACCGGATTTCGCCGTGTAAGCCAAGTTCTTCAGCGGCGAGTAATTCCCTATTAATCTCAATTTCAATCATTTCCTGCGGCAAATTGAACGAATACCGCTGGGTCCCGTTGTAACGGAGCAATTGTTGGACCGTGTTGTCGGCAAGAGGGCTCCATAAATCGAACACGAAACTCCTGTTCAGCATGTCCCTGTTGTCGGCTGGCAAAATAACATTGGCCGGATCCTCGTAAAATTCGCGCGGGAGCGGCTTTAGAGTAAGGGCATCAAAGTAAAGAAGCCTTCGCGACTCGGCATCATAAATCTTTTCCCGCTTTTCATACGACTCCGCGCCATTCTTCAATACTTTGTAACGCTCATCCCCTTTCCTGATATGGCCAATCGATTCAAGGTGGGTAAGCGTTTCCGAAAGAATCCGTGATCCTTCAGGCAGGCCAAGCCTAACAGCCAATTCATCCTGTGTCGTTACATTTCCTTCATGGAGAAAGCGGGTGATGAACCATTCCAGGCTTTCGTAAGGTTCGCTCATCCGTTCTTTCAATATGACAGGGAGGTTATAGACCGGATAATCAAGCTGGATCAGCCTGCCAAGCGGCCTTGGGTTTTCCCTGTTCCGCATCATGCCGAGCGGGGATTTTATACGAGCTGTCGCCACGGGGCTTCACCTTCTTTCAACAGGAGCTTGGCATCCACGTATTGTCCGTGCCTGCTGATATAGTTCCTAAGATTTCTAAATAAAACGGCCGACCGCTTGTCTTTCGCGTTCGCGAGTGTTTCCATGTCCCCTATCAGGACGAGCAGCGATTTGCAGCGGGTCATCGTCACATTCAGGCGCCGGAGCTCCCTCAAGAATCCGATTTCAAAATCAGGGCTGCTCCTCGTAAAACTGAACAGGATGATTTCCTTTCCACGCCCCTGGAAGCTGTCAACCGTATCAATTTCAACACCGGAAACGATTCTCCGCGTTTCCTCTGGGGAAAACCCGGCCTCCTTTAGCATGGAAGGCAAATGGCCCTCAATGATCATCTTCTGCTTTTTATACGGGGCCACAATACCGATTTCTTCCGGCTTTCGGCCAAATTTCAAGATTTTTATTAGTTCCTGGGCTGCCAGGTATGCTTCAAGCTGATTGAAATAAACGAGATGGTCCTCGTCCGGGATGCATTGCTGGAATCGCTCATCACAGCGGGTTGTATCGATGAATACAAGCGGAGATTCGTACAAATCCCACCCTATTGTCCGTTGTTCCGGGCTAACCCCGGATATGTATTCCCCGCCGTAAAATTCACTTGAAATGAACGATGCCACAAGCGGATGCATCCTGAATTGTGTATCGAGCATCACCTTATGTGAATCGGGAGCTTTGTAATAAAGCTCTTCGAATAGGCTTTTCTCAATCCATTCGCTGGGCAATTCCATTTCCTTGAATTCTTTTGCGAGATTTGAGTCGGAGACTGGCGGCAGCTGCATATGATCGCCAATCAGGATGACCTTTTTAGCCCTAGCCATGGGCACGAGCACATCAAAGATTGTAATCTGGCCTGATTCATCAATAATGACCGTATCAAACTCGGTATCCCTGAATTCCGGGGATGTGTCAATTCCGATGCATGTAGCGCCTAGGACCGGCACGGTTCTCAATAGTAATGGATACAACGATTGCTGCCTCTCCTGCAGTTCATCAATCCAATCGGCGGATATCGATGTTTGCTTTTGGAACGAGGCCAGCGTGTTGGCGGCTTTTTGCTGAAGGCGGTGCCAGTTTTCTTCTTCCGCGAGCCCAGCGACTTTTTCCGGTTCAAGGAAACCATCCAATTTCGCGCTTAGCATCAAAAGGTGCGTATTTTCCTGGCCTTCCTCCGCTTCTAGCCTTATAAGCAATTCCTGATAACCATTATTTTCGGTAAGGGCTGTTTTTAATTTCGTTTGGGCTTTTAATTCGAAGCCCTCCGTGGTTATTTTTAAAAAAGGCAGGAGTTTAGTCGTTTTCCTGAGCAAGGCCAATGGCGCAAAAAAGTGGAACAGCTTCCACTTCGCCTTTTTTTCAAGCTTCCAAAGGTTTTGCCTGAATCCGGCAGCGTGTCGGTGAATCGCCTGAAAGCGGCCCACATCTTCAGACACTTCCCCAAGCAAACGGGTGAATTCCTCCGCGCGGGCGCGTTCCGATTGAAGGAGTTTCTGGTCTTCCGAGCAGCGGCTAATCATGTTTTCCTGAAGCTTAACTGCGACCCGGTCGAGGAGGACGTCCTTTACCTTGGCTACCTTCACCTTTTCTTCGCGGCCAATTCGCACACAATCGATTCCATCATCGATTAATTGCTCGAGGACATTGTCGACGGCAAGATTGTTCTTCGAGCTGATCAGTACCCGCTCCCCTTTTCCAATCAGGCGGCGGACCATTTCGACAATGATGGTCGTCTTTCCTGTTCCCGGGGGCCCCTGGACGAGGAGAAAATCATTCGTCGCAACCGCCTTTTCAACCGCCTCCTCTTGTTTCGGCAATAAACTGCCGCCTTTCGGATGCTCTGACCCTGTTGCATCGTAGCTTTCAAATTCTTTATGGACGAGGTAGTTCAATAGCTTTTCATTTACACTCTGCCCATCAATGAGTTCCTGGACGGTCCTTTTCTGAACGCGGTACGTTGTATTGTTGGGCACAACCAGCAAGTAGCCCTGCTTGGGAATTTTTCCATAATCGACGCTGTGGGCAAATGAAAGAATCGTTTCATGTTCATCCGAGCGGGTCACTTTTCCGGCAATCAGCCCTTCATACGTTAGCGGGAACGGGTCGGCGGAAATTGCCAGGTCATTGTAGGCGTATTTTTCATCGATAACCACCTTAAAGGAATAAGACACACCTTTTACCTGGGAAGAAACAGCTTCAGTGAAACGGTCGTAATAGAAATACTTCTTTTTTGTTTCCGCAAAATCGGTATCTTCCTGCTTATTAATCATCTGAATCAGCTGGGAGGCCCATTCCTGTTCCGCCTGTTTCCGCCGCCTTTGTTCGAAGCTGTCCTCGCGCGATTCCTGCTGGAGCTGGCCGAGTTTCAGCGAGAGTTTATAAAGGTCGGCAAACACATAGGCGGCATTCCGGTTCTTTTGCATGTTGAAATTTTCCCCGGAAAACACAAAGGGTTGTTCAAGCAATATCAGCCGGAGCCCGTAACGGACCATACGGGTGCGGTCGGCGGCATTGCGCTTTTTCACGCCATTGACCCGGAATGCGGCATTTCCATGGGCTGGGCTGTCGTATTTTTTGCATAACAGCTTGTAATCCTTCGTATGGAGCTGAATGTTCCCTTCTCCGCGGAATTCCGCCCACAGCCATTCACTTTCTTTTATTTGGGCAAGAATCAAGGTAACATTTCCTGCTTCACTCGCGGAAACCTGGAAGTTGAGCATCCCTGATGCCCGTATTGTCCTGCCTGATAGCGCATCGCCAATGATCCTGCTCATTTATCAATCACCACTCTTTCAAGCCTTCTTGCGACCTCGAGCATTGACTTCGGCCGTTTTCCCGGTAAAAATTGCATGCAATCTTCCATAAGTTCCTTCAAGCCAACCGGGATGGCTGGTGAACCAGGGAAATTAAGGATGACTGTCCCTTTTTGCAAAATTTCCCCTTTTTCAAACGGGCGTTTCCGGAAAACCATCAAGTAAAGGAGCACGCCGAACGAAAAAATATCATAGGCTGGCGTCGGCCTGTGGTGAAGTGTGGCCGCTTCCGGCGGTGGGAACACATCCGTTCCAGCCTTGATCAGCACGCCAACGCGCTGGAAGGAAAGGCCAAAGTCGATGATTTTGACGTTTCCGCCTTCATCGACAAAAATATTGTGGTCTGACAAATCGCGATGGATAATGCCAAGCCGGTGGATCTCACTGTATGCCTTGGCAATTTTAACGGCAATGCCGATCCGCTGTCCGAGGGTGGCCCCGTCCGAAAAGATGAGCTCGCTGACGGTGGAGCCGCCTGCTTTTTCCATCGCGAAAACTACTTCGAAGTCATCGATGAAGAATTCCTTTATTTTCGCCGTGCAATCAAGCTGGAGGAGGTTCCGCATAATCCGGATTTCCTCCTGGAACATATTTTCAACCATGATCCGTTTTTTTCTGTCCTTCATATCGGTTGGGTCAATCAGGAATATTTGTTTGATGACGACATCTTCTCCTGTCAGGCGGTGTTTTCCGAATGACAGGGACGACTCGAAAAAGTCGGTTTCCTTTTCGGTGCCGGGAATCGGGTCAAAAATCTCATAGTTGTCAAAGAAGTTTGGATTGAACATTACAGCCCCCAAAGCTCCTCTAAATATTGCCACCCGAAATCCCGGTCTTTTTGGCTGATGCTGATCAGGCTTTCCACGGCAAATGCAAAATCCTCGGAGATGCCCGGAACGAGCTTGTCCAGCGTGTCATGCTTCAGGTCGATGTCGGATTTATACGGATACTTCCCTGCCAGGAACTCATAGGCGATAATGCCAAACGAATAATAGTCAGTATGGAAATCGATATCCGCCTTCCACTCCTCAACATTCGTTTCCGGTGCTGCGTAGGCATTTTTTTCATCAAAGGGAATTCCCGCTCCGACTGTTGGTTCGCCCAAAATGCGCGAGTAATCGAAATTGATGATTTTCAGCTTTTGCTCATCCGTATAGAGGATGTTCCTTGGAGTCAGATCACGGTGGAAAACTCCCTGGCTGTGGATGGAACGCAGCGCTTTGAACAATTCCTTCAGGAGGGCCAATTTCTCCTCGAGAGGACGGGCTTTTTTTATCAGGGAAAAGAAGGAAGTATGGCCGACCCACTGCGTTGTTGAGCAGATGTAATCGCCATACGTGAAGGGGCTTGCATGGTAGTAAAGGACATAAGGGTTGTCCCTTAGCTTTGCCCGGACCTTCGTATCCCGTTTGGTGATGGTCAAAAACAGCTCCTGGTCTTCCTTCAGAAGTGCCGGGTTGATTTCATGGACCTTCAGGAAATACCTTTGGTCAAATTCGTCAACGGCTTCATACACGTGGTAATTGGATTGTTCGAACAGCAGCCGCTTCGGTACATAGCCGCCGACATCGATATTAATCGACTGCCCGGTAAATTTCACCTCGCGGATTCCAAACGACTCATACACGATTGTGATTTCGTTCGGGGTCAATTCCGGCTGCCCTTCCATCCAAACTTTTGAAATAGTATCCATATGATGGATCACTTCATTCGTCCCGCCCTGGTCTATTTCGTATGCAAGTTCGTTTCTCGGGCTTGTAAATAAGATGACCGGGCGGACCGACACCCGCTTTCTTAAACGCCGTTGTGCCTTCCTGTTAACATATGAATGCAATGTCCGCGATTGCGAGGCGGCCTGAATAATCGGGTTATCGACCGTCTTCTGTTCCCCGGTAATTGTCCGGGTCACAAGCTTTGTGCTCATATTACTGATCGGGGTAATAATCGTTCCCCGATACGACTTCATTTCTATGTTAAAAATTCCTTTCGGACAAATCAGGATGACATCCATTTCCTGGTCCTTAATGTATCCATCCTTCGGCACGAGGGCGCCGACAATGATAATATGGTTTTCCCGCGGCAGCTTTTTCTTTAATTCCTGGATGGCCCGCTTCTCATTCTCTTTCGGAACTCCAGCAAAAACAACTTTGGATTTCACTCTCATCCCCCCCAAACTACTATCTATTTATTTCCTATTTCGACATTATCCTCCAACTTTCCTTTATTTTCTTAAAAGTCAGACCATTTATCGATAGCGTAATTGAAAAACGCAGGGTTCTTCACCATACGTGCCGGTTTGGTATAAATGCCTAACTTATATGTTGATTGGAGCGAAAGGCGCGCCGACTCCAAAACCACTTTGTGGGGTCTGAGACTTAACGCATTCCCTCCAATCCAAAAATTGGTCTTTTAGCGGATTTGTTCGTTATAATGAAAGTAGTTGGGTAATTTTGGAGGAGGGGTTGTTATGATGAAGGAAGCTCGTCAAACAGTGTTCGTAAATGAATTCACGAATGGCATTCTGGATCCCGCGGAGGAAATGCTTGGCCCTTTGAAAAATGGCGGCCATATTGTAGCGAATACGGCGCCGGGCTGTTGGGGGCCAATGATCACACCCTGCCTGAGGGGCGGGCATGAGGTAACAAAGCCGGTATATGTCGAGGGTGCGGAAGTCGGCGATGCGATTGCAATCCGCATCAAGTCCATCGAGGTCACTTCGATGGGCACATCATCGGGGAATGACTCGCCTGTTGAAGGCAGGTTTGTGGGCGATCCGTTTGTCGCCGTGAAATGTCCGGGCTGCGGAACGCTTTATCCGGACACGAAAGTCGTTGGGTCGGGACCGGAGTCAGTCAGGTGCGCCAATTGTGATACCGATGTTACTCCGTTCATTTTTACCCATGGCTATACGATTGCGTTCGATTCGGACCGAAAAGTGGGCGTTACGCTTAATAAGGACGCTGCTGAAGAAGCTGCGGCCCAGGGCAGGAGTTTCATGAACACGCCTGAAAATTCGGTGCAAAATCCGATTGTCGCGTTCGCCCCGCATGATATGGTCGGCACCGTTGCCAGGCTTCGTCCGTTTCTCGGCCAGCTCGGAACGACCCCGGCGCGAAGGATGCCGGATTCACACAATGCGGGTGACTTCGGGCAGTTTCTCGTGGAGGCCCCGCATGAATACACCATCTCCCGCGAGCAATTGGAGGACCGGACGGATGGGCATATGGACATCAACAGGGTCCGCGAAGGCGCGGTCCTGGTTTGCCCTGTAAAAGTTGATGGCGGCGGGATTTACCTAGGCGACATGCATGCGATGCAGGGCGACGGGGAAATCGCCGGCCATACTGCCGATGTTGCCGGAATCGTAACCCTCCAGGCCATTGTCATTAAAGGATTGAAGATTGAGGGACCGATTTTGCTGCCGGTTCCGGAAGACCTTCCTTATCTCGCCAAACCGATTACGAAACAAGAAAAAGAATCCGCCATGGCATTAGCGAGGCAATGGGGTGTTAACAAGCTTGAGGATTCGCTGCCAATCTCATTCATCGGGACCGGCGCCAACCTGAATGACGCCACCGCAAACGGGCTTGAGCGCGCTGCGGAAGCACTTGGCATCACCGTTCCGGAAGTGATGAACCGGGCAACCATCACCGGTTCGATTGAAATCGGCCGCCACCCCGGCGTCGTCACCGTTACCTTCCTAGCACCAGTAAAATACCTGGAAAGGCTTAACCTCGCCCATTTAATAAAAGACCACTACCGCGCCATACTTGAATAGATAGTGTGGAGAGGCTCCGGATTTTCAGCCGGGGTCTCTCCCATTTAAAACTTGGCATTATATTGTGCCACCGTCCGCCTGTCGCCCCTTCCGATGGAGTGGTATTCGACTCCCGCAGCGTGCATGCTTTCTGGCAGGTAAATGTTGCGGCCGTCGAAGAGGAGTGGGGTTCTCATTCGGTTTTTGTATGTTTCGGGTTCGATTTGTTTGATTTCGTCCCATTCGGTGAAAATGAAGCAAACGTTAGCGCCTTCCAATGCATCTTCAATGGTCGTGGCATACGTTAGGCTTCCTCTCCCGTACTGGCCTTCGGGGTAGAGCTCCGAGAAATTGCCTTGTCCCGCCGGGTCATACGCATAGACATTTGCACCCTGATCAAGAAGCAGCGGTATGTTCTCGAGTGAGGCCGCTTCCCTGATGTCATCTGTTCCTGGTTTAAAGGTCAGTCCGAGGACCGCGGCCTTCAAACCATTGAAGGTTATCAGCCTTCTGCTCGCTTTTTTAAAAAGGAGCGTCTTTTGCTCGTTATTCACATCGATTGCCGCCTTTACGGTCCTGAGCTCATAGCCATGCTGGCGCGCCATGTAATCAAGCGCCTTCGTGTCCTTTGGAAAACAGGAACCACCAAAGCCAATCCCCGCGTTCAGGAACTTGCTTCCAATTCGTTCGTCGTAGCTCATTCCTTTGGCTACATCCTCTATATCTGCACCAACCAATTCACATAGGTTCGCTAAATCGTTCATGTAGGAAATTTTCAAGGCGAGAAAGTCATTCGCTGCATACTTGATCATCTCCGCCGACCTCCTGTTGACAGAAACGATCGGCAAATGGAACGGCTCGTAAATTTCCCGCAGCCTTTCCTCCGCCCATTCACTTTCAGTGCCGATGATGATGCGCCTGGCATGGAGCGTATCATAGACGGCCGACCCCTGTGCCAAAAACTCCGGATTCGAGGCAACCTCCACCCTCACATCGTTCAATAAAAAGTCCCGGATAAATTGCTCGACCTTGTCGTTCGTGCCCACCGGGACGGTCGATTTTACAACAACTAGGCAATCATTTTCGAGCGATTCGGCAATTTGACGGGCCACTTGGGCAATAGCGGACAAATCAGCTGAACCGTCCGGCTGCTCGGGCGTGCCGACTCCAATAAAAATCGCGTCCGCTTCCCGGTAGGCGTGGCGAAAGTCCGTTGTGAACCCAATCCGACCGGCTTCGGAATTTTTCCGCAAAAGTTCCTGCAGGCCTGTTTCAAAAATTGGGCAAACTCCCGCCTTTAATGTGTTTATTTTTGTTTCGTCACTATCGACGCACGTCACCATGTGGCCCACTTCCGCAAAACAAACGCCAGCCACAAGGCCAATGTACCCCGTTCCCGCTACTGCAATCCTGTACATAAATGAATCCGCCCTTACTTTTTCTACTTGCTGTCAACTAAATCCTACATCCGCCAATCGGCAAAAACAAGCCTCGCTCCCTGCTTGCTATTATGGACAACGGGCACCAATTGATTGGAACGTCCAAAAAAGAAACCCTAAACCTCGCCTGTCCATGCCAAGCAGACAAAACTAAGATTGGTCTACGGATCGTGCCAGCCACCAAAGTGGGATGTTTTTTGTCCCGGATGGGTGCCTGGCATCATAGTGGGACATTTTTTTCCCGGATGGTACCAGGCACCTTTTTATGGTACCTTTTTATGCACCTAAAAAATTTAATTGTTTAAAGTGTTTGACTTTTAAGTTTTTAGGGGGTAGAGTAGGACACAGGAAATTTGAAAAGCGAATATGTTGTACCTTCTTATCAAGAGAGGTTGAGGGACTGGCCCTATGACACCTCGGCAGCGGAGATCCGGTTGGAGCTCTGTGCCAAATCCAGCAAGCGATGCTTGATAGATGAGAAGAGGCGAACTTGATCAATTCTGTCCTCTTCTTTATGAAGGGGCTTTTTATTTTCCTCCAAACATCACCCCATACTATTTTTATTCTTATCAAGAGAGGTTGAGGGACTGGCCCTATGACGCCTCGGCAGCGGACTCCGTTTGGAGGTCTGTGCCAATTCCAGCAAGCGAAAGCTTGGGAGATAAGAAGAGACCCTTGCTTGCCTATGTGCAAGTGTATGCCCTCTTCTGTCCCCCCAGGAGAGGGCTTTTCCTTTTTCCGGAGCGGGGTGCGTGGGTAGACGGGGTGGATAGCCCGCAGGGTGCGTGGGCGCAAAGCATTTTTCCCAAAAGAGAAAAGAAACAAGAATACATATGAAGACTAGGAGGCAGGCAGATGATTGAGTTTCAACAGGTGCGGAAGGTGTATGGCGAGGGCGGCGGGAATCAGGTTGCCGCGCTTGACGGGATTGATTTGAAGGTGAATACGGGGGAGATTTTCGGGGTGATCGGCTTCAGCGGGGCGGGAAAAAGTTCGCTGATCCGCTGTGTGAATTTGCTTGAGCGGCCGACTTCCGGGAAGGTGATTGTCGATGGGAATGACCTGACTTCCCTTTCGGCAAAAGAAGTGCGTGAGGTCAAAAGGAACATCGGGATGGTCTTCCAGCATTTCAATCTCCTGAATTCGAAGACGGTGTTTGCGAATGTGGCGATGCCGCTTATTCTCGCCAATACGCCGAAGGATAAGATTCGGAATCGGGTTTATGAACTGCTTGAGTTTGTTGGGCTTGCCGATAAGGCGGATAGTTATCCGGATCAGCTTTCCGGCGGGCAGAAGCAGCGGATTGGAATTGCGCGGGCGTTGGCGACGCAGCCGTCGATCCTGCTTTGCGACGAGGCGACTTCAGCACTTGACCCGCAGACTACGAGTTCCATCCTTCAGCTTTTGAAAAAAATCAACAAGGAATACAACATCACAATCCTGATTATCACTCATGAAATGTCGGTCATCAGGGAAATCTGTGATCGCGTGGCGGTCATCGAGGCAGGGAAAATCATCGAGCAGGGTTCAGTATTCGATGTGTTCTCAGCGCCGAAAACGGAGACTGCGAGGAATTTCGTGAGTTCGGTCATGAACGACCGCATCCCGGATTCGGTCAGAGAGCTGATTGAGCAAAACGCCGGGCTGCAGAAAGTGTACCGGATCAATTTTGTCGGCGATTCAGCCGGGCAGCCGCTCCTGTCCAGGCTTGCGAAAAAGTTCGACCTTAATGTGAACGTGCTGTTCGGAAATATTACCGAGCTGCAAGGGACGCCATTCGGCAACTTGATTGTCGAGTTCCAGGGAAGCGAGAAGGAAATCATCCGAGCGCTCAACTATATCCATCAGCAGAATGTCAACATAAAGGAAGTGAGAGCACATGCTAGTTAATTCGGACCAAATCATCGAGGCACTCATCGAAACGCTGCAAATGGTTGGATTTTCGCTATTGTTCTCGGCGGTACTAGGKATCCCGCTTGGCATCGCGCTCGTTGTGACGCGAAAAGGGCATTTGCTTGAAAATGCACCCGTCTTTAATGTTCTTAATGGCACTATCAACGTTTTACGCTCGGTTCCATTCATTATTTTGCTCGTGGCAATCATTCCAATTACGAGATTTATAGTCGGTACGTCAATCGGAACGGCGGCAGCGGTCGTCCCGCTCGTTTTCTACGCGGGGCCGTATATTGCGAGGCTGGTTGAGAATTCGCTTCTTGAAGTCGACCCCGGGGTGATTGAAGCGGCCCAGGCAATGGGGGCTACCCCGTGGCAAATTGTGTTCAGGTTTATTTTACCCGAAGCATTGAGCTCCCTCATCCTCGCGTTCACGATTGCGACAATCGGCCTGATCGGCGCTTCGGCAATGGCGGGTGCAATAGGCGGCGGCGGCCTAGGAGACCTGGCGATTACGTATGGCTACCAGCGGTTTGATACGCGGACCATGCTCATTACAGTCGGAATTTTGATTGTGATGGTACAGGGCCTGCAGTCGGCAGGAAATATTGCAGCAAAGAAAATCAGAAGACGATAATCAGGAGGAATTTTACCAATGAAAAAAATCGTATTAGCAATCCTTGTTCTTGTACTTGCAGCGTTTAGCGCGGCATGCTCGGACTCTTCATCCGCAAAGGGAGATAAAACGGTTAAAGTGAAACTTGGGGTCAGCGGCACGGATCACCGCGTATGGGACTTCGTGGCGGAAAAGGCGAAGAAGGAAGGCATTGACGTTGAATTCGTCACGTTCTCCGACTATGTACAGCCAAACCTTGCGCTCGCGGAAGGCGAACTGGATGCGAACTCCTTCCAGACCGTTTCGTATTTCGACGCGTTCATCAAGGAACATAAGCTTGATCTTGTGCCAATCGCGACAACGCAAATTGCTCCAATGGGCATCTATTCCGAAAAATACAAAGATGTGAAGGATATACCGAAAGGCGGCAAGATTGCGCTTGCCAATGAAGCAACAAATATGGGACGCGGCCTGCTGTTGCTCCAGGAAGCTGGTTTGATCAAGCTTGAGGAAGGTTTTGACGGCATTGGCTCCCTTGACAAAATTGTTAAAAATCCAAAGAAGCTTAAGCTTGTTCCGATGGTTGCCGGCCAGACGCCAAGGGTTATGCCGGACGTGGCCGCTTCGATTATCAATAACGGGATTGCCGTTGACGCAGGGCTGACGCCTCGTGACAATGCAATTTTCCTGGAAAGCGAAACTGCGACTCCTTATATCAACATTATTGCCGTACGCAAGGAAGACAAAGACAACAAAACCTTGAAGAGGCTTGCGGAGCTTTACCAGCAGGATGACACAAAGGAATTCATCGAAAAAGAATTCAAAGGCAACTCCATCCCGACTTTCGTTCCGCTTAGCAAAATTGGCTGGTAAGGTCGATAAAGCTTGCTGATGTTGGATGGGTCCCAGGAGCAGTATGGAGGTGAGTAGAGTTGAGTTGGGGCGGCGGTGAAACCGGGGATGGAGCCAGTGCCTCAGTTGGTTTTCGAACCTGAAACTCACTTTCAGCTTACTGTTGATTTAGCATATCGGGGGGAAAGGCCTTCTCCCTCTCCCCTATTTCATAGAGCACAAAGGAGGAAGTTAAAATGGCAGCACCGGCAAAATCGTTAACCGAATTGAAGTATGCAATCATTGAAAACATTGAGGCGAAGCGCAGCCTCTACATTGCGACAAGCCAGGCAATCCACGCCCGCCCGGAAATCGGCAATGAGGAGTTTTTCGCCTCCACCCAGCACATCAAGCTTTTGGAAGATGAGGGCTTTGAAGTGGAAATAGCTGTTGCCGGACACGAAACCTCCTTTGTCGCGCGGAAGAAATCAGCGAAGCAAGGGCCGGCAATCGCTTTCCTTGCTGAATATGACGCGCTTCCGGGAATCGGGCATGCTTGCGGCCATAACATCATTGGCACGACGAGTGTGGCCGCGGCTATTGCCTTGAGCAAGGTGATTGATGTAACGGGTGGCGAGGCCGTTGTGTTCGGCACTCCAGCCGAGGAAGGCGGCCCGAACGGCAGCGCGAAAGGAAGTTTTGTGAAGCATGGCCTTGTCGAAGGAATCGATGCCGCGCTTATGATTCACCCATCTGGCGAAACGAGGCTGACCTCTTCTTCATTGGCTGTTGACCCATTGGATTTTGAGTTTTTCGGAAAACCGGCCCATGCCGCCGCGTCACCGCATGAAGGGATTAACGCATTGGATGCTGTCATCCAGCTGTTCAACGGGATCAATGCACTTCGCCAGCAGCTGACCGATGATGTACGCATCCACGGAATCATCACACACGGCGGCGATGCGCCAAATATCATACCGGAATACGCAAAGGCGCGCTTCTTCATCCGCGCAGCGACAAGGAGCACCCTGAATGAAGTCACACTCAGGGTAAAAGCGGTCGCGGAAGGCGCCGCGCTTGCCACCGGTGCAAAACTGAACGTCATCGCCTTCCAAAATGAAGTCGATAATCTTCTATTAAATAAGACGTACGATGCAGTGTTCAAGGAAGTCATCGAGGATCTCGGAGAAACCGTCGTTGAGGGCGACCGCCCGGGACTCGGATCAACCGACGCCGGCAATATCAGCCAGGTGGTTCCGACGATCCATCCTTATATTAAAATTGGTCCGAATGACCTCGTCGCCCACACAGTTCCTTTCCGCGAGGCAGCCGCTTCGCCTAAAGGCGACGAAGCGCTGATCACTGGTGCGAAGGGGCTTGCCCTTACTGCGTTGAGGCTACTTACTGATGCTGAAGTTCTATCTGCAATTAAGGCAGAGTTTGCCCAGAGGAAAGCTGCTGAAACGAAATAAGCATTTTTAAATGAAAACCCGGCTTGCACATTGCGGCCGGGTCATTTGTCTAAAAGCCAAGAAATTTTCCCGTCCCAAGTTTCTTGAAATAATCAGGTACTACTTTTAAAACATACCTAAACGCATGAACGGTTCAATTTGCATTACAGGTGGCTGCTAGCCTTCTCGATAACCCTGTTCCGTTGGAAAATTTTTAATAGCACGAATGCAATTCCTGACCCGACGAGCGAACTGGTGATGAATGCTGGTATGAACCCGAACAAGCTAGCCTCCTGGCCAATGAATAAAGCAGCTATGGGGTAGCTTGCAATACCGCCGAGAATCCCTGTCCCAACCACTTCGCCGGCAAAGGCCATGCCTGCCTTTTTCGCCTTTGCAAAAAGATATCCCGCAAGCAATGCCCCAAGCATGCTGCCCGGAAATGCGAAAATCGAGCCCGTCCCCATCATGTTCCGCATGAGGGATACGCAAAATGCCTGGGCTACAGCATAGTATGGCCCCAGTAAAACAGCTGAAAGGACATTGATCAGATGCTGAATCGGAAAGGCTTTTACAATGCCAAGCGGGATATAAAACGTATGGCTCGTCAGCGTGCCAATTGCAACAAACATCGCAGTTATAGTCAGTTTCTGTGTTTTTCGCATAATGCAAGTCCTCCTTGCTCTACTTGGTTGGCCAGCTCCTGTGCAGCTTGGATAGGATTCTCGGCAAGGCTGATTGCTGATATGACAGATACGCCGTCCGCACCGGCCTTTATGACCGAAGCTGCATTGCCAACGGTTATCCCGCCGATTCCAACGATAGGCACTTCATATCCAGTGGCCCGCAATTGCTCAATCAACCCAGTGCCCCGCTCCGGCTTCGCATCCTCTTTTGTTTTCGTTGTAAAAACTGGGCCTATGCCAACATAGTCAGCACCAGCTTCGAGAGCGAGCCGCGCTTCCTTCTCGCTATGCACCGACACACCAAGGATTTTATCGCCAATCCTCTTCCTTACTCCGCCGGCCTCGGCATCCTCCTGGCCGACATGGACACCGTCCGCATCAAGTTCAATCGCCAGTTCCACATCATCGTTCACAATAAAAGGGATGTTGTGCGCTTTACAGATTTGGTGCAGCTTTCCGGCAAGTATCTTTTTCTCCTCTCCTTCCAGGGAACCCGTTCCTTTTTCGCGAAATTGAAACAGTGTAATCCCGCCAGCAATTGCTTCCTCCAAAACTACCTCCGGATCCTTCAGGCAGTTCATGCTGCCTGCAATAAAGTAAACCCTCAATAAATCTCTCATTCTTGCTGAATCAATCATAGGCATTTTCGATTCCCTCCTAATTTATAACAAGGCTCTCCCTCAGCCGGATAGTTTATCCAGCGAGAGCCCAGCACCTCTAACTATGTACTTCACATTTCAAGACCTGCATACGGTATTTTCATGCGCAAAAAAGCCAGGTCCAAAATACGGACCTGGCCTTTAAAGCAAAAGGAAATGAAAAACTGCCTCTCCTCTACTTTCCTACGCTGGTATAATCCAGATCAGGTCCGAAGGGTTAAGAAACATACCGTTCCTTTCTCAGCCAAAATTGGGCACCCCTAGTAGTCTCGCATTATGCAATTATCCTCATTTTATGGTTAAAATGGAAACAGGTAAAGGAAAACGCTTCAAGGCTACATGGGATAAGGTTGGAGAAAGGTGTCTATTTGCAAAAGGAGTTTTTTATAAATTGGGTTGCGGATGGAAGATGGATAGCATTCAGAAAACAACTTATGAATACAGGCTAGGCGGTACTTCCTCCTTTAATGGTGTGTGAAACCGTTTTGAGTTCGGCGAGAATTTTTAACAAAAATGGCCCAATTGGATTGTCCAACTGTATGGTGATAATATAGTCTTTGGCTTCTTGCAATTCCTGCTATCTAGAGCGTTATATTCGCATAAGCGCAAGGAAATTTCGAGTGTACGATTTCCCCTTGGAGAGGGATTTCTTTACTTCCCTCCTGTTCAAGGGTAACATTGGGTATAGTTACATATTCGCGAGACTACTAGGGGTGCCCTGTCGCGGGCTGAGAGAAAAACGCCGAGTTTTTTAACCCTTTGAACCTGATCTGGATGATACCAGCGTAGGAAAGTAGAGGTGACGCACTGCCAATGAAGAATGAAGGCCAGGCCCCTCTATGGGTCTGGCCTTTTTGCATCCCAAAACCTATTTCGGTATTCACCTTTTGTTCAGGAGTCCGACTGGATAAGTAATCGACTCTGATAAGGGGGAAATGACAATGGAAATAAAAGACCAAGTTGTCCTTGTGACCGGTGCAAGCCGGGGCCTTGGACGTGAGATTGCCCGTGCTTTTGCGCGGGAAGGCGCGAGGGTGATTGGCAATTATTTTAACAGTGGGGAGCTGGCGGAAAACCTTGTCCAGGAACTTGGAGACAGGGCTGTTGCTATTAGGGCGGATGTTCGTGACGCCGACCAGGTTAAGGAACTGTTCGAACAGGCAAAACAGCTACTTCGGCTCGCCGGTGACGACAATCGTCAATAATGCCCTCGTCTCTATCAAATTCAATCCTGTTAAAAATAAGGACGCTTTTTCAATCAGCTGGGAGGATTATCTCCTCCAGCTTGAAGGCGCGGTCAAGGCAAGCTTACATACTATCCAGGCAGGCCTTGAGGATATGAAGGAAGAGAATTTTGGCCGGATTATCAATATTGGGACCAACCTCGTTCAACATCCAGTCGTACCTTACCATGATTACACGACAAGCAAAGCCGCCCTGCTCGGCTTTACCCGGAATATGGCTGCCGACCTTGGGAAATACGGGATTACCGTCAATATGGTTTCGGGCGGGCTTTTAAAAACGACCGATGCGAGTGCCGCTACATCTAATGAGGTCTTTGAGCTGATCAAGGCTTCCACCCCGCTACGTAAGGTCACATCCCCTACGGAAATGGCGGATGCTGTCCTGTTTTTCGCTTCGCCATGGAGCCGGGCTGTCACCGGACAAAATATGATGGCTGATGGCGGCCTTGTGATGAATTAGGGAGGGGAAAGAGTTGAAACAGGAAATTTGCTCACTGTTGCTGAAAATTAGGGAACAAAATCCGCTGGTCCATAATATTACGAATGTCGTTGTGACCAATTTTACCGCAAATGGGCTCCTGGCTCTTGGGGTTTCGCCTGTAATGGCTTATGCAAAAGAAGAAGCGGCCGAAATGGCGTCCATTGCGGGCAGTTTGGTTTTAAACATAGGAACCTTGACTGCTCCCGCGGTTGATGCAATGATCCTTGCAGGAAAGTCGGCAAACAGGAACGGGGTGCCGGTCGTCCTTGATCCTGTCGGTGCCGGGGCAACAACGTACCGGACTGAAACCGCCCGTATGCTTGCAGAAGAACTCAGCATTTCCGTGATTAGGGGAAATGCTGCGGAAATCGCCAACATTGCCGGAGAACAATGGGAAATCAAAGGCGTCGATGCAGTCGAATCGAATAAAAATACCCGGGAACTGGCCGTGAAAGCAGCGAAAAAGCTGAACACTGTTATTGCGGTTACGGGCAAGGAAGATGTCGTAACAAACGGCATCGAAACCTTCACCATTCGCAATGGCCATCCACTGCTGACAAAAGTGACAGGCGCAGGCTGCCTCCTCACCTCTGTCATTGGCGCTTTCGCCGCGGTCGAGAAAAACACCTTAAAAGCTGCCGCTGCCGCTCTCGTTACGTACGGGTCAGCCGCACAACTCGCTGCTGAAAGCTTCCAAATCGAATTGCTGAATCAGCTTCACCATATAAATGTTGACGACCTTCTACGAATCAGTGCGTTTGACTATTATCAGGAGGAGGAATAAAGGATGAGAAAAGTGTTAACGATAGCCGGTTCGGACAGTGGCGGCGGAGCCGGGATTCAGGCAGACCTTAAAACATTCCAGGAGCTTGGCGTTTACGGGATGTCCGCCTTGACTGCCGTAACCTCCCAGAATACGCTTGGCGTCCAGGCGGTTTACCCGCTCCCCTCTGAAGCCACGGCCAGGCAACTCCAATCGATTGGAGATGATATGGGAACAGATGCCGTCAAGACTGGCATGCTCTTTGATGCGGAAATAATCCAAACCGTAGCAGGGAGCATCAAGTCTTATGGCTGGAAAAATGTCGTTGTCGACCCGGTCATGATTGCGAAAGGCGGGACTTCCCTTTTACAAAAAGAAGCCATCACAGCCCTTAAGGAGGAGTTGCTCCCACTCGCAATGGTTGTAACCCCGAATATACCGGAGGCGGAAGAGCTTGCCGGAATGGCGATTAAAACCGAGGAAGAGAAAAAAGAAGCGGCGCGAATCCTTCACGGCCTTGGTGCACCTTATGTTGTGATGAAAGGCGGCCATGATGAAGATAAGGATCAAGCCGTTGATATCCTTTTTGATGGCGAGGATTTTTTCCATTTTACCAGCCCCAGAATCCTGACAAAAAATACACACGGGACTGGCTGCACGTTTTCGGCTGCGATTGCGGCTGAGCTGGCGAAAGGCCATTCCGTTTATGATGCGGTTTCAACAGCGAAGCAGTTTATCCAGGCAGCGATTGAGGACGCCATCCAGGTCGGAAATGGCCATGGCCCGACAAACCACTGGGCGTTTCAACGGAAAAACCAATTGGCAGGAAAGCGCTGAGTTTGTGTGGCGGAAATCCATTTTTTAACAGGAAGGAGCTGCTCCTTCTCCACTTTCGTAATTGGCAAGTGGAAAGGAACAGGGACTGGCTGATGGAAGTGATAATGGGCTGGACTTTGCTATTCCAATTTACGAAAAAGGGACAGCTGCCTGATTGGGGTTTTCATGAGAGAATCTGGAGAAACTGGGGACGTATCTTCTGCTTCTTTCAATTTTCTGATTGAAGCGCTGGATCCGTCCCCTGCTTATTCTGATTGGTTAATTTCCGCCTGGCCATTTGAAGCTATTACCGAGCCTTGCGTGAGCAGCTTTTCCGGCGCAAGCGCAATTCCTCCGGATAACGACATCACTGAAACCATCAGTAGAACAACCAAATTCCTTTTTTCGTATGCAAATCTCCCTGCCAATGCGAAAATGAGGGCCAATACGATTGTCAAGGCTAGGCCGACGAGCCCGTACAAGACTAAAAATGAATAAAGATAGTTTAAGCCCGATATAGTTAATAAAAACAAAAACAGTCCGGTTCCAATAGTAAAAAGAACAATCAGCCATCCGGAGATTTTCGGCCTTTGAGGATAGTGGAAGTCCGGCTCGCTTCCCTTAACCGGGTTGCTATTGTTCCGTTTTGAGGGAGAGGTGTTACTTAGCAGCCATGTGCCGCACTCTTTGCAATAATTTCTGCAGTCTTCATTCTCTACCTTGCAAACCGGGCAAACATACCTGCTCAACTGGACCACCCTTTCTGCAATTTTTATACTATTCATCTAAAATCTTACTTTTAATTTCACTTGATTACCAACAAAATAATTCCTGTGAATTCCTAACTGAATTAAAATAAAAGAATAGGGACGGACCTATTGCTTCATTTGACGTCAAATGAAACGCTCGGTCTGTCCCTTTCTCTAATAAATTTCTGATTTGTTATATTCAATCCCGTTTATCTCTAACTCAAACCAATTAAACTCCCCGTCTTCTTCAAACCAGATGACGCTTGATTTCTCAGGGATTCTCCATCCATCAAACTCTTTAATCCCTTTGTATCGTCCGCCCCAATCGTTTAGTTGGTATTCGCCATCCACTTCCCTGTACCGCTTTCCTCTAAAACTGCTAATGTCGCCATCTTCATTGAATGTAAAGATCCCTGATACGGAGATTCCTTTATAAGTCATTGTCGCTTTGGCGGATTGGCCATCAATTGCTTCCCATTTTAGATAAGGACTCATGGCAGCGCTTGGAAACCACGGCATTTCTGCCAAAAAGCGCATCATGGTCCCCGAGTCAATCTCGGCACCGCTCTCATCCACCACCGGAAAAATAGAAAAGAGTTTGATTTTCATGGATCCTTTACCAGATTTAAAGCTATCAATGCCAGACAGGTGAACGAACGGAGCCATCTTCACGTCGGCTATCCAAACAAACCCCGGTTCATCCACCGTAAAGTATTGCTCCGCTTTCGTCGCCATCCACGGGCCATCTTTTTTCGTCCTCATTTGCCCTTCCTGTTTTAACCGGACTGTTTGAATCCTTTCTCTCCCTACTGCATTTGATTTGTGCAGCCACTTCTGAACCGGGGATGGAAGGTCTATTAGGTCATTATCAGTAATGGTTTCAGAACTCACTGCTTTTTGGTCGTTTAGTAAACTGTTCGCGCTTTCTTCCGCCTGTTTTATAAAAATTATTTTTGCGATTCTGGGGAGTACAATGAAAGCCAAGAGGATAATTGCAACGACAGCCAGCGAAACCAATTTCCACTTTTGCATGTGATACCCCTCCTCAAATAGGACGTTCAGAATTATCATAGCAAACGGAAAACCTTTCTTAAGCGACAAAAGTCATAGGAGGAGAGTGCGGACAAAAGGAAAGCTATGTTTCGCTTCTGGGGATGTACGTTTGTCTTATTTGAGAAATGAGCGTATTATCTGTTTCAGTGAAAATTCAAATGAAAAGCTGTGAAATACACGGCCTATCTTCTGTCTCACTCTTTCGCGGCTGTGATATTTGGCATATGGCTTTTCCTTGGCTTGTGCTACGGTTAGGGAAACCATTGAGATAAGGAGTGTGTGTGATGGGTTGCGGATGCTCGAGTTTGATTAATGGAAAGGCAGTTGTGGACCATGTGAAGGAAAAAGGGAAGGAAGGGCTTCCTCCTTTGACGGAGCATGAAATCCATTGTGAATGCGGCGAGGTCTTTACGCTCAAAACAGTCGTCATGAATTGCCCAAAATGTGAAATGACTTACGCGGTAACTCCTTGCAGCTCGGGTGACATTAACAACGTTAAACGCGCTGGCATCGCGTATGCATGAGAAAACTCCCTCCTGGTCCGGAGGGAGTTTTATTTTACAAAAAAGAACTAACAGGTGCATTGACTTGCCTTCATTTAGGTGTGGCAGGCGCGTGAATAGCTGCTTTATCGGTTTAAAGTTATTGTTAATCATATGTATGCGTTCAGCCTTCCCACGGGATTACCGTAAGTGCGGGCCATTTGCTTTTCCACTTAAACGCCTTCGCTTCATAAATTTCCTTTGTTATTTGGACCTTATTCGCCCTGACAATCATCCCAAACATATCGCCGAGCCCATAAGGCGCATAGACCGTGTAGGTGCCTTTTTCATCTTTTCGGATGCCGATTGCGGTCGCCGTTGTTGGCCATGTGTCAATTGCCGCCTCGAGCGACGTGTAGGGCTTGATGCGGTAACCGAACTTCTTTTCATACCACAAATGGACCCTCGCCTCGTTCTTGACGTCTATTTTAAAAGGAAAAGGTTGTAGCATGCTTTGAATTCTCGTTTCAATTGACTTTTCGCCTTCCTCGGTCAAATCATCCCCGTTAAAATAGACGATGTCCATGTCGCCGATTCCGTACTGCGGATGGTAGCCGGAAATCTCGTTCCATACCGCCTGGGTGACCGCGCCAGCACCTATGTAGTACTCCCCAAGAATATGATTGGCAGCCGAAAAAGCCTCCTGCAGCCATTTATTTCCCTCAACGATGCCGATTAGCTTTTGCCGCAAAGCCTCTTCTGTATGCGGTGAAATCTCATTTGTCCCGTTCAATTGATTTCCACTCCTCTTTCCTGCCTAAATACAGTTTTACAGAAGCCGGAGATTTTTCAAAGCTTACTGTTTGCTGATCATCGGCTCAAGCAATCGATTGAGCTCTTTGGCGGATTGGGCCGTCAGGGAATAGACCGTATGAGTATCTTTTAAATTCATGATGGCACCCGAGTCGCCCCTAAGCCACAAATCATAGGTGTCTTCGCCTGCAATCATTCGGAAATCCGCAAAAGTCACGTCGACAATGCCCGGGACTCGCTCAGCGCTTTTGATAGCCTGCTCGATTTTTTTGGACGGAATGTTTGTCTGTAAAAGTAATTTTTTCATCACCCTCTAGCTTCCGTACAGTAATTTCGCCGGGGCTCGAACTCGTATTGGAGCAGGACAGCAGTGTAAAAACTGCCAGAAAACAAATCATGCCTTTCAGCAACTTTTTCATAGGAAACGCCTCCTAAATAACTTGACGAATTCGTCTAAAAATCGTTGCATCTACAGGGCTTTAAACAATACAAAAACCCTAAAAAAACCGCCCAACAAAACAATTGAGCGGTTGTAAAAGTTAACAGGCGGCAAGTGCCTGACACCAGGGTTATTCTTTTTTCTTTTGTTCGAAGATGGTTTTGTAGATTGAGCGTACGTTTTCGAGTGGGCTTTCTTCAATGAAGTAGGCGATGGCGGCCTCGCAAAGGGCGTAGGTGCCAGCCGTTGCGACAGCCCCGGAGATGACGTTCCCGGCAACCGGGATAATTTTCAGAAGCTGGCGTGCGACCTGCCTGAAAACGAGTCCAGCAGCGGCATTCACGCCAAGTGCACTTACAAACTCGGCGACGCCCTTTTTATCGAGCCTCTTTCCGCCTATCAGACCGATTGACGTCACCATCGCCATTTGCAGTCCTGTAATAATGGGGATATCAGGTCCCGGGATTGGGCTCGCCCCGATTGCGCCGGTTATTCCCGCGACGCTTTTCCCAATCCTCCTGGCCAGTTTTTTTTGGATCGATTTAATCTTGGACAATTTTGCGAGAATCATTTGCGCCTCATTGGGCAGCTGCTCAATCAAGTAATCGAGCAGTACATCCACGTTCCAGCGAATGTCGTAGACAATCTCACCGCCTTCGAATTCCATATAGGAGCTGACCGGAATTACTTTAACGGGCGCTGAAACCCCAGCTTCAAGCTTTGCAGCCAGCACTTCGACCGCTTCGGCAATGTTCTTCTGCTTCACTTCATCGTCAAACGGTGGTTTATCCACCGACTTCGGGCTAAGCTCGTCTACCTGAGTGACGACGCCGATAACCGGGATAGAATACTGATGCTCAGCCTCGATCATTTTTCGCAGCTCTGCAAGCTGTTTTATATCCTCATCTATTCTCGAACTTACTTCCTTTGCTTTGCTTAAAAATAGAATCGCATCCGGGCATTTTTCCCGAATCGACGCCTGGACCTCTTCCATTGCGGTGGCATATGAAAATTCCTCTTCGGGGCGGTCTGCTTCCCCTAGTCCCCGCGTGTCAAGGATTTCAAGGTTCCCAGCTTCCGATTCATATATGTGCCATTTCCCCATCCCGGTTCTGGCTTTCACGTCACCGATTTCCGCACGCATCTCACCAAAGATGGCATTGATCAAGCTCGATTTTCCTGCCCCCCTGCGCCCAACAATCGCAATCCGGGCAGGCCTGGCATTCAATGTGAATAATTTCAGCTGCTCGAGCTCCCCGCGAATCTTTCTCTTCAAAACCTCCGGAAGCTTCGATACGACCAGGCCATCGTAAATCGACTTAATTAACTCATCTATTTGTTTAATCCGTTCATCCTTCCCGTTGTCCATCCACAATCCCCTCCCGGCTTTGACTCTTATTATTAACGTTTTGAATTTAAAAATGTTTCAAAACAACTCCTAGACGATAAACCACATAAACACCATACCCTAAAACAAAACCCTCATACCCCTTTGTTGGAGTGGCAATTTCGAAAGACCGGTACAGTGGTTCTAAAAGAATACGGGTTTCCGGCATTATTATTGGGCAATTCGGCATTATTATTGGGCAATTCGGCATTATTGGTATGGTCGGAAAAGAATTCCGACTCGTTCGCCGTGATTTTCCGAATAGCTGCGAGTAGCAGGATCCTTGCGAACTTTTTCCTACACGCAAAAAAGCCCCGGCACACCCGCCAGGACCTAAAAAGTAATTGATACGAATGGCACCGCAGCGTTCATTAACGCATTACCTATTCATAATCTTCCGGATTGATGAAGAAGGTATACGCCAAATAAACGATAAATGCCAACGCGGTGGCGATATACCCCCAGCCGAGGATAACCTGATCGATCACCAGGTAGCTATTGCACAAATTGTCAGGCGCCATGATATACAACCAGCCCATCGCGACAAACAGCGCCGTAAAAAAAACAATAACCACCTTCCGCCCGAGCCCTGAAAGCTTCCCCCAGCTATCCCGCAACGGAACCCCGGCCAACAGCGGCAAACTAATAAATTTAAAAACCTCGACAACCTGAACCGTGAGCGCTTCATCCATCGCCCGTGGCAGCATCCAATACCCTATAACCACCACGAACAATAAAATCCCCGGAACCCCGTTCTCATCCCATTTTTCAAAAAAGTCCGGGAACCGGTCCAAGACGTACCGTCCAATAAAGAAGCCGGAAACAATGAGCAGCGGCATCTGCATGTGCATATGGACAATCATGATTGACTCCATGAACCCGGCGACCGGAGGAAGCGCCAGAGCCACGAGCAGCAATAAACCGTACACTCCCTGTTTCATCACTTCTCCCCCTTCCCAAGGATCCCAAGAACCTTCCGAGCCGCCTCGTCCGTCAGCTTGTAATCCATCACGTCAGCCAAATTGCCCTCTGGGTCGACTAGGTAAAACGCAGAGTTATGAGCAAAATTCCCTTCCCCATCAGGAATCACGATTACGCCAAACTCCTTCAGCAGCGAATCGAGCTCCGCCTGGTCCGCAATCCGCGCCATCCGCCAAGTCTCCCCATCGCTATCGAACATGTTCTTGTACTTATCGAGCCTCTCAGGAGTATCACGCTCCGGGTCGAAACTGATGCTCAAAAACACAATCTCCTTCCCTAAATAGCGCTCCGGCAGCTTCGTGTACACCTCGCCCATATTCCTCTCCAGCTCAGGGCAAACCGTCCCGCAGCTAGTATAGAGGAACGTAATGAACACATGCTTCCCTTTAAACTCTGAGAACGGGTACGTCCGCCCCATGCTGTCCTCAAGCGTCACACCCGGAAACGCAGGTTTATCCGCCTTCAACCGCTCAACCCGCGCATCCTCTGCCGTAAACGCCCGGAAACCGTCCGTCCCCACATAGAACAGCACAACCCCGAACAGCAGCACCACGACACACGCCCACGTATTCCTTCCAAGCTTCTTCATGAAAACCACTTCCATCCAGTGTAATCCCCTGGCAAAAACAACCGAACGCCAAACCCGCTCTTTTTTGAAAAACCCTATGGGTCTATGCCACCAGTGCGCAAGCCACACACACGGCCCAGCGAAAATTCCCACGAGCCATGTGCGCCAGCCCGAACCACATCTCCCCTCCGCACACCGCGAACCATCAAACCCCAACTACCCTCCACACACTGCGAACCATCCAAACCCCTCAACCTACCGCGTTACCAGGAACAGCCCAAACCTCAATCCCCTACCACGTCCTGAACGGCGGCGATCCCGGAGGCGCATTTACAATAAACTCCGTCAGCGGGATGACATACGCCATGCCGACCACGATGAGCATCACAACGATACAGATGCCCCAGCGCTCTGTCCAGTAAGGCGTTTTTGAAGCATTCTCTTCCTCCTCGGCAATCGGGAATTCTGTGTCGCCTTTCGGAGCGAAGAACATCATATTAATTACAGCATATACCTGGAGCAAAACCCCGATAATCAGCAGCGTGCCGCCAATTGCAAGCAAAGCGAGATACGGATTCCAGCCGATTGCTGTCGCATGGTCGCCATATGTTGTGAAGGACGTCCTTCTAGGCGAACCCATCAATCCGAGGTAGTGCATCGCGAACGCCATCAACGTCATGCCGATCGTCCAGACCCATGTCTGGATCAAGCCAAGCTTGTTCATCCCGCGAGTCAGCACCCTGCCGGATAGATACGGAACGAGCCAGTAGCTGATGCCGAAGAACGTCATCGCCACTGTCATGCCAAGCGTCAAATGGAAGTGCCCGACAACCCACATCGTATTGTGGACGACCTGATTCAGCTGGTTCGTACTCTGCACAATCCCGCCAGCGCCAGCCGGTATGAACGCCGCCATCGCGATGAATGGAGCAAGGAAGCGCACATCGCCCCATGGCATTTTTTTATACCAGCCAAGAAGCCCCTTGCCCCCATTCTGCCTTGCCGTCCTTTCGAAAACCGCGAACAGAGCGTAAGCAGTCATCAACGATGGGAAACCAATCGCAAGGCTCATGAACACGTGCATGAATTTAATTGATTCAGAGATGCCAGGGTCGACGATCTGGTGGTGGAAGCCTCCAGTTATGTTCATCACCACAAGGGAAATGATGACCACCCGGGTAAGCGTATCGCTCCAGCGCCTGCCGCCCATCAATTTTGGCACAACCACGTACCAGGCTGATGTCGCTGTCAAATACCAGATGTTCACGAGCGTATGCCCGAATGCCCAGAACAGCGTCCTTGAGAGCATGACATTGATTGTTTTTACCCAGCCGAATGCCCACGGAATAATCATGAACACTTCGATTGCAACCGGAATCGAACTGAAGAACAAGAGGATAAACACGCCTGTTCCAAAGTAAGCGAGTATCGGAACGTGCTGCCCTTTATGCTGCTTCCTCCAGGTTGCGACCTGCACAAACCAGCCGAACGCGCACATCCAAACGCCGAGCACAATGAACACGAGCCCGATGTAGAACCACGGAGACGCGGCCATCGGCGGATAGAACGTGAACATGACCGAAGCCTTGTTCAGCAAAATCGGAATCACCGCCATCACGAACCCGAACATTTTCAGCCCAAAGCCGATCCACGCCATCTTCCTGACTTTCGGAAGCAGCCCGCCCAATGTATGGGACATCGCCGCGTAGAAATAACCGATGGTGAAAAACGCTGTCAGGACAAGAATCAATAAAATTCCGTGTGCCGTCAGCACCTGATAATAGTTGAACCATGTCGGAAGCTCAAGAATTCCCGCCCGATTCAATCCCTGCAGCAACCCCAAAAATCCGCCGACGAGCAAGGCCATGAATGCGACAAAAATGTATGATTTCGATAATAGCGCGTCCTTTGAGTTGATGCCAAGAGCCTTGTTTGCCTTTTCTTTAAACGAGTTAGCCAATACTGTAGCCATTTTCCGCTGCCCCCCTTTATTTCACCGTAATTGTCGTAGCCATCACCTGGTGGCCCGCCCCGCAATATTCGTTGCACAAAACAAGATAGTCGCCCGCTTTTTCAAAAACCTGGGTGATCCTTTGGATATGCCCCGGCACGACCATCGCATTGATATTCGTTTCCGCAACCTCAAACCCGTGCACAACATCCTTTGATGTCAAAATAAACGTCACCTTCGCACCTGCGGGAACCTCGATTTTCGCAGGGGTAAAGCTGAACGCCTGCAGCGTCATCACGACTTCATATTCGTTCTCGCCTACCTGCTTCACGCCTGGCTGATCGAATGGCGCAATTTCATCGACCCGCTGCGGATCAATCGTTTCTTTGGCGCTCGGCGGCCCCATCTCCAGCGCGAACGTCTGATACCCCGTCAAAATCATAAACCCCATAATCATCCCGAAACTCAATGCCAGCCAAACCTTCTCCGAACGATGCATGTTAGCTCCCCCTAATACCTGGCCATAAACAGGCCGAATAGTACAAAATAAGTCAGTAAAATCACGCCGCCAACAACCCCAAGCGAAATGAACGTCCCCACCATCGAAGTCCCCTTGCCCTTGTTCGCCTTCTCCTTCATTGCACTCACCGTAAACCAGCCCCTTCACTTTTTYTTACCTCCATCTTAATTGCGAATGAGAATCAACAGCGTGAACTGAATCACACCCCAACCCCTCTTCTTGGAAAAGTTGGCCCCCGCACCTGTCGAATGTTCACACTTGGTTCTCTGCACGCGTAAAGCATAGCGTTGGAAACCTTACCCTGACAGGGTTTTGCAGTTTATAGAGGTATGCGAATCATCGGGAATGAAAAAGAAAACTGCCGAAAAAGATATCGTGACAAATTGGTGAACAATTCCTGAATGGGACCTAATTGAGAATTCGCAGCTGAGCAGGGGAAGTGGAACGGAAAAGTTTACAGGCGGTGATAGCTAGACAATTTATAGGAAACACGAAAAGAAAAAGCGGGCATACAAAAAGGGAAACCATATAGCGGTTTCCCTTTACTCCTTATAAAGGCTATATCACTGGCCGGAAATTTTAACATAAGTAAAATCTTCTTCCTTAATGTTCTTCATCCCCTCAACCTGGAGAGAGGTAAACTTTTCAAAAAGCTCCATAATCTCTTTCTGTTCATTGAGGAGAGACATGGCTTTAGTATACTCACTTTCGTTTGTATACGTAGAAATTTCAAGCCACTTCGTATGATCCACCTTGCTCTGAAGATAGATTGTTTGTACATCAACGAATTTGCTATACATCTCCGAGGCTTTTTTTTGAATGCTTAAATATTCGTCGATTTTGTCCGGTTGGATATGGTATTCATATACTTTAACAAACACCCTGCTTCCCCCTCGGGCCTCTCATTTTTTCGCTGCTGCGGGCCAATCCCCTTACGCGAACGCCGGCAATGTCACTACGATTGCCAGAAGGTAAATGATTGTAATGTAGTTGACCGAATAAAGAAAGAGAACACGCGCCCATTTTATGTCATCTTTTGCATAAAAGCCAAGGATAGCGACTGCCAGGAAGCCGAGGTTCAGCAGCATCGCAATGAGGACGAATAAACCGCCTAGCGATGTTAAATAGAGCGGCAATGGAAGCAGGCATAAAACGTAAACAAAGATTTGCCGTTTTGTCGGCTTCAAGCCGTACACGACCGGAAGCATCGCGACCTTGGCCGCTTTGTATTCGTCGTATTTCCGGATGGCAATCGCAAATGTATGCGGCATTTGCCATATAAAAAGGATCAGGAACAGGATAATTGGAACGAGCTGAAAACCCGAGTCAATCGCGGTCCACCCAATCATTGGCGACACTGCTCCTGAGACGCTGCCGATGACCGTGTTCAGCGTATACCGCCGCTTCGACCACATCGTGTACAGGAAGACATACATGAACCAGCCGATGAAGCCGTAAATTGCGGCTTCAAATGTCGTGAAAAGCAGGAGTACCTGTCCGATAACCGACAAAGCGATTCCGGTAATCAGGACTGATTTTAGCGAAAAATGCCCTGTCACTGTTGGGCGTTTCTTCGTTCGCTCCATAATCGTATCGATGTCGACATCGTACCAGTTGTTGATAACCAGAGCCCCGCCCATCAGCAACGTGCTCCCAAGCATCGTCAACGCAAAAATACCCGAATGGTCAGCGAAAGAATAACCATTGAAAAACAGCGCCAGCCAAAAACCCGTAAAAACAGGCAGCACATTTACCACCAGCACCGGACCCTTAAACAGCGAACGCACATCCCGCCAAAACATCGATATCCCACCATACTCAGCAGCCATCACGCAAAACTCCCAACCTAAATAAACTACCACTATTTTACCACTTTTCCGGAAACGCCGCGTCCGTTTTTAAAGGTACCTTCAACACGGTGCTTTCGATTGGTGCCTTCAATCGGTGCCAGGCACCAAGGCGGGACCTTTTTTTTGCCAATTTCGCACTAAATGAAAAAGGTGCCTGGCCCTCTCCCATGAGGGTACCCTGCACCAATTTCAGCACATACCTATTTGATTTACACCCTATTGCGGGCGCGAAAGTTCGTTTATTCCCCGGATTCAGGCGTGATGAAGAAGTAGACTTGCGGGTTTTCCGCGTCGCTTATGTCGGTTGCTTCCGTGTAGGTGATTCCTTTATAAGAGAAGGTTGGCTCATCTATTTTCTGTTCCGCGGTCTTGTTAAGGCCTTCCTCAATCGCCTTGATGTCTTCAGCAGTCGCTTTAGGGGTGGCTGAGCTGATTAACGTCTTTTTCAAAATGTCGTACTGGGCATTGATTGCTTCTTTTTGCTCGAGTTCATCCTTGTCAGTCACGTCGTCGGCAAAATGCTTCTTGACGAGGGTGACCATGTTCACCGTACCGTCCTCATTTAGCATCCCTGTAAAATCAAGGCCTTCCATAATCTGAATTGTAAACATTTCGCTCATTGTTTCATAGTTTCCAATCAATACTCTCGGAATATCTTTTCCTGCAGCCATTTCTTCATAAACTCGGTCATACACGCGGTTCGTTACCAAAATAAAATCATCGAGCTTCAAGCTATTTAATGTAGAATAGGAGTCAAGTTTGACACTTGCCGGGAGGCCGCTTAGCCCTCCTTCTTCTCCACCTTCGCTTTCCGTTTGATTATTATTCACAGACACAGGCTGCTTCCCTTCTTTCTCGCTGCAACCCGCCAGCACCAACAAAACCATTAAACAATATAGTAGATTTCTCACGCACTTTTCTTCCTTCCTGTAAGTAAATAGAGTCATAAATCCTGAAAGAGAATTGCGCCGCAAGTGAATGTTTCTTTATTTTAAAAAACAACTGGCGCTCCAAATAAGATATCAATCTTTCAAAGCTTCTATGTATTCTTGCTTTTGAAATAATGAATGATAGAAAATCGGCGCTTCGGGCATTTAGATTGAAGCCTTCCGATGGCCAATTTCACCCCTCTTCATCAAAAATAAAACTATTCTTAATTTTACCATTTTCCTCAGCTTATGACAGCAGAGTTTTCCATATTTTCAAAAAATAATTTTCGATTCTATCTTATCAATAAATTTGGGAGAATTGACGTGTTTCTTCTATAAAAATATACGTTCTAATCTAAAGAAGCCCTGTCCATGATTGACTTAGTGACCGAGCAACAACTGAAAGCCGGTGTTTTGGGCACTAAAGGACTACTTAGTGACCGAACAGCAACGGGCAGCCGGTGCTTCGGGTTCTAAAGGACTACTTAGTGACCGAACAGCAACGGGCAGCCGGTGCTTCGGGCTCTAAAGGACAACTTAATAACCGAATAGCAGTGGGCAGCCAGTGCTTCGGGCTCTAAAGGACAACTTAGAGACCGAACAATTGTAGATAACCAGTCCTTTGGTCACTAAAGGAAGATGTAGTGCCTAAACAGCAACTGATTGTTAGCTTATCGTTAAAAAATTTTCAATTTATAAAAGAGAGGTTAGTGAGAAATTCCACTGAAAGCCAAAAAAACTAAATTCGGCAAACAAGCAAAACCACCCCCAGCCTGGTAAAATCACCAGCTTTGGGGGTGGTTTACTTATTGCATCTATTTATCGCATACAAAATTTTTATTGCTTTTTTGCTACCTCTACTATGGTGCCAGCACCTTACATCTTCACCTTGTCCGCTCTTATTTTGTTAGGGCGACGTTGTGGAAGAATGGTGTGCCGCTGAAGTTGACGAATAGGCCGTCGATGCCGTTCATGCCGTGGACGAAGTCAGGGTGCTGCAGGTAGACCATTGGTGCTTCATCGATGACGAGCTGGGATACTTCTTTATAAGCAGCGTTCCTTTCGTCTTGATCGGTTGATGTGCGGCCTTTATCAAGGAGTTCATCGACCTTCTTGTTAGCGTAAAACGCGCGGTTTCCTGGGTCGCCATGCATGGACGAGTGGAACAGGGCATACAGGCCGTAGTCGGCGTCTCCTGTTACCGTTGTCCATCCAAGGACGAACATTTCATGGTCACCCTTTCCTGTCTTTTCAAGGAATGCGCCCCACTCAATAATTTCGATGGAAACTTCGATGCCGATTTCACCAAGATGCGCCTGGACCAATTCAGCAATGTCGGAGCGCTCCTTGCTTCCTTCGTTCACATAAAGAGTCGTTTTGAAGCCATCAGGGAAACCGGCTTCTGCTAGCAATTCTTTCGCGGCATCCACATCGTATTCAAGCGGCTTCAAATCCTGGGAGTTCCCCACGACAGTTGGAGCGAGCGGGCCAACTGCGGCAACACCCTGGCCGTCAAGGATACCCTGGACGATATCATCTTTATTGATCGCCATTGCAATCGCCTGGCGGACTTTCACATTGTCAAACGGCTTTTTCTTCATGTTGAAGCCTACATAATCCATACGGGTTCCCTTTACACGGTCAAGCTCGATGCCAGCAAGGCCCTCAACGTGAGTAACATCGGAGGAGCCAACGAGCATGACATGTGCTTCGCCTGCCTCAAGCATCGCAACGCGTGTGGCCTGTTCAGGGATTACCTTGAAAACAATGGAGTCAAGTTTCGCCTTTTCTCCCCAGTAATCATCGTTGCGGACGAATTTGATTTCTGCTCCGCGGTTCCAGGAATCAAATTTGAACGGTCCCGTGCCAACCGGGTTTTCATCCACTTTCTTGCCGCCGCTCTTTTCTTCTTCAATTGCAGAAGGAGCGATGATGGAACCTGCGTTATGTGCCAGGTGGGCCGGCAGTGGCGCGAATGGCTTTTCTGTCTTGAATTGGACAGTATGGTCATCAACGACAACCACTTCCTTGATCATGTTCAGGACGACAGCCCGCGGTGAAGCGAATTCAGGATCAATGAGCCTCTCAATGCTCATTTTCACAGCATCGGCATTGAAGTCAGTTCCGTCGTGGAATTTGACGCCTTTTCGAAGCTTGAATTCCCATGTCGTATCGTTAACAGTATTAAATTCCTCCGCAAGCGAAGGAACCACTTTTCCATCTTCATCATACTCGGTCAAGCGATCGAAAATCTGGGTTGTTGCGTTTGTTGTGGCAGTGTCATTTTTGCCATGCGGGTCAAGTGTTGGCGCGTCGGATGGAGTTACAAATACGAGCTCGCCGCCATCCTGGACAGCTGGAGTTTGTGTGTTATCCCCCCCGCCTTGCTTCTTTTTCTTGCCTGATGCGCTGTCCCCGCTGCACGCTGCCAAAACGAGCGTGAATGCCAGCATGAGCAGCAAGAAAATATTCTTTTTTGCTTTCATTTTCATACCCCCTTGTATTTTTCCTTGGGTAAACCCAAGTTCCGTTTATAATAATTTAAAAATTAAAAATAATCAACAAATATATACATTTATGTAAAATCATACCATTTAATACCAATTTACCAAATGCGAATTTTAAAAACCGGAGGAAATTTTTGCTGATTGATTGGACAACGACAACGTAGTTTAATAGAGCTTTTTTTAAAAAAAGACCTGCCTATAGGCCGCCCTATGGCATTAGTCGCCGATTGACTGGAAAGGTTACACCAATTTAAGCAAATATTATTTAATTATACAAACATTTGTAAAATTCTTAATGTGTCGCTATTATGTTACTAAATGTGTAAACATTACAAAAATTACTTTTATTACAGAGAAAGGTAGGTATGGAAAATGAATGATGCGCCACTTCAACCTTCAGCAGGTATTCCGGTCGTAACCGAGACGGCCCGTCCTGCTTCATGGAAGACGTTTTACCGCAAGCTTGCCAAAAACAAGGCCGCGTTGGCAGGTGCGTTTATCGTGCTTGTTTTCGTGTTGCTAGCGATTTTGGCTCCGATCATAGCACCCTATGATCCTTTGAAAATGAACATCGTGAATAAATTACAGGGTCCGTCCGCCGAACACTGGCTTGGGACGGATGATAAAGGGCGGGATATCCTCAGCCGCCTCCTATGGGGGTCGCGGATTTCCCTTACCGTTGGAATCCTGTCGACATTGCTTGGCGCAACTGTTGGGATTGTGCTCGGGATCGTTTCCGGCTATTACGGACGATGGATCGATTCCCTTATTATGAGGTTTTGTGATGTGCTCCTCGCATTCCCGGGCATCCTTTTGGCGCTTGCGATTGTTAGCGTCCTTGGTGCAAGCACGACGAACGTCATTATCGCGGTCGCGTTTTTTGCGGTGCCAACTTTTGCAAGGATTGTAAGGGGCTCGACCCTTGGTGTAAAAAAGCTTGAATACATAGACGCCATTAAAGCGATGGGGGCAAAAGATTCTAGGATTATTTTCAGGCACATCCTGCCGAATATCCTCTCGCCGATCATCGTCCAGTCGACACTGTATATCGCATCGGCGATCATCACGGCCGCGGCGCTCTCCTTCCTAGGAATGGGAACGCGGCCGCCCGATCCGGAATGGGGAACGATGCTGAGCCAGGGGCGTTCCTATATTCGCCAGGCACCGCATATCACGCTGTTCCCGGGGCTGTTCATTTTGCTCATCGTCGTTGGCTTCAACCTGTTTGGGGACGGCCTGCGTGATGCACTTGACCCGAAAACGAAAAAATAAGAAAGGAAGGTGAACCGCATGTTCATTTTCATCCTACGACGACTTGTTCAAACAATCCCCGTCATGATCGGGGTTACGCTGGCGGTATTTTTGATGATGCACCTCATTCCCGGTGATCCCGCGAAAATTATGGCGGGAGAAAACGCCAATCCGGAGCAGATTGAAAAAATGCGCGAGAAACTCGGCTTGAATGACCCGATTCATATTCAGTATATAAAGTATATTGGCGATGCCATCCAGGGCGATCTTGGCAATTCAATCCGGACTTCCCGGCCGGTCACAGATGAAATTTTCAATTCCCGCTTTGCGATCACCGTCCAGCTTGCTGTAGTCGGAACATTGGCGGCGGTCGTATTCGGCCTGATTGCGGGCATTATCTCCGCGACAAAGAAATATTCGGTTGCGGATGTGAGCATAATGCTCATTGCGTTAATCCTGCTGTCGATGCCGAACTTTTGGCTCGGCGTCATGCTAATTTATTTGTTCTCAGTCAATTTGGGCTGGCTTCCCGTCGCCGGCTGGGGTGCGCTCGAGCACATCATTCTCCCTGCGATTACGCTTGGGACCGGCGGCGCGGCAATCATTGCCCGGATGACGCGCTCCAGCATGCTTGAAGTCCTGAACCAGGATTATATCCGGACCGCCTATTCGAAAGGAGTCAGTGACCGGCTTGTCGTTTACAAACATGCATTGCGCAATGCACTCATTCCGGTTGTAACCGTTGTCGGCTTGCAGTTTGGCGGCCTGCTTGGCGGCGCTGTCATTACCGAAACCGTTTTTGCGATTAATGGGCTTGGCCGCCTGATTATTGATTCGATCCGCGCCCATGATTTTCCGATGGTGCAAGGCACGATTCTCGTGTGTGCCGTACTGTTTGTGTTTGTAAACTTCCTCGTCGACATTACGTACAGGCTGATCAATAAACGCATTGAATTGAACTAAGGAGGCTGTTCGCATGGCTTTTTCAAAAAAAGATAACATACTCGAAGTTAAAAATCTGCGCACCTCCTTTTTTACGGATGAAGGGGAAGTGAAAGCAGTTGACGGCGTTGATTTTTCAATCGAAAAAGGGAAAACGCTCGGCATTGTAGGAGAATCCGGCTCGGGGAAAAGCATTACCTCCCTTTCGATTCTTAGGCTGATTGATGAATCGACCGGGAAAATAGTCGACGGGGAAATACTGTTTAAAGGGGAAAACCTTATCACTAAATCAAAAAAGCAGATGATGGCCATCCGCGGGAACAATATATCGATGGTTTTCCAGGAGCCGATGACATCACTCAATCCGACAATGACGTGCGGCGAGCAGATTGCCGAATCGATCCGCATTCACCAAAAGATTTCACGGCGGGAAGCTTGGGTAAAAGCGATCGATATGCTGCGCCATGTCGGGATTCCTTCTCCTGAAAAGCGGGTGAAGCAGTTTCCGTTTGAATTGTCGGGAGGGATGCGGCAGCGCGTGATGATTGCGATTGCGCTCGCCTGTAACCCGGAGCTGTTGATTGCCGATGAGCCGACGACAGCGCTTGATGTGACAATCCAGGCTCAGATTCTTGAATTGATCAAGCAATTGCAGGAAAAGCTCGGGACATCCTTGATGATTATAACCCATGACCTCGGCGTCGTCGCCGAAATGTGCGACAAGGTTGCGGTCATGTATTGCGGAAAGGTCGTGGAATACGCGGATGTGAAGGCTATTTTCACAAACCCGAAGCATCCGTATACAGTCGGGCTGCTGAATTCCGTACCAAAACACGACGAGGACTATGAAGGCGACCTCGCGGTGATCCCCGGATCGGTTCCAAGCCCGTTCAACTTGCCGAAGGGCTGCCGATTTGCGCCGAGATGCCCCCATGCGCGCGGGCTTTGCAACGATGAATTGCCGGATTTGCTTGAAACCGGGGACGGCGGCCAGGTTCGCTGCTGGATGTACAGTGAAAAGTGGGAGGAACAAAGAGAGGAGGTCCRGCTGCCATGAGTATGAGTGCGCCAGCGGCTGTGAAAACATTGCTCGAGGTTAAGAACCTTAAACAATACTTTCCTATCAAGGGTGGCATTTTCGGGCGGACCGTCAACTATGTCAGGGCCGTCGATGACATTAGCTTCACTGTCCAGGAAGGCGAAACCGTCAGCATTGTCGGCGAATCCGGCTGCGGAAAGTCGACGACAGGCAGAGCCATCCTCCGCCTCGACAACCCCTATGCCGGTGAAGTAATCTTCAATGGCGAAGATTTGCTTTCATTGAGCAAGGAGGAGATGAGGAAAAAGCGGCAGGACCTACAGATTATCTTCCAGGATCCTTACGCGTCGCTGAACCCTAGGCAAACGGTCAGCCAGATTTTGGAGGAGGCGCTCCAAATCCAAAATGTTGTCCCGCCAAAGGAGCGGAGGCAGAAAATCGCCGACCTGCTGCAGACAGTCGGCATCGGCATGCATCAGATGGACCGCTATCCGCACGAGTTCAGCGGCGGGCAACGGCAGCGGATCGGGATTGCCAGGGCATTGTCCGTCAATCCGAAACTTGTCATTTGCGATGAGGCTGTCTCGGCGCTCGACGTGTCGATCCAGGCTCAAGTCCTGAATTTGTTAAAAGATTTGCAGCGAAAATTTCAGCTGACGTATTTATTCATTTCCCATGACCTTGGCGTTGTCCGCCATATCTCGGACCGCATCATCGTCATGTATCTTGGGAAAATTGTTGAAATCGCCGATAAAAAGTCGCTGTTCGAAAACCCCCAGCACCCGTATACAATTGCCCTGCTGTCGGCGATTCCAAGCACGAATCTCGAACAAAAGCGTGAACGAATCATCCTGAAAGGCGACGTCCCATCCCCGATCGACCCGCCGCAAGGATGCCGTTTCCATACACGGTGCCCGTTCGCATTCGACCGGTGCCGCACCGAAGAACCTAAGCTGTATAGCGTGGACGGCAAATCCCACAGCTCCGCCTGCCACCTCGTCGAAAACGGGCAGATTGACTTTGGGACGGTTCCGGCAAACTATTAATTTTGTTCTAGGGAGAAGTTAGGAAAACTAAGAATTGTAGTGCCAAGTACGCAATAGGGGACGGCAAATGTCCTGATTGGTACCTCTTGGCGGTTGCCAGGCACCTGACTGGGATATTTAACGTCCCACTCTAGTGCCTGGCACTTCTATTTTAAAAATAGGTTTTTCTGTTTTTGCTGCGAATATAGGGTGTGAAGGGGGAAGAGAAATGGATAACAGCATCGAGATTAGGCGTGTGACGAAGGAGAATATTCGGGAGTGTGCGCGATTGGAGGTTGCGGAGGACCAGAAGCAGTTTGTTGCGAGGAATTTGGCGACGATCGCGTGGGCTTACGTCGACCTGGCATTTACTCCGTATGCGATTTGCGCGGGCGATGCGGTCGTAGGTTTGGCGGCGGTTGAATATATTCCCGAAAACGAATCATACGACCGCCACTGGGTTCCGAGGTTCATGATTGGCGAGCAGTTCCAGGGCAAGGGCTACGGAAAGAAAGCGATGCTGAAAATCATCGAGATGATTTCCGAAAACCATCCCCAGTGCGAACGGGTCCGCCTGTCGGTCGTACCCGAAAACACGGCCGCCATCGAATTTTACAAAAAAATCGGCTTCGTTGAAACAGGAGAAAAACTAGAAGACGAAAACGTTATGGACTTCTTCCTAAAAGTCGGAACAAGCCAATAGAAAAAGTGAAGCGGGGGACGGATCCTTCGCTTCACTTTTTTCTAAGGCATGTTTTGGGTTCAAAAAAGTATGCAGGTCATTTCTAATTCGCACAGCAATCGGAACTTTGTGGCCCCGTACTTATTTCGTTAACAATAGCATCCTTTAAAGCTTAATAAGCAATATAAGCATTTATATGTTTCGTACAGTTATATAAAGAACAATCCCATTTTTCTTCTGTGTAATTTAATATAGTTAGTGAAGTATTTTCAATATAAGTGGTTGGGAATCTTTCGGGTAATAAATATTGTAATGTAAGTCCTATTAAAGCACCATGGCTTACCACTAAAATTCTTTTCCCGCTATAAATACGATTTATTTCTTCTATAAAATGAATTCCTCTTTTTGCGACATCCTCAAACCTTTCCATTCCGAGGTCTAATTCACGCCAGTTATCTCCCCATTTTTGAATCCTTTCTTCCTCAGTTGTTCCTTCAATTTTCCCACAGTTTATTTCCCGAATCCTCTCATCAACATGATCAACAGGCAAGTCTAGTTTACTCCCAATAATTTGGGCTGTTTCAACTGCTCTCGATAAATCGCTTGTAAAAAGCATATCCCATTTTTCTTCTTGTAATAACCTGTCTCCTACATCGGATGCTTGCTTCCTGCCAATTTTATTTAAAGGAATATCGGTTACTCCCTGTGCCTTACCCAAAGAGTTCCATTCAGTTATTCCGTGCCGTATTAATCCTATTGTAGTCACAATCTCCAACCCTTTTCATTATTTTTTCATCTAATTTTCCAACAATCTTCCACGTTCCTGTAACTAGAAGTTCAATAAAAAAAGGCAGAAATACTCCTGGAGAATCCCACGCGTTAACGAAATACCCCAATGATTTTTTGCAACGGAAAGCAATATCTAAAAGTATTAGAAAAACTCATAGATTCGTATCCCTTTGCCATAATAATAATTGCCCCTGTTATGTATATCACTACGGAATCTTAGATTTGTAATAAAGCAGGTACTGCAACCGTGGGATTCTGTATGCCAAGTATCAATGAAAACTTCAATGACTTCATAAGGTGATTTTTGTCGTGATAAGGCGTGATTCATTATGCCTTCAAACACATTCAGATCGTATAGTGGGGAGAGAATCGTATAAGTATGTTCCCCTTCTTTTTCACAAACATAATCCCATTGTTTTTCTAAATGATTTTGTTCATAACCACATTCTTTACATTTCATTGTGCTTCCACGCCTCAAAAAACTCTTCAACAGTTGAGTATCGCTGATGGCGCGCCTTTTCAACCGCCTTCAGCGCAACATCGTAGAGACCCGGACTTGCTTCCCATTTTGAAAAAGACCGGTCGAGTTCTCCCCCAAGCAGCACGAAGGCCACCGCCCCCATATTGAAAACATTCGTCCGGGCGTCAATCGCCGCTCCGAGGTCAAATTCCTCCGGCGACATGAAGCGGGATGAACCCCACAACCGGCCCATCGAGTTGGTGAAGGGCTTCTTCTGATAAAAATCGATATCGCAGATCCGTGAGGAATTTGTTTTAAAATCGTACAGAATGCTTCCATCGTAAAAGTCAATCGCCACAAAGCCCTTCTTTTCAACAAAGATATGGAACTCGAAAATGCAATCGAGAATCTCAAGCCGCTTCTCAACCGGAAGCTGCCTGAACCGGAAAAATGGGGATTCGGGATCTGTATACTTTTTGGGTGGCGGAAACTCATCCGGCATATGCAGGCACTCGCCATCAAACCAGTCAAAAACGAGCGCATATCCTCCGCCCGCCGCAAAGTGATCCTCCAGCCTCACCAAATGCGGATGGCTCAATTCCTCATAAACAAGCGCCGCCTCCTTCAGCCGCGCCACTGCATCCTCCGGGGTACCGGAATACCTCAACGTTTTCGCCCCGGCGAACTTTACGAGTTTTTTCTCGCCATCCCGTTCAATTCCGAATGCGATGTTTCCCGAATCCTGCCGGTCAAATACGCAAAACATCTTTCCGTAATCCCTAAGCCACCCAAAATCATGCTCCTCTACCAGCCCGTACTCAACGCCATCAATCACAAACCGCAACCTCTTCCCTCCTCACGTGAAGCAGGGGACGGACCTTTTGCTTCATTTTTTTACCTGCATTTAAGCAAGGGACATACCCGTTGTTTCACTTTTCATATTTTGAAAAGTACTCCATTTTAAAATGAGCTTTCACTATTAAACGTTTCCGTCAGCCGCCAAGCCTTCCCATGATAATCGTATTATAATAGTTTCCATCGGAGAGAAGTTTGTCGTTCCGTAGCACGCCCTCCACTTCAAATCCTGCCGCTTCGTATAGCTTAATCGCATTTTCATTCGTTTCGAGGACATTTAATGTCATTTTCCTGATTCCGTTCGTGTCTGCCCAAGCAATCGATTCGTTCAGCAGATTTTTCCCGATGCCAAATCCCCAAAACTCCTTTAATACACAAACACCGAATTCAACTTTATGGGCCGAGCGTTTCAAAGCGTTTCCTTCGCATCTTGAAAATCCGGCAATCCTTCCATCTGTTTCGGCAACTAGAAACAGATTAGCCGGCCGCCCCGAATCATCGTTGATGAGCTTCTTGAAGCCAGCTTCATCCATGTATGCCTCTCCTGGTTCCCTGTCCAGATTTTCCGTTTCGCCGTCAATCTTCACCCTCACTTCCGAAAGGCTTTTCGCATCCTTTTCCTCCGCCATCCTGACGCAATAATGCAAGCCTTTGACGGTGAATTCCTTCCGCTCCACCCTCATCGCAGCTCCTCCCTATAATCCGCCCACTTAACAATTTAGTTTCACGTTTACTCTAGCTGGAATGTCGATACGGAAAAATAGGTAACATAGCCCAGCACCATTAAAAGTTGAAGTATAATTCCCACAATGCTGTATATGAACCCCGCAGTTGCCAAGCCTCGCCCATTTCCATTCGTTTTATTTATCTGTTTTACAGCAATTCTTGAAAAAACAATACCAATAATGCCCAGGATTAATCCAATAAAAGGTATAAATAATGATAAAATACCGACAGTCAAAGAAATTACTGAATTATTGTTCGTTCGATTTCTTTCTGGCATTTCCTTACCCCCTCTTGATCTACTCCTTCGGCAAGACCGGAACCCAAAGTTCATGCTTTGGCTTTCTTTTTGTCCCATAATAGCATTCGATGCAGGGGAGATTGGCTAGTTCATATCCCGATGCCGGCAGCCACTCCGAGTAAAGGCGTTTCCAGGCGTCAGGAATATTCGGGAAAACGGCCCATGTGCCTGGCGGGATCACCAGCGACTCCATATGATCGGGGATGTTTCCGTCATAACGTACTCCCATGAAATAAGTAAATTCGTCAGCCTTAATTGCCGCTTCCTCCCCGCAAACCCCAAGCAGGCCTTCCAGCGTGCAATTTGGGTTCTCCCATGACAGATCAATCAGTTCCTGCATAAACCCTTCTTTTTTTGCAGCGCTCCAGAGCCCCGGAATCGTTTGAAACGCCCGGCTGGTCTTCACAGCCTGCCCCTTCCCAACAACCTTAACCTCAAAATCAATCGTTTCAATCCTAAACTCCATCTCCCCAACCCCTTTACTATCGAAAAGGAAAAAACCTATGACAGAACATAGTTTGTTCAACTTGAGTGCTGGCGTCCGCGGTTTTTTCCTGTTACTTCCACTTTATATGATTGTTAGGCGGGTTGCCTAGTGGGTTGGTGCTTTTTTTCTATAAAAGAAACCCATGCCGCTCTGTGCATGGGTTTTTGGAAGTTAGATTTATTTTCATAGAAGCAGGGAGAGGTACCCTCTCGTTTCGGTCGCTTCTATAAGTTTATGACCATTAATTGGAGGTGTATGTATAATATGGTAACAGAATCAAATATTTCTCTTTAGGACGGAAAGCGTTGCATAATAGAATTCTAAACACGGTCAAAAAAAGCTTAGCGTGAGGACATAGTTGAATGTAAAGGGGGGGGAGAATGTTTAACTTTATTATGTTTTCACTAATTTCAAGTGTACCACTTTGGATTTTATTGGGGATTCATAAGATTATTAAAAAATATTGGAAAAACATTCGCAAGGAATATTTCTTGTATCCGGGCCTCGTAATCGCTGTTAGTTTATCGATTTCCTATTTCTCCCTGGAGGCAGCCACGTTTTTAATACTAATTGCAGCACTTTTTGCAATAGTCCGGGGGATTTTAGCGGTAGTTTGGCGAAACCGCCCGGATAAAAACAAGCCGCTTATTGCCTCGCTCATCACATCTGTGATCTCAATCCTTTTCGTGATCAGCTTTTACTCTATCACGATGGCATCAAATCTATCTTTTTTGATCCTTTTGTTTCTATTGATGTTTGGGATTGTTACTTTTAAATGGCGGGATAAATACGTTAGTACAGGGAAAAAGGTGATGATTGCCATGGGAGCGACAACCTCAGTCCTTGCATTATTACTCGTTCTCTTGCCCCTGGCCGCAGCATTTTTCCTCTTGATTCTAATACTTGTCTTGTAAATTATTTAAACGAGCAATTTTTCATACATAAAAAGGTGCCAGGCACCCCATTGGGACAGAAAACGTCCCACTTCGGGTCCTGGCACCTAATTATCCAACTAACTTTAGTGCCCTGATACCATTAGGCCGAATTGGGCGAGGAGGGCGCTGCCGATGTAGGTGCCGAGGAAGACAAATACGGCAACAATCGCAACTTTCCAGGAGGTCTTCCTGAGGTCCATAAGTTGGTCGACCACGGATATTCCGGCAAAGGCCAGGATTGGTGTGGTGATCGATAGGAAATCGACCGCACCGATTGCCTTGATGAACCAGTCGGAAATGGAGCAAAAGACAAGCGACGTAATCGCGACCCAGCCGAGGACCGGGAAGTCCTGCACTACTTTTATCGGAGCCTTTTTCATTAAATCGGAAATCAGGATGCCGATGAAGGAAAACAACCACAAAACGATCAATCCGTATAGGGTCATAACTGAAATCGGCGTTGATGCCGGGTTTTTAATAAGTTTAATTTGCTGGGTGAACAAAATCAGCCCAATGCTGAGCAATAAAATCAGTCCGAATTTTACATATTTATTTAATCCAGCGGCCATTATTTTTCACCCCTTACAAATAGACGGTACATGAAGCGTTGCAGCGGAACAGCCAGGAATACCATTGTAAATGTCCCGAGGAAGCTCGTTAAAAGCTGGCTTGCGGATGCGTAGGCCAAAATCGTGCTTTGCATGTCTGGCATCCGAGCGACCAGGCTCGAGGATGATGCTGTCATCATGCTAGCGGAGCCCATGCCTGAAGCAATCGCGAGTGCCTCGACACGGAAGCCAAGGTCAAGCAGAATTGGCGCCAGGATGCTGAAGAAAATCGCGCCAAACAGCGTGCCAATGATGTAGAGCGACAATACCCCTCGCCCTTCAGCTGAATCAAGTGTATATTTCTCCGTAATGTAAGCCAGTTCACCTTCACGGCCAAGCCCAAGCGTCGAACCGATCGCTTCACGCCTCAACCCAAGGAAAATTGCAACCGGAAGGCCGAACAGGACCGTTCCAAGGTTCCCAAGCTCCTGTATGATAAAAATCCACCCAAGCTTAACAATTTCCTGCAAATGCGGCGCAACATCCGCCCCATACCTCGCCATCAACGGAAGCATGATGAAAATCAAATTCTTGCTTGAGAACAGGACATTTTCTCGGCTATAAATCTTTTTAAAAATTCCTTTCCGGAATGCAGGTATCCCCAAAACCATAGTAATCAGGATGGCGAACACCAGCGGCAAAAGGCCGATCTTGATGGTTCCAATCGTAATAGCCTGGAATCCGATAAATTCAGCGGCAGTGATAACGAGCAGGACAAACACGAGCAAATAAAGTAATTTCGATTTCATAGTCAGCCTCTCTCTGTGGTGGATGTTTTTTGAAAAATGGGTGTTTCGTATGGCGGTGTCAATGTCTGACGCCGGGACGGGACGGCAGGGCAGGTGATTTTAGCGAGTTTCTGTTGGTATACCAAAAGACCACCCTGCCCCTAACGTGGAACCTACTCCAAAATCCCCGCCAATAATTTTTCATAGTCCGCATAGGAACGCTTGTATAGCCTGGAGCGGTCAATTTTCCCGTTCATTTCCTCGAGTACCTGGGCCATGAACCTTGGGAACACCTCGAAGATGTATTCCGGATCGATATCTAGGAAATCATCGCCATGGATCGTACCGGTAAACCCGCTGTACCCGACCTGGATGCACGGGAACATATAGGAAAGGTCCCCGATATCGCCGGCCGCGCTAATTGGATTGTTGTTTTTAATCGCATCAATTTCATCATTTTTTTCAAAAGCGCTGATCACGAACTCGTTCAGGTAGCGGTCCTGGACGAAAGGAAGGTATCCCATTTGCGTTTCAATCTCCACTTCCCCCTGAAGGGCGCGGGCACTTCCGATTGCCGCGTCATCCATCCGCTTGACGACCTCTTTCATATAGCCGACCGATTGCGTCCTGATGTCGCTTCCAACCGTAATCTCGTTCGGGATGACATTGGTCGACATGTCCGAATCCATGACAATCGGATTGATGCGCACCATTTCGGCATCGCGTAGCTGCTGGCGGCTTAGGCCAAGCGCCACATTGAAGAGCGTTGACATGCTGTAAGCATTTTTCCCAGAGAAAGGATCGAACCCAGCGTGGGTCGCCTTCCCCTTGAATGTGTATTTTTTGTATAAAAAACCTGCCAGGTCGCAATTGACTTCGATTGTCCGCTCGGGGAATTCCCCGCCCATCGCATGGACGCAGATGCCGATGTCGATTCCGTCGAAAACTCCCAGTTTCATCGCTTCCGGCTTGCCTCCGTAATAGCTGATTTTGTTTTCGGCCAAAAGCTTGGCGCGGTAGGCCAGGTCGAGGTATTCTTCCGCAGGCACAAAGACGAACGTCAGCTTATAATTGAAGTTTTTGTAAACCTCTGTTTGGAACAGATAGCTATACAGCGCGAGCGCGATGCCGACCTGGGTGTAGTGGCCGCAGTTGTGGGCCGCGCCGGTTTCCGGGTCCGACCACTTGTGGCTGGGCGCATAGACGGCGTCCAGCTCGGCGATAAACGCGATGTTCAGGCCGGTTTGGCTGCCTAGCGTGGTTTTCAGCCCGGTTGTACTGAATTCTTCAATTTCGATGGCCGGATTCACTTTCTGCAAAAATTCCTTGACGGTGTCCTTCGTCTTGAACTCCTTGTAGCCTAATTCGGGGTTCTGGAAGATTTTTTTTGAAAGGTCGGCGATATCCTGATATTGTTTTTTGAATAACATTTCACATATGCCCCCGTTCACTCGTGGAGTTTTCCTATTTAATACTTTAATATATTAAACAAACATAGAAGGTACGTCAATACGAATATTTTGGTTATCCGAAAAAAGATTGTTTGTGTTTGGAGCGACAATTTCCAGTTGACTAGAACAAAAATCCACATATGCCGACAAAAGGTAAATAATCATTTAATTCTAAATTGGTAAAAAACAATGGTGAAAGCCGGCCATAAATATATTTTCTTTCTCTAAAATCCCCTAAAAAGTTAGGTATTCTGTTCGGACGAACCTGGAACCCAAGGGACGGCTCCCTAAATAGGAAAAGGCTGCTGAGCGTTTTGCTTCAGCAGCCTTTGGCTTTTTATATAGGTTAGCGTGCCTCTATTTCATTGGGAATCTAGTTGATTTCCCTAAGTGGGTCGGTGACGATGCTGTCCTGGACGGGGGTTTCGTTTCCACCTGTGTCAATATAGATCGGTGAATTCTCGTAATTGATTTGAACGAATTCGTATTTACCTTCTTTGTTGGCACCGTTGGAAGTTATTGTGTTAGCAATAATCGAACCAGAGAACGTTGCATCAATCAGAATATCGGCGTTTGGAGCGTAAATCATCCTTGGATAGACGATCGGACTGCCGCTGAGTTTGATTGACGATTTCCCCCCTGTAATGATGTGCCCCTGCACCCCCGAAGTAACACTGACTGTCAAATAGGAAACATTTTTTGGAAGGTCCAGATCCTTCGCGTACATCGAACCATAAATAAGGCCGTTGTTCAGCGACGTTCCCGCCCCCTTGAGGAACACATAAAGTTTGCTAACATCCTGGCCGGTATTGATCACCGAACCGCTATAAAGATTAATATAATCCGCAAAAATAGACAGCTTGCCTTTCCCGATAATTTTAATTTTCCCGTTATCAAAGACAGACAAATTTTTCACGACAAGATTCCGGTTGTAATCCCCTACATCAATCGTCAATGTCTGATTGCTGTTCACGGACAATGAATCGAAGGCCATATCCCGTTTCATTGTCAGGGTGTTCGCTGAAAACGAGCTGGCTCCCATGGGAACTCCAAATTCAGGGAACTGCGGTATAGTCAGTACGGCGCCGGCATTGTACACGATTGATAAGCTGTTGGCATTATACCCTGTTGTTTTAACACTGCTTTGCGGCCCGTTTGTGGAAATTGTCCCGACAATCGGCGTATTGGAGATATCAATGCCACTCTTCCCAAAAAGAACGTTACTTGCCGGAATTGTCACAACGCTTTTCGGCTTCCAGGAAACATGGACAATCCTTGAAACTGTCCTTTTCCTGTTATTAACAATGCCAGTTGACGTGATTTTATAGTCTTTTGTATACGATATGATTGTGTCGCTTGTTACTTTTTCAATCTTAACCTTGGCTATCGGTTTGTCACCGAAAGTGTCCTCAAAATCGGTATACGGCTTCTCAACGCCAAGTTCGAGCGCCGCATCAACTCCACTGAAAAAACTGTCCAGCGTTGCAGCGTTCTTATACACCGAGCGGATCGCCGGGCTCATTTCGTTGAATCTGGCTGTCGCACCAGCCTCGGCAATGTAATACGCAGACTGGTAGCCGCGCTCAACCGTACCCATCTTCATATTGTTTGCCGCCATCGCCATCATGCTGAGCCCCATAATCACAACGACAACCAAAACAAGCAGCACCAAAACCATAGCCATGCCGGATTCATTTTTTAAAATTGCCTTTGTGTTTCTCACGGTCTCACCCATTTCCGGTTAGCTTTCCTATTTTCTGATATAAATTGTTGTTGATAACGATGTTTGCGGATTGTTCTGAGTGTTGTTTGCGGACATTGCTATCGTAATTTTATTGCCAGCCATTTGGATTTTGAAATCCTTGAGGCTGGATATTACCGGGACCCCGTTTTTCGTCAGATTGCTATTTTCAAGTTTATAAATATCCGTATCGTTTAGCGTCAGAATGTTATTTGCGACAGTCACACTTGAAGCCTTCCTGATTTCTTTTGTGATAATATTCAAGCCGAGCCGGACATCCGCCTGATTTTGGACTTGGGCAGTTTGATTGATCGCCTGTTTTTGCCCAAACAGAAAAATTGAGCTGCCAAGTACCATGACGAGCGAAAGGAGTGCAACGCCTGCCAAAACCTCTGCCAAAGACAAGCCTTTCTGATTTTTCAGCATGTCGAACCCCCCTATTGGTTCCAGGTTAGTAACGTTTCCATTTGCGCTTCCTTAATGGCTTTAGTAGAATCCTTAAAAACCTTGACCTTTACCTTGGCCATCTCGTTTGCACCGCCTGAATTGACAATCTGCACAAATACGTAATGCCCGCTGTCAGTTTTTTCAAAGCAAATACCTGTTGGGCAATCCTTCGTTGTTAATGTAAATCCGTAAGTGGCATTTGTCAGCGGTATTGTCACGCCATCGAGGGACGGGACCGTGGAAACCACGTTGTAAACGGTCTCCATATTCGCTTCAGCCACATACGTTGCATCAATTATGTTTTTTGAGAAACTATTGGTACGTGCAGATTGGGTAAACATCGGCAGCATGGAAACGATGATAATCGTCAGGATCATCATCGCTGCCAGTATTTCAATTAGCGAAAAGCCTCGCTGTGACTTTAGCTCAGAAAATAGTTTCATAGTGTCATTTTCCTTTGTAAAAAAACTAGAATTTAAAATGTATAACAAGTTTCTTTCTTATTAAACCTATTCTAGCAGTGGAAGGTCCTGCAAACAATTCCCTAATATGACAATTAAATGGCGGTAAATGTTGGAAGTAGCACTCAAGCTCCTGATGAAATTGCTTTTCACTCTCAAAACCGTTTTCCGGAAGCTTCCTCGGTGAAATGGTCTTGATGAACACTCTCAAGACCGTTTTGAAGAAGTTTCCTTAATGAAACGGTCTTGATGAACCCTCTCAAGACCGTTTTGCTGGAGTTTCCTCGGTGAAACGGTCTTGATGGACCCTCTCAAGACCGTTTTGTGGAAGTTCACGAGGTGAAACGGTCTTGAATGCTTCCTTTCAGTTTTGTTTTAGGGAATATTTTAAGAGGTTACTAATCCCACGCCTTCCTGCTTAAATACTCAAAAGAAAAAGCAGACCGGGATTCATTCCGATCTGCTTTTACCTAAGGGTGCCTGGCACCGAAGTGGAGGTTTTTTGTCCCAGTTGGGTGCCAGGCACCTATTTGTTTTTAAAACGATGATTTTATCGGTGTTTCAAATTCAAATGTTTTGCCGTTTTGTGTTTTTACGGTGATTTTGACACTGCTGTTGTCGAGCCACATGCCGTATTTGAAATTGACGCTGAAGCCCCAGCTGGCGTATGGGTTAATGGTTGTAGCAACGCCGCCATCTTCTAGTTGAGACGGTGTGTAGGTTGTATAAAGCCTGCCTTTTTCATAAAGCTCGACTTTTTCAACGGTAACAGCCTGTTCGTCACGGCTGTACACATTGACCGACAGCGACTGGATGACGTTGTTGATAAGAACCGATGGATAGCTATACAGCACAAGCTCCGGCCTGTCGCTAACCGTTACAACCGTGCTCGCGCTTTTCCCGTCAGCTGTTGCTGTAATCGTCGCAGTTCCTTCCGCGACCCCAGTCACAAGCCCGTTCTCATCGACAATTGCCACACCCGCGTCCGATGTCTCCCAAACGACTGTCCTGTTTGTCGCATTCGCAGGCGAGACAACAGCGCTCAACTGCTTCGTGCCGCCGCTTTTCACAGTCGCGCTAACAGGCAATACGACCGACGAAACCTTCACAATATACGTCACAGCCTTGGAAAGCTCAGAAGAAGCATTGCCCGCCGCGTCCGCAGCAACGACAACTACCCGGTTAACGCCCTCAGCCAAAGCAATTTCCTTTGTAAAATGGCCTTCCGCATCAACCGCTGCCGCTTCTCCGTTCACCGTAACAGTTGCCCCGGCTTCCACAGTTCCGCTAACAACATATGCACCTTCGTAAACTGTTTCATCAGCCACATTAAACGTTACCACAGGAGGCGTTGTATCAACCGTAAACGACACCTCAGAAACCGCAGTCAACCCATCATGCTCGGCGGTCACGGTCAATTCGTACTTGCCCTCTTCACGGATTTCAGTGCCGAGCGTGTAGCCGTCCACTTCAACGCCGTCCTTTTTCAAAACTGCCGTGTACGTCACGCCTTCTACCGCCTTGACAGCAGGGGCCGCCGACTTCACAACCTCCCCGCCAATCCCGGTTACTTCCGGAGTTTCCGGAGCGACAAGCGCTTCAAGCACAATCGGAGCCGCATTCACAGCTTCACCGCTGCCAAGCTTCACTCCATAAACGATTTCCTGCTTCACAGTCGTGCGCTCCACTTTTGGGACCGCAACAACCAACTTGTTCCCATCCATCCTGATCATACCCGGTGCAATCTCCAGGTTCTGGCCATTTTTCACAAAAACAAGCTCTTCAGGCACTTCGGTTACTTGCTTATCCAAGGTAACGGTAACAGTCCCGTTTTCAGCTGCCACGCCTGTCACTCCAGCTGGGCGCGCTTCCTCATACTTCGGCAGAGTCACCTCGGCCTGCTCGGTCAGTTCCCCCTTGAATGTACCGCTGACCTTTGGCAGGTACTCTTTCACCTGGCGAGCCGCATCTTTCGCGGCGGAGAGTTCCGAATCCGCAAGCCCTTCGTCAAGCAGCTTGTTCAGCTCGTCAAGCTTCATGGCGACGGACACATCGTAAACCATGCTGTCGCGAAGGTCCTGTGCCTCTTGCTTGTACGCCTTGAACAGGTTCCGCGTGCTTAAGCCGTATACGCGATAAATGATGACGGTCCGCGCCTTCAGCTGGTAGGAAATTTCGTGGTAGGATTCCTGTACGCCATCCAGGTTGGCGGCATTGATGCTCGCCTGCAGCGCTGCCGTATTCGCCTGGACGTTTTTCACCGTGTAGTTGTACGCGTCAATGTACGGAATGACCCGCTCGGTGATGTACGTTTTGTAATTCGTATCCAATTTTAAAAGCAGCGATGCCTTTTGCGTCCCGCCGCTCTTCACAACCTCAGCCCTCGCGTTCGAGTAGGCCGCTTTAGCCGCGTTGTATTGCTTATACACATCAGTGATGTTCGCGAATTTTCCCGTCGCCGTCACATCACTATACTGGTGGTAGGCCTTCTGCATCTGGACGATTGCCCGGTCCACCGTTGTCACAATGCTCGTTGCCGCATTCGCCTGCAATGGCGCCATAAGCAACAGCAAGGACATAAATAAGATTGAAACCTTTTTCATTATGTAAAAACCCCCTTTTCACCCTAAATTATATAAATATACCAATAAGATTGAAATGGTAGTTCATTCCTTATTGCTCACTTACTTCCTTCACTTCCATAAATACTATTTTAATAAAATGAAAAGGGGCAAGCCTTCGTCGGCTTCCCCCCTTCTTTTTTTGAAAAAATGGACATCGCACTACATGACCCCTATCAAAATATTGAAGGCGACGTCCGGGTTTGTTGTGCCAGTTTCCTCCAGAAAACCTGTGTAACTTCCCTGAAAGCTGATTGTGCCGCCATTCAAGAGGTAAAGCCAGGAGTCCACATACTCTAATTCATGCAAAATATGCGTCGACATGAGGACGAGCCTGCCATCCTTTTTCGCCAAATCTTCAATTCTTTTTAAAATCTTGATCCTCGAGTCAGGGTCGACGCCGCTCGTTGGCTCATCAAAAATATAGACCTTTCTATCCATCTGGCAGATTAATGACACAATCAGCCAGCGCCTCTCACCAAGTGACATTTTGCCGTAAGGAGTTTCCCACAGCTTTTTCAAAAGAAATTCCTCACGCTGGTCGAGCGTTTTGAAAGCGGACTTCGCGTCCTTGCTCCGGAAATCGGTTTGAAAGAACAGCTTCACGATGTCCTTGCCTTTTAGAATATAGAGAAATGGGACGCTTTGAAGCTGGTAGACGACTTCTTCTTCCCGGGGCGCATCGATGATTCCACCCTTCGAATCGAGAGCGCCGGAAATCAAATCGAAAAGCGTCGTCTTCCCGGCTCCATTTTGCCCGAGGATAACATTCACTTTGTCCGGAGAGAAATCGAGCGAGATATTGTCCAATACTGTCTTATCGCCGTAGCCAAATGATAGATTCCGTATTTTCATGATTTCAACACTCCATCGTTAATTTCGGGCAATTTTTGAAACAATCCCGATCCGCCTTAATGTGATAAAACCTAACGAAGAAAATAACAAAATGATTGCCAGGAACAGGACGGGCGGGGTAGCGTGGGATTCGTACCCGGCGATTGCGAACAGATTTCTTGCCATCCTTGCTACAAATTCAACCGGATTCAGCAGTGCCAGGGCTACTAGCCCCGTTTCGTTTTTATCGAGCGTCAGCATTGACAAATATGATAGGACGATTGGCAATAGCGTTGTAATCGGGGTCAGTGATTCGGCCTTCAGGTTCAGCGCCGGGATCCACGAAAATAGGAACGCGACCGGCAGAATGGTAACAAGCCCGATCAATAATGAAATTAGTACAATATGTAAAAATAAGTGCGGTGCGAAAAACAACGAAGTAATAACGGAAAAGAGTGCAATATTCAGCATTAGAAACGAAAATTGGGAGAGGAAAAACCCCGTGATGACCGAATACTTATTGCCGGCGATGAACTTGAACATTTTTAAAAAGCCGTACTCCCGTAAGTTCAGTAGCCCGATGCCGATTCCATTCGCTGTCGTAATCGTTACGATGAACCCCAAATAAAACGAGTACATCGGGACGAATTCTTCGATGCCGGGTTTCGCGGCGAACCATGCCCTCGCCGAATACGACATGATGATTGTCGGCAAAAGCAACGTCCAGACAAAGGACACTTTGTAGCTGATCGCATTTTTAAAAAAGAGCTTGAAGAACGCCAGGGACGTTCGTGTGAAAATCCGGAAATCCATCGATTAATCTCCTTTCATAGCGCAGGGCAAAGGTCATTTCCCAGCCGCTTCCATATACCGCCACATTAGCCTATGGTGCGGCAACAGCTTGCGCGGGATATCAGCAAGAGTCCGTATTTTTTCGTCTTCCTCATCTTTACGTCCGTAAAGGTAAAAAGTTCCATTAAGTGGAATGTCTTTTTGAAATTTATGGAGGGCAACAACATACGCCTCCTCGTCTACCTTTTCAATGTCCTTAGGCTTGATTTGGTTATAATTTTTCAACGCTGCAAGGCTTGACCAGATTTGCGCGGCTACATGGGGGCTGGATTCCTGGGGGTAAAAGGCAATCGTGGTGATAAGGGTAAGGAGAATGATCACAGGCCAAACTAGTTTGTTTCTGCTACTGGAGGTTCCTTTTCGGGTGAGGAAAATCGCCGCAGCTACGAGCGCAAGGTTTATGTAAAGAATAAGCGGGATGGCAAGGATGCGCTCAAGGCCGGTATACGGAAATAGCCTCGTTAATAATTCGATCATGATGAACGTCGGCAGGATTGCCGCCATCCCCTTTAAAACGGCTTTTTGCCTGCCGCTGAGCTCCTTCTTTTTTACCATTAGCCAGTAAAACACCTTGTTAATAAAGTAAACGTCAGGATGACAAACGCCAGTACCGTTACATTAAATAGAATCTGTTTCCAGCCTCCGCGAAAAAATTCACCCGGCGAACCGGTTACCCCCTGGCGCTGGGCTTCGTTGAACGTATATCCAGGGTCCTTCCGCATTTCCCTCTCAAGGAAGTCCCTTTCCTTTTCCGACATCCAAATCCCCCCAGTTGGACTGGTCTGTTCCATTATATACCACTTCCGATTAGGCGAATAGATTCAATTTCCCGTAAATCCTACGGTACCCGAATTATTTTTGTGCTGTTTCGTTATTTTCCACAATTTCCAAGCATAATTTGGTAACAACCAAATAAATCGTGCTAGGAGGAAACAGTATGAACCTTTATCACTTTCTCGTCCTGATTCACGTCATCGCTGCCATCGTTGGAATCGGCTCCACCTTCGCCCTGCCCGCAATCGCAAAAAAACCGAAAACCCCTTCGCAGGCGCAATTTACCTTTGGCATCCTCGACGGAATCGAGAAAATCGCCAAAACCGGCAGCATCACCCTCCTGCTGACCGGACTCATTTTAGGCTTTTTGGAACCGAAGCTTTTCAAGGAATTCTGGTACATCGCCTCCATCGCCATCTATATCGCCGTCCAGCCAATCGTCGCTGGCATCCTCCCGAAAAAAATCAAGCAGCAAAAGCAAATCCTCGAGGCGCACACAGGCGATGGCCTGCCCGAAGCCTACCTCACCATCAACCGGCAAATGGAACGCCTCAACCAAATCACCCACATCGCCGCCATCATCCTCATCATTTTAATGGTCACCAAGCCCTTTTGATTTTTTTGGGAAAAGGGGCCCATGCCATAGGGAACTGTACACACCGGTTTGCGGCGCTTTGATGGTTTGAGGAGGATTCTCCGGAACGAAGAATCCAGACGGGTTATTGGAGGGCGCATCGTACATGGTCGCGAAACACAGAGGGCAGTCGAACCTTGAATCCTTTACCTTTGGCATTCCGTATCTGTGGCTATTACGAGCAAAAACGAAGAAGCCAGGGTTATCCTGGCTTCTATCAGTCTATTAAGTTAAAGACTAGGATAATGAAGGGCCAGGCAAGCAGGCTTTTTATTAAAGAAGCGAGTTTAATCCGATTATTCACTCAAAGAAGTGAATTATTAGTAACATTGACTGATTAATAAGCGAATCTTTGAACCTATTCTGATTGTAAGACTCATCAAGACCGTTTCATCTTAGGATACCCCTCAAAACGGTCTTAAGATGCGGCATCAAGACCGTTTCATCTTAAGTAACCCCTCAAAACGGTCTTGAGATGCGGCATCAAGACCGTTTCATCTTAAGTAACCCCTCAAAACGGTCTTGAGATGCGGCATCAAGACCGTTTCATCTTAAGTAACCCCTCAAAACGGTCTTGAGATGCGGCATCAAGACCGTTTCATCTTAAGTAACCCCTCAAAACGGTCTTGAGATGCGGCATCAAGACCGTTTCATCTTAAGTAAGCATTCAAAACGGTCTTGAGAAGAGGCATCAAGACCGTTTCATCTTAAGAACCCTTTCAAAACGGTCTTGAGAAGGGGTATCAAGACCGTTTCATCTTAAGTAACCCCTCAAAACGGTCTTGAGATGCGGCATCAAGACTGTTTCATCTTAGGAAACTCCTCAAAACGGTCTTTAGTAGAGATACACCAGAACGAGAAGAATAAGCGAATGTTTAACGTCCGTGAATATATTCATAAAAGGACCAACGATGTTTACTTACTAAATCTAAGTTTTTCTCTAAAACCCTCCGTATCCGCCGCTTCGGCACCCTTCCCCCGCACCACTCATAAATATCATTTGTAGTTATTTTCCTCCCTGGGAACAAAACCTTGTATTCCCACACATGCCGCATAACAGCAGCATCAACAATTTCCCTTTCCCCACAAGCCCCACAAACACAATAATGACCCTCCACCCCGACCAAAGCGGACGCGCACCGCCCGCAGAAAAGCGCCTTTCGCAACCCGTCATACTCATAAGCCGGAACATTTGAATACCTCGACTCCACCTGGTGCAGGGAAACCAGGTGATCCGCAAGCTGATAGTGGCTTTTCGTCAACTTCGAAGTACGCGCGTCAAATTTTTTAAAAAAGCGATTTAACTGGGAGTGCATGAGCATCGACTTGTCACGAGGAGCATGGAACAAGGCAAATTCGGGGTTAATAAACACGGCGGTTGATTGTATTTGTGGAGAGTAGCCAAGCGAGTGGAGCATATTGCGCAGCTGCGAATCATTGCGGGCCATTTGAAGCAAGGGGTTCGTAACATCCACATCAGGCAGCCTGATAATCCGGTCATTCTTTGCATCATAGACATGGTCGCCATAGAAGTTTTTCACTTCAAACGGGTAAAGCCTTTCCGGCGCCAGGACGAGCGAATCGATTTGGAACGTCGTGTTGTTGAACTTGAAAAGCAAGTCGTTCAAGACGAGGCAATCACTTTGGAGCCGGCCGGTCCACTCATCAAACATCAGCTCCCCTTCAAACCCCTTCTTCTTATTCGCATAATAATTCGCATCCTTCTCTACCAAGCCCATCCTGACATCCAGCAGCCTCAGCGCAGTCAACTCACCAGGTTCCGTGCGCGGTTTGAACAGCATAATCCACAACCTCTCAAATTTTTTAGACACAATTCCATTTTACAAAAGTTCCCTGCCTATCCGCCGGGCAAATATGAATTTTTTGTAAAAAAAAGACCAGACACCGCGAATTGACGGTGCCTGGCACTTGTGTTACTTACGATATCAGTTTGGCTTATTTAATTGCCATCTGTAACAGGTTTTAAACTATTAAAAAACTATTCCAGTAAATCACGTTTCAACCAGGAAAAACCCAACGTTACATCAAGACTTTTAAAAACTTATCCAGTTTTACAACAACCGAAACCTTGCCAGGATGAACAACTCCAGGCGGTTTTATTATAACAGCGTATTAAAAGTCCGGAAAAAGTGGAGTTCTGCTAACCTACGCCTCCACTCCCACTCCAACCTTCAAAAACTCCCGGATCCGCCCGGCTGCTTCGGCGAGCCTTTCCGCTGGCTGGACGATGGCGATTCGGACGTACCCCTCGCCTTGCCTGCCGAACGCGTCGCCCGGAACGACCGCCACCCCGGCGTTGTCCAGCAGCTGGAACGCAAAATCACGGGACGTCCAGCCTTCCGGGATTTTTGCCCAGACAAACATCGTGGCCGGGGATGATGTTACCTGCCAGCCGCTTTTGTTCAGGCCTTCAATCAGCGTGTCCCGGCGGTGCTCGTAAATTTTCACCCGCTCGGCAAGGTCTTCATAATCCGAAGTGAGCGCCGCGGCGGCCGCTTTTTGGATCGGCAGGAAAATGCCATAGTCGATATGCGACTTGAACGCCGCGAGGATGCCGATCGCCTGCTCGTTCCCGACCGCGTAGCCAATTCGGCAGCCCGCCATGTTGAACGTTTTCGAAAGGGAGTTAAACTCGATGCCAACCTCTTTCGCACCCTCAACCGACATGAAACTGATTTGCGGATGGTTGTCAAAAATCAGTTCCGAATAGGCAAAATCGTGCAGGACGAGAATCCCATGTTCTTTTGCAAACGCGATGACTTTTTCAAAAAAGCGCTTGTCCGCCAAAGCGGGCACGGGATTCCCCGGATAGCTGAGGATCATCAGCTTCGCTTTCGCCAGAACCTCCGCCGGAATATCTTCGAGCACAGGAAGGAAATTGTTCTCCTCAAGCAGCGGCATCGGGTACGCCTCGGCCCCGGCAATCGTCACGCTCGCCTCATAAATCGGGTAGCCGGGGTCAGGCACCAGTACGTAATCACCCGGATTCACAAGTGCGAGCGCCAAGTGCGACAGCCCGTCCTGCGAACCCATTAGCTGCAAAACTTCCTTTTCCGCAATAATATCCGCGTTATAGCGCTGCTTGTAAAAATAGCTCACAGCCTCACTGAATTCCGCGGTCCCCTTTAGTGTGTAGCCGTAATTCAGCGGGTCGCTGCTGTACTTCGCTAACGTCTCCGTTACGAGCGGCGATGGCGGCAAATCAGGGCTTCCGACGCTTAGGTCAATCACATCCATGCCCTGTTTCATAAGCTCCTGCTTGCGGCTAGCCAAGGCATGAAAAATCCCTGATGGCAGCTTTTCCAATATCGTCGATGGTGAAATCTTCATATGTAACTCTCCTTAATATGGGAATTTATTATTGTAAAATAGGCCGCAATTGACAGTTAAGTGAATTTTAAAAATTATTTTAACAGTATAACACAGGATGTTTCAGTGTGCCGCTATAAATTTATTTGATTTTTGGGGATATTTTTACCAAAACAAAAATTGCTGAATTGCATTCTGGCTGGAAAGCTTGAGTAGTACGAGAGAAACCACGCGTCAAAACGGCTTCCTACGAAAAGGTTCATAAACGCCGGCTCGGTCCCGCACAGGAAAAAGGCGTATGGTTCCACCTACCATACGCCGCCTTACAAAGATGTCACCCGCCCCCGTATCCATCCGGATTGAGCTTCTGCCAGTTCCATACATCCCGGCACATTTCCTCGATCCCGCGTGCGGCGGACCAGCCGAGTTCCCTGTCCGCCTTTGACGGATCGGCATAGCAGATTGCAACGTCACCAGGCCTGCGATCGACAATCCGATACGGAATGCTCCTGCCTGTAGCCTTTTCGAAAGCGGTAATGAGCTCCAGGACGCTATTGCCCTTCCCGGTTCCGAGATTGTATGCCTCCACTCCCGTAGAAGACAGGACCTTCTCCAACGCTTTCACGTGTCCCCGTGCCAAATCAACAACGTGGATATAATCCCTAATCCCGGTTCCGTCGGCGGTCGGGTAGTCGTTGCCAAATACTTCGAGCGCATCCAATTTACCGGCCGCCACCCTGGTGATATAGGGCATCAGGTTTGCCGGAACGCCGCTGTTCGGGTCCTCCCCGATTAACCCGCTTGGATGCGCCCCCACTGGGTTAAAGTAACGCAGCAGCGCAATACTCCACTCCCCGTCAGCAGCATATAAGTCCTGCATAATCCTTTCGGCCATCAGTTTTGACCTGCCATATGGATTGGCGGCGCATAGCGTGGATTCCTCAGAAATCGGAACCCGTTCCGGCTTACCATAAACGGTGGCGGATGAACTGAAAACGAGATTTTTCACGCCGTACTTTTCCATGAGGGCCAAGAGATTCAGGGTGCCGGAAACGTTTGTTTTATAATAATGAAGCGGATCCCGGACAGATTCCCCGACAGCTTTTACCCCGGCAAGATGAATGACAGCGTCGACCGGATGGCTCATAAACACTTCCTCCAGCTGCCCCGGCTCGGTGAGGTCCGCCTCGAAAAACACAAACTCCTTCCCGGTAATCTCACGAATTCTTTTCAAAACTTTCTGTTTGCTGTTGGAAAAATTGTCGACAATCATAAGTTCGTAACCCTTTTCCAGCAGCTCCACGCACGAATGGCTCCCGATAAAACCCGCCCCGCCTGTAATCAAAATTGCCACCGAATTCCCCCCAAAACCAAACTACCTAAGTATATTCAGGCGGAAACAGGGCCATTCTTATAAACCGGCGCCTAATTTGAAACGAATTTAAATGGACACGATTTTGTTAGATAAAATTTAGAATTCACAAATTTAATGTGAGTTCCACATTCAATCGGCTAAATGAACTTATTCCGGACACAGTTACTTATTTTTACAACACGAATCATACCCTGTGCCGCAGCAAAATAAAATGTTCTGTACAGCTATCCATGTTGCTGAAAATGCTGGAGGACTGATGAAAATGGCGGGTGCGAAAAAGAAACGGTTATTGATTATTGTACTTTCAGGCATAATCGCCTTATTTCTGGCAGGTGGAAGCTATGCCTTCTCTGTTTACCATTCCTTATCCAAGGCGGCCGATACAATGCATGCGCCGATTGAACGCGTTAAATCGGAGAAACGGGTCGAACAGGTCACGATAGAGAAGCAGCAGCCGCTTTCCGTCCTCCTGCTTGGAGTTGATGAGCGCGAGGGAGACCGCGGCCGGACCGATAGTATGATCGTGCTGACCGTGAACCCGAACCTTGGCTCTGTGAAAATGGTCAGCATCCCCAGGGATACGAGGACTGTGATTGCCGGGCGGGACGGCGAGGACAAAATTAACCACGCCTACGCATTCGGCGGGGTCGAATTGGCGATGGAAACGGTCGAACGTTTTCTCGATATCCCGATTGACTATTATGTAAAAGTGAATATGGAAGGATTCAGCGGGTTGGTGGATGCGGTCGGCGGCGTCAGTGTCACGAATCCATTCGCGTTCACCTATGGAGAGGATCAATTTTCAACAGGGGAAATCACGCTCGACGGGGAGTCGGCGTTGAACTACACGCGGATGCGCTACGAGGACCCGAGAGGTGATTTCGGGCGCCAGGAAAGGCAGCGGGCCATCATCAAGGCCGTTCTCGACAAGGGTGCGTCCCTCTCATCGCTAACCAATTTTGATAAAATTTTCGCTGAACTCGGACAGTCGGTGAAAACAAATTTGTCTTTTGAACAGATGCTCGGCATCGCCGGGAAATATAGGGATGCAGCGAAAAACATCGAGCAGCTGGAGTTGAACGGAACCGGCACGAAAATCAATTCAATTTACTACTACCTCGTCACAGACGGAGAAAAACAGCGAGTCCAAATGGAACTGAAACAGCACCTCGAACTCTAAAAAGAAGGCAGGGTCGGGTACTGAATTTAGCGCCCTTACAAATTCAAGATTTCGACATTTTTCGGGTGATGACAGGCACTGTTCGCATTTCTTCCCCCAAAAAAACGGGGCGGTCAGCTTGTGCTGTCCGCCCCACCCTTAACTATTTTCAGTAAAAATTCGCGATGCATTTGACGGCGTCGAGCCGCGCTTTGCTTGGTGTTTCGTAGTTTACTTTTTTCGGGTCGCGCTTGACGAACTGGCCAGCGCCAACACGGAGTTCGTCTTTTTTAAACCCATAAATTCTATACACTTCGCCTTTTTTCAGCGTTCTCACAAACTTGCCGTCATTGGACAGAAGAGGCGTATCCTCAAGGATGGTCAAACGGCCAAGGAGACCCGGTACCAATTCCCACTTATACTTGTCCCAGTAAATTTTCTGGCCCTTGTGGTACTGCAAACAAGGCGTGCACACAGGCTTCGTCACGTACGCGGATGAAATGTACCCTGGTTTGTTATCCAATGTCCTGACCGGAATCCAGACAAACTGGTTCTGGTTTGCTGAATTATCGTACACGAAATCCCCGGTAACCGTCAGCGATGAGAATTTCCCGAGCGGTTTCACCCTCGCGGAACCCGTCCCAGGCCCTGATCTCAAAACACCAATGTCAATGGTCGTCGCAACCTTATCCCCTTTATTATAAAAATAAGCGGATGGATGGACTGGCCCGTCAACCGTATAAGCCATTTTCGGGAACTTTATGTTCGCCGGACTTTGCGGATCATAGTCAAAATCACTCACCTTGAACTCAGGCTTGACCAATTTAGCGCCGTTAAGCAGGCTGTCTATTTCAATATTCCTGAACACTTTTTCCTGGTAGGCTTCTAAATTCGGCTTCCCAGTGTCCTTTTTAATCGGGCTGTTCACCGGCTTCGTCCCATTGTACGCCATGACCGCGAAATACCAGCTTTCGATGTCACGCCGAGTGGTGTTCGTTATTTTCGGAAGATCCGGTCTGGCGTACATTTCCGCCAGAATCTCCACTCCCTTTTCAATATTGTAATACACATCATTTTTCAAGCTTTCCTGGTCCAAATTCGGCTTGTCGGTAATCTGCATGATGCCGATTCCGCCATCCCATGAAATGACCGGCTCCCCGTTCGCATCGAACTGCTCCCATTTTCCGTTTTCCTGCCTTGCCACCGCCTTCACCACTTCAGGCGGGACGTCGTTCGCAATCGCCGCGCTCGTCAGCAGGCAGTTCGCGTGTTGGAAGGACGGGTTCTCATTCGGCTTCAACGCGCCGAATTTAGAGCACTTCGAGACCCACCCCGGCTGCTCGGCTGCGGAAGCATTTCCGTGATACAACCCAAGGGCTAGTAGTGTCAGGACCGCTGTCTTCAATAGTGTTTTCAATCTCCACTGCTCCAATCTTTTAGTCTCATAAACTATCTTTTAATCTATCATACCTAAAAATACCAGAAAATCCAAATCCCTATCCTCTGCTTACCTCCCGCGAAGCTTCTCAATATCCTGTTTAAGAATTTGATTTTCCTTTATTAACACACTCTCAATATAAAAATAATCTTTCATAATCAAGTCCATAAGCGCATCTACGTCAGCAGGGTCATACCCGCGAATCATCTTCCTTTTAAATTCCTTATCGTTGATTTGCCTCGCCCTTAACAGAAGGTTTGCATTGCCTTTTTGCTGAAGCTCGGGCAGTTCTCTTTCAATAATCGTATTAAGGAACTTTTCAGAATACGAATAGGTCAGTAAAATTGAAGCACCCTCCGCATTTTCCATTATCAATTCAATAACAGTCAATTCATTTACATACTCTGTACTTAGGCTTTGAGTGTAAATATGTGTAGCAGAAAACCCCTGTCCTAGCTTCTTTTCATAGGCTTTGGCCAGCTTTGGGAATTTCCCAATCGCCAAATCAATCATGTCCTGGATCACGCAAACCTCCTAGCAATCTCTTAGTTCGTATCATGACACACTCGCAGGCCAGCCTACCACTGGGGAATTAGACCAGAAACCCAAGGAAAACCACCATAAATACCTCTTTCCAGCCAGGAAGTCTAGGTGATCCTCCCGCTATCCCAAAACTGAAGGGTGGCCGGGTCAATTTTATCCGGATTAATGCCGATTGGGGCGATATTAATGCCGATTGGGACACTATTAATGCCGATTCCGCTGATAATAATGCCTAATTCCACAATAATAATGCCAAACTAGCTATTATTTATGCCTGACGCAATAAAAGCGGCCCCTCGATCAGGACCGCCTGCAAAATTACCCATATCATCACGTTCAATTTTCAAAAAATGCCACCACAATCTACTCCTCAAAAACCACCAAATGATCATAAACGCGCCAGCCCGCCTTCGTTTTCAATAAACAGATCGTCGTCGTTTGGTTGCCGCTCATCTCATTCAGATGGTACTGCGAAACGAACAAATACTCCACGCCGTCCTTCTGATAGCGCACCACTGAAGGCTTCTTCGGATTGTACTCCAGCTCCCAGTCGAGCGGATACAGCGCCAAGCCCCAAATCTCCGTCTCAATCACATGGAACAGCTGATTCCCGCGGCTATCCTTCCCATCCGTCCGGAACTGCTGCTTGAAATACCGGTCCACAAACTCCCGCGTAAACGCCTGCTCCATAATCGAGTAAACCTGCGCCTTCGTGTAGCTCTTCTCCCACGAAACCCGCATTACAGCATCCGCCCTATCTGTAATCTTCCGCGCTTCCGCCTCCGCCATCGGCATGTAGACGCGCACATAATCGTCCAACACATAGCCGGTCTGCTTCCCGTATTTAATCTGCACCCAGCCGTTCTTCACCGCGGCAACCGGCACGCTCACCTTGTTCTTCAGCGTTCCAATCTTCTTGTACTTCAGCCCCGGCCCGCTCCGCACATTCAGCACGCCGCTCTTAATCTCCACAACCCCCGTCTGCCCCGCCGCCATAGCCTCCGTATGGCCCAATGGCGCAAAAAGCCCCAAAACAAAAACCGCCAGCACCAACCCTTTTAAGACCGCTTTTTTGAAAATTGGCCAACGCCCCCATTCCCGCGCCCGTACCCCACACCCGAACGCACCATTTTCAACTCACATACCCCAACTATATGCAAAAAACCCAAAAATGAGAAAATCGTCCCAAAGGTAGAACAGCCCTATATTTTTTTCATGAAACAGTAAATTGAATTTTGTTTTTTAAATTGATATTTTCAGAAAGAACGAGGAAAATAACCGCGGATCCAAAAAAAGAATCCAATCGAGGTAATCACTAAATTCAAGGCAACCTCCCAAAAATCCTCCACCACAATCTCAAACAAACCCAAAAATAAAACCACAAAATTCGCCAACAAATGAAAGGTGCCAGGCACCCGACTGGGACGTTTTTGTCCCACGTCGGTGCCTGGCACCAATTGTAAACACCCGACCGTCGGAAAAAGAAGGAATTTACCGAATATTGTAGAAATTAGGTTGAGTACGGTTATTTTTGAAGGGGGATGTATTGATGAGAGTGTTGGTTTCTTTTTTTAACCGCATTATGCAGCGGTATTTGCCCGACCCGTTTTTGTTTGTTGTGATTTTGACGTTTGTGGTGTTTGTATTGGGGCTTATTTTTACGGACAACGGGCCTTACCAGATGGTGCAGCATTGGGGTAATGGCTTCTGGAGCCTGCTGGCCTTTTCCATGCAAATGGTCCTTGTCCTTGTGACCGGCCACGTGTTGGCTAGCAGCCATATTTTTAAAAAAGGATTGGGCGCGCTCGCATCGACCGCAAAGTCACCGGGCCAGGCAATCCTTATTGTTACTTTGGTTTCCATGATTGCCAGCTTGATTAACTGGGGATTCGGGCTCGTCATCGGCGCCCTTTTTGCAAAGGAGCTTGCCCGCAAGGTTAAAAACGTCGATTACCGGCTGTTAATTGCAAGCGCTTACAGCGGATTTATAGTTTGGCACGGCGGAATTTCCGGCTCCATTCCGCTCACTATCGCGACTCCGGGCCATTTCTCCGAGAATATGATTGGCGTGATTCCAACCGAAAAGACGATTTTCGCGGGCTTTAACCTTGCGATCGTCGCAGCGCTTTTGCTCGTCCTGCCATTCGTCAACAGATTCATGATGCCAAGAAAGGAAGAGACGATCACGGTCGACCCGGCACTACTTGAGGAACCGGCCTATGCCGTCACCATTGAAAAAACGGCCATGACCCCTGCCGACCGGATGGAAAACAGCCGCATCATCTCGTTCCTGATCGGCATTTTCGGACTCGTTTTCCTATTCTATTATCTCGCAACAATTGGCTTCAAACTCAATCTTGATATCGTCAACTTCTTGTTCCTGTTCCTAGGAATCCTTTTCCACGGAACGCCGAGGAAGTTCCTTGAAGCAGTCATCAACGCGGTGAAAGGCGCAAGCGGCATCATCGTCCAGTTCCCGTTCTACGCCGGAATCATGGGCATGATGACCGTATCCGGTCTTGCTGCCGTCATGTCGAAAGGCTTCGTGGCGATTTCCAACGAGTACACGTTCCACTTCTTCACATTCCTGAGCGCCGGACTCGTGAACTTTTTCGTCCCATCCGGCGGCGGCCAGTGGGCAGTCCAGGCCCCGGTCATGCTCAAAGCCGCGCAGGCTTTAGACGTGTCCATCCCGAAAACCGCGATGGCCGTCGCATGGGGTGACGCATGGACAAACCTGATCCAGCCATTCTGGGCACTCCCAGCCCTCGCCATCGCCGGCCTAAAGGCGAAAGACATCATGGGCTACTGCGTTCTGACCCTCCTCGTCAGCGGCGCGATTATATCGCTTGGGTTCTTGATATTATAATCCGGCGAAATCGGCATGCATTTATAAAAAAATGCAAGAGGATGGCATAACATGGCCATCCTTTTCTTTGGCTTGTACATTGGAATGTACCACCAACCTAGGATTAGAACTGAAGCAGTATTGCATCGCCGCCAATGTGGAGGCAATTTCGGACTTAATTACAGGGGAAACGCGCAAACCTGCCCGAAGCCAACAATACTTTACATTTTTAATTGCTTGGTGAAACACAGGATACGCCACAAGCTTCTTTTCTAAAAAAGAATTTGCTTGACAGACAGGCTTCCTTTCCAGCATAATGACAATTAAAACTTTGGAAAATTCGAAAAATGCATAGCAAGAAGCGTAACGGCAGTTAGTGATTTTGAAGTTTAGAGCACGTGGCTGTTACTAATTTTGATATTCAAAAACTGTATAGAGCAGAGCGTTGAGTAAGGCCAGTAGATGGAATACGGCGAAAGAGAGCGGGGCCCACCGGCTGAAAGGTTCCGCAGCCCTCTGGACCATTGAACCTACCTTATGAGCTGCCAGGCAAACCTGGCCGCGTGTCCGGCGATAGTGGATTTGAGTGAGCCCTTTTGTGGAAAATGGTGCGTAGCGCGGGATTTGCTGTCCTTGTGCGTTGTCCGCTTTTCCGAAAAATAGGGGTCAATAAAGGTGGTACCACGGAAGAATGGCCTTTCGTCCTTTGCGGATGAAGGGCCTTTTTGTATTTTTTAAAAAAGGAGGCGGTTCCGGTGAGGAAGATTGTGTTTGTTGGTGCGGGTTCGATGGCGGAGGCGTTGATTGCGGGGATTGCGGCGAATGGGCTGGTTGATGCGGCGGACATTTGGGTGACGAACAGGCGTGACGGGGAGCGCCTCAACGTTTTGCGGGGAAAATATGGCGTGACGGTTACGTACGATAAGGAGGCTTTGTTCGAGGGTGCGGACGCGGTGGTTTTGGCGATGAAACCGAAGGACGCGATGGCCGGGCTTGAGAACGTGATGCCGTATCTGACGGGAGGAATACTGGTTATTTCGGTGCTGGCGGGGCTTTCGATCGGGACGATTGAGCGGATGGCGGATAAGGAGCTCGCGATTGTGCGGGCGATGCCGAACACTTCGGCGGCGATTGGAAAATCGGCTACTGGGCTTGCGTTCAACTCGCTTGTTTCCGGAGAGCAAGCTGACCAGGCTAAGGCGCTGTTTGAAACCGTCGGGCTTGCGGCGTTTGTTGAGGAAAGCCAGCTCGATGCGGTGACGGGATTGTCAGGAAGCGGCCCGGCGTATATTTACTACCTTGTCGAAGCGATGGAGAACAGCGCTTCAGAAATCGGGCTCGAACGGGATTTGGCCAAGGAGCTCATCGTCCAGACGCTGCTCGGCGCGGCGGAAATGCTCAGGAAGTCCGACAAGCCTTCGCGCCAGCTGCGGCATGAGGTCACGAGCCCTGGCGGGACTACCGAAGCGGGCATCCGGGTGCTTGAAAACAACCAGGTGCACGACTCGCTCATCCACTGCATCAAGGAGGCCACCGCGCAATCCAAAAAGCTCGGGAATATGCTCAGCCGTGAATTCGGCGCCGGGTGAGGTACGGGTTGCGGCCGGGGAACGTGGGACGGGAGGCAGGGAACGTTTCCTCCACCTCACCCATGATGATTTTTTTCAAAAAAACGGGCCCGCCAAGCCATTGGGTTGGCGAGCCTTTACTCCATTACATTCATAAAGAGCCTGTGTCGTTTAGTAACTCTTTGATAATTTTCATATCCTCTTCGTACTCGACTTGGTTGTCGTACATGTTCTCATAGACGACCGTTTCGGAAGGCGTTTCGAGCTTGAGCTGCACCTGCAAGTTTTGGCTGGCGCCCGTTGCGCTGTCTTCATCGGCGATGGCCATCCCATCCGGGCGAATTTCCTTTTCGTTAAAATGAATAACAGGTTGCCCTTTTGTCTCATTTACACGCGCGACAAATTCGGGAAGCGACACATTGTCTGACATGAAATCACCCCTTTTTAACGTTTTACCTTTCTAGCCTTTAACTAAAACGTCAATTTTATGTCGGAGAGTGCGATAGTGTGTTTTTGCACACTGAAAAGCCGTCGGGGCCTAGCGCTCGAATGAGCCAGCTTTTGTGATGGATTAGGTTAGCGATCTTTAACTTGAAATGGAGTTGGAAGGAATGAGTACCTCTAAAGTAAGCATTAAAAGCCCGATTCCAATTTTGCGTATTTTTGATGAGGAAAAAGCGAAAGAGTTTTATTTAACATTTTTGGAATTTAAGGTGGATTGGGAGCATCGATTTGAAGAGGATTTCCCTTTGTACATGCAAGTATCATATGGAAATTGCATTCTTCACCTTACTGAGCACCACGGGGATTGCTGTCCCGGGGCTGCAATCAGAATTGAAGTCGAAAACTTGGATCTCCTCCACTCAAACCTTATTTCCAAGCATTACAAATTTGCCCGTCCCGGCATCGAAACAACCCCCTGGCATACGCGGGAGGTCCGTGTTGGAGACCCATTCGGCAATCGAATTGTTTTCTATGAGAATGTTGGAAGGTAACGGGCCTGTCCAATCGGAAAATTCGGTTTCGGTTGTCAGAATAAGAACGGATATCTGACAACCATAGGCGAAAATCCAATTCGGGTTGTCAGAATAAACCCGGATATCCGACAACCGCAGGCGTAAACCAGGTTGGCTTGTCAGAAAAAAAATCGGATATCTGACTATTACGGGTTCGGATTAGGAGCACATAAACTCATTTAGAACATCAATTGTTGGTCCAAATCGCATATGATTTGGACCTATTATTTTTGTTAAAATAATAAGTTTTTTTACATTTTGGCGTAACAATTCGAACTGAAATTAGCACGCTTTTTAACAGGGTGACAACAGCTAATGCCACACGTCTGAAACGAATTCCCAAAATAATTGCCAATTTAATTACTGAATTTCAAGCCCGGCGGCAACTTATGTCAAAACAACCTGAAAAGGATGTATTTTATTTAGGATATACACTTTTATGGTAGTATGAGAATAGGGATTTTCTTACAAAGGGGAACGAATATGAATATCAGCCGAACAAACGATTTTGAATTAGTGGCTAAATTGAATAAATATGTTCACGATTTACACGCAAATTTATACCCTGAGTATTTCAAAGAATATAATTTTGAGGAAATTAAGACTTTCTTTCAAAAGATTATTGATAAAGAGGAATTCTATTTCCTTCTATTGGAGGACTATGACCAATCTTTAGGTTATGCTTGGATCGAGGTAAGAAATTATCCCGATAATGCCTTTAAAAAATCATATAAATCGGTATATGTGCATCAAATAAGTATCGCAGAGAGCCAAAGAAAAAAAGGATACGGTTCTGAATTGATGAACGAAATTACGGATATTGCAAAAGAAAACGGCATTAATAAGATTGAATTAGACTATTGGTTCAATAACGAAATAGCAAAGAACTTTTATAAGAAGAATGAATTTGTGAAATATCGAGAGTTTGTCTACAAAGACATTTAATTCTAATGCTAATTCATTTGTTAAATAATAAAAAAAAGAGGTACGAATTGCACCTCTTTTTTTGCTAATTAAAGTTTTGTACTTCAAAACCGAACCCGTTAATCTCACAACCATAGGCTAATATCCAATTCGGTTGTCAGAATATGACCGGTAGTGACAATCACAGGAGATTATCAGTGGAGCAGTTTTCAACTGTATAAAAATCAAAGTATCAGCCCCCCCTCCAACTTTCCCATTCCTCCCCATTTTCACTCCCCAAACTTCGCCCGGTAGTGCGCCAAAGCCAACAGCGGGAAGATGTAGCGGTAGCTGTGGTAGTGGATGTAGAAGTCGCCTGCCATCCCCTGCCCTTTTGGGTACTCCTCCGTCCAGTTCGTCGACTCCAGATTCTCTAGCAAATACCGAATTCCGGCATTGATTTCCTCGGTCGGCCTCCCGCGCCCTGCCAGTGCAATGAGTGCGTCGACCGCCCACGCTGTATGGACGAGCGTGCTCGCACCTAACGGATCATATTTTCCTGCACTATCACTCAGGCACGATTCTCCCCAGCCGCCGTCCTCATTTTGAATCCCCTTTAGCCAGCCAGCAGCCCTCGACAAAMCCTTCTCTGATGGAAAAATTCCCGCCGCACGCAGCCCCGTTACCGCCGCCCACGTCCCGTAAATGTAGCAAATCCCCCACCGTCCGTACCACGAACCGTCCTTTTCCTGGTTCCGCTCAAGCCAGCGGACCCCTTTCTTCACCGCTGGATCGCTTTTCGGCAGCGACGTATAATTGCACAAAAACTCAAGCGTCCTTCCCGTCAAATCAGCGGAAGTCGGGTCTGTTAAAAGAAACTCCCCCTTCTGAACCGGCAAAAGCGTCAGCAGCTTGCTGTTCGTATTTTTTTCAAAAGCCGGCCACCCGCCATCGTCGTTTTGCATGGACAATACCCAGCGAACCCCGCGCTCCCAGGCACCAGAGTAATCCGGCTTTGATGCCCCTTCACCTAAACCCGAAACCTGTCCGATTCCAGTCCCAGTTATGTGGCCTGGACCGTAATGAGAATACGGACTGGCCCAGGAACCTGTTACAGTCCCAAAACCGCCGCCACCACTCCTATCACCGCCCCCCACACTCCACGAAATCGCCCGCAGCGCCGCCGTCGTATCATCCACATCCGGCTGGATTGTATTGCTGTCCGCGAACCCCCACCCGCCTGGCGACGCATCACGGTTATGCACAACCCAATCCCCATACCGGTGATGCTGCCGGCTAAGCAAATACCCATTCGCCCGCGCCACCATCGGATCCCCAGCCGGAACCCCCGCCTCCTGCAGCGCATAGCTCGCCAGCGCCGTATTCCACACGGAAGCCGTCGTATACTGCACATGCAAATGCCCATCCACCACCGTCCCCATCCCAGCCAAACCCCGTACCGCCGCCAAAATCACCGGATCATCCTTCTTAAAACCCAAAGCCAGCAGCGCCAAAACCATCAACACCGTCGAACTGAAATACCCCAACAGCGTCCCATCCGCCTCAACCCGGTTCAGCATATAATTCTTCGCCCGCACCAGTGCAAGCCGGTGAACCTCCTCCGGCAGGCCGACAAGAGTTTGTAGGCCACTTTTCAAAAAAGACCCAAGAGACCGCCATGAATCCGCATCCCGGAAAAACTCATTCTCCCCGTTCTCCCGCCCCAACAAATCCGACAAATCCGGGCTCCGCTCCGTCCTCACCTGAAACTTCCGGTCCGCAAGAATTAGAATCGGGGCAAGATTCGCCCTTCCGAACACCGAAAAGCTATAGAAATTCACCGGAAACGACAGCGGCAGCAGCATCATCTCAAGCGGGAACGGAAAGAACCGCGGCCACTCCATCTGGCCCGTCGCCGCAAGCATCACCTTCGTGAACAAATGAGCCTTCCCGATCCCGCCATTCTCCACAACATACCGCCTCGCCGCCGCAAGCCGCTCATCCCCTTTATCCAAAAGCCCCGAATAAAGCAACGCGTAATAAGCCTCCAGCGTCGCGCTCACATTCCCGTCGCCCTCATCGTAAAAAAGCTTCCACGCACCGTTCCGTTCCTGCCGGCTCAAAATCCGCTCCGCAAGCTGCCTGATGAACTTTTCATCATCAATCCCAAGCGACCTTAATAAAATAATCATATAACAATCCGTCATTACCCCAGTCTCAAACGGATACTCCCACGACCCGCGCGGCGACTGGTCCTGCCGCAGCCGCCCAACCAGCCGCCGAATCCCTTCCCCAACACTCATCACCCTCGGCCTCCCCCCGCAAATTCCCTACCAAATACATATTCACCAGCAAGCCGAACAATTCGCGAGAGGCGGTGGCTCGAATGTTTTGGAACATTTTTTTGAATAATCGGCCCACGCTCCCGGGCCATCTTTTAAAACTGAAAAAAGACCTTAAGAAAACGAAGAAACTGCACGCCAAACTTCCTCCGCACGAAACGCGAATCGTCCAGGACATTGCGGGTCGCACGAGCGGGCTAAACCTGAACAACATCACCCGCACAAAGGCGTATCTTGATTTCTATGTACGGTTCCCCGAAATCCATTGGGCGTTTTTGGCGCATATGGTGTCGCGGAATGGCGGCTGGAGCATGACTGATTTGAAAGGTGGTTTGGTCGGGAGGCTGCTTACGAAGAACGAGGCGGAGTCATTTTTCGCGTTTTTGGAGCGGGCAAACTGGCTGATTTTCCAGGATGCGTTTCCGCAGCTTCTTTTATATGAGGAAAGCCGAAAGCGCGGCCAGAGCCTTTTTCACCTGCTGCCGCATTTGGGCATTTCGGCGTTTATGGAGCCAATTTGGAATTACTTTTGGAAGGAGAAGGACCGATATACTTTGGCGGCGGCCCTTATTGTTAACGAGCAAAACTATTTGGAAGCCCGCGTTTTGCAGAATCCTGCTTTTCAAAAGAACGTCTTCAATTCGCTCGAATTCCTGCTCCAGGACGTACTGTCGATGAACCACATCCTGTTCCCCTTTGAGTATGATGGCCAAACGGAACTCGCCGGACTGACCGTCCACCAATTCGAAAGCCTCGGCGAACGAATTTCAATAGGAAAGAAATTATACCGGATTCTTTTTGGGGACGAGGAGCGGTTGAACCTTGTGAAGGAATGGGCGTTGAGGAACCCGCATTCCGGCTCGCGCAAGGGCTACTGGCCGCACTTGTTCAATGATGTCGAAGAATTCACGCCGGGAAGCGAACTGAAACCACGGATTTTCTCCTGCCGTCTCGCCCCGCGCGCAGCAAGGATTTTCAGCCCAAGGCTCGAGTACGCCTGGCCAAACCAACAGCACCCAACCGCCGAAACCGGCGACTGGTTCACCGACTGGAAAGCAATCTACCACCTTGTCGAGTCTGCCGAAATAATTGACGGAGAAATCAAACAAGACTACTGCACTACCCTCCAACACCTCGACCTGGCCGCCATCACCAAAAAAGCCCTCCTCGAATGAAACAGGGGACGTATCTTTTGCTTCATTCGATTCTCGAATGAAGCGGAATGAAGCGGGGGACGTACCTTCTGTTTCATCCGGCTCTCGAATGAAGCGGGGGACGTACCTTCTGCTTCAGCCAGACACAGATAGCATCCCCCCAAAACCCACTATCCCTTTAAAAAATGAAACAGTGGACCCGTCCCCCGCTTCACTGTTCGCATCCCCTCCACCACACCAAAGAAAGCCGCACCCAGGCGGCTTTCTCCCAATTCTACGTAATGTTTTATTTGCTCAACGCGGCTACGTCTTTTCTGACAACATCGTACAGCCCGGCGCCAATGATATCAAGCGCTGATTTCATGCGCTCAGCCGAAACGTTGTCGGCGATTGTATCCTGTGGCGTGTGGTAAACTTTCTCGATGTGGTACACGAGCGGATCCCAGCTGTCGATGCCCATCCAGATGAACAGCGCCGCAGGAATGCCCGCGCGGTGGAACGGCACGTGGTCACTTGACCCGAACGTCCCCGGCAGAATATCCGAGTTCCCCAAACGCGCGCCAGCCGCTTCAACCGAATCTGTAACGAGATTCTTGCTGCCGTCCGGAGTCATCGCATACAAATTCTTCGCCTTATCGTAATTGGTGGCAACCATGTCGGCGTTGAAAACTCCCTCAATGTTCGCCTTCTCCTCGGCAGACAGCTGGTTCACGTAATGGTATGCCCCAAGCAATCCGCGCTCCTCGGAACCAAACGCGATAAACTTCATTTCCTTATCCGTGTTGTACCCTTTGAAAACGCGGGCAAGCTCAAGCACCAACCCGACGCCAGACGCATTGTCATTCGCACCCGGAGCGCCGACCACGCTGTCATGGTGCGCACTGAGAATCACTTGCTTTGTATCCTTATTTTTCATCTTTGGAGCTTTTGTCGCAATCACATTCACAGACTGCAGGTTGGAAAAATGCTCCGCTGCCAAGGTCACTTTAACTGGCCCTTTCGCCGCTTGTTCCTTCAGCCACTCTCCTTGGATAAAAGCCGCCCCAAAAACCGGGACATCCACTTTGGAAGCTAGGCTAGGGTTGAATGCCTGACCATAATTCCCGCGGCTCCCGACGAGACTTTGCAGGATGACGGCAGATGCGCCCTTGCTGATTGCGTTGTTCACCTGAGTACGGTAATCAGCTGTGGTCGCTTCCCTGGCCATCACAACAATTTTTCCGGCAGTATCAGCCGGGAAGTCGCTCAAGTTCTTCCCGCCATTTACGAAAAGAACCTCCCCGGTAACCCCATCCTTGCTGATTTTTCCGTTAGGCGCGGCGCCCATCTGCCACGACTTGCCGTCCTCGAACGAAACAGTCGCTATGTACTGGTCCGCTACCGGGAAGTATTGGTACTCAACATCATACCCGTAACCCTTCAACACGTCACCAATGTACTTGGCCGACTTCTTTTCGGCTTCAAGCCCACCCGGACGCGGTCCGATCTCTTCCGACAGATAGCGGACATGCTCAATCGCCCGATCCGCATCGACCCGGGCAACAACCTTCTGATCCTGCGCATAACCCGATTTTCCAGGACTCGCTTCAGATGCAAGAACCCCCGCCGATCCGAACACCATCGACAACGCCAGCAACGACGAAGCAACTTTCAATCCTCTCTTACGATACGACATAATAACCCTCCCAAGTTTGGGCCTACCAGTCTATTAAAATTTCTAGCACCTGATAATACTAGTAAGCCACTATTTTCAACACCTCTATCGTATTTCAAAAAGCAAAACCTCCACAAGCTACCAAGTTACCAAATATTCAAAATATTATTTCTTTTACTAGGACTTAAATGCTAATCATTTCTAACCAAAGAATCCCCAATAAAATCCATAAAGAAGAAGGCGCATCCCTTCTGAAACCTTTCAAAACCTAATTTTGAGTACAGAAAAATCTGCCACTCAATACATCCCCAATTAAAATGACACCGTGAAACAAGAAAATTCGGGTGGTGCCTGTTCCCATTTTTCAGCTGTGAAACTCTTCGTGAAACAAGGTATTTCAGGGAGTGACAGGCCCCGTTCGCATTTCTGCACGATCCCCAAAAAAGGAGGCCTGCTACCCAATCGCAGGCCTCCTTTCACTATTCAATAATCCTATTAATCTTCTCCTGATCCGAGAGCATAACTCCATATAGCACGCCAGGCATGTTGTAGCGGTATTCCTCCCCTGCCAGGCTGTACGTAAAAATTGGTGTGATCATCGTAAAATCATACTCCGTCTCTCCGAAACCCTTAACCTTAATATGCCCAGTCTCACCAGGCCGTATTTTATAACCATCTGCAAACTCATGCGAGATCTCTCCCGATAAATCTTCAATCTCCAACCCGGCCGTTTCCTGTCCAGACGTATTTTTAAGCTGCACATCCAAACCAGCCGACGGATACGCTGCCGTATAGCTCCCTGTTGGCACAAAATGTCCCTTCTCGAAACCAGAACCGTTTTGCACGGCCAGCTCCCCAAATCTGTAGGTCGCCGTCTTCCCATTGCCGAACCAAATCTTCAGTTTATTTTCCCGCTCCAGTTCATCGCCCACGACCCGCGCCGTCACCCTGAAGTTCACCAATTTGTATCCCTTGTGGACCATCCCGGCATCCACTTTAAAGTCCACAACCTCGATACTCGGATTCGCAAACCGGACAGAGGTTACCAATTCTTCCAGATTCACATTCTTTTCCCTAACTTCCTGAACCGCAAAGAGATTCAACACTGCTCCATTTTCATCATCGATCACATAGCTGATGAAATTGTCCGCAAACTCAAGCCTGATTTCTCTATCCTTGCTAAACGCGGGATTGCCCGCCACCATCATTGCCACAACCAAAAGCGCCGCCACAGCAAAATACAGAAACAACAACCTCTTTCTTATAAACATGCCATCCCCCTCATGCGCTTTTAAAAAAATTCATTACCTATATATTACTCACAAAACTTCTAAATCCTTCCAACAAAACGGTTTTTTATAAAAAAAGCTCCCCCACCGGGTTTTCGTAAAAAACCCCATAGAGCAGCTACCTGTAAAAAATCTATCAACACTAAATGAACAACATTATGCTCCTTGCTTCCCCCTGCTAGGTCTCTAATCCAGTGAAGTGCTAAATCCACCCTACTGCCCGTGAGACAAGATTTTTCGGGTGGGTCTGTTCGCATATCCCACTGTGAAACACATTTGTGAAACAAGAAAATTCGAGGCGTGACAGGTACTGTTCGCATTTTCTCCAATTCCCTCTCCCCATCCGTTACTGTGCAAGGACGTGGAGGCAGAAATCCAGGTCGGCTTGGAGGTGTTCTTTCATGAGGCGTTCGGCTTCGTCGGCTTGGCGGTTGAGGATAGCTTCATAAATGTATTGATGTTCATCGATGAGGAATGGTCGGTTGTGGTAGACAACCGTTTTCCTGAATAGGTAGATGATTGCCTGCATCCGTTCAATCGTGTCGACCATGACCGGGTTGTTCGTCGAGCGGACGATGATGTCGTGAAAGCTTTCGTTCGCTTTCATAATTTCGTCCGGCGTTCCGGTCCTGCCCACCCGCACACACTCCTCAAGCTTTTTTAAATCCATTTCACCCATGTAGGTTGCCGCCGATTTCGCTGCAAACCCTTCAAGCAAAATCCTCACCTGGAACAAATTCCGCAAATCCGTTTCCGTCGGATTCACGACCCGCTTTTGCTTGACGAGCCCTTCCTGCTCAAGCCGGCGAATCGACTCGCGGATCGGCGTCCGGCTCACGCCCAATTCCTGCGCCAGCTTCTCCTCGGTCAATTTTGTCCCCCGCTCAAGCTCCCCGTGCAGGATTTTATCCCGTAAATATTCATATGTCTGCAAATATGCATGCTGCTGCGTTTTTTTCATCATCGTATCGACTCTCCTACTTTATTGTTGAGTCCATTTTTTTCAAGGCACCTTGGATTTTTAGTGAAAAGTTCCCTTTTTTTAAAAAAACTCACCACTTCCGGCCAGCTTTCTTCTAAAGTATAGAACGACCACCTGCCAATATAAAGCAAAAACTTTTTGTATACAAATAAAAAATAATTGTATACAAAATTAATATAATTGTGTACAATCAGTGACAAGAAGCAAAATGAAAGCGTTTTACAACATAGAAGGAGGAGTTTTTATGAAGCTGGGATTTATCGGTCTCGGAATCATGGGAAAGCCAATGACACTCAATCTTTTGCGTGGCGGGTACGAGGTAACCGTCTTTGACATTAACGAGGAGGCTGTCCAACAGCTCGCCAAACAAGGCGCAAAACCTGCAGCGACCCCAATGGAAGTCGGCCAGAACAGCAACATCATCTTCACAATGCTGCCAAACGGTGGCCATGTAAAAAGCGTCGTCCTCGGTGAAAGCGGTGTCATCCACGGGGCAAAGGAAGGCGCCATCGTTGTCGACATGAGCTCCATCTCTCCTGTCGCATCAAAGGAAATCGCAGACGCACTTGCTGAAAAAGGCCTCGAAATGATTGACGCACCTGTAAGCGGCGGCGAACCGAAAGCCATCGATGGCACGCTCGCAATCATGGCAGGCGGGAAGGAAGAAACTTTCAGCAAGGTCAAACCTGCTCTTGAAAAAATGGGCAAGGACATCACCCTCGTCGGCGACAACGGATGCGGCGCAACCGCGAAACTTGCGAACCAGATTATGGTGAACGTCAACATCGCGGCCATGTCCGAAGCGCTCATCCTCGCCGCCAAGGCCGGGATCGACATCCGGAAAATGTACGAAGCAATCCGCGGCGGCCTTGCCGGGAGCGCTGTCCTCGACACGAAGGTTCCGCTCATCCTTGAGCGCAATTTCGTCGCCGGCGGGCGTATCGACATTAACGCCAAAGACCTGACCAATGTCATGGATACCGCGCACGCGCTCGGCGTCCCGCTTCCGCTTACTAGCCAGGTGCTCGAAATGTTCCACTCGATGAAGGCTGACGGCAAAGCGGCCGATGACCACGGCGGCCTCGTCCAGTTTTACGAAAAGCTGGCCAATTTTCAAATAAAGGGCGATCAACATGACGAAGCCTAGAGAAATCCAACAAGAAATGAACATGGCGAATCTGAGAAATACCCATGAAGAATCCACCATGATTATGCCAAGAAACATTCATGAAGTCCTTGCCTCCATCCCTGCCGTCAGCCAGCAAAACGTCCAGGAGGCTTGGGCAAAAGTAAGGCCCGGATTCACCCATAAAATCATCGTTCTCGACGACGACCCGACCGGCGTCCAGACCGTCCACGGCGTTTCCGTCTACACCGACTGGAACGAGGACACGATCGAGCAAGGTTTCCGCGAAGAAAMCCAGATGTTCTTCATCCTGACGAACTCACGGGCGTTCACCGCCGACGAAACCCGCACGGTCCACGCCGAAATCGCCGAACGGGCCGAAAAGGCTGCAAAGAAATTCAACAGGCCGTACATCCTGATCAGCCGCGGCGACTCAACCCTCCGCGGGCACTATCCGCTCGAAACCGAAGTGCTAAAGGAGACGATCGAACAATCCGCCAACACGAAAATCGACGGTGAAGTGCTTCTTCCGTTCTTTAAAGAAGGCGGCCGACTCACCATCGACAACATCCATTACGTCCTGCAAAACGACACGCTCGTTCCGGCGGGCGAAACCGAATTCGCCAGGGACCGCACGTTCGGCTACCGTTCAAGCCACCTCGGCGCCTGGATCGAGGAGAAAACGGAAGGCCGCTACAAGAAGGAAGACATCCTTTACATTTCGCTCGACAGCCTGCGCAACATGGAGCTCGATGCGATTGCCGCTCAACTAATGCAAGTTCGTGATTTTGGGAAAATTGTGGTCAACGCCGTCGAGGAAGAAGATGTCAGAGTGTTTGCGACCGCACTCATCACAGCGCTCCAAAACGGCAAACGGTTCACCTTCCGTACAGCGGCTGCATTTACAAAAGTGATCGGAGACATCAGCTCGCGACCGCTCCTTACCCGGGAAGAGCTGATCACCGAAGATGCCGCTACTGGCGGCCTTGTCATCGTCGGTTCGCACGTTCAAAAAACGACCGACCAGCTGAATGAGCTGCGGAAAGTCGATTCGCTTCACTTCATCGAGTTTGACGCGCATCTTGTTTTAGATGAGGGAGCATTCCGAGAAGAAACCGAGCGCGTCCGCCTTGAAGCAGAAAAAATGGTGGCGGCGGGCAAATCAACGGTTATTTTTACAAAAAGAAAGCGCCTCGACCTTGGCGAGGGGATGGAGGAAGAGGAGCTGAAGCTGTCGGTGAAAATTTCCGACGCGGTCACGAGCATCGTCCGCGACTTCTCCATCCGCCCGAATTACTTAATCGCCAAAGGGGGCATCACCTCAAGCGATGTCGGCACAAAAGGGCTCTGCGTCAAGCGCGCGACCGTCGCCGGCCAAATCGCCCCGGGAATCCCGGTATGGAAAACGGGCGAGGAAAGCACCTTCCCGTTCATTCCATACGTAATTTTCCCAGGAAATGTCGGTGCTGTCTCGACCTTGAAGGACGTCGTGTTAACGTTAGAGGGGAAATGATTTACTCACGGCAGTTACCGGATTTACGGAAACTATCAGCGGAACCAATTCACACACGGTAATTTCCGGCAGTTGCCATATAGGGGGCTTGCCTGCCGGTTACATAATGTTTCATACACAAAGGGGGAAAGAAAATGGTTACTGGCAGTATGTTAATTTTGGTGTTTTTGCTGGCGTTGGGCGCGCTGTTCTTCCTTATTTTAAAATTGAAGGTTGAACCGTTCCTGTCGCTGATTGGCGTCGCATTCGCGACAGCGCTTGCAATCGGTATGCCTTTGAAGGAAGTTGCTTCTACCGTCACCCAGGGCTTCGGAAACACGATGACCGGCGTCGGAATCCTCATCGGCCTTGGCGTCATCTTCGGGCAATTCCTCGGTGCATCCGGTGCCGTTGAAAAAATTGCCGGAGCTGTCCTGAGAGCTTTCGGCGTTAAGCGATCTCCTGCTGGCCTCGGCCTTACAGGAACTGTTGTCTCAATCCCGGTTTTCTTCGATGCCGCGTTCGTTATCCTGAGCGGGCTGATCAAAAGCCTTTCGAAAAGAACCGGCCTGTCCGTTGTCACATTTGTTACCGCGCTAGGCGTTGGGCTGATTGTCTCCCATAACATGGTCGCTCCGACACCGGGGCCGCTTGTCGTCGCGGAAAACACAAAAGCCGACCTTGGTCTGTTCATCCTGTACGGCATTCTCGTTTCAATCCCGGCAACGCTCGTCGGCGGCTATTTGTACGGCCTGTTCATCGGAAAACGCGTCCAGCACTCCGGCGACATTGAAGAAGTGGAAATGAATCCGGCAGACGCGCCAAAGAAGGAAATCAGCACCGGCCTCAGCTTTTTCATGCTTGGCCTGCCGATCATCCTGATTCTAGTAAACACCGTATCTCAGCTTGCGTTCCCGGGCACTACCCTGGCAAGCGTCCTTGGCTTTGTCGGTGAAAAAAATATCGCCCTTTTCATCAGTGTTGTTGCAGCTCTTATTCTATTAAAGCCATATATTTCGATTCCTTATGACAGACTGTATTCCGAAGCAATCAACTCCGCCGGTATCATCATCCTAATCACGGGTGCTGGTGGCGCGTTCGGAGCCGTCATCAACAAGAGCGGAGTCGGCGAATACCTGATTGCCTCGATGCAAAGCTGGAGCATTCCGGTCCTGCTGCTTGCATTCATTTTCTCGCAGATTCTTCGCGCATCACTCGGCTCTGCAACCGTCGCACTTGTCACAACATCAAGCATTCTAGGACCAATGACAGCCGACCTTGGCGTGTCCCCAATCTTGCTTGGCCTGGCAATCTGCGCCGGCGGTATCGGCCTGTCCCTGCCAAACGACTCCGGCTTCTGGGTAGTCAACCGTTTCGGGAAACTCACCATCCCGCAAACACTCAAAGCCTGGACCATCGGCGGATTCATCGCAGGACTCACAGCACTCACCTGCGTCTTCATCCTCAGCCTATTCTCAGGAATCCTTCCTGGGCTGTAAAAAATTGATTCACGAAACCACCCTGCCAATTACTGTGGCAGGGTGGTTTTTTTGTTGCTGTGAAACTGGGGACGGATCTACTGCTTCAGTTTTGGAATCCCGGGTCGATTTAGTGATTTAGCTATTTGAAATAAAGCTCTGGGCGGACCTTTTGCTTTTTTTAAAATTGCAGCGAAACCAACGATTCTGTGGTTTCGTCAGTAATTTTAAGAAGGTTCCTTAAGGGGGAAGCCGCAAATGAAAAAACACCTGTTTCTTTTGTCGCTCACTGTTTTAATCCTAACACTGCTTGCTTCATGTTCAGGCATAAAAATCGTTGTCCACGATTTTGACCAAGTCACCTTTTATAAAATAAATGATGCCAATGAGTACGAAAAAATTGCAATGCTAAAGGATAAAAAGAAAATCGAAGTTCTTATTGAACAAATTAATGAAGCCAAAAGAAAAAATGCACATGAACTAGAATTTGAAAAAGGACCGGCTGGCATGCTTCTTTTCGAAAAAGAGGGGCAGAAATTGGAGGTACCTATCTTCACCGATACAGGCAACGTGTTAACAAAGGAATACTACATCTCCAGCTCTATTGATATCGAAATGTTTTTTGGAACAAGGAAGTGATGAAGGATACACCCCCAGTAATTCATTAAAAGCCGCTCCCTTCCCCAACTAAAAGGAAAGCACAAAAGCCCCGCTCCTCGTGAAACAAGATTTTTCGAGGAGTGACAGGCACTGTTCGTATTTTCGCCGCACTGTTCTCATTCCCCTCCCGGCCGTCGACAAAAGTTCCGTTAATCCATCAAAGGATTTTCCCTGCAAAAGGCGAACTCTAAAGAGGAGACCAAAAACGAGGAGGAATACACATGTTTCGTACCATTGAAGAATTCATTCAAACCTGGAAGCACGAAGGACAGTCCACGCAAAAAATAATGGACGCCCTGACAGACGAATCCTTGAACCAGCAAGTCGCCCAGGACCACAGGACGCTCGGCCAGCTGGCCTGGCACATCGTCACATCCCTGCACGAAATGATGTCCCGCACCGGCCTTCAATTTGAAGCAGCTGAGCACGAAAGCAAGGTCCCGGGCACCGCGAAGGAAATCGCCGACGGATACCGCCAGGCAAGCAGCGCCATGATTGCCGCACTCCAGGAACAGTGGACCGACGAAACCCTCAAAGAAGTGAAGGATATGTACGGCGAACAATGGCCAAACGGATTGACCCTGTCCATTTTGATCAGCCACCAAACCCACCACCGCGGGCAAATGACCATTCTCATGCGCCAGGCCGGCCTCCGAGTACCAGGAGTTTACGGCCCTTCACGTGAAGAATGGCAGGAATTCGGTATGGAAGCTCCTACGCAGTAATCATATCGCGCGACAAAAAACCAGCCTTCGCACATGTGTGGAGGCTGGATCTTTGAATTTAAATTGAATTGGGAGTTGCATTCATGCAAACTAAACCGTATAGCGCCATTGAAATTTCAAAAATCATTGATCAAGCCATCAAGGAACTGTGGTCTCTGGAAATCTTTTCAGATTATTGTAATTTCAGTTTACTAAAAGAGGATAGCATGAAGAATGCCTTTTATCATCATCTTAGAAATAAACTGCCAAATGAATTTTTAATAGAAAATAACATCCGAATTTATACAGAATTCTTTATGCATGGAATTCGGGCTGATTTGGCAATCGTAAAACTTGATGAAAATCCTGGGCAATATAAACATCTTCAAGATTCTGTTATTGATATCCTCGCAATTGTAGAGATGAAGTTCAAGAATCATTGGAATGACGGCCCTTTTAAAGAAGATATTGAAAAGGTAAAAAACTATATTAAAACTTCCCGCCATCCCAATTGCCAGTATTACCTAGCGTTTATCCAAGAAGCCATTTATGAGCAAGAAGAATATGCCTGGTTATCACAAAAGGACCTAACGTGGGCTAAAGGCCATGTAACCGAGTTACTAGGTTATTACTCAGACAATATCGAACAACCTATCTGGAGAATTAAATCATATAATAACTTGAATTGAAGGATAAAAATAGCCCCCACTCCCCAAGTGGAGGCTATTATATATAAAATCATTGGAAGGAGAACCACATTGAACAACATCACCTATATTACAACCGACAACATCCCTAACCCAACTATAATGGAAGCCATCCAACGCCTGCACAACTCCATCTTCGGGGGCAACGATGACCTGCTTGCCAAAATGCACAATAAACCCAAGCTGCTTTTCAACTTCGCACTCGACGGCCAAAAACTCGTCGGCTACAAAATCGGCTATGAATTAAGTCAAACCCATTTTTACAGCTGGCTTGGCGGAGTCGCTCCAGAATACAGGAACCACGGAATTGCAGCTTCCCTAATGAACCAACAGCACAACTATCTCAAACAACACGGCTACACATACGTCCAAACCAAAACAATGAACAAATGGCGCAGCATGCTACTTCTCAACATCAAAAACGGCTTCGACATCATCGAAACCTATACCGACAAAAACGGCAAGCACAAAATCATCCTCGAAAAGAACCTCCAAGATGGTTAATCCCCTTTTTGGAAAAATTGCCCCATGCACCAAGAAACGGCTGCACACGTTTCGGTTCGGCTGAATGAATGCCCGCCATATTAGAATTGGTATCTGGCGGATTGTTAACCTTATCTTTAGCGGATTGAAGAAGTACTCGCCTCTTTTCGAATCTTCTATCTAGATTAGGATTAAATAGTTACTAGTTTGGCATTATTATGGCCCAAATCGGCATTATTAATAGGTTACTTGGCATTAATCGGATCCCATTCGGCATTATTATTAGCTTAATTGGCATTAATCGGATCCCATTCGGCATTATTACTAGCTTAATTGGCATTAATAGTTCTAAATCCTAAGGAAGGACTTTGTAAATGGCTGGTTTAACATGGTCTTGCGGAAAATTAGTCAGCAGTTCTCCATCTAACCAAACAAAAATGAAGCAGAGGACTCGCCCCTGCTTCACTTCAACCGCAACGCCATATACTTCCCATTCCCCGATGAAATCATGCTCACTTTGCTGAGGAGCGTCACTTCCCTTAGCACAGCAAACACCTGATTAGAGGAGAATTTCTGCTCGGTGCGTATGTATGCAAAGTCCAAATTTCGATTCCTGGCTTCCGCAATTTTAACCTTTAACTCCCCCAAACTGCCGGCGACGAGCTTGTTTTGAATATAGTAATCATTTAACTTGCCCGTCGAAGCGAACATGCCAATCTCCTTGTCCGTCCAATAAAGCTTGTCTTCCTCATACCCCATCGATTTTGCAAATGCATCATTCGCTTCATATAGCATATAAGGAATTGCATTGTTCGTCCTGTTGCTCGTCGGGTCGATGTGGACCCACTGGCCATTCAGCTTCACCTTGTTCCAGCTATGCCCGCCGCCATAAAGCATTCCCGTCACAACAACCGAATTTAACCCAAGCATAGTGCTCAAAAGCTGAAAGCTTCCTGAATAACTTTGGCAAACCCCATTTTTCTCGACAAGCACCCCATACGGATTGTAAGCCGTCCAATACTTCGGGTCGGTTTCCCGCAAAGTCCCGTTTTTCTCTTCAAAAGCCTCAAAATCATACTTCGCGTTCGCATCCAAATAATCATAGATTGCCTTGAACTTCTGCCTGTCTGTCATCTTCGGCTTAATCACCGCGTCCAAAATCCTTTTCGACTGGTCGATGATGGCCTGCTGCTTCTTCTTCATCCTCGTGGCATTTTCGGTATACTGTACAGTCATTACTTTTGTCTTTGAAGTGTATTGATACCCAAAGTTAACCACCCCGAGAATCAACGGATTCTGTGCAATAACCTTATTTACGCGATCGCCAAGGTACGCCATGTCCTTGATTTCCTTGAATTCCGTAAGCGAAAACTTTGTATTGCCAGCCAGCATATTCAGCGCAACCTTCTGCTCTAGCGGCGTATGGGCAACGACAGGGACCCCCAGATAAGCCGCCGGTTTTGGTGCAGCCTTCACTTTTCCCCCGGAAAAACTCAAACACACGGCACCCAAAACAAAAACGACAATAACAACCCTCGCCAGTTTCTTAAGCATCCCAGCCCCCATCCCCTCAGATTGCCATCCGAAAAAACTCCGCTCCATCTGTATCTTCTCTAAAAAACGTATACTTCAATCTATTATAATAGTAAAATCAAACGAAGAAAATATTGGGAATTAAAATAAAGCAAGGGACGGATCTACTGTTTCACTAAAAAAATGAAACAAATGGTCCGGCCCCTGTGTCCCCAGCTCATTTCACCAATTCTACTGATAGTTCCAAGAGTTCTGTAAAGGAATTAATAACTTTATCTGCTTGTGCGAGTTCTTCTGGCTGGGCAAAGTCAAAGTTGACCCCTACAGCGATGAGCTTGTTATCTTTAGCTGCTCGGATGTCAGATAATCTGTCCCCAACCACCGCGCCTTCCACAATGCCATTTTCATCAATGACCTTTTTCGCCAAATCCGATTTATGCCCTGAGGGAATTTCCTCGATGCTGTATGTCTTTTTGATAAACCGCTCCAACCCGAACGCCCCGGTAATTGCCTGCAAATAATTGCTCTGTCCATTGCTGGCGATGTACAAATTGAACCTCCCGCTAAGTTCTGCGAGGACATATTCGACATCCGGGTAAAGAGCCCCGTGATGATTTTCAATTAGATCGATAAGATGCTTATGAAAAAGCACATTGGCCATCTCGCGTTTTTCGTGGGAAAAGCCCGGGCACAGCGTTTCCCAAACAACCGGAAGCGGAACTCCCATGATTTCATGGTATTTAGCTAGTGGAGTATCGCCTAGCCAAAAGCCCTTGTCCCTTAACTTGCAGAACGTCTCTTCCAATGCTGGTTCCAGAACCAAATTAGTTTGAAACAACGTGCCATCCATATCAAAAATAATTGCCGGCCTCATACACGATCACCTTCCAAAAATTCAGCCTCCAACTGCATCACAATTCGAAAATCGAATGAAGCACTGGATACGTCCCCTGTTTCACTGCTTCACTGCCTCACTTTCCCTCCAAGGCTTGCTTCGCGAGGATGAGGGCGCCTGTGATTCCGGCATTGTCTCCTAGGCCTGGGCTGACAATATAGTCGGTAAGCTCCGGCAAGGCAACATACCCTTGCATTAGCTCCGCCAAGTACTTATAAATAGAAGCAAATACTGCTTCTTGCTTCATCACGCCTCCGCCAAGAATGATCTTCTTCGGGGACAAAATGAGTATATAGGAATAGAGGGCCTGGGCAAGATAGTAGCCCTCAAGGTCCCAGACCTCTTCACGCCCTACAAGATTCACGCCTTTTTCTTGCCAGCGCGCCTCAATCGCGGGGCCAGCCGCCAAGCCTTCAAGACAGTCCCGATGATAAGGGCAATTCCCATGGTAGGCATCCAACGGGCTCCTTCTTACATAAAGATGGCCCATTTCAGGATGCGAAAGACCTTGTAGGAGCTTCCCGTGGACTAGCGCACCTGCGCCAATGCCAGTTCCGACCGTAATATACAGGCAGCTGTCAAGCCCTTTTGCAGCACCGAGGGTTGCCTCACCCAGCGCAGCAACATTGACGTCGGTATTGAAGCCAATTGGAATTCCGAAAGCATCCACCATGATTTTTACAAAGGGATAGTCCCTCCAGGCTGTCTTCGGAGTTGATGTTATGCAGCCATAACTCGGGCTCTCCGGTAGAACATCGATAGGGCCGAATGACCCGATTCCAATTGCCTTTAAATCATATTTTTTGAAAAAATCGAGCACTTGGGGCATGGTTTCCCCAGGGGTTGTCGTCGGTAGTTGAATCCGTTCGGCAATCACACCATTTTCGTCGCCAACCGCGCAAACAAATTTCGTTCCCCCAGCTTCAATAGCTCCCAGCATGCAAACCCCTCCAAACGATAGTACCTTCATACTGGCAGGGGAATGATGGATGGCCATCACCCGAGCCCCGCCGCGTTCTTTATAAACAGGCGGAGGGAAAAAGCCATCCGCCCGCATGTCCTATCAGAACCAAACTCAATATACCCTTGCCTTACTCCGCATCTCTTTATTCTTTTTGTAAACTGTTTTGAATTCCTCTTTTTCGGCTACTTCGGCATTTCCGACATTCCACCAGGCGCCATAGCCATTGGTCATTGTTTTCGGAAGGACCTTAATATCGAGCAAGGTAGAAACAGCCTGCTTTTTGGCGTCCTCCAATGCGAATCTCAGCTCCTCGATTGTATGGACAGAATACGTTTTTGCCCCATATCCTGCCGCAGACTGCGCATAATCGATTTTCAAAACCGGGCCGTTGAGCTTTCCGGTCTGCTCATCCCGCTTCCGGAACTCCGTGCCGAAACTGCCCATGCCGTTGGACATTTGCAGGTTATTGATGCAGCCAAAACCGGCATTATCAAAAAGGAGGACATTGATTTTCCTTCCTTCCTGGATGCTCGTGACCAGCTCCGAATGAAGCATCAGATAACTGCCATCCCCCACCAACGAGTAAACCTCTTTATCAGGTTCCGCAAGCTTCACGCCAAGCGCGCCGGAGATTTCGTAGCCCATGCATGAATAGCCGTATTCCATGTTGTACGTATTGGCGCTGTTCGCGACCCACATCCGCTGCAGGTCCCCCGGCAGGCTTCCGGATGCGCCGACAATGATGGCATCCTTATCAAGAAGCCCGTTAATTTCACCTATCACCTCGGTCTGGGTCAGGCTGCAGCCAATCGCTTCCTTGTATTCGGGCAAAGGCCCATCGAGATGGCCGGAAACCTCGGGCTGGAAACCGGAGCCTGAATACTGTATTGCATAAAGCCGTTCCAGCTCCTGTTCCCACATTTTCTTCGCTTCCTTTATCTCCGCCGTGTACCCCGACTGGTAACCGCTTTCCTTCAAAACAGCCGCTAGGGCGGCCAAAGCCGTTTTCGCATCGGCGACAATTTTCACGGCATCAAGCTTGCTTGCATGGAAATCGGACACATTGATTGTTAAAAATTCAACTTCCTCGTTTTCAAAAAGCCGCTTCGAGCCGGTTGTAAAATCAGTAAACCTTGTTCCAATGCCGATAACCAAATCCGCGTCGCGGGCAAGCGAATTCGCAGCTGAATTTCCGGTGACGCCAATCCCGCCAAGATTAAGCGGATGTCCACTCACAACAGCGCTTTTCCCGGCCTGCGTCTCTGCAAACGGGATGTTGAACGCCTCGGCAAATTGTGCCAGCGTGATTCCCGCTTCGGAATAGCGGACACCGCCTCCGCAAACAATAAGTGGCTTTTTCTTTCCGGTAATTAACTGTACCGCATCGCTAAGCTCTTCCCTGGTGGGCGCCTTCCTTTCAATCCGGTGGACCCTTTTTGCAAAAAAAGACTCTGGGAAATCAAATGCTTCTCCCTGGACATCCTGCGGGAGCGAGATGGTGACAGCGCCTGTTTCAGAAGGATTTGTTAATACCCTGAATGCGTTAAGCATCGCGGACATGAGTTGCTCGGGTCGGTTGATCCTGTCCCAGTATTTGCTCACCGGGCGGAATGCATCGTTCGTGGTAATCGATGCATCATGGATCTGTTCGATTTGCTGCAGGACAGGGTCTGGCTGCCTTGACGCAAACGTATCCCCGGGCAGCAGCAGAACAGGAATATTATTCGCTGTTGCCGTTGCGGCTGCCGTAATCATGTTGGCAGAGCCGGGGCCGACGGAAGCTGTGCAGGCAAAAATCTGCCGGCGGTGCTTCTGTTTGGCAAACGCAACAGCGGCATGTACCATCCCCTGCTCGTTCCTTCCCTGAAAAACCTCCAAATCCCCAGCTTCTTCAAGCGCCTGTCCCAAACCGAGAACATTTCCATGCCCAAAAATCGTAAAGACTCCCCTGACAAACTTCTCCTGCCGGCCATCAAATTCAACATATTGATTGGCCATAAATTTCACAAGCGCCTGCGCGGTTGTTAGCCGTACTTTTTTCATAAAATCACTTCCTGCCTTATGTCTTTTCCTCATAGTAAAAACAGCGGACAGAAAATGATCCTTTTCTGTCCGGCCGCATTCCTATCTATCCGCTATGACCAGCGGGTTGTAATCATTTTCTTCCTTGTATAAAATTCGACTCCGTCGCTGCCATTGGCATGCAGGTCACCATAGAAGGAATCCTTCCATCCAGAGAATGGGAAGAAGGCCATCGGAGCGGGTACCCCGATATTTACTCCGAGCATTCCCGCCTCGATTGTTTCACGGAACTGTCGGACACTTCCCCCATCCTTTGTAAAGATGCATGCACCGTTGGCAAATCGGGATTGATTCGTCCATTCAACCGCTTCTTCCAAAGACTTTACACGGACTATCGATAGAACCGGCGCAAAAATTTCATCCTGCCAGATTTTCATTTCCTGGGTCACATTATCAAAAATCGTCGGGCCGACGAAATAGCCGTCCCCATTGCTCTGCTCATCTTCGCGGCCATCACGGAGCAGGCTCGCCCCATCTTCTACACCGCTTTTGATATAAGAAAGTGTCCGCTCCTTATGCCCTTCACGGATGACAGGGCCGAGGAACACATTTTCATCCAAGCCATTGCCGATTTGGATTTCATTGGCCGCCTTCACGAGCTTTTCAACCAGCTCGTCCGCTATGCCTTCCTGGGCAACAACGACAGAGCAGGCCATGCAGCGTTCGCCAGCCGAACCGAATGCCGCCGCCGTAATCTGCGTTGCTGCAACATCAAGGTCCGCATCGTTCAGGACAATCGAGTGGTTTTTCGCACCCGCAAGAGCCTGGACACGCTTCAGGTTGGCGGAAGCAGTCTTGTACACATATTCCGCAACCGGCTGCGAACCGACAAATGAAATCGCCTTGACATCTTTGTGCTCAAGCAGGCCATTCACCACATCATGAGCGCCGTGTACAAGATTCAAGACACCTTTCGGCAGACCCGCTTCTTCAAGAAGCTCGGCAAGCCGGCTTGCGAGAAGCGGCGTCCGCTCGGAAGGCTTCAATACAAATGTATTGCCGCATGCAATCGCAAGCGGGAACATCCAGCAAGGAACCATCATCGGGAAGTTGAATGGCGTAATCCCGCCGACAACCCCAATCGGGTAACGGTACATGCCGGACTCCAGCCCGGAAGCGATATCCGGAAGCTGCTTGCCCATCATCAACGTTGGAGCGCCCGCTGCAAATTCGACACACTCGATTCCGCGCTGCACTTCCCCGTACGCTTCCTTGTAGTTCTTGCCGTTTTCAACGGTAATCAGTTTCGCCAATTCATCCCAATGCTCCACAAGCAGCTGCTGGTACTTGAACATGACCCTCGCCCTTCTTGGCACAGGCGTTTCCTTCCAAGTTTTGAACGCTTCGCTAGCCGCTTCGACCGCTTTATTCAATTCTTCTTTTGATGAGATTGGGACGTAGGCAATGACTTCACCTGTCGCCGGATTGAAAACAGGCTCCGTATTCCCGGACCGGGATTCCAGCCATTCCCCACCGATATAGTTTTTCACTACATTCGTCATATTGTATTCCTTCCTTCTTTGCTGAAACTATCATTATTGATGCTCTATCAAACTATAATTCCGCCAAACTGGGACTCTATTCCGCTAAATTAGGTGGTTTATCCGCCAAACAAGGACTCTTATCCGCCAAATTCGTTGGTATATCCGCTAAACAGGACTCTTATCCGCCAAATTCGTTGGTATATCCGCCAAACTAGGACTCTTATCCGCCAAATTCGTTGGTTTATCCGCTAAATAGGAACTCCATCCGCCTAACGCCGAACCATGCTATTATGCCCCAAAAAATATTCGTTCAAATGTTAAGGAGTTACCTGCTCCTCGCCTTTGCTCTTCTCGATAAACTCCGTAATTTCACGAACGGTTGGCATCGCTTCCGAACAGCTGTGTCTTGATATGACAATCGACGCCGAGGCGCTTCCGAACTCCATCGCCATGTCAATCGTCCATCCCTGCATCAATCCGTAAATGAAAGCAGAAGCATACGAATCGCCCGCGCCGAATGTTTTCAGGACCTTTGTTTTAAAAATGCTGCCCATGAACACGTCGCCCGCTTTCGTATAAGCAATCGAGCCTTCCGATCCATGCTTGATGACCACGATTTTAGCGTGATGGCCAAACCACCTGCCCGCTGTCACTTCATCATTGGATGAAGGATTATCGTTAAATTGCTCCATCATATCGAATTCCTCGCGTGTCCCGATAATGACATCGCATTTCTCGGCGGCGAGGCTATAATAGATGGCCGGTTCCGCGGAGGATGGCCACGTATAAGGACGGTAATCCACATCGAAGAAAACAGTGACCCCATGTTTCCTGGCATATTCCAAAGCGAGGAAAACCGCCTCCCTGGACGGGCTCGCGGACAGGGCAGTTCCGGAAATCAGCAGTGCCTTAGCCTGTTTAATATATTCCTCCGAAACGTCAGCCGGCGACAGCTTCAAATCGGCGACATTGTCGCGGTACATCAAAATGCTGCATTCTTCCGGGCTTTTAATTTCGGTGAAGGCCAGCCCTGTAACGGCGCCGGTGTGATCAACGGAAACTCCTGCTGTATCAATTCCATTTTCGGTTAAATAGCGGACGATAAAACGGCCCATCTGGTCATTTGATACTTTTCCGATAAAGCCGCTCTTCAATCCAAGCCTTGAAGCACCGATTGCAATATTGGCCGGTGACCCGCCAACATATTTTGTAAATGTTTTTGTCTCTTCCATTGGACAGTTAATCTCATTTGCATTCAGGTCGATGCATAAGCGACCGAGCGCAATGAAATCAAGCTCCCGTTCCCCGGGAAAACGAATTGGATTCACGCCATTGCCCCCTTTGAAAACTTTACGCCCTGCAGAAAGGGTTGCTTTTGAGAAAACCCATTCCTGGCCAGTACAGAACGGCTATTTTTTAAAAAGCCATTCATGGTCGGGATCATTATGAAACTTCCATGTCCTGACCGGTCCCGCCATGACATTTAAATAGTAGGAATCATAGCCGGGCGGGGCTGAAACCGGATGATAGCCTTCCGGGACAAGCACGACTTCCCCGTTTTTCACAATCAGCGCCTCATCGAGCGAACGGTCGTCATTGTAAACCCGCTGCATGACAAACCCTTTGCCTGGGTTGATTTTATGAAAATACGTTTCTTCCAAATATGATTCCACAGGCAAATTATCCTGGTCATGCTTATGCGGCGGGTAACTTGACCAATTCCCTCCTGGAGTGAATACCTCCACAACCAATAAGCTGTGCGCCGGTTCCTGTTCGGGAAGGATGTTATGGATGGTTCGCGACATATGCCCGCTTCCGCGCTGTTCGTAGCCGACTTTCTCCGGACTGATCAGCCTCGCTTCAAAAGAGCCGCCCCCTGGTGCAAGGCAGACTGCCAGTTCCAGATCCGTGCTCGCCTCGACCTCGAATGAGTCATTGGCTGGCACATAAACGGAATAAGGAGGCGTTTTTTCAAACACATCCATTCTCTCGCCGATTTGTTCAAATGTTTTTTCGTTTGTTTTTACATCGGCAATCCCGCTCAATAACACAAGACATGCTTCCTGATTGAAGGTTTCCCGTGCCAAAACCTCACCCTGCTTCAGCTGGTATACTTCAAACCCGACATAATCCCATCCTGCCGATTCGGGGCTGACGGCGAGGACTTTTCCTTTTTCATCCCGTTGTCCCGGGCTGATAATAAGCTTTGACATCATTTCCACCTCACTCTAGAAAACTCTCTCCTATAATCCAAGCTTCGCAGCCATGGCCACCAGATTATCGAGGCTCGTTTTCAGGCTGTCGAACGGGCTTCCCGGACAATAATCCTGTTCAACACAGTAATACTCGACGCCATGTTCCTCGCCCCATTGAAGAATCGGTTCAAACTCGATGCTGCCCGTGCCAACTTCGGCAAAATAGTTTCGGCCGTCAGTTGTCATGTCCTTAAAGTGGAGGATTGGCATCCGGTTCGGATATTGCTTGATGAATTCAAGCGGATCTTCGCCGCCCATTTTGACCCAGTACGTATCCAGCTCGGGAACAATGCATAGGTTCCCTTCAGGCTGAAGCAGATAGGACAGCGCGTATTCACCGTCAATTTTAGTCTTGAACTCGAAATCATGGTTATGGTATCCGACACGATAACCGAGCGGAGCGACTTTTTTGGCCACTTCAAGCAGTTCCTTTTTAGCCCTTCTGTAGCCCGCTTCGTTTTGGTAATCTTCCTCAAGGTAGTGGCAGAAGAAATCGGTTGTGCCGAATAGGTCGGCTTCCTTAAGGACCGTTTCAAGTTCTGTATTCATCCGCTCAAGGCTAATGTGCATGCCGGCTACCTTCAATCCGGTTTCCTTCAGCACGGCGGCAATTTCCTCGGCCTCGTAGCTGAACAGTCCGTCAATTTGGACGGCTTGCCAGCCCATTTCGCTCAATTTCCGCAAAACGCCCGGAAAATCCTGTTGGAGTTCGTTGCGCAATGTATAGAGCTGTGCGGCAAATTTATGTTTCATGTTGATCATCCTTCCAGGGGAACCTGTCCTCTTAAAAAATTGAGATTAGGATTGCAATAATGCTGGTTTGTTAGTTGCTTTCAGGTTAAGCCACTCGGCCATTTCCTCGTCCAGAGGAAGTTTGGAACCCTCGTAGGAGGAAAGAAGCTCCTCCTTTTTTCCAGGGCCGATGATGGCGGCTGTCGGGAATGACTGGTTCAGTACATATGCGAGTGCGGTTTGGATTGGCGTGGCTCCGAGCTTTTCCGCTAGATGCTTCGCCCTGTCGTACCGCTCCCAGTTTTCGTCAGAGTAATAGACTTCGACCATTTCTTCATTCTCGCGGTTTTCCGGTGTGAAATATCCCGAGAAAAATCCGCCTGCCTGTGAGGACCAGGACAGCAAAGGCAAATTTTCTTCAGCATGGTATTGGATCATTTCCTCATCAGCGGAAACACAGCCCGGCCAGCGCGGAATTTTGCATTTCGCAAGACTCAGGTTAGGGCTGTTGAACGTAAACGGGACAAGGTTGTGCTTTTTCGCATAGTCATTGGCAGCTTTGATGCGCTCTGTTTTCCAGTTGGATGTTCCGATTGCGCGGATCCGGCCTGCCCTGATATGCTCGTTCAGAACCTCAACAATGGGGCCGACTTCCACATCCTCATCATCGCGGTGGAGGGCATACAAATCGATGTAATCCGTACGGAGCCGTTCAAGGCTTTCCATTAGATCCTTTGTAATCGAAGAAGGGTTCACACGCTTGCCGGGTTCTCCGTCATCATTGTGCGCCCCTTTTGTTAAAATCCTGATTTTATCACGGTTTTGCCGCTGTTCCATCCACTCGCCAATGATTTCCTCGCCGCGGATATATTGATGGGCCGTATCAAGCGTGTTGCCGCCAATTTCAACAAAGGTATCCAATAATGCCGTAACATTTTCTGGGCCAAATTGGAAAAAGTCTCCCGAACCCAGGATAAGCTGGGAGATGTCGATTTGTACCGGCTGGTTGTCTTTCATTCCTTCGACAGTTAGGTATTTCATCCTCTTGTCCCTCCAAAAAATCTCAAAGATGCACTTCCAATTGCATTTCTACAACGATCGGATAATGGTCGCTTGGGAACTGCCCGCCGGGACGGTCCCCAACGATTTTTGCTGTCCTTACTTCTGTATTGCCTCGTACAAGAATCCAGTCAATCCGTTCGTTCCCTCCAGACGGATCGCTGAAATCATTGAACGTACCCAATTCCTCATTGATCCTCCGCGCACTCAAATACCAAGTATCAGAAAACGGTCCTTCACCAGCGAGGATTCGATACGCTTCAGATTGTTGGTTTTCATTAAAATCGCCTGTCACCACAATGGGCATGGCCGAATCAAGCTCAAGCGCCCTTTGAGCAAGTAATTTCGCACCCTCAATCCTGGCCAATTCGGAATGATTATCAAGATGCGTATTAAAATGATAGAAATGCTGCTTTGTTTTCAAATCAAGAAACCGGACCCACGTAACCATCCTCGGGCAAATATTCCCCCAAGTGCAAGAGCCAATAAGGGAGGGCGAATCGGAAAGCCAAAAATGGCCATATTCAAGTACTCTTAGGCGTTCGTGCTTATACAAAATAGCCATGTATTCCCCTTGGCTTCCGCCTTCCCGGCCCAAACCGACCCACCGGTAACCCGGCAGCAACTCCGCCAGGTCCTCCAGTTGGGGAAAAAGCCCTTCCTGTGTTCCTATCAGGTCCGGTGCTTCATTCACGATTATTTCTTTGACAAGCTCCTTCCGCCCGGGCCACGAATGCGGTGGATCATTGTCGGCATATTTCAGATTGTATGTCATCACACGAATGGTTTCGGTTGCCGTCATGTTCTACTCCTTCCAGCCCGAGGGGGCCAGGCCGTGCGCTAACTGCAGCAGGCCTTCCTCCTATGAATGGCTGATGTCGACAAGAAATGTTTTGATTTCGTACGGCTGAATCTCAAAAGAAATCGTATCCCCAGCTACTTCCTGGCCGATAGGACGTTCCATTAAATCACATTCCTGCCAAGAACGGATTGCCAGATCGCCCGCAATCTCCATCCTCCCGCGTGCCCCTGTAAATTCATGGACACGGAGAACGATTTTATCGCTGTCTTCCGCTTTTTTAATCGCATCAATCACGATATTGTCTGCGGAAGGGCGGAAAAGGGAGAACTCAGGCTTCACGGCCTCCCCTTTTGCAAAAGCAAGAGGACTATTCAGATCCCATGCCTCCTGCACTGTATTGCCGTCCGCCCAATCGCCTTCATGAGGGAGAAGCGAATACGTGAAGGAATGATGCCCTTGGTCCTGAAGGTAATCCGGATCTGTCGAAGACCGCAGCAATGTGAGGCGAATGACATTGTCCTTAATGTCGTGCCCGTACTTGCAGTCATTCAGGATGCTGACACCGTATCCGCGCTCGGATAAATCCGCCCATTGATGCCCAACCGTCTCAAACCGGGCGATATCCCAGCTTGTGTTCCAATGCGTCGGGCGCTTGATATTCCCGAACTGGATATCAAACGTTGCCTCGGTCGCACGGACATTGACAGGGAAGGCGGCCTTCAGCAGCTGGTTCTGTTCATGCCAATCGATTTCAGTCGCGAAATCAATCCGTGGGCTTTTGGCATACAGGACCATATTTTGAACAATCGCTGAATCCATGTAAGACCATCTGAACTCAACAACCATACGGAGCGGGTTCATTGAAACAACCTGTACGGATTGAAGCTCATTGATTTCGCGCATCTTTTCCTGATAGTAAATATCAATGTCCCATGCATCGAAATTCATTGGTTTATCTTCAAATACTTGAAGGATATTTCCTTTGGCTCCGCTGGCCAAAACCTCGCGGCCGGCTTTGCGGTCATACAGCCTCGTTAACTGGCCGTGCCCGTCCCATTCGATTTCATAAAATGGGCTCACAACGCCGGAAGGCAGGACTTCAAATGGCGTTGACGCACTTTCATCCGCTGCTCCATTTTCAAACTGGATGCTTGTCATGCCTGTCGGCGGAACGGTTTCCACCTGGACGAGCCATGTTTCCCCGTCAAGGCACGCATCAAGTGTTTCGCCATTCAAATCTGTCCATTTTCCGTGCTCCATTCCGCTTTCTGCCGGGATGGAAACAAGGCCTGCTCTTTGCCAGGCTGAGGAGTTCATCACGGTATACGAATGTCCCCCTCCGGTTACAAGCTTTCCGACTGATTCCTCCAGAAGCGAGCGGCCCAGCGATTCAGCCTCCGCGTATTCAAGCGTGCTGTCCTCATACACTTCCCTGATGGACGTTCCCGGAATTATGTCATGGAACTGATTGCGAAGGATGATTTTCCAGCCTTCCGTCAGTTCTTCCAGCGGATACAGGCCAAAATCCGCTGCGAAAAGGCTATTCAGGGCGCTAAGCCATTCTGTTTCCCTGTAGAGCAATTCGAGTTTCCGGTTCATCTTCTTGTTATAGGCCTGGCTCGTGTACGTTCCGCGATGGTATTCGAAATACAGTTCCCCGTCCCATGTATGAACATATTGATCGGAACGTTCCACAGTTTCTTGCAGTCTGGCAAAATAGTCATCCGCGCGTCCGGTTTTCACGCGGGGGATGCCAGGCATGTCCTCGAGGCGGCGGCGCATTTCGAGCATCTCGCGGTTCMCCCCGCCTCCGCCATCACCATAGCCGTATGAAATCAACAATTCCTGGTTTATCGCTTTATCACGGTACTCCGTCCATGTACCGGTAACCGTTTCCGGCAAGATTTGGCCGTTATACGTGTAGATATGCTTCCAGTCGTCATCGGTATCGGTTGTGGTAATGAAGTGAGTCAGGATTTCGGTACCATCGATCCCCCTCCACATGAATGTGTCATGCGGCATCCGGTTGTACTGGTTCCAGCTGATTTTCGTTGTCATGAATGTATCGATGCCGGACTTCTTCAAAATTTGTGGCAGTGCCCAGCTATAGCCAAAAACATCCGGCAGCCATAAATAGCGGCAATCCGCTCCGAACTCCTCTTTGAAAAAGCGCGTTCCGACAAGCAGCTGGCGGACGAGCGATTCGCCGGATGGAATGTTGCAATCGGCCTCAAGCCACATTGCACCGCCTGCCTCCCAGCGCCCTTCTTTTACGAGGTCGCGGATCTGTTCATACAGTTCAGGAAAATCATTTTTTATGTATTCATATAATTGCGGCTGTGTCTGCAAAAAGACATACTCCGGAAAGCGTTCCATTAAACGCATCACGGTGGAAAATGAACGTGTCGCTTTCTCACGTGTATGCTTCAGCCGCCATAGCCAGGCAACATCGATATGGGTATGCCCGATTGCGGTAATCGCAACGGGATGCTGGCTCTTAAGTTCTGCAAACTCTTTTGCCAACAGTTCACGTGCATGTCCTATCGATTGATAAAAGGCATCCGAGCCTGGCCTCGACCAATCCACAAGCAGAAATGCCCGGTCAACTGCCGCTAACAGCGCATGGCGTTCCGGGGCATGCTCATTCAAGACGTTGACGGTTTTCAATATCGCAGCCGCCGTATAATAAAGATCGTCAGCCGCTTCATCCAGCCAGGTAATTTCAGCCTGCCTGATTTTATGCTCAAGAGGCTTCGGAAGGCCGCCTCCTTCAAGGCCGGACCATAAACGGAATGACAGCTCAACCTTCGACCCGATGCATCCATCCGGCAAGAACGCTTCCTTATGGTTGGAGTCCACTCCCTGATACGGTTTGCCGTTTACATACAGCATGGACTCAAACCCTGAATTGTTGCCGTCCCCTGTTTTGCCAAAGTCGAACAAGCCAACGACCGTACGGCCTTTCCACTCTGCGGGAATGTCAACGTCCGCCTGCAGCCAGGCATACAAGTCGCGCCCCGTCCAATTGTCTCCAATGGAGATTGTCGACCATCCGCCATCCTTTGGTGGAGCTGGGACGATGACGCCCTCCGTCCTGTCCAATTGATAGCGGAGCTCCGGAATTACAATACGGTCACGGTACCGGTATTTCTCCAATTCTCTTATGCGGCTATCTAGCTTTTTCTCTGTCCAAAACACCAATGACCCGCTCCTTTACAAAACTTATCCTTTAATCGTTTCCTTTTCCTGAACAACTTTGCTTCCATCAGCCAGGCGCAGGTACGATTCAAACTCCCGGCTGCCTTCCTGAAGCTTAATCACCCGGGCTCCCCGCGGAAAGTCCTCATCCCCATAGCCGTTATAACCGGTCGCGCGGCCATAGCATAGCTTGACGCCATACAATTCACCGCAGAAATCATTGAGATGGTCGTGCCCGACGAAGGTCCCTTTAACATTGCCCATTTCAACCATTGCCGAAAACAGGCCGGAATTGACTTCAGGACTGCAAATTTCGCCTTCCTTCATATTGCCGGCATAATTCCCGGACTCCCAAACCTGCTTATACTCTGGAAGAGGTATATGGAAAAAGTGCAGTTCAGCTGGAGCCGCCGAATACCGCTCCTTCAATGCACTCGATTCTTTCACATACCACTCGATCTGGTCGCGTTTGATAAAATCATAGCCACCGACCAGTTTGTTCGGATTATCCATTCCGGAATCGAGGAAAAAGAAGGCCCATTGCGGTTCTTCAGCAGTTGAACCCGCCAATTCAACGATAAAATTTCCGGTTCCGCTCACTTCGCCGGCTTCCGCAAGGCAATAGTGGGATTCCTTCATGACGGAAAGAAGCTCTTCCTTTGAAATTCCTTCTTCCGTATCATGGTTGCCGAATACCGCCGCCCAGGGAACATTTGCCTTCACTGCCGGCTCAATCGCTCCCCTCAGGGCCGCTTTTGGATCAGCGCTGTTCGGGCTGTAAATCAAATCGCCAGTAAAGACGACCAGGTCCGGCTTTTCCTCGCCCAGGATTTGTTCCATCAATTGGTTTGTCCGCACGTCCAGCTCATCGCCGTTCTCGCAATGCAGATCCGTAAATTGGACAATGGTAAAGGTACCATCCTGTTTAAATTTTAATCGTGCCATCCTCATGTCTCCCCCATCATATGTCGATTTCGAAGCTGCCTATTCCTTTACAGAGCCGATATTGACACCTTTTGTAAAATGCTTCTGGATAAACGGATAGATGATGATGATAGGAGCGACGACAATAATGATCGTTGCCATTTTCAATGAGTCACCCGTGACCGTAATTTTTTCCAGGGCCGCATAGGCGCCAGAGTTTCGGAGCAATGCATCCGCCAAAGCCTGCTGGCGTGTCAGCATTTCCTGCAGGAGCGTGGCAAGCGGCTTCAATCCGGGATCCCTGACATAGAATGCCCCTGAAAACCAGTCATTCCAATGGCCGACAGCATTGAACAATCCAATCGTTGCAAGAACCGGCTTACTCATCGGAAGGATAATCTTGAAGAAAATCTGGAATTCGCTGCAGCCATCAATCCGGGCGGCTTCTATGACACTATCAGGCAATTGGCCGAAAAACGTCCTCATAATCAGGATGTTCCAGACACTGTACAGGCTTGGGATTATATACACCCAAATGGTGTTAGTTAGCTTAAGCTCTGTTAAAACCAAATAATACGGGATAATCCCCCCGCTAAATAACATCGTGAAAAAGATAAAAAAGGTAATCGATCTTCTACCCGGCAATGTTTTTGTATTAAGGGCGTAAGCCGCCATCGCAGTCAATAATACGCTGACCGCGGTTCCTACAACAGTCCTGAATACACTGATACCAAGTGCATTCAGCACGGTTGATTGCTTAAAGACTTCAATATAATTTTCAACGCTGAATTCCCTTGGGAAAAAATAAATCCCGCCTCTTTGCGCATCGGTTCCTTCATTAAGAGAAAGAGCGAGGATATTCAAGAAGGGCAGAATGATCGATAGGCAAAGGAGTCCAACAAGGGCAATATTCAGGACTTTGAAGAAGCTCCATTTTTTCTCGTGGTGCATGCAGATCCCCCTTTATTCAATTCGGCTTCCTTTTCAATTCGTTTGTTTTAGGGAACCCGCCCGATTACATTAACCCGGAACGGATTCCCTTATAAGATGAAAAGAGTTCTTACGTGATAAGAAAGGAAGCTGGTCTATAGGCCGCTAACAGGCAGTCTGCTAGAATTTAATGGTCGTACCGTCTTGTTCTTTCTCTTCAATCAGTTTGATGTACTTGTTCAGCCCGGCTTTTTCAAGCTGCTTTTGGGACTCTTTCAAAATTTTCTTCGCGTCGGCCTCTGATTTGCTGTAATAGGCGCGCAGCAGATTTTCATTGTAAGAATCCAGAGCGATGTTCAGGTTGTCGCCGTTGTCGAATTCGAAAATAAATGACTTAGGCGTTGAACCGTCGACGACTTTTGCGTTTTGGAACTTTTCATCGTAATTCCACATTTGAAGTATCTTATCAGCCGTCTGTGTATCCTCGCCGGAAACCCTTGCGCCATACTCAAATTCTCCGAAATCCTCCTTATTGTCCATATCCGTGTAGCCGAGGTGCTCGGCCCAGAAAGAACGGACGCCCCTGAAGCCAAGTTTCGCGGCGGCTTCCGGATCATTGTTTTTCAATTCAAGGACTTCTTTTTTCACAAGCGGGTTGCCGTTTTCATCAAGCGTGTAATCCCTGCCTTCAAGGCCGTAGTGGGAAAGAAGCTTTCCTTCGCGGCTTGCAAGGAAATCGGCCAGCTTAACGATATCTTCCGGATTCTTCGTTGTGGATGGGATGGACCAGCCTGCATAGCCTGACTTATACGATAATTGCATTTGGTAATCGCCTTCCACTGTATCAATCGGCCCTAGCGGGATATACTTCATGTCGTTGTTTTGGACAACATAATTGTGCATGTCGGCCACGATGCCAAATGACTTGTTGACGATGCCTTCCTTCGCCCTGTTTTCTTCCATTGTGAAGAATTCTGGATGCAGAAGGCCGTCCTTCAACAATCCCCTGATAAAATTGACGCGCTTCAGGCCGTAATCTGTTTGCGATTCGTGCTTGATTTTACCGTCACTGTCTTTAAGGAATTTTTCGCCGCTTGCTCCGGACCAGACAAGGTCGTTAAAGATGAAATCCCTGTCAGCTCCGCCCCATGCAGTCGGGCCAATCGGTGTAATTGGCTTGCCGTTTACATCCTTGAGGTTGGCAGCCTTGATTTTTTCAGCAAGATCCTTAAGCTCATCCGTTGTATCGATTTCAGCAGGATTGATGCCCAGCTTGTCCACTACATCCTGAAGGATATATGGGCCTCCGACATACTTCCTCGTGACAGTACCTGGTTTACGCTGAATGGACATATGGACGAAGTAGCTCTTTCCTTTGAATTCATCCCTGAACATAATGTTGTTCTTCGTATCAGCCGGCAGGTAGCCGTCTTCAAAATATTTGCTGTAAATCTTAGTTTCTTTCAAGCTTGGAGTCAGATCATGGAACATGCCTTCGCGAGCCGCTTTCAGGAGGATTTGCATCTCCGGGCGTCCGCTATGGTCAAGATAGTATGCGATGAAATCAGGCAGGTCGCCTGATGCGAGGCCGGCAGTAAGCGCTTCTGTTGAATCCTCAACAGCAATGCCCTGCAGTTCCAGGCTAATCCCTGTCCGCTTTTTTAGTTCCGCTGCAATTTCCGGATTCATTTCCGCGGAAACGTCGCCATCACTCATGAACACAAGCCCTTTAATGGTCCGGTCCGCAATCCATGTGTCCGGAGCTCCTTCAGGCTTTTCTCTTTTTTCATTTGCGTTGGAATCCTTGCTTTTACAAGCAGACAGGAGCATTACACCGATAATAAGCAACACCAAGAATTTGAATGAAGTTTTTTTCATAAAAATTTTCCCCCTAATTGGTTTACCAAAGTGAAGTGTTGAATTTCTTGCTTGCAAAACGGTTTACCGCCAGTACAACCAACAATCCTACAACCCCTTGCATCATGCCTACGGCTGTCGCATAGCCAAACTGGCCGCTTTGCAGCCCAGTACGAATGACGTACGTATCGATAATCTCTGAAACTTCTGCATTTCCTGGTGTTTTCAATAAGTAGATTTGATCAAACCCCGCGGAAAGAATATTGCCCAAGGACAGGATGAACAGAATCAAGATGGTTGGCCGTATACCAGTCAAGGTAATGTGCCAGATCTGCCTTAGCTTGCTCGCACCGTCAATCGCGGCTGCTTCATAGAGCGCCGGGTCGATGCCGGCAATCGCCGCGAAATAGATGATCGAGCTCCAGCCGATATCCTTCCACACATAACTCCAAAACATGATTGAGTGAAAATAGTCTTCATCCATTAAGAAATATGTACTTCCATCACCTCCCGCAGAAGAAATCATTTCGTTCAGCAAACCTGTATTTGGCGCGAGTATACTCTGGATGATCCCAACAACAACGACCCAAGATAAAAAATGGGGCATATAAGAAATGCTTTGGAAAAAACTCCTTAGCTTGTTGTTTTTAATTTCATTGAACATCAGGGCCAAAATAATCGGGAATGGCATTGCCAGGAGCAGCTTCATCCCGCTGATGATCAGTGTATTTTTTACATAAACCCAGCTTTGCGGGTCCTGGAAGAAACGCTCGAAGTATTTCAATCCGACCCACGGCCCGCCAAACAGGCCTGTGTCAAAGCGGAACTCCTTAAATGCCAGCACCATCCCCGCCATTGGCAGATAGGAGAAGATGATGAAAAAGATGATACACGGCAAGAGCATGATATACATGGCGCGGTGTTTCCAGATGTTCTTAACTGTCATTTTCATAGGTCTTGCTTTTTTGAGTTTGCTTTTCTTTTGGACTGTTACCTTTGGCGTGATTTGGTTCTCGGGTGTAACTTCCATGGAACATGTCCCCCTTTCTAGTTGCTCTTCCTCTTCAATACTACGTTCCTATTCAGCTTTCAAAATAAATCGGATTCGTGAGCATTACTCTGTTTTGATTTTCGTCGTATGCGGTTGCGCGGAGCCAGAGAAGGCCGTTCAATTGGCCTTTTTCAATGCGGCAATCCGCCACCGGCCTATCGCTTCTATATAAATCTCCCAAATTCGACTCGATGATGATCTCTTTTGCTTCATCCGAATCTTCCAAGACAAGCCGGATGTCCAATTCATCGATCTCGTCCAAATGGATCCTATCACCCATGCTCCATTTTCCATTGACACGGAAATCAACCCGCGGTGAAAGGGTGATGTAGCTCCTGCCGAGTTTAATAGCTTCTAAAATATCTTTTTGGCCGGCATCCTTTTCAGCCGACACATAAAAATAGGCGGGCCTCCGCTCGGTATCGGAATGGTGCCAGTCCCTGCCGCACGTTGCCGGGATTTCAATGCCGCTGTTCAACAGCTGCGTCCATTTGGCGATTGCATCGGCACTGGACATCGACAGGTGCGGGTCCTCTGAATTCCAAACCTCGATAAAGTCGACCCATTCAAGCGACTCCAACGCATATTGCCAGCGGCAGCCTGTACAATACGGGCTGCCAACATCGAAGGGATGGGCAATGCCAATCAGCAGCCCCTGCTCCTTCATCTCCCTCAGCTTTTCATTGATGTTAACCCTGTCGATCGAGGTCCAATCAACCGGTTTCTGATCACCATACCCAAGCGTCAGGAAGTGCCCATGCAAGGTTGTCATTTCCAGTCCCTTAATAAATTGGATCGGGTAGTCATCTGGATTGATTTCATCAAAGGCGCTGAGCGTATTATGGTCAGTGATTGCGAGCCAGTCGAAATTCCGCTTTACCGCTTCCTCGATCAGCTCGTTCGCAGACTGCCTTGCATCGCTATGCAGCGTATGGGAGTGAAGCTCAATTTTGTGGAAATAGGTATTCTGCCATGTGTGCTTTTCCCGATTCAATTTTTCTTTTTTGACCTCGGCCAGCTCGATTGGCTGCCAGGAGGTTCTTTCTTCGCTATGTATCGCTTCAATCGTGCACTGGATTTCTGCCTTCTCCGTGACAAGTGCGTGAAAGTTGAAGGAAATGTCCCAAAAACCAGGATGGACTTTGCCGGTCAGCATTCCAGGAGTTGATTGGGTACCGTTAATGACAATCTTCCCAATCGATTCAAATCGATGGCAGCTCCCTTCGAATCCATCGCTCGATTTGGCGGAAACCGTAATCAGGTTCCTGACCGACCGGATGTACTCACGGTCTGAGGAAGCCATGTTATTGTCCTTTTGGAATCGGGAAAACAACTTATCCAAATTAGCTTCATTTGCTTGTTCAGTTGGTGAATAAGAGTAATGGATGACCAGCTCCTCCGTGGACTCGGGAACTTCAACACGAAAAATCATATGGCTCTGATGGCATTCCGGCGTCACGGCAATTGAATAGTTCCCAAGCTTCGTCTTTATCATTGCTGCCCTCTCCAAAAAGACTCCCCCTGTTTAAATGTGCTACATCCTTAACGAATGAAACCGCTTTCGTTTWTTTGTAAAATTTTTTCAAAGAATTGATACACTTTCATTATGGCCATACGGTTCAATGAGTTTATTATTTTCATATAAGCCGGTTTGAACCAGTGCAAAAGCAAGTGCTCCCACCGCGCCTGATTCTTCACCAAGTGCGGAAAGCTCTATTGTTACGGGAATTGGAGTGAATTGTGAAACCTTCAGGCGAAGCTTATCGAGGATGATTCCCATCGAACTTGAAACGCCTCCGCCTATTACCACTTTATTCGGATTCAGTAGGCTTGTAATATTCGCGATTGCAAGAGCAAGATTCGTGACAAATTGATTGATGACCTCCAACGCCACACGATCGCCTTGTTTATAGTTTTGAAAAAGGACTCTTGGTTCGTATCCATGGCGGGATAATGCGGTACCGGATGTCTTTTTTTCAAAAATCCCGAACTCGCCCAGCAAATTTGTATGCGCTTTCTCAATGTCCCTATCGGAAAGGAAATAGCCAATCTCACCGGCCATAAATTGCTCTCCCTGAACAATAGAGCCATTGGAAAATATAGCGCTTCCCACCCCTGTCCCAATCGTAATAAGGACAAAGTTTTCAATGTTTCGTGTACTTCCAAGCCAGTGTTCACCTTGCGCGGCGCAATTTACGTCATTGTCCACAAAAATCGGGCAGTTGAAATACTGCTGCATCCTTTCCAGGAAGGGCTCGTTTTTCCATTTGAACGCGGGCGCATCAATGATGGTCCCCCGGTAGCTGTCGGTAATCCCCGGGACGCCGAAACCCACGGCTGCAACTTCCTCAGGGTATATGTCCATAGCCCGCAAAGCGTCTTTAACATGCTGATGGATGTCAGTATAGCTGCTTGTACTTGGCACCTTATGCTTATAAACAATATTCCCCTGTAAATCAGCGATACAAATAATGATCTTGGTGCCTCCAATATCGACTCCAATCCCATATTTCTTCGTAAGCTCCTGACCAGGCTTCCTTTTGGCACTTTGTATCATAGTATTCTCCCCGTTGTACTTGAAATGTGTTAATCAGGATCGTGCGTTTCCTACCTAATTCCGATTGCAAAACTTGTTTAGTTAGTTTGTTCTTGGATAGAACTAACTATAGCTTCAGTATAAATGTTGGCATTTTTACCTGTCAACCAAATTTGCTAAAAATTAAAACAATTTACAATATACACATAGTAAAAAACCTTCTTAATGCAGCAGAATGCATGTTTTACCTTGTATAGAACTTTTTAATTTCGTGATTTATTTGATCCCGTTTGGATAAATACCAGGAATGCTCCAGGGGATAGGTACTAAAGGTAAGCTCCTGGTCAAGGCCATCCTCAACGATTTCTAAAACCCTCTCCTTGCCGATGAGGCTTTCAAGAAGTTCAAGGGCCCGCAAATCCTGAATGGCCTCATGAAGAACCTCCAGCCTGAGTGACTCAATCGGCCCACTTTCCCCCGGATAGACGAGAAAGGAATCGCCGGATGGAAAGGAGTAATTCGCATCGGTATTTTTGAAAGGATCAATCTGTTTCCTTGAATACTGCGAATACCAGAAGTTATATCCCCAGTGAAGGAAGCCAGTTAAATTATATTTATATAATTGAATGCCAAGGACCCGGTTCCTGAATGACGGCATGGAGAAGAAACGGTTCGACACCAGCCTGTGCTGCGCATTGCAGTAATACGTCCAGAGATTTTCAAGCCCATTTTCCAGAAAAGGGCCGATATGGTCGTTGGCCGGTATCGGATTTTTAACAAGCCCCTTTTCGTAAAAAGAAAAATCGGAAAGGGCATCGATGATTGGAAAACCCTCCAAATGATTTGTCATCATTTCACTCGCTTGTTGATAAGAAGCCTGATGTTCGAGGTTTGGTTCATCGGAAACATGAAAATAGCTTTTCTCCTCAAGACCATGGTTTTTAAGGAAACTTACTAGCTCAGGTAAAAATTGATCGAGGAAGTTTTTGTATTCCTCCCCGGAGGCATCCGTTTCCCAGCCGAAAAGCCGCTTAACGCTTCCGTTTTCTAGCCCAAGTATCTTTGGCGCGTGTTTAGCGCCCCATTGCGTAAACAGATGGGAGAATTCAAAAAAGGAAATCCCGTTCTCCGTGCAGACGGAAATCCATCTCTCCAGTTTCCGGAAGCCGAACCTGTACGAATCCCCCGATTTTTCCACATCAACAAGCTGGACCGTAGGCCGCTCTCCGCCTTCTTCCGTATCAAGGGGAGGAGTGAACAAAGGCGTAAGAATCATGTTCATGCCATGGTCCGCGGCCGTTTTAACATACTTTCCAATCAGCGCCCAATGCTCTTCGCTGAATGTGTCCACCCGATAATGTGTAGACAGGCAATCCGCATGGAACCATTCCGTATGGATGAGCTTCTGTACGGGAAGCTTTGCAGGAATCACTTCTAGCTCAAATACCTCCCGTCCGATAGGAAGGCCTTCTTCATCCTCAAAAATTATTTCAATCAACTGAATTCCCTGTTCGGTATCCTCATTCAACTCGATTGAAATCCATACGGAACGCCACTGTTCGGGGAATACGACAATTCCGCCGTTTTCCTCAATCGGGAAAAGCGGATCAGGATAAAGTCCGGGCGTGGAGCGGAGAATGATACTGTCATGGCCTAGATGGCATGGTAGCTCCGATGGAACAAGCCCGACAGAACGGACGGAAACCCCTGTGGCAAAAGGAGATGATACCTTCACCAGGACATTTTTTATGAGCCTCTTCCCCCGGTAGGCGACCTGAAAGGAGTACGTCTCGTTTAGGAGTGCCGACCCTTTTGTAAAAGGCCTATCCTGCAAATCAATATCGGAAAATACTTTTGTTAACGAGCTTAAACACTTGGTTTCAATCCGATTATCCGTTCCCATTCTGCAAGCACCTGCCTCTTTATCGTTTGTTTGTTCTTCATCGAAACAAACTATAATAAAAAAAAGAAAGCAATAAATTAAAGCCAGTCCCTTACCTGGGCAAAAGAATATAAAATAATGCCAAGTACTCCGATATCCTCATTTTCGGACGACAATTCAATCCCGCATCGAAGCGGCGTATAGTTTTTTATCGCGCTTTCGAGCTCGGGTAAAATAGGTGACAATCCCTTCCCCATTATGCCGCCAATGATGACTTTTTCCGGATTTAGCATGCTAATCATATTGGCGATCCCAAGAGACAAGGTTTTAGTAAAATTGTCCACCATCAGCTGCTCATCGGCAGATAGCTTCCCATACCTATCCATAAGGTCGTTGAAATCAATGGATTGACGCTCAAAGGCTAGGAGTGAAGCCTGCTGATCGAACGGCCCGTAAATGCCAAGCCCTTTTATTCCATCAAAGCCGGCATCAGTCTGGAAGCTAAAATATCCAATTTCACCGGCTAAAAAGTCTCTCCCCTGAATCAAATCGCCATTGGCCAAGATAGCGCTTCCAATTCCCCTCTCGATAAAAATATAAATGAAATCATCCATATTTTTTGCTTTCCCAAGCCATTTTTCGCCGAGGGCCAAACAGTTTACATTGTTGTTCATAAACATTGGCATCGAAAAAGCCTGTTTCATATAAGGGATGAATTCGATGTTTTCCCATTGCAGCTCAGGGGCATCGACCATGCCGCGCTCACTGTCGGCTGTTCCAGGAAAACAGAATCCAAGGGAAATGATTTGCGTAATGGAAATCCCGGATGAGGCGACGCATTTTTTTATGGACTCCCTAATGATATGAAGCTGGTTTGTCGGGGAAAGGGTTTCTTTATAAACAACCGTCCCATTAAGGTCCGCAATGCAGATATAGAGCCTCGAACTGGAAATGTCGACGCCGACACCATATCCCGAGCTAGGATTAAAGCCGAGCTCAATGGCACGCCGGCCGCCTTCTTTCGTTGACTCGGCGTACCCAAGCTCGGTGACAAACTTCTTCTCTATCAATTCATCAACAATGGAGGACACAGTTGAACGGCTTATGCCGAGCTTCCTGGAAATTTTCGCCCGGGAAATTGGCTGCTCATTTCGGATTGCCTCCAATACAAGATCACGATTCATTTTTTTTATTAATTCTATATGCCCTTTTTTCATCTGAATCCCCTTAATAAGTTCTACTGTCTTATTCAACGGCAATTTTTGCAAAAATATAAACTAACATGAATGTATCAAACTTCCAGCTGATTGAAAAGAATATTCGGATCTCATAGGCTATATTTCTACAAAATTTGCAAGGGGGGGATGGCAGCAGTCTTTATTGTTGCCTCAATCTGACCAAAAGGGTTTTGATTTCGTAAGGCGCAACAGAGATGGAAAGTGCGTTTCCTTTAAATGCCTCGCCAACTGGCTTCTCCATTAAATCTGTTTCCTGCCAGGATTTAACTTCAAGGCCGCAGGACAAAGTGACCGTTCCTCTCCTGCCTTCGAATTCATGGAACCGGATGATTATGCCGACACAGTCCTCGGCCTTTTTGACCGCGCTGATATGGATATTACGGCAATCCGCCTGAATCAATGGCTTATCCGCAAGCTCGGAAACTCCCGGAAAGACGTGAAGTGGTGAATTGAGCTGCCATGCCTCGCGATGTGTTCCAGCTTCCCGCCAATCGCCCAAATGCGGGTAGAGCGAGTAAGTGAAACGATGCTCGCCCTGATCCGCTTCCGTATCCGGATGCATTGGGCTTTTCAGAAGCGATAGCCGGAGAGTATTGCCGTATACGTCATACCCGTATTTGCAATCGTTCAACAAGCTTACCCCATACCCCGTTTCCGATAAATCGGCCCAATGGTGGCCAACCGTCTCAAACTTCGCCATATCCCAGGACGTATTCCAATGCGTCGGGCGTTTCACATTTCCGAATTGAATATCAAACGTCGCCTCTGTTGAACGGATATCAACCGGGAATGCTGCCTTCAGCAGCTTCCGGCGTTCATGCCATTCGACATCGGTCTGGAAATCAATCCGTTTTGTATGGCTGTAAAAGATGGCATCCTGCGTGACTGTCGACAAATGATATCTCCATTTCATTTGAAGGACGATACGGATCGGGCCCATTTCCTTCACTTCAAAAGAAACAAGCTGTTCCAACTCAGTCATTTTCTCCTGATAAAAAATGTCGATATCCCATGCATCGTGTGCCAAGGGCCGATCCTCGAACAGCTGCAGCACATTCCCCTTCGCACCGCGCGCAAGGACACTCCGGCCTGCTTCCTTATCGAACAGGGTTTTGATATGCCCGTTTTCATCCCAGCTCACGTCATAAAACGGCGTCGACAGTTGCTTATTTTCATAAGAGAACGGCATGCTTGCCGGTTCTTGCGCCTGCCCCACTGCAAACGTAATCACCTGGCCCGCGAATGGCTTTAGCTTTTCAGAAAAAMCCCGCCAGCCTTCCGGGGATTTCTGCGCGGCAAGCGTCCTCCCGCCCTGTCCCAAAAATACTCCTTCCCCACAATTTGTCTGATCATACGGAATAAGCGCCACCTGGCCTTCCTCCCATAAACCCGAATTGTAGAGTGTATATGTATGTTCCGCAGGCGCAAAAAGCGCTGCTTCAGTTATTTCGGACTGGCTGCGGATAAGCTCCCACGCTTCCCTGTACTCGATTGCGGCATCCTCATACACCTCGCGAATCGAGGAACCCGGAATGATATCATGAAACTGGTTACGCAGGACAATTTTCCAGGCAGCCTGAACTGCCTCTGCCGGGTACGCTTCCCAGCCGTCCTTCAGGGTATGGAGAACCCCGAAGAGCTCCCAATCCCTTAGTGCAAGCTCAAGCTTCCGGTTTTCGCGCTTCATGAACGCCTGGCTCGTATAGGTCCCACGGTGGTATTCCAAATACAGCTCCCCATCCCAGCGGTGGACATACTGCTTTGTATTCTCAACCGTTTCCTGAAGCTTTCGGAAATAGTCTCCCGCCTTGCCTTCCTTCACATGTGGGATGCCTGGCATTTTGTCGAGCTTCCTCCGCATTTCAAGCATTTCCCGATTGACGCCGCCGCCACCATCGCCGTAGCCATAGGAAAGGAGAAGCTCCTTGTTCATCGCTTTATTGCGGTAGCCTTTCCAGGTACCGTTGACTGTCCTTGCCGTCATCCGGCCATTGTATGTATAAAACCAGGAGTCTTCCGGATTCCATGGCTCCGGAGTCGAAATGAAATGCGTCAGCAGCTCGGTCCCGTCAATCCCCTTCCAGTAAAACGTATCATGGGGCATCCTGTTATACTGGTTCCAGCTGATTTTTGTCGTCATGAACGCATCGATGCCCGACTTTTTCAGAATCTGCGGTAGCGCCCAGCTATAGCCGAATACATCGGGAAGCCATAGTACTTTGCAGTCAACCCCGAATTCCTCTTTTAAAAAGCGCTTCCCGACAAGGATTTGCCTGACAAGCGACTCCCCGCTCGGGATGTTGCAGTCCGCTTCAAGCCACATCCCCCCTTCCGCTTCCCATTGCCCACCCTTAATCCGTGCCTTCATTCCTTCGTAAATATCGGGGTAATCATGTTTGATGAATTCGTAGAGCTGGGGCTGTGACTGCAGGAACAAATAGTCGGGATATTCCTCCATCAGGCGGAGGACGGTCGAGAAGGAACGAGCCGCCTTTTCGCGGGTATGCTTCAATTGCCATAGCCAAGCCACGTCGATATGGGTATGCCCGACGCAATGGACCGTTACAGGGTGATGCTTCTCCAGGCGTTCAAGGCCTGCCGTTACATATTCATGGGCAAGGTAGCATGATTCATAAAACTGGTCATCACCGGGAATTGTCCAGTCAAGCAGCCTGAACGCTTCATCCAGAAGTGTCAGCAGCTCCGACCTGTTCGGATCGGCTTCCGGCAATTCAAGGATTGTCTGATGCATCGCCAAAGCCGTATAGTAAAAGTCATCCACTTTTTCATCAAGGAGGCAAATCTCCGCCCTGCTCAGCTGATAGCGCATCACCTTTCGCGGGCCGCCGCCTTCGAGCCCTGTCCACATCCGGAATGACAGCTCCGTTTCCTTCCCGATGACATCGCTTTTGAACAGCACTTCCTCATGATTCGAGTCGACCCCCTGATAGGGCACGCCATTTACGTACAGGAGTGACTCGAACCCGGAATTCGTGCCGCCGCCCGTTTTTCCGAAACGGAATATCCCCGCCGCCCGTTTGCCATGCCATTCAGCAGGAAACATGACCGTTGCCTGGAGCCATTTGTATGTATCCCGGCCTTCCCAATGGTCGCCGAGCCGCATTTCTTTATGGTGTTCGCCAATAGCCGGCGGCCTTAGGCCAATTTCCCCGTCATCGTCCAATGCCAGAAATGAATTCACCGGCCGGCTGTCGCGATAGCGGAACGGTTCAAGCTCTTCAAGCCGCTCCTGTAATTTATCTTCCGTTAAAAACATGACCATTCTCCTTTTTCCTTAAGACCCAACGTTTTTGTATCGTTCATGTTTATGCGTTTCATCGTTTTTCATCTGTTTTTGCTTTTCTTCGTGCTCCAAATGTTTTTCTTCAATAAAATTCCCCAATTTCGCCAAAAGGAACGTAATGAGGACGGAAGCTAGAACGATGCCATAGAACCCCGCGCCTATCCCAATTCCGACTCCCCCGGCAAAAAACACCATTGCCGCGGAGGTGAGCCCTTTAATCCGCAAGCCGTCCTTGATGATCAGCCCGGCCCCCAAAAAACCGAGCCCGGACACAATCTGGGCGGTGAGGCGCATCGGGTCCATCCGGTTATTCATGTTCGAATTCCCGAAAACTTCGGCGCTGTAAATCGAGATAATCGTAATCAGGGTGCAGGAAACGGAAACATATGTGAAAGTTTTCAGGCCGGCCGGCTTATTTTTCGCGCTGCGATCCCAGCCGATAAACATTCCGAGAAGCCCGCTTATGACAATCCGGACATAAATCTCAATATTCTTAAGTAAATGCTCCTCGTAAAAAATGCCTAAATGCTCCATTTCCTTTCCTCCTTGGCATATTTGCAGCCCTGATGTCGATTTGCCAGCGTATTTGCCCCCCCACTGGCAGGTTAAAGCTTTACTTTCTATTGACGGCTTCCCGGATTGGTTTCATGATCCTTTTTCTTTTTTCAAAAGTGGCAATCTCTCCAACGCCCAGCTCAAGGAGATGCTTCGTATTCATGTCAACATAGTTGCCGATGTCGTCCGGGAAATGCGAATCGGAGGATGTTGTAATGGCGACGCCCATGTTTGCCAGGATTTCAAGGAATTTCGGGCTTGGGCACATTTCCTTCACCGGGTACCTGTAATAAAGGCCCGCGTTAATTTCGGTCGCCGTATCAGTTTCAAGCAAGGCCCTGCCAATCCGCTCATAATGCCGCAGCAGCACACTTTCATCTGGCCGGTAATTGAAAACCTTCAAATTATCAAGGTGCGCGACAAAGTTGAACAGTCCGCTGCGGATTGCTTTTTCAACGACAGCGAAAAAGTTGCTGTATAGCTCCTCGAGGTCGTAGTTTGCGAATAAATGCTGTGTTTCCGGATTGTCAAAGCCCCAGCCATTGAAGAAATGGACTGAACCAATCACATAATCCCATTCAAAACGGGAAAGCAGCCCGGCTAACTCTTCCTCACCGCCTGGGAAATAATCGGCTTCAATGCCAAGCCTGAGTGTGATTCCCTCAGCGGCCCAGCGCTCTTTCGCCCCTGAAATCGTCCGGACAAAATCCTCCATCGATTCGGTCATCACCTGGTTCAGCCACGTACGCTGCAGATTTCCAAGCTCGGTATCGCAAATGTCCATATGCTGTTCAAAATAGGCCCTCGTTTCATGGAACCGGTATAAATGGTCAACGATCCCAACCTCGCTCAGACCCTTCCGTTTTGCTTCCTGCAAGTACAGGTCAAGCCAGGCCGGATCGTACGAGCCTTTTTGAAGCCGGTCCGCCAGCCGGTCCAAGCTCTTTTTCAACCACTCGAGTGAATGCCTTTGCTCGGTCAGCGGGGCAAAATAGTCCAGGGCGATATTGGTCCGGTTCAGCCAATTCAGTGAATACGGACCTTCTTCCAAATGCAAATGATAATCTACCTTTTTCAATGTTGTTCCTCCAGTCAGCTACAATCCTAGGAATAAGAATTCTTCCAGCATGCTATTACGGGCACCGCAGTTTTGCTCTGCCAGAAAACAAGTTTATCCGCCTGATGGCCCGCATTTCGGTGGGGCCGTTAGGGATGGGAAACGATCAATTCGCAGTTTCCTGTGATTTCAAATTCGCCAAACCCGGCAGGAAGGATGAAATGGTTTCCTTTTTTCAGAGGATAGTTACGTCCATTTTTCAAAAGTGCGCCGTCCCCCTCAATCACACTTGCCAAATGGTACTTTCCATTCAGGGAGAAGGGGGCTGTGCCTGAGACATCCCATTTATAGATCGTGAAAAAGTCACATTCTACAAACATCGTAATCTTGTATACTCCATTTTCCTCTATCCTGGGTGCCACCGTTGTATCCTCATGAGGCACCCTGGTTACGTGGATTGCTTTATCGAGATGCAATTCACGTAAATTCCCCGCCTCATCTCTGCGGCCATAATCATAGACACGGTACGTTGTGTCCGAACTTTGCTGTGTCTCCAGGACAAGCGTGCCTTCACAAAGGGCATGGATGGTCCCGCTCGGTACGTAGAAGAAGTCACCCGGCTTTATTTTCACCCGGCGAAGCAGGTTATCCCATGTTCCTTCCTGAATATGGCTCACCAGCTCTTCCTTTGTCCGCGCATTATGGCCGAAAATCATTTCTGCGCCTTCCTTGCAGTCGATTATGTACCAGCATTCCGTCTTTCCCAGCTCGCCATTCTCATTTGCTTTCGCATATGTATCGTCCGGATGCACCTGGACGGATAAATCCATATTGGCATCAAGGATCTTCGTTAATAACGGAAAAACCTCTCCCTCCGGATTCCCAAAAAGCTCCGGACGCTCCCGCCAAAGCAAATCGAGCGCCATCCCTTTGTACAAACCATTTTCAACTGCCGAAGCTCCGTTCGGATGGGCGGAAATCGCCCAGCACTCCCCGACCTGGCCCCCGTCAATCTCATATCCGAATTGCTCCTTAAGGGCGGTTCCTCCCCAAATTCTCTCCTTAAAAACCGGTTTTAAAAACAATGGCTCCAACCCGCCAACCTCCCACCAACAAAAAATAGTATAATAGTCAGAATAGTGGCACAAAAGAGAGCGCATAAGCCCGAAGAATTAGACAATTATTGAAAAAAACTGCCTGAATTCAGGCCATCCCCCCCTATCGCCGATCAAGCACCTCGTATTCGGACATGTAAACCAGTATCAAGCAACTATAATTCGGACGTGCTGACCAGTGTCAGGCACCTATAATTCAGACGGACAAACGAAATTATCGTACCGGTATAAACAGAATGCCCGACCGAATTTCATACGTGCTCCACGTTGACCTTTTCAAGCAAGCCATCCACCAATTCCGGCTGGATGCAGCCTGTTTTTTCTTCCAACGCATTTGCCGTTCCACATGCGGTGGCAAGCGCAACGCATTCCCCAATGGACTTGCCGTAAATGAGCCCTGCAGCAAAACCGGCGACGAAGGCATCGCCAGAGCCAACCGAACTGACGGCTTCAATTTTGGGAGGTGAAACCTTCAATCTCTCCCCGTTATGGAGAACAAACGACCCTTTCCCGCCATTTGAGACAATGACGACTTGAATCCCGTTTTCAGCGATTTGTTCCATGGCCGCCCAGACGTCCTCATCCCGAGCACACTCTCGGCCAATCAGCTTCTCCAGTTCCTCCATGTTCGGCTTGACTAGAAACGGTGCATACGGAAGGCAGTGTACGAGCGCTTTGCCGCTAGTATCGAGCAAGACCCTTTTCCCACGCTTTCGGGCCTCCTCTATGATCCATTGATACATCTCGGGCGAAGTCCCTTTTGGCAAAGACCCGCTGATTGAGACGACTTCACTCCTTTCAAGCAGCGGACCGACCTCTTTTTTAAAAAGAAATTGCTCTTCCTCTGATATAAGCGGGCCCTCTTCAAGGATTTCCGTCTGGTTTTTCAAACGATCCATAAACGCCAGGCATTGCCTCGTTTCACCCTCAATCTCGATAAACTCATCCTTGATCCCGGCTTTCCGAAGCTCAGCCCGGATAAAATCACCGTTTCTTCCACCGACAAATCCGGTTGCTGTTACATCTATGCCGAGCTGCTTCAAAACTCTAGCCACATTCAAACCTTTGCCCCCAGCCGTTCTGACTGGATTGGCTGTCCGGGTAATTGCGCCAATTGTCAGCGCTTCCAGCCGGTAATACGTATCAACCGATGCATTCAGCGTGATTGTCAAAACGCTATGCCTTGCCATTGCTGCCACAAATCACTATTTTTTCGCAAACGACCTTTTCCATCGCCTTTTTCCCAGGCGCCATATAATTCCGAGGATCATTCGCCTCCGGATGCCGGATAAAATACTCCTTAACCGCATTGGAAAAAGGAATCTTCAGGTCAGTCGCAATGTTGACCTTGCAAATGCCAAGCCCGATCGCCCGCTTCACCATATCCTCGGGAATATCGGATGCCCCATGGAGGACAAGCGGGATATTGACGAGGGAGCGAATCTCTTCAAGCCGTTCAAAGTCAATCTTCGGTTCCCCTTTATAAAGGCCATGTGCCGTACCAATCGCAACCGCAAGGGAATCGACGCCGGTCAGCTCAACAAATTCCTTTGCCTGTTCCGGGTTGGTGAATTTCGCATCCTTTTCATCGACAACAAGATCATCCTCAACACCACCGAGGCGACCCAATTCAGCTTCGACAGAAACTCCATGCTGATGGGCATAGTCGACAACCTCCCGGACAATTCTTACATTCTCCTCAAACGAATGGTGGGAGGCATCGATCATGGCTGATTTGAAGCCAATCCCTATGTATGTCTTGATTTCTTCAAGGCTTTCAAAATGGTCGAGATGGAGAGCAATCGGAATGTCATACTTTTTGGCGGCCGTGTCAGCAAGCGCAACGAGGTAGTCGCCTCCAGCATACGTGATTGTACTCGGCGTACCTGCCAGGATGACTGGCGATTTCATTCGTGCCGCTGTTTCTATGACAACCTGAAATGTTTCAAGATTATGAATATTGAAGGCAGGGATTGCATACTTTCCTTCCTGCGCTTTACGGAACATATCGGCTGTGCTGACAATGCTATTGCAGACCTTTATGGTGCTGGCCATTTGTTTATTCCTCCGGTGTGTTCAATTTTAAAAAAATTGCTTGTTCATTTTGGTTCCGGGTATTTCTCCTCGCAAAAGAGCTTATTCTCCACTGTATTCAAACTCGTGGATTGTTACGCCCTTGACAACCCGGTTCACCATTCCCGAGGGACTTGGATTATCCGGCGTGACGCCAAGGCGGAGCGAGCTGAATAGGGCGAAAAGCTGGCCATAGAGGACATAATTGAGAGCAAGAAGCTCATCTTCAAGCAGAATGCCATCATGAGTAGGAACAATTAGTGCCCATTCACAATTCGCGAGCAGCTCCACATCCGGACTATTGGCAATGGCGACAATCGTTTTGGAGCCGCCGTCATTCTTCAACTCTTTTAAAAAATCAATCTCGTATTTCCGGGTGTAAGCGTCATTTGAAATGAACATGAAAATAAGCGTATCATCATCGACAATCGACTTTGGCCCGTGCCTGAACCCAAGGACGGACTCGTGAAACGTCGGAATTCTACCCGCCGAAAGCTCTAGATTCTTCAGGCTAGTTTCCTGCGCCAGACCCTTCAATGCCGAGGAACCGAGATAAACGACCTTTTTCTTACCCAGTTCGGCAAGCTCAAGAACCGATGCCTGCCTCTCTTTCAAAATCTGCTCCGCATTTTCCGCGGCCAAAAGGACTTTTTTCCGATAGCCCTCCAGGTCATCAAGCTTAAAAAGGAGCAGCGTAGCGAGGTACATACAGCTGAACGAGCTCGTCATCGCAAAACCTTTGTCGTTCGACTCCTCCGGCATTAACAGGAGCAGGCAGTCAGGATCCTTTTCCGCTTCCTTGGCAAGCTGCCCATCCTTATTGCAGGTGATGATGACCTGGGTAAGATTCTTAATCAATTTTTTCGAAAGATGGTAAGTTCCGAGCGACTCCGGGCTGTTCCCGCTCCTGGCGTAGGAAACGAGCACTGTCGGGGCATCAGGCTTCAGGTAGTTCAACGGATTGCTGACAATATCCGTCGTGGCGATTGAATCGACCTGGTTGGATAGCTGCCTCCTCAACCAGGGGGCAACCGTGTCACCTACGTATGCTGAAGTTCCCGCCCCTGTGAAAACAATCCTGGCACCCTGTACATGCACTTTGTGCTGAAGAAAATTCTGCAGTTCGGCTTTTCGTTCTGTAAATTGATTCAGTGTTTCCCGCCATAGCCTCGGCTGCTGAGCGATTTCACTCGCTGTTAACGTTCCTCCACTGGTTTCTTCCAGTTTTATTTTTTCTTCAATTGCCATATCGTTCACTCCTAATCATTATCATTGTATGTAATGATGTAATGACGTAATTACCAGTTAGTCCGCACCTAGACTTATTTTTCTAGGCGCACGTGATATTTGAATCGGTCTCCCCTGGCAATCGTGTTCGAGTACTCAATGATCCTATTATTACTATACGTATAACGTTCGATTCTCAATGAGGGCATAGTTGCAGGCATGTTGAGAAGCTTTGCTTCTTCCTCAAAGGGCATGACAGGAGCAAAATATTCATCCGCCATATCACTTACAACGTTGTACTTTTCATTAAAAATATCATATAGGGCAGTGCTCTCCAGCTCTTCCTTCGTCAAGCCCGGGAAAAGATTTTGTGGAACATATGTCTCCTCAAGCATCATCGGCGTATCATTCGCAATCCGCAGCCGGGTAAATTTATAGACGATGGAATCAGCCGGAATGTTCATTTTCCTGCTTATATTGGAATCGACTCCAGTGACCTCGAAAGATAATACTTTTGAAACAGGCCTCTTTCCAAGTTTCTTCATATCCTCTGTAAAAGAATAGAATTTTACAAGATCCTGCTTCACCCTTTTTGGCGCAACGAACGTCCCCTTTCCATGAACCTTATAAATCAGCCCTTCCCGCTCCATTTCATTGATTGCCTGGCGGACCGTCGTTCGGGAAACTTCATATTTATCACATATTTCACGTTCAGATGGAAGCTGCTCATCCTCACCCAGCCGGTTCTCGATCTCATCAATCAAAATATCCATCAACTGAAGATATAGCGGCATCCTGCTTCCTTTATCAATCTTTTTCATCGCTTTCCCCCATAACTGGTGGTAATGTGGTCATTACCACTTTAAAACTTTTCAGTTTGTTTGTAAAGTGGTCTTATGTGTGTCTTCATTCGGGATATGAGGTGCCAGACACATCCCTTACCTCCTAGCCTCCCTGCCCCACCTCAGTAAAAATTATCCCCGCCTACCAATCTATGCTATGATATCCAAGAGCACATCGATAGGAGGCAACTATGAAAAAACGTATAGTCACACTTGCTTTGTCGTCAGCACTGCTTTTTGGCATCACCGCACCACACCAAGCTTCCGCTAAGGTAATGTGGAACGGGAGCGAGCTGAAAAAAGGGCAAATCGGCCTTGTTACAATTGTCAAAGAAACGAACTTGCTGACAGAAACCGACGGAAAAATCACCGTAGTCCGAGTATTGAAACCGGGCGAAATGTACCGGATCTACTCCTTCGCACCAGGCAGGCTGAATGTTGGAGCCGGCTTGTTCGTCCACCGCGACAATAAAATCAACTACCAAACCCCTTCAAAAGAAAAGCTCCAAGCACTCGGAGTTCAAATCGACCAACACAAATACCAGGGAATCCTTGAATATCCACAAGTGGCAAAGCTAATCAGCAAAACCGCACAGGACAAAATCAACGAAACCCTTCAAAAACACATTCGCCACTCGTACCGGGGGTATCTGGAGCTGGAAAAACAGGAACAAGCAGACCGCCAAATATACCTGAAACAACACGGCAAACCAGTCACCGCCTTTGAAAACGACCAATACAGCTATGAACATCGCACCTTTTATGAAATAAGACACAACGAAAACAACCTATTAAGCATTCTCATGTACGAATACCAATACACAGGCGGCGCCCATGGCATGATTGTTGTAAAGAGCTACAACTTTAACACATTAACAGGCGACCAAATCTACCTGCAACAGGCCGCTGGAAGCAAAACTGCACTCTCCAAAATCAGCAAGCACGCTTTAAGCGAATTGAACAAACGAGAGTACAGCTTTAAACCCATCAGCTTAAATCTCAGCAACAACACTCCCTTTTACTTCACTCCAAACGGCATCGTACTGAAATTCCAGGAATACGAAGTCGCCCCGTATGCCGCCGGTTTGCCGGAAGTAAACGTACCATCCAAAATTTATAAATAACACGTCAAAATCCCCCGGCCTTTCGGGGGATTTTTCCAAATCAATTATAACCCCCTCTCCCACCCCTGCTCAAAAAAGAAACACTAGATCCGTCCCCTGCTTCACTTAAATTGATGATTTTTTAAAAATATTTATTACCCCAATAGAATAAATGTCCAAGCCTTTCATGTTAAGCTGCATTTCCTAATAACAAGAGAGGTGGTGAAAAGGATGTATGACGGAAGTTTTGCACAGCATGCCTATAGTCTTATAGGACAAGATGTAGAAGTAACTACAACGGCAGGCACTTTTAGAGGTACCCTTGTATCTGCCGGCAGTGATTCTCTTGTATTGGAAACACGATTTAGAGGACGAATAATTCGAAGGATAATCCGGTTTGCTTTGATTGTCTCGCTTTTCAGATTATTCACTGGAGGAGTATTTTAACTTCGCCTAGCCAAACGGTCTTTGAAGGACAAAATTTCATCTCCCGCCCTAAAACAACACCACAGTTTACTGTCAAAATTCTTTTTAGAACCAACAAAAAGCCGCCCGCGAAAACGGACGGCTTTCTCAAACTCATATTCTATACAAATCACCATGATCGCCAGCTAAACTGCTCACCAACTCAAAATCGATCAAGCCAGTTGCCAATATCGTTCTGTCCTGCAACCAAACACTTCCTCAACAACTCAAATGAACTACAAGTGCCACCCTTTTATACCTCCATCTTTTACGCCCCTGCCGCTCCACTACCTCAGTCCTCTTCCTCCTCTTCCTCCTCATCATCCTTCACCCGATACACCCCTTTTTCCTCAACAATCGTCAACCCCGGCTTCTGCTCAAGGCAAAAACTGAGCGGCTGCTGCGCATTCCGGGTAACCAGCTCCCTCAGTCGCCGCGCCTTGTCCATTTTCCCAATAAACAAACTCTCCTTAATCTCCAAATCAATCTGATGCCCAAAACTCGTAAAAACCCGAGTCCCATTTTTAGCCAACCGGTCCGTCCCCTGAATATGCATCAACGACAGCCAAAAACAATCCGGCCGATCATAAGCCTTCGTCGGCAACATGAAAATCCCAAGCGGCGCATTAATCGTAAGCGGCAGCATTTTGCAGCCCTTCCCAAGCAACTGCTTCGACCCCGAAACCGCACCATCCCTGCAAAACCCCAAACTCTTCAACGTAGCATCAATAATCACCCGCGGCGGCTGCCCCACCACCAACTGCTTCTCACCATCCAACACATACGCCCCTTTATCCCCGTCCCCATAAAACCCACCGCGAAGCCCAACTGTATTCACATTAATCATATACCTCGACCAAATAACCACTGGAATCCCCCAATTCGGTTGCATTTTTTTCCAAAAGGGGTATACTAACTAATAGTTGGCATACCCAACTGCACAACACCTCGGGACCGTCTGCCACGACACACTCCCGGGGTTTTGTTCTATCTACTGACGCCATAAACACCACCTCCAAAACATTTTTCCAAAAAAGCAAAAAGACATCAAAAAAACCAACGAAATGCCCTACTGTCCAAAATGGAAAAGGAACGATTTGCCGTTTCATGATGTCTACTATGGTTAGTCGGAACCAGACCTGCTGTCAGTGGATCGGAGTATTCCCGGTTCCATCGAATCAAAGTCAAAGATGCAATCGGCCTCAGCCAGGAGAGTTATCGCGCCTTCACGGAACAGAAGAACAAGCGCAACGCACCCCTCCTTCCCCCCATAGTATGAACCAAATCTTTTGACAAGTAAATCCCATTTCTTCCTTATTCTTCTTAATTTCAACTCCCCTAAAAAAGCCCCAATCCCCCAAATAGCAACCAACTATTGCCAATAATCCATTATATCTGTATACTATTATCACCATTCACCAAAAAAGCCCATTCCACAATAAATTAAGACACCCCTATACGCCCAAATCACCCACAACCCCGTTAAAAAGTACAAACAATAATTTTTATAGAACAAATCACAAATTTTTACAAATTCATGGCAATTTCACAAAAATTTCACTCTGCACATTTTTTTGTTGAAAAAAGGGCCCACTCACCGCTTCACCACAGCAATCTCCCTGGCCACGTACGCCCAATTTTGCGGAGCGGAGAGGCCGACCTGCCAATACGTTGCCCCCGCCAAATTGTACTCGTCAATCAATTCGTATTTTTTCACATAGCTCCGAATGTCCTCAAACCAAACAATATGCTCCTCCGTCCCACTCCGGTACACATACCATGGGGACTGTGCCGCCGCATCAAATAAAATTGACCGACCCAGCGAAATCGCCTGATTCTGCGCCGCCAGCACCGACAATCCCCTGGTAGCATTCGTCGGCGCCACCTTGTCGTAACCATACAGCGGCATCGCCATCACCAGCTTACGCGGACTCACCAGCCGAACCGCATACGCCACCACCCGCTCCACCCAATCAATCGGAGAAACCGCATCAGGCGGGCCGCCCGGATACCCATAATCAATCGTCATTACTGCCATCAAATCGGCAACATCCCCAATTGCCGCATAATCATACGCCCCGACAATCCGATTCGCCGGCAAATCCTCCGTCTTCGCATGCACATTCACATGCAAAAGAAGCCAGCCCAATCGCTTCTTCAACTCCCGCAAGAACAGGGAAAAATCATTCCGCCTCGCCGGAGGGATGAACTCCAGATCAAGGCTCACGCCTCCAAACCCGCGGCTCGACGCCAGATTCACAATACTCGCCACCAAATTTTCCCTAAACGCTGAATTTCCAAGCACACTCCCCGCCAGCTCCGCACTGAAACCACTCGACGTCATATTCCGAATCATCAACAACGGCACAATCCTTTCCTGCTTGCACTTCGCGACAATCGCCGAATCATCCCTCTCGGCAAAAGCATACCCCTGGGCCGTAATCGAATAATTCACAACCGCTACATACGTCAACTGCCCAGCCAGCTGGTCGATTATCCCCAAATCCGCCGCACCCCCGGACGGCACCAGGAAACCAACCGTCCGGATCGCCAACTTAACCGGGGAAGGCACAACAAGAACCTGGCCAATCCGAAGCCGATTCACATCAAGCCCCGGATTCGCCCCCGCAATCGCCGAAACCGTCGTCCCAAAAAACCGCGCGATTTTCCAAAGAACATCCCCAGCCCGAACCCGATAAACCCGCGCCCCCATACCCCCATCCGGAATATAAAGCGCCAGCCCCGGCACAATCACCGACGCAGACGCCAGCCCATTCACCGCCACAATCGACTCAACCGAAACACCGTACTTCCTCGCAATCCGCCACAAAACCTCCCCAGCCCCAACAACATGCACCCCCAACCCCTCACCTCCCTCACACCATCATATGAACAAACCCGCCAGAACCAACCCCACTTTTCGAAAAATCGGCCCATACCACAAGCCCCGCCCCAACCATCCAGCCATTAACTACACCCTGGCCACCTTCCACCCCTCAAAAAACCGCGGCCGCTTCCCCCCCACATAAACAGCGACCGCCCACCCTCAGTGAGTTTGGTGTCTAAAGACGCTTGATGTTTGGACAGGTAAGTGAATTTACAAGGCGGGGCTGTCCAAGGCTACGCTCAATTCGCCCAAATTCACATAGTAAATCACAGGGTTTGAAATAATGATTGGATGCTGTGTGATTTAGTGAGAGAAAAATGAACCAAACAATAAATTATTGGATATATATGTTAAAATATTTTGTGGATATGAAGGAGTTTGTGAAAAGATGCACTCATGTGAACGGACAGGTTAGCGGATTTGGACTTAGAGACGGACTCTTTCAGAATAGTAACGAGATAATAGGAGGTTGGTAATGATACTACTTATAATGGCAAGTAGATTTATTTGCGAAATAGTAGCTCTCATCATTTTCGGTACCTGGGGGTTTCAGCAAGGGAAAATGATTGGAGCGATTGGAATTCCCTTAGTGGTAGCGATCACTTGGGCTATGTTGGGCTCTCCAAATGCACCTTATAAGCTTGAAGGCTTTTACGGTTTTACTTTAGAGCTAATCCTGTTTTCAGCAGCAAGCTATATCCTATATAGTCTCGGACATACGCATTTAGCTTTAATATATGGCATCATAGCTTTTGGAATATCGATACTTATTTATTTTATGAATATATAGTAAAAGTGGCCTTTTAAACGATATTTAGGTAGGTGAGATTATATGTCAACATCCAGTAGAATCTTCTTCTTAACTATAATTGCAAGTGTATTTCTATTTTTCATATTTAATTCCATATTTAAAGGTGGGGGCAATCCAGCAGAGGAAGCCGTTTACACGATTGGAACAGTAATTATTCTTCTACTATCGTTTTTAATTTCACAAATGTATTATTTAATAACTTTAATTCAGAAGAAAGCGTGATAGCTTTTATCAAACGGGCGCGTAGTCCAGGAAGGATTTTCGCCCTTTTTTATTGAATCCTTTATTAAATAAACGTGGCAGGAATATTGAAGAAGGATTCGGTAGCAGTGCTTATAAACCATTTTAAATTTCAACTGCAAAAAGGAGACTATATAAGGTGAACTCGAAAAAAAGTGGAAAAATAAGCCTGAGCAAACTTAATGCTTTACTAATCCTATCTGCTATCCTGATTTTTCATACTGTTTGGCATTATCAAGACATTAGAGTATGGTTTCATTCAGTAACTTCAGCAGGTGAAAAATATAAAAGTCTTCAACAGATAAGTGATGATTTAAATGTAGTGTATGAAGGCAGATATAAAATACAAACAGTTGAAGAATTTACTCTCAATCAAGACTACTTAAATACATTACTTTTAGAAGATAAAAGGATCTTGCTACCTTATTCCCAAACAGGGGAGAATAAATTAATTCAGATTACTTTTACTGATACTAATTGGGTAAATGACATTAATTCCAGATCTAAAGAAGTCGTAACACGTGAAGCAGTTAGCATGCTGTATTTTTTAAGCCAAAGAGAATTGATGAACAATATTGTGGTGGTGGAATTTGTCTATAAACCGAACTTTGGACCTTTCACTTTGGTAGGGATAGAAAATATAATTATTCCAATAGATGAGTTTGAAAAAGAACTGTATAAAAATAAAGGAAATTCAATTGAGGAAACTTTAACGAAAATAATTTTGCATTATTACTGATTTTTTTTAATGAGTACCATGTTGAATAACGAGCAGGATTCCAGTAATTAACCTGATTTCCGAACAAATGCACTTAAACATACGGGCAGGTTCGTTAACAAAGGATTACTGGGCAATCCTGTTTTTTTATTGAGCTAACGTGGCTGTTTGGTAATAGAAGGAATAAATCAATAAATGAAGAATAAATGGATTTACTTTGAAAGGGTGAAATTTATGAGTAATTTGTACAGTAAGACAAAATGTTCTATTCATTTAAAAAGAAAATCACAATTTGCTAATAAGCTAAGAAAGTTCAAAATATATTTAAACAATAAATATGTAGGTGTCATTAGGGATGAAGAAGAAATAATTTTACCAGTTGAACAAGGAAAGAATCAGAATTATTTAAAGGTCGATTGGAATAAAAGCGAGATATACGAATTTGACATAAATGCAGGGGAAATTATTCATCTACTATGTGGGTCTCCATTTAAAGGAATGAAACTACTAATTCCAATTATACCTTTGTTCCTAGATAAACAATTGTTCATTAAACAAGTATCGTCATCTTAAATTAATCTCCGTGAAATAGGGAGAACACTTCTTCTATTATGTGAAGAATTACACTTAAAGTAACGAGGGCTTTGATCCGAGAAGGATTAAGGCACCTTTTGTTGAATTCCTTATTTTGAACAACGTGGCAAATTAGCCTTACAAGAAACGAGAACTTTTACATATTGGGGTGGTTAAATGAAGTTAGTTGGAAAATCGCCGCATTTCACAATTCAAAAATTCGAACTGGGAACAGAAGAAACAGCAAAGTTTATATACAATTTCCTTGAAAATGGCGACCTCATTTTGTTCCCTTATTTTGAAGTGAATTTAAAATGGGAAGAAGAAGAATGGAAGTCATTTATTATAAACAGAACTGTATTTAAAAGTGACTACTGGTCATTTGGTGGTTCATACCATAATAATGTTTCCTGGATTAATCCAAGCAATCCGCAAGAATTAATAAGGATAATAAAAAAGGAAGGATTCAATTTTATTCTTTATGTGATCTCATCTTTTGACAAGGATATTGAAAATCATAAATTTGAGATTCGTGTGGCAGAACACACTGTTGACGACGAAAACATTGAGAACGAGGAATTTGTGGCAATGTTCATTAATGAAAACAATGAAGGAAACTTCGAGGAAAAAGTATTGCCTTCATTGAGAAAAAATTATACGTTGTAGGATAAAGGCAAGGTTACTAACAGGGGTATTAATCCAGGAAGGATAAAAGCCCTTTTTTATTGAAGTTTTTATTGTACAAACGGTGCAGGGAGGTTTGTTTAATAAACACTTATTACAAAAGGAGGTTAATTTTTGATTTATTTAGAAAAAGAACACGTTTTAAGATTAAAGGAATTAGGGTTTAAACCTCCATACGATAATGGAGAAACATATGCTTATCAATTTTATAACTATCGAGGGGAAGAATGGTCTATCGGTGGAAAAATTACTGGTGAAGAAACAATCCTTGCACCCCAAGAAGTTTATAGAGATGGTATTAGACTATTTAATATAGAAGAAATATTCGATTGGATACACTTTGAGGGACTTGGAATGAGACTACATAAAAACATCAATTCAGGGTATAAATTCATCATATTCGATGAAGATGGAAAAGAATATAAAGGAAATGGCGGCGACCTTCATCACGCTGTATTTAATTCCACAGAAAAATACTTAATAACAAAAAATTTACAAAATAAATAATATAAGCAATTAAACAAACGGGTGCTTTAGTTGAGCAACGCACTACTATAAAGAAAGCTCGAAGCATAATGGCTTCAAGCTTTGTTGTGTGCTAATTTTACTGCTAATGTGTCGGCTAATTCAACTGCTAATAACCGTGCGAAAAGCACTGCTAATTCAAATTTTGTACTTCAAAACCGAACCCGTTAATCTTCGCACCATCTTTTTTTATCTTTTATTACTTTTTGGGTCAAGAGCATCGCGGAGCCCGTCCCCAATAAAGTTAATGCACAATACCGTTAACAGAATTAACAAACCGGGCGGTATCCACGCACTTGGGCTATTTCGTAAAATACGTAAGCTTTGCGCTTCGGAAATCATATTCCCCCAGGTAGGTGTTGGCTGAGGTATCCCAAAGCCAATAAAGCTTAGACCTGATTCAATAATAATGTAAGTTGCCATCATTAATGTTGCATTTACCACAATTGGCCCAATCGCATTAGGGATAAAATGCCTCAAAATGATTCTCAAATCACTGGCGCCGATTGCCCTCGCTCCGAGCACAAATTCCTGTTCTCTTAGAGAAAGAAAAGTTCCTCGGATAATCCTTGTTAGATTTGGCCATGCCGTAAGAGCAATGATTGTAACAAATATCCCGATTGTAACCTTTTCAAGCAGTGCAACGATGGTTAAACAGAGAACAAGGAACGGCAACATTAACATCATGTCTGTAAATCGCATGATGACAGCATCTATTTTACCGCCATAGTATCCCGCAATAGATCCTAACGTTACACCAATAATAAGTGTGAAAATCATCGCACTAAATCCAACAATAAGAGAGATTCGGCCGCCATATAATAAACGGGATAGAATATCACGGCCGGAACTATCATTCCCTAATGGATGGTCGGCACTTGGCGGCCTTTCAATCAATAATAAATTGGATTTCGTTGGGCTATGGTCGGTTAAAAGGGGTGCCGCAGATACGGCCACCACGATTAGAAAAAGGATAATCACCCCTGCTACGGCAAGCTTATTTTTCATAAAACGCCGTAATGCAATTTGAAAAGGGCTTTTCCCAGCTACCACATTTTTCGGTACATCGGTTAAGGGTGTTTCCAGTGTTTCCTCGGTATTTGGTTGCAACGTTTTCACCTCAATCGTAGCGGATTCGTGGATCTACAATACTATAAAAAATATCTGCCAATAAATTTCCTACCAATATTGTACACCCAAGCAGAAGATTAATAGCCATAATAACCGGGTAATCACGGTTTCCAATTGAATTGATAAACAAAGTGCCTATACCCTGGTATTGGAATACACCTTCAGTAATAACAGCCCCGCTTAATAAAGCCCCAATTTCAAAGCCTAAAAGGGTTATGATCGGGATTAAAGCATTGCGGAGGGTATGTTTGTATAAGACGTTTTGTTCGGTCATTCCCTTTGCTCTTGCTGTTCGAATATAATCACTTGATAAAACATCAAGTACTTCAGAACGCATAAAGCGCATATATGAAGCAGTTCCACCCAACCCAAGCGTTAATCCTGGCAAAATCAAATGGCTTAGTTTATCTTTGAATAACTCGAAGCCCTCCAAGCCAGGCTGTGAAACCGATCCATGTGAAGGAAGCCAGCCGAGTTTTATAGAAAACAGGTAAATAGCGACTAGCCCAAAGAAGAAGTTCGGAACGGCCAGGCCAAAAAATCCGAAGGTAGTCGCACCATAGTCAAATGGCGAATAAGGATTTCGCGCGGAATAGATGCCAATCGGTATTGAAACGATAATTGTAATAAAAAGAGTAAAAATACCGAGGTAAAACGTATTTGCGAGCCGATCCCCGATTAATGTCGCTACATCGCGGCCTCTATAAATAAAGGACTCTCCGAAATCCCCCTGAACGACGTTTGTTAACCAATGAAAATATTGAACCGGTACCGGATCATTTAAACCCAACGCTTCCCTTTGCCTTTCAAACACTTCCGGGTCAATGTCAGGATTCATTAACCTGCCTGTAAGCGGATCACCTGGCGCGGCCTTTATTAGTCCAAATACAATAATGGTCAGGGCGATAAGCATCGGGATAAAAATCAGAATTCGCCGAATGATATATTTGTACAATGTTCCCCCTCCATTCTATTAGGTACTGCATCAAAATTTCCCAGCATCGGCGAACAGAACATAGATGCTAAAGTTCAGCGCCGCTTCCCCGCTTCCACTTATTTAACAGAAAAGCGTCCGGCGTTAGCCCGAACGCTCTTCCTGTCTATCCTCTTACTTTGTTACATACCATAGATGAGGGTCATTTATGAATGTAGATGGCAATACACTGATACCTTGTAGACGCTTGTTATGTGCCCATATACTGTTTTGTGCATACAGGATGAGAGACGGCATATCTTCGCCGAATAATACTTGCCAGTCACTGTATACTTTCTTTCGGTAATCCTGCTCAAACGCATCAGGAGGCTTGACCGCATCTTTTAATAGCTTATCAGAGTCCGGATTGATCCAGCGCTGATAGTTGTATCCAGAGGTTGAAGCCCACAATCCGCTCGGATCCGGATCAGTGCTGCTTAGGCTCCAGCCCATTAGGTAAAGATCCCAATCCTGGCTATTATTTTCAAGATCCTCAAAGTAAGCTGCTGTTTCCTTAGGCTGGCGAAGATTGATATCGATACCTACCTCCTCCAGGAACTCGACAATAATTGGGGCAGAACGCTCACGAATTTGGTTTCCAGTCGGATAGTTCATATTAAGAACCCATTTATTCCCTTGTGGATCTTCACGGAACCCATCACCGTCTTTATCCACATATCCTGCTTTATCAAGTAATTCTTTCGCTTTATCCGGATCAAATTTATATTGGTTTGGAGCTTCTCCGTCATAAGCCCAGAATTGAGTCGCGATTGGTGAATTTTGTACTGAACCGCGTCCGTAGAGTAAACCATCGATGATGCCTTTACGATCGATAGCATAAGCAATGGCTTGACGCACTTCCTTATTTGATATCTTCTTATTTTCAGTCCATTTTGATGGATCTACTGCAGTATCACCCTTTGCACGGTGGTTCATCATCATTCCCATAATTTGATATCCGAAATCCGGCTGTTCAATAATCTCGACATGATCCAGATCAGCTACTGTTTCATAGTCTGCAGGCTGTACTCCGTTAGGGTCGGCTACAAAGTCAATTTCACCCTTTTCAAGTAATCCTAAGATAACCGCTTGGTCAACAATTTTCCAAACGACACGGTCTAATTTAGGCTCGCCTTTCCAGTAGTCAGCATGCTTTGATAGTACATATTGCTCCCCTTCAACCATTTCAGTAAATTTGAAAGGACCGGTGCCCACAACCTCATTTGGATTGCGTGAGGCCGGAGCCTGTGGAATGTCCGCAACAGGGATATCCTTGAATACGTGCTCAGGAATAATTGGGAAAGCTGCATCCGGAAGAGCCATCACGTTTGGCTCAGCATATTTAAACGTTACAGTATGCTCATCAACTGCCACCACACCTTGGAATTCCTGGGATTTACCCGTAGAGAATTCCTCGTAACCTAATAACCTTTCAACGTAATTTACACGCACCCCACCTGCTTCTACGTAGCCAGGGCTGGCAAGTGTCTTATAAGTGAACACGACGTCATCTGCCGTGAACGGTTCACCATCATGCCACTTTACCCCTTCTTCTAACTTAAATGTAGCTTCCGTCTGGTCATCGTTGAATTCCCACTCTTTTGCCAGGTTTGGAATGAATCCAAGATTTTCATCCTGGGAAAGCAATCCTTCATGTGTAAAAGAAAGGATATTGCTTTCATACGCCTCTGTGTAGAAAATAGGGTTAAATAAACCGGTAGGCGCGGTATCCATAACCCCAGTAATCGTTCCGCCACTTTTCGGTTCGCCCTTTGCATTATCATCCTTACCAGATGTGGGCTTTTTCCCTGAACAAGCAGCGAGAACTCCCAACACGAGTACAAAACTTAGCAAAAGCAGCCAACTTTTCCTTCTTTTCAATCCAACCACCCCTTTATTTTTTAAAAATAAACCTGATAGAACGGAAGCACGATTAGAGTAGGAGCACCACCCCCTATAAATAACTTCAATCTTCAAAACACTATTCCAAAACTTATTCGTACAAATGACAAGCGACATAATGACCATTTCCAACCTCATTTAATTCCGGACGAACCAGTTCACAGCGTTCATGGGCTTTTGGGCACCTAGTTCGGAATGCACAGCCGGTAGGCGGGTTAGAAGGACTTGGCAAGTCTCCTTTTAAAATTATTTTTTGTCTCTTATGTCGGACATCTGTAGATGGAACTGAAGATAATAATGCTTCTGTATAGGGATGAAGTGGCTTTTCATAGAGGGATTTCTTAGGTGCAATTTCTGCTATACGGCCTAAATACATAACCGCAACCCTGTCACTAATATGCTTTACAACACTTAAATCATGGGCAATAAACAAATAGGTTAAATTAAACTCATCTTGCAGGTCGGCCATTAAGTTCAGTACCTGGGCCTGGATGGAAACATCAAGGGCCGAAACTGGTTCGTCACAAATAACAAATTTCGGATTAAGAGACAATGCCCGTGCAATGCTAATTCTTTGACGCTGGCCACCTGAAAACTCATGTGGATATTTTAAGCGGTCATCCGGGCGCAAACCGACTTTTTCTAATAAATCGATCGCTTTGTCCCGTCGTTCGGCTCTTGATAATTTTGTTTGAACGATTAGTGGCTCTTCAATTAGTTCTTGTACACTCATTTTAGAATTCAATGAGGCGTAGGGATCCTGAAAAACAATTTGCATATCACGGCGGATTGGACGAAGCTGTCTATTTCCAAGTGTTGAAATATCTTGATTTTCAAAAAGGATTTGTCCTTCTGTTGGAGCAAGCAGCCTTAAAAGAACTCGGCCTAAGGTTGACTTTCCTGAACCTGATTCTCCAACTACTCCAAGCGTTTCTCCGCGCAGGACATCCAGAGAGACATCATCCACAGCCTTTACATGCCCTACTGTTTTTCTCAAAACGCCGCCCTTAATTGGAAAATACTTTTTAATGTTTTTGGCTTGCAATATATAATCTTGATCAGTCCTTGTTTCTGCTTTCTCAATCACAGACACCGCTTCAACCTCCTTATTCGTACAAATAGCAACGGACGTTATGTCCAGGTTCCACACTCGCTAACTCAGGATTGCGTTCATTGCATTTTGGCATTGTGTGCGGACAACGGTCAGCAAATCGGCACCCAACTGGAAAGCTGTGTGCAGGGGGGACTGTGCCCCTAATCGCCCCAAGCCGCTCAACCTCTTTTTCAAGGCTTGGCAAGCTATCTAGCAATCCAATTGTGTAAGGATGTTTTGGTTTTAAAAATAGCTCATCAACCGTAGTTTCCTCGACAATCTGTCCTCCGTACATGACCATGACTCGGTCGGCATACTCTGCTACAACCCCTAAATCATGCGTAATCAGCAATACAGACATATTAAATTTCCGCTTCATTTCATCCAATAAATCGAGGATTTGCGCTTGGATTGTCACATCGAGAGCCGTGGTCGGTTCATCGGCAATGAGTAACTTCGGGTCACAGGAGATAGCAATGGCAATCATTGCTCTTTGCCTCATCCCTCCGGATAATTGATGGGGATATTCGTTCATCGTTGCTTCAGCCCTGGGGAACCCTACGATCTTGAGAAGCTCCACCGCTTTTATGTATGCCTGCTGCTTCGAGATTTTTTTATGTTTCATAATCGTTTCCATGATCTGATTGCCAATTGTAAATACTGGATTTAGTGCTGTCATCGGTTCTTGGAAAATCATTCCGATCTCCCTGCCGCGAACAGTTGACATTTGTTTATCTGAAAGCTTAACCAAATCCCTTCCGGAAAAATGAATAATGCCATCTTCAATTTTTCCCGGTTTTCCTATAAGCTTCATAATCGATAAGGAGGTTATACTTTTTCCACTGCCAGACTCTCCAACCAGGGCAACCGTTTCTCCTGGCGCGATGGAAAAATCAACCCCATCTACTGCTTTTGCTATCCTTTTGTCTTCTAAATAAAAATAGGTCTTTAAGTTTTTTACTTCTAATAATGCATTTGCAGCCATTTGCTTCCCCCCGACTTTAGTTAGGTAATAGTTAGGTACACCGAGAAATAATGCCGTGTTGCCGCAGTATACCTAATAAAATTTTAAAAAAAGAGTCGTTGGATTTAATTGTAATCATAAATCCCCATAATATTCTGAATAGTAAATTATGATAATTGTATTACTAAATTATCACAAAATAAACACTTTTACGAATTTTGCGTGAAGTCCTTTTTGATTTTGTAATTGTTATTCCTATTTTTTTTTGGATAAATCATCTATGGAGTAATCTAACATTTAACTTTTATGATGATCGCCAAGTAGCTATCGAACCACATTTAATTAGCTTTAAAGTACCACAGCTTTCATCAGCCCATAAAACGCAAAAAAAAGGAAGCAGAGTTCCCTGCTTCCTTCTTTCCTATTTCAAATCCTCAATCGAATCAATATCGACATAATCAGGAACGACCAATCCACTCTTCGTACCTTTCAGGTTGATGCCAAGGTCAACGAAATCGTCCTTGTACGTATTGAAATACTCAAGATGCGTACTTGGCAGCCAAGCACTAACCATTCCGTCGGAGCTTCCATTTGCAACGCCGGCAAACATCGGCCCGACTTCAACCTGGCTAAGCGCGACCTTGTAGCCATGCTGTTCAAGGACCTTGCCAATCACGTTCGTGCTTGCGATCTCCGTATCCCAGGCCACATACACAAGGCTGATTTTTTCACCATTCCCCTTCTGTGCACCTTTCGTCCACTCCGCCACTTTATCCTGATGGTCGGCGATCCACTTTTCAGCCGCTTCAGCCGGTGACAATCCTTCTTCAATCGAAACCATCACAGCTTCTATATCGCCCGTCTCCCAGGAAAATTGATCAAGGATTTTATACGCGCCAGGCGCATCCTTATCAAGCCCTTTCCGGACAATCGTATGGATTCCTTCCGACCCGCCGAAAACGCCATTCGGATCGTCTAGATATTTCAAATCAAACTTAGAAAACATCCAGTGCGGCGACCAGCCGGTAATAATAATCGGCTTCTTATTTTTATACGCTTTCTGCAATTCTGCAACCATCGCCGCCGAAGAACCCTCAACAATTTTCCAATCGTCCAGCCCATATTCAGAAAGTGCTTTGCTCGCCTGCGACATGATGCCGGCCCCAGGCTCAATCCCGATAATCCGATAATGGGTTTGCCCACCAATCTCATTCGGATTACCCGTCATCGCCTTCTCCTTCGCAAACCCTTGCACAAGGAGCGTCCCGACAATAAGCGCTGCTACAACAGCAAATACATATCTTCCCTTCACAATATGCCCGTATGCAGGCTTCCGCAGGTTTTGCGTGAACCGGTCGAGGATAATCGCGATAAACACAATCGATAACCCCGCCTCGAACCCTTGGCCTACATTAATCTGGCTGACTGCGCGATAAACATCGGCCCCAAGCCCAGGTGCACCAACAAGTGAAGCCGTTACAACCATCGACAGCGCCAGCATGATGCTTTGGTTCACTCCTGCTAAAATTGTTGGCGTGGCAAGAGGGAGCTGAACTTTCATCAGCTTTTGCCCGCTCGTTGACCCGAATGCATCCGACGCTTCAATCAAATCTCTCGGCACTTCCTGTATCCCAAGATTCGTCATCCGGATCGTCGGCGCAATCGCGAAAATAAACGACGCAATAATGCCCGGAACGACCCCGATTCCAAAAAACAAAATCGAAGGAATTAAGTAAACGAACGCCGGCATCGTCTGCATGAAATCCAAAATAGGCGTAACAATTCTTTGCACTGTTTTACTTTGCGCACACCAGATCCCAAGCGGAATCCCGATCAGGATCGTCAGAAATCCCGACACAAGCACAATCGCAAGTGTTTGAATCGCTGAGTCCCAATAGCCAAGATTATCAATTAACAGTAAGCTCACCAACGTAAAAATTCCCAATGGCCATCTACTCGTATAGGCGACCAAAAGCGCCAGCACAACCATGACCACAATCGGCGGTCCCGCGCTTAAAACATTAACGATCGCATCCAATAACCCATTGATTGCCGTAGTAATAAATGAAAACAAGCCGGCAAACGCGACCGTAATCCATTCAACTAAAGAATCGATCCATTTTCCTAGAGGGATTTTCGACATATTCATAAAATCATTCCCCCTCCATTTCGTTCAAGGAATCCTTATTTCCGGCCAAAGCGCCAATAACTGCTCCCCGGATAATAATCCCTTTAATTCTATTCTCTTCATCAATAACGGAAATCGGCAAACTCGAGGTTGCCATCGTATCCATCAGATCCGTCAATAACGTATCCTCGGTGACCGTCGGAATGTCCGTCGTCATCACGTCGGCAATCGACTTGTTCTGGTCAATCGCCTCCCGCGCCTGCTCAGCGGTCAATGCCCCAAGCAATTTCCGGTGGCGGTCAACGACAAAGATACTCGAATACCCTTGCTTCCGCATAATCTCAAGGGCAACACGCGGCCCCCTGTCGACACTAATCCGTTCAGGCCGCTTCATCACATGCGAAGCCGTCAACACCTTCGACAAATCCACATCCTCAACGAACCTCTCAACAAATTCATTCGCAGGCTGCATCATGATTTGTTCCGGCGTGCCCAACTGAATGATGCTGCCGTCCCTCATCAACGCAATCCGATCCCCAATCCTCAACGCCTCATCAAGGTCATGGGTAATAAAAATAATCGTCTTCTTGTATTGCTCCTGAATCTCAATCAATTCATCCTGCATATCTTTTCTAATCAATGGGTCAAGCGCACTGAACGCCTCATCCATTAAAATGATATCCGTATCGCTGGCAAGTGCTCGGGCAAGGCCAACCCGCTGCTGCATCCCGCCGCTCAGCTGGGATGGAAACTGGTCTTCATACCCTTTCAAGCCGACACTCTCCAACGCATTCATCGCTTTTTTACGCCGCTCTTCCACAGCCACTTTCTTAATTTCCAGACCGTACTCCGCATTCTCAAGAATCGTTTTATGCGGGAACAACGCGAAATTCTGGAAAACCATGCTGATCTTTTTCTGCCGCACTTCCCTTAACCGCGCAGCATTCATCTTGACAATATCCTCACCGTCAATCAAAATCTCGCCGATTGTCGGATCAATCAGCCTGTTGAACATCCGAATCAACGTCGACTTCCCGCTGCCCGACAACCCCATGATCACAAAAATTTCCCCAGGATATATCTCAAAGTTGACCTTATTCACGCCAACCGTCTGCCCTGTCTGCTTCAAAATTTCCCTCTTCGACTTACCTTGCTTCAATAAATCAATTGCCGCACGAGGCGACTTTCCAAAAATCTTGGAAACATTCCTCACTTCAACTATGGGATTCATTCAATCACCTCTTAATGTAAAATTGCCCATATCGTATTCAGTTTTGCCATTTGTTTATTGTTTTATTTCCTGGGAAGGTAGAAAAGCACCACTTAAGAGAAGGAGCCGTTCGGTGACAACTTATACCAAGAGTAAAAGTTGGTACTTACGAAGACCTTTACTACTATACACGAAATCCAAAAGAATTTCTCGTCTCAAAGCTCATAAATTTTGGTAAAGCGTTTACATCATCTTATTTTTGGAAAAATTGGTCCATGCCATCCAGCCCTTGCTTTCAACGCTCACACACCAAGCCCCCGTACAAGCAGCACTCCAAATATGGCATTCACACATAAAGCAAACACCCCGAGCATAAACCAAGTTTATACCTCGAATGGCAGAAACCTTCTCCCCTAGCAAAGGTTGAAAACTTAGTGACCGAAAAGCAACGATCACCCCTCACTCGAACACTAGATGAAGATTTAGTAAGCGAACAACATCGTCATCGGAAGTGTAAATTATCCTGCCTGTGTAAATCGAGTCTTGTTCTCATATGGACACAGAGAGCTGCTTGGTGCTTTAACATCTTTGGACAGGAAAGCGAATTTCTAGGGATTGCCTGTCCAAAGATGCCCAATGTTTGGACAGCAAAGTGGATTTCTAGGGGGTGCCTGTCCAAAGATGCCCAATGTTTGGACAGCAAGGTGGATTTCTAGGGGGTGCCTGTCCAAAGATGCCCAATGTTTGGACAGCAAAGTGAATTTCCAAGGGGTGCCTGTCCAAAGACGCCCAATGTTTGGACAGCAAAGTGAATTTCTAGGGGGTGCCTGTCCAAAGATGCCCAATGTTTGGACAACAAAGTGAATTTCTAGGGGGTGCCTGTCCAAAGACGCCCAATGTTTGGACAGGGAGATGTTTTTTTATCGCAAAAACCATCCAATGATTAGACTATGAGGTTTTCAAGCCGCTAACAAACAAAATCACCACTCCATTGAAAATGAAGTGGCGAATATTTTTCGTGCATTTTTTCTATGTACTTTTTGTCCCCAAAGTTTTTTAACCCTTCCCCTGCCTTACCCGCCAAAAACTTGTTCATAAATGAAGGCAATTTTCTTTTCTTCATGGAAGGGGTTGGATTCATGGGTGTATTGGGGATAAGGGATAATCGTTTTGTTTTTGCTTTGGATATGGTTAAAGGCTGAGTATGCCGATGATGGAGGAGTCGTCGAATCTTCGAAGCCGATTCCCATCAATACAGGCACATGAATCGCCGGGCAAAAATGCAAGGCATCGACATAGGCAAGCGTTTTTAAAATATCCGCCTTAAGATTGTTCTCCGGGTTATGTAATTTCAAAAAATTCACAATCTCCATGTATGGGCCGGACAAGGAAACGTCCAGGGCGCGTTCAAAGTGGGTCAAAAATGGCCAATCACAGGCAACAAACTGAACATTCTCTTCCAGTCCGGCTGCGGCAAGGGCCAGCCCGCCCCCCTGCGAAGCACCATTGATTCCAAAAACAGTCGGCTTTACAGGCGCACTAGCCTGTATCCACTCCATTTGAGCGATTAGGTCACGGTAAACATTTGTATAATAGTAGGTTTCTTTTTCAAAAATCCCAAGGGTCATCCAGCCAGTGATTCTGCTGCCATTCGGGTAGTTGGCATAATCGGGTGAATCGCCCTGGCCCCTTACATCAAATGCGATCACGGTTATCCCCTGAAGCACCCATTTTAAACATTCCGAGGGCAAGCCCCGGCTGCCCGTATACCCATGAAACTGCAGGAGCACAGGCCCTTCCTCAATATGCTTTGGCCGCACCAGAATCCCCTTTAACGGCGTCCCATCCCAGCTATGAAGCGTCAAATCGGCAACTTCCACCAAAGGAAGCGGGTAATCTACCCACTTAACATCCACACGAAAGCCGGACCTCTTCACCCTCTCTTTCTCGCCAGCCCAAAACAAGTCGAAATCAGCTGGTTTATTCACCAGCTCCGGCTTATACAAGCGCAGCTGTTCTAAAGAAAAATCACCTACATGCCTCCCCATTAAATGAGCACCGTCCTTAATACAGCTTATCTGATACCGCTTTCGCTGTGGCTTTGCGCGCGGTTTGCGCAATGTCCTCTCTCTTGTTAATTAGCGCGGAATGCAAGATATCGATCACAGACAATTGAGCGATTTGCGAGACGATTGAGCTGCCTTCGAGCGGCCCTTCCTTTGATGAAGTTAACAAAACAATATCCGCCAATTTTGTAATCGGCGATTTCCCATTGCTTGTTATACAAATAATTCTCGCGCCTGCCTTTTTTGCCAATTCCAGGTTGCGGATTGTATCTTTCGTGCTTCCCGAGACAGAAAGCCCAATCGCACAATCCTCCTCCGTCAGCAAGGAAGCGCTCATTGCTTGAAAATGGCTGTCCTGCTTTGCATCGCATGCAATTCCTATTCGTGTGAATACATTCACTGCCTGCAGGGCGGTCAGCCCGGATGAACCGACCCCAAAAAAGAAATTATTTTTAGAAGAAAGAATGGCTTGAACCGCTTTTTCTACCTGCTCTTCATCCAGTAACTGTCTGCTTTCTTCAAGGATTTCCACATGCCTGGAGGTGGTTTTTCTAATGATCGATGGCTCGCTTTCGTCCGCCTGGGCCATCATGACGGAATCTTGGGCGACAGCCAGTTTGAAGTCCTGAAAACCAGTAAAGCCAATTTTTCTGCACAAGCGCAAAACAGTCGTTTCCCCGACATCCGCTTTTTCAGCCAATTCGGTTACGGAGCAATAAATAATATCATTCAGGTTCGCAACGATATAATCCGCTGCCTTTTTTTCCGCTTTCGTCAAGCTGGTATAATAGCTTTTGATTTTCAGAGTCGTGCTTGTCGTAGACATCATCGTTCATCCTAACTTTATCGTAACTTTACTTTAACAGTTTGATGCTAACCTTATTCTTTAACGGAACCTGCCGTTGACCCTTCAATCAACCGCCTTTGGAAAATCAAATAAAAGAGGGTTACGGGAATGAATGACAATACCAACCCCGCGTACAGGGCTCCCCAATCGGTATGGTATTGCTGGATCATCATGATATTGGCTAACTTGACCGGCAATGTCTTTAATTCATCGTCGGTTATTAAAATTAGCGCCAGAATGTATTCATTCCAGATACCGACAAAATTGAAGATTGCCGCGGAAATCAGGCCTGGTTTTGCCAATGGAAACATTACCATCCAAAAAACCTTAAAAGGCCCGCATCCGTCAATAATCGCAGCTTCTTCCAAAGATTCCGGGATTTGATTGAAAAAAGCAGTCAACATAAATATTGTAAACGATAATGAATACGCAATATAGACCAAAATCAAGCCCGGGATGCTGTTAACAAGCCCTAAGTCATTCATTAATAAAAACAGCGGAGCCATTGCCAAAAACGTCGGCAGCATCAAGCCCATTAAAAATGTATTTTGAACCGCAATCCGGAAACGGAACTTTTTCCGGCTCAATACATAGGCGGCCATCGCGGAAATGAGGACAATCAGGGTCACAGTAATCGATGTAACGATAATGCTATTAATAAATCCAATCCCCAGGCCAGCCTTGCTCCAGGCGTTCACGTAATTATCGAGTGTGATTTTTTCCGGAAAAGATAACGGTTTTAATAAAATATCCGCGGATGATTTGACTGAGTTCACAAAAACCCAAATGACCGGGATGATAATTAAAAGTGATAGCAAAATGAGGAACAAATGGCTGCCAATATTGCGAAAAGCTTTGCTCATTTAGCCTTCCCTCCTCGTTACCTTCAACGTCAACATCGATGCAAGCAATGTAAGGATTAAAAAGATGACCCCGAGAGCAGAAGCATAGCCGAAATTGAAGTTCGAAAATGCCTGCTCATAAATATAGAGCGAGATTGGCTGGGTTGACCGGTTTGGCCCTCCGCCCGTTAACAATTGCGGCATTTCGAAAATCTTTATTGTATTAATCAGTGTAAAAATAATGACCACTTGTAAAATGTCCTTCAGCATCGGAATCGTAATATAAATGCTTTTCTTTAATTTGGTCGCACCATCAATTTCCGCCGCTTCAAGGACATCCTGCGGGATATTCAGGATTGCCGCGAGGATTAAAATGCTATAAAACCCGACCATTCCCCACACATTAACGAAAACAACACTTTCGAAAGCTGTTTCCGTCCTTCCAAGCCATTCCGTCATAAGGAAGTCCAATCCTACCGCATCCAGCAATCCGTTGAGCATGCCATTGACCGGATTCAGAATGGTTGACCAGAGCATCGCAATGGCCACCCCGGGAAGAATATACGGGAAGAACGTAATCGAACGATAAAGATTCAACCATCTTGTTTTTAAAAAGTGGGAAATCGATAGCGCAATAACGACCGATAACACCAATACGAGCGGAACCTGGACCAATATGTATTTCCCTGTCACCTTCAATGTGTTGAGAAAGATTTCATCCCCGAGCATCCGTTTATAATTATCCAGCCCGATAAAGGTTTTTGTTCCGAGACCCCTCCAGTTGTATAAACTCATCAGCAACGCATTGAATGATGGATAGAGAACAAATAAAAGGTAGAGTACAGAGGCTGGCAATAAAAACACCACAATCGCCCATCTTTCGCTGTTGTTTCTCAAAAACTCACAACCTTTCAAAAGAGAGAGGCCCAAGAATACTCAGGACCTCTCCGCAACGTTTATGTTTTACCAGGAGTATGTTGTTTTCTCGATGTTGTCATCTTTCCGGATTTGTTCAGCGAATTTCTCCGCCTGCTCCGCAAACTTTTCCGGAGTCAGCTCGCCAAGCATGAGGCTTTGATAAATATTGTTCATATTCCCGACCAATTCAGGATAAGAATCGTTAATGGCTGTAGGCGCATACGAACCGCCAGCATCCTGTAGAACTTTAAGCGCGCTCTTTAAAGGCTCTGACTGAATCGCATCTTCTGTATTTTTCACAACGCTCGCGAGACCTTTGGAAGAAACCATTTTCTCCACTTCTTGTTCACTGGATAGGAACTTCAGGAATTTAATCGTTTCTTTTTTATTTTTCGAGCCGCTTGGGATATACCAGGCGCCGCCCCAACCTGTCGATACAGGAGCAAGATACTCGCCTTTGCCGCCAGGGAATTCCGGCTGATTGAATGCACGCAGCTTAAAGTCAGCCGGGATGACATCCTTCATTTCGCCTTCAAGCCACGAGCCCGCCATGACGAACAGGGACTTACGCTGGAAGAATAACGTTTGAGCTTCTGTGTGGGACAAACCGAACGTTCCTTTTAAAAACAAACCTTCATCAACCATGCGCTGTGATTCTTTCGCAGCCTCGACAAACGCAGCGGATTTCCATGCGCCTTCCTTCAGGTTAAACGCATCCAAAAGCGCTTGCTTGCCGCCAATCCGCTCAACAAGCGGCAGGTAAATACCGAAGAAATAGTAACCCGGGTGTTTCCCTGGCACTGAAAAAACAGCAATTCCCTTCTTTTCAGCCTCGGCTTTTAAGGCATAGAGGTCTTCCTGTGTTTTAGGAAGCTCCCACCCATTGTCCTCGAAAAGCTTCTCATCGTACCACCAAATATAGCCCGGTGAGAAAATTGTAGGAATCCCGTACGTTTTTCCTTCCCTCTTTTGATTGAATTGGCCTTGTTCAAACGTATCGACCCATTTTTCATCGCTTCCATAAGCCTTCTCTTCAAGCGCATCATCAATCGCTTCAATCAATCCATCTTTAATAACACCACGGATATCGAAGCTTGGCCCCGGAACCATTAGATCCGGGACATCTTTTGATAGAAATCTCGTTTGCAGCTGAGTGTGGATGTCCGGGCTTGCGGTAATCTTAATGTTTACATTTTTGTTTTTATCCATATAAGTCTTGGCCGATTCCTTCACCCATTCAGAGCCGAATCCGCCTTCAAACATCATAACCTCAATATTGACCTTCTCTTTTTTGTCTTTGCCCGAGCTTTCCTTCGAGCTACAGCCGGCAGCTATTACCATCAAAGCAACCAACAGCAACAGAAACTTTTTCATACATATCTCCCCTTTTCCTCTTAATTTTCTTTCCTATGTGGCCCCAAACGTTTTCTATAATCCTTATGTAAATCGAATGAAAGCTTCACCTCCTTGGTCCAGCGGTTTGTAACCCCTTTCATTTTTTCGAATTCTTTTCCGTGTCCAAAAATGGGCCACCTTTGGACTCACAACCTCCGGAAACTCACTTCCGTGTCCAAGCTTTAGGCATCTTTGGACTCGCAACCTCCGAAAACTCACTTCTCTGTCCAAACACGAGCCACCTTTCGTCTCATAACCTATGACAGGCTAATTTACTCCATCTTTCTTGTAATCTCGATTTCTTTTACAAATTGTTTCGTAATTTCCTGCGGCCGGGTGATCGCTGAGCCGACAACGACTGCAAAAGCTCCTGCCCGAATGCATTCTGCCGCGAGCTCAGGGGTATTCACTCTGCCTTCCGCCACAATAGGGCAGCCTGCTTTTTCCACTAATGCCGATAGGAGCGTTTTATCAAAACCCGTGATGTGATCCGTGTCCTCGGTATATCCAGCCAGTGTTGTAGAAATCAAGTCACAGCCCAATTCCACTGCATGCAATCCTTCTTCGATGGTAGAAATGTCAGCCATTAATAAAACCGATGGGAATTTTGACTTTATCTCTTTTACGAATTCGTCCAGCACCTGTCCTCCCGGCCGCTCCCTGAATGTTGCATCAAACGCAACAATATCCGCACCGGCCTCCACTACCTCTTCTACTTCCTTGCTAGTTGGCGTTATGTAAACTTCGCTGTCCTGATAGTTTTTCTTATACAAACCGATAACCGGCAAATCAATCACTTGTTTGATTGCGCGAATATCTGCTGGACTGTTTGCCCTTATCCCGACTGCTCCGCCTTCCCGGGCAGCAATCGCCATCTTACTCATAATCATTGAGCCAAAAAGGGGTTCATCTTCCAAAGCCTGACATGAAACAATCAGGCCTCCTTCAAGATTCTTTAACAAAGGATTCATGCAGCACCTCTTAAGCATATTGTTATCTTAATTTTCAGCATATATCATTTCGGAGAATTGTTCCACCGTTTATTCGATATTTAGAAGATTTTTTCTTCTAGTAAAAAAGACCCCTTTTTATCAAAATATTCAGATTTTATTGACGGTCAAGGAGCTCGTCACTATTATTTAGGGTGAAACAAGAATAAGGAGCGAAAGGAGGATAGAATCATTGCAAGCAGAAAATATATAGGAGGAATCACCTTGAAAACAAAGATTAAGATGATTGCTGCTTTATTCGTTCTTCTACTTTCAACAGTATTGCCCCACTCAACTGTACTCGCGAATGAAAGTGCATTCTCGGTTAAAAATCAGTTTGAGGGAACAGTGAATTTGGGAGAAGCGGTGAAGAGCCCGCTTTCCCAAATAGCAGCATATGGCAAAAACAGCAAGGGCGAAAATTTGCAGTACATAGCTATTACGGGCACGCCTGCAGTCTTTTATGTCGTGAATGCGGAAACAGGCGAGCGCTTATTCTCCCAACCCATTCCTAATTCAGATGTAATCTGGGCGATGACCATCGGGAGCGACAATAATGTTTATTTTGCAAGTACAGTTAACGGTGTCGTGTACCGCTATCTGCCTGAAGAAAACAGGATGGAAACGATCGGGAAGAACCCTTCGGACAACTTTGTCTGGGATTTGAAAAGCAGCTCGGACGGKAAAATCTATGGCGCGACCTACGATGAGTCAAAAGTATTTGAGTATGACATTGCCAGCAACACTTTCACAGATTTGGGGCCGATGAAAGAGGGAGAGAAATATGCCCGCGGCCTTGGTGTGACGGATCAATATGTCTATGCCGGAATCGGAACTGGTGCTGGCGTAGTTCGCTATGACAGGAAAACTGGCGAAAAGAAGGAAATTCCTACTCCACTATCCGGACAAAGCGGAATCATTTCCGAAGTTGCCATCTATAACGGCAAGCTCTTTGTCCATGCGGGAGCCGATTTGATCGTTATTGACGAGGCAACCTGGGAACATATTCGCACAATGAAATTCCAAAGCAAAATCTCACCTCCATCTCCTTACAACCCAGACTTGATTTACTACAAACTCCAAGGTGACTTATTTTCCTACAACACAGAAACTGACACTGTTGCAAAAATAGAAAACATCCCTTCCCTGCCAAGTTCGACAGCCGTCAAGGCGCACAGCTGGATGACATTGAGTACGGGAGAAACGGTTTTGACAGGAATGACCGCATTCACAGATTCATTTTTCTACAATCCTGAAAACCATTCATACTCTGTCCATTTTCCGGATGTGGATGCCCAGGGAGCAGCCATCAACGCCCTCGCAGTCATTGATGGAAATGTTTATTCAGGGGCCTATCAACGCGGAATGAGCATTTATAACGAACAACTGCAGGACTATACCTATACAAACTTCTCCTTCCACCAATCAGAAGGTATCCACGAGTACAATGGCAAGGTGTATTTTGGGACGTATACCGGCGCGAAGATGTACCGGTACGACCCGCAATTGCCGATTGATTACAACGAAAACGGCAAAGCGAACCCGGGATTGTACCTGGATATCGAGGACGAGCAGGACCGCCCGTTCGCAATGACGACGGGAGATGGGAAGCTCTTCATAGGAACAATCCCGACCTACGGAGCACATGGCGGGGCTTTGACGATCCTTGAAGAAAAACAGGCTGAAGACGGTTCAGTTGATGTAGAGGCAAAAACGTACCGGAATATCGTTGAAAACCAAAGCATCTTCGGCCTGGCGTATAAGGACGGTAAAGTGTATGGCGGTACATCCATTTATGGCGGCCTTGGCCATGACCCTGTTGCCCCAGAAGCCAAAATGTTCGTTTGGGATGTGGAAAAAGGTGAAAAGATAGCTGAATTCACCCCGGAAATTCCAGGCTTGGAGGACACGCCATTCCAAAACATTGGAGGTTTCTCGTTCGGACCGGACGGCCTTCTTTGGGGAATTATTGATGGAACAATATTTGCGATGGATCCAGAAACTTATGAAGTGGTGAAAAGCAAAGAAATATACGAAACAACTTTCCTCTCATCGAAGTGGCGGCCATTTTATCTCGAATGGGGACCAGACGGAAATCTCTACACGACGCTGAACCGAAAGCTCACTGCCGTGAATCCGGAAACCCTCCAATCCGAGAAGCTGGTGGAAGGCACAGTTGATTTAATGGATCTCGGAGAAGACGGAAGCATCTATTATGCAATGGGCGCCAACTTGTACAAAATTCCTGCGAAAGTCGATAATCTTGTGCTTGAGGTTGATGATAAACTCATTACCGGCGAATCCGTCTCTCCAACCGTAACCGCACAGATGGTCAACGGCGCCAAGGTAACATTGTCGAACAAACAGTATTCTGTGACTGTAAGCAACCCTGATGTTCTGAAAGTGGATGATAAAGGCCTCTTAACAGGAACGAGCCCAGGCACTTCACTCGTTACAATTAGCGCCGAACTCAATGGCAAAACGTATACCTCCAACAAAGTACGGGTTACGATTGCGAACGGAACCCGGGGGAAATAATACCGGCCAGGAGATCTGTTCCTGTATGACGGCCTTTCCAGACAAGTGGCTAAATCATGTAAACAAGCAAAAATAAGCAGTTCAGTTTCCTACATCACTATAATGGTAAAGCCCGATTGTTCGTCGACAATCGGGCTTTTTCTATGGATTTCTTCCGAAAAAACAGGTGCTTTTGATCCAAGGTTCACATGAAAGCGTTTTAAAGTTTTCTGAATAAATCAACAATATTGGCATTCGGAAAACAATTATACTATAATAACAATTTGCCTTAATTATTATCAGGTGCTAACACTAGATATAATCTCAAAAGTTCAACAACCTGTTTAGGAGGCCTCATCACCAATGAAACCATCAACAAAGAAATACTTGATCGACCGAATGTACAAAGCTTCACAAGGTTTGGCCAATGCCGTCCTCGTTACGCTTGGAATCGGCCTGCTCATTGAATCTTTAGGAACCTTTACCGGCTGGGAAGGCTTTTTCACAATCGGAAAAGCCACACAACTTATGCTTGCTCCCGCACTTGGCGCAGGGATTGCCTACCAGCTAGGCGGCAATACACTTGTCATTTTCAGCGCGATGGCTTCCAGTACGATCGGTGCCAACGCCGTCCGCCTTACCGAAGATGGCGGGGTAACGCTCGTGACTGGACAGCCGCTCAGTGCCGTTTTGGCCGCTATCATCGCCACATGGGTAGGAAAAAGAGTGACCGGGAAAACCAAACTCGATATGATGGCAATCCCCTTCGCCGCTGTATTAGCCGGGGGAGTCGCCGGGGTATTCCTTGCAGCGATTACGACCCCTCTCATAACCTGGCTTAGCGCGCAGATTGCCGCATCCGTTGAAGGTTCGCCTATTATCGGGCCAATGGTCATTTCGCTCGTATGGAGCATCTTCCTGATGTCACCCGCATCCTCCGCGGCCATCGCAATCGCCTTGCAGCTTGACCCAGTTTCCAGCGCTGCCGCATTAATCGGCTGCACCGTACAATTTGCTGCATTCACGGCAATGTCGTACAAACAAAACGACGCCGGCGCAAATATTGCCCAATCGCTCATCACACCAAAGGTCCAATTCCCTAACCTGGTGAAAAATCCCCGATTGGCAATCCCGCCTTTCATCGCGGCAGTCATTTGCGCCCCGATCGCAACAGTCTTTTTTGACTTTAAAGTGCCCTACAAGCTCGCAGGACTCGGTTTGAACTCCTTGATTGCGCCGATTAACATTCTGGCCGAACAAGGCCCCGCCGTCCTGGCCATCTATATTGCTGTCGGAATCATCCTGCCAATCATCATCTCCCTGGCAATCTTTAAACTCATCAGCCTAAAAGGATGGGCAAAAGCCACCGACCTGAAGATGGAGCTGCAATAAGGAAAGAGGTGGACGATTCTCGTTTGCCCAGGACAACGCCCTTTTTTCGCCAGATAACTAGTTTAACGTTTCCCCTTCCATAAATTTGCATCAATAAAAAGACAGCCTGTCAATTAAATTAACGAGTTCAGTTTTCGAGTACAAAAACCTAATTCGTACACAAATTAGCAGTCCAATTCTCAAAGGAATTGGACTGTATCTTTTAGTAGATATAACAGGGTTTTCTGTGCAATTAAGGGTGTTTAGCACTCGAATTAAATGGTGAAAATGATAAGCAGGTTTTTGGATATATATGTTAAAGTTAAAGAAGAGCTTCTTCAACATAATGGAGTTGAATAAAAAAGTATTATTTGCTATCCTTTTGAACTTTGGAAAAGTTTGAAAGAAAGTGGATTATTTCATGGAAGAAAAGGGGGGATTATTTTGATTAAAATAGATAATGAATTCATCCTAATAGATGCTAAGTTAAAAGATTTTGCAGTTCACTATACAACTTATAGAGAAAACGTGTTTTTTAGACAAAGTTGGGAGAAGCGTATGGCTATTTTTGAGTCTAATATTCCATCTTATTGGTTAGTACATAATGGGAAGCGTATTGGTGGAGTATGTATAGAACCAAATATGTTATGGTCTTTGTTTTTAGAACCCCCTTTTACAGATTTGTACAGTGTGATAGCAGTGTTAAAAAATACATGTTAGAAATTTCAAATCCAACTAAGCCAATTAAGGTAATAGGCATACTGCCTTATCAGTCTGAACATTTTTTGCGATTGGGCTTTAAGCCAATGGAAATTAGACGTATCATGATTAGACCAACTGAAAAATTGGAGATGGTTGATTGGAGGGAGCATTTAATAATAAAATCTCCAACCGTAGAAAGTATTGAAGAAATTGCTCAACTTTCATACAAGTCGTACTTAGGGACTGATTGCATTGGTTATCCTTCAATAAATACAATAGAGCAACAAATGGAAGACTTAGACTATTATTTCAAGAATAACAATGAGGATTTTTTACGAAAATCTTCTTGTCTTGTTTTTGATAAAACAAATAATAACTTAGTTGGAGCATGTTTAATATCTATGTGGGAAGAAATCCCCTTAATTTCAAACATTGTGGTAGAACCAAAATATCGTGGACAAGGCATTGCTTCAAATTTATTAAGACATTGTTTAACAGTCTTGAATGACAAATATGATGTAGTACGACTGTTTGTAACCGTAGGAAATCCAGCAGAGTCTATGTACTACAATATGGGGTTTTTACCTGGAATGGAACAGATCAGCTATACTTTACCTATTAAGAATACTTCCGTTTAAGAAACTAAAGGATGCGATGATCCAGGAAGGATTACCGCCATTTTTTGTTCAACTCCTTATTGAACGGGCAGTTTTGTTGAAGAAGAAGGTTTTTTTGCAATTGCGTTTAATAAGTTAATATATGTAAATTATTTTTAAAAAAGGTTCTGTCTTGTTCATCAATGTTATTTCGATATTCGTCGAGGACAAAATGAGATTTATATGATAAGAAAGATAAAACTGTTTAGTTTTACAATCGTTTTTATCATTATCGCTATTGGCTCGATTATTAGTAATATATTTTGGATTGAATATGCACATCCGTTAGTAAGATCAAACCCCATTTTAGATTTACTGTTACGGAATGGCTTTAGTTTCATAATCGATAATGAATTACAGAATCAAGAAACAGGTAGCTATTTTTTACATTACAATCTATGGGCATATTCAACTCATTTTGTGAGTTGTATAATGGTTGGAAGCCTTATAGATGTGGTTAAAAATGTATTGTTTTTCGGAAAATTTCGGAGTTAAATTGAAATTCCTTATTGAACTAGAGGGTGCTTATGATGTACAACAACGCTCCACTAAAAAAGCTCTGAGCTCAAACCGCTCACAGCTTTTTTTTCGTGCTAATTTTACAGCTAAAGTGTCCGCTAGTTCAGTTGTAAATTTCCGTGCGAAAAGCACTGTTAATTCTCATTTTGTACTTCTAAACGAAACCCGTTATCTTTTTTTAACTGAAACTTTGCTCTATAAACAACCCGGGAATCGTCATCTGAAACCATTTTTTAAATAAATATTTACACTGTATTTATATCCCTTTAATATAAAAAAGCTACACTTAAAATGTACTCAGTTGTCCGGGCTTTTTTACTCTGGTTCCAAACCCATTCAACATGAGTTTGGGGCTACGAATCAAGGTTCGGACAACGACCAATACATACACAGATTACTCTTAAAGAGGAAATCGCATGAAGAAAACAGCAAAAATTTGGACGCTGGCAATCACCCTATTTTTGATGTCCTTCACCACTGCATTTGCTGAAGGCCAAAAAACTCCAGCCTCCCCCGCTTACCCAATAACCCCCCTCGCAAAAGCTCATGCCCACAACGATTATGAGCATACACGTCCTTTATTTGATGCCCTTGCCCACGGCTTTACAAGTGTGGAAGCAGATGTATGGCTGAAGGACGGGGAACTCCTTGTTGCACATGACGAAATTGATATCCAACCTGACAGAACATTGAAATCCCTTTACCTCGACCCATTAAAAGAAACGGTTGAAAGCAACGGAGGATCCGTTTACCCCGGCTACACCGACGAATTCATCCTTTGGATTGATATAAAATCGGAAGGTGAAGCCACATACCTGGCCATTCACAACCAACTCAGGGATTACCAAAAGATGCTTACAAAATTCCTCCCTTCCGGTGTGAAACCAGGCGCGGTAACTGTCTACATTTCCGGCAATCGCCCAAGGGCCACCATGGAGCAGCAGCCTGTCCGCTATGCAGCCTTTGACGGGCGGATGGACGACCTTGGGACAAATGTTTCTCCTCATTTCATGCCAGTAATCAGCGACAACTGGACAAAACATTTCACATGGACCGGAATTGGAGAAATGCCCGCCAGCGAGCGCGAGAAGTTAAATAAAATTGTAGAAACAGCCCACTCCAATGGGCAAAAAGTACGCTTTTGGGCTACACCGGACACCCCCTCTCCAGCAAGGGAAGCATTATGGACCGAGCTATTGAAAGCAGGAGTAGACCTAATAAACACCGATGACCTAAGCGGCCTAGAGAAATTCCTTAAAGAAAATGACCTAACCCCCTCACAGCCGGCCATGAAATTTCACTAACAAGGACGGTTCTCGTCTGCCCAGTGGGTAAACGAGAACCCCCTTTCTTTTGTGAAAAATGGGCCCATGCCATCCCGCATTTGCATACATGCCAAACACACCAATCCCCAAACATTAAGCCTGCCACGCACGCTTCCCCACCCCCAAAACCCAAAAATGCTGCCCAAAAAACGATCTAAAAAACCCCCCCATATGGTAAAATAAAAGTGTTTGATAATACTGGAAAAGGGGAGATGAAAATGTTTAAAAAACTGGCTTCCGATGCACTTGGCTTGTCGGATATCGGAAAAATTATTGAGCCCCAGGACTTTGACAAAACAGATGCAGATGACTATGTCCGCCATGAGGACAATGAGAAAATTTATTTCCTGATCAAGACGAAAGCAGACGAATATTGCTTCACAAATTTAGCCTTCATCCATGTAGACGGGGAAAATGCCATCTCTTCCAAGCGGTTGCTAAAACGCTATCCTTATTCCCAGTACAAAATCACCGATGTCCTGCTTGAAACGGCGGGCAGGGTTGACCTCGATATCGAAATAAAATTCACATTAGGAAACGAGCAGTTCAGCATTGATGTCGACAAAAAGCAAATCAATAAGCTGAACGACCTCTACAAAGCCCTGCTCTACATATCCGAAGTCTCAATCGAAAACAATATTATGCTTCAAATGGCCAGCGCAAGCCTGGAAAAGGCCACAAACATCCTCCAAAACTCAAGGCCCGCCGACGTAGCGCTCGCCGACCAGTACAAGCAACTAACCGAATTCAGCTTCGAATGGCTAAAATCGACGCGCGAACAATACCATCAAAAAGATTTCGGACCGGTTTTTGAGAAATACATCAACAACTAAGGCACAGAGAAAAAAGAAATCGAAAAAAGAAATTTCCTGTCATCAAAACGTTTAACGCCCAATACAATAGGGTAAAGGAAAACTCTAAAAGAAACATCCAAAACTTTCCCACCACGCCTATGGTTCAAACTCGCGGAAGGAGGAACAGTTTATGACACAATCTGATCCAAATGAATGCATTTATTGCGGCGAACAGCTGACGATATGGGAAAACATTAGAAGCTACTGTTGGAACTGCAGTGAAACCACTTCCCCTGAAGCGTTTAACGAAGAAGAAGAAATTGAAATTCAATAGCGAACGCCGCACCCTGGTGCGGTAATTTTTTTTGAAAAATCGGCCCAAGCACCATCCCCCCAATCCCATGGACAGTTTGCACAATGCCACCAAGCAACCTCCCCACAAGCCAGCCCACCTACACAATCAATTCCCATCCACACAAACAGTCAATCCACTTAATCACACCAAGTTACCACCCACTAAAAACAGTCCCCGTCCGCCAAAAAATCCCCTAAAAAATAAAAATCCGACAAGAATGTTCATAATGCCGCAACAATTTAATGCCCTTTATTATGAAAACAATGTGATAATAGTGGTAACAAAACGCGAAAGGATGACTTCGCATGGAAACAACATTACAGGAAATGCTTAAAAAGCGCCCCGGCATGAGCATGCTTCAACTGAAGAAAGCCCTGCTCGTCCAACAAAAGAATGGATACGCGCTAATCGATGCCGATATCGCTACCCTCGAACTCTCCCAGCCATTTACATACGAATACACGCGGCTTAGCTCATCTTATTAAACAATTAAGGGGACGGTCCCAGTTTGCCTTTGCAAACCGGGACCGTCCCCTTTTCACCTTTCAGCCAAGCTGAATCATTCCCCTTAGCCGATGTCCACTCCAGCCCGTTCGAATGCAGCTGCTTCTAGAATAGACATGCCTTGTGCCTCGGCAGCCTTAGCCGCTTTTTCTGAAACTTGCGGTGCAAGATTAGTAGGCGCCGCATAGGACATTTCCCTTGCGCGAGCTGAGTTCCTGCGTTGGAACGGCCCCCAGATTGCGAAGGTTTTACCCGGGCTTTGAATATTGACAAACAGTGTATGTCCATCTGGCGAGAAAGTTGGGCCTGCCAATTCCGAATCACTCAAGCGGTTGGCGGCAAAAACATAAACGTTTCCTTCTGGGGTAATTCCGAGCAGCCGGTCTTGGCCGGAACCATCTTCCGCAATCCAAAGGTCGCCCCATGGAGTCATGCAGATATTATCCGGATATTCCATATCACGGGCATCATTTCCTTCATAAAACAACTCCAACGTATTCGTGTGGGGAATATAACGGTAAACACGTCCAAGTTTTTTCTCGCCGGCTGATGTGTCATCGAACCAGAAGACGCCACTTTGGAAGAACGCACCTTCTAATCGATTAAATTCAATACAGTTTTGTGCCTTAGCGTCCTCGCGGCAGAAATGAGGGTCAAGCTCTTTCCAAGCAATTTGGAATGTTTGCCCTGTTTTAAACGTACTTGCCGATGGATCCGTTACTGCTTCAATCGCCGCCGCATAAAGCTTACCGCCCTTATGCAGCGCTCCTGGTTTTTGGCTTGTGTCATTTGGAATGAAGCGGTATAAGTAGCTTGGGCTGGCATCTTCCGTTAAGTATACATAACCAGTAGATGGGTCGATTGCACAAGCTTCGTGGGAGAAACGCCCCATTTCCTTGATTGGAGTCCTGGACATTTCATTCTCCGGCTGCTGTGGATCGACTTCAAATACATAACCGTGTGTTTCGGAACGTGTTTCTTCACACGTCAGCCAAGTTCCCCATGGCGTCGCGCCGCCAGCACAATTTCGGATTGTCCCGGAAGAGGTTACATATTCTTTTATAACGTCACGATTCTCGTTTACAACTAGAGCCGTTGTCCCACCTACAGCCGCTGGATCATAAGGATTTTTTCCAACCACAGGATTTACTGCGCTCGTCCCCAATTCATGGTTACGAACAAGAATGGTCGTATTATTCAGACCTTCAAAAGCCGCCATTCCATCAAATGCTCCAGGGATTTTGTTTCCGTCTGCCATCAGGTCGCCTTCTCTGGAAATGATTTTGTATTGGAATCCTCTTGGAAGATCAAGAATTCCATTTGGATCCGGAACCAGTGGACCATATCCGGCAAAGCCGCTGGCAGGGTTGTCAGTTTTATCTGCAAACACCTTTGAACCAAGCGTGAGAACTCCGGTTGACCCAAGAGTTAGAGCAAGTGTCCCCATTCCTCCAGCCTTTAAAAAATCCCGTCTGTTCAAGCCATTTTTTGAAGTTTGATTAGCATCCATCGAATATGTATCTCCTTCACCAATGTATTTTGAAGTACAAGTTTAGAATAATCTGCGGATTTTAATATATGGTATCTTTCCTGTAAGGGTTAAGTTAAAAATTATTAAGATATGTAAACGAAGGTTGTAAGGGGTAATAAGCTCGATAAACGTTAATCTACCTGCTACCTGCATTGATTGCTCTTGGAGGCTTCACTTTTTCAAGCCAAAATCACAAAAAAGCATAGGTTAACACTATATCGCCGTAACAATTTTAATACTATTTTTATTATTCTTTACACCCGTTTTATAAACATTTGCCTGTTACTTCACTATAATCAAGGTGATTACATAACCAACTTCGAAGGGGGAACAAAACACTAGAACATGGCCGTTTGAAAAAAGAGACAGTTTGTGCTCATAAACAATTGGAGGTGTAGTCCTTGCTTCAAAATATCGGAATACCAGGATTAATTCTCGTCCTTGTGATTGCTTTAATTATATTCGGCCCATCAAAACTACCTGAATTAGGTCGGGCAGTTGGATCCACATTAAAGGAATTCAAAAAATCTGCCCGTGAGCTGGTAGTCGACGAAGAACAAACAAAAGAGCAGAAAATGCTTGCTGAAGAAAAAAAGGCTTAGCAGAAAAGAAGAAGATGTAAGCGGCAATTTGTGCTTACATCTTCTTTTTACTGAAGGATTAACAGGAGGAGGCAGTATAAATGCAAGCCAAAGATACCCATCTAATTGGACATTTAGAGGAACTTCGCCGTCGTATCATCATAACAATGTGCGGCTTTATCCTTTTTTTAATCGTAACAATGATGTTTGTGCCTGATTTGTATAGCTGGCTAGTCAGGGATTATGACGGGAAGCTGGCAGTGCTGGGCCCAAGTGATATTTTATGGGTTTATATGACTTTAGCATCTGTTTTTGCCATTGCATGCACCATTCCACTGGCTGCATATCAAACGTGGAAATTTGTTTCCCCTGCGTTAAAGGAAGAAGAGAAACAAGTGACGGTTAAGTTTATTCCAGGCTTATTTATATTATTTATTTTGGGGATTTGTTTTGGCTATTTCGTTCTTTTTCCAATCGTGTTGGGTTTCCTGACAGGCCTCTCAGCTGGGGAATTCGAAACAATGTTTACAGCCCAGAAATATTTTGTGTTTATGATTAACCTAACACTTCCGTTTGGATTCATATTTGAAATGCCGCTCGTCGTGATGTTTTTAACGAGATTGGGAATCCTGAATCCCACAAGACTCAAGAAAGCCCGAAAAGTTTCCTACTTTGCTTTGGTAGTCTTGTCTATTCTCATAACACCGCCCGATATCGTTTCAGATATCCTAGTCATCGTTCCCTTACTAACGCTTTACGAAATCAGTGTATCTCTTTCCAATTTTATTTATAAAAAAAGTATTAAATATGAGACAGGTATGCAAGCCCAACTGTAAGCTAACCCGGGTACAGGTTTTAGGCTGGATAAAAACTAAGGCTGATCTCCGCTTCTATCGAAGAATAATTTACACATAAAAAATGCCTGCTCTTTTGCATTACGCAAACTGGAGCAGGTTTTTTCATTCATCTATTGCAAAAATCTAAAACTATTTCCCTTATTGCAAACCGTTTGCGACAACCGCAATCCCGCCCATTGATTCCGACAAATATTGAAGCAGTGAAGCAGGGGACGTATCTCGCGCTTCATCTTGTAAATAGCAATCCAGCCCGTAAACCCCTTTGGAAGTAGTCTAAAGGGATTTCTTATGGTAAAAGTATTATAGGCTTATACTGCAAACGAGTCATATTGTTGAATTTAATTTGGATTATTTGATGTTTTAGGTTGGTGATATTTTTATGGGGGAAGATTTGATTGTGCTTGTTATAATCGTGCTTGTGGCTTCGCTGTTACAGACAAGTACCGGTTATGGTTTTTCAATTATTGGTACTCCTTTTTTATTATTGATTTATCCTGTGCATACAGCAATTCAAATTAATATTATACTTTCCATTTGTCTTTCAGCTTTTATGATATTTAAAATTAGAAAAGAAGTAGATAAAGCATTGCTAATTAGATTAATTAAAGGTAGCATCGGAGGGTTAGTTTTTGGTATTTTTATTTATCTTTTTATAAATATTCAATTATTAAAAATAGCCGTTGGTACTCTTATTCTAATTTTAACGATACTTCTTATTTTTAAATTAACGTTAGATCGGACGAGAAACAAGGATTTTATAACAGGAGGGATTTCGGGATTATTAACGACAAGTATCGGTGTACCAGGTCCCCCTCTATTATTGTATTTTTCCGGGGCTGGGATAGATAAAAGCACACTTCGTAGTACAACGTTAGCTTATTATCTTTTTGTTTATTTTGCTAGCTTGGTTATGCAAATATCGTTTGGCGGCACCACTAAAGAGGCATGGCTATCCTCTCTTGTGGCTATACCTCCTCTTTTTGCCGGAATCTTTCTTGGGCAGTTACTTTTTAAGTGGATTAGCCAAAAAACGTTCCGAATAATTACATATGTAATTTTGATATTTACAGGAGTTTATTTAATAGTAACTAGCCTCTAAATTATAAATTGATGGGAAAGGCATTCTTCCGTAATCGGGCCTGATTGTGGCAAAAAATCAGATTTCCAAACGACTTTATTGTTACATTCAGGTGTTATTATTTTGTAATAGAAGAAACTCGCACTACTTAAGAGGTGAAACATAGATACATCCCCTTCTGCACTTCATCCGCACTCCTTATCCAGTACTAACACACCTGTCCTCCCCATATTCTTATTATAAGGAAACAACAAGAACGGGGGTAAGTCCATTGCCAAATGTAAAAGTTCGTTTACAGCCGATTGTAAGGAACATCAATTTACCTACAGTCGTGAAAACCGCATTCCTTCCGGGAGACCAGGTTGAAAGAGTATTCATCGCAACGCAAGTGGGGGAGATTTTTTACATAGGAGACGGTGGTTTAAGGACGTTTCTGGACATCCGCTCCCGCATCATTAAGCTCGGCCATGCTGGCGGCGGATATGACGAACGGGGATTGCTCGGGCTCGCGTTTCATCCCCAATTCACCACCAACGGCCACTTTTACCTTCATTATTCCGTCGCTGGAACACAAGGACCTGGTGCGCTTACAGAAGAATTCCATCCCGACCCATGCGACCCTCGAACATTAAACCTCAGGTGGACAAACAGGGAAACGCGTTATGATCACATTGACACCGTTGAAGAATGGATTCTGCCATCGAATGGCCTTCCCCAGAAACGCCGCACACTGCTAAATATCAGGCGGCCCTTTTTCAATCACAATGGCGTCAACAGCCTGAACTTTTCACCTGAAACCGGCAAACTGGTTCTAACAACCGGGGATGGCGGGGCAGGCTACGACCCATTCAATCTCGCCCAGGACGACATGGAAATCGCCGGCAAAATCATTGAAATCGACATAAGCAAAAATAAATTTATCAACAATCCACCTGTCGCCACCCGTTTTAACGAACTCCCCCGGCCAATACAGGAAACCCTCACAGTAATCGCCAAAGGAGTCCGGAATATACCAGGCATCTCCTATCAACGAATCCAGCAGCAGTTGATCAAACACGTGGGAATTGTCGGACAGGATTTCGCGGAGTCAATCTTTTCATTCATTCAGTATCAGCCAATCCCGGTCACCCGGTTGGTTGAAGCCGCTCAAATGAACGCCCAACTCGACCAAACGGGATTAATTAACTTCGGCTGGCGCGGATGGGAAGGCGCGTTTCCTACACCGGTCATAAGGAGCTGCCCCGGGAATCCCACAACAAGCGCCCATTCTTTCGCCTTTTACAGCGATGCAGTAGCTGCGTCAACAAAGCGCCTACCGTCTTTAACCACATATTTTCATAAAGATTCCCGCCCCGGCAAGTTCGGCGGGACAGCACTCACCGGCGTGCAAGCCTATATGGGGACCGCAATCCCCGCCTTAACCGGGAGCGTCGTGTTCACCGACCTTGCCCGCAAGGAAACCTCCCCCGCCAAAGGCGTCTTGGCTTACACCACCCCAAGAACCGACGGGCACCCAAATGATTACAGCATAATCGAAACCGACCAGCCCTCTTCCGCCTACTACGTCAACCTCGGAACAAACATGAACCAAACCCGGCTCTATCTAGGGGCTTACGGCTCGATGAGGGTGACAGATTTAAATCAAGGAACTGTTTTTGAAATTCTTCCGTAAGCAACTTACGACAAACGGACGAATTCATATGCACAAACCAAAAAACTCTTCCAAAACGCGATGTTTTAGAAGAGTTTTTGCTTATTGAGCAGAATGTTTTACGCATTACTGGTGGTTAATTACAGCGGGTTCCCGTTCGTTAATATAATTTGTAAATCCTTCATACAACAAGCTTAATACTAAATTTAGTGTACAATACGATGAGTTATTTAGTTGATTAACTTTATTTAAATGAGTGACCTGATAATAAAGATTGTAATCAGCTAAATACGCTAATTCATTCCGGGAAAAAACGGTGACTGAAATGATTGGTACTTTTTTAACGGCTATACTTTTTAACATCGCATCAATCGAGCCAGTTTTTCCGGATAAGGATGCAACGATTAATAAATCATTCGGTGTGATTCCTTGAGAAATTAACTCAAGTTCTGTCTTGCTAGGGATAATATTCAAGAATATATTATGGTTCAATAAACATCTCGAAAATTCTTTAAGCATCAAGTTTTGTCCATAGCCTGTTCCGTAAGCAAATACATTTTTTGATTTTAATAAAAGATCATAAATTTCTTCTAAGTGTTTGTCGCCTTCAAAAAGTTTAATCGTTTCCTGGACATCTTTTAATAAAACCGAGCTATGAAAAGATTGATTGGCAGAAATCTTTGTTTCTCTTCTTCTATCAGCTTCGTCCCTTAAAAAATAGCGAAATTCACTATAGCCATCAAATCCTAATTTCTTCGTTGTTCGAATGATAGTAGAGGGGGAAACAGTACAATACTTAGCAATTTCTGTGACAGTTTTATCTTTGCACAACTCAATATTTTGACTAATATAGCTGATTACATGTAAGTCGTTATCGTTTAATTCGTCATAATATTTATTAATCAATGTCTCCAAATTCATAATCAGCTTGCCCCCCTAATTTGATTTTCTATTTATTATAAAATCGTAGAATTCAGACCGGTTTTCCACAATTATAACACACCCGCCAAGCCCTTTATTGAACAGATTTCCGTAGGATTTAAGCCTAATCAGGTGAACATATTAAGTGTGAAAAAATCAGCGAAGTTGGGGAAGGTGATAAAAGTTGAATTGTTTTTTACACATTTAGTTTGGACTGTAAGTTGATTGGAGCGGAGGGCACCGACTCCAGCGGGATGCAGCGGCAAGGTGGAGACCCCACAGGCGCATGCGCCGAGGAGGCTCCACTGACGCCCCGCGGAAAGCGTGTGTCCGTAGCGGAAATCAACAGCAACGTTACGAATGATATATTTGATTCAACCTAAAGGGTTTTAAAAGGAACGGAAAAAATGTAGAAATTCGAGGCTCTATTTGATGAAGGTTTTCGCATGGCATGTAAAAATAAAAATAAAAGTAGTACAAACCATCTCTCCCGGTCTGTACTACTATTTTGGTAATCACACTTATTTTTCTAATAGCGAAGCAGCGTCTTCATCAATGATGACAACCGCGTTTTCACAATTTCGTAACGCTGTAGCAGGGCAATCCACAGTGATTTCCCCTTCAAGCAACGCTTTCACTGCTTCAGCCTTATGCTTGCCGGATACAAGCAGCAATACTGTTTGGGCTTCCAAAATCTCCGTAAATCCAAGAGTCAACATTTCAGTTGGGGCTTCTTCTCTTGTAATCCCGTACTCTCTCATTGTGCTCTGAATTGTAGATTCATCATGCTTTGCTAAAAACATGGTCGAATCAAACGGAGTTCCCGGCTCATTCGCACCGATATGCCCATTCGTGCCCAATCCCAACAATTGAATATCTCTCGGATAGTCGTTCAATATTTTTTTGTACCGCGCAATTTCTTGATCCGTGTCTTCTGCTTCACCATCAATCAAGAAAACATTTTTAGGTTCCGCATCGACCAGGTCATATAAATTTTTATACATAAAGGATCTAACTGAATAAGCGGCATCTCTCGGACCCATGTATTCATCCAAGTTCATGAAGGTTGTATGGCTAATATCCAAGCCATTGTTAATGCCTTCAACCAATAACTTGAATACTCCCCTTGGAGAACCACCTGTTGTCATGGAGATAACCGGTTCTTCCTTGGTTTCTATCACTTCTTTAATAATCTCATACGCTTTTGCTGACATTTCATCATAATCTTTAACAAAAATAGTTTTCATTTTTTCTCATTAAAGCCTGATAACTTTAATGACTTTCCCCTCCTCTTCGATTGTGGCAGCTCGTCGCCACTAGCCTACTCAAACTTACAGTACAAAGCAAATTTTCCACACTCGTCCAAAAGAGTTATTTATTCACTTCTTTTTTCAAAGACCGTGCTGCCTGTTCTACTTTAGGCCCGTAGACGACTTGAATATTTTGTTTATCAATTTTAACCATTCCCAGGGAACCTGTTGCTTTTAATATTGACTCATTTACGATTGACGTGTCTTTTAGGACGAGCCTTAATCTTGAGATGCAATTATCAATTTCCACAACATTCTCTTTTCCGCCTAAACCTTTAAGAATGGCGGCTCCGAAATCATCCCCGGCTGAACCCGCGGCTACTTCCTGCTCACTTGAATCAATCTCGGAGTCTGTTGTTCTGCCAGGTGTTTTAACATTGAATTTCAGAATCACAAATTTAAATACATGGTAGTAAATAACTGCATAGATCAGACCAACAATGACATCCACGTACCATTTCGTATAGGTGCCTTGTAAAATACCGAAGATGGCTAGATCAATCAGTCCGCCCCCGGCATTACCAACCCCAACATTCATGATTGTCATAAGGAAAAATGACAAMCCTGCCATAAATGCGTGGAAGATATACAGGAGCGGGGAGACAAAAATAAAGGCAAATTCAATCGGTTCCGTTATACCCGTTACAAAGGAAGTTAGCCCGGCTGCGAGCAGCATCCCTTTAACCTTTGGGCGCTGTTCCAAATAAGAAGTTTTATACATGGCATAACATGCTGCAGGTAGCCCAAATACCATGAAAGGATGGGTACCTTGTGTTAAGAAGCGAGTGGATTGCCTCAATGTTTCAATATCCGGATTCGGCGATGCAAGCACCGCATTAAATATGGACAATGCTCCTGACACTGTTTGCCCATCAACAACAGCCATGCCGCCGATTGGGGTGAAACGTATCAACTGGTTTAATACGTGATGCAGCCCTGTCGGAATAAGCAGACGTTCTGCGAAACCATACATAAACGTACCAATCGCTCCCGATTTGCCAATCAGGCCTCCCAAGCCATTAATCGCCGTATTAAAAAATGGCCAGACAAAATACGAAATCATCGAGAGGAATGGGATTGTCACAATAATGACGATTGGGACAAACCGGTTTCCACTAAAGAAACTGAAAGCTGTAGGAAGTTGTTTCGTATGATACCTGTTATGGATAAACGCGGTCCATAGCCCAACAAGTATCCCGCCAAAAACGCCCATTCGGTACGTAAATACCCCTAACATCGTTTCATAGGCGTTCGAAATCTCAAATGCCCGAATTTGTGAATTCCCTTGCTGCACTAGATAGTCGACCGAAGTCGTGTCGACTGTAATTTGATTTAGTTTTAAGAGATAGCCGATCATTACATGAAAAATAATAAACGCGATGACGGCAGCAAAACCAGCGATTTCCTTATCCTCTTTGGCCATTCCGGTAGCAACCGAAATCGCGAATAAAATAGGCAGCAGCCCAAACATCATGCCAACAATCGCCCTTACGCCGCCCACGATGTTTTGAATGATCGCAGCGTTCGATACAGTTTCACCGACAATCGCCGGGTTTTGTAAGATCGAAACAATTCCTAAGAGCAATCCCGAAGCAACAATAATTGATAAGGGGCCCATCAAAGTTTTTCCAAGCTTTTGGATACCAGTTCTCATATCATCCACCCCAGCTAATTTAACGTTGGAAACCAATCTCGTATTCATTACTAATAATCAAGCAACCTATTTTTTTAAAAAAGGCCGGCCTTCACTTTCATTTAAATCCACTACTCTAATTGTGACCGATTCGTATGTTTTCCGGAAACACACCATCATCCTGCTTAAAACTTCTCTAGAGATTTGTACCAGCTTAAAAGAAAGCCTTTTCATCAAACTTTCTGATGTCATGGTATCACTATAAAAAATAACCAACAATACATTCTTTTCATTAAAATTCCTTTATCAAATTCTGAATATTAATTCACATCGCGAAAAAATATTCAGGGAAATATATCCACTTAGGTGGGTACTTTTTTTATAAAAAAGAAATTTATTCAGAATGTGAATAATTAATCTGATTGACTCACATTTATTGTTGGCGTACACATCAAGTGCTACGATGGGTCGAGAAAAGATGTATCCAATTTTATACTTTTGAAAGGGACGATAAGCATGAAGGTTAATCTGGACAGGGTAATTAGAGACATCGAGACACTGGCTGCCTTTACTGCAACCCCAGGAAATGGCGTTACAAGGTCCTCCTACTCCCATGAAGATAAATTAGCAAAAGCTTATTTGAAAAATGAGATGGAAAAAATAGGGCTGAACGTGTGGGAGGATGGATTCTCCACATTATTCGGGCGCCGAGAAGGGAAAAACCCTGACGCACCTGTTATTATGATTGGCTCTCATTATGACTCTGTTGTAAACGGCGGAGCTTTCGATGGGGTTGCCGGCGTTGTGGCTGCCTTGGAAATCATGCGGGTTCTCCATGAAAATAATATTGAAAATGAATATCCAATTGAAATGATCGCGATGAATGCTGAAGAAGGAGAAACATTTGGCCCAAGTACCGGGGTTTCAAATTCGCGGGCACTTGTTGGGACTTTAACCGAGCAGGAACTGGATTCTGTTAAAAATAGACACGGCCAAACGAAAAGAGAAGCAATGAAAGAATACGGCCTCATTCCCGATCTAAAAAGCGCGAAAAGGGAAAAAGGCACGATTAAAAACTTTATCGAACTTCACATTGAACAAGGACCCGTTCTTGATAATGAAGGGCTGGCTATCGGCTTAGTTGAGTATCTTCCTGGWATAGGCCGATACAAAGTGAAATTCCACGGAATGCTGGCAGACTCAACGGCACCAATGGATACACGCAAGGATGCGTTACTTGCCGCATCGAAGTTTACTGTGGCTGTTAATAAAATAGTAAAGTCATTAGGGTCCGGAATTGCAGGCGCAGTCGGTGAGATGGAGATTTCGCCTAACTCCAACCAATTCGTTCCGGAATATGTCCAGGCTAAAGTAGAAATTCGAACGTTTGATAAGAATGTTCTCGAAAATATTAATCTATACGAAAAATTAATGGCTGAGTTGAAATCCATCCAGGAAGAAACGAATGTAGAGGCAGAACTGATCGAAATGGCGCGCATTGGCTATCCAAATCCAACCCCGCCAAGCATCATGTGCAAGGAAAATGTAGAGATTATGAAAAACATCTGCAAAAAGCTGGATTATCACTATACGATTATTAACAATGGAACCGGCCACGATGCAATGATTATGGCTGATTTCGCTCCTACCAATATGATCTACGTGCCTAGCAAAGGGGGCATTTCACATCACCCTGATGAATGGACGGACTATGAGGATTTGAAAAAGGGAATCGATGTAATGATGCATTTGGTTCTGGAAATATGCAAGTGATAGATTGCTAGTTTGAATACATTGGCGACTACCTTTGGGCGGGAATATAGAGTCTTTAAAGACTTTTATATCCTGTCCTTTTTATTTTCCTAGGTGCTTTGATTTTAAATGTCCTCGTTAGCCTCACACGCAAGCCCTCCTCACCCAATTTCCCCGCCAGGAATACAGTAAAAAAGGAGTCAGTAAAAGAACAAGAGGCGAAGCGTGTGAAACTTAAGGAACTTGCTGTGTTGTTTGCGTTGGCAGCTTTGTTTGGGTCATCCTTTTTATTCGTGAGGATTGCTTCCCCGGCAATCGGTCCATTCCTTACCACTCAGGGGCGCGTCACCTTTGCCGCTCTCGCCTTGTTGGCGTTGGCGCTTTTTTTCAAAAAAACAGTCCAGCTGAGGTTGCGCTGGAAACAGTATTTCATTATCGGCGCACTGAATTCCGCCATCCCCTTTACGCTCGTTTCCCTGGCGGCTGTTCATTTGAATGCGTCTATATTGGCAATCATCAATGCGATGACGCCCTTTTTCACTGCAATTGCAGTCTGGGTCTGGATGAAGGAAAGGATTATTTTTTCAAAAGGCGTCGGGATTATACTTGGGTTGGCCGGCGTTGTGATTACGGTTGGCTGGAGTCCAGTCGAGCCGAGCCTAGAGGTTTTTCTGGCGAGTTTGTGCTCCCTTCTCTCGACTGTTTCCTATGCATTCGGGGGCGTTTATGCGAAAAAAACCTTCAAGAACTGCTCGCCATTGACGGTTGCCTTTGGCCAACTGATGGGCGCAACACTGCTCTTAATCCCGGTAACCTCGGCCGGTTTCCCTGGTCAGACAATTAATGTAGCGCCAGTTGTTTTGTATTCGGTCCTTGGAGTCGCCCTTTTCTCGACAGCCTTAGGATATCTCCTTTACTACTATTTGATCGAACATGTCGGCCCAACGAAAACGGTGACCGTGACATATTTGATTCCCCCTTTCGGCATGCTATGGGGAGCGATCATCCTGAATGAACAGATAACCTCCGGAATGTTTGCCGGCCTGTTGATTATTTTGGGAAGCCTTGCTCTTATCACACGCAAAGAAAAAAAGTGAAGTTTCATTTAACCCCAACTCTAATATTAAAATCCTTACGACCATAAAAAGTGGGTTATCTTTCATTGATTGACCGAAAGACAGGCTACCAACTGCCGTTCGGGCTTTAAAGCGTTTTTTAACGCCCGAAGGACAGGCTTCCAACTGCCGTTCGGGCTTTAAAGCCTCTTTTAACGCCCGAAGGACAGGCTGCCAACCGCTGTTCGGGCTCTAAATCTTCTTTTAGCGCCCGAAGGACTGGCTGCACACCGCCGTTCGGTCATTAAAGCATCTTTTAACGGATTGTGTGGTGTCAGCCCAGGCGTTAAAACCACTCTTTGTGGTCAAGAACCTTTTAAAAAAGGACATCCCCCACCCCACTGTAGTAAAGTAGACACTAAAGAGAAAGGGGAGGTTTTCGCATGTTAAAAAAGTTCACGCTGCAAACGAATCACCGTGATGAAATGCTAGAGGTAACCGAACTAATTCAGAACTTTGTATCAGACCAAGGCCTGGAGGAAGGGGCGGTCGTCGTCTATTGCCCGCACACGACAGCCGGCATTACCATTAACGAAAACGCCGATCCCGACGTAAAACGCGACATGATCCGCCGCTTTGACGAAGTCTATCCGTGGCACCATGAAGCAGACAGGCATATGGAAGGAAACACAGCCGCGCATATGAAAGCCAGCACAGTCGGGTCCTCCCAACTCGTGATCGTGGATGAAGGCCGGCTATTGCTCGGCACATGGCAGGGCATCTATTTCTGCGAATTCGACGGACCCAGGACCCGGAATTTCTTTGTAAAAGTCCTATGAATTAGTGGACGTTTTTACCGCTTCATTTCCTCAACAAAATTTTTCAAAACGTGAACCAAATTGAAGCTGGGGACGGATCTTCTGTTTCATTTCTTTACAGAATTTTTCTCCGAAGCGAATCACAGGGTACGTCCCCAGCTTCACTGCTTCATAACCCAAAAATGCCGCCCGGGCTTCCCTGGACGGCAGTTTTAAAATCAGGCTGGGACTAGCCCAGCCCCCGATTCTCCTCATGAAGTTTTCATCACTCCTAATGCCTTATGCTCCCAAAGCACCCGCTCCACAAGCTCTGATTGATTTTTATCGCATTCGACAATGACAACCACTTCGGTCTGAGTTTTCTTTTTGAACCATTTCCGCCTTAAAAAGATAAAGGAAAGAACCAAACCGAGAGCACCGCCAAAGACAAGGCCAATCAGCGCCCAGATGATTGGCCCCCACTCCCAAATAAACCCGTAAATACTTCCAAGCAGCATAAAAACACAGCCCAAAATAAACGCGAATTCATATTTACTGGCGGCTTCGTTATGCGTATTCCTAACGTCCGGAAAATCAGGCGAATTTTTATCCAAAGTTGCGACAAAGATACTTTCTTTCGAAATACCGTTTTGCTCCAGGTCGCTAAGGGCCAGCTCCAAAAAGGCGCTGTGCTGAAAGGCTGATACAAAATGCATGGAGTTCTTCCCTCCCCTCTTATTCGGCATACTAAATTCCTTTGGCTGAAAATTCTTTTTCAGAAACCTGGATTGTTCAATCTTGAATAACGAGTTCGTGAATAACAGGTCCGAATAGGCACTGCTTACAGATGTTAAAAGAATGGACGGGAAATTCAAAAACCACTGTGGATCAATGGCCTTTCCCGCAAGCTCCGTTTTCCCTTCAAATGTAAGAAGAACAGCCGGCAATGCATTGGAGTAATAAACAGTAAGAACAAAACAGACCGTTACAAAAAAACCCGTCGGCAGCCTATTTGCGTAAATAGCCCCTAAACCGGGCGTCATAAACGACCAAAACACCCCGTTCCACGGCTTTCGGTAATCGAGAAAATTCACTTCCAGCGCCCCAATTTTAAAAGGCAAAATCGGGGAATCATTCCTATCCGCCAACCGGGAGAACTTATTCAAATCAATCGCAGTGGAATAACTGTCCCACATCGTAAACACGTAAATACCCATATAGAGGAAAAACCAATGAGTATCGATGACCTCCGCCGCTAATTGAAACTCGCCAATCATGGAATAAAAAATCGCTTCATTAATGTGCGCCTTCACATTGATAAAAAACTCCCAGGCCATAAGGAGTGCCCCGGAAAAATACTTGCATAGAGCCATGTGCCCCGCTCCAGGGAAGGCAGCCGACCACCAAATAACCTGTAAAGGATTGCGTTCATAAATATAGTTGATAATGTATGGCGATGTGTGGGCTCGAGGACGGCGTAAATCATTGGAAAACAGGCTCTTCAACTCCACACCCCATCAGATTAATTGAAGTGAATTTTCCGGACGCGAAACAATATCCGCAACCAAAGTTCACTCCCTTTTTCAACATTATCCCCTCATAAAAGTAAAATTATCCCAAATCCGACCAACTCCCCTGAAACAAAATGGAAAATATTATTAAAATTAGCCCAAATTTGCTTTATACTAAAGAAAAGGAAAATTATTGTCGGGATGTGCAGGAATGAAATTTAACATAAAGAATATTTATCAATCGGACCATACTATTGAAATCATTTTCTCTTCCTTGCGCTGGTTTTTTTTAGTACTGGCGGTCATTGTTTTTGCTATTCAATACAATACAAATCCGGAACCATATAAACTTAAGGCCTTTATGGCCCTGTTAGTATTCGGCTTAGCTTATATGGGCATCTCGGATTACCACTTACATAAGTCTCTTGAAGGGTCTAAAATCTATACACTCATGACGAAAGGCGGTCCATTCTTTGACTTTATTGCGTTTTCCGCCCTCCTTCCTCTTACAGGAGGACTTGAAAGCCCCCTTTTCCCAATAGCATATTTAATCATCCTTCATATTGTTGTGTATTGGCGGTTTATAGGCGGGATCATTTCTTCACTTGTATTCATTCTTGTTTACTCGATCATGTTTTATATCCAGCATCCCGAAGTCTCCTCCTTGCAAGCGGCAGTCATTTACATCTGCCAGGTTGCCTTCTTGCTGCTAATGGGCTGCCTGGGAGGAATCATTGTTTCAAGGGAAAGAAAGCACTATTCGGAAAAAAACCTGCTCGAGGAAGCCGCAACCCGGGATTACCTTACAAATCTTTTGAATCACCGCTCGTTCCAGGAATGCTTGAGAAAGAATTTACAAAACGGAGAGGATTTCCACCTCGTTCTTGCCGACATTGACAAGTTCAAGAGCATCAACGACAAGTATGGGCATGTAACAGGTGATATGGTCCTGCGCAAAATTGGCGAGATTCTTACTTCCTTCATTCCGGAAGAGCACGGAAAAGTGTTCCGCTATGGAGGGGAAGAGTTTGCGATGATCCTCTATATAAAGCGGCAAGCCGAGGTGAACAGACTCCTCGTTGAAATCCAACAGGCAATCGCCAATTATACGTTCCACGCAAGGAAAGGCAGCTTTTCTCTCACAATGAGCTTCGGCTGCTGCAGGCAAAACGGCGAAATGCCAACCCAACTCGTAGAGAAAGCCGACAAACTCCTCTATGAAGCAAAAAACCGCGGCAGAAACCAAATCGTTATGTAAAGCTTTTTTGGGGAAAATTGGCCCATGAAACAAAGTGAAACAATGAAACAAAGGGACGGTTCTCCTGTTTCATTCGAACCCCGAATGAATCACTAGATCCGTCCCCTTCTTCACTTCTTCATTCATCCGGATTCGAGCGACATCTTTTCGGCTTCTGCCCCAATCTTTGTCGCTCATCC
>NZ_LIGI01000001.1:3507029-4023733 GCF_001273955.1 Bacillus sp. FJAT-27245
CTCATCCGGATTTGTGCGACATCTTTTAAGGTTACCAGCGAATCTTTGTCGCTCATCCCGATTTGCACGACACCTTTTAAGGTTACCAGCGAATCCTTGTCGCTCATCCAAGTTTACCTAGCTTACGCCTCGTCAAGAAAGGAACAAGAAGAAGCTCATCGCCTAGTGACCACTCATTGATAATGTGTGTTCTTTTTATTTCCTAATACATTAAAGTGCTTTTGCAAAGCCCTCGTATACGTACGGACGCTAAAATCAGCCTGGCACCATTGCATCAGGCTCTGGGCAGTCATGATTCGTTGAGGAAAAAGCAACATAAACTCTTTCGCGCTCCTCACAATTGCAGCTTCACTCTTTTCCTCGCAGCCGCAGTTTCTACAAATCAAAACCTGTTGGTTCTTCGTAGTCATCCTACAAAGGCATTTTCCACAAAAAATACCCTTCTCAACCCCCTCATACGTATACGCCGGCAACTTGGAATATCGGCTGCCATCCTTATTCGATGTTAATAGAATATTAGCCAGTTTTTTATGGCCATCATGTAGTTTGGAAGGCCGGCTATCCATTTCGGCCATGAACCGTTTTACTTGGGTCGGAAGAATGATAGGCTTATCTTCTGGGGCATTGTATAAGGTGAATTCAGGATTATTGAAGACCAAGGTGGAGCGAACGAGGAAATTTAGCTTGTTGTCCCGGAGGTATTGATTGAAAAGATGAGTGCTTCTGTTAAGCTGGTCGAGGGGATTCTTGCATTTACGGCCTGTCAGCTTCGAGTAAATGTCGCCATCTCTCCACACATACTCACCTTTGTAATACTTCACATCAACCAAGTCGATGATCCCTTCCGAAATAATAAACGAATCAACTTGGAAATCGGAACGGTTCGCCTCGAGCAACATATCATTCAAAATGAACCTCTCTTCTTTAAGCTTCGCAGAAAGCTTGTCGAATGCCACCTCCCCCTCAAACCCCATTTCCAAATTTGCCAAATAAAACTTTTCACTCTTAGTCAACACAATGCGCGCGTTCAAAGACCGCATGGAAAGCAGCTCCGCAGATTCCGTTCGTTCCTTCAGTATCATAAACTCAACTTCCTTTCACGTATTCTAACCTTAATTTCACAGAATCCGATTATGGAACCATCATCTGAATGTGAATATTCCGTTAATTTTTTCTTTTTGGGAAAATTGGCCCATACACCAAGACCCGCCCATCCAAACCCAGCCGGCAAATACGCCGGTCCCAACAAAAAACGCCCCCGCTACAACCGCAACACCGGTTATAACGGAGGCTTTTCCTTCATACAACGTACACTAGATTACCCCTTGTATCCGCAAAATAATTTCTGCAATGAGTGCGGACCCAAGATAGGTGCCAAGCAGGACACACATTCCGATGATGATTGTTTTCCAACCAAGCTTTGCGAAGTCTGCCCAGGAGCGGCCAATCGAGATGCCGGCATAGGCAAGAATAGGGGTAGCAATCGCTAACAGATTTACCTGTGCCGTCCATTCCACAATCTTTTCCTGGAATGGCATGCCCGGAATCGTAATAATGAATCCGATAATTCCAATGTAGGCAATGCTCGGGATCTTTTTAAACGGAAGGGCTTTATGGATAATCAACCCGAGCAAACCGAGTGCTACCAACACAAGCAGTCCCGGAAGCGCTGCGAGTGGCATAACCTCATACCCAATCCAGTTTCCAAGAAGAATTAATAATGAAACAATGATGAACAATACTACCCATTCCTGTATGCTTTTTAACATTGGTGATTAGGCCCCCTTCGCTTCCACATTAACTTCTTCTTTTTTGCTTTTCCTTCTTGCCAGGACATTGTACAGTTTTTCGGTTAACGGCAAGCCGATAAAAATACTCGCGTATAATCCGGTGACAGAAGTTAGAAGGTTGCTGGCTCCTGAAAATGCGGCAATTTCGTCCGCCATCTCCGGATAAGCCGCCACGAGCGGCCCAAGCGAAGCAGCAGCCATACTACCGCTTCCTATGCCCGTTGCCATCCCGAATGAATACGGATGCAGCGGCGTGGCTGTCGCCAGGAATCCTGAGATGAGCCCAAGGAAAATCGATCCAAAGACTGTACCGAAAATATACATGGCCATCACACCGCGTCCCTCCGGAGACGAAAGGCCGTATTTATCGGTGATAAGCGCCAGGTTTGATTCACGGCCAATTGAATGCGTCATCCCAATGCTTTCTCTCTTCAAACCTAGTAAAACAGCTACCGGCAAGGCTAAGATAATCGTACCGAGGTTTCCTAACTCCTGGAGAAGGAGCGCAGGGCCTGCTTCAATCAGCAGCGGTAAAGACGGGCCTGCCTGGACCCCAAATTTAGCGACCAATAGAGTCAAGGTAATAAACACGAGAGATTCAGCATTCTCGGACTGCTTTTTCGAAACAGCCGGCGTAAAATAGACGGCAATCCCGATGATGACCGCATACAGCATCGGCAACAATAGAATAACCCCTACCCCGACAGTAATTTTATGTGTGCCAATCAGTTCGGCAACAACGACAATGGCGAGTACGGTTAGATGCAAGCGCCAATCCTTCCATAGATGCATAGTATTTTCACTCATGTTCTTCTCCTCCTTTTGTCATTCCTACCTATTTCAAAAGCTTTGTTAAAGAAGGATGTTCATTTGCGCTTGAATCAATCCTATTCAAAACAACAAGATCCCCTCACACAGCCTTCAAAAACCAACTTAGCTCACTGCCTCCTTCGCGGCGGCCGCTTTTCGACAAATTCCGGGTGGTGCCTGGCACTGTTCGGTTTTTGACAAATTCCCGGTGGTGCCTGGCACAGTTCGGCTTCCGACAAATTCCGAGGGGTGCCTGGCACTGTTCGGTTAGCTTACTGCCTCTTTCGCATGGACGTTCATGTATTCCAATGTTGCTTTTCCAAGTATCTTTGCGGCAATTAACAGGGCGCGCTCATCAATATCGAATTTGGGGTGATGATGCGGGTAGGAGTCCTTCCACTCCGGGTTCTTTGCCCCGGTAAAGAAGAACGTGCCTTTCACATGCTGCAGGTAGTAGGCATAATCCTCGCCGCCCATGACCGGTTCCGTCTCCGCCACCCTCTCCACGCCAGGCACATCCTCCGCCAACCGGGCGACAAATTCCGTTTCCTCCTTATGGTTGACAAGGGTTGGGTAGCCGCGGGAATACGTGAACTCATAGTCCGCACCACTCACCTCACACGTTCCGCGAACAACCCTTTCCATTTCCTTTTCTATAAACGTGCGGGTCTCTTCTTTAAAAGTCCTGACGGTTCCGATCATTTCGGCAGTATCCGCGATGACATTGTACGGATTTTTCGCAACGAATGACGTGACCGATACAACCGCGGAGTCCAAAGGATCGACCTTCCTGCTTACAATCTGCTGGAGATTGCTAATGAGCTGGCCTCCGACTACGATACTATCAACCGTTTGATGCGGATAGGCCCCATGCCCTCCTCGCCCCTGGATTTTAATATCAAACCGGTCGGGAGCGGCCTGGACGGCACCAACCCGGTACCCAACTTCACCCAGAGGCATTTGCGCCTGTAAATGCGTACCGAAAATCACATCGACTCCATCCAGGCAGCCATCCTCGATCATCGAAATCGCACCGCCCGGAGGCAATTCTTCCGCATGCTGGTGGATAAAGACGACCGTGCCTTTCAACTCCTGCTTCATCCCATTCAAAACCTTGGCCAGGCCGAGTAATGACGCAGTATGGCCGTCATGGCCGCACGCATGCATCACCCCGTCATTTTTCGACTTAAATGGCAAATCCGTTTGTTCAAAAATCGGCAGGGCGTCAAAGTCAGCCCGCAATGCGACAACCGGGCCAGGACGGTCCCCCCTTAAATAGGCAACGACCCCATTGCCGCCAACGCCTGTCCGGACTTCGTGCCCAAGGCCTCGGTGGTAATCGGCTATGTATTCCGCTGTTTTCACTTCCTCAAAAGACAACTCCGGATATTCATGCAAAAATCTCCGAATAGAAACTATTTCATCATAGATTTCATCCAGCTTTTCAAAAAAGTCCTGCATACAAAATCCCTCCCGATTATTCGATCATTCCTTCCGTGATCACGGGGTTCATACTCGTGTATACTTCCCCCGTGTGACCCGTACCCACTCGCCATTGATAAAGTAATTGACCCGCATCCACGCGCGATTGATATAGCAAAAGAATGTTTGAGCCAGCCTTCCTCCCCTCTTCTCTTTTTATAAAAACAGTCGCAGTGGTCGTGCTCCGTTACGGTTAATTAAATATTCTAAATTTTAAATACAAAAATAGCAACCCTCAATTTTCTTCCCCAAGGATTGCCAACCCCCAATAGTCCCGCCATCATTGGGTTTGTGATATGATAGATTAGTTGTAAAGCAAGTGAAAGGATGTGCAAGTAGTAGTGTCAAACATAGGCAGAAATGACAAGTGCCCATGTGGGAGCGGAAAGAAGTACAAGAAATGCTGCGGCAAGGGGTCCGTTGTCCAATTGGACCAGCTGCTCGACAAGGAATTGCAGGAATTACAAGCCGATATGATCAGATACACATGGGCTAACCATGAAAAAGAAATCAGGGATTACCTAAAGGAGCATTACAAAAACCACCCGGTTCCGAAAGAGGCAATTGAGGTGTTCGAATTTTGCGCGCTAACATGGTTTGCCACGTCCCTTGAGAAAAATGGCAAAACCGTCATAGATGAATACCTCGACTCTTTCGCCAAAACCATTTCCAGGCCAAAGGTAAAAGCAATGGCCGAGGCGTGGCGAAACAGCTATCCTTCTGTCTTCCGGGCAGCCGGATTGGAGAATGGCAACTTCCTAACAGTTGAGGATGTATTTACAAAAGAAACGTCCCAAATAAAATTACTCCAACCGGATTATTTACCTGAACAAGGCGATCTCATGATTGGAACAGTCCTTCTGTCAGAGCCGAAAGTGTTCTTTGGAACCTTCTTCAACATTCCAGCCCACCTGGCGAATGAAGTTAAAAGAGAAATTCTCGCATTGTATAAGGAAACCGGTAATGGCAACCCTAAATCCTTCATGAAGGATTCTTACCTAGTCGCCGTTGACCGCTTCATGTTCCCGGAACCCCTCACCATTATGGACGGGTGGAAATGGCCTTCCGAAAAACACCGGAAAGTCGCGGAAGCATACCAGGAATACATAAACGAAATAGATGGCCCAATAACATTGGTCAACCTCGGCCTAAAACTTTGGATCCAATACACGAATAAGGCAAACCCTGCGATCCGGAACCCTCAAATCTATACAGCCGCGCTCATCTATTTGACGCTGTCACACAGTCCAAATTCCGCTTCAATCTCTCAAAAGCAATTGGCTGAAGCATACGGAACTTCCCCCGGCAGCATCTCAAGCAAATACCGGGACATGAAAAAAATCCTCAAGGACGAGCTCGAGGAAATAGGGGAAATTAGCACGTCAGCATAACCTGACGTACAAGTCTGCCAAAATACAAAAACAGCCCGTTAAGCAACTCAAATAGCTTAACGGGCTGGTTTTAATGTTTGGCATATGATCCATTTGAGAAATAGTGTATTCGATATATGACCAAGAAAAATTATATATTCGAGAAAACAAGATCTTTAAAATCTGATAAAGATGACGCATTTTTCAACAATTCAAAGACATTCTGATTTTCAAATAAAGATAGTATGGAGTCATATATAGTTAAAAATATTTGCTTATCAAGTTTGTTGATGGCTATAAGCAAGACTACGTGTACAATATTATCTCCCCAAGTGATTCCACTCCTGCTAACTGCTATGCCAATATTTGTTTGTAGAGCATTCATATGAACAGAATGTGGTATGGCCACTTGTCCAAAAGAAGTAGAAGATGCGTCCTCCCTTTCAAATACGTTTGCTTTGAAAGAGTGAGAAACAAAGCCCATCTTTTCCATTTCATCACATAAAGTTTCAATAACCTCTTCTTTAGAGATGTCTTCTACCTTAAAGAACAGTTCTTCATTGAAATATTTTTCGAAATTGTTGAAAATAATTTCTCTTTTCCTCGTTTGCTGAATTTCATGTATTTTCCCATGAATCCCCTTCTTTTGATTTTCAATGTGGAATGGGGAAATCACTACGGATGGATAATAATTATTCCTGTTATCATCAATAACTGTAATCAATAAATCGAAAGAATAGTTCTCTACTTCTTCATAACTGGATATTATAGCCTCAATAGAAATATCATTAGAAAACTCCAGTAATAATTGATTATAAACTTTTGTTTCAAGACCTAAATAATCCGGGCAAAGGAGTATACACTTTAATTTGTCTGTTGTTGATTTTTGACGATCGATTTCTGAACCAATATGGATCGCAATAAAAGCGGTTTCATCTTCTTTTATAACAATTTTATAAATATCAGAAAGTCTCAATGATACAAAAATTGCAATATCGTAGATAATTGGACAATCACGCTTTATATTTTCTAAAAAGGGATTTTTATTATATTTTTTTAAAGAAGCTCTAGTCACTAATGACTTAATGTGTAATCCAAATGGAATGATAAAGCCTTCATGGTTTAAATCAATTGAATATAAATCTAAGACCTCATCAATTATTCCAGAAACGGTGTTCAAATAGTCTGGGCCAATAATATTTTTTAATTGATGGTAATTGGAGTTAATCAAATAATTCACTTTTGTTTTAAAAAGAATGTAAATTTCATTTCTCTCATAAGAATTTAGACTAATGGAAAAATCTTTTTCAATTCTTTCTGATAATTTTTCAATAAGCGCCATTTCTTCGGGATTTTCCGTAATAATTTCTTGAATGTCTGAAAGATAGTGTCCTTTTTTAACCCTATCAATAAGAATAGAAAAATGTAATAACAAGTTCATATAAGAAAAATTGTTTAGATAATAATTGCTTTTTACAAAAAAGTCATCAATGATTTTAGAAATTTTCTCTATATCTTCTTCGTTAAAAGATTGTTTTAATGTATTTGTGTCAATAATCCGGTTATTTGTTTCTTCAAAAATCACATTGGATAATAACGAGCGCTTATCTTTTTCCATACCTACTATATGCACGGTATCATTTTGGGTAGAAAAACGAACATTGAACTTTTGAAAAGTAGTATTCATTTTAGAAAGGTCAGCTTTAAGAGTAGAGTAGCCGATAAACAATTCATTGCAAAGATCGAATACGTTTAGATGTTTGTGTTCCACTAATATTTTTTTGATAATATAAAAGGCTCTTTCGGAGTAGTTTTGCGGCAGAGAGTGTTGTTTAGCTAATAAAGAAAGAGCATCCTGTTTGTTAATTAAATAGCCTTTATTAAAAGAGTGAATGATCTTATTATCTGTCATCATGTTAATATCTTTTGTATAAGTTTTAACTGTGCGAACTGAAACATCTAAAAGTTTCGCCAATTCAGAAGCAGAGCAAGGGGATTGTTGCTCCATTAAATAAAGTAGTAATCTCCTCTTCTTGTCAGTCACGGTACCTCTCCCCCACCTCATACTAAAATGTTTAACTAATTATATCTAACCTGGTTATTAATTCAACTTGCTAATTGCACTGTATGGTGCAATTTTTTTGTTTCTTTTTTTGCACTCTGCCGTGCAAAAGACAAGTGGAGGCATTTCAGATTTTAGTCAATAATAAAGACAATAAAACAAAGGGGGATATTCTTCTATGGAAAACCTGAACATTTTATTATGTTGTGGAGCAGGAATGTCTAGTGGATTCTTAGCACAAAAAGCAAGAAAGGCTGCAAAAAAGAGGGAGTTAAATGTAACTATTGATGCAAAAGGTGAAACTGAAGCAGCTGCATACTTATCATCTGTAGATGTTTTGTTATTAGGTCCCCACTATGAAACTTACAAAGACGAGTTTGCAGAATTAGGAAAACCATTCAATGTACCTGTAGAAGTCATTCCTAAAAAAATTTACGGTACTTTAGATGGAGACCAGTTACTGGATTTTGCTTTAGATATTATTAGAAATAAAAAATAACGTAGGGGGCAGGAAATATGAAGGCTTTTATGAAATGGATAAGTGATTCGTTTGCTCCAAAAATGCAAAAGATTGTTAGGAATCCTTGGATGGCAGCACTATCAAGCGCTATGCAAAAAATTATTCCGTTCATTTTAGTTGGTGCATCTATTTTTCTATATAATGTCTTGCGATCCTATATACAAGCACTTCCAGACTTAGGGAAGATTGCCGACTACTCATTTGGAATGTTAGGGTTGTTAATTGCCTTCATGATGACAAACCAGCTGATGGAAAAGCTGCGGCATCCAGGTTACATGGTAAGTGCCGGATTAACAGCAATCTGTGTATTTATGATGTTTATTAACCCGACATTTGATGATAACGGAATGATGACTGTAGCGTTTGGACGTTTTGGCCCCACAGGAATTATAGTGGGAATCATTGCAGGGATTTTTGTCGGGTTTATTTTTAATATGTTCGGAAAGCTGAAGCTGTTACGTGATTCCAACTTACCGGTTTTCGTCGTTGAATGGATTAACAATATCTTTCCGATCATAACATCAATCGGATTAACTGCTTTATTAACATTCAAATTTAAGTTAGATATCTTTGATTTGATTATTAAAGCATTTTCTCCTATCCAATCATTTGGACAAACCTTACCAGGATTTATTTTAATCGTTTTTATTATGACTTTCTTCTACTCATTAGGAATTTCCGCATGGTTTTGGAGCGCGCTCACAACACCAATTTATATGGCAGGGATTTCAGCTAATATTGATGCAGCAGCGCAAGGTTTGCCTGCTACAAATATTGTAACAATTGAAACGGTTTTCACAGCCGCGCTTATTACAATGGGGGGAGTAGGAGCTACGTTAGGCTTAAACCTACTAATGCTTTTCTCTAAATCAAGAGATTTAAAAACGATAGGCAAAATCTCTATCTTGCCTTCTATATTTAATATTAATGAGCCCCTAATGTTTAGCGCGCCTGTTGTGATGAATCCATTTCTAATGTTGCCTTTGTGGATTAATGCCATCACGGGACCAGTAGTCATTTGGACTGTAATGAAATCCGGTTTATTGAATATACCAGATAAAATGGTTTATGTCGGGCAAATTCCAGCGCCTTTTTCAAGAGTTATGATAACGCAGGATTTACGAGCCATTATCGTTTTTCTTGTCCTGTTAGGAATCTATCTTTTAACTTGGTACCCATTCTTTAAAGTATATGAAAAAGAAAAATTGAAAGAAGAAGAACTTGAAGAAACAACTAGCCCAATAGGAGCTTAAACAAATACATTAAAGGATTGGTGAAATAAATAATGTCTGATGCTAGAGAGAATGTAAATGAAGAAAACGAATTAATTTCTGCTGCTATGCAGATCATCTTACATGCGGGTGATGCAAGAGTGGTTGCTGACGAAGCATTTAAGTGTGCAAAAGAAGCTGACTTTCAGGCTGCACATGAAAAAATGAAAGAAGCAGATAAAGAAATCTTAAAAGCACACCGAGCCCAAACACAAGTCATTCAGGATGAAACACGAGGAATCACGCACGAACCTTCCTTATTGTTCAACCATGCCCAGGACCATTTGATGACAATCATGTCTGAGATACGGATGACTAAAAAAATGATTGAGTTATATGAGCTAATCGTAAATCGTAAATAAAAGTTCCAAAAGAAGGAGAATAAACGAATGAGTAATTTATCTTTCCCAAAAGATTTTCTTTTTGGCGGAGCAGTCGCGGCTTGTCAAATTGAAGGCGCATTTGATGCAGACGGAAGGGGTCTTTCAACTTCCGATCTGCATAAATATAACTCTAAAATGGATAGAGGCAATATCAAATACGAAGGTGGAGGAACACTTCAGACGATTATAGAAAGAATGAATGATAAAGAAGGTTATTACCCTAAAAGACATGGGATAGACTTTTATCATACCTACGAGCAAGACTTGGCTTTGTTAGCGGAGCTTGGATTGAAGACGTTTAGAACGAGCATCTCTTGGTCAAGAATTTTTCCAAGAGGGGATGAAGAATTTCCAAATGAAAAAGGCCTTGCATTCTATGATAAGTTAATCGACGAAATTATATCGAATGGCATGGTACCGATCATTACAATGGCCCATTATGATATCCCTCTCACTCTTGTTACCGAATACGGAGGCTTTGCCAATAGAAAAGTGACTGACTTTTTTGTAAGATATGCCAAAGTTCTATTAGAAAGATTCGGGGAAAAAGTACCATATTGGATTGTTTTTAACCAAGTCAATTTAGTCCCGACAGTTCAATTTGGTTCATTGGGGTTATGTGATGACCAAGCAGAAAATATGGAAGAATTAATGTACCAAGCCGTTCATAATCAGTTTGTCGCGACAGCTAGAGTGAAAGAAATCGCAAAAAATATGGGCCTGACGACTAAAATTGGAACCATGGTTTCAGATTGCACACGATATCCAGCTTCATGTAAGCCAGAAGATATTGTATGGACCATGAAAAAAAATAGAATGCAATATTTCTTTACAGACGTTCAGCTCAATGGGGAATACCCTCAATATGCCCTAAAGTATTTTTCCGACAACAACATCTCCATAACAATGGAAGATGGAGATCAAGAGCTGCTGGCAAACAATAAGATGGAATTTTTAGGGATAAGCTACTATTCCACTTATATCGTCGATTATGAAAAAAACACTATGGCTATTAACTCTTACGAACAAAACCCTTACTTGAAACCCACTCCTTGGAATTGGAGAGTAGATCCTCTAGGTTTCTATAATAGCATTTCACAATACTGGGATCGATATAAAGTGCCTATTATCATTGCAGAAAATGGATACGGAGCTATCGACAAGCTAGAAGATGGAACCGTCCATGATGACTACCGGGTCGATTACTACCGAGTCCATCTGAAAGTATTGAAGGAATGCATGGATGAAGGCGTGGAAGTTCTAGCTTATCTCGCTTGGGCTCCAATTGATATTGTCAGCTCTTCAAGCAGTGAAATGAGTAAAAGATACGGTTTTATTTATGTTGACATCGATGATGATGGACAAGGCTCCCGAAAGAGAATTAAAAAAGATAGCTTTTCTTGGTATCAGAAAGTTATTCATACTCATGGTGAATCTTTATATGAAACAAAAGACTCTTTACCACCTTTGTTAAAATAATTGCCCGGACATCCCTCATCAAAAACTAGAATCATCACTTCAGCATAACTTGGGTGGTGAGCATGTCAAAATACAAAACCAGCCCGTTAAGCAACTCAAATAGCTTAACGGGCTGGTTTTTCAAATGCGCTATTTAGATTAACTGATAGCAATTTTACAGGCCAACAAACAGCGAGAACTGCCTTTGGACTAGGCCCCCCATCTTTAAAAAGCAATCAACTTTACGATGATTTTATTACCTTCATCCCAAAAGTTAAAATTTCAAAACTATTTTTAAGAATAAACCCGTAATTACTCTTATGGTCAATTACGATATCGCCATCCAGATCACTGACAGTATGCCGGTCAATGACGATTGTAATTTCGCCTTCTTTAAATACTTCTTCATCTTTTATTTGCTCAACCTGAGCAAGTTCGTACACATAGGTAGCCCCTCAACCGGTTGTTCGAACTTGATTAATCTTAATAATCGGTTCGGCACCAAATACATGAACAAGCTGCTGTTTTGCATCATTACTAATTGTAACTTTCATCCTTCTCACCTCAATACTAATGTACCCTTCCTCCGCTGCCTTAAGCAAACTCTGTAAACTGCAATGTAATCTCGGAAAAAATTGCACTTTCAGTATTTACAGATTCTTCACCGCAAAAAGTGGTTTTTGCAAATATGTTGATTTACGCTACAGGCGCTTCGCTTTCCGCGGGCAGTCCGGGAGCCTCCTCGGCAAAACCCATGCCTGCGGGGTCTCCCCTGGCCAGCTTTTCCCGCAGGAGTCTGCGCGCCTTTCGCTCCAACCAACATTTAAATTAAGTATTTAATCCTAAACCAGCATTTATGGCGAAGAACCTTTTTACAATTTTATTACCATACTTTCACTCCCCCTTCACACTCTATTCATTTACGTTCATTAAACTTTAAGAGACTACTGAATGGAGGGATTTTAAATGTTGATGAAAAGTTTTTTCAGAAATGTCATGATGTCTGCGGCAATTGTCGGTATTGGAACTGGAGCAGTCAGCCAGGTACAGGCGGCGGAAACGATTAAGCCTTCTCTTAATCCAAACAAAATCTTAAATGTTTCGCATCGCGGTGCATCCGGGCACGCTCCTGAGCATACACTTCCCGCTTACGAGCTCGGCCAGCAAATGAAAGGCGACTACATAGAAATTGACCTCCAAATGACAAAAGATGGCGAATTGATTGCCATGCATGATGAAACGTTGGACCGTACAACGAATGGGACCGGCCATGTTAAGGATTTTACACTCGCGGAAATCAAGCAGCTTGATGCTGGTTCCTGGTTCAATGAGAAGTATCCGGAGTATGCCAAGCCTGAGTACGCGGGCCTTAAAGTTCCGACATTGCAGGAAGTCATTGAAACATTCGGGACCGGCGCCCGCTATTACATCGAAACAAAATCTCCCGGAGTTTACCCTGGCATGGAAGAAAAACTAGTGGAAATCCTGAACGAGTATAAATTGACAGGGAAAAATGTGCCTTCCAGCAAAGTCATCGTTCAATCATTCAGCGCGGACAGCCTGAAAATGGTCCATGAACTGGATCCGACCATCCCATTGGTCCAGCTGCTTTGGTACGATCAGCCAGCGACCGTGACTGATGAAGAGCTGGAAGAGTACAAATCTTATAGCATCGGACTTGGCATGAATTATGGCAAAATCGATAAAGCCTATGTACAAAAGGTCCGCGACAGCGGCCTGTTGATCCACCCCTATACAGTGAACGAAACAGCCGATATGGAAAAACTGCTCGACTGGGGCGTAACAGGAATGTTCACCAACTTCCCTGACCGCCTCCAAGAAGTCCTGAAAAATCGCAACTCATAAAATAAGCCTTTATTGATAAAAGACATAAGAAATGACGTGTGAATTTGCACACGTCATTTCTTGTTTCATTATTCTTCTTCAGATGCCCGATTCTTTTGTTCAGGAAGGGTGTCCCAGATGCTTTCCTCGTATTTTTAAGGTGTCCAGCCCTGTTATTTTCTAGCCGTTTAATATTTATTGAATATCCCTCTTATGAACCTTTGCGCATATAAAAAAAAACTGGTAATGTGTTTATAATTTTTTCTGTTTATTTACTTTAGTTTTTAAATCCCTTAACAAAAAAGCGAGACCAGCAAGGGTAGCTATATTTATCCAGTATTGATGAATGCTATTGTCTGATAACAACTTATATATAAAACTCTTTGGCACTGGATCTTCGTTAGATAAAATTTTCAAATTAATTTTATTTTGGTTGTTATCAACGACTTCTAACGGTTTATTATCTATCACAAAGTTTACAGTTTCATATTTTGGTAAATCCAAAAAAACTATTCCGAAAATATGATGTGCAATATAAAACAATAACATTATTATCGATAGATAATACACAACAGCATTCATGTTCAGAAAATGTTTAAATATAAATATTTTAAACTTGCTTTGTTCTGATTTGTTAAAATGAATACTATTAATTTGTTCTAAGCTATAACCATGTTTGTCTATTAAATATTTAGCAATATTTTCATATTTTTTCTCAGCGGATCCAATGGTGTAGTTTCCCACCAAAAGGATTATAAGAGTGTAAACGATTAAACAAAAGAAAAGAAACGTTGTTAAGGTAAAATACATAAAAACACCTCGCTAGAATAATAAATATGTATTGAATTATTTTACGGTTTTGGTCTTTTCCGAAAAAAATTGGCCATTAAGTATTAAGATTCTAAAATCCAATGTGTTCCCCAAATTAAAAACCCGCCAAGTCACATTCCGTCTGGCGGGTTCCCTTACAACTATACCAATTCGCACCATTTTCTTTACACCCAGTATGGGACAACCAGGCTTTGAAACAAGAAAAATCGGGGATTGGTACTCAGACACAATTAAAATTATGTATTTAAATTATTCCCTAAGATTCCATCTGGATTCGTCCTCAAGTAACCACCGCCCTGCTCTTCCGTCAGACTAGTTGCTGGATTGCCATCGCCATCCCGGTAGTAGCCATCAACATATGTTCCGTCTGCCCGGTAATAGCCGCTCACTTCATGCGGAGTTACATGAGTAGTTCCTGGCGCCTCCGTTGTTTCAGCTGTATCTGCCATTCCCAGTTGCGTATCGGGAGACTCAACATGCTGAATATTCATGGTATCATCTCCACCGTCTATTCCAACTTCACCATTCGCCAAATTCTGGTTCTCCATAGGATCGCCAATATCGATTCCATCCACCATATCAACTATACCCACAGCCAACGTGCCAATCGCCACTGTCTTTGCTATATTTTTTACACCTTGTTTAATCCGTTCATCATCATTAGTCGCAAAACCTTCAAATACTTCTTTGCCGTTATGGATGGTCCCTTTGGCGGTTTCATACACCCCTTTAGCCGTGCGCGATACAGAGCTACCAATATCATTGAAGCCTTTCTCTATCTTGCTATCATCATTTTGAACGAATCCGGATGCGGCATTCCAGGCACCGTCTGCAACCTGCCCTACTGTATCTCCGGCAAACTCGGACGCTTTTATTACGCCATCTCCGACCTCTTTAATAAACTTGCTTCCTGTCACTTCCCCAACGACATTTACAGCACCGCCAATTACAAATCCGGCAGCCTGTCCGGTAAATCTCCCTAATTCACGCAAAAATCCCATTATTTTATCCCCCTTTGGCAAAATAAAAGAACCCACAAAAACAGTGGATTCTTTTTTCATATCCATCTATTTTCGGCGACCCGGCTGCCATTGCAATTGCTTTAGGCCCGTGGCTTTGCGTCCCTGCCTTTCAGCAGGTTTGCCGTTATCGAATAGTTCTTTTATAGGATTATATTACCATTATCCTTTGATATTTCAACTATTTTTTACAATTTTAATCATTTTTCTACGCATTATTACCTATTTTCCAACATAAATATTACAAACAAAGGCCGTTATCTAACTCTTGGGCTTGCTTTACATTTTATTTTTTAACATAGAAACTCCTCAATATGACGTAATATCACGCACTTTTCCCTCCTTCATCCCAGCAAAATAAAACCTTTTAAGAGTAAAAAATACGGAAGCCAAAGCTCCCGCATCCCAGAGTTCATTTTATAGACGTAAAACCACTGTGCTTCCTTTCGAATCAACAAATTTTTAAATTGTAAGCACTAGAACCGTCCCCTTGCTTCCGCACCCCGCCGGGTAAAAACAAAAAAACGCCACCGCCAGAACCAGGTTAGTGGTTCTAACAGGGACGCTACTCAATCTTGTCTTTGCGTATCTTTCCAGTCCTACCTATTCGTCCGCTTCTTCTTCAGACGCCCTATTCTTTTGTTCAGGAAGGGTGTCCCAGAAGCTTGTGTCTGCTTTATCAATCGATCCGTCGGCTATTGCATTTACGGCTGCATCCAAGGTTTCGACCGTTTGTTTGATCAGATAGCCATTGCTCTTTTGGCCGAGGGCATAGGATTCAATATAATGGTCGGACATCCCACGCATTTCAAAAAGGAGTGTTGAAATACCATAACGGACAGCAGCTCCATTGCGCCCGATTCTTTCCTCTGAGCCTCCGACATATTTGCCGATATGCCCCCAGCCCTTGCTTTCAAGTTCATTATAGACAATCGCCCCAAGCTTCTTGGATTTTTCAAGAACCTCAGGTTTGACGTTTTCGTTCGTCGGATAGAGGATGGAACCGGAAACCAATTGTCCTTCCGTTTCACTCCTCGTTCCCTGGTGGTGCAGGTCAATCATATAATCGATTTTGTACTTTTGGAATACATTTTCATGAAGCGCGCGCACTTCAGGCTGCATCGCTGATGTGGCTTTGTCATGCTCCCGGTTTAAGTCCACTTCATTGGCATTGTAGCGGGTTAAGTGGCGGTCGCCGTCCGCAAGATAATGATCCAATGAGAAATTCACATCGCCCATAGCACCATCAGCATTCAGCATCGGAATAATGAGAACGTTTACATTATTCAGCACACCCTTTGTTTTCCCAGTCCCTAGATGCTTGATGAATTCCATGGCGCCTTCGGTTGTCAGCTGTTCATTGCCATGCTGCTGTGTCAGGAACAGGATGGTCGGATTAGAAGGGTTGGAAATGTATTTCGCCACGTAAATATCCCGGCCCTTCACGGTTTTGCCGATGACTTCAAGTTCCATCGCAGCCTGCTTTGCGTCCTGGGTTTTCAGGTATTCAACCATACTTTCATACGTATGTAAAATAGATGTCTGGATGGACCCATTCCCAGCACTCGGGCCATTACCCACAGCGCCAACGGGCAGACCAACCGCGGTAATTCCGCCAAAAGCCAACAGCCCTGATAGTGAAAAAGCTAAAACCTTCTTCTTATTCTTCATCGAATCCCTCCAAAATTACATTTGCCCGAAATATCAGACAACATAAGTTTACTAATTTTACGGAGGAACTTTAATAGACAGGAATCTCTATTTATTTGACAAATCTTTACGCTCAAAATAGGAGGTATAGTTCAGTAGTAAATTATGAATTTCGTACAAAAGAAGGAGTTTCAGGGGATCCTGTTAAGGGTAAGAAGGAAAGTTTAAAGAGAAAAACAGACGAATCGGCCGGACTATTATAGTCAGGCCGATTCATCTGTTACTTCAGTGGGATTGTTTATATAGGCGCTAATTGTTCTTCTAGTTTCGAGTTGTTTCTATTGTTGTAGAAGTAGTGAACGACCTACGATCCTACCACCAATTGATTAGCAAACTTTCTTGTTCAAGTCGCTTTTTGTTCTTTATTATAGCTTCAATTAGGCTTTTCCAATGCATGTAGCTTTTATTCTCAAGAAGTAAAACCAACTTTTCTTCGTAACCTGGCGTGAATTCAAGGCCATAGTCGCAATGTTTTTGGTATATATACACATTCATAAAAAGTGGTTCTAATTTTGGAAAATAGTTATTCCGCAAGTGTTCATAAATTAAAATACCGCCATAATCAATATCTCCCCAGTGAAATACCTTTATATTACTATTCTGTTCCTCCAGAAAATTCTTCAACTTTAACAGAAGTTTGCGAAGTGCATGATGCGGAAAACCACCCGTATAAATGACAAGATTATCAGTTGGATTTCCGGAAATATGTAGCTCCTCTACTTCTTCTTTGACGCTTCCCGATAGAAATTCATTATAAGCAGTCAGGTTTTCTATAAGGATAATTCGTTTAGCACTAATCTGTATAATCTCAAGATTACTAATGGTTTCAAAGGTTAATCCAATCCCACCAGGAAGCCCTGAAATATTTGTGGTTACTCCATTACAGATAAACACCAGCGGGCCAGAAATCCTTGTGAGTTTCGGGGTATCAACTATGCCTATTGCATCCAAATACTCAATATCCGTTTCCATTTCATTATTACCAAAGCGCTTATAAATTGACAGCAGCCTTGACTGGACATTTTTTTCAAAGTATTTCGTGTCATGAAAGAGAGAATGGCTCAGCACTCTTTTTGTTGTTCCCTCTTTCATTGTGGGCAAATGCAATAGAGTTTTTACTAAATCTTCATGGCCTTTTGGTTCATTAATATCAAGGCCAGCGGTATGATTCCTGGATAACGAATCATCATAATGTTGCCAAAAAAGCCTCACCCAATCCCAGGGATGCTCCTGTAAAGGAGTCAAAATCCTTCTTATTGTCTGCAGCTTCTGTTGCTTTGGGACAATTCCGGTTTTTTCATAGGCTTTATCAACTTGATCATAATTAAGATAAATCTTTTCTATCTCTTCACCATGCTTATATTTTGACCATTTTACTTCAATGATCCCTTTTTCACTGAGTTCCGTCACTGCTTGGTGAATCTCATCCCTTTTCCGAAAATCCATTTCATCATAATAGTCTTTGGTTATTGGATTGGTGATTTTGTTCATGGAAAACTGGGGACGCTGCTGAGTGACTCTATTTTCCTTAAAAGCTTTGCTAGTTTCATATTTGTCCAAAAGAAAAGAGAGAATCCTGTACTGATACTGCCTGACTATCGACTGCTCCATCATAATCCTCCCCACAGGTTCTATCAATCATATCTGTAAAGCAATTATAGCCATCTCTGTGAACCATGATTATGGTTGATACTTCCGGTGCCATGTTGGGTAGTTTTTCGTCAGGCACGGCTGCTATTAGCTGAAAATTCATCGTTTTTATCAAACGTAGGCTGGTTTGAATTCTTTCTTCATCCATTTTATTAAATGCTTCATCAAAAACAACGAGTCTCATTGTTTTATTCGAGCTATACAACTGATTAAAGGAAGACAAAATCGCTATGTAAAAAGGAGTCTGCGTCTCGCCCCCGGACTTCTCTTTGAGCACTTGAGAAAACTTGATATCGACGCTCCCATTCGAAATAATAATATCAAAGTCCAAATAACGGCGATAATCCGTAAACTCTTCCTGCTCTCCTGCTTCACCCTTTATCAAAACATCAAATAACTCATGAAGAGATTGGTGTTTCTCATCTTCTGGCAGGTCGAATAAAGTCCCTTCCTCCATAATATTCGGATCCATGATGACATTATAAAAGCGTTTATACTTTTCGCTCGATTTAACTTCAAATTGATAGCTTTCCTGGTGAAAAGGAAATTTTTTAAGGGAGTCATTTAGAATTCTAAATTGCATTCTGGCATCTTCTATGGCTTCTCTTAGTTTATAGATAAAATGAGATTTGAATTCTTCTTCAGACTGTTTTAGCGCTTCTTCCAACTTCTCTTTATAAGATTCAATATCAATATCGATTTGTTCAAGCAAATGTTCATATTCATTGTTATCCTTAGCATCTTCATTACCGCTATAGAAATGCTTTATATTATAGTCATGCCGTACATTTTTAAGTTTATCGAACCTTTTTTGCGCCTGGGTCTCATTACCCTTTTGGTTACCGAGCCAATTTTCAATCTTCTCTGAAAGTGGGACAGACTGCTTTTCAGCCTCTTTAAGCCGATCCATCGCCGCATTATACATTTCAGGGGAATGCTCTTTCTTCCACGTACTGACGCACTCTATTAAATTCAACATTTCTCCTTTCAAATTTCCTAGGAATTCTTCTTGCTGCTCACACCTTACTTTTGTACCTACTATTTCACCACTTAATCGTTTAATTTCCTCTTCCCAGTGTTTCTCTGTTCGTTTACAGTTCTCGTAATCTGTTTTCAGCCTTTCAATCCCCTCAAAATCAAGCTGAGAAAGCTGTTGTTTAAGCTCCCTATTAACTGCTTCAAGTTTGCTAATCTTAATGGGCAAATCCAAGTCCTCGCTAAACTTTTGGTATTGGCTTCGTTTTTCAGCAAGGTTATTTTTCCACTTTTCAAATAGCTGTTGGAGTACTCCAATTTCCACAAGCGCCATTTTAGTGTCATCAAGTTCTTGTTGCTTTAACTCCAACTGCCTGGGGATTGCTTTTGTTCCAATATAAGGAACTTGGTACCTTTCCTTTTTTATCTGCCTGGCCGTAAGATTCTGATATAGCATACAGCTACTCGTAATGGCTGCTCGATGCTGGCTGAGTCCCTTTTCTGAAGTAACCTTCATGAGTTTCCCGAGCAAGTGGTCAATTCTTGCTTTAATAACCTTGTTCGGGGTTTCAAGTTCTCCCGCAAGCGATCCTTTTTGGACTAACCCCAAATACTCCTTTTCCTCGTTTGTATTAACCAAGCCAGCCCCCTCTATTTTAAGGTTCCACTTTTCTCGTTCATAAGCAGATAAAGCTTGCTCAAAAAAAGCCGGTTCAACTAAAACATCAAACTTTTGGGTGTGCAAATAGCCCTCTATGGCATTTCTCCAGGCTTCGTCCACCACTTCCATTTCCTCGCAAAAAATCCATACCTGAGATTTTCCGCTGAGCTCTCTCTCTAGTAAATCTTTCAACGCCTTAACCGAAGAGGGGTAGGTTACTTTCTTATTTTTTAAGTTTTGAATATCAGTATTTAGTTTACTAATTTTTCCTTTCAACTCGGTTATCTGTTTGTCAGTATCATTTTTTGCCACAACAAATTTGTTGTATAGATCGGAGAGTTCCACCCCAAGCTTGTCTAGCGTTTGCTTATTATCAAGGTTATTCTCCTGGGTTGGAGCTTTTAGTCCAGCAAGAATGGACTCAAGGGTTTGAATACCCTCCTCCATGAAAGTACGGTCGCTACATTCCCAATATGGATTATTAGGCAAAGATTTTAAGTCCTCTATCATTTGTTTTTCGGTCTCTATTTCAGCAATGAAAGCCCGAAACGTATTTTTCATTTTCGACAGCACGTCTGAATTCTCATTAATTTTCTTTGTAAGCTCTTCCTGCTTGTTTTTGTCTTTATAACTCTGCCATTTCTGGAAAGCGGTTAGACTATTTTCCTTTGCTGTTTCATGCTCTTTATTGGCTTGTTCCTGTTCAACTGTTAAGTGATTAATCTTTTCTTGAAGTCCAGATATGGAAATTGATAATTTTTTGATATCCTCCTTCTGTTTTTCAAGTTCTAACGACCTAATTACATATTCCTGCTGGGCTACTGTGTCAAGCCCTTTCTTATATTGTGAGTATATGTCTTTAATTGAAGATAAATGGGCTTTGCGAACTCCCATATCTTCCAATTCACGTTTATATTTTTGATGAATTTCAAAGTTTTCCTTCATGATATCAAGCTGAAGCTCTTTTTTGTCCAAGATATAGTCGTAGACAAAATCACGGACATTTTGAATCGGTTTAAAGGATAGTGCTTTTGAAAAAGAGGAGAAAAAGCGAGGATTCACATGGCCCATCCGGCTTAACAAGGCCTTTTGATAACCTTCTTTTGATCTCTCCTGGATGGTTTTATTTTTGAGGCGCGCAACATAATGATGAAAACTATCCCGGTTTTTCAGATGGCCAGTTTCATTTAAATAGTTGATATTGTCCAGTGGGCAATCATTAATAATAAAGAACTCCTGGTCACAGTTATCATCCCTATACACATCAATAACCGTTCCGACGGTAAAATAACTGCGTTTCTTCTCATCAAAAAACTCCGCCATAATATATGTAGTAAAATCACCTTCTCTGATGTATTTTTGTTGGTCACTCCCAATTTTCCCTCTCAGGTAACTAATTAATGAACGCTTGGCATCATCATGTGCGGAAGAATTAAACCGAATCATCTTTAAGTTGGCAATAAACAACACTTGTAGGGCATCTATGATTGTTGACTTTCCAGCCGCGTTCCTCCCAGTAATCATCGTTTGTTTTCCAAATATGATTTCCTCATCCTGAAAATAGTGCCAATTAATCAACTTCAGCTTCTTCATCCATTTACATTCAAATCTTTGTCAAGTGGTTGCAACAATTGATAGTGAACACACAAACGCACATAATCATTTAGCTTTGTCTTTGAAAAAGCAGCTAACTGGAACGTCGCATACTTTGCCTTTATTTCATATAGGTTAACGATTGGAAATTCTGATAAAGAGAGGCTTTCTCTTTTTTCCTGGTAAAGAATCCTCAGCACTAAAAGCCAAATGCTTTCTTCCTTGCTCAGCCTCTTTCGGTGCAATGCGGTTGGGGATGTCACAAAAACCGTTTCGTGCCTATCATCAATAACAAAATCCCAGCCAAGGAAGCGAAAAAATCCCTCAAGTTGTGGCTTAAGCCGGTTAGCAAGATAATAAGAATTCCTATCTAATTCCTTTACAAGGACATTTACCGATATCAGTTTGTTTATGACTTCCTGGAGCTCTTTTTGTTCCAGTTCGCTTCCTTCTATAATCACCGCTTGGCCTCCCTTTTTTTGGTGTTATTCAGCATTATTGTCCGATCGTCAAATCGAAATTCTCCAATATGGAGAATACATCGTTCATTTGCCCTAACTAAACGATAGTCCGATTGTAAATCATATCCATATAGATAAACATAGGGTAAGTATAAATACTCTTCAATTGTTTTTGGGGCAAGCTCGGACATCCCCACTTCATTTCGGCCCCGAAGGCGTTCCAACACAAACTGGTTGATTTTTTGCCGATTTATTGCATTTTCAATTTTTTCTATGCTTTTGTTTCGAATTTTCTTTTTTAGCTCCTCCGATATTGGGATCACTTTATGTCTTTCAGGTTGGTGAGCTTCTCTTTTTTTTCTTGGAGCTAAGAGTGACTTTTCGACCAAAATATTTGTTTCATTTATACGAAAGACCTCTGTTACAAAGTGGCCGAGACTCCCATCTTCTATTGTGAGCGCTTCCAATATTGAGGCAATTTTATATTCCATTCCCTGGTTATGCTGTGTTAAATAACGGGCTCGGTCATATGAGGATTTAAGGTATTGATGATGCCTTATGTCAATCTGTTCATATAATTCATCCAAGTTCCCATAGGTTTCTTGGATAAATTGCAGAGCGGTCTTTAGCCTCTCTTCAGCTTCCTCCAGTGAAGCACATAATCCTGATTTCATTGCATCATCTAAAGCAAGGCTAAACAATCCCTCATCTACAGTCCATTGATGAACAGTCTCCAAAATTTTTAACCTGTATTTTGAAACATGATCAGAGGTCCTAAGGCGATGATAGCTTTTATCAACTATTTTTTTCATATAATTATCAAAGTGATGATCCAATACTTCCTGGAGTGATTGTTTGCTAACAACCTGCTCCATATGGCTTTTCATATTATTTAAAAGCAACCTCAACTCCTCAATGAGTCTATCGGTGATGTTTGCTGCCTCAAAAATTGCCAAACTAGGTTGTTCTTCCATACTTTCGGAACTAAGAAGATAGTACGTATTTAGGGCATAGCTTTGCAATTCTACCTTTCTTGCCTTGCACAAATCCTGAAGCACTCCAAGAATTCTGATTGAGTAATGGGGCAAAATTATATACTGTTTAAAATTATTCCTCGTTTCAACATCTATCCACTTCATCTGTAGGAGTTTTCTCAGCAATGCATTTGCTTTTCCTCTATGTATCCCTTCTGTCTCGTCTGAATAACCTAGCCTTTCTTCTTCAGGTTCAAACTCGACTCCCAATTCTTCATATGTCTCAATCAATTCTTGGAATAAATCTCTCATAAGCTCGTAATCTATTCCAAATCTGCTGATTTTATATTGCTCGTACAGCGAGAGAACCGCTTCAGCGTAAATATCCTTATTGCCTCCCGAAAATAAGCTAAAAAAGCGGTCAGGCAATACTTCAAAGAGCTTCATATATGGACCACCTTAGGTGTTGTTATATTAAATAAATTATAGCATACAGGAAGGAAATAATAACCATTCGCCATAGACCCTAATCTTTATTGCATTAGAACAAATGATAGACACTTTGTTTCTTTAATGTTGGTTTAATAAAAGCAATGGAAAGGGAAGCAAGACGATAGTACTTCAAGTTGACTTCATACCCTTCCCAAATATCTTGTACCATTTGCCAGCAACGCGAAATATAAATGAATAGAGCTTTTTTGTGGATTGGTGCTTACCCCAGGAGCTATCCCTACAAAAGAAGCCTCCGTTCTAACCGTGCTAGCGGTTAGAACGGGGGACCAATTACTCATTCCACAACTTATCGAAACCGCACTACGATAATACCTAGAAGATGAATCACGTAATTCTCCCCGACTTCACCCTGCATCTTACCGAATGAAAAACGGGAACCGCCACCGCTTTATTATTGAACAAAACACTTATAAATTTAGTGTTTTCCATCATCGCATGCCTGCCTCTAGCAGCAGGCCCGAAAATACCCACCACTCGCCTTACCCCCCGCACCACTTGAACGGCAAAACTATTGAAAGAGAAAACTCCCTTCTTGTTGAACAATGACGTGTTGCCACCGGGACGTTTCTCCTAGCATCTATAAGCCATCCGAACCGTCCCTAGGGTAAATCTTGGTTAAGCGTGCAAAATCGTAGCGGGCAAATCAATATCTGTGGAATACATTACTAATAATAAACAACTCAGGTACTTTAAATAAGCTACCTAAACGCATTCAGCACTCTATTTCTTCCCACCACCAAACCTCCTAAACTGAATCTCATTCCTAGTTTCATCATCTGGCAAAAAGGCATATTCCTCTTTAATCAATACTGGAGCTATATAGGAATACATCGCTCTTGCTTTCACTTTACTCTTTAGCCAGGTTCCCATACTCTCTGCAGTGGGGTTTTTTAGGGTGGGTTCACCTATTAAGACCCGCTTACCTGAAAATGTATGAAGCAATTCTTTATAAACTTCACGATCAATAAACTCATACTTATTATGGCCAAAGTAAATCATAGTTCCTTCTTCAACTGACCCTTTATACTTAAAAGACTTCCCTCTTGAAACAGTAAACAATTCAACTGCATCAGCAACTGGCTCCATTTCGTTGTTCCCTCTTCGTTCAAGTAATTCGTGTAGTCCATCTAGTTTAGAAAGAATCTCCAGGACCAACTCGGGTTCTCTTCCTCTTTCTTCCAAATAATCTATAACCAATTTCCACTTGGCCAACAGCTTGTCTTCATCCTTAATAATCTTCTTCTCATTTACCTTCATTATCATCCTCAATCCGCCTCTTTCTTTTTTGGATCCTCAATACACTACTTTCCATTCTGAACCCGGACCACCACACTAAACCTAGTATCTTCTATTATAATATAGTGTAAAACGCCCCATTTGAACTCCGCAAAAAACACAACACCACCAGCACGGTTCCTGCGGCATCTATAACCCACCAGAACCGTCCCCATGGTCTACGGTGGCTTTCCGGGCACCTATCTCATTTTGTCAACGCATCCAACAGTTCATAAGCTTTCTCACTAATGTTTGTTGGATTCTCGTTAAAAGGGAGAGAGCTGTGGACTGCTAGTTTGTTTCCTTCCATTCCTCCGTAAATGCCCTTGTTGCTGCAAAATTCTTTTAAATCGACTCCGTTACCCCTTTGTATGATTTCAATTCTCCAGCCATTATGATCAATAATGACATCAAGGGCGATTTTGACATTCCCATTTAGAACCAGATCGGTTACCGCTATATCGTATAATTGGTTAAGGTCTCGGTACTCCCATTTTGTAAGTTTTATTTCATTGATGGTTTCCGGAAGCAGGGAATTAACCTCTTTCACTTTTTTGCGGAGAGTATTCCTGTATACATTAATATCCTTGATTAGCCGCATCAGCTCTTCGTTATTCTGCTCTATGAACTTAACAAATGTTTCATCCATTTTTGTTCCCTCTTTCAATTTTCGTACATTGTCCATTAAGTCTGCTAGAATTTGAAAGTAACGTAAATTGACTGTTTCAATGATGTCCCCTAATAGGGCCCTTACGTTTTTAAAAAATGCTTCATATGTAATAACACTAAAACCGTCTACTTGGCTATAGCTTAAAGGCGCCGTTAAACATAAGACAATAGGGTATATTTTTCTGTTAGGATACTCAATTTTTATAAAGTCGAGGTACCCATTCAAATCATTGTACAAAGGAGCAAAGATTTTATTTTCAATGATTATGACAATCTCTTCACTTATTAACACAATATCAATAAAAGTGCCTTTACTAGTTCTTACCTCCCTTTCTACCTCCCATCCATCAGTGATGCTTTTATAATCCTGCCCGACCGCCTGTAGGATTGCTTCAATCAAAGTCGTTTTCAAATCATGGGGCTTGGAAGGATCAAAGAAAAATGCAAGGACATTTGAGATCACCGTTTCATAATGCGGAAACCCACATATCTCAAACAAATTTTCATTTTCCTTTGGCAATGACTCACTAAATGAAGAAAAGCTTTTCAGAATCCCTTCGTACAAAGTAAACCCCCTCCTAAACTCTAATATTAGCCTTCACTCATCATTGGTATAATTTAACTATATACCAAAGAATGGAGGATGAATATGGGGAGCCAGATAGATTATTTGATTAAATAGGTTTTTCCGACCTGGTCCATTCCAGAGCCGATCAGAAAAAAAGATTTTTCACGATTACAGAAGAACAGTACACTAGTTTAGAAGTGGAAATACCTAAAAAAGCCGACCATCCAATTTGAACCCTTACAAAAGGTAAACTCCAAATACCCCAGTTCACCATGCACAGAACGCCCCCGTCAGAACCTCGGTAGCGGTTCTGACGGGGGCGCTAACTTTCAACCCCAAAATTTTACCACTTTTTGAACTTTTTGTGTCTTTTGTGTGTCATTTTTCTGAAAATTATAATATAATAAAAACAGACATAATGTTATATTCATATAATTATTAACATCTAGATAGTGGAAACTATGAAACAAATCTATAATGAAGGGAAGATGGGGATGGAAGCAAATGTATGCCAACACTGCGGGCAGACTGCGTTTGTGGTTAAGGAAAAACCAGTCCAAAAAAAGGGGTTCATGTATGTTGTGATGGGGTGGATCTTTGCTGCACTTGCGGTAGTATTCCTACCAATCATTTTCGGCGGGATGGCCTTGTACATTGGGGCAAATACCTTTTTTGACTATAACAGGACGCACGGTGCAATCCTTATGGCCTGTGCCATGTTTGCCACATTGATAGGTTTGCTGTTCAGTACGTTAGTGGCTGGGACGTTTATTATCTAGAAAAAAGAGGAAGGCCCTTGCTATGGATGCCTTCCTCTTTTCATTCTCCTTTAGCAATACCAACAGTTCTTGGCTTTCAAATGAGCCCCACCCATGAAGCCACCGAAAGCCACCGGGGCGGTTCCTCTTGCATCTATACGCAATCCGAACGGTCCCCAAGGTCTTGGGAATGAAAATGAAATTTTCGGCCAACACTTCTATATTTAAGGCTCAGTAAAAGGTGAGTGTTGATTTTAATGAAGTTGATTGGAGCGGAGGGGACTGACTCCAGCGGGATGCAGCGGTACGTGGAGACCCCACAGGCGTCTAAGACGCCGAGGAGGCTCCACGGTCCGCCCCGCGGAAAGCATGTCACCGGAGTGGAAATCAACAATCAAGATATCAGAGCCTTATTTAAAAACTTCTTACTGGAATCAGCGAGAACTTTTCTTTAACTTCCCCGACAACTGCACCTGAATCATTCACAATCACAGACGGTTTCATGTCTCTTAATCTCGCAATGGTGTCTTTATTGTCGTAATCAATTTGCTCTAGGATGGATGCAACGATAGTTGGCCAAACATCTTCTGAACCATTTAACACTTTTAAGGCAAATCCATACCGTTCATTTTTCAAACCAAAGCAGTAGACGCCCTGCGCTCCCCCCTTGGCAACGATGTTTTGATCTTGCAGCAGGGCGGAGCAAATGAATTTCTCTGAAGCGACCATTTGAGGGTATTCGTTCATCACTGAGGTCATATCCCGAACCGCTTTTTGTAGCAATGGATCTACAATTAAATCTGGGCAGGCCAATTTCAAATAAGTGGTCGCCATATTTTTTAACGGAATCGCAAATACAGGTACCCCGCAGCCATCTTTTCCAATAACAATCTCAGAAATGGGGATTTCTGATAAGGATGAGAGGATCATCAGAATCTGCTGCTGAAGAGGATGGTTTGCTTCCCAATATCCTTCAACTGGGAAGCCAAGTTCACGGCAAACGGCAATAAACCCCATATGCTTTCCCGCGCAGTTATGGTAAAGTCTCCTCTTCCCCTTATTTGCCCAAATCATTTCTTCCCTCGGCATCGCATTTAAAGGATAAGAACTGGGGCAAAATAATTCCTCTTCCTGAACAGGCAACTTCTTTAACATCGATTCAAGCGCCGCAATATGGTACGGTTCTCCTCTGTGCGATGCCGTAAACAAAGCAGCTTCTTCCCGCGTCAGCCCATATTTCATTGCAATGTTTGTTAAAAAAACAGGCAATGCTTGGATTGGCTTGGCGGCAGACCGGTAATAGGTATAGTGAAGATCATCCCCTACATGGAAAACCGTTTCAAGCCTTTCGTTTACCCCGCAAATCATTCCGAAATGAACATTCTCAACTAAGCCTGCCCTTGATTCCTCCACTAAAATCTCAGCATTCATCTTCCTGATCTCCTCTTACTTAAAGGACTTTTTCTAATCGTATAATTATCTTAGCCCAACACTCCCAATCATTCTATACGATTTCAAATCATAACTTGTAATCTTTCCCGATGACAGGGCGAACAGGGTATCACCGATATACAAGAGCCGCTTGATCTCTGTTTCGTAACCCTCATAAATAGATGGCTTCTCGCTGTCCATATGAGTAATTTTCGACTGAAGCGTGAATCCTTTTTCCGGGTCAATCCTGTATACATAGGCTCCCTGGTACTCAAAAATTTGATCGTATTCATTTGCCTTGTTGTTTTGATAAACGGAAATCGGAAAGGCGAACAGACCCTTATCTTTGTTGAACAGCAGTGCTTTATGGTCATGATTCAGCGGTGAATGCGTCCCTCTCCCGCCGATGATTTCTGTAAACTTCTCTTTTGGATTGCTCATGTCACTAACATCGAACAGCGAAATTTTGACGCCGTCAGTCAGGATTCGCGGCTGGGCGCCGGCTTCTTTTGCCGCGACGATTTTCGTGTCTTGCCCAAATCCTATCAAATGATTTTCATCATAAGGGTGCAGGTAGTTGCTGAACCCCGGAATCTTCAGCTCCCCGAGCACTTTTGGCTTTGCCGGATTGCTTGCCTCAATGACGAAAAGCGGATCCGTTTCCTTGAAGGTAACCATATAGATGCGATCGCCCATGAATCTCGCAGAATAAATCCGCTCACCCCGCGCCAGTGACTCAAGCTTTCCGGCCGGCTTCAGATTTTCATCCAGGATATACAGGGCATTGGAGGATGGGCTATTTTCATCCCATGCATATCCCTTTGTCGTCACGACCCGGAAATAGCCATCATGTTCATCCATGGAAAACTGATTGAGCACGGTGCCCTGGACCAATGCCGACCCTTGAAATTCCACGTCCATCCCTTTAACCGAAAACTTATGGATCGTTGTATCCGGTGCCGTCATCCGAGTCCAATCCCCCTGCGGATGCTCGGCCCAATTCGCAATCGCGAGATAGAGATTTTCCTTTGACATGTACAGTTGTTCCCCGCTTCCAAGGTAGGTGGTGACAGCGGCTTTTTTACCATGATGATTAAGGTCAATCGCTGCAATCATTGTATAATTAGGCTCTTTGGATTCCGGGATATAATTGATTTCATCATAACTGACGATGTTTTCCACTGGCTTTGTTACTGAATCCGAATACCTCGGACGAATATCAATGGCTTCGTTTTCGCGCAGGAGCCAGTAATGAGGATGATGCATCGTGACGAGATACACAATTCCTTCCACTTTCCGCGCCGACACATAGCTTCCCTCCAGTTCAACCACCCGTAACTGGACTGGCTTTGCCGGATTTTTCACATCATAGATGATGGCCTTTGCTGATTGCATCATCGGGGCAATCTTAGCATCCTTAACCACTTGTTCATATGGTTTCGCAAAAGTGTGATACTGATGGCCGATGACGACCAATGTCTCTTCGTGTAAAAAAAGCTGGGACGGCATGAACTCTCTGTTATAGGAAATCTTCGACAAAAGCGTCATATCCTCTTCGGGTGCAGCCATAATGATGCGAACTTCATTTTCTTCCGCCTGAAAAATATTCTTTCCGTCCGTTTTGACAAGGTCCGCCTCGTCGACTCCCTGGACTTGATTGTTCGTTTCGGAGTGGCCTGCCTGATTAGCTAAACCCGCGGATGATTTTGCGCCATCCATGGCCGACTCTTTTGTATCAAGCGAAAACCACCAGCCGCCCGAAGTTTTTTCTTGCTTCAATATTTTTTTAAAGTAACCATTCAACTTTTCCTTCGATCCGATGACAGGAAGGCTTTCTTTTACAACAAACCTCCAGGATTTAACCCCTCCCAAGTTTCTCCCTGCCGAAGATTCGAGGCCTTTATTAAAATTCAGTGTATAAAATTTTGCGTCATGAGGATACCCGTCTCCAGGAGGGTCAATATAAATGGTTTTTTGATCATCGCTAAGAGACAGTTTTGTTTTAATTTTCTTGCCTTGATCATCCAAAACATAGATTGAATCGGAATGAATACTTTCTTTCGCGACCTTTTCGGTAAACTGAATGCTCCAAACCTTATTGGCCATGACAATGGCCTCTCCTTCTCCTTCCCACGCATTGACCACCTTGAATTGCGTTGAAAAGTAGTAAGAAAGACCGGCAATCAACAGCAGCGAAACCCCGCCTAAAATAAACCATTTTTTCATATAAACCCCTCCTAAAAGATTAGACGGAAGCAGTGCCGAACTTGTGTCATAGCTTTTTTGGAAAAATTGGCCCATACACCAAGCCCCCCTCCCACAAGCAGACTACAAATACACCCCGTTCACCTTACACACCAAAACCACCCGGCAAGACCACGCCAGCGGTTATCCCCGGTTGTACGCACTCCTTAAACCCGTTCCTACAACAACCCAACTCCCGCAAAAAAGCCCCCGGTAATACCGCGCTAGCGGTATTACCGGGGGCCACGCATTAAGGGCCTAAAACAAATTATAATAGTTTCCGCATACCCCCTCTGCTTCCTTTACCTTCCAAAGGCCAACAGAACCGTCCCCGTGGCTTACACCATTTAGCACAACAAGGATTTTGAAAATCAATTTGCACAAAATAAATAGTGAATGATTCTCAATCAAAGAACGATACTAAAAAAATAACTTGATGTGAGGAGAAGATTCAATGACTTACTACAAAAAAATCGACTATATTCTAGGAATTGATGTACGTGCACGTGCACGAATCCAAGAAAATAGAATTTCTGATCCGTTTAAAAATCCCTTAATTCATAAGCAAATAAAAGGACGTGAAATTGTTCCTCTTGATGTGGAAAGGATATGGGGGAATTAATCTTTGCCCAATGGCAAGAAATAACCTCTAAGGATGGATAACGTGATAAAAACAAGAAGCAACACAATTAATATTTGTCTACTCTTGTTTGTTACCGCTGTTCTTATATGGTCGACAATTAAGCCAATTGGGGGATATGGCTTATTGGCTATAGAAGCAGGTCCTGCCGTTGTCGGGTTATTGATTGTAGTCGTTACATACAAGCAGTTTCGACTTACAACCCTGTCTTATACTATAATTGCAGTTCTTGCAATCCTAATGTTTATCGGCGGTCATTACACATACTCAAGGGTTCCTTTATTTAATTGGATAAAAGACGCTTTTGACTTCAACCGAAATCACTATGATCGCTTTGGTCATTTGTTAAAGGGTTTGTTTGTAATAGTGATAAGGGAAATTTTATTAAGGAAAACACCGTTAATGAAAGGTCCTTGGTTAATTACCATCATAATAAGTATTTCTATGGCAATCAGTTCCCTTTATGAAATAATTGAATGGCTATTTTTTTTAATAACAAAGGGTGGGAAAGAATCCAGAAATTTTTTAGGTACACAAGGAAGTATGTGGGATGCACAATGGGATATGACGTTAACATTAATTGGTTCAGTTCTCGCACTTCTATTCCTATCAAAACTTCATAACAGGCTGCTTAACAAGGTACAAAAACATTAATAATTGAAATTGAACGATTGCGTCTAAAATATATAATAGTGTTGTTTTCGTGAACGTCCAGAACCTCTTATGGTTCATCAATATAAAAGAGGCTGTCCCAAAAGGTCGTTGATTGATGACTCTTTGGGACAGCCTCTTTACATAAGTGGAAGAGGGCAAACTCATTTTTACACATGTATATTAATAATTCTATCTCCATACCCTAAAATGTCAGGAGGTGGGAAAATGACTAACCAACAACAAAATAACAATCAGCAAGAAAATCTGGTGTCTAAAGGGATAAAGGATACTGCGGGTGCCGCATTCCAAGTCGCCCATAGTGCGTTAGAGACAACAGAGAACGCTGCAATGAATGCCGTGGATGCAACAACAAATGCCGTCAACAAAGTGGCGAAGAATGTACAGAATATGGGCTCAAATGAATAGCACTTTCTTCGAAAAAACGCCAATTGGCGTTTTTTCATTTTTATTTCAAAAGAGGTAAACCGATCATACAATGCACCGTTTGTTCAATAAGAAATTTAACAAAAAAAGGGCGGTAATCCTTCCTGCATGGCTTACTTTACCTTCCAAAAGCCAACAGAACCGCCCCCATGGCTTTCAGCCCGAGAGTTCCGAACTTTCTGTACGATTTCAGGTCATGGCTTGTGATTTTTTCCGGTGACAGGGCGAACAGGGTATCACCGATATACAAGAGCCGCTTGATCCCTGTATCGTATTCCTCATAAATAGATGGCTTCCCGCTGTCGATATGGGTGATTTTCGACTGAAGCGTGAATCCTTTTCCCCGGCCCCGCTTGTGGACAAATTACATAAAGTTGTCTTTTTCAGGAATCTGACACCAATGTCTCATTCCACCAATTTTAAAAGCCCGTGCATATCAATCCCCGCCCGGGCTTTTCAACATCTTCACCACAAATTCGGCTTCACGACCATGAACCAGAGCATCCCCATCAATAAAATAATGTAGGTCCAGATGGTGCGCTTCAGTTTTGCGGCAAGTACTAGTTTATTTGCACCTTCTTCGGCAAATTTCCGAAGGGTTGGTGAGAATGCCCGTGCCAGGAAAAAGAGGGAGGCGAACAGTAGCGCCAGCGTCCCAACAATCCACGGCGTTTTCCATGTCCAAGGGCCGAGGATGACGAGCAGCACTCCTGTCCCAATCAGCACATGGCCGGCGTGCTTGGACAGCCGCACGACTGACTTCAAAAAAGCCAAATAAGCCTCCAGCTCTTTCCCCACAGCATCAGGAAGTTTTTTCACAATGGGCATCAAAATGAAGAAAGGCCCAATTGACGCAATCGCGCTTGCGACATGAAGATAAATAATGATTCGGTACACTAAATCCATTTCTTATTCTTCAACAGGGCTGAATTCATGCACCCAAACGCGCATTTGCGGAAGCCATGGCATTCCTGGATGATAAGATAGGATCGACTGCTTGTACGCTTCCACATTTTCAAAGCCTTCGCGCTCGGCATCTGCATCCGTCAATTCTCCCAGTGATTGGGAATAGACACGGTCCACAACGAATTTCTTTCCTTTTAACTCCATGATTTCGCCTACATCCGCATAACGGCCGTTACGGCGCGTAGCCGTTTTCTTCCCGTCCAACACTTTATTGACGTCATCTTCCTTTGTAATAAGACGCTCAATCTCACACGTCTTTGGCGGTAAAGCATTGTTCTGTTCTGTCATTAAAAAAACTCCCATCCTTTTGCTAATCTATAATGTACCATATAGTGAAAAAAGAATGCCATTTCTCCGTCCTTTTATCCGTGGCTTTCTTAAAAGTATGAAAGTACCTGTCACTACCCGCATTGCGCTGAGTAATCCATTCAACAAAAAGCGAGAAGTGACAGGTCATTAAGGGCTCGTTTGGAAAAATTCGGCCTATACACCTCGCACCCCTTCATCAGGTAGACAGAAAATACACAGCGTTCGCCTCCAAAACGTCCCCGTCAGAACCAAGGCAGTGGTTCTGGCGGGGGCGCCATTCTTTCAACCCTGTTAATAAAACACTCCTTGCGGAGTTTAACGATTCTGACTAGTAAGAGCTTCATTTGAATTCCTTGTCAACCCAACTCGAAATATGTCCAAATCAGCACAATTTCCCACAGGCTCCAAGTCCCTCCCCCTCCATTCATCGCAACACCCGGCCACCAATTTACTGTGCTGTTTCGATAAAGCTGTTGCTTTCCTATCGGACAATTTGCTCGATTCTACGTTTCAGTTCGCCACTTTATGTGGTAGCAAAGTGACACGCTGTTACCATAGATTACTCAAAGATTACTTCAGAGACTACACACCTATATTACGGACCCCACAAAATCCTCCACACTGTTTATTTTCAAAAAAACTTTCAATCTGCCATGTCCTTTTTTTCGTTTTAGCTCTATATAACTGGTGGGAGTGAAATTTGGACAATCCATTGGAGTCCCGGACCCTGATGGAACACTTAATTGGAGGTTATGGAAATGAGTAAATTATTGTTCGACGATGAGCCATTGTTGATTCATCCTACGTTGGCGGTGAAGATTGGCTTGAACGAATCGATTGTGCTCGTGCAGCTTAACTACTGGCTGGAGAAAAAGCTAAATATGATTGACGGCCGGAGCTGGGTTTACAACACATACAGCGACTGGCAGAAGCAGTTTCCGTTCTGGTCGGAGGGAACAATCAAGCGAGTATTCAAGTCACTGGAGGACTTTGGTTATGTCATCTCGGGCAATTTCAACAGGACAAAAATGGACCAGACGAAGTGGTATACAATCGACTACGAAAAATTGAAAGAACTTGATGAAGACGAGCACGGGGAAGTTTCCAGGGCAACCAAACCCCTTAAGAAGAAAATGGACGAGGACATTCCGTTTGACGAAGTGATTAAGTATTTAAATTTGAAAACCTCTTCAGCCTATAAACCGGAGAACAAGAAAACAAAAATGCTCATCCTGGCTCGCTGGAACGAAGGCTACCGGCTGCCTGATTTCAAAAGTGTCATTGATAAAAAGGCAGCTGAATGGCTAGACCACCCGAAATGGAGCAACTTCCTTCGGCCCGAAACACTATTCGGCTCCAAGTTTGAATCCTATCTCAATCAAAAAGCTGGCCCAAGGAGAAATTGGGATGACTTCGTCTTTGACGATGAAGTGTAGAGTATTGCGTTAGCCGAATACGAGGAGGCTCTGTTAGAGAAATATGCTGTGGAGCCTCCAAGTGTAAACATCAATCACTCAGTGCCAAAAGCAACAAAATGAGTACCAATTTCTTTGTTTAACCACTATTAAAAGGGTTATGAAATATCCAGCAGAACGAGACTCTCACTTAACCATAAAGCCTAAACAGCTTGGATTCCAAGCCAAAAAACATCTGCCAAGTTATTTCACGGTGGCTCTCACATTGGCAGGGATGGCGCGTATTGTTGTCCGAAGTGGCTCTCATATATGACAGCCATACACATTTTGCCCACTCTGCCATCAGCATTGCGTAAAAACTGAGCCGGCTTTGCAAAGTTTTGAGCCAGCGAATCCGGACATTTCAAGCAGCAACTGCACGGGGAGAGCCATGCTAGAGTAACAGCCATACATTCACCACCTCTGCCATCTTTCTTACCGGCATGTGACAAACGATGTACCAATTAGTGCCAACCATTTACCACATAGAAAAAGAGTACATTACTTCATTGCATACAACAATAAAATCTCACGTCCCCACTATTGACCACGGTTCCCCAAGTCTTTGGGGTAAATTGGTCCATAACCATGCTTCCCTCCATCAAACAAACTGAAAATACACACCGCTAATCCTTCAGGACCCAAACGTCTCAAGTAAAACCCCGTTAACGACATATAGCAGCCATCATTTAAGCCTGTTAATATTAACACTTCTTACGATGCAGAAGTCTTCCATATAATGTAATCGGAAATTCAAAATGCCCATTGCACCAAGGCACGGTATCCAACTGTTATTCCTGCCCGTCACAACACATATGGAATAGAAAATCCTTTTTTATATCACAATTCATCCAGCTCCCGCCATTCCGACCAATAGGCCCAAACACTTTAAACACTGCAAAATCCGAATATTATTTTTAAAATTCCAGAGACGGCAACAGAAGCAAAATAGAAATTACGCAATTTATGTGAATTATAGTTCATAGTGTTTGGTTGCGGACAGTTATGTAATTGTTTTAAAAAGGAGAATATTCCTTGGAAAAACACCAGACCATTTACATCGGGACTGCAGTAAGACAATTGAGAAATGAATGTCGAATGTCTCAGGAAGACTTAGCGGGCATGACAGGATTCACGAGAGAATACATCAGCAAACTTGAATGCGACCATATCGACCCAACTCTTGGGACTGCTGTCGCGGCTATAGCAAAAGCACTGGGCTTAAAAGCTTGGGAACTGGGCCGGCCGGCTGAAGAAAGTAACAATAATAGATAAGTTTTAGCAGGAACTATTGTTAGCGCTCAGAGTAATAGGAAATTATACATAAATCAAAATAGGATGGTTGAATTTTAAGGAGGTTGCCAAGTGGACTTTTTAGCGAGGGAAGTTACACATTTGCTTAACGAATACGGAGATGAAGTCGAACTTGAAATCATTAAGTATCCAGATCATTGCCATGTCACGGCCACAATCTGCCAAGATGAACCGCCATACAAGGACTGCATCACTACCGGAAAACACCGGACCAGCAGAAAAAAAGCAATTCATAAAGCTTTAAAACAACTTTACATAGTTGCTTATCAATAAGAAGCTAGAGTGATTCCAATACCAAAAGGGAAGTAACGGGTAGCAAAAGCTAAAAATTTCGACCTCGCACCATAGTTAAGCAGCACTGTAGCGTCGTCCTTTCCCTTTTAGTTGGAACCGATATCCGTTACTATCCGATCAGGCATACCATCAGATTTTGAGAATTTTGTTTATCAATAACAATTAGTGCCAGACTCGCTTCTATTCGCTAGTCTGGCCTTTTCACGCGCAAAACTTCCGATTGTTCTTATAAGAACCGTCCCGGTGGCTTTGAATTATCCACAATAAGGTTTGAAACCGTGACCCAAATTCTACTGGATATCAAATTAAATAGAGCACCCAAATTGGGTGCCCTTAATATCAAAGTTTTCTTCCATGGCTCCTTTTCATTCCAAATCCATGTACATACATATCAGCAAATCTATAATGAATTTCACCTCTAATAAAATCCTCACTTGCTAAACCAATATTTTTAATCATTGATATAAACTCATCAAACGAATTGCCTGGCTTTCCAAAGCTTTCTTTATATAAAATTTCTAAATCATTCTTGGTGCAAATATCGGAAAAATTAGATAGCCTATTAAATACTTGCTCAAGTTCCGGATATTCTTCCCTTAACTCACTACCTCTATGTTTAGCAGCTCGAATTAAACCTGCATTTAACGATTGGCTTCGTAGTAACCTATCCGTCGGAGATGTAACATGAGATTGATTAATATATTGTAACTCGTGCTCTTTGGCAGCACTTAATAATAATCCTAAAACACGAGGAAAGGTAGTGCCTGAAGCATCGGTTAATCTTTCATGTACCCATCTACCAACATACTTAGAGTTTCGGTTCTTTTCCCTTCTCATTCCCCATAATATTTGAAGCGCATTTAATATAGAATCTTCCGAAGCGTTATCGATATCTTGAACCGGGAAAAATTTATCTACTAACTCTTTATATTGATTTGAATACAAAGATTGCCTTAATGCAAGTCGTAAAAAATCTATCCTAGTCCATTGTAATAAAACATCCCTACCGTTAAAGTGACTTTTATTGGTAAAATTCAATCTTTCCCATATATCTTCTCTTATAAAAACCTTAAATTTAATATTTGATAACCGCTGTCCATCTATGGACCGTATAAAATAAAATAAACCTGCTAATACATCAAACTGGTACGTACTCCTTTCTTCAATATCTTCATCTAAATCATCATATAACAACCAGATACTTTGATCTTTTTTCTTGAACTCATCATTGATATATAAGAGATAGTCTTTTATGAGAATATTTAAGTCAATATTAGTTACAAAAAACAAAAGAACCTGTGTATGTTCCTGTGTCCAATTGCGATTATTCTTCCCGACCTTTTTTAGAATTTCGTATATCTGGGAAAACTTACCTCTACGAAAAACGGGGAGTTTATTTTCAATATATAACCTTAAAACGGCATAAGCTCTCCAAAAAGTTTCCCAAGATATTTTATCCTTCATTTTATGATGAATATAACGAAACTCTTCTTTCCCCGGCCTCGCCGAATAGTGACCATGTCCAGAAACGGCTATAACATTTTCCAAACGACCTTTCGACAATCTTTTGGACTGCTCAAAATGTTTTAATAGCATCCAATAAAGAGCCGTTTTACCGGTGCCTTTTTGGCCATGAACAACAGCTGTATTCTCATCCACAAATTTATCAAAGTCAGAAGTTTTTTGAAAAACTTTGCTAAGATCGTTTCGCTCATCTTTTGCGTCAACAGTTTCAAATTCTAAGGATTCAATAATCTCCCATCTATTTGTACTGGACAAAATTATTTTTAATTTGTTTTGTTCACTTTCCTCATCGATTAAATTAGCAACAGGAGAATAAATAGAAGTTAAATATTCAACAGGATAAGCATCTGACAGCGCAATATCTGAATTATAATGTATTACAATAGGTTCTCCTTCATTCTCATTTTCTAAATCGTCAACAATAAAATCTTCTTTTGCATCTTCCTCTTGGTTTTCTAGTATTACAAATTGTTTATTAAACGATTTAATTCTTTCCCAATATAGTTCAGCCCTTTTCTTACCTTCTTTATTTGAAGGCACTTTGGAAAGAACATAATTTACTGTCTTGTTTGTATTTTTTATAACATTTAGTCCTTCAGAGACTAAACCGAGCCCTTCAATATTTTCCTCATTTGGGTACATAAATAAAATAATATCGTCTGCCGCTTCAAATAAAGAAAATGCACCCCACTCATTTATTCCTGTTCTTGAATCAATAAGGATAACATCCGGACGAATTTGGGATATTACATCATCCTTAAAAATTCCCCATATATTTTTTTGTTGAAGCGTAGATACTCTTAAATCATCTACTTTTGATACATAAGGAAAATTTATTTTCCCAGCAGGAATAACAAAAAGTCTTCCAGGGGTATCCTCCAGATGCATTTCTCCAAAAATATCGGTAATATGAATTTGATATTGGTTTATAGGGGAATAGGCACGCTCATATAAATAATCAACTATTCCCACATTAGGATAAGGCGACATTTTTTTGAAAATCATATGTAAACTTGGAGCTTCCAAGTCCAAATCAACTAATAATACCTTTTTCCCCCTTTTAGCGAGTATAGCTGCAACATGAGTTAATGCAGTTGTCCTACCCACTCCTCCCTTATAGGAATAAAATGCAACAGTTCTAGTGTCATTTAGAATTGCCTCCTGTTGTGTAAGGCCGTAGTCTCCACCATTGTTTTGAGCAAGTGTTGCTAACTCACCCCATGATTTAGGTTCTAATTGATTAATGTAAAATGGATAAGGAATTAAAGCTAATTCTTCAGCTTCATTTGTTGTGAATAGATAAACGAAACCATATTGATAATCATCTTCGATGACTGAATTTAAACTTTCAATTCGTTCTTCTTGTGACTTATTTTCCAAATAGTCGCTAACAACAGTAACATTTAATAGCCCTGCTGGTGAAAAATCTACCTGTACCCATTCATTTTGAGTTTTAATATAAAAGTTTCTTAATTTATTCTCTAAATTGTATTTACTATTCATAAATCTCACCACTCTTCATAGGGTTTTAACCTGTACTACCAGCCATTTTAGCAATAATACATAGGATTTATACCATTCTTCAAAATCTCCTTGGCTGGGCTCAACGCCGTGATACCTCCACAGTATATAATCCATACCACATGGCTCTTGTACATGTCTAATAGCTTGCATTACATCTGGACTAGCATTGGCCCGGATATGTAAACTACTAATAATTGTTACCAAATTAGATATCCTGTGTCTTGGGTTTGCTATACTAACTCCTGTTCGATTACTTATTTGATTCCAATCATTTATGCCATGATAAATAAAACACGTTTTTTTTAAAAAACACTCAATTGTAATACCTCCAAGATGCATTGCAGCTATTTTTCTTTTGGAAAGATATAACCTGTTTGTATCTAAACACCTGCTAATAAAAGCTGTCGAATAATCGTCCATACCTACCCACCCATTTGTTTGGTGATTACTAATTCAACAAATTTTCTATTTCTCCTGCTTTTCTTTTCCATAAAAATTCCTAACCTCATCCATGCAAACATATTGATATAAAAATGCCTCTCTTTAGCTCATTTTGATTGGCCCATAATAATAAGAATGACATCTTTTTTAGGAGGAATTTGTAGTTATCAAACCATTACCAAATCCGGAAAAGGGAGATATCTACGGATGTGCTAATGAATCTAATAGCTATCACCAAATTCGGATTACCACTCGACCTTTGACCGTCAACACCCAATATATAAAAACACCCCTTTTAAAAGTATATGTCAATAAAATTAATACATTAAGTTAAACCCCTCTTTTCGAAGAGAATTTGTAAAACTCGTATTTCACTCAAGGCTTATAGTAATTGACTATTAATCGAAATCGCACAATATATAGTATATACAGGAATGTACATTCCCGTATATATTGATTATTTTATTTTTTAGTAGTATATTCTAATAAAAGGGGGGGTTCTATTGCCGAAGAATAGCACTAAAAAAGTAACTAGTCCAAAGGTTGCTTCTACAGCTTCCAAAATATTAAAAGATGGAAGATACAGCTCAGCTTCAAAATCTGTTGCAGGCTCTGCCTTAGCTCAAACAAAGTCTAAAGGCAAATAACTATTATTTACATCATGAGTTTACATAGAAAAAACAGGCGTCCATCACGGAAGCCTGTTTTTTTAATACTTCAAATTAGGAATCAATTTCTGAGAAGTAGATAGATATGTAGATGTTAGAAAGGATTTACTTATTCAATATGGGTTTAAGCAATACAAACTTATCCACTTACTTCCAAGTTCAAAAAAATTTTAAAAGGAATAACCTCGACAGCGTTTTTAACAGGGGCGTAACCCATTTTAGTCAAAAATCTTCCCTACACTCTTTAATGAATAATTAGATTCTGCACCCGCTTACTTTAAGATTCATACACCTCTATCGGCAATCCATCCGGATCCTTAAAGAAAGTGAACTTTTTGTTGGTGGTTGGGTCGATGCGGACTGGTACTACCTCAATTTGATGGTCGGATAAGTAGGCGACAGTTTGTTCTACATTGTCGACTTCGAATGCTAGGTGGCGGAGTCCTGCTGCTTCTGGGTAGCTTAGCCGTTTGGCTGGATTTGGGAATGAGAATACTTCAATTTGATACGTACCGGCTACTTCCAGGTCAAGTTTATATGATTCCCGTCCCTCGCGGTAAACTTCCTGTATTGGCTTTAATCCTAAAATCCTTACATAAAAATCTTTTGAGCATTCATAATCTGAAGCGATAATCGCTACATGATGAATCCCTTTTATATTCAAGAAGTCCCTCTCCTTCATCCAAATAAAAAAGCAACCCCGAATGGGATTGCTTAATACGCCTTTTCTTGATGAATGAGTTCGCATCGGCAGTCGGCTCTTTTAGCGGCTGCCATTAGACTCATAGTGACAACGACTGAAAAAGTTCCAAACAGTATGCCTGCAACAAATAACCACATAGTGCTCCTCCATTAGTTCATAATTCGCAGGAAGGTTTTCATATTCGGAAGCTGGCTGGCATAGTTTTAACACTTTAGCCCCTATAGCTTTGCGCCGCCATTTTTCAATGGGTTTGCCGTTTCGTACGAATTATGTGGTATGCATTTAGATCTTTTTGCCTATGTATCTAGTGGTTATTTTATCAAATTACTAGTTAATTGCAAGCATAATCTGTAAACTCCCACTTAAGAAATCTCCAAATAACTGTCCAGATTCTCTTAAAACAGTTCCCCTTTTTTGCAAATCTTTGGTAGATTATAAATAGAAGCACCATTTTATAAAAGGAATGAACCGACATTGAAGAATGTAGTTGTTTTTGGGTCAGGGCGACATAGCAAGGTGATTATTGATATCCTTGAAAGGATGGGCAGTTACCGCATTATCGGATTAATAGATGAAGCCCGAGAAATTGGTGAACAAGTAATGGGTTATAACGTTATTGGCGATTTAACGGTGTTAAAAACATACCCGCATTCCATTATGGGAGGAATCGTCGCAGTTGGAGATAATGGCGCCCGGCGAGAACTGGTAAATGAAATAGTAAAAATCGACAGAGACTTTATATTCATCCGTGCCATTCACCCGTCAGCAGTCATCGGAAAGTATGTATCAATCGGCAGGGGAACGGCCGTCATGGCAAACGCTGTTATCAATAGTGATACAACCATTGGCGACCATTGCATCATTAATACAAAATCATCTATTGATCACGATTGCAGGCTTGGTAACTTTGTGAGCATTGCCCCAGGTTCAACACTTGCCGGCGGTGTTACGGTCGGTAACCATTCGACTATTTCACTAGGAGCAAACGTAATACACAATATTACAATTGGCGAGCATACGGTTGTAGGAGCCGGGTCCACCGTTATTAAAAACATCCACGCTTATGCTGTTGCGTATGGGACCCCCGCCAAAAAAATCAGGGCCAGGGCCGAGGACGAAAAGTATTTATAGAGATAACCGAAAAACAAAATAAAAGCAGCCGTTTAAGGACTGCTACACTTTATCTTGTGAACAATATCTCAATTTCTCGTCGCCTCTTTTGGCTGCCATCATCAAGCTCATCGTGGAGATTGTTGCTAGAGAACCAATAAAAAGGCCAATTAAAAACGTTAGCATATCTCCAACACCTCATTTATAGTTTCTACTATAAATGTACCCGCATCGTTTATAAAATATTCCTCGGGCTAAAATTATTGGTTCTCTCTATATCCCCTAAATAAGCTACTACCTTGTTTGAATTTATACGTGTGAAACAATCATTTCCGCTTTTCCAGCAAGTTTGTATTCATCAAATCCATGCGGAAGGAGAAAATGATCGCCTTTTTTAAATGCATATTCTTTCCCGTTCTTTAGAATTGAACCATTGCCATTAAGGACGCTAACAAGTTTGAAAGGCTTTCTTTGCCTAAGAGTAGCTTCACCATCGACTTCCCATTTATGGACGGTAAAGTACTCATTTTGAACATATGTGATCACTGTCACGCCTTCCAGCATTTGAATAAGCGGTTCAACCTTAGGTTCAATCGATGGTACAGTCGTGACGGATAAAGAGCGCTCAATATGCAGTTCACGAAGGTTGCCATCATTGTCTTTACGGTTATAGTCATAAACACGATAAGTTGTATCCGAATTTTGCTGGGTCTCCAGAATTACAATACCTTTTCCTATAGCATGGATGGTTCCACTTGGCACCATAAAAAAATCTCCGCATTTTACAGGAATCCTTCGCAACAAGCGGTCCCATTCTCCATTAGCCACCATGAGCTCAAGCTCTTCCTTTGTTTGTGCCTGGTGGCCATAAATGATTTCCGCGCCTTCTTCACAGTCAATGATATACCAGCATTCGGTCTTTCCAAGTTCCCCATTTTCATTTACGCGCGCATAAGTGTCATCCGGATGGACCTGGACGGATAAATCGTCACAGGCATCGAGGATTTTCGTCAGAAGCGGGAAGCGTTCGCCTTCTATATTACCAAAAAGCCCACGGTTTCGTTCCCAAAGATAATTTAAAGACAGGCCGTTTAATTCGCCATTCAACACCTTGCTATGGCCGTTGCTATGCGCTGCAAAGGCCCAGCACTCTCCTGTTTGAGGATAAGGGAGGTCATAGCCAAAATGCTTAAGCCTTTCCCCGCCCCAAATCCGCTCCTTAAAATCCGGTTTAAAAAATAAAGGCTCCATTACATAACCCCTTCATCTTTTCTCTGAAAAAAATAAAAGATAACCAAAAAGAGAAATGCACCTATCCCGTCGAACCCCACATCCACAATTGAGGCTACTCTCCCTGGCATAAATGATTGATGCCATTCATCCGTAGCCGCATAAGCAACAGCTCCAAGCCAGGCGTACAAATAAGGAAAGCGGGTTTTACGGAAGCTTTTAACGAGCAGGAAGGCAAGAATACCAAAAACAAGAACATGGGTAGACTTCCTAAGAGCCAGGTTTAATAAATTCACTTGCTCTGCTGTTCCTTGTGAGATGGATTCAGTACTTTTTACCGAATGCACTGCTTCATTTATGACACGAACAGTATTTTCCCCTGTAAAATAAGGAAGTTGTGTAAAGAAAAAAATCCCGACCATCCATATAATTGCACCGTAGGCCCAAAAGAACTTTTTCATATTAAATTTCTCCATTACTAAAAATCCCCCGCCAGAGAATGGCGAGGGATAAAGTCAGTGAAACTAAGTTGTTAATTAATATTTAAACTAGAATGTTTGTTCTGTATTGGAATCCACCCCTAATATTTTTCTTATTATAGCTATACTTCTGGCAGCATGACCATATCCATAATCAGACATATAATAAGCTATTCTTTTCGTAACCATAAAAAAAAGAAGGTTTAACCCCTCTCCCCTAAGCAAACACCTTTGATTTTGATTTTTGAAAATGGTTAAGTACATCTTCCCAGGTAAAGAATAGACGGAAGAAATCTTCATCACTGATTCCTACACCAGTTTGCACTTCAATAAATTCCAACTCAGAAATTGCTTTTATTCCATGTTTCTTACCGGCAGGAAGGTGAACAATATCGCCAGCCTTAACACGGGTAATATAATCATCCAGGGCAAGTTCTCCTTCACCACGTACAATAGTCCATACCTCATCACGAAGATTATGATAGTGATAGCTGGAGTTTTTATCCTTGTGGATACAAATACGCTTGGTTACCATCTCTTGTTCATCATCGTATTTAGCATAATCTAATACCCTTGACCATCCCCAGATTCGCTCTTCATACATTGGAGGATAGTTAAAGTTACTTATTAAATCTTTAATTTTTGGACTAGATGCCTTATCAGCAACAAGGATACCATCAGGGCTTGCTGCAACTACGATATCCTTTACTCCAACGACCGTAACAGGAATGTCAAGTTCATTTATCAAATGAGTATTTACTGAATCATCACTTATAACTCCACTACCGATTTGTGAAGTAGCCATTTCCTCTGTTAGAGTATTCCATGTACCTAAATCCTTCCAACAACCATCATAAGGGAGAGCAACAACGTGCTTTGCTCTCTCTACAACTTCGTAATCGAAACTTATTTTTGGCAAGTCCTGGTACCGGAGGGCTAACTCCTCATAACTTATTGGAAAACATTTTTCTTTTAATATATTAATTAAATAGCTTAATTTAAATGCAAAAACACCACAATTCCATAATGCACTTAAATCGATTAATTTTTGGGCTTTTTCTTCACTCGGTTTTTCTGTAAACTTATTTACTGTAATATATTCTGTTTGATGATTAGCCTCTTTCGGAACAATATACCCGTATTTAGAAGAGGGATATGTAGGATTTACCCCAACGAGTGCCAAATCTGCTTTTGATTCAATAAGTACATTCTCTAATTCTTTTACTTTTTCGAAGAAGGTATTCTCTACATAGGGATCTACCGGTAGCACCACAATAATTTCATCTAGGGAAACATTAGCTGAGTATAAGTACGAAGTAGCTAATGCAATTGCCGGAAAAGTGTCTCTTCGTTCAGGTTCAATAATTAATGGAATTTCCACACCAAGTTGTCTATATATCATATCTCGTTGCATTTTAGAAGTTGCAATAACCGAGTTATTTGCTAACCCTACAGATTCTAATTGCCCCCATACTCTTTGTACCATGGATTGTTTTGCTCTATCCTTGTTTTCTAATACCCTTAAGAACTGTTTTGACCTTGTATCATTTGATAATGGCCATAACCTCTTTCCGGATCCCCCAGATAATAAAACTAATCTCAACTTTTACATCTCCTTAAGATGAAAATACTATTTTAATCCACGGGTAAGTCTTTTATCCTTTTTGCTGGATTACCTACATACAACCCATTAGGCAGTGTATCCTTTACAACTACAGAACCTGCCCCAATTATACATCCTTCTCTAATGGTCACCCCCGGTAATATAGTCACGTTTAAACCTATCCACGTTCCCGTTTTAATGATTACACTTTGAGCAATTGTCCCGTCTTCAGGATTTCTTCTTATTACTGAATTTCTGTATTTATGTGTACCGGTAAGAATTTTGACATATGGACCAATTCTCACATAATCCTCAAGAATAATAGGTGCGCACCCATCTAAAAAACTTCCCACATTAATAAAAGTATCTTTTCCCATCACTAAATTTGAAGAGCCTATGAATACATCTTCCGCAATACTTGATGTTTTATCAATTTTAACTTTTAAAGTCCTTAACAATTTATTCCTCATACTTTTAGGAAAAATTGGTGATGCCTGTATTTTATTTATATTTCCCCACACATAATGCTTAAGCCCCAACTGTAGACCTCCTACATTACTTTATACGTTATTACCTGGTAACCTTTTATTAATAACTTCTTTTGCTAATAGATATATAAATAAAAAGTTAGTAGTTGCGTATCTTTTAAATAATCGTTTTGGTTCCTTTAACAACCTGTAAAACCACTCTAAACTTAAATTTCGCATCCATTCTGGTGCCCTTTTAATAATATCAGCATGAAAATTAAAAGCAGCTCCGACACCAATCATTAGAGTCCCTTGTAGTTTAGATTTATTATTCCACATCCATATTTCTTGTTTAGGCGCCCCAAGACCAACCCATATAATATCAGGACTAATTTTATTAATTAAATTAATTATATCTTGCTCTTCTCTTTCATCTAAATCCCTAAACGGCGGGGAATACATTCCAACAATCTTTAAATGTGGATACTTTGTTAGTAATTTTTCTCTCAAAATACTTAAATTTTCTTTGGTATTTCCATAGAAAAAATGTGTATAACTTTTGTTTTTACTATGCAAAAACATTTCAGCCATCAAATCTGGGCCAGTGCATCTCTCTATTTCTTGATTACCTTGTAGCTTCCCTACAATAGATAAAGGCATTCCATCTGGAATCGTTAAATAAGAATTGTTTGTAATCTTTCTAAATTCTTGTTCACGATAACCAGTAATTACAGTATGAACATTAGAAACACAAATATAATCAGTGATTTTTTGTTGAATTTGGTTATCAATTAAACTGATTACATTTTCCATATTAGTTGCATTAATTGCCGAACCTAAAATTTTTATCCTCTTCATTTCAAACTCCTACTTTAGTAGTTTTGGAAGTCAAAATCTCTTTATATAAATGCATAATATTCATGTAAAAAGAGTTAGGTGTATAATTACGTTTATAAGTTCTAAATGCATTAGAAGATAAACTTTGCATTAAATTATCGTCCTCAGCTATAAGTTTTATCTTTTCAGCTAAATCTAATAAATTTTCTGGTTTAAACAATAAACCATTTAAACCATTATCAATCATATAAGATAATCCACCTATGTCTGATCCAATAACTAAAGTACCTAATGATAATGCTTCTAATACAACCGTTGGAAAATTTTCATACCATTGTGAAGGTACAATTAATCCCTTAGATTCACTAATTAACAAATTTTTCTCGTAACCTTTCTTAAATCCAACTAATGTTATATTTTCTAAATTTCTTTCTTTAATATAGTTTTTAATTTCTGATTCTAATGGACCTTCACCGACAATTTTCAGTTCAATATTTATTAAGTGTTCCATTGATTTAACGAGCTGAATAACTCCTTTTTCTTCAGAAAGTCTACCTATAAATAGGAAATAATCTTTTTTCTTTACACTTTCAATTTCTTTTTCGTCTACAAAATTAGGAATAACAGATAATTTATTTTCCGGAAAACCTTTTGATATCATGATGTTTTTCATAAAAGGATTGAGAGCAATGAATTTATCTACTTTTTCAAAATAGCCTTTTTTATATGCTTGGGATATAATATCTGCATACCAAAAACTTTCTAAATAATTGTTTCTATAACATTTATCATAAAAGCAATTATATAGGTTATTGGTATCTAAACATTTACGACATATTTTATTGTTATTGTACATAAGACCATTTGGACAAATAAAGCGGTAATTATGCAAAGTCTGAACAATAGGGATATTATTCTCATGAAGAACTTTATAAACTAGTGGCGATATAATTGGGTATATATTATGAACATGAGCAATATCTGGCTTTTCATTTCTAATAATATCTTCTAACTCATTTTCTATATAAGCATTTGAATATCCAGACTTAAACAATTTTATTTTATCAATCAAAGAAAAATCCTTAATGTTGTCGTTATGTTTACTAAATAAAGATACTTTATGCCCTTTACTTCTTAATAATTGTACTTGATGCTCTAAAACTTTATCTTCTCCACCGTATTGGGCATAGTGGTTATGAATAATCAATACATGCATACAATTCTCCTATTAAATGTCCTCTTTTAAAAATTCTTTATTAAATGTTAACTGTTTTTCTAAATATTCTTCAATAGTGGTTAAAGTTCTAAGTGGATTACCTGCAACTACCATATTATTGGGAATTTTTCCTTTTACAACTGATCCTGCTCCAATTATTACATTGTCTCCAATTTCCGTTCCAGGAAGAATAATACTTCCTGCACCCACAAAACAATTTTTGCCGATTTTTACCGGTCTTACTATTGCTAGCTCCTTTTTAGGCCGCTGTTCGTTAGCAATTAAAGCTCTTGTAACTGCATAATCATGAACTAAAATAACGACATTTATACTAATTACTACTCCCTCATCTATTGTAATTAAAGAATAATCGATATCATCAATAAAAATATCATTTGAAATATAAGTTGGGTTCCCAACGATATTAAGGCCAATATATTTTAAATACTTAACAAACAATTTTTGATACAGTTGACGGTCAAATATTCTTATTAAGTCAATCATCTTTCTTATAAATTTAAATAATAATCTTTTTAATCGATTAATCATAAATTCACCTTTAAATATTTTTTTTGAAAAAGAGATTCCAATATTGTTTACCAATCTTATGCCAAGTAAATTTACTAGCAAGAAAATAGCAGTGTTCCGATAAATTTTGATAAGATACCATATCTTTAATAAGATAATTAAATATATTTTCCAAATCAATTAGGTAGTTATTATCCATTTCAACTAAGAATCCATTTTTATAATTAGAAATTAGCTCAGAAGCACCACATTGTCTTGAAATGATAACTGGCGTGCCATTGATCATTGATTCCAAGGATGTTAAATTAAATGTATCGAATTTGCTAATACAAAAACAAAAATCATAACTACCATATAAATCTTCCAATTCCCCTTTACTCACCATTCCCTTATAATGTACAGAACCCTTCAAATCATTACTTTCTATGAAACTGTAAAACCTTTGTAAACTTGCTTCACTTTCATATCCACCATAAACATCTAATGAAATATTTAAGTTTAATTTTTTGTTTAAAAAATGAATACCTTCCACTAATTCGAATATCGATTTTATACTAAAAATGCCTCCAGCCATTATAGTTTTTATATTCCGAGACTTCAAATTTGCTTTAGGTTTTAATCTTTTATACTTAACCCCGTTATAAATTACAAAGAGATTTTCATTCCTATTATACTTTTTCCGAATAATTTCCTCTAATCGATGCGAAACTAAAATCAAGTTTGGGAATTGTTCAATTAAATCTTTCTCAATTTTGTTGTACTTCTCTTGATTATTTCTGTATTCTTGATAAAAGTTATTTCCAATTAAATAATTACTTTCCTCACTCATTAATCCATGCAAGGTTAAATAATATTTATTTGACTTATTCACTTTACTAATTCCAAGTATCAAATGAGGAATTTTATAACCATAAGAATGAATATTAATAATAGAGTTTTTTGTAAAAACTAAAAACACTAACTTCAAAACCAACCAAAACTTTTGAAAAAAATTGTTTGTATTTGTATTAATAAAAGTATAACTAATGCCTTCAGTCTGAAAATGTTGAATTAGGTTCATTAGTACATTAGCTGGACCATTTGGTTTTTCAACTGAATTTATACTCCCAATCAAAAAAAAATTTCTCATTATAACCCTCTAATTAAATGGAATTTTCTTAAGATAGATTGAAAACACCATTTTAGAAAGTATAAAAATAATCTATTAGATATATAAGGTGAATGTTTCTTTTTTCTTATATAAAAAATATCTTTCCAAAACTTTAATGCATTTCCTCTCTGAATTGTCTTCGAATTTTGCTGGAATCGAAAACTTGCTAAAATACTATTAATTTTAATAGCATTACCCTTTTTTAATAATCTTAGCCATAAATCATAATCCATGGTGAAATGAATACTTTTGTCCAAAAACCCTATCTCCTTAAGAAAACTTCCATTATAGAATGAGCCAGGTTGTGTAACATCTGGTTTGATATTTAAGAGAGAATAATAATCAATATTATCTGATTTAATACACCCTATTTTAATTCCATTTCCGTTTATTATTTTTAAATCACCATAGAAAATTGCAGCGTTCGGATTTTTTTGATATTCGTTTGAGATTTTTTTAAAAGAATCTTTTTCTAGTAAATCATCAGAGTTTATCCAACCAACTAAATGTCCTGTCGCAATCTTAAAACCTTTATTAATTGCATCGGATTGCCCATCATCCTTTTCAACTATTATTTTTATTTTAGGATGATCAAGATATTTTTTTAATATTTCATGTGTATTATCAGTCGAGCCACCGTCTACAATGATATATTCAAAGTTTTTATAACTTTGGTTTATTACAGATTTAATTGTTTGTTCTATAAATTCCCCTTGATTAAAAGAAGGTGTAATAATAGAAAATTTCGTGGAATTATTACCCATGAGTTCCATCCTTTCTAACTTCTTCGCTTAATGAGAATAAGTACAACCAAATAATAGGGATAAAACCGAAATCCCATAAAAAAGGATTAGAACTAATCATTAAGGGAAGAGAAGTAAACCAGATTGCAAATAAAACAATACTTTCATTAGTGGGAGCACTTTTTATAATTTTATAAATTCTGCTTAAATTAAGTATCCAAACCAGTAAGAAGAGTGCACTTCCAACTATCCCGCCTGTCAATAAAACTTCAACCCAACCGCTATCATTTGTTTCAGAAGTAAACCCTAGAAATGCATGTCCTAAACTACCTTCTGCTACAAACCCAACTCCCAATAGTTTAAATTGATTAATATTGGACTCCCAAATTGAAATAATTCTACTCGTATCTTTGTCGAATCTTGTGCCCATATTTCCATCAGCATTTTTAAAGTCATTAAATGCGGAGGTTATCCATTCAAACCTAGGATTGGAAGACGCCTGAAGGACAATAGTATTACCTAAAGCAATTAAAATAAGAATAATAGAAAAAGCAATTAAATGAAGAATAATTATCTTTTTAACCTTAATTTTTTCTTTATTAAATTTAATCCAAAATATCACTATTAACGATAAAAATATCGAAGCAAAAAATACTAACCACCAACTTCTAAAATTAATGGTGTAGAAAAATAAACTATTAAAAAAAGAGGCAAATATGAAATATCTTAAATTAAATGAGTATAGGAATTTTACAGTTATATACAACGTAAAAACCATTATTAAAAAATTTCCAGGGGTGAAGGTTTTTACAATTAACAATCCCCCTTGTGCCTCATAAGATGTGGTAGTTCCTGATAGATTTATACCAAAATCTCTCTCCAAGATAATTGAAAGGATGGACACTAACGTCCCAAAAATCATATATCTTAGAATAATTTTTTTATTTAATAAGTTTTTAAAGTTAGTTGAAGTAATTAAAAGATAAAGACTAAAAATAAGCCATCTTCTAGACCAAATTATTGTTGATTTTACTTCTCCCCATTCAAAGATTGAGTAGAGGCCTAACATAAAATAATAAATGATAAATGTTACAGAAATTATATAAGTTACATTCGAAAACTTATTAGGAAGTTTTTTTAAAAATCCTTTAAGATAAGCAACTAGAATTAAACCGAAAAGGATACTATCACCAATAAATTTAAATCCATATGGAAGAAATCCAAATAGGGATAATTGAAAAGCCCCCCCAATTAGAAATAACCTAGTAAAAAGATTATTCAAACCCAACCCTATCAAAACCTTTTTTATTATTTTATAAATACCTTCAATTTGGACTTAAAATTTTTTTTAAAAAATGAAATGGTAAGAAATAAAGCTATCAAACTAAAAAATGAAAAAACTTTTATTAGAAACAACCAAAGTTGTCTATAATTGTCCGACTCTCCAACTAGTACGAGCCAACTAATCCCAACTATAAAAACAAAAATAACTGGAACTAAATTTGCCCTTATATAATTAAATTTGGTTTTCAAAAACTTTCTTTCTATGAATATTTGAATGAATATATTAGTTGGTATACTGATAAGCCTTCCAAAAGCAGTACCTGTCACGCCAAATATTGGGGTTAAAAATAAACTTAAAACTACACTAATGCTACTATTTACAGCACCTAGCCTAGTAATATACTTTGCATGGCCTATCGCATTAAGATAATAATAAGGCACAATTCCTAAAGTCATACCAAAAAAAGTTGTTATTAATATTCTTAATAACAAGGTAGACTTATCTGCAAAACTAGGATTTATCCATAAACTTAAAATATCATGCGAGAAAATGAACATTGTAAAACCACTCGTTACAGAAAATAGCAATACAAATAAATAAAAATTTTTGTAGGTTTTTCTTAACAAGGGCTGATCGGCTTTTTCATGTAAGGAACTTAACTTAGGTAATAAAAATGAACAAACCGCTGCAGGAATTTCATGGAGTTTGGATGCTAATTGGATACAAACGGAATAATATCCTAAAGCGGTGGGGCCTAATGTTGAAGTTATAATAAATCTATCAGATTGAGAGTAAATCATATTTACTATAAGCTGTAACCAAGCATTAAAACTATAGCTTATAACATTTTTTTCCAGTTTAAAATTAAAACTTGGAAAAAAAGTAATGTAGGGAAATATCTTTACTGCATTAACAAATAAAATTAGATTATTTAAAAAAGAAACTATTAATATCATGACAACTAAAGAGATAATCTTAAATCCTAAAACAACTAGTATTATAGAAAAAAGACTGCTTATAATGTTAAATAAAATATTTATCTGGCCTTTAATGTCGTACCTCTCGTGAGCCATTAAAATGCTCGCCCATACATTTCCAATAAGTCTGATACCTACTATAAGACCTATTAGTTTGAATGCAATCGAAGCAACTCGAAAGTTACTTAAATCCACATTAAATACAGATGTAACAATATAAGGGCCAGCAAACCATGTACTTATGGAAATTAAGACAGATATTATAAGTGATACTCCATAGCAAAAGTCTATTAATTTTGTAAATTTTTCTTTTTGAGAATTTGAAATATAACTTGAACCAAATTTAATAATTGATGTGGATATTCCTAGGTCTCCCATACTTAAGATCATTAAAACAGATTGAACTAATATCCAAATTCCAAAAAGTTCTGAGCCTAAATTTTGCAATAATAAAGGTGTTGCTATTAGTGAAATTAAAGGTGTTATAATAAAAGATAAAAAGTTAAAAATACTATTTTTTAAATCCCTTTGATTTTTTAGTGATTCTATATATTTCTTTAACAAAAGATCACCATACCTAAAAATAAAGGCGCGTTATGCGCCTTTATTTTTTAAATTCTTTTTATAGTAAAAAGGTTTTTTTATGATATTAATCAAACATAATCTTTTTTCTACTTTCGTTTTTAACCTTCTTAATATCGGCCTTAACCATAATTTCAACCAATTTTTCAAAAGAAGTTTTTATAGGATTCCAACCTAGTAAAGTCTTTGATTTAGTTGGATCTCCTAATAGTTGTTCAACTTCAGCAGGACGGAAGAATCTTGGGTCAACATCGACAATTACTTCACCAGTTGATTTGTTAATACCTTTTTCTCCCAACCCCTTACCTGACCACTCAATCTCTATTCCAACATGTTTAAAGGCCACTTCAACAAACTCGCGTACCGTATGCATTTCTCCTGTTGCAATAACAAAATCTTCAGCTTTGTCATGTTGAAGAATTAACCACATACATTCCACATAATCCTTTGCATAACCCCAGTCACGAAGAGACTCAAGATTTCCTAAAGAAAGTTTTTTTTGCTTACCCTGTGCTATACGGGCAGCTGCCAAAGTTATTTTGCGAGTTACAAAGGTTTCCCCACGGCGCTCTGATTCGTGGTTGAATAGTATACCGTTTACAGCAAACATATTGTAAGACTCACGATAATTTTTAGTGATCCAGAATCCGTAAATTTTTGCAACACCATAAGGAGATCTTGGATAGAAAGGAGTAGTTTCTCTTTGCGGTACTTCTTGGACTTTACCAAACAATTCAGAAGTTGATGCCTGGTAAACGCGTGTCTTTTCGGTTAATCCAAGAATTCGAACAGCCTCCAGAATATTAAGTGTTCCCTTTGCATCAACATCTAATGTATAACCTGGCATATCAAAGGACACCCGTACATGCGATTGAGCCGCAAGGTTATAGATTTCATCCGGTTGGACTTCACCAATAATACGAGTAATATTTAATGCATCAGTTACATCCCCATAATGGAGGTGGAAATTTTTATCATTAAGAAGAGTATCTGACTCTTCTTCAGTCATGATGTCTTCTAAACGTTCTTGGTTATAAGATGAGCTTCGACGGATAATACCATGTACTTCGTAACCTTTTTCTAGTAAGAACTCTGCTAAAAATGAACCGTCTTGACCGGTTACTCCTGTGATTAATGCCTTTTTCATTTTATCCTCCAACGTATTTCTTCTATTATAATAGGTTTATTTAACGCTAGTTTTTTCATTTTCAAGGAACCACTGGTAAGCTTTTTGTAAGCCATCTTCTAACGAAGTTTGAGCGTTCCAACCCAGCGAGTTCAATTTTGTTACATCTACAAGTTTTCTAGGTGTTCCATCTGGTTTTGAAGTATCAAACTTCAATTCCCCTTCATATCCTACAACTGCTTTAATGTTCTCAGCAAGTTCCTTAATGGTAATATCCTCACCAATACCGATATTCACGATTTCATTACCTGAATAGTTATCCATTAAATAAACACATGCATCGGCAAGGTCATCTGAATAAAGGAATTCACGTTTTGGTTTTCCGGTTCCCCAGATTTCCACATAAGGTGCATGGTTTTCTTTCGCCTCATGGAACTTGCGAATCAGTGCAGGTAATACATGTGAAGTATGCAAATCAAAATTATCCTGAGGCCCATATAAATTGGTCGGCATGACCGAAATATATTTTGTGCCATATTGGCGGTTATACGATTCACACATTTTGATACCTGCAATTTTTGCAATTGCATACGGTTCATTTGTTGGTTCAAGCAGACCGGTTAGCAGAAACTCCTCTTTTAGAGGCTGGTGTGCCATTTTAGGATATATGCAAGTGCTGCCCAAAAATAAAAGCTTCTCCACATTGTTCCTGTAGGAAGCATCAATAACATTTGTTTGGATTTGAAGATTGTCACGAATAAAATCCGCGGGGTATTCATTGTTCGCAACAATGCCGCCTACTTTTGCAGCGGCCAGGAACACAAATTCAGGTTTCTCTTTAGAGAAGAAATGGTCCACAGCGTTTCTATCCCTTAAATCAAGTTCTCTGCTTGTCCTTAAGACTAAATTTTCATAGCCAAGGGAAGTTAATTTTCTTACCAATGCAGACCCTACCAGGCCGCGGTGTCCGGCAACATATATTTTGGCTTGTTTATTCATCATAACGATACCTTCTTTTCTAGAATGCGTTTTTTGATCCAAACAGAACAAAAACTGTTTTTAAAATAAGCTTAATATCAAAGATAAAGGAACGATTTTTAATATATTCAAGGTCCATTTCAACCATTTCTTCAAAGCCGACACTGTTTCTGGCGCTAATCTGCCAAAGGCCTGTACATCCAGGAATAACCAACAACCTTTGTTTGTGATAGGTTGTATACTCCGCTACTTCACGCGGAAGCGGCGGACGTGGCCCAACTAACGACATATCTCCTTTTAGAACATTAATTAATTGAGGCAGTTCATCTATGCTTGATTTTCGAATGAACTTTCCTATTCTTGTGATCCTGGGATCTTCTTTCATTTTAAACATCGCACCGGAAACTTCATTGAACTTTAACAGTTCAGCAAGCTTTTCTTCTGCATTCGATACCATGGAGCGGAATTTATATATCTTAAACTCTTTTCCATTTAACCCAATCCGTTTTTGGGAAAAGAATATTGGACCTTTGGGATCTTCAAGTTTAATCAAAATGGCGACAAACAAAAAAACAATGCTTAGTGCAAGTAGGCCCCCTGAAGCACCGACAATGTCAATGAACCGCTTGCTATAAGGATAGATTTTACTTTTGTTCAGTTGTATTGGATAAGCTTTTTGCGAATCAATAAAAACGGTATTTGTTTTTGCCAGGTTATCCAACCACGTTCCCTTCTTTCCCTATATCAATACTTTTTCTTGTTCAAATGACGAAACTAGTTCTTTCAGATAAAGAATCATTTCTTCTTTTATATCTTCATGGTTTAAAGCAAATTCAAGTGTGGTTTTTACAAAGCCAAGCTTTTCGCCCACATCATATCTCTTTCCTTCAAAGTCATAAGCAAAAACACGCTGGAATTTGTTCAACTGTTCAATCGCATCGGTTAACTGAATTTCTCCTTCGGCGCCTTTTTCTTGTTTTTCAAGGAACATAAAGATTTCCGGAGTTAAGATATACCTGCCCATGATTGCGAGATTCGAGGGAGCCGTTCCTAGTTTTGGTTTTTCAACAAAGTTCCGGACCTGAAAGCGCCGGCCTTTTTGTGAGGAAGGATCAATAATCCCATAACGATGTGTTTCCTTGTCGCTAACTGTTTGGACCCCAATTACTGAGGAATATGTTTCTTCATATTGCGTAATCAGCTGTTGGAGGCAAGGAATGTCGCTTTGAACGATATCATCGCCAAGCAGGACAGCAAATGGTTCATTCCCAATAAATTTGCGAGCCGACCACACGGCATGGCCAAGGCCTATTGGTTCTTTTTGTCGTATGTAATGGATGTCAGCCAAATTGGTGGAGTAACGAACCTTATCCAATATTTCGAGCTTTTCTTTTTCTATCAGGTTCTGTTCAAGTTCAGGCGCAGCATCGAAGTGGTCTTCGATTGCACGCTTACCCTTTCCAGTAACGATGATAATGTCTTCAATGCCCGATGCGACCGCTTCCTCTACTATGTATTGGATTGTCGGCTTGTCAACGATTGGCAGCATTTCCTTTGGCATCGCTTTCGTTGCCGGCAGAAACCTGGTCCCCAATCCCGCTGCCGGGATGATTGCCTTCCTTACCTTTTTCAACATGTTCCCCCCTAATTGGTTTAGCCACTCTCTATTCTCTAATCTGTTGAAAAATAAAAATAAATATCTAATGAAAAAATAGTGTAAACAGTGTAAATCACCCTATTCTTTCATTAGACATCTACCGATACTATATAAATAAGTGGGCATCTAACCCGTCCTCACACCATGCAATTGACAACATTCGCGTCTAAGGAGGGCAGCCTCCCACTGCATGGCCGAGTGCCTCCAGGTATAACGGACAGGAAAGCCTCGCCGGCCGGGAGCGAGTTGTCCCGGGCAAAAGTATGGAAAAATAAGCAGCCTACCTGGCGTAAATTAAAATAAACCAAAGAATTTTTTCTGTTTGATTCTTACCGGGATTTCGCGGTGCGGATGCTTACCCGCAACCAAAAGCTCAGCATTTTCCCTGAGCATAAATACTATGTCCATTCCGTAAGCAGACTTGATGGTGCTGTATGCCCTGTCCATCATGAAGCCACGGTTTGTTGAGTTATGCGCATCAGAGGCAATAAAATGGGTAAGGTTCGACTCTATCAGTTGGAGTGAGAACTTTTGTATTTTTTTGCCGAATGAACCAGCCGCGCTTGTTGCCGTAATCTGGGAAAGCGCTCCTTTTTTGATCAGCTGGTAAAGGACCTCAGGGCGTTCAATCAATTCCTGGTTCCGCTCCGGATGGGCGATGACCGGAGTGTACCCTTTTATCTGCAAATCAAAAAACAGTTTTTCTGTATATGCCGGAACATGGTTGGACGGAAATTCCACTAATATGTATTCAGATCCAGCGAGTGGCTGGATTTCCCCGTTTTCAATTCCATCTAGCAATTCCCCGTAAATCCGAACTTCCTGTCCAGGGAGTATTTCCAAACCAATTCCCTCTTTTTGAAAGGCTTCATTCAGCTGTTGAGTCTTTTCGAGGATGGAGTTCTTAGGATTCACATCATGGCTGTTAAGGTGATGGGGGGTAGCAATGACCTTCCGGAGGCCCTGCCCTATTGCGGCTTTCGCCATGGCAATCGAATCTTGGAGACTTTTAGCACCGTCATCGGCATTCGGTATTATATGACAATGAATATCGACCATTCCACCCACCATCTTCCCAAAAATTTCCCAATCATTATGACTTTAATACTATCAGCACCCCTTTAAAGCGTAAAGGGGGTTAATTTGTCGAAAGCTGTCATTTGCCGCCATAATATTGATAGTAATAGTCATTCGACTTAATTTCCTTATGATTGAGGACTGTGCCCAGTAGCTTGCCTTGTGCAGCATCGAGCAATTCTTTCGCCTTCGTGACAAGCTCGATCTGTGTTCTTCCGCTGTAAACGACAAGCAGCGTGCCGTCGCATTTATTGGCGAGAATTTGCGCGTCGGTTACCGCCAGAACCGGCGGCGTGTCGAAAATGACCAGATCGAACATTTCAAGCGCTTCTTCAAAAAGTTGCCCCATTGATGCCGCGCCTAATAATTCCGCAGGGTTGGGTGGAATTGGCCCACTTGTGAGAACATATAGGTCTTCGACATCTGTATCCCTGACCGCTTCAGAAAATGAAACCTGCTTTGTCAAAACGTTCGTCATCCCAAATGTATTTGGAAGATTAAACGTATAATGCACAGTCGGGCGCCTCATGTCGGCATCGACAAGCAGGACCTTTTTCCCCTGCTGGGCAAAAACAACAGCCAAGTTCGCTGCCGTCGTTGACTTGCCTTCCGAAGGCCCGGAGGACGTGACCATCAAAGATCTTACTTCCCGGTCGACAGAGGAAAACTGTATGTTTGTCCGGATTGTCCTGTATTGTTCGGAAATAGTTGATTTTGGATCAAAAAGGGTAACCAGCATCACTCGAGTCGGCGCTGCCATTTTTTTGTATTTTTTTCTAAATGCCAATTTTCTCACCTCTTGCTCGTGTTCTTCGCTCAATCCGCTTCGCTTTTGCCTCAATGATTTGATCGCTGTCTATTGTTGCGATTACGCCTAGGACAGGAAGGCCAAGTATACGGTCAATGTCCTGTTCAGTTTTAACGGTGTTGTCGAAATACTCCAATAGGAACGCAAGGCCAACCCCCGCCATCAAGCCGACGACAATCGCAATCGCGATGTTCAGGAGTGGACGCGGCTTGATTGGAGCCGGGTTCTCCCTTACTTCAGCCTTTGCGAGTATGTTGACGTTATCAACGTTCATGATTTTAACGATTTCTTCCTGGAAGACAGATGCCGTTTCATTGGCGATCCGCGCAGCCATTACCAGATCCGGATCCTGGACTGACAGGTTGACTACCTGGGAATCCTTTTCGCTGCCGACCGTGATTTTTTCATTCAGGTTCACGGTTTCATCAAGTTTTAGATTTTTTTTGACGATGTCGAGAATTGCCGGGCTTTTGATGATGACGTTATACGTATTAATGAGCTGCAGGTTCATCTGCACTTCATTGTAATTGTAGACTGTTTGTTCGCTTTTGTTCTGGTTTACAAGGATTTGCGTGGATGCCTGGTAAATGGGCGTCAGGACAAAAAACGAAACGACTCCACTAATTAGGGCGGCAATGCAAGTAATGGATAGTATAAGCACCAGACGTTTTTTCAACGTTTCGAGCAATTCTTTCAAACTAATTGTTTCTTCCATGAAGTCCTCCTGCTTTCTTATCAAACTTTCTTATCCAAAGTATTGGTAATATACAAAATAAGTCGGTTTTTGGGGTATTTTCTACTAATTTGCTTAAGTTTCCATTGAGACTATTAAACCACAACAATGCCAAAATTTGTAGGTATTTTTATATTTTCTATAATTTGGATGTTTTGTTTCGTCGGAACGGGGTAAATAAAAAGGTTTGTTGGTTTTTAAACGGTTTGGCACCTGGCAAATTGGATTACTTCACTGCTTTTCTGTATTAATCATTGTATCGGCAAAATGGGGCACTTTGACTACATCTTTAATTGTTCTTCGACAATAATGTCCCTCCTCTTCACATTTTCGACACTTTGGGGGCTCGAAGGGCCGGTTTATAAAGAGCAGGCTGGCAGAGGTTAACTAAAAGCCATGCTGGCTTGAAGGCTAAGCTCCGGGGCAAAATTAGGTTGCGTATCAGCTAATTGCTGGTCATTTATCAGCATAAGGGATTCGTTTAGTAGCATTTGCAGAGGGAGTATCAGTGAAAGGGTTTAGCAGCAATTGGAGAAGAAATCTCAACGGATGGGATAGTTTTCCCAGGAAATCGGAGCAGAATTTAAAACCGTATGTACAAAACAGCGATGCTGGCGGGTAGGTTGTTTTGGGCGCATCTTGGTGTGAAGGAGGATGTGCGGATTGGGGTGTTCCTGCCTTGTTCCCGGAATTCGGCAACTGTGATTTGGGAGCAGGGCTTGGTGCGGACTCCTGGCTGCTTTCGAATTGCCGTCAGGATGGGCTTTTTTCAAAAAAGTTGGTTTAAGAGGTGGGTCGTTCGGATGTACTCGGTTAAGCTGATACTAATGCATCTTTCGTGATGGCTTGCTCTTTTGAAAGCCTTTGTTCTTAATGGTTAACAGCTGCTCTGTAGCATTTGAGGTAAATTTAACGCCCAATTCATATGCGAATTGGGCGTTAAATTGCTTCAGGGGCGGATTTACTGATTCACCGAGATAGTAGCCTTCTTAACTGTTCACGGCATTGGGATCCATGTACATAATCTCCCAGTAATGTCCGTCGAGGTCCTGATAGCTTCTGTAGTACATGAAGCCTTGGTCATGGGGCTCGCTTGGTTCGTAGCCGCCTGCCGCTATGGCCTTATCTACTATTTCGTTTACTTGTTCCCTGCTTTCAGCGGAAAGGCAGTTAATGACTCCTATCGTTTCGTGTGGATTAGGCAGTTCCTTTTTCGTGAATGATTGAAAAAAGGGCTGGACGAGTAACATGGCATAGATGTTCTCGCCTATGATCATGCAGGCTGCTTTTTCGTCGGTGAATTGAGGGTTGAATTCATAGCCAATTTGCTTGTAAAACTCCATTGACTTGTTTAGGTCCTTCACTGGTTGGCAACTATTAACCCTACAATTTACTGAAGGTTAAAAGCAATTAAGGACTCAGTTAACCACCGAATCCTTTTTGCTTCATTTATCAATAACTTTAAGGATTTGTAACAGTTGCAGAGTTGTTAATGTGAAAACAGCCAAATGCAAGATCACCATAGGAATTTTTAAAACCCAATTGGTCCGATTTTCACGGAGAATCAACAAGACCTTTAACATCCCTCTAAAAAAACCGTAAAATGCCATGAGCAAGAAAAAGATAATCAAAATATTCACTGCCCAATGCGAAAAATAATAATGTATTACGATGGCCAATACTCCAATAACAGCAGCAGAGGCAATATCGATCTGCCCACTTTTAAGTATTTCGTTTTTAGATGTCCGTGACAGTTCCTGCATGAAGCCCGCAAAACCAATAACTCCGAAAAGGATTCCAACGATACTGGTGACAGTCTTATGCCCTAAAAAAAGTGGATTTAGATACAAAATTATTGAGCATATCAACAGAGCCAAGGCTAGGGCAATACCGTCAAGAAACTTCATTTTTTGATCGTCCAATAGTTCTCACTCCTAAAGAATCATAAAGTTAATTACGAAGATATCGGGTAAAAGATTCAGATCCCGACTGGTTTCAACATAAAAAGGCGGTGGAATTTTATGTACATAACAATGGTCCATTATCATACTAGCCAAAGCATTAATATTTCGGGAGCTTTTCCGTTAAGGGAAATGACGACTGGAAAGGGCAGGAGTTAAAGTACACGACAACAACGAAGGAAGGGTACCGCCAATATAAATCAGACCCAGCGATTTGTGCTTCCTTCCCATTCCTCTCGAAGTGTACAGATAGTAAAAACCACCAAAAGCTCATTCAGCGCCACATTTGGGAGCCTTACCTGGAAGAGGCTGAACATTTGCGACACACGCTTGAGATTAAACAGATATACACCAAGCGAAAAGAAACGATTGAACGTGTCCTTGTAGACGTGAAAGAAAAGCATGGTATGCGGTGGACAACCTTACGAGGTCTTAAAAAATTGTCCATGCAGGCGATGCTTACTTTTGCTGCAATGAATTTGAAGAAACTGGCCAATTGGACCTGGCAAGTTTCATAAGAATCCCGAAGAGTTAGGTCCTGGAGAAGATTATCTCAGGATTAACATTAGTATTTTCCACAAAAATGACAAAAGGCCGCGAGAGGGCACCCTCTTGCGGCCTTTTGTCGACACTCTGAAGAAACCAAGCCTTGTTAGCCTCGGTTTCTTAGGTGATATCCAAAATTACCAAACCCTTTTAAATCTCCATCCATTCATTTCTCTTCAGCGTTTCTATTTTTCTATTCCAAAAGTAAATACTGTTTGCTGCTCATATGTGTCATCAGCCTCTAATATAATACTTGGAAACCCCTCATTATGTAGTGAGGCTGGAGAGGATTGTGTTTCAAAAGTAACCCCTAAATACTTTTCCGAACTTCTTTCAGCTAGCTCTAATCCATTCTTTATATTGTTGCCAGTATAGATGACGACACCAGGTTGATTTGTCTTAATTGTTAGGATACGGCCGCTATTTTCTTCTTTTACAATAACATCTTTATCTTTTTGTTTATCAAAAAGAAAGTAATGATCATATCCATTTAACGCAAGTTTATTTTGTTCTGCTGGGCTTTCAATTCCATCTGCTAGATACTTGCCATTTCGAAAATCAAAGGAAGTTTTGTCTACACTTAAAATCTTCCCCGTAGGGATTAGCTCTTCATCCAATTCAACGAAGCGACTACTATCAACCGTAACATGGTGGTTATGAATGGTTTCCTTTAAATTACCGTTTAAATTAAAATACGTATGGTTTGTTAAAGTCAAAACCGTTTTTTTATCAGTTGTTGCCTCATAATTAACAATCAGATCGTTATCATTATTAAGTGTATAGGTTACAGCAACGGTAAGATTTCCTGGATATCCCCTATCTTCTTCGAGGCTTCTATAACTAAGCTTAACACTAACAGAAGAATCAGTTTCAATGATCTCATCATCCCAAATGACACAATGAAGGCCATTCCTTCCGCCATGCAGGTGATGTTTTCCTTCATTTTCATCCACAGTATACGTTTGACCATCCAATGTAAAAGAGGAATCCTGTATTCTTCCTGCGACTCTCCCAACAATTGCCCCAAAATAATTTGGATCTTTTACGTAATCTCGGTAATCCTTATATCCAACAACGACATTTTCAACATTTCCATGCTTATCAGGTACGAAAATACCCGTAATAATGCCTCCATAGTTTAAGATTTTTACTGACATACCACGATCATTATTTAAGGTGAATTGCTTCCATGAATCATTTAGATTTTCAATTTTTATATTCATACGATATAACCTCTGTTCATTTATTTTATAGCGACTTTTTCCAACTCTACTGCCATTACTAATCCTTCGTTTAAATGCAGAGGGAGATTCCCTCTCCCTCCTTTTCATTCATATCACATTTATGCCATTTGATTAGACTGTTATTCCTTTTCGAGCGTGTAACTCCTTGATGATTTTTGGATATTCTTTATCAAGCTTATAAAAGTACAAAAATACTAGTAGGATCATATACGTGACAATAGGTAGATAGATGAATAGTGAGTTAATGGCGAATAACGCGGATTCTGTTTGAACTGCTGCTCCTCCTACATATCCACCCCAGGCTAAAATCCATCCTACAAATGCTGCACCTATACCTGCGCCTATTTTTGTTCCCGCGCTTCCACCACTATAGACAAGTCCTTCACTTCTTACCCCTGTCTTCCATTCTCCATACTCAACTGTATCTGGCAACAAAGCAAAGATACTTCCAAAAATAGGTGCTCTTCCAAATCCTCTTAGTATTGACCCAGTCAGTACAACACCTATGTTTGTTGGATTAATCAATATGACTAACGACCCAACTATAAATAAAATTGCTCCGCCCATCATGGCATTACGTTTTCCAAAACGTTTGATTATTGGTGCAACAAACAACATCCCCACAAGTGAAGGAATATAAATAGCCATCGTTAACAACCCGACCAATAGTGGGTCTCCCATTAGATATTGTGCATAGAAAACTGTTCCGCCATTATAAAATGCGTCATTTATATAATAGAAGATAAAGATAAAGATTGTGAGAACCCAGTATTTGTTTTTGAAAAGACCCTTAAAGCCAGTTATAAAAGATGTATCATGATTACTATCCTTTTGATAAATTTCTGTCGCTCTTTCCTTGGTTGTTTTAAACGTAATAAAATACATAATAACTGCCGCTATAGCAAATATAGAATAAGCAGCTACCCAACCAGACTGATGGCCTCCAAAAAAGTTTATTACAGGAAAGGTGACTGTACTGACTACAATGATTCCGATACTAGCGAAGAACATTCGATAAACATTTAATAGACCACGTTCCCCTTGATCCGGAGTAATTAATGTATTTAGTGTTCCATAAGGAATGACTACTCCTGTATAAAGCAAGACAAGCAGGTTATAGGTGATGAAAACGTAAATAATTTTACCCACATTGCCAACATCAGGAACCGCAAATAGCGCAACCATTGTACCGGCAAAAGGAATGGTAAGCCATAGTATCCAAGGTCGAGCCTTCCCATGTTTAGTCTTCGTTTTATCGACAATCGCTCCCATTGCTATATCCGAGATGCCATCTAGAATACGTGAAAAAAGAATGATCGTACCAACTATACCAGCAGCCACTCCAACAACATCTGTATAGAAATAAACGATAAACATACTCATCGATGCCCAGGCAAGATTGGTAGCTAAGTCTCCAAGACCATAGCCTATCTTTTCACTTAATCCAACTTTGTTATTATTAGAAGATGATAGATTAATGGACTGTTTACTCAATTGTGGATTCCCCATTTTTTTCCCTCCTTTTTTTGACGCGCGCTTACATTTGATTTTAGGCTTTGTTGAATTTGGCTGTTGATTTCCACTTCGGGCACACGCTTTCCGCGGGGCGTCAGTGGAGCCTCCTCGGCGCCGTGGCGCCTGTGGGGTCTCCACCTTGCCGCTGCATCCCGCAGGAGTCGGTGCCCTTCGCTTCAATCAACGTAGTTAAAAATCAACATACTTCTTTAACACAGCTTAATTCTAAAAACTTTTACTGAAAGCCTGTGTCCATTTGTACTAGTATTAATAGGGCAATAGTTTTAATTAGATTTCACATGACGTTCATTATAGGAATGGGAACTTATATCTTGTATTCTTTAGGTTTTCTTCTTATAATGAAGGCTATTGTTTTTTATTCTTTATTGCACCAATCAATACAAGTGGCTGCGATCATTTTTGTGGCAGTAATGATATCTTCCACTTTACAGTTTTCATTTGTAGTGTGTGCTAACATTGGGTTTCCTGGTCCGAAGTTTACAGTCGGGATTTTCCCTAGACGATCTAACCACCCTGTATCTGTATGGAACCCATTACCGAAAGTTTTTAATTCAGGTCTTAAATCTTTTGAAGCATTTTTGAATACATCCACAAATGGGTGGTCTTCTGGTACCTCTGAGCAATCAGCTTCCAGTACCCAATTAATTTTTGGAGGATTTTCCCTTAACCAAGGATCAGCGTCTGCAACTCTTTTAATAAAATCCTCAAATTCTTTTCGGGAGCTCGAACCTAAACCGTTTTCATCTGATTCATGAGGCAACACCTGAATATTAAATGATAGCTTACAGTAATCCGCATAGCTGGATCGTGCATGGCCTCCCTCAATCAATGCGATTTTTACCTGATTGGTTTCAGTCAATAATGGGTGGTTTTTATCTGGACGCGTCAACCAATCTTGGTTAAATTCGTCGATTGCATTCATTATGTACCGTGCTTTTTGGATGGCATCCACTGCTCCACCTTCTGTCCAATGGGGCTGCGTTACTTCTAAATGACCTGTTCGCCCAGGAATAATCAAATCTCCCCATATAATCCCCCGGCATAATAGGCTAAGATCTAAATCAGTCGGTTCACCCATAATTCCTGCGTCTATTTCAATGTTATTCTTGCTTATATAATCTGCAATGGCGAGAAACCCAGTTCCTCCTGCTTCCTCTCCTACACAACTAGCAAGCCAAAGGTCGCCATTCAATTCTACTTTTGATTCTACGATTGATTCTAAGGCCATAACCATAGCTCCAAGTCCGCTCAACATATCAACAGACCCTCGCCCATATAACACACCTTCATCAATAACAGCATCAAAAGGAGGGAATTTCCAATCTGAAACATTGTCAGCTGCAACGACATCTGAGTGGCCAGTCAAGATAAGCGATCGTCCGTTTTGTGGTTTCTGACCTGGCAAGCACGCTATAACATTCGGGCGATTCTCCCATGGAATTTTATCGGTAAAACCGCTTACAAAACCAGGTAGATCTCGATACGCTTCTAATTTTTCTAGTTCTACGTCAAATTCATCTATAGTAAGTTTATTCATTGCAACAAGTCTATCTTTGATTATTTTCTGACATTCACGCTCGTTATAATTCTCATTATGCGCAGGATTTACCGATTCAGTTTTGATCAGACTTCTAACAAACTCAATGATTTCGTCCCTTTTTTCATCAATTTTCGCGAATACTTCCTCTTTAACAGACTTTTTAGCGAATACTTCCTCTTTAACAGACATTTTATTCATCCTTCCCAGCATAGATTTAAGGAGAATCAAACCAAATCATTGTTTAATAAATTGAAACAATGTAGATAGCTGTTTCCACCTCCCCTTCGATTTGTCTAACCTTGAATGACCGATTCATCCCCAAGCAAACCATATTTCCCTACATTAGCTTGGTCTTTTTTAATAGTGGAAGCCCTAGTATTCTTACTCAGCCACTCTATTGTTAAACTAAGATTAATAAATGGATGGCTTACACCCAATAAAACCATTATTTTTGCTAATTTCAAGCTTTTCCCAATATATTTTACCATATTTGTTAATCAAAGTTTATTAACCACATGGTAGTATAACCTTTTGTCAAAGTCAATATTTTTAGAAAATACAATATCTTTCAACAAATCTTACAAACGCGTTACTAAGGAGCGGCAAATCAATAGTTTGCTATCTTTTAAATGGACAAATCTTCACTGCTTTTCCCAATAGTAACTCTTAAAGCGCTTTCCTTAAGCCGAAAAAAATAATCGTTTTCTATACATGTAAAATGTTTTGCCTTTCTTGTTTCACCAAGTAAGCGGCGCCAATCATTCCTGCATCATTCCCTAGTTTGGCCGTTTCAATTTTACATTTCTCGCTAATTCTGGGCAGGGAATATTTTTGAAAAGAATGCCTTACCGGACGAAGAAGCTGCTCTCCAGCTTTCGCGACTCCCCCACCGATAATTATCTTAGAAGGATTCACAATCATCGCGGCATTGGCAATGAGTAATCCTAAGAGATCTGCCGTCCGGTTAATAATTTCTTCACAGATTCTGTCACCTTTTTTGGCTAAATCAAAAATATCCTTTGCGTCTATTGTTCCATTCTTATGGTACAAGGCGGCTAAACCACTTTCAGGATTTTCTTCAATGCGGTCCATTGCCTGATGGACAATCCCGGTCGCAGATGCAATCGTATCTAAACACCCTGTTCGGCCGCAATTACAAGGATATCCTTTTGGATCGGCAATAATGTGGCCAATTTCMCCAGCCGTACCATTCATTCCATTTAAAATTTCACCATTGGCGATGACGCCACCGCCTACGCCTGTTCCAAGTGTTATCGCCAGCAGCTCTTTTGTATTGTTTCCAGCCCCTAGCCAATTTTCACCCAAGGCAACTAAATTCACATCATTTTCTACATATACTGGTATTCCAGACCGTTTTTCTAACTCTTGTCTCAATTTAAAGTCTTGCCAGCCAATGTTCACAGCCTCATGAACGATACCTGTTGTTTTATCAACGAATCCTGGTGCACCAACACCCATACCTAAAATATTGCTTATGTTCCATTCAGAAATTTTACCGGCGACTGAATCCCAAATTTCATCAAGAATATAAAGGCCTTGGCTCTCTTTATTCGTTTCTATTTGCCACTTATGAATGATATCTCCTTGCAGATTCAGGAAACCGATTTTGACAGTTGTCCCTCCGATATCAATTCCTATTATGATTTCCATTGCACTTACTCCTTTAGCGCTACCTATTTTCTTACACTGATTTTGGGATCAGCGCCTAAAGCATAGACAGCAAGCGGCTTTAGGCACTGACTCGATTAAATTGGCAGATTGCTTTTTTAATACTTTTTCTCTAACAAAGACGCAGCAGCATCATCCATGATAAAGGTTACATTTGGATGTGTTCTCAAGATCGATGCTGGACATTCCTCATGAATTGGGCCCTCAAGTGTTGCTTTAACTGCTGCAGCTTTTCTTTCGCCCGATGAAGCAACTAGAATATGCTTTGCCTCCATAATATCGGCCAAGCCCATTGTCAGCATTTGTGTCGGCGCCTCCTCAGGCGTCAAATTGTGGTAGCCCATTGTGCTTTGAATGGTGGACTCGTCACTATCCGCTAAAAATAGGCGGGAGTCAAACGGTGTGCCTGGTTCATTTGCGGCTAAATGGGCATTTACGCCAAGTCCGACAATTTGCAAATCACGAGGATATTTTTCAAGAACTTTACGGTAACGGGTTAATTCCGCTTCTGTATCCTCGACACTGCCATCGAGAAGACCAATGTATTTCGGGTGGGTTTTGATCAGGTCGTAAAACTTTTTATGCATGTATGTATAGACGGTAAAAGGCTTATTTCTTTCAGCCACATATTCATCCAAGTTTGTAAAAATGGCATTTTCAATCTTAACTTCATCTTTATTAATCGCCTCAACCAATAATTCGAACGTACCGTCATAACTTGCGCCTGTTGTTGTATTAATGCTTGCCTCCTCGTTTTGCCTGAGTGTTTCAGCAATCACATCAAATGCAGCTCTGGATAATTCGTTATAATCTCTTACCTGAATAATTTTCATCACTATTTCTCCTTTTTACAGATATTTTAATAACACAAAAGTTTCAAAAGGTTGCATGCTATTAAACTAAGTTTATCTATAGGGGAGGACCTCGTTTACCTTACATTAAATACGACGGTATTCATTGTAAATTCAGCTGTATTGTTAAACTAAGTTTAATAATTAACCAAATTGTAACACCCATTTATTTAATATACAACTGAAATTGCTTACAAGACTGAAAATTAAATAAGTGGATGTTCTTTTAAAAAACTAAATTTCATCATTTGTAAATCGTAAAAATTCATTTAAAACGAGAGCGCTGGCTCCAATGATTCCGCTATCATTGCCAATACTCGGATGAATCAGGTGAAATGAATGATTAAGCGGCGACCATATATATTTGTTTGTAATTGTTTCAATATCCTTGACCAAGATTGGATAATCTTGAACCATTGGCCCTGCCAGCAGCACCCCTTTAGGATTATACATACAAATCACATTGGCAATCGCTAAACAAAGATAATTACGAGCACGGTCAATCAGGTTTAGCGCCCAATTTTCCTTTCTCTCATAGGCTGCGAAAATTTCATTAATTGGTCTTTGCGATTGTTTTTCAATTTCCGAGGAACACACATAGGTCTGCAAACACCCTAATCTTCCACAATCACACATGGCTCCATTTGGTTCCATTGTAATATGTCCGATTTCCCCAAGAGTATTGAGATGACCGCGTAAAATTTCACCATTCATCATGACAGCCCCACCGACTCCAGTCCCGATATAAATACAAACGGAATCATGAAAATCAGTCATATTCCCAAATAAGCTTTCAGCCAATAGAACGGTCCGAACATGATTATCAACGTAGACAATATAATCAATCTTTTTTTCCAAGTAGGCTTTTATTTGAACGTTTTCCCAGTGAAACTGAGGAACAATCAGGGCTTCCCCTTCCGGCCACGAAATAAGACCAGGGATACTGATCCCAACCGCGATGATCTTTTTAACAATCTCTTGATCAACTTGAGCTGTTAATAGGGAAATTTCATCAGCAATTTGATCAAGGGCAGTTTCCGCTCCTTGACTAGCGTTAAATTCCAAGTACTTTTTTTCCAACACTTCTCCATTTAAAGCAACAATCCCTATTTTAATCGCATTCCAATCTATTTCTACACCAATAATGTAAGAACCATTTGAGTTTATTTCTAAAAGCGTCGCCCGCCTGCCAACCTCTCCTTCTATTTGTCCGACCTCGATAACCAACCCATCGTTGATTAATTCTTTAATAATTTTTCCAATACTAGTATTACTCATCTTGGTTAGTTCGGCTAATTGACTTCTTGAGATTTGTTTATGTTTTTGAATTAAACTTAATAGCATAAAATAATGATATTTCCTAACCCGGCCTTGATCGTATTTCAAATTAAACGTGGACATCATCGCCCCTCCTTTAACACAAATCTTTATTAAACTAAGTTTAATTATTATATACCTTTTAGTCAACGGAAACCACGACCCGTCCCGTAGTGATGCTCGATGTCCGCCACTTTGTCCATATTCTGAATGACTTATAAACGACGAGTAATGAAACATGAAACAGGGGACGGATCTACTGCTTCACAACATCCGGTCTCCCAAGCGTTTTTATTTACACAATATAAATCTATTAAATTGCTCTACAGTTTCAAAGTAAAATTTAGATTCCAATTTCATTTGTTCCTTGATTTCAGGAATGCTGTGAGACCATCCAGCAGCGGCAAAATCCACATGACAGCTTCTCGCCATCTCCAAGCCAGGCTTCAGGTCATCCAGCATCAGCGCTTCTGTCGCCTGAAGATTAAAGCGATTTAATATTTCTTTAATTGGATATGGATGTGGCTTTCGCTGATGTTCCGGAAGTTCCCAGCCAAAGATTGCGTCTGGTATAAACCCACAATGAATCGAATAATCTCTTTCAATTCGGCTCCTCTCAGAATGAGAAACAACCGTAACAATGCCACCTTGTTTTTTAAATTCCTGGATTGTCTCTACAAACAGTTCATAGAAGTCAGGGACAGTTGATTCGGTATATTTTTTCCATACCACTTGCTGATGTTTTTGTTTTTCCTCTGTGAATTTAATGATGTCTTTACACAAAGAAGAAAAACCTGGATTGAAACAGTATCGAACGATATCTTCTAAGGTAATGGGTTTATCATTTGGCCTTAAGTCTTTAAGAGCCTCCACAAATGAAGGAAAGTGGATATCTGGAGTGCTTTTAACTCCAGTATCATCGTGGTCTAAGATAAAGCATTTATATTTTAAAGCTATACTAACCTCCTGCATCAAGAGACGGATCTACTATTTCACCGATATATTAGCCATTTTACCTATTTACAGCATCGGGGTCCTTATACATAATTCCCCAAAACATCCACCGTGGTCTTCAATTATAAGTATTTTTTAAACCCCCTGCTAATTGAACCGTCATACCCTTCCCGTTCAAAAAAGCGATGAGCATTATTGCGTTCCGCGTTGCTTAATAACATAATCCTATGACAATCTATCGATTTACAATATTGTTCAACGTAACGTAAAAGTTCTTGGCCAATTTTCTTGTTCCGATGCTGCTCGTGAACGACAATGTTTTCGACAACTCCATAGGGTCTGAATCCGTGCAAAGCCTGGAGGCATATATTTAGTGTCAGCGTCCCTACTATTTCTCCTTCATCCTCATATACGAGTAAAAAATTGTGGGGATCCCTTCTCAGTTTATCAATCTGGTCCTCAAGTACATTCATTTTCTTACTATTTGGTACCAACATTTTATAGAGATTGAAAATCTGGGTTTTATCCGTTCTATCTGCTTCACGTATCATTCGAATATCTCCTATTTTTATCAGACTTCTGCTACCTGCCATTCGCAAATTTCAATCATCCCCAAATTTTTGTAGACACTTCGAGCAACTGGATTGTTATAAAACAGGTACGCATATTTACCTTCATTTAATAGCATTTCGAACAAACCTATTAATACTTCTGTGCCATATCCCATCCCCCTGAAATCGGGATGGGTAAAAACCCCGATAATTATTGCACTGTTTTTCCCTTCTCTAATTGTTGCTGCTGATGCAACCATTTGTTTTTCCACACTTAAATAAACCGTCCGGTCAGTGGTGCTCCTTAATCTTTCTCTTTCCTTCCTAATATAATCCTCTTTATTTTCGGGAAGAGTGCCGACAAATTCCTCGGTCCTTAAGAATAAGTCATATTGCATTCCAATTTCATCATCGGTTTGGACAATTTTCAGCTGAAGTTCCGGGTACTTTCTTTTAGCAGAAACGGCCTTCACAACCCCCATATGAGATAAAGTAACCTTTTTAGGATTGATTAAAGGAATGAATTTGTTAATAAATTTACTTGGACCCGATATCTTACTAAAGGTTAATTTCATTAACATTTCGTTATATAAAGTTACATCCCGATTAGCATTGGAATAGTATGTGATGTTATTAAAGTTATTTAATAAAACGGAAACTAATTTCCCGTTTTCAAATTCACCAAATAACTTAAAATTTTCACCTTCATATCTGTTACTAATTAAGTCATTGATGAGAAAGTAATAGTTGTCCACTTCGTCACCAAAAAGCTCTATAACTTGGTGATGGTTGTCAATTGACAGCTGCCTTACAGTAATCATACATTTTCTCCTTTTAGTAACATCCAGAGCAACACTAAAGGAGTGAAGCACTCGGTCGGTCCCCTGCTTCACTCCTTCATTTTCACTTTTTAACCGTTCAGGGCTTGGGGATCCATATGCATGATTTCCCAATAATGTCCGTCAAGATCTTGATAGCTTCTGTAGTACATGAAGCCTTGGTCATGAGGCTTGCTTGCTTCGTGGCCGCCTGCCGCTATGGCTCTATCTACTATTTCATTTACTTGTTCCCTGCTTTCGGCGGAAAGGCAGTTAATGACTCCTGTCGTTTCGTGTGGATTAGGCAGTTCCTTTTTCGTGAATGATTGAAAGAAGGGCTGGACGAGTAACATGGCATAGATGTTCTCGCCTATGATCATGCAGGCTGCTTTTTCGTCGGTGAATTGAGGGTTGAATTCATAGCCAATTTGCTTGTAAAACTCCATTGACTTGTTTAGGTCTTTCACTGGCAGGTTCACAAAAATTTGTTTTGATTGTACTCCCATTGTTTATCCCTCCATTATTTAACGTTTTCATTTTTCATCTTATCCCAATCTTAACACTGTCATAATGTTCATATTTCTTTTCGATTGCTCTTTTTTACTCGCTGAAGGAAGTTCGTCATTAATCTGGGAATTGAAATGAGAATTGGAGGATCGTCTAGTTGAGCTGGCCTGAGGAGTAGATCTTGGTGAGGGACTTGTTCATTCCCGTTAACGAGTATGGGGCCTGTTGGTTTATACCTTAACGTCTGATGCGGAATCAGGAAGGACTGCGCGTCCATTCCCCATGGAACAGATGTGGCAAACAAATAATAGAGCCCGGGTTTTACGTTGTGAAATTGAAAGTCACCGAGCGAAAAGAGAAGTGTGCCATAGAGCGGAAGTCCTTCCGGGATGGGTTTGGGAAATAAGCCGGCCAAAATGACCCCTTCAAACTCCTCATTTGATGAGACGGTTCCTTTTACGGATAGGGGGCTGTTGGCAAATTGTTGTCGTTTTGTTTTTCCATCCAGCTGCTCGAGGGTGTGCAGCAGGTTTTCCGCTTCCTCACGGGTATTCCGGAAATGGGCCGGGGTCACGCCGACACTTTTTGTAAACCTGGTCGTGAAGGTGCCTAAACTTTGCTGACCGATTTCCAAACCAATATCCCGGACACTCAGATTTGTGTTGAGCAATAACTCCTTTGCCCGCTGCAGGCGCATTGAGGAAACGAAATATAGTGGCGGAAGGCCCGTTTCTTCTTTAAACATCCTGCTAAAATGATAGGGGCTATACGATACATGGCTGGCCAGTTTGTCGAGTGTAATGTGATCATACAGGTGCGTTTGGATATAGTGGATGGCCTCCGTGATTTCAATTTGCCTAGTCATCACTACCTCACTTTCACATCCGGCGTTAAAAAGAGCTTATTGAGAAGTATTCGTTATATAGTTCAACTATCCTCCAAGTATTTTCAAAAAAGAGAGTGTTCCAAAGGGACGGTCCTTTTGGTACATAAAAAAGCCACGAGAACCATCCCCGTGACCTAGTGGCCTCTACTTTACATGGTCACCTGTTCCTCCTGCTATAGGAAGGACAAAGTTATTCGTATTTTTGCCTATGACCAGGTTCATATTTGTTTGTGTGGTTATATTGATTCCACGAATCGATACGTAGCGATTTAATTTCGGATTACTTTTGATAAGATTATTTCCAGCAATCGTACCGGAATTATGACCAGAACGAAAGGCAATCGCAGAAGGCGTCCTATACAAAGAATCCTGTACATCCTCCACTCTGTTTCCAGTCACTGAAAACTGCTGATTATGAGTATAGAGGTGGATGCCATTTGCATAGGAATTTACCAATGTATTATTTTTTATAACCAATCCTCTCGTATAGGATGCCTGGATTGCACCAGAGGTACTATTTCCCTGCTGGCCCGCCTCTTTTAAAAAGTTTCCTTCAATGGTACAGCCACGGCTTTTATCAGATGGAGCTCCAGCCACAACGATTCCATATCCCTTGCCGATTCCTTCAATCCGATTGCCTTTTGCCGTACATTTTTGGGAACCAAATAGCTTCTTCCCTCCTTTTCCTGTTGCATTTACAAATGCAATGCCAACCTTTGTATTTCGTATCGTATTATTGTTAAACGTAATATTTTCCCCGCCATGAGTGTCAAGGGCCTCCCATAACGGAATGTCCTCTATGATGCTATTCGTCACTGAACTATTTGTGCTCCTGGGGTGTGCCTTTAAATTACTCTCAGCACCCTTCCGCGAATAAAAGACCCCGTATGCATTTCCTTTGTTTCCTGGTTTGATTGATTTTATATGGCTCTTGTTAATATGCATATTACGGACTGACAATCCTCCTACTCCAGCAAAACCAATATCACGGATCACTGTATTCGAAATCCTTACATCATCCGCAAATTCAGCCATAATGCCATAAAAACCAATATCATGAATATAGCAATCTTCTATAACAATATTTTCGACATAGCTAGCTGAATTTGCCCCCCGAATTGCTATTCCGACTCCCTTTGGATCTGCTTTTGTATTGCCCGCCCCCTGGAGCTCAATCCCATATAACTTTACGCCATTGCCAATTGACAAAAGAGTTTGGTGTTTTTTATCGTTGTATAGTTTTGCTCCGTACCCAACTATCGTGGTATTGTCGGGTATTACTAAGCCGCTGATTTTAAATGAGCTGCCAGATGGCAATACGATAACTTTTCCAGCTCCAAAATTTAAAGCCTTTTGTAGTTGTTCTGTCCTATCGTTTTTTGCGGTGTTTTCATCAGCCACAACATATATTATTTTGGTTTTATCAAAATTCGGTATTTTCTTTTCCAAAAGATGAATTAATCCATTCTTATTCTCCAATGCCCCATCACTAGACCCCGTTAATACAGTGGGAACAATCAAGAAGAAAAGAATGAACATGATACCCATCCTTGGAACTTTTAATTGCTGCATCTTCTTACTCCTTTTAAACGAACCCATTTTACTCCTTGTAAAAATATATACAGAATTTTAATTCGTTCTTTTACCACGGTAGAATCCCGCCAAATAGATTATTATACATGTTCCACATGAATGTTCCAAAGGGACGGTTCTTTTGGTAAATTTTCCTTGGGTAGGGGCATCTCCGGAGAAGGCCGAAAAGGGTATTTTTAAATGAAGTAGAACCGATTCTGGCTTTCACTATATAGCTGAATTCCTATATAATTTAAGTAAGAATTTTGAGGGTATCTTATTTGGAACGGGGGATGAGTTCATGGATAATTTTTATTTGTTTTTGATGTTGTGTGTGTTTTTAATTGTTTTGCCTGGTCCGGATATTGCGGTAGTGACGAAAAATACGATTACAGCGGGAAAAATCGGCGGGCTTAAGACGGCTTTCGGCACCTGTGTTGCCCTTCTCATCCACACGTCCGCTGCGATTTTAGGACTGTCAGCGCTCATTATGAAATCGGCCTTATTGTTTTCGATTTTCAAATACGTTGGTGCGGTTTATTTAATTTATCTTGGTGTTAAATCGTTATGGTCTTTGAGGAAAAAGGATGCAACAGCCAGTCTAGAAGCGGACACGAGCAGCCGTTTTCAAAACAAATCCTGTTTTAAGCAAGGGTTCCTGACGGATATTCTCAATCCAAAAGTGGCTGTCATGTTCCTGACCCTTTTGCCTCAATTTGTTCATCCAGGCACCGGTACCTTCATCCCGTTTTTAATCATGGGCATTACGTACACATTACTTACCGCCGTCTGGTTTTTGCTTTACGTCACCTTAATTAATTCAATTAGCGCTTTTATGAAAAAGCCTAAAACACAAAGTGTGATTGAAGGCATCACAGGTGCTATATTAATCGGCTTTGGCATAAAACTGGCCCTTGAAAAGGCGCATGATTAGGTTGGATTTTAATAAAGACGAGGCCCTTTGATTTTTGGAAATCAAGGGGCCTTTTTTTGTTCCACAGGGACGGTCCTTTGGGTACATAAAAAGGCCACGAGAACCGTCCCCGTGGCCTTACAATGCCAGTGCATCCTGTAAGATTAATGTTGATAGTTCATGGTCATTAGTAACGAATGGCACCTCGGAGGGTTCGACCCAAATCCGGGTGGTTGATTCATGTTCACGGAGAAAAGGCAGACATTCGACTACATCCATTCGATAAAATGCCTGATAAGCGATCAAAGGATATTTCCCGTTTGGGTCAAATAAAGGATTTTCTTCATGGCTTACTTCAATCGACCCTATGTATTTGATCGTTCCTTTTACGTATCCTTCTTCATAAGTTTCCCGTACTATGGCTTCCTCGACATTTTCACCGTCCTCGATGTGCCCTCCTGGATAATTAAAACCTCTATTTTTAATATGAGCTAACAGGACATTCCCATCTTTCAAACAGACGGCATGAACACTCGTGATTGTGGTAGACTCGGTTATTTTCATCCGGGGAATCCAAGTGAGTTTCACATGATGGCCACTCCAATTTGCATAAATCGTCTGCATCTAAATTTCCCCTTATTATTATGGAATTTGTCTTTAGATAGATTGCCAAAAATCTTTTTATAAGAGCGTTAAAACATCAAAGATATTTAGGACGAATACCTTTCCATATGATGTCTGTACAATTTCCAACCATCCGGTTCCTTTCTAAATATCTCCATGGCCAAAGCAACGGCTACTTTTTCTCCGGATAGATAAAAATTTAAGATTGACGACAGGATGAGCTCATTTTTTGATCGGAGGTTCATTGTTAAATCATTGTACTCCCAATATGGATTTTTACCTTGATACCCTTTGATTGTTTCCACATTGGACTTTTTGTACGAGCTTCCATCATAAACCTCATAATCCCGGTCATTGTAGTAACCGAAATATCCTATAAAGGCATCCGATATCCACTTGTTTACTTCCTGTACATCGCCCTTGTTTAGAATGGAGCGATACTCTTCAACAGCCTTAATAGCCTCGTTTAACATCCCCTTACCCCCGGTTACTTATTTCCCCATCTAAATCTTCCTCAACTAATTCAACAAAAGGGAGCAGTTGTCCTTCTTGGTATCCGTCGTCATCACAACAAGAATAGGGATGAGGAGCTGCGAATCACGAAATGGAGAGTCTTTTAATCCATGGCAAGACGGAGGTTTTGTTGCCAGCATAGTGGTTGGCTGTTGTTTCTGGTAGCAGTCTCCTGGTATCAAGGGGGCTTTCCCCTGTCCAAATCAATCCATATTCCTTCTCAACTTCACCATGTTGTACCAGCGTACTCCTCCATGCTGTGATTCGGACATACCATGGTTAACAAATCCGCATTTCTCATAAAAGGGAACGAGGTCTGATTTGCACGTTAACGTGATTCCATCTCGTTCATTTTGTACTACGAGCTCTTCCATTTTTCGAATCAGTATTTTTGCGATTCCTTGGTTCCTGGCCTTTTTGGACACAGCTAATCCTAAAACGCTCTGATATCCGCCTCTTTCCGGATTCGCTGTGATTTTTTCAAAAAGATCGTCGGTTATGTAAGGTTGAGTTATGATAGGGCCGTTAATATAGCCAAGAATCTCCCCATCCTTTTCTGCCACGATAAATGTATCAGGAATCAAGCGAGTCCTTTCCACAAATGCGTCCCTCGTGGCAGCTTCCTCTTTTGAGAAGCCTTCGTTTTCAATCGTTATCAGCTGTTCTAGATCTGCAGATTGGACATTTCTTAAAGAAATCATCTTGGCTAAAACTCCTCACTTATTTGGTTAAACGCAAACAGATATCCGGGCATTTGTTGCCGGACAATTTTCAAAGACATTCGATACTTTTAATCATACAGGAATGAATATATTATCGAAGAAAATTTTAAAAAAATAAAAGGACTCCCATGTTGGAAGTCCGCCGGATACGATAACTGCTGTAACTGGATGGGTTTACTTATTCTGCTGTTTGGCTTCGGAGCTTTCATTGTTTTTATCAACAATTCCTACGCCGGATCTGTTTTCGAGCGATTGGCCAGTAGGTGCGCTTGCAACGGAGCCAAATGGATCAAGTGCATCAGCCATGGTGTCCCCGGGAACCGCGCCTACGTTAAATGCTACTGAGCCGGTATCATTTGTTTCACGTTTACGGTCGTTGGTATTAGCCATCATCTTTCACTCCCTCATTTTTATAGGAGGTGCTGTTTTTCGGCAGCACTGTCCCGCACCATATTTTGCCCAATAAGAACAAATTTACAAGTAAATTATTTTTTCTTCCATAGGGACGGTCCTTTTGGTACATAAAAAGCCACAAGAACCGTCCCCGCGGCTTGCCACAAACGGGTACTTTGCAATGCAAAAGTTTCTTTACTACACTGGCGGTAAGGAGTGATGGTTATATGAAGAAATTTATTAATGCGACTATATACGGTGACGCGGAGTCTCATGAGTTTTTGGTGGAAGACGGCCGGTTTAAAGCGATTGGCAACAATTTAGAGAGCGATGGCGAAGTGATTGATCTGGAAGGCCGATTGGTGCTGCCGCCTTATGTTGACCCTCATTTGCATCTGGATTACATCTTTTCAGGGCTAGGCGAAGGGAATGCGAATGTTTCCGGTACGCTGTTTGAAGGGATTCAGCGCTGGAGCGATAATAAAAAATCATTGACGGAAGAATTGGTAAGGGAACGTGCGATTAAGGGGATTCAAAAAGAGGTGAGCCATGGGGTTCAATTCATTCGTACCCATGTCGATATTACCGACCCTAATCTGACTGGGATGAAAGCTTTAATTAAGCTGCGCGAAGAGTTGAAGGATATCGTTACATTGCAGCTTGTTGCATTCCCCCAAGAGGGATTCTTTCGATACAAAGGTGTGGAGCAGTTAATGGAAGAGGCACTTAAAATGGGTGCTGACGTAGCTGGCGGCATTCCTCACTTTGAAATTTCATATGAGCATGGTGTGGAATCTTTGAGGCGCATTGTGGACATGGCGGTAAAATACAACGTGATGATTGATATTCACTGTGATGAGAATGATGATCCGAATAGCAGATTTTTGGAAGTGTTGAATGCACTTGTAATGGAAAAGGACTATGGTGAATACACGACAGCCAGCCATACAACAAGCTTTGGTTCGGTGGAAAACAGTTATGCGAATAAGATGCTCGGTTTGTTTAGGGAGTCGAAAATCAACTTTATTTCGTGCCCTACTGAAAATGCGCATTTACAGGGCCGTGGGGACAGTTACCCGAAACGCCGGGGCCTGACACGAGTGAAAGAGTTGTTGGCTAACGGAAATAATGTAGCTTTTGCGCAAGATTCGATAGCGGATTACTGGTATCCATTAGGCAATGGGAATATGATGAACATTTTGGACAATGGTATTCATTTAGCGCATTATACACATATTGATGAGATCAATAAGGCGTTCGATTTGATTACATATAACGGCGCTAATATTATGAGAGTGAACGATGAGTATGGCATTGAAGCGGGCAAACCTGCAAACTTTATCGTTTTGGATGCAAAGGATGCATATGAAGCGATTCGTGAGCGTGCGGAAGTGCTTGTATCTGTTCGTAATGGTGAGTATTTGTTTAAGCGTGAGCCGCGGAGAAATGAAGTAGAAGTTGATTTCCTAAAACAATAAATAATTCTTTGAATCCCCCTCAACAGTTGTGTTGGAGGGGGATTTTTTGTGTTATGTTTGATTTAACTTCCAAATAACACAAAAATTTCAGATCAAATTTAACCTTGCGGTTGATTTGCGCTCCAGGCACACGCGCGGGGCGTCAGTGGAGCCTCCTCGGCGCTTCTAGCGCCTGTGGGGTCTCCACCTTGCCGCTGAATCCCGCAGGAGCCGGTGCCTTCCGCTCCAATCAACTTCACTCCAAATAAATTGTGTGAGAATTTCACATCAACTTTTAGAGGTTAGCGAATTACTGGGGAGAGGTAGAAGAACTAGGAAGAACCACTAAGGGTTGGTTCATCACTTCTTTCCACAAATTTAAAGGATATTCTACTAGTAAGGAGAGAGCTTCATGATAAAAGTTTTCCTGCTTTTACGTCTTGCCCATTTTTTATTATCTCCCAGTGAAATTGATTATGTTTTAGAGGTGGATGTGAATTATTGGGAAGATGGTGAGAAAAACCAGCAAGTTGACGTGCTTTTGCATAAAGAGGACATGATTGTTTTCGTGGACGCGGTTCATGATGCAAAGAAAATGAAAGACGATAAAATCATAAGTACGAAGCCTTCGTTAACAATTAATATCATGTCAAGAGAGGGCGATTACCAGGGGTATCACTTATGGATCACATCAAACGGAAAGGGCTATATGCAAAGCTTGGATTCTCCCGATGGTGGCACGTTTGAACTATCCCGAAGCTCTGTTAAGGAATTGACTGAGTTTATCGAGACGAAAGAGAATGTGGATGTTATTCCAAATGATGTGGAGTTTGAGGAGTAATTCCCATGCGATTCGACAAAAAGGTGCTTTCATTCTTTCAGGAAGAAAGCACCTTTCACTTTAAAAAAACATGTCATTTTATTTGCTTAGGGCATTAGGAAATATCAGCTTTACTGCTTCGCTATTTAGGCCATTTTTGCCTTTCCACCAACATACGGGATAGGACCAGTCATTTTTATTATTTGGCGTTTCCCTTTTGATAAGTGGAATAAATTCATTCATGAAACCTGGATAATCCTTTGTTGATAAGATTGAACAATACCCTAGTATTTGCAATAATACTTCCCTTTCTGCTTTATTCGATTTTATTATCTTGGCGAGTGCTTTTTCCAAATCTCTTGGTTTTCCATGTGCTGGTAGTTCATTTATAGCAGATAGGATTCTATCGAGGATTTCATAATCTTCTGAGGTAGGTACAAGTTTTTCTGTTTTAGAATATTGCAATAGATCAAATGCTATATAAATAGGCTGCAGGTGGCGCACTCCACCCCATTTAAACCGTTCAAAATTCAGTACATTTAAATCTTCTAATTCTTTGGTCTTACCATATGATCCGCAATACAAGCAAAAAACTTCCGAGCCGGCAAATGCGTGCTCTACTAAATGCCTACCTATTATGTATGATCCTAAAGCTGATCGTAAATCAAGTCGCCTTGTAGATAAACTTGCAATAAACTGATCACTAATATCTTTCAAATCTAGAGTATTCACCAATTCTACGATTTGATGGATGATTTCATCGTGCGAAACGAGGATTGGTTCGAACATGATCCCTGCTTCTTTGGCGTATTGTAATTCTTCTTTACTAAGGTGGTTATTTGTCCAGCCTTCCGATGTCCAAAACCGCTTAAAGAGTAATTTAACAGCTTTTTTATCCATATCTAAACCCCAATCGCATTTAGCTCCGGCTCCTAAAATACTTGACGCACTTCAATCTGGCCTTCCCCATATCCTTGCGGGTCCGGCATCCGCATTGCCCACTCGATAGCTTCTTCTCTGGACTTCACATCAATCAGGATGAACCCGGCAACCAAGTCATTCGATTCCGTAAACGGCCCTTCCGTAACAACTGGCTTTTCCCCTGGATTCGGAAACGAAATGCGCAATCCATTCGAACTTGGATGAAGCCCTTTAGCCATAACCCGCACGCCTGCCTCAACCAATTCCTCATTGTACTTCGTCATCGCTTCCATGAGCTCGGGGCTCGGGAGATTTCCCGCTTCCGAATTCCTCGAGGCTTTGACAATCAGCATAAACAGCATCAATATTCCTCCTTTTTAGAGGCAAATCCTCTAATTTAACTCTCTTTATAAATAAACCAATCAATACATTGATAAAAAATCAAATCGTTGTGTAAAAAAGATTTGCATGTTAGATGTACGATCGATCCCCTTTGGATTAATAAGGTAATTCAACAAATAGGTTCCGTAATCCTTCTTGGCCTAAAGATCCTTTCAACTAGAATCCTAATAATTTTTCCATAATAAATTCATTATATGGCAAGTTATGAAGTAATCGTTCGCCAACAATTCTATATCCTTTTTTCTCATACATTTTTGCCAAATATGGGTGAGTTTGAGCTACTGTTAACCTAACTTTTTCTTCGCCCATCTTTGCCAGCTCAGATTCCCCAAATTTCATTAAATGTGTAGCGATACCCATACCTTTATAAGTTGACTTGACTGCTAATCTACTTAACACGTAACACTGCCAATCTTCACTATATTTAAACCTTACAGTGGCTAGGATTTTGTTTGTATCTTTTTCTTTTGCTATTAGTAAGATAGTGTTGAGTATCCAGCCTTGGACTTCATCAATCTTCACCTTTGATGCACTTGCAGGAAGCCCCAAGTTTTCATTTTCAGAATATGCGTCACGATAAATATGTACTAATGTTTTGGCTTCATTGTATTCTGCTCTTCTTATAACGAGTTCCATATTAAACCTCCTTGTTTTAACCTGGATTCTATAGTTTTTCCTGATAGAATCACCCTGTCAACTGCTTTCCTGTTCTTTTTTGACAAAGAAAAATTACCCTTGGAGAGCTATATTCGCACAGAGAGTCTCCGCTGTAATCCCCAAATACTTGAATAGGCTCAAGGCCATTCCGTAACAACATGGATTTCAGCATTTGATAGGAGTAGAGCTTCACCCGTTCTTCGTAGTCACGCTGGGAATATGCATCTTTAACGCTGATCCGCTTTACAATGAATTCCCCTTCAACTTTCCGATACTGATTAATAATCATCTCTCCTTCTGAATGAGTAGAAAATGGAATAAGGTTACTTTCCAAAAAAGAAGGATTAAGGAAGTCAAATAGAAAATAACCATCTGTTTTCAATGCTTCATACACCTTCTTCAGAACTTTTTCATTTTCTTCGTCTTGGTCGAAGTAACCAAAGCTTGTAAAAAGGTTAACTACGATGTCAAACTCCTCTTTAAATGATATTTCTCTCATATCTGACTTTTGATAGATTATCGTTTCACTATCTAATGACTTTCTGGCTTCCTCTAATAAAACAGCAGATAGATCGATACCCGTCACCTTGTGGCCACTTTTTGCCATCCATCTACTGTGACGTCCAGATCCGCAACATAAATCAAGTACCTTCCCCTCTCTATTTAACGGGATATGTTTCCACAGACTCTCTAGCTCCAATTGTGCGTGTTGTTCGTTACGATGTTTATAGATTAATAAATAATCCTGCTGAAAATGATCTTCATACCAGCATCCCATTTATCTTTCCCCCACTTCTCTTTTTTATCTAAGGCAAAGCAGCGATCTTTTCATGATTTTCATACCGATATACTCTTTGTTATGACTTGGGAGAAGAATCACAGCACCTCGTTTTTTTCCCCTGTTATAACTTGACGGTTAGCCGTATACCATATTCATCTAAGAAATTGGTTGGTTCTCCTGCATTAAAATTCCAGTTTTTGAAGGAATTCACCAAAAAAGCCCTTAATCCTGCTTTATCATAGTAAATTCGTGTTAATCTCGGTTTTTTCCAGTTCATAAAAAAACAAAAAGCGCCTAATCCCTTTAGTATCAAGGTATTTAGGCACTTCTAATACTTTATATTTTCAGGTTAAATTCTATTATGCGAATAAATTAAACTCACTTAACCTGCCCTTTTCATCCTGCTATATAGCAAAAGACTGAGCCTCCAAATGTATTTACTCAGAATGGAGTAAGACCACGCTGAGGCATTGGTACTTTAAGGAATACAAACCGGATTGCTTCATATTCACATTTTCTCTCCAATAATGAACCATTTTAAACATCAGTTCATAAAATGATGGCCTTTCTGATTCTTTTGGTGATGGTCATCTTCTTCAACATACGCACCCGTTTGTTTAAGTACAATCCTTCACAATTTATTATTTTTAGGCATACTTCTCGAATTAGGAATGTGGATTTAAGGTAATTGTGGTTTTTACTGGTCTCTTAAATTGTTAACACCTTGATTTATATACTCGACCCACAAGTTCATTTCCTTTAATTCTGAAGCTATTAACAATAATTGATAAGAACCGAAAGCAAAGACTAAAAGAAATGTAAAGACAATTGCATAGTTTAGTTTCTCTCTCACACAAATAACCTCCTTAACTCCATTTTGTTGTACTAACCTGCACCGTTAGCACAATAAGCATTTCAACAAAAAGGTGCCTTAATCCTCCTAGGAACAAAGCACCTTTTTGTTGAAGATGATTTTAATTCGAATACTAAAAAACCTCAATCCAAACCGTATATTCATTGTTATCTATTTCGATTAAGTTAACATTTTCTTTAGATGTTGATTTTTCATTTGTATAACCTGCTTCGAATTTTTCAGTAGAGGAACTTTGGTTCAGTTTAATAGCAGAAGGCATACCAATGTTTGCGGCATCTGTTACCAACCACTTACCATCCTCTTTTTCAATATTTGCTACAAATATATCTTCATCATTGTCTAAAATTCCTTTATAAACACTAATAACTCTTCCTTCATGAATGTTGACCGTTTCATAAATTTCCTTTACTTCTGCATAATTTTCGTTTAAATGTAACCGTTCCAAAGCTTCTTTTGGAGTAGTTGATGAAATATCATCATTCCCCTGACAACCTACCAATAAAATTAGTGGAGAAATTAGAAAAAACAAAAAACGTAACATACCATAACCCCCTCCTTACATAAGCTACGTTGCAATTCGTTGCCAAGTTTCATTTTTGCCTAATTTAATCATTCAAGCTTTTTCAACGTTAGCACAAGAAGAAGATTTTACAAAAAGGTGCCGTAATCCTTCATGGATTAAAGCACCTTTTTGTTGAAATAGGAAGTATTAGAGATTAATTAATATCACCTATATAAACTGGAGCTTTTCCAGTTTCAAAATAAGATGTTAAATGATTTCTTAATGCTCGGGGATATAATTTATATTCTAATAACTCTTTAATTGGTAACCATTCCGTACCTATTTGCCCCTTGTCTGGACTGTTCCCATAAAAAGGTGTATCTTGATTAACATGACACATAAACATAAATTCTGTTTGATGTGCATGTGAATGGTACGCAGCTAACTCATGGTTTTTTCCGATATATTCTCGGACAAATAACAATTCACCAATTTCAACTTCTACACCTAATTCTTCTTTGCACTCTCTTTTTAAAGCCTCATGAAGATTTTCACCATGTTCTTGTCCACCACCAGGTAGAATATAGTACGTTCCACTATTTTCATGCATTTTTATGGCTAGTATCTTCCCTTTCTTAACGATAACTGCTTTGGCTGAATTTCTAATCCCCATTTTGTAGATAATCCCCTTTAAAATGTACTTTTGTGTTTAAAATATTCTCTTAAACTATTACCGAACAAAGTACCTTTTCGTTAAAGAAAGGAACTCCATTTTCATTAAAAAGAGTTTTCTTCTCCTTCTTCTTGACTAAACTCCACGTTAGATCAATACGGAATTCAGCAAAAGAAATCATACCATAATTTTACATAATTTAATAAAAGTTGTCTATGTTCCACTTAAACTATACTCCCTCAATAAGGAATGCTTCCCCGTATGTTCAATAAGGAATTCAACAAAAAAGGCGGTTAATCCTGCCTGGATTAACGCACCCGTAAGTTGAAGAACGTCGTACATTAGTTTTCCGTTTCTTTTTCGTTTCTCTCTTTGATATATCTTTCGTACGCATCTTTCACCTTGTCATTACTATTAGTTGGTACTACTTGTTTATGGACCTCATTAATTAAAATAAATGACCTGAAAATGACTCCGACAATAATTGCACATAAGATATAAATTCCAATAGGACCGAGGAATGCCAAGATACCTAAAAACCCAGCTAATAGAATGGATAACAATAACTTCACAAAAATCCCCCTTAATCTAACTACCTGTATTCCACTAAAAGCCCCGATTGTTGAACACAATTTAAGAAACACTCTTCAACTAAATGCCCCGTTTGTTCAATAAGGATTTCAACAAAAAAAGGAAGTCATTCCTTCCTTGATCATCGCACCCGCTAGTTCAATATAATCCCCATTTTTCTACTCTTCGTTGTCATCCCAATTGATCTATAAAATTCAATGGCAGATGTATTTTCCTCGGATACTCCCAATTCAATACTATCAACTTTGAGGCTTCTTCCAAATTCAAAAACGTATTTAGTTAGTTTTTTTCCGATACCTTTCTTTCTATTTTTTTAAAGACTAAATTAATTTAAAATCAAAATTATTTTCCTCTACATAAATTGTTTCCTTGGTACTTTTAATAATAATGTCAAAATTCTTACTGTATGGATGCATAAACACTTCGTACTGAATACGTCGCTCGTTGTGAGATTGTTTTAAATAATCGATATCTGTCCCTCTTTCCTTTATATCTCGACCGAATCGTCTTTCAAGCTCCGTATCATCATCTGTATAAAAATAGATTAGAATATCAAATAACTCAGGATTAGCAAAAGCAACACTCATTCCTTCTACTATGCACAATTCGTTTTGTGAGGAGAGTATTTCGCTTTTTAAATAATGTGTATTAATCGTGCGTAAATTCATATTTTCCTTTAGCATCAGTAAATCTCTTTCTAAGGAAGGTACATGATGTGCTGCGGGATGGCATGCTGTCATTTTAAAACGATGTAATGTTCCTTTATGTGTATAATCGATCATTGCGTATTTTCGTAATGAAGAACTTATTATGTAAGGGTCCGTATTAAGATAGTTTACTTCGCACTGTAACTCTTCCATTAACATATGTGCAAAAGTCGTCTTACCAGCAGCTCCATGACCAGAAATCCCAATAATCAGTTTCTTATCCGAATTATAAATCCAACGTATGATTTCTTGCATTATTGTGTTCATCGTTCACTCTCTTTTCTAAAAATTCTTTCGTGTTTAGTGAAAGAGCGTCTCTTCATATTACAGAAACTCCTCCTATCCATGTTCCACAAACCTCCCGTTCATTTAATTAGAAAATCAAGAAAAAAAGGGCGGAAATCCTTCCAAGATCATCGCACCTTTTTTACGTTCACCTTTTAGATTGACAAGTAATGACTTCTGAGTATTTTTTAAAAATTATAAATCACATAATATATCAAATACTTTACGGTTTATAGTGTGGAAGATTGGACTATTAAAGTTAAGTAAAACGGTAACACCAAGTTTTTTTTCTGGTATCATCGATATTGATGCACGTACTGCTAATTGACCACCTGCGTGTTCAACTAGCTTTAAGCCTTTATAGTTATCAGTAAAAAAAGCCAAACCATACCCTCTGACTTCGCTTTCCTTTTTCCAATCTCCTGTAACATAAGTAACTGGTGTCTGCATTGTTGTTTTGGATGTATTTTTTAATATCGAAGTTACTTCCATATGAGCAGACAAATATTTTGCTAAATCATTAGCAGTTGAATATATAAAGCCGATTGGAGCTGAAATAGGATTTTTAGGATAAGGCATTGGTTTCATTTCTTCACCTAAATAATATGAGGCAATATCATCATCAGCTTCCACACAGCTATGATCACAAGTAGTTCTAGTCATGCCTAGTGGTTGGAATATATTCTTTTGTAAATGAGATTCCCAACACTGACCACTAACTTTTTCAAAAAGGTCACAGACGATTACATATGCATCCGTACAATACTGCCATTCAGCTCCTGGAGGATATGATAATTCAACTTTAGAGAACCATTTTGTAATATCTTCACGACTTTTAATTTGATTAAGCTCTTTTTCAGTCAAACGGAAATAATCAAGAACATTTTGGTAACCAGTTGGATTACCTGAATGAATCTCTCTTAAATGTGGAGCTATCAAATTTGCAATACCCAAATCGGATGGAAACCCAGCCGTATGACTTAACACTTGACGTATAGTGATTTTATCACTTAACTTATTATCTTTAGTTTGAAAATAAGGTAAATAATCTACAAGACGATCATCCAAATCTATTAATCCACTTTCCTCCAATTGTAAAATACTTGTCGCCATGAAATTTTTTGAAACACTTTGAATACTCATTATTGTATTTGGGGTAATTTTTTTAAGAGGCTGTTTTCCTAATTGTGAATAACCGAATCCCTTAGCATATACAATTTCTTTCTCCAAAGTAATTGAAACACTGATTCCAACGGTATGTTGTTCTTCACAAAGTCCATTTATAAAATCAGTTATTTGGTCTAATTTACTGTCGGGATTTTTCATTATACACCTCTAATTAACTTTCCACTTATTAACTTATTTAAATTCTCTATTTTTATACAAACCCCTCTTTTATTAGATATTTTTCAAAGGAAAAGACATTACTTCTTAAAGTAAGCTGCCATTTAGCTCAATAAGGATTCAGCAAAAGGGTGCCTTAATCCTTATTTGAACTAAGCCCCCGTTAGCCGCTTTCAAATTGGTTTAATACTTAAACTCAATATCTTATTAATAAAATTTGTTTTACCCAATGTATATTCTGTTCGGTCCTTTGCACTTTTTGCTAAATCCTTTTTTAACCGAAGGCTTCTCTACCTTTAGATCTTCATACCAGCATCCCATTTATCTTTCCCCCACTTCTCTTTTTTATCTAAGGCTAAGCAGCGATCTTTTCATGATTTTCATACCGATATACTCTTTGTTATGACTTGGGAGAAGAATCACAGCACCTCGTTTTTTTTCCCCCGGTTATAACTTGACGGTTATCGGTAAACCATATCCATCAAAGCAGCCGTCTGGTATCCCTGTATCAAATTTCCATTATTCGAAGGAATTCAACAAAAAAGGCTGTTAATCCTGCCTTTATCAACGCGAATTCGTGTTAATCTCGGTTTTTTCCAGTTCATAAAAAAACAAAAAGCGCCTAATCCCTTTATTATCAAGGTATTTGACACTTCTTATACTTTATATTTTCAGGTTATACGAATAAATTAAATTCTCTTAACCTGCCCTATTCATCCTGTTATATAGAACTTAATTATTTCCTTGGGACTTGGTCTTAGTTATCGACCAAAAGATCGTAACCTGTAAAAGAATAAACCTGTGCAGAGTCAATTCTACACAGGCACATTCATAAGTACTCACTTTGTTAAGGTTCGCTATTGAGTCCTCTCTTCCCATAATAAACAATAGCCTATTGCTGTGCTAGGTTTGTTGCTGTCTGTGATGCAGTTAAATCGACCTGCAGCTGCTCACTTAGATTATGTGGATGATAGTATCCTTTTGACATCATATAGCTGGTTATATTTTCATGAGTTTGAATAGCAGCCTGTAACTGTTCCCTCAATACTGTTCTTAATTCCGGGGTAGCTGCTTCTGTTATTGCAATTGTGTAATTCCTTATTCCTGCTTTAGCAGACATTAAGAAATCAGTTGCGATAACCTGATCCGTCATACCGCCCATCCCTACCATGTTTTGGATAAATTGATTCATTGGTTGGCCTCCCGATTTGTTAAGATTTGCTGCAATTGCTGAATATGCTGTTGTCCTGCCGAAACATCATTTGAAAGAATTGTTTTTAATTCTTCATCCTGTGCCAAAGGACCCATCGTTGTTGATTTGGTTAAACATAGGTTTTTAAAGGTTAACAATTCGTGTACTTCCAGAGTCTCATGCAATCCTAGATATTTGACCATCATATTCACTCCTTTTGTGTTTTTGTACCTTCTTATTTATTTGGATGACCTTAATGGAATATTCATGTCAAAAAATAAAGTCGCCCATTGATTGTGTATAAAAAGAAATCCTCATTGGGAAAATACTTTAGACTAAAAAGTAGAGGTGAAGAGTTGATGGACCAGCAAAAGTTGGCACTACACGAAACTTTGGAGACACATGAAATCATCAATCTGAAAACTGTTTGTTTGCTGAGGTCTAAATTAATGCAAGGGATTTGCTTTAATAATGAGTTAAAACAGTTAATGCAGAAAGATGTTCAACAATCAACAGAAGCGATAAATGAGCTACTGCCTTTTTATAAACAGAGTGAAATTCTTCATTAATCAGGAGGTGGAATCATGAAAGACTATCTAGACCCGAGAAACGCGGAAGGCATGCCGAATCTGGCCGATTCAGCATTTGCAATGGACTTCTTGCTTTCTGTAAAAAATGGTATTCGTAATTATGGCTTTGCCATTGCAGAAGTTGCGAATCCGGAACTTAAAAGAGTATTAACTAAACAATTGATGCAAGCAATTGATTTACACGGAGAAATTTCCGACTTAATGATGGAGAGAAAATGGCTTCACCCCTATGATTTTAAGGAGCAGTATCCAGTTGATTTAAAAGGAGCAGAGACAGCCGTTCAAATTGGCCAAATGACTCTCTTCCATAATGACACCGACCGGGGCGGAATGTTCGCTACTCCAAATGAATAAAAGGAGAGAAATACTTAGATGAAAGCTGTTACCTATCAAGGGATTAAAAATGTAGAAGTAAGAGAAGTGAAAGATCCAACAATTAAGAATTCCGATGATATTATAGTTAAAATAACAAGTTCCGCAATTTGTGGTTCGGACCTTCACTTAATTCATGGTATGATTCCCAGCATGCCTACTGACTTTGTCATTGGGCATGAGCCGATGGGGATTGTTGAGGAAGTAGGGCCAGATGTAAGGAATTTAAAAAAAGGTGACCGGGTCATTATCCCTTTCAACGTGAGTTGCGGCTCGTGCTGGTATTGTCAGCATGATCTAACCAGCCAATGTGATAATTCCAACCCCCATGGTGACATGGGTGGATTCTTCGGCTACTCTGAACTTACTGGCGGTTATGCAGGCGGGCAAGCTGAGTATATGCGCGTCCCTTACGGAAACTTTACGCCTTTTAAAATTCCCGAAGCTTGCGAAATTGAAGATGAAAAGCTTTGTTTACTTGCCGATGCAGCTTCAACCGCCTACTGGTCGGTAGACCATGCCGGCGTCAAAGAGGGAGATACAGTCATAGTGCTTGGTTGCGGCCCGGTTGGACTGCTTGCCCAAAAATTTGCCTGGTACAAAGGAGCAAAAAGGGTTATTGCTGTAGATTACATTAACTACCGGCTGCAGCATGCCAAGAAACACAACAAGGTTGAGATTGTGAATTTTGAACAGCATGAAAACACCGGTCAGTACCTAAAGGAAATTACAAAGGGCGGAGCAGATATAGTCATAGATGCTGTCGGCATGGATGGAAAGTGGACCGAAATGGAATTTCTTGCAAGTGGACTAAAGCTTCAGGGCGGAGCGATGGGGGCGATTGTAATTGCCAGCCAGGCAGTTAGAAAAGGCGGTACCATCCAAATAACAGGCGTTTATGGAGGAAGATACAATGCTTTTCCGCTTGGAGACTTCTTCCAGAGAAATATCGATTTAAAAATGGGACAGGCACCAGTAATTCCGTATATGCCTTTCCTATATGACCTGTTCAATTCCGGAAAAGTAGATCCTAGCGATGTTATTACACACGTTCTCCCCCTCGATCAGGCTAAGCATGGATATGAGGTTTTCGACACAAAAACAGAAGATTGCATTAAAGTTATATTAAAACCTTAAAAAACAGACAGCCCAGTGAGTTTAAGACTGGGTTTTGTTGTATCACTGGAAAAGTACTGATCTCTCCCCGTTTTTTATCCTCTTCAGCGATTGGATTGTCATGAAAAGAAATGGCTAGCAGTGGCTGATTAACATCTAAAAGGCCTACTGCTGTGAAGGAAGTAACCCATTATTATTAAAAGGCAGGAGCAGGTAATTCGCCGATTTTCAAACGAAGTAAACTATAAGGTTTTTCTCGTAAATCTCTTCCATAATGAAATCTGGCTTGCCGATGTAATTGGTTTACAATGACATATAAGTATCCATCAGGGCCAATTGAAAAAGTATCCGGCCAAAGTATTCTTGGATCATGTGCAATGGTTTCCATGGCTCCATTCGGTAAGATCTTTCGAATACTGTTATTTTCATAATCCCCAGCATAAACGGTTCCTTTTGCATCGGTGATCATTCCATCAGATGCACCTTTCTCTCCCCGATACTTCACATGATAAATTAAATCTGCATCCGGTATGGACCGGTCTCTTAGGACTTCTGTTGAAATCGAAAACAGATGACGACTTGTGAGTGGGCAAAAAAATAATACCTTTCCATCGGGAGAAATTGCAATTCCGTCGGACGCCAGCCTAAATGGGGAGGTTGAGCCATCTTTGTTTCGATTCATCAAAATTTCGCCTTCTACTTTCGGCAAAAAAAAGGGATCGGGTGAAGTTGGATTTGCCCCATTTAACCGTCTAAATGCGTTTCCAGTTTCTAAATCAACCACGATAATAGCTCCTGGTCCCCTAGATGAGGAATCGGTAATATATGCATATCCGGCTCTACCAACACGAAAATCAAATCGGACATCATTCAGGTAAGTTGTTGGCAGGACAACATCTTCTGTAAATGAATACACTCTTCTAATTGTATTGGTTTTTAAATCAACAGCGACTAATTTTGCTCCGCCTTTAATAGGTTCAGAGAAATTGGGTGCGGATGTATCTAATACCCAAAGCGTTCCCCTTCCATCAGTAACTACACTTTGGACACTGATGAAAGTCATTTTGATATTCTCGGGGTTAAACAAATTGGTTTGTAAATTAGGATAAGGCTGCAATTTATCATCAACAATTTCCGCCACAGTAAATTTTACTTCGTCTCCCCATTTCGGAAAACAAATAAAAATACGCCCTGTTTCTGAAACACTAACACCAGTGGGCATTGCCCCAAAAAATGTATAAACAAGTTCTAGCTTACCGAAATATTTTTCAATAGGTAGCATAGGTTTCATGATATCCTCCTCAACCATTTAAACCGGATATCACCTATATATGATTTTTATTTTTTCTAGTGCATGTTTCTTAATAAGTTTTTCTATACAAAAAGATGATGGCATGATTGTTTACGAAATTTATAAAGTCTGTCAGGTGAAATGAATCTCTGTTATGCTTTAAAGGAAATGACAAGTTGAAGAGTTTCAGGTATTACATCTGGATTCCCAGCTTCACATTAAAGTTATATATAAATACCTCTTCCTTTATTTGCTTCTGCTCAGTAATTGATTCTGAATTTCCAGTTGAACCATCTTGAATAATTATTTTATCTGCATTTTCAACTTTTTCATCCTTATAAAATTCCTAATGTCCCGCGCAGCCTGGAGTTATACGCAGGCACTTGATAAAGGCTGGGACTGGAATGGGGATGCCGCATTATATTGGAATACAGCCTGTATGTTTTATTTGACCGGCGAAAAGGAACAGGCGAAACATTATTACAAAAAGGCTAAAGAAAAGGGATGGAGAGACATCCATCAACCACATTATCATGAATATGTGTACAGAGAAGGGGATAGCGAACAAATCGCTCGCATCCTTTCAGAATCGCTTTAGGAACTAGCATTGTGTTCCACAGGCAGGTGTTCCAGGTGTTCCACAGGGACGGTTCTTTTGGTACATAAAAAAGCCACGAGAACCGTCCCCGTGGCCTGTCCGTGTTCTAATTAAGGATTATAAGCCCCCCTTACTAATCCAATTAGATACCATTCATTATCTATTTCCTCATAAACAAATCTTATCGCTTGATAATTATACCAGTCCAGGGACTCCCTATCAGGTTCATCTAAATACTCAACATAGATTGCGTTTGGATAAATATCATGAATCGTATTAACCATTGTTCCCACATTAGAGTCATTATACGTAATTTCATCATACTCATAGACATAGTTATTGCGTTTTTTGAGTAGGTTTTCCACAAAATCATTTGGTGTAGCTTTAAATTCAGCCTCACTTTGATCCCAAGACCAACTATATATTTTTTGATCCTCTGCAAACCTTCGAACTTCTTCTTTACTAAAATGTAAATCATCACTGTCTCCAACATTAGAATATGGAGAATATACAAGTCCTCGTTCTATATTAATATTGTTCGCTAATTCCTCCCATTGCTTCGTCATTAACTGATTAAATACAACTTCTGACTTTTCTAATAATAATTTTTTAGTGTTCTCTTCTATGTCCCTATAATCATCTGCTTCATAAGTCGTGCACGTTTGTTGAATCCATCCAAAAAATTCTGCACAGCTGCCGTCAAAACGGTACTCTATCGTTTTAACCTCTGCAAACTGAGAAACTGTTTTGTTTAACGTTTCCATCATTGCAAAGGAAGAAGCTGATGCACTTCCATTTGGAATAATCTTTGAGAAATCAGCGAAATCTACTATTAGATGACCAGAATCCTGTAATTCGATACTTTGTAATGAATCAGCAGTTTCTTCATTAAATATGGATATGAATCCTTCTTTAAGTTCTTCCTTCGACGGACCACGTATTAAGTGCTTAACTGCATATTCAATACGGCTTTCCACTTTTTCACCACTTTTAACTTCCCGTAAAACTGATTTTGGTTGGTCTTCAACTCCCTGACATTCGAAATAAACCAATATTGAGTTAGCAGAGAGTTCAACATTGCTATCCATACAGGCATTACTTTTTTCAACCACTATAGAATTATCTTTATCTCCTAAAGATGGCTTCTGATCTCCCGGTTGATTAATAGAGAAATTCACAAGGTCATTTAGGAACCAGCCAGCGACTAATAGTACGAGCATTGTAGCAATTCCATTTATTGGACGTCTAAGGATGGCTCCAATGTTCTTTCGTTTCCTCACTTCATTAACTTTGGAAAGTACTTTTTGATAGGATTCAGAGGATTCTTGTTCTGTTAAACTTATATTATTTAACATTTTCAATTGATTTTCAAAATCTGAATGTTTCACTTAAGTATCCCTCCTTTTCCATTTCCTTTTGAAGTGCCATAAGCCCTCGATGCAAATTAGTTTTTATCCGACTTTCCTTCCACCCCAAAATAGTTGCTGTCTCCTTGGTAGAAAACTCTCTAATTTTACGTAAGATAATAACATCCCTGTATCCTTTTTTTATGCGTGAAAGTGCAAGATAAAGCTGTTCCAGATTATCGCCATACACTATCACTTCTTCCGGAGTCGGTTCATTCGATTTGACATGTAAAAAGAAGTCAAGAAAATAAGTAGCAGGCCTATTTCGCCTCAAGTAATCAATTGTTTCATTCCGAGCTATTCGATATAACCATGTTTTAAGGCTAGCATCCCCCCGAAAATTTCCTATATTTATAAATGCTTTGACGTAGGTTTCTTGCATTAAATCCTTAGCTTGTTGACGGTCACCGATCATTAGGAATATATAACGAAAAATTTCATTATGGTATTGTTCATACAACATTTGAATTTGCAGTTCTATATGTCGATTCATGTTACCCCCCCTTTCATGTTAAGAGTATAGACGGAATTATTATTTATCGGTTTCAAAAATATAAAGTAATATCATTTATTCCCCAGCGTGTTCCCAATTGAATAAAAATTATTCATTAAAAAAATAGGAATAGTCATCAAAGTGACTGTTCCTATTGGTTATAATTTATTGTATTGAAGTCATTGTCCCTTGTTCCTACCCTAGGTGTTCTTATATTACGTTATTAATTCTAACTCACCCCTTTAGCCGTCCAGTTTGTTCTATGGAATCCATTTTCTGATTTGAAAAAAGCGCTCTTTAGTTTAACACCCATCATTCATTTTTATAATAGTCTTCTTCAGTCATTTTCTCCAAACTTCCATTTTTTCGTTTTACGATAATAACCTTACTGTCTTCGTTGGAAGAGTATACCTCTTCGCCTACTTCTAAAAAGTTGGAAGTTAAATTCTCTTTTGGTATAAGGTCTTCTCCTGCCCTTTTTTGTACATCACCAATTTTTTCGCCAAGGGTAAATTCATTATCTTTAATATCCCCATGCCAGTAATATTCCTTTTTATTAACCATTAAAATACCTGCATATGAGCCATTTGATGAAGAACTGTTACATCCACCGAATATAGTCAAAACTGACAGCAGTGTAATGGCATAAAAAATTCTTTTTCTATACATAAAAATGCCCCTTTTTTAATAGACGACAAGTTGATTAGTTGTTTCACTTTTTCCGCGGCTGCCCGCGTGTTGATTTCTGGTCAATCAGTTCGGCTTTGAATGTATTCCACTCATTAACGGCACAAAAAGTCCTACTTATAAAAACTAGCAATTACCATTGCTGCTGGGTAAATTAGAACTTGTCCAATTAGAGTTCCCAAAAGCTTGGTTCCAATTAATAAAGTCACCAGGGCTTTCACATCTTCATTTGGTCGTTTATTTCTAAATGCCTGGTCAGTAATAATAGCTGATTGAGGATCCACTAATAGAGTTAACAAAATTGTTGCAATCCCGTTAATCATTCCAGAAGAGGCTGATGCGGATAAGCGAAATTCTTCTTCTACAAAGAATGCAGCATAATAGGCTGAAACAACTCCTACTGTATAAATCGCTGTAATCATTGTGTTGAGAATTAATAACCTCTTTGGTATTTCTCTAAATCTCAACCTGTGAATCATTTTTCTTTGCGGTTTTTTTGTATTTTTAACCATACGTTTTATGTTCGCAATACTTAACGCTTCCAATACAATTGAGGGAACTGACCCTCTCACTTCAAGTCTATCAACTGCTTTTGGGAATAATTTCAGAAAGGTGGGGATTAATATAACTCCCATAAGTGTACCAATTGTTGCTGATAATATTACAAGTCTAATTTCATTTATTGGATCTGTTTGATTGGCAATGCTTAATCCTATAAGTGCACCTATTAATGGAGCTTGAAACATATTGGCTGTCCTGGAAACTAAAACATATATATTAAATAAAGACATAGAAAGTGCAAATTTACCACTCTTAACGGAACTTATTCGAACAGAGTAGGACAGCGTATCAATTAAATGAATGACTAATGTCAGGCACATCAGACTAAGGAGCATTAGAATCACCTCAATTTATCAGAACACACTTCTTGTTTTGGTAACTTTCACCACATAAGGGGATTCAAAAAAAAAAGGAGGCGAATCCTTCCTGAATCAGTCCACCCGTTTGTGATAGTTAAAAAGGAATTTCCCCTTTAAAAAATGGGACAAAAACTCCTACAATTGAAGCTAAAACGATTAACCAAAAAGTTTTTGAGGTTAACCTATCCTTCAGTAATTGATTTTCTTTTGAGACAAAAAAGAAGAGTCCAATCGAATATAAACCAAAAAGAATAAATGATAAACCGAACCATACAACCCAAACATTCCCTATAAAGCTAATTCCAGCACTTTCATATACATTTTTAAGCACATTGTTCGTTACTAAAAAACCAACAACTAAAAATAAAATGATTTCACTAATAGTAATTAAATATATTTTCCATATGGCCATCTCTCTCCTCCAAAAAAAGTTAATTCCATTCTTTCATGGTAGTGTAAGAAAAAAGCTTTCAAATGACAGCAAACTCTACTCTTTATCAACTTTTCCTGTAGTTAAATCATCGAAAGGAGTGTAGTTGTTACTCGGTAATTTTCTATTTCTGATCATCTTAAAAATTACAGTTCCGACCACTAATACTACAATTGCAATAAATAGATAGGCCATCGAAACACACCTCCATTTTCCATTATTATACACTCAAATCAGTCTGGTCAGGATAATTATTTATTGTAATGCCTAATCGTAAAATAACTTCGAGCCGCTTGAATTTTCTAATTAATATAAAAGTAATTAATTCACGAACATTTAGATTCGTTGACAATAAAACATTCGCATATTAAACTGATAATTGTGTTTTAACATCTAAAACTCAAGGGAAAGTAACTTGTTTTATTTCTTTACGACTTCAAAGGGGGAGTATAGGGAATGGATACTGTTTTTGATTATGAGGATATTCAGCTTATTCCGGCGAAATCTATTGTAAAAAGCCGTTCTGAATGTGATACATCTGTAGTTTTTGGCGGTCGTACGTTTAGGCTGCCAGTCGTACCGGCAAATATGCAAACCATTATTGATGAGAGCCTGGCAATCAAATTGGCAGAGAACAACTATTTTTATATCATGCATCGATTTCAGCCGGAGAAGAGAATTGATTTTGTAAAAGATATGAGATCCCGCGGATTATATGCTTCCATTAGCGTCGGGGTAAAAGAAGAAGAATATCGGTTCGTTGAGCAATTGGCAGAGGAACAATTAATTCCTGAGTACATTACAATCGATATTGCCCACGGCCATTCCGATTCGGTCATAAGTATGATCAAGCATATTAAAAAGCATCTTCCTGAAAGCTTCGTGATTGCTGGCAATGTTGGAACTCCTGAAGCCGTTCGTGAACTGGAAAATGCGGGTGCGGATGCGACAAAGGTTGGTATTGGACCTGGGAAAGTCTGCATTACGAAAATTAAAACAGGTTTCGGAACAGGCGGCTGGCAGCTGGCTGCGGTAAGATGGTGCGCAAAAGCCGCAAGCAAGCCTATCATTGCTGACGGCGGAATCCGTACAAACGGCGATATTGCGAAATCGGTCCGTTTCGGAGCGTCAATGGTCATGATTGGTTCACTTTTTGCCGGCCATGAAGAATCACCTGGAGAAACGGTTGAAATTCACGGAAAGCTTTACAAAGAATATTTCGGCTCGGCTTCCGAATTTCAAAAAGGGGAAAGAAAGAACGTCGAAGGCAAGAAAATGCATGTTGAGTATCGAGGCCCAATCAAGGACACTCTCATCGAAATGGAGCAGGACCTTCAATCCTCGATTTCGTATGCTGGAGGCAACAAGCTATCCGCCATCCGGAACGTCGACTATGCGATTGTTAAGAATTCGATCTTTAACGGTGATAGAGTCTATTAAGGAAAATGGAAAGCAGTGGATCCGATTAGAGTCCACTGCTTTTCTTACCATCACGACAAATAGTAATCTAGAATCACATCGTTTGCGCCCCTCGGGTGATAAACTGCCTTCAATACAAGGGTTTGAAGGTATCACTCCCTCTTCCCCATGTCCACACCAACTTAAATTTTTTCAGTTATTAATATTAGATAGATGAAATGGAATTAATTTATTCGATTTGTCACCGCGCAATTTCAACATAATATCATCCTTAGATACATTTTCCTTAATTAAAACAGACTGATCAGCATGAACAGTTCGGTTTATATCAAAAATGTTAAAAAGACTAAACGACCAATTTGTTTGGAATGTTAATTTCCCCTTATCATTGAAAACTAATAAATCATCTGATACGGGTTTAAAGAAGACATTTTTAGATTTCATATCCAAATTAATAATTGTGTTCCAGTCTCTGTATCGGTCCTCTCCATTGTAACTTAAGTCCCGAATCATTCTGACGTTACTTATTTCCAAACTCTTTGGATTAGCTTGAAATGATATCGTGCTTACAACTGTATTGAGTAACAATACTAATAAAATAACTACTAACCCTATTAACATTCTTTTTTGTTTGATTCCAAAATTCAATTTCCGCACCATTTGCTCATCCTCTCTAAATAAAAAATCCAAAGAAACATTAAAACGGTCGCAAATGACAATTACCATTTCTAAGTCAGGGTAACTTCTCCCTGTTTCCCAACTTGATATAGTTGATCTCGACACTTGCAATTTTTCAGCTAATTGTTCTTGTGTTAAATTGTTATCTGCTCTTAGCTTTTTAATTTTTACTGATAAATTCATTCTTGGTCTCCTTTCTAAAATTAGCCTATTTCAGATTCATGTTAATGACTAGATAAGCTTTTTAACATCTCGATTTTCGAGTGACAAGATTCTTGTCATTGTTGATGTACCAACGTTTCCGAAGCTTTTTCAAAATAAAAAGCGAGCTACATTTAAACCTGATTCTTCTTTCATTTTTTCAGATTAAGTAGTTCCGATAACGTGGAGGTAAAACAAAAAACAGCTAAAATAGGCAGACTAAATAACATCAGAAATCGCACATTAAACAGCAATGAATTAGCAAGAAAAACCGACTGACATTTTTCATAAGTCAATCGGCTTTTTCTAATGTCCTATTCAATTAAATCATCCGCAAGCTAAATAAGAACAGCCCCTCATTGGGCTATTTTTTTTCCATCTTAAAGTGTTTGTTTTATTTCAGCAAATGCTGAAGGAATGTTATCTTCATTATTTAGATATTCTTTAATCATCAAAGCACATTCTCTTGAACTAGCATTTGAAGTGTCCACTTCGTAATCATAAATTATATGCTTATGAACTTGCTCAAGTTGAGCCTTAGCCGATCCAATTTTTCTGTTTCCCCTAGCTAATTCTCTTCGTTCAAGTTCCTCTAATGAACAATGAACACCAATAAAATAAACCGAGTAGTCGGATAATAATTCACAGAATTCCTTTAACCATGCGGGTAATAATACAATGTGGTCTACAATCACATTTTTTTCTATCATAGCTAAGAATTTAATAAAATGATGAAATAAAGCCATCATCGAGGGTCTAATCATATAAAATGCTTTTATCATCTTTTCGTCGTATGGATTATATCCCTCTGATATAAAACTCTCAAGGAACTCTCCGATTTGGTCTGCTGACAAATAAATGTATGGTTCTTCAAGGATACTCACAAGTTCATTGGCAAGACTTGTTTTTCCAGAGCTCGATGCCCCGTTAAGAAATATAATTTTTCCATTACTACCCTTTGCCGACCTTATTAGTTCCATAATAGTTCTCCTATCTTTTTATTCAACACAAGATCCGTTTTCATCACAAAAGATTTATATCACTTAATTCGGAATTTCTTTTCAAATAATTTTCTAATACTTTTTTGTTTTTATGCCACCAAAAAATATGAAATTCATCTTGCTTGTCAAATCCCAATTTAGAGGCTAATTTATGTGACGGTAGGTTTTCTGCCTGACACTCCCAACTTGGAATTAAATCTCTTTCCAAACATTTTTTAATAAAAGCCATGGATGTTAAAGTTGCTAGACCTTTATTTTGAAATTCTTTTGCTGTCATTATATCTAAAGCTGCATAGCCACCACCGATATAATAACAATTACATACACTTGCAAATCTCCCTTCATATAAGAGACAGTAACCAAATCCTTTTTTCACATAATCGACTGGGGAATCCCATAACATTTTAAAATGATTGTCCATTTCGTTTTGATATTGATCAAACAGTATTTCATCCATTACTTTCATTTCAAAACCAACTGGTATAGCTTCCTTCCATAAAGGCAAAGTTGAAAATCTTTCCGGGTTAAATGAAAATCCTGACCTTTTTACCTTTATAACGTGATCTTCCAAAAAGGTACTTATTTTTTCTGACCACTCTGATGAAAAAGTATAAAGATCAAAAAAGACCCAATGATTATTTTCATCCATTAAGAATTGATATAAGGAGTTATTAAAATCATCGTTGTGAGGATTACCAACTAAAAAGTAATGTCCACCCTTACTTGCAAATAATGCGACAGTAGGATTTTCGATATTATCAGTAAATATTCTTCCTGGCTGATTCTGGTCAAGGACTGCATGTGCAAAAATAACCTCATATTCGGTTTCGTTTATTAAATGAGAAACTATAGCAAAATCACTTTTCGTTAATTCAAACATTATTTTTCTCCTTCAATTGGTAATTACCTTGTTTTTTTCTTATAGACTAACTGCCCGGTTTGTTTAATAATTCCTGTATACACATTTAAACCGTTCTACACCGGGATATTTTTCACCTAAACTCAGTATCTTAAATCCATACTTGGAATAAAATCCAACGGCATCCTTATCGGTTTCAGCTGTAACGAATGGAAATATATTAGAGATATTATTGAGCATTTTTGTTCCTATGCCTGTATTTCTATGATTTGGGGATACTGCTATATGCTTTAAAACACATTCTATTGAGTTGATAACTTCGACTCCTATGCAGCCAACCAGCTCGCCATTTAACTCAAATCCATATAATCTCCTTTTTGGGGACATTAAATAAAGCTGATATTCTTCATCAACTTTGTTTGGTAATGTGGCATAGGTCAATAGACTTTTTATTAATGGATTTGCAGAAGTAATTTCTTTCAATTTATCACCCCAAAGCTAATATTCCACTTTAGCTAAAGGCAATCCTTCTAAAGCTGACCGGCCCGATAGCTAAAAAAAAGATGCCTAATCCTTCTAGATTAAAGCACCCGCTTAATACCAATCTGATTTTATAGTTCCACCCTTATAAATTACTTTTACATCAGGATCATAATTAATAGGGGTTTCTGAAAAGCAATACCATATTCGCCCCTTACTAGTGTCTATTATTGTTGCTTTAGTAATATCTTGGTCCTTATACTTTATTTTTATTTCCTCTATTAAAGGGTCGTTAATTACCCCAAATGTTAGGGAAACTAGTTCATCTTTCGACTTTTTACTTCTAATTGGTAAGTTACTAAACCCTCTGGTTAACATTACATTTTCTTCATTGAACTGCTTGCTGCCCGCTCCAAAGCCCCTTTGAAACCCCAAAAAGGTCTTTTCAATCAATGCTGCTGATAAAACATCGTCCTTGCCATAAAATATTATTTTATGATCTTTATAATCAGCCGTGTGGAAAATTTCATCGATTGGAACATTCGATTCTCTTACAGCTTCATTTAAACTTTTATAATTCAAATTAATAACTATAAAAATCAGTAATAATAATGAAAGAGAAATGATAATTTTCAGTTTCATATTTCACCTCAAGAACACTATTTCCGCATTGGCAGCTTTTAACTTTATTGTGAAAAAGTATTGATTGCTCAATCGGTAATTCGAGTATTACGCCACTAAAGCTCAATAAGCTATCCAATAAAAAGGTGCTTAATCCTTCTTGGTAAAGCACCTTTAGCTGAAGTACACATCCTCACAATATCATCAAAGCTAGGGTTGCTACAAAGAGACTAAACATTTCTCTTCTCATATTCAAAGGGTTCTTTACTCGAATAGATATTATGGAAAAATCCCAAATACGGGATTTCATCTTCCAGACATTTTATGCGATATGACAACTCCTCATCACACTCCGGATCTTCACCATTGTTCCGCATTACCTCAAATGTATCTACAATACTCTCCATGAGAGTTATTTGGATAAATAAGGGCAATGTATCCAACATCGAATTTTCAATTCCGGTCTCGGATTTGTATCCCTGGAGGACTGTTTCAAAATAATTATCCATGAACTTTTTCCGGTTACCGGGGTCTGGTTCATTTTGTATCCAGCCAACTCCGTTTGTCCAGAGAGCTGCTAGGTCAAACATATACCAGCAGTAACATGAATTATCGAAATCATATACGGTTATTTGCCCATTATCAAAATCTATTGAATAATTCCCATCGTTGTAATCAAAATGGACCATACCGAAAGACTCACGGTTCCTGTCCAATCCTTTTAAGGTTTTAAGGAGGTCTACCAGCTTTTCCTTCAGAAGAGGTAACGAACCGGGTATCAGTTTCTCGATATATTCAGCATTGTATTTATCAAAGAAACTATACCGCCTATGGACAGGATTATACCCTTTTGATAAATGGTGGAGTTTCCCAAGTACTTTACCACAATTAAAATAATACTCGGTAATTGGAACTCCTTCCCGATACCTATAATTATTTTCCACAAGCATTTTTCCCTTAGCCTTTTGAAACAAGCAGATAAAAAAGGTATGATCGTTATGATTTATCTCTTCCAGCAAATTCCCCTTCCGGGAGTTGACTACATCCGAGACACTTCCGCCATGTTCGAATAAATACCTGATATACTCAACCTCACCCAGAAAATCTCTCCGGTCTCTGTCATATAAGAAGGCGATTCTGAGTATTTTTGAGTCGTTGCCCTCTTTCTCACAGGTATAAACAACATTACGCCCTCCTATATGTGCCTTGACCGGCCTGATTTCATAACCTTTCAACCCGTACAACTCTGAAACTAATGGAAGTAAATATGTATCACCGATTTTAACAACCTCGTTATAAATCATTAATCTCCTCCAAATTTTATTAACTGTTAAAAGCATTCGCCCCTAAGAAATTATGTTAGTTTTGCTTGCGCCGATTTCTTCAAGCATTTCTCTTTTCAATGCATCATAACTAGTTTCACCGTACTCGATGCCTCCGCCAATTGGAGGATAAAAATAATCTTGTTTTACCTCGTCGAAGCCTTCACATACAAGGATTGAATCAACTTTTCTGAACACACAAATAGCAATTGCTCGAATTTGCCCTTTCTTCATTCGATTCCTCCACCCTTTTACTAAAATGCCCATTTTAAACTTATTAAGGAATTCAACAAATAGATCTATAATCCTTCTTGGATCAAATTACACATTGGTTTAATCACATTATTTTACAATCAAGCTTTCTTGTTTACGATATGCAAAAAACAAATAAAAAAAGGAGCCTCCAACTTTCTGGAAGTTCCCTGCTGTACGTTTGATTCCCGAAGTATGAATATGAATTATTTAGGTATTTCAGGAACCCAAAGTTCGTTTCTTGGTTTATGCTTTGGTGGATAATAACATTCGATACATGGTACATCAGCATGTTCATATCCAGAGGTAGGAACCCATTCTGTGTATAATCACTTCCAAGCATTCACGATACCAGGAAATATAGCCCAAGTCCTGTGATTAATCTTTGAAGTGATTAAAGTGATAAAAAGATACTTTTTCCTTATTGGTAGTTAGAGAGGATAATAAATACAGCTATAAATCCAATAGGATAAAGCCAAGGTAAAAAACGGTAATGCTTTGTGTTTATTTTTAAAGAGAGAATCCAAAAGAGTTCAGGTAAGAGAATAAACAATATTTGGAATATGAACGTTAATTTGTCCACAGTGTTAAATGGAACAAATCTAAACCCATCTGCAGCATTTCCATCAAAGCTAGATAGATACATTGAAAAATTTGTAAATGGAATTACCAAGCAAAGCATAATTCTACTTACTTGGACAATAGATGATTTTTTATATACGAGACTGATACTAGATAATATAATGCCATACACAGAAAGAAACAATGTTCCGAAACACAAAAGGGGCTGCTCCATGACATATCTGAGAAAAAACATTAATAAAAACATATAGACCTCATTCCATTATCCTTATTGAATTAGTCCAACACCGTTCAATAAGACTCTAGTTTGGTTCATCCAGCATTAAAATTCCGTTTGTTCGAAGGAATTCAACAAAAAAGGGCGTTAATCCTGCCTTTATCAAAGCGAATTCGTGTTAATTTTTTTCCCCAGTTCAAGAAAAAGAAAAGCACCCAAATCCTTTAGTACAAGGGATTAAGGCGCTTTCTTACATAAACTTTTGAATTCAAATAAACCACAGCCATTTAAAGAAATTGATATAAGAATTAACATCGGGACCTCATTAAGCATCGCCCCATAGTCTAACTTATAAATCAATACGTTATTACAATCTTATGAACAAGGGAATTAAGTTACAACTCCCTCTTCTAAGTTTCTCCATAAGTGATGGGCTTCCCTTGCAAGATGCTCCAAAAGATCTGGTGGTGCGGTTGTAATAACAGCACACTGTTTGATTAGAACATCTAATTCTAATTTAAATGCCTCTAAATCCTTTGCTTCAACAATAACCATTTGCCTAAATGCATTTAAAACAGGTAGTAACTCAGTGCGTGGTTTCCTTATTATTGTTCTCAGTGCATTTGCCTGGAGAAAAAGGCGTTCAAACTTTTGAGTCATTCTCCTTACTCTTTTTTGTAGTTCATAATGTGTTGGATCTAAATAATGCTGTACAAAAGCCAGGTGGTCAGCCATTTGCCTCAACCAAAATGTACTTTCATGTATAACCGCATCCGCTACGAACACTTGACCGCCAGTTTGTATTAAATTGAGGACGTTCTGAGATTCCTCGGCTTCTCGTATCATATGGTCCATAAGTGCTACTGGCGTTGAAACAATTGCCGTACGACGCAGATTCTTATCCATACCAACAAGAAGAAAATTTTTAAATTCACTTATAGCTTGTTGAGATTCATTGATCAAAGTACCAAGGTCCCCTTGTTTAGCTTCCGCCCTCCGCCAGATCCCCGCCATACTTTGGACAAACTGCTGGTTTGTACGTGCTAGATCAATTTCATAATGGCTTATTTCCCTGTCGAAAAATCGGCCATGATCTAAATTGTTACGTAACCAGAAAGATACTATTCCATATGCATCCCTTTCATAATTGTCCGAATACCCCATCATTACCCCCCTTTCGGTTATGCTGTTATGAGTATATTCTCAAGACAATTTGTCCAATGCTTACGGTTGTAAATGAAGGAGATAATGAGATTTTTTAAAAAAAGACATTCAAGAAACGCAAAAAAATGAGTTAATCCACTTGAATTAACTCACCTTTAAATTAACGAAAATCAATAATTGCTTTTTAGGAATTATCTTGTTGTAATGACTTGTTTCCAGGTGCAAACCATCCGAGCAAGGCAATACCGACTAATACCCCATAGAAGACCAGAGTCCAGGCGGTGCTGTGAGGAAAGTCATGATCCAAAACACCAATGTCTTCATGGGAAAGGGTAACTACAGCCAGTTTGACCCCGACCCAGGCAACAATTGCATAAGCGGTTGTTTCCAATGCTGGGCGTTTTTTTAGGAGCTCCACAAACCAGGTTGCAGCAAACTTAATCAAGACAAGGCCGGCAATACCTCCGAGAACTACAACAATAAACTGCCCCCCGTCCATGCCGCCAAAATTGTCTAGCGGTGAATCTGGAAGGCCAAGGGCAATAGCAACCGCAGCTAGGATCGAATCAATTGCAAAAGCCAGGTCAGCTAATGCAATCTTCCCTACTGTAGGCCAAAAACCTTTACCAGCGGATTCCTTTTCATCATCCTTATGAATATTCTTATTTTCTTTCCCGAATTTTGCCTGAATGACATGCTTTAAACCAAGGTAAAGAAGATAAGCCGCTCCTATCGCCTGTATCTGCCAGACGTTTGCAATAAAAGAAATCGCAAAGAGTGCAGCAAATCTGAAAGCAAAGGCCATAATGATTCCGTAATTTATCGCTCTTTTTTTCTGATTTTCGGGTAAATGTTTGGCTATAACTGCTAGTACGAGAGCATTGTCAGCCGATAACAACCCTTCTAATCCAATTAGGATTAATAATGCCCAAGCATATTCTAGCCATATTGACTCCATCTATTTCTCCCCTATCTATAACAAAAATATCATATACAAAGTTTCGCTATGATAGAATTCCCTATTATGCAACCAGTTAATCTAAAAATGATGCTAAAGTTATTTTCTCAGGAATGCTGCACCGTTAGTTCAATGCATACAACTTACATTTATTTTCCCACTGACCTGCGCCGTTCATTGAATAAGAAAATGCTACCTTGTTTGAAAGGCGATTTGGAACCTATTCCTCCCTTTGGAGTTGAATCAAAATCTTTCGCTCTCCTATTAATATATGATACTATACCCCCATACGTATATTAGGGAAAGAAAACGAAAGAACAATCATATGCTAATTGGGTGTGTTTGATTAATATAGAAAATGCAAAAAGGAGGAGTGTGCGTGGACACGGTCCAATACAAGCATTCAAAAGAAGCTCAACAAAAGTTATATAAAAAGACATTACTTACCGTTGTCATGTCACAAATTTTTGGGGGTGCCGGGCTGGCTGCGGGTATTACGGTCGGTGCGTTGTTGGCACGGGATATGCTTGGAACGGAGAGTTTTTCCGGCTTACCCGCCGCGTTATTTACGTTAGGATCTGCGTTATCCGCCTATTTAGTGGGGAGGCTGTCCCAGCGATTTGGACGGCGAATTGGCTTGTCGCTAGGTTTTATTGCCGGTGGGATTGGAGCGCTCGGGGTTATTTTTGCAGCCACATGGAATCATGTATTTTTCCTATTCCTATCTCTGTTTATATACGGGGCAGGCACATCGACGAATTTGCAAGCACGTTATGCTGGAACCGATTTAGCAAATGAAAAGCAAAGAGGGATGGCTGTTAGTATTGCGATGGTGTCTACGACATTAGGTGCCGTACTTGGGCCGAATCTTGTTACGCCGATGGGCAAGCTCGCGACAGCGATTGGCATTCCAGCATTGGCAGGTCCTTTTATATTGGCAGCTGCGGCGTATCTATTGGCAGGACTAACATTGTTCTTTTATTTCCGTCCAGACCCCCTTCTCATAGCGAAGGCGATTGCAGCGGAAGAAGAACAAGTTCGTAAAAAGACGACGCACGTTGAAAAAACGCTTCAAACGACAGTAAATCGTACGGGCATTATTATGGGAGCTCTCGTGCTGGTGCTCTCGCATATTATTATGGTAGCCATTATGACGATGACGCCCGTCCATATGCAAAATCACGGAAAGGGTCTAACGGCCGTGGGGATAATCATTGGATTGCATATTGCAGCGATGTACTTGCCTTCACTTGGCACAGGAGTGCTCGTTGACAAAATTGGGCGGACACCTATGGTTATAGCGTCTGGCGTAACATTGGCTATATCGGGTCTCATAGCCGCATTTTCCCCAGGAGATTCGTTAGGTTGGTTGACGACTGCATTAATCTTACTGGGACTTGGCTGGAACTTTGGTCTCATTAGCGGGACTGCAATTATTATTGATTCAACGAATTTAGCAACGCGTGCTAAGACACAAGGGTCTGTCGATGTATGGGTTGCTCTGGGTGGAACAGCAGGCAGCTTACTCTCGGGATTCATCGTCGCATATTCTAGCTATGCATTTCTCGGTTTTCTCGGGACTTATTTAGGGCTTCTCTTAATTCCGTTAATTGTGTGGTCACACTTTAAGACAAAACGAGACGCTGCGATGAATTGAACCTCCCCCATCTACAGCTAACGCTTTTGAGGAGGTGGATTCCCAAGTATGGAAAACTAACGGCATCTAACAACGATTGAGCCGGTTTCGTCCAATAGTTTTATTTCTTTCTTGGTCAGGAAGGAAACAAAGTATTTGCCTGACTGGTTGTGCCTAATGGTCGCATTCAAAATCCGGCTTTTGGCAAACCGGACGAGACCGGGTGTTGGGAGTTTTACCTTATTACCGACTATAAGCTTAGACGCCATTTTCATCGGGTATCTTCCTCCAATCCAGCACATCGCCACAACCGGGTCAGTTCGGTCGCCTAAAACACTTGATATTTTGTAGTTTTCCTTTTTAAAAAACTCTTTTTTTTCACTAACCATTTAGAACAAAAAGAGTCTTGTAACCCATTTCGCGTTCTAAAGTAAAGTTAATAATCCCTCTGGAACCAGCCTTAATTTATTTTCTGTAAAATCGCTAATTGGCTTCCAAAACAATGTGAAATGTGCCCCGTTATCTTCGTATCCCACGAAAGAAGATTTCTCATAAAACGACTTTTCAACAAATTCAGCATCATATACAAAGACTATTTCGTGTCCAAGGTCACCGTTATATGTAAATATATTTTCAACTGCCCCAAGGAAGTTCATGTTAGTTATGCTTGCGCCGATTTCTTCAAGGACTTCTCTTTTCAATGCATCACAACTAGTTTCACCGTACTCGATTCCTCCGCCAATTGGACGATAATAATAATCTTTCTTTACCTCGTCAAAGCCTTCAAATACAAGTATTGAATCCCCTTTTCTGAACACACAAATAGCAATTGCACGAATTTGCCCTTTCTTCATTCGATCCCTCCACCCTTTGACTAAAACACCCATTTATAACTTATTAAGGAATTCAACAAAAAAGATACTTAATCCTTCTTGGATCAAATTACACATTCGTTTAATCATATTGTTTTACAATCAAGTTTCCTTGTTTACGATATGCAAAAAACACATAAAAAAAGGAGCCTCCAACTATGCTGGAAGTTCCCTGCTGTACGTTTGATTCCCGAAGTATTAATAGGATTTAAGGAATTAAACAAACGAGAGCTCATTTAACTCCCCGGTTCAAAGCATCTGGTGGTTGTCGAAAACACATGTCTCCTCATAGCGTTCGATATCCCTTCTTATCCAATCAACTGCATCCAAAACATTTAAAGCTACATGGTCAATTTTCACATCTATACCTTTCGTATGAACCTCTTCTAAGGATTTCAGCCCTCTACCCGTTTTAACCAGGATGCCCTTTGCTCCAACGTTTTTAGCAGAATATATATCACTCAATCCGTCGCCAACAACATAACACTTCTTTAATTCAAGGTTATGCTCTTCCTTAGCCCTTATTAAAAGGGACGGTCTGGGTTTCCGACACCCACAACTATCATTTGATGTGTGAGGGCAATAATAAATACCGTCAAAAAAAGATCTGTTCTTGTTTAGGGATCCGTTCATTGTTTTTGTACCTTCAATAAATTCTTCTTCAGTAAATTTGCCCATCCCTATCCAGCTTTGATTGGTTAATAGAAACACTTTTATCCCATGGTCATTAAGAAGCTTAATTGCCCTGCCTGAAAAATCATAGAGTGTAAATTCAGCGGGATGAATACCCCCGCCGTGTCCACCGATTGTACCATCACGATCTAAGAATACTCCGATCAGACGAATACCTCCCGTTTTAAAAATGGTGTCTCCTAGCCTTCTTTACTAGACTCCCAAGTTTCTTCACTACAGAAAAAGGCACTAGCAAATCAATGCTTTGTGCCTAATTTTTTTATTTTACAATCGTTTTTTCACCCGATATCCAACAATCATTTGATATACGCCAAAAAGCAGACACGAAACCACTATACCAATCCATCCATAATTACGTGGAGCAAAAAAATAAATGAAAGTTAGAGAAATTAGAAATACGATATATCCAATATGGAATAGCCTCGTAAAACTCATAATATCTTCTCCCACCTCTCCCCGTACGTTTTTCTAACTTTGAATTAAACCCTTGCCGCTACTTCAGCACTATCTTATAAAACATACCGCACCGTTTATTTACTAGGAATTCTACAATAACAATCCGTTAATCGTTCCTAGATTAATGCAGACTTTAGTTCAAGAGTGAATTTCTGGATTTACTTCTTTATTTATTTTGGTTTGGTAATCTAAAATCTGATATTTCTATTGTATTTTGCCGCCCTCTTTAATGCTTCAACTTTATCTTCTGAAAGCTTCTTCTTTCCTGTTATATGGTCAACAATTTCATTTAATGAAACTCCCTCGGTTTCCGTAACCTTTTCTTCGGACATATCTGGATCAAATACTGAACCGACACTTACAGCCTTTAAAGTTTCTTTCAAAATTGATTTTTTCTCCTCACTCACATAAAAACCCCCATTCAAAAAAAGTTAGATGGTTTATAACTGGGATTAACTTAGGAGATACTACATATATTGTATTCAACAACACACTCGTATTTTCCTTCATTTTCCACAAGGAGTTATAAACCAATCTAAACCGGTTTGTGTAAAAATTACAAATAATATATATTTTAACATTTTAAGGGATTTGATAGTATAGAGATAAAGCTTATAGAAAGAGTTTATTAATTGGGGGAATGACATGAAAATTTCCAATAAACTATTTTCACATTTATTGGCTATAGTTATTTTTTTCGCAGGATTTCAACCTGCTATTTCAAAAGCTGAATCTGCCTTTGATCCTAATTCAATTAGTCCAAAACTAAAAGAAATGCTTATTCCTTTAAAGACTACTCAAGCAGGTAATGGGTTTGAGGATTTGCAACCATTAAAGGACATATTGAAGGATGTTAAAATCCTGGGTATGGGCGAGGCCACTCATGGTACTAAGGAATTTTTTCAAATGAAGCACAGAATGTATGAATTCTTAGTAGAAGAAATGGGTTATCGAGCGTTTGCCATTGAAGCCGAATTTGGGATTCATAAGATAATAAATGATTACATTTTAAATGGTAATGGCAGCATGGAAGACGTAATTTCTGCGATGGTAATGTGGCCTTGGTCAACTCAAGAAGTCGCGGATATGATTGATTGGATGAAGGAATACAATCAAAATCCCAATAACATCGAAAACATTCGATTTTATGGTTTTGACATGCAAGGCGTGAACAGTACGGTTGCTAATATTCAGGCTTATCTAGAAATAGTAGATCCTACTAGTGAACTTCTATCCGATTTCAGTTATCTAAACCCTCCATATGAAAAGTCTAATACTGAACCTTTAGTAAAAAAACTGGTTGACGCCTTTGAAAAAAATAAAGATACATACGTATCCCTATCATCGAAAGAAGAATATGAAATTATCCGCAGAGAATTAGAAATCATTTTACAAAACCTTCATTTTGAAATCTCTTCACCTTTTTTGAATAGTGGTACTGAGACTTCAAAAGAAAAATTTATAAAATATGTAATTTTTCGGGACGCTAGTATGGCGGAAAATGTGAAGTGGATCCATAACTATGAAAAGGAATATTTTAAGAATGATAAAATTATGCTTTGGGCTCACAACGGGCATATCAGTAATCACTTGCCTACCACCAATATGGGAAGTCTGCTTAAAGATGAATTTAAAAATGCGTACTATTCGTTAGGCTTTGACTTTTATAAAGGCAGTCTCGTTACAATTGGGGAAACTACACTAGGGATAATAGAATTGGATGAGCCGAAAGAGAGAATATTTAGTTCTTATTTCAAGGAAACAGGCTATCCAATAAGTTTCTTGGATTTTACTACTGCTTCAACGGATCGGGATATAGAAGCTTGGTTATCAGTGGAACATTTAATGCATTTAATTGGGTCTAAGTTATACGAAACTAGAGAACTTGATAAAGTCATTCCCAAAGAATACTACGATGGGATTATTAATATTGAGAATACGAATGCTGCTGAAACCCTCTATCATGATTTACCAAAAGTTCAGCCTATACCTTTACCTACTGGCAAAGCTACTGAATCTGAAGAAGAAGTAGCCCCTTTAACTTTAAATGGCGATCATGCGAATAACTCAACTTATTGGATAGCTATTGGATTATTAATCACCCTTATTAGTCGCATTGATTTTTTGGAGGGCAAAAATAAAGCATAATAAGGGTAAAAGTGATTATCACAGTCATTAGACAAATTTTCAAAAAGTGCCATGAATGCGTTTCAAAAACATGCCCATTTTAGGCTCAATATGAAATTCAACAAATAGGTGCTTCATCCTTCGTGGATAAAAGCACCTTTTAGCTTAATAATTCTTATGGGATTAACCTGGAACACCTCAAATATGCTAGTTTTTGAATCCATATCTATATAAACCTAGCAAATGAGGATACAAAACAATAAACGTGAAAATCACACCAAAAATTAGCTCTCCCAGTGAAGATGCCTCTTTAGACCTATAATACATTGTAGTTACAATTACATCTATTAAAGAAATTATGAATATGATTTTCCAAATAGATTGTGAAAAGAATTGTTTCTTGTATACATAACCATATAGCCCCACTGTGTTAATAACGTTAATAATCAAACTTACAATATGTATTACTGTTCCTACCAAACCATATTCATTTTCTAAGAACACTGACACTATCAACAAAGCTACCATAAACCAAAAATATATTTTCCAAAGCATCTTTATCCCTCATGTTTCTTCATATATACCACGGCATACCATTTGTTTCTATATAATGTTGTACCTCTCAAATTTTAACAGCAAATCCTCTTGGTTTATATATGTATTTTTTTCCTTATCGTCTAACCTCCCGTTGGTTCAGTAAGAACTTCAACAAAAGCTACGGTAATCTCTAAAACGAAAATTTTTTTCTCAATGTCGGCAACACTTTTTCCTCAAAGTTCCCGTTATTTCTTTCTTTTATGAACATGGCGACAAATTCCTCGTTCCCACTGGTTTCGTCATCAACGGTGTGTTCTGCCACATAAATCTCATATTTATAATCTTGAATGTCTTCCACAATAGAAGAGAGGACATAAAGCATAAAATTGGATTCTTCATTTTCAATTATCCTTAATAATTCTTGAGGATTTCTTGGACTAATCCAGATAACATTTTCGTGGTACGCATTACCAAAGGACCAGGTTTCACTTCTAAAGACTTCCCTACTTGATATAAATGATTTCCATTCCTCTTCCTCATATCTTAAATTCCCTTCAAAATACGGGAATAAAATAAGGTCGTCTTTATCTAGAAAGGAGTATAAAAACTTTGCTGTTTCTTCTAGTCCCAATTCAAATTCCTTAATTGTGAAGTACGGCGATTTTCCAATTAACTTCATTTAACCACTCCAACTAGTAAAAATTCCCCTCTCTTTTTAAGCTAACCGACACCGATTTTTTCAATTAGGATATTTCAATCAACAACTCTATTTTAATTTCTCAGCAAAACGCCCATTCTCCAAAATTTCATCAGTTTTCATAAAAGTCCATTCGCTTATAGAGACATTAGGATTTTTTTTCAAAAAATCCTGCATAATCTGATAACCGATTTTGTAACCGGACAATCTGGGAATGTTATGGTTTCCAGCATTCAACTCAACCAAGTCGTCAGTATCATAAGAATATCTTCTCTCTATTGCCCAATTCAAAATTGCCTGTTCCTCATCTTGCGTTAATTCAGTTATCCATGGAAGGGTTAATTCAGGAATAATCATGTGTGCAAAGGAATCGGCTTTACCTTCTGTTAAAACATAATCTATTAAATCAATTCTTTGGTTATTATCTCCCTCTAAATAGACGGTATGATGGTATTCATGTGCCAAGACGTATTTTAGCGTCTCTTCATCATAATTTTGGGGTGCAATCTGCAGGACAATAACTTTGTTAGAGGTTGCAAACGCAGTAACTCCGTTCATTTGATTGATAATAGAGTATTGGTCTGGATTAAACGGAAACAGATAGATGGTTGTTTTTCCACCTGGAAGCACGGTAGCTGACTTTTCTAACGCTTCTTTTATTAAATGGCTAAAATGTTCAAAGTCTTTATCCAATATTTGTATTGATTCATTCAATCGTTTTATATTGATTGGAGCCGCAAAATTATATTTATCTTTTAGCCATAGTCCACCATCTTCACCAAATGCTTCTTTGCGGAAAGGCTCTACAACTGTTGATATGTACAATTCTTTATGGTCCGCATCCGAATTATCGTTCATTTTTTGTATGTATTCGAGTATAGGATTAAAAACCGGCACTAGATCAAACTCTTGTTCTCCGACCTTAAACTGTAGTGGAGCGGCATTTTTAATTACATAGCTTTGGTTTTGTTCAACTTGCTCGGGGGAAACTTCCTTTTTTGGTGTTTTTTCTTGTGTTGAAGTTCTTTCTTCAACACAACCGCTTAATAAAGATATGATTATTAAGAAAATGAAAGCTAAATGCCTATTCATATTTATCACCCCATTCTACTTATTTCTTCCACTATCTCTTGGCCGCTTGTACAATAAGGATTCAACAGAAAACTACGTACACCTTTTCTGGCTTTTACGCACCTGATTGTTTCGCCAAGGATTACAAAGTTTTTCTTACAAATTTGTACTGCCTTATTATAAAAATGGTACGAACGATGAGATAGATAGCTATTCCTAAATTCACAAAAAGACTGCCATTTATTAACACTAAATTCTCAGCCCCCTATTTCCTTGCTTTAAGCCTATACCTAATTTTACCATATCCACCTTGCAATGTTAGTCAAAAAAAAATGCTGTCTTGTTTGACAGCAGATTGGGATTCCATCCCTTATTGCGAATTATTTTTCCTTTGGCGCTTCCTTGCTTGCCATTTTACTCTGTGCATTATCCGGGACAACCGACAAATGAGCTCGCCGGATTCTTTTCTTAAACCGAATCATGAAAGCTTGAAACTGAGCTTCCCGATTCTTCTCCCATTCTTCCGGAGTGACTTTCCTATGCTTCACTAAATACCCTCACCTTTCATTCATAAATAAAACCCGGATTACACTTCATTACCGTAACCGTTGCTTCCCCTTTTAACCAAAATGCCTATTTTGCTTATTATGGAATTCAACAAAAAAGGAGCTTAATCCTTCTTGAATTAAGCATCCTATCGTATCAGCATATAAAAAAGGGAGCCTGCAATACAGAATCCATAAATTAATCAGTTTACACCTAATCTTTGATTAAGTTTTCTTTTTTGAGGAAGTTCCTTGCTACCGTGCCAGGTTTCATTCCTTTTACCGCAACCTCATAATTCATTTTCCGCATTTCATCGTCGGTTATCTTTCCGGCAAGCTTGTTTAGTGCTGTTACAAGCTCAGGATATTTGTCTGCCGTTTCTTTTCTCAATAGCGGTGCTCCCTGATAAGGCGGGAAGAAATGTTTATCATCTTCAAGAACCCTGAGATGGTATTGTTCCAGCTCACTGTCAGTAGAATAGGCGTCAACAAGATTGATTTGGCCGCTTTTTACGGCATTGTATCTCAACTTGGGCTCCATGGTAGTCAATGAGTTGAATTTTACGTTGTATTTTTTTATTAGACCCGGATAGCCATCTTGTCTGTCTGTAAACTCGCGAGTGAATCCGGCTTTGATTTGCTCCTGGACTTTAGCCAGGTCAGAAATCTTTTGCAAATCATATTGCTCCGCAAATTGTTCAGGAACTGCCAGTGCGTAGGTATTATTATATTGAGTCGGCTCCAGCAGCAACATATTCAGCTTCTTCAAAACCCCATCTTTGGCTTGTTGGTATACTTCTTTCCTATCCGTACTTACTGGCTGCTCTTTTAGAAACTCGGCGATGACCGTTCCGGAGAATTCAGGGTAGATATCAATACTTTTGGATTTTAATGCGTTAAATACAAAAGATGTACCGCCCAGCCCAGGCTTTAATTCAACATGCAAGTCTGTATCATTCTCGATGAGCAACTTGTACATATTGATTAAAATTTCAGGCTCTGACCCTAATTTACCAGCAATGACAAGATCCTTTTGTTCTCCTTTGTTAAAGAATGTTGATGCTATGATAAGCAAGGCTATCAAAGCAAAAGTACCAACCCCGGCCATTACTTTTTTAAAAGAAAGCCTTTCAAATTGGCGAAGCAGGCCATCAAATACGATAGCCAATAATGCAGAAGGAATTGCACCTAAAACAATGAGTGAATAATCATTACGGTCGATTCCAAGGAGGATTATATCGCCCAATCCACCCGCTCCAATTAAAGCGGCAATTGTTGCAGTTCCAATGATTAATACGGTCGCCGTGCGAATGCCTGCCATGATCACCGGCATAGCCAACGGAATTTCGACTTTGAGAAGTCTTTTTCGCGTATTCATACCCATTGCACGTGCTGCCTCGCGTACAGATGGATCTACCTCTTTAATTCCTGTATACGTGTTTCGTAATAATGGTAGTAATGCGTAAGCAACTAATGCGAAAATGGCAGGKATTGTGCCGATTCCAAACAACGGAATGAGCAATCCCAAGAGGGCCAGGGAAGGAATCGTTTGTAAGACGCCAGTCATACCGATAATGTATTCGGCAATTTTTGGCTTCCGGGTTAGATAAATCCCCAATGGCAGAGCGATTAATATGGCGAAAAAGAGCGCAATTAGCGATATTTCAATATGCTGAAGCAAAGCATGTAAAAGCTGCCACTTCCGTTCGGCAAAGGCGTGCACTAAATTATTCATGTTCCCGCCCGCCTTTCCTCACATAATCTGCAAGATATTTCAGCACATGCTGTCTATTTACTACTCCCGTCACTTCTCCATTGTGCTTTACAGGCAAGGAATCGGTATTCATCAATTCCTCCAGCACCTCATCTAAATCAGCGGAAATTGAAATCGCGTTCTCGCTAGATGGGATATCGGCCAATTGCGAAATCGGTATGATCAAATCTTCTAACTTAATTGTCAGGTTGCGTCCGCTTCCTACGAATTCTCTTACAAAATCATTCACTGGGTTTGTTAAAAGTTCGTTTGGTGTGCCGATTTGGACAATTTCCCCCTCCTTCATCACACAGATGCGATCGCCTAATTTTAACGCCTCACGCATATCGTGGGTAACGAAAACAATCGTTTTCTTAATTTCACGCTGTATGGTAAGCAGGTCGTCCTGAAGTTTTTCCCTGCTAAAGGGGTCAAGGGCACTGAACGGTTCATCCATTAAAAGAATCTCCGGGTCCCCCGCCAAGGCCCGAACCACTCCGATTCGCTGCTGTTGCCCGCCTGATAGTTCACTCGGCTTCCGGTTTCGATAGGAGGCAGGGTCCAGGCCCACTAAAGTAAGCAACTCGTCCACACGATTGGCAATTCTCTGTTTATCCCAATGCAACAGCTCTGGAACGACTGCGATATTTTCGGCTATTGACATATGCGGGAACAGGGCAATCTGTTGAAGCACGTATCCTATATTCCAGCGGAGCTCATTAATATCATAATCACTGATTTTCTTGTCATTAATCCAAACCGTTCCTCTTGTCAGGCTGATGAGCCGATTTATCATCTTTAAGGTAGTCGTTTTCCCTGATCCGCTCGGACCAATGAGAACAAAAAATTCGCCTTTCTTTATCTCAAAATCCAAGGAATTCACTGCATACGTTCCATTGGTATATTCTTTTGAAACCTGTTCAAATCGAATCATCTTTTTTCTCCTTTTAGGTGCGCCTTAAGTAGCTTTCCAGCTCCTCCGGTTCTTCAATTCATATGCGTTGAATTGTGGATACAATAAAGAATAGTTACTCCCTAACTCTATTTCAATTTTGGCATAAAGAGTGTTCTGTTTTATGTAGTCCTACTTTCACAAACCTACCACTTCTTCCAAAAGAAGTTCAACAAAAAAGGACCGCAATTTTTTAGAACTACGGTCCCGTTTCTAATTGAAATTGGTAATCATCCAAAATCACCAGAAGAATGTGGGGATATTCGGCCAGGCGTATTATTAAGGCGGGCTGTACAGCCGCTCGGCGCCCTTTCTCAACACACAATTCTTAMCCCGCCGCTTTTAAAGTGACCATTGCCCACATATACCATTAGCATGGTAATAATCAATCGGCGCAGCAGTATGAGTATTTTGATAAGTCCATAGCTGCTAATCATGTCCATATGTTCTTTTTTTATATTTACAATCTTGAATAAAAAACCACAGCTTACTTTTTTAAAAAAAGCCGAAAGAGTGAGCCTTTGGACAATAAAGATGGATTGCGACTGGAAAAGTGAACCAAATGGGGTTTGAAGATATTAAACGAGACCAAAATGATATGATAAAGATAGCAGTGAAAAAATGATCAACAGAAAGGAGTGCTAATTTTATGAACCACAATACTATTATTCGAAATAATATACATATCAGCGGCAAAGGTAAGAAACCTATTATTTTCGCTCCTGGTTTTGGATGTGACCAAACCGTATGGAAAGATGTTTCGCCAGCATTTGTTGACGATTATCAAGTTATTTTATTTGATTATGTTGGATTAGGCAATTCAGATCTTACCGCTTTTGACCCTGCTAAATATAGTGATCTGTCCGGTTACGTCCAGGATGTCCTGGATGTTTGTGCTGCTTTGGATTTAAAGGAAGCGATATTTGTCGGACATTCTGTCAGTAGTATGATTGGTTTATTAGCTTCCAATTTGAAACCAGAGTATTTTTCACACATGATTATGATTGCTCCATCACCTTGTTATTTAAATGATCCTCCTGAGTATTATGGTGGTTTTGAAAAAGAAGATTTAGTCGGTTTAATTGAGATGATGGAGAAAAATTACATTGGGTGGGCCAATGCTTTCTCTGGTACTCTAATAAATAATTCAGCCCGAACAGATGTGGCAAAAAATCTGGAAGATCGATTTTGTTCAACTGACCCTCTTATCGCCAAAACATTTGCAAATGCTTGTTTCTTTGCTGATAGCCGGCTGGATATCGTAAAAGCGAAGGTGCCTTCTCTCATCCTGCAATGTGCTGAAGATATCATTGCACCAATTGCGGTTGGTGAGTATTTAAAAATGAACATGCCAAATAGTACACTCACCTATATGAATGCCGTCGGTCATTGCCCGCATTTGAGCGACCCGGATGAAACTATCCAATCTATTAAAAAGTACTTGATTAATCAATATGACCCACTTATTGGGGAGGGTGTAGGTGTTGTTTAAATGGATGAATTAATAGACAATGCACCCTGTGGATTTATGACTCTCACGAAGGAGGGTAAAATCCTATCCATTAATAAAACATTGCTTAATTTACTGCAATACCCATCATCTGAGCTGCTGATAGGGAAACATTTTAATGTTGCACTATCTACTTCAGCTCAGATTTTTATTCAGCTTTATTTATTTCCCCTAATTAAAGCAAAGCACTATGTGGAGGAAATATATCTTTCATTACTTACCGAAAACGGCGAGGAAATTCCTATTTTATTAAATGCGTCCTTGCAAAAAAATAATGAAGTTATCTGTGTGATTGTTCCAATGCGAAATCGGAATGCGTTGGAAGATGAGCTCATTAATGCAAGAAAAACGGCTGAAGCCGCGTATCATGAAAAAGAAAAGGCCCTATTGGAATTGGAAGTAGTTCTTAAATCCTTAGAGGGGAAACAACAGGAGCTACTGGAGGCGAATCAAATAAATGCCAAATTCAAGTTGGACACCGAACGCGAATTACAACTCGCAAAAACAATCCAGGAAACTGCCCTTACCAAAAATATAGTAAATGACAATATTAAGATTCTTGCGTATTACCATGCTTCAAAATCATTATCAGGAGATATTTATGGATTTTACCAGATTGCTTCACAAAAATATGGAATTATCTTATTGGATGTTATGGGGCACGGGATTTCATCGGCCTTAATCACCATGTCTCTTCAATCACTTTTCCAAAAGTTAATTTCACAAGGTGTAGCGCCTGAAATGGTTATGGGGGAGTTAGACCAATACTTGCACGAATTATTTAAAGACAACCAAAACGCTTGGCATTATTGCACAGCTATTTATTTAACTATTGATACACGTACAAAGACTGTTGAATATATTAATGCAGGACACCCTCCTGCCATTTTACAAGAAGAAAATGGCACTCAGCGAGAATTCCTGGCAACAAGCCCTCCGTTAGGGACATTTGAAAATATTTCTTTTACATCGAGAACGTTACACTATACACGCGGGACAAGAATTCTTCTCTATACAGATGGGGTCTCGGAAGCATTTGAGTTAAACTCCTTAAGTTCCTTATTGCAAGAATCATTATGTAGTCCCTTGGCAAAGACAAAAGATTATATACAAAAAGCCCTTGAAAACAAGGAAAGCAACTATATTAAATACAACAACGATGATCAATGTTTTATTTTGATTGAGATGAACTAATGTTAAATAATTTAATTGCGCACACTATTGGCCGAATCTTTCAACTCTCTTTTATGGCGGATCATCTAATGAAAATGTATTAATACATTAAGGAATAACAATACCGGAGTGGGGAGGTATATTTCGCCACTCCTAAAATCGGTATGAACTATCTGTGTTTTTCAAAACTCCCTAATCCCACTTTTTAAACGACACCTCAATAACAACTCTTCAAGGGCGATATCCTTCGGTTTTTCCTGCTATTGTGCTAGGATTTAAAACAGAGCGCAATCATGCTTCTCACGTAAAAAATTTTCACAAACAAAGGTGGAAAAAATATGAACAGCGAATTACCCATTAATATAACAGGTATAGACGCTCTAAATAGTATTGGTGAAAATATTATTATAGCTGATACCGAATATAAAATTATTTGGCTTAATATTAAAGCAAGGCAAACCCTTGCATTAATCGGCCCTCTGTATGGGCTTTCCAATGTGGATGAATTTATCGGATTGAGCATGGACCATTTTCATCAGAAACCTTCATATCAGCGCAATGTCATGGGCGGGTTGCAGGATGGACATAGAGCAAGGATTAATATAAAAGGTAAATTTATTGCTGATATTGTAGTGACTCCAATTAGAAGAAATCAAAACCCCAATGTAGTTGAAGGTTATATGGTCATGCTCATGGATGTTACAACTGAAGCAGAAGAACAAAATAAGATGGAGAAAAAAATTAGGGAGTTATCCGCTCCTATTCTAAATATATGGGACAAAACAATTGCGATAACCCTTGTTGGAGAATTCGATTTGGATCGGGGCGAGATAGTAATTCCTGCTGTTTTGGAGGAATGTGTCACAAAAGGCGTAGAATTCGTAATGGTTAGTCTAAGAGGTATAAATCATTTTGATGACAGTGTGAGGCAAACAATACAAAAACTACACGATTGTTTAAAGTTGTTAGGTGTGGAATGTATTATTGTCGGTATTAAGCCTAAATTAGCACTTAGCATTCAACAACTAAATAATATCGCTACCTTTAGTGACGCTCATACTGGCTTGAAATATATAATGAAGCTCCAAGAAAAGAATGAATGTGCAGCAAGGGTTTAAAGATATAAAGTTGGTCGGGCAAAAGACTGAGGAGAATGGGTCCTGAGTTGGGCCCATTCTTCCTAGTCACCACTTCGATTTCTGGTGCCCTTTTATGAAAGTTTAGGTTATTGTCTTGGCATCCTTTGAACAACACCAGGGCCACACCCCGCAATAATTATTCTCCTTCCCTAAACAGAAGGGCTTCCTTCGCCATAACCGCGAGTTCAATTTTTTCAAGGGTTTTGCAATAATTCGTTAAAATTTCTCCATCCAAATTGACTTCTTTATGAATATAATCCAGCACATGCCAATCCTCAAACCAATCTCCGCTCGCCGCATCTTCATGGGGAATATTCGGCCAGGCGTATTTTAAAGGCGGGCTGTACAGTCGCTCGGCACCCTTTCTCAACACACAATTCTTAACCCGCCGCTTATAGAGTGACCTGGGATCAGACTCATTTACATCATTAAACAAGTCAGGCCAATAATCTTTCCGTGAGCCCGTGTGAGGGTGTTCATGCGCCCATTTCAATACCCCCTCCAGAATTTTTTCGCGCTCAAAAAGAAGGGCATACAATTCTTTTCCAAATAAAATTCTTTCGTGGAGTGAAGTGAAATAACGTGAGGTGGCGCCGACAAGGGACGCTTTCTCCCTTCTCTCCCCTGGATAGTAGGGAAAAAGAATGTTGTTGAGCCGCAAAAAGTCATACATTTTAAAGCTGACCGTACCTGTTACGGTATTTTTGAAATGGTTATTTTGAATTAATCTTTTTTCCAAATAGCTTTGTTCATTAATCACCGTCCCAATCGCCAATGTATGGCAATCCCCACTGCGCCAAAAATACCGCCATATTGTTTCCATGAAGGTGGAAACGCGAAGAAACGGAAGAAGGTGGAACATGTCTCGCCCCGCCCTCAAACTCAGGTCATAAACGAGAAATTGAGGAAACACATCTTGAAAAATCAGCCAACTGCCGCGTTCCAAAAAGGAAAAAATCGCTTTTTGATCTCGTTCAGGCAGAAGTTTTGACAGCAATTCCCCTTTTAAATCCGTCATGTTCCATCCGACGTTCCGCGATACCATATGTCCGAGAAGGGCCCAATGGATTTCGGGGTGCTGAAGGTAAAACTGCAAATAAGCTTGCGTCCGTGTTATATTGTTTTGGTTTAGTTGTCTCGTATGTTCTTTTATTAGGTGAATATATTGTTTATCAACTTCTGATAAGCAGGACAGAAGGGCGGAAGATTTCTTTTTCATCTTCTTTTTTAATTCTTTTTTTACATCTGAGAAAGAATCCAGCAAAAACGGCATCACCCTTTAGCAAAGTTGATTTTGAGTGTATCGGCCATCCCACGGAATTCATATTCATATTGTTCACGGAATATGAATACAAAGATGACTAGTTGGGAGAGGACGGGTACTATGAGGCATCGGGTATATAAGGAAATGGACAGAATCGCCAATCAGATCGTCCACGACCAATCAGAGGACGGGTCCTGGCGTTATCCTTTTGAGACTGGGATTGCATCGGACTGTAGTATGATTATTTTATTACGGACGTTGGAGATAAGTGATGAGGAGTTTATTAAAGAATTGGTGAAACGTATCGCCGGAAAACAGCAGAAAGATGGGTCATGGAAGCTGTTTCATGATGCGGAAAAAGGAAATCTGACATCCACAGTGGAAGCTTATTATGCCCTTCTTTATTCTGGTTACCGGGATCGAAATGCTAAGGAAATCCAGGCAGCAAGACGGTTTATCATGGCCAACGGAGGCGCCTCGGAAGTGCATATGTTTTTGAAAATCATGCTGGCCATAACAGGACAATGTGAGTGGCCGCACTTCCCCATTAATATTGAAGTGATGCTTTTACCTGACTCCTTTCCAATCAATCTTTTTGACCTCTCCGTGTACGGAAGAGCGAACATCATCCCTTTTTTAATCCTTGCCAATACTAATTTTCGCAAAAGGACGAAACGGTCGCCAAATCTGTCCGATTTGTTTCAAAGAAAAGAGGTTCGTTTTTTCACAGAGGATCAACCAGAAGACGTCCGCTCGGTAATCAAATGGATTAAACAAGGGATTCAGGGGCTGAAATACCATGGAAACCTTCGTGAATTGACATTGCATCGAGCCGAAAAATATATGCTCGACCGAATTGAACCGGACGGCACCTTTTTAAATTATTTCAGCACGACTTTCCTGATGATTTTTGCCTTACTGGCGAGGGGATATCCAACTACACATCCGGTGATTACTCGTGCAGTAAATGGTTTAAAAGCGATGGCCTGCCGGATTGACGGGGAACTTCACTGCCAGTACACGACGGCTACGGTCTGGAATACGACTTTACTCAGCTATGCCCTGCAAGAATCCGGAGTTCCGTATTCATCAAAAACGATTCAAAAGGCAAATCAGTACATTCTCTCCCGCCAGCATCTCAAATACGGGGATTGGGCGATTCATGAACCAGATGTGTTACCGGGAGGTTGGGGGTTTGCCGACTTAAACACAATCCACCCGGATATTGACGACACAACCGCTGCACTGAGGGCGATACGCACTTTGGCCACAGAGCAAGTGGATTACCGGCAGGCGTGGGACCGTGGAATAAACTGGCTCATTTCCATACAAAACAAGGACGGAGGTTGGGCCGCATTCGAAAAGAATGTAGACAAGAAAGTGTTGAATTTGTTGCCGATAGAGGGTGGCAAAGATTTATTGATTGATCCGTCGACAGTTGATTTAACGGGAAGGACTTTGGAATTCTTCGGCACCTATACCCATTTGAATCTTCACCATCCGATGGTGAAGGATGGGATTCGTTGGCTGTTGCGGCATCAGAATTCAGATGGTTCCTGGGTTGGGCGTTGGGGCGTATATATTTATGGGACATGGGCGGCTGTAACGGGACTTGTTGCAGTTGGGGTTTCACCGAATCATCCAGCTATACAAAAAGCGCTGGCTTGGTTGCGGAGCACCCAGAATCCGGATGGGGGTTGGGGAGAATCGTGTAAAAGTGATATCAAAAATTGTTATGTGCCATTGGGCGAAAGTACCCGCACTCATACCGCCTGGGCGCTTGACGCACTCATCTCGGCCGCAACTGGGGTTACGCCTGAAATTGAAAACGGCGCAGCTTTTTTAGTGGAAAAGAAGGAGAAAGACTGGAAGGCAACCTACCCAAAAGGAAGGGGAATGGCAGGATCGTTTTATCTCAATTATCATTGTTATGAATATGTCTTTCCACTGCTTGCCCTGGCTCATTATCAAAAATTGGCTGGCGGTCAGCTCTTAACGGTTAAGGAATTTAAATAATGATTTGTGCATTTAAACACCCTCCTAAGACCTAGGGTATATATTCATATCCTGTCATATAAAATGAACAAACCACAACGGACGGCATCTTACCAACTATAAGGAGGTAGATAAAACATGCTAGAGGCCCTCCATCCATTTTTGGATCTTAAAACATTAATTTGGTTGTTCCCCATCATTTTTATTTTCCATGACTTAGAAGAGATCATAACCATTGAATCCTCCATGGCTGCAATGAAGGACAAATACCCGAAAACGAGCTTTGTCGAACTAACATTCAGAATGAGGGAAAAACTAGGCTCGACTGCTGCCCAGCTTGCTGTTTCGGCTACATGGATTTTAGTGATTATCTCATTCACTACAGTGGTGACCACCCATTTTTCATCTAACGGAAGGGGTTTTCTTTTATTTACAGCCATCCTTAATTTATTTGTATTGCAGGCATGCATGCATATTGTTCAAACCATTATGTTCAGGGGATACACGCCTGGCATCATAACGTCACTGTTCCTCCTCATCCCTTACTGCCTCGTTACCTATTCTTCCTTAGTCGAGTTTGGACTGTTGGACTGGCATTTGATATTGGCCAGTCTACCGGTTAGCTTGGTCATGATTTTGGTTTTCCTCGTCGGCAATCTTTTAGGCCGTTTTTTTATTCGATAACTGGTTCCAGACTTTTGAAATCCTGGAGTGCATCCGCCAGTTTACGTTAGTTTATTTAAAAATAATTGCCAGGATAGCGAAAATAGTGGCAAAAAAACTAAGGTCATCTCTTGTCTTAATTTTTTCTCCAATCTATTAGCAAATTTCCTTGAAATGCTCCTATCATCGTTGATTGCCCCAGTAAGTTCCTTCTTTAACCTGAATCTTTGCAGCATTAAATACAAAAAGATGCAAAAGTAATTCCTTCTTCGCCCCACCACCTATTGGATTGTAATCCCATTCGTTTGGGGCTTTCAAAACAGTTATCTTGTAAAAAAATCTATTATGTATTGAGCCATCATCGTATTTCCAGAAATCTTCTCCAAGTAAGGTATCAACCTTAAAGTCTTTCAAGCCTGTTTCTTCTATTATTTCCCTTACAGCGTCAGAGGTATCTTCGTTATGACCCACTGTTCCTTTTCGAATTTGTATGCCTGCTTCAGGATTGGAATGCTTAAAAACTAACACTTGCGTATTTCCTTCTATTAATCTCGTTACATATCCGTAGACTTTTTTTACAGCATTCAAATGTTTTGCCCTTCTCGTAAAGCTTTTTGAGCTAAAATGTCCTTTAGGTCAATAAACAAACAGGTGCCTTAATCTTCTTGGACTATGGCACCTGTGAATAAGAAACTATTTGATTAATCAAGAAAACTTCTCGTTACAGATGTAAACGCACTTATCCGCGACCATTAGATTTAGTAAGATACTCCCCAGCTTAAAGTTACACATCTTTAAATAAGGCCCCTGTCCGCCTTGCCAGCATCTCCATTATAGAAACCAATGTAATGGAAATAATTAAATAACCAATGCCAATTATAAATTCTGTTCCCAGTAATGGCATAATCTCATTGTTCTCTAAATTATAGATAGAACGGAGGGCTTCGATACTATGGGTGAGCGGCATTAGGCGAGCTAGATTTTCCAGTGGTTCCGGTAGCACTGTAACCGAAAAGTTCACTCCGCAAAACACCTGGAAGAACGCTATTGATATATTTAAAAATAGGTTTACATTTGAAAACAACAGTCCTATGGATGCAAACAGCAAGGAAAAACAAATAATAGAAAACAATGTGACAGCAATTGAAAGAATTAGCAGACCCAGATCAGCGAGAGGTGCTTGAAGGCCAAATAAAAATCTTCCTATGAGCAAACCTACGATAAAAACAAATAAGCCGTCTAGCAAGGGTACTATTCCCTTGCGGATAATGATAAGAAGGGTGGGGGTCGGCGATGCTATATTCAATTCTAGTGTTCCATATCTCCGTTCCATTCTAAACATGTTTAAAAAATTGATCATCATTGTTCTACACACATAAAAAGCAATTTGTCCAATAACTACATATTGGAGATAGTCTGATCCAACAAGTGAGCTTGCCAATGCTGCGAAGAATACATATTGCATGATAGGGTCAACAATGCGAAATAGGACGAATAATTTCAATGTCTGGAATGAATAAACTGCTTTGTACGATAGATTAGTGAATCCATATTTATTAATTAAAAACACTACAGCGCCCCCAGTCTGCCGGATTCGCGCAATACTACTTCAATTTTTTTAATAATATAGTAAGCTGCTATTAAAAAAATAGTACTGACGATAATGGATATTCCCATTGTCAAATACATAGCTGGTGCTAATTCCAGTGTTTCATGGACTGATTTGATTCCCCATGTCATTGGTATTAGGAAGGCAAAAATTTTAATCAATATCGGGAATTCCTCTACGGGAATAAATACCCCACATAGGAGAATCATAGGAGTAAGGATTAAGTTTTGAAAATCAAATACGTTCTGAAACGCGACGAAAACAACTGCTAAAATAAGTCCTACAACTCCTAAGGAAAAAATCAGCACCAAAACAGAAAGAAAAAATAATGAATAGCTTGGGATATTGATAGGAAGTTGGAAGATAAAACGAGCATACACAAAGCTTAATATCATTGAAATCAAAGCAATCAGTGAATTGCTTAACGCTTTTGTCAAAATGACTGTAAAAAGCGACACAGGAGCAGCTATCAGCATTTTTAATGTGTCATTCCATCGTTGGGATATTAGAGCAGATCCTGAAGAGTAGAGAACATAGCTCCACATACTAATAAGTGCTGACGCTACAACAAATTTATCTGTATTCACTCCACCCCTTAATTCACTAAGAAAATATACTATCGATAAAAACATTAACGGCTGAAAAAAGAGTAGGAATTGATACATTTTATTACCAAAGCTGGTGAAGTATTTGACTTCACGAACTAAAAGATGGATTGTATTCATGCATTCACCCTACATCCTTCATATGATAGATATAAGCATCCTCAAGGGAAATATCCCGCTTTCTAATTTTCAAAACATCGCCATAATTACTAAGATGCTGTGTAATAGTTTCTATACGGGTTTCATTCACTTCAAAATTCACTGTATAAAATGGCTCTTTAATCGTTTCTACTTCGATTTTATTAAAGTAATTGTCCTGTTTTAATTGGTCTACATCTTGGATATTCATAGTTGCTTCGTATAGGTTTAGATGATTGCAGCTATCCTTTATATAGTTAGGTTCACCGATTAGACTCACTTTCCCATTTCTAATAAACGCTATTCGGTCGCAAAGTTCATCTGCATCTTGCATATAATGAGTTGTCAAAATAATAGTGATGCCTTTTTTGGATAATTCTTTAACGAGGTCCCGTAGGAGTTTTGCTCCAATAGGGTCAAGCCCGATCGTTGGCTCGTCCAGAAAGAGTAATTTGGGATCGTTAATTAAGCACCGGGCGATATGGAGTCGCTGAACCATCCCTTTGGAATATGTATGGATTTTTTGATTTTCGGCATCTTGGAGGTTAACCAGATTTAACAACTCTTTAATTAAACCTGACTGAGCTTTGTTTTTTATTTTATAGAGGGTACAGAAGTAATGCATATATTCCTTTGCCGTCAACCGGCCATAGACACCCCGTTCTCCTCCATAAATAAAATTAATCTTATCCCGAATTTTATGGCTCTCGGACACTACATCGTATCCTAATACCTTGGCTTCACCTGCAGACGGAAGCAATAGAGTGGTAAGTATTTTAATAGTCGTTGTTTTCCCGGCTCCATTCGGTCCCAAAAGGCCAAAAACTTCTCCTTCCTTTACTTCAAAAGAAACATTGTCCAGTACACATTTCTGGCCGCCCTTTTCCTTATAAAAACGTGTTAGTCCCTTAACTTCAATGATATTCTTCATAGCACCCTCCCCATTTTTTTCGGAAACATAAATGAATATTACCACAAATTACCGTTATATGTATATTATTCAAAATTTTTCAATCGCGGATTTTTGATTGCTGCCCTTCTCCTCTTCCAAATTATCTTTATGGTAAAATCAAACCAAACATTGGAAATTTTGATATGTGAAATATCTTTTTTGTTAGTGGTGACAACATCCAATATTCCCTTAGGGTAGAACGGTCTAATTCTTAATTGCTGAATTGTGCGCCAAACAAGTTTGATTTCCGATTTTTCTATATGCATTAACTCATTTTCTAGTTTAGTATTAATCGAACACCAATGGATTAAAGTGCCCATTATATTGAACAATGTTTTCGTTAATACAAGCCAACCCACCAACTTCCGAATATAAATCAAACGCTTCAATTAACTTGGACCTTGCCAGAAAAAGGTCCACTTCATATTCTTTACTAAACCCCATCAGGACTCATAACTACAAAAAGCATTTTTTTACTTTATGGGCAATCACACAGTCTTATAGGTTTTCACCCACATATGGTACACAAAGTAATTGCTCCTGGTTTTGGTGGATTAGGCCCGCCACCTTCCTTAAAGCATTGGAGGTATCAAAAATGGTTAAATTTACTTCTTTTCAGGGAATCGTCACAATGATTAGCGATTTTTATACAGGAAATGTTGAATCGGAAGGCTGCTATAAATTGATGACAGTCGAGAACGGAATGGGGGCAATAGTCAATTTCGTGGTTTCACCCACAACTTATTTTGTAGACCATGCAATGGTGGCTATGGGAGATCGGGTAACTGGATATTATGATGGGGATGCTCCTGCCATTCTTATATACCCGCCACAAAATCCCGCACTTGTCATCGTAAAAGATAATCCTTATCAGAATGTGAAAGTAGATTATTTTGATAGTCAGTTGGTGAGCAGTGATAGGAAATTGCAATTAAATCTATCTCCATATACTCAAATTGTATTAGCAAATGGACAGCCTTTTTCAAAAAACCCAGCTAACAAAAATCTCATTGTTATCTATGGACCCGCAACCAAAAGTACCCTAGCCCAAACCACTCCTTATAGAATAATCGTTTGGTGTTAAAGGTTATTTGTTCCGCTAAGGACAAGAAGTAGGTAAAGGATCTACATCAAATTTTGGAATGGCAATTTTCATAATAATCACTTTCGGCATTTTTCCAGAAGACTACGATTGGAAAGCTACGAAAAGACTCACTTTGCCTTACTTCTTCAATCAAATCTTTAGCAGTTGTTTCTCCTAAATCCCTAACAAGGACCTTCTTATCCATAGGAAACTCCCACACTTTCAATTCATTCAAATCTTTTTTGCTTATTCCTGTAATTTTTCCTAACCATTGGACTGCAATTTCTTTACTATGGCAAATAACAACTTGATAAAAGTTTTCATTGCCTATTGCAAAAGCTTTTAGTTCTTTACTCTTTGCCATTATTATTTATTCTCCCTTGTAAAGCTTTTTTGCCATTTTTGATTTATAACTTATTTTTATACAATTCTATATCCTCGCTAAAACTATCTTTTGCCACTAAATTCTTAGCGATAAAAAGTAAATATATTCAGATAAGTCATAATTATATATAATTTTAGTACATATAACATTTGAAGAGAATAAACTTGATGGATTTAACAAGAGGTTGCATTCATTCTCTGAAAAAGAAAAGGGTGGTAGACGAGTGAAGGGTTTATTTAATAACAGGAAATTTGTCTTTTTATGGATGGCCCAGGCAGCATCTGGATTAGGCAGTACTTTTTCCACTTTTGTCCTATCGTGGCTTGTTTATAAATTGACTGGCTCTAAAGTGGCAATGGGCAGTGTTTGGGTAGCATTTATGCTTCCAAATATTATTATTCAAATGTTTGCGGGGCCTTTTCTAGATCGCTGGGAACGAAAGAAAGTCATGATTTTTTCAGAATGGTTTAGAGCTTCTGCTTTTCTACTTCCAATTATTTTATACCCGATGGGGCAACTGGAAACTTGGCATTTGTATCTCGTTTCGGTAGCAACCGTAATGCTCAACCACTCTTTGCACCTTCCAGTATGGCCTATGTCGCTGATATTCTGCCTAAGGATAAATTGATGAAAGGCAATTCCATTCTCGAAGGTACAGGCCAGATTATGATGTTGTTTGGGCCATCTCTAGGAGGCCTGTTAATTACAGCCTTTGGAGTCGAGGTTGTTTTGTTGTTCCTAGTCATTTCACTGGGGTTATCTGGGCTTTTACTTATGTTGAACCCAAGCTCAAAGAAAAGCACAATCGTGAAAAGGGAAAGTTGGTTTGTACAATTTAGGGAGGGTTTGCAATTTTACCGTGTTTACCCCGTCTTGTTTTGGGTCGGTATCATGATGATGTTTATTAACACTAGTTCCGGTGCCGCACAACCAATGTTTTTACCTTATGTTTTGGATGATTTAGGAGGCACTGCCTTTCAATACGGCCTATTTACTTCTGCTTTTTCTTTTGGTATGTTGGCCGGCTCATTACTAACTGGTATTCGAGAGCAGCCTAAAAACAGAAAACAAGTGATGCTAGGGTCACTATTTTTAAATGGATTACTCTTTTTGGGGTTGGCTTGGACCCCATTTTACTGGGTAGCTCTCGTTCTTTCTTTCGGTCAAGGTTTATTTGCCATTATTTTCAATATAAATAACACCACTCTATACCAACAAAGAGTTCCTAATCATTTACGTGGCAGGGTTTTCTCAGTTAGAATTTTATTGGCACAGGCAGGAGTTCCCTTCGGTGCAGCATTAGGGAGTATTATTGCTGAATCCTTTTCCATTTCTATCTTATTTTTAGTATTAGGTTGTCTAATCTGCCTTACAACCATCCTTTGCTTTTTAAATCCTATATTCAACAACCTTAACAATAATAATGTAGCAAATTGGGATGTTCCTGAAGTAGAAAAAAGCCTATAGAATGAGAATATAAACCCTTCTGCTCAAATAGTAGGGTTTATTTTATTTTTGTCACCTTTCGTATTTTTCAATTTTGACTGTTTTTCCGGCGAACACTAGCCATATGAACTAAAAATTCATCATGTGTTGTAACCTCCGCCTTCTTCTGTAGGATGTGTTGCTGTTAATAGTCCTTGAATGACAAGTCTGCACTGTTCATCTGAAGTCATAAGATGAACTCCCTTCATCACCCGAAATCACTGTAAATGATTCAACAAAAAAATGCCTTAATCCTTATTGGAGTAAAGCATCGTTAGCCAACCATCATTAATATCCATTTTTAATATCCATTACAATCGATCTTATTAATCCAATTATCGGAATGGAATTCCATAGGCTAAAGTAAAAAGGCTTAAAAAAGCACCGCGATAGCCAGCAACTTTACCCCAGTTCTTCAACAGTCTTTTAATTAAAGAGTAACTCAATCAATCGTGTGAGCATCGGAATTCCAATATAACCTATCAAAATACCAACTAAGAGAATCCAAAAATGACTCCATTTTAGAGAACCTTTCATTCCTTTTCCCCCGCCCCTACTAACGTAAGTAAGAAATTATATAAAAACCCCGAAACCCCAGTCCATTAAAATGTATAAAATGAAAAAGATAACTACGATGATTAATCCATTCTTATTCTTGTTTTTGTTGTTCCTAATGCCATCTAAAGCAAAAGTAAGTATGAGGGCAATTCTCCAGTAGGGCAATATACCAGGAATGTCAGTATTGTATAAAACGGTTTATACGACAAAAGCTCCCGTAGAAATCCAGGTGGCATTGAACACTAATCCGCTCAATTCATTTGATATAAAATCTCTGGTTATTCATTCTGTACTTTTAGAATACCGATATAATCTTTAGCAACAGCCAGTCTGATCCGGCGGCCATCCTTTTCGTAAATAGTATTATGGCCGTCTAGATCTACGTCTTTCCAACCATTCTTTTTAATTGCCAATCGATAACTAATTGGCACCGATGTACCGCTTGAAGGCCCCCATATATAATGTTTGCCTTTTTCACTTTCACTCTCTAACGTCGCAGCATCCGGAACAGGGAAATCATAAAAGTCTTGCAGAGTATGAAAATTGTTATCTACATTTTTATAAAAATAAACCCCTGCCCCAGATATCGTGGTGATAACAATTAACAGGGTTACAAAACGTTTCATCTGACTTCCTCCTATGTTCATGCAACTTCAACTTTAACATTATTTACCTATAAAAGACAGGAAATTTAATTTTATGAGCGGATTGAAACTGTTATAAATTATTGGAATGGCTAGCTTTGGCGAAGTTGGATACGTTATATAATTCGCCGCACCTTTTCTAGGTATATATAACAATAAATGCGCTGATTTATGTTGAATCAACGCATTCTATGGGGTTATTATTTTTTCAAAGGCGATATTGGCCAATCAATTATACCGAGTTCATATTGTAGGCGTTCCAGAACTTCTTTTGGCTTAATATCATATCCAGTAGCCTGCTCGCCACTCCAATTAACTCCCAAATATAGTACATCTTTTTCAAGACCCCTTAACCAACTAGTTAGAAAATCATCAAAATTAATTTCAAATGGTTGGAAGTGGCGATAAGCAGGAGCTTTTTCAATCATTTTTTGTGCCCTGAATTCTAAAGACCAAAACGGCATTGATGTGTTTCACCATCTAAATTTGTTGAAGTGGGAATACCACCTTCGTCCTTGCTTGTCCAGACTTTTCGATATTTATTAATCTCATTAATGAATGCATCCTGATCGGGTCAAGATAACCCCCTGCTTTCTACCCAAAAATTTGGGCAGCAATTCCGAATAAGTTTTTGTTCCTAGCTGGAAGACAAACCGAATTAAGCATCATGACCGGGGGATTAGCAACGTTTTTAAAACCGCATTGTTCCAAAAAGAACAAAAATTCCTTATTACCCGATGGAACATCAATCCTTAATTTACCTGAATGTTGAAAGGCTAACCTATCTAGTAATAAAGCTGCTATTTGAGGATCAGATGCCACAATAGGGCCTATCAGTAGATTTACTGGTCCTAAAATGGATAGTCCATAACCATAAATGTGCCCTTTGTTATCTTTAGCTACTAGACATTGTTTAGATTGGTTGATCCTGTAATGGAGAAAGTTACTTCGTTTATCTCCAAAAGCGGCATTATCTAAATTTAAGACTTCACTAAAATCACTTTCATTGTAATCTTCAATGGAAATATTATTGAGTACTAACATTTTAGGAGGAGTTATGTAGCTATCACACAGAAATTTATGAACGCGGTCGGCTGTTTTGAACCCCATTTTTTCATAAAGGGGTTTCCCTTCCTCAGTTGCAATCAGCATTATTAAACTATTCTGCGGAACCGATTCTATACATTTTTGTGTTGCGTTCTTCCCCAAACCCAGTCCTCTGTATTCCTTATTAACGATTACCATACCAATTGAAGCTAACTTATCATATTGGATTATTGCAGAACTAGAAACAATTTCCCCTTTATTATTTTTGTACCCAAATATTTTTCCAGAACTCATAACCGTCGCAATTTCATATTCATCATAATCCCATTCAACTGAAGCAGATAATGCAATTAAACCTGGGATATCACCTTTATCAAGTTGTACTAGGTTTAAGTTGCCTTTCTCGTATTTAATCATTTGCCATTCCCTTTCGACCAAATTGCTCTCTTAAATTCAAGCACAAACCCTTACCTTCCAAGTCGGTGTTATGAAACATTTGATATGCTAAAAAACACTTTATTTCTCACAAATTTTATCCACTAGCATTTAAACCCACTCTTTTCCATGTTCCTGAATAAAACCAATATCTTTTTTATAATGTTCAAGGTGTCCTTCTTGTATCATTTTTATAAAAGCGCTATCACCTTCATCAGCTTTTCTTTTAATTGTTTTGCATAAACCCTCTAATCGTCGGAGTAGCATTTTCAAATAATCATTTTCAAATCCTTCGCCATAGGATTGAAAGAATAATTCGACCCGCTGTTTTATCCGCTTAGCATGCTTTATGGAATTATAATAAACCGCCTCATCGGTTTCAGAGAGATAAAACCTGCTTAAAGGGACGCAAGTATAAAGAGTATAGACAATGTCCCAAAGTCTTGGACCTGGCCCAGCAACGTCAAAATCAATAATACCTACTGGTTTTTTACCATTAAAAATAATATTGTATCTAGCGAAGTCATTATGGCATAGCACCTCTATGTTGTCCGGAGTGTTATCTATTGGTTCCCAATCATCATGTATTGGAAAGTCACTTACAGCATCATGATACAAACGAAGCATACCCGCTACTTCTTTCAAGGCATCATCAGACCACATATAATCCTTTAAAGGATCATTACCTGCCTCTCCTTCTATAAAAGAAAGTATCTCTCTGCCTTCTGAATCTATCCCAAAAAACTTGGGAGCATAGTCGAAACCTTTATTCTCCAAATGCTTTAATAGCTTATGAGTTTTATGACTATCTGGTTTTAATTCCCTCCGGACAGTGTTCCCTACCCTATATACGCGAGAGACATTGCCTCCTGTTAACATTTCTTCGTTTTCATGATTTAGCATAGGCAGCTCTCCTAAATGACTTTCTGTAAGCTTGAATTATTTTATAAGAATCTGCTTCATACTTCTAATGATTCCCATATGCAGATTTTCATGGTTCATGTGAAAAACAAGCATATCACCTACCGTTTTCATGCCTAAAAACGGTTCTTTCAGCGGCTGATCAAGACGACCCTTGCACGCTTTTTCGATAAGATGCGGCTGTTCTTCCAACAGTTCGATTAACTCATCCATAGACGGAGGCTGCTCTTCCCAGTTTCCTGGCTTGCTCCCTCTCGGAAACATACCATGATAAGACAAAGGAAGCCGCCTCTCCTCATTGACCGATGGGAACATCGTATGATCCCAGCCCACTAAAATATGACCGGCATTCCAGCGGATGTTGTTGTTATGGCCATGCGGAATTTCGTCCACTACCTCCTCAGGAATGGTACGAAGCAATTCAACAGTCCAGTTACGCCACGTCTTCATCTGTTCAAATAATTGTTCTTCTTTCATGATTGTCCTCCCTTTGGAACACTACTAAGATCTGAAATATGGAAAAAGCTACCTGAAGACAGCCGAAAGATGCTGAAAACTAATTTTATTTAGATGGAAATGTACTGCAGTTACTCGATTATTGTTCCGATTCTTGAGTGACAGTCTCGATTAATTCACCATCGGCAGTGAATCCCTTGATAATATATGTTTCTTTCTCTTTAGGCTCTTCAACAAATACAAACCAGAATGTTTTATCATTTTTCGTGACTATTTTGGGCTCTATAACTTTTTGGCCATTCCCATATTCAATCTTAACCTTTTCAATTCTTGGATTCGTTATTTCTCCAAATAACATTGGGAATGGTGATTTAGAACTGTATTTCGAAAGGTATTGACTATAAAGATTCCTCTCTAATGTTCCAGATGTGGCGCCTCTATCAAAAGTTTGTTTCCATCCAAAAGTCGTTTTTTCCAAAAATAATGCTTCAAAACTCGCTTTGGCAGGTTGATCTCCTCTTAAATTGGGCACATAAAACAAAACTCTCCCATGATCAACTTCCTCCTGATGAACAATAAAATCGATTCTATCATTAGGAATTGCTTCCTTAAAACTTTGTTCTGCATTCTTACAGCCTGTAAGTGAAATTGATATTAAAAGTAGTATTAAGACATGTGCCTTTTTCAGAGGAGCGCCTCCCTTCAGATTTATTTACATTATTTATAAATAAATTAAAATTCAGTAGACTACTATTATTTAAATCAAACAAAAAGATAGTCAAAAATTTTCACATCAACCGAATCAATGTACCCTATTTCTTCATTTAAATCCCACAGTTTTATTTCGGACGTTTCATCATTTTCTTTGAATGGTTGCAGTTTTTCAATTGTAGTAAAGTAAACAGGATTATATTTTATGTTGCCGTTCAAGGTGTTTTTCACCTTCAATAGACCTTTGAACTCTAGATTGTTTATATATTGCCCTGTTTCCTCATACAGTTCTCTCATGGCACATTCCTTTGGGGTTTCATAACTTTCTCTTTTCCCGGAGGGCAGTTCCCATTGCCTGCGCAAGGTGTTATAGCATAAAAGGTACTTTCCTTCGCACTTCACTACTGCAAAAGAGCCAGCCAAGGGATGATATTCGTTAATGCTTGTCTCATTTGTATGAATAAATTCGAGAAACTCGAATCCATTATCTTTTAACAATCTAAACAGCCTCCTCCGGAAACTAGTTATTTATGATTTTGATTTCCGGATAGAAAACAAGTTTTGTTGTTCCGACTMCCTTTTCCATCGGAACCGCCCCAATACCGCGGCTATCATCACTATGCCTTCTGTTATCGCCCAGGACGAACAGATGGCCTTTTGGAACGGTATCCGTACCAACTGCTGTCTCCTTTAATGTAAAAGATCCGGTTAAGGTTCCGCCGCTGATTTTTTTCTTGAATTTTTCCAAATAGGGTTCATCATATGCCTTCCCATTTATATACAAGACATCATCTTTATACTCTATCCTGTCACCCGGGAGCCCGATTACACGTTTTATATAATCCCTGCCGTCAGGTGCGTGAAATACAATAATATCGAACCTATTCGGTTCGCCAATTTTTGTTACGATCATTCGATTATAATTTTGCAAAGTAGGTTCCATTGATGCACCGTCAACGACAATCGGGGTGAAAATAAACGTACGGACAATTAAAGCGATAGCAATCGCAACTGTAATTAATTTCACCCACTCAAACACTCCACTCTTCTTTGCCATTCCGCATCCTCCTTAAATTTTCAAACTAGAAGTCAATCCTCGTCATTTAAAAATAACTCTTCTAAGTACCTTTCCTTTCTATTTAAAAATCCCTTTGTTATTTGATAATGATCGGTGTCTTCATATGCGATGCTTTCAATTGCATTGGAGTCAAAACTGAAAATCTTTGCGTTTGGATACCCCAGAAGAATAGGTGAATGTGTGGCGATGATGAATTGGGAATTTCCACTACTGACCAACTGATGAATAACCCTCATAAATGCTAAAAGGCGGGCTGGCGATAATGCTGCCTCAGGTTCATCCAATAGATAAATGCCTTTTTCCAAAAATCGGTTTAAAAATAATGATAAAAAGGATTCTCCATGAGATTGGTGGTGCAATGACCTGCCTCCATATCCCTGATAATTAAACGTAGGATCTTCCTTGGCTAGTTGATCAAGATGAGAGGCAAAATGATAAAAACTTTCAGCCCTTAAAAAGAAGCCCTGACTGATTTTTGGCATCCACGACAAACGAATATACTTTCCAAGTGCGGCGTCGGATGCATCCACATCATATAAGTTGTTTCGTCCTCCGCCAGCGGCATTAAACCCACACTGGTACGCAATTGCCTCAAGCAAAGTAGATTTTCCAGAACCATTTTCCCCTACAAAAAAAGTTACTTCACTATCCAGTTCCAATGCACCCATTCCTCCTATAGCAGGAACAGTGAATGGGTATGTATTGAAATCAGGAACTTCTTCCCGTAATAGAGTGATCCTACGTAAAAACAACATCGGCAACACATCGCTTTTTTGTTTTTTTAATACAGGAAATGCGAGATTGTTTAATACTATACGTAAAAAATTCCAGTAGGATTCATTATTCTTTTTCTGTGTTAATAAAAAGTTCTACAAAAGATACTGTAATCCTTTAAGGAACACCTCAACGGGTAACAAACTAACCAGTATGAAAAAAAGCCGCCCTAAGGACAGCCATTGATTAAATAAAGGTACGATTTACTTTTGGACGATTTGAATAAGGTTGCCGCATGTGTCGTCCAGGACAGCTATTGTGACTGGCCCCATTTCTGTCGGCTCCATTGTAAACTTCACTCCTTTTTCCGTTAATCGAGTGTATTCCTTCCGAACATCCGCTACACCAAACATGGTTGCCGGGATGCCATCGGCGAATATCTTCTTTTGGAACTCTTTGGCGGCAGGATGGTCATTCGGCTCGAGCAATAGCTCGGTACCGTCTTGATCATCGGGAGAAACGAGCGTAATCCATCTATATTTGCCGGCGGGAACGTCAACCTTTTTAATAAACCCAAGCTTTTCGGTATAAAACTCCAGGGCCTTGTCTTGATCTTGAACGAATATGCTTGTAACAATGATTTTCAAACTATTTGCCTCCTTTGAATTATGACACTAGGAACTTTGCTAACACCTACGCTGAAAGTCCCGTTGGAATTATTCTATCCATCCCTTCAGCAAATCTTTAAGCGGTTCGTTGGTAAACGTCTAAAATAAGCCGCCGTTACCAAGTGCTATGAATTTTGTTTAATTGCAAAAGTGAGGATACTCAATAAATAAAGTCTCTATGAATGGCTGTTTAAAGTCAACATGACCATTTAGAGACCTGAATGAAAGTCTTATTTAAATTACCTGAAACGGTTAAGATTTTAACAAACTCACTTACCTTAAGCGGTTTAGTTTAAACCCCTTCATTTTTCGTCTAGACTATATTTATATCTTTAAAGGGAGCGAAAAAACATGCAAACCATAGCAGGAAAAGTAGCAGTCATTACAGGAGCAGGGCGTGGGATCGGTCGCGCAACAGCAATTGCTTTTGCTAAAGAAGGAATTCACGTTGGTCTTGTCGGACGTACACTTAAAAATTTGCAGCAAGTGGCAGAGGAACTGAAGGAGTATGATGTAAAGGTAGCAATTGCTGCGGCAGATGTTGCGGATTTAGACTCGATTACGACGGCGATTGAATCCATTCGTGGCGAGCTTGGTCCAATCGATATTCTAGTAAACAATGCCGGCATTTCAAAATTCGGTAGCTTCATGGACTTAACCCCTGAAGAATGGACAAATATTATCGATGTTAATGTAAAGGGTGTTTACTACACAACACGTGCGGTATTACCTGAAATGATTGAGCGAAACTCAGGCGACATCATAAACATCTCATCAACAGCTGGACAAAAAGGTGCGCCAATTACAAGTGCCTACTCGGCTTCAAAAGCTGCAGTCATCGGACTAAGTGAGTCATTAATGCTTGAAGTACGCAAGAAAAATATCCGTGTAACTACGTTAACTCCAAGTACGGTTGCAACAGATATGGCTGTTGAGCTAAATTTAACAGACGGCAATCCAGAAAAAGTAATGCAACCAGAAGATTTAGCAGATTTAATGGTTGCACAGTTAAAACTTCATCCACGTGTTGTCCTAAAACATGCCGGACTTTGGTCAACCAATCCTTAATTAAACTATGTGAAATTTTAGGGCGCTATCCAATGTATTTAGGATAGCGCCTTATTTTTAGATATAAACAATAACAATCGTATTCCCCTCTGTATTTTCCCGTTTTCCTCACGCATATAAGCTTTAAAAAATCTTTTCAACAATTACTTCCAAATCTCATCTAATTTATTTGAATAAAAATCAATTGCTGTTTTATATTTTGTTATTTCAACATCGGTTGTTGTTTCTGTTAAACATTTTAGTAACAACTCCATTGCTTTACTATGTTCATTTAAATTGTATAAGGTCATCGTATAGAATATCTGAATAGCCTTATTGTCTGGAAATAATTCAATGCCCTTTAAAAAAACATTTTTTGATCTTTCGTATTCTCCTAGACTCCTGTATGTACTCCCTAATCCTAATAAGGCTCCTTCCAATTCTTTTGAAGATAACCCTAATTTGATTGCCTTTTCATAAAAGGGTACTGCCTTCGATTCTTCTCCTAATAAATCAAAACTCCATGCACAATGGTAGTTAATTGATGCATCGTTAGGGAACTCCTGTACAAGTTTCAGAAGTAATTCATTTGATTCTTTATGATGTCCGCTATTTCGTGAAGCAACAGCCTTTTCTAATTTCATTTCCAATTTCCTCACCTCCAGTGAGTGCTTTATCTGTTTTTCCACTAATCTGGTTTAAGGACAGAATTGATTGATTATGTCTAAAAGACGTTCTGAGTTCTCTGATGGGACAATTTCAGACAGCCTTGCCGCAGCTAAAATTGGCGCCCATTGCAATACTTCATCTTTTAACAAACCGCTTCTCTCACAATAAAGATGCAAATACAGCTCAGCTAATTCATTTGAAAACTGGGAAAAAAGAAGATATGTACGATACACATCGGCGCGTATATCCCCTGCGGTGGCATCCACCCAATCTATAATTGTCGCATTATTATTTATCATGATCAGGTTAAACGGATGATAATCTCCATGGCATAGTCTACTTTCAAAGGTAATTTCATTCAATTTTTGTATTAAAGCTGACTTATGCCTACTCTCCAGATTATTGACCGATTTAATCTTTCGGCTTAATCTTTCATTCATGTATTCAATTGAATCAGTCTCGACTTCAACCATATGAATTTTTTGATGAATCCCAACGAAAATATCCATATAATATTCTACTTGCTCCATGTTTTCGGAAAGAATATCACCTATTGATCTTCCCTTAATAAACTCCATTATAATAGCTTGTTTACCATCTATTTTTGTAACATCTATTATTTTGGGAACAGACAGTCCACATGAATAAGCATATTTCTGCTTTTCAGCTTCAATAAAAGATTCCGTATCTGGCAAGTAGTCATTAAATACTTTATAAATACTGTTATTATAGAGATAGATTTTTGCTGTATTTCCAATTGCTATAGGAGCACCTAAATCCATTCGTTTCACTCCTTGCTTTTCCCCAAACTAGAACAACTGCGATATTATTAAAATTCAAATTTTATTAAATCAAACGCCTTTAATTGCCTATACCGATTAACAGCCAGAATACCTTTCCAATATCCTCGTGCAATTTCATATTCTTCTGGATAGCTTCCCCAATTCCATGAGATATCCCATATTCCTTCATCGGACAATTGCTGTCTAAAGAAATCAAGGTTCGTGTCAACGAGTGAGCCCAGCCTTTCACAAAGAGGATCAGATGCATGATTGATAAAATCCAAAGGCAGCGGTTGATAGCCATCGCTCCAGGTTGAAACATCCTTGTTTACGCATCTCTCCGCGAGCTTCATTACTTGTTCGGAAACGGCATTCAACGCGTAGTGGGATTTGGAGTCAAAAGCGGCCTGACGGAGTTTCATTATTTCCACCATTGCCTGGTAGTTGTTGATTTCATGCCTGTCCATATCACTTTTATTCATCAAATGATCTACTGCTTTTCCAATAACAAGCCACCCGAGTTCTGCCACTTCACTTTGCTCATCAGACCAATGAACAAGATACGCAGCGAGTTCAACACTTGGATTAAACGACCAATTTTCTTGAACTCCTTCATTCCAGTGCCACCAAGGTGCGTGCGGATAGTCATTATTCTCGGGGAGTACTGCATGCCAGATTTCAGTTTTAAAATCAATTGAATTGACCAAGTAATGAACCATCGCCCGAACGATTGGCTCATTTTTATCCGCGCCAATCTCAATCAAAATCTGCCCTGCCGCCCAAGTTGCCATTGGGGATGAGCTAGGAAGCCAAAAGTCTGGTTCAATGCCGTGCCCGAAGCCTCCATCTTCATTTTGATATTTTTCTAGTTCTTTTAGGACACTCTCCTTACTGCCATTTTCGAATAAAAATTCAAACCGTGAACGCTCTAATTCCCGCGCTTTTGACTTTATGAAAACTTTTGCTTTTTCAAAACTGCTTTCAGGTAATGTGATCATTTAACATACCTCTCTTTTTTTATGACAGGTCAATCAACTTGTGATTTTTCAAAGCCTTCAGAACATCCATTGTCATGATACTTTTCCAAACTTTCGCTCCTTCTTCATCAGCATTCCAATTTAAGATGAAATGCCCGTCCTCGGCTTGAGTATTGATTTCATTCTCCAAGCTTTTGATAACATGCTCCTTTATCGGAAGAAACATAGGACTCTCAGTTGAATAAGCGAAGAAGAATGGTTTTGCGCAATAGACAGTCGCCCACTTGCCGGAGTCCGTTTCAATGATTTCAACAATATCTTGTTTTAATTTTTCCAAAATAATAGACTTGAATGGTTCATCTATTCGTATTGCCAAGCGAAGTAAGCTTAGTGCTTCCAGGAAGTAAAATTGCCTCGGTTCTTTTGAGGTGTGGATGGTGCTCATATTAGCTATGGCGTGTTCCGTTACATTCCTGAGAAAATCCCCTGGAACCAATTGCCGGTACTCATACAAGAAGCCTGTGAGCTCGGCACACGGGTTATCTGTCCACCCCTTGCTTCTTTCGTTTGGTCTCGGATGCCAGCATCCCAGTTCATGATCATAGGAATCTATTATGTACTGAATGCCTTTGTGGACAACCTCGTCACTCGATGAAGCGCCGACTTCGCTAAGAAGCTGAAATGCCATGCTCGTGTCCATTCCGTTTGGGATGACAGAGTGGCCTTCCCCCATGTTTCTGAATCCGCCATTTTCTCCTTGGTACCGTTGCAATATAGCGACTACGTTCTTGGGATTCCCGTTTTCAAAATGAAAACGAAACAATTCCTGTTCCAAATCTCTTCCATGATTCATGAGATAACTTCGGGCTTTTTGAAAATTTTCAAATGATAATGTATTGGCCATAATTTATTTCCTTTAATTTATTTGTTCCTAATGATAATTCGACAAACAGAGGTAGTTTCCTTTTATATTTAAAAGGGCAATGGGACACTAAACCCCATTACCCCTTTTGATTACCGGTTCTGCCCAACAACCATTCCTGCAGACAGCCAACGGCCGCCATCCTGCAAAATGATATCTTTCTCACCATCATAGTATTTGAAATTATCAACCCACATTTGGTAGCCATTTTTAAAATAGTAGGCCTCATGAACATCTAAACCGTTTTGTATAAACAGATCGGAATTCCATTGAACGGTGCGCAGCCATTCTTTATAGCTTTGGTAAATCTCATAGCTTGTAATGTCATCGGGTGCGGCATCCATTGTACACATTGGTTCCGCAATCCCGATACGCCCTTTATTTTTGATTACCCGGCTAATCTCTTTCAAAGCTACGGGACGTTCTTCTCCAATCATGAAGAAGGAACCAATGCTGAAAACCGCATCGAAAGAATTGTCAGCGAAGGGCACATTTTGAGCAAAAGCCTTCAAGGCAAGAACTTGGTTCCCTACCCCTTCTTTCTCCGCATAATTATGAATTACATTCAAATCTTCCCAAGGTTCCAATGTTACGACTGATACATTCCAATACTTTACGATCGCAACAGCAATCTGGCCTGTGCCTGCGCCAATTTCCAACACCCGCATTCCCGGTTCCAGATTCAATGCTTTAATCAACGGCCATGCCATCTCAAACGATCCTGGCCCTAATGGCTGAGGATTTTTAATACTTAGGAATGGGTTGAAGCTAATATTATCCATAAGAACATACCGCCTTTCACTAACGCCGTAGTCACCGACATCAGAATAAATTGCAAAAAAAGACGGTAATTCTTTTTGAACCCGCCTCTCACATTCAATTCATTCCTGGAGACCCGTAAGATTAAAGAATTCAGGGTCTGGTTTCATGATTTTCATGCCTTTTTCCGACTTAAAGTAAATTTCCTTTTCCTTTTCGTAAAGTACCTTTATTTCCATTTACCTAAAATCAATGATACTTTCTTTTTTATGTGGCAATGCTTTTTTGTCCCAATCTGGAGCTTCGTTTATGAAATTGACTAGCTGTTGAATCTGTTCCTTATCATTAATTTCTGTACAGCTGCGATCAGTCGGCGATTTATATATACAAATGCTTTCTGGAACTGTTTTTATCCATGTCGATACATGAACAATGGGGGTTTTATCAAACATTACCTCAGTTTGGTCATCGAATTCATTGTAGGAACCATAAACACTTAACTCCCCATCAAAGCCTGATTTTTTCCATCGCGAATAAAATCCACCCCAGTCATTTTCCGGGTCATCATCATCAAGTGCGGTTTGCATATATACGTTACTCCAGCCCAACTTCGGAAGCTTCTTAGAGTAATAGTCGGATATTTCCTGCCAACGATCCCCTTCTATGGCGTATTGGGATTGGTCCGGCTCCAAACCCTTAAAAAGGGGAATATCGTCATGTTGCTCAGGAATGATTGACATTCCCTCATACGTATTATCGGTGGCTTTTTGATACGTACCAATTCCGCCAACCACAAGTAAAATGACAATCAAAGAAAAAAGGCCCCATTTTATTTTGTGCATTTCACACCCCCAATTTTTAGTGCGCTGCTCGGACTAACACCCTAATTTTACCACGAAATAACGATGACTATTGCCTTCATATTCCCCAAGGTATGAACCTGTCAGTTTGTTGAATACTAATTCTATCCAATGAAGCGGCAAGGTGGAGAAGATGAATAATTATAGCAATGACAACACTGCACGAAGGTATAGGGCCCACGTCAGCATTCTTGGGACTACTCAAATCCATCTTAGGAACCCTTATATTGTAGCTTGGTGGAGTGCGGCGTTTCCGGGTTTTGGGCATCTTCTTTTGTCAAAGTATTTACGGGGTTTTGTGCTATTCGCTTGGGAAGTCGTCATTAATTTACAATCACATGTGAATATGGCGATGATTCATTCGTTCCAGGGTGACATCGATAAAGCTAAAGACGTTTTGGATACACGCTGGCTGCTGATTTATATCCCGGTCTATATATTCGGAATTTGGGATAGCTATCGGACTACTGTCGATTTAAATAAAGTCTTTGTATTGGCAGACCGTGAGGAGCATCCTTTTAATTCCTTTAGCATTGGTGCGATGGAAATTAATTATTTGGATAAAAGAAACCCAGTCATGGCAGTAGTTTGGTCACTTTTTGTTCCGGGTTTGGGACAGCTTTATATCCATCGGATCGTGGCATCATTTTTTGTCATCATTTGGACAGTTGTTTTCTTCTATTATTCTCACGGCCTTGAGGCCATTTCACTTTTATTTTTGGGCGAAATTGAAAAAGCAACGGCAACTGTAAATCCTGAGTGGCTTTTATTTTTCCCTTCTCTGTATGGTTTTGCAACCTTTGACGCCTATTTAAATACAGTTGAGAACAACAAGCTATACGATAAAGAACAAAGAGCCTTTTTTAGGGAGAAATATCAGTCCCCATCTTTTAAAGTTTTAAAAGGACAAAAGGTGACCTAACAATGCAGCTATTTTCTACATTTGAACATACCGTCCATATTGAAATGGCCCTTGCCACTTTAGAAAAGAAAGGGATTAAACAAGAAAACATATTTGTCATCCCTCTTGATAACAGGAAAGAAGAGCGGAATATTTTTGATAATCTGCACCGTTCGGATGGAACATCCTTGATAGATATCGGAGCCGCACTAGCGACTGCATTATCAGTGATTGGCGCCAGCCTAGGATTCAAGCTGGCGTGGGGTCCCATCTACTGGGGGCTGATTGGTGCCGCTGTCGGTTTTTTGATTGGATTTGCCATTCGCCTTTTTACGGAATTCGTTGTAAAAAAGAGGCGCAGAAAGCTGAAAGGATTCCATTCCGAAATCATCGTCATTGTTGACTGTGAGGATTCCCAAGGAGAGATCGTCGAGAATATTTTGTTCAGCCACTTCGCCCTTGGGGTCGCGAAGGTGATATCCAGAGTTTCCAACTAAAGATATTCCGTTCTTTTGGGAAATGGCTACTGTTTTTTGTGTGATAGTGAGCAGCAAAAAATACCCATAAAAATTATGTTGATAAAGCAATGAAAATGATGTAACCTTTAGTACTGTTACAATTAAATAATATTTTTCTTCTTATCAAGAGAGATGGAGGGACTGGCCCGACGAGATCTCGGCAGCGGAACTTAGTGATTACGTTTCTGTGCCAAATCCAGCAAGCAAAGGCTTGGTAGATAAGAGGAGTGTTTTATAGATATAAGGCCTCTTCTTGTTGTTTCAGGAAGAGGCCTTTTTTTCAGAGATTTTTTTGGAGGTGGAACAATGAAAAAAGGAAATCCATGGGCGCTGCTCCCATTTGTTGTTTTTTTGATTTTATTTATTGGTTCAGGGGTTATTACAGGTGATTTTTATGCCTTTCCTGTCATTGTAGCCATTGCCATTTCAGGTGCTGTGGCTCTAGCGATGAATCGGAAAGAATCGTTTTCTAAAAAGGTTGATATTTTTTGCCAAGGCGCAGGAAATTTAAATGTTATGCTGATGGTTGTTATTTTCCTCTTGGCTGGGGCCTTTTCAGAAGTAGCAAAAGGCATGGGGGCGGTGGATTCCACTGTTAACTTTGCTTTATCGGTCGTTCCGCAAAACCTGCTTATCGTAGGCTTGTTCATCATTGCCTGCTTCATCTCCCTGTCAATGGGGACATCGATGGGAACGATTGTCGCACTTGCGCCTATCGGCGTTGGGATAAGCGGGCATACCGATCTTTCCATGGCACTGATAATGGCGGCAATCATTGGCGGGTCGATGTTTGGCGATAATTTATCGTTTATTTCCGACACAACGATTACTGCCGTTCGTTCACAGGGCGCGCAAATGAAGGATAAATTCAAGGTGAATTTTTGGATTGTGCTGCCGGCAGCTATTGTTACGGGCATTATTTTCGGAATTATTACAATGGGTGAAACGGCCCAGGTCGAACATTTAAGCTACAGCTGGGTAAAAATTGTTCCCTATGTATTGGTTATCATTTTTGCGTTAGCCGGAATGAATGTTTTCCTTGTTCTCGCATTAGGGATTGTACTCGCCGGGGCTGTTGGCTTAGCGGATGGCAGCTATCATGTGATGAGCCTTTTTCAAAAGATTGGCGAAGGAATGGCAGGCATGTATGAGATCGCCTTTCTTGCGATATTAATTGCTGGAATGGTAGAGATTATTAAGTTTAACGGAGGAATTGACTTTCTGCTCCACCTTGCGACACGTCGGATTAAATCGAAAAAAGGTGCGGAATTTGGGATTGCGGGTCTTGTGAGCCTAACTGATGTATCGACGGCCAACAATACGATTGCTATTTTAATTGCCGGTCCGCTTGCAAAAAATATTGCCGATCAGTATGGGATTGAGCCGCGAAAGTCCGCAAGTATACTGGACCTGTTCTCCTGTTCAATTCAGGGCCTTCTGCCATACGGCGCCCAATTACTGGCAGCTGCAAGTGTAGCCGGAATATCGCCAGTGAGTATTGTCCAATACTCGTTCTATCCAATCCTCATCGGAATCTGCGGTATCATCGCTATCCTCATCGGATACCCGGCAAAAAGGAAAGCCTAGTTTCAACACTTTAAAAAGAGGGCAACGCATCATTGCGTTGCCCTTCTTCTTTATGCCAATTCTTTTGGATTTGGACCGTACTGGTTTGTACCAGGCCTGCTGTCCTGTGCTGCGAACACAAGAAGAATAATTCCACCAATTAACGGGATAAGTGCAAGTAGCATCATCCAGCCGCTTCTGCCGGTATCGTGCAGCCTTCTTGCTGTTACAGCAAGGGACGGGATAAATATAGCAAGTGAGAACAGGCCAGAAAGGATAGCACCCAAACCTATCAGCTCTTCAATCAGCGTAAGAACAAACGCGATGATTATGCTAATCAAGGTAAACATCCAGTATTCCTTTCTTCTCGCCCTTCCCTTAAACACCGCGTAGTCTTTTAAAACCTTCAGGAACCATTCCATCTTTTCTCCACCCTTTTTTTCTCAGAATACAACATATCATACCATCATAGGGATAATCCGGATATACGGGAACTGTTGGAAAAGGTTTAAAAAAATGGGAACGAATTAGCCACTTCCTTCGGGCATTATAGGAGGGTTTAAAGCCCGAACAACGGTGAACAGCTAATACGGATTTTTTTTAAAAAACCCATGCCCCATCTCTGGTTCAAAACCAAACAAGCCCGCGGGCGAAAAAATCCGTCGAGTATGAAATACCCCCTTTTTCTGAATGAAAAGGGGGTAGGCCTAAAATTATCCAATTTATGAAACAGCGGATCCGTCCCCTGCTTCACCTGCTTCATTCTTTTATAGAAGCTTTTTAAAGCGTCCTACAAGCGGGACTACGATGATTCCGGCAATGACTACCTGCATGATGTTTCCCGGAATTGAGCCGAATGGGAGGATCCAGTTTCCATATAGAATTACCTCGGCAAAGTAATAGCCTACAACTTTGATGATTAGTGCGACAACAACCGCCAATGAGTAAACTAGCACTCTTTTGCCTGGCATTTTTTCAGAAATAAGGCCGGCTACGAATCCCATTGCTCCAACGATGACAAAAGTAAACGGCGACCATGCTGCCCAGCCGGAGAGAATATCGAACATGCCCATTCCGAATGCGCCAGCAATGGCTCCCGTCTTCCTGCCATATACGAATGCCGCTATAAAAAGAGGCACGTTCCCGAGATGGATCAGGCCTCCGTTACCCATGATCGGAAGCTTAATGTTAATGAACATCGTCGCTACCAAGGTTAGAGCGATGAAAAGAGAATTGATCACCAATGATCTTGTTTTCGTTGATGCGGGTGCTAACGTCGATTGCATATGAATACCCCTTTTTTGTGTAAATTTAAAACCCATGATTGCTTGATATTTAGTATAATGAAAATTGACATTGTAGAAAGAGTCAATTTTTCAAAAAATCATGTGGTCAGTTAGGGGGCTTGCATATGGACATGCTAATATTTGACTTGGATAAAAGTACGGCAAAGCCGCTATATGAACAGCTTTATCTCGGTATCAAGAATGCCATCGTCCAAAAACAAATCGCAGTTGGAACGAAATTGCCTTCCAAAAAAAAATTAGCCGAATTTTTAAATATCAGCCAAACGACGATCGAAATTGCCTATGGCCAACTTGTTGCGGAAGGCTATATTATCTCCCGGTCCCGCGTTGGTTTTTTTGTAGAAGAAATAGATGAATTGCCTTATATAGAAAAAGAGTCTTTGGACATTCCGGTGGAAAAGCCTGTGGGAAGGGCTTTTCAATTTGATTTTCATCCGGGCAAAATTGATGCAGACTCCTTCCCTTTTTCCCAATGGCGAAAATATGCGAAAGACTTGTACGACATTCATTCAAAGGAGCTTTTACAAATAGGTGAGCCTCAAGGGGAATACGCATTGCGGACCGAGATTGCGAAGTATCTTTATCAATCGAGGGGGATTGTTTGTAAGCCGGAACAAATCGTCATTGGTTCGGGAACAGAGCAGCTCCTTCCGATCATTTTAAGATTGCTTGAAAACGATTCTGAATTTGCCCTTGAAAATCCCGGTTACTCCGCAATCCCCAGGGTCGAATTGCAAAACAGGGCGATTCCGGTCCCGGTTGATGAAGAAGGGCTAATTGTGGACGAGCTCGAAAAAACAAATGCGAATGTCGTTTACATTACCCCTTCCCACCAATTCCCTACCGGAGCTGTTTTATCCGCAACTAGAAGGACACAGCTGTTGAAGTGGGCGGTAAAGGATGAAAAACGCTACATTATTGAAGATGATTACGATAGCGAGTTCCGTTATATCGGAAAGCCCATTCCCGCATTGCACGGCCTGGACCAAAACAATAAAGTGATTTATCTCAGCACGTTTACTAAATCGTTAATGCCATCATTGCGTGTTGCCTATCTCGTATTGCCTTCTACATTGGTTCGGAAATACAAGGAGACGTTCAGCTATTACTCGGCAACCGTCCCGAGATTCGACCAACACATATTGGCTAACTTCATGAAAGATAGCTATTTTTCCAAACACTTAAACCGGATGCGGAAAATTTATCGAAAGAAACACGATAAATTAACCCACACCTTTGCAACGCAATACCCAAATGTCACAATCACTGGCGACCAGGCTGGTATGCATATTCTGATTTCAGTGCCCTTGTCAAAAAGTGAAGACGAGTTAAAACGGATCGCGGCGGCAAACGATATTGCCATCTATCCAGTAACCGATTATTTGTTAAAGCCAATTGACTATGAGTATCCAACCTTTCTACTTGGCTTTGGCGGAATTCCATTGGATGACATTGAAACTGGGATTCATCGGTTGATGGAGTGTTGGGGGGTGGCGAAACGGCCATTCGCTTAGGAGGTAATATTGGTTGGTTTTCAATACTTCCTCATAGACTGCTCTTTAAGATATACAGATAAAAAAAACCCTATTATTCCTTTAGAATAATATGAAACGATTTCAAAATTAGTGTTTCGTTCAGGAAAGTTGCAAGAGTCCGTTTACTTACCATACTTTTTTGGCGATCCCGCCTCACCATTTTAATAAACATAGCTTACAAATTTTCGGGGATACATTTTCCCATTTCCACATTAATTTTGGGCTGCTTTCTCTTTAGATTTATCTATTATTTTTAATAGTCCAATTAAACCTCTAATTGAAAATAAAGTAAAATTAACACTGGCAAATGTATGGAAAGGGGACCACCTATTCCACTTGAATAGCTTGGTTTTTCTTTCCATAAACCATTGACCTAGACTCATCGGGACACTAAAAAATAAACTTTTCAATAAAATTTTCCTAAGATTATCATGGTAGGAGAGCTTTACCCAGATAACACTTAATAGAGGGAAAAATAATAGGTCAAAAATAATATTTGTTTTAAAAATTTTTGGAAAAGGGCGAACTGGATATTCCAATCTTTTAGTTCCAACAACATAAGCATCGATTAGAGTTGAAAGTACACCTTTTGAGAAAAGAATAAGAAGATTTTCCCTAACTTTCGAACCTTTAAATAAAATTGGCAAAGAAATAAAACATATTGCAGTGAGTAAATTCAACAGCTTTTTTTCCATGATAAATTCCCCTTTTTAAATGTTAATAAAACAGGCAGCTTCCTTTTCATATTCATTAAATAGTCTGCTGAATTTTATGGAATATATGTGTCCGGGGGATGGGAGAAAAACACTCCGATTTTTTTAAATGATTTACATGACAAAATAGGGGGATTTTGCACAAAGTACAGCAATGCGTTGGCATTATAAAAAGGCCTCCAGGTGCGGAGGCCTTTTTTCACAAAAGGAAGTTCTTAGACAACGTATTTTTCCGTTTCAATGAGGCGGTCGGCGGCCTGGCGCTTTTTGGCGATGACGTTGATCGGCGTGTGGCGCGTGAATTTCCGGAGGGCCGACATGAGCATCCTCAGGGTGTCGCCTTCTTCCGTGGCGACGAGTGTTTCTTTGGCGTGCTGCTCGATTTCGTTGAATGCTTCCTGGCAGAAGATTTGTGTGTACAGGAGCTTCTGCCTGGATTTTTCGAGTCCGGATTTGGCGATGGCTTTCTCGGTCCTCAAGACAGCCGATTCCATTGCGTAGGCGTTGGAAATGATGTCGGCGATGTTGACGAGGATTTCCTGTTCCTGCTCAAGCGCCTTTCCGTATTTCTGGGCGGCGAGGCCGGCAGCAAGAAGGCCGATTTTCTTCGCGTTCCGGACGAGGTGCTTTTCCTGCTCGAGCGGCTCGTCACCCGGCTCTTCCGGCATCATCATCATGAGCTCTTCCTGAAGCTGCTGGGCTTTTTGGAAAAGCGGCAGCTCGCCTTTCATTGCTTTTCGGATATATGTGCCAGGCACCAGCAGGCGGTTGATTTCATTCGTTCCTTCGAAAATGCGGTTGATTCGGGAGTCGCGGTAGGCGCGCTCGATTTCGTATTCGGCCATGTAGCCGTAGCCGCCGTGAATTTGGACGCCTTCGTCGACGACATAGTCGAGTGTTTCGGTACCGAAGACTTTGTTGAGCGAGCATTCAATGGCATACTCGGCGATCGATTTTGCGACTTGGAGGCCGTCCTTTGCTTCGTCCGCGGTGAGGCGTCCCATCCGGTCCTCGAACAGGCCGACTGTGCGGTAGACGGAGCTTTCGGCTGCATAGATTTTCGAAGCCATTGTCGCGAATTTTTCCTTTGTCAGGTTGAATTGCGAGATTGGCGTTTTGAACTGCTGGCGCTGGTTCGCGTACTGGACGGTGATTTCAAACGCGCGCTTTGCTCCGCCGACGACGCCGACGCCGAGCTTGTAGCGGCCGATGTTTAGGATGTTGAAGGCGATGATGTGGCCGCGGCCTGATTCGCCAAGAAGGTTTTCTTTCGGAACCTGTGCGTCCTGGAGGATCAGCGTCCGGGTCGATGAACCTTTGATTCCCATTTTCTTTTCCTCGGCGCCAACGGATACGCCCGGGAAGTCGCGCTCAACGATGAATGCCGAGAAATGCTCGCCGTCAATTTTTGCATAGACGATGAAAACATCTGCGAATGCTGAGTTTGTAATCCATTGCTTTTCGCCGTTCAGGATGTAGTGGGTTCCTTCGGCGTTCAGTTTGGCGGTTGTTTTTGCGCCAAGTGCATCGGATCCGGAGCCTGGCTCGGTCAAGGCGTAGGCAGCCAGTTTTTCACCGGTTGCAAGGTCGGGCAGGTATTTTTGCTTTTGTTCCTCGTTACCAAAAAGGACGATTGGCAGTGAGCCGATTCCTACATGGGCACCGTGGGAAATCGAGAATCCGCCGGCGCGGGCCATTTTTTCGGCGATGAGGGCGGAGCTGATTTTATCAAGCGCAAGTCCGCCGTATTCTTCCGGGACGTCGGCTCCGAGTAGGCCGAGTTCGCCGGCTTGTTTCAGCAGTTTTACCGAGCGGTCGAATTCGTGGTTTTCGATGTGTTCGATTTGCGGCATGACGTCTTTTTCAATGTATTCTTCGGTCGTTTTAGCGATCATTTTGTGTTCGTCGGTGAAGTCTTCGGGGGTGAAGACTCGGTCATATGGTATGTCTTCGATTAAAAAACTGCCGCCTTTGATTGATTCGCCGAGCTGGTTGGTCATTTATGATTCCTCCGTTTCTTTATTGAAGAGTTGGGTTGGTGGTTGGGCGGGCGTGACTGGGTTGAGTTTTTGTTGGGTCTGTGGGTTGGGTTAAGTCTGGGTTGGGATGTGTCATGGTTGGGTTTGCCGCCCCGCTGGGTGTGTTTTTTTGACTTATTTCGTTTAGGTGCTAGCAGGTACTAGCTTTTATGAACCGGTTTCGGAATTGATGAACCGGTTTGTCGAATTTATGAACCGATTATTAAATTTATGAACCTTTTGAGTGGTTTTATGAACCGATTTGAACTTTTATGAACCTGGCGAGGCTCCGACTGGGTTCAATTCTAGGTTAACAAGCCAGCCCCGGCGCGCCGGGGTGGCTGGATTGCTTTGAAATTCTGAATTGGGTGGCTTTTTTTCCGACTAAAGCAGTTCAAATACCCCGGCCGCGCCCATGCCGCCGCCGATGCACATTGTGACGACGCCGAATTGTTCATTGCGGCGCTTCAGTTCGTGGATTAGGGACAGCGTGAGTTTGGCGCCAGTGCAGCCAAGCGGATGGCCGAGTGCGATTGCGCCGCCGTTCACGTTGACTTTGTCTTCATCAAGGTTCAGCTCGCGGATGACCTGGATGGCCTGGGAAGCGAATGCTTCGTTCAGCTCGAATAGCGAAATGTCGCTTACTTCGAGGCCGGCGAGCTTAAGCGCCTTCGGGATGGCGACGACCGGTCCGACGCCCATGATTTCCGGCGGCACTCCCCCGACCGCGAACGACCTGAATTTTGCGAGCGGTTTTAAGCCAAGGGCTTCCGCTTTTTCACGTTCCATTACCATTACTGCGGCGGCGCCGTCGCTCGTTTGCGAGGCGTTCCCGGCTGTGACGGTTCCGTTCAGTGCAAATGCCGGGCGCAGTTTTGCGAGTGTTTCGAGATTCGTATCCGGGCGGACGCCTTCATCCTGTGCGAACTGGAATGTTTTCTCCTTCAGCTTGTTGTCACTGCCGACCGAGCGGACGATGACATCCACCGGGACGATTTCTTCGTTGAATTTGCCTTCCTGGATGGCGCGGGCGGCGCGCTCGTGGCTACGGACGGCGAATTCATCCTGATCGCGGCGGGTGACGCCGAACTTTTCGGCGACCTTTTCCGCGGTGTGGCCCATGCTCATATAATATTGGGGGGCCGTTTCGGCGAGCTTTACGTTCGGGCGGGTGACATGGCCCATCATCGGCACCATGCTCATCGATTCAGCTCCGCCGGCGAGAATGGTGTCTGCATAGCCGAGCATGATTCGCTCGGCGGCGTAGGCGATTGACTGCAGGCCGGACGAACAATAGCGGTTGATGGTGATGGCCGGGACTTCGTATGGGAGCCCGGCCAGGCCAGCGATATTGCGCGCCATGTTCAGTCCCTGCTCCGCTTCCGGCATGGCGCAGCCGATTATGACATCGTCTATGTTTCCTTCGTAATTGCCGGCCCGCCTCAAGGTTTCCTTGATGACGAGCGCTCCGAGGTCGTCGGGGCGAACCTGGGCGAGTGAGCCCTTCTTCGCTTTTCCGACCGGGGTGCGGGCTCCGGCAACGATGACCGCTTCTCTCATTGGGTTCCCTCTCTTTCGTTCTAGTGTTCTAGTAAACTAGTTGGTTGTTTGGCAGCGGATATGGGAGTCCGCTAGTATTGAGTTGCTGTTTCTAGCAACCGGGTATAAGCGGTTGCTGGGTGAAGCTTATTTATCAGCAATTGAGTGCGGTTTATCAACATTTACAAAACTTTTATCAGTAAGTGGCCGCTGTTTATCAGTAAGTGACAATCGTTTATCAGCATTCGCCAGCCTTTTATCAGCATTTGAGCCGATTAACGTGACTCCGCTTGTTGGTTAACGAAAAGCCGGTTTATAAAAAGCTCAAATGAATCATAGGGTCCGTCCCCTATTTGATGTTTCACGAATGAATCACTAGATCCGTCCCCTGCTTCACTGCTTCACCCTGATCCCCTTTAGTTACGCAGCGGTTTTCCTTTTAGGAGCATGTGCTGCATGCGTTGCTGTGATTTTGGTTCGGCGAGGAGGCTTAGGAAGGCTTCCCGCTCTAGATCCAGTAAGTATTGTTCGTCGACTTCGGTGCCGAATGGGACTTTTCCGCCGGCTAGTACGTAGGCGAGTTTCTTTGCGATTTTCATGTCGTGCTCGGAAATGTAGCCGGATAGCTGCATCGCCTGGGCGCCGAGGATGAGCGCCGCGTAGCCGGTTTCACCGACGACCGGGATTTTCTTCCGTACCGGCGGTTTGTAGCCCTGATCATGCATGGCGAGGACCGCCTGTTTAGCGTCGTAAATTTGGTGGTCCGCATTGACGGAGATCCCGTCCGATGGCCTCAGGAAATTGAGTTCGCGGGCTTCGTCGCCTGATGTTGAGACTTTTGCCATCGCAATCGTTTCGAATACTTTGGCCGCGACTTTCATGAGGTCGAAATCGACGCCTTTCGGTAGGGCATTCATGTATCTGAGATAAAGCTCCTTGTTTCCGCCTCCGCCCGGGATGAGGCCGACGCCGACTTCGACGAGTCCCATGTACGTTTCCATCGATGCCTGGATGTGCGCGCACGGCAGGCTGACTTCGGTTCCGCCGCCGAGTGTCATTTGGAATGGCGCCGCGGCGACCGGTTTCCTTGAGTATTTAATTTTCATCATCGTGTTCTGGAACTGGCGGACGACCATGTCGAGGTCGAAGAAGTTATCGTCCTGGGCTTCCATAAGGATCATTGCGATGTTCGCGCCGACGCAGAAGTTCTTGCCCTGGTTGCCGATGACGAGCCCTTTGTAATTCCTTTCGACCTCGTCGATCGACCAGTTGATCATATGGAGGATGTCCGGCCCAATTGCGTTGTTCGGCGAATGGAATTCGAGCAGCGCGACGCCGTCCCCGATGTCAATCAGGCTTGCGCCGGAATTCTTTTTAATGACGCCTTTTTCCTCTTTGATTTGCTTCAGGTCAATCACTTTCGGGTTTACTTCAAGGGGTTTGTATTCACCGTTATGATAGTACTCATTATTTTTATAAAAAGAAGTGTGTCCGGCGGCGATCATGTCCTCGACCCATTGCGGGACCTGGCTCCCCTGCTCCTTCATTTTCGAAACTGCACGCTCAACGCCGATTGCGTCCCATGTTTCAAACGGGCCTTTTTCCCAGCCAAAGCCCCATTTCATCGCACGGTCAATCGACGGGATGTCATCGGCAATTTTTCCAAGAAGCTCGGCGGAATAGAGCAGGACCGGACTGAAAATGTTCCAGAGCAGGTTCCCGGCTCTGTCGTCCTTCGCGTATACAAGCGCTTTCAATTTATTCGCTGAGCCTTTTTCCTGCTTGGCAAGTTCTGTTGCCTGTGTCTTTAGCTTTTTACGTGGGCCATACTCGAGTGTATTTGGATCAAGTTCAAGAATGTCCTTTCCTTCTTTTTTAAAAAAGCCCTGTCCGGACTTGCTGCCGAGCCAGCCGTTTTCAAGCATTTTCAGCATGAACGGCGGAACATCGAATACTTCCTTTTCGGCGCCTTCCGCCTGGTCGTAGACATTTTTGGCGACATGGACGAACGTGTCGAGGCCGACAACATCCAGTGTGCGGAATGTTGCGGACTTCGGGCGTCCGATCAGCGGGCCTGTGACGGAATCGACTTCACCAACCGAGTAGCCGCCCTTCAGCATTTCCCTTAAGGTGACGAGCAGGCCGTACGTGCCGATTCGGTTCGCGATGAAGTTCGGCGTGTCTTTCGCGATGACGACGCCTTTGCCGAGCACATCTTCGCTGAACGTTTTCATGTAGTCGAGGACTTCTTGGTCGGTGTGTTGGGTCGGGATGATTTCGAGCAATTTTAAGTATCGCGGCGGATTGAAGAAATGGGTGCCGAGGAAGTGCTTTTGGAAGTCCTCGGAACGGCCTTCCGCCATCGCTTCGACCGAGATGCCGGATGTGTTCGAGCTGACGATGCTGCCCGGCTTCCGGTGCTGGTCGACTTTTTCAAAAACTTGCTTCTTTATAGTGAGGTTTTCGGTGACGACTTCGATGATCCAGTCTACTTCGTTGAGGCGGTTCAAGTCGTCCTCAAGGTTTCCGGCTTCGATGAGATTCAGGTTTTCCTTGACGGTGAGCGGCGCCGGTTTTTGCTTGAGCAGCTTTTGGAGCGATTCGGTCGCGATGCGGTTGCGGACTTGTTTGTCCTCGAGCGTCAGGCCTTTCGCCTTTTCAGCATCGTTTGGCTCGCGCGGGACGATATCGAGCAAGAGTGTCGGGATTCCGATGTTGGCGAGATGGGCGGCAATCCCCGAACCCATCACCCCCGAGCCAAGCACGGCAGCCTTTTTAATCGGTTGAATCACATGTGTCTCCCCCTTCGACAAAATTTGAATGAATGCTCATTCATTTTTTCGGCAAAAAAAATTGCACTGGAAAATAATGAGTTCTGCTACCTCTTATAATAAAATATTTTGAAAATTAGCGCAACAATTAAGTAGTGCAGTTGGGGACGGTTCTAATGGTTCACTTTAGGGGGAAAGCTGGAATAAGGTTTGAAGCGACAAACGGAGCTAGTAATCCGGTATGGAAGAGTCAAAGAAACTTTTTGAATTCTGCCTAATTAGCGTTAATAATGCCTAACAGAGCTCTAATAGTGCCTAATCTGGAAGGATTATTGCCAAACCGTGGATTAATAATGCCAAAACAGGGACTAATTCTGCCAAAACCTTCTGTCTCTAAATCTCGGCTTTAAGATGTCCAAGAAACTAAAACACAGGGTACGTCCCCTGCTTCACTGCTTCATTTTTTTAGAAAACCCACTGTTTTTACGGTGATAAAGATGGTATTATATTCATTATTTAACACTTTTTTTCGACAAGAATCGCTCCTTTTCTATAAAGTTTTTAATCTGATTGTTTTTGGAAGCGGGGATTGTATGAAGATTTTAAAGAGAAAGCCACTTGATAAAGTTCTAATGAAGAATATGGAGCTCTCCCTGCTTGCGTCCGGGGACGGTACGGAGGTTATCCTCCACAAGCTGTATGCAGGCGCGCGCTGGGCGATGGGGCCTGCTGATGATTGGGTGGCGCTTGAACATTTGACCATCCTGTCTGGGCGGCTTTTGATGGTTTCGTCAGCCGGGGAGGTTATTCTTGAGCCCGGTGATTCGGTGAATGCCTGCCCAGTAAAAGAGCACATGATTTTCACGGCTGAAACCGACGTGGAGTTTTTATATGTAACATCACAGCCGCAATTCCATTTTTACAGCAATGCCGTAAAGGACATGATGGATCTCGCCATCCTGGTGGAAGAAAAGGATGGCTACACGTCCGACCATTGCGACCGGATCAAGGAGCTGTCGATGCGGCTCGGAAAAGTGATGGGCCTGGATGCGGATGAGCTTTATATTATGAACTTGGCCGGCTTTCTCCATGATGTTGGCAAAGTGAGAGTTCCGGATGAAATTTTAAAAAAGCCCGGGAAGCTGACGAACGAAGAGTACGACATTATTAAAATGCACACCATCTGGGGAAGGGAAATTTTAACCGAAACGGGCAATCCTGATCTGTTAAAGGCCGGCGAAATTGTGGAGCAGCACCACGAGCGGTATGACGGGAAAGGCTACCCCCATCGGTTGAAGGGCGGCGAAATCAGGATTGAGGCTGCAATAATTTCGGTCGTGGATGCATTTGATGCGATGACGACCGACCGCGTGTACCGGAAAGGAATGACCCGTGAGGAAGCTTTTGAAGAATTGGCCCACAACAAAGGCACTATGTTCCACCCAGATGTCATTGATGCGTTTTTTTCAATTGTTGATGGTTAGTGAACCGTATTGAAAAATTATAAAGCTGATTTGAAAGGAGGTGATACGATGAAAAGGATGCTGTTGGTTTTAATGTTGGCGTTCGCTCTGCAAACATTGTTCGCAGGAACGGCCGGCGCTGCGTATTTGAGCCAGTATGACCAGACGATTTCACTCAAAACCGGGCTTAATCTTCCATCATTGAATACTGCTGAAACATCTTTCGAGCTGCAGGAGACACTACATAAAGAGTTAACGAATGCGACAGGCATAGAAGTAGACCACTACTACTATTGGATCGAAGTAGATGGCCAGCCGGTTCTGGCTGTTGMCCCTGCCAAGCCGATGTTCTAAGAAAGTGAAACAAGGGACGTTTCTAGTGCCTTATACAGATTTATATTTCATTTAAGAAGGCTACTTGTAGTCTTCTTTTTTATTTTAATAGAAAGTCGCTTGTAACATTTTGTAAATACATGTAATAATTGTAGTATTATAATGTTGGGGGAATTTCGGTGAAAAGGTTTGTCTTTTTGTTTATTTTCCTGTCACTGGCGGTGGTGCTGGGTTTTGGGAGCAATTATTACCACAAGAAAATCGAGGCCAAGGGTAAGGAATCATACATAGCTTACAAGGAAAAGCTTCAGCAGGAAGAAGCAGAAAAAAAGAAGGAAACGCTGGCCAAGCTGGACCGCTTGAATCCAAAATCAAATAATAATCAGCCGGTGATTGATTTTCTTCACTATAATACGCTAATGAAGGAACGGGTTGCTATTTCCGTGATAGGAAGCAGTGTTGCTAAGGGCGAGGGCGCCAGCACGGATTCGAAAGCCTGGCCGCGTGTAGTGGAGAGCAGGATTCGGGGTGTGAACGAAGACCTCCGTAAGATTACTGTCAAGAACCATGGAGAAAGTGATTTGACCACCCAAGATATCGTCGATCATGGCATCGTGAGCGCGGTGGTGAAGGATTACCCTGCTCTCGTTCTCATTGAAACTTCCCTTTTGCATAATCATGGGAAGTCTCTTTCAATGGACGGGACCAAGACAAATCTAACTCAGATTGTTTCATCCTTGAAAGAGGCTTTGCCGAATGCCAGGATTGTTCTTTTTTCCGCCTACCCTTCACCCGAGAAAATCAGGGAAGCCAATGCACGGGGCTACCGATACGGGGATTACCTCCGCAATGTCGAGGACCTCATTGAAGAAAACGGCTGGGATTATTTCGACATGAATAAAGGAATTCAGACGTATTTGGCAGAAAAGAACGTCAAGTTCGAGGATACGCTTAAGGAAGATGGCGTCCACCCGAACGACGAGGGCCAGAAGATTTGGGCTGAGGTGTTGTTTGGGTATTTGTCAAAATAATAACACGGTATATAGAGCAAAAATCGCTTGAGGGAACTTTACTCAAGCGATTTTATTTGGAGTGAACTTGGTACGTTCCGTGATTCATTCTATTCTGCATATTACTTCTTCCTCCCTATATACAGCAAATGGGATGAGACACCAAGTATGTAGGGATCGGTCGCTCTTTCAATAATTAGATTAATGATTTTATCGACCTCTTCCTCCCCTCTGCCCTCCCAATATTTCCAGCTGGCGCTAGTAAGGATGGCGCCGGCATTTGAGCCAATTAACTCCACTGTTTCAAACCCGTGTTGTTCCATAAAAGGGACAATTTCTTCAATGTTGTAATAATAGGCTCCTGTAAAGCGGCCATCATCCGCATGGTTAAAGCGGCCAGTTCGTGAAAACTCCAGGATTGAATTGATATTGTCGTTCGGCTTCCAGTTTTCAGGGTTCAATAGAGAGGTTAGAATATGGCGAATTCGTGGCATGAACGCAACGAAAACAAGTCCGCTTTTCTTTGTGACTCGATTTAATTCATTTACCGCTTTGATCCTGTCCTCTTCTTCCTGCAAATGATACAGAGGCCCAAGCATCAACGAGGCATCAAACTGTTCATCCCCCAAGTTGGCCAGTGACCGGGCATCCGCGGTGAAAAAGCCATTGAACTGTTCTTCCAGCCCAAAATGCCTTGCTTTTTCCTCAGCCATCTCAACCAGCCTTGGCGTTAAGTCGGTCAATGTTACCTTGTATCCATCCTTCGCCAGCTCGATTGCATACTTCCCCGGCCCCGCACCGTTATCCAGGATATGACCGGTATTAGGGAGATATTTTTTCATATAGTGCCAATTCACCTGGAACTCAATCGGCTCACGGTCCAGCCGTCCCCACTCATCGAATTGGCTGTAATATTGGATGATTTTGCTCATGACAGGCCTCCTGATACTCGTCATTTTTTCCGTGGACTAATTAAAATTCAAACTGTTAAAACTGTATTTTAATAGTAAAATTATAGAAACAGTTATTAATAGGAGGAAATCCAGTGATTCCACCACATTCTTTATTAAACGTTTGGCGTTTGTTTGATGATTTCCCCATGGAAACACTCACGAAAGCCTGGGTGTACAATCAGCCATCGGGTCCCAGGCAACGGACTGTCCGTGAAATGATTGAGCATAGAAACCAATTTGGAACGAGTGGCAATTGTTTTGACTTAGCGATTTGGCTTTTACATGAATTGAAGGATGCCGGGATTGAAGCGCATGCGATCGGTTCTGATTTCGGTACCCCCGAAGCTCATGTCGGGGTTCTTGCTTATGTGGATGGATACCGTTATCTATGTGACCTTGGGGACCAATGGATCCTCCCTGTTTTAATCGACCATTCTAGTTCGGACTTCGTAAGTGAGCCAGTATCCGGCTTTTTCCCGGCCGCGAACGTGCAAATCAGTTCTTCTGCAACTGATTGTGAAATTACCTATCACCGCCCCAGTGGGAAAATCAGCCGCCAGCTTTATTCTTTAAATAAAATTTCGGATGACGAGCTGTTTGAAGCTGGACACTATTCACAAAATCTGCTCAGCAAACCTTTATGTGAAATGCGGATTCGCACCGGGGATGAGGTTCAGCACTGGGAATTCTATAATTGGAGCAGTTTTCTGAGTACAAATGCAGGCTTATTTCATGATTCTCCATGCACTTCAAATGAAAAATGGAGTGAACGCATTTTTTCCAAAACTGGGATTAGCCCCTCCGTTGTCAGGCAAGCACTTGACTATTATTCAAAACTTTTTTCTTTTTAAAAAGCTGTGGAAAAGGATAGTTTTTTAAAAATATTATTCGTAATAATATGCATTGATCCATCGGTACTGTCTTCCCCTGTTTTTGCACCAACTGACAAAGTCTTTTCCTTGTTCGTTTTTAAACAGGATCCAGTCGTTCAAGTTCTCTATAATAGATAAGGGAGCCATCATTTGTTTTTCTTGTTTGTCGGCATTCTACCATGCCGTTTAACTGCTGGGACTTAGTAATCAGGATAGAATCTTCTTTAATATCGCCTAGATACGCATCTTCAGTTATATGATGGATAGAAAACGAAAGCGAGTCCAAATTGATATCAATTAGTTTTAACAAGGCTGTTTGCTCGGAGCTTCCGCCAAGTTCAAGAGCTTTGTTTAAGTAATCGATACGTTTTTCGGTTGTTAAATACAAAGCATACCACCGATATGGCCTCGGATCATCGGGATTACTATTCATCCATTCCTTAAGTATCGGCTTTAATAAGTTTTCTTCTAAAGGATGAACAAGCAGTTCGTGATTATTCTCTGATACTTCGAATAAACCAAATAGCCAGCGAGCAAAATCCTGTTGTTTTTTAAAGCCCCATCGCTTTGCTTCACCATTAAATGTGGATAATGCTTGAAAAGAATCCTTCCTCAGTCCTTTGTCTTTGAGTACACAGTACTTTTTGAATAACGGATAGTCATCCAATCTATCATTTTTCAAGACATTCATTAAAATATCATCCATTTGCATCTCCCATCCTTTTTGGTATGGCAGATAAAAAAGTTGAGCTTCATTTGTTGCTTTTAAAAGACTTTTTTAAGGTTCCTACCCAAACATCACCAACATTAACTTTATACAAAATGTCATTTCCATAGCTAAATTGGATTGTTTCGTTAACATAAGATTGATTCCTTATCTTATTTAACTCAGCTTCTGTTCTAAAGCCTAATTGTAAATCCTCAACCAATTCTTTTTCGAAATACACTTCGGCATTAATGTGGGCCTCCCAATCAAATAAAGCCAATTTATCCTTCAGGGATTCGAATTTATGAAATGGGAATGTCCTTGTCACTGGATTTTTGTCAAAGGCTTCATCGTAAGTATTTATACAACCTTTGCATGTGACTACGATTTGGGAGCTAATAAAATCGGGATCAAACAACCAAATTTTAAGATAATAATCCTCAAATTCTTTAGCCATTTTTTCATTCCAACTTAAATACACATCGATCATTTCGTTTAACAATAGTCGGTCATACCAATTCGGCGGGTTGGTTCTAACTAATGAATAAAAGGGATGAATCCACAACTTAACATAATACTTCTGATGCTCTCTCAAGTAGTCCAAATCTAAGTCAATTACGTTTTGTCTCCACCTTTGAATTTTCCTCTTGTGACGTTTCCACCCCCGAATCTTCTTCTTTTTAGAGTGATAAAACTCTTTCATTTACGCACATCCCTTAACAGCTGAAGTTAAATTAGGGGCGCCCCTTAGACAGTGTCATTAGTTTCAATTTAAAACATCCTTATAAAAGAAGCGTTATTGAATCAACAGCAGCATGCCTTCGTTGTTCTTTGCAGCGGTTTCGTAGTAGCGGAGGAGGAAGTCGTAGTTGTCGACTAAATACTCCTTGTCGTCTTCGGTCCATTTCTTGTACATCGGGTAGATGCCCTTCTCGCTCAATTTCTCGGCGTCATAGCGGCTTGCGAACTCCTCGGGTGATATGCTTTTTAGGTCGTTGTAAATCGCGGCTACCTCGTCGGGTTCGAAGTAGCGGAGGTCTTCCGCCAGTTCGTTCCCGCCAAGCACAGCGCGGCCAATATGCCCGTCCGCCGGCTCGTCCAGGTCGGCGACGCCGCTCAATAAATAGTAAATGCCATGCCACGATTTATCGATGTCGAGCTCAAGTTCCTCGATTTCTTCCATTTCAAAAATCAGGTCGACCGCCTCGTCAGGATTTGCTTTTAAAACCTGCAGCGCTTTTGGGGTGACTCTAAAAAAACTCGCAATCATGCCCATCACTGATCACTCCTTGTCATTCCTTTTCACTTAGAATAGCACAATGGCGAGGAATGATGCAGGTATCGGTTTTCACTTCTTAGGGACGGGTTGGTCGGTAACATTTTCTCAAAACGCCAGCTTGGTATATATGGTGTAATTCCACTATAAACCCCAGAGGAAATGAGGGCAAATCGCTGCCTGGAATTAAGTGGGGAAACCCTTTAAGCTTGGCTTGCTTGGGCGTGTTTTTAGGTGGTTTGGATGTGTTTTTCAAGTCCATTTGGAGTTCGTTTTTGTGATTAAAAAAAGCGCGGAGGCTAAAGTTTACATCATCCTCTGCGCTTTCATCATATAAGCCTAGGGACGGCTCCTCTTCCTCACTCTTGTCCCCTTCCTTCACAATTCATCATAATTATCCGTTATCGCCACATTGCTTTCCCGGAGCATTTTCATAAGGCCGGCCCGGAAAGGAAGCAGCTTTTTATCATGGGGCAATTCGAATACGCGGTTATCCTTTGTGGTGAATTGGTATGCCTTGATTGTGGTCATGCCTCTTTCGTTTGCGTATATTTCCTTTACTTCTTTCATTTCATCCCAACGGAACGTCTCGATTGCATTGTAGCTCTTCAGTTCATTTGCATGAATCCCATCTTTGTCCAGGTAATAATAGTTCGAGATGCTGAACATGAAAAACGGGATGCTTAGCGGGATAAACAAAAGTGAGAGCCACTTCATTTCCCCAAGGTCGAATTTCTTTTTGGCCATGACAAAGACCAGCAGGACAAGCGCAATCCACATCATTCCGACCCCGAACGTAACGTAGGAGGATGGCGGTGTCTTGAAATACAGAATATCCTTCGAGCTGTACAGCGATTCCTGAATCAGGTAGACAAGAAGAAAGGGCATAAAAAGGCTGCTGATGAATAGCATGATGGAAATGATTAGTATGTATTTCGTACTTTTTTCCTCTAATTCAGCGAAATTTAACACATTTCCGCCTCCCTTTGAATTTTTCCTGAAGATTACTCTTGATTCGTCCTCCTCCCCGTAAAGTTTCATAGTATTCCGAATTATGGTAAAATTATAACATATATTACAAGAATTAGAATTCTTTGTTGTTAAAAAATGGAGGTCAGTTTTTCCCTTTTCAGTTCTTCAACATTGCTCCACTTTCGCTTCCCTAACTCCGGCTTCACCTACTTATGGAGGGATTGTATGTTGAAAAGGTTTTTAGTATTCATTGCATGTCTGGTTGTCGGGATTTTTTTCGTTACCTTAGGTTCGTCGGTGAGCTATGCATGCAAGTGCGATGGCCTTCCTCCTGTTGAGGAAGAGCTTGAAAAATCGACCACCGTTTTTACCGGAAAAGTCATTGGGGTTAATGAGGAAAAAGGGACTGGAATTGATTCTCCGACAATAAAAGTTCTTTTTGAAGTAAGTGACACGTGGAAAGGCATTTCGGAGTCCCAGATCATTCTCCAGTTCAATCAATCTTCATGCAACATTGATTTTAAAAAAGGCAAAGAGTATCTGATTTACGCCAAGGAAAATCCCGATTTTAAAAAGAAAACGGCCATGACAACCGGTGTTTGTGACAGGTCGGCGGAAGTCACCAAAGCTGGTGGGGATTTAACATTCCTCGGCCGGGGTGAAGCTCCGGTAAAGCAGGTGTCCCTGCGGAAGGAGTTGGACCCGCCCGTGCCAGTCCGTACCATTCTGATGTGGATGCCGGTAGTGGGGGTTGCCGGACTCGTTGGATTCTTCGTTTGGAAAGGGGCGAAAAAGTGAAGGCAGTGAAACATATGGTACGTCCCCTGCTTCAAAGTTTTTTGTTAGTTGTGGCTTTGGTGTTACTGGCGGGGCCATCCGTCAGTTTTGCCTGTGATTGTGCGAGGGTTTTGTCTGTTGAGGAAGAACTCGAAAATTCAGATGCGGTTTTTACCGGAAAAGTCCTGAAGACTTGGGAAGGGGCTTCTACCCAAAAAGTGTTATTCGAGGTGGATCAGATTTGGAAGGGTGCTTCGGGGTCCCAGGTTGAAATGAGCTTTCCCCAATTCAATACGTCGTGCGCCATTCATTTTTATAAAAGCGAGAAGTATTTAATGTACGCAAAGGAGCGGAAAATTCATAATGGCTCCCCATTCCTGACGGCAGGAATGTGTGGCCGCACAGCGCTGGTGGCCAACGCGGCGGAAGATTTAAAAGTCTTGGGGAACGGTGAACCGCCCAAGAAGGAAGTCAATCTTGAAAAAAGGAACTTTCCATGTGGCTCCCCGGTATCGGTGCAGCCGCACTGATAGGACTTTTTATTGTGTATCGTACGAGAAAGTGAAGTACCCGGGTCGATCCTGTGCTTCACTGAGGGAGGTATTCTTTTGAAAAAATATCGGTTTGAGCCTCCTACGGATTACTATGATGAGCGGGTTTCTGTTATCGATGAACAAATATGCGCCTTGATTCAGGAGCGGAAAGAGGTTTCGGGGAATAATCCTGGTTTTCCGCCACTCGATCGGATTACCGATTGGGCTGAAAAATATGGGATTGCCCCCGAACTACTCGGAAATCTTTTTGCCTGGTTGCTGCATGAAGAACAATTCCGTTTACCCCCGGAACCATTTGGATACCGTAAGAACATTTCACTTTTAAAAACAGTCGAAATGGACGATCGATACTATACCCTCTCGTTTATCCGCCAATTCGAAAATGCCAGTGTCGTTCAATTTACAATTGACTGGGATGAACCGGAACGACAAATTGGCGACCCGTTCGATACTCATAATTTCGAAATGTTTCTGAAAGAACCTTATAGGTGCCGGCTGACAAGAGGCGGCGGGTCCAATGGCCATTATCATTACAAATACATCGTGACCCCGCCGCTGCCTGACAATCTCCAAGGAACGGAACTCGTTTTTAAAGAATATCGGAATCATCCTAAAAAAGAACCAACTGGGCTCGAAGTCGTCTTTCGGATAGATTGATTTTTTACGAGAATCGGTTTGGAGGGATTGTTCATGCAGTCATATGAAAATGTAAAAGTCATTTTTTTCGATGCCGGCGGGATTCTTTTTGATACATTCATAAAGGGCGATGACCGGATTAGAAGGCTTCTGGAAGCAAGGGGCTACCGCCGTGCGGACATTGACCTAGCTATTGAAAGGGCAAAAGAGATCCCGATGCCTTTCGTGACCACGTGGCTTGAGGAAGAGAGCTATTTCAAGCACTATTACGGAACAATAGCTCGGGAGCTTGGGGCAAGCGAGTTAATGGAGGAACTATTTTTCTGCGCACATTATGCCAATCACTGTGAGTTGTTCCCTGAGGCAGATGAAGTACTGGAGGATTTGTATAGTCGATACCGGCTCGCTGTCATCTCAAACGCGACGCCAAGTATGGATTGGGTATTTGACAGATTGGGAATCCGGAAGTATTTCCACACGATTATACTCTCGGCACATGTGAAAACCGAAAAGCCGGATGAAGCCATTTATAAACTTGCACTCGAACGCCTTCAGGCTGAAAGCAGGGATTGCATTTTCATTGATGACAAACTTGAAAATGTCGAAAGCGCATCGCGGGTTGGGATGAGGGCGTTTCATTTGGATAGGGAAAAACAGGATTTGAAGGATTTACTAGAAGAGATAGGGATTTTGAGAGCGTCTATTCCTATTAGAGGGTAGCACTAGTTAAATAAACTGCTTACGCAATAAAATTATAGGGAGTGAGCCGAATGAAATATTCCCAAGCAGGTTTTGGATTGCGGTTTTTTGCGGATATTATAGATTTTTTACTTGTCGGTTTGCCAGTTACTTTCTTGATTACTTTTTTAGCAGGCGGATTTGGGAATTATTACCCTGAAACAAGCTGGGCGTTTCATTTGGTTTATATGGTCTATTTAACGCTTTTGCCACTTGTGTGGAATGGTTATGTTGTAGGGAAGCGCATGCTGAAAATAAGAATTATGCGAGTGGATGACCAGCCGCTCACTTTAATGAATATGATTCTACGCGAAGTTGTTGGCAAGGTGCTGCTATCCTCTGTTACATTCGGAATTTCAAGTCTCGTGAGTTTGTTTATGGTATTAATTCGCGAGGACAAAAGAGCGGTCCACGATTTCATTGGCGGGACATATGTCGGGKATGAATATTAGGCTCTTCCTTTAAAAGTGAAACAGAGGGTCGTACCATGAGGGTTCAAAAGAGAGGGGTGAAATGAATTGAGTAGTGCGGGGAAATTAATCTTATTATTGCTCCTGGTGTTGGCGGTAATTAATATTTTTGGATACTTTATAAGGAAATTATTAGGCGTGGAGAGAAGGCATTGGTTTTCCTATAATCATATAAACAAGCAGCATAGAATCGCGGATTGGACAGTTCGTATTATGTTTGTGGTTCTTTACATCATTTTTGCGTTTTACACACTTAGCAATGACATCATGGAAATTCCCTGGTATTTCGAGTCGTGGTTCATTATACTAAGTTTTATTTTCGTGTCCGAAACCGTTCGCACAGTTATGGAATGGAAGTATGATGAAAACAGAAAAGCCTATGTTGCGACAATAATTGAAATGCTATTTATGGGTTTTCTAGTAGTCGGCATGATTGCCGGTGATATTTTCAGCATTCTTTCTATTTAAAATTTATTCCCCAATCGCAACTAAAAGCGTATTCGGCCTAAAAACCGAATACGTTTTTTGTTGAAATCTTCCTCCTCACTCGCTCTTTCCATTATTTACTCAATGAAACTATTTGTAAAAATCCGTAATATAGGAATTAACTTCAAGAAATGGAAAGGTGAATAATGAAAAAGTTATTTTTCTCTTTGTGTATGATGGTCCTTTTCCTTAATTTGGTCCCCTTTCATACTGGAGCGGCGGTTGCCTTTACCTATTCGCAGGCAGTTCAATCTGTGCAACAGGCGGAAAAGGCTGCGGCCCTCCTAAAGCAAGAAACATCCTATGATTACAGGGTAAAAGCATATCCATCTAATCCTGTCTCACTCCCCAAAATGGAGTATTACAACGATGCCCGTGCCAAACTTCAGCTAGCTCGAGACCGTGTCAGAACGCTCCCTCCTCAGAAAAGAAATGAGCTGGAAGCCAGACTGAATTCAACTGTTTCCCTTCCAATAGCTAGGGCCCAGGCTTATATTGATGCCATTAACCAGGGAACAAAAACCTTGGCCCTTACTGAAGATTTTAATAAGAAATATCTTGCAGGCCCAACAGAAAAAAATACCGAAGCTGCCTTCCATTTGCTCTCAAAAGAAATCAATAAGCAGGCGATTCTCCTATACAGGGTCTATGGCAAAACAACTAGGGACGCAATCTTAGCAAAATATAAAGCACCCGGTGAGAAACTCTTAAACGAAACCAGGCCCTTTATTTCGCTTAAAATGGAGGTAGATAGTTTCATTTCGATTTATTTCACTGCCGACGGTGAACTTGTAAAAACTCGCTTAGAATCGCTCGAGAGGAAAATCTGGGATTTTAAAGACCGGCCCTTCCGAGTGAAATTAGCCAGGTATTTGGACGATTCCTTCGTCTGGGTACCGGGAAATACAATCAAAAAGCCGATTGCTGACCCTAATAGGCCGTTTGTTTACGGTTTCGATAATCAAAAAAATGTCATTCGATACAATTACAAAACAAAGGAAAAGAAAGTACTGAAGCTGGACCTTAAAACGGAAAAGATGATGGTATCCGGGGATGTCCTCTATGTATTATTGATGACAAGGGAAGAACATGATCCTTATTGGTCTCACAATCAAAGTGGAGCAGTTGCCGTAATTGATACAAAGACATTCACACTTATCAAAGAATTCCCCATCAATATTGACCCCTATGACATTGCGGTTGACGATTCGTATATCTATTTAACTCCCGGATCTGGACAATCAACTCATGTCTATCGGTATTCTAGAAAAACCTACGAGTTTTTGGGGTCAGAATATGTAGTTGATTTCACCGACCAAAGCACGATTAAATTTTCAGAAGCGCTGAATAAGTTTTATACAGTTAGGGCTAAAGGCTTGATAAAAAAGATGTCCGGCTTTCAATATACCGATAATTTTTCCCGTGTGAACCATTTCCGTTCTCCCTATCATGGGGATTATCCGTTGACGCCACTATTTTACTTGTCTCCAGACGGAAAATATTTGTTTAACGGCTCTGGAAATGTTTTTTTAACAACGAATGACAAGGCAACAGATATGACCTTTTTCAAAAGGATTACAGGGGGTTCTCCTAACGCTTTTTACAGCCTGGGGTTCAATCTTGAGGATGGAAAGTTTTATACCGGTGGAACGATTGTCAGTGTCTATGATTACAGGACGCTGGAACTGAAGGAAATATATTCAACCAAGATGTGGCATCATTATGTTTTCTATCATAATCATTTGTTAACGACAATCGGTGAAAAATACATGGACGATGAGAATAAGGTTTTAAAAGCTTCAATTAGCCATTACAGAACCGATGATGAAGGAAGCCCGCTAATTCCATTGCTTCCGACGTCCAACTATTACGAATTTTTTCAGTGATAATAGATTTATTGGCTGTGCCTCCATTGGCTGGAGGCGCAGTTTTTAATTATTGTGTCTGAAGTTTTCGCAGCAAAAAAGTTTTAGGCAGGGATGTTAGGGATTCCCTCGAATACTACTCTTTTGAGGGGAGGTTTTTTATGAAAAAAACAGCGGTTGTGCTGTATCCTCAATTCAGTGAATACGAGTTGAGTGTGGCTTTATCAATTTTAATGCAAGGGGGCAAACCGATCGTCACGGTCGGGCTGAAACAGACGCCTATTATGGGAGAGTCCGGACTTACTTGTGTGGCGGATACGACGGTTAATGAAGTGAATATGGGTGAAATCGACAGCCTCTTATTGCCGGGATGCATGGATATCGGGACGCTCCTGCATGAACAGGAACTTTTTGATTTCGTCGGGAAGATTGGTGCAGCCGGTCACATTATCGCAAGCATTTCAAGTTCACCCTTCCTTTTGGCAAAAGCAGGGGTTTTGAAAGGAAAGAAATATACCGTCGGACTGCCGATGGAAGGGATAATAAAGTCAGGGGTCTTTGAAATGGACAACTACTCCCCGGATATGGTCGTCCAGGACGGGAATATCATAACCGCCAGGGGCAGTGCCTTCGTACGGTTCGGAGTAACATTTGGAAAAGCGTTGAGTCTTGATTTTGATGGGCGCTGGTATCGGGAGTGATTTTTGAAAAATATAAAGCTGCCCTCATATTCGTTTCAGGCTGCAACAAAAAGCTGTCCGATGCTGGATACATCGGACAGCTTTTTTGTGCTTTAAGCGAGAAGTTGACAATAATAACGAACTGGTTTTCAAGAGTTATTTTTAACTTGTTTTCCCAAAAGGATTACGCCGTTTCAGACGAAGATAAAATCATATAATTGGAATGCTTTACAACAGTTTTGGTTGTATCATAACCCAGACTATCCGCGGTTTCTTTTGAGACATCCACTATTACGCTGTTGTCTCTTACAATTTCAACAGTTCCTTCTAAAGAGTGATCCTTACGGGTAAATGATATTTGGTCACCAATTTTAGCTCTTTTTTTCGCCATACCAATGCCCCCTAATCTTACTTACTAATTATGGGTCATGTCCCCATTTTTCTTGCATCCTAATTGTTATTCCCTATGGAAACCGGAAATAAACGCCTAAACTGTTGGTAGTTTATTGCTATTTTTCTCATTAAATGGACTGTTTCAAAAATGCGTTCATCCGGATTTGATTAACATTCCCCTACGACCAATGCGGCATGTGCAACTACCTTATTCCACAGTTGCCTTGATCCATTCCCCAATTACGGCTTTGAGCCTATCTTCCTTTTCTTTCACATCATCTTTATTAAAAAATTTCATCAAAGCCCTGTCATTCGTCTGCCATTCCAATAGTCCCGTGTAGTCAATAAACAAAGGTTCCTTTTGGGATTCCTGACTTTTCTTTGCCCCGCAATGAAAAACAAGGCGAAAAAAACCTTTTCCTTTCAGGTTGAACGTAATCCGATCGTCATTTTCGATGAGAAAACTCGGTGCATTCCATTTAATATGTTCTGTGATTCGGCCATCGCAGCTCAAGACTATTTTCCGGACCTCCTCTATCTCCTCTTTGAGCGGATGGTCAAGTTTATCCATGAATTCCGCAACCTGCTCGGGCCCAGTCAATTTCTTTTTCGCCAGTTTGTCCGATTCGTTTTTCATTTAACCACATCCTTTTTTATTAAAATCATAGCCGCTCGCCCAATTTTGTTTTGCCCGAGTTCCTACCATGTACTAAGCTTGGACTCTATCCTCATAGGGAATCAAAAATGGAGTTCTCTGCCCTTTTTTAATTTTGCTCCCTGCACTTCAAACCTTTTTTAATAACATGCCCACACTTTTCTAAACTCACACGAAAGTATCTCTTCAAGTTTCTCGGATATGACTTCAAAGTTATCAACAATGGGATTATAAAATTCTATTGAAAACCGGGCGAATCCTGCATTCCACTTATAGTTTAAATCATTTAATGAAGATTCCATATGGCAACAAGGAACAATTACTTGCAGATTAGTGAATTGAGATGTATCTGCTTCTGACATCGCTTCAACCCACCAATCAATACTTAAGTCACTATGGCAAAATTGACAGCTGACAGTTTCAAAATTTTCGCCCAGGTCTATGAATCGGACCTCATCTGTTAGTAGTAATTGAATATCACTGAAGTAATTCGAAACTGATTTAACGAATAACTCGGCTTCTTTAATCGCGTCAAAACTCGGAATAAATTCAGGATGCCAAGGAAGTAATTTTATTACATAATCCGACATGCACCATTCCTCCTAAACTCCCCAGTTTGAACAATAACTGTTTTTCCACGACGTACATGTAAACAAATTCTGCTTCATCTAGCCTCCGCTCAATAAATAATTCCATAAAAAAAGCGTTAATCCTCTTTGGACCAACGCAATGGTAATTGAATATATTCATTTTCAACCTTCATGTTAAGGTAATTATCTTTCTTTATCCTTGAATTTCTCCGTCATGTTTGTATTCTAAAATATCCCCTGGCTGGCAGTCCAAAGCTTTGCAAATCGCGTCCAACGTTGAAAGTCGAATCGCTTTTGCCTTGCCATTTTTTAAAATGGAGAGGTTCGCCATTGTAATTCCCACTTTCTCCGATAACTCCGTTACGCTCATTTTCCTTTTTGCCAGCATCACATCAATATTGATTATAATCGCCATTGTTTTCACCTCAGACCGTTAAATCATTTTCTGATTTTATATTAATCGCTTCTTGTAAAAGTCGTTGGAGAACAGCAGCAAAGACTGCGATTACCAGTGAAGCAAAGATTGGGACCATTCCAATTATGATGAGGCCCGGGGCATCGTCCAGCTCTGCTACGACATAAACAAATGGCAAAATCGCCACATACAAGCCACTGATTGTCATTGCGCACAATTTGATATTCTTCAGAGCTTTAACAGACAATTGTGAGAAAGCCTCGTTCCTGTCAATATAGCTTAGCAGTTTAAATGCTTGCACCAATGCAACGAAAAACGGAATCACCGACACATACATGCCGATTACAATAGGATACAGGATGTGGGCATAATCCGGATTTGGAGGATTTCTCAATAACCAATACAACCCGAATATGCCTATCGCAAGAACGGGAATTCCCATAATCATAACAGCGATTTTTAAAAAAAGTGTTGAACCGCGTTTCATAAAAAGCACCTCACCTAATTGTTTTCAATTTATCTTACCAGGATATTTATCGATTTACAATAAATAATTATCATTTATTGTTATGTTATTATCGAAAAACAAATTTTATGCACAAAAATAAAAACATTCTTCGTTGCAGAGGAATGTTTTTTATCTTTAAGCTATGAAATTGAAAAATTTGTTCAATGGCACTTAACTAATTAAGTCATTTCTTTTTTATAGCAGCTTTCACATTCAAACTCCGTCCAAGAATTCAGCAATTTCCGCCCACAAACTTCACAGTCCCTGTCCCCTGCATACCAATATCCTGTCTCGTGAAACAAATCAATACTTTCCTGCCATCGAATAAATTCTTCGTGTTCTGGAGGGTATACATCGCCATCTTCATCAACAGGAGGTGAAGGTTCGTTTCCGGATAAATATCCCTTTATCCAATACTTTGTTTCTTGGGGCATATTCACTATTTCCCCAAACGAAACATTAAAAAGCACATCCTTTTGAAGACAATAAGCAGATATTCTTCCGTTAAAAGTATGAGGATTGCCAATAATATAGTGCCTGCCTTCACAATGTCCTTTTAATTCAAACCAGAGTTCTTTTTCAAACTCAATATTTCTCAAGCAAATCCCCCCTTTTGATATTTTATGAAAACAAAATTCTTATTGAGTTCACTTTCATTGACCGATATCCTGCCCGACAGGTCAGTCGTTCTCAACACGAACTCCTTAACCCCGATGAATTCCGACTCCGCAATCAGGTAGAACTTTGTTCCTTTTTTATATCCATTAAACTCTGTCTTTAGTGTATATAACCTCATTTAATAACCTGCCTAATCGCTTTAAGCTTTAAAGGGAAATTATATCATTATGCCGCACTGCAATTCGATTTATCTGTCATGAAAAAAGGACTGCCCCTTTTAAAAATGGATATTCCTAGTCAAAATCATATTTTGGGAATGACTGTAGCGGGTCTTTCAATTAACCATATGCAAAAAAATAACTACAGAATAAAACTAATTTTAATTTTGGACAGACCTATGTTCTATTTTTATTTAATAGGAATTACCAATAAGAAGTTTGGTATTGAACCAGACGGCTCTCTGCACCCATGTATTCCTCGTGGCCAATCCTGCTAATTTCTTTAAAGCCAATCTTTTCAAGCATTTTTTTGGAGCGAACATTTTCCTCATGTGTTTCAGCGGTAAAATTCGTGATGTCCAATTTTTTAAAACCGTACTCCATCATGCATTGGGCTGCCTTAACCCCAAGGCCTTTACCCCAATATGCAGTATCACCAATTGCAACGCCTAGTTCGGCGGAATGGCCATGAATACCGGCTAAATCCGCATACCCGATTAATTTTCCATCGAATTCAATTCCCATGCGAACAAAATCGTTGGTTTCATTTTTTACGCAGCGAAGCCACCACCGATATAGTTCGTCCTCGTTCCTGTTCGTCTCCCACCCATTTGCAAGGCAAAATTCTTCGTCACTGCTCCAGTTCAATACAAATTTAAAGTCATCAATGCGTATTGGCCTAATATTTACCGATTGGACATTGTTCACTTCCATCCCTCATCCCCCTAATAAATTTGTTGTATTTTTATGCTATCACAAAAAATGGAAGGATTTTGTCGAATAATAATCCTACAGTTTTAGCAGTCTTCTATGCTGAGCCAGCTTTTTTGAAGCTTACGGATATAGATAATCTGGCCGATGTGATATGCGTTGTGGGTTGTTAGATTCGCAATGATTCCCCACCACTTCGCATTTACAGAGAAGCCCACTACATCGCTTTCCACTTTTTCCACTGTTAAAAGATCCTGCCATTGTAGCAACACCCCTACTAACCGGTTCTTTAAATCTATAAACGTTTTATTTTCTGGAATTATAAAGCTTTCTTCATTGCTTGAAAGTGCCGGCACAGCGTTTACATTACCGCTTTGATACCGGGTTTGCCACGATTGGTTCCAGTAAAGTAGATGCTGCACGATTTCAGCAATACTGAAGCTTCCTTCATCCGGTTTCCAAAAGGCTTGTTCTTCAGTCAAATTTTCCACCGATTGTAAAAAAGGAATATACCAGCTCGGGTCATTCGCATTTGCCAGGAGCTGATCGGCTAAAACATCTTTTGCATGAATCACGGTTCCACCATCCTTCTAATGCTTTTCCTAATGGTTATCTATTCGAGATGAAAGGCAAATTCACCTTCCCTCTTCCCCAAAGTAAAAATACCGCACTGTAGCGGCCTCTAATTGTCCCACTTTTACAGAAAAGCCGTCAGAAGTCAGGGGCTCTTCTGACTCACAAGCCGGGAAACCACGGGCGCTGTCTGAATAGCCTCCAATAAACTTTTTCATTTTTAAAATAAAAATGCGTCCCCACTTAATAAGTGGAAACGCATTTCAACGGATAGACTATGTTTTTTCAAAAAGATCCTGTCTGAATTACTGGGTTACACCGATTTCATCAAGTCAATAAACACTTCCATTTTGCTGTCGAGGAAGCCGAGTGTCTGTTCATCGACCAAACGTCCTGTCCGAGCATCGAATTTCTGGTTGGCAAAGCCGATGAGCACTTCATTTCCTGCTGGCGGGAGCTGCTTCGCCTGAAGGGCAGTCAAAATTTCACGCAGGTGCAATTGCGCGCGGATGGTTCCGAGTGTCCCCATGGTGACTCCCATTGGGAATACCGGCTTGCCGATAAATACCTTGTCCACGCGGGATGCCCAATCGAGAGCATTTTTCAAAACACCGGGAATGGACCAGTTGAATTCAGGGGTAATGATGATAACCCCGTCCGCATTCGCAATTGATTGTTTAAAATCTTTAACTGACTGCGGAGGGTTGTTTTCCTCGTCCTGGTCGTAATGAGGCAGGGATCGGATGTCGGCGATTTCAATATCCAGCTTGTCCTGGTAGCGTCCCTGCATTGTTTTTGCCAGATACATATTTAACGAATCTTTTCTGATGCTTCCTACTATTGCTACGATTTTCATGTTGCTTGTCCTCCAGTTATGTTGTGAATAATTTTTGTTAAAAGCTTTCGCAGCTGCACTGCTTGTTCGGGACTAATTCCGTTCATTACAGTGCGGCTGGCCTCTTCTAAAATGGGAGCCACACGACATTCAAGCTGTCTGCCCTCTTCCGTTAAGAGAACTTTGAATGTCCGCTTGTCGAGGGGATCAGCCATTCGTTTGATGTAGCCTTTCTTCTCAAGGCTCACAATCATGCGGGCGATATTTGCCTTATCCTTTTTCAAATGCTGGGAGAGTTCATTCGGCGAAATCCCGTCCTTTTCCCAAAGCATCATCATAATCAAATTCTGCTCGGGAGCAAGGTTGAACGGCTCCAGCTGCTTCTTGACGTAATTCGCAATCGTCAAATCCGCGTTCCGGATTAAGAGTCCAATGTGTTTATTTTCATCCAATTGGCCCCGCCTCCTTTAGAACGTTGATATATCAACAATAATAGCTGGATTAATTTACAAGGTCAAGCTTTGGGGCTTGAGAGTTCTTTATTTTAAAATACAGTAGTCTTCAACTCTTCGTTTTTCATTTTTAGAATATATTCTTTCACGACAAAATCCCTGCCGCCATGTGCTTCGTACCACTGGTTAATTCGCTCGACATGTTCTCGGTCGCCGCGGACATTCGCTTCAATTTCCTGGTATCTTTCGTAGCTGTCATACTCCCAAACCGCGAAAATTTCGGTTGTCTTTTCGTCGTTCGGCACCATCCAACGGCCGACTAGCCGGGCACCATGTTTTAATTGATTTGGAAAATTCGTTTCATTGAAGTGCCTATTAAAAACTTCTACAAACTCGTTTTTCACAATGTAAAATTTTCTACGATAAAACATACATTTTCGTTCCCCTTTCATCTTGGTAAGTAATCGATCTTAAAGTCCGTATTCTTGTGATTCAGAAAGTGATTGAACTTTCAGTTAAATCACGTTACAATTAGTGTAAAATTACACTAATGAGGTGCAGAGTGAAAAAGGTTTGGGTTTGTTTCATATTGATTTCTTATTGCTTTCCCTTTGGCTATTTTGCGATGTACCAGGATTATAAAGATGGCTCCATGTTTGGTTACCTGTTTTTGATTTTAGTTCCTGCCGTACTTGCTTTTTTCAGCAAATCAAAGGGCTATCCATTCCTGATTATAATCGGGAATCTTTTGTCGGTTGGCGTATCACTTTATTTTTCAAGCCAAATGGCTGGGGGTGACCGATGGGGATATTATTTTAAACCTTTGACAGCCACTTCGCTTTTGCTCACCGTCAGCATGTTGAATTTAATCCCGCAGTATATCGCTGTAAAGCTGGCTGGGAAGAGAACAAACTAAGCTGCTTTTTAAAAAGGTCCCTCACTCAGGAGGCAATTTGTAAATTACATTCCCGTCCCCATCCAGGAATTCCATTCTCGGGACATCATTGGAATCAACGACCATGCGGATTCTGGGCTGGCCTTTGCTGTCAGAGAGCTGAACCGTTACATCCCCGTTCGCAGTTTTCCCCATAAACGCACGGTGTGCATGGCCTTTCCACAGCTTGTCCAATTCCGCCTGCTTCTCGTTCTCTGGCATAGTTGAATGTTTGATTTCCAGGTCTTTTTTGACTTGATCCTTTAATGATGTATTGGGGCGATCCCAAATTGAAAAGCCATATGTATTGTTGCCATTTTCACCAGAGTAGTGCATTTGAACGACCTGGTCCTGTTTGTATTGGTCGAACGTCAAACTTGCGGAAGCCGTATAATTGCCATTTTCATCCCGCTCGCTTCCAAAAATAAGGCCGCCTGCCTCATCACCCTCCGCGTTATAAAACATGAGCCCCGCGATTGGGTCGCATTGCCGATGCCCCGGAAGGATGTCTTCCCCGTCAATTATTGCGGGAGGGATATTCTGATTGTTGAATAGACTAAGCCTTACTGTCCCGTTTTCATCCACAATATTTATTTGCTCGACATCGATGCTTTTTTTCTCAACCACGGTACGGCCTCCTTCATCGCGCTTCTTTTTATAAAAATTATGGGATCAAAAACTATTCCTACTAGTTCAAGTGGTACATCCTCTGACCCCGATCCATATTATCACTATTTTAACATTAAATAACATCTACCCTGCAATAGTTTAGTATAATTGATTTAATTAGGGTGGGGTTGGAATGCGGAAGTATTTTTTGGCTAATTGGAATGGTGTTGATTGTTAGTCTGGTAAGACCCATGTTTTTAATGGCAGAGAAGAAGTGACCCATTCAAAAATAATATAAAATCGATTTTGCAAATTACGAACAAGGCTTTCCATGGCCTATTGATTCTCAGGAAATTGAACTTAACGGCCGTGTAATTGATGGGATAATGCACCTTTAACTCATGGGGTGCTGGAAGAAAGGGTATCAGAGCAGGGGTGAATTTGTAATGAGTAAAGATAAGAAAAAGGGGATAATATTGGTAGGCGGAACGGGGTTCTTGACAATTTTAGGATCTTGGTTGTTTTTACAGAGAGAGATAGGAACGTTTAGCAATGATCAGTTAGCGGAAGATATTTTGCATCTTTTTGGATTTTACCAAGGACTTTACGTAGTTCCGTTAATCATATATTTAAAAATCGGAACAAAGAATTTACAAAAGGTTTAGGAATAGGATTGGTTGGTGTGGTCGTCCTAAATGTGGGGTGGATTGGCTATTTGCTATGGGATTTACACGTGAATGGATTTACACTTATGTTTTAAGTAAGGGTCAATTTGCTAAAGACCTTGGGAGCATTTTATTGCATTGAAAATAATGGCTACTTTCGAATACTTTTGGAAAAATAAACGGGAACCCAGTCAGATATCTTGGCTGATTAGGCCTTTTCTTCCGGTAATCCCGTTTACAAATAATGTTAACGGAGCTTCACACTATAATAACGTAAAGCTTTCGTCGTGCCCCGGATCTCAAATACGCCCGCAGCGATTAGATGCCTCAGCCTGTATTCCAAAAAAGCATCCCCGGCATATTGTTCGATTTCGCCGATTGCCTCCCCAATAATTCTCGCAGCGACCAAGAATTCCTTTTTCTTTTGCTTCTTATGCAGCCTCTTGGCTATATTGATTAATGTTTCATCGAAAAAATCTTCCTCTACGTTGCGTACTTTTCCCGCTTCCCAAATTCTGAGGACAGCTTTTGCGGCTGATATCTCTATCCATTCGTTTTCCAGCTTAAGTCGGTCTTCCGGTGTGAGTGGGATGATGTTTCTATTTTCCACAAAAATTGACCAAAGTTTTTCAGGATGGAGTTCACCGGTATGCAGAGGATCGTATTCTATTTCGGCAGTGTTAAATTGTTCTTTATACCGCGAAGTCGTGTTGAATACGGTAACATCATTCTTTTTCCCGCTTAACAGATGCATAGCAAAGCAGGCACCGGTTTGTTCGTGAGCGTTTTCTCCACTCCAGACATGAACTGGAATGCCTTCAGGTATAGCCTTAACCGTTTTAATCGCGTTTTTCATCTTTGCATGATATTCATCGAGGTCGTCCTGGTCGTAGTGGATGTGATTATTTAACCACTCATCCCTCTTACTAAGACCCGCCTCCTCATCGAGCCTCGCCAATGGCCCAATGGCAAAAAGGTCCGGAAACCCGATAACTTGTTCCTTTTCAGCAAGTCCTTCCGTTTTCAACACATGCTTTAGCATGGAGAAAGTTGAATCGCCAAACACAATATGAACCGCAGACGGTTTTTGACTGTTCCATAGGTTGGGTTGGCCGGCTTTATTTTTAAAATCAGCATAAAGCTTTCTAAGATCCTCACTTAATTGTTCAGCAGGGATACCAGACTCCTCCGCCATTTCAATTCTCGCTAAAATGAGGAATAAAAGTGATTTCGCTTCTTCTTCGCTGCAATTGTTTACGAATCTTTTCAATTCATGGATCAAACCAGCCACTCCCTCTTAAGCAGAAGCTATTTATCTTTTATCCAAATATCACCACGCAAAACGAGCAATTGTGGGATTAAATTAACACTGAAAAAGGCTTGGAGCATATCATTGATATTACTCCAAGCATTCTGCAATCAGTAAGTGGCTATTGAGGATAAGCACCCGGTAAGTCATCATTTTAAAATATCTCTGCAAAATTGTCCCCTTCCAATGGACTTGTTCAGGATAATAAGGTATCTCACTATAACCATTTTATAGTAAAGTTAATATGTAATCCAAAATTTGTTAAGGGGGGGGGACTGGAATGAATAAACATGATGAAAAAATTAAAAAAATAAAAATCTAAGCACTGTATAGAAAAATTTTACGAAAAGACAAGTCCACTGAAAACAAATACGCTACACTCGAGGCTATTTTAGTTATCTTTATAATAATTATGGTTATTTCTAGATGCAATGCTTAAGGGTTATAAATGTGATTATGGTTTAACTAACCTCCTATATATGCTCAATTAAGAGTTCACATAAGGGGTTAACCCTTATTGAATTTCAGCGCATATGGCCAAAGCATTGTTAAAACCTGCTATTTCTTTGACTCTACTTCCCCAGCAATATCACTTACAAGATACTTAACCCCACGTCGCTCATCCCACTTTCGATGAAGTTCCTGGGAACGGATAGCCAAATCTCTATAAGGCATTGGTGTTATCGCTATTTTATCGAATTTATGCCTAAAATGTTTCCCCTCTTTCATAATTCTCAATGCTCCAAGATAATCATCGCTTAACGCCCAAACAGCTCTTGAAATATCCGCTAGAATCAAAGCCCCGGAGCACATAGGACATGGTTCTACTGTCGAATATAGAGTACACCTATTCTTATATTGTGGGTTCAACAACTTAACCCCAGCCTGCCTTATAACATCAATTTCAGCATGGCATGATGGATCCAATTTAGTGAATACGCGGTTTCTACCTTTACTAATGATGTTACCCTCGTGGTCAACTAGGGTCGCGCCAATTGGGATTGTGCCTTCATTAAATGCAATTTCGGCCTCTTCTAAAGCAAGTTCCAAAAAGTAGCGGTCTAAATCCATAGGAATTACCTTTTTATAAATTTTCATCAAAAGTGAATAACGCCTGGGCCATCCCCCAGCGCTTCTTCATCCTTAAACAGTCCGATTGAGTTTCACAGCAAAATCCGGCCGGGTCACATATTCCATGTAGGTGGTTTTCCCATTGAAATCCAAATAAGCCTGGTAGCGGGTGCGGATTGCCGGCGTCTCGATATAATCGAGGGCGTTCTCCTTAGGAACCCATTTGCTGTCTGTTGTTTCATCCGATGTCCCCAATTCTCCGCCAACGAATTTGCAAACAAAATCAAACATGACCTTAGTCGGCACATCCGTTACGCCATCGTACCATTTATAAATTGCCGTGTTTGAATACACTCCAATCAAGTGGGAGACTTCTATATCAATGCCGCTTTCTTCCTTAACTTCCCTGATGACCGCATCAATCAGGTTTTCGCCGATTTCCACCTGCCCACCGGGAAATACCCATCCTTGATTGTGTGTTTTTACCAAAAGGATTTCTCCTTGTTCGTTTTCGACGATTCCTCCCGCTGCCGCGATGTGTGTTGGCATTGCCATGCTTTTTCCCCCAATTCGTTATTTAAAAATGGAAAGGCATCAGCATCTGCCAACCCCTTTCCTAAAAGCTATTTTTTATAGTTTTTCTCTACCTCTTCATCAAACTTCTCAGCCAGCATTTCGTTGTTTGTTGTGTTATATTTCTTCTCGAGCTTCGGCTTTAATTTTTGCCAGATGACCGCTTTTTCATAAATGTCCCGGTCGAAGCCATGATTATACTCTTCCAGCGACATATTCAACGTTGCAGCAATGGCAAGATGCTGCGGCAGGCCGCTTGTATCCGCCCCCTCCTCGATATAGCGATCGATTTCGGCATCACTGGCGATAACCCCATATTTTTTCTTAGCGATTGATTTCCAAAGCTTATCCTTTTCCATCGCCTCTTTGGCGAGCGCCTTTACTTGTTTGTCGGATAAGTCTGTATCATAAAGCAATTTTTCCTCGGCCAATGTCCGGATCACCCATTTCTGCAAATCCTGATCCTTCTCCAGCCTGTTCGCCTCATCCGGTACATTTTCATAGATGGTTTTATAATCGTCGAGTGTGTACGTTTCTAAAATTTCTCTTTGTTCTTCAACGCTTTTCAGCTTGATGTGGGCTTGGCTGCCGGCTTGGGTCTCGCAGCCGGCCATCAGCAGTACGGCAGTTGCAATCAGTACTAGCGGCTTAATGCGCTTATTCACATCTCTGCCCCCTCTCCATCCTATAATTCCATTTTACCAGAAAGAGGGATTCTCGTGATAATGATTCCAATAATTCTGATAAAAGATTTTATCTTATACATTGAGATAACCCTATAGTTTGAGAAGCTGGTTGATTGGAGCTCAGGCATGTAGACTCCTCGAAAATGCTATCGCATTTCCTTCGTGCAAAGCCCATTCGAGGAAGCCAATTGTCCTGCGGGATTGAGCGGCAAGGGGAGACCCCGCAGGAGCAACGCGACGAGGAGGCTCCACTGACGCCCCGCGGAAAGCGAAATGCCCGGAGCGGAAATCAACCACCTCGTTCACTTTTGGAACCCAATTTTTATTTCAACCTATATAGATGGATTTTTTTCATAAAAATTCCGGATTAAAGATAGTGTTTTTGGCCTATTTGCAATATCTTCCGATTACTGTTATGATAGAGAAGAATTATTTTTGCACGGTGCAAAGGATTGTATGAATTTTCACTCTTCGTCTTGAAATTCACTTTGGGCAAGGATAGTAATACATTGTGCGCTAACGCACTGGGAGGCAACAAAAATGGAACAAGGTACAGTTAAATGGTTTAATGCAGAAAAAGGTTTTGGTTTTATCGAACGCGAAAACGGTGACGATGTATTCGTACACTTCTCTGCTATCCAAAGCGAAGGCTTCAAGTCTTTAGACGAAGGCCAAAAAGTAACTTTCGACGTTGAGCAAGGCGCTCGTGGACCACAAGCTGCTAACGTTCAAAAAGCTTAATTATAAAATTTGATTTTAAAACAGGCTCCGTATCGGGCCTGTTTTTTTATGCTTTTTAAAAAAATGGTCAATAAAAAACCCTACTCAACGTTCGAGTAGGGACATGGTGCCGGTAATGTAAAAAATTTAAAGCTTAAAAGGTTATTTACAGTATACCATATCGATTGATAAGATACGATTCTTGGAACAAATTTTTTTCGGAATTTAAATGTTGCCTTGTCTCGCCACCCCAACTCAGTCCTTTCCGCTTAAATACCAGATTTTTTAAGATACTCGCCAAAAGTGGTTTTTCCTCTTTTTTGAGCCTTGTTTGTGTTTTTACCGTTAATAAAGGCGTTTGAGAGTTTCCCGGGGATCGGTATGCTAATGACTTTTGCTGGTTCATTCATTGCTTTAGCCTTCATTAAAGCCATTTCCTTTAAGGTCAATAGTTCCGGGCCGCCAAAGTCATCACTTTTGCCTTGAGGACCTGCATTCAATATATCAATTAAATGCCTAGCGAAATCAGATACATCGACACTCTGGAATTTAAACTTTCCCGGAAGGATGTATCTTTTTAAGAGAGGCTTTGATAAAAATAATTGATCAACAAAATGGTGAAACTGTGTGCCCCTGACAATTGAATATGGAATTGGACTATTCTTCAACAAATCCTCGGCTTCACATTTTAATTTGTAGTATCTCATCGGAATATCTTCAATTCCCACTATGGACGGGTATATAAAATGCTTTACATGCCCCGCTTCCTTCAAAAACCGTTCAAATCCGGTCACCTCGATGATAGTCGAATCCCTTAAAGGGCTTGTTGCTGCGTGCAGGACCACATCCACATCTTTTAGCGCATCAGTAATGCCTTCACCTGTTTTTAAATCGCAGTACACCCATTCAAAGATTCCAGGATACTCCGGCCTTTTCCTGGAGGTTAACCTTATTTCATTATCCGATTCTCTTAAATGGTCTACTAAAGCGGATCCAAGTTTTCCTGTCGCACCCGTCACCAAAATTTTCACTGTATTTCCCTCCAATCCCAAACATCGTACCGATCACTTTATAAAGTATTATTCACCAAAAAAAGGCGTATTCCTTTTAGGAACGCCCTTTCTCAAACGAATTCTTAACTGCCCGCCTGGCCCATATTTTTCTTGTTCATCAGCTCTTGTACATGCTCCTTTGGGGTCCAGCAGTTAAATTTATAGGTTGGTTTCGTTTTGTACCCAAGCCGGCTACAGTAGTAGTTCATTCCTGCAGCCATTTTCTCGGCCCGGAAATGCTGGCAGGTCGCACAGCAGTGAAAATCTTTCATTATAATGCACCCATTTCTTTCGCCAATGAAACAGTAGATCCGTCCCCTGCTTCACTGCTTCAAAGGCCTTATTTAAAAATATTAACTCATATCTCCGCATTTGTTGAGTACAGGCACAAGGTTAATTCCATATAGTAGGAGTAAGGTTGCTTGACCCATTCGGCGAAAGCAATGCTATCTACTAAAGGAGTGAATGGAATGGGTTATTATCGTTATGGGTACGGTCCTAGGTTCAGGGGATATCCTCCTTACCGTTACGGCCCTGGCTTCCGTGGCTATGGTTTCGGTCCGGGATTTGCGGGAGGATTTGCCGGAGGATTCCTCGGCGGCTTTACTGGCGCGGCGATTGCTCCACTTTTCTTTTATTAAAAGAGAGACAGGAAAGTTTTCAAAAAATTGGTCCGCCCAGAATATTCCCGGCGGACTTCTTACATACATTCAATCAGGTTTTTTAAAGCTGTCCAACAAAACATATCCAAAAATAATCCCTGCCGCTGTTGGGATGGCGGAATATTCCAAAATTGCGAACTCTTTTGCGAGGGGCAAATGCCCTCCAATTTGCGTGTAATATACATATGGCAGCATCGCAACATACAGTGCAGGGAGCCCTACAGCGACAATTTTAGCCCAATCAAACGTCCATCGCTTTCGTTCCAGAATCTCCAGAATCAGCTTAGGTAGCCGCAGCACCATCCCGATCACGATTGGAGAGACGACTGCAAAAAATAACAACGGAAGCATTTGATACGTCGCTTCAGCTTCTTTTTTAAGATGAAAGTGGTACTTCATTCCCATATATAAAATAATGCAGACGAAAAGGGTGCTACCCAGATAATGAAGGAATTTTTTCATAAAAACCCCCCTTTTTCTAACTATATACGGAAATGCAGCAATAATGTTCCACTATTTAAAAAGTGGTTAGACGGCTTTGTTTTTTGCCATTTTGCGTTTTGCAAATTCAAGTATATATATATTTATCCAAGCAAGGAGTGGGATTGATACTATCAACTGATAAACATTCGTGTGCCCAAAGCCAAATAACCTTACCTCGTCATTTGTTAGATAGAAAACCCACGTGGCAGTTCCTAGAAAAATTGTGTTTAAACAAAATGCAACAAACCATGCCAACCACTTCTTGCTTCTCTTTTTTAAAACGAGGACAGAGCCCGCCGCAGATAATAATAAGGAAACAAAAATAAGAAAATAAATCACCGCCCCACCACCCTCTCGAAATTTCAGTTACTCCCACTTTGGAAGAGAAAGCGTGGCAACTGTATCTACGTTTTTAAGCAGCCATGCCTTATCGCCTTCCTTTTGGACTTGTTCTGCAGCCCGCATTCCTAAAGAAATGTGTTCGTCACGCTGCCGCATGTCACCCTCGACCGCATATGCACGGGCCAGTGCTTCATACGCGAAACCCAAATCAAAATCGCCAAGGTTATTGGACAAACAAAGGTCCAAGGACTTTTTTGCATGATACAGGGCAGGTTCAGCTCTGCCCATGAGCGAATAGACCCGTGAAGTTTGCCATTCACCTCTGGCAAACTGCAGGGGCGTTCCTGCTATTCCCCAATGAAACCGAGAAGCGTGGGCTGCGTTTATCATGTTTTCATCGTCTGCTTCGCTTCGAGTGGGTGTTTCAATTAAATCCCATGTGTAATTGAATAACTCGATTGCTAATTTCTTATGTACTTCCTTGTCGACAGTGGTTTTAAATTCGGTCATTTAATTGATAATCCTTTCAGTTTTTTTATAAAGGGCTGTTTTCCCCTCTTGATTCACCTTAATCAACTTTTTAATGTTATCTATTACAATCCCTGGGTTTTCAAGATGCACGGAATGCCCTGTGTCTGCCTCAATGTGTTCGGTCGTTTTAGTTAAATTCAATAATAATTGCTGTTGTTGTTTCCAACTGCCCGGCTGCTTTTTTGCACTTATCACAATAACCGGTAAATTTTTTCGCAAAGGATGGGCGTTTATAAGTTGTTTGGCTGACTTCTCTGAATCAAGGTATTCACGATAGGCTGATTGATAAGCGCCTAATGTATAGCCGATGTAGTTTAGCGAGCGGTCATACTTCTTTTCGAGAAATTTCCTGCCAATTTTCTGTTTAAACATTCTCGGAATACCGACCAGTGATGTAACATATCCCATCGCCACAAGTCGCCTGAATTTCCTGATTCGCTTCTTATTTTCAAGTGTTATCACATACTGGCTTTCATGGACTGCATCTTCCAAAACAAGGCCAGCCACCTCATCCGGATACATGCTTGCAAACAACCGCATTGAAAGGCCCCCATAGGAATGGCCCACCAAAATATAGGGCGGCTTGATGTTAAGATGAGCCAGCACTTCTCGTATTTCCTCGACGCTATCAAGGGAAGTCATGGTCTTCCGTCTTGTCCTGCTCCAGCCAAAATTCCCCCTATCGAAGGAAATGACACGGGCAACCTTGGAAATTTCCGGCTGAACATAGCACCAGTCAATTGAAACCGAGCTAAATCCGGCTTCCAATATTACCGTAATTGGTCCTTCCCCGGTTACAATTGCATGTATATCCGCGTTTTTCGTTTTTATAATCTGGCCTGGCGGTTCGACTCTGTTTTTTCGATCCATCGCCAAATTCCAGATTGTAAAAGGAAATCCTATCGTTCCTAAAGTATTTCGAAGAATTGTTGGGAAGATCATGTTTAGCCTCCATACTATTCAAAGAGTATCAGGAATTTTACTAAGCAAATTATCATGATTGAATCCTTACCTTCTGCTAAAATAAGGCCCGCACAAACCGATTTCGTGCGTCATGACAAACGTCCAGCGAAACTGTTTATCTACTATGTACATATCATTATCCGTTTCATCAAGTAAATCTAAGGTGTTAAGCGTTGATGCATTCGCAAGTTGCAATGCGTAATCAGAGTCTTGAAAGAAGATATAACATTCATTTTTCCGCTCATCATTAAATGCAACTTCGGCCTTTTCACCTTCAAGACAATCTTTCTTTTTATAACTAAATACATGCCATAAATAACCACAATACCCACCTTGATTAAATAGATAGATTGCCTTTTTTTCTTCGTTACTTAGATGATTGGCGAAATGGGTTTCCCATTCCTTCCGCAAATACCCTCCCCATTTCGGTAATTCTCTTACCTTAATGTTTTTGTTTTTAAGTATTTCTACTATGTTCATCCCAATCCTCCGAGTTTACCTGGTTACCAGGTTCAATCACCACTCCAATTTATCCAAGACACTCTCTCAAAATCCAGCCAGCCTTGCCGCCTTTTTTAATCAAGGCATACCCCGAGCATTCCTCATCTATGACAGACATTGTTTCCCCTTTGCTTACACTGATTTGGGCGCAGGATACATCTGCTTTAATCGTAAAATCTCCATTCTCTTTTTGAATAATATATTCGTTTTTCACATGAATGAGCTTGCCAGATTCCGGTTGCCGGCATAGAGTAAAGAACTCCCCTTTTTCGACAGGAATGATTGTGTAGAACGGATAATTAATCGAGCCCTTCATTGCTGAATCAGCGGCAAAATCCTTGGTGGCAGCCCTGGTCGGCAGCTTGTCTACATACAGATGGGAAAACGAATCGCCTTCCGATGTCCGTTTGATGATAAAGGCGTTTAATTGCCCTGTTGGCTTTATGACGTTGCCGCCGTCAATGGCGATTATCTTTTTCGCCTCATCAATAATAGGATTATCGGACGGAATGTCGGTTGAGTAATTCACAACTGGCCAATGCCCAACAACGACAAATTTGCCAGCGCGGTGCGATTTTTCCAAAAAAGAAGGCATCGCCAGCGCATTGCTTCGCTCGGTTTCCTTCCAATCCTCCCTGTCCTCCAAGCCCGCATGGACAAAGATGTAGCGGTCCGTTTCAATGGCTGTCGGCAAATTGGCCAACCACTCCAATTCTTTGGAATAGTGGCTGAGCAAAACTTCCTTCACTTCCTGGATGGTCGTTTTTTCATCCAGTTGAAAACCGATTTCATCCAGCAACTCCTTGAAATGGGTATTGCCTCGTGCATTCATATAATCCAGCAGCTTCGGGTTTTCCTTTAGAAGATGCTCCACGAGCGCGTCACAATTCCCTTCAATAACATGCACATTCGGGTTGGTAGCGGCAAGCTTCATCACATGCCGGACAACTTCTTTGCTATTGGCACCTTTTTCGCATAGATCACCATTAATAATTAAGCAGTCCTCACTGCTAAATTCTGCTTTTTTCAAAAGATCTTTAAAATGGCCGATTTCCCCGTGAATATCAGAGATAACAATTACCCTCCCGTTTTCCGGAAGCTTCAATTTTTTTATCTTATCCAAAGTGTTCTTCCCCTCATATGTATCCTTCTTTTTGTAAAAATAGTGTCGAAACTCAATACACCTTTGTTATAAAATTCCACAAAAAAAGCGATAATCCTTTAATGGACTTCGCATTTGAAAAAAAGCTTGTCATATTGGCTGCTCAGTATTTCCTCCCGTTAAAAGTCTACTCCACTAAAGGTATTTAACAAATATAGGAGAACAAAATAACCACACGTCATAATTAAAACAACACCTACAAACAAGTCACCAACTATTTCTAATTTGGCCGTTTTGCTTTGAATTCCTTTAATACCGTTTATGAAGCAAAAAACAGCATATAAAAATAGAGAAATGGCCAAGTCCAAAAATGTGTCAGAACTAAAGATGGCCCCTTTTATACCGAAGAACAAGATTAAAATGATAAGAAGCTTGTTCATGTATACAAGGGGGTTGTTCAAGTTGGAGTCCCACCGCGTCATTACCAGCTTATTCACCTCCCGAAGACTTAAATCCTGTTTAATTCCCAATAACTACTTTTTCAAGCCATCTACGCTAAATCCCTCAACATAACTATGGCGATATCCTTTTCAAAAGCTTAAAAACACTTCATTCCGAATAATGCTTAACCCTTTCCCAGTTGGCTTCCGCATTGTCTGGTTTTTTCCAGATCTCCCGCTCCTTTTGTCATAGAGATAAAGCCAGCCCTCGTTAACGACCAATTCCAAGCTTCCCTCTGTGTTTTGGTCGACACTGATGTGTTGCGGATAATTACTCGAAGAAGAGATAATTGCATTGGATAAATGCCAAATTGATAGAAGCACACAAACACCCAGGGCAATTATGGAAGCTGCTAACTGCTCCATTTTGACCCCCCCTACAAAATTACTAAAATTCCTTTAGCATATTTTCGCCGTGGTCAACTTTTGCAACTTTTCCAAACTGAACCAACCAAAAATATTAATTACAAAACCGGAGCAGGGTTCCCTCCGACCAATTTATCAGCAAGCCTAACATAATCCTTCAAATACATCGGTATATTGGGATGGCCCGCGATATCCTGAGTTGTCATCCAGACAATCTCATCCACTTCATCTGGACATTTCGCAAAAGCCTCACCAGATTTATAGTCGCAAAGGAACACGATATTTACGACAGCCAGCCCGTTATCCGTTACAAAGGAAGTACTTGTAACGTATCGCAGATTATCGACTTCAACCCCCACTTCTTCAGCAATCTCCCGGTGAAGTGTTTTTTCCAAGATATCAATTGAGGCACCTTCCTTCTCCACCTTGCCGCCGACAAGGGAAAGTGTGCCCCCGGCATGTTCCTCTTTCTCACTGCGTTTAATTAACAGCCATTTTCCACCCTTATTAATAGCGCCTTCTACATTTACGATAAACATACGGATACCCTCCATAAAATGTTTGGTTGCTAACTATTCAATTTTACTTGTTCAAATTATTTTCTAGTAAATACCCCTTGCTCCAGGTGCCAACAAGCATGTATTGATCATTCTGGCTGAACTCGGCAAAACAGGCATAAGGAATGTTTACCACCAAAATTGGTTCAAGGTCTTCAATCCTTAAAATAATCACCCCATTACTATACGCCACTATAATCCATTGCCCATCATTAGACTGGTGAATATGACAGAAGTACCCGAAGTTTTCACGTTTATCCTCATCCAGGATCTGCTTTTTCCTTACATCCTTAGTAAATGCCGAATCAACTATTGTTAGTTCAAAATCCATTATCAAGATGTAAACTTGATGATTCGCGTCAAATAAAGCTGCATTCCAAACTAAGTTTAAGGGATTATCCATTAATTTTATTTCCGGCTTACTTTTAGCTGTTTCAACCCGTAAGAGTTTATATTCCCGGTAATCAGTCTGGCTATTAATATGACTCCACGTAAAGAGATGTGATTTTTCAAGCGGAAGCGACTGATTGTAATAAAACAAGGTACCCGGTGCTTGATAGTCTGTAAGCAACTCGAATTTGCCGTTTTCAGGATTGATTAATGCCAGCTGGACTCCTCCTTCGGTTTGAACAGAATCAAGGATAACCATCGACTCATCCACGGCTCCGAAGTCCCCTTCAACCAATTTAGGTGATTTAGTACTTTTTGGTTTAAAATCGGAAGTTTCATAAACATATAAAGTTCCATTGGTGCTTTTTATGTATAGGCAATCCCCGTTTTGTGAGAACTGTATCGAACCAGGATGCTTAGGTTTAGTTAGTTCCGCTACTTTTTCCCATGATTCCGTTTTATAAATTACGGTTTTTCCTCCCATTATATGAGCAAGAAAACGAAGGTCATTTGATACTTTTATTTGATAGGACGTTTTAAATTCTTTCATTACTTTCATTTGAAACATACAGTCTGGCTCCTTTTTTATCCCATTATATGTTATTCGACTTACACTTCAATTTATCCTATTAAAATTACTTAAAAGAAGGATTCTCCCCCCTTTTAAGCAAATTAGTATTAAAACTCTTTAAGGTGGTTGTGTTGATGAATCCATTTGTATTTGCGTGCATTACTCCGCACGGAGGCGAGATTATTCCCGAATTGCAAGGTGCCAAGCCTGAACGGATGGCGAAAACGAGAGAAAATATGGTGAGGCTCGGAGAATGGATGAGCAGTGCCAGGCCGGATAGTTTAGTCGTGTTGACACCGCACGGGACAAGAATTGACGGCCGATTTTCCATAGCCAATTCGGAAAGGATGGAAGGATTTTTAGAAGAAAATGAAGCAAGCTTTTCGATGGAAAAGAAGGTCGACCGGGAGCTTGCCAGAATGATTAACGAACAGGCGGCTGTAGACGGGGTGCCGGCATCGACAATCAATTATGGAACGTCCGCTGGTCCGATTTCCTGCCTTCCACTCGACTGGGGAGCAATGGTGCCGCTCCGTTTTATGCCGGATGTCCCGGTTATTGTGATTACGCCTTCAAGGGAAATGGCCTTCGAGCAACACCTTGCTTTTGGAAAAGCCTTACGGACAGCCGTGGAGAGATCGGGGAAGCGGGTTGGATTGATTGCAAGCTGTGATTGGGCACATGCCCATGACGCCGATGGCCCGTACGGCTTTGATCCTGCCGCGCGCAAATTCGATGGGGAAACGGTTGAATTGATCAAATCGAATAATCTTGAAAAAATGGCTGAATTCGAGGAGGACTTTATTGAAGCAGCCAAGCCGGACGGAATCTGGCAAACGTTGATTCTTGCCGGGGCCATTCCGTTTAAAGAGAGAAAAGCCGAGTTCCTTTCTTACGAAGTTCCAACTTATTTCGGGGTGATTTGTGCGGGTTACCGTGCCTGAGAAAATGAATGAGTGGCATTCGGAATATCCGATTGCCACTCACCTTTACGGAGAGATGACAGCTACAATCTCTCCTAAAGTTTGAGTTTTCAAAGCAAACTTATTCTTACTTCACATTAAAAATACCTTCCCCGGTTTCGCCGTTTATTGGAATTGAGGAATGTTCATGCGTAATGGCCCAGAAATCATTTTCTTTTTTACAACTATAGGTGAACCTATTGGTAATCTGCCGCAGTTTTTCTCCGGATTCTTCGTTATGAGCCTCGAAAGTAACAGCACAATGAATATATGCCAGATTTATATTTTCTTCCACTACTAAATCGGTAAACGTTACTTTAAGTATAGCTCCCTCATCCCTTAAATCAGTAAACCACCTTGTCACCATTTCGCTTAATCCGGTGATGCCCTTAACCTCCCAGCTATCCCAGCAATCATACATATGGATATCAGCAGAGTATCCGGATAAAAATTTCCCGACATCTCTTTCATAAACCGCAGTTTGATAATTTCCCAACAGATTTTTAACTCTGGTAAAACCCGTCATGAGGAATTCAGCTCCTTTATCATATACTTGAATCCATATTTAATGTTTGCCATTAAAACATTCCTTGTCTGGAAATTTTCCCCTTCTAGGTTTACAGGGATTTGTAATCTGCTTTCCCGCTGAAAATGTTTAACGGTCATATTTAATATGAAGCAGTACAATCCCTCTGCGAATCGCCTGCCTTTTTGCAACATATCTTCTAACCCCACACCCAATACTATGCCTGTGCTATTATTCAAGTAAAAAATTGATAGGACCTAAATCCAGGGGTTTGGACCTAATCGCTTTTAATAATATCGAAAACCTTCCTTGTCGTGGCTACCGAAGCAGGAATAAGAATAACAATGGTGATAAAAATCTGAAGCATCACTAAAATGTTGACATAGGACGAATCGAACATCATTCCAATGCGTACGTACAAGAATCTGAAAAGTTTAAAGTAGATGACAAAAAAGATTCCAATAAAAAAGTAATAGATCAGTTGTTTTCCCATTTGAATTTCTAACCCTCCACATCTTTTTTGTCTAACAATCCCATGAACGGTGGCACCCAACTTCATAATTCCTCATTTATTTTGTGCCATTTAAGATCTTCCGGCGAAAAAATAGTTGTCCCTTTTGGGTACCCGTAATAATAGAGTGCATTTCCATTTTGATCATAGGCCTTAGCATTAAGGAAATCGATCTGCATACTATATGGAAATAAAAATGAAATTCGCTCTCCTTTTTTCACTTTCTTTCTCTCAACATCAGGTTCTTCACCGGCCTCTATATAGGCAACTTTCTCATCGTTTGAAACGATACTTAAAAAAGACACTTCCGTATTTTCAGTTGTAACGCTCATACCTCCAACGGTCTGAATTTTATCCGAATTATACGGGATAAAGGTAGATGAATAACTTCGATAAAATAATAAGCCCGATTTCTCTGCTAAAACGGTACGATACGCCTTTTTAGCATCACTCTTAAATAAAAAAATAGTGGATGTACCACTTTTATATCCATCAATCACGTCAAAGTCCCATGTAACAAATGAATTTGCCTTGGCTGCACTTAATGGAGTGAACCGATAGCCAGTTGTCATCATCAGAAAAATAATAATGAGTAATACAGGAACAAGAGAAACCCACTTTTTAATACGTCATCCCTCCTATGGCCAGCCGCACTTTACATATAATTCCTTATATAACATATTCTGTTTCTATAACGTGAATCCCTTTTTAAAATGCAAAAAAAGCCGCCTTTGTAGGCAGCTCTATCTGTATGTATAGTTATACAACTTTTCATCCTTTAGATCCTAAGATTTAATCGAGGAGTGTCAATCTCAGAATTTCCATTTCTCCATTTCCAACATCCTTGTCCGCATCTACTGGTTTTTCAAGGGCTACCAAGACTTTTTTCCCTTCTGTAAAGTCCTCAATACCCAGGTAATTCCCAAATTCATCAGTAAATGTTGTGTTTTCTGTAATTTTTGCCGTACATGGTTTACCCTGTTGGTAGGTCCTAGAACAATCGACTTCTAAAAGGTCATCCTTAACTGCAGTAATTTTTCCATCAAAGGCTTTTGTTAATAAATTGGTGGTCACTCCAAGCCAAGCTGTTTTTGTTTCATCAAGGAACTTTACTTTTACTTTAACTTTTTTCCCATCCACCTCTACCACCTTAAGCGGTCTATCATCCCCAATTGTGCAATCAATTGTATTTTCTTCCATATCCATTTCATATAATGTTTGCATGTCATTGTTTGCTAGAGCTTCGAAGTATTTTTCAAGGTCCTCTTTTTCGTAAATCAAACAAGTGCCGCCCAATAAAACTGCCCTGTCGCCTGGTTTAAAAACGGGATCCAAATATCTCTCCTGGCTAATTTTATTATTTGTGACATTTGCATTCCCTTTAACTATCTTTTCTTTGGTACCACATCCATACAAAAATAATGGTAAAACGAGCAATAAAGTAAGCAGCGAATAGTACTTTTTCATTACTTCCCCCAAAAAAAATAAATTTATATTCATTTAATTCTCCGTTATTCCATATTATCCCTTCTGACTTGAATTATTAAGTGGAAAATTATTAAACCTTAGTTCATTTCGTACACCAGCCACTCAGATTGTTTCCCGCCCAATTTTTCCTACAGCGATTTGGCTGCAAGACTATCTTTTGCGGTTTCCCAAGTCGTGGATTCAAAGCCGTTTTTCCGTATGTAGTCCAAACAGGCTTGGAACAACTTTTCACCAACTTTTCCCCTCTCATCCTTGAAACTACAAACAAATCATTCAGGATAGCCCGCCTTTTTACCCTAGGGGTGCTTAACGTAAAAACAAAGTTGCGAAGCCGATTAACTCACTATTTTCTTTCCCCACAAATTGAAGCCCGCTTGAACAGTTCTCAAGTGATGATTAAGGCTGGATGAGGAGCGGGAACAAAAGGCCGTAAAGTTGGAGGTACTATGGTTAATCAGCTAAAATTAAATCATGATATCACGTTGTGCTCGGAGAATGACAGTTAAGACAATTGTATACTTGCCAAGATTTCGCCTGCCGAGTCGATAAAGGTCTTTTTAAAGAAGAGGTGAGGAAAGTTTCGATCTTGCGATTAATTCGGAAAATTTACCAATCTTTTATTGATAAACCTTTTAAAGAAGGGATGGTTTTAAACGGCCGCTACGTGGTTTTGAATATTATAGGGGCTGGAAGCTATGGGATTGTTTATCTTTGCAATGACTTGAAGACAGAAGAGAATAGAGTGGTTAAACAGCTCCGTCCAAGTAAACGGCGTAACAAAAAAGAGATTGGGCTGTTTGAAAATGAGACCTCTGTGTTGGGCAGGCTTAACCATCCAAATATGCCAAGCTTATATGAAGCTTTCTCAGATAACGAATATTTTTTTTATGTAATGAGTTTCATTGAAGGGGACAATTTGGAAGACCTAATTTTTTTCAAGAAGAAAACTTTTAATGAGAGAGAGTCTCTGCTCATTCTTGATCAGCTGCTCGAATTAGTCGATTATCTTCACAAAAAAGACATTTACCATCAAGATTTACGTATTCCAAACATTTTACTAAAAAATAATGAGCCTTTTTTAATCGATTTTGGGTTGTCTAAGAAGGGAGCCACAGCAGCCCCTATCCAATCCCCAGCTAGTTCTTTACAGAAGAAACAAGAAGGTATCTTGGAAATGAAACAACAGGACTACTATGATTTAGGAGAAATACTTTTATATTTGCTTTATACGACGTACTCTTCAAAAAACAAGAAAGCCCTTCCTTGGACAGAAGAACTTTCTTTAGAAATGCAAACAGTATATTTGCTGAAACGGCTATTGGGCATTAACAAACATTATACGGATATTAGTGAGATTTCGGCTGATCTTCATGCAGCACTCAAAGCGAACGAAAAAGCACATTCGCCATAGAGAGGAAGGTTAGCTGCTGCTCCGGCCCTTCCGCTTGTAGCGGTTACTTCCACTCATTGGAGATCGTTTATACCGCCGGCTGCTGCTACTGCTGCCTCCGCGATAATAACCATGTCTTCGCTCGCTGCTGCCTTGGGTGAGTTGTTTGATTTGCCTTATTATTTTTTTAAACATTTTTTACCTCTTTTCATTGTTTATAGGTCTTGGTGTTTTGTTTAATCTAGCATAAATGAAGGACAAAATATAATAAGAACCACTAAGCAAAGTCTACCCAGCTTCACTTGTCTCCATCCTTCAGAATCAATAACGGTTATTCATATAGCGTCCAAACATGTACTTTTACGAACGAGTTTTTAGGTGATTTGAATGATATCTTGGTCTATACTTTCCAAACCTTCATTAAAAATAAGCTTTGTTTTAAAATGGTACGATATATCTTCTGTTGAAACCCTAATAGAGGCCGGCAGATTAAAAGTAAACGAAATTTTATTTAATTCTTCCGAAGGAATAAGCCTAGATGACAAGATCGTTACTGAATCTATTATTTTTTCTATACCCTTAGATTGATCAATCATGACCAAATCACAGTCGATTCTTTTGATTTTTTGTTCAATAGTACCTCCTCTGATTAAGAAATGCCCATAAATTTTTTCACCGGCACTATACGTTTTCTTAGGCAAGATAAGATCAATTTGTGCTAAACCTATTCCTAAACGTGACATTAACTTCCTCAGTAACAAGGAATGCCCTCCTCATTCGTTTAAGTTTTCACATATTTCTTCATGTGGCTTTCTGTTCGAGATTTTAGAGGATTTTCTATCGGACTTACTCTACAGGGCGAGCCCCGTTTTACAGGCCCGTTCTATAACCCGGACTTATAAAATTTGGAGGGTTATACACCTTTAAATTCTTTTCCAGAATGCAACTCTTTTTTATCCTTTGATAGAAACCAGCCTCCCAATGAGATTAGAACGAGTACAACATAAAATGTTATCTTCCATTCAGGTGAGTTAGCTAATCCTTCAGGCAATAAAGCCAGCTCCGGGTGTGATAATGTTAAAACAGACAACTTTACTCCAACCCTACCGACAATGAGGAAAGCGGCAATTTCCAAGCCAGGTTTCGTATGAAGCAATTTGACAAAGAAATTAGCGGCAAAGCGCATAATTACTAAACCTATCATTCCTCCAGCAAAAATAACGAGGAATTTCCCTCCATCTAGCCCGCCGATTTGGGGAAGTTTTGTATTAGGAAGTGTAACTGCCAGTGCTACCGCTGCTGGAATAGAGTCTACTGCAAATGCGGTATCGGCCAATTCTATCTTGAAAACAGTTCCCCAAAACCCTAATTGTTTCTTTTTCTCCTCTCCTATATTCATATCTTTTCCTTTATTTGCGACCAATTTTCTAACAATATGATTGATTGTAATAAATAAAAGATAAAGAGCACCTATTGCTTGGACCTGCCATACATCGACAAGGAAGGAAATCGCAAATAATGAAGCAAAACGGAAAACAAATGCACCTGCGAGTCCATAAAACAGTGCTTTCTTTCTATCCTCTTCTAGAAGATGCTTGACCATAATCGCTAAAACCAGTGCGTTATCCGCTGCTAATAGTCCCTCAATGGCAATTAAAAGCAATAGTACCCAGCCGTATTATAATAAAATTGAAAGTTCCACGTAACTTAATTCTCCCTTAGTATCTTAATTGGTTGTTTATATATTTTTCCTCAATGCGCTTTTCAATTTTTTCAATTTGCGCCTTATCTTTTAGAAGCTCTTCTTTGTTTTTTCTGAGTAATTCAGAAAAGGATAATTTTGCTTTTCTCATAACGTTATCTCCTCCTTCTTTTATTGTTAATATGTTAAAGTGTGGCCGTCTAATTTCTTCCGTTGTATTTAACAAGCCGTTTTTGTTTAACGGCTTCATTTACTATGGCCACAAGTAAATGAAGTCTATTTTTCTATAGCCTTGCCTCCCACCGAAAATCACCAAATAAAAAAACCCTTACCAGATCTGGTAAAGGTTTTTTTTACAAATAAAGACCCTTACCAACAGGTAAAGGTCTTGCTAACAACGTTATGTTGCCAACAAAGCCGGGAATGACAACACTCCGCAATGACGACTTTGTTGTAAAAGCTACTCCCCTTTAGGAGAACTATTCAACTATTTAAAGCAACTATATTATACTCCCTATATGCATGTCAAATATCTTACTCATACGTGGAAATCATGCTACGGATAAGTATTTGATCTTCCTATGACCCAGAGGATTTCGTAAATCAAAAAGGCACTGCCAATCAATTGCCATTTTACCTAACCTTAGTTAATTTCATAAACAAGCCACTCAGATTGCTTACCGCCCATTCTTTCATATAGTGATTGCGCTACTAGATTATCCTTTGCGGTTTCCCATGTCATGGAAGAGAAATCTTTTTTCCGGATGTATTCCAAACAGGCCTTGAATAGCATTTCTCCAACTTTTTTGCCTCTTGCCCTTGATGCCACAAACAAATCATTCAGGATTGCCTGTCTTTTCACCCTCAGGGTGCTGAATGTGAAATATAAAGTGGCGAATCCGATTAACTCCCCGTTTTCCTCGGCCACAAACTGAAGTCCGCTTGAAGGCGCCTCCAGCAAATGAGTAATCAAGCCCTTTAACTTATCCTCTTCTGGTTCAGGCTGTCGATAAAAATCAACAATGTACAGTCTCATCAATTCGTACAGCTCACTTACATCTTTGGCTGCTGCCGGCCTAATTTCTATAGTTGGATTCACACGTTTTCTCTCCCTACGGCACTTTTTTCATACAAGCGTACCTACTCTTATCTGCTTTTCCCACTTCTTATTGGGGCACTTATTTTATTAAAATATCGAATTCTCCGCTCCTGCCTATACCAGACCCAGAAACGTAACATATCGTATCGTATCTTCTTCCCAAAGGTGGTGGTGTTCATGTTCGGTTATGGTGGCTTTGGTTACGGCGGCTGCTGTGGTTACGGTGGCTACGGTTACGGTGGTGGCTTTGGTTACGGCGGTGGTTTCGCCCTAATCATCGTCCTGTTCATTTTGCTAATTATCATCGGTGCAACAATTTGCTGGTAATCTGTTTTCAAAAATTCATTGTTCAAGCCGTTCATCCAATCATAATCCGTAAACCGTATTAAAAGTGTTATCACCAACCTGACTATCTAAAAAATAGCGCCGAGACTCCTCCGCTTTCTCGGCGTTTTTTCACATATCAATCTTTAATTCACCTAAAAACACGATTCCAAAATATCGCATTTGTATAATTTTAACATACATCCAATTCGTAGTTAAAAATAAATTTATACCTTGACGTTTCAAACTCAATTTGTTACAATTTATTCCAATAAAAGCATACAAATTCGTTGATGAGAAAAAGTAGCGTTTCGTCTTGATCCACAGAGAGCCGGCATTTTGGTGCAAGCCGGCGTTCGAGTGTTGCGTGAATATCCTCTCTGAGAAGCCAGGCTGAAAATGTTGAGTAAGCCTGGACGGGAGTCTGCCGTTACAAGGAACGCGTATGATTGTACGTTGCTAAGTGCTATTGAGCGGATCAATAGAATTAGGGTGGTATCGCGGCTAACCCCGTCCCTTGCTTGGGATGGGGTTTTTTGTGTGCTTTTAGAATACTTTTTTTAAAAAAAGGAGCGATATCAATGAACTCTAATGACAAGCAGGAATCCGTTGTTCGGCGTGAGGAACGGATCCGGAATTACTGGACGGAAAGGAACACTTTCATGGAGTCGGTTCGGTTTAGGCAAAGCAACACCCCGTTCGTTTTTTACGAAGGGCCGCCGACAGCCAATGGCCTTCCCCATGTTGGCCACGCTTTTGGACGGACAATCAAGGATGTGGTCGCCCGGTACAAGACGATGCGGGGATTTCTCGTTGAACGAAAGGCGGGCTGGGATACGCACGGGCTGCCAGTCGAACTCGGAGTCGAAAAGCAGCTCGGCATCTCCGGCAAGCAGGAAATCGAGAAGTACGGCGTTGAGGATTTTATCAAAAAATGCAAGGAGAGCGTGTTCACATACGAGAAAAAATGGCGTTCTTTTACAGAGGAATTGGGCTACTGGGTCGACATGGACCAGCCTTATTTAACTTTGAGCAACGAGTATATTGAAAGTGTTTGGAACATCCTCGCCAAAGTTCACCACGACGGTCTTTTGTATAAAGGCCACCGGGTGTCACCCTACTGTCCGAGCTGCCAAACTTCGCTAAGCTCACATGAGGTTGCCCAGGGCTATAAGGATGTAAAGGACTTATCGGCAACCGTTAAATTCAAGCTGCAAGATCGGGAGAATGAATATTTCCTTGGCTGGACGACGACGCCATGGACGCTGCCGGCGAACGTCGCGCTGGCAATGAATCCTGACTTGCCGTATGTGCGGGCACGAAAGGATGACGAAGTTTATGTGGTCGCAAAATCGCTCGCTGAAAAGGTGCTAGGGGATTACGAGCTGTTGAGTGAACATAGCGGCCGTGACTTTGGAGGTACGCGTTATGTGCCGCCATTCAATTATGCCGCTGTCGGGAAAGGCCATGAGGTTGTAATGGCGGATTATGTGACGGAGGAGAGCGGGACAGGGATTGTCCATATCGCCCCTGCTTACGGCGAGGATGACTATAAAACCGTCCAGCAAAATGGGTTTTCGTTTGTCAATCTCGTTGATGCCCGCGGCTGCTATACGGCAGAGGTGACGGAGCTTGCGGGAAAATTTGTGAAGGATTGCGATGTCGAGATCATCAAAATGCTCGCTCAACAGGGAACGCTTTTTCATAAAGAAAAATACGAGCACAGCTACCCGCACTGCTGGCGCTGCGACTCTCCCCTGCTCTACTACGCGACCGACAGCTGGTTTATAAAGATGTCAGCGTTGAAAGAAAAAATGCTTTCCAACAATGCTGGGGTGAACTGGTATCCTGACCATATTAAAGAGGGCCGGTTCGGGAACTTCCTTGATAATCTCGTTGACTGGAACATCAGCCGGAATCGGTATTGGGGAACCCCCCTGAATGTTTGGGTTTGTTCATCTTGCGGGCATGAGGAAGCACCTGGCAGTATCGACGCCCTTCAAAAACTCGTGGCAACAGAAGTCCCGGACGATATCGAGCTTCATAAGCCGTATATTGACGCTGTCAAATGCACATGCGCGGAATGCGGCGGGTCCATGGACCGGACGCCTGAAGTTATCGATGTCTGGTTCGATAGCGGTTCAATGCCATTTGCCCAGTACCATTTTCCTTTTGAAAATAAGGAAAAATTTCATTCTCAATTCCCTGCTGATGCGGTAATCGAGGGAATCGACCAGACGAGAGGATTTTTCTATAGCCTGCTGGCGGTTTCAACTCTTTTTACAGGCAAGGCTCCTTATAAAAATGTGTTATCGCTTGGCCATGTCCTTGATGAGCACGGCCAGAAAATGTCCAAAAGCAAGGGGAATGCGCTCGACCCGGATGAATTGATGAAGGAATACGGAGCGGATGCCCTGCGCTGGGCCTTCCTCGTCGATAGTTCTCCGTGGAATCCGAAGCGTTTTTCGAAAAAGATTGTCCAGGATGCCAAATCCAAGCTTGTTGATACATTGGACAATACGTATAAGTTCTATGCCATGTATGCGAAAATCGATGGCTTTGCCTATAACCCCCACCATACTGGCACGCGGACACTTTTGGATCGGTGGGTACTTTCACGGCTGAATCGGACAGTCAGGGAAGTTGAAGCCTACATGGACCGATTCCAATTCACTCAGGCTGCACGCGAAATTGCCGCATTTGCCGATGAACTGAGCAATTGGTATGTACGGCGGTCGCGGACGAGATTTTGGGCGAGCGGACTTTCCGAGGATAAAGTTGCAGCCTATTCAACACTATTTGAGACGCTGAGCACACTTAGCCGCTTGCTGGCTCCGTTTGTCCCGTATGTTGCTGAGGATATCCATTTGAAGCTGCATCAGGAGAGCGTCCATCTGCAGGACTATCCTGGTGCGGAGCTTTCAATGATTCATCCGGAGCTGGAAGAAGATATGCAGGCTGTTTTGAAAATTGTCGAGCTTGGCCGCAGCATCCGCAATGCCAGCAATCTGAAGGTTAAGCAGCCATTAAAGCAGCTTATTGTGTGGCGCAAGGACGGGGTGCGCGATTTGGACGGCTATTCTAATATCATCAAAGATGAGCTTAATGTGAAGGACGTCTTTTATACGGAAAACCTGTCACAGTATGAATCGACCGTTTTCAAACTTAATTTTAAAACAGCGGGTTCGGCTTTTGGAAAACTGGTCAATTTCGTTAAGGAATCTGTTGAACATTTAACCGAAACAGAAAAGAAGACTCTATTGGAAAATGGCCAGCTTCAAATTAGGGTAAGTGGGCAAACGGTGACATTGGATAAGGAACACGTCCATGTCGACCATACCGTTGCAACTGGGTTCGAAATGGCTGGCGATCAGCAATTGAAGGTCTTGTTGGATGTAAAACTAACCCCCGTACTCATGGAGGAAGGCCGGGTCCGGGATTTGATCCGGGCAATCCAGGATACCCGAAAAAAATTGGATTTGCCGGTTGAACGGTATATAGACATTGCCTTCTCGGCAACCGAAGCCACCAAGGAAATACTTCAAAGGTTTGAGGGGCTCATCAAAGAAAACGTACTAGTCCGGCAAATCACCTATGACTCGCTGACCGAACACAGAAACTGTTTTGAAATGAAGTTTGGGGATGAGGCAGTAAAAGTATCGTTGAATCATTAAACTTTAAAAAGCTCTGCAAACAGGGATCCTTTTCGCTCTGTTTTGCAGGGCTTTTTTGGGGGTTACCAAATTCCTTGGTTTAATAACCATTTATTGTAAATTGATATACGTTAAAGATAAACCAAAACAAAAGAAGAAAATGTGCTAATAAGTTCAGTATGATTGAAGATTTTTTGAATAGCTTTTTTTTCAAAAAAATGAAAAAGAAAAGCAAGAAAAAAAATTGAATCACTAGCATTGGGATACCCATAAAAAGAAAAAGCTTAAATTCCTCAGCTTCGGTAATCATGTACCCTTTACTCTCGTCAAGCCTGCTTAGTGCAACAATCATTTCAGCGATTTTTGTAGAAACCAATATAAAGCAAAAGTTTATTATAAAAAATATCACACCTATTATTTTGTGAAATCCATTCAAAGCATTGCCCCCTATGGACATTAAATATCTTATTTGGACCAAAGTTTTAAAAGGATTTTTAAAGCTGGAAATCCAATCATTTAAAGATTTATCCGATCTTCTCCGCCAGCTCTAAAATAATGCCCTCTGGACCACGAACATAACATAGCTTATATCTTTCTTCATATTGCTGTATCTCGCTAAAGATTTCCGTACCCCTCTTTTTCATTTTTGCGACAATAGCTTCAATATCTTCAACAGCAAAGCAAATATGCCGGATACCAAGCGTATTTGCAAAAGGTTTCTGAATGTCCTTTTCATCTGACGGCGTATAAAATTTGACTAGCTCTATCCATGCCTGGCCATCTGGCATCCCCAATGCTACACAAGCCGTTTTAACATCATTAAGCCCAACAATTTTGTCCAGCTGTTCTCCATCCAATTCCCATTCTGCTTGCACTTCAAGTCCTAAATCAAGAAAAAACGCTTTAGCCTCTGAAAGATCATTTACGTTTATGCTCACATGATCTATTCTATTAATCTTCATGCCTCATACCTCCTACATTCCTTCCAACTACTCCATTTATCCATACCAATAAGTAAACAATTCTTGTGTCTTGTTATGCTAACCCGCATCGTTGTTGAAGATGATATGAAGCAGTCGGAAGAGCATCGGAATTCCAAAATAACCTATAAAAATACCCACAAATAACACCCATAAATAACTCCATTTCAAGAAACTTTTCATATCATTCCCCCTTCACATAATCCTCTTAAATTTTTTTCTGCTACAAAGCTGCCCATTTAGCTCAAAATGGACTTCAACAAAAAGGCGCCTCAGTCATCCTTTTTCTCCCAAAACTCGACTCGTCGACCTTCAGGATCTTCAATCCAAATAAAATTTCCAAATTCACTAATCTCTTTTTCCTTCACAAGAGGTACACCAATTTTTTCTAGATGCTTTATAGTCTCGTTTAGGTTTTCAACTTGGAAATTTAACATTACTTGCTGGTCTGTTGGAAAATAACTGTCATCTTCAGCAAAGAATGAAAAGATCGTTTCATTTCCTGAATGGGGTTTAATCATCGTCCCATTCCAATTGCCTATTTCAATCTGCAACACTTCACTATACCATTTTTTCACTACTTCAAGATTCTTGGTTCTCCAAAATATTCCTCCGAGACCTTTTATCATCGTATCTAACTCCTGTCCGTTATTATTATTTGTTTTTCGATTATTGCTAAATCCTTCTTCCTCTTACCTATTAAAGAATTCAACAAAAATAGACTCTAATCCTGCATCGTCCTTTGCAAATGGGTTTATCTTACCAATATAAATAGGAATCCCTGTCACAGTATTGTTTGTTACTTGGCAGTATGTCCTCCATTAGTAAAATCACTGGTTAGGTTAACGGATCCTAAAATCCAGAACTGAAATAATGGCTTCATTCATATTTGATTTTTTCCTGTATATTTTTTCGTCTTCTCTACGTGTTTATCTATAAAAACAGGTACAATTAATTAAATTGTATATTTCCATTACCTTGAACTTAGAAACAGGTTCTGGACGAGGGGAGATTTTATGAAAAAAATTGTCTTAGCTGGCGGAACAGGGTTTATCGGTGAGTATCTTAAAAATAAATTCGTTAAATTAGGTTATGAGGTAATTATTATCTCAAGGCAAAATCATGCAGTTTCATGGGAAGATCGGCATGGCATTGTCGAAGCGTTGGAAGGTGCGGAGCTACTGATCAACCTCGCTGGAAAATCTGTCAATTGCCGATATAATGAAAAGAACAAAAAAGAAATAATGAAATCAAGGATACTTACAACCTCAATCCTCGGAGAGTGTATACAATCATGCAAAAACCCGCCTAGAGTATGGATGAATTCGAGTACCGCAACCATTTATCGCCACGCGGAGGACCGTCCTATGACAGAAGAGAACGGGGAAATTGGTACTGGTTTTTCTGTTGATGTCGCTACAAACTGGGAGAACACTTTTTTCTCTTTCAACCTGCCTAATACCAGACAAATCGCACTGCGCATTGCGATTGTTCTCGGTAAAGATGGAGGCGTAATGGTACCTTATCGAAATTTAGTGAGATTCGGACTTGGGGGCATTCAAGGGAATGGAAACCAAATGTTCAGTTGGATTCATATTGAAGATTTGTTTCAGATTATCCTTTTCCTAATCGAAAGGAAGGATTTGGAGGGAGTATTTAATTGCTCTTCTCCAAACCCTGTTTCAAATCGTGAGTTTATGAAAGAGTTGAGGAATGCCATGAATGTCCCGTTTGGTCTTCCTTCGCCCAAATGGTTGCTTGAAATGGGGTCAGTTTTCATAAACACGGAAACGGAATTGGTATTGAAGAGCCGATGGGTTATTCCAGAAAGGTTGCAAAAGGAAGGGTACACTTTCTCTTTTGAAAGTCTGAATAGCGCCCTGAATCAAATATTAAAGTAGACTCGAACTTCCTTAATTTACATGCATTCTATTCATTGACCAAAAAAGGCATTATTCCTGTGTGGATAATGCCTTTTTCTTCTTTCTGTGAAGTTTTCGTATTATGCCGCCACTCTCTCAATAATCATTCTGTTATCTTCGGATCAAAAGCATCACGGAGCCCGTCTCCAACAAAGTTGAACGCCAATACGGTAATTAAAATCATGATTCCCGGGAATAGGGTAAACCACCATGCTTCAACCATGATTTTCAAGCTTTGGGCGCTTTGAAGCATATTCCCCCAGCTCGGCCTTGGTGGTTGGATTCCCAGGCCAAGATAACTAAGGGCGGTTTCGGCTAATATAACCCCGCCAATCCCTAAGGTTGCAGAAACGACGATTGGGCCCATCGCATTGGGAAGGATATGCGAAAATATTATACGCGAGCTTTTGATACCCATTGTTTTCGCAGCGAGGACAAACTCACGTGACCGGAGAGTTAAAAACTCTCCCCTGACAAGCCTCGCAGTCCCGGTCCAGCCGAACAAAGCAAACACGAGTATTAATGTCATCAGGCTTGGCTCAAAAATGGTGACGAGGGTAATCAATAAAAATATCGATGGGAAAGAAATAATGACATCTACAAATCGCATTAAAACGGCATCGATTTTCCCGCCGAAATAGCCTGCGATTGCCCCAACGACCGTTCCAATAAAAATTGAACCAGCGACAGAAGTAAATCCGACAAGCAGCGATACCTGTGCGCCATATAGCAAACGGCTTAACGTGTCACGCCCTAAATCATCGGTTCCCAAAAGGTATTTTCCGCCAGGAGGGCTTAACGTTTCCAACAAATTTTGATCACTTGGATGATATGGTGCGATCCATGGCGCAAAAATAGCGGCGTTAATGATGATGAACAGGATGACCGCGCTCACAACCGCCAGTTTATTTTTCATGTATTTCCGCAGCATAATTCTTCCGAGCGTCTCAGGTTTTTTCGTTCCTTTAGGGTTGTTATGAAGGGGTTTATAAGGTAAGTTTTCAAGCGCTTTTTGTTCTGGAAGCCCCATACCTATCCCGCCTTTCTTTAATACTCAATTCTCGGGTCAAAAATCGCATAGAGAATGTCAGCAAGCAGATTGCCAATGACGACCAAAGCTGAGGCTATTACGGTAATTGCCATGATCACGGGGTAGTCCCTTTGGAAGGCCGCATCAAAAAATAGTAATCCAATCCCTGGCCATCCGAAAATCTTCTCAACAACCACCGAACCTCCAATAAACGACGGCAGCATTAGCCCAAAAATTGTAATGACAGGGATTAAACCGTTACGGAGCCCATGCTTGTAAACGACCTTCCGTTGGTTGAAGCCCTTTGCCCTGGCAGTCCGGATAAAATCCTGCCTTAACACTTCGAGCATACTCGAACGGATATACCTCGTTAATCCCGCTACATCAGCTGTTGCCAGTACGATGGCTGGCAATATTAAATGGTGGATCCGGTCCCAAATACTAAAAGGCTCATTCAAGGTCGCCACCCCGCCAGTTGGGAACCAGCCTAAATGGACAGACAGGAACATGATGAGAACTAGTCCAATCCAAAAGTTAGGTGTCGCAATCCCTAAAAACGAGAAGAAAGTCACTGTGTAATCTGTTAGAGAATTTGGTTTAGTGGCCGACAGGATTCCAATTGGGATGGAAATGAGAATGGCCAATATAGTAGAAACGAGCATTAAGAGCAATGTATTTGGCAATCGGGCCATGATCAATTCATTTACGGCAACCCCCTGGCGAATCAATGAATCACCGAAGTTCCCTTGGAGCATGTTCCCTACCCATTTGAAATATTGGACATGGATAGGGTCATTCAGGCCATATAATTCTTTGTAGGCCTCCAGATCCTTTGACCGTATCATTGGATCGATCATTAATGCAGTCGGATCACCCGGAGCAATTTGAATGATTGCAAACGATAATATCGTAATTCCAAACAGCAACGGTATCGCCATCAAGGTCCGCCGGACAATATATGTAATCATCTCCTCTTCCTCCTAAAAATCTGTTTTGGCAATCATCCCGGCCCAAGGTCAAGGATTGACAGGGAAGGTTTTACCCTCCCCTATTGAAAATAGTTGTTTATTCAAAATGAACTATGAGAAGTAATAATTTTATTGCTCCATCCACCACTTATGAATTTCAAAGTAGCCGTTGGCTGGGGAAAATTTCGGCCCATGCAATTTAGGTGTATGTGCCAGATTGCCGCTCGGATAGTACAGGAACGTATACGGCTGATCCTCCGCCACAATCGCATCCGCCTTTTGAATAAGCTCTTTTCGTTCCTCCTGGTCAACGATGCTCGTATTGATTTCGAGCAGCTTGTCAACTTCAGGATTGGAATAACCAAACCAGTTCAGCCCGGCTTTAATTTCGCTAGTATGCCAGAACCATGTTGGATCGGGGTCGCTTCCGATTGACCAGCCTGATACAACTGCGTCAAAATTCCACTTTGGAGGGCCGATTTCTTCGTAAAACGCACTCCACTCTAGCACCTCGATTTTCACCTTTACACCAATTTCCTTCCATTGCTGCTGGGCAATTTCGGCAATTTTTGTCCAAGACCCGTAGCCATTGGTCGTTTTAAGGGTGAATTCAAATTTCTTTCCATCTTTCTCGTAAACCTTGTCTTTCCCTAATTTCCAGCCAGCTTCCTCTAACAGCTTCTTGGCTTTTTCAGGGTCATAGTCATATTTGGGCATATTGGGGTTAAACGCCCAGTTAGCCGGGCTTCCTGGTCCATGAGCAATTGTTGAATCCCCGCCGTGCACAGCATCAATGATTTTTTGCTTCGCGATTGCGTGTGTTAAGGCATGCCTGACCTTTTTATCCTGGAATAATGGATTCCGCAGGTTATAGCCGATAAAATCCCATGAGTTGCTCGGTCCTGAAACGAGTTTAATAATTCCCTTATCCTCCAGCGATTTTGCTGTTGAAAGCTGTTCAGCGGTGATTCCCGTATAATTTATATCGCCCGCCTGCAGCTGTGCCATCAAGGCATTGACGTCAGGGACAATTTTAAAAACGAATGAATCGAGATATGGCCTTCCATCATAGTAGTCTTCAAACGCGTCCAGCTTAATATATTGGCCGTCCTTCCATTCCGAAAACTTGAACGGGCCAGTCCCAATCGGCTTTTTTGTATTGAATTCGTGTGTCGCCAATTCTTTCATCGGAACATTCCCTAAAATATGCTCCGGCAAAATTTCAAATTGGGCGGTGATTGTAATGAATGGCGCATATGGCTCGGACAATGTAATAGTCACCGTATAATCATCAACTTTTTTGATTTCAGTGACGGTTTCAAACGGCAATGCCCTTGGTCCTGTATAGTCTTTGTGAAGCGGAATATTATAGGTGAAAACGACGTCATCCGCTGTGAAGTCTTCACCGTCATGCCACTTGACCCCTTTTCTTAAATAAAACGTGTACGTTTTGTCGTCATCTGAAACGTCCCATTTTTCCGCGAGATTCCCAACCGGGCTAAATTCCCTATCAATGGTAACCAGGCCGCTGAAAAGCATTGCTTCAATCGTTCCATCCGGGCCGCCTGTTGAAAAGTATGGATTGAATAAGGTCGGAGAAGCTGTATGGCCAAGAATGAGGCTGCCGCCTTTTTGAGGCTCCGTTGATGCCTTTGCCTCGTTTTTATTTTTGTTTTTTCCGGAATTGTTATCACTTCCATAATCGGATGTTGTAGTCGAACAGGCTGCCAGGAAAAGCGAAAATCCTAAAATCATTGTTAAAAACAAAATGAATGACCTTTTCAAAAGTACCCCTCCAAATTTTGTAATGAATATCCTAGCTTTCAATCTTTGTCGTTATTAAAACCTTGCCTAATCATAAAGATGGCAGGCAACAAAGTGGTTTGGCCCAACTTCTTTAAAAGCCGGTATGGTTTTACTGCAAATATCCATTTTCACAGGGCATCGCGTATGGAATACACATCCGGCCGGCGGATTCGATGGACTCGGCAGGTCACCGCTAAGTACGATTCTTTCCCTCTTGGACAGCCCTCTTTTTTTTATGGCCGGCACGGCTGATAGCAATGCCTGCGTGTAAGGATGGAGCGGCTCTGCATAAATATCCTCTTTATCCGCAAGCTCCACCATGTTCCCGAGGTACATCACCCCTACCCGGTCTGAAATATGCCTGACGACACTTAAGTCATGGGAGATGAAAATGTAAGTCAGATTAAAATCCTTTTGCAGATCTTCCAACAGGTTCACAATTTGCGCCTGTATAGATACATCAAGCGCCGATACAGCTTCATCCGCGATAATAAGCTCAGGCTCCAAGGCCAAAGCCCTGGCAATCCCGATCCTTTGCCGCTGCCCTCCCGAAAATTCATGTGGGTACCGGTTTACAAATGAACGATTAAGGCCTACTATTTCTAGCAGTTCTTCCACTCTCTCAAGCCGTTCCCTCTCGTTTGCAAAAAGCTGATGTGTTTTCAGTGGTTCGTATAGTGTACTTCTCAATGTCTTCCTTGGATTAAGGGAAGCAAAGGGATCTTGGAAAATCATTTGGATTTTCTTCCTCATGACCTTCCGCAACTCGCTTTCCGGCAGATGGGAAATATCCAGTCCATTGAACAGGATTTGGCCATCTGTTGGTTCATAAAGGCGGATCAGCGTCCGGCCCATCGTCGATTTCCCGCAACCCGATTCCCCGACAATCCCCAACGTTTCGCCTTTTTTCACCTTGAACGTAAGTCCATCAACCGCTTTTACGTAACCGGTTGTTTTTTGTAAAATACCTGTTTTAATCGGAAAATATTTTTTTAGATTCGAAACTTCAAGAATCATTTCTTCAGTCTTTGCCTCCGGAGCTTTTGGCCGTTCCAACTCTGTATAAGACTGCATTATTCCGCCTCCTCTTCGTATAAAAAGCATCGGACGGAACGGGAGGAAGCCAGTTGCTTTAAAGCTGGCTGTTCATAGAAACAACGCTCCATCGCTTTCGGGCAGCGCGGGGAAAAACGGCATCCCATTGGCATCTCATCCGGCGATGGAACATTTCCCGGAATTGAATTAAGCCTCGTTATTTCCCCATCGATGAGTGGAACGGATTCAATCAGCCCACTCGTATAGGGATGCAAGGGCCGGTCAAAAATGTCATCGATCGCCGCTTCTTCAACGACCTGGCCTGCATACATAACGATGACCCTGTCGGCGAGCTCCGATACGACTCCTAAATCATGAGTGACCAATAGAATGGAAGTCTCAAATTTCTCGCTTAAATCCTTCATAAGCTCCAATACTTGCGCCTGGATTGTCACATCGAGGGCGGTCGTTGGTTCATCTGCGATTAAGAGCTTCGGATTGCAGCTCATTGCCATCGCGATCATAACCCTTTGCCTCATTCCTCCTGATAAACGATGGGGATATTCATTCAGCATTTTTTCCGCCCCTGAAAAGCCGACCATTTTTAATAGATGGATGGCCTTCTCGGCGGCCTCGCTTCGGCTGATTTTCAGGTGATACATGATCACTTCGATAATTTGTTCGCCAATGGTTAATACGGGATTAAGCGAGGTCATTGGCTCTTGAAAAATCATAGCGATATCCCGCCCGCGAATTTTGCACATGCTGCTTTCCGATAACCCGACCAAATCGACTCCATCAAGAAAAATTTTCCCGTCGACAATTTTGCCGCCCGGTGCCGGTACCAATCCTATAATCGAAAGGGAGGTAATACTTTTGCCGCAGCCTGATTCTCCTACAAGCGCAACCGTTTCCCCTTTCCGTATCTTCAAATCGACTCCATCGACAGCAGGAATGGTTTGCCTTTTACTCACAAAATGGGTTTTAAGATTTTTCACTTCCAATAATGCAGACATATCTCGCGTAACCACCTTACAATCATATAGTTGTATACACGCGGCCTAATTTTCCCAAAAGGCACAACTCGTTTTTCTCACTCAACACCTCTCTTGTCGTTTACTAATCTACTATTTGCAAGAACCGTGCCAACCTTTCGCACGCCGGGCATTTCATGGAAAATAAAGTATCTCCTCCATCCTTTGGGGCTATATTGAACATATCTGTTAAATTTTTTATACACTTATAGTGTAAATGTATAAATATTTTGAATAGTCAGCCTTTAATCTGTTAATATGGTAAAAACCGACTCTATTAAATATGTAGCTACCCCTTCCTACATTGGAAAATGAAAGCTTTTCAGAACACACCGGCAAATGATTGGCATAATACTTGCATATTTTTAAAGAGATTGAATTGACTAGGAGGTTTGGAAAATGGAAATTGTTAAACTGGAAGCTGAAGACAATTATCATGGAACGATTGTAAAAGACCCTTTTCGCTGGCTTGAGGATTCCAGCCTTCCCGAAACTAAGGAATGGGAAGAAAGGCAGAAATTGAACACGGAGAGTTTTCTTGGTTCAATTCCAGGAAGGGAAGAAATTAAATCACGCTTGAGGGAGCGGTGGAATTACGCCAAATATTTTGTCCCAAAAAAGCATGGGGAGTATTACTATTACTTAAAAAATGACGGGTCCAAAAATCAGCCCGACCTTTATCGATCCAAGGCAGTAACAGGCAGCTTCGATACTGAAGAAATCATTCTCRATGTCAATGCACTCAGCAGCGATGGAACAGTGGCCATCACGAATCTTACTTTTCATTCCGATGGATTGCTGCTTACCTATGCCTTGTCCGAAAACGGCAGTGATTGGCAGGAATTCAGGATTCTGAACCTGGAGACTTTGGAAGAGTATCCCGAGCGGATTCACTGGTGCAAGTTTTCAAGCGTGGCCTGGTCAGAGGATGGAAAAGGCTTTTTTTACAACCGTTATCCGGAAGCAAAGGATGAGAAAAATGATGAAAACCACTTTAACAAGGTTTACTGGCATACGGTAAATACGAGCCAGGAAGACGATGAAATTGTTTTCGACTATCCAGAGGATCAGCAGATGGTGTTCTATCCTGCGATTACTTCCGATTCCTCTACCTTGCTTCTTTATGCCGGCAGGGGTACCGAGCATAAAAGCAGATATGTGTATAAAGATTTAACAACGCCCGGCAGTGAATTCAAGTGGCTTTTATCAAAAGGCGACGCCCTCTATTCGTTTGTCGGAAAAATTGAAGATCAATTGTACTTTTTTACCGACAAGAATGCGCCGAACGGACAGATTGTTTGTTATTCGTTAAGTTCACCGGCTGAAGAGAACGAGAACGCAGTCATCCGTGAAGCGGAAGAGTCCATCTCTTTGGTAAAAGTAATTGCAAACCATTTCGTCGTCTCCTATATTCGCCATGCCTCCTCCTGTTTGAAGATTTTCACATTGGCAGGCGAGTTTGTAAAAGAAATCCCTTTGCCTGGACTAGGCACAATTAGTGAGTTTTATGGAAAGGAAAAGGGCGACGATTTGTATTTTAGTTTTACATCGTTTTTATCTCCCGCAACGATTTACCGGTATTGTTTTCAATCCGGACAAGTCGAAGCAGTGTTTAAACCTGAAAGCCAATTCGATTCCTCCAATTATCAGACCGAACAGGTTTTTTACCAGTCCAAGGACGGGACATCCATCCCGATGTTCCTGACCTATAAAAAAGATTTAAAACGGGATGGGCAGAATCCTGTTTTGTTGTATGGATACGGTGGATACCATATCTCCTTAACCCCTTCGTTCTCCGCAACAAATGCAACATGGATCGAGAATGGGGGGATTTACGCGGTAGCGAATATCCGCGGCGGGGGAGAATATGGGCTTGGCTGGCATGAAGCCGGGATGAAGGAAAGAAAGCAAAATGTGTTTGATGACTTTATTGCCGCTGCCGAATATTTAATTTCCGAGCGCTATACGAACCCGGAAAAATTGGCGATTCAGGGGGCAAGCAATGGCGGCTTGCTCGTTGCCGCGTGCATGATTCAGCGGCCGGAGCTTTATGGCGCGGTTATCTGCAACGTTCCCGTTTTGGACATGCTTCGTTTTCAAAAATTTACGGTCGGACGGTTCTGGGTAACCGAGTTCGGCGATCCCGAGGCTTCGAAAGAGGAATTCGATGTGCTATACCGTTATTCGCCAGTGCATACGGTTAAAGACGGCGTACAATACCCGCCGATTCTTATCACAACGGCTGATACAGACGACCGGGTTGTCCCGGCGCATGCGCGGAAATTTACGGCCGCACTTCAAGAAGCTAACCCGGACTCAACAAATCCAATCTTAATAAGGATTGAAACAGGAGCGGGACATGGTCTAGGCAAGCCGCTAGTAAAAATAATTGAAGAACATGCGGACATCCTCACTTTTCTTAATCACCAGCTGTCGATATAAAGTGAAACTTCAATCTTCCTGCCCGTCCATGCGGGAAAATGAAAAGGAGAGTCAATCGACTCTCCTTTTTAAATTAAATTAGTGACAGAGCGGATAGGCTAGCCAGCAGGCCTTTCAGCTTTTCGTCTTCCTCTGGCGTTAATCCAAGCCGCGGGTACCGGGACGGACCGCCCGCCTGCCCGTTCAGTTCCATTGCGCGCTTAACGATTTGGACGTATTTTCCGGAGCCTTCAAGGAATTCACAAAGCGGTAAAATTGAATCATTCAACGCCCATGCCTCGTTAAGTTCTCCTTTTTGAAAATGGGTAAACATATCCGTTACAAGCTTCGGAACTATATTTCCGGCAACTGAAATCCACCCGGTCGCCCCGACCAAATACGATTCCATTACCAAATCCTCCGAGCCGCAGAAAACCTCAATATCCCCTTTTCCCATTCTTGCAAGATCCCTTGCTTTTCGGATATCTCCGCTCGATTCCTTAATATGTGTCACATTGCCGCATTCCCTGCCTATTTTCAGCATAAGCTCCGTGCTCATATTGATTCCTGAAGTAAACGGGTTGTTATAGAGCATAAGGGKTATATCCACAGCATCCGATACTGCTTTAAAGTGATAGTAGATTTCCTCTTCCTTTGGCTTGCAATAATAGGAATTAATAATCAAGGCGCAGTCCGCTCCATGAGCCTCAGCCTGCTTCGTATATTCGATCGTCTCCCTGGTCGTCTCGGAAGCGGTCCCAACAATGACAGGAATTCGCCCATTTACCTCCCTTGTAACCAGCTCAACGATTTGGAATTTCTCCTGCATCGTCAAACTGACAAATTCACCTGTACTGCCGTTAATGACAATTCCGGCAACTCCTTGATTAATAAAGTAGTTTACGTTATTTTTCAACCCGCCCCAATCAATTTCCTGCGACTCATTCATTGGTGTAATCAATACCGGAAAAGCTCCTTTTATCGCTGCCATCTTTATTCCTCCCCTATTTTAATAAAAAGCCGGATGCCAATGGATCGGTTGGATCCAGGATAAATGTCTGCATGCCAGTCACAAAGCCCCTCGCTGTAAAAGAAAATTGGTACTCAGTTCCGTTTTCCTTCTCCAAACGGCTACTCAATTGGCTTCCAAAAATGCTTTCATTTACACAATTCGTATGCGTGCTCACACCGCTTTTGGAAAAGACGCTTGCATAACAGGCCATGGTTGGGCCGTAACCTGGTGACCGGACAATAAGCTGATCAGGACGGAAGGTGATGGAACGGATTCCTTCCACAAGCCCAATGGATGAATCCATTAAAATGATAGCTTCAACCGGACTCCCCGGCCCGAAGGCATTGAACATCGTTTGGCTCCAATTCTTCAATTCCGATAATTCTTCAAGCCTGATATCCGCAAAAAACTCTTCCCTTTCAAACACCGCATAGACACGATCGGCTTGGACGAGGGAATAGTGGGTGATGCAGTCCGGAAGTGATAAAGGCACTTCTTTTTCCACGACTGTACACGGTTCGCATGCCAGCTGTACGGAAGTGACCTCCCCCATTTCCATTACTGCGCGCACCGGGACCACTCCCCGAATGGTTTCAATTTTGTATTCGCCAGAGTGCCTGGCCGGCAAATTCCCGCACTCCAATAGTTCGGTTATGGCCGCTGCAATCCCGCCATATTGAATAGGTTCCGTTCCCTCATGGTTGAAAAAAACAATTGCCGCATCTGCCTCCGCCTTGAATGGCGGCACAACGAGACAGCCTTTTAATCCCGCAAACCCGCGGGGCTCATTCAACAGCAGGTTTATTTCATCCCGATACAAAAGTGGAAATTGCCCATACAGTTCTTCTAGACTTTGGAAATAGGCGGCCGGAGCTTGCTTCATAATCCGGAATGCCTCTCCGGCTACATGGACATCGGTTGTTGACATCATCCTTTGGACCCTCATACAACATCCTCCATTTCATGTTCCTCCATTGGCGGAATAAGCAGAAACCCTTCTTTTAATGGATCGTTTTCGTTGTAAAAGAAGCGGTGCATTCCCATCAGCCATGCAGAGCCGGTAATCCTTGTCACGACTGCCTCAATGCCGCCAACACTCGTTACAGATAAAACGCGGCCTGTAAAAAGTGAGCCGACAATGCTTTCATGGACAAAATCCTCCCCGAACCCGATTTCCCTTCTGCCGTATAAGACGGCGAGCTTCGCTGATGTTCCAGTCCCGCATGGAGACCTGTCGATTCCTCCCGGGGGAACAACGACTGCATTTTTCACATCGGCCTCTTTATGGCTCGGTCCGCTATGGAACTCCACATGTGTCAGTCCCTGTATGAATGGATGCTCCGGGTGGACAATCTCCGTTTTTTCATTGATGGCATTTCTGATTTTGATTGCTTTCTCGATGATAAGAGACCCATTCGCAGGCACTAATTCCAAATCGACCGAAGCAGCGTCAATGATGGCGTAAAAATTCCCCCCGTACGCAATGTCCGCTTCTACTTTACCAATTCCATCAACCTCGACCGAAACAGATTTAAGATGGAATGCTGGAATATTGGAAAATGACACTTCCTTTGCCCTGCCATCCTCGATAAAAATATCTACCTCCACAAGGCCAGCGGGAGTATCTAATTTCAAGGAAGTGACCGGCTCTTGGATTGGGATTAAACCAGCTTCAACCAGAGCTGTACAGACGCCGATTGTGTCATGGCCGCACATTGGCAAATAGCCGCCCGTTTCTATGTAGATAACTCCGATATCGGCATCCGGATGGCACGGGTCGGTCAGCAAAACGCCTGACATGACATCATGTCCTCTCGGCTCGTTCATCAAGAGTTTTCGTATCCAGTCATATTCTTTCTTCATATGAAGCATTTTTTCAGACATGGTGCTGCCGATTAACTTCGGGAGGCCGCTGATAACCGTCCTTGTCGGATTGCCTCCTGTGTGCGTATCAATGGTTGTAAATACTTTATGTGCCCTCATATTGAAACCACCCTTTCTTGAAAACGTTCATAGCGTAACGGTTCGATAGGTATGGACGTTGGCTTTTCGTTAATGAGTTCCTCCACAACTTTTCCAGTAATCGCGGCGAGGCTAATCCCATCTCCCTCATGCCCGGCTGCGATATAAAAATTCGGAATCCCATCGACACGTGAAATGATCGGCAGATGATCCTCAGTCCACGGCCGCAAGCCGGCATAAGTGCGGATGACCATCATATCAGCCATTTTTGGATAGAAGCGGATGGCACGCCTTGCGATACACTGGATTACTTCATTGCTCACTTTTGTGTTAATGCCAACGAACTCCCGGCTGCTGCCAATGAGAAAGTTCTGGCTCTCTGTCGGTTCAAAGACGAGGGCAACGCCGTATTTTTCCGTCATTGGGTCCACGTTTCGCACCCCGCCAAATTTGGATATCAAATAACCGAACTCCATTACTTTTCGTAGGCCAACATTTTCTTGTCTTGAAGCGACCAGAAGATGGCCTTTTCTTGGCTGAATTGGAATCGATAGCCCGAGCATTTCTCCAATCCTCGGTGCCCAGACCCCCGCTGCGTTCACAACTTGGTTTGCGGTAAATACCCCATTGGACGTATCTACGGCGAAGTGGCCTTCCGCCTTTCTTTTCACATCTCTTACTTCTGTGTGCTTCCACACCTTTGCTCCTTGTTTTTTCGCTCCCTCCAGCAGGGAAAAGGCCAGAAGATACGGATTTACTGTCGAGTCGGTCGCACATTCCAGCCCGCCTAACAAGTCATCCGCGAAATACTTCGATTCCTGGCGTATGTCGCTTTTGTCTAGCATTTTAAAAGGCAAACCAGCAGCTTTTTGCCGGCTGACCCATTGTTCAGCTGCAACCATTTCCTCCTCCGACTCACATACGAGTATGCTCCCAGGCGCGCGGTATTCAAAAGGATGGTCCAATTCTCTGCTCAGACAGTCCACCAGTTTCTGGCTTTCGAGCGACATCTGGCTATCAAAGCCCGGATCTTTATCAATGGCTAAAATATTTCCATCGCATCTGGACGAGGTCCCGCTAACAAACTCCCCTCTTTCTAGGATCGTTACGTCCTTACCAAATTTGGATAGATAATAAGCAATGGAACAGCCAATTATCCCCCCGCCGATGATTACTACATCACAGTGCTTCAAATTTTTATCCTCCCTTCCATAGAAAAGCTGTTCTCAATCTCTATTAATGCAATTTTCATGCCAAATAATTTTTCCAACATCCACGGACTTCGTTTGAATATTTCCAATGTTCTCAATATACGTGTATAATTATTTATACAGTGACAACTTTTTTATACAAACAGAGGAGGTTACCATGGCTCTTACCATTCAAACCGTGAAAGATATGCTTAAAAATTCCCTCTTTCATAATCAATTGGCCAAACATTCGATTGTTAACAACAATGAAGCTTTTTATTTGGAATCCTCTCAAGGTGAAGCTTTAATACCTTGTGCAACGATAAATGAAAATGAAGCAATAGAAACCCTCATCCAGTTATTCACCCACCATGAAACAGTCATCCTATTAAATAATGCTAAATCCCCAGTTGGCATTGTATCTTCTGCTCAATTGAACGAATTTCTCCTTAACTCTTTCAAACAATTAAAAGCCTTCTATGATGCCGTCATCCAAACATCCGATGCATCGGTCACCGTCATCGACGACAACGAGCGTGTATGCACTTGGACAAAGGGTGCCGAAAAGATTTTTTCGGTAAAAAGACACGAAATTCTCGGGAAACCGATTACGGATTTTTTTGACCGGAATAGCCTTGAGATTTTACAAACGCTCTATGAAGGAAGAAGTATTTCCCATCAATACCATCAGCCGCGGCCCGATCTGTTCGTCTTAATTAACTCGAATCCTGTTTACTTTAATAAGCGCATTATCGGGGCGGTCGTTTCGGAAACGGATATTACTAACCAGGTCGTACTTAACGAGAAATTATTCAATATGTCCACGGAAGTACATCGTTTGGAACAAGAGGTAGCCAAGTATAAAGATGATCGCGATCCGTTCAATTACATAAAAGGAAAAAGTATTGCCATTCAAAAAACCATCCACTTGGCCCGCAAGGTTTGCACGGTTAAATCGACGGTCCTCATCTTAGGGGAAAGCGGGGTCGGAAAGGAAGTTTTCGCAAAAGCAATACACGAGGCCAGTGAAAAACCAAACGCACCGTTTATTCCTATTAACTGTGGCGCAATTCCGGCGTCATTGTTTGAAAGTGAATTGTTTGGTTACGAACGCGGCGCCTTCTCGGGGGCGGACCAAAAAGGGAAGAAGGGGAAAATCGAGCTTGCTAAAGGCGGGACACTCTTCCTCGATGAAATAGGTGAAATGCCCCACGATATGCAGGTAAAGCTACTAAGGGTTCTCCAAGAACGGAAATATTTTCGGATTGGCGGAGAAAAAGAAATCGAGGCGGATATCCGAATCATTGCCGCAACGAACCGTGATTTGAAGGAGTTAATGCTGGAAGGAAAGTTCCGGGAGGATTTATATTACCGTTTAAATGTAGTCAGTATTCAAATCCCTCCTTTAAGAGAAAGGCGGGAAGATATCATTGAACTAACCCATTATTTCCTAGGTGATTTCTCTACCAACTATAAGAGGCCAATCCATGAGATTTCCAAGGATATTATGCTCGAACTTCTCCATTATGAATGGCCGGGCAATATTCGGGAGCTTCGGAACGTGATTGAGAGGCTAGTCGTTTTTGCAACTGATGGAGTGATTAAAAAAGAGTATTTGCCCTTTACCTCTGTACAGGAGAACCAATCGGCAGCCAATGCAAATGATGTGCCAGGCGCCCCACTTTTATCTTTGCAGGAAGAAATGGAGTTACATGAGCGGAAGTTGATTGAAAGAGCCTTATCGCTTGTAAATGGGAACAAATTGGAATGCGCCAAGCAGCTGGGAATTACGAGGGCAACCTTATACAACCGCATGAATCGCCTTAACTTATTGTAATAGAATCCCCTTCATTTTCACTTTGGTACGATTTTTGCATGGTACTTATGTAAAGAAAGTGAAGGAGGAAAACACGTGTCAAACAATGAGAGCATGATTATTTGCCGATGTGAAGAAGTGACGTACGGACAAATTCAAGCAACAGCCAGTTTCCATCAATGCACAGCCCGGGAACTAAAATTGCGAACGAGGGCAGGCATGGGTTTCTGCGGGGGGCGGACGTGCAGGCTCCCGCTTGAGAGAATCATAGAGGACATTGTTCCTGGTTCCTCTGCCAGTGAAATACCATTAAAATATCAACCGCCGATCAGGCCTATGTCATTCGGCAAGGCAGGTGATCGCGTTGAATAGAATTACCGACCATCCAGTTTTGGGAAGGCTCCAGGAAAGAACCACGATTTCTTTTCAATTTAATGGTGTTGACTATAAGGCATATGAGAATGAAACCATTGCCGCCGCCCTTCTGGCAAATGGAATCAGAGCATTGCGCCTTCATGAAGAAAGCGGTTCCCCACGAGGTTTCTATTGCAACATTGGCCATTGCATGGAATGCCGTGTAACTGTCAACCAACAAGCGAATGTAAGGGCTTGCCTCCAGGTTGTGGAGGACGGCATGGTTGTTGAAAGCGGGAAAAGGCTCCCCAATCCTGTCAAAAGGATGGTGAGATAGTGATGAGTGACGTAATTGTCATTGGCTGCGGGCCGGCAGGGATGTCAGGGGCAATAGCCTGTGCGAAACATGGCCTTCGCGTAACAATTATTGATGAATTCATAAAGCCCGGCGGCAGATTGCTTGGACAGCTTCATCAGGAACCGACAGGGGAGTGGTGGAATGGAATCCTGGAATCCGAACGCCTTTACAAGCAAGCTAGGGATTTGGATATCGAAATTGAATGTGGGGTTTCGGTGTACAATCTTGAAAAAGACACCGGTCGCTGGAACGTGTATACAAGCAATGGAACACGAACGGCACCTTTTGTCCTAATCGCGACTGGGGCAGCGGAATATCCAATCCCCGTACCAGGATGGACCCTTCCTGGAGTCATGTCCGTTGGGGCCGCGCAGGTAATGACGAATGTCCATCGCGTGAAGATTGGCCGAAAAGGGGTTATTATTGGGGCGAATATTCTAGCGTTTGCCATATTAAATGAGCTGCAGCTTGCGGGCATTGGAGTAAGCCACATCCTCCTGCCTGAAAAAAATGCCCTCAGCAAAGATGCCGGTAACCCGGCTAAAGTCTTTCAGTCATTGCTTAACGCTTCCCATCTCGCTCCATCTTCATTTATTCGGCTCGGGTCCCGTTTCATGAAAAATGCCTGGATGAGAAAGATGGGGTTAACCTTTTATCCGAAGAATGGCATCGGGATTAACGGCACCTCGTTCCTCCTTCGAAAAGCGGCTCTTGAGATTATCGGCAAAGACGAGGTTGAAGGAGTAAGAGTCGCAGATATTGATGTGGATGGAAAAGTCGTGCCTGGAACCGAAGCGATTATTGAAGCAGACTTTGTCTGCATTGCAGGCGGGCTCTATCCTCTTGCGGAACTCGCAGCAGTCGCCGGCTGCCCATTCCACTTTATTCCTGAGCTCGGTGGACATGTCCCCCATCACTCAGAAGAGATGGAAACTCCTCTTGACGGACTTTTTGTAGCAGGCAACATTACGGGCATTGAGGGTGGAAAAATAGCGATGGGACAAGGGACGGTTGCCGGCCTATCCATCGCTAAACATTCCGGAAAAAGCGTTGGAACGATCGAAGCACAGCTGCAAAATGCCATTGAAAACGTACGGACACTTCGCGAACAGGCAATCATCCAGTTTCACCCTGAGATTACGGCAGGCAGAAGGAAAATCCATGACCTTTGGGAAGCAACTTATTCCGGAACCGGCCAAGAGGTTTCGAAAAACATTGGTTAACAAACATTTAAACTAAAAAAGAAGTCAGCGGTTTAGCACCGTTGACTTCTTTTTATTTTCCACCCTAACCAATTCTTATTAATTCTGTCGGGAATGTAGTTAGCAATTTTGCCGTGCCGTCTTCATTGATATAGACATTTTCTTCTATGCGCACGCCACCGAATCCGGGAATATAGATGCCTGGTTCGACGGTAAATAATAGACCGCTTTCTGCCAACAGCTCGTTATTCTCATGCACTGAAGGTTCCTCATGAACTTCGATTCCAAGGCCATGTCCTACCCGATTATTAAAATATTGTCCGTACCCCGCTTCCTTGATAACATTCCTGGCGGCACGATCAATTTGGCCAATCGGGATACCCGCTTTAACCGCAGCCACTCCGGTTTCGGTTGCTCTACGGACGATATCGTAAATTTCCCTTTGTTTGCTGGTTTCTTCACCAATTACAAATGTCCGTGTAATATCTGAACAATAGCCATCGACAACCACACCCATATCGATTAGCAAAAAGTCGCCTTTACTAATCGGTTTGTCGTCAGGTTTGCCATGTGGCAATGAAGCTTTCGAGCCTGAAAGGACTATCGTGGAAAAGGATGGGCCATCCGCGCCAAATTTCCTCATCAGAAATTCCAGTTCGGCTGTTAACTCCTGTTCTGCCATGCCTTCCTTTACTCTTTTTATCCCTTCCCCCATAACCTTTTCAATAACATGAATGGCATGTTGCACCTTGTCACATTCTTCTTTTGTTTTCCTCATTCTTTGAAGGGAAATGAACTCCCCGATATTTATGTAGCGATAATCCGGAAAATACTTGTTTAGCTGTTCATGGTGATACAAAGAGATTGTTTTCGTTTCCAAACCTATCGTTTGAAATTCTTCACCCAATGTATTTTTTAGAATTTGATATGGATCCATCTCATCCGATATTGGGACGATTTCTTTTACAAAAGACTGCTCCTCGGCAATTTCCAAATCCAACGAAGGGACGAATAAATAGTGGCTTTGCTTGTTAAGATCAATAACCAAGGCCATAAAACGCTCATGCGGGTCTGAATTGAAACCTGTATAATAGAAAACGTTTTTCGGGTCCTTCACGATTGCCAAGTCCACTTGTTGCTGTTCCAAATGCTTTATTAATGCGTTTAACCGATTTTGATAGTGTTCTGTCATTCTTGTTCAGTCCTTTTGGGTTAATTTTTTGAAGTTTCTATAGAATTATTAATTCCTTCGTTGAGGGGGTTAGTACTTCCCGGCCATTCTTTGTAATGAGAATCACATCCTCGACCCTCGCACCGCCCAAACCTTTCAGGTAGATGCCCGGCTCGACTGTAATCACCATATTTTCCGCTAATGTTTTGTCTTTTAGTATGGAAAAAAGCGGCGCTTCATGAACCTCGAGCCCAATTCCGTGGCCTGTGCCTGTTCCGGAGCATTCATTATACCCCTTTTGAATAAACGTTTCACGCATCAGAAAGTCGACCTCTTGATCTGTCAGCCCAGGCCGTAAAGCGGCGACGCAATTTTCAAATGATGAGAGGACAACATCGAATATGTTCCTCAGTTCAGGTGCGGGCTCCCCGACCGCAACCACCCGTGAGATATCTGCCCAATAGCCTTGGTAATTCGCCCCAAAGTCGATCGTAATCATATCCCCTTTTTCAATTCGTTTATCGCTTGCACGGCCATGTGGCAACGAGGAGCGGTAGCCTGAAGCGACAATTGGAGGGAAAGATGTAGTTGAACATCCATTTTTCTTTATGAACGACTCCAGTTCCCCGGCAATGTCGTTTTCCGTAATGCCCGGCCGAATAAAGTTTAAAATATGCAGATATGCCTGGTCCGTAACCGAGGCGGCGACCCTTAATTTTTCAATCTCATCCTCCGATTTAATCATTCGCAGTGTTTCAATCACTTCACTGAGAGAAATCAGCTCGGTTGGGAACTGGTTCTGTATTTTACGAAAAAAGCCAAAGGATAAATGTTCCTGCTCGAACCCGAGTTTACGGATGTTCATCTCTTTAACTTGCACTGCCACTTCATCAAAGATTCTCCCTTTATGGCCTGTATGCCCCGCGTGCAAAACAATCTCGTAATCCTTAGCCTGGTTTTGGGCTTGTTCAACATATCGGTAATCTGTGATCAGCTTTGCCTCCGTTTCTGAGATAAGAAGAACACCATTCCCTCCCGTAAAACCAGACATGTAAAGCCGGTTCCACGGATGGCTAATCATCATTCCGTCGATTCCCAGTTCGTTAAACTTTTCCCGCAGCCTAATTATTCTCTCCACACTATCTCCCTCGCTTTATTAAAAATTTTCAATGCATTTCCTTCATCCTTATGTAATGCAATTTTCATGCCAAAAGAAATAGCCTTCCTAACGAGAGGAAGGCTGGCTACAATAAACCGGAATAAAGCTCCTATGAACTTTGAGTGGAACCCGGCAAAAGATTTATTTGGAAATATACTTTACATGCTTGCCTGTTCCTCCTGCTATCGGAAGAACACAATTATTCGTATTCTTGCCGATTACAAGCTGCATATTGGTTTTCGTGGTTATATTGATTCCACGAACCGATACGTAAGCATTTAATTTTGCATTTTTTTTGATAAGGTTATTCCCGGTAATTGTACCGCTATTATTGCCGGAACGAAAGGCAATTGCGGAAGGCACCTTATACGAAGAATCCTGTACATCCTCCACTCTGTTTCCCGCCACGGAAAACTGCTGATTATGAGTATAAAGGTGAATGCCATTTGCGTAGGAATATACCAATGTATTATTTTTTATAACCAAATCCCTCGTATAGGAAGCCTGGATTGCCCCAGAAATACTGTTTCCCTGCTGGCCCGCCTCTTTTAAGGTGTTTCCTTCAATGGTACAGCCTCCACTATGTTCAGCTGGTAATCCAGCCACAACGATCCCATATCCCTTACCGATTCCTTCAATTCGATTGCCTTTTGCCGTACACTTTTGGGAACCAAATAGCTCCTTCCCGCCTTTTCCTGTTGCGTTTACAAATGCAATTCCAACCTTTGTATTTCGTATCGTATTATTGTTGAACGTAATATTTTCTCCGCCATGGGTGTCAAGGGCCTCCCATAATGGAATGTCCTCGATGATGCTGTTCGTCACCGAACTATTTACGCTCCTTGGATGCGCCTTTAAGTTACTCTCAGCACCCTTCCGCGAATAAAAAACCCCGTAGGCATTTCCTTTGTTTCCAGGTTTGATTGACTTTATATGGCTCCCATTAATATGCATATTTCTGACAGACAATCCGCCTACCCCTGCAAAACCTATATCGCGGATCACTGTATTAGAAATACTTACATGATCCGCAAATTCAGCCATAATACCATAGAAACCAATATCATGGATAAAGCAATCTTCTATAACAATGTTCTTGGCATAGTTAGCTGCATTCGCCCCCCGAATCGATATTCCGACTCCCTTTGCGTCTGCCTTTGTATTGCCTGCACCCTGGAGTTCAATCCCGTATAACTTTACCCCAGCGCCAATCGCCAGAAGAGTTTGGTGTTTTTTGTCGTTGTATAGTTTTGATCCATACCCAACTATAGTCGTATTGTCAGGTACGACTAAGCCGCTGACTTGATAAGAGCTGCCAGATGGCAGGACGATAACTTTTCCAGCTCCAAGGTTTAAAGTCTTTTGTAGTTGCTCTGTACTATTTTTTGAAGCGACATTTACTATTTTATTTTTATCAAAATCTGCTATTTTCGGATTAAATCCCAACTTTACCTCCGCAAGATTGTATAGTCCATCCTTGTCATAATCCTCAAACCCATCAGGTACCCCATTTTTATCGGTATCACTTGATTTTGGATTAAGGTGTAGCTGGTATTCGACCAAATTAGGTAACCCGTCTTTATCCGGGTCTTCAGCCGCGGTCAGCTTGCTGGTTAGATCGAGCCCATATTTCTTTTCCCAAAAATCATCTATTCCATTCTTATTATTATCTAATCCCAAAAGGCTGGCCTCTGCTATTGCTGTTGGAACAAGCAAGCAAAAAAGCATGACAATGATAACCATACTTAGAAATTGACCTTTTTCTTGCGGCATCTATTTACCCCTTTTGTTAAAAATATACAGAATATTTAAATAGTTCTTTTATCACACTAGAAAACCACCATTTAGTATATTATACAATTTATTGGTAGTTAGATATAGGTAAAAAGATTCATTTAAGGTCTTAAGACCATAATTTTGGAAATAAATTAGGAAGAAGGTTTGTATGGTTTATTTACTATTTTTAAAAAAGCCGTGGACAGAAAAAAGCATTCGTTGCTTGTCCGCTTCGAATGCTACTGTTTCATAATGGAGAAAACCGTTTTAAAAGCACTTATCTTGCCAACAAGCTATGAATTTGATTGACTCTTACTAAGAAGAGTCCACCCGCAAACGGGCCATGCTTGTGGAATATTGATGAAAAAAGGACAAGGGGGATAAAAAATGATAATCAGTGAATTAGATATGAAGTACTTGCGACGCTGTGTTGAATTGGCAAAAACAGCACTGGAGAAAGGTGACGAGCCATTTGGTTCAGTTCTTGTCTCAGCTGACGGTGAGGTGCTTGCGGAAGACCATAACCACGTTGCGGGAGGGGACCATACCCAACACCCGGAATTTGCTTTGGCGCGATGGGCAGCCGCGAACATGACACCGGAAGAGAGAAGCAAAGCAACAGTATATACCTCGGGTGAACATTGCCCTATGTGCGCTGCGGCCCACGGTTGGGTTGGTTTGGGCCGGATTGTGTATGCAAGTTCGTCCGAACAGCTGGGACAATGGTTGAGTGAAATGGGGGTTGCTCCATCGCGCGTTCGGAATCTTCCCATTCACGAGGTTATTCGTGACACCACAATAGATGGCCCTGTTCCTGAGCTAGCGGAGGAAGTTCGTCAACTCCACCGACAGTTTCACGCAAGGGGACATTAACGATGCAGCAGGTTTTATTCAGACAGGATGTTGTATGAATGAAATTGTAAAAATCACTATGAAAGGAAATAGGAGTCCTGAGTTTCGGACTCCTATTCTTACTTTTTCACTATTCTATTAAACTCCCCCGGTAGTAAAATTTCTAAATGAAGAATTGAAAAATTTACTTAGAGAAAATGATATAAAGAATAAAAATAACAATTAATCCAATTACAATGAAACCTCCGAGTGTAGGACTGCCATAAAGAGCCCTATTCCAGCCGTCATTGGTCTCTATTTGGCTTTTTTCTTCCTTCTTATTATCCTCTTTCAAAAAAACACCTCCTACGTGAAATACCATAAGTTTTTGTAAATAAATATTGTGTTTATTTAGCGATATTCCTTCTTCAACTCATCCGGTAAGTACAACAAGCAAATTCCTCACTTTTTTATTGCCAGTTTTATTGACAGGTCTATTTGTTCCTTAAAAACACCACTATTTTCAATTTCCAATAATTCTTCTTTAAATGTTTTTCAAATAGATGAACATTATCCCCCAAAAATCGTTTAGAACCATAGGAAGTCGAATAAAGATTTCCAATTATTGATTCCAAGGTCCATTCCTGTTCATAAGTTGGTATTTCGTGTATTTCCAGATCGAATTTTGAATTCGATATAATTTCTTGATGGCTAACTGTTGGATGAGAATATGTTGTATTTCCTGCTCTTCTTTCCTTTCCATACCATTGTTCAACTACCTCATTCACTTTCTTTTGCCAAGGTAAAAGTTCCTTTTTCGGAAAATGATTATCTATGATTGCAACCCCGCCGTCGTAAGAAACCATTTCATATAAGGCATCTAAAATCTTTTCTCTATCCATCCAGTGAAATGCCTTAGCAATTGTTACAAATCTAAAGTTCCCATCATATTTTTTCCTATATGTATCCAGCTCTCCATTAAACCATTCCAGATTATTTACTCTACATTCCTTTTCCATTCGTATCGCTTCTAGTATCATTTCAGGCTCTGTATCAATCCCAACAATGTCTTCAAACCAATCGGCGAACCTGATTGCCAATTGTCCCGTTCCACACCCCAAATCAAGCATTTTGCCTTTACCGTCGAGAGAAAACTTTTCTATTAAATACCTAATTAAAGACGCCGGATATAAAGGCCTATAACGTGAATAGTACCAAGCAGTACCCTTGAACAATTCACCACCATAATCTGTCATTAACCATTCCACCTCTCTACCCTAAAAAGGTGCCTTACTCCTACTTTGATTTAGGCCCCCGCTCGTTTAAGCAGATTTAACACAAACATTCCTACTAAACTCTCAACGATGCGATGGCCAAGAACCTTGCATCTTTCTAATTTGAATAATTTGGCCGGTATGGTAAGCATCGTGAAGCATGATGTCTAAAAGCCTTTCTTCGAGAGAATTTTGTTCAAGTTCTTCAAAGGTTAGTGTACTGAGCGCTTGCCTTAAACGTTGATGGGCAGTTTCTGCACGTTCAACGACTGCCCTCCATTCGTTGTCGTCATTTACTTGTTCGGTCAGGTAAAAGGTTTGATCACCATCGAGATTATGTGTCCATTTACGGCCTTCTAAATTGGCTGCAAGTCTTTCTTTATAGTAAATGAGATGATTAGCATTTTCCCAAATCGTTTTGGTGGCCTCTCCTGTCGGTCTCCTCTTAGCCTGTTCTGCAGTCAGTCCTTCTATTGCAGATCTGAAGGGCGCATACCAACTCTCTTTGTCAAACGTAGTGTCGAGCATTTTTAAAAGCAATTCAGTTCGATTCATTAACATCTTCCTCCATACCTATGTCCGAAGTGGGATAACTCCTTGTTAACGTTATTGCCAAGATGTTAAATAAGGGAATTCAACAAAAAAAGTGTTAATCCTTCCTTGATTAACGTACTTCTATAAAACCTGCCTATAATAATTAAGCTTTCTCTTAAAAAGAGGAAGCTCTTCGAGTGCCTATGTTTATTCATAAGAATTCAACTATACAGACAGTTACTTTTACTTGATCAACTTAGTCTGTCATTCGTGTTAATCCCGGTTACGCTTGACGAGATTCCGAATTTACTTTAGGGTGCGCAATCTCGTTTTAAACAAGTTAGAAGTCAAAAATCGACTGTGAAAAGAGCCCGGTGTCGAGGCTCCTTTCTGCAAAATTAAAAGGCCTTCTTTTGAAGCGACCAATATCCAGCGATAAAGAAGACGAGGAAACTTCCGCCCACAACAACCAGAAGCTGTTCCCAAGGGACAATAAAAACACCCTCCCCACTCTCACAGGCATACATCATCAAAAAAGGCTGCCCCCAAGGGTAATACGGGCCAAATCGTTCCGAATTCACCGCAAGGATTGCTGGCAGTGTAAATAGTACATTTACGGTAAACGGAGCAGCAAAGCTCTTCCATATGATTGATGTCCACAACTGCAGTGCAACCAACGGGAATGTGGCTACCCATCCCCCAAAGATACTTTTCCAAACAATTCCCATTGGAAAAGGGTCCGGATACCCTTTAACCATTCCGACAGCATAGATTGCCGCGAGATAGAATAATTGGATAAATAAAATGACCAACAAGATTAAGATATATTTTGCTACAAACACTTGGCCTCGCGTGACAGGCAGCGTCAAATATTGTTTCCAGCCTCCAGCTTGATGCTCATACCGGCAAATCATGCTGGCCAATACCCCTGAAAACAGCGGCAAAAATAACAATGAATACGTCAAATTCATCATATTAAGTGTCAAAAACCATTTATTAAAATCTGCAAATTCTGGCCGTTCAGGAATGGAAACGCCAAGTAAGAAGCTAAGAATGGGCCCGGCAAACACGATTGACATGATTCTCGATTTGAGTAACTTGTACCATTCAGACTGAAGAATTGAAAACATTACTTCACATCCCTTCTCGTAAAATCGATCATTCCGGCTAGATAAAGGATAGCTCCTACCCCAATTCCCAGCATGACATTGATGATTGGCTCATCCCATTTATTCATTAGGGAAGGCCATTTCCAAATCAACCAATCAGGCAAAATATACGCAGAATAGGTTAATATAACGCCGAGAATACCTGTCGTAATCGGAATACTTTGATTCTTGGACACGCTCGCAACCCAAAGCTGAAGTCCCAGAACAGGAATGGCTGCGAAGTACGGATATACACTATTTTTCACAATATCCAAATACGGGATTTCTCCCAAGCCAAGCCAAACACCGTATCCGAGCGTAAAAATGGATAAAAGAACAGTTGCATAAAATAAAAATCCAGCAACGATTGTGAATTTCGACAAATATACGCTGTATTTGGAAACAGGCAACGCAATCAGCTGCTTCCAAGCATTCGTTTCGTTCTCAATACTTGCGACAAAAGAAGTCAGGATTGCAATCCCCAACACAAGGGCGAGCGGGGTAAATGAGCCGACATTCCCTAGATAATAACCCCAATCATCTTCACTCTGGGCAAGTAACCACTCTTTTCTTACTCCATAATTGACCATCTGCAGCGCCACGACTCCGAACGGGCCAAGGAATGCCAGCAGCCAAAATCCTTTCCGCCTTATCTTTAATAAATCCATCTGAATTAGCCTTCCAATCATTTTATCTGCCCCTCTGAAGTTAATTGCAGGAAAATGTCCTCCAAGGATTTCTTTTCCTCTTCAACACGGTAAATTGCAATATCTTCCTGGACCAGTATCCTAATGGCCAATGCGACCTTTTCATCAGAAAGATCAGATAAAGATATCAATCCTTCTTTCAAGTCTGAGTTAATCCCTTTGGATACCAACGTTCTCCAGGCTTTCTCTCCCTGATCTGCTTTTATATATACCTTTTGCTTGGCATGCCGCCTCATCGCTTCAATAGAATCCTGAAAAATCATTTTCCCCTTTGAAACGATGCCGACTGTTGTTGCCATTTGATCAACCTCGGATAGTAAATGGCTGGAAATCAACACTGTCATACCATGCTCAGCGGGTAGCCGTTTAATCAAGTTCCGAATTTCAATGATTCCTGACGGATCAAGGCCATTCGTCGGCTCATCGAGTATCAGTAGTTCCGGGCTGTTCAAGAGTGACGTTGCAATCCCCAACCGTTGCTTCATTCCAAGGGAATATCCCTTTACTTTTTTGTCAGCAGCTTCTGTTAAACGGACAATATCTAATACTTCATGAATTCTCGACTTAGGGACTCCGAGTATTTTTCGAATGGCCTCCAAATTTTCATAGGCTGTTAAATGCGGGTAATATGATGGGTTTTCTACCAACGAGCCAACACGTTTTAAAATTTGTATCCGCGATCGAGTTATATCCTGTTCAAAAATATGAATCTTTCCTGCTGTAGGCTTCATTAAACCTAACAGCATTCGGATGGTCGTTGTTTTACCGGCTCCGTTTGGTCCCAAGAAGCCATAGATTTCACCTTTTTTAATCCTCATATCCAAATCCCGGACTGCAATCTCGTTGCCAAACCGTTTCGATAATCTTTCTGTTCTTACTACGAGTTCCATTTCAATCACCTCATTTACCATGGTAAAGGTTTAAGGTTAAAAGGAAGTCGGCAGGAAGTTTAAATTTTGTTTAAAATGGATGTTTATTTGTGTAAGAGTTCTTTTTACCTCTTCCATATAACATACAAAAAAGAGGCAACCTGATGGTTAAAGACCATCGGCTCCCTCTTTTTTGTTTCGTTTAATTTTAATTTTAGTACCATTTTGTCCTGACTCAATGTTCCATTCGAGCATCATGCCTTTTACCATTAGATCCACAATCGACATTCCTATGCCCGCCCCTTTTTCATCTGATTCATTTTCCATTCCTTTTCCTTTGTCAATAATGACAAGCGCATCGTACTCGGCGGTTGATTCGGAACTGAGTTCAATGTATTTTCCCGTTTTGGCATGGCGAATCACGTTCTGCAGTAAATTATCTATGATACTTCCCATCCAGTTTGGATCTACATACCATATGTTATCCTCATACGATTTCAAATCAACTTCAATATGAAAAGCTTCCTTTTCAAAAACAGGATACCAGGAGGCAAAGGATTCACGGGCGAACCTGATGATGTCCAGTTTAATAGGCTCAAACTTATATTTACTGGCCATTAGCAAAGTATAGGACATCAAATTTTCAATTAATCGATCTATCTTTACTATTGATTTTTCCATGATTGCAATTGATTGCTGCCCTTGTTGGGATAACTCCTCCTTTCCTATTGAATAAATCTGGGCTCTTATTTTGGTGAGGGGCGTCCTTAGGTCATGGGAAAGATTAGCAATCAGTTCCCTTCGTACTTGTTCCTCTTTTTGCCCCCGTTCCTTGCTTGCTTTAAGCTCTATTACCATTTGATTAAACGCTTGTTCAAGCTGGCCTATTTCATCCATCTTCTTGACATGAATTTGAATAGGCAAACCATCTACATCCCGAATATCCATGGCCTCTTGCAATTGCAGTATCCGCTTTCGAATACCCCTGAAAAATAGGAACGATACAGTTAAATACAACAAGGTAATGAAAGCAACCCCCAACATCAGAGCAGTGCTATGTTCAGCGGATAACTGGACCAAAGGCGGGTCAAAGAACGTTCTGGGCAGCTCCAGGACAATGAATCCCCGAGGTTTGTCTCCTCCAACAAAAGCAATAACAGTAAATGGGTCACCACCATACCGTTCCTTAATGAATTGTGCAGTATAAACCGGCGTCCATTCTGATGGCAGTTTTTCCTTTACATTCACCTGATTCAAAAGCTGACCATTATCGCCTACATAAAACATAGATGCCTTGGGATATTCATCCTTCCAAGCCGAAAAGTACCGGCTAATCGTTTCCGTAGAATAATCCTGTAAATTTGCTGCTCCTTTATGCCACTTTTCCTCAATCTCATAATGGGATTCCTTACCCAGCTGTGCAGTTTTACCGTTCATATTTTGAAGACCAGAAACAAATAAGAACATCACTAAATAAGCAATTTGAATAAGAAACAAGGCTGTCAGGATAATAGCTATGTATTTTGTCTGCAAAGAACGAATCAGTTTCATAGTTTTACTCTGTATCCCAGCCCTCGAATTGTCTCTACAATTGTTGGTTTTCCGGGATTCTTCTCAATTTTTTCGCGCAAGTAACGGATATGTACCATTAGAGTCTTGTCCCCTTCAATAAAACGTTCTCCCCACACACCTTCATAAAGCTGTTCTTTTGTTAAAATCTGGTTCAAATGCCGAAGAAAGAAATTAAATAAATGATATTGTTTACCTGTTAATTGAATTTCTTTTCCACTATCCTGGTTGATAATCCTCAAATCTTTTGTATAAATGGTTAAGTGCTGCAATTGCAGTACGTCTTCATTTTTTTGATAACGCCTTAACAATACTTCAATTCGCGCGGCGAGTTCATCTGGATGAAAAGGCTTTGTAACATAATCATCCGCAAAATTAAGGCCCTCCACTTTATCCTCTACACCAGTCCGCGCCGAGAGCATAATGATTGGCAAGTCTGCTTTTTCCTTCTTTATTCGTTTTCCGACAGAAAAACCATCCAACCCTGGCAGCATAACATCTAGAATAACCGCATCTACGTCTAAAATATGGTTTTCTGCTCCTTCTCCTGATTTTAACCAGATGACATTATGGCCCCTTTCAGTCAAATCCTTCAGTACCCATGTTCCAATATCCGTTTCGTCTTCTATGTATAATAAGCGCGCCATACCACCCCTCCAGTCTTGTTTAACCAATATTATGGAAATAATCCTCTTTTTTAGTATAACAATCTTCTATTCATTTGGATTATTTACCTACTTCTCTATATAGAAAAAGCCCGGACGGCCCCGAGCTCTTATACTTATTTGACATCCTTTTTCACTTTGTACCACTATTTCTTTTCCATCAACAATCCGTTTCGCAATAGAATTCAACAAAAAACGTTAATCCTTCCTGGACCAGCGCATCTATCATCTATTATTCCATTTTCATTTTAAGAACAATCTTCCCCTTTGTGCGTCCACTTTCGATATGCCGGTGAGCTTCAACAATTTGTTCCAAAGGAAAGGATTTCTCAATAATAGGCCTTAACTTTCCTTCCTCCACAAGACTACTTAAGAAATCCAGATCTGCATCATTTGGTTTCGCAAGATGAATCTTTGCTTTCTTTCGGCCAATCAAAGAACCGACTATCATTTGAATAGGGTGATACTTTGGGGAGAGTGGATTCTCTGTAATATAGACACCCGTATCGGTTAGGGAACGCAAACAGCTGAAAAAGGTCCGCCTTGCAACCGCATCCAGAATGACATCGTACTTTTTCCCATTAACCGCGAAATCCTCCATTGTATAATCGATCACGAAATCTGCCCCAAGATCTTTAACCCACTGAAGGTTCGAGGTACTGCAAACCGCAGTTACTTCAGCGCCAAAGTATTTGGCAAGCTGAACAGCAAAGTGGCCGACGCCCCCTGACGCACCGTAAATCAAGACTCTTTGGCCTTGCTTGACCTGTGCTACATTTCGTAAAGCCTGCAGCGCTGTCTGAGCAGCACATGGGATAGCCGCTGCCTCCTCAAAGGTTGCATTCTTTGGCATAAAACTTAGGGCACTTTGGGAGGGACAGACAAATTCTGCATGAGATCCGAGGCAACTCCCGAAAACACGATCTCCAACCTTGAATCTATGTACATTTTTCCCGACGGCTTCAACAGTACCGGCAACGTCTATTCCCAATATTGAATTCTTTGGTTTTGTAAAACCATTTTCCAACCTGGTAGGCAAATAGCCCTTTCGAAATAGATTGTCATATGCATTGACCGAAGCGCTATGCACTCTAACCAATACGCGATTGTCATCCATTATGGATGGTTTGTCGGCATCTGTTATTTCCATGACTTCAGGGGGACCATAGGACCTGTAGATAGCAGCTTTCATCTGTCAAACCTCCTTCATTCATAATCGACTTCCTTATCTAGTTTTCAATAATGCATTCGAAATTCCCTGCTTTTTGGGATGAATGAATAATTAGTCAATCGGTGCAAGGAATGGTGCGTCTTTGTATCTATATATTTTTAGTCTTTAATTAGAACTCAAAATTAGTTATTATTAACCTTCAAATGAAGTAACTTTCTTGTTCAATTCGTCTTTCAACAAAGGTGCTTTATCCCTCCTGGGCGAACGCACTCACAAAATGATATATCAATAGAAATAGAAGAATTGGTATAAGTGCTCTCAACATAATCTTCCTCCAGGCGAGGTAAAAGGAAATCCCATTGAAGAGTTGATGGTTATTTTATCACCAAAAATAACCCGGCATCCTTTAGCCGGGTTACTCTTGTACTCTATGGGTACACTATGGGGAATTACATCATTTTTTGGTTTTTGGGACAACCAGACCGGATTCTGCACCTGGCTTGTCACTAATTGCAGCTTTATCTTAACCGACAGCCACCCCACTTTTACAACCCTCTACAACCACAAAAACAGGGCTTGAGCAATTAGCTCAAACCCCTAAGCGCTCCCACGCACTCAAATCAAATCAGTACTTCTTCAACGCGTCGATCATAAGCTTCCAGAAGCCGTCTACATCCAGTTCAAGCCCGAACTTGGCGTTTACTTCCCTGCCGGTGACCCCATGGAGGTCAACCAGCGTCGTTCCGGCTGTAAACTCGCCTTTCGTTTCCACTGCGATATTTACATCCTTCATCTTAAATAACTCCGGTGCGACCAAGTATGCGACAGTCAGGACATCGTGTACTGGCGCTCCGTCGAAATCGAACATTTCTTTATACGTTGAAGCAAAAAACACTAACAGTTCGCCAACGATATTGGCAACCTTGTTATCAATTTTATTCACTTCATCGATCACTTCTTTAGTTGCCAAGGCTTGGTGAGTGATATCCACCCCCATCACCGCGATTGGCAGGCCGCTATCGAATACTTTTTTAGCAGCTTCCGGATCGGCCCAAATATTGAATTCAGCCGTTGGCGTCCAGTTCCCGAACGTCCCGCCGCCCATAAGGACAATTTCTTCTATATTATTCTTAATTTCTGGTGCTTTTGCGAGAGCCAATGCAACATTTGTTAATGGCCCTGTTGGTAAAATAGTAACAGGCTCGTTTGACTCTTTTACCAGTCTAATAATGGTGTCCGCACCATGTTCATCGCTCCAGCTACGGGATGGTTCAGGAAGCTCCGGGCCATCAAGCCCAGAATCCCCGTGTATGCCGGGTGCTGTTTCGCGGACGCGAATTAAAGGATCGCTTGCACCTTTTGAAACGACGACATCTGTCAATGAAACCAAGTCACAAATTTTCAAGGCATTGTCGGTTGTTTTTTCAATCTCAGCATTTCCTGAAACCGTTGTGATTCCCAGAATCTCCAATTCCGGACGTGCAGCAGCTAAAATAATTGCGATTGCATCATCATGGCCTGGATCGCAATCCATAATAATTTTCCTTTTTTTATCCACATCATTCACCCCATTAAAATTTTACATTACAAGCCCCATCATTGTTCCTGAAATAACAGATGCCAATGTCGCACCCAACAATAATTTCATAGAGTGTTTCGCTACGAAATTACCTTGTTTCTCACTAATTGCCTTGATCGATCCCGCAACAATTCCAACAGTTCCAAAGTTAGCGAAACTAACCAAATAAACAGATACAATCGCGATTGTTTTATCGGAAAGCTGTTTTGCAACATCGCCAAAATTCAACATTGCGACAAATTCATTCGTGATTAGCTTCGTGGCCATAATGCCGCCTGCCTGTACAGCTTCCGACCATGGAATCCCCATCAGGAAAGCGATTGGCGAGAAGACATAACCAATAACCGTTTGGAACGAAATATGGAATACGCCCAGAAATACGACGTTGATTAACTCCATTAAGGAAATGAACCCCAATAGCATAGCGGCAACGATAATGACGAGTTTAAACCCGTCCATTACACTTTCGCCAATCATTTGGAAGAATGGAAGTTTTTCTTTTTCTTCAACCTGAACCAAATCCTCATTATCATCCAAATCATATGGATTGATAATGTTTGCAACGATTAGGGCACTGAAAATGTTCAATACGACAGCGGTTACAACAAACTTCGGCTCAAGCATTTTCATATACGATCCAACCATCGCCATACTGATCGCACTCATTGCAGAAGTACAAATCGTGTAAAGCCGTTGAGGCGACAGGACCGGAATTTGTTTGATAATAGTCAAGAACACTTCTGGCTGCCCAAGAGTAGCAGTGGAGATTGCAAAGTAGCTTTCCAGTTTCCCCATACCGGTTATTTTGCTTAAAAACAAACCTAAATATTTGATAATAAACGGAAGTACTTTTATATAGTTTAAGATTCCGATTAAAACCGAGATAAATACTAATGGCAATAATACAGATATGAAGAAAGTGAATGCGCCTTCATTCACCATACCGCCAAATACAAAGTTGATACCGGCATCCGCAAGCTTCATCAGCTTTTCAAAAAACACGCCAACTTTTGTGATTGCGACCAAGCCGATATTGGTATTCATCATGAAGTAAACGGAAAGGATTTGCACACCAAGCATGATTAGAATACGTTTGTATTTAATTTGTTTTCGGTCATTACTGACAAGGAAACCAATCGCAAAAACAAACAATATTCCTGTAATAAGGAAAATAAAATTCATGTAAAGCCCACCTTCTGTTGTTAGCGTTTTCACCGAGTTGTTTAAAAAACAACTTCTATAAAGGGATTTTTCACTTTCCCCACTCTTAGGGGACAGTAAGACCTATAGGGGCACTGTCCCTAAAGGTCCGAGTGGTTCAACTAACCATCAGCGGAAAACACCGCTGATGGAAGTTTCACTTTATAGAAGTTGTGGTTATAGCAATTTAATTATTTTGTTTTGTTGTTGAAGCTAACTGCAAGTTGGGAACCGACTTTTGCATTGTGTTTTACCAATTCGATATTGGCAACAAGGCTCTTGCCTTCAGTCATTTCTTTGATTTTTCCAAGAAGGAATGGCGTGCTGTCTTTACCGGAAATGCCTTTTTCTTCGGCTTCTTTAACTGCACCAGCGATAATGCCATTGATGTAGTCTTCATCCATCGCGTGCTCTTCTGGGATTGGGTTGGCGATTACCGCTCCACCTTTAAGGTTCAATTCCCACTTTGTTTTTAGAGTTTCAGCGATAACATCAAGGGAATCAGTATGGAAGTTCAATTTATGTTCGCTTCTTCTAGTGTAGAATGCTGGAAGAACTTCAGTTCCGTACCCGATAACAGGAACGCCTTTTGTTTCAAGGTACTCAAGCGTAAGAGCTAGATCCAGGATGGATTTCGCACCTGCGCAGACAACCGCTACATTTGTTTGTGCCAATTCATCAAGGTCGGCTGAGATATCCATTGTTGTTTCAGCGCCCCTGTGAACGCCGCCGATACCGCCAGTTACGAAAATGCTGATGTCTGCCAATTCAGCACAGATCATTGTAGAAGCAACAGTTGTCGCACCAAGCTTTTTCGTTGCAATGATTGCAGCCAGGTCACGCCTAGATACTTTCGCAACGTCCTTGCTTTTACCGAAAAGCTCTAATTCTTCGTCTGTCAGGCCGACTTTGATTTTTCCGTCAATAATCGCGATTGTTGCCGGAACAGCGCCATTATCGCGAACGATTTGTTCAACTTCGCGTGCCATTTGGACGTTTTGTGGGTAAGGCATACCGTGGGAAATGATTGTAGATTCAAGTGCTACGATCGCTTTGCCTTCTTCTTTCGCTTTTTGTACCTCTGCAGATAGTTCAATATACTGTTTCATTCTGAAATTCCTCCATATCCAATTTGAATTGTTGTTGGGATAATTCCTGTCTAACTGTGTACTTCGACATAATCGTCTTGTGTGCATTGACTAAACCGGATTTAATAATAAAGTCAAGGTCTTTCTTCTGTAGCCAGGAATAAACAACTCCTGAACAGAATGAATCGCCCGCACCGGTTACATCCTCTACCTTTAGCGTTTCGATGGCCGGGAAGTAACGGATCTCGCCGCTTTCGACTCCCGCCATTACACCTTTCGAACCATTCGTAACGATTACATTTTTCACGCCTAGCTCCAGCCACTTTTTAACGGAATCTTGCCAATCCTGATCATCCTTGATTGTCATGTTCAGGAACGTTTCCGTTTCATCCCTATTCACGATGAGCCAGCTTACGGCATTCAAGCTTTTTGGAAGCCTGTTCATTTTTGGCCCTGAAACCGGGATCACGACTAACGGAATATGGTATTTCGAAGTGAACGAGCTGAGAAAATCAATCGTTTCTTTCGGACAATTCAAATCAACGACGATACATTTCGCTTTTCTAAGAATGTTACTGTTTTTCATTAACATCTCAGGCGTAATATTTTCATAAATGTCCATGTCTGCCAATGCGACTGTTAAATCGCCGTTTTTATCCAAAACAGCAGTATAGGAACCAGTTGACGAATGCTCAAATGCGGTGACATGCTCCAAATTCATAAACGGTGATGATAATTCATAGATCGTCTCCCAGTCGGAATCATTGCCCCTGGCTGATAGCAAAATCACTTCTTCGCCCATTCTGCCCAGGTTCTCAGCAATATTTCTCGCGACTCCTCCTACTGAGATAGAAGATTTCACCGGGTTTGACGTTTCGTGCGTAATTTCCTCTTTCGCATAGAACTTACGGTCAATGTTTGCCCCACCTATGCAAATAATGGGAGTTGCTTCGTTTAAAACAAACGCCTTGCCCAGAACATAGTCTTTCTTAACGAGCTCAGAAATACTACTTGCGATGGAGGCCATTGGGAGTCCCATTAATTCGGATAATTCCTCTTGAGAAATAAATGGGTTTGCCCGAATCATTTCCAATACCAATTTTTCACTTCTGGTAATATCATCCGTCATTCGTACAACCTCCCTCCGTGACATAAGTTTATTATCTAAACATAAGTTTAGTATACGTTTTCATTCTCGAAAGTCAACTATATTCTCCAAAAAAAAGAATCCCATAATTCCCCACCGTCTGGAGAAGGACGGTTAAAACTTTGTATTACGGGATTTTTTTGGCCTGTCTTCAACTTGATAAGTTGAAAAATGCCACTATTTAGCTAACGCCTTTGTTTACCCCGCCCAACATGTTTGCTTGTTTTTTCGCAGGGGACTTTTTGCTGAACAAATGTTTTTTATCAAAGATTGTTGGCAAACTCATTCCGAGAAGGATCGTAACAATTCCGGCCATTTGGAAAGATGTAACCTTTTCACTTAATAGCATTACGGACACCATGACAGCAATCGGCAATTCAATCGCACTTAAGATTGACGACATCCCAAGACCAACTTTCGGAACGGCAATTGTAAATAGGAAAACAGGGATAATCATTCCGAATAGCCCCAGTGCCAGGCCATACATCCACAATCCTTCGGTAAAAAATGTCCCATCCCAAATGATTTCCGGAGCCTGGAATGTTGCCGTAACCATGAAAGCAAAGAAAGAAACGAACACGAGCCGGTTGGACGTTGTCATATTTCCGGTTGCCTTTCCATTTACAAATAAAAATAGAGAATAACAAAGAGCCGCCGCTAACCCCCATAGCCACCCTTGAACAGGGATTTGAGATAAATCAACATCAATCAAGCCAGCTGCCGGTATCGTTCCAGCTACAAGGACAATCAGGGAGACGAGTTCAATTTTGCTTGGAAATTGGCGTTTTGAAATACAGGAAATCACCATGCCAATCCAAGTAAATTGAAACAGCAGGACAACTGCCAAGGAAGCAGGCAGGAAATTTAACGAATGGCCATAAACGATATTCGTCAATCCAGTTAAAATACCGGCAACAACGAGGACTTTTATACCCGAAAACGTAAATCTGGTTCTGTTTGTAATGAAAAAAATACATAACGAGATAATAAAGCCGCAAAAAAATAAACTTGTCACGGCCTCAGGGACTGTAAAACCACTGCGCATCGCCAGTTTTATGATTGTCGAAACGACGCCATAACTGCTGGCTGCAATCACGACCAGCAAGGGATACAGATACATTTTCATTATTCAACTTCCTCCAATCATTTATTCAGCAATAACTTTGCATAATGATTTTGATGTCCAAAAAAAATCATAGCTTTCACTATAAAACACAGATAAGCCTTTTTACAATTATTTTTTTCTAGCAGCGGGAGCCGACTTTCGTTTGTCTGTCCTTTTTCGGTAGCGTATAATGTTTTACCAATAGAATGAAAAGCTGAATAAGTTTGGTATAAAGGTGAAGGATGAGCATTGCAATCCGCCCTGGTACGCTTTTACAGAACACGTTTTGTTATTCCTTGTAAAATTAAGCGTTTACAAACGTTTGTTTATGGAATAATCTATTGTTTGAAGGGGAGTGGAATCTTCCATGGATAAAGAAAAGCAAATTTTGCATCATATAAGAATGAACCCGTTTATTTCCCAACAGGAATTGTCCAGCATAGTCGGGTTATCGCGGCCTGCAGTTGCGAACTATATTAGCAATTTGACGAGGCGAGGCGAGATAAAAGGGCGCGGCTACATTCTAAGGGAAGAATCATCAATCATTTGCATCGGAGGGGCGAATACGGACCGGAAAGCACGAACGGAAAAGAAAGTGCGCCTGTATTCTTCCAATCCGGTTAAAATAACCGAGGCTTGCGGCGGAGTAGCGCGGAACTTCGCGGAAAATTTAAGCCGGCTCGGCGTGAGCGCTTCGCTCATGACTTGTGTCGGGGATGACAAAGAAGGAAACTGGATTCTGAAGGAAACGAAGGGGCAGGGAGTCGATGTTAGCCAGGTATGGGTGCTGCCAACCGAACGGACGGGGACTTTTACAACTTTATTGGATATTGATGGGGAAAGCATTGTTTCTATGGCTGATATGAACATATACGAAAAGCTGACCATTTCAATGTTCGAGGAAAAGTGGTCCCATATCGCCGCCTCGCAAGCCGTCTATCTGGATACGAATATTCCCAGGGAGTGCATCAGTTACCTGATAAAACGCTGTAATGATGAGAACATTCCTGTGTATATCGACCCTGTATCGACGGCAAAGGCACAAAAGCTTCCTTTCCGCCTTGACGGGGTCGAATTAATGCTCCCAAATCGGGAAGAAGCGGAAATTCTTGCCGGAATTAAGATTGACTCAATTGAAGATTGCCAAACAGCTTGTGAGAAAATTAGGCAGCGCGGGGTTCAAAACGTGATTATCACGCTCGGCGATCAGGGGATCTATTACTGCTCTGCGGAAGAATCCAGGCATTTGCCCGCTTTCGAAACGGAGATTGTCGATGTCACCGGAGCCGGCGAAGCATTTGCTTCTTGTGCAATATACGGGCTTATGAACGGAACATCATTACTGGAGGCCTGCCAATTGGGCCTTGCCGGATCCGCTCTTACACTTCAAACGGAAAAGTCGATTTCGCCATTTTTAAAACCCGAGAAAATCCAGGAGCTTGTTGAGGAGTATACGGGAGAAAATCTTAGTTGACCGGGCTGTCATGCATCCATCCGTGATTTGCATGACAGCTTTTTAGGTTTCGGAGATTCTTTGTCGTTCATACGGATTTGTGCGACAGCTTTTCTGAAGCGTCATCACTTATTTTCCAACCGGATAATTACTTTTCCCCTGGCATGTCCTTCCCCAAGGTAACGAATCGCTTCTTCGGCTTCCCTTAAAGAAAATTGCCTATCTATAATCGGCACTATCTTCCCTACCAAGAAAAGCTCTTTTAAAAAGTCTTGGTCCTTTTTGTTCGGCCTATGAACCAAGATGCCCAACTTCTTCCCTTCAGCTTTTGAAATCATTGGCCCTAGGAGCAATACCTGCATAATAAGCGATAGCGCCCCACCGACCATCACATATGTACCATTTGGATTTAATGCCCGTCTGTAGGTAAAGATTGACCTCGTTCCCACAACATCCAGGATTACATCATATAGCTGTCCATTATGAGCGAAATCTTCTTGAGTGTAATCAATAACATGGTCTGCCCCAAGCGAATCGAGCATCGCCAATTTCCCCATACTATCCACACAAGTGACTTCCGCTTCGTATAATTTGGCAATTTGCAAAGCGAACGTCCCGACTCCCCCGCCAGCCCCATTAATTAAAATCCTTTGGCCCGCCTGAATTCCCCCTCTATCCCTGAGTCCCTGCAGGGCAAGGATTCCTGCTTGAGGCATTGCCGCCGCTTCCTCGAAAGTCATAGCAGCTGGTTTCAACGTCAACGCATCTTCACGAACACAAACGTATTCCGCAAATCCACCCCAGCCACACCAGGAAATATCCCCAAATACCTCATCACCGATATGAAGATTATTTACATCGCTGCCAACTGCTTCTACACGCCCTGCTATATCCGCACCAAGTATCTTATATTTTGGCTTTAGCAGTCCCCCAAGCCGAGCCAAAAAAGGTTTTCCTCTCAGGAGATCCCAGTCCCACGAATTTACGGATACAGCATGAACTTTTACTAATACTTCATTGCTCTTTGGAGCAGGCATCTCGACTTCTGTTAAATTCAGAACCCCTGTTGTTCCGTATTTATCGTAAACCATCGCTTTCATAAAAAGGTTCTCCTTTTATTTTGTTATGAAGCTTCTTTCACAATAAAAATAATTATATGGGGACGTGAAGGGTGATGGCGATGGTGGTGCTGAATAAAATGGCTATCCCTCTACCATTTCAACTAGCTCTTCAATAGTTCCAAGACACTTCTCCACTTCCGGTAAGTGATAAAACGTACTAGTCGTCTCAAAATTATTCACTTCACCATTTGGTGAGTATAAAAAAATCTTTTTCCCTAGCCCTAAAGCAATTCCTAATTCTATATGACTGCCTTTCCCCGCTGGAAATAACACTATTAATAAATCAGCTTCTTTTACAGCATTTCTCTCTTGGTCTCCTATTTCTTTTAAATCCTCATACGTTGAGGCTCTTTCATTCTTCGTCCAATCATATGTTTGAATGTAGCCTTTCTTGATTAACAGCTGACTGACTTCATGAACTTGATCTATATTTTTAAAACTCGACGCAACATAAAATTTTCTCATGCTTTATCCCCCGCTTTAAGCCGAAATATTTATTTCCTCATGAAAATTTGTCCCTTTCAAACCATGGCGTTTATCTATAATCAATTGCTAGTTTAAAAGCTCTAACCCGATTGTTTTTATCAAAGTAAACGAGTAGCCAGGTGTCATCCGATACTGATAAAACCTGGTTCCAGCCCTAAATTATATACTTAGGCATTGTTGCTCCTTTTTCCCGAATGGCCTAAATCTGTTGGTTCACCGTCTGTCCCAATAAATTGATTATTTCCTTTTTCGTCATGCCAACCAGTTGATAGGTTGTTAGTAAATCATCACCAAGTTCCCCACACCCAAAGGGTTCAGCCATCCACTTTTCAGCTGAGAAATTATTCTGTTCTTCAACCCATATCCATAATCCTCCAAAGGCAATGATAATTATTGCAAGTTAAAAAACAAACCTTGTCATTCTCACAACAGTCCTCCAGCCTTAACTATTCCAAAAATAAAGAGAAGCAACCCCAGCAAAATTACTCCGCCCATCACAGAAAAAACGAAATCAAAGAGGAATGATATCGTCCCCATTTTTTTGTTTTCCAATAACTTTGCTTCATGAACAAAATAGAATATCGAAACTACTATAAGGACTACTCCTAGTAATGATATTAAAAGCCAAACCATAGGCTTTGCGCTCCAATCGTTTTAATCCAAAATAGTTGTAAATTAAGGTGAGTATACCATTAAAAAATGGAAAAACCCTACCTATAGTCGGAAGAGTTTTCAAAAAACATTTAATTCCTTTAACCTCATACCATTCATGTGGCAGCCTGACTTAATTTAAATTGATTTTCCTAATAGAAAAACCGGAAAGCCCTTCCCAATCCCTGCCAAAATCCTAATCCACTTTTATAAATCCAACTGGTTTCCCCCAAGGGTTCATGAAGCTAACTTTCGCAACTGGCCGCTCAGAACTGGAATCAATGGCGTCTCTCATTTTATAAAAGACGTCAATTCCTACATTTTCCGATTTTCTAACTGATATGATTTCGATCTGCTGCCCAACCTGGCCAACAATAAAGGCTTCGGTCTTTTTGCCTCTTTCTGCTATCCCGGTAAAGGGAGTTTCACTTGAAGGGAAATTTGCCAACATGCTGTTTATTTCATTTTGCGAAAGCGATATTTCCTGATAAGAGACATCCTTTTTTAAAAACAACAAAAAAAATACGATTGCTACGATGCCCGCAAAGCCTAATGCAAAAGCCCTCTTTCTCACCTGCTTCACTCCCCTTTTTGTCAAAAAAAATCCTTATTTATGAATTAGACGTTTGGCCAGGGTAAACGATACATTTTTCTATAATTATTTTTCCACTCCATGAAATCGACCTATTTTTTCAAGTTTGTTTTCCCATTCTTGAGCATAATAGCCAGTTATTTTTCGTTAGGGTGATATTATGGTAAAAAACAACGAGGAGTGTTCAGCTTGAGGTACCTATTGCAAGTCGATTTTAAATCGAATGGCCCATTTGGCGATGAAAAGATGAAGGAGAAAGTAGACTTGGCAAAAAGCATTAATGAGGAGCCAGGCGTTCTCTGGAAAATTTGGACTGAGAATCCGGTGACGAAAGAAGCCGGCGGGGTCTATTTATTCGAAACGGAAGAATGTGCTCAAAAGTTCCTGGAAATGCATTCAGCCCGTTTGAAAAGCTTTGGCTTTGATCCTATTCGCGCGAAAATTTTTCAGGTGCACGAAGAATTATCCTTGATCAATAACGCGCCGATTAAATAAGAGGTCGACTTCGGGGGCAGCGGCTGTAAAGGCGTTGCTCTTTTTTGTATTGGGAAGCTCCCTAAAACCTAAACCTTCCCCCCCTTTTGCGAAAAGGCCTATGGTTTAAAGTTTAACAACTCCAACAATCTGGCTGCATCACCTTTAAAGTTGAAGACTAACGCCCTGCCTTTGTCGTCGAAAAACATAAGATGCGGATTTTCATAAGCGGGAAAAATAATGATGACTTCATCGACTGGTCCGGTAAACAATTGAGTTTTCACCGTGATACTTGGTTCCAAAGGAACTCTAACCATAAAGCCTTCGCTTGGAACAGGATTTATTTTCGGGTAAATCCCTGTTATTCCTGCAAGGAATTGCCCGACTTCCAGCTGTACCTTGGGATTTGGCTGCGCCGTCAAAACGACTTTGCCTTTGCCGATATCAAATATTTCAACTTGTCGATGCGTTTGAGCTGCAGTGGGCATTGAAATAAAACCCATGATTAAAATGCAAACGAATACCTTCTTAATCATCCATACCACCTCGAGGGTAGTATCCCCAACACTTGGTTTTAAAATATCGGTCCTCCCATTAAAACTGGTCTTATCCCTTTCCGCAATGGTCTTTTTATTTCCACTGATAATAAAATATGTTTGGGGGGTATTACAATGTTGACTAGTTTAATCATCTTATTGATATTACTATTTTTCACCTTTTTATTTCGCAAGGATAAGGAACAACTTTTGGAAAGCATGTCATTAGGTGAGTTTTTGCAGCAAAAAAACCACGTGAACGAGGAAACGAATCTAATTAGCAAAATCGACACCTTTTTTGGTGGTGACCAAACTGATGGAGGAGGAGACGGGGATGGCGGCGGGGATGGCGGTAGTGAGTGAAACCTCATCCGAAAGTATTTCAAGAACTTCTTCGGACCCTCAATTGGCGGCCATTGATTTGATAAGCACCTAGTTCTTTCCCTTTCACTCCTTATGATAAATTGTCTATTTTAAACCTGCGCTTTTCAAAATATCTCTAAAATGTCGCATCTCCTTTAATTCGGGATACTTATCTGTAAGGTTCGAAAGATAGTTTTTTATAGAAAGGATACTTCCTTCAATGACATCCTCTTTCATTAGGACATTCACGTTTGAGACAGGGATTTCTTTTTGAATAGAAACCTCTCTTCCATCATACCAAGTATGTTCTTCATCAAAAAAGCAGTCCATGATCGCAATCACTAGTTTGCCCTCTTGAACGTCCAAGTCCCAAACCATTGATTTGCCAATCTGCCCTGTATACTCCTCAATTATTACTGTTTTTCCTTCTGCCCTAATTTTATCGATTCCTTCCAGAATTGCCTCAATCATAGGAAATACCGGCACAGTAATCCCCCGGTCTGAAATCGTGGAGGTCATCTCATAATATTTTTCATAAAAGGATGGTCTGCAGCTTTTGAAAAAGGATTTCCCATCAATAATAATATCCATTTCGCCCCAGAAATCGTATTCCTGATATTCATCTTTAAAGATTTCCACCAGGTTTTCGTCAGGTTCAGTCCTAAAAGTGATTTCAAATTTAGCCATGCTTCCCCTCCTCCTACAAATTGCTGATTTAACTACTTGCCAAGCCCTTCTCCAATCCGAAACCTTATTTAACCTTTTACGTCAAAAATAGTAGAAAACACAATCACTTTTGGGGGTCAAAAATGGAAATCGCTTATCTTGAATCGGTTCCTTCTAAAGAAGAGTTTTTTGATTTATACGAGACCACTGGATGGAATAACGCTTTTTGTTACTCTAATGATGTTTTACATAAAGCGATTTCAAATAGTTGGTATACCGTATCCGCACGAAAGGACAATCACTTAGTTGGATTTGGAAGAATTGTTTCTGACGGTCTTTACCAAACCTTTATTTGTGATTTAATCGTCCATCCCGACTTCCAAGGACAAGGGATCGGAAAGAAAATCATGCAAATGTTGATGGATCACTGTAAGAAATCCAATGTGAATTTTATTCAGCTCTCCTGCGCCAAGGGAAAAGTAGGATTTTATGAAATGTTTGGTTTTCATGTCCGTCCTTCCGATGCTCCTGGTATGCATATTCTTGTGAGAAGCAGCAATTAACAGGCATTTTGAAAAAAATAGCGCCTTTTTCTCTAAAAAAGAAATCGGCGCTATGTCTATTGGCTATTCATTTTAGCGTGATGCTTTCGGCGGCTGGCACACGTCACATTTACGCTGGTGGTTGTTTTTAAACTTTGTAAATGTTTTTTCAAAATTGCTGCCACATACACATTTAAAAAGCAGCTTTTGCGAAAAACCGTGGTATTCCGTCGATAGCAATTTACTATCTGAATTTTTTTCAACAAATTCCTTGATCTTGTCAATCGTCCATCTTTTATTCATTAACTAATTCCTCCGCAATAGGTGCGCATCGTTTTATTCCTTATTAAACCAGAGTTCTTCCTTGTCATCAACGTCGCCATTGTAATTGATAAGAATTTCTTCCCCCGCTTTAATATCTTTGTAAGCAAAGAAATCGAACGTGTGGTTATCAAAATTGATATCATACGTTGCATTCGGTTCATACGAGTGGTTAAATAGCATCCCGTAACCAAGCAGGATTGCAGTATGGTTAATGCCATACTCAAACGCATAGTCAGCAAGCAAGGTTTTCTCTATATGTTCATGCTGGTCATTCGGATAAGCAATGACAGGAGCCTCGTGTATAAGCTCCCCTTTTTTGATATCCCGTTTCGCAAATACGCCTCTATTGAATTCTCCATCACTAAGTGAAGATGTTTTTATTTCAATCATGTAGCTCGCCTTCTCACTTTTAAAATTTTCTATCTAACTGTACCATAAATTGAATACGTTTAGTTCTCTATTATCAAAATTATGCCCAGTTCAGCGACGGGACTAAACAAAAACCACTTTTTAACCCCGATTACCCATCCATTTGGGCAGGTTCCTCCAAAACATACTATTTTCTTTCATGTGCTTTGAATTCCATCCAAAATTGCTTGGACGTTCGGGAGTCCGGATTGGATAGTTCATGAAACCACATAATCTGATCCTCCCCTAAAGCATTGTCTGTTTCCCTTAAAACATTAATGATGAAACTTCTTAGGTCTTCAATTTGTGCGTGAAGCTCGCCAACATCCTCTGTATCTGAATTCACTGCTTCGGCCAAGTTCCGGTATAATTTTGATAAATAATGCAGCTGGTCTCCGATCATCCTCATTTTCCCGCCCATATAAAAAAAATTTCGAGCATTCGCTTCCAACTCCACAATATGCCTCTCTAAAGGCACGCGCCCATTCTCTTTTTTCAGCTCTTTCACCCAAAATGTGGCAGGGGTACCGAGATCAAAAATGGTGTTTCGGACTGTAGCTTGAAAAGCAGTCCCAACGAATTGTTGAAAATCCCGGTTCTGTTTATACTGATACAAATTCAAACTGATAGACCCGGCAAGCAGTAAAACAAACGCATAAATTACCAGTTTTCTTGAATTGATAAAAATCACCCCTACTATTCTATCTTCAAATCTACTCATTCGTTTTTTAAAAAAATGCGCCAATCCTCATGGGATTGACGCACAGTTTTGAGGAAGACAATTATTTTTTCTTTTTGTATCTTCCTGGAGTAAATTTTTCGCTGGCCTTAAAGTTATAGACCGGCTTTATGAAGGTGGAGATTTCTACAGTTTCCTCAGCCTTCTCCAAAATCTCGTTCATTGATTTGTATGCCATAGGAGCTTCGTCCAATGTTTCTTCGGAAATGGATGTCGTCCAAATGCCTTTCATTGTGTTCTGGAAGTCATCCATGCTTAACGCCTTCCTAGCTTTCGTCCGGCTAAGGAGGCGGCCCGCTCCATGTGGCGCGGAAAAATTCCACTCTTCGTTGCCTTTGCCGACTGCAAGGATCGACCCGTCCCTCATGTTGATTGGAATGATGAGGCGCTCCCCTTTTTGGGCCGAAACTGCTCCTTTTCGCAAAATCAGGTTCTCGGTATCTATATAGTTATGAACCGTATCGAAACGGTCCACCTCCTCAAATCCCAAATTTTCAATAATAGCTCGCGCAATTTCTTCCCTGTTTGCCTTTGCATACGCCTGGGCCAGTTTCATGTCATGGATATAATCGTGAAAATCAGCGCCTTCCAAATAGGCCAAATCATTTGGGATGACAGGCGTTCTTTCTTGGTAGGCTTGAATAACGCTCTGGATTTCCTTTTGGCGTCCTTCTGCTTTTAGCTTTTCAATTATTTCGGTTAAATCATTATTGCGAAGCTTTGAGATTGCGACTTTTTGATAATAGGTGGCGATTCTTGATCCGACATAGCGGCTCCCCGTATGGATCGTCAAATAATGATGCCCTTCCGAATCCGTTGAAACCTCGATGAAATGATTTCCTCCCCCCAGGGTTCCCAGGGAGTGCAGGCTTTTACTCTCACTCAGTATGTGTTCGGCTTTGAATTCTTTTACAGGAGGAAAATTCGTCCTGATTTGCCCCACGGTCTCCTCGGTATGGATGTCCATTCCACTTGGCACCTTGTTCCGAATAACGTGATCCAGCTTATTGAAATCTACAGTTTTATCCTGAAGCTTTACGGTGAGGACGCCGCAGCCAACATCAACACCGACCAGGTTCGGGACGACCTTATCCTTTAACTGAATCGTTGTTCCAATCACACAGCCTTTCCCTGCATGATAGTCCGGCATAATGCTAATTTTCGCATCCTGCAAGAAAGCTTGGTTGCACAATTCCTGAATCTGTTCAAGCGCAGTTTCCTGAGGATAATTGGAAAACACTGTTGCTTCTGTGTGGGCGCCTTTTATCTTAATCACTCGTGTTCTCTCCCTTAATTTAACAAACTACTTTTAGGCTACCACGGGACGCCCATTCCATCAATGGCGTATCGTGCGACAATTTATCCTTCTCTTTATGAATCAATCAAACGAGACAGGTTCTCGCGGATTATGCAAGTGTTTAAAAGCCAGCTGAATCTGAGATTCCGTATTTCTCTCTATTGATAGTGGGGGCAGCTCATTTTCCCCAAAAAAACCGACTGCGCTTGTTTCAATCCCTTTCTTCGGCTGCCCGCCAACAATTTCGCATTGGTAAAAAAGTTTATATGTATGATAGGGCGATGGTGGGTGCGGATGGCACTTTTTATCAAGAACGCCTATCAGATTTACCGCTTTGACATCAAACCCTGATTCTTCTTTTACTTCTTTGACAGCCACTTCACTTGGAGTTAACCCTATGTCAGCCCAGCCGCCTGGCAATGACCAGCCTCCATCAGTATTTTCTCTGACCATTAAAATTTTGTTCTCCCTAAAAACAACAGCCCGAATATCAACCTTCGGAGTTGCATAACCAGTTTCATTCGCAAATAAATCGGCAATAATTTGTTTGTCCAAACCAGTGTACTGGGACATGATTTCAACACTTATTTTTCTTATCTCTTCGAACCTCTCCAGGTCATAAACATCCTTGGAATATGCCAACCCGGCCTGTGCAATCGATTGAAGCTGTTTCGACCAATCTAGCCATTTAGGCTCCATCTTTGTTCACCACCTATACAGTTATATGGGAATTTTACCATATTTCACCTATGAGCTTAACAAATGCGCGTTCAATTCTCCAAGTATTCTCTTTTAAAATTACCGACATTTTAGCAGGACATCTACATCAGTTAGAGAATATATGTTCTTATCAACTGATGGAGGATGAGCTATGACTATTGATGCAATTGGTGTAAATAAAAAAAGTTGGGATGAGGTGGCACACCGTTTTTATGGCAGGAATCCACTCCCTGAATACGGGCCCTTGGCTCCCAACGAGGAAGATTTACATCTTTTCGGCGATGTGGACGATTTGAAGTTATTGGAGATTGGCTGTGGCAGCGGACATTCATTAAACTATTTAGATTCGAAAAACGCCCGTGAGTTATGGGGACTGGATTTATCGAAAACACAGATAAACGCGGCGAGGGAATTATTAAAAAGGTCAAAGACCCCTATTAAGTTATTTGAATCACCAATGGAGGAAAACCCGGGCGTTCCCATTGATTACTTTGATATCGTCTTCTCTATTTACGCTTTGGGATGGACCGCTGACCTTAATCAGACATTAAGAAATGTCCATTCATATTTAAAGCAGGGCGGCCTCTTCATTTTTAGCTGGGAGCATCCGTTGTTCAATCGTGTTAAAGCTATCGACGGCACACTTGCGTTTACTAAATCGTATCATGACGAAGGCCCTTATGAGCATGAAGCATGGAGCCACCCGGCCATCATGCAGCAATACAGGTTGAGTACTTACATAAATACATTAATCAAGAATGGATTCGTGATTGAAAAAGTAGTCGAGGATGCCTGTTTATCGGAAACGGATATTCAACGACACTCCAATAGCTGGTATTCTTATGAAAAAGCTCACTTGCTTCCGACTACGCTAATCATTAAAGCCAGGAAATTATAGTTGGAAAATTAAATCCTTTTCCTTATTAATTAACAAAAAGGTGCGTTTATCGCTAGCAGATAGACGCATCTTTTGGTGTGTGGGGGGAGGAATCCTTTATAAACACTAAGATAAAAGACTTTTAAAAAAGCGTTTACATTTCAAAAAATTATATTATAATACTTGTATACAAGTATACTTGCTCGATTCATTAGGAGGAAAATGGATGGAAAACCTCTATCCCGAGAAATGGCTTTCCAAAGCATCGACCGGAGACCGGATTGCATATGAGCTTAGAATGCGCATTATATCCGGCATGATTGAAAGCGGCACCACTTTATCAGAGAACAAATTGGCTGCCGATTTTTCTGTAAGCCGGTCACCTGTTCGTGATGCGTTAAAAATACTGGCATCTGAAAATATCATCCAGCTGGAAAGAATGGGCGCCGTTGTTCTCGGCTTAAGCGAAAAGGAAATTGAAGAAATTTATGATGTCCGCCTGCTCATTGAAACGTTTGTTTTCGAACGGCTAGTCAGAATGGACGTTAGCGATTTGGTAAAAGAACTCAGCAAAATTCAGGAAATGATGAAAGTTGCCATCAAATATCATGATGCGGATGAGTTTTCCTACCAGGATGTCTTGTTCCATGAAACAATTATTCGGGCCGTTAATCATTCCTACATCCTCATGATTTGGAATAATTTGAAACCCGTTATGGAAAGCTTCATTCTCTTATCCATGCGCATGCGTTTCAAGGAAAAATACGATGATTTTAAACGGATTGTGGAAAATCATGACCTGTATATTGAGGCAATCAAAACGAAAGACCGGAGCCTGATGATTAAGTCGCTGCACCAAAATTTTGATGATGTCCAAGGAAAGGTTGAAGACCTGTGGAGGTCACAGCAAATGCTTTCAGAAGGAGTGGAACAAGAAAATGACTAACTATATGTTAGGAATCGATATTGGAACCACAAGTACAAAAGCTGTTTTATTCAGTGCAAAAGGCGAAGTCATCCATACGGAGAATATTGGCTATCCGCTTTACACACCCGACATTTCAACTGCGGAACAAGACCCGGAAGAAATATTCCAGGCTGTTTTGCAAGCGATTACCAATGTTACGAAACGGCATTCCGACAAAAAGCTGATGTTTCTTTCATTCAGCAGTGCGATGCATAGCGTTATTGCGATGGATGCGAATGACGAGCCGCTGACCCCATGCATTACATGGGCTGATAACCGGAGTGAAGCGTGGACGCACAAAATTAAAAATGAGCTGAATGGCCATGAGATTTATAAGCGGACCGGAACGCCGATGCACCCGATGTCGCCATTGTCCAAAATTGCCTGGATCGTGAATGACCGTCCGGAAATCGCCGCTAAAACGAAGAAGTATATCGGGATTAAGGAATTTGTTTTCAAAAAATTCTTCGATCAATATGTTGTCGATTACTCCCTTGCTTCGGCGATGGGAATGATGAATTTGACAACGCTTGATTGGGATGAAGAGGCATTAACGGTTGCCGGGGTTTCTAGAGACAAGTTATCCGAACTTGTCCCGACAACAAAACTGTTTACGAATTGCAACCCGGACCTGGCAAGGCAAATCGGTCTTGACCCAGAGACCCCGTTTGTCATTGGCGCCAGTGATGGGGTGCTCTCGAATTTAGGTGTAAATGCAATTGGAAAAGGCGAAATTGCTGTTACGATTGGAACAAGCGGCGCCATCCGGACAATTATTGACAAGCCGCAAACAGATGAAAAAGGCAGGATTTTTTGTTACGCCTTAACCGAAAAGCATTGGGTTATTGGCGGACCGGTAAACAATGGCGGTATGGTTTTGCGCTGGATTCGCGATGAATTTGCATCCGCGGAAGTAGAGACAGCGAAAAGATTGGGGATTGACCCTTATGAAGTTTTAACAAAAATCGCCGCAGGGGTAAGGCCAGGCGCTGATGGGCTGTTGTTTCACCCCTATTTGGCTGGTGAACGGGCGCCGATGTGGAATCCGGATGTACGCGGTTCGTTTTTCGGCTTAACGATGTCACACAAAAAAGAACATATGGTTCGTGCCGCCCTAGAAGGCGTTATATACAATTTATACACAGTATTTCTCGCTTTGATTGAATGCATGGATGGCCCTGTCACCCGCATTCAGGCAACTGGAGGGTTCGCAAGGTCTGAGGTCTGGCGGCAGATGATGTCGGATATTTTTGAATCCGAGGTCGTCGTGCCGGAAAGCTATGAAAGCTCATGCCTTGGCGCCTGTATTTTAGGATTGTATTCATTGGGAGAAATCGAATCCTTTGAAATCGTTTCTGAAATGATTGGCAGCACGTACAAACATACGCCGAAAGGAGATGCCGTCAAAGAATACAGGCAATTATTGCCGATTTTCATCGACTTATCCAGAGCATTAACAGATGACTATTCCAGAATTGCAAAGTATCAAAGGGGCTTAACAACACGATAACGTTTAGGAGGAAATTCAATGCCATTAGTCATTGTAGCAATTGGAATTGTAGCATTACTACTATTAATCATGGGCTTAAGATTAAACACGTTTATTTCGTTAATTATTGTATCGTTTGGCGTTGCTTTGGCTCTGGGAATGCCGCTCGGTGAAATCGTCAAAACGATTGAAGCCGGACTTGGCGGAACACTTGGGCATTTGGCATTAATATTCGGTCTTGGGGCAATGTTGGGTAAGCTGATCGCCGATGCGGGCGGCGCGCAACGGATTGCGATGACACTCGTGAATAAATTCGGTGAGAAAAATATTCAATGGGCAGTTGTTGCTGCTTCCTTCATCATCGGTGTCGCATTGTTCTTTGAAGTAGGTCTAGTGCTATTAATCCCGATCGTTTTTGCTATTTCAAAACAATTACGGGTTTCGATTCTGTATCTTGGTATTCCAATGACGGCTGCGTTATCCGTTACACACGGATTCCTTCCTCCCCATCCGGGACCGACTGTCATTGCAGGTGAATTTGGCGCAGACATTGGTGAAGTATTGCTTTACGGGTTCATTATTGCGATTCCTACAGTCCTGATTGCCGGGCCAATTTTTACAAAGCTTGCTAAAAAGCTTGTTCCGGAATCCTTTACGAAAACAGGTAATATCGCTTCATTAGGTGAGCAAAAGTCATTTAAGCTAGAAGAAACACCTGGATTCGGAATTAGTGTGTTCACTGCTATCCTTCCTGTTATTTTAATGTCGATCGCAACGATTATCACATTGCTTCAAAAAACAATGGGATTCGAAGACAATTCCTTGCTGGCAGCCATCCGCTTTATCGGTGAGGCCGGTACTGCGATGCTGATTTCCTTATTGGTTGCTGTCTACACGATGGGACTTGCAAGAAAGATTCCAATCAAAACCGTTATGGATTCTTGTACAACAGCGATTTCCCATATCGGGATGATGCTCCTCATTATTGGGGGCGGCGGTGCCTTCAAACAAGTGTTGATCAATGGCGGTGTCGGTGATTATGTAGCGGAAATGTTCAAAGGAACGTCCCTGTCCCCAATCCTGCTTGCCTGGATTATTGCCGCGATTTTGAGGATTTCCCTTGGGTCAGCTACTGTCGCCGCGTTGACGACTGCCGGACTGGTTATCCCAATGCTTGGCCAAACTGATGTGAACCTTGCTTTGGTCGTTTTGGCAACAGGTGCTGGTAGTTTAATAGCTTCCCACGTTAACGACGCAGGTTTCTGGATGTTTAAAGAGTATTTTGGCTTAAGCATGAAAGAAACGTTCGCAACGTGGACCCTGCTTGAGACAATCATCTCAGTTGCGGGATTAGGATTCGTATTGCTATTAAGCTTAATCGTTTAATTTTAGAATTATATTCTGATAAGCCGCAATTTCTTTTTAAAAAGGCTCTGTTATCCTTGATTGTTGATTTCCACTCCGGGGACATGCTTTCCGCGGGGCGGACCGTGGAGCCTCCTCGGCGTCCTAGACGCCTGTGGGGTCTCCACGTGCCGCTGCATCCCGCCGGAGTCAGTCCCCTCCGTTCCAATCAACTTCATCTAAATCAACACTCACCTTTAACTGAGCTTTTAAAATTGTCCAACCGGGCAGTATATCCCTTAGCCATTACGCGGGGATGCACTGCCCCTTATCTATTAAAAAAGGAGTCTTGCATACATGTTGAACACAATTGGAGTCATTGGCTTAGGAGTAATGGGCAGCAATATCGCTTTAAACATGGCCAGCAAAGGTGAGCAAATTGCTGTCTACAATTATACTAGGGATTTAACAGATCAACTCGTTCAAAAAAGCAGCGGGAAGTCGATTTCCCCTTACTATGAAGTTCAGGATTTTGTCCAGTCTTTAAAAACCCCAAGAAAAATTTTCCTCATGGTTACCGCCGGAAGCCCGATTGATTCGGTCATCCAGTCATTACTCCCTTTTCTTGAAGCTGGCGATGTGATAATGGACGGCGGCAATTCCCATTTTGAAGATACCGCGCGCAGATATGAAGAGCTGAAGCCAAAAGGTATCGGTTATTTGGGTATTGGCATTTCCGGCGGGGAAGTCGGCGCATTGACAGGGCCTTCCATCATGCCGGGCGGGGATAAGGACGTCTATGAAAAAGCTGCCCCTATCCTTACAAAAATCGCGGCCCAGGTAGACAATCAGCCTTGCTGTACGTATATCGGTCCAAAAGGCGCGGGACATTTTGTTAAAATGGTCCACAATGGAATCGAGTATGCGGATATGCAGCTGATTGCAGAAGCCTATACATTTTTACGAAAAAGATTGGCCTTGCCTGTTGAGGAAATCGCCGACATTTTTGAGTCCTGGAATCAAGGTGAACTGAAAAGTTATTTAATCGAAATTACAGCCGAGATTCTTAGGAAAAAAGATGAACGAACAGGCTTGCCGCTAATCGATGTGATCCTCGATAAGGCTGGCCAAAAAGGAACTGGGAAATGGACGAGCCTTCAGGCAATTGATAATGGAATCCCAACTTCAATCATTACGGAATCATTGTTTGCCCGGTATCTTTCCGCATTAAAAGATGAAAGAATGAAGGCGCAAGATATTTTAACCGGCCCCGAAATGGATGGGCAAACCCTTGATAAACAGTTGTGGATTGACTATGTGAGACAGGCTTTATATATGGGAAAGGTTTGTGCTTATGCACAAGGATTTACGCAATATAAAATGACGTCCGATCTGTACGGGTGGGACTTGCCTTTAAAGGATATTGCCCTCATATTCAGGGGCGGCTGCATCATTCGCGCCGAGTTTTTAAACGTAATCGGCGAAATATATGGTGAGCAGCCAAACTTGGCAAACTTGTTGGTCGCGCCGTATTTCACCGAAAAAGTAAAAGAGTACCAAGCAGGCCTGCGAAAAGTGGTTTGCGAGGGGATAACTTCCGGCATCTCGTTCCCAGGCTTAAGTGCCGCGCTTACGTATTACGACAGTTACCGTACTGGCATGTCGAGTGCAAACCTGCTTCAGGCACAACGTGATTACTTCGGGGCCCACACGTATGAACGAATTGACGCAGAAGGGTTCTTCCACACAAACTGGCAGGCGTAAATTTAATGAAGTGATTCTTTCGTTTTTGGAGCTGTATGAGTCCCTGATTTTTACCGAATTGGGGCTCATATTGCTTTTTAGAAGTGTTGCAATTTCTTATTCGTACTTTAAATTGGGTTGGTCTGTTTTACGTTCCCTTATCCATACTTTGCGTTGGACACACAACCCCTGGAATTGCACTTTGCTGTCCAAACATTGGGCATAGCAGCTTTGGCGTTAAATGAAGCAAGGGATTTGGACAACAAATGGCCCCCGGCTACTAAACCTCCCTCTCAAAACTTTCCTTGAACAGTGTTTTCCCAATCATGGTATAATAACTGTTTGTTAGTTTTTTTGTGTGAGGGGGTTTTGTTTTGAAAATAAATAAAGGCATTTTATTTATATTAATTGGCGCCGGATGTTTTGGGTTTACCCCGATATTTGCAAAATTGGGATTTAGCCACGGCTACTCGCTGGGCCAGATTAATATCGTTCAGATGAGTATTTCATTTCTATTAATTTGGTCTTTAACGCTGATAACACGCTCTGGGTTCAAAGGGCTGAATAAGAAAAACATTCTCCAATTGATGATGACGGGCTGTTTTATTGGGTTAACAAGTATTTTCTATTATGGCGCAATGCAATATCTTCCAGCGTCATTGGCCATCATTTTAATGTTCCAATTTGTTTGGATTGGAATTATCCTGGAATGGATTTTCAGCAAAATCAAGCCTGCGCCTGTAACTATATTGGCTATCGTTTTAATTTTGATTGGCGTCTTTTTCGCTTCAAATGTGTCTGGCGACATGCAGGGGCTTCCTTTTAAGGGTTATCTATTTGGCATCCTATCTGCATTCACCTATGCGGGATTTATTTTTTTCAGTGGGAAAATTGCCGTAAATGTGAGCCCCCTGACTCGGACTTCTTTCATGGCAACCGGGTCCGCCATTCTGGTTTTTGTCGTCTTTATGCGTGAAATCCCGACTGTCGTTCCATTGGAGGCAAACTTATTTACGTTCGCCGCAGGCGCTTCGCTGTTCGGGTCAGTCCTGCCCCCACTATTTTTCGCGGTCGGCGCGCCATTGGTTTCAGGCGGCATCGCCAATATTCTAACATCCATCGAATTGCCAATTGCCATCGTATCAGCGAGCGTAATTTTATCAGAAGCGGTGACCCCGCTTCAGTGGCTGGGCACAGCGATTATTCTGGCAGCCATTGTTTTGAATGAGCTCGGCGGCAGTCTGTTTAAATTCAGGAAGGATGTTGAGGGGTAGGTTTTTTTTAAAAAAAGGAATCGTTTGCATATAGCATGGCGCCTACAAATTCCAAAAGGGCCAAGGCCGTTCTGCTTTAACGCAGTCAGGCTTGGCCCTTTTTCTGTGTTGGAAAAACACTAACGTAACGATTAAGTGAAAAATGCACCGGAACACCTCAATCCCAATGCTTTTCTACAAACCTTTGGCAGGAGGCGAACAGCCACTCGCCAAATTTATTCTGTTGTGCAATTGACGAAAAGATGAGCCTTAATACTTTCCATCCCTTAACTAATCGTTTATCCTTTCCAATTATAAGTTATCAATTTACTTATCTATTATTTTGATACATTTCCCGCCACATTAAGGGCATCCCATGTTCTGGAGAATGGTGGCGCATAACAAAGGTCCAGCATCCCTAATTCTTCAGTTCTGACGCTCACCCATCCATAAATGGAGGGGGTTCCACCTTTAATCAACCTCATCTCTTCCTTCTCCTGGAAAAAACCCAGAAGAAGAACTTCAATTTGGTCTAAAAGGCTTCGACAGCCGAAATCGTTCTAATGCAAATAATCGAAACAGGACTATTTACATGGGCTCGGATTTTCCTTGCCACTCACAACTTATTGACCGTTTCGGGGTACGTCTGCACCGAGAGAGTTAACCYATTCTCAAAGGTTGTTTATAATCCAAATGTAGGATTGAACTTCTTTTCTGACTTCATTTTTTTCATTTTTGCTATACACTCATCCAGGACCATGGAAAATCGATCCCATTYYTTTTTCGCCTGTTCCAGTCCCAGACGATTGGTTGTTGTGACAAACCTGGCTAGAAATGCACTGTATAAATCGCGTTGTGCTTCAACGCCGCATTCACAACTATGCCAACGCTCTTTTAGTCGTTTTTTCTTCACTGCWCCRCAATGAYAGGACTGGGATAACTTTGTGGAGTAGGTAGGGAATTCYCTGAACATTCCCCCTTGCGATTTCACTTTTCTCTTTAACATGTTCAAAAACATACTTGGTGCTTTCCTGCCAATACTTTTGCCGAACATCTTCTGAAATGCTTTATACGAGAGTTTTTCTGTTTGGATGGAGGAGGCTAGTTGAAGGATTTGATTCGTATCCCGTCCATGGAGCTGTTTTCTCACTTCTTTTATCCTGCGTTCCAGTTCCCTGTATGCTGAACGGGTCTTGATGTAATGATGGGAGTTGGTCCATTTCTTTTTCCCTTTTTTCACAACGCCRTTGCTGTGGTAATTGTTTGGGTTATTTGCCCGGCGTTGGCGGTCTAACTTGCGATGTAGTTTTCTTTTTTCTTTATCTAGATAAACGACTTCCTCACAAAAYTCCTTTAACTCGGCTTTGGATTCCCCGACAATCGCGATTGTGGATGGACCGATATCCAGCCCGACTTTTTCTTTTCCTAATTGATATTTCCGAAAGGGATGTCCTTCCAGGATTAGTTGGACATAAAACCGATTTTTCCCCTTAACTTCCTTTTTAATCAGCCGGCAATATTTTATCCTTTGCTTTAAAGCGTGCTGCATCCATTGGTCTTTGGGGTCGATCAGGCATTTCAACGATAGGGTCTTCCCAACGGAGAGATAACCATTGGAATAGGWAAGAAAGGTTTTGTTGTTTTTGCCCTCTAAAGAGACAAACTCTCCTTTTCGTTTAAACCTTACCTTTTTCGCTTTCTTAAAGGCCAATCTTTGTACCGCTTTAAAGGCTCTTGTAGAGATTTTTTGGCAGATGTGTGTCCCTAAATGTTCCGCAATAAACTTTGAATCATTTTTCGTTTTTGTYCCGAACGACTGAATCGAATAATCAGTAAAACCAAAGGTTTCATTAAGATAGGCAAAGTTTGCCCGGCGTTTTTCAATMTCTTTCTCGAGAGTTTTGGATAATTGAATYGTCTCTTTATACAATTCARTGGATTGGATCGCTTTCAGTCTCTTCAAACTTTCCCCGAGACAGGCATTGTAAAGCTGTCGAGCACATTCTGACAGCACCAAAAGCTGTTTTCCTGCTTTCGTATCCGTTTTTAGCCGAATCGTGGCAATAAAAGAGGGAGTCCGATCTTTTGGTGCAGCCATGGCCTTACACTCCTTTTTGATTTTCTATGTACTGCTTTACGACATCAAGCGTAGTACCGCCTACAGTGGAAACAAAGTAGCTATTCGTCCATAAGGAAGGRATTCTACTTTTTAACCACGGGAATTCGCTGCGGAGGTAGCGGGAACTTCTTCCTTTCATCATTCTAATTAGTTTATTAATGCCAAACTGCGGGTCGCATTCAACGARAAGATGAACATGATCAGGCATAATCTCCATTTCGATTACTTCCGAATTCGTCTCGGCAGCAACCTCCATTAGAATAGATTTAAGMCGTTCATCTACTCCATCSACCAACACCTTCCGTCGATACTTAGGACACCAAACCACATGATACTTACATGAATATACAACGTTATTATTACTTTTATATTGTATTAGACTTTTCATACTTCTATTATATCAAATGGATAAAACGAATACAATTATTTCAGGAACGTTTGTTCGAAAAAAATAAACCACAACCTTACCCTATGCATGAATACAGGGGCTTGCGGTTGTTTGTTTTTGGTCATTTTATTGTAAATAGCCGTGGCAAGAACATCTACACGAAGTACTGCTCCTTTTTTCCCTACAACCTGCCCACCCAAAATGACCTTTGAATCGGCATCATAGATAAGTTTTACCAATCTGATCAACACGATTTTTTACATTATTTTTTTCTGTAAGGACTGTCCTTTTTTAATAGGCTCCAACGCTTTATATATATCGTTTAAAAGGTCATGTTTATCTTCAATTCCACAGCTTAGGCGAATTAATCCCTCTGTCACCCCCATAGCAATTCTTTCTTCTTCAGGTACAACAGCATGTGACATTGTAAACGGGTAAGATAATATCGATTCTACCCCTCCCAAACTAACAGCGACAATTGGAAGTGATACATTTGCAAAGAAGGTTTTTACATTTTCATAGCTGCCCAAATCAAAAGTTAAGATAGCTCCCCCACTGCCAGCCTGTGAAAAATGGATCTCTTTCCCCTCATGGTTGGCAAGGGTCGGATAATAAACAGCCTTCACCTTACTGTGTTTTTGAAGTTCATTCGCTATAAATTCGGCATTTTCCACTTCCTTTTCCATACGGATTTTCATTGTTTTTATCCCTCTTAAAACTAACCAACAATTATGCGGATCCAACATGCTGCCAAACATTTTTTGTGTTTTGCATAACATATCGGCAATCCTTTCATTATTGGTAACAACCATTCCAGCTACTACATCACTATGGCCATTAATGAATTTCGTCGCACTATGGATAACAATATCAACCCCAAGTTTGATTGGATTTTGATAGATTGGCGTCATAAATGTATTGTCGATGATCGTAAGGATATTATGCTGTTTCGCTAGCGCCACAACCCCTTTAATATCTGTAATCGTTAACAGGGGATTAGAAGGTGTTTCGATATAAAAAGCTTTCGTATTTTCTTTAACCGCTTTTTCCCAAGCAGAAAGATCCGTTTCATCAACGAAAGAGTACTCAATTCCATACTTCGGAAACATTTCTATTACCAGTTGATAAGCTCCGCCATATATATCCTTGCAAAGGACTACATGGTCACCATGTGAAAAATTAAGCAGCACCGCCGAAATCGCGGCCATACCGGAGGAAAAGGCATATCCATATTCAGCAAATTCCAAGCAAGCAATCGTTTCCTCAAGCGCCTTTCTTGTTGGATTGCCAAAACGCGCATAAGTAAACTCTTGTGATTCAGCAAAGTTTTCCTGATGGAATGTGGACGATTGATAAATAGGAATAGACGAACTTCCAGTATATTTATCTACTAATGGGCCACCGTGAATTAATTTTGTATCTAGCTTCATAATCTTAGTCTCCTTTTTAATTATTCCGTATTGCAACAACTTCAATTTCTACTAAAGCATCCTTTGGAAGTTTCCGGACAGCAATAGCCGTTCTTGCAGGGTAAGGTGAAATAAAAAATTCCTGATAAACTTCATTCATGGTACTAAATTCATTCATATCATTTAAATAAACTGTCGTTTTGATGACATCATCCATCGAACAGCCATTCTCTTCAAGAATCGCTTTAACATTTAATAGAGATTGTCTCGTTTGATCTACAATTTTATCGCTGGGAAATTCGTTTGTTTCTGGGTCAATTGGAAGCTGTCCAGACGTATAAATCCAATTTCCCGCTTTACGGTACGCCGAATAAGGACCAATTGCCTCTGGATACTTTTTCATTAAAAGCACCTCTTTATAATTTTTTATTACTTTGATAAAATTATATTATTAAGCGAAATTGCTTACAATAGAAATTTATAGTGTTGATAAAATATTTTTAAAATTCTCATACTTTTGTAAAAACTCATTGCAAAATCATTTAGTATACTATTATATAGATAGGAATTGTTGGATTTAAGATATTAGAGATTTTTACGGAAAATTTATCTAAATATGATAAATTTAAGTAAAGCGGTTATTACTGGTTCAACGCCGCCCCTAAGCGCTGGTGTATAAAAAAACTTCTATACAAAAAGATTGGAGCGGTAATCTGCACCTCGTAAAACACTTGTTGTGATGATGAACCTTATTGCTTCACCTAGTTCTACGGGTACGATGAAAACCTATTATTATAGTAGAGGGAAAATATTATGACAAATAAGAGTAAGAAAAAAGAAATAATCGATCATTACAAAAAATTAGTCGAATTTTTGGGTACAGTTCTTGGAGAAAACTATGAAGTCATTTTACACATTATCGAGAAAGGCCGTTCTTATGTTGGCGCCATTTCAAATAGCCACATAAGTGGACGTACAGTCAATGCCCCATTAACAGGACTCGCGCTTAATATGATGCAGGAAAAAACGTATCTTGATAGGGACTATATAACAAACTACAAAGGATTAACAAAAATAGGGACCGAAATTAGGGGCTCAACCTATTTTATTAAAGATGAAAATAATGAGTTAATTGGCATGCTATGTATCAATTTTGATGCCAGCAAGCATAGAAAAATTGCCAATGATATTCTTGGTTTAGTCCAAACTCAACTAAATATGATCCTCCCTGCTGCCGATGAAACGGTTTTTTCCGGCCGAAAAGCAATTTTGGAACAACCGGAACATGAAATGATCGAATATTTTTCAGACTCTATTGAAGAGGTTGTTCACTCAATCGTCGATCCATCCCTTTTGAATCCAAATATAATCCTAAAACAGGAGCAAAAAATAGAAATCATCAAACAGTTATATATGAAAGGCATTTTTCAACTAAAAGGTGCCGTATCGCAAGTAGCCACATTATTGAATGTATCTGAACCCAGTGTGTACAGATACTTAAAAATAATCGAAAGGGAAAAAAACTAAATTAGAATATATAGCTTTTCGTAAAGGATTCGGAGCTATCAAAAAGGGGCAAGCCCGTTCTGCTTTTACGCAGGAAGGCTTGACCCTTTTTCGTTTTGGAAAATAATCGTTATTGCACACGAAGTATAGGTTACAGTTCCTATGAGTATCCTAAATGAGGTTTTTCACTAAATCATAGCTGACGGGCAACAATATTAATCAGCGAGGCCATTAATTGAAACCACCATTGAAAAAGGATATTTTCAGAGGGTTGGCCAGCGAATTCATAATAATCATTCACTTGCGGGCTTCCAATCGATCCATTGCTGAATTTCAGGAAAACATCAAAGTGAAAACTCCAACTGTGTTAAACGTACGAAAACGTAAAGCTGTTGCTTCGTGCATGGCTTAGTGGGTGTGTCAGCCATCCAGGGTATCGGGCGCATTTGTGCCGGGGCTTGCAGTACATAGTTCGCAAGGCTATGACTTCGCCGTATCATTCGGGGAACCTTAACTCACAGCAGGGAGGGTGCAAGTGGGTAAACAATCGTCCATTGCCAGTACCGACCTAAAAATTACTTGGGGTGTCACCGTAACGTGACATGAATTCTAGAGCGTCACTCTGTCTAGTGGTAGACGAAAAGACCTAGAGTTCTAACTCAAGCCCCCACTGAAACGCATTATCTCAGTGGGGTAGTTGACCCGGTCTGCTGTCATAAAGTCTTTTGGACACTAAGCAATCCTTTTCGGCACCATTTTTGAAATGCCGCTATTGCTTCTTACAGTTTAATCCATGCGCCTTGTTAGGCACCTGTCCAATAGCTTTCAGGTCCCCATGAGTTTATGTTAAAATTATTTATTGGTTTAATGAAAATATTGAAAACAATAGGTGGTACTTATGGTTGGAATGGGATATCGGACAATTAAGACTGCAATAGGGGCAGGATTAGCAATTTGGATTGCTGGTTTACTGGACTTGGAATTTGCATCATTTGCAGCCATAATCGCCATTATGTGTATTGAGAAGACAAAGAAAAGGACATTACATTCCATTCAGAAAAAGTTTTTCGCATCTCTTTTATCTTTAATTCTTGGTTCCATCTGTTTTGAACTATTAGGATATTATCCAATTGTCTTAACTTTATTTATCTTATTGTTTGTTCCCCTCCTTATTAAAGGACGTATACTGGAGGGTCTTGTCACAAGCATAGTTATCGTTTTACATATTTATACAGTGAAGGAAGCCAGTCTGGAAAACTTATTGAATGAACTTTATATTATTTTCATCGGTACAGGAATCGCCTTAATCGTAAACAGCATTATGCCAAGCTTTAAGAATGAAATTGAAAAATATAAAAAAGAAATTGAACATAAATTTAGCGTCATTCTTTACGAATTCTCTTTATATCTAAAGAAAAGTGAGCGGAACTGGGACAGAAAAGAATTAGTTGAAGTAGAAAATCTCCTTAATCAAGCAAAAAACATTGTTATACAAGATGTAGAAAATCATCTGTTAAGGAGAGAAAATAAAGATTATTATTATCTCGAAATGCGAGAGGATCAACTGGAAATCCTAAAACAAATGGTAGACATTCTAAGCATTGTTTCTTCGTCAAAGTTAGATGTAAAACAAAAAGGAATGCTTGCTAATATATTTCTCAATATCAGTCAACATGTTGATTCAGGAGATACAACCATTGCATTAAAACAATTAGAGGAATACGAAGAGTCCATACGTGAAATGGAATTACCGAAGTCAAGGGAAGAATTTGAAATTAGAGCAAATCTCTATTATTTAAATTTCGAGATTAAGAACTACTTAATTATCAAGAAGAATATTTGTAATGAAGTAAACGTTAACTACAGAGGCTAGCCATCATCTTTTCAATGGCCACGGGGACAGGATTCTCGGCTTACTATGCTAAGGGATCTGCCCCGTGTTTTTTTCTAAGAACGCTTTAATTTTAACACCTTACATATTTGCGTTTAAAACCTATCCTTCCTTTATCGACATCCTTTTGTATACGTTCGTATGCATTTAGGAAACTGCTTTTTTTCTTGTCCCGCTTGACTTCTACTATACCCAATTCTTTTGCGGTTTCGACTGCCTTTTCATGGAGCGGCAAATACGATAGTCCAACGGTGTATAAAAAATTACTCATAGCAATTTTCGTTCTTTCCGGGGCATCGTGGATCGTGTTCTTTACACTATCAAGCATGTTGGAAATCTTACTTTCGGAAAACTCAATGTCCGGCCGATTTCCTAAAAGCCAACAGTAGCAGCTCCAACCCGCTGACATTCTCAGGTCCTCACCACTTGATATCCATTTATCCGCAACATCCTGTGCAATGTCCGACTCCGATAAAGTTACGGCCACGACAAAATCGGACAACATGTAAAAATAAGCCGCATCCATCCAGCGATCGTAATCCGACTCTGTCATAGCTTTTGGATCTGCAATAATGCCAGCAAAGTACATTGCATCATAGTTCCCTGTCGCATAAAGCTCTTCAGCTAAACTTTGATTAATTTTTATTTTCTTCGCAATTGGCTTCATTGCGCCTGTAGCCACGCCGAAAAGCGGCTCATGCGCGCCATTGGATATGTATATTTTTTTCATTCGTTCTTTGCCAAGTGCTTCAAGCTCCTGCATCACTGTTTCTTTATTCAACGATTTGCACTTCCTTTTAGTTTCCTCAAACTATTTTCCCATTAATTACAGTACCATAATCCAAAAACATATCGTTAGTTTGGCAACTTTTCTTTAATTCGTTTCACAATCCGGTAATGCCCTTTTCCAGGGAGATAGCCTAAACTGCGATTAATCGATTGTATCGGGGCATTGGTTTCTTCTGAATCGGTCGTCATCGTATGCGCTCCTTCTTTGAGTGCTGCATGAATGGAAAGAAGCTTTAACGCTTTTGCGATTCCGCGGCCGCGATAGTCTTTCCGGACGCCGGTATAGTTTGTGTAAACGACCCCCTCATCCTTCGTGGAAAATAATTGAGTCACCCCAACAAGCTTTTCTCCTTCAACGGCGATGAAAACCCAATCGTTCCGTGATGAGTCCTCAGGCATAAACTCGTTTCTCCATTGTTCAAAAGGAGGAACGCTTCCATACTGGCCTGGATTATCCTTCGCTGTTTCCGCGAATAACTCGTATAACTTCCGTTCCGATTCCTCTCCTGGCATGTCACCCAGTGTCAAAAACCGGATTCCGGACTTCTCGGCTTTTTCCACTGTTTCTGCATATGGGGTAATATCAAATTGGTTGATTGCCAGCTCCAGGTCATAAATGTGGGCGTCCGTTGTAAAGCCTCGCTTTTTGACAAAAGGAAGTGAACCGTCAATCCAATCCATTACAATTGATGTTAAAACAGCAGCCTTATTATCGGTGGCCCATTTTTCAATATACGAAAGAATCATCTCCCCTACGCCCTGCCCACGGAAATCAGGGTGAACACAAAAGATACTCCCTACCTGGCCGGGATCGACCCAAGGTGCCCGAAAGCAAGCGCCGTACCCAATAATTTGGCCATCTTCTGTCTCAGCTATGACCCTTGTCCGTCCAAATCCTGCAAGAAGGCCATTTTCATCAAGTTTCAAATTGGATGTGGCGGGGATTTGCCGATCTTCATTTTCAAGCATTGCCGCTGAGGTGGAGCCCGGTTCAATTAGGTTAAGCAGATCCGCAAGCTGCTCATAATCCTCCGGAATTTGGATTTCCCGAAGTGATGCAGTTGTAGGTACTTCATTAGTTTTATTTGTGGTCATGCTCTTTTACCTCAATTCGTTGAAAGAATTGTAATCTCGTATTAATTTTCAACAAAGTATGGGGAAACTCCTTTAAGGGATGGTAAAATTGAGGAAAAGTTGCAGGAGGACTTGAAATGGCTAGTATAATGGGATTGATGTCTTTATTGATTGCACTTGTTATCCCGGTGATGGTGATAGTACTTGCTTACTGGATTTATCAGATCAAAAGAAATACCGAATTGCAGGTTGAGCAAAACAATAGGATTATCGAATTGCTTGAAAAGGGAGACGGGAAGGAATAGGCATTAAACACCAAAATGAATTATATACCTCTTTCCCTCGCTTGCTTTAATAATCTTGGCAGCCAATTCAGCAAGTTCCGTAGAAGCCTTAAAAAACCTTGAGGACGAAACAACCTCTTGTAGAAGTGTTACTTCTTCATTGTTCCTTACCATTTCCCGCATCTCCAAACAAAAAACAGGTTCCTCTATATTGTAGTTCAATAGAGAAACCCGTTTTATAATCAATATTCGTTTATTTCTCCATCACGGCAAAGTAATTTTCTTCGCCATCCGCAAAATTAAATACCCGGCCGCTTGGCATTGTGACGATTTCGCCGACTTTGATATTTTTGGAGGAAAGGTCTTGGTACAATTCCTCCAGATTTTCCGTGAAAAACATTAGAGATGGCGTACCGAGATTTAATCCGGGCGACATTTTCTCAACGAATTCCTTGTTGTGGAGGACGATTGAAGAACCGCCACCGTTTTTGGGTGCGACTTCAATCCATCTGAATCCCTGCCCGTTGTCTTCTTCAGCAATTACGCTAAACCCAAGCTTATTTGTCCAAAAATCCACTGCCTCATCCTGGTTGTTCACATACAGCATGACCTGGCCGAGTTTATTGATCATATTCTTTTCAGCTCCCCTTTAGGAATTTTTACGAACCCTATGTATAAATTCAACACTCTCCAGGCAATTCCTTCGCGCTAATCATTTAAACCCTTTCCGTCCAGGATTTGCTCCACATATTTTTCCACCCGCGCCACACGGGTTTTGGCTTGTTTAGCCTGAGAAAAATAAAGAAGGTACGCCCTTTGCCGCCCTGGCGTCAATTCTTCGAAAGCGGTTTTCAAGGAAGGCATCTCTTCAAATTTATGTTGAAGTTCCTCGGGGATGATGTATTCCTCAGTCTTTTTAAAATTCACTTCCAAACCAGCTTTTTCAGCTTCAATGGCCTCTTTGATATAGGCTTTCAGGATGGATTTCTGTTCATTAATTTCTTGGATATTGGTGAAGCGAATCTGGCGTGCCGCCTGGACATTTTCCGTCTGCTGAATTAAAATTCCGTGCGGATCCTTCAACAAGGCGCCTTTTGGAAAAAGCAGCGCACAGTATTCCTTGAATCCATGGATTAAGACGATGTTTTTGCCTTCTAACGTGTAACAAGGATGCATCCACTTAAAGTCCTCTTCCAACTCACAGTCAAGAGCGATTCCCCTTAACTTCTCATATTCTTCCTTCCACTTAGTCGCCTTGCTTAAAAATTCATCAACCTTAAGATTCAATCTGCCATTTGACATTACTGGACCTCCACTTAGATTCTTACCGTGACTTTTGGACTTTAGTTAATATTATTTGATTATTCCTTCGCAGTATAGCCATTATGCTCTCTAGAAAAACGCGGTAATGGAGAGATAGATACATAGAACAGCTGCAGCAATAAAGATGCCGAAAGTTAAACGATTAAACCGAAACTTAAAACCATAGGCCGCGAAAAAAATTGCCGCGGCTAGTTTGGACAGGCCTTGAAAATATACATTTCCTGAAAAAAATGAACTGCTGAAAAGAATTGAACACAATAAGGATGTAAGGATCAACAGCTTAAACCAGAACGGCTCTTTTAAGAACTGCTTAAACATGAATTTAATCCGCTTCATAAAGGCTATTTCCCTTCAGTTTTATAACCCCCATTAATGTTCATGGACGTTACCAATATAGTATTATCGTTTTTAAAATTTTATCAGTTCTGCCTTAAGCAGACGATATTTTTTTCACTTCCATCTGCTAAAATTTTTGACCCGCCATAAACTTGTTGCATTTTCCAAATTTTTGTCTATACTATTGATAACAAAATAAAAAAATCGATGATGAAGAGAGTAGTTGTTTTGCCAAAAGAAGCGAGCCGGAGATGGTGGAAGCCCGGCATGAGGCGAATGATGAAGCGCACTTCGGAGATGCTTTCCTGAAAACGAGTAGGGATGGCCGGGGATGGCCCCGTTACAAAGTCGAGTGGTTTTTTCTTTGAAAAAACAAGCAGAGTGGCACCACGGGTTTGGATATAACTCCCGTCTCTTTTACAGAGGCGGGAGTTTTTTATTTTTCTGGGAGGGGAACGAAATGAATAATTTTAAGGACAGTTTTGCGGACGTTCTTTTTGAAGTGCTGGATGGCCAGCTGGAGAAGCCGAAACTCAGTTTGATGATTGAAAAGCCGAAGTTCGAGCATCTGGGCGATTTGGCGTTCCCTTGCTTCGAGCTCGCGAAAATCTTCCGAAAAGCACCCAATAGTATTGCGGAAGATTTGGCTGGAAAAATCCGTTCGCCATTTTTCCAAAAGGTCGAAGCCGCAGGCGGGTATGTGAACGTATTCCTTGAGAAGGACACTGTTTCAGCCAGCGTGATTCGGCAGGTTCTTTCTGAAAAAGAAGCATACGGTGATGCTAAACTCGGCAATGGCCAAGCGGTGACAATTGATTTGTCCTCACCGAATATCGCAAAGCCATTTTCGATGGGCCACCTGCGCTCGACGGTTATTGGGAATGCCCTTGCGCTGATTTCGGAAAAATGCGGCTACCGGGCGATCCGGATTAACCATCTCGGCGATTGGGGCACCCAGTTCGGCAAGCTGATTGTCGCCTATAAGCTGTGGGGCAATGAGGAAAAAGTGAAGCAGCAGCCGATTAAGGAGTTGCTGAAGCTGTATGTCCGCTTTCATGAAGAGGCGGAGGACAATCCCGGGCTTGAGGACAAGGCGCGCGAATGCTTTAAAAAGCTTGAAGATGGCGACGAAGAAGCAATTGCACTTTGGAAATGGTTTCGGGAGGAATCGCTTAAGGAGTTCTCCAAGATTTACGAGTTGCTTGGAATCAGCTTTGATTCGACTCATGGCGAAGCTTTTTACAATGATAAAATGGACCGGGTTGTCAAGTTGCTGGAAGAGAAGAAGCTTCTCAACGAATCGGATGGCGCCCAGGTTGTCGAGCTAGAGGATCTTCCTCCCTGCCTGATCAAAAAGAAGGACGGAACGACTCTTTATGCGACCCGCGATTTGGCTGCAGCCATCTACCGGCACGAAACGTACGGATTCGCGAAATCGCTGTATGTTGTTGGGAATGAGCAGACCCTCCATTTCAAGCAGGTATTTTCCGTTTTGGAAAAGTTGGGTTTTGGATGGGCAACAGGATTGGTTCACATTCCGTTCGGGATGATGCTGAAGGATGGCAAGAAAATGTCGACGCGGAAAGGGAAAGTCGTATTGCTTGAGGAGGTTTTGCATGAAGCCATTTCCCTGGCACTCGAAGACATCCTGAGGAAAAATCCAGACCTTCCCGCGAAGGAAGAAGTTGCCCGACAGGTTGGCACCGGGGCTGTAATTTTCCACGACCTGAAAAATTTCCGGATGAACGACATTGAATTCTCATTGGAAGACATGCTTCGCTTTGAAGGCGAAACCGGGCCGTATGTCCAATACACCCATGCCCGCGCTTCCTCGCTTTTACGAAAAGGGAAGTTTGCCGAGAGCGAGGGGGAAATTCAGCTTGAGGACCGTGAAGCATGGCCGGTCGTCACCGCTTTGATGGCCTTCCCGGAAGCGGTGAAACGCGCTTTTGCTGAATACGATCCTTCCCAAATCGCCAAATACTTGATTGAGTTATCACGGGCGTTCAATAAATATTACGCTTCGGTCCGTTTCCTGGAGGAGAACAGCCAGAAACAGGCACGCCTGTCGCTAGCCTATTCCGTTACGATTGTCCTGAAGGAAGGGCTGCGGCTGCTTGGAATTCAGGCGCCGGAGGAGATGTAGTTTCAGAAAAAGGAAATGCCCAGATGGCTCTGGGCGTTTCCTTTTAAAATGTGGAGTGCTTTATGGAAGGAGTAAACTACTCCTTATTGACTGGGACGTGTCAGCCGCCTTCGATACAGGTTGATGCAGAACTTCCAACGGCAGCGTTTAATTCTTCTAGAAGTGAAGAGAGATCAGCTCCTTCAACGATTTCCTCTAGTCTTTGTTTTGTCAAAGGGATGTTATATTTTTCGAAAATAATTGCCGCCGCTTCCCAAACATCCACAATTCCAACTGGTGACATATTCGCTTGTATAACCATTTCGCTCCCMCCTCTGTTTTGTATTCTACCACTTCGGCCTTTTGAACCGCCCCTAGTGTTAATTAAGCGTAGAAATACTTAGTCTAACGTTTTCTCAACTCAAAGATTTTTTTAACAAAGGCTTCCTTATGGTCCGTGTATTCGTTAATTCCTTGTGAGGTCTGCTTGGTATACTCTAGTTTCAGCTTTTCGTATTCCCTTTTAGCCTCTTCGTTCGAGTTTAGATAATCGCGGAAAAAGATGAGGTTGTTCCATAACACGCCGTGGAAATCAACCAAATGGATGAAGTGAGTTTTAATCTGGTAGCTGCTGTCCCTAAATTTGGCGAAGACAATTTCGTTCGGCCGTTCCACGCGGAGCCGGTAAAAGCCGGCGTCCCGGAAGCCTTTTAAAAGTGTATCGGATACGGATGAGATATCCTCAATTCCAACGAGAATGTCTATAATCGGCTTTGCATGAATCCCTGTGATTGCGGTGCTTCCGATATGTTCAATCCGTTGGCCCTGGAGGTCTGTGTGCTGTAGAAGTTCCCTTTTTACTTTGGTAAATTCGTTTTTCCACTCGGGGTCATACGGCACCAATCGTACTTCATTCGACTCAAGTCCCAGTTTCATAGCCTTCCTCCCCGTTCAGCAGTAAGAGCTTTGTCCCTTCATGGTAACCGAAATAAGTGGCTATTTGCAGTCTGAAAATTCATTTTTTACTGTGGTATAATGGGAGTGCATAGCCGACTAAATAAAATAGCCAGTGCCCAGAGAAATCTGGGCGTTTTTACGTGCATTAAAACGGACGGTCCCTGAAAAATCATAAGCCCTGTAAACAAGGAATACACATTAATAGGGCATAGGATTTTAAAGGGGGGACCGAAATGGCTGTTGATTTTCAAAAGACAGCAAGGAATGAACATCTATTTTGGCTTCAAATATTGGGCGATCATGCGCGGTTTATCCATGAAGCACTGACACCCGTCCAAACTAGGGAGATCCGGGAGTCTTCGAGATTCATACAGGTATTTGATACGCTTCTAGCTCAGGCACGAACAGCGAACCCGATGCAGCTTGCAGGCACTGCTGAAGCGGAAGTGCTTAGGCTGCGGGAGTTCAAACTAGATTTATTGCGGGAACATCTTGCCGGGAAAATAAAAATCCACCTACCCCCTACCTTCATCAATCATATGGTGAATGAACTTGAAGAATATGCAAGAATTCTTAAGCATTTGAGGGCAGGCGAAATCCCCCCCTTGTACCATGAAGTGCACCATCATCTACTTTGGCTGCTGGACGCGGCCGGCCACTCCGGAGCGATTTCTTCAAATTTGGACAGTGTGGAAAAACGCTTAAAAGAGAAAAGCGATACGTTTACGAAGCACTTTGAACAGTTCTACCTGAAGGCAGTGGAAATGGCTGGCTATTTACGGACGAACCTAAAGGAATTCCCGGCATTGGCCAGGTTCAACACCGAAGCGAAGCTGGAAATCGTGCTATTCCAGCAATTTTTAGAGGAAATCGAGGAGCTTCGATTAAGCAAGGAAGCACTTGGGACATTCGCCCCGCTGATGGCGGACCATATGTTCCGTGAAGAATGCTACTACTTAATGAAGTTAAGTGAATCGGCAAACCTTGAAAAGCCAAACTGCGATCCTGCAAAACCGCGTTTAAAAGAGTGAAAGTGATAAAAAAGGTTGAGGAACTTTATCCTCAACCTTTAATTTATATCGCCCAAATAAACCGGAGATTTCTCGTTTCTAGCATGTTTGATTATGTGATATCTAAGCTCCTTTGGATATACGTTACACTCGGGCAATTGATTAAGTGGCAGCCACACTACATCAACCTGATTTTCGTCGGGGCTCGATGGTAATTGGTTGAGGTATACGCCATTTACGAGATTACATGCAAAGTAATATTCGACTTGATGAAAATTAACATGCATTGAAGAAAATTCATGGTTCTTTCCTATGTATTCACGGACATATAGCAGTTCCCCAATTTCAACAGGCTGGCCAATCTCTTCAATACACTCTCTCACTACTGCGTCATGAAGTGTTTCACCGTGTTCCTGACCCCCTCCCGGGAAAAGGTAATAGTCTCCCTCACCATCATGCTTTTTTATTAGCAAGATCTTTTCATCCATGATAATAACCGCTTTTGCTGAATTCCTAATACGCATGCATATCCCCCTAATTTGTTAAACACTTGTTAATTTGTATTCTTCTATTTTACATTATTTTGAATTAAAAGAGTGGAGGGAAAGGATTTATTTTACAAAAGTCGAATATATCTTGAGAAGGAGGTGTGTTTTTTTGGGAAAAAGAATGTTTGGAGTAGGTTCGGTTTTCGGGCCGGTTTTTGGCCTTATTATCATTATTTCATTGCTGACAAACCCCACAATGAAGGACTACATTGCGTTTGACCGGCAAGAAACCGGCATCCCCATCCCAGACTCAGTCCGGATTGAACGGATTAATTTCTTTATTTTTTCAACTTACGCCCCCGCCCCAAAAGAAACGAAAGATGAATACGGAATCGTCCACTTGGGATTCATGGGCCATTTTTCCCAAATCTCAGAAGGACAATACGACTATCCAGGCTGGTTAAGGCTGTTTCGATAGTTTTGCCACATCTTCACTCCTCACACCGTCTACTTATTAAGAGGTGATGGGGATGAGAAGATTGTTCTGTTTTGTAGCTGTTTTGCTTTTTGCCGGTTCGTTTTGGATTGGCGGGCCAACTAAAGTAGCGGCTTGCTCATGTGCTGGCCCGCAGCCCGTCGAAACCGCATTGCAAAACAAAACTGCGGTATTTTCAGGTAAAGTGCTTAAGATTGAAGACCGGAACTTCAACCTGTTTACTGAGTCTTCGGCTTACCCGCTTACTATTATTTTCGAAGTAAAATCTGTCTGGAAAGGCCCCAGCCAAAGCCACATGATCGTGACGACCGCGAAAGGTACAGCCAGCTGCGGAGCGAATTTAATTGAGGGAAATGACTATTTGGTTTATGCATCCGGAAAGCCGGACAAATTGGAAACAGGCTTATGTGACCGGACGAAGCTTTTGCAAAATGCGGCGGAAGACTTGCAGATTCTTGGTGCAGGAAAAAACCCCGAAAAAATAGTCAACTTGGAATCGGGCGGTGCGGGAATATCCAAATGGCTGCTTGGAAGCGGCTTGGGGTTAGTGCTACCCATAGTATTTTTGGTTTATAGAAGACTTAGGGAACCATGATCCTTTTTCTCCGCTTGTTATTGTGGCATTTTTTAATCCTTCGACTGCGTTCCCTTCCCTATCTCTGAATATATTGCATTATAGTGCAATATAATTTTTTCAGATTTTAATTTTTTGAGGTTTGCCAAGGCCAGATACCTAATGAAATGGCTGCAACTGATACCGAATCCTTTGAACTCGCATGTCTTGCTTGGACGTAAAGAGGCAGCCCTCATCCCAGGTGAAAACGGCTCCGTTAACGTCCTTTTTTCCGTGAATAGGATAGTATTAACAATAAATTAATCTGCCTCCGTCTATCTGTTTCCTATTGGCATACCAACTGAATTTCCCCATTTATTCCTCACCTTTCTTCTATTACCAAAAACAAATTGGAAATCCCCCAAACTAAAAACCGGAAATCTATAATAATAAGAGCCCTCATAGTAGTATTGACAGGGGAAATATCGTGAAATTCACCTAAAAATTTCCCAATACTAATAAATTTCGGAAGTAGTTATTATATATATGAGGTTGTGGCCACAATACTCAAATTCTAATAAAGGTGGAATTCTAATGAAAAAACTTTCTATTCATGTAATTGCCACCATCATGATTTTCTCACATTTGTTTGCCTTTTCATCAGAAAGGACTGAAGCAGTAAATCTTAGTGAAGATTTACAAATAACAAACATAGAAACTTTAAATCCCGCTTTGGAAATTAAGTATAGTGACAAGGAAGATGAAGTCGGTTTTAAACCCAATGGAACTGAGGGAGATATTGGTACAGGAGTAACTAGTTTTTTTGTCCAGAATGATATCTTTTATTTACTGGATAACGTAAATAAAAAGGTGCTTATTACAGATAAAAGCGGAAAAACTTCGACGATTAAATTAAATGAATCATCCTGGTTAGAAGATGTTTACGTTGATAAAAAGAAGAATATCTATGTTTTGGATTTTGCCAATAGAATTGTGAGTAAATACTCTCAAGACGGACAACATCTTAATGACTATTCTATTCCAGATTCCCTTGAGGTTCCTACAGGTCTAGAAGTAAACCATAAGGGAGAAATTATTGTAAATCAGTCTCAGGATATTTCTGTTAATCTTACTCAAGGAAATTCTTTAACATCGACGAGGCCGCTAGCAGAAGAGGATATCACAATAAAGGAAACGAGAATAAATGAAAACAAGGGAAGAATTACTTTAACTGAAGCCGGAAAGTCTTATGATATTGATATTGATTTTGAAGAATCATTTGGAAGCATTACTGTCAACTCCTTAAAATCCAATCAAATTGTTTATACAAAAACTGAAGTCGCAGCAGATATCCCAAAAATTATGGCGGAAACCCATGTTTACGTTGCTAATAAAAAAGGGAAAATTCTGGGGGCCGCAAGAGTTCCATTAGAAAAAATGTATTTTGCACCAAGGCATTTAGTACGAGTAGATAAAAACAAAATCTATTTATTGTCTCCAGAACCTACTAAATTAGTAGTTTATGAACTAAAACCAGGAAATTTTTTCAACAAGAAATTAAAAAATCGAATTCAGGCATATAAAATGGAACACCAGGCAGAAATGGAAGCAATGGACAAAAACCTTAAAACCACCGAAAATCAGGATTTAATTACGATTCAGGCAAATAATGGCCCTAATCTTCACTTGCATAGAGCGGATGCATTATCAAGAGCAAATGCTATGATTAACCACACTTGGACGGTATATGCAGGAAATAAACCATCACCGCCCGCAAGCGGTACAAAATTGCCATCCTATGTAGCTAACGCTGCAGTTGGTGCCACTTTAACCGGTATTCCTTATAAGTGGGGTGGTGGAGATGGGAAAGATTATGGGGCAGGTGGAAGAAAAACCTTTGTCACATATCAGGCAACTGATAAAATTCAAACCGGTGATGTTGACACAGCTGATTTTGGAGTTTCAAGCGTAACTGGTCTAGATTGTTCCGGATTTGCTCAGTTAGCATGGCTCCGTACTGATAAAAAATATTCAACAAGCTCTTTATCGGAGATAACTATTAGTATATCAAAATCAAATTTAAAATATATGGATGCTTTAAATCATGCAGGATTTCATGTGGTGCTGTATAACGGGGCGTCAAGCGATGGTATATATACAAAGGAAGCAACGACGGATGGTGGACAAAAAGCTCAAAGCTATAGCCGTACATGGTACTGGTTAGAAACAACGCATAAATTTGTCCCTATACGCTATACCCGTATTGCTGATGACGGTACGCCGCTTCCACAACTTTAAATATGTATTTATTTTAGGCAGCTCTTAGCTGCCTCTTTTTCTGACTTTTGAAACAAAACCATACCCCTAAACGACTTATTACCAAATGGGAGCCAGGAGGGACATAGGTGAATGAAAGTACTTCGTTAATTGGCAGCTTGTATGAGGAATATTACAAAGATGTTTATAAATTTGCTTTGTATTTTACCAACAACAAACAGGAAGCGGAAGATATCACACAGGATACCTTTATTAAAGTAATGAACAACATCCATCAATTAAAGGACTTTAGCAAGAGGAAAACTTGGGTTCTTTCCATTGCCAGAAATACGGCAGTGGACCTTATGAGGAAACAGAAAATGATCAGTTTTTTACCGAAAATCTTCAATGAAGCCAAGTCCTCCGAGGATAAACCCCTTGACAGTGTGTTAATCAACAAGGAAATATGGATAGAACTGCAGCTGGCTCTAATGAAGCTTAAACCCCATTATCGGAGCGTTGTCATACTCAGAGTGTTAAAGGAATTAAGTGTAAAGGAAACTGCCCAGGTTTTAGGATGCAATGAACTCAAAGTCCGGGTAGATTTGCATCGCGCATTAATGCAATTGAAGCGGAGCCTACATTCACAAGAAGGGTGGAAGTACCTTGAAGAAACAAAATGACCTTCCAAATGATTTCGACTTTCTACTTCCGTTAAAAAAGAGAAATGATTTAGAACCGGATAAGGATTTTGTGGAATCACTTAGGTCCAGGCTTTCCGAGGGCTCTTCTAAAACGAGGAACCTGCCTGGTAAGCTACGCATCATACTTGCAAGTTCCCTAGCAATTTTGACATTTTGCACCCTGGCATTTTCAATGTTGGATTCCATCTCAACGAAAAGGGAATTATCTCAAAAACGTGAACAAAGGGTTCCAGCCACAGAAAGTACAATATCCTCAGATCCCGAAACACCACTACCTTTAGAACACTCATATGAATTAAATAAACTTTTAAAAGAAAATCCATACTATCAAAACCTTTATCAAACATTGTCCAAAGAAATAAATTCAAAAGAAGGCGCGGAGGTGTTTATCCTTTATCTGCATGCTCTTAAGCAAAGCGATATGGAAGAAATCAAAAAGTTTTCATTTACAAGAATGGAATCTGAAATTGAGGATTTGATTGATTACTATAACAAAGTTGATTATAAAACCATAACAATTGATAAGGCCATTCCAAGCAAATCCGACCCCAGTTATGAAGTGCACCTTGGTTATCAGGTAAGTGGAAGCAGCAATAAAGAGGAGAGAACAATCCATATCCATCTCAACGATGGAGTTTCAATAAATATATTTGAACCTAATATCTCGATTGAATAGTTTTAAAAGGGGGTTTCTTTATTAAAGTTAATTTTTACTTTTCAAAAACCTTGGAGACGGATTCATTATTCCCCTTAATTATTCAAGTTAAAACTTGGGAAAATTAAGCTGTTTTTACAATAAAAAAGGATATTAAATTGTGTTTAATAGAACTTGTATTATATATACATGGAATTCTATTGGGAAAATGAAGGCAAATTTTTTTAATTTATTTTAGCAACATTTTCACCAACATTTTAATTGTTTCAATTAAAATTCATTTTTGGTACTATTTGGGTGAATTTATATCGTTAAATTCAAATAAATTGTACTGGAGAGGTGTTTTGATGAAACGCACAGTATTTTGGGCTGTTACGACATTCCTCTTAATGTCGATTTTCTTCACATTTTCTGTCGGAGCCACAAATGAAAAAAAGGTGAAAGTTAAGTTGCCGGAACAGCCAGAGATATGGGAGATTTATAAGTCACTTGATCAAAAAGAATATAAAGCAGATCTACTATCGGTCAAGAAAGGATTTGACATTAATCCTGCAAATGAAAAAGCATTTAGAACGTTTCCAGGCTTTTCGGGACCTTACGCAATTGAACTAATTGATGGGGATAAAGTAAAAATAGTAAAAGATTCAATTAACGTGCTCGAAAAAGAAAATTGGTCGGTATTGGGGCTGGTAAGAAATGAAACAACTGACCTGATTGGGGAAGTAATTATTACTGCAACCCTTAAAAATAAGAATGGGATAATTATAGAAAAGGTGGTAGGAAAAACTTTAATAGACAATATCAGACCGGGAGAGCCTGCCCCATTTAAATTACAATCTAAAGCCTTAACAGAAGATGTAGCATCAATAGAGTGGAGTACTCGCCATACCAATGCAAAAAATAATATAAAACGGGATTTGAATATTACCCCTTCTTGGGAGCTTCCCTTTGGAGTTGAGAAAGTTGGAAATTACCAGCGTTATGATGCTCCTTATCCGTACCTGCTGCATGTTAGTTTTGATAACTTAGGAGGAGAAATAAAAGACGCAAATTTAGTTGTGGCCTGGTTGACTCCAGAAGGTAAAGTGTCATGGATTGAGGAGAGTTCATTAGATAAAAAAGGGTATGCAAACGGGGTTCCAGTGGACGGTTCCGCGGATTTTAATCTTATAAAGGTTGATAACTCCAATGTTGGTCCCTTATTAAGTGAGCATCAGTTCATTACTTGGGCGGAGGGGAAATAAGATGACTTTTTCAAAGTTTTTCAAATCCTTATGTATTATCATTACTATTTTTTTCTCATTACCTAGTTGGACATATGCCGCTAAATTTAGCAGTCAAGGCTTAGATGATGTTGTGAATGCTTCAAAAAATAACACTACAAATGCAGGTTTGCCAAGTACAGACTATAATTATTTGGCGGCTATAACACTAGCGCCAACTTGGCTTGAGTCAGTAGATAGTAACCAAGGGACAGGCTATTTAGATAAGACTCCTCTCCCAATGGCACTAGGAAGATCCGATTTTTCAGTTTCCAGGGGATACCAATTATGGGTAGATGGACAAACAGGTTACAATGCCATTAGAGACGGGGTCAACTATTATAGGCGTGTACATTGGAATGCTCATAGGGGCTTATGGGCATTGGATGGAATAGGAATGGGAAAATATATTTCCCTTAAAGGGGCTATTGATACCTCTGTTGCTGCTCCGTTTGTTGCTGAAAAGATAGCTAGAAAATATAAAAGTTCATCCGCTACTACTACAGCTGAAAAAAGGAAGTATGCATGGAGTGATTGGTACGCGTGCGATAGAAGTACAAATCCAAGAGACGCCGCACGATGTCAGGATGTTTTTAATACGATTTATAATTCCAGTACTAAAGCATTGAATATAACCCGAGATACCACTGTAACAAGGCTTGGCGGCCTAACCTCCCACACCTGTGACATGAGGAACATACCGGATAGTAGTTTTCCATGTTATAAATATGATATTTCAAAAGTTCAAGGAGATTCCAATTCAAAGAATGTTTTTTGGTTAAATTTAAATCATAACGGAAGTTCAACAAGTGAGCCTCTGCCGTTACCTTTCTATTCGTATTCAGGTGGTTATTATGATAATTATATTTGGTTTGTTAGTGACACGGGATACAGTTCGCTAAAAGCAGCTCAATGGGACATGGCTACAGATCCCAGATCTGGTGTTGTATGGTCGAGTAGTACAACTGTAAGAGTAATTCAATAAATCCATTCGGAAAGGGAATACCACCTTGCTAAATCATATTTTGAGAATATTAGTTTTATTACTGGGGATTACTTTACTAGTATCCTGTAAAAATTCAATGGATGTAAGCAAGAAAGAGATTGTTACGAAAACAGTAAATTTACCCTATTCTCAACATATCAAAATGGTGGATATTAATGCAGGGTGGTTAGTAGTAGTAGACCCTAAACCAAGATTGTTAAGAACGACAAACGGAGGAGTGACCTGGAAGGACGTCACTCCTCCAGAAAAAATAAGTAGTCCATTTTATTTATTGAATGATAATTTTGTATGGTTTACTACAAAAGAAAATGAAAATAAAGAAATAACCTTTTCGAATAATGGTGGACAAACATGGGAAAAAAGTATCCCCTTTCTTTCTGATAGTCAAATAATAGGATTGTATTTTTTAGATGAAAACAATGGTTGGATGACTAATTTTGTTAAGGGAATCGGTGCGGGTGGAAGTCAAATCGAACTGGCGGAGACTAGTAACGGGGGTAAAACCTGGAGAATTCAATCTAATGAACAACTAGGAAACGAAATACCATACGATGGATATAAATCGTTTGCTGTATTCTCCTCAAAAAATCAAGGCTGGATTTCAGTTATAGACAGTGGTAACCCATGGCTTTATCAGACAGAGAATGGAGGCATTAATTGGGTTGCCTATTCACTACCTACAACAAAAGAAATGCCGATTAACCATTACTTCGAAATATTTCCACCTACCTTTTTTAATGAGTCGGATGGGGTTATTCCTATGTATTTTATCTCTGATCAACAAGAAATATATTTGTATTTCACAAAAGACTCCGGGAAGACATGGGAGATATCTCCTGGATTACGATTCCCGAAAAATAGTGATCAATCCTTTGATTTTAAATTCGACCCAACAAGTTTAAATAATGTATGGGCGGTTTTTGACCGGAAAGAATTGTATTACTTTAATGGAGAATGGAGGAAGGTTCATTCGATTTCTCAGTTAGTGACAGGTAATAACAAAATTTTAACATTTGATTTTATAAATGAAACAGAAGGCTGGATTATCATTGGCAATGAGGAAGGTGCAACTATGTTTAGAACCACTAATTCGGGAGAAAGCTGGGAAAAGGTTGTGATAGAATCAATAAATTAATCAATTAGAACAGTTTATATGTATTTCCTCCTTAAATGCCAGTTTTCAAATTATTCAAATAATTGATATAATTGCAATAAAGCAATTAAGGGGGTAACAATGAAAATCGGCAACATCATTAAATACCATAGAAACCAGAGGAAGCTAACTCAAAGAGAGCTCTGTCATGGAATTTGTTCTGTTACACAGTTATCAAGAATTGAAAGTAATAGTAAAGGAGTGGATGACGCAACTGCATTCCTTTTATTGGAAAGGTTGGGTGTTTCGTTTTTTAAAATTAATAATCTAAATACCGAGCTAGATAAACATTTGGAATTACTCATAAGATTTATTATCTTTTTCGATCAAGTTTCTGCATCAAATCAATATATCCTTCTTAAAAATAAAGAGGATGAGTATCATTTATCAGATAAAATTTATACTTATAAAATATATTTGTTTAGATACTATTTATTTACTAACGACTTAGAAAAATCCTCTGATATTAAAATTAAACTATCATCCTTTTTCAATGTCTTCTCTTCGTACGAAAAGGATTTATTTGATTACTGTAATGCAATACTACTATTACAACAAGGGAATTATATAGAGGCATTAGAAATTTTTCGAAATTTAGAGGAAAGAGCTACCCTGCCCGTTATTTATAATGGTGAGTTTTTTTATCTAACTTCTCTTCTATATAGTAATATCAACGATAGTAGTAAAAGCATTACATATGCACAAAAAGCACTTAAGGCTTTTGGTGATCAGTTTAATTATATACGGGTCCTTCATGCGCAGATTTTATTAGGTATTCATTATACGGAACTTGGTTTATTTCAGGACGCACTTGAACAATATGAGCATTTATTAAGAAATTCGAACTTGATTAATAACGCAGAAATTATCACTACTATACATCACAACTATGCTATCTTTTGTGAAAGACAAAAAAAATATGAAAAGGCAATAAATCATTACACAATTGCTCAAAATAAGTCAAAAACATCCTTCCAATATTATTTAAGCCTCTGTAACCTTACTGAAATCCTTATTAGGCAAAATAAGAAGAATGAGGCTTTAAAAAATATTAATATAATTCTTCGGAACACAAGAACTAAAGAATTGGAAAAATATTATATGACATTTAAATACCATAAATACGCTATCTTGGATAAAACATCTTTAGCTCTCGGATATTTGGAAAAACACCTATTACCTTATTTAGAAAAGAATAATTTAAATAACGATATTAGAAAATTCACTTTACTTCTAGCGGATTATTATAAGGATGTAGATAAAGATAAGTCTATTTTTTATTATGAGAAACTTAAAGGAGTTGTAATAAATGAGAATAATTTTGTCTATTAGTTTAATCGCACTATTTTTACAAACTTCACCATCTATGCATTTAGATGGGCAACAAAATATGTATAATATGGTTTTAACGGAAAAGGAGAATACCGATCCAATTCAGCCACCAACTATACCTCATAATCAATCATTATTATAAATTGAGAATCATCGCCCTACACGCCTACCAAATCGGCTTTTGAAAGGTAAAATGTAAAAATTCACAATAAAAACCTTCGTGTGTTTTCGAAGGTTTTTATTGTGGAGATGTCATAAATCCAAATACCATATAAGTTGAGCCTCATCTTTAACCTTTGGATCTTTGAAGTATGCATATTCATCTATCTTGCCTAACACCGCCCCATGTTTTTGATAAAATTTACACGCTGGGACATTATTATTTTGGCATTCGATTTTCATTTGGCTAAATCCATTTAATTTGGACCATTCAACTGCCAAGTTAAACAGTTTTGTACCGACCCCCTGTTTCTTATATTGATCATCCACCCTTATATCCCATAACAAAGCAAGGTCCTCCCTGCCATCAAACATTTGGATCCCCGTTGTTTTTGAGGCAACCGTCACAGCTCCAATAGGCCGTTCATTATCGAACGCCATGAAGAATACCCAATTTGTTATGTCAAATTCATTTGTATATTGTGTGGCTTTCTCATATAAGCCCAAATCTTTAATGTATTCTTCAACCGGGGTTTCTTTTAGCAATATTCCGCCCAGCCCATTTTCTATCTTTTCCAAGCTGAATTTACTCTTTACATGGACAAGCATTGGAATGCTATCATATTTATCAAAATATGATTCATCAATCTCCCTATATGTGATCACTTTTTCACCTCAACAATCCTACATTCAGCCTGCCGCAATTTCAGGATAGATATCTCAATGGTTCTGCAATCTCGCATATTTCACTTTCTTCAAGAAACCTGGTAATAATCGAGCTATGGGAACAGCCTACTATAAATAAAATTCTTTCACTATCCGGACTCAAAAGGCGGGTTAAATTGGAGAAGATGATTAAATTCCGCTCATACCACCAGCTTAGCCAGTTCATGCCTACATAATTGCGGAAGTCACCAATACGTGCCATATTAAGATACATTTTATGTATTTTAGCAAGCCATTCAGGGTCATTCAGCTCCCGGTAATACTCAAGGATGCTCTTTTCCTCCGCCAGTCCAGGCAGAAACATCCCATCGTAAATATCTGAATGGAGATCAGGCTGGTTTTCCTTTAACCATTGCTCAACTTCCCCATAGCCCATCCGCGATTTGCCCATCCAATCAACTGCGTATAGCTGCTCATGCCCCAACTTTGAAGCAGCCCGGAAGCCAATCTGGTCTATCTCATTTAGCTCCAGGGTAAACTGCCCCAATTTAAATAGCTGGTACTGCTGGTTAAGGAGCTCATTCTTTTCGGCCGTCATTTCCACCGCGATTTTCGTCGGCTGGAATGCGATTACTTTCTCTACTACTTCCTCAATTTCAGCTTGCCGTTTTTCTGAAAATAGTTCTTTATGTTCACTCATGTGGAAAGTCCCAAGAACTAGGACAGTAGGCTTGGACTGTTGCACTGATGGCACTCCTTTCTTTTTCTGGGAGAGCGCAGGCTGGCTTGCCTCATCGCATTCACTTTCAAAGGACTTGGGAAATATACGGTAAAATCATTGATTCCCATCCCAATTTTCGCTAATTGGTGCATTCACCTACTAGCTCCTCCATGTTTGTCTCTATCAATCTCCCCAGGATTTACATACTGTGTAATATGACTATTAAGGTGGTGAATTTATGGGCTACCAAGGTGGCGGTGGATATGGCACAAGCTTTGCTTTGATTGTTGTGCTATTCATCCTTCTAATTATTATTGGTGCATCCTATATGTGTGGGTACTAATATACCTAACCAAAAGGAACTTTATGTAGAAGCGTGCTGTTTCCGCACGCTTCTTTTATTTGAGTTTAACTGTCAGCTATTTTATGCATGACTTGTTGCGATTTGCTCTGCCTGAAGTTATTTTTTTCATAAAACGGGAGTAAGTGAGGTTCACAAAACAAGCTGATGACGTCAATGTGGGCGAGGCCGTCCAACAGCTTGGATACAAGTTCTGCCCCTATCCCGTCCCGTTGATGGGAAGTTTCGATAACTACATCTTCAATATACGCCCTGAATCTCCCATCCGTCACGGCCCGGGCAAACCCAACGAGCGCTTCGCCGTCCCATGCACCAACGGATTGCCCGTTCGCCAGCATCAGTTCAATATCGCCCTCGGCCCTTTTCGGCCACCATCCGGCATCACGGTACAACAGCATCACATCTGCAGCCTTAATCGGTTTATCAGAGTAGGTTAAAATTTCGACATTCATGTGATTTTCCTCATTTGCTAGTTTGGTAAATGTGGATTGGCCTATAAGTGAACTTCTATCAGTTTGCGCTTAGGTGTTCATGAATTAGTTTCCATTCCCGGTTGGCATCTTTTACAAAAACGTTGGTTGCCCGGCCGCTTCCAGAAACAAAGCTGCCATTGTAGTAGCCTTCGTAGTGGTATTGGTAAATGCATGTGGCGGTATTGGCGTCAACAGCCAGCCAGTTGATATCTGAGGCGGAATATACTTCGTCCTTGATTAGATTCCATGAGTTCTCAAAGAAGTTTTGAATTTCGCAAATCGAAGTACAGGTCTTTTCCGAGAACCAGAAAACCGCTCCCGGATGCAGTAAGTCTTTGACCTGGCCGAAGTCGTGCGTATTCGTTGCCCGGATATAATTTTGCAATGCCCGTTCGTGGTCCATTGGCAGTTCCCCCTATTAAAAGTAAAATGGCTATTTCTTCATAGGAATTTTTTGTTAATTCAGTCTAACCATAAGGAGGAGCAATTTTCCACAATTAAGAAATGAGCTTTAGGCCTATTGCCGCGCCCAGTACCATTGATATGCAGGCAAGCCGCTTCCAGTCCTTTGATTCACCGTAAAAGAACATACCGATAAGTGCCCCGCCAGATGCACCAATTCCCGTCCATATGGCATAAGCCGTCCCCATCGGCAATGTTTTCATCGCAAAGGATAACAAGAAAAAGCTGGCTACGAACCCGAGGATTAGCAAGACAAGTGACTGCCAGTCCCTTTTTTGGTTAAGCCTATTCATCATGGCGACTCCAAACATCTCAAGTAGACCTGCAAATACCAATGCAATCCATGCCATTACGATTCCGCCCCCTCTTTCCCACTGTCGCCAGTGACCAATTTCAACCCTATTACTCCGGCAAGCAAAATAGCAATCAAGAGGATTTTCTCGGCCCTGAACGGCTCCCCGAAGAGTACAATATCCGATAAAACGGTGCCCGCTGTCCCGAGGCCGACGAACACAGCATAAACCGTTCCCACTGGCATATTCCGGCCCGCCAGGATTAGGAAGTAAAAACTTACCGCTATGGCAAGAACGGTTCCCGCCCATTCGAGGAATCCATCCGCGTGTTTCAATCCAATCACCCATGCTACCTCGAAAATGGCAGCTATGAAAACTTTCATCCAGTTTGAATTCATGTTTCTCACCTTCCGTATGTTATGTTCCCACAAAAACAAAAAAACCCGAAAGATTACTGTAAACAGTATCTCCCAGGCTTTTATCCCTCCGTGGCACAGCATTGGCTGTGAGTTTTCTCTCGGACCAGGCTAACATCGCTGTTACGGAACCCTAGAAAACTTTTTTATGCAATTCGTTTTTATTATACATATAGATCAATTTTATACAAGTGAAAAGCGACCTATTGCTGGGCATCTTTGGAGTGAGGAAAAGCCCAAAAATGCCAAGTTGACGATTTTCTATCCCGAACGGAGCAATAATAATGCCAACTGGAGCGTTAATAATGCAGTTCCAAGCATTATTAATGCCCTGCAGAGCGATTTTAATGCCATACCGAGCATTATTAATGCCAATTCGAGCGATTTTAATGCCAAATTCACAATTATTAATGCTAACCAAATGAATGCCGAACATGGGGAACACTTCAGCATGGCTGGATAGATCGAGGAGCTTAAGCTAAGCAATCGGTTTTTCTTCAGCCCTGCTGAAATTCGGAGTCGGACCGGACTTCATTAATTTTTGTATTATCCCTTGACCTTAAAGTAACTTTAACCTTTACAATAGAGATTGGAAGATGTTACCGATATGAATAGGGGCTGGAGAGATGGTTTTTAGATGGGATGGCGGGTTTATTATGGTGCCGTGGGACCGTTTTGAGGATGGGGTTACCTGGTACACCAAACATATGGGGTGGACGTGCCTTGATCAGGTCGTAACACCGGTCGGAAAAAAGGCTTTTTTAAAAATGCCAAGACTTGGGGTTGTGACTCTGAAATCATTTGAAGCTGAATTTGAACATTTTAAATCGGACAGTTCATTCGAAGGGCATACGAGAGTAGGCTTTGAAGTTGTTAGTCTGAAAGAAACATTGGCCTATTTCAAAAGGGAAGGAATCAAGGTTTCGGGGATGACTGAATTGCCGACGGGGCAACTGAGTTTTGATATTTTCGGCTTTGACAACGCCAGGATGACCGCTGTACATAACCCTTCCCTTGAAGGGCAATTTCCGGATGCGCGGATTACAGGCTTCAGCGATGTGAATGTAAGGATTGGAGTTAGGGATGTAATGAAAGCGGCGGCCTGGTATGAAGAGAACCTCGGGCTGAAATTTGTAAAACAATACGGCAGTGATTATGCCCACCTACAAGTAGAGGATGCCTATGATTGGATTCAGCTTTCGGAAGTGTTTTACGATAACGTTTGGCTTGAGCAGATGGAGGATGCCCTTTTTGAAAAAGCAAACCCTTCCGTACGGAATTACTTTGATATCCGTCCAGAAGTATTTTTCGAAACGTATAACCAGTTGAAGGCAAAAGGGCTGGAACCATCGGAAATCGCAGGCAATCCCAATACAGGCTGGGCTGGCTTCCACTTTTTTGATTTGGACGGAAACCGCATCAATGTTTGGTCGTACCCCGCTTAAGCAATTGCGTTAGATACTTGCTGGGCTACCCGAATGGAGGTGAATGGGTTTGGCAATGACAATAAAGAAGTTTGCCGAGCGAACAGGTCTAATACCAAGCACGCTGCGCTTTTATGACCAGAAAGGGTTGCTGAAACCTGCCGGGCGTCTGGAGAATGGCTATCGGGTTTACTTAGAGGAGCAGGTGCACCAAGCCCAGATTATTCACTCCCTCCGCCTTGCCGTTATCAGTATTCAGGACATACATTCGTATCTGAACGCGGATGAGGAAAAAAGGCAGCATTTGCTCTCCGGCTGGAGGCTTGAAGTGGAAGAGAAGCTTGCTTCCCTGCAGGTTGCAAAACAGTATCTAAATGGAATCAATACCAAGGAACAGCATATGCAGTTGGTGAAATGGGATGAGCAGCCAATATTCATTTGGTTCCGGCATACTGTCAAAAGACAAACGAACCCCTTTCAGGCAGCCATGCTTTACGATATGGGTAAAATAAAAAAACTTGGGCTTGGCGTTCGGCCTGGAGTCTTTCTTAGGACACTGGATTCAACTGGCGATTCCATGACGGGGGAAATAGGGTTTATTTTAACAAAGGAGCCTTCCCACGCGCCCAGCGGAGAAGACATGTATTTTGAAAAACTGAAGCCAATGGTCTATGCCACATTGGAATGCTGTGTCAATGATCCGTTCATCTGTTTCCAGTTCATGAGGCAGGTGCACAAGTTCGGGTTCCAGTCCAATGGAGTTAAATTGGAAAGATTCGAATCCCCCACTGCACAAACGTTTCGATATATGATTCCGGTTTTGGCGGCCGAACGCTAATGAATGTATTTAATAGACATTTTGAGGCTCTCAGGAATATAAAACTGCCGGCAACCTTTTGTACTAGGTGCCGGCAGCCTTTATATCTGGCCATTTACTTCAATGGAATCGTTACATCCCTGTCGACAAATTCAGTCTTTGTATACCCTTCGATAACGAGCGCGTCGGGCATAATCGTATTCCCTGCGCCGGAAAGTTCGATGGTATGCTGAGTGGAAAATAACCGCGGCTCATCCAATTCATCAGTCCGCAGCATATAGTCGCTGGCCTCGAATTTTTCACCATGTTTATCGATAAAGTAACCATCGATCATACTTCCGGATCCCAATTTTTGGTCCTTTGCAAAGAATTCGTATTGGAGAATTTCATAAGGCCTGTTTGCCTGAAGTTCTTCTGTCATGAAAATTCTTGTTCGAATCCCTACGTCCATCTTTTCAATCGTGATACTGTTATTCTTATACTTAAATGTAAATGGTAGTTGTGTATTTTCAGCCAGATCTATTTTCTTCTCGTCCTTTATAAAATAATGAAGCGAGCCGGGCTTGATTTTTACAGATTTAACCTTTTCAAAGTAGAGAGAGGCAAAAGCCACCTGCTTGGTTGTCCAGCCTGGAGTCTCGCCGCTTGAAGAGGTTTCGGCGCCGAGTATTTCCGGTTTCGCCAACTTGCCGTTTGCTTCAATACTGTCGATTTTAATATCCAGGAGGCTATCGCCGCTTTTATAACGATAGGTCAACAACGTTCCCGTAGGGGCAATGGTCAGTTTTTCAAAAACAACCGGGATGCCCTTTATAGTTGTCTCAACATTCACGGTATGTTCAATCGATGGGTGTTTTTTCACTGGAATTTCAAAGCTCCAACTGCCTTCAATGTGTTCGGCTTCATTCAGTTCAGCCCCTTTTTCGGCAGGCTTGCCTGGCTCACTCACAACCCTCTCAAGTTTTCCAACCGTTACATTGATTTTTCCATTGGCGTTCTTGAGCGGCTCCAGAGCCAATCTCCCCCTGTATACGCCCTCCTCGTCAGAAAACAAGTTTAGCTGGCTTCTTAAAGGAGTGCCGCCTTCAAGGTCCCAGTTCTTTTCTCTATTTTTAATATTTAGGCCTTCACTGAAGTCAATCATATATTTTGACGGACCGACCGTATTTTCAACTTCATAATAAACCAGGGTTTGGGTATCATCCGCAGCCACGCTTTTTATTTTCACACGAAAGCCGCTGCTCTCCGCGGAAAGGTTGAGTTCTTCTCCGAGCCCGTTTTCGACTATGCCCTTCAACTGCTCGTCTTCCTGCACGGTCAAATTTTCCCACCAATCCGCCATCGTTGCAAAGCCTCCATTCGCCATTGCTGTGCCGACAAAGAAGGTTAAAAACATTGCCGCCGCTGCACCAAGTAACGCATTGGCTTTTAAGGTCTTTTTACGGCTCATGTGGGCCGCAGCGACCTTCGTCCGGACGTTCCCCATGAAACCAGCTGGGACGGAAATGGCGGCAGCCTCATGCTCCAATATCCTCACGCAATCCTTCAACTCGGAAAATTCGCTTCGGCAGCCCGGACACCCCTCTACATGTTCCTCCAATCCGCGCAGTTCTTCCTCATTCAGCGCTCCATCGAGAAATTTCAAAATGGATTCATATCCCTTATCGCAAGCCATCATCCCTGCCACCTCCAATTTCTTTTTTCAGATGAAGAAGACCCCGATACAGCCTTGACTTCACGGTTCCGACAGGCAGCTTCAGTGCTGCTGCAATTTCCTCCTGCGCGTAGCCCCTTAAGTATTTTAAAACGATGACATCCCGGTGCTTCTCTTCCAGCCGGCTGATCGCTTGCCGCATGTCCAAACCTGATTCCCTGTCCTCAGGAATGGATGCGGTTTCCTCAGCAAGCTGCCTCTTTTGATTATTTTTCCGGTAAAAATCCCGGCATTCATTGATAAAAATTGACGTCACCCATGTTTCAAAATACGCTTCCTCCCGCAGTTGGTGGATTTTATCATGAACTTTTAAGATTGTATTTTGAAAAACATCTTCAATATCATGATGATTTTTTAAATAGGCCCAGCCAATCCTGTAAAACTTCTCCTTGCGCGTGTCAAACCAATCCAGAACAGCATTCAAATCTTTCTTTTTTATTCTTTTTATAATCATTGCATCCTTTACAGCGGTAATCACAGCTCCCATTGCCCCCTTCCCTTTTGGCTATCGTAAATTAGAGGGTTTGTTAGGTAAAAAAGTTCCCTATGTGCAAAAAGAATTTATAAATCGAGTTCAATGTACCATAATATCCCTTTAGGAAATAGGGGCTAATTTTACACAGAGGAAATAAAAAAGAACGCTTACCATATTGGTAAGCGCTTGTTTTTTCTTATATGGAGGAAATTCGATTTGGCAAGATCACTTCATACTCAACGCCGTTTTTATGAACTCCTCTTTTGAGAGGTCCCTTGGTCCTTTATAATCAATGGAGTATTCAACTTTGTCCTTTGTCCAGCTAAACATTTGGATGTCATCGGGGCCGACCCTGTAATAGGCGGGGGTGCCATCCGGTAAGGAGAGGGTTTCATCCCAACCCGCAATGTTGGTCCATCCGAGCTTGCTAGTTGCCCAAACAACGATTGACTCATTTTTATTTTCGTAAATTAGCTGCACCCTGTTCAGGTTGATGACCTTCGCATACGTTTGCTCCGCCTCAATCGGGAGGTAGGCTGGGGGTTCGATTTTGAAAATTAAACCTGCCGCGGATACTGGAAGCTTCACAACATTAATAACAATCCCCAGAGCGAAATAGCCGACAAGAAGCAACGTGAGGAATTTCCTGATTTTATTTGAAATCATGTACCTTTTTTCGCTTGCGTCCAATTATAAGACCTCCTTAACCGAGGTAACTTGCGTATCCTAATTTTACCATTAAATGGAGCTGTTTGCACAAAAAAAACCGTTTCAATTTAGAAACGGTCTCATTCTAATTTTAATGATCGATTATGCCTTTAAGCCATTCTGAAAAGTCCTTATTGGAAACTTTCTTCAAACAAAAAACCCCCTCAAGGGGATTAATTATTTTCAATGACTGTACCTAAAAACATTATATATTCTTGTATCAGTTCTTTGTATTGAGGATCGGAGCACCTTTCCAAATCCTGTGACAGCCTGCTGATTTCTCTTTTGAGTAATTGCTGTTCATGTTCGTGCATCTCGCTCGCCTCGCAGAAGTTTCTCGCATTCAGTCATATCTACCCACTACACAATTAGACTAAACCTGTTTTCGGCATATTCCTGCAATTTTTTTAGAGAGAATCATCGGCTTGCGGTACAGTCATCTTGAATGGGGGAAAATAGTCACTTCGATGACGTTCTAAACAACTTTTGCGACAGGAAATAGGCTGCTGTGGCAATAAGCAGGGTGCCTAGAAAATAGAAAGCGGACGGGCTCGCAAACACCGCTTTCCCGCTAAGGCTGTTACTCAATGAATGTAATTCAGGCGTGTATAGCGCGGTTAGAACAAAACCCGATACAACTTCGAAAAACATATACAAAAGAATAAAGCTAATGATGAATGCAAGGTATCTTTTAATCGTTCTCCCCTCCCGACTTTTAATGCAGGGCATTTTTTAAAAGGCATAATGGAGTTTTATAACTCCACATCTTCATCCACCAGGACCCCAAGTTTTACATAGTAAATAAGTTTCTGGGCCTCTGTTTCAACCCTTTTTCTCCCGATGTCACTAAGGAACCAGTTATCCTCCTTAGTATTGTTATCGTTTACGGCGCACAGCGAATAACGGATCCACGGCGGCATATACGTTTTCAATGTCAGGTGCAGCCGCCTCATGTGATAATACGTCGTAACAACCAGGAGCCGGTTTACTTTGTGCAAGTAAAACGCACGGTCTAATGTTAACAATGAGGCAAGCGCGTTTTCCTTTGTGTGCAGCGATTGGTCCTCAACCAATATATCCTCTTCCGGAACCCCGCGGGCGAGCGCCTCATTTTTCAGCATAATGGCTTCCGGAAAATTATTACCCGGCCACGTTACGCCGCCGGAAAAAAGGATTTTGCCAGCACGGCCCTCATTGTAAAGCTGCACTGCTTTCGGCAGCTTGTACTGGACAGCCTTGCTGCTCCCAGCCACAAAAATGCAGTCTCCAGGTTCCCCATCATCCTCAAGGCCCTGGAATAGCAGGCTTGTCAGCTGCCTATCCGTCAGCGCCCCGGCGTCCAATTTTGAGAGAAACATATCCTTTGCCACCTCTATGTAAAAAATAGTGAAATAAACTATGAAAACAATTTTGAACGGAAAACCGTGGTGAATCTGTCTTCATAAATAATTTAAATCTAATAGCCTAAGAAACAGCTAAAGACCGATTCATTACTAAACCCGCTTCAATCGTTCTTGAGAACCTTACCCCTCAAAATAATCCTTCGCCATATAATACGCGCTTGCGGTAAATAGCTGGGTTTTGATTTCCCCTGCTTTGATCAGCTCTCCAAATTCCTTAAAATTAATAAGTTTCACATCAATCTCTTCGGTGCTATCCAAAGTTTGTTCAGATGCCTTATAGCCGTCCCGAATAAGGTAGGTTATTATTTTGTTTGTTTGGGTGGCGGGATTGACCATGAATTCCCCTAATTTAACCGGCGCGCAATTAGTTATAAAACCCGTTTCTTCCCTGACCTCCCGAAGGATTCCTTCTTCATATGTCTCGTTTTCTTCAATTTTTCCGGCAGGTATCTCCAGGAAGAAGTCATTCCCGGCGTGGCGGTATTGTTTTACAAGGACGATTTTGTTGTCCTCGGTAATGACCACGGCGTTCACCCAGTCTGCATATTCATTTACGTAATAATCGTTGATTACGATACCGCTTGAGAGCTGGCATGTGTCCTTCCGCAAGTTTCCGAAGGCCGTTTTGTAAAAATACTCTGACGCCAGTGTTTTCCACTTTTCCACGTTCTGTTCATCCCCCTATTCACCCTAAAAAGCTCACTCTTCCCGAATTGGCACCTTAGTTTCCACATCGCCTCGCACAATTACAACGCTTTCTAATTTTTCCGATGCGCCCTTGCCAACTTCAATCACAAATGCTCTCGGGGAGGCGTCGGTTGTGCAGACACCACTTGCAGCTGACAGCCTGATTGACAGCTCTTCTCCCATAGCCCGGATAACGGCCTCCTCAATCTTATAAGGACAGCTCCCTGATTCATAAGTGCCAATGAAGATAACGGCATTCTTTTGAAAATTGACTGCCGGGATGCCTGCACGATTTAGTCTAAACTGCCTCCATATCTTCAGATAGCCAATCTGGTTGACTGCTTTTTTCACTAAATATTCATTACCGGGATGATCTTCGTTCTGATAGGCGTGCTCTTCGAATTTGTCAGGGAGGCTTTTCCCGGATGCAAGCAGGTTGATGTGTGCCCCAAGCCTCACCGGGTTTGTGGGCCTATTTTTCCCAAAAGCTAAAAGAACAACGATAACAACTGCTATTCCGATACCGGCGAAAAGCCATTTTTTCAAGTGACCGCCGCCTTTCATGAAAATTTATAGGAAGGATTTACAATAATCGTCCTGACGATATTATCGAGTTCGGCTGGTTTTAGACGGGAAGTGTCATAGAAAAATCGCGGTTCGACTTCCTTGCTTAGAAACTCCTCGACAAGCTCCAGGCATCTGGCCCCCATTTGGTCGGCTTCGTCCCTGAGGGAATCCCTCCGCAACAATTCCTCGCGTTCGGCCCATAGTACTGTGTAATGGATTTCAACATTCCCGGCTTCCATGAGAACCTTTTCCGAAAACCTCCGGACATCCTCCGGAAACGCGATATAATCGATGACAACATCCTTTCCGGCCTGTACGAAATTAATGCTTAGATCTGCGATGTTTTCCCAGACGAGCAACTCCAATTCCCTGCTTTTCCAGGGCGGGAGGTAGCCACCGATCACCATATGGTTGACTGTATCGCCTTCAATATAGGCACTGTGGTTAAATTGTTCCGCCAGCCGCCTCGATGTGGTCGATTTGCCCACGCCTGCCGGTCCGGACACTATATAAATGCTTCTCATATTCCGCGATCTCCATTTCCCTATAACTGGTTACTTCAATTATCACATCCGCCTCGAGATTTGCCAATTTTTTTAAAAAGTGCGCCAATCTCAAAGGATCGACGCACTAACTGGATTATACAAGTTCCCCAGCCGGCGCTTCATTGCGGATGGAACGTTCTGCGATTTGCCGGACAATGTTTTCTTTAAACACTTCAAATGGAATGCTTTCGGAATTTTGCTCGCCGTATCTCCGTACGTTTACGGCGTTTTCGTTCACTTCCTTGTCTCCAACCACGAGTACATAGGGGATTTTTTGCATTTGCGCCTCACGCATTTTGTAGCCGAGTTTTTCCCCGCTGCCGTCGACTTTTACCCTGACCCCAAGCTGCTTCAATTCAGATTGGATTCGCAGGCAGGCATCGAGGTGGACTTGCGAGACAGGGATGATGTCCGCCTGGAGCGGGGCGAGCCAAACCGGGAATGCGCCGGCGAAATGTTCAACGAGGATTCCGAAGAAGCGGTCAATCGAGCCGAATATCGCGCGGTGGATGACGACTGGCCGCACCTTTTCATTCTTTTCGTTGATGTACGCCAAATCGAATTTTTCCGGCATTTGAAAATCAAGCTGGATTGTCGCGCATTGATGGCTCCGTTTCAAGGCGTCTTTGATGTGGAAATCAATTTTCGGCCCGTAAAATGCCCCATCGCCTTCGTTCAATTGATAGGGAATTTCCAGGTTATCAAGCACCCGCTTTAAAGCGGCCTCGGAAACCTCCCAGAGCGCGTCTTCACCGAGTGAATCCTCCGGACGAGTCGACAGCTCCACAGAATACTCGAAGCCAAATGTCCTATAGACCCGGTCAACAAGCTTGAACACTTGCTTGATCTCATCCTCGATCTGGTCCTCGCGCACGAAAATGTGGGCGTCGTCCTGGCAAAAAGTCCGGACGCGCAGCATCCCATTCAGCGCGCCGCTGTACTCGTGGCGGTGCACCTGGCCAAACTCGGACAAGCGAACAGGCAAGTCGCGGTAGGAGTAAAGATTATTTTTGAAAATGAGCATATGGCCTGGGCAGTTCATCGGCTTCATCGCGAATTTTGTCCCGTCGACTTCGGAAAAGTACATGTTCTCATGGTAGTGGTCCCAGTGGCCCGATTGCTCCCACAGCCTCTGGTTCATCATGAACGGCGTCCGGACCTCGCTGTAATCGGCCCCGTTTTGAAGCTCGCGGGAGAAATCCTCCAATTCATTGCGGATGATTTGCCCCTTCGGCAGATAAAACGGCATTCCAGGTGCTTCCTCGGAAAACATGAACAACTCCAGCTGCTTCCCAAGCTTCCGGTGGTCGCGCTTTGCCGCTTCCTCAAGGAAGTTCAGATAGTCATCAAGCTCCTTTTTCTTTTTAAAAGCGACGCCGTATACCCGCTGAAGGACCTCGTTCTCACTGTCACCCCTCCAGTAAGCACCGGAAACGCGAGTCAGTTTGAACGCTTTTACAAAGCCTGTGGACGGCAGGTGCGGTCCGCGGCAAAGGTCAATGAATTCGCCCTGCTCATAGAGTGTGATTTTTTCGTCAGGCGGCAGGTCCTTCAGGATTTCGAGCTTGAACTGTTCGCCTTTTTCCGAAAAAAGCCTTTCCGCTTCTTCATAGGAAACCTCGTGCCGCTTAATTTCCAGGGCTTCGGCGACGATGCGCTCCATTTCTTTTTCAATCGCGAGTAAATCCTCGGGGGACAGGCTGCGTTCGAGCTTCATGTCATAATAGAATCCGTCTTCAATGACAGGCCCGATGCCCAGCCTTACCTCGCCGAAGAGGCGCTTTACGGCCTGCGCCAAAATGTGGGCCGATGTATGCCGCATGATGTACAGTCCCTCTTCAGAATCGGGCGTGATAACCGCAAGCTCCGCGCCGTTTTCAAGCTTGAAGTTTAAATCAACAAGCTCGCCGTTCACCTTCCCGGCAACTGCATGCTTCCCAAGGCTTGTGCTGATTGCCTCCGCCGCCTTCCCGACTGATACTCCTTTCGGAAATTCCTTCATGCTTCCGTCCGGCAATTTTACGTTAATCATGGCTTTCCTCTCCTTTTTTAAAATAAAAGCCCACTTAAAGTTGGCTGGTGATTTCCGTTTCAGTCCTCAACACAGCCCAAAATGAAAAAACACCCGTCCCTGAAGAAAGGGACGAGTGCGCTTAACCCGTGGTTCCACCCAATTTCCCGTCAGCAAGCTTGCCGCTTTTTCAAATAAAGCGGCAGCTGCTTACGGCTTTGGTGCTTTAACGCAGCATATACGGCATCGGATACTCTTATTCCCCGATGCGGCTCAAAGGCGGTAAATCGTTCTCCTGCGTTAGGAAGTTCACAGCACCCTTCCCTCTCTGGAAACCGGAAAAACAATTCGTGTCCTTTTCATCACGATACCTGTATTTTTTTGCAAAATAAAAAACACACCCATCCCTCGGAAAGGGACGAGTGTGTTACCCGCGGTTCCACCCAATTTCCCGTCAGCATACTTGTCGCTTTTTCAAATAAAGCTGCAGCTGCTTACGGCTTTGGCGCTGTAACGTAGCAAAGACGGCATTGGATACTTAGGTTCCCCAATGCAGCTCAGTAGGTGGTAAGATACTTTCCTGCGTTAGGAAGATCCCAGCTTTTCTTCCCTCTCTGGAAACCGAAAAAGTACCCCATGCCCTCATCATCGCTTTTAATAATCGGAAGTTTCTATTGTTGTTTCCACATATTACAATATTTACACACCGTTGGCAATACCCATTTTTTCCGTAATTTGAAAAATAGGCACTGCTGGTCTGAGTTCTCCCTAAACACGAGGCTCATTGTTCTTCTTATGGAAATCCCTGATCCAGTCGTAGGTTCTGTCAAAGCCTTTATAATGTAAAATCCTTATGAATATATTCGGCTTTTTCTCGGCCCTGTTCATAACAGTTTTGCAATACTTGCAGGTCAAGGCGGTTTCGTCAATCAGCTCAATGCAATTCGTACACTGGACAAGCCGGGTTTTAATAGGCAAAAAAATAGCAATAATGGATCGGAAGGTAAGCAATATAACGATGATCGTCAAAACCACTACTGGTACGGTTAAATAATCAGCCAGCTTCATCATCATTTCAATTGACGCCATGGCATGCCCCCCTTGACTCATACTGGAAATTATTCTGCTATCTCCCTTATTTCTGTATTCGTCGAATCGCCCACTAATTCCTTCCAAGTGCCTGTTTTTTTAAAAGGCTGCTTCAGCAACCTTGCCCATTATTGGCAAACGCCCAATGGATTCCCATCCGGGTCAAAGAAGGTGAAAAATCTTGAAGAGCCTTCCCCGCCAATGTGATTGACCTTTACATTTTTCTCAGTTAACAGTTTGTAGGTTTCCTCAATGTCTTCAGGAATGAAATTATAATACTTCCCGACCCCGAAATTGTTCGCCGGAAATTTCATCGGCTGGTGGTTCTCGGTTTTCACAAGGCAAACGACGGTCTGCGCCTGTTCGGAAATTTTCATCACCGCTGCCTCTTTTTCTATGTAAAGAAGTGAAAACCCTAGTATCTCATCGTACCATTTAGCTGATGCCGCCGGATCCTTAACAGGAATGAATACCCCTTCCATGCCTTTTAAAAGTGGTTTTGTCATCGTTTCTCCTCCAGTTTTTTAGTGAAAATCCCATATAGAGGGAATATTACTGTGCTGTAATCAATTTTAATCGAATTTTTAATCTGATGGTAATAGAATTATCACATTTGGGCAGTATGATAGGTGTGTGGAAAGGAACCAACTTTTTCATACCCCCTTTAAAATTCTCTTTTTTGTCCGGCCTCGTGCCGGACCTTTTTTTGTTCTGAATACTGTCACTTCTCTCCAGGCTCTTTACTGAACCAGTTGGGCATTCAAAATTGGCCATCGGTAACTTTCAAAGCTTCATCTCGGCCGGTAAATTCGTCCAAATTGTGACAGTTTTCGATATATGCCTTGAAATTTTCGATATCCACTCCGAAATTTTCGATATATCCAAAATTTTTTCGATAACGACATAAAAATTCTCGATATCGTCCCAAAATCCCGATAAAACAGCGCCTTTGGACGTTTTGCAATGGACAGAATTTACCCAAACCAGGAGCCTCCCCCTAAATAATTCCAAATCCGCCCTTTATAAAAATAGAAAAACGATCTTTTTATCAAAAAAAGACCGCTTCTTATGGATTAAGGTGCCTGGCACCCAGGTGGGACGTTTTTTGTCCCAGCATGGTGCCTGGCACCCCATTATTGATGAATACTCTTTATCTCGGTTTCTCTATTTTACATGGGCTAGATACTCTTTGAAGGTTGGACAAAGTTCGCTCCAGACATCGAATGCGTTGCCGTCCGGGTCACGGAAGACAAAATTTCTTCCTTTGTGGCCCCGGTCTTCGATTTCACCGGCTGTTACTCCGTTTTCGAGGAAATCGCTGCGAAGTGCTTCGAGTGCTTCAACGCCATCGACTTCAAAGGTTACTGAGAAACGTTCGTTGCCATAGGAATCCCAAAAATTTGCGCTTTGTCCTTCTTCGGCCTTAACCAGGAAAAAGCTTTGGTTGGCAAAATTGGCGATTGCCTTGTCTCCATCCTTGTAGCTAATCCATGCCCCAAGCTTGCTAGTATACCATTCAGATGCAGCTTCCACATCCGAAACAGGCAAATACATCGTTCCAACCCTGAAAAGCTTGTTTTCCATTTCTTCCCCAACCTTTCCTCATATTTAATGCTTTAATTCTCCATCTTTATAAAAAAACCTTTCATCCCCGAAATTTCTTCCAATAAAATTTGTGATTAAATCGTCTAACGGTATACATAGAAGCGCAATAAATAAAAAATGAAAAATTTAATGGCGAAGCGGGCATTATGACCAGTACACAACTCCTGTTCTCCATCTTCCCTATTCGTTGGTCAGGCCCAGCTCATTTTATTTACGGTGGCCATCCAATCGAGCCTGGATGTACCCAAAGTAAGCGCATGTTCCTTTTTCGGCAGAGTTTTTAACCTCGAGGCCGCATTTTTCGTAGAACGGGAAGTTATTGGCGGATGTGTGGGCGAACCAGTCCCCGTGCGGGAGTTTTTGGAGGCAGAGGGCGACAAGTTTTTGGCCGATGCCCTTGCCCCGGTGGTCTGACCGGACGATGAGGTCCATAATTGTTGCGGCCATAACCTGGTCAGAGATGACGCGGACCATGGCAATCATGTCCTCTTTATCCCAAACCGTGAAAGCCCAAGTCGAATTTTTGAAAATCAAAGTAAATTTTTCCTTTTGCCAATTCGGCGTGTCCCGGGCCCATCCGGCATCTTCGAAAAGGGCTTCGACTTTTTCGGCGGGAACACCTTCCGTTCCTTCCCTGATCACGAGGCCGTTAAAATATTGATACATTTCGGCTTCCCCCTTTATCTTTTGGTTTAAGATTCGCTATTGTAGGGGAAAACCCTTTTTTATTTTTCGTTTAAAATTACAGGAGGATTTTGTCTTTTTCGCTTTTTACCCACTCTTTAACTTTTCGTTGTCTATTCGCAAGGATTTCCCAACTTTTGAACAGTTTCGCATTAGGTTTAATTTAAGGAAATGTTAAAGGTTTGTTCATAGTTTGTTCATTTTTGGACGGTATGATGGGTTTGTGAAAAGGAACCCTCATACTTTTTCATACTCCCCCCTCTTTTAATATAGAGTCTTACCAATCCGGCTTCTGGCCGGATCTTTTTTATATTTGAACTATTCCTGACAGGAGGGTTGTCCATCGCTAATCCACTAATTCGAAATTTGGACGAAATGGCTGACTATATCGAATTACTTCGGACTGAATTACTTGAAAAAAGCCAGCAGCTGGGAATCAACCACGAAGCCACCATCCTAGCCAGCCAGGAACTCGACGGCTACATCCTCCAATATCAAAGACTTACCGAAAAAGGCTTGTGAAGCAACGAACACAGTACCAGGCACCAATGCTGGTCACTTTATGTCCCACCTCTGGCGTCCGGATGAAAAAAGTTCAATCTTCCTAAAACTTTAGAATTTCTTAACATTACGTTCACATAGTGTTCATATTGGGTGGATACGATGGAAGTATGAAAAGTTACCCCACTTTTCATATTCCCCACCCTCTGTAAAATACAGAACAAAATTTTTCCGGCCTTGTGCCGGGATTTTTTTATTGTCCAATGGCATTTGTAGATAATTGCATAAATAATGTTAAACACTATCTCAAGATATAAAATCACAAAGCCCAAATTTACCTCTTTAATTATGATTAAGCTGGGGATGTTAAGGTAAGGGGTGATGTTGATGGCGAGGTTGAAAAAGAATCCCTCGGAAGCTGGTGTAAGTGCGGCGAGTGTGAAGGGAAATGCGGGTCCGCATAATATTCGGCATCGAAAGAATAAGGTAAATAGCCAAAATAATCAATTTAAGAAGGATTAATCCGGAGGCGCCCATCGCGGGTGCCTTCTTTTTATAATTTTTATGGGACTCCCCACCAAAAAAGCTTAAAATAGAGAAAAAACATATTATGGAGGGGTTGCGGATGGCTGGAAATGTTTGCCCGCTTTGCGGGGAGGAGAACGGGTGTATGTCCGGTCAACATGGGTCTTGCTGGTGCACTCATGAAGAGTTCCCAAGCGGAATCTTCGAATTAATCCCAAATGAGTTGTTGCACAAGGTGTGCATTTGCCGGAAGTGCTTGCTCAAGTTTAAGGAAGAAATGGCGGCTGGCCGTTAAAGCATGCAGCCGCACCCCAATCCATTCCCATATATGAATCAAAAACCGACTGTTCTCTCTTCTAAATGGTGCCTGGCACCCAACCGGGACGTTTTCTGTTCCACACTGGCTCCTGGCACCGGGTTATCTTTGTATATTCCTGCCATGGTTGGGGATGTTAACGGATGCGGGATTATTTTGTTCAGGAGGTTTTGATTATGCAACAGCAGCAGAATCAGGGTATGCAGAATCAGCAGGGGTTTATGCAGCAGCCGCCGAATGTGTTGTCCGGGAAGGATGAGCTGTATTTGACGGATATGCTGACGTGGAATTTGATGGCGGCGAAGAAGGCTCATTTTTACGCGCAGCATTGCCAGATTGAAGCGATGCGGGCTGAGGCCGAGCAGGTTGGGCAGATGCACCAGCGCCATTATGAGAAAATCCTTGGCCATTTGAATGCCCATCAGAACCAAAATGCGCAGCAGTACATGCAGCAGTAGGAGGAACGGACGATGACCAACAATTCGATTTCAAATCAACCGACCCAGGTTGAGAAAAACCCTTCCATGAATGACCGGGATTTTATCAACGATTTGCTGGCGACAGAGAAATATATGACCCACGGCTATGATGTATTTTTGAATGAGGCGAGCCACATGGGCTTGTACAAGGATGTACTCGATATGTACAATGAGACGCAGAATCTCCAGCGCCATTTGTACAATGTTATGTTCCAGGAAGGCTGGTACAAAGTTGAGCCGGCCCAGGCGCAATCGCTTCAAAAAAAGGCCCAACAATTCTCCGGTTACCGCGACCAGCTTCCATATGGCGGGAATGTCCAGTAACACATCGTTTATCCTTGCAACGCACTTGAAGGAAAATATTTTTCCAAAAAAGAAAGCCTCCTGATTGATGGGGGCTTTTTCAGTTGGCCTGGGCATATTCCGTATTGCATACTATCTAACACAAAATCCCAGCCTACTTCAAATCAACGTCATCCTTTTTCAACAAGACTTCCTCAACAAATTCCTTCACTTTGTCCCGCTTTGGTCCCAGCCCAGATACCGTGAATTCCACATCCTTCAAAATAATCAGCAGTTCAATCAACAGGGCTGTGATGATGCCAAMCCCGATGATGCCGCCGATTGGGCCAAGCATCCAAAGTGCCCCGCCGACAATACTCATCAATACGGCAATTAAAAGTAATCTCATGTTCCGCTCCTTTGTTTTATTGGCATGGCAGCTGGCAAACTGCTTTCCCCTACATTAAGAATGAGTTTTATACTAAAGCCTCACTTTATAAAATCAGCCAGTCTCTCCATGACCTGTTCCATCACAGAAAGGGACTGTCGTATATTATACGGCACGATTTCAAGGGAATGGTCGGCATTCGGGATCGCCATGACTTTAACCATCGGATTGGTTCCGATTTCAACGACTCTGCTTTCGATAAAATGATGATCGTTCTCGCCAATGGCGACCAAGTCCGGCTGGCGGCAATTTTTTAATGTTTCGGATATATCATTGTATTTCAGGAGCGGCGTCAAGAGTACCATTTTCGAATTTCCATATTGGTTATTTCTCATAAAATTATGGATGATTGGAATTGTCCCGAGCGATTTTCCTAAAAAAAGAATGGATTCATACTGCTTTATACCAAGAACTTCGGTTATCACGGGGTGGATATCGCTGCACATGGTATCACAGATTCCTTCTAAAGGTAGCTCGAACAGCGCCCGGTAATCGTAGGAATAATGAATATGGACCACATCATATTCTCGCTCAAGCAAGGCCATCGTCGAATAGTAAAGAAGCGGTCGATCATATGTGTAGCCGGCTCCCGAGAACATGAAGCAAACGGCCGCTCCTCCGTTGTCTGTAAACGTATAATCGATTTGGTTGATCGTTCTTTTTGTGGCCTTCATAGGCTTCCTCCCCTTGGACGTCCTTCAGTTTTCTAAATTTTAACACAATTCCACGATGGCAGATATAGTAAAAAAACAAATATGCAATTCGCCCGGTTCCTCCTGTCCACTCTTCTCATAAAATAAAGAAATTGTGTATAGGAGACGAGAAGGAATGGTCCATGGAAAACTTTCCAATTCGCTATATGATTATATAATCGTCGGAACGGGTCCGGCTGGTGCGGTGATGGCGAAGATGCTGACAGATGACATGAAAACGTCGGTGCTTATCCTTGAGGCGGGGGATAACAATGACCGTGACCGGCCAATACGGGATTCCCGGTTCGCACCCGAGCTTGAGGAGCACTTCTTTCCAAACTACTTTTGGCAGGGGGAGGGCGTGCCCCAGGAAAGAGTCAATGAACGGTCCTTCGAATGGACAACCGGACGGCTTTCCGGAGGCGGCTCATCCATAAATGGGGAGCAGTATGTCCGCCCTACTCCAGCTGTAATGCGGGAATGGGAACGGCTATTAGGGCCGATGTGGTCGCCTGCTGAGGCTATCCGGAGTTTTCGCGAGCTCGAACGTTTTAGGGGAATACAATTCAATCCAAGGATTCATGGTTTCAATGGCAGATTGTCCATTAGGCAAGCGCCGGAGCACCCACCCGCTGCATCCAGGAAACTCGTTTCGGCAATCGTGCGGGCAACAGGGGTTCCATTTATTGAAGACTATAATGACCCAGCAACGGCTACTGGTGCATTCACGAGATGGCAATTGACCCAAAAACCAAACGGGGAGCGGGAAAGCGCCTCGACTGCCTTTTTGTCGCGGGACATTGTTGATGCGAATGGATTTGGGGTTAACGGACGGAAGCTGAGGCTACTTTATCGTTCGACAGCGCTCCGCGTCCTTTTTAAAGAAAAGATGGCAGTAGGAGTGGAAATTTTACGAGAAGGAAAAAAGGTGAAGGTTTTTGCCCGAAAGAAAGTGATTGTTTCCACAGGGATCAATAGTCCGCAGCTCCTTATGCTGTCCGGCATCGGACCCGGGAATGACCTTGAGAAAGCGGGAATTCCGGTAATATTCCATAACCCTAACGTTGGCAAGTTTTTAACGAACCATACGTTGAATACGGCTGTCTTTACAATGAATCAAAGGGATATCCCCGCGGTTCAGCGTGATCCGTCCGCCCTTTATACGGGGGGAGCGTTCCTGCCAAATCCACTTGAAGGCGGGGAAGCGAGGCGCGGTGTTCAGCTGATCGGCTCCGTCTCGGAGGGGAATTTCGTCATCGTCATCCTTTTTCTGCAGCCGAGAAGCCGCGGGACCATCCGCCTCCAAAACAATGACCCTTTGAAAATCGTTCTCGCCGACGAGGCATTTCTCGAAGACCCATACGATCTGGAAGCAGTCAAGGCAATTTTCAGAAGCTATATCAAGCCCATCGCGCTCGAACTTTCAAAAATTGACCCTTCTTACCGGCTCGTTTCCCCCTCACTTGAAACGATTGACGATGATTCCGCGCTTGAGGAATATATTAAGGAAAACTTCGGGCACAACCATCACCAGCAAAGCTCGCTCAGGATGGCGCCACTGCATGAAGGCGGAGTCGTCGATAACAGGGGCAGAGTCCACGGAGTCAGCAATCTCGTTGTCGCTGATGCCCAAATCATCCCGTTCACCGTCGACGGAAACACGTCCGCATCCGCCTATTTGATTGGCCATACAATTGCGAAGAGTTTGCTAGAGGAAGACTTGCGCTAGGCAAAGTGGGTAGCCAAGCCACCGGTGCTGCTTCAGTTCCCGGTGGCCTGGGCCCTTTTTTAAAAAAAGGCCAACACACTAGGCCTGAGAATCCGCCTTTGTGTTCCGATGCACCTCGTTTAGGCGTTTGATTTCGGCCATGAGTTCTTTCATTTCGTCTTTCGCATCCGGATAAAGGGCGTTCCAATGCCTGGTGAGGGCTGGCATTGTCTTGGCGATGTGGGTGTAGAGGGCATACATTTTCACTTTTTCGGTGATGTCCTTGTCTGTGGTGCCGACTAGGAGTTCGGCGTATTTTTCAAGTAAGGCTTCGAACTGCATCGCAAACGTCTTCTGGTCCATTTGTGCATTTGCCCTCCATTTCAAGCTTCCGACACGGGCACGTTTTGCATCGCGCCGCCTTTTCGCCGGTCAAATAGGAAAAACAGCATGTTTGGCGAATCCGGACCATTTCGTCCAGTTCATCCACATATGTTTTTTCAGTGTAAAATTTGCTGATTGGATTTCGGTTGTATTTGCCAAACAGGGATCCTTCCGCTTTGCAGAGAAGGAAATCGAGGTCTGCTGCGGCGGCGGGCTCGTTTTCAAGTTTTGATTCATACAGCCACATGATGTAGACAGCGGTGTTTTCCCAGAGGATCAGTTTTGAAAGGCCGGTCGTTTTGGCAAGTGTTTCGATAACCGGGTTGATGTGGCCTGCGAATAGCTCGGAAACCCCTTTTCTGAAAAGGGTCTGGCGGTCTGCTTCGGCATATTCCTCTGTTTGCGTGTTTTTCAGGAAAAACTTCGGAAGCCATTTCGGCTCATCTGAAGGCGGCTCGAAATAAATGTTTTCCGGACGGATATCGAGTTTTTTGTTCCAGGCGGTCATCGTGTAAAGGGCGAGGACGGCAAGGAATGCATACCGTTTCATAAAAATGGATGCGGCCACTTTATCGGAATCTGTTTGGAACGTCACCTTAAGCCGCTCAATCAACGAATGCATCGCCGCCGGATCCAGCAGCGTTTTAGCGGAAACCATCCCCTCAACCTGCTCATCCACAAAACGGAAATCCTTCAAAACTCCCCTCTCTGTATCAGTCAATCTCCCAACAATCAACTCCAAATCCACAAAACCCCCTCCCTAAAAAGTACGGTGCACCCATCAAGGTGCTAAGGTGCCTGGCACAGTTCGTTCGGGCTCTAAATCTTCTATTAGTGACCGAAGGATCGGTTGCCCAATGCTGTTCGGGCTCTAAATCTTTAGTGACCGAAGGAACGGGTGCCCACTGCCGTTCGGGCTCTAAATCTTCTTTTAGTGACCGAAGGAACGGGTGCCCACTGCTGTTCGGGCTCTAAATCTGCTTTTTAGTGACCGAAGGAATGGTTGCCCACTGCCGTTCGGCACCGAAATAATTTTAGCTGTTAGCGGCGACGGCATTTTTAAGGATGCAACGGCCTTTTCCGTATGGGATGCATAGTGGCGTTCCGAAGAGCGGATCCATTGTGACTTCGCATTCCATGCCAAATACGTTTTTGACGAGTGAGCAGTTGATGACGATCTCGGGACGGCCTTGTGCATAGATTTGCTTGTCCTTGATGGCGACGATGTTATGGGCGTACCGGCAGGCGAGATTCAGATCGTGGAGGACCATGACGATTGTCCGGTTTTCACGCTCATTCAATTCGTAGAGCAAATCCAGGATTTCAATTTGATGGGTCATGTCCAGATACGTTGTCGGTTCATCAAGAAGCAGGATATCGGTATCCTGCGCAAGTGTCATCGCAATCCAAGCGCGCTGACGCTGGCCGCCGGACAGAGAATCGACGGGGCGGTCCTTCAGTTCCTCAAGGCCGGTTGCCTTCAGCGCATCACTTACTTTTTGTTCATCCTCTTCGGACCACTGCCTTAGCCACGACTGATACGGATACCGTCCCTGTTTTACAAGCTGGAGGACGGTCAGCCCTTCCGGAGCAACAGGTGTTTGCGGAAGGATGGCCATATTTTTGGCGACTTCCCTTGTCGATAGCTTTGAAATGGACTTCCCTTCAAGCAGGACTGTGCCTGATTTTGGTTTCAGCAGGCGCGCAATTGAGCGAAGAAGGGTCGATTTCCCGCAGCCATTCCCTCCGATAAAGACAGTGATTTCACCTTTAGGAATTTTGAGGTCGAGTTCTTTGATGATCAATGTATCTCCGTAGGAAAGGGACAGTTCTTTCGTTTCAATCGCTTGCGCTTGCGTCAATTCAGACAGCTCCTTTACACGTTATCACGTTCTGTTCCAATGGCTTACTTGGTTTCTATTTTATCTGGGGTCGGTTTTGTTTTTCGTAAAAGATTTTCCAAAATCGGTTTGTTTTTTAATATGAGCAAGTTGTTTCATTTAGACTTTCTTTTTCCAATTAATCCGCCCTGCTTCTACTGGTTCCTTGTTTTAAATAGAAGGTAGATGAAGTAGGGTGCCCCAATGCCTGCGGTGAAAACACCGGCGGGTACTTCAAGCGGGGAAAACATCGTTCTTCCGATAAGGTCAGCGGCCATAACAAGGATTCCGCCAAGGATGGCTGCCACCGGGAGCAGCGCCCCAAATGATGAGCCAACAAGCCTGCGCGCCATGTGCGGAGCCATTAGGCCAACAAAGCCGATGCCGCCCGCGAACGCAACTGACGTCCCGATTAATCCGGTTGAAATTGCGAGCAAGGCGAAACGCTGTTTTTGCACGCGCGAACCAAGGCCAGTGGCTACATCATCGCCTAGTTCCTGAATGTTCAGGTTTCTGGCGGCGATGATAGCTAGTACTATTAATATGATGGTGGCCGGCAAGGCGATTGAAACGTTTGCCCACTTCGAGCCGTAGACGGTTCCTGTAATCCAAATATTCGCCTGGCTCGCCTGAAAAATCGGCCCAAGAATCATCATCATCGTTGTTAAAGCTTTCATTAATGCCATAAGCCCAATCCCAATGAGGACAAGGCGGATTGGTGAGACGCCATTTTTCCAGGCAAGAATGTAAACGAGGATTGCGGCAATCGCGGCACCGATGAAAGCGGCGACCGGAAGCCAGGCGATGCTGACGGTCAGGGCGTTGCTTCTGTCACTGAATATGGCCAGAAACCCTACGACTGCGACCGATGCGCCCCCAGTAATACCAAGGATATCAGGCGATGCGAGCGGGTTGCGGATCATCCCCTGCAGAATGCCCCCCGCTACGGCGAGCCCCATGCCGACCGTAAGCGCGATGATGATGCGCGGAAGCCGGAACGATTTAACAATCAGCTGATCCATTTCGGTTCCGCCGCCGAAAAATACTTGGAGGACGGTAAGCGGGTTTATTTTCATTTCCCCCATTGCCGTGCTCGCTACAAAAAGGGCGAAAGCGGCTATGGCAAGCCCCGAGAAGACAAATAGTGCTTTTTTATCAAGAAGGAAAGAAACCTTTCCCTTTAAAAGTCTAGTGCTCCGGAATTGGCTCATCGGCTGTTAAACCCCCTTCTCGCAATATAAATGAAAAATGGGGTGCCGATGATCGCAGTTGTAACACCGACCGGCACTTCCTGTGGCATGAGCAAGTACCGGGAGCCGATATCTGCCGCCAATAAAAGCATGGCTCCTAGGAGCGCGGCATACGGAATAACCCAGCGGTGATCGATGCCGACAATCGAGCGGGTTACATGCGGGATGACGATGCCGATAAAGCCAATCGGGCCGGCAACCGCTACCGCCCCGCCGGCGAGCAGAATAACAAGGATACCGATGCCAATTTTAACAAAAGCGGTGTTAAGCCCAAGGCCTTTCGCCACGTCCTCGCCCATCGATAGGACATTCATTTTTGAAGCGATGAGCAGCGACCCGATCCAGCCAATACCCAAGTAAGGGAGTACCGCAACAAGGTTATCAAGTTCCCGGCCGGCAACGGATCCCGCCAGCCAGAATAGCACCTGCTCGAGGGCCGCTTCATTCAGGACGAGCAGCCCCTGGGTAAAACTCGCGAACATTGCCGATAGCGCGGCGCCTGCGAGAGTCAGCTTCATCGGCGTCAACCCTTCGCGGCCGAATGACCCGACAGCGTAAACGCCGATCGCGGCAGCGGCTGCTCCGAAAAACGACAGCCAGGTGAAGGCCTGGATACTGTCAACTTTGAGCAAAGTGACCGCGATGACGACCATCATTCCCGCACCGGCATTAACGCCAAAGATATCCGGCGATGCCAAAGGGTTTTTCGTCAGTGTTTGGAGAAGCACCCCCGACACGCCAAGACTCGCTCCAACTGCTGCGGCGATAAGTGCGCGCGGCAGCCGGACCGATTCGATGATTATATGTTCATTTGATCCATTAAAGTTGGTGAATGTGTCGATGGCCATTTTAATCGTTGTGTCGGTATAGCCAAACACAACGCTCGCCACCATCAGGGCAAGCATCATGAAAATGGCGGCAAACAGGCCAAGCCATTTTAAACCTGTATTCCTAAGGAGGATCATAGTAGTAGAAACCTTTCCCACATTTACAAAATTGACTAGTTATACTTCTAGTCTAAAGCGGCTCTGATAGGGTGTCAATGATTCTGAGAATCATTTTCATTTGGATTCGCCACTTTTCACCGATTTGTCAAACTAACGATGGATACTTAGGTGCCTCGTTTAGGTGCTCTCATTTGCGTCCCACTTGTGTGCCTGGCACCACTGCTGGACGCTTTATGTCCCACCTGGGTGCCTGGCACCGCTTGCTTCGCCTGCTGGCAGCATGCCTGTTCACATTTTCGCCTTATAGTTGAGAATTATTTTCAATTAATTTGTTGACATGATGAACATATCATTTTATGATGATGATGTCATTGAAAATGATTATCAATTGAAACAACCTATTTATCTATCTTATTTAGGAGGCAAGACTACCATGAAGAACATGAAATACATATTCTCCCTAATGGCGATATTCGCGGTGCTGCTTTTGGCGGCTTGTGGAGGAAATGAGAAAGACAATTCGGCAGGCAAGGACCAGCCTAAAGCCGGGGAAGATCAAAGCTATACAGTAGAACACGCGATGGGAACAACTACGCTTAAAAAGAGCCCCCAACGTGTCGTTATTTTAACAAACGAAGGCACTGAAGCATTGCTGGCCCTGGGCATTAAACCTGTCGGAGCCGTTCAATCGTGGACAGGCGACCCTTGGTACGACCATATCAAGGATGAGATGAAGGATGCAAAGGTTGTCGGCGTTGAAAGCCAGGTCAATGTTGAAGCAGTTGCGGCTCTTAAACCAGATTTAATCATCGGCAACAAGATGCGTCAGGAAGAAATTTATGAGCAGCTGAACGCGATTGCTCCTACTGTATTTGCCGAAACGCTGCGTGGTGATTGGAAACAAAACTTCGAGCTATATGCAAAAGCTGTTAATAAAGAAGAAAAAGGCAAGGAAGTGCTTGCCGATTATGATAAGCGCATTGAGGACCTGAAAGGCAAGCTTGGCGATAAGCTTAACATGGAGGTTTCAATGGTCAGATTTATGGCTGGGGACGTCCGAATTTACCACAAGGACACCTTCTCGGGAGTAATTCTTGATCAGCTCGGCTTTGCGCGGCCTGAAAGCCAGAACGTGGACGATTTTGCCGAAAAGAACGTAACAAAGGAGCGCATCCCGGCGATGGACGGCGATATCCTTTTCTACTTCACATATGAAGAAGGCGACGGCAAGGCGTCCCAGGTTGAAAAACAGTGGATTGAAGACCCTCTTTTCAAAAACCTTGAAGTTTCTAAAAAGGGCAATGTCCATAAAGTCAGCGATACGGTCTGGAACACAGCTGGCGGCGTTATTGCGGCTAACCTGATGCTTGATGATATTGAAAAGATTTTCGCAGACTAATTTCGCGTGGCATGTGAAATGCCATTGCATGAAAACTCTCCCTTCCCTATATACCCTTTCGCACCTGCTTATGGCGGGTGCTTTTTTTGTCTGGCCGTAACTACGCCCCTACATATCGATAAAATTTGATGGGACGAGTACTTTTATTACGTATGAAAGGATACGCCATCTTCTATTCCTTTTCATAAATCTGCCTTACCCGGTAAATAATATGTTTGTTGATTGCGTGGAGGTGTGGATTATGGGACGGAAAGCTGGGGTTGAGGTGCCGCTTCCGGATATTATTTTACGGTCAAATGATTTTACACAGCAGGAATATTCGAATCGGAAGACAGGTGTGAAGTTCCATTTATCCTTTTTCTCTACTTTGGTGGACGAGAAAGTTGTCCAGAGGGATATTCTCCCTTTTCTCCTAGAACGGCATTTTGAACTTATTGACGATGTAACGGCACTCGTACCGATGACGGGAATCGAAATTTTGGACAAACCGGATAAGCTTGAAGAAAAGGTGCTGAGAGGCTATCTTCTTTTAACAGTTAGTACAGACCCAGGGAAATTCGCACTGTTTGAAACGAAAGAGGCAAATGTCCGGGCAATCGCCCCTCCTGAGGTCGAATTCAGTGTCATGGGACCCAAGGAAGCGTTTGTTGAGTCGATCTCTATCAATACGAACCTGATTCGCAAACGTCTGCCGATTAAGGAACTCGTTATAGAAGAAATCATCATAGGCACGCTCACGAAAACGAAGGTCGCAATTTTCCATATCGAGGGCATTACGAATTCGGAAAATGTAAAAACGATTTCAGACAGAATAAAGGCTATCGATTTCGATACAATTATTGACAGTTCTTTCATCGTACAGCTGATTTCCGATAACATGTACTCCCCTTTCCCACAGCTCTTGGACACGGAAAGACCAGACCGGGTTGCATCCATCCTTGCCGAAGGGAAGATCGCTGTACTTGTAGACGGTTCGCCTCATGCACTAATCGCGCCTACAACGCTGGGGGAGTTTTTCAGCTCATTTGACGATTATTACCTTAACTGGATACTGTCAACCTTTTTCAGGCTGATCCGTTTTTTTTCTATCGTATTTTCAGTATTAGTCACTCCTTTATATGTAGCCGTCTTAACATATCACTATGAACTAATCCCAAAGGACCTGCTTACTACGCTAGTCAGCTCGAGGAGAGTAATCCCTCTTCCTCCCATCCTCGAGGCCCTTTTCCTTGAACTGACGATTGAACTGCTGCGCGAGGCCGGTGCCCGCCTTCCGACAAAGGTCGGCCAAACAATCGGTATTGTGGGAGGTATCGTCATCGGGACAGCCTCGGTAGATGCAGGACTTACAAGCAATGTCCTGCTAATTTTTGTTGCACTTGCGGCGCTTGCCTCTTTTACAACACCCGTTTATAAAATGGGCAACACAATCCGGCTGCTCCGTTTCCCATTTTTGCTGTTTGCTGCGTTTTGGGGATTGCTTGGCATCGCTTTCTGTCTTTGTATTATGCTGACCCATTTAATTAGGCTGACATCCATGAACAGGCCATTTCTCGAACCGTTTTATCCGCCGCGGCTGGTCGATAACAAGGATGTGCTCATCCGGTTTCCGTTTTCGTCCGAGAAAACAAGGCCGCTTTTTTTGCGCACGAAAAACCCAGTCCGTTTTAAATCAAAAAATATGAAGAAGCTGAAGGAATTGAAAGACATTGACGACTAAAAGGAGTGGATGGGATGTCTGGTATGGTTCCGGATAAGGCAAAGGTTTCCCCATTCCTCGCTTTCTTTATCGTACACGGAATGCAATTCGGGGTCGGGGTCCTCGGATTCCAGCGCATCATCGCCAAGTATGCGGGCTATGATGCCTGGATTTCCGTCCTGATTGCAGGTTTGGCGATTCACCCTATTATATGGATGATTTACAAAATGGCGGGTATTGCAGGCGGAGATATCGTCTCTATTCATGAATATATTTATGGGAAGTTTTTAGGAAAATTAATCAGCCTGCTCTTTATCTTTTATTTTACAACGTTCAGTATTGTAACGCTTAGGACTTTCATCCAAATCGTCCAGGTTTGGATGTTTCCTGGCTTTAGCACTTTCTGGTTCGGGCTGGCATTTCTCCTTTTGGTCATATACGTCATTCATGGTGGGTTCAGGACAATTACGGGAATTATTTTTTTTGGGATCTTTTTAACCTTTTATTTGTTGTTCGTTTTTTTGTACACAGTCCCTTTTTCCGACTACTCGGATTTACTGCCAATTATGGACCATTCTATTAAGGATTTGACACTTGCGGCGTTACACATGTCGTTCACCTATATGGGCTGGGAACTTTTGCTTGTTTATATCCCGTATATTAAAAATCCCCAGGATTCGCATAAATGGGCGCAGGGTGGGGCTCTTTTTACAACCATTCAATATGTGTTCATCACGTTAATTTCATTTGGCTATTATTCAGAAGGCCAGCTGCAACGGACAATTTGGGCAACACTCTCTATGTTTAAAATTGTGGAATTGCCTTTCGTTGAACGGTTTGAATATATTGGGATTGTAAGCTGGACGCTAAACGTCCTTCCAATTGTTTGCATGGGCCTGTGGGCTGCGTCACGGATCTTAAAGCGTACCTACAATGTAAAACAAAAATACAGTGTTTATGTACTTGCAGTAGTGATCCTTATCTCCATGACGCTAATCCAAACCAGGGAACAGGACGCTTTACTAAATACAGTCATGGGGAGAACAGGACTCTTCCTAAATTTCGGTTATTTACCCCTCCTTTTTATCGCAGTTCTCATCGCAAGGAAGGTGAAAGGCAATGGAAAAACGTAGTTGGGCTGTCTTGCAGATTGGACTTTGCTCATTGCTTCTTTTAGCCGGGTGCGTACAATCGGAGATCATTGACGATGTCCGGCTTGTCTCCGGCATCGGCTATGATAAAGGTGATGGGGATAAAGTAATTGGAACTGCTTTAATCCCTTTCTATATGCCCGATCAAAAGGTGGAAAATAATACACTGACTACCTCCGCTTCCCCAACGCGGGATCTTTTCAACAATTTTGAACAGATGTCATCGGATCCGATTGTTGGGGGCTCCTTAGAGGTGGCACTGTTTGGGATGGACTTTGCCAAAAAAGGGATTTATCAAGTTCTTGACTCACTTCAACGTGACCCGGGAGTCGGAACAAAAACTTATTTGGCAGTCGTAGATGGAAAAGCACAAGAGATACTTGAAGGAGATTACGGAAAGCGGGGCAACTCGTCATTTATTTCTGATTTGCTCGACCATAACATTAAAACAAGAGACATGCCAAAAACGAATTTGCATTTGTTCATGTCCGATTATTATCAGACTGGAAGAACCGCTTACCTCCCTATTATTAAAAAAAAGGACGACACAGCCGTCCAGCTTACCGGGATCGCCCTTTTGAAGGATGGAAGGGTTGTTGATAAGATTTCCCGAAATGAAATGTTCTTCTTTAAAATAATGGTAGAAAAATACAGCAAGGGAGTCCAAAGGGTTAACCTTGGCAAACAGAAAGCTGTTGTTGAAAGCATAAGGTCGACTTTAAAAAAGAAGCTCGTACGCCGAAACCCTTATGAAATTGATGTCCATATCAACGTGAAGGGCTACCTTCCCCAGTATACCGGGCATCACCTTGACCAAAAAATCGTCAATGAAATTGAGCGCGCCTTAGAAAATGAAATACGAAAACAATCCGGAAAACTCGTAATTCAATTCCAGAAAAAAGGCGTAGACCCATTTGGATTTGGACACTTGGTCAAATCGAAAACCCGCGGCTTCAGCTATAAAAAATGGAAAGAAACCGACTACAAAAGCTTAAAAGTAAACATCAAGCCCCGTGTCTCCATCCTCGAAAGCGGCGTCATTGAATAAAATCGCTGTCATAAAAGGTGCCAGGCACCATCCGATGGCCCCTCGAACGAAGAATGGGTGGCGGGCTAAGCCCGGCCACCTAATCTTTGGTTGAGAACATGTATTTTTTGTAGTGGTACCGGATGGAGAAGATGAGTGCGATGGCGAGCATGTTACCCATGAGTGAGCTTCCTCCGTATGAGACGAAGGGCAGCGGGATGCCGGTGATGGGCAAGAGCCCGATGGTCATGCCGATGTTTTGGAAAACATGGAAGGTGATCATCGAGATGACGCCAACGCACAGGTACGTATAGTAGTTATTCTTCGTTTCCATCCCTACCTTGGTAATATGGTAAATGAGCAAAAAGAACAATGAGATCAGGATGCTGGCGCCAACGAAACCGAATTGCTCGCCAACGACGGCGAAAATGAAATCTGTATGGCTTTCCGGCAGGTAGACCTGCAACTTACCGAAGCCTTTCCCCTCCGTTTGCCCGGAGCCAATCGCAAGCAGCGAGCGGGTCAACTGGAAACCAATTGAGCTTTGATATGTATACGGGTCAAGCCACGAGTACACCCGGCTGAACTGGTATTGGTGGAAGCCGAGATATTTTTCAAGCCATTCAGGCTTCCAAATAACCAGGTATAGAATGCTTGCAGCAATGGAAGCTCCGCCGGCGAAAATCGGGAGAAGCAGCTTCCAGGTGATGCCTGCGATAAACACCATCCCCGCCAGAATCGACAGAAGGACGAGAGATGTCCCCAAATCGGGCTGTTGCATGATGAGTGCGAAAGGCGCAAATGTCGCGGCGCCCAATTTTGCCAAAAGAAGGAGGTCAGTACTCATTGACTTAACCGGGTATTTCTGATGGTGGTCCCATATCACTTTCGACAGTGCCATGATGACAAAAACTTTAACAAATTCGGACGGCTGGAGCGAACCCATGCCAGGCACCTTGAACCACGATTTCGCGCCGTTGATGCGCGGGGCGATTGACTCGGGCGCAATAATAACGAGCAAAAGCAAAAAAAGCCCGAAACCGTACGCATACCAGGTTATTTTTTTCAGTTGGTCGGAGTCAAGCGTGATAACGGCGGCGATGATGCCGCTGCCAACTGCGTACCAGAGAATTTGCTTCACGAGGAAGTTTCCGTGGTACTGGCCGGAGCTTTGCGCGCTATAGATGGCGATGCAGCTAGAGAGGAAAAGCAGAAACAGGATAAGTGCAAGATTATAATCTATTTTAGTTGTATTTTTCATTTTTAGGAGTTCTCCTTTGTCCCTTCCTGCATGGAACGGCAAGGGGGTTTTTTTGTGCGTTCATCGGCTGGCTGCCCGCTTTTCATGGAAAGGAAGGTGCCGGGCTGGTCCCAAAGCCATTATCCTTTTAAGCGTGACAGTTTTACTAATATCATCTATTGAACCTTTTTCCGTAATTTCCTAAATAAAATCGCGTTTAAACGGTATGGTTACAATACTTCATTATATTTTTTTCGTTAGGAAATCACAACATAAAAGCGGTCCCAGGTAAAATTTGGTCGCCTGCCGCTAGCCTTTAGAATCTTCTACCCTATTCCTCTGATCAAGGTATTGCAAACTCGCTGAAATTGAATCAAGGGTCAACCTCGGTTCTTTTGTGCAGGGGGCAATGAAACTTCCATAAGCTCGTTTGATCAGGTAGCCTAATCGTGCAGTTTTCCTTGACGGCTACCCAAAACGGCAACTAAAATAAAATGGCGCAAATGGAAATTACTGTTTAGTTTTTCCCGAAACACAAGGTTCCACCCAGGGCTACCGTAATCAATTTCAGCATACATAATAATGGACTGGTTGTTCTTCCTGCCTGGAAGGGACAGCAAATCCAGCCGCCCCGCGCATTCGAATGTCCCCCGAAGGACGTTATTAACGAAATTGGAGGTTCGCGATGTTAACGAAAATCGAAGCGTTCATTTTAGGTCTGATTCAGGGATTGACGGAATTTTTGCCGATCAGCTCCACAGGCCACCTTTATCTCGGCAGAAACTTATTTGGCCTGCAGGAAGCCGGGCTTCTGCTCGATACGATGCTGCACGTTGGTACCCTTGCCGCGGTATTCGTTTTTTACAGGCACGAATTTTTAAAAATCCTCCGGAACCCGTTCGGCAAGCTCACATGGCTGCTCGTTGTCGGAACAATTCCCGCCGTAGTCGTTGGCCTTTTGTTAAAAGATTATATTGATGAAATTTCAAAAACAGGCTCAACAATCGGCTGGGAATTCCTCATCACGGGGTTATTCCTGTGGATGGCGGACTCCATTAAAAACGGCCATAAAAAAATGGAGGACATCTCCTATAAGGATTCGTTTATTATCGGGCTATTTCAGGCGGCTGCAATCATGCCGGCGATTTCCCGCTCCGGCTTTACGATCGTCGCGGCGCTTTGGCGAAAGCTTGACCGCGAAACGGCGGCCTATTTTTCATTCCTGCTGTCGACACCGGCCATCGTCGGCGCAGTCGTCCTGCAATCGTTTGACTTGATGGGGGGCGGCGCCGAAACCATTTCCCTCTCCGCCCTGATCGTTGGCATCATTTCAGCAGCCATTTTCGGTTATATCGCGGTACGATGGATGATAGGCTATTTGCGGAACCACTCCTTGAAACCATTCGCGATTTACGTATGGATTTTGGGCGTTATTGTTCTATTCTTTCAGTTTACAGGCAAATTTTAATTTCAGGCGGAAACCCGGCAAGTTGGCGGTATTTTTCAAAAAAAAGAACGGTTTGCCGTTCAGCATCTTACAGCGGAAAGTCCCAGTTTGACAAATCACTTTATTCAACACAAAAGGACTGGCGCAAATCCCCCAGTCCTTTCTAATGAATCAAAATGTATTACTGTTTCAGGACTCTCTTTGCTCCAACGTATCGGTCTTTCCAATACGCTGTATCCATTGACTGGACGGAAACTCCTTTAGAAGATGTAACCGTGATGAATTTATTTTTGCCAAGAAAAATGCCTACACATGAAACGTCCTTGCCATTTGTATTAAAAAATACAAGATCGCCTTCTTTAAGGTCTTTCTTCGGGATTGCTTTTCCGGTCTTGTATTGGTCTGCTGAAGTACGTGGAAGGCTGAGTTTTGCGGCCGACTTTTTGTAAACAAATTGAGTGAAGCCTGAAGCATCAAATCCTGTTGATGATGTCCCGCCCCATTTGAAAGGCGTGCCAATATGGCGCTTCGCCACTTCCGATACTTCTTGCCCCCAGGAAACAGACGCCTCTGCCTTTTTCGCAAATGGAGCAAAAATCATTGATAGTGCCAGTGCGAGAACGGCCCCCAACAAGACAAAACCTTTAGCAGATTGAAATCGTACAGCCATTTTCATTAACCCCCAATAATATTGTTTTATGTGTTACGAAACAATAGTCGAGGGGAAGGATGGTTTCGTTTCGGTTTTTTAAAAAGAAGAGCTCGACAGCAAAATTTCCGCAGTACGACAAATTTCCCAGGAAATAGTGTGAAAAATGGCAATTTAGCCATGAAGCCCACTGGAAAAAGGGCAACTCTACTAAAAAAGCGAAGCTCAAAAGCAATTAAAACGGCCTAAGGTGAATGAATCCCTTAGGCCGTTCATTATTTTCACAATCACCTTAACACTAAAGATTAGCGGGCCTTATTCCGTTGTGTCCGCCATGACGCGTGCGGCTTCGGCTGCCCGTTCTTTTGCCGCCGCCATGATGGCCGGGACTTCTTTCGGAAAATGGTCGACGCCTTCCGCATATACGGTCGGGAGCACGTCCATCCCAAGGAACCTTAGTGCGGTTGTCAAGTACTGGTCGCCGAAATTGAAGTCCTTCAGCGGCCCCTCTGAGTAAATCCCGCCACGTGTCTGGAGGTGGATGGCCTTCCTTCCTGTCAGGAGCCCCTGGCGATTCCCGGGATCCGGATCAAACGTCTTGCCTGCAATGAACAAGTTATCCATGAATGATTTTAAAATGGCCGGTGATCCAAGATTCCAGATCGGGGACACAAACACATAATAATCGTTGTCGATAAAACGGTCGGCGAGCGCGTGCATCTCGGTGATTTGCTTCCTCTCCCCTTCGCTCAAATCCTCCATCTTTTTCCCCATAAAGCTCAATTTCGCACGTGCATACAGCATATCCATATCAATCACCGGGATATCCATATCGTAAAGATGCATATGTGTTATTTCAACATCCGGCTGCTCCTGCTTGAAGGCATCCAGAAACGCCTCGCCAAGCTGCATCCCTTTAGAAAGTTTGCTATCGTTCTTCGGTGTCGCGGTTACGTATAGAAGCTTTGGCATACATATCCCTTCCTTATAGACAAATTCACTCTCTTCCATAGTACAGTAAAACTCATCTGTGAGTCGTTGAACAATCCGTGACGTTTGTGGAGATTATGTGAATGACATCGAAACTCTTCTTAAATCGCCCTCTTCTTCCGGAACTAACCATACATGACTAAACAAAACTTAACGAAATTTAATGAATTTTAACAATTTGTAACAAATCTCACTTCCGCTTCCATTGGAAATCGTTTACTATAAAACTATCAGATTTTTGAAACACACTTAAGGAAATACGAGGTTGCTAGTGAGAGGAGGCTCTTTCGTGGAATTGAAGGCATATAAGCCAGATGAGGTAGCGCGAATTTTCCAGATTTCCAAACACACAGTGTACGAAATGATCAAACGCGGCGAGCTCCAGGCATTCAAAATCGGCAATAAGATGCGCATCGAGCATGAAGAAATCGAGCGCTACAAGGAATCCATGAAGGCACCCGCCCGAAAGCCAGCCGCAACCGAACAGCAGCCGGCGCCAACCAGGCAAATCCAGGCGCGCCTTGCCGGAAGCCATGATTTCCTTGTGGAGCATCTCGTCAAGGAAACCGCCGCTGCCCAGGGATTGCAAATTCAGCCGACGTACATAGGCAGCCTTGAAGGCCTTATGATGCTATATCGCGGCCAGGCGGATATTGCCGCGATGCACCTATTGGACCCGGCGTCCCAGCAATACAATCTGCCATTCATCCACCAGCTCTTCGTCTATGAAACAATCTCTGTTATGCGGCTTGCTTCCCGCGAGCAAGGATTTATTGTTGCAAAAGGAAATCCGAAGGGCATACGTGGTTTCCGTGACCTCGCCAGGAAGGAGATCCGTTTCATCAACCGGCAAAAAGGCTCCGGGACCCGGTTCCTGCTTGACTCGAAGCTCCTGGCGAACGGGATTGCCCCAGCCGAAATCAATGGTTATGAAAATGAGGAATGGACACATCTCTCCACCGCCTCCCACATCAGCAGAGGCGCCGCGGATGTTGCATTCGGAATTCGTTCAGCCGCAAGCCACCTTGGCCTTGACTTCATTCCAGTCGCGAACGAGCAATTCGACCTAGTGTTCCGCTGGACGGATGAAAACCGCGAAACTCTCGGAAAATTGGCTTCATTTTTACAATCGGAAGAATTCAAGAAGAGCCTTTCAAATCTCGAAGGCTATAACATCAGCGAACTCGGCGCAATGATATACGAAACGACTAAACCGGAGGAATCTGCAAATGTTTAGAAATCGCTATCCATCCGTACTCATGATCGCTTTCCTGCTAGTGTTATCCGCTTGCTCAAGCTCAGGAACATCGGCCGAAAAAAAGCCGGCTGAAAACAAAAAAGCTGCCGAACCGCCACAGAATGTCATTCTCGCCACAACGACGAGCACGCAGGACAGCGGGCTCCTCGACGTACTCATTCCGGTTTTCGAGGAAAAGTATAACGCAAACGTGAAAACAATTGCCGTCGGTACTGGCCAGGCGCTTGAAATGGGCACGAAAGGCGAAGCGGATGTCCTGCTCGTCCATGCCCCTGAAGCTGAACAGGCCGTTGTCGACGCTGGCAATGCCATCAACCGCAAGCGCGTCATGTACAATGATTTCATCGTCATTGGCCCATCAAGCGACCCGGCCGGAATCAAAGGCATGCCAACGAAGGATGCGTTCAAGAAGCTCGCTGATTCGAAAGCCATTTTCGTATCACGCGGTGATGATTCAGGCACGCATAAAAAAGAACTCGGCATCTGGAAATCCATTTCCATTACCCCGGCTGGCGATAGCTATGTTGAAAGCGGCCAGGGAATGGGGCCGACCCTGCAAATCGCCTCTGAAAAACAAGGCTACACACTGACTGACCGGGCAACCTACCTCGCCCAGGAGAAAAACTTGCAAGGCTTCGAAATTGTCGTTGAGGGCGACCCTCACCTGCAGAACATTTACCACGTCATGCAAGTCAACCCTGAAAAGCACGGCAAGGTCAATGCGAAGGGCGGCGAACAGTTCGTCGAGTTCATGGTCGACAGCAAGACCCAGGACATGATTGAAGAATTCGGCAAAGAGAAGTACGGCCAATCCCTGTTCTTCAAGTATACCGAGTAATCGGCCATCCATTCACCTGCCAAAAAACGTTCCGCCGGTTCCAACAACGGGGCGAAACAAGCAGTAGCAAACAGGACCTTCCCTTCCTGTTTCTATAGAGTTCCCTTTTATCTGCCCCCGTTTTCGCCAAGGACGGGGGCAACCCTATTTTAAATCGTTGCAGGTTTGTAGTTTAATAGAATTGTAGCTTTCATACACAGTTTTTTTGCTTTTGTTAAAATTGGCCATCCTACTTTGCTGCTGATTTTCGCTCCGGGTTCCCGCCAAATAACAAGGTAACCGCCATCTGGCGTGGTACTCTAAACTCGGTAACCGCCAACCGGCATCGACCTCTAAACGGAAAATTGGCTACTTGCACAGACGCTATAACAAATGAACATGCTCACCTCTACCATACAAGAAAGGCCTGGCTGCGATGGATTTAGTTGTGAATGGTTTTTTAAAAGCGATAGAAATGATCCTGGCAGGAGACAAGGAAATCCTGGAAATCACAATACTGACGCTTCGGGTATGCTTCCTGTCGATCCTAGTCAGCACGCTGATCGGCATACCGTTCGGGATGCTCATCGGGCTCGCCAGGTTTCCGGGACGAAGCCTGTTGATGGTGTTCATCAACATTGGCATGGGGCTTCCGCCTGTTGTCGCGGGCTTGACAATTACGATCATGCTCTGGCGCTCCGGACCGTTCGGCGACCTGTCGCTCCTTTATACGCCGGCTGCGATTGTGCTGGCGCAAATCCTTGTGTCGCTGCCAATCGTGACCGGGCTGACAGCATCGGCGTTCCAGGCGCTTGACCCGAAGCTTCTTTTACAAATAAAAGCCCTTGGCGCAACCAAAGCCCAATCGCTCTGGCTGCTACTGAAAGAGGCGAAAATCGCCATCCTCGCCGCGGTCATGGCCGGGTTTGGGCGCGTCATTGCTGAAGTCGGCGCCGCGATGATGGTCGGCGGAAATATCAAAGGCGACACGCGCATCCTAACAACGACGATTGTTATGGAAGTTTCGAAAGGCAACTTCGACGTCGCGATTGCCCTATCATTTATCTTGATGTCCTTGGCGTTTTTGATTACGTTTTTCCTGACAACCCTCCAGCAAAGGAAGCGGCCGCTATGAATCCATATCTTCATTTTCAAGGTATCAAGCATTTTTTTGGTAAAAGAAAAGTCGTCGATATCCCCGAGTTTTCATTCTACGGGGGAGAGTTTCTTGGTGTAATGGGGCCAAATGGGGCCGGAAAGAGTACGTTTCTAAAAATTGCCTCCTTCCTGGAAACGCCTGCGGAAGGGACGATTTCCTACAAGGGCGAGGCAGTTTCTAATAATGGGGCGCCGCTTGAGCTGCGCCGGAAATTTTCGATTGCGCTTCAGCAGCCGTTGCTCCTCGATACGACGGTTTCACAGAACATCGGGGTCGGGCTGAAGCTCAGGAAAATTCCGAGCGGCGAAATTGCCCGGCGGGTTGATTTGTGGATGGAGCGGTTCCAAATCAGCCATCTCGCCCGGAAAAATGCCCGGTTCCTTTCAGGCGGCGAGGCTCAGCGCGTGTCGCTTGCACGGGCGATGATTATCGAGCCGGAAATATTGTTTTTGGACGAGCCGTTCTCAGCGCTTGATTTTCCAACAAAAATCAAGCTGATGGAGGATTTCCGGGAAATTTTCTCGGAGTCCGGGACCACCGCGATGTTCGTCAGCCACGACCTTATGGAAGTGAAGTTTTTTACGAGCAGGCTCGCAATCATGGCCGGCGGCGAAATCAAGCAATCGGGCGCCACCTTGGATGTTTTGGCCGAACCGAATGAAGAGTCCGCTGATTTTCTTGAAGTTTGGAAGAGATACAGTGTTTGAAAAGAGGTTCTTTTTTAAGAGAGCAATGTTCGGAGTAAGTCAGGCGTTCGAATTGAAATTAGTTCAAGTATCGATTTTCGTACTAGGAACGCCCTTTCATCATGAATGGGACATTGCCGGCCGGGCCAATACTCATTCATCCACATGTGGATAAGTAGTTTCAGTGGATACCACTCTATAAATATGGGTGGTATTTTTAATTTTCTGGGGATAACCACCAATTGGCTGTGGAATTGTGGACAGGTAAACTATATTATGGGGATAATCAGCTCAAAAAGGAGATTATTCGCGCAATTTTCATAAGTCTGTTCCTGCCTGTGGATAAGTTTTTCATTCTTCACATCGGCGGCCCGGCTCCCTTCCACATTTTCAAAGAAAAAACCACCCCATTATAAGGCCAATGGAATGGTTCCCCTTCTTGTATGCGTCCCGCCGCTCAGTTTTCTTCCGGTGGATCTATGGTTGTGTTCTTTTCCACGTCCACTTCCCTCGCGAGCCATAGTGTCAAAGTTTCGCTATCTTCCCTCTTCTATTCCCAGGAAGCCATGGCGTTAAAGTTTCTCTCTATTCCTCAGTCCTCTTCCCAGGAAGCCATAGCGTCTAAGTTTCGCTCTTTTCCCACTCCTATTCCCAGGACCATGGCGTTAAAGTTTCTCTCTATTCCTCAGTCCTCTTCCCGCGGAAACCATAGCGTCATGGTTGTGCCCTTTTTCAGCCGGCTTTTCACCTGGATGCTGCCTTTATGGGCATCCATGAGCGCCTTAACGATTGAAAGGCCAATCCCGACTCCACCCGTCTTCCGATCGCGCGATTTGTCGCCGCGGTAAAAGCGTTCGAAAATATGCGGGATGTCACCCTCCGCAATCCCGGCCCCTTCATCCTCAACGACAAAGCCAACCGAGTATTCATTTTCACCTGCCACGGAAATGGCAACCTGCTTTCCCTCGGGCGTGTATTTCAGCGCGTTGTTGATGACATTCGAAAGGATTTGCATCACCTTGTCCTTGTCGCCGTAAAACCATTCTTCTTTTTCAGGAAGGCGGCACGCAAGCTTGACACCCTTGTTCGCAAAAGCCGGCGAAAAAATTTCCGCAAGCGAGGAAAGGACCGCGCCCGCTTCAAGCCTGGCCATCTCCAAATGGATTTGCGGATTTTCGGCCGCAAGCAATTTCTCCAGTTCATTCACAAGCCGGACGAGCCGCATCAATTCCTCATGGCTCGCTTCAAGCCTCTGCGGGGTCGGCTCCCAAATGCCGTCCTGGAACGCCTCAATCTGGCTCCGCAATGTTGCGAGCGGCGTCCTCAGCTCGTGCGCCAGGTCACCTGTAAATTGCTTGCGGAGCATCTCTTCTTTTGAAAGCGATTCGGCAAGATTATTGAACGAAATCGCAAGCTGCTTCACCTCTTCCGGCAGTCCCCGAAGCGGAATCCGGATTTCAAGGTCATGGTTCTGGAGCTGGTTCGCGGCAAACTGGAGCTTCTTCAGCCCGGACGTCAGTGTTTTTGAAAAAAACATTGAAAATATGATTGCGATAATGACTGTCAGGCATACCGCCCCGTATATATACAGCTGAATCGTCTGCAGGAACGTTGACTCATCCTTAATAAATCCGCGCGGGTAAATCGCGATCACTTCGCCAACCCGCTTATCGCCGACCAAGAGCGGATACGGCTTGGAAAGCCAGCCCTCCGTATTTTCCGGAACGGCAATCCCCATATTATTCATCACAGCCCTAAGCTGCGACGTATCCCGCCGCGTATGGCCCGCAACATCAACAATTTGAAAATAAAGCTGCTCCGTCAACGCGTATTCATGCATCAATCTTAAAGTCTGGTCATCTACGAATTTACCTTCGCGCTTATAACCCGCTTTTACAAGATTAACAACCCTCTCAATCTTCTGGTCGCGGTTCCGCTCAAGATAGTTGTTGAAGCTCTTGTCAAACCCCCACTGGATAAAAATACTGACAAGCACAATCCCGACCATCGACACAAAGAGGATATAAAATAGAAGTTTCGCCCTAAGCGTCTTAAGCATCCGGAGCGCCCCCGAATTTGTAGCCCATCCCGAACACAGTCACGACAAACTGGGGCTGCCTTGAATCCAGCTCGATTTTTTTGCGGAGATTCTTAATATGCGTGTCGACGCTCCGCTCATAGCCTTCATAAAACATGCCTTCATCCTGGATCTTCTCAAGCAAATCCATCCGGCTGTACACCCGGCCCGGATTCTCGGCCATATTCGTCAAAAGCTTGTACTCGATTGGCGTCAGGCTTATTAATTCGCCGTTTCTCGTCACTTCCTTTTTCCCGGTATCAATCGAGAGCCCGCCTTTGAATTGAAGCTTGTCGGACTTCTCTGCCGATTTTTTGACGCGGCGTAAAATTGCCTGGACCCGGACAACGACCTCCCTCGGCGAGAACGGCTTTGTCACATAATCGTCCGCCCCCATCATAATGCCGTTGATTTTGTCATCCTCGCCTGATTTCGCCGTCAGCATCAGAATCGGCACCTCCGACTCCTTTCTCACAAGCCGGCACACTTCCTCTCCGGAAATGTCCGGAAGCATCAAATCCAATATAATCAAATCGGGGTTTTCCGAACGCGCCTTCTTCAGGGCGTCAACCCCGTTATCTGCCGTCGCAATCCCGTACCCTTCCCGTTCCAGGTAGGCTTCGAGCACTTCAATAATTCTTCTTTCATCGTCAACAATCAGAATTTTCGCCATAAATATGCACTCCTTCCGCCACTTCCATCATACCATCTAAACGATGTGGCAAATTTGAACAATTTTCATCTTCACAAAAACCACACAACTTCTTCATACCATCTACATTCCCTTTTTCTATGATAAAGATGTGGTAAGGAAGGGAACGAAAAACCCTGACAAACCCAAAATTCAGGAAACGATCCTGAAATGCCGTAAAGAACAAGCTGAATGCTACATGGTGGGGCCATGGCAGCAGGAAGCCGAATCTGAAAAGGCAAATCAGATTGCTCAATACGCAACACTGACTCAAAATCTGTTTTACCAAGTTTTTTGTTTGAACTATCTTGCTTTACCCTTAATTAACCTCCCTTTAATAATACGGGTGCCTGCGACGCAGGGCCCAATTTTTTTTGCCCAAATGAAGCAGGGGATGTCCCCGCCGCTTCATTCGATTACAGTATTAAGACCCTAAACCACGAAACAAGGCAGAGCCTGCTCCCCCTCCATGACCAATTAACAAAAACGTTGCCAAAAAACCCGTATAATGATGTATTCTAAAATTATCTCCCTGCAAAATTCCAAAACCGGCATATGCCGACAGTATTTCATTATAAGTGAAACGTCCATCAGCGGTGCTCTAACTGTCCGTTTAAAGTGTGAGAAGAACCGGCCTCGAGACAGGCTATAATTTCAAAAAACACGTCCTTGCCCAGTAAAAAATCATTTATTAGATATATCCAGCCTAACTCACGCATCGGAGGCTATATTCCCATGAACAAACTTTCCTTCAAAATCGGCCTCGTCTTTTTCGCGGCCATCTTTCTGCTCCAAATCGTCCTGATGGTGGTCCTTCACAGCACCATCATTCACTCACGCGTCCACGACGAACTTTCCGCCCTGAAGACGCGCGGCAACAACCACCGCGAAATACTCGAGGCAAGCTTTCATGAGGAAACCATCCGCCACATCGCCCTCATGGAATCGCGCACAGACACAATGGTCACCCTCACCGACACGTACGGCACCATTCTCATGTCGTCGAACACCGTCACCCCCGCCATGAAAACCATTATGGGATTGCGGCCGGATGATGTTCCCCGCCAGGGCATGATCCTTGAAGAAGACTGGAAAAACCGGCCGTTCATCGCGTCCGTCTCCCCAGTCAAAATGGCTGGCGGCACGGCAGGCTATATTTACATGTTCCAGGACACCGCCAAACTAAAGGAACTCATCGCCAACATGAACCGGCATTTCCTGGTTGCCGGCCTGCTCTCGCTCCTGTTTATGGTCGGGGTCGTCGCCTTCCTATCGCGCGTTCTCACCCTGCCGCTAGTCAGGATGAACGAAGCAACTAAGCGCATCAGCAAAGGGGATTTCTCGGTAACCTTGCCAAAACTGTCCCGGGATGAAGTCGGTGAGCTTGGCCAATCGATTGAAATCCTCGCCCGCGACCTCGAGCTTTTGAAAAACGAGCGCAACGAATTTCTCGCGAGCATCTCGCACGAACTCCGCACCCCGCTCACCTACATCAAAGGCTATGCCGAAATCGCCACCCGTCCCGGCATTCCAGTGGCTGAACGCGAAAAATATCTATCAATCATACACGAAGAATCCGGCAAACTCGCCCAGCTCATCAAAGAACTCTTCGACCTCGCCAAACTCGACGAAAACACTTTCACCGTCGAAAAAATCGACGTCGAACTTAAGCCCTTTTTCAAGGCCCTTTTGGAAAAAGTGGCACCCGCTTTCAAGGAACGGCAAATCAACCTGCGCCTCGATTGCCCGGCGGGGTTGCGCGCCAGTATCGACCCTACGCGCTTCGAGCAGGCCATCGTAAACCTTTTGRACAACGCCCGCAAATATTCCGATCCAGGAACATCCGTCACCGTGGAGGCAGCTTCATTGGCTGGCGGACGAGCCAGGATTGTGGTCCGCGACACCGGGTGGGGCATTCCCGAACAAGATCTGCCAAGGATATTTGAACGCTTCTACCGCGTCGACAAATCCCGCACCCGCACACTCGGCGGCAGCGGCCTCGGCCTCGCCATCGCCAAACAAATCATCCAAGCCCACGGCGGCACCATCACCGTCAAAAGCAATCAAGGCATTGGAACCGAATTTGAAATCATCCTATAATCTGGTGCCAGGCACCGCCGCTCCTTCGTCGCAGCGGTCTTTTTTTTGCGTCCTTGTATAATTAACGGGCTGGCATTGAGATTTCCGGATAAAACGGTGAAATCTCCGGATAAAGTTGTGAACTCTCCGGATAAAACCGAAAAATTTCCGGGAATCGCTAGCAATCTGCTAGCAATCCCCCCCAACCCGCGCAGCGCACAAAACCAAATTCAAATCATAAAAAGTCCATTCCAGCCAAAAAGAAAAGCCACTCCAGCTAACTGGAATGGCTTTTCGATTCTATATTGTATGCAATTACATCTGAACAGGTTCCTTTTGGCTCTCTTCTTTGGAAGCATGCTGGATTATGTTTTGGCGAAGGCTGTTTTTACCTGCATAACTTTCAATTAGTTCCTTCAAGTCAATGCCGCTGGATGCTTTCAACGTTTCCTGAAGGCCGGCCATCAGGTTCGTGGCATAGCCTGTTACCCGGTTCGCACCGCTGTTCGCACCGCCGCCTCCAGTATCAACAATGGAGATCTTGTCGATGTTCGCAAGAGGAGCCGCGACTTGCTTCGCATATTCAGGAAGCATTTTCATAATCATATCCATAACGGCTGCCTGGCCGAATTGTTCGAACGCTTCAGCGATCTTTTGCTTCGCTTCCGCTTCCGCGAGACCTTTCAAGCGGATAATTTCCGCATCGGATTCACCCTGCGCGCGAAGGGCTTCGGCTTTCGCGAGACCGTCAAGGCGGATGCGCTCGGCTTCCGCTTTCGCCATCGCTTCAATCCGGTATTTGTTCGCTTCGGCTTCAGCCATTTGCTTCGCTTTTTCGGCTGCCGCGGACTGCTCAACGGAGTAGCGGTCAGCATCTGCCTTCTTCTTAACCTCTGAGTCGTACTGGCGCTCACGGCGGAGGATTTCTTTTTCCTCAAGCTCGATTTGCTTCTGGCGCTCGATGATTTTGATTTGCATTTCCTGCTCGGTAACCTGCTGCTTGGAGCGGGCTGTTTCGAGGTCGTACGCCTGGTCGGCGCGGGCTTTCGCGCTGTCCTGCTCGGCGCGGAATTCGGCAACCTTCAACTGATTAATTTTCTCCGCTTCAGCGATTTCAGTTGCACGCTCAAGCTCGGCGCGCTTTGCTTCCTTCGCGGCTTCCGCCCTTTTGACGCGTGTTTCCATTTCCGCCTCGGCAGTTGCGATATCTGCATCACGCTTGACCTGTGCGATTCGAGGTTTACCGAGCGAGTCGAGGTAGCCGTTTTTATCACGGACATCTTTAATTGTGAATGAAACAATCACGAGACCCATTTTTGCAAGGTCCTGGGAAGCGACACGCTGGACTTCCTGTGAGAACTTGTCACGGTTTTTATAAATCTCTTCAACAGTCATCGAACCGAGGATGGAGCGCAGATGCCCTTCAAGGACTTCCTTCGCTTCGTTCTCGCGGTCTGCTGTAGCTTTGCCAAGGAACTGCTCGGCCGCGGTCGCGATCTCGGAGATCGAGCCGCCGATTTTAATAATCGCAACGCCATCGGCCATAACCGGAACGCCCTGCTCGGTATACACTTCCGGAGTCGTAACCTCAAGCTTGCTCGACAATAGGCTCAGCGGCTGGGACTGCTGGAATACCGGCAAAATAAATGTACCGCCGCCGCGAATAATCTTGATTTTATTTCCCGACTCATCGACGTGGACATTCCGATTGCCAAGCATGCTGCCTGTCACAATCAACGCCTCATCCGGGCCGGCCGTCTTATACTTTGTTACAAATACCGCCAAAAGCGCTACAACGATAAATACCGCTATTCCTATTGCAATCAACGTCAAATCAAACATTCAATCTCCTCCTACTCCTAGATCCACTCTTGTTCTAGTTTTTCTTTTACCGCGACCTGAAGCACTCCATTGGCCGTATCGACAACCAGTACATCCTTCCCGGAACCGATTTCGGTGCCGTCATAGCTTGAGGCTGGCTTGGCGATCCTCCCGCTAATGCTGTCAATCATCACTTCGCCGTACCCGTTCACCGGTATGGACGTAATCACTTTTCCAATCCGGCCCCGTAAATCGGAGTCGTTGTAGGAAAGCGACGCCTCCGCCTGGGACAGCGGCACAAGGACGAACACATTCAGCAAGGTTACGAGAATTGCGGAAATCCCCGCGGAAACCAATAGAATCAACAGTGACGAGAGAGCTGTCACCTTTTCAAAAATAAAACCACTGGCCGACAAAAAAGTTATAAACGAAAATAAAAGGACGGGATTAAAAAAATCGAGGCTATCCAACAGGCCTGACAGCAGATCGCTAAACAGCACATAAATCAGTGTCAATGCGCCGGCTATGATCAGGCTGTACAAGTAAATCGTCTCGATTGGGACGCCATTAATCGTTTCCATTTGCCATCACCCCCGTTCAGTGTCTTCCCTTTTATTTTACAGTAAGGTATACGGCGATTGACAGGGAAAGTTTCAATTTCTGAAATATTTGTAAATTTTTTAAAAAAGATTGGTAAAGCCCCATGCCGTTTGACCCATTCCCAAACAGGGTATAGGTCATATAGCGCAAACGACTATCTTCGAGAGGAGTGCAACGCGATGGAACCAATTGACCATCTGGCATGGGTCGTGCCAACAATACTCGGCATCTCCTTCATTGCTTCATTAATAGCGGTTTCAAAAAAGCCGAACTACCTGACTGACAAACTCAAGAGGCGCAACTATAACAGGTAAATCTGGCTATTTTCTAACGGAAGTCTGATTTTACTGTAAAAAAAATACGTTGGCAATCTATTATTTCATCTTAAAAAAGCTTGGATACTTTCCAAGCTTTTTTTATGTAACGTACCCTTCACGGCCAGCTTAATGGCACCTGCTCTCTTTTAAAAAAAACTATTCCAACTCCTTCGCAAACTCGAACTTTGTATCGATGTCCCAATAACCGATTACGGTGTTTCCCTTAAACAGATAAAAGGCATGTTCAACCTTTTCTTTTTCATTTTCAAAAATAAGGAATCCGTATGGGAGATAATCATAGGTAAATCCCGTCTTTCGCAGAAACTTCCTCGGGCTGTCATTGATTCGGTCGATAATTTTCTCAATTTCGTTTTGATTCGTTATAACCGCGATCGTTTTATCCATTTTTGTGATTGTCAGTTTGTCATAATCTTCTTCTATGATGTTGTAAGTGTAAGCCGCAATGACGATTATCATGGAAATGCTCGCCAGAAAAGCAAAAATACTGAGCGAAATCCTCTTCCACCTCGCCATCTTTCCCCTCCTTTCTATCCTTTTTCTACTATTTTATCACCAATTTCCATTAATTTGGCATAAACACGGAAGAATTCAGGGGCTTGCATGTTGGGAAATATTTCAGGAAGAATTAGAGAAAGGCGAATCCTTATGAAAATGGGGTGAATAAATAAAGGAGAGTAGCAGCTAACAACGTTACGTATAATTTTTTCTTAAAAAAGCCCCATATGGGGTTTCAAATCACACCTTCTTTCAAAATCCGGCAACCCGCTACGACTTTCGGACATAACTACCACTCATATCAAATGAAAGATGCCAAAAAGCCCATCCCCCTCAATAAAATTGCACAAAAAACGCAAAAATGGTGCCAGGCACCCAACTGGGACAAAAAACGTCCCACGAAGGTGCTGGCACCACCAAAGCTTCTTATTCCGGCTGGATGAGATTGAGGAATTGCCTGGTTCGTTCGTGTTTTGGATTGGTGAAGAGGGTTTCGGGGTGGTCGCGTTCGACAACGACGCCTTTGTCCATGAAGATGACTTCGTTTGCGGCTTCTCGCGCAAAACGCATTTCATGGGTTACGACGACCATTGTCATCCCTTCATTCGCCAAATCCTTCATAACCTTCAATACTTCCCCGACGAGTTCGGGATCCAAAGCGGATGTCGGCTCATCGAACAGCATGACCGCAGGCTCCATTGCAAGCGCCCGGGCTATGCCGACCCGCTGTTGCTGCCCGCCGGAAAGCTGGTGCGGGTAATAATCGAGCTTGTCGCCAAGGCCGACCTTCTGCAGAAGCATCGCCGCTTTTTGCCGCGCATTCTCCCTGTTTTCGCCTTTGACAGTAACCGGCCCTTCCATCACATTCCCGAGCGCCGTCATATGCGGGAAAAGGTTGTAGCCTTGGAACACCATCCCTGTCAGGCGCCGGAACGAAGCGATATCCTTCTTCGGCACGCTGCCCGAGAAATCAAGCGCTTGCCCCGCAATCGAAATTCTTCCCTTCGTCGGCGTCTCAAGAACATTGAGGCAGCGGAGAAGCGTTGTTTTACCCGAACCGGACGGGCCGATGACAACAACCACCTTCCCCTTCCCGACTTCAAGATCAATCCCCTTCAGGACCTCCAAATCGCCGAACTGCTTATATAAACCTTTAATCGAAACCATCGGCGCCCCGGTACCGCCACCGGCCACAACACCTGAACCTTGCAGCCCAGCCGATTCATTCACAGTACTCATCTAACAGCTCCCCCTTCCCATCTATTTAACATACCGGTCAAACCTTGCTTCCAGCCTGCCCTGGAAGATGGAAAGGATGAAACAGACAACCCAGTAAAGCAGGGCTGCTTCCAGGTAAAGCAGCAAAAACTCATAGTTCGTCGACGCAATCTCCTGCGCGCGGCGGAACATCTCAGTCACGAGAATCATCGCCGCAAGCGACGTGTCCTTTACAAGGCTGATGAACGAGTTTGACAACGGCGGAACCGAAACCCTTGCCGCCTGTGGCAAAATAACTCTTTTTAAAAGCTGCGGATAGCTCATTCCGATTGAATAGCCAGCTTCCCACTGCCCCTTTGGAATCGACAGGATTGCGGCCCGGATGATTTCCGAAGCGTAAGCTCCCACACTGAGCGAGAAACCGATAACCGCAGCCGGGAACGGATCGATGACGATTCCGACAGTCGGCAACCCGTAAAACAGGATGAACAGCTGCACCAAAAGCGGCGTGCCGCGAATCGCGGACACATAAAACCGCGCAATTCCCTGAAGCACCTTCGTTTGCGAAATCCTCGCCAGCGCCGTCAGGATCGCCAGAATCAGCCCCAGCACGAAAGAAATAAGCGTCAAAGGAATTGTATTGGCAACAAGTCCTTCCAGCAAAGGCTGGAAGGAACTTTTCGCAATCGCAACCAACCTGTCCATCCGGGCAGGGTCTGTGAAAATACTACTTAAGTACATTTTCACCAAACCATTTCTTTGAAATATTGTCGTACGTGCCGTCGTCAACCATATCCTTAAGCGCCTTGTTCACTTCATCGACTAGCGTCTGGCTGTCCTTGCGGAACATGAGACCGCTTTTTGAAACATCGCTTTCTGTCGCAACGACTTTCACTTTCGCTTCTGGGCGGTTCTTTTTAAAATCAAGGAACGCAATCTTATCATTGATCGTCACATCAACCCGCTTCGAGTTCAAAAGCTCGACCGCCTGGTTAAATCCGTCAACGCCAACAATTTTAGCACCATATTTCCTTGCGATATCCGCATAATTGCTTGTCATCGACTGGGCAGACTGAAGCCCCTTAATATCCTCAAACTTCTTCACCTTATTATTATCTTCACGCGCAATCAAGACTGCTGCGGAAGTAATGTAAGGCTCGGAGAACAAATACTTCTCCTGGCGGTCAGGACGGATGCCAACCTGGTTTGCAATCATATCAAAACGCTTCGCATCAAGCCCAGCGAAAATCGCATCCCACTGGGTCTCAAGGAATTTAACCTCCACGCCAAGCCGCTTCCCAACCTCTTCGGCAATCTCAACGTCAAAACCCGTCAGTTTTCCTTTATCATCATGGAACGTGAACGGAGGATATGTACCTTCCGTACCAACAACAAGCGTCCCCTCATCCTTCACCTTGGCAAGAACATCATTCCCGCCAGTCTTCTTTCCTTCATTATTGTTATTATTCTTAGCATTATTCGCGTCATTCGTACCACACGCCGTAACCACCAGCACAAGGCTAAGCATGAACGCAAAAACAATGGATAACTTCTTCAAAATCAATACCCCCTAATTCTCATTGGTTTGGTCAACTTTAAACATCATAGTACAGGAATGCCAGCTCTGTCAAAGATTATTTTCTGTATATTTTACCCTTCCTGTTTCAGATTAATCGCATTCACAAGGGATATCTTGGAAAGCTGCCGAATTCCCTTTAAAGACGCTTTTGTGAAAATTGGCCACCCGGACCGGGCAGACAGGATTTTATATAACATTCTCCTCCCTCCTCTGTTTTTCCTGTACTATAAACTTTATAGGTTAATACCAAAGGAGATGCCTTTTATGGTTATTCGTACCGAAAAAGATATCATTCACCTGATTGAGCAGGATGATTGGATGATGGACATTTTACTTGCGGCTAAGTCATTGAGTTTGCCGGATTGGTGGGTTTGCGCTGGGTTTGTCCGCTCGAAAATTTGGGACACGTTGCATGGATTTTCAGAAAGGACCCCGATTCCGGACATAGACGTGATTTATTTTGATAAAACAAACCTGGGCGAAAGAGATGAAAAGAGGCTGGAGGAAAGATTGAAAGGAATCCTCCCTGATATTCCCTGGTCCGTGAAAAATGAAGCCAGGATGCATCTTGTCAATCACCTTCCGCCCTACTCATCGTCAGAGGACGCAATGTCAAAGTTCCCGGAAACGGCGACAGCCTTAGGTTTAAAGCTTGGCGGAGAAAACAGAGTCATCCTTTCCGCACCGTGCGGCCTTACAGATGTTCTTAATATGGAAGTCCGTCCAACCGCTCACTTCCTCCAAAACACTCTCCTTGCCCCTATTTACGAGAACCGGATAAAACAGAAAAACTGGAAGGCCACTTGGCCAAGGATTACGGTGTATCCAATAAAAGGAGAATGTTGAACCTAGAAAAAACCGCCTGGGAACCCCAAGCGGTTTAGTTGTTTCTATATTTTTTTGCGGTCCGGGGCAGTAGCTCCCCCTAAGCTGCAGTTCATTGCTCCAAGCACGGCTCCATCTTGCAACGGAATTTGTGGAGGTAAAGCTGGCCCGCTAAGTTCGTGTTCCTTACCCCTAAGCCGCGGGCCTCTTTTTAGCAGACTGCTTTCCCGCAGTCGCCCTCCATAGCGGCCCGTAAAAGAGAATTCCACTTACGATGAGAAGCATCCCAAAACTGAATGTCTTAAGGTCAGCTGTCCCGCCGATGATTACCCATGTTGAATAAATCGTCGATACAGCGGCAATGATTCCATCAGTCACACGCTTTTTGTCGCCGAGGTACGTTTCCCCAGTCACGACTAGCTTAATTTGGTAAAGCGAAGCGATGAAATACGGAACGAGATAGGACAGGGTCGCAATGAAAATGACAAATCCAAATGCCTTCGAAATCGAATTCGAAATCGTTGAGAAAATGAAAAGCTGGCCAAGGCCGTTTGTAACGATCATTGCACGGACCGGAATGCCTTTTTTGTTATCTTTTAAGAACCATGGCAGGAATAGCCCCTGCTTTGCCGCCTGGTACGGAATTTCCGCGCTTAGCATGACCCAGCCAAGCGTCGAACCGACGAGGCTGATCAGGCCGATTGCGGCGAGCGCCTGGCCACCGACAGGCCCAAGCACCTTGGTAATTGCGTCAATCAGCGGCTTGTCGGAAGCAATGAGTTCTCCCTGGCTGAGCATGCCCATGACAAGGATGGAGATTCCGATGTAAAGCGCGAGGGCGATAAGCAAACCAAGGATAGAAGCGCGTTTTACATCGATCTGCCTCTTTGCCCTTGATGCGAAGACGACAGCGGATTCAACGCCGACGAACGCCCAAAGCGTTGACAGGGCGGCTGAATTCACCTGGCCAAGCAGCCCGATTGACTGGCCGCTTCCATCAACCCGCGGAGCGGTGAGCGGCAGGATGTTTGTTTTACTGAACGCAAATAAACCAACAATAATGAATAAAACGAAACCGATAACCTTCGCAGCGGTGGCGGCGAAATTCAAGCGGCCGGCGTTCTCGATTCCACGCAGGATGATGGCATGGGTTGCCCAGAGCATCACCGTGCAGACGATAAACGTCAGTCCGTTTCCAACCCTAACATCCACACCGCCAATCGAGAACCATTCCGCCTGGCTCGTCAAAATCGGAAAGAAGGTTGAAAGATAGCCTGCAAACGTTGTAATAATCGCAATGTTGCCGGCGAGGTTGCCGATCCAGTAGCCCCATGTCGCCATGAAGCCCGACAGTGTTGAAGCCTGTGTGCCCGGCCTGAACAATTCCTTCGCATAAATTTGCGGTCCGCCCTTAAGCTCCGGCTTGCGGATGGCGAGATTGCCGAACACAAGGACCGTCATCATGACCCCAAAGCCGGTCAGCCCCCATGCCATCAGAACGCCAGCCGGGCTTGCCGCCTCCGAAAGCGAACGAGGCAGCATGAAAATGCCCGACCCAACCATATTTCCAACGACAAGTGCCGTCAATATCCATAAACCAAGTTTCCCTTGCTTTTCCATTTATACTTGTCTCCTCTCTTCGCTGTCGAAAATGAAGCGGGGGACGTACCCGGTGCTTCACTTTTTGCAATAAAGCTATAACAGACACATTTCCGGTAATGAATGAAGCAGTAGATCCGTCCCCTGTTGCACTGCTTCCCTCTGTTACACTTCAAAAAACAGGCATAAAAAAAACACCCCTGATACGGAGTGTGTTGGTGCCGCATCAGACAAAACGGGATAGTTCACCATGGTTTCCCATGACAGTCCTGCACCTGTTCGGATACAGTCCCAGCTGCCGCAGCCAGTGACCTGCGGCGCTTCGGCGGTTATTCCTTTCATCCAGCCTCCCCGGGGTGCCTGCCCCTCTTCCGGATTACTCATAATACCCGCGACCTCTACCTCATCTCGCTGATGAGGAATTATATAATTATTTTTTAGTAGAGCCTCAATTAGACTAACCTAGGATAAGCCCTCTCAGGGGATTTGTCAACCTCTCCCGCGCAACGCCCGGCCCGGGTGGCCAATTTTCCAAAAAGCCGTCAATTACAGTGTTTTCAAGGCCTTCCCCTTCCTGGCAGCTGCCGGTTGCGGCCTCCCGCGGGCGCCGTAATGGACGAAATTGGAAACATCGATGGCGGTTCCGGCAATTTCCGCGACCTCCCCGCCTTTTAGGACCGGTACGAGGGAGATTGCCAAATGCCTTTTGTTAAAATTGGCCAGAAACGTTTGTTTGGCGCCAGTTTCCCAGCATTCGCGGCAGTAGTCGAGTGCATCGGCTTCCGATGGCGGAAGCAAGTCCCCAACGTGGGTGCCGGTGAGTGCGGCCGGCTTAAGCCCTACCTCCCGGAGCAGTCCGCCCTCCATGAAGGTGATAACGAAGCACTCTTCTTTTTTTGTAAAAGTAAAGACGGCCCCCGGACTAAGTCTCACAATCACTTTTTCATCACGCGCCTGTTCCTGTTTCTTAAAGAGAAGGAAAATACCTTTCAGGATGAAATAATAGCCGAGCACCTTGAAAATGTGGCCAGTAAAATTATCGAGGTCGACGACGCTTTGGTAAACGGTGAAGATCATCTCCGACAGGAACAGAAGTGTAAAGGCGAGCGCAAGATTCAGGTGGGCCGGACATTTTTCAAGATAGTATTTGTGCAGGCAGACGATGAGTGACAGGAAATGCATGAAACTGATAAAATACTCGAGGCCATTTTTAAGAGGAGTCGTCCCTTGCCCTTCAATCACAAGAATGGGAAGGCTCTTTTCAAAAGTGAAAACAATTGCCATGATAGCCAGTCCAATCATAATTGCGGCGGCTATAACCGGCTTTCGCAAATCCCGCTTCACCAGCCTGTCCGGCATCAGTATCATCGCCAGCATCAGGACCGCCTGGATCATTCGGGCAAAGATCCAGAAACAAGTTGCTTTCGCCACGGAACTTTCGGTCAGAAAATGAGGCATGCCTTTAAAGGACATCGTGTGGAGGAGGTCTACCATTCCCACTGTGGAAAAAATGAAAAGAAGAAGCAGCAGCCTAGCCGAGCGGTTCCGGCTGAACGCCCTCCAGCTGTACATGACAATTATGAGCGAAATGATGATACTGAAAAATTCAAGCAGCGTGTGGAACGACACATAGTTCACCGGGTTGTACGCCTGGATTAACTGCAGGTGGAAAACATGGATGCCCATGAGCGCGATGATCGCCCCAACCACCCACGCCAGAAAACGCCCTTCCGTCATCGTGTTCCTCACCTGACTCCCCCCTATTCCAAGCCAATTTTCTCCATTATAAAAGCAATGTGGAGCCTTTGGCAGTGAGGAATATAGCAAATTCATGACTATTCTTGCAACGTTTTGTGGCTGGCGGGCTATTAGGGGGAAAGGGTGGGGACTATCGTATGCCAGCACAGTCGAAAGCTGATTAAATGCGGACAAGCACCAATTCACTCGCCGAGCACCCCGCCGATTTCGTCAATCAGCCTGTACTTCTGCTCCTCCGTATGAATGGCGGTATGGCCGTATTTACCTCCTAAAATAAAAACACAGCCCTATAAAAAGGACTGTGTTCAAATGAATCCACGTCTACGGCCTAAAATCCGCTCACTATTTCCACCATTCGCTATAAGGATTGGCCGGCATATGCCGCTTATGCGCCGAAATGAGGAAGCGCTCCTCGATTTTCCTTGCGTCTTCCTCGGAAACCTGCTTGCCTTCCAGATAATCATCAATTACATCATACGAAATCCCGAGCTCGGTTTCATCCGCCTGCAGCGGCACATGGTCCAGCAAATCGGCGGTCGGTTCCTTCAGGTACAGCCGCTCAACCGCGCCGAGTTCCTTCATCAACGCCCGGCCCTGCCGCTTGTTCAGGCCAGTCAACGGGAACACATCCGCTCCCCCGTCGCCATGCTTTGTGAAAAATCCGGTCACCGCTTCGGCGGCATGATCGGTTCCAATAACTAGCAATCCGTTCATGCCCGCATACGCATACTGCGCGATCATCCGCAACCGCGCTTTCACATTCCCTTTTTGAAAATCAGCGAGCACCTGGCCCTCACCGGAACGCTCATACTCCGCCTTCACCGCGTCGACGGCATCCTTGATGTTGAAGGTAAACTCCTCATCCGCCTTAATAAAATCAAGCGCTAGCTGCGCATCATCTTCGTCTTTCTGAACGCCGTACGGAAGGCGCACGGCAATAAATTTGGCAGTATAACCCTCTTCGCGAAGCTCCTCGGCCGCAAGCTGCGCCAACCGTCCAGCCAGCGTCGAATCCTGGCCGCCGCTAATCCCGAGCACGAATCCCTTCGCCTTTGCCTTCTTGCAGTACTCCTTCAAAAAGCCGACCCGCGCACTGATTTCCTCCTTCGGGTCGATCTCCGGCTTCACATGCAACTCCGTGATAATACGCTCCTGCATACTCAAAACAATCCCTCCTAGCCTAAATACACTTTTCCCCACCTTAAGGGACCGTAAGCCCTAAAAGTCAGATTGATTTTATAACCAATGGCGGGAACAAACCATGCTCCACCCATGGAAGATTCACTTAATTTTACCCCTTCCCCGGAAAATGTCCAAATGAAACAAAGGGTACGTCCCCTGTCTCACAGAACTCCCGAGAACAAACGGGCAAATGATTCCTTCACCCGGTTCCACAACCCGCGCTTGTAAAACTCGACGGCGCCAATCTTTTCGCTTTCCTTCATATCCTCTTCAAAATGGGCAACGAGGTCGCGGATCGAACTCGTTCCGTACAGGAACACGTTCACCTCGAAATTCAGATGGAAGCTGCGCATATCCATATTCGCAGTCCCGATTGAGGCCAGGTTCCCGTCAACAATGATGACCTTCTGATGAAGGAAACCTTTTTTATACGAATAAATCTCGGCGCCACTGCGGAGCAGCTCCGGAAAATAGGACCTTGTTGCATATTGCGTCAAAAAGCTGTCGTTGATTTCCGGCACCAGAATCCTCACCTCGAGCCCTTTTGCAGCGGCAATCCTTAGCGCGGTCCGAATCGACTCATCCGGGACGAAATATGGGGTTGCGATCCAGATTGAATGGTTGGCAACCGCCATCATCGCATAATAAAAATCGCTCATGATCCCCTGTTGCGTATCCGGCCCGCTCGCGACAACCTGAATCGCGCCATCCAATTCCTCAACCTCAATCGGGTGCCTCTCGATCGGGAATTCATTCAGCACCTTTTCGCCGCTTACATACTCCCAATCAAGCAGGAAGATCGTATGCAGCGTGTACACCGCTTCACCCGTCAGCATCATATGGGTATCGCGCCAGTAGCCGAAATTTTCATCCTCGCCCAAATACTCAATGCCAACATTCAGGCCACCGACAAAACCGACTTTCCCATCGATAATCACAATCTTCCTGTGGTTCCTGAAATTGAATTTCTGGTTGAAGAACCCGAACTTCAACGGCGAAAATGGAATTGCATTAATGCCCGCCTTCTTCATCGCCCTCAGGTCAGCCCCAGACAGCGTCCTGCTCCCGGCCGCGTCGAAAATGAACCTCMCCTCGACGCCAGCATGGGCCTTGTCAATCAAAATATCGATAATTTCCTTTCCAAGCCGATCCGACCGGAAAATATAATATTCAATGTGGATATAGGACTCCGCTTTCCGCAGCCAATCCAATATTTCCCCAAACGTCTCTTTCCCATTTTTCAAAACAACCGACCTTGAAGCCGTACTGATCGGCGTCATCGCGACCTTTCCCGCAAACCGCGCGAAATTCTCCTGATTGTCGACCAGGAAAGTCAAATCAGGCGTAATCTCCGACCGCATCATCCGCTCCCACTGATCCCGGTTCAACTGCCGCTTTGATTTGAACAAATACCCCTTCAAATAAAGCTGCCCCGAATACAAGTAAAAAATATACCCAAGCACCGGTATGAACAACAGCACATACATCCACACAAGCGTATGGTGCGCTGACCGATTTTCAAGAATAAGCGAAAAAACGCTCACAAGAATAATGCCTGCATACAACAGCCCAAACCCCAACTTCCACAACGGGCTCGCCCCTGTAAAAAACACCATATACAGCGATATGACCAACACAATCACAAACAAAAATTCAATTCTCCGTTTTAGCATACAGTCTCCCCAAGTCAGCCGCAGCGAATTACGTTCCTGTTCTACCTATACCCTTCTCCTTTTGGGAAAAAAACATCCCCTAGCCCAGGCACCATGTCCACCAAAAGCAAAAAGGAGGGTGCACCCCCTCCATTTCCGGCATTATATTCAAATAGAGCAGACCAATTTAGCTCTAATTGGTTTTTGGGATTCCGTCATTGAATTTTCCATTTAAATTGTTTAATCGGTTCTTGATTATTTTTATACCATTTCTTTATACCTTCATAGGAAGTATCGTCTATATCAGCAATTGTGGATAGTAAAGTGCCATCCCCCCATTCAATTGTCGGAATTGGGTATTCAAATGACTCTAATACTTTCATGTCTTCTGGAGGCGAAACCTTCCGAAAATTTTTCAAATCGATTATTACGACTTGATTTCGAAGGACATCGGAACCTTCATTTCTGCCAAAAAGAAATGCTATATAATCATTGTTGAGTTTTGAATTTTGAAGAAAACTTGCTTCTGATATGTGTAATGACTGTATTTCCCCTTGTTTATGTTCTAAAAGGAGTTGATTACAAAGTTTCGTCCCACAACTGTAATTCACAAGGAAATAGTCCTTCTGATCAGTTGTATACAAATAGCTGCTTCGAATTCTGCTTATTTCATTCTTTTTGTCCTCAAACTGTTCTAGGTATGTATTTAAAATCGGAAGCGTTTCTAGGGATACATAGAGTGGTTCTCGGTTTGGCATTTCAATATGAAGGTCGAAGTCTTTTTGTTCATTTGTTTTAAGACTATTTCCATTAGATATATTCACATTTGTTTTACTTTGAGTTTCTTCTCCATCGCCTTCAGATAGTAAGTGATTCTCCTTTGATTGGCAGGAAACCATTAATAAGATCATTAATGAAATGATTGATAAGTGGTTTTTCATCGTGTCCCCCAAAGTGTAATACTTTTTTAACTCACATCCTTGTAGATGTAACCTTCCAAGTCCAATACATTTAAGTCCAACTGTCGAAATAATTAAGGAACAGCTAACTATTTTTCGATTATTCTATATAGGTTGAAATAAAGATTGGTTTCCAAATGTGAAGGAGGTGGTTGATTTCCGCTCCGGGCATTTCGCTTTCCGCGGGGCGAAGCAGCTACCTGTATTAACTTCCCGAGAAGCATCCGTGAATTGGCTCCGTGCAGCTTTGCGACGAGCTGAAGATTCACTTCCTCGAATATTCTGTGGCGCAGGAGCATCTTTTGTGGAGCCTCCTCGTCGCGTTGCTCCTGCTTGTCGAGCTACAGCGCCTAGCCCCTCGAGGTCGCTTCGGTCCTTCAGGTGAAGTCAAAGAGCGACTTCTCCTTCAGGCCCTCCAGCGCTTGTCAGGGCTGACCAAGGCGCTTTCGCTTTTCCAGGGGGTCTCCCCTTGCCGCTCAATCCCGCAGGACAATTGGCTTCCTCGAATAGGCTTTGCACGAAGGAAATGCGATAGCATTTTCGAGGAGTCTACATGCCTGAGCTCCAATCAACCATCTGCCCAAACTAAAAGGTGTCATTATTAAGTTCAACCTATATAGTCATTATTTCACGGATTTCAGGCGCAAAATTCAGAAAGACATTATGTGTGAATCCCTAAAAATAACATTTCCCTATGCCCCGGCGTACCTGGCAAAATACGATTTGGCTTCCGCCAGATCGTTTGTGCCGTGCACCAAAACGCGTCCATCCTTGAAAAAGACCATCGTGATGCGCTCGTCCGGCGAAAATTTTAGCAAAAATGGGTTCGCCGCGGTAACAGTACCGGCTTCGCGGAGGACGCCAGCCAATTTTTCCAGCTCGACCGGCTTCTTTTTACGAGGATTGATTTGGACCGTATCCCGCCCGCATAACGCGGTAAACGCGACTTGCCGCTCAGAGGATCGGTCAAGGAAATCGAATTGCCGTTTCCCACAGCACGGACACTCCAGGTTCCGCCCTTTGGAAATGTCCATTTGCATGTTCGAATTGTACCAGATGTCAATTTGCTCGAGATTCGGGTTGTGCTCGGCTCCGACTAGGATCTTAAGCGCCTCCATCGCCTCGAACGAACCGATGATTTCGGTGATCGGGGACAGGACGCCAATCGTGTCGCACGTCTCGCCAAGCCCGGCCTGCGCGTCCGGAAAAAGGCAGCGGTAACACGGCGTCTTTCCAGGGACGATTACCGCAAACATGCCGCGCGAGCTGACCGCGCCGCCATACACCCACGGAATTCCGAATTTAACCGCAATATCGTTGACCAGGTACCGCGCCGAAAAGTTGTCGGTGCCATCGACGATAACATCGAATCCCGCCAGCAAATCCTCGGCATTATCCAGGTTCAAGTCGGCGATGACCGGGTCGATGGTGATTTCCGAGTTAACCTCCCTCAGCCGTTCAGCCGCAGCAACCGCCTTCGGAAGGTTTTTACGAGCATCGTCTTCGGTATAAAGCGTCTGGCGCTGGAGATTGGACAGCTCGACCAAGTCGCGGTCAATCAGCCGGACATATCCGACACCAGAGCGGACAAGATGATTAGCGATCACTGTCCCCAATGCTCCCATCCCGACAATCGCCGCCCGGCTTTCGAGCAGCCGCCTTTGCCCCTCTTCCCCAATCGGCTTAAAAAGTATTTGGCGCGAATACCGTTCCATCTGCCTGCCTCCCAATCGTTACGGTTTTCTTCTATTATAAATAAAGAAACAAAATATACTAAAGATTTTAAATTATTTTTAAAAAAGGAAGGAATATGCAAATCGATAACGAATATATAACAGGTACATGCGTTTTTTTAGTAAAATCCAATCCATGTAAGGGGGCTCCGAATCAATGAAACTTGGCGGTTTCAAGAACAGGGAAGCAGTTGTTGATTTGACCAATGGCACAGTGGAGTATAGGAGCATTAATGAGGAAGATGCACGGAAGTATATCGGCGGGCGAGGCCTTGGCGTCAAGTATGTCCTTGACAATGGGCCTGAAGTGGAACCGCTTTCAGAGGAAAACATCCTCTGCATCATGACCGGGCCGGTGACTGGCTCCCGTTCTTCAATGAGCGGACGGCTTGCGGTTGTAACGAAATCACCGCTGACCGGGACGGTAACCGATTCCCATATGGGCGGCTGGACAGCCGCGCGCCTGAAATGGTCCGGTTTTGACAACATTATTTTCAAAGGGAAAAGCGACAAGCCGGTATACCTCTACATAGAGGATGGCAAAGCGGAATTGCGCGATGCATCCGCCGAGTGGGGAACGTCCACACGGGCGACGGTCAAAGCGATGAAGGACAGGTACGGCGCGGAAGACCTGAGCGTCATGGCAATCGGCCAGGCCGGGGAAAACACCGTCCGCTACGCATCCTTCATCAACGAGCATGACCGTGCTGCAGGCCGTGGCGGAACAGCCGCAGTCGCGGGATATAAAAAATTGAAGGCCATCGTCATCAAGGCGGCGCAAAAAGGCAATATGCCACAGCCCGCACTCGAAAACGAATACAAAGAGGCCAATAAAAAAGCGGTCAAAGCGATTCTTGAAGGCGGACTGACCGCGCCGAACAAGGGCGGATTGTCCGTTTACGGCACGAACGTCCTGACCAACCTCATCAACGAAGTCGGCGCGCTGCCGACTAAGAACGCCCAGTTCACCAACTGGGACCAGGCGGAGCTGCATAGCGGAGAGTATGTAAACGAGCATTTGCTTGTTGCCAACAATACATGCCACGCCTGCCCTGTCGCCTGTAAAATCGAAGTCGAAGTCAAGGACGGCAAATACAAAACCCGTGTTGAAAGCTTCGAATTCGAATCCGCATGGGCGCTTGGCGCGAACAGCGGCCTAAGCAACTCGGAGGCGATCGCCTACCTGATTGACTCGTGCAACGAGTACGGAATCGACACGATCGAGCTAGGAAACGCCTTCTCGGTAACAATGGAAGCGTACGAAAAGGGCATCGTCGACGAGCAGCTTGACTGGGGAGATGCCGACAAGATGATTGAAATGACAAGGAAAATCGCCCATCGCGAAGGCTTCGGCGGAATTCTAGCCGAGGGTCCTGCCCGGGCATCCGCGATGTGGGGAGCTCCTCACCTGTCAATGTCCGTCAAAGGCCAGTCCATCCCGGCATACGACCCGCGCGGCATCCAGGGAATCGGCCTTGGCTATGCGACGAGCAACCGCGGCGCCTGCCACCTGCGCGGCTATACCGTCGCCTCGGAAATTGCCGGCATCCCGGAACCAACCGACCGCCTGCAGCCTGAAGGAAAGGGCGAGCTCCTGAAAATATTCCAGGACCTTCTCTCCTTCTCTGACTCAATGAATATTTGTAAATTCTCATCGTTCTCTGAAAACGCCGAGAACTATGCGGAGCAGTACAGCGGAATGACCGGCATCCCAATGACGGCCGAGGACGTCATGCTCGCCGGTGAACGGATCTACAATCTCGAACGCTATTACAATAACCTTGCAGGCTTTAACCGCCGCGAGGACGACTTCCTGCCAAAGCGCTTCACAGAGGAGCCTGCTACAGGCAATAGCGCCGGATCCGTCAGCCGCATGGACATCATGCTTGACGAATACTACCAGGCCCGCGGCTGGAAAGACGGCGTCGTCCCTGAAGAAAAACTGCGCGAACTCGGCATCCTCCCTGCCGCCGCAGAACCAGGCAGCCAGCTCGTTTAATACATGGGACCTCTTCAATAAATAAACAAAGGCTTCTGCGCGGTTGTGCAGGAGCCTTTATTTCTGTGGGGTGACACATGAAAGACAAAATAAAGAACGTTTTCAACGAGCTTTCTTCCTCCTATGAAAAATCGGTCGACACATCCAGCCTGTACAATAGCGAGTACGAACGTCCTTCCATGCTCGCAGTTTTGCCTGAGGATTTAACAGGGAAAGTAATTCTCGACGCGGGCTGTGCAGCGGGCTGGTATCCCCTTGAGCTCGCCAATCGGGGCGCGAGGGTCGTAGGCATTGATTTAAGCCCCGAAATGGTCAACGCCGCAAAAAGACGCGTTGGGGACAAAGCCGAAATTCTGTGCCATGATCTGGCGGAACCGCTGCCGTTCGCCAGCCAGTCGTTCGATTACGTGGTCAGTTCTCTTACTCTCCACTATCTACAGGATTGGGACTTTACCTTCAGCGAATTCAAGCGGATTTTGAAACCCGGAGGCGATTTCCTGTTTTCCGTCCACCACCCGTTCGCCGATATCAAACTACTTGAAAACCCAAGCTATTTTTCTACTGAACTGATCATCGACGAATGGCGAAAGGATGGGAAAGTGTTCAATGTGCCATTCTACAGAAGGCCGTTGCATAGAATCTTCAACGACACCCTTGCCTTTTTTACCATAAAGCAAATCATCGAGCCCCTACCAACGGAAAAATTCAAAACCATGAAGCCCGATTCCTATGAAAAGCTGCTTCAAACGCCTAATTTCCTCATCATTTGGGCAAAACTAGCAGCCCTTTGAAATGAAGACAGTTTCAAGTAGATTTACAGATTAAAACTGTCTTCATCAAGGCTATGAAGACACTTTCAAGTGGACCAGCAACCTAAAACTGTCTTCATCAAGAAACAGTAGAAACCCTAATCGACATCTAAGGTTATCAAGACCGTTTCGAATGACTTCCACAACTGAAACGGTCTTAATAGAGCGTCTCAAGACCGTTTCGAAGGACTTTCACAACTGAAACGGGCTTGATGGAGGGTCTCAAGACCGTTTCGAATGACTTCCCTATCTGAAATGGGCTTGACGGAGGGTCTCAAGACCGTTTCGAATGACTTCCCTATCTGAAATGGGCTTGAAGGAGGGTCTCAAGACCGTTTCGAATGATTTGCACAACTGAAACGGTCTTAATAGAAGGTCTAAAGACCGTTTCAAGTGGACTTCACAACCGAAACGGTCTTGACCTCTCAAAACTCCCCCACTCCCCCAAAAATCTACGCCTTCCCTGTCTCCCTCTGCCGCACCTGAGACACGAAAATCCCTGTAAGGATAAGCAGCATTCCGATCCACTGGACGAGGGCGACCTGTTCGCCAAGTATCAGGTTTGAGGCGATAATCCCGACTGGAAGCTCGAATGAACTCAAAATGGACGTAAGCGCCCCGCCGATTTTTGGCGCCCCGTAAGTGAACAGGACTGGCGGCACGAGCTGGGCGAGTATCCCAAGCAACAGCCCCCATTTCAGCACCGCACCAAACGGGTTAATCTCCGCGATCGGCGTGGTCACCGCAAACCCAACAAAAAGCAGGACAAGCGTTCCTGACACCATCAGGCCGTTTTTATAAAATTGCGGAATCGTTTCCGGCAGAACAGATGCGCCAATCAGGAAAACGGAATAGCAAATTGCCGCGATAAATCCGAAAATCAGGCCAGGCGCATTGACCGCACCTGAATCAATAGCGGTTATCCGGAGCACAAGCAGCGTTCCTACGAGAACAATCACGACTGCGATCCACTCGTTTCGGTGAATCTTTCTTTTTAAAACGAACATTTCTATGAGGAGCCCAATCCAGGTAAACTGGAAAAGCATCACCAAAGCAACGGAAGTCGGTACATAAGCAAGGCTCTTATAAAGGGCAATGCTCGTACCGCCGAGACCGATCCCCCCGACCGCAAGCAGCTTCAAATAGTCCCTGAGCGTTACTTTTCCAAAAGACCGTGTCGCCAAAATAAGAACAATAAGGCCAATCGTGCCATAGACATACTGGCTGATCGTCAGCTCCGGAAACTCAAACCCATCCGCATAGGCGAGCTTTACGATCGTATTCACAAAACCATATATTGACGCGGCTGCTAAAACCGATAGTATACCAAGCGTTCTATCCAACAAATCAATCCTTCCCACTTGCTGCCCTACAATTTACAGGACATTTCCGATAATAATGAAAACCGCCCCCTGTGGAGAACGGAAACCTGTTTCCGCTTTACTCCACGGGAACGGCTTCCCCGAAATTTTACCCTATTTATTTTATGTTAGCCAAATACTTCTTGATAAGCATTTGAGGGACTGTCTAACAGGTTCAGTGGTCAGACCACTACGCCGTCCAATCAATCACACTGATCAAACAACTCCCCCGCTCAAACAACCACACTTAGAAAATGTTCCAGGAATCCCTCAGCGTCGACTTCAAGCGCCACATCGACGTTGGGCGGGTTCGCCGGGATACTCCGCAAATCAGCAATCGTCCTGCCGACGGAGTGGATGCCTTCGCAATCGACTTGGATATGCATCGGTTTTGTTTTAATAAAATCAGGGTTGATAACAGCCCCAATTGCGAGCGGATCGTGAAGCGCGCAGCCTTTGATGTTCGGATACATGTTCCGGTACGCATTTATGTAAAACTCCACAATATGCGCCATGAAATCGCCAACCGGCGTTTGCTTTTGCCTCCAGACCGCAAGCTGTTCCCATGGAAGGAGCGTCTGCATCGTCACATCGAGGCCGACCATTGTGACCGGCAGCCCGGAACGGAAAACATACTCGGCTGATTCCGGATCCGCGTAAATATTCGCTTCAGCCACAGGTGTCGCATTCCCCGGCACGGTCGCGGCACCACCCATAATGACGACGCGCTCGACTTTCCCAACAATCGACGGGTCCTTCATAACAGCAAGCGCAAGGTTTGCCATGCTCGCGACAAAGACAAGGGTGATTTCATTTGGATATTTATGAACCATCTCAATGATGAACTCAACCGAGTGCTTATCTGACGGCTTTGTTTTTGGCAATGGAAGCGAATGGTTTCCCATCGCGTCTTCGCCATGGATGAACGTCGCTTTCTGCTTCAACGTAGGCCGGAACAGCGGCTTTTCCGCACCCGGACAAACCGGAATATCCTCACGGCCGAGCAATTCAAGCAACTGCAGCGTATTGCGGGTCGCTTCATCCACCGATGTATTCCCGAAGCTCGTTGTAATTCCGACGAGGTCAATGTCCTCGGAATTCACTGCATACGCAATCGCCAGCGCGTCATCGATACCTGTATCAACATCCAGAATGACTTTCTTCATGATAAAACCTCCCTTTGCTTGCCGGAAACGATTTCAACGAATTCCTTGATGAAGCGCTTCGCGTCGACTTCAAGGCAGACGTCCACATTGTAGTAAGGCTTTTCCGAGCCGCGGAGGTCCGCAATGGTCGCTCCCGAGGAAAGCTCACCTTTCGTTTCAATCGCGACGAGCATTGGTGTTGTTTTTACAATATCAGGATGGAGGGTTACGGCAACCGCCAATGGATCATGGAGCGGGCTCCCGTCGATGCCGTCCATCTTCTTGTACGCATCGAGCCTGAAGCGAACCATTTCATCGAGCGCGTCGATAAGCTCCGCATTCGACCCGTCCTTCTGGCTGACCAGCCACGCCATGTCCCCTGCCGTGATTTGCGTTTGCATCGTCACATCCAAGCCGACCATTGTCAGCGGGAAGCCTGCCTCGAATACCATATTCGCCGCTTCCGGGTCACCGGCGATGTTCGCTTCCGACACCGGCGTCACATTCCCCGGCACCGTTACAGCCCCGCCCATGATGACAACCTTTTTTACCTTTTTCGGCAGGGAAGGGTCCTTTGCAAGCGCCTCGGCGAGATTCGTCAGGCGCCCAACGGTAATCACCGAAATTTCGCCCGGGTCTTCATTCACCGCGCGGACGATGAAATCGGATGCCCTTTCCTCTTGGGCTTTTGCTTTCGGGTCGGGCAGCGAAACATTCCCGATTCCGTTCTCCCCGTGCACATGGACGACAGGCCCATTCCACGTTTTAAGCAACGGCTTTGAAGCCCCGGCAAAAACCGGAACATCCGGCCGCCCCGCCAGCTCCGCGATCTGAAGAGTATTCTTCGTCGCCTGCTCAACACTGACATTCCCAAAGCCCGTCGTCAGGCCCTTCACCTCAACATCCGGATGCTTTAACAAATAAACGATTGCCAGAGCATCATCAATCCCCGTATCAATATCCAGAATTACCTTCTTCACCACTGCCTCACCTGCTTTTCACTTGTTGTAATGTAAACGCTATTCTAACATAATTCAGAATATCACTTCCCCAAGCAATTCCGCTACCTCTCTTTTTTGGAAAAGTTCCTTTGGGCCCATGCACCCCGCCTAAACCTGCACACACCGTTTTCGGAAGTCCGGAATAATTCAGCACACTATTATCTAAGGTGGCCTTTGCAAATAAAAAACACCCACTTACTTGGGTGCTTTAAACAAGGTGCTGTATTGATGTACCAAGGTGCCCCGCACCAGAATGTATACAGTTTCCATTGCGTTCTAGTAATTTTTCGAAATCCTTTCCACCTATCCGCCAACCCTTGTGGTTTTGTAACGATAGCTTTTTATCAGCGCAGCAAGCTCTTCCTCAGTTTCCGCCCGGAAGCGGACCATGACGGAGTTGACCTTGAAAGTCTTCGAAAAGGCAATTTCTTTTTCCGAGAGGATTTCCCCGCTCCAGCTTCCTCCGCTATACTTTTTCGGCATGCCGGAATCAACTGATAGCACCCCGCCTAGTTCCTCGAAGTACTGTTCGAGAAGGATGAGATTGATGCCCCGAAATTCAAGAACGGTTTCCTTCATCTCAACCGCCCGCAACCGGCGGGAACAGCGCGAACTGGTCCGCCTCGCTGACTGTCGTTTCCAGTCCGGCAAGATGGACGATATTTTTTCCGTTTATGTATACATGGACAAAATCCTTAAGCGTCCGATCCGGTGTAAAAATTTCCTCTTCAATATCCGGGAACATTTCAACCATTTTCTCCAACACATCAATGACCCGGTCCCCGTCCGGCTTCACTTCAACGGTCACGCCCCCGCAAATCACGCGGAGATTGGCAAACACCTTGACCTGCATGCAAACTCCCCCTTTAACTTCCATCTTAAGGGAAACACGGATGATTGTCACCCAGAAAGCGGACAATTTGGTTCCCTATTCCAAGCCGCTGGATTACACTTATTTTAAAAAGAACGCATCGGAGGGAACAGGAATGGCGGCAACATTCAAAATCGCCGATCTTAAAAATTGCCATGAAATCGTTGAACTTTACAATGAAGTCACATTGAAGCTACTCAGAAAGGGAATCCACCAATGGGACTACCCGTGGCGGGTTGATTGTGTAAAAGACGCAATTCAGAAGCGCGAAGTTTATAAAGCAGAATTGGACGGAAGTATCGTTGGTGCATTCTGGATTGGCGAGGCGAATAATTTTTCAGGTTTGCTGGTGGAAAAAGGCAGCCTCTACCTATCAAAGATTGCCATTCTCCCACACTTCCAGGGACATGGGATTGGGAGAGAAATTGTCTCCTTCGCGCGCTCTTTTGCAAATAACACTGGCACAGCGATGTACCTCGACTGCTGGGCCGGGAACGACAAACTCAGGCAGTTTTATTTGGAGTGCGGCCTTGAATACTTGGGGGACTTACCGGAAGAGGATTATCTCATTAGTGTTTATAAAAGCTAACGATAACGATTTTCTGCGTTTGTCACCTATCCAAGCTCTTTCTGACAACCTAACCCGATTCCTGCCTCCGCTTGTCAGATATCCGGGCTTTTTCTGACAACCCTACACGAATTCCGCCTCCGCTTGGCACATATTATGGCTTTATCTGACAACCTAACCCGATTTCTGCCTCTGCTTGTCAGATAACAAGGCTTTATCTGACAACCCTACACGATTTCAGCTTACGCTTGTCGTATATCATGGGTTTATCTGACAACCTAACCCGATTCCTGCCTCCGCTTGTCAGATATCCGGGCTTTTTCTGACAACCCTACACGAATTCCGCCTCCGCTTGTCACGTATCATGGCTTTATCTGACAACCTAACACGATTTCTGCCTCAGCTTGTCACATATCAAGGACTTATCTAACACCCAACCCGATTTTCGCCTGCGCTTGTCAGATATCTGGGCTTTTTCTGACAACCACACCTCGAAAATTCTTGTTCCTTGTCCAATTGGCAGTACGATCCCACAAAAAATAAGGCCATCCTCGATTCCAACTCGCCAACCGACCGTTATTTTCCCAAAAACAGAAAAAAGAAAGGACCCGCCGCCCCAGGTCCCTCCTAAAATCCCTATTCCATTACACCGCGCTCGCTTCTGACCTTAAGCGCGCGTTCCGGGTAGTCTGTCATAATAGTATCAACGCCAAGATCGATAAGCTCCCTCATATTTTTTTCTTTATTCACCGTGAAAACACGGACAGGGACTCTGAGATTAGTTGCGGTCCTGGCCATTTCGGTATAGGCAACGGGAAGGTGGACATGAAGCCCGAAAGCGCCAATGGTTTTCGCGTACACCCACGGTTCATGGAGAACCTCCATAAATAGAATTGCAGTTTCAATTTCGGAGTCAAGCTCGCGGATCTTTTTCAGGCTGTAATGGTTAAAGGATGAAATGATCGCGTGCTCCTTATAGGAATGCCGCTCGAGTACTTCAAGTACCTTTTGCTCAATGCCCTCGTATGGGATGACATCGCTTTTTATTTCGACATTCAGCATGATTCCGGTGCCGGCCAACAGCTCGAGAACCTCATCAAGCGCCGGAATTGCCGCGCCTTGGAATTCCCAGCCAAACCATGAACCCGCGTCAAGGCCTTTCAGCTCCCCAAGCGTCATGTCCCGTACTTTTCCCAACCCATTCGTCGTCCGGTCAACGGTTTCGTCATGGATGACCACCAGCTCGCCATCCTTGGAAAGGTGGACATCGAGCTCGATGCCGTTAACTCCTAGCCTAATCGCTTCCTTGAAAGCCTCAAGCGTATTTTCGGGATGCGTTCCCTTGCTTCCCCTGTGAGCATAAATTTTTGTCTTCCCCATATTGCCACACCTCTTTTTAAAAAATCCAAAAGGGCAGGCGCACATTCCAAGGTAAATTCTTTTGCCTTGGAAGATGGCTGCCTTACCCTTCTTCTCAATTATTTCTTCTTAGTTTTATTAGCGATTTCAATTGCCCTGTTCGTTCCATCAGCGGCCTGGTCGAGCGCTTTTTTAGGATCCATGCCTTGATACATGTTTTCAAGGGCGGTCACCACCTGCTGACGAGACTCAGGGAACACAGAAATGAGCGCGCCCTGGGTTGCATAGGATGCTTTTGTTGACTGAAGCTGGTCAACCGTTACTTTAAACTGAGGGTATTTTTCCCACTCGGTCTTTACGATATCCTGGTCATATGCGGCCGGGTTGATGGCAAAATAACCAGTTCCAACATGCCACTTCGCCTGGCTTTCAGGAGACGCAAGGAATTTCATGAACTCCCATGCGGCTTCCTGTTCTTCCTTGGCAATTCCTTTTGACATCCAGAGGGAAGCTCCGCCGATGGCAACACCCTGCCTTTCGACTTCATCCGGATATGGAATGTAGGCGACTCCCACTTCGAATGGTGAGTTGTTGATCGCCCCGGCTACACCCGCTGAAGAGTCCATGTACATTGCCACTTTTCCTGTTTGGAAAGCGGCGCGGATATCATCCCAGTTCGTTCCGTAGTTCCCGAAAATTCCCGCTTTGTTCATTTCATTTAGCCAATTGAAGACGCGAAGGCCTTCCTCTCCATTAAAGACTGCCTTTGTGGCATCATCGGAACGGCCATTGTCATTGTCGACATAATGTCCGCCTTGCGTAGCGACCAGCTGTTCAAAGAACCATCCATACGTCAGCATGGAGAAGCCGAACCTTTCGTTTTTCTTGGTCAGCTTCTTTGCAGCTTCTTTTACTTCGTTGAAGGTTTGCGGCGGATTGTCCGGGTCAAGCCCAACTTCCTTGAACGCATCCTTGTTATAAATCATAACCGGTGTGGAGGAGTTGAACGGCATGGAATACAGCTTTCCATCGATACGGTAATAGTTCAGGATGTTATCTTCAAGCTGGGAAACGTCATAATTTTCCTTGTCGATGAATGTCTGCATCGGCTCGATATAGCCACTTTCAATCATGTATTTCGTGCCAACTTCGAAAACCTGGGTAATAGCCGGTGCGTCCTTCGTGCCGCCGACACTGCGCAGCTTGGTGAGAGACTCTTCATATGTACCCTGGAATTCTGCTTTTACAACATATTTATCCTGTGAATTGTTAAAATCGGCGACAATGCTGTCAAGCGCCACCTGGCCAGGACCTGACATGGCATGCCAGAAGGAAATTTCGGTTTTTTCCTGCTTCTCGCCTGCATCCTTGCCATCTTTTTTCTTAACGGTTCCCGAACTTGCATCATTAGAACATGCCGACATGATGAGAATGCTGATAATCGTACTAAGGACAACTAACCATTTGAGCTTCTTTTTCAACTTTTCCTACACCCCTTTTTCATTTTTTATAAAAACTTCCGGCAATTCCTTACCGAGCGAGATGCCAGAAGGTGAAACCCCCATTACTTATTACTTGATTGCTCCTTGTGTAAGGCCTTTTTGAAGCTGCTTTTGCCCAGCGAACAAAAGAATCAGGGTTGGAATGATAACAACGATTACCCCGGACATAACGACGCCCCACTCTGTCGCAACTTCCTGTGACTGGAGCTGTTTCAACCCGATTTGCACTGTCCTTACCTGTTTTGTGCTTGTGACAAGGAGTGGCCATAAATACATATTCCATGTTGTTAAAAAGCCATACGCTCCAAGGGTCACAAGGCTTGTTTTCGAAATTGGCAGGATGACCCTCCAGAAGAAGGCGAATTTGCTCAATCCAGCTACCTCAGCTGCTTCATGCAGCTCCTTCGGGATTGTCTTGAAATGCTGGCGAAGCAGGAATGTCCCGAACGCGAGCGCAAAGAAAGGCACGGTCAGGCCCTGGTATGTATTCATCCAATCGAGCTTTTGGATCGTAAAAAAGTTCGGAATCATCGTCGCTTCCCACGGAATCATCATCGTTGAAATGAAGAGGAAGAAAATGAAATCGCGGCCTTTAAAGGGAATGAAGACAAATGCGTATGCCGCCATGCTGCAAACGACTAGCTGGCCAAGCATGACCCCGAATGAAACAACAAAACTATTTATCAAGTAATTCAACAATGGAAGCCTGTCGAATACCTTGGCATAGTTTTCAAAGCTGAAGGAACTCGGAAAGAACTTCCCCTGAAGGATTTCTCCTCCAGTCATGAAGCTAATCATGAATGCGTATAGAACCGGAAAAAATACTAGAAAGGCCGACAGTACCAGCAACACATAGAACAATAATTTTTTAGGCGTGGACATGCTCATTGGTAATGCACCTTCTTTTCTCCGAGCTTAAATTGCAAGATAGTGACAACGAGTATGCAGATGAACAGGAATACAGCCTGCGCGCTCGCCGTGCCAAATTGGTAGTTGACGAACGCTTCCCGATAAATCGAATAGACGATCAGGTTGGTCGCCTGGGAAGGGCCGCCTTTTGTTAAAATATCAACCTGGCCAAATGTCTGGAACGCATTGATCAAAGAAATCGTGATGATGAAGAACAGCGTTGGCGAAAGCATCGGGATTGTAATCCTTCTCAGCTGGTACCAATAGCCGGCACCGTCTATTTTCGCGCTTTCGTACAAGTATTCATCAATATTCTGAAGGCCGCCAAGCAGGATAAGGAAGGAAAAACCGATATTCATCCAAATCGTTGAGATGGATATTGAAACAAGCGCCCAATCCGGATCCAGAAGCCACTGTACTCCCGGCATGCCAAGAACATGAAGCAGCCGGTTGAACATCCCGATGCTTGGATGGAATAAAAATAGCCAGACTACGGATGACGCCGCGACGGAAATCCCCATTGTCGACGAGTAAATCGTCCGGAAAAAGCCAATTCCTTTCAGCTTTTCATTTGCAATCAGTGCAAGGAAAAGTGAAATGATAACGCCTGTCGGGACCGTGTACAGGACAAACAAAACAGTCGCTTTCACACTGTTCCGGAAGGCCGGCGACTCAAGGAGATACTGGTAATTTTCCATCCCGACGAAAACAGCCGCTGTCCCCTGCTGGTCGGTCAGGAAAAAGCTTAAATAAATCGTCCTAAACATCGGATAAAAAACGAAAACTGAAAACAATAAAATTGAAGGGAACAAATACAAAAGCGCTGTCCGTGCATTCAGCGACCTTCTCCACAAGGACAGTTTCGGTGGAGTATACGCCACACGGCCGTTTACTTCCGCTTTCATATGAGCACCTCTTTACCGAACACATAGTTTTCTATATCCGTAGGCGTCTTTACGATTTTCTCTGATTCAACATCAAAAAAGCATACCGAATCATAATTGATGATGATTGGGATCGTGTCGCCTACATCAATACGCCATTGGCCCGTCCACTTTGCAAGCCATTCCTTTCCGCCCATATCGAAAGAAAAGATCGTTTCGTTTCCAAGAACTTCGACGTTGACTACCTTCACGTCGATCCGGTTTTCAGCGCTAGAGTCCTTCGTGGCAGGTTTAAGATGCTCAGGGCGGATGCCGACAATGATCCGGTCGGATTTCAGCATCCCTTGGTCCCTGGCCGGAACGTCTATTTTCGCGCCCTCGCCAACCGTTACGACGGAGTTCTCGCGGTCAACCATTCCATCACCGATGTTCATTGGCGGGGAGCCGATGAAAGTTGCGACGAAAGGATTTGCCGGATTGTTGTAAATATCGATTGGCTTGCCAATCTGCTGGATTTCCCCGTCATGGAGGATCATAATTCGGTCACCCATCGTCATCGCCTCGACCTGGTCATGGGTAACATAGATCATCGTAATGCCAAGCCTTCTCTGGATTTGCCTTATCTCGGAACGCATATGTGCGCGCAGTTTCGCATCAAGGTTTGATAGCGGCTCGTCCATCAGGCAAATCGGCGCCTGGTTAACGATTGCCCTTGCCAACGCGACACGCTGCCTCTGGCCCCCGGATAGCTCACGTGGCTTCCTGTTCAAATAAGGTGTCAGGCCCAGCATCGTGGCGACATCGTCACAGCGTTTTTTCCTTTCATGCTTGGACACTTTTTTTACATGGAGCCCGAATACGATGTTTTCTTCAACGGTCAAATGAGGATACAAAGCATAGTTCTGGAACACCATTGAAATGTCCCGTTTGCTCGGCGGAAGATGGTTTGCCTCCATGCCGCCAATTCGAAGGACGCCGCCGGTTATTTCCTCAAGCCCCGCTATCATGCGCAGCATCGTACTTTTCCCGCAACCGGACGGTCCGACAAGTACGAAAAATTCCCCGGGCTCGATTGTTACATTAATATCGGTGATGACATCCGTCTTTTTGTCATATGATTTGGAGACATTCACCAACTCGACTTTTTTCAAAATTGCCACCCCTTCTTTTTTAAGCGCTTTCAATTCCACTTATGTTTTTCCAAAAAAATTAGTCCGCCGTTTGTGAAGGCATGGCCTTATTGTTCAGCTTTACTTGCTTGATGCCATCAAGTTTTCCTAGATCCCTGGAAAGTTCCAACACATTTTTCTTTGAGGAAATTTTCACACGGATATCCATCGACAGATGCCCTTCTTCGAGAAAGAAATATTCGTCCGACATCGATATCGCTTCGATCTGGGCGTCTTCATTTTTGAAGACTTTGTTGATTTTGCCCAGAATTTGCGCTTCATCCTTCATCGACAGGGTAAAGGTAATAAATTTGTAGGTTGCCAGAAACCTTTCTTCGAATCCCCTCAACACAAAAAMGGTTAACATGACGATACCCGTTGTGACGAGTGCGGGAAGATAAAAGCCGCTTCCGACAGCAAGGCCAATGGCGGAAACAACCCATAAAGTCGCCGCTGTGGTTATACCGGTAACGCTCCTGTTGGAATGTTTCAGGATTGCGCCCGCTCCAAGGAAACCAATTCCGCTGATGACGCCATGTGCCAGCCGCGCCGGATCGAAACGGGCATTCACATGGTTAATTGTCTCGGTGAATCCATAAATGGATAGGAGCATGATTGAGGCTGATCCGACTGAAACGAGCAAATGTGTTTTCACCCCTGCCTGTTTGTTACGCAGATCGCGCTCCCATCCGATAACGCCGCCCAGGAGGGCAGCCAAAAGCAGTCGTCCAATTATTGCTGTTGCCGAAATTGTAACTGGTTTCACCCCCTGGTTATGTAAAAAGGAGGCCACAAATCATGCCTATCAAACAAATAGACAAAAAATGTGAGCCTCCTGATCTCCATCACGCTATTAACTTGTTATAATATTACAATAAATCCAATTTACAGTCAATTATTTTACTCATTTTACCTATTAACAGTATCTATAGATAGAAATTCAGATTCGGGGTGCCTTGATGTACAAAAACCTAGTAGTCTTTCTTTTCATTATGCTTACCGTTTCAGGCTGTGGGTTTACGGAAACGGCTCCGGCATCCGCTTTACCGGGCGGGTTCATGATTATTGGGCACCGTGGCGCATCCGCTTATGCCCCCGAGCATACGATTGCGTCCTATGAACTGGCCTATCTTCTTGGCGCGGATTATTTGGAAATCGACCTGCAGATGACAAAGGACGGCCATTTAATCGCTATGCATGATAAAATGGTAGACCGTACAACCGATGGAACCGGCGCTGCGGGGTCCTATTCCCTCGAAGAAATAAAACGGCTTGATGCGGGCTCCTGGTTCAATCACCTACACCCGGAATACGCCCGGACCGAGTTTGAAAACGTAAGGGTCCCCACGTTAGAGGAGATTTTTAGGCATTTCGGGACTTCCGCAAATTATTATATTGAAACAAAATCCCCGGACGTATATCCGGGGATGGAAGATAAATTGATTGAGCTGGCACGAAAGTATGGCGTCATCCGGACCGAGGAAGGGAAGAACCCCGGCCTAATTCTCCAATCCTTCAGCAGCAAGAGTTTAAAAAGGATTCACGAGCTTGAGCCTGACATTCCGCTTATTCAGCTAAAAAAATATCGAGATAAAGCATCCCTTACCGGTAAAGAAGCGCGAATGATCAAACTGTATGCGGCAGGGATTGGACCAAACTTCGAAAAAATCGATCGGGACTATGTTAAAAAGGCCCATGAAGCAGGACTGGCAGTGCATCCCTATACAATTGATTCGGAACAGGATATGAAAAAAGCATTGGAAATTGGGGTGGACGGCGCCTTTACAAATTMCCCGAACCGCCTCGCTGAACTGCTCGGACGGAGGTCATCTGAATAACCGTCTTCAGGTTGGGTTATGAAGACACTTTTAAAAGGCTTTCCTCTTTGAAACTGTCATCATCGGGTTCATGAAGACACTTTCATACGGCTTTCATCCCCGAAACTGTCTTCATCGGCTTCATGAAGACACTTTCATACGGCTTCCATCCCTGAAACTGTCTTCATCGGCTTCATGAAGACACTTTCAAACAGTTTTCGGCTTCCAAACTGTCTTCAGCCGGGTAGTATTTTTGATAACACTTCAATTTTACAAAAGTTCCAAACACCGGGCCCAAAGAATAAAAGCTGGCTACATCTAGTGTGCCAGCTCTCTTTTTATTTCCCGCTATGTTATTCAGCGACAGGGGTTGCCGTATATTCAAGCTCCGCCTCAAGCTCAGCCGCATACTTGGCGGCCTGCTCGGGGCTCCACCTGAACAAGGTTCCCATATAGGCGAGAACAGGCTCGCTGTACTTTCTTACGGAACCAATATCGAATAGAAGGTCGCCGGTCCTCCTGAAATAAAAGTCGAGCGGCGTTGCGACCATTTCATACTGGATGCCGTAGACCAATTTTGCCATCAGGACAGCTGGCATTCCGAATTTCTCTGCGTCATCCCTATGGATTTTGGCCAAATCGTATACGACAGGCGCATTCGATCCATAAAACCCTGCCAGGTGCCTTGCATCCTGATCGCTCATCCCCATACTCGTTCCCTGTTGAGTTGCCGAAGTGATGAAGCTGGCGAAATTTCCGGAACCACCGAAATCACCACCTGATATTTTGATTGATTTCGTTTTGCACGGCCCAGCCTTTTTATGTCCGGCAGCTTCCAATTTCCCTGCGACAAAGTCGACAATCGTTTCAGCCATTTTCCTGTAACCGGTCAGTTTTCCGCCGGCAATGGTGATCAAGCCGGAATCCGATTCCCAAATTTCGTCCTTCCTTGAAATTTCGGACGGGTTCTTCCCTTCTTCATGGATGAGCGGCCGAATGCCTGCCCAGCTGGACTCTACATCTTCGGGCTTTGCGTTAACCTCAGGGAACATAAAGTTTATTGCGGATAGGATGTAATCGCGGTCCGCGACGGTCATCCTCGGATTCACTTTATCTCCGTTATAAAAGGTATCAGTCGTACCAACATACGTTTTCCCGCCGCGCGGAATCGCAAAAATCATCCGCTTGTCCGGGGTATCAAAATAGACCGCCTGCTTAAGAGGAAAACGGGATTGGTCGATGACAATATGGACCCCTTTTGATAAAATCAGCATCTTTCCTTTTTTCGAGCCATCTTTTTCACGAATTGTATCAACCCATGGACCCGAAGCGTTGATGACTTTTTTGGCGAAAACCTTGTACGTCTCGCCTGTCAGCTGGTCCTTCACAACGACGCCAACCACTTTGCCGCCTTCCTTGACCAGGTCATCCGCTTTTGAATAATTGATTGCCGTCGCACCTTTTTCAACAGCCGCCTTCATGACTTCGATTGTAAGCCTTGCATCATCAGTCCTGTATTCGACGTAATAACCGCCGCCCTTTAGGCCTTGCTTTTTTATAAGCGGCTCTTTTTGCAATGTCTCCCCGGCAGAAAGCATGGAGCGGCGTTCCTCCTTTTTTACACCGGCGAGAAAATCATAGACCCTAAGGCCAATCGAGGTTGAAAAGCTGCCGAACGTTCCTCCCTGGTGGAGCGGAAGAAGCATCCATTCCGGGGTCGTGACATGCGGGCCATTTTCATAAACGATTGCCCTTTCCTTTCCGACTTCGGCGACGACCTTTACATCAAGCTGCTTAAGATAGCGCAAACCGCCATGCACAAGCTTTGTCGACCGGCTGGACGTTCCCGCTGAAAAGTCCTGCATCTCAATCAGGGCCGTATCGATTCCCCTTGTTGTCGCATCGAGGGCAATGCCGGCTCCTGTAATTCCCCCACCTATTACAAGTAAATCAAAGGTTTTCCCTTTTAGCTTTTCTATGATTTCCGCGCGGTGCAAATTCGTAAACATTCGTTTTCCTCCCAAAAACAGGAAAAGAGACCACGAAAAACATTACCACTTCTGGTGATAATGCTTCGCGGTCTCTCCAATTCTCCTGCCGTCATATTAACTTAAGATTATTGTATCAAATTCCAAACTCAAATTCCATTCAAACGAAGTGTCTATTTAAAAGCCATTGCCGCCTTGATTGCTTTTTTCCAACCGCTGTATAATTCTGCCCGTATCCCAGCTTCCATTTCTGGTTCAAAGGCCTGGTCAACCGCCCATTTCGCAGCAATTTCCTCCTGGCTGCCCCAGAACCCGACTGCAAGTCCAGCTAGATAGGCCGCGCCAAGGGCAGTCGTTTCATTGATTTGCGGCCGTTCTACCGGCACATCAAGAATATCGCACTGGAAGTCCATCAGGAAATTGTTTTTAACAGCCCCTCCGTCCACCCTTAACGTTTTCAGCTTAATGCCCGAATCCATCTCCATCGCTGCCAGGACATCTTTTGTCTGGTAGGCAAGCGACTCAAGCGTTGCCCGGATGAAATGCTCCTTGCTCGTTCCCCTTGTCAGGCCAAACACCGCTCCTCGTACATCGCTGTCCCAGTACGGCGTGCCAAGCCCGACAAATGCCGGAACCACATAGACCCCATCCGTCGATTCAACTCTTTCGGCATAGCTTTCGCTGTCTTTTGAATCCTTCAGCATCCGTAATCCGTCACGGAGCCATTGGATGGCGGAGCCTGCGACGAAAATGCTGCCTTCGAGGGCATATTCCACTTTTCCGCCCAACCCCCAGGCAATCGTCGTCAACAGCCCGTGCTCCGACCGGACCGCCTTTTCGCCCGTGTTCATTAGCATGAAACAACCCGTTCCATAGGTGTTTTTCGCCATACCCTTTTCAAAGCAGGCCTGGCCGAACAATGCCGCTTGCTGGTCGCCGGCCGCTCCGGATATTGGCACTTCTTTTCCGAAAAAGTGAAACGGCGCCGTCTTCGTATACACTTCCGATGAAGGCCTTACCTCGGGAAGCATCGAAGCCGGAACGCCGAGGATTTCTAGCAGTTCTTCATCCCATTTTAATTCGTGGATATTGAACATCAGCGTGCGGGACGCATTGCTGTAATCGGTCACATGGGCGTTGCCTCCGGAGAGCTTCCAGATTAGCCAAGTATCAATTGTCCCAAACAGCAATTTACCTTCTTCAGCTTTTTTCCTCGCCCCTTCAACATTGTCCAGGATCCATTTCACCTTGGTACCCGAAAAATACGCATCGATCAGGAGTCCCGTCTTTTCGCGGAAAAGATCGTTTAAGCCCTTTGCCTTCAGCTCTTCGCAAATGGCGCTCGTCTGCCTTGACTGCCACACGATTGCATTATAAACAGGCGTACCGGTTTCCCTATCCCAGACGACAGTAGTTTCACGTTGGTTCGTAATTCCGATTCCCGCTATTTGCTCGGGCTTGATATTCGATTCCGACAGAACACCTGCGATGACTGCAAGGATTGATCCCCAGATTTCGTTCGCGTTATGCTCCACCCAGCCCGGTTTAGAAAAATGCTGTGTGAATTCCTTTTGGGATGAATGGACGATTTTTCCGTCCTTGTCAAAAATCATCGCCCTCGAACTCGTCGTTCCCTGATCCAACGCTAAAATGTACATTTCCATCCCAAATCCCCTCCACTGATTTTGATTGGACAAAAAAAGGAGAACCAACAGAAATACCCCTTCCAAAAGGACTTGTCTGTGTGATTCTCCTGATCTCCATCACTTGTTAACTTTGAATTGAGTATACTCCAGCGCGGCACCGCTTTCAATTTTTTTTGTTTGCAAAATGGTCCCACAAATCCTTCTTGGAGGTTGTCACACCTTGGGCGCCCGCCTTGACGGCATTCTCAATATCGGCTGGAGTCCTGATAAATCCGCCTGCCAGCACCGGGATGTTCACCTTCTCGATTACTTCGGCAATTAGATCAGGCATCGCCCCTGGCAGAACCTCGATGTAATCCGGCCGCGTTTTTTCGAGTAGCTGATAGCTTTTTTCAAGTGCATGCGAGTCTATTAAAAAAATCCTTTGGATAGCAAGAACGCCCTTTTGCTTTGCTTTGAGGATGACATTCGCTTTTGTTGAAATCAGCCCGTACGGCTTGTATTCCTGGCAGATGAACTCGGTCGCGGCGTCGTCACTCTTGATGCCACGAATCATGTCCACATGGTAAAGCATCTTCTTCCCATGCTCCTTTGCCATCGCGCTGACACTTTTCAGCCTGGCGACATGGAGCTCCAAAAACACGCCAATTTCATAGGGGCTTTCCAAAAAGGCCTCGAAATCCTTCATATTTGATGATGCGGGAAGAATAACCTGGTTCATCTCTTTCACCCTTAAAGTCTATTTTCACCATCATAAACGTTCTTTTTAAAAAAATCATTTCCCAAAACCGCAAAAGCCGGCGTGGTTTCCTACTTCAGGAAAAGACACGCCGGCTCTTTTTCAAGGGAGCCCGAAACTGGCAAAGGCGCCTTTACTCAAACAGCGATAAAAACTCCCCGTACCCTTCTTCTTCAAGCTTGTCCTTCGGTATAAAGCGGAGGGCGGCCGAGTTGATGCAATACCGCGCCCGGTCAGGTCCGGGGCCATCGTCAAATACATGCCCTAGATGCGAATCAGCCGTTTTCGAACGGACCTCGATGCGCCTCATTCCGTACGAAGTATCAAGCCTTTCCTCGATTTCATTTCTGCGGATCGGCTTTGTAAAGCTTGGCCAGCCGCAGCCGGCATCGTATTTATCCGTCGAACTGAACAAAGGTTCACCTGAAACGATGTCAACATAAATGCCATCATCTTCATGGTTCCAAAATTCGTTCTGGAACGGCGGCTCGGTCCCTGAATTTTGGGTTACCTCATATTGCATCGGCGTCAGCTCGCGGCGCAGTTCTTCATCGCTTTTCTTCTTTTTCCAGTTTTCCCGGATGAAACGTGCCCTTCCAGACCCTTCCTTGTACATATTATAGTGAAAAGCGTTCTTTTTGTAATAGTGCTGATGGCTTTCCTCGGCCCTGTAGAACGGCTTGGCCGGAAGGATTTCCGTCACGATTGGTTTGTTGAAACGGCCGCTCGCTTCAAGCTGCTGCTTCGATTCTTCGGCGAGCCTTCGCTGTTCTTCACTATGGTAGAAAATTGCCGTCCTGTACGAGGAGCCGCGGTCACCAAACTGGCCGCCCGGATCGGTGGGGTCAATTTGTTGCCAGAACAATTCAAGTAATTTTTCATAAGGAAAAACGGTTGGATCGAACGTGATCTGGACCGCCTCGTAATGGCCTGTCGTGTCCGAACAGACCTCTTCATACGTCGGATTCTCGGTATGGCCGCCGGTATAGCCGGAAACGACCTCCTTAATGCCCGGCTGTTCATCAAACGGCTGCACCATGCACCAGAAACAGCCCCCCGCAAATGTGGCCAATTCAACTTTTTCAGCCATGAAAGCCCCTCCTTCTTTTTATAAAAATTTACTTTTTTCTATTCTTCAATCCAATAAAAATGATTCCTATTGAAAAAACCACCAGAATTATTTTGCCCTGAATCGACCATTCCGTAACCTGGTAAACGGAATATGCCTCTATTAGTAGGGCTGGAATTTTTCCCATTGTGCTGGCAAGCGTGAATGTTGCAGCCCCCACCGAGCCAATCGCTGCTGCAAACGTGACGAGTCCCGAGGGAACGAATGGGAGAACCCGCAAAGCAACAATCATTGCAAATGCGTCCTTGCCGCGGGCATTGAGCAGCTTTTGGATCCAGAGCTTCTCCGGCAGCTTTTTCCCGGCCCACCGTTTGAAACCTTTTCTGTAGAGCAGGAATGATACGATGGCACCAGCGGCCTCACCGATTAACGAAATCGCCGTTCCGGCAATCGGCCCGAACACAATAATGTTGGCCGCTGTCAAAAACACACTCGGTACAACCCCAAGAATGCTGATCGCCACATTCAGCAGCACGCTGATCAATACCGCAGCTTCCCGGTAGTTTTCAAAAAGCCCAATCACCCAGTCCTGCATCACTTTACCCCAATCATACATGTAGAACGCATCCGGCGGCCGAATCCATCCCCGTTAACGTAAGTATAGCGAAAAAGGAGGGTAGGGTGAAAATAAATGGATTAAGGAAGTAGTTCTTCCCAATTAATAGTATAAATGCGCTTTTTGTTGTCTCCAATCCATGTCGGGAAAGTGGACTGTAAAAGGTATTTTGCAACGTTTGGGGAACGTATTTGAAGAAACTCCCTTGCCTGGCGGTTTGTAATCGTGGAACTTTTTAAAAGGGGAAAATCATGGGATAGCGTTTTTATATGGGCAATTGGATCATTATGAGTGCACCTTGGACAAATCCATGTTTTTGAAGTCCTGGCCATCGGGATATGGCGGCACTTTTGGCATTGCACCCCATTTATAGTTTCTGTATCCCGGACTCCGAGCAACTCCATAATATTGGGAAAGTATGGTTCATGCGAAGCCATTAATTGATTAGAAAGGTGCACTAATTGCGCATCGTCGATAATAGGTTTAGGAAATTGTTTAACAATATGAGGAACAATGAACGGGAGTTTTGCGCTATGATGGACCCGCTCAATCACTTCCCGATTACCCGGGCTGGATCGAACAATTGTACTGGGAAAACTTATCACAACAAGAGGATATATTGGGATAGCAGGCCATCCATTCTTTTTAAAAAATTCCCGAAGCTGCTCCATTTGATACATAGACTGGTAGATTGGGTTGGGATAGCCTTCCTGTATGCCACTATCCCCAGTCCGGGTAAATTGCCCATTGTCTTCAAATTCGATTAGTCCATAGAAATTCTTTATTTCAAGGGGGATGAGAAGAAATCTGGATAGTAGCAGGGTATCCATTTGAAAGTAGTTTGAGGCACCTTTTAAACGTAGGCCATGAAGAATAATGAAGTCTTGATGAGGGAGGAAACTCAGAGGGTAATTTACTGCCAATTCACCTTTAAAGCCGGATTTTTCGTTTATCAAACGCTTTTGAATGTCGGCTTTCTGGGACAGATGGATTGGCGCCCGTTGGTCAAGTTCTTCTAGCTGGCAAAGGTAGGTTGGTTTCGTTCTAGGTTTTTTAATCATTATATCACTCCATTTCTTTATAGGTATAAGTTTCTAAGGTTAATCGGGAACTTCCTCCTTTTTACAAAAAACCACACAAAATCGACAAACTTTTTCGGAATTGGCAACGTAATATGGCATTTGCGGGTGGTTTATCAGCGATCGGAGGGGTTTTATCAGTAAACGAAGACAGGTTATCAGCAAACGGGACCAGTTTATCAGCAAACAAAGACTTTTTATCAGTATTCAGCAAATTCCTCCCCCGTCCGGCTGAGCTAGAACACGAATCAGCGGATTACCCTTTCGCCCCGGATGGCAATTTGTTAACAAAAACCGGGCTGGATTGAAAGCAATGGCTTCGCAGCAACCTGATAGAAGGTCGTGGAATGTTTATCAGCATTCACAGAGGCTATATCAGTAAACGGGACTAGTTTATCAGCAAACAGAAGCCGGTTATCAGTAAACGCAATATCTTTATCAGCAAACAAAGGCTTTTCATCAGTAAACGCAACCACTTTACCGCAAGTCAATCGGAGTGAGCACCCACTAACACCAAAAAGACACCGCCCAATCCGAGCGGTGCCCTCCTATCCAACCTATTAAAACTTAATTTTCATTGCTTTCGCCATCAAAACAGGCAAATCCGTATTCTGGTGCAGACCGTTGAACAGATCGGAGCCAGGGCCGAATGCGTAGAGCGGTACGTCAACGCCTGTGTGCGCGGTGCTTGTCCAGCCGACGAGTGCGCGCTCGGAAACAATATCATTGATCGCCATGTCCGGCTTGGATGCGTTTTTGATTTTTTCTACCTCTGCATCAGTCAGGTCGAGGCTGGTGTACTGTTTTACAACTTCCTTGATGTTGCTTCTGTTCGCATCGAGCTTGCTGACCATGTAGTCACCGGTCGCGGTTACATTGCGGAGAATATCAACTTTTGAATCGTAGACGCCGTAACCGCCGACAGACATACCGCCTGTGTCATGGTCGCCCGCTACAACGACAAGTGTTTGCTTGTCTTTTTTCGCAAAAGCAAGCGCTTTGGCCAATGCTTCTTCAAATGCCTTCACATCGTTCATTGCCCATGCCGCGTCGTGGTCGTGGCCGGCCCAGTCGATTTGGCTGCCTTCAACCATGAGGAAGAAACCGTCCTTATCCTTATTCAGGACATTTAATGCAGTGTCGGTCATTTCCGCAAGGGATGGCTGGTTCGTTTCCTCCCTGTCAAGAGAAGGAGCAAGCGCATCATCCGCGAACAGGCCAATCAGCTTGTTTGATTTCGCGGCAGTAGCGAGTCCTGATTTGTCGTTGATGTATGTGTAGCCTTTCTTTTTCGCTTCATCAAGTAGGGAGTCCGGGAAATACTTTTTACCGCCGCCCAACACGACATCAACATCGTTTTCGAGCAATTGAGGGGCAATTGATGCTTCATCCGCGCGGCTTGCAACATGGGATGCAAAAACAGCTGGGGTTGCGTGGGTAATCGTCGAAGTTGCGACGAGCCCTGTTGCTTTGCCGCTCGCTTCGGCTGCTTGTAAAATTGTCTTAAGCTTTTTGCCATCCGGGGAAGTGCTGATCATGCCGTTGTTCGTTTTCACGCCAGTCGCCATTGCTGTCCCGGCTGCCGCGGAGTCTGTCACTTCCGTATCGGCTGAGTATGTACGGTGCATCCCGACAAGGATGGAGTCCATCTGGCTTTCCTTGCCCTTGAACCAGCGATAGTTTGTAGCATAGGAGGCAGAGAAGCCGTCAGGGATTAAAAAGATTACATTTTTCACCTTCCCATGGTTATGCTTGTACGTTCCATCCGCCCCGGCCGCCGATCCGATTCCAAGGGCGCCGAGAGCAATCGCCGACACAGCTGCAACTGCCAATACTTTTTTCTTCAACGCATTCCTCATTCAAAACCCTCCTGTTGGTAAGTTGGTTGGTACACTTTCATTATAAGAGTTACGTATGAAGGAATTGTTAAATAGGGGTAAAGGTTCCGTAAACGCCATAATCAGGAATTAACTACTAGCTTATTTGTACTGGACTGGTCCTTTCGGAGGAACCTTTAGAAATGAACCAGTTGCCAAGGCGCTTGTTCCTCCTATCGGCGAAAGGATCCGCAAAAAGAGAAATGGCTTGCCGAACCACTTCCAGCAAGCCTTAATGTGCGGATAATCAAACCGCATTATACTTTTCATCTTAATTCGTTTTATACATCCACAGTTCGGTATTGTTGTTGAAAAATAAAGCCCCATTGTTATCCATAGCCAAATTGGCGGCGCCTTTTTCCAAGAGGATTTTCTTTGTCATCGTTGCCGGAAAAACTTTGAAAAGCTTCTGCTCGACCGTGCCGTACACATTCCCGTCCTTGCCGATCACAAGTGAGCCATTCTTGAAGCGGCCGCTCGTGTTGGCGGTAATAGAGATGATTTTCGTCGTTTTTGTCCTAGGATCGTAGGCGAATAAATTCCCATCCGACAGCCCCCAAATCACCCCGTTTGGCGCCACGGCAAGCGCGTGAATCATCCGCGGCTTCGTCAGCGGAAGCGAGATGAATTCCGGCTGGCTTCCCGGTTGCCCCGTTTTCAGCCTGAAAAATTTAGCCGTATACGTGCCTTCAGAAGGGCTGTTGCTAAAAATGGAAGTCCCTCCGTAAACGTACCCTCCGCTTACCGCGAGCGAGACAACGCTTTGGTTTTGCACAATATTCCTCCGGATCGTTTTGGTCTTCGTCTTCGTATTATAGGCGACGAACGCCCCGCCAACTTCCCCGTTCTTCGGGTGCGTTCCCATGAATATCGTGTTTGTCGCTGGATCCACCGCCATCGCGGCAATCCTGTCTTGCCCGTTCCCTACCGAAAATAGTGGTGATGGGACGCCAAGTGTATCGGTAGCCGGATTGTATTCATAAAGAGAAGCACCCGGGTATACCCCAAGATATAGCTTGCCGTTCAGCGGCGCCATTGACTCGGCCTGCCCTACCTTCAGCAATGATTTAATCGAACCATCCCCCGGATTATAGGCGCTCAATTGGCCCGAGACAAATCCGTTTGTGTAAATGCGTCCATCCGGGCCTTTCGCGATTGAATAAATCGGGATTGGCTGCGGCGGCAGATTGAATTTGCTTATTTTCGACTGTCCGGTGGCGGGATTGTAAATCATATATGTTCCTGTATTCCCAAGCAAAGAAACGACCGATTCACCGGGATAGGCATTGCTGTGCAAATCAATCACATCCATCGCAACCGCCTCCGTCCCTTTTGTCGTCCCTGGAATTGAAGTTACCTTCCTCGTATTTAAGTCGTATTTTTTCAGCGTGTATTGATGGGTAAAATAGACCGCATTCTCCTTCTCCACAACAGGCGATACGCCTCGCGAGCTTGCCGGCAGCTCGCCAAGGAATGCATATGTTGAGCTATTAAAAACAAGAATTTTCTTGCTAGGCTCCAATTTTGCAAACAAGAAGCCGTTTTCTTCATCCAGATCATACACGGATGTTTCTCCTTGATAGGCAGCCGGGAGAATCGCCTGTTTTTTGTTTGTGGCCAAATTCCAGGCAGCGAGCTGCGCTTTGGCGCCGACGCCAACAAACAGGGTGTTCGTTTTTTCATTGTATGCGAGGCTTCGGGCAAGTTTTTTATCAGGAAGCACCTGGCCTAAATCAGTGAACCCTTGCCCAGCCTTATAGCGGAACACATTCCCGTTCGGTGATCCACTTCCATAAATGGTTCCGTTCGGCAACGCCTCAAGGTCGTGGATCGACGTACCCTTTACTGTGGCTTTTCCGACATCAGTCAACGTTTTCGTTCCGGGATTATAGCGGTATAGATGTTCACTCGGCGTTCCGCCAATCCAGGCGTTTTGCCCGGCATCAACTGTAATTGCCCAAGCGCTCGTAGACGTGCCCAACGATTTCTGGTCAACCATTTTATTTCGTAAAATGTCCATGACAACCAGTTTGGCAGGCTGGCCCTGCATGACAACATACATAAGCGGCGTGCCATCCGGCCCATATCCTGTCGCCGCAGTCATAGCCGTGATATTTTCTATTGTTGGCCCAAGATTCGTAAATTGGCCAACCGGCATTGATGCGTACACACAGGCGGCCGCCTCCAGCTTTGCTTTGCTTGGCGTTTCATAGTTTACCCGGCTGTCACGTTCAACATAATACCCGCCGCCAACGCTGAGCATACCCGGTTTAAAGGCATAGATTCTGTAAAATTCCCCCGCCTTAAGCTTCCGTGTATAAACCTTTTCTTCCCCATCCACTTTATAAAGAGATGTATCGGCCAGCACAGTCAGCCTGCCGATTTGGCCAGGTTTCAATTCTGCACCGTTCCACCACACCTTGTCCAATCCTTCATATTGTGAGCAGCCGCCCATAGCTCCAGCCAAAGGAAGCCAGCCTAGCAGGAAAACGAGTCCAACTACTATCGAAAATGCCTTTTTCACTGATGCACATCCTTTTCATAGTGTCGCCGAAATTTTACCATACTAATAGGAAGAAAAATACAGACCATTGAACCTTTTTTCATCCGACACCTTGAAATGCTGGCAGGTGGGGACCCGTTACCGGATTGCAGGCTCCTTTTTCCCAACGAAAAATACATATAGCCAGCTATCCCGGGTAAAGGATATTATTCCAAAATTAGGAGGGTGGATATGAAAGCTGTTACGTTTCAGGGCGCAAAGGATATCCAGGTAAAAAAAGTTGATTACCCAAAGATTGAAAAAAATGATGACATCATCGTCCGGATTACCTCAACTGCGATTTGCGGTTCCGACCTGCACATTTACCTAGGGGCTGTTCCGACCCGACCCGGCTATATTATCGGCCACGAGCCAATGGGGATTGTTGAGGAAGTCGGCCCTGAAGTCACAAAGGTGAAAAAAGGCGACCGAGTTGTCATCCCATTCAATGTTTCGTGCGGCGAATGCTTTTTTTGCAAGCATGAAATGGAAAGCCAGTGCGACAACTCAAACCCGAATCCGCTTCTTGATACTGCCGGATTTCTCGGGTTTACCGAGCGGTATGGCGATTACCCGGGCGGACAGGCTGAATACTTAAGGGTGCCTTATGGAAACTTTATGCCATTTGTTATTCCCGAATCGTGCGAGCTTGAGGATGAAGCAATGCTGTTCCTATCGGACGTGCTACCGACAGCTTATTGGAGTGTGGAAAATGCGGGGGTAAAAGCGGGGGATACGGTTATTGTCCTAGGTTGCGGTCCTGTTGGGCTGATGACCCAGAAATTTGCCTGGATGAAAGGGGCAAAACGTGTCATCGCCGTGGATCACTTGCCATACAGGCTGCTTAAGGCGAAACAAATGAACAATGTGGAAATCTGTAACTTTGAAGATCATGATGATACCGGTAAATTCCTCCGTGAGCTGACAAATGGCGGTGCCGAGGTCGTCATCGATTGTGTTGGAATTGACGGCAAGAAATCGGCCCTTGAAAAAATTGGCCAAAAGCTGCACCTCCAGGGAGGGACGCTCAGCGCAATCGAAATTGCCATGAATGCGGTCAGAAAATTCGGCACGATTCAATTGACCGGCATCTATTCGGCCCTTTTCAACGCATTCCCGCTCGGGCATATTTGGGAACGGAATCTGACGCTAAAAATGGGACAGGCCCCGGTAATCCATTATATGCCGCTTCTTTTTGATAAAATCATCAGCGGCCAAATCGACCCGACAGAAATTATTACACACCGCCTCCCGCTTGACGATGCAGCGAGAGCATACAAAATGTTCAATGACCATGAAGATGATGTTGTAAAGGTCGTTCTCAAGCCTTGACGGTTCAGAACAAAACCAGCCCCTTCCGAATCGGGAGGGGTTTTAAATTTTGAATGTGCTGATGCAGGACATCCGCGATTATGCGAAAAATACAAGAAGAAATCCCCACAAAAAGAAAGAGTGCCGCCCTCTCAAAATATTAAAGTTTGCTAGCTGGACGCCAGAACTGGGACATCGCGGCAATCTTTCTGGCACTAACGATAGATTAGTGCCAGAACAACAGTGGGCAACCTTTCCTTCGGGCACTAAAAGAAGATTTAGAGCCCGAACGCCAGTGGGCAACCGATCCTTCGGGCACTAAAAGAAGATTCAGAGCCCGAACGGCAGTGGGCAACCGGTCCTTCGGGCTCTAAAAGAAGATTTAGAGCACGAACGGCAGTGGGCAACTTCTCCTTCGGGCTCTAAAAGAAGATTTAGAGCACGAACGGCAGTGGGCAACCGATCCTTCGGGCTCTAAAAGAAGATTTAGAGCACGAACGCCAGTGGGCAACCAATCCTTCGGGCACTAAAAGAAGATTTAGAGCACGAACGGCAGTGGGCAACCGATCCTTCGGGCTCTAAAAGAAGATTTAGAGCACGAACGCCAGTGGGCAACCAATCCTTCGGGCATTAAAGGAGGATCTAACACCCGAACAGCGGTAGATAGCACGTCCTGCCGTCAATAAAGGAGGAATAACCCACTTCTTTTATTGAAAATCTATGAAAATATTTAAATGTTAATAAAAAGAAAACATGTTAGTTTTTACTTAAAAACGTGAAAAATATGGTAAAATATCATTAGTTATCAGATAAAAGGAACGATGCCCATGAGGCCATTTGCCAACCTGTTCAAACCGGCCTTTAAGGACCGGAATTCAAGCCGCAATTTCAATCTTCATGTTGACCACCTAATTTTTGAGCGGATAAAATTGGTTTCCCTTCTTTTGGCTGCTTCCTACCCGCTTTTGTTCGCGGTTGACCTTTTTCTTTTACGGGATCTTGGCAGCATAGTTTACAGGATGAATTTATTTATCCTCCACTCCGTGTGCTTTTTTGCCTCGGTGATTTTTTTATACTTACGAAAAAAACCGGACCGCGTTAACAAGCGATTTATCAATTATACATACATTGCTTTTTATTTGGCAGCCGGAGCGGCGGCTTCCCTTAACAGCCAGATGCTGACAGGAACGATTGCCGCGTATGTGATCGTCATGATTTCGGCGGCTGCGGCATTCCCGCTCAGGCCGCTCCATTTTTCAATCATGCTAGCAATTGTACACTCCCTCTTCCTGGCGGGATTGCCAGAGTTAATGGAAAATTACTATACGCTGCTGGCCAAACAAATGAATTCTTCAGGGGCCGCGGCCGTATCCTTGCTGATATGCTACAGCTTTTATATGTTTCAAAAGCAAATCTTTATCAAGGAAGAAAAGCTGAAAGGCAAAGAAAGAAGCTTCAGGAGGCTTTTTAGCATGAATCCTTCCCCCCTGCTTTTGGTAAATTTGAAGGAAAATAAAATTATCCTCATGAACAGGCAGGCAACGGAATTTTATCAAACAGGAACTCTTCCTTTAGATGAATTGAATGCCGATTTCATTTTTCCGGTAGAGGAAAAAAAACAGGAAATTCTTGAAAGACTCCATCAAAACGGAAGCATCCAGAACTATATGATTGAATATAAGGATTCAAGCGGATCCCCGAGGTGGACAATGCTCAATGTTGAACCGGTCGATTATATGGAAAAATCCTGCGTTTTGATTGCCGTTTCCGATATTACGAGTTTTAAAAAGAAGGAAGAAGAGCTTCACCGCCACGCTACTATTGATATGCTGACAGGAATCATGAACCGGCGCCGCGGGATTGAAATCCTTGAACAGCAAGCGCTGTCCCGGCCAGGGCATGAGTTTACGCTTTGCTTTATCGATATTAATAATTTAAAGACAGTCAATGACAAGTATGGCCACAATGTCGGCGATGAAATGATCAAAATGATTTGTTCGGTCATCTCCGGCCAAATTGGCGTTGAGGATATTTTTTTCCGGCTTGGCGGGGRTGAATTTGTGATTATCTTCAACAAGAAAAAGCCGGATGACGCCCGGAAATCGTGGAAGGCGATTACGGTAGAGTTTGAAATCCTGAATGCCACGATGCAAAAGGATTTCCAGCTTTCGGCGAGCTACGGGCTTTACCACTTTACACCAGGAAAGCAGATGACCGCGGAGGAAATCATTGAGCTAGCCGATAAGGAAATGTATAAGGAAAAGTCGACATTCAGGGCTGTGACACATTAAAAACTCGTCATGGCCCTTTTCATTAAAGATTTGGCTGGATTTTACCGTCTCAGGCAGGAAAAAAAGCCGGGACCAAAGAATTTTCGCTTTACCACGAATAATGGAGGAGAATACATGGGATATGACGTTATTGTCGTTGGGGCTGGGCTTGCCGGCCTCGTGGCAACTTCCGAGTTTGCTTCCGCCGGCAAAAAGGTTCTTCTTTTGGACCAGGAGCCGGAAGCCTCGCTTGGCGGGCAGGCGTGGTGGTCTTTTGGAGGCTTGTTCCTCGTCGACTCGCCAGAGCAAAGGAGGCTCGGAATAAAGGATTCAAAGGAACTGGCTTGGCAGGATTGGCTAGGGGCCGCTGGATTCGACCGAGAAAACGACGAGGATTACTGGGGAAAAAAGTGGGCTGAAGCCTATGTGGACTGGGCTGCCGGCGAAAAACGGGATTGGCTTCACAAGCTGGGCATCCGTTTTTTTCCGGTAGTCGGCTGGGCGGAACGGGGCGGTTACCTCGCCGAGGGACATGGAAATTCAGTCCCCCGCTTCCATATTGTCTGGGGGACCGGTCCCGGGCTCGTTAAACCATTTGATGAAAGGATGCGAAAAGGGATTGCGGAAGGGGTTGTTGACTACCGGCCGCGCCACCGTGTCAGCAGGCTTCTTTCAAACAACGGCACCGTCGCCGGAGTCTCAGGGGAGATCCTTGTCCCAAGCAATGCCGCGCGCGGCGAAGCAAGTTCCCGCGAGGTTGCCGGCGAATTTGAATTCCATGCCCCCGCCGTGCTTGTGACAAGCGGAGGAATTGGCGGAAATCATGAGCTGATTCGAAAAAATTGGCCAACGCGCCTTGGCTCCCCTCCGAAACGAATGCTTTCAGGGGTTCCGGCCCATGTTGACGGAAGGTTGCTAGCGATTGCCGAAAACGCTGGCGGAAGGATAGTAAACCGCGACCGGATGTGGCATTACACCGAAGGCATTAAAAATTGGAATCCGGTCTGGCCAAACCATGGCATCCGCATACTGCCTGGCCCTTCCTCCCTTTGGCTGGACGCCAAAGGGTTGCGCTTCCCCGCACCCAACTTCCCCGGCTTCGATACACTCGGAACGCTGGATGCGATTATGAAAACGGGATACGATTATTCCTGGTTCATTTTAACCCAGGCGATTATTGAAAAGGAATTCGCGCTTTCCGGCTCGGAGCAAAATCCGGATTTGACCGGAAAAAGCATCCGGCAGGTTTTATCGAGAATCCTCCCCGGCCCGACGGCACCCGTTAAAGCCTTTATGGATAAGGGTGAGGATTTCGTGATTGCCGATAATCTTGCGGCCCTTGTAGATGGGATGAACAGGCTTACCGGTGAAAATTTGCTGAATTTCCGGGAAATTGAACGGCAGGTTGTGGCACGCGACCGCGAGATGGACAACACATTCACAAAGGACCTGCAGATTACGGCTTTGAGAGGGGCGCGAAATTATATTGGCGACAAACTGATCAGGGTCGCAAAGCCACACAAGCTTCTTGACCCGAAAAATGGACCGCTTATCGCCGTCCGCCTGAATATTGTCAGCCGGAAGACACTTGGCGGGCTGCAGACCGATCTGGCGGGCCGTGTGCTCGGCAAGGATGGCAATCCGGTTCAAGGCCTTTACGCTGCTGGTGAGGTTGCGGGTTTCGGCGGTGGCGGTGTCCATGGGTACCGTTCGCTCGAGGGGACTTTCCTCGGGGGCTGCTTATTCAGCGGCAGGCAGGTGGCTAAGGGGGTAATCGAGGGCCTTCGTTAAAAAACAACTGAATCGCATGAAGCCTGGCCAATTAGAAACGCTAATAAGCGAATCTGCCCTAATCCTGGCGCCGCAGCCAGGAAAGTTTACGTACCCGCCAGAGAGTTTATGGTTAGCATTTTGATTTGCAACAAACAATTTTATTCATGGGGGTAATGGAAGATGAATCAACGGAGAATTATCGCGCTTTTGCTTTGCTTGTTTTTAGGGGGGCTTGGCGCCCATCGGTTTTATGTCGGAAAGATTGGTACTGGCATTTTGCAATTGGTGACGTTTGGCGGGTTTGGGATTTGGGCATTGATTGACCTGATATTCATTTTGATTGGCAGCTTCAAAGATAAAGATGGCATACCGATAACTGAAGAGGTTTAATCATGAAAAGGCCTGCCAGCTTGAAGCCGGCAGGCCTTTTTTAAACTGGCTTTAGTAAAGCCGGTTCGAGAACCCTTTAATTTGAATGAACTGGTTCTACACTTTTGGATCCGCGGTTGAAGAATACTTTCATCATTGGCGGAGTGACGATTGTTGTGATGAGGATGACGACAACAAGAACAGCGAACAAGTCCTGTGTAAGAAGTTTGGCCTCAAGTCCGATTGCTGCAATAATCAGCGCCACCTCACCACGGGAAACCATGGCTGAGCCGATGCCCATCGCGCTGTTCCAGCCAAATCCGGATAGTTTGGCGCCAATCCCTGCCCCAACGAATTTTGTTAAAATTGCCAGGACAGTCAGGATAACAATCAGGGGAAGGTTATCTGCGATCCCGCTGAATTGCGCCGAGATGCCGATAGAGGTGAAAAATACCGGAACAAAGATTGAATAACTGATCGTCTCGACTTTTTCAAATACCTCTTCCTTAAACTTCGTTACACTGATGGCTACACCCGCGATATAGGCCCCGATAATGGCGGCAACCCCTGTGTATTCCGCAAAATAAGCAAAAACCAAACAAACGATCAAGGCCGAGGAAATAACTGTTTCCGTCACCTTTAGCTTCCCAAATTTCTCAAGGAACCAAGGGACTGCCTTCCAGCCGACGAGGATTGCCCCGGCAAAGAAAGCAATCTTCTTCAGGACGACGGCGGTTAGGTTTACATCTCCGCCTGCGAAGCTCATCAGGAATGCGAGCGCGATAATCACGACGACGTCATCAATGACGGCCGCCCCCATGATCGCAGTGCCTTCACGGGATTGAAGCTGGTTCAGCTCCTTCAGGGCCTGGACCGAGATGCTTACGCTCGTGGCGGACAGCAAAAGTCCCAGGAACCAGGATTCCATTGTTGAAAGGCCGAACATGCCCCCAACCAAATACCCCCCGACAAGCGGCAGGATGATTCCGCCCAGCCCTACAAATGAAGCTGCTTTGCCGGATTGCTTGAAATCATCGATATCCGTTTCAAGGCCCGCGATAAACATTAGCAGGATTACGCCGAGTTGGCTTAATTGGGCCAGCGTCACCGTTTCATTTACAAGGCCCAGTACGGATGGGCCAAGGACGATGCCTATCAGCAGCTTGCCTAGAACGGAAGGCTGCCCAAGCCGGACGCTGAGGCTGCCGGCAACTTTTGAAGCAATTAAAATAATTGCGAGTTGAAGTATTAACATTCTTTCCCATCCTTTCAGTCTATTTTTATCTGCACGTCTAAAAAAATACAAAAAGAGCCCGCCACCAAAGGGCAGACTTCTCCCCTTGGTGACAGGCTCCTCCAAGAACAAGTATTTTTTTATCCTTTACCTTTATACCATACTTTCAAAACAATTTCACGGGATTTCACCTTGTTATTTTTTTACTATTCCGATTTTGGCTTAATTTCCGGGGCAGGTATTCACCCATTCCTTGGAACACCACTGGTAAAATCCGGATTCCAATAGGAAATTACACTGGTTTTGTTGTAATGATGACGCCCTTTAACGGCTTTTCTTTCGTTTCCGTCTGGCTTACAAGGGCCGATTCCGCCACCTTCTTCTTTGAACTGAAGAGGCTGTACATGACCGGCACAATGAATAGCGTCAGGAGTGTGGAAGTGGCAAGCCCGCCGATGACGACGACTGCCATCGAAGAAGAGACAATACCGGCATGGCTTGATACCGCCATCGGAATTAAAGCGCCGACCGTCGCAATAGCAGTCATGAGAATTGGCCTGATCCGGATGACTCCCGCCTCAAGCAATGCCTCCCTGGCTGCAAGGCCTTGCTTCTCGAATTGCTTTACCTTATCTACTAGCACGATTGCATTCGTTACGACAATTCCATTCAGCATCAGGAGCCCGATTAGCGCCGGCATCCCAATCGGCTCGTTGACAATGTACAGGCCGAGAAGCGCGCCAATGAGCGAGAAAGGAATTGAGAACAGGATGACAAACGGCGCCTTCCCTTCGCCAAACGCAATGACCATCACAAGGTAAACAAGCAGGATGCTGACAACGATGGCAATCGCCATATTTTTGAAGCCTTCCTCCATCGCAGCCGATGCGCCTTCCTTGTAATAATTGACGCTGTCCGGTAAATTCAGGGCCGCAATTGCCTTGTCTGCCTTTTTCGCTACATCACCTGTTTTGCTGTCGGTGATTTGCCCAAAAACCATGACATATTCATTCTGGTTCAGGTGGGTAATCACTGTCCGGTTTTTTCCGCGCTTTAGTTCGCCGATGTCCTTAAGTTTGACCGGCATGCCCATCATATTCGTAATTTGCTGTTCGCCAAGCTCATCCAGCGAGGCAATAGAATCCATTTTCAAGCCAATCTTCACATCCGTTTTGTTTTCATCAACGGACATCGTTGTGACAACGTCCCCATTAATCAGTTCCCGGAGGCTTTTACCAACCATTGCCGGCATCAGCCCGTTATCCGCAAGTTTCTGCTCGTTTAAATCAATTTGGATTTCAGGCTCATCCCCTTCAAGCGAGGATTGGACATCCGCTATGCCTGTGATCCCTTTCAGCTCGTTCACGATGTCTTTGCTGGCGGACTTGATGTCTTCAAAATCCGAACCATTCACAACAAGGACATATTGAGACTGGGCCCCGCCGGCAAAATCGCCGACTCCTGTCACGGAAATTTCTTTCGCTATATTCAGTTTGCCAAATTGGCCGCGCAAATCTTTTATGAAGCCATCCGCATCCTTGACGGAATCCTTTATTTCGAAGCTGATTGAAGCACTTCCGAATTGGCCGTTCACGCTCGTGCTCACAAGTTTGACTTCTTCTTTTTCCAATAAAACAGCCTCGACGATACTGGCAGCATCACTCGTTTTTTCCGGCGATGTGCCTTTGTCCATCGTGATTCTTACGTCATAATTGCTGACCCGCTCTTGGGGCAAAAACGTTGTCCCGAGCTTCGGGGCAATAACCGCAACCGTTCCGCCAAGAAGCATTATCGATACTCCAAGAGTCAAGGCGCGATGGCTTAGCACCCAGTTCAAAGACGTACGGTAGCTCTTTTGAATGAGCCCTTCTTTATGCTCTTTTGGGGAGAGCTTGAGAAGGAATAATTTTGACATTAGCGGGACGACGGTAACGGCGACAAGAAGCGAGAACAGCAGGGAAATTACGACCGTCCATGCAAGCGGCGCGAAGAATTTCCCGATGATTCCAGGCACGAACGCCATTGGAAGAAATACTGCCACGGTTGTAATCGTTGAAGAGGTGATGGCGGACGCCACTTCCCTCGTTGCTTCTTCGACAAGCTTTTCGTCGCGGTCTTTCGCGGCGCGGACCCTTCTGAATACATTTTCAATGACAACAATCGAATCATCTACAACCCGGCCGACTGCGACGGCAATACCCGCGAGCGTCATGATGTTAAGTGTGTAGCCAAGCATATTCAATACGGTAAATGATGCGAAAATCGACAGTGGAATCGAAATGATGGCAATGAGCGTCGAGCGCAAATTCCTCAAGAAAAGGAAGGTCACGATGACAGCCATCAAAGATCCAAGCAGCGCTTCGCGGAGCATCGCGTATACAGAATCCTTGATTTCGATAGATTGGTCTCTTAGGACTTGAATTTTCACGCCGTCAGGAAGGTCTGCTTTTTTGATTTCTTCCTTTGCATTTTCGACGATTGAGACAACATTGGCTCCGCCTTGCGCGATGATGCCGATGCGGACGCCTTCCTTTCCGTTGATGCGGGTGAAGTCGCTCCTGTTTTCACTATCAAACGTAATGTCGGCAATATCCTTAAGCTTAATTTGTTCAAGAGAACCCGTTCCCTGTGCAAACAAGATGACTCCCTTTACGTCTTCAAGCGACTTCAGTTCCTTGCCGACCCGGACCGGCAGTGATTGGCCGGACAGTTTGACATCACCAGTCGGTATTGTCATATTGTTTGCTGTGATTGCCGCTTTTACCTGGTCAAGCGTAATGCCGCGTTTGTTCATTTCTTCCGGTATCAGGCGGATATTCATGCTTTTATCCGCAATGCCGCCCACATCCACCTTGCTGACCCCTTCAATCATTTCAAGCCTCGGGACTAGTTTCTCTTTGACAAACGCTTGGACTTCGGCGCCGCTTTTTCCGGCATATGCGCCAATGGTATAGACAGCAGGGTCGGGATCAGGTCCCTGCAAAATGTATTCCGGGTTTTTCGCTGCTTCCGGAAGGGCGATTTTACCAACAGCTGCTTTGGCCATCTGTTCGGCGTCGTCCATATCAATGGACATGTCGAACTCCATAGTCGCATAAACGGCGTTGGCAACCCCATCAGTATACACATTCTTAACGCCTTCAATATTCATCAGCTCCCGTTCAACCGGTTCGCCAATTTCCTTCATTGCCTGCTCGGGTGAAGCGCCCGGGTATGGAACGACGACAGTCAAATACGGAATGTCGACATTCGGGTACTTTTCAATATTGATTTCTTTCAGGGAAAAGATTCCCCCGGCCAGAATCAGCGCCATCATTAAAAACAGTGCTACCCCGTTTTTCATACTGAATTGGATTACTTTTTTCATATTTTGATTCTCCCATCCTTTTTTCGCCCAGAGGAATACTCTGGAACATCGTCCTCTTTATGGTAAATTATTCACCTTTTTAACGTATGAAGCTGTGGAATGATTTTTTCCTAAGACTTCAGACCGAGGTGGAATGGGACAAATCCAACAATTTTGCAGGAGTCTAAACATGGGGCACTCCTTTTATTTTTGAATGGACCCCCAAGGTTTGGAAATAGTAAAAGTAGCTTTTCAAAAAGGGAATAATACGGTATGGGCGAGGAAGTGCTAACGGATGGATTTTTATCAAATGCAAGAAACCCTATCCACATTAGATTGGATTCTTCGGGCAGTTGTTGGTTTTGTTTTTTTGGTGGTAGTTGCCAAGGTTCTTGGCCAGAGGGCGATATCGCAACTCAGGCTGCTTGACTTCGTGATTGCTCTTGTCATCGGGAATATTATTGCCCACCCTTTGTCAGACCACCATCTGAGTATGAAAGGATCTGTTATTACCACTATCGTCCTTGTCGTTTTGTATAGTCTGGGGATTTTTTTAATTTTAAAATGGCCATGGTTTAGGAAATTGGTCAATCATGCCCCAATTACAATTATTGAAAATGGCAGCATCCTTTATGCCGGGCTGAAACGGGCCAGGATCTCTCTCGACGTCCTATTGGAGGAAATGCGCGAAAAAAAGGTGGAAGACGTAAAAAAGGTGGCGCTTGCTATTTGGGAAGCGGACGGGCGGATTTCTTTTTTCCTCGACCCGCAGTATGAACCGGTAACGCCCGCAACATTAAAGATGGACACAAAGCCGTTCTTTTTGCCCCGGGTCATTGTTAAGGAAGGGAAAATTAACTTCGAAGAACTGAAAAGAATCGGCAAGGATGAGGATTGGATTCGATCGACCATAAAACGCACCTATCAGGCGGAAGTCGGCGATATTCTGCTCGCTACAGTAGACAGGAATGATCATGTATCAATTTTTTTATATGATAAATAACAGTTGGATCTGGAGGGTAAGGAGAAACACTACGTCCTCCTTTTTTAATGGATTCAAAAAAACCCTCTTTGGGAATATCAGGATACAGCGAAAGCGGATTTTAAAAATAGTCTTTTCCGGGTAAGGGTATGTAAGATTGCGATTATGATTTTGCTCAAGGGAGGGACGTTTAAACAATGAAAATAGAGCCTTCAATGACGCTACAGGATATATTCGGGCCCGAGCTCGTTTTTAATCCGCGCGTATCATTCCAAGGGTTGGGCTGGATTCCGACAAACGAAAACATGGATGATTTCCGGACGGGTGCCCTTCTTCCCATTGCTGGGGATATGCCACTCGTGTGCAATGATAGGACAGTGACGGATGAAACGCTTGCCCTTTTTGAAAAGGCGGGAATCACCCCCGCATCAAACCTCCTCGTTTATGATTCAGAGGAAAGCTTCTATAGCCTGTTGGACAAGCTTAACAGCGGCCGGCAGAAAAAAGTAATGAACCAGCCGGTCCCGGATTCCGAGGTACCAGAAGAAAATTACTGGATTGATAAAGATGTATTTTCCTATTTAAACAACAAGGCGAATTTGGGAGAACTCGTTCCTCGTGAACATCGACCGAAACGTACGGTTGTCAGCCCTTCAGAAGCCGTTTCGGTAAAAGCGGAGTGGAATTATCCGTTTGTTATGAAGGCCGGGACAGACCTCCCGAATGCTGGCGGGCACGACGTCTTCTTTTGCCATACGGATGAGGATTTTGCCAAGGGGCTAGAAAGCCTGAAAGAGAGCGAAAGCATTGTAATTGAAGAGCTTGTTGATATTAAGAAAAATTACTGCATCCAATTTGCCAAAACGCATGATGGTAAAACCATTTATCTGGGGGCGGGGGAACAAATTACAACCGATACCGGAGAATATAAAGGAAACTGGATTCCGAACGCCGAAGGGCCGCCCGATGAAGCAATTGCCCTTGGGGAATCTATCATGGAAAAGGCGTGCGAACTTGGCTACAAAGGGGTAGCGGGGTTCGATATCCTCTTGACGGAAGACGGGAGGGTGTTATGCATTGACCTGAATTTCCGATTGAATGGCTCCACCCCGGCACTCCTGCTGAAAGACAGCATTTTTAGAAGCCAAAATACGCAGGATATGATGTATAAAACGTGGAAAATTGATGGCGAGTGGGAAGAATTTCTCTCCGTCTGCAAAAACATGATTGAATCGGGCTCCCTCATCCCCCTGGCAATCTATCATCCTGAAGAGGAGGCCGGCTCAGGGATGCAGCCATTCATAAATGGCCTCCTGCTCGGGGATTCACGGAAGGATATTCTGAAAAAGGAACAATACTTGGCCGACAACGGCTGGAACTAAGGATAGCGGCAGGTTCCCGAAAAATTCGCGTAAACCTATGATGCTGCACCGTCCCTCGGAGTCGGGCAAATTCTTTTTAAAACAAGCATAACCGCCCGTTTTACTGGCGGTTATGCTTGTTGGTTCTCCTATCCTTACGAAATGTCATTATTCATCCCTATCAATCCATTATTCTGCAAATAGCGGATGACCCTTCTTGCGCTATCCCCCACAGATGATTCGGAAGTATCAATTAATAGCTCCGGCGCGTTTGGGGCTTCATAAGGGGAATCAACTCCGGTGAACTCCCGGATTTCACCCCTCCTCGCTTTTTTGTAAAGCCCCTTTACATCCCTCATCTCACACACCTCAAGTGGGCAGTCGACAAAAACTTCGATGAATTCACCCGGCTCGAACAGCTCCCTCACCCTATTCCGGTCTTCACGGAACGGCGATATGAAGGCGGTCAGCACAACCATGCCGCTGTCGACGAACAGCCTGGAAACTTCACCGATGCGCCTGATATTCTCGACTCGGTCCTCTTTGCTGAAGCCAAGCCCTTTGTTCAATCCGTGGCGGATGTTATCGCCATCAAGGACATAGCTTCTTACCCCCATGCTGTAAAGCTGGCGGTCTACTTCATTGGCAAGGGTTGATTTTCCCGAACCGGACAGCCCCGTGAACCAGAGGACAAAGCTTTTATGCCGATTCAACTTCTGGCGATCCGTTTTCGTGATGGATGACGGATGCCAGACGATATGCTCACTCATTTTTACCCACCATCTCCTGGACTGAAAGCCGCTGCGTCTTCATGCCCTCAATCAATATGCCGGCTACCTCCGGGCGGCTGAATTCCGGCGGCGGCGCCTCCCCTTTTTGCAGCATGGCCCTAACCTTTGTCCCTGAAAGCGCGATGTGGTGTTTTTTATCATGGGGGCATGTCTTTACGGAAGCCATATTTCCGCAAACCTCACAGTAGAAGCTGTTTTCAAAAAATAAGGTTTGGATGCCAATTTCGCCCTTTTCAAAATTGGCGAAGATTTTTTGTGCATCGTATGTTCCATAATAATTCCCGACGCCGGCGTGGTCCCGCCCGACGATAAAATGGGTGCACCCGTAATTTTTCCGGATTAGCGCGTGAAAAATTGCCTCCCGCGGGCCGGCATAGCGCATTGCCGCCGGAAAAACCGATAACAGGACCCGGTCTTTCGGATAATATTTTTCCAGAAGTGCCTTATAGCTCTTCATGCGAATATCGCCGGGAACATCGTCCGCCTTTGTCTCGCCGACGAGGGGATGCAGGAAAAGGGCATCGACTTGTTCAAGGGCGCACTTTTGGATGTATTCATGGGCCCTATGGACCGGATTTCTCGTCTGGAAGCCAACAACCGTCCTCCAGCCCCGTTTTCGGAATAGTTCCCTTGTCTCTTTCGGAGTACGGTTCTCTTCTTCGTATCGGTTCCACGGCCTCTTTACCATGGTAACAGGGCCGCCAAGATAGACCTCTCCCCGCTCGAACAGCTTTTTTACACCCGGGTGGTCCTGTTCATCGGTCCTGTAAACAAGCCTCGCTTCCCTTCTTTTATCCGGAATGTATTTATCGGTGACATCCATGATGCCAAAGATGGTTCCTTCCCGTTCCAGGTTAATCGTGTCGCCAGGCTTAATCCTCGCAGCCACACTCTTTGTTACGGGAAGGGTAACGGGGATGCTCCAGACAAGCCCATTTTCAAGGCGCATCCTTTCCACGACGGCGAGGTAATCGGTTTTCTCCATAAATCCGCCAAGCGGGCTATATGCCCCAATCGCAAGCATTTCAAGATCGCTTAGGGCCATCGCATCCAGCTCCACAGACAGATTCTTCTCATCCACCCAATAGTCTTCATCTAGCTTATTGACCAGGACTCCCCCGTGAGGTTCGATCATGTATTGTTCCTCCTTATCCTTTCAAGCAATCCGTTCACCAGCTGGAATAAAGCCGATTTTCCGGTAAGAACGGCCCTGCTCAGTCGCTCCCTCCCGCAAGATGGAGGCCGCATTCAGTCTTCCCGGTATTTGCCCATCTTCCCGCGCGCAAGTCGTCCCCCTCTTTCACCGGCTGGGTGCACGGTTGGCAGCCAATGCTCGGATAAAGCTTGTCATGGAGCGGGTTATACGGAAGGTTATTGAGGCTGATGTAATTCCAGGTATCCTCCCATTTCCAGTGGATGAGCGGACAGATTTTTATGTTTTTAAAGCGGTTATCCTTGTTGATATACTGGATGTTCTTCCTTGTCTCGGACTGTTCCCTCCGAAGACCCGAGATCCAGGCTTTCACCGTTCCCAGCTCCCTTGCCAGCGGCTCGACCTTCCTGATTTTGCAGCAAAGGTTCGGGTCGCATTTCCACAATTCCTTCCCGTATAGCGCCTCCTGCTCTGACAGGGAGAGATCCGGTTCGACCATGTCCAGCCTGAAGCCCGGGTATTTTTCTTTTATTTTATCAATCAGCTCATACGTCTCAGCGAAGTGAAGGCCGGTATCCAGGAAGAGGATTCCTGCTTCCTTATTTACTTTTGAAATCAGGTCGAGCATAACGATTCCCTCTGCGCCAAAACTGCACGCATAGACGATATCGTCCCCATATTCCCGGTACGCCCATTTCAGCACATCCATTGTATCGGTCAATTTCTCCAGCACACGGCCGGCACTACCTTCTTCCCATGTTTCGTAGGTCAGCACATTCCCCATTTCCTTCCCCTCGATTCTAAAACCTTTCCAACTGTCAAAATAGGTTAAAACCTATGTACAAAATATTCATTTTTCCCTTAAAAGTTCGGAGGGTAAAAGCCTATTTCCGGAAGGATATGCGCCTATTTATTTTCTGGAGGCCAAATTTTACTTGAAAACACTATATAGGTTGAACTTAATAATTACACCCTTTAGTTTGGGGAGCTGGCTGATTGGAGCTCAGGCATGTAGACTCCTGCGGGATTGAGCGGCAAGGGGAGACCCCACAGGAGCAACGCGACGAGGAGGCTCCACTGACGCCCCGCGGAAAGCGAAATGCCCGGAGCGGAAATCAACCACCTCGTTACATTTGGAACCCAATTTTTATTTCAACCTATATAGTCACCTAAAAAAACAGGGATAAGGTACGCTTTCGGTTCCTGGGCATATACTTTTTGCAGAGTGTCTAGGCATTTTCTAAAAAACAGGAGCGCAAAAAATGAAAGCAACCATTTATCAGGGCCATCGCCCACGGCTCCCACATGCGGACGTGAATATTGTCATTGATGTCGTGCGGGCGTTCACTGTCGCTCATTACGCCTTCCTCCGCGGAGCCAGGGAAATTATCCTTGCGGGAACTGAAGGCGAGGCCTTCCTTTTAAAAGAAAAAAATCCGGACTTTTTGCTCGCCGGCGAGGTACAGGGGCTTCCGATTGCAGGGTTTAATTTTGATAACTCCCCGGCAAGGATGGCCTGTGCAGATGTTGGTGGAAGCACGCTCGTCCAAAAAACAACGAACGGCGTCAAGGCCGCGCTGAATGCCCTTGATGCCGACGCTGTATTTGTAACAGGCTTTTCAAACGCACGCACGACAGCGGAATGTGTCCTTGAATTGTGGCCGCTAGGGTCAGTTGTGAATATTATCGCTTCCCATCCCGATGGGGACGATGACCTGGCATGCGCCGAGTATATAAAAGGGATACTCAACGGGAAGGAAACCATCTCCGCGGAAGCTGTTGCTGAAAGAATCAGGCGCTCCGTACCTGCTAGGAAATTTTTTGACCCATCCCGGCCTGAGTTTCAGGCGGAGGATATTGCTTTTTGCACAAGGGAATTGGCTGGCGGGTTTGTGATGCATGTGGATTGCACCAGGAAATTCCCGACGATTGTGAGGGTGAATAACGATGAATTATACAGGATTGGACCTTCCGGAAAGAGAAGCGAAGCCGAGGTTTAAAGGGGTAACCGTCCTGATCGACAACGGCGTCCCTGAAGGCTTTTTTGCCGATACGATTAAAAGCGCCTCCCCCTATGTCGATTTTGTTAAGTTCGGCTGGGGGACTTCCATTGTTTCACCCGGCCTTCCAAACAAGATTTCGATTTTACAGGAGCATAAAGTCGGCTACTTTTTCGGAGGGACTCTTTTTGAAAAATTCCTCAGCCAGAACAAGCTGGACGATTACTATGATTATTGCAAACGGTTCTGTTGCATGCACATTGAAATCTCTAACGGGACCTTGCCGATGACGAACAAGGAGAAAGCCCGGCACATCACCAATTTTTCGAAGGAGTTCACCGTCTTCAGTGAAGTCGGGAACAAGGACAGCAGCGTAACCGCATCTCCTTCCGAATGGCTGGAATTCATCGAGGAAGACCTTGAGGCAGGCGCGGCCAAAGTCATTACCGAGGCGAGGGAAAGCGGCACAAGCGGCATCTGCCAGGCTAACGGAGACATGCGCTTCGATATCGTCAACGACATCCTCGCGTCCGGCATCCCGCTTGACCGGATCCTGTTTGAAGCGCCGACGAAGAAAATGCAAACCGAGTTTATCAGGCTTGCGGGCCCGAATGCGAACCTTGCGAATATCCCGTTCAGCGATGCAATCGCACTTGAAACGCTCCGGCTCGGCTTGCGGTCCGATACATTTTTCCTTTTCGAGGAGGCTGTAAAATGAGGGAAACGAACAAAGTGTTCCACCTTGCAATTCCGTGCAAGGATCTTGATGAGACAGTGGACTTTTACGAAAAGCTCGGCTGCCGGCTTGCGCGCCGGTACCATGACCGGGTGACCTTCGACTTTTTCGGCGACCAGGTTGTTTGCCATTTGAACCCGGATAAGATTGACCCTGCCCCGAAAATGTACCCAAGGCACTTCGGAGTCACTTTCCTCGACAGGGAGGAATTCGACCAGGCGCTTGAGCATGCGACAACACACGAACTGCCGTTTTTCCAAGAGCTGATGGTCCGGTTCCCCGGAAAAAAAGAGGAGCATGTTACGTTCTTTTTGATTGACCCGGCGAACAACCTGCTTGAATTCAAGTATTATCATGATGAAGGGATGGTTTATTAATTCGGTTTAAGGATTGCGGTTGTGATTGTCGGTTTGTAAATAGGGTTTTGGGTTTATGAACCGTGTTTGGGAATTATGAACCGATTTCTCGTTTTATGAACGAGCCTCAAAGATTTATGAACCGGAATCGATGTTTTATGAACCGAACCGGGTCCCTGAATTTATGAACCGATACGATTTCTAGTTATATATGGTCCGCTATCCCTTGCCTGGGAAAGCGGACTTTTTCTGTTTCACCCTGCCAGCCAGTTAACCATGGAATAAAACGATGCCCGCAATAGAACTCTATAAAGAAGACGTTTGAAAGAAGGTCCGGCATGAAGAAGAATAAGAAAGATTTCGTGAACAAAACACTGCTCGTCTGGAAAATGGCGATAGCGTCGGCGATAGCGTGGGAGCTCGCCAAATTGGCTGGCTCGGACCATCCCTATCTCGCGCCACTTTCGGTTATTTTGTGCCTGCAGACGACTATCTACAAATCAATCAGGTTCTCGTTCCACCGAATTGCCGGAACGGTGGTTGGCGTTCTGATGGTTTCGTGGTTTGTCAGCCACCTTCCCATGAATGGCTGGTCCCTAGGCCTGTTGCTTTTGGCCGGGACGTTTGCCGTCAAATGGCTGAGGATGGACGAGACCGCAATCCACCAGGTTGCGCTCACCATTCTGCTGCTCTTTTCCTTTGAACGAAAGTCCGGTGATTATGGTTTTGACCGTGTTGTGGATACCATCATTGGCGCGGTTGTCGCGGTTATTGTCCATATGATTCTCTTTCCGCCCGATTTTACAAAGGATGCCGAGGCAGCAATCAAAAAGGCAAGCCACAAACTGTCAGTCCTCCTAGGGGAAATGGCCAATTGGGTCCATTCGGAATGGGGGTTCGACAAGCAGACGGAAATGGAAAACCGGCGCAAGGACTTGTTGGACGATCTCCATACGGTGAAGGACACCCTTAACATCGCATCGAGGAGCCTAAAGTTCAATCCTCTTGGAAAAAAACACAAAGATACGCTTTCCAGCTATAAAACAAGGCTTCACATACTCGAAAATGGATTTGAATATGCTTCAGCAGTCATCGGCACCCTTACAGAATGGGAAAAAGCTGGCCAGCTTTCCCCCGCGGACAAAACTATGTTAAGGACAGATTTGCAGATTTTAAAGGACTTTTTCCTAGAAACAGGTGCCCCGGGCTTCAATCAGGAAAGGCGCGACGCCGTAATTGGCCTGATTCAATCAAACATTGCCCTTCCACAAAGCCAAAGTGATGAGATGTACCGAAACACCTTCTGTCTTGAAACACGGAGGCTGCTAAATCAGTTGCATTAAGTATCCCTCGCCTGCCGGGCCTGGGATATTTTTTTATTCGGGGGAATATCCATATAGAGATGAAAATTGGCAGGAAAGCGGTGAAAACCGTGGAAACGATGAATCAACTGCTCGATACAATTTCCCTCTCACCCAAAAAGCCGATGGTGCTCGCGACCATTATTCATGTGGAGGGCTCCGCCTACAGGAAGGAAGGGGCGTCGATACTGATACTCCGGGACAAATCCAGGCTTGGGCTTCTCTCGGCGGGCTGCCTCGAGGAGGATATAACAGAGAGGGCGACGGAAGTTTTCACTACAGGGAACCCAAGCGTTGTCCACTTTGATATGGCAAATGAGGATGATTTAGCGTGGGGGCGGGGAGCGGGCTGCAACGGAAGGTTGACTATCCTTTTGGAGCCCGTCAATGACAAGCTGCTTTCGGGCCTTCTTTTTGCAAAAAAAGCGCTTGATTCCAATAAGGCAGTCACACGGGTCGTCAGGTTTACTCCGGATATGAAACTTGCCGATGGACGATTTTTTCCCGCGGAAAAATCCTCGACAGGAAGCGAAGTGATAAAATCTTCGCAGCTGCCAACAGGGCTTCATCCCGACGCCAAAAATGGCGGATTCCTGTTTGTCCATCAACTGAAGCCAAGGCCCCGCCTTTTTGTTTTTGGCGCGGGTGATGATGCCATGCCGGTTGTTTCCCTCGCCTCCCAAACAGGCTTTGATGTCACTGTAATCGATTGGCGGCCGGCTTTTGGGTCTATTGAGAGGTTCCCGGAGGCAAATATGCTTTTAAGCGACTCTCTTGAAAAAATATTCATGGGCCTTTCGTTTTCAGCTGCGGATTTGGCGGTTGTCATGACGCATCACTTTGATAGAGATCAACTAATTTTGGACAGTTTGCTTGAGTCCGGGCCGCTATTTTACCTGGGAGTTCTCGGTCCGAGGGAGCGGACGGAACGGCTGCTTCGGGGAACTCCCATACCCGAATTTCTCCATTCCCCTGTTGGCCTGGCCATTGGTGCTCAAGGCCCTCAGGAAATAGCCGTCAGCATCGTTGCCGAGATAATCAAGAAAATTCGCAGAGACAAAGAGCCGGCCTTATGAGAATTGCCGGCCTTTATCTTGCGGCAGGCAGCAGCAGACGCATGGGAACGGATAAGCGGAAGCTGACTTTTGGCGGAGTTCCGCTCGGAAGCATTGCCCTCAAGCAGGCCCTTCTTTCAAAACTGGATCATGTATTTGTCGTAACAAAGCAAGGGGATCACCTTGATTGGCTTCCGGATTCGTTTTTTGAATCCCGGATCTATCGAAAGTGGACCCGGTTGGAATGCGCCGATGCGGAAAAAGGGCAGGGATACTCTCTGAAGATTGGCGTCAAAAAAGCCGCGGAATCGGGAGCGGATGCAGGAATGGTCCTCCTTGCTGACCAGCCTTTTGTTACGTTTAAGGTAATTGATACACTAATCGATTATTTTAGTAAGACCCCTACTGATTTTGTCGGAGCATCGGGGCCAAGGGGCAATCCGATGCCGCCAATCTTGCTTTCAAATAAGTGTTTTTCCTTATTTGAACATCTTGATGGTGACCACGGGCTTCGGAAACTAATCCGGGGTGAGTCAAAGGCATCCGTGCGGGCAATCGATTTCAGGCAGCCCCGGCTTTTTTACGATGTCGATACAATGGATGAATATAAAGCATTGGCAAGTCTGCTCAAGGAAAGGAACACTTAATGCGTTCCAGAACAAATCAAAGGTTTGCTTTTAATGTCCTGAAACTTGGCCGAATACCATTGTTTATGGTCGAACTAAAACATCCCCGACTGCCGGGGCAAATAGATTGCGAGGTGGTTCGATTGGAGTATATCGGGAAAAGCATCATCCGAAAGGAAGCTTTTGATAAAGTAACTGGCAGGGCGAAGTATACGAATGATTTCCAGGAAACGGGCACACTTCATGCCAGGATGCTGGTCAGCCCCTACGCCCATGCGAATATTGTAAGCATGGACTTTTCCGATGCCTGGAATGTCCCCGGAGTGAAAGCAATTCTCGGAAATCAGTCATTTCCGCTGGTCGGCGAGGAAATCAAGGACAGGTCGCCCATCGCCTACAAAAGGGTCCGGTATCACGGTGAGCCAGTTGCGGTAGTTGTGGCGGAAACGCCGGTTATCGCAAAGCAGGCGGTTGACCGGATCAAGGTGTCCTATGAGGCACTTCCTGTCGTAAATTCACCGCGGCAGGCTTTTCAAAAGGATGCACCTCTTGTCCATGAGCAGCTTGGCAATTATGAAAAGCCAGGAGGTGTGTATCCAATCCCAGGTACAAATGTTGCCAATTTGGATAAAATCAGGAAAGGCGATATCGAGAAAGGGTTCCGGGAAAGCGAGGTTGTTGCGGAGTTCCAAATTGACTTTAATCCCTCTGACCACGTCGCAATGGAAACAAGGGCATCAATTGCTGAAATTTTACCTGACGGCCATATTAAAATTACGACCTCCTCCCAGGCTCCGTTCGCGATAAAAAAATTATTCAAATGGTATTTCGGTATTGATCCTGGCAGAGTTATCGTCTATACGCCCCTTGTAGGTGGGGCGTACGGCGGCAAGGCGGCCATCCAGCTCGAGGTCATTGCGTACCTCGCTTCAAAAGCGGTTGGCGGCCGTCCGGTCAAGCTGTTCAATTCACGGGAGGAGGACATCATCACATCCCCCTGCCATATTGGCCTGGACGCAACTGTAAAGCTCGGTGCGACAAAGGACGGCATGCTGAAGGCGGCGGAAATCGTGTTTCTATGGGATGGCGGTGCCTACTCGGATAAATCGGTGGATATAAGCCGCGCCGGAGCGGTTGACTGCACCGGCCCCTATGATATTGAACATATTTACTGCGATTCGTATTGCATGTACACGAATCATCCCTATGCCAGCGCATTCAGAGGCTACAGCCATTCCGAAGTCCACTTTGCCTTCGAGCGGACGATGGATGTGCTCGCCGAAAAACTTTCGATGGACCCGCTGGAGCTACGGCGAAAAAACTCAATCATGCCAGGTGATATGACGCCGACCCAGGTCGTGCTGAACCGGAGTACCGTCGGCAACCTCCCGAAATGCATAGACAGGCTAAAGGAACTGATGAACTGGGACGCAGAGCCGAAAATTCATAAAGATGGCCGGTTGATCCGGGCAAAAGGAATCGCTTGCGTCTGGAAGACCTCTACCTTTGATACGGATGCGACCTCTGGCGCGATTTTAACGTTCAACCCGGACGGCAGCATTAACCTCATGTCGGGCGTCGTCGAACTTGGCACCGGAACGAAAACGGTCCTTGCGCAAATTTTAGCGGAACGGCTGAAAATGGACATAAATAGAATCCACGTGAAAATGCCTGTCGATACGCAAACGACTCCCGAGCACTGGAAGACAGTCGGCAGCCGTGGAACGTTGATGGGTGGGCGGGCGGTTCTCGCGGCCGCAGAGGATGCAATCCGCCAGCTTAAGGAGCTTGCCTCCTGTGTTATGCATGTTACCCCCGATGATCTTGAGGTTGCGCATGAAAAGGTTTATTACATTGATGATCCAACTCTAAGCCTTGATGTAAAGGACTTGGCCTACGGATACAAATTCCCCAATGGCGAAACGATTGGCGGCCAAATCCTTGCCACCGGGATTTATACACAGAACCGGATTACAAAGCTCGATCCCCAGACTGGAAAAGGGAGGCCGGGTCCCGAATGGACTGTAGGCGCTGAAGGAATTGAACTAGAACTGGATACAAGGGATTTTACGTATCGGATTTTAAAAGCTTATGCGGTTCTGGATATCGGGAAAGTTTTAAACGAGAAAGCTCTTCTTGGCCAAGTGATGGGAGCGATGAGCATGGGGATCGCCTTTGGGGGAAGGGAAACATTTGTATTCGATCAAAACGGGAGAATCCTAAACCCTCAACTGAGGACATACAGGCCGCTTCATTATGGAGAACAGCCCGAATACATCGTCGACTTTGTAGAAACTCCCCACCTGGCCGGTCCCTACGGTTCAAGGGGCGCCGGTGAGCACGGCTTGATTGGCATGCCTGCTGCCCTCGGAAATTGCCTGTCGGCTGCATTAGGCGTCCAGTTAAACCACCTTCCCCTTATTCCGGAACAACTATGGCGGGCATCGAGGGGGATGAAAAATGCTACCGTTTAACTTCCGGTATTTCAAACCGAAAACAGCCCAGGATGCCGTCCGTCTTTATCAGGGAGCCAAAAACCAGCAGGAAGCCCCTTATTATTTTTCAGGCGGTACCGAACTAGTCACACTTGGACGGATTGGCCTAGATTATGCGGATATTGTAATTGATCTGAAAGCGATACCTGGGTATGAAGATATTTTTTCCCATGAAAAGTATTTGGTGATAGGAGCAGGCGTGACACTTACTTCTATCGAAGAGGACAATCTTTTTCCCCTCCTTAGCAAGACGGTGAGTGAAATCGCCGACCGGACTTCCCGGAATAAAATCACGATTGGCGGGAATGTATGCGGGAAAATCTTTTACCGGGAAGCCGTGCTGCCTTTGCTGCTCGCCGACTCCGTAATTGGGATTATGGACGAAACTGGGCTTGCATATAGGCCATTAAACACCATATTCAATCGTACAATCCAATTGCAGGATGGACAATTCGTGTTCACGATTTTAATAGAAAAAGAGTATTTAAACCTTCCATACTACACAAAAAAAAGACGGAAGCAGTGGAACACCGGTTACCCGCTCGTGACAATCGCAGCCATAAAAAAGGGCGAGGAAATTCGGATGGCGTTCAGCGGGGTCTGCCCCTTCCCGTTCCGGTCTGCGGAAATCGAAGAGGCTATGAATGAGAAAGCGCTTTCTCCCGAAGAAAGAGCGGACAGGGCCTTGGGCAGCCTTCCCTCCCCCATTCTGGACGATGTTGAGGGCTCGAAGGAATTTCGCCTTTACGTGTTGAAAAATATGATTGCGGATGCCATCCGTGACCTGGAGGGTGAAAATATTGGCCAATGATCCGAGGGTCCACGTCCATCTTGCCATCAATTCCGAAACAGAAGTTGTTACGATCCGTCCGGCCGATACATTGCTGTATGTTATCCGTGTAAGGCTTGGGCTAACCGGGTCGAAGCCCGGCTGCCTGAATGGGGATTGTGGCGCATGCACCGTACTGGTTGGCGGCACACCACAGAAATCATGCCTCATGCTTGCCCTCGAGGGTGAAGGAAAGGAAATTACGACGGTTGAAGGCCTTAAAGATACTCCTATTCAGCGGGCATTCGTCGAGAAATTCGCCTTCCAGTGCGGCTACTGCACATCCGGCTTTCTGATGAATTGCCATGCGCTTGTCCAGAAGGCACCAGATGCTGACGAAAAGGTGCTCGAAGATTGGCTGGAGTCCAATATTTGCCGGTGTACCGGGTATAAGGAGATTAGGGAAGCCGTGCTTATGGCTATAGAAGAAACGAAGGATAAATAAAAGCTTTTCTCCTAAAATGAAATACGTTAAAGTGGCCAAGAGTTCCTCACTCATGGCTTTTTCTATTTTACTGGAGGTACTTTGGTCCCTAAACTTCCAAATATCAGATGGCCATTTTATAATACTAGTAACATACTTATGGAGGACTGAAAATGACCATTGAGGTAAACTACGAAGAAACCGCGGATAAACAAGTACATATGTTTTTTTCTCCCGTTGTGGAAGGGATGATTCTCCTTTGTGCATTGTTATTAAGGAACAAAAAGAATTTTCACTACATAGATTACCAATCAGTTGAAAAAGAGCTTCCTGAACAATCGAGAGTATTTATTGAAAAGTGGCGCGGCTATTCTACTGATGATTTATTAGGCTGCCTCGAGCTACTTTTAAAAGTACCGCAATTTCAAGATGAAAAAGATTTTTGCACCGGCATTTCGGCCTTATCCGATATTGATTTTGTCCAGAGCTTTTTAGGAGGAGAAATTCCAAGGGATTTAACTGAAAAGCTCCTAATTGCACCAGATGGCATTGAATCCATAGAAGAGCGTTATGAGTGGAGCACCCCTGAAAAACGGCAATTCATTAAATTGTTTTTGCTCGAACTCCCTTCATTTCGCAAGGATTTCCTTAATTTATTCCTTCACATCGTTCAAAGCGGCCATTTCCAAAAGTTGATTAAGACAAAACAAGCAGACATTGATCAATCATTACTGGAATTAGGAAAGTTAAACATGAAACCACTCGGCCTTTCACAATACGTAATGGGAAAAACGTTCAAGCGCACAAGCGATTATAAGCTCTATTATTTTTTCCCAAGCTACAGTTTTTCTCCATTTAAAATGCGTGTCTTTAATCATGCGGTTTGTATTGTGATATTCGGCTGCGCCCAACCACTGAATGATGACAGGGAAAAAAGCAGAGAATTGTCCAAAATCCTAAAAGTTCTATCGGACCCAAACAGACTTCTCATATTAAGAATGTTATGCGTAAAAAAGGAATATGGCGCAAGATTGGCGGAGTATGTCGGGGTCACAACGGCGACTGTTTCACATCATCTGGACCAGCTAAAAAAGGCCAATTTGATCAAGGAAGAAAAAATCGGGGCAATTAAATATTTTTCCGCGAATCCGGTTCAACTGGAGAAATTCAAATTAGTACTTCAGGAATTCACGAATGCTGAATCATGATTAAAAGAGCGACAAAATATGTCGTTCTTTTTTTATTGCAAAAATTTAGAATTATAATACAATCATAATATAAGATATACATCTAATATAGGGGTGACAAGGTGAATACTACCATTATTCATGTAAAAAATGTTAAACGGACGTATGTGACAGAGCAGGGATTTATCAAAAAGAGGAAGAAAACGACTGAAGCTCTTAAGGGAATTTCATTTGAAGTACAAAAAGGAGAGGTCTTTGGTTTGCTTGGCCCCAATGGAGCTGGCAAGACGACAATGATTAAAATTTTGACGACTATGCTCATTCCGACGGAAGGTCAAGCCACCATCCTTGGTTTGGATGTTGAAACGGAAAACAACAAATTGAGGCCCGAAATCAATTTCATTCTTGGCGGGGAGCGAAATTTATACTGGCGGTTATCAGCCTATGATAATCTCACCTACTTTGCTGACCTGTATAAAATCCCAAGGATCGTCCAGAAGGAACGAATCCCTGAATTGCTGCAACTGGTAGGGCTTGAGAATGTGTCCAACCAGCGGGTTGAAACTTTCTCAAAAGGGATGAAGCAGCGGCTGCAAATTGCACGTGGGTTGATAAATGACCCAAAAATCCTTTTTTTAGATGAGCCTTCCATCGGCCTGGATCCGATAAGTGCCAGAAACCTGCGGCAAATCATCCGGCAGCTAAACGAAAAAGGAACAACCATTGTACTGACAACCCATTACATGCAGGAAGCAGATGAGCTTTGCGACCGCATTGCATTTATTAATCGAGGGGAACTTATCGCAATAGACACACCCGATAATTTGAAGAAGATGGTGGGGCAGCTTTCAGTCGTCCAATTTGATTGTACAAATGGGCTGAAAGCAAAATCCCTGCTAAGCAAACATGCCAGCTTTCACCATTTGGAAGAAACCACAAATGATTACTATTCGACTGTCCGTGTCCAAACCAGTGATCCGCAAAAAGTCATTTCCCTTCTTTATAGCGGGTTGGGTGAAAGCGGTGTTCAAAACATTTCGATTACGGAACCTTCCCTGGAAGATGTTTATTTGCATTTGATCGGAGGATTAAAAGATGAACAGCATTCTTCACCCATTATGGCAAACAGCTAATCTGCAAATGAGGCTTTCAATCGCACGTCCAATGTTCCAATTCATCATTTGGATTTCCCCACTTTTTTACGCGACACTAAGCTACTTTATTTACGGTAAAGTTCCAAATGAGACACTCGTGCAGTATGTGTTGCTTGGTTCCGGCTTTATGGCCCTGTGGTCGTCAATTGTCTATTCTTCCGCGAGCGATATTAACCGGGAACGATTTTACGGAACATTGGAAAACATTTTCGTCGCCCCTACCCCCTTTTCAATTATCCTTCTCGGCAAAATTGTCGGGAATACAATCTGGGGAATTATCGCCATGGGGTTGTCGGTACTCTATTTAGTTGTGATTTTCCGTGTTCAGGTTGTGATTGCCCATCCCCTGCTGTTTTTGCTGGCGCTCCTGCTTGTGGTATTTACGTTGATCATCTTTTCATTCTTTATGGCGCTGTTTTTCACTTTATCCCGCCAGGCGGAGGCATTAATGAACTTCCTTGAATACCCGATTTATTTTATTTGCGGGTTTTTATTCCCGATTTCCATTTTGCCGAATTGGATTCAGCCGCTTTCGTATCTACTGCCCCCTACATGGGCAATTGCATTATTGCGGGAGACACTCACTGCCACTGACACTTCTGCCATTCTCAAAACAATGGGCATTTTAGTATTATTGTCTCTTGTGTATGGATTGATCGCATGGTCATGCTATAAAGCTGTCGAGCGAAAAGCAAGGATTGACGGAAAGTTGGGGGTGTATTAATCATGGAACCATTTCAGCGTTTTCTGCGGCATAGTTTATTATCCTACCGGGCATTATTTGGGTGGCTGAATCCGAAGGTGTATTTACTTGTCATGGTATGCATGCCGCTCAGCCAATTGCTGTTTTTTTCCTTCTTGGTGAGGCACGTTTATAATGGCGTGGACCTAGCCGGCTATATTGGCGCAAACGCCTTACTTTTGTGCGTAATGAATTCGGTGTTTGGAATCACATCCGTCATTACCTCAGACCGGAGCATGGGCACGCTCCAGCTAGTTATGGCTGCACCGGCGAACAAGCCTGCGATGTTTTTGGCCCGTTCTTTGGCGCACGTGGCAAACGGGATGTTTACCGCATTTATCGGTTTATTATTTGGAATTTTACTTTTTGACATATCCATTACTTTTGAAGCGGCGGGTGCCCTTGCGCTCGTATGGGCTGTTTCGATTTTCTCTGCTTGCGGCCTTGGGTTAATCATCGGAAGCTTTTGTTTATGGACGCCTTCCATGCACCTGCTGACCAACTTATTAGCCAGCATCCTGCTTCTATTAAGCGGGGCTAACTATCCTCAAGCGAGCATGCCCCACGCACTGCAATTCATAGCAAACTTCATTCCCTTAACAAGAGGGGTCAAGCTGACAAAGGAGATTATGAATGAAGGAAACTTTGATCGAGTCCCTGTCTATGCCGGGCAGGAGTTTTTATTGGGAATCGTTTTTTTCATTATTTGCCTCGGTTGTATCCGTTTTGCTGCTTACCAGGCAAGAGTCAAGGGAACGATGGATTTAAGTTAAAATTAACTTTTGATCGATAAGGCCGCCAGCAGACGTCTAACGGATATACTTTAAAGTATATCCGTTAGGCCGTAGCAAGCGGCTTTTTACTTTTCTGAAAGCCATGACAGGTAAGTGACATCTGCCAAGAAACCGGCTCTATTGATTTTCCGCAAATACACTTCTTCTATTTTGACCTGCTCCTAGCAGAAAATCCTAGTATCTTTTCCTTATTTTTTCACAAACCGACAAATGTTTATTTAAAAATTCTGAATAATACAATATAATTGTATTTGTATACAAAAAACAGAAAAAGGTGGGGAGTATCATTAAAGCATTAAAGTCAATCATTATTTGGGGATTGGTTTCTGCATTGGGCGCCGCAGCATTCGGGGTTCTGGCTCTGAATAATGGAGAAACCATCAATGCGATTTGGCTCGTAACAGCCGCCATCTGTGTTTATGCAATCGCTTATCGTTTCTACAGCAAGTTCATCGCGAGAAAAGTTTTCGAGCTGGATGACAACCGGAAAACTCCAGCGGAAGTAAACAATGACGGGAAAGACTATGTCCCGACAAACAAATGGGTTTTGTTTGGGCACCACTTTGCCGCAATTGCCGGTGCCGGCCCGCTCGTCGGACCAATCCTCGCGGCCCAAATGGGGTATCTGCCGGGAACACTCTGGATTGTTGTCGGTGTCGTCCTTGCCGGTGCTGTCCAGGACTTCATCATCCTGTTCGGCTCCATGCGCCGCAATGGAAAATCACTTGGAGAAATGATCAAGGAAGAAATCGGCCCTATTACAGGCATCATCGCCATGGTCGGCATTTTAGGAATTATGATTATTTTATTGGCCGTATTGGCACTGGTAGTTGTAAAAGCGCTTATTGGAAGCCCTTGGGGAATGTTCACGATTGCCGCGACCATCCCAATTGCGGTGCTGATGGGTTTCTATATGCGTTATATCCGCCCGGGCCGCGTTGGCGAAGCCTCAATCATGGGGGGAATTCTGCTTCTCCTCTCTATTTATGGAGGACAATACGTTTCCCAGCATGCCGAGCTGGCAAAAATGTTTACGTTTTCGGGTGAAGCAATTGCCGTTATGATGATTGTGTACGGCTTCGTCGCGTCCGTCCTTCCAGTCTGGATGCTACTTGCACCGCGTGATTATTTAAGTACATTCCTGAAAATCGGCGTTATTTTCGGACTGGCCTTGGGGATTCTGATTGTCGCACCGGATCTGCAGATGCCTGGCGTGACAAAGTTCATTGATGGAACCGGCCCGGTATTCGCCGGAAACCTGTTCCCATTCCTGTTTATCACCATCGCGTGCGGGGCAGTATCCGGTTTCCACTCCCTGATTTCATCAGGCACAACCCCGAAAATGATCGAGCGTGAATCGCATGCCCAGCCGATTGGCTATGGCGCGATGCTAACTGAATCGTTTGTTGCGGTCATGGCAATGATTGCAGCGTGCGTACTGACGCCGGGGATTTATTTTGCGATCAACAGCCCTCCCGCTGTTATTGGAACGGACGTAGTACAGGCCGCAACTGCTGTTTCAAACATGGGATTCACGATTACGCCTGACGATTTGACAGGGCTTGCCGAAGATGTCGGTGAGCAATCGATCATTTCCCGTACAGGCGGAGCGCCGACCCTGGCCATCGGTATGGCGTTTATTTTCTCTAAGGTCATTGGCGGAAAAGCCTTGATGGCATTCTGGTATCATTTCGCCATCCTGTTTGAAGCGCTGTTCATTCTGACGACGATCGACGCCGGAACACGTGTCGGCCGCTTCATTATTCAGGACTTGATCGGCAACGTGTACAAGCCATTTGCAAAAACAGACGCTTTAATCCCGAACATCATTGCGACGACGCTTTGCGTCACATTCTGGGGTTATTTCCTTTACCAGGGTGTAATCGATCCGCTTGGCGGAATCAATACGCTTTGGCCGCTGTTTGGCATCGCAAACCAAATGCTTGCCGCCATCGCCCTGCTTCTCGGGACGACCGTCCTTTTCAAAATGGGCAAAAAAGCGTATGTATGGGTTACCCTTGTACCGACAACATGGATTTTGATTGTAACCATGACTGCCGGCTGGCAAAAGCTGTTCCATGAGAACCCAAAAATCGGCTTCCTGGCCCACGCCAAGGTGTTCAGCCAGGCTTTGGATGAAGGGAAGGTTCTGGCCCCTGCAGCGAGTGAGGCACAAATGAGGCAGGTTCTTATGAATGACTATATTGATGCCGCCCTTTGCGGATTCTTCATGGTAGTCGTAATTGCAGTCCTGATTTCGGCCCTCAGGATTTGGATTAAGGTGCTGAAGAACCAGAAACTGGAGTTACACGAATCCCCTTACATTCCACGCGGGGATGGAGACCTGAAACATTATGCTTAATAAACTGAAAGACATACTCGCATACCGGAAACAATTCATTTCGCTGCTCGTCGGGGTCCCGAGTTATGAGAGATATGTTGAACACATGAAAGCCCATCATCCAGAACAGCCCGTTAAAACTAGAAAGGAATTCTTCTGCGAAGCACAGGACGCCCGCTACAATGGCAAGGGCGGTAAAGTCTCAAGGTGCTGTTAGCAACAGGAAAACCCGTAGCCAGTTTTTCGCTGGGTACGGGTTTTTACATCGGTTAACGGAAGCTTACACTAGTCCTCTTTTCCAAAAAAGAGTATACTGGTCTTGTAGTTCGGGATACAATTCCATCAGGAGATGAGACAATGCTTTCAAATATCGGTGTTCCTGGATTGATCTTAATCCTTATTGTGGCGCTTGTTGTGTTCGGACCGAATAAATTGCCTGAAATCGGCCGCGCATTCGGACGGTCAATCCGCGAGTTTAAGCGGGCTTCCGAGGGGCTGACGGACGAGATTAAAAAGGAAATTGCCAAGGGCGACGAAAAGGACAATACAAAAAAATAGATTAAAGAAAGGCACAGTACCCGCTTTTTAAAGGAGTATCGTGCCTTTTTGCTATTTCACTGATTTGTACATGAGGATGTCATCCGCATACTCATTTTCGCCAAACTTCACTTCCTTGACCTTTCGACCTTCTTCCATGAACCCAAAGCTTTTATAAAAAGCAATCGCCCTCTGGTTTGTAGAAAATACCGCGAGGCTTACCTTTTCAATAAGAGGGTTCTTTTCCGCCCAATCGAGCAACGTTTTTAAAAGCAATTTGCCAAGCCCCTGGCCTCTGTGCTCCTTGCTGATCATGATGCCAAAAGTGCCTGTATGGGACAGCCTTTTCCTATCGGGTGATTGAAATATAATAAAACCCGCAATTTCTCCGTTTCTTTCAGCAACAAAAAGCGTTTCCCGTTCACTACTCGTAATCCTCTTTATCCATTCTTCGTGCTGGTCGATGGTTTTATTGAATTCCTCGGGAGCTGTCATAAGATATCTACCCTCGGCAACGACAGATTTTTGTACTTCAAAAGTGCCTTCCGCATCTGCGATGGTTCCGGTCCGTACGCTATATATTTCATTTGAAAGCTGCATTTTGTTTCCCCACTTTGATTTCCTAATAATATATCGCGCGAATTCTACCATTCTGTTGACCCGCTCCCCATCCGAACCGAAGAGCGATTCCGTGCTCCCGCTTCTGATCGCGATAGCTTCCCTGATAATAGAGTGCCATTCCTCTGGAAGTCGGGCGAGCCCGTATTCACCAGCCTCCAGTTTGGAAGTGATGTTGTATTCATTTAACGTATAGAATTGGCGCAGCAGCCCAAGCACTGTCCATTCAATTTCACCGTTTATTTCCGCAACGGAAAAAGCGGACAGCTTCTCCTTTGAATTTTCCAGCCATTCAACCCTCTTCCCCCAATAGGAATCCATATTTTCCAAAACGTATTCGACAAGATCCTTTTCGGTCACTGGTATGTCGAGTTCGGAGCTATTTGACCCTAAAAGGCTGATTCCTTTTTTCTTTAAGAGCCACCAGGTTACAGGGTTAAAATGAACACCAAACGAGAGCTTCCCTTCATTGTAAGAAGGATATGGAGTGTTATGAAAAGTGTGTTGGCGGCCAAAATCCTCCCAAACAATATACATGCCATCCATCTCTGGTTTCGGAAAGCTTTCTGCAATGGCTTTATGAATCTCCGAAACAATCTGAAGCTCCTCTTCCGCCATCCGGTTTTTCGTCACTGCAATGAAATCAATGTCACTTAAGCCGTTTTCAAAAGCCCCAAGGACGATGGAGCCTTGTAAATAAAAGCCTTGAAGTTTGCCCGGCAGATGTTTGTGCCATAAATTAAAGTATGCTTCACATACCTTAAGTACAATTTCTGGTTCTCTTTTCATATTAGTAGAATCCCTCATCTCATTCCTCCTCTCTATTCATTCTACAAAAATGGAAAATGCCCTCCATTTTATTTTATCTTGAATGAAAAAAGGACCTCTCCACTGCAGTGTGAAGAGGTTCTTAAAACCAGCCTATGCTTTCACGCTCTTTACTTAATCTCTATCTCTAGTTTAAGGTCATCCAACTTTATTAAATTGTTTTGAGGCGAAATGGCGATTAAGTCCTCCGGTGGGAGATTCGTATCAAATTTGGCAAGGTAACCCTCGTTATTTTTGATTAGGTTCATAGGTTGAATTTGCAGGTCCGTTTCCTTTTCCCTAATTCCAAGAAACTGCCTCCAATGTATAGGTCCCTCAATGGTATAGTATATCCAAAGCTGATTCCGGTATCGTTCAATCTTTTTTATGCTTATGCCGCTGTACTGGCCATGTTTTAAATGGATAGGCAGCTTCTGATTCAGGGATTCTTCCAGCATCTCCATCTGTCCGGTTTCAACTGAGTACGCCTGAATGGTAAGGGATTTTGGCAGTTTGCCTACAGGCTCATAAAACTCATTGAATGTTTCCCTGAACATGTTATTATCCAGGCCTTTCCCTGAGGTAGCAGCCGAATACATGCCGCCTATCTGCCTGCCCTTTTGGTCAGTCACTTCGAAAATATATCTTTTGGAAGGATTCTTGGTCATCTCATGCCCTTGTGGGACAGTTAAACTAATTTTAAGATTTGTAGTACTGGGGGTAAACATCGCCTCCTCCACTTTTAAAGTCATGTCTTTGCTTGTAACCGAATATGCCGGTTTTATTAATTTGTTTAAGCCTTCAATCTTTTTTACTGGGAATGTAAACTTCCATTCCCTTTTTTCATCTCCATGAGCAACTAAATCATATCCAAGCTCAAACTCATCCGGCAAATCACCCCAAAGCTGATATTCCATATAGTGTTGGCCCGTTTTCCCTATCGGTCCGCCACTGCTGGAATAGTCTATAAAATGTTCTCCATTTATAACTAATTTTTCAGTCGGAAATAAATCGAAAGGGTTTTTTACTTCAATCTCGGGTTTTATTGTATAAACAATTACGAGTCGCGCCCCGTCATACATGGCCCCGTTGACCGAAATGGCGATGCCCTTGTCCTCCGCTGTTTGTTTTATTTCCTGGAACCCCCCTTTCTCCCATACTTGTTGAATCCCGATATCGCCAAAAGCTTGTTGATTGGATTGCGGCGCCGGCTTTAGGACTGCAGAGTGTTCTCGCCTTTCCGTCCCTTTTTCAAAAATATTCACGTTGCTAAGCAGGAGGACGAATACTACCGCTGGAACGAGGGCTATTACGACATAAGGGCCCAAGTGAATTTTCATCCTTTTCCTAACCCGTCTATTTTGAAGCTTACTCTGCACGTCGCTTTTATCTCTATCCGAAAATGTTAGGCTCTCACCATACATTTTAATAAAGGCTTGTTGTAAGGATTGTTTCCTATTCATAAAGAAGTTCCTCCTTTACTACCGGCAATAGCTTCATTTTTGCGCGCCTGATCCTTGTTTTAACCGTCTCCGCCGAAACTTCGAGTACGTGGGCAATCTCTTTTACCTCAAGGTGATGGATGTACCTAAGGATCATCACTTCCCGATATTTTTTTCCAAGGCTCATGATTGCCATTATCACCTGCTCGTCCTCAGACTTTTTGAGCAGAACCGCTTCAGGTGTCTGATGGGTAGGTTCTTCTTTTACACGGCCACCTAGAAATATTCTTTTCAAATAAGATGATTTCAAATAGTCCTTGCACTCGTTTATGGTGATCCGGTATAGCCATGTTCTTAATGATGATTTCCCCTGAAACGAATGAATATGGGTATAGCACTTTACAAATACGTTCTGGACGATATCCTTCGCTGCTTCAATATCCTTCACATAAGAGAATGCAAGAATGGAAAGCTCAGTACCATAGCGATCCATGATTTCATTAAGGGACTGTTGCAAGTCAGGCTTATTTTCCGAGTAAAGTTCCATGTCCATCCCCCTTCCTTACTAATTAGACGAATGGTCTTTCAAGAGCGGTTCAAATCATTGGTTAAATTCTATTAAAGTCTCCAAAATCATCCCAAACGATTTTTATCGAAGCCCAACGAAAATAAGGCCAACGGATAATCCCGATTGGCCATTCGTCCTTTTTGATTTTGAAAAATCCTTAAGCAAACCGATAATAGATCAGCAAAAATGTAGAAAGAACAAAGATAAAATTCAGGAAAACGAAAACCATTTGATCCAGTTTCGTTTTGTGCATTTGGATTGGCGGGTGATAAAAAGAAACTCCCTCGATAATAAAGATAAGCAACACAATGTGAATCATCGCATGTCCGACAATTTCCGTATAGCCAAAAATCATCGTCGTCAGGATAAATAGCACTGTAACAACGACTGCAAGAATTCGGTTCAAAATCCCTACAACCAGCAAATAGCCGACAACAAATTCAATAAAAGCAGCCAGGACTGTGAACGTATCTGCCGGAAAGCCAAAGGTAGGCACGTGGTGATGGTGGATAATCTCATGCGTCATATTTGGGAAGACCCATTTCTCAACTGCTACCCAGCACAGGCTCAAACCCGTCCCAAGATACAAAAACGGAAAGCCCCAATCCTCCCACTTCGTTTTTCCGACCAGAAAAACGCCTATAATAGCGAGGTAAAATCCATAATCGAGCATATGGAACCAGCCGGCGGTCATTGTCACGTTTACAAACAGAATGAAAAGCACTATCGCACCTAACTTGGTAGCGATGTGGTGCGGAATAACGAGAAGGATGATCGCTGCCCACATTAAAATGGTTTCCCACGTATGTTCAATATGGAATTCGGGGGCAAACGTCGTTCCRGAAAAAACTTGCAGCAGCAGCGCCAGCGCTGTTCCGTATTTTAATACATGACGGGAATATGCTCTTCGCTTTTCAAGCCACCGGTCTATTCTTCTTGCCATTTCAAAACTAGTTAGCTTATGCATCACCTGCGATAACACCGCCAGGAGTACCGCGCATACTAAAGCCACCGTGATAAATAACGGAGAGAGGATATTCTCAATTGACTCCCTAATCGGCTTTACTTCGGCAAACCATTTAACGTGCGCTTGCGTTATAAGGGGCAACAGCACGATTCCCAGCAAAAACAAGCCCTGCGCTATTCTTTTCGCCACAAGAATCACCATCCTTTGTCATGTCGATTATTATTCCCTCACAGTTGGGATAAAACCCCGCAGAACAGATGAATAAAAAAAGACCTACACCAATCTAGGCCTTTTTCATACTATATCTTGGGGTGAAAATATGGCGAGAGTTAAATACCGGGAAGCAGACGTTAACTTAATGGCAAGGATGATGAGAGCAGAAGCAGAGGGTGAAGGAAAGCAGGGAATGCTGTATGTTGGAAATGTAATTGTTAACCGCCTCAAGGCAAATTGTTCGGACTTTAAAGGGCTTCGAACGATTCGCCAGGTTATCTTTCATGTCCAGGGAGGAAATTTTTCCTTTGAAGCCGTACAGAAAGGAAATGTATTTTATCAACGGGCAAGGGATGTTGAAAAACGTTTGGCAAGGCAGAATCTGGAGTATTGGAGACAGCACCCGGCGAAATTTGCCCTTTGGTACTTCAATCCGTATGCCCCCTGCCCTCCATCATGGTATGGCCAGCCCTTTTCCGGCCAATACAAAAACCACTGTTACTATGAACCGGCTCCTGATACATGCGAAGGGATTTATACGGGAGGGTGAAGCTTACTCATTTGGGTAAGCTTTTCCTGCGCTAAATGATTCGTCGTTAAGTAAGTGTTTTTAAAAAAAGAAACCTTGATGGCTAATTGCCAATCAAGGTTTCTTTCGGTATGTTATGAATTCAATTTCCAGCCTGTTAAGATTCCGACCAATGGGCTCTTTCCCATCTTATCTAACTTTCACCACGACCTTCATTTCCCTCCATCGCCTTTAACGCTTTACTTTTAAATCCGCATTGTTCCATCGCTTCAGCAAGGTCTGCCTTTAATTCGGCCAACTGAACACCCACTAATTCTTTTCCTGCAACAACCTGCTTCCCGCCGATGAATACATCTCTTACATTACTGGCATTAGCCGAGTACACTAAAGCAGAATACGGATCAAATATGGGAAACATATTGACTGAATCGGTTTCTACGAGGATAAAATCGGCTTGTTTCCCAGTTTCGATAGAGCCAATTTGCTCCTCCAGGCCTAAAACCTTTGCTCCCCCCATTGTCGCTAACTGGACAATCTTTTCGGCTGGGAACGCACTGCGATCCTGTAAATATGTTTTATGAAAATTGGCAAACAATCGCATCTGGCTAAATATATCGAGTGTATTGCCACTGCTCGGGCCATCTGTTCCTAACCCCACCGCTATGCCAGCAGACAATAAATCCCGTACCCGAGCTACTCCTTTGGCAGATTTCGTGTTGGCGCCGATACAATGAGCCACTTTCACATCATACTTCTTTAACAACTCAATATCATGGTCTGACAAATGAATACAGTGTGCAGCGACGAGCCTTGGGCTCAAAACGCCAATCTCCTCCAAAAATTCAATCGGAGTTTGATTGCGTTCTTCACGGTATTTGTTCATCTCAAAATCCATTTCACTAACATGCATCATCCAAGGCACATTGTATTTTTGAGACAAACGATCCGCTTGCTGAAGCACTTCAATCGTATTCGAATAGGGTGCATGTGGTGCTACTGTTGCTTTAATTCTGGGATGTCCGTGCCACTTCGGCATAAAACGTTCAGCGTAATGCAATCCCCCCATAGGCTCCGGTACATCTACGGTTATGGAATCCAGGACGGTTTCCCCTAAAATAGCTCGGCAATGCATTTCCTCTGCCGCAATCGCCAATTGATGCTCGAAATAATACATATCAAAGAAAGTCGTTACGCCGGCAAGCTGCATTTCCGCAATCGCATATCGTCCGCTCGTGTAGGCCAATTGTTCATTCATGCATTCATTTTCTAATGGAAATAAGAAACGGTGCAAACGATCGGGATAGTCATCGCCTAAAGAACGGAAGGGTACCATGCCGATATGTGTGTGCGTGTTTACCATACCAGGCAACAAAATAGCACCTTTGGCATCAACACATTTTTCATATGCGGTATCCTTCGGCAATGAATTCATTTCTCCGACTTCTGCAATTTTTTCCCCATCCACTAGTAAATAGCCGTTTTGAACTTGCTCCTTTTGTTCATTTATCGTTAATATCCAGGCATTTTTAATGAGTGTTCTCATATTTTTTCACCCTCTACCAATGGGATGATCATTTGGGAACGTACATTCATCATGCCTTTGTCTGTAATTTTTATAACAGGTGAGACTGGCAATGATAAAGTCGAAAAAGACATGATTTCATTGGTGTTGCGATAACCTAACTTAATCATCGCTTGGCGGACTTCCTTCAATTGTGCGCCTACTTCCTGTATCGGTGCATCGCTGATAATACCCCCAACTGGCAGTGGGCAGGCCGCCTGTACCTTTCCAGCCTTTACAACAGCATAGCCTCCCTGCATGTCCAATACTCGTTTTTGTGCGGCTAGTATATCCTCGGCGCTTGTTCCCATCACCATCAAATTGTGGTGATCATGAGCCCAGGTTGTGGCAACGGCTCCTTTTTCAGATAAAGCCTTTTCGACAAAACCGTAGGCGATATCCCCGGTTTTCCCATATCGCTCCATTACAACAATCAAGGCCAACCCACTACTCTCCCAATCCAAAAATCCATCCACGACGCTGACTTCCCGTTGTACATGTTCGGTAAATGTCCCCACTTCAGAAATTCGAATTACATTGACCAAGGCCTTATCAGATGCCTTCACCTTAATCTGTAAATCTTCTAATGTTAAGGGACGGCATTGAATGGATTGATAAAAATGATTAGGAAAATGAGGTTTCTCAGCTGGATATCGGAAATTACTTCCTTTTTCATGCACCAACTTGCCATCCTTATAAACTGCCGCTATATCCACGCTATCGAGACCATCCAATAGCATGAAGTCAGCCTTAAAACCAGGGACTATCGCACCCCGGTCCTGAAATCCCATTCGTCTGGCGGGGGTATACGTAGCGCAGTATAGCGCCTGCTCTACCGGCATCCCGCATGAAATAGCCAGGCGGACATTTGCGTCCAGATGCCCCTCCAGCAAATCGTCAGCCATCACATCGTCCGTAATGAAAGATACATATTCATAAAACTGATTCTCAACGATGACCCGAATCGTTTCCGGGGTAATCGATTTCTTTTGCAACTCCAAAAACATCCCGCTTGAGATTTTCTCATAAACCGATTCGGGCGTTTGGTGGGTATGGTCAGCCGTTAGGCCAGCATATAAAAATTTCGCAAGCTCCAATTGAGAAACACGCGGGATATGGCCTTCCAAAGGCATAAATGGCCTCTCCGTTTGAACAAGGTGGATAATTTGGCGAATTAAAGAACTTGGTTCATTAACAATCCCATTGAAATTCATCGCTTCCCCAAGCGCAATGACTTTAGGATGCTGCAGGAGCGTTTTCACTTCTTCAACCCCAATAATGCCGCCCGTCGTTTCTAATTCTGGTGTAGTTGAAGGGACAGAAGAAGGAATCGCAAAGAAAATATCCATAACACTTGGTTGGGAGAAGAACGCCTCGAGGCCTTCAATCCCAAACACATTCGCAATCTCATGGGCATCTGCGACAACAGTTGTCACTCCGTGTCCAATGGCGGCCCCTGAGAAAATAGAAGGCGAAGTCATCGAGCTTTCAATATGCATATGGATATCCATCAATCCTGGAACCATATACTGATTTTTGGCATCCACCACTTCGGCAGCCTCAATACTCTCGAATTCACCAGCCTTCAAATAGTAAAATTTGTCGCCAACAATTGAAACATTTTTCCGTTCAAACCTTTTCGTAAACGAGTTAAAAACCTGTGCATTTCTAATGATCAAATCGACTTGCATTTTAAAATCCCTCCACCACACGAATATCGTAAAAGAGAAAAAAGGCCAAGAATCATTCTTAGCCTTTCTCCTCCTTCCGATGGTATTATTTATTGAGAATTCGATTCCATTGATTAATCCAAGATTCAAGGTTTTCATTTACGAATTTCGGATCAATCCTTTTAGTCCGTTCTGCCACTTCGCCATATGTTTTGTTCTTTGCCGTTTCTCCGTCTAAAACAACCTCTTTATTGGATGGTGCTTCATTGATCGACACAGCCGTTTTTTCCTGGATTTCCTGGCTTAATCTCCAGTCAATATATTTATAAGCCAACTCTTTATTTTTAGAGTTTTTGTTAACGTTGATTGTGTTAAAGTTTGCGTATGTTCCCGATTGCGGGACGATATATTCGGCCTTTGGATTTGAAGTCGAAATGATCGGAACAGCAAAGTCGCCCACAACAGCTGCTACAATTTCACCAGATTGGAACATGTTTGCTAAATCGGATGACTTGCTATACGTTTTTACGACATTTGGTGCTAATTCCTTAATCCCTTTAAGGGCCGCTGCTCCATTATCGGTTGTAATATCCACATTCTCGTGATTGCTTGCTATATGAAGCATGGCTGGGCCAAAAGTGGACGTAATGTCCGGAATGGAGATTTTCCCTTTCAAAGATGGATTCCAAAGATCGTCCCATTCCTTGATTTCCATGCCTGCTGCCTCTTTATTATAAATAATCCCGATACTGTTCAATGTGTATGCAGGGCCAGAACCATCTGCAGATAATTCTTTCGCGCTCTCGATTAAGTTTTCCATGTTCGGCACTTTGGTGCTATCAATTTTTTCGAATAAGTCCGCCGCCGCTCCATCAGCCGCATTGGATTGGGATAATTCAATGACATCAACCGTTGAGTTTGGGTTGCTTTTTAGTTTAGTAATACGTTCGGAGCTTGTACCAGTTTCCAGTACAATATCTACATTATATTTCTCTTCAAAAGGCTTGAAGACATCCTCCTGCATTTTGTCCTCTTCCAAACCAAACGTCGAAACGATCAATTTTTGTTTTCCCTCAGCATTGCCGCCACATGCCGCCAAGATGCCAGCAGTTATGAACGTTAGACCAACCAAACCCAATTTTTTCTTCATTTTTTTCTCTCCCTTTTTATAGGTTCCTGAACTGTTTATACGGATTAATACCTGTCTTTTGAATATTTACGATTTCGCCATGTGCACGATAGTCATTGCCCAATCCTTCTCCACCATTTAAACGATGATTAGTTTGTGGGATGGAATTGATAATGTAACAGCATCCCCCATTTGATAAATGACATCATCCGCTTCGTTGACAAGTAATGTTCCGATAGATGTTTCAACCTCATATTGATAGGACTTTCCAAGGAAAGTACGGACTTTGATTGTTCCGGCCACGCTGTTAGTTGTATGCGGCCCGGTACCTGCTACTATATCGATGTCGTCTGGGCGGATTGTTCCAGTACGTTTTCCTGTTTCCCAATGGCGCGTACTTAAGAAAACCGTGCCATCAACAGCTTTATATTTTCCTTCTTGCTCTTTAGTTAAGTCAAAGAAATTCTCAAAGCCTATAAAGCGGGCGACAAACTCCGTTTTTGGATTTTTGTAAATTTCTTCCGGAGTGTCGAACTGCTCTATAACCCCTTTATTCATGACAGCGACTTTGTCGGAAATAGAGAAACATTCCTCCTGGTCATGCGTGACAAACACAGATGTAATCCCTAATTGGCTCTGGATGCGCTTGATTTCAATCCGCATTGCCACGCGCAATTTAGCATCCAGATTACTTAATGGCTCATCCAATAATAATAGTTTTGGTTCGATTACGAGAGCCCGCGCTAATGCCACACGTTGCCTTTGGCCGCCGGAAAGTTGCTTTGGATAGCGGCCACCAAGCTCGTCCAGTCCTGTAATGGCCAAAATATCCTTTACTTTTTTATCAATCGTATCCTTCTTTTCCTTACGCAATTTCAAGCCGAACTCGACGTTTTCCTTAATGGTTAGATGGGGAAACAAGGCATAGCTTTGGAATACCATGCCAAATCCTCGCTTATGCACGGGTACCCTTGTTAAGTTTTGTTTGTCGACCAGAAATTCACCATCATTTGGTTGAATTAAACCTGCAATTACACGTAAAGTGGTTGTTTTCCCGCAACCCGATGGCCCTAATAAGGAAACCAATTCGCCTTTTTCAATCGATAAATTTAAATCTTTTAATATATTGGATTGGTTATCATAACTTACACGAATATCTTTTAATTCAACATAGGACATATCGGTTTTCCCCCTTTACTGTTTTATCCTGGCTGTTCCTATGAAATACTTGCCAGCCCCAATGTCTTTTCAATAATGAACATCAGAACAACCGTGCCCAGCATTAAAATAACCGATAATGCCGATACAGATGGATCATAATTGTATTCAATGTAATTCATCAGGCTTGTTGGCAGCATTGTCACTCCAGGCCCTGATAAAAACTGGGATACCGGAATATTGTTAAAAGAATTAATGAATGCCAGCATAAAGGAAGCAAAAATACCTGACGTAATATTCGGCAAAACCACTTTTCCGAATGTTTGTAATTTAGTGCAGCCCAGTGTCCATGACACTTCCTCAATCGAGGTATCCAGCTGTTCGATGCTTGAGCCTACCACTCGAATGACGTAGGGCAAACAAATTAAAAAGTGGCCAAGCAGCAAGCCTTGAATAACCGGAAATTGGAATCTTATCACTATAAATTGATACAATGAATACCCGACGACCAAGCCCGGTACAATTGTCGGTGAAAGAAAGAAACTTTTAATCCAACTACGCCCAAGCACGTTGTGCCGCGCCAACGAGTATGCAGCCGGAACCCCGACGAACAGCGCCAAAACCGTCCCGAAAAATGCTATTTGCAAACTAAGAATGAAGCTGTCCATAAAGTACTCATTGCTAAATACCTTGCTGTACCAGTCAAGTGTAAAACCTTCAATCGGGAATTGAATCGTAGAATTCGTTCCAAATGAGGTTATGACAATAATCAGCAATGGAAGAAATAAAAACGCAAATACCAAACCCGCAAAGATTTTTAAGCCAATCTGTTTACGCACTTACCTCACCTCTCCTATCCATGCGTTTGGCAACCACGTTAAATAATTTCATAACGATTAGAGTTACAACAATCATAATCAGGGCAATGACACTTGCACCTTGCCAGTTGCCTAATGCAGTTGCACTCTGATACAAGAAGGTGGCTAGCATCATATTTCGGTTCCCTCCCAATAATTGTGGGGTTGTATAGGCAGTCATCGTTCCTGTGAAAACCAAAATACTGCCAACAATGATTCCTGGCACACTTAGCGGCAATATGACCTTCATAAAAGCGATCAAGCGATTCGCACCTAATGTTTCTGCCGCTTCCATAATTTCGGACTCAATATTTTCTAAAATCCCCACTAAGGTAATAACCATTAAAGGCAAGAATAGATACACGGACCCAATCACGATCGCAAACTCCGTATAAAGTAGAGTTAGTGGTTCGGAAATCAAGCCTGCTCCCATCAAGACATTATTCGCAACGCCGTTTTTCCCTAAAATCGTAATCCATGCGAAGCTTCGAACAACTGAATTTGTCAGTAACGGAAACAAGGTTAAAGACATTAAAAGACCGCGCCATTTCTTTGGACTTTGGGAAATATAGTATGCTGTCGGAACTCCTATAGCTGCGCAAATCAACGTCACAACCAGTGAAACCTTAATTGTCCGCCATAAAATACCTAAATTGTAACCATCCTTGAAGAACGAAATATAATGTCCGAGGGTAAATCCTCCATCAAAGAATGTAGGAAAAATGATGGAGATCAGAGGCAATACCAAGAACAAAATTAAGAGAATTAAACCTGGAGCCAAGATGATATAAGGAAATCTTCTGTGCGTCATTACTGGCCTCACTTTCTATTTTTTAAATGATGTTATTGAATGATAATAATTGGTCTATCGGGTTTGCCGAGAGATTACTAAAAAGCGGAAAAATTAAATCTTGCTCTTGTTAAAATAACCAAAAAGAAAAGCCCAAGAAATATTGAACACACAGATGAGTGAACAATATTTCTTGGGCTTCCAATACAAAATTGGTCTCCTGACAATAAAACAAGAGATTAAACACAAGAATATCGCCACTCATAGTCGAGACCTTTACGGGGTTCGGTAGAAACTTGCAGGCCATATCCCTGCGATTATATGAGTGAAAATTATTAAATTAATAACAACATGGATTATAACAGATAACATTCGACAAAAAAAGGTATTTTAATATAATTAAAAAGTTGGATTATTGTGAATAGGGTTAAGATGGAAGGGCGTTTTCAAAAAATATAGACGTATTCCCACCAAATAAGAAAGAAGAAACGGCTATTGCCGTTTCTCCAATAAAAGCTCCTTTACCTAAAACGTATCTACAGGCCGAAAAAATAAGTGATAGAAACACTGGGCCCAAAGGAAATAAATCCATTAACAAACGAATATTCAAAAATATTAAGACGTTAACGTTCGCCTTTAAATGATTCAAATGAAGAATTTTGTTGATTATCCACTAATTACATGGAAAATCCCGACATCCATAGGTTGATTCCTTCTAAACCATCATCTATCGTTAATTAATAGGATGATTTCCTCATAGAAGGGAACAAGCCTTTTTCTATTTCCGTTTACCTGCTTCCTTACGAGGTATTTAAACAATTAGGCAACCAAAAAACTTTGCCGCTGTGCAGAGAGAGAACGGCCTCCATTCAGAGGCAGGAATCCTAAGTAAGAAAATCCCGAAAGGAAGGATAGTATGCAACACATCCATCACAGGCCATGGACAGAAGGTAAAGTATTTTCCTTTCTGACGGCGGCTCTAAAGGGCGTTTCCCAGGTTCTGCTCATTGAAAATGCTCTTTCAGGGCTTGTCATGCTCATTGCTATAACAACCTTTTCCTATTCTTTAGGAATTACCGCTTTATTATCAGCCTTGATTGGCACACTTATCGGGGAAATAGGAGGCGCGGAAGAACAAACGATTCATCAGGGTCTGTTCGGGTACAATTCCGTGTTGACAGGTATGGCGCTAACCTTATTCCTAACAGGGCCGTACCATTGGATTATCGCTCTCACCGGCGCGGCAGTAGCAGCATTATTAACTGCGACCATGATGCATGTAATGAAAAATACGGGGATTCCTGTGCTTACAATTCCTTATATCATCGTGACATGGTTCACTCTGCTTGCTACTTACCGTTTAGAGGTTTTTCATTTAACGTCAAAACTAGTTCCTCAGGATATTTCTTATGTAGGATTGGATTTATCCGAAAAAATAGATTGGACTTATGCGGCATTTAACGGAATTGGACAGATTTTCTTTGTTCATAGTATCATTTCAGGGATTTTGCTTTTTATTGCGATTTTTTTAGCAGGATGGAAGCTAGGCCTTTATGCTGTACTGGGAAATGCAATTGCTTTGTTAACATCGTTTTCCCTTGGAGGAGAACATAATCCTATTTATATGGGCTTTTACGGATACAATGCTATATTGGCCACTTTAGGCGTTTCTGTCGTATTTAAGGCGATTCAAAACCGATTTGCGTTTTACTCCGGCCTTATCGTGGCTTTTTTAACCGTACCGCTTACCGCCAGTGTGACTACATGGCTTTTGCCATACGGGCTCCCGGTTTTGACCATGCCTTTCGTGCTTATCACATGGTTTTTTGTCGGGGCCAGAAAAGTCTTGCCAAACTTGTAAAATTTAAAACAATATTCAATTCAATGCGAGAGAGGATTCTCCTTGCTGCCTATTGGGCTACATTATCAGGGGGGCAGTATTTTCATATATCCTGCTAATGACAAAAACGACGTGTGCCATTCGCACACGTCATTTTTTTCATCTGGACTGTAACGTAATTAAATTAATAACATCTTCCTTGCTTGGAAGCGCTGAAATCGCCCCCTTGCCCGCCGCAGTCAATGCACCGCTCGCATTGGCAAAATTAAGGATTTCATCGTGCTTTTCCACCAAGAGCAATTCCAGGTTTCCGGGATCCGCCCCAGCTTCTAGGAGCTTGTACAGAAATCCGCCAATAAAAGCATCCCCGGCACCCGTTGTATCCTGGACCTCAACCTTATAGCCACGGGATTCCCATTTTGCCCTGTTCTTCATGTAAAGGTCTGCACCAGCAGCACCCTTCGTATAAACGACTGCCTGGACATCGCCCGCAAAAAGAGATTGAATGGCGTCTTCGACATCACTCAATCCCGTGATGAATTCCAATTCTTCATCCGAAATTTTCACAAGATGAGCCATTGGCAAGAATTCCAGGATCGCTGAACGGCATTCTTCGGGATCATCCCATAATGGCAGCCTTACATTCGGATCAAAGCTGATCAGTCCTCCTTTTTCCTTCATAAGGCGGATCGCGCGGAAATGTGCCTGTTTCATTGGGCTTTCAACAAGGTCGACTGAACAGAAATGCAGGACATCACCTTTTCCAAACCATTCAGCCTTCACTTCTTCCTCGGTAAAAAGCAGGTCCGCCGATGGCTTCCGGTAGAAGGAAAAATCCCTTTCTCCGTTGTCCTTCAGGGAAACAAATGCCAAACCGGTATTCGCTTCGTCTGTGCGAAGGATTTCATCCGTATGGACTCCGGCCTTCTCAAGCTGTTCGATGAGAAAATCACCGAAAGCATCCTTACCGAGCTTTGTAATCATCGAAGCATCATGCCCGTACTTCGCAACAGCAGCCGCCACATTGGCAGGAGCGCCGCCGGGAGCCCGTTCAAACGAACTTACATCCTTCAACGCCTGGCCCCGCTGAAGAGGGATAAAATCAATTAATACTTCTCCAATTGAATAAAGTTTCGTCATGTGCTCACCCCTAAAAAGAAATGCCTTATGCCAGTTCGTGTTTTTAATAGGCTATCTTTAGTTTACCATCACCGAACACAGCAATGCCCTTTGATGCACTCTTCGGAAAGACACGCGCTGTGATGACGGCTCCTTCGCCGTTTATGAAAATCCCGGCAATGCTGTGATCGACACACATTTGTTTCTTCACTGTTTTTTAAATCTCAAGCAAAGAGGTCCAGACAAAACCGTATTTATCGCACCCTTTATTTTTGCTGGAAAAGATCTGCGGCGTATATAAAAGCACAGCCTCTTTCAAGTTCCTTATAGTGATTGACTTACAATGTAAGCAATTCGATATCCAAATTGCCCAAAACATAAATGCCGCCATAAAGATTATGGTAGCCATGGCCCTATGATTCCACCCCTTGAGGGGATACCACGAGCACGTCATGGCCATCCGGCTCAAAAAGGTGGGCACTCCAGCACGTAAACGGAATCTGGCAAACCCAGTCCAAGGCCTAGTTCCCCTTAAAAAGCCCACTCAATCTTATTATCTGATTCATATACAATAATCGCGCCTATTAGGTCTGAACGCTGAGCCTCCAGCAGCAAGGAGAAGCGGCCATCACGATTGATTACTTCAACTTTCTAATGCTTTTCTAATGGAATTTTAAACTTCCCCTTCTAATGCTTTAATTTCAGACGGCTATGATAAGGATACAAACAAGATTAGGGGATGAAAAAGATGAAATTATTCACAAAACTACTAACCAACGTTTTACTGATAGGAAGCCTCGGAATGTTTGCTTACGCTACCATAGATAACCAATCTGTATCCGCCCAGGCCAATGTACCTGCCAGCAAGATCAACCAGTTGAAGGCTATTGATATTGCTTCACATCTGACAAGAGGCGGTCTTGTAACGGACAGTCATCTAACCCAGGAAGGCGGGTTAAAGAAGTATGAAATCACTATCACAAAACAAGACCGGGATTACCAAGTGAAAATCGATGCCTTAACAGGGAAAGTGATTGGCTATAACGAAGTAGCACAAGAGCAAAGCAATTTCGAAAAGGAGAACAGCTTACCTAACAATAGTGTACCTAATGTGTCAGTCGAAGAAGCAAAATAGGCTGCTTTGAAGCATGTGGAGGGAGCTATTACAGGAAAGAAACTTCACCCCTAATTGGGTTGGAGTATTGTGGTCATTAATTTTATAATAGAGAAGAAGATTGAATAACCTTGGAGGGGTTAATTGTGGAGGAGTGGGAGGCATCCTATCTTGCGGGAATTATCGATGGAGAGGGGAGCATAACATTAACTCGAATGCATCGAAAAGAATTTAGACGCCCATGTATTACTATAGCCTCCACAGATATTGAGCTCTTGGAATATGTAAAAAGTATCACTGGAGGCACCATCGTTAATAAGAAAAACTACAGACCTTTGAAGCACAAAAACTCTTATTGCTTAAACATTGTTAAAAAGAAAGAGGTTTTCACAGCTTTAAAGCAAGTTTCTCCCTATTTGAGAGTGGAAAGAAAAAAGGACCGATGTAACTGGATTCTTCTACACTACAATAACGTTACCCCTAGGAACGGAAAATATGATCAACAAAAACTTGCTCTAAAAATTGAATTTGAAAAAAGTTTCTTTTGTTTATAACCATCTAGCCTGTACTCCTATAAAAATATCCTTGGAGGGAGGAAGTTGGAATATAAGGATTTAGAGAATTGGAATATTGATGCTACGCCGAGAGTGGGATTGGGTTCTCTACCCTGCTATCAAAAATTTTTTCCACTTCATCAAGGTATAGGACTCAAACCTCCTCTATTGTTTAACAAATTGTCTTAAACATAATAGTGTCAGAAGCTATTTTAAACAAAAAAAAACCACCAATTATGTATTGGTGGAGACGGTGGGACGTGCATTTCCATTCTTTCGAGATGGCACTGACTATATCTTCGACCTTCTTTATAAAGGCCGTCTGGCGTATTATGCATAATGCAGATTTGCCCGGTTCCCGGACAGATTATGCATCCTAGTACTACCCAGTGGGCAGCCTATAAGTCGATACACGGCTGTTGGATTGCCCCACATACCGCTCGGCATTGCCTTATCGCGCAAGCGCGACTTAGGTTTCACCGATAAAGCCAGATTTTCACTTGCATATTGCTATGCAAGGCGACTAATTACTAATCGAACCCACGTCCAAAGATATCGGCACTTAGGCTTCTACGAGTGTAGTCGACATATTCGCGATTCGCTGAGCCATCTGCCTGTCGACAGGCGTTTGGTCAGCTAGCCTGGTTGTTCTCTTCCTTCTCCCTCAGGCGGTGGGATCCGGCGTAGCCTACTAAGAGTGAGTCCGCTACCCTACCACATAGGCGATGGAGGGGCGAACAGCTATGCAGTTATTAAGCTGCGAAAGCTAGGTTGTTGTTAGTTTTGCCAGTTATTGGCGTTGACGTTTTTACGAGGCCGATCCCCTCGACTCGCAACCTAAGCTCGAACTACCCCTGTCGAATCCGTAGCGTCCCCATTTAGTATATGTGCGGCAAGAATTCCTGCCGGACGTCGGAAAAGCTCAGAGTTGAGCTTAGATTATGTGCCGCAATTAACCTGCGACAATTCTTATTATAGCACAAACAGCCAATTTTTCAATAGGAAGGACTTGGTCTCCCAGTCTTTCCTACATTTTTTGGCGCTCGCGGAATGCTCTTTCGATGTCTCGCTTTGCTTCTTTCTGTTTCAGGTCTTCACGTTTATCGTATTTCTTCTTCCCTTTCGCAAGGCCGATGAGCACTTTGGCGTAGCCGTTCTTCAAATACATTTTTAATGGCACGAGCGCATAGCCTGCTTCCTTCGTTTCCCCAAGCAGCTTCATGATTTCCCGTTTGTGCAAAAGAAGCTTCCGTGTCCTTAGCGGATCATGGTTGTATCGGTTCCCTTGTTCATACGGGGAAATATGGACACTGTACAGGAACATCTCGCCATTGTGGATTCTTGCATACGAATCCTTCAATTGCACCTTGCCGGCTCGGATTGATTTAATCTCGGTCCCTTGCAGCACGATTCCGGCCTCATATGTCTCTTCTATAAAATAGTCATGGTACGCTTTTTTATTTTGCGCGACTGTTTTCCCAAAACCTTTAGGCATGCTGACTCCCCCTAACATTCCTTAATTGTAGCAAAATTTCTCTATTCCCACAACGGATGGGCCGGGAATGAAAGAGAGCCTCCAGGAGGCCCTCCAATTTGCTGCGGTAATTTACTGGCCGGTTTAAAGAGCAAAAMCCCGCCAGCCACACCTACCGCTTTTTATTTTTTCGCTTTACACTTTTGTTTTTCGGTACGTTTTCGTAAAATTTACGTTTCTTTTTCTTCGCCTTATCGCCATCCGAAGAACCAGGCTCCGTGCGGCCTATACTTTTGGATACGGAACCGCGTCCGCCTCCCTTGCCATTGGTCGGCTTCTTGTCGGAACTGTTCGTCCTGAAAACGCGGCCTTCCCCGCTTCGTTCGCGCCTTTTCCCTTTCATGCCGACGATTTCAAAATCGATCGACCGTTCATCCTTGTTTACATTGATGACGCGGACGGTGATTTCGTCTCCAATCCGGAACACATTGCCGGTTCGTTCGCCAATCATCGCAAAATGGCGCTCATCATAGCGGTAATAGTCATCTGTCATGTAGCTGACATGGACAAGTCCCTCAATCGTGTTCGGAAGTTCAACAAACATACCGAAGTTTGTAACCGAGGAAATAATTCCATCGTATTCCTCGCCGATTTTGTCTTCCATGTACTCCGCTTTTTTCAGCTCGTCTGTTTCCCGCTCGGCGTCGACTGCCCGGCGTTCCATTTTGGACGTATGCTCGGCAATCTCCGGCAGCCTCGCATTCCATTTTTCCCGGGTTGCTTCATCCAGCTTTCCATTTATAAGATATGTCCTGATAAGCCGGTGGACAATCAAGTCCGGATAACGGCGGATCGGAGAGGTGAAATGCGTGTAAAACTCGGTTGAAAGGCCGAAGTGGCCAAGGCTTTCAGGATAATACTTCGCCTGCTGCATCGAGCGCAGCATTACCGTTGAAACGACCATTTCCTCCGGCTTGCCCTGGACTTCTTCAATGATTTCCTGAAGGGCGCGCGGGTGGACTTGATTTGCCGTCCCCCTGACAAAATAGCCGAAATTCGTGATGAATTCAAAGAAGCGGCGCAGCTTTTCCTCCTTTGGATCCTCGTGAATCCGGTAGATGAATGGAACATCCATCCAGTGGAAATGTTCAGCGACCGATTCGTTGGCCGCGAGCATAAATTCTTCAATCAGACGCTCGCCGACAGAGCGCTCGCGAAGAACGACATCAACCGGTTTGCCATCTTCTTCAACAAGTACTTTCGATTCCTTAAAGTCAAAATCAATCGCGCCGCGGCCCATTCTTTTTTTACGCAAAATAGACGCAAGCTCTTCCATTTGCTCGAACATTGGAACGAGCGCTTCATAGCGGCTGCGTATTTCTTCATCTTTATCGACTAGGATCTTGTTCACATCGCTGTACGTCATCCGCTCGGTCGTCTTGATGACGCTTTGGAATATTTCATGGTTTACAACATGCCCGCTCGAATCAATCTCCATTTCGCATGAGAGCGTCAGGCGATTCACCTTCGGGTTAAGGGAACAAATCCCGTTCGACAAACGGTGTGGAATCATCGGAATAACCCGGTCGACGAGGTATACGCTCGTTCCGCGCTCTTCCGCTTCCCTATCAATTGGGGAGCCCTCAGTTACGTAATAGCTTACGTCTGCAATATGGACGCCCAGCTTATAATTGCCGTTATCAAGTTTTGTTACAGTAACGGCATCATCAAGGTCCTTCGCATCGGCGCCGTCAATCGTAACGATGACCTGGTCGCGCAGGTCGCGGCGCCCTTCCATGTCGCGTTCGTCGATTTCATCCGGCACCGAATTTGCCTGGTCAATCACTTCCTCTGGAAACGCGAGCGGCAGGCCATGCTTGTAAATGACCGACAGGATATCGACGCCCGGGTCATTTTTATGGCCGAGGATTTGGATAACCTCGCCCTCTGCACTCGTCCTTCCTTCCGGATAGCTGACGATCTTCACGACAACCTTATGGCCTTCGACTGCGCCTCCGTTAGCTGCCTTTGGAATGAAGATGTCCCCGGCGAATTTTTTCTCGTCCGGGATGACGAACCCGAAGCTTTTGCTCTCCACATATGTCCCGACCATTTGGGTGATGCCGCGTTCCAGGATGCGGATGACCGTCCCTTCCCTGCGCTCACCCGATGTTTCCGATGAAACCCGGACAAGAACAGTATCGCCGTGCATTGCATTGTTCGTTTCATTTGGCGGAATGAAAATATCATCCATACCTGGTTCTTCCGGCATAACGAATGCGAAGCCTTTCGCATGGCCGGCAACCTTTCCGCGAATCAAATTCATTTTTTGCGGCAGTCCGTAGCGGTTTGAACGGGTCCGGACGACAAGGCCTTTTTCCTCCATCTGGACGAGTGCCTTGACGAATTCCTTAAAATCAGCTGAATCTTCGATCCCAAAAGCTTCCTCAAGCTCCTGGACAGTCAGCGGCTTGTAGGCTTCATCTCTCATATATTGCAAAAGCCTGTCTATATGTGCTTGAATATTATCTTCCAAGCTAATCCCTCCCTTACAGGGTGTTTCTTATTATTCTTTCCAATCTAGGCTTTCCAGAAACGCATAAACATCCTCATGGAGTTGTTCTTTCTCCTTATCGAGGGTGATAACGTGCCCAGATTCCTCATACCACTTGATTTTCTTGTCAATCGACTCCGCTTCGCTATAAATAATATTGGCGCTGTTCGGGTTTATTATCCGGTCGTGGCGAGCCTGGACGACAAACAGCGGCGCATAGATAAGGTCGACATGGCCGCGCACATCCGTAATCAGTTCTTGGAGAGCTTTTAGCGTCGTCATCGGGGTCTTCATGAATTCAGCCATTTCCTCATTTATTTCTTCAGGTGATTTTCCTTCATGCTCTTTGTACTCGCGGGCATAATGGACCACCCCTTCATACATCGTTTCCTCGCTTCTGAAATCCATCGGGGCGCACATTGGAATAATACCCTTTACAGGAACCGTGTAACCAAGCTTGAGCGAGAACACTCCGCCAAGGGACAGGCCGGCAACCGCAATTTCCTCATAGCCCTTATCTTTTAAAAATTGATAGCCGCGCATGACGTCCTGCCACCAATCTTCAGGTCCGGTTTTCAAAAGCTCTTCGGGCGGGACCCCATGGCCTTTATAGTGAGGCGCATGGCTTGTGTATCCTTTTTTCTCAAGGAAGCGGCCGAGCATGCGGACATCGGCGGAACTCCCGGTGAAACCGTGCAGGAGAAGAACCGCGCGCGGACCAGCTTCAAATGTAAACGGCTTAGGTGGTTGTACTTTCATTTCTGTTGTCTCCTTCTTGCGTACATCTTCCTTTAGTTTTAACAAAGGCAAGCCACACATGCCAGAAATAAGTCTTCCGATTATGGTGGTTAATTTACTGAAAATTTAGATACATCCGAATCAAAAGAAATATGGGGCGAATCTTTTTAAAAACAGGGTGAATAAGCAAATAAATGGGGCGAATTATATTCTGACTAAGTAAATGCACAACTTACGCGCTTCTATTAAGTAAAATTACCCCGATTTTCCATGTGATTTAGCAAAAAGCCTCGATCCTCCGGGAAGGATAGCTCCAAAGTAGCCAAGTCATCCACTGTTTTCCAGGCAATATCATAAATCAGGTTATCTGGATCCTGGATTTTTCGGCTGCCGCCCACGATTTTTACAATAAAGTAACGGACTTCAACCATAAAACCTTCATATGTACCTGTTTTTACCTTTACTTCGTCAAGAACCTCAACAAGATAACCCGTCTCTTCCTCGAACTCCCGTTTGCAGCATTCTTGGAAGCTTTCGCCTTCCTCAACGCCTCCGGAAGGCACCGACCACTTTTTCACTTCCTCAGGCATCCCCTGCAAAACCATTAATAGGTTGCCTTCTTCATTTATGCATATACCCGCTGCGCCTGCCCACTTTAACATACAATCGCTCCTTTTAATCCAATCCCACTCATTTATTCGAGAGCAACAGCTTTACATCCTTTTTAATAAAAAAATAAAACCCGGCACGCGGCCGGGCTCATTTTTTTGTATTAAAGTTTGAAGTATGTTACGGCAATTGTCAGGATAAAGAACAATACCGCAAGGACAACCGTAATCCGGTGAAGGACCAGGTCGATTCCGCGTGCTTTCTGCTTCCCAAAAAGCTGCTCCGCCCCGCCGGAAATCGCGCCGGAAAGTCCCGCGCTACGGCCAGATTGTAGTAAAACAACGACGATTAGTCCGATTGATACGATTACCAATAATGTTACAAAAAATGCATGCATGAAGGCCACCTCCTGTTAGACGTTCATTCACAGTATTCTTAATTTAACATATAATCCCGTTTTTCACAATAGGAGGATTGAGGGAGATTTTAACGGCTATGCTTGGCATGGGTATTCAGCCAGGCAGCATGCTTTCGGCAGCAAAGGGGTGATGTCCTATCGCATAACCGAAGCTGACATTCGGACATATGTATGCCGCTTGCCGCGGACAACGATGGAATACGCCAGGATATTTTCCGGCAATGCGATTCCATTCGCGCCAGCATCGCCAATATGGTAAAGATCCGCCCCGGCCATTTTGCTGTTCAGGGCAATTTGCCTAATGGTTGCTTCGTCCGATCCTTCCTGGCTTGTCCCGGTCGTGAGGATGGCGAGCGCTCCCTTTGCATGGACAAGGTCTACGAGGCGCACTGTTTTTGATACGGTAAAGCCCGGAACGGTTCCCGGGGATGGGATGAGGATAATATCGGCACCCGCCTCAATGAAACTATGCAAAGTTTCTTCCCCCATCAGGCTGCTTCCGGTTTCGCCCGCGACTCCGGCTCCATGCATTTTTCCGGCAATAATCAGTCCTTCAGGTCCAAAGACATCCCGGGCGACGGCAATTGCTTTCGTGATTTCGGCATTTGAGACACCTGTTTTCGGGTTTCCCGTCAGACATACGAAGTCAAAACCTAGCTCCTTTGCCCTSCGGAGGGACTGCTCGGTTGCAATGCGTCCTTCAGGTAGTTCAGTGAGTGCTTCAAGCTTTTCCGCTGAAAGGTCGACAGGTTCAAGGTTCAAGCCGACCGGCCTGCCAACAAGCTGTTTAAGGCTGCGGACAATTTCCTTCGGTTCGGTATCGGGCATTCCCTGAATTTCAGGGTTGAAAACGTCAAAGAAGTTCAGGAGAATCAGGTCCGCCCCAAACGCCGCCACCATTTCGGCGTTTGTCACAGCAGGGTAAAGCGGGGTGAACGCGCCGATGACCTCGGCTAAAATCGTTCTCCCTTCCGAGGCGAGGATGGACTTTTTAATATCCTGTCCGGTCATTTTCACAAAATCGGAAGCGGTGCAATCAAGAATTCGTTTCAACGCGGCTACCTCCCAGGGAATAAATTGTTATTTGGCTACTTAAATCTTTACTCTTCCAATCTGGATATATACAAGGCAGAGGCAATCCGTTATTCATCGAAAGTATGACAGGAGGTTCCAGTTCTGCAGTCTGGCTACAAACTTGTTTTGGTTTATGAGCTTTTAATATTTTGGAAGAGCGGCACTCTCCTTTTTTATGGGGATTCTTTTCTTTAATTTTCGCATGGGCGGATCGTTCTGTATCAGCCCCTCCGTTAAAACCACTCTTTTTGGTGCAGAACCAATAAAAAATACCTGGCGGCACGTGGCCGCCAAGCGTTTCAAATTATTTATAGCTTTTTCATTTCGTTGGACAGGAATTCAACGTCGGTGCCGACAACCACCTGGATGTCCTGCTTGCTAAGCTTGATGACTCCCTTGGAGCCTAGTTGTTTAAGGCGGGTTTCATTCACGTTATCAACGTCCTTAACCCGGAGGCGAAGGCGGGKGACGCAGTTGTCGATGCTGAGCAAGTTGTCCTTTCCGCCAAGGGCATCGACATATTGGACGGCGGCAGTATGGTAATCCCCTTTAATCGCTGAATCCTCGTCAAACTCACCTTCTACATCATCTTCCCGTCCCGGAGTCTTCAGGTCGAGCTTCTTGATCAGGAAGTAGAAGACAACAAAGTAAATGGCTGCATACACAAGGCCGACCAGTGCGAGCAGAAACGGCTTCGTTGCGATTCCGTAATTCAGGAAATAGTCAATCGCGCCTGCCGAGAACCCAAATCCGTGCCGTATGCCCATCAAATAGGTAACTGCTAGTGCAATCCCTGTCAAAAGTGCGTGGACAAAGTAGAGGACTGGAGACAAGAACATGAACAGGAATTCAATTGGTTCGGTAATACCGGTCAGGAACGAGGTAAACGCAAGCCCGATCATAACCCCGGCAACTGCTTTGCGCCGTTCCTTTTTGGCGGCGGCAACCATCGCTGCGGCTGCGGCTGGGAGGCCGAACATCATGACCGGGAAGAATCCCGTCATGAAGATTCCCGCATTTGGATCCTTCGCAAAGAAACGGGTCAAGTCACCTTTCACGACTTCGCCGGCAGCATTCGTAAATTCCCCAAATTCAAACCAGACAAGTGTGTTGAGGACATGGTGCAGGCCGAGCGGAATGAGCAAACGGTTCAGGAAGCCGAATACTCCGACTCCAAGCGCACCCGCGCCAACAATCCAGTTCCCAATAGAGTTGATTACGTGCTGGATCGGCGGCCAAACGAAGCCGAATATGGCGGCCAAAACAAGCATCGCCAAGGCAGTGATAATGGGGACGAAGCGCCGCCCTCCAAAGAATCCAAGCCAATCCGGAAGTTTGGTATCATGGTATTTATTGTACAATAGCCCGGCGATTACCCCGGCAAGGATCCCTCCAAGAACCGCCATGTTAATTTCTTCATTGATGGCTTTTGTGCCTTCCGTCAAAATAAAATAGCCAATTGCGCCGGCAAGCCCGGCGGCTCCATTGCCATCCTTCGCGATTCCGACAGCGACCCCGATTGCAAAAAGGAGTGCAAGGTTTGCGAAAATTGCGTTACCAGCAGAAGAAATAAATTCAATATCCAATAAGTCCGGCTGGCCCAGGCGAAGCAATAGGGCGGCTGCTGGCAACACGGCAATCGGGAGCATGAGCGCCCTTCCTATCCGTACCAAAAAACCTAACATCTTTCCACACCTCTCCCTCTTCAATTTTTAAAGCGCTTTCAAAGACAGGCAATAGCCTGACTACCTTTATATTAACCACTATATTTGTACAGGTAAAATAATATGTGTCGAAAAATTGCGACTTTTTTCAGCCGACCCTCATTATATTTTATACAAAGTATAAGTACTTAATTGGAAAGGCCTTTAAAATGAAATAAAAACTCCTCCAAATGTGATGCTGCACATTGGAGGAGTTTTTTTCTGAATAAGCAGTTACGTCCCCTGCTTTACTGCCCACTTACTTCTTAAGGTTGTAGAAGCTTTTAAGGCCAAGGTATTGGGCAGTTTCGCCGAGCTGGTCTTCAATACGAAGCAGCTGGTTGTATTTTGCCACACGGTCAGTACGGGATGGTGCGCCCGTTTTGATTTGGCCTGCGTTTGTTGCGACAGCGATATCAGCGATTGTTGCATCTTCCGTTTCACCTGAACGGTGGGAAATGACAGCTGTGTAGCCCGCGCGCTTCGCCAATTCGATCGCGTCGAACGTTTCAGTCAATGTACCAATTTGGTTCACTTTGATCAGGATGGAGTTGCCGACACCCTGCTCGATTCCTTGTGCCAACTTTTTCGTATTTGTTACGAATAGGTCGTCACCAACAAGCTGGACTTTATCGCCAAGGCGCTCAGTCAGAAGCTTGTGGCCTTCCCAGTCGTTTTCGTCCAAGCCGTCTTCAATTGAAATGATTGGATATTTGGATGCCATTTCTGCATACCAGTCAACCATTTCTGCAGAGGTTTTCACAACACCTTCGCCAGACAGATGGTATTTGCCGTCTTCTCTGTTATAGAACTCAGAAGAAGCCGCGTCCATTGCGAGCATAACTTCTTCACCTGGCTTGTAGCCTGCTTTTTCAATCGCGGAAACGATTGTCTGAAGCGCTTCTTCGTTGGAGCCAAGGTTAGGCGCAAAACCGCCTTCATCACCAACAGCTGTATTCAGGCCTTTTTCTTTCAGCACTGATTTCAGGCTGTGGAAAATTTCCGCACCCATGCGAAGGGCTTCACGGAAGTTCGGAGCGCCGACAGGCATGATCATGAATTCCTGGATATCGACGTTGTTGTCCGCGTGCTCACCGCCGTTGACGATGTTCATCATTGGAACTGGAAGCTGCTTGGAGTTGAAGCCGCCCAGGTATTGATACAATGGGATATCAAGGTAGTCTGCCGCTGCGTGGGCAACCGCCATCGATACTCCAAGAATGGCATTGGCGCCTAGTTTCCCTTTGTTTTCCGTGCCGTCAAGCTCAATCAGGGCCTGGTCAACGCCAACCTGGTCAAGGACGCTGTATTCACCAATCAATTCAGGCGCAATAACGTCGTTCACGTTTTCAACAGCTTTCAGTACGCCTTTTCCAAGGTAACGGTCTTTGTCACCGTCGCGAAGCTCGACTGCTTCGTGCTCACCGGTAGAAGCACCGCTTGGAACGAGCGCGCGTCCGAATGCGCCGGATTCAGTGAAAACTTCTACCTCGATTGTTGGATTGCCGCGGGAATCAAGTACTTCACGTGCGTAAACATCAGTAATAAATGGCATGCAGTATCTCTCCTTAAAAAGTAGTAGTAGTGTTCCGGCTTTAATTCCGGTATGGAAACTTCCTAATTCAGTCTGTTCTTACTATTTCAAAAGTGTTTTTCCTGTCATTTCCTTTGGCTGTTCGACTTTAAGCAGGTCAAGGATGGTTGGAGCCAGGTCGCCAAGTATGCCGTCTTCCCTTAATTCAGCATCCGGTTTTGTGATGATGACCGGAACCGGGTTCGTCGTGTGGGCAGTCATGGGGTTGCCTTCAATCGTAACAACCTCGTCTGCATTACCGTGGTCCGCTGTAATGATGGCCGTACCGCCTTTTTGTAAAATGAGATCGACAATTTTGCCAAGGCATTCGTCAACTGTTTCAACAGCCTTGATGGTCGGCTCAAGCATTCCTGAGTGGCCAACCATATCCGGGTTTGCAAAGTTGAGGAGGATGCAATCAAACTTGTCGGCCTCGATTTCTTTTAAAAGCGCATCCGTAACTTCGTAGGCGCTCATTTCAGGTTTCAAGTCATAGGTCGCTACCTTCGGGGAGTTGATGAGAATCCTCTCCTCGCCCGGAAACTTGTCTTCCCGCCCACCGCTCATAAAGAACGTAACATGCGGGTATTTTTCGGTTTCGGCAATCCGCAGCTGCTTCAGCCCGTTCTGGGAAAGCACCTCGCCCAGGGTGTTATCAAGATTCGTAGGCTTGAATGCCACATACCCGTCAACCGATTCACTGAAGTGGGTCAGGCAGACAAAGTACAAATGCTTTGGATGTTCTGGTCCGCGGTCAAAAGCCCGAAAATCCTCATTCGTAAATGTATTTGAAATCTGGATGGCACGGTCCGGACGGAAATTATAGAAAATAACCGCATCATTGTCCTTGATTTTCCCTACCGGCTGGCCATTTTCATCCGTCAGAACCGAAGGAAGCACGAATTCGTCGAAAATCCCGTGCTGATACGAGTCCTCGATTACCTGCATCGGCTCGGAGTACGACGGACCTTCGCCATAAACCATGGACCGGTACGATTTTTCAACCCTGTCCCAACGTTTGTCGCGGTCCATGGAGTAGTAGCGTCCGGAAATGGTCGCAAACTGGCCAACGCCATATTCCTTCATTTTTTCAAGTGTTTCCTCGATATACGTGCCTGCGGTTTGCGGACCGACATCACGCCCGTCAAGAAAGGCATGGATATACACCTTTTTCAGGCCCTCTTCGGCCGCAAGCTTCAATAACGCGAACATATGGTTAATATGGCTGTGGACCCCGCCATCGGAAAGAAGCCCAAATAGATGAAGGGCGGTCCCATTCTTTTTCGCGTGCTCGATGGCACCGAGGAAGGTTTCATTCTTTTGGAATTCTCCTTCGCGAATGGCAATATTCACCCTTGTCAGGCTTTGGTACACAATCCGGCCTGCACCGATGTTGAGATGGCCAACTTCGGAGTTGCCCATCTGTCCCTCAGGAAGGCCGACCGCCTCGCCGCAAGCCCTAAGCTGTGCGTGTGGGTATTCGTTCCAGAACCGTTCAAAGTTTGGTTTTTCCGCCTGCGCAACGGCGTTTCCATATCGTTCACCCCGCAGGCCGAAGCCGTCAAGGATGATTAAAGCTACAGGGGACTTGGTCATTTTTTACCAGCCTCCAAAAGCTGAAGGAACGATTGCGGTTCCAGGCTTGCGCCGCCAACGAGCGCGCCGTCGATATCAGGCTGGGCCATATACTCCCCAATGTTTTCCGGCTTGACGCTGCCACCGTATTGGATGCGGACCGCGTCAGCAGCTTCCTGTGAAAACTTTTCGGCTACAACTTTACGGATATGGGCGCAAACTTCATTCGCATCTTCCGCAGTCGATGATTTTCCTGTGCCAATTGCCCAGATTGGTTCGTAAGCGATCACGGTTTGCTTCACCTGTTCTTCTGTCAGGCCGTCAAGAGCCTTTTCGATCTGTCCGGCAACAAACCCGTTTGTTTCGCCGTTTTCACGCTGTTCAAGCGTTTCACCGCAGCAAACGATTGGMACAAGGCCATGCTTGAACGCAGCCAGCGTTTTCTTGTTCACCATTTCATCTGTTTCATTGAACATTTCACGGCGCTCGGAGTGGCCAAGGATGACATAAGCGACGCCAAGGTCGGCCAGTGCAGCCGGGCTGATTTCGCCTGTAAAAGCCCCTTTTTCTTCGAAGTGCATGTTTTGCGCCCCGATTTTAACAGAGGAGCCGTCCGTGTCAGTGACCAAAGCCGATAAAAATAGTGCAGGGGCACAAATGGCCGATTCAATTTCCCCGCTATCTGGCACGCTGCCTTTTACTTCTTCTACAAAGCTCTTTGCTTCCGATAACGTCTTGTGCATTTTCCAGTTTCCCGCGATAATCGGTTTCCGCATTCCGGCACGTCCTTTCTTTCCTGGTTTATTCCTTATCGTTCAGCGCGGATACGCCAGGAAGGTCTTTTCCTTCCATAAATTCAAGGGAAGCCCCGCCCCCTGTTGAAATATGGCTCATTTTATCTGCCAGGTTGAACTTTTCAACCGCCGCGGCAGAATCACCGCCACCGATGACCGAATATGTAGATTCGGATTCAGCAAGTGCCTCGGCAACTGCTTTTGTTCCGTTTGCAAATTTATCAAATTCAAAGACACCCATCGGGCCATTCCAGATCACAAGTTTTGAGTTCTTTATGACATCCTTGTAAAGCTCCGCTGTTTTCGGGCCAATATCGAGTGCTTCCCAGTCAGCAGGGATGTCCTCAATGCCCACGACTTTCGTATTGGCATCCGGAGAGAAATCATCCGCGACGACAACATCGACTGGCATATGGAAGGAGACGCCTTTTTCCTTAGCCTTGTCCATGAATGAATTGGCCAGATCAATTTTATCCTCTTCCAGCAAGGATTTTCCAATCTCATAGCCCTTTGCTTTTACAAAAGTGTAAGCAAGGCCGCCGCCAATGATCAGGTTGTCGACTTTTTCAAGCAGGTTTTCAATTACACCAATTTTATCCTTGACCTTTGCGCCGCCAATAATCGCTGTAAATGGGCGTTCCGGGTTGGAAAGTGCTTTTCCAAGTACGTCAAGCTCCTTTTCCATCAAGAATCCCGCAACAGCCGGAAGATGGTGTGCGATGCCCTCAGTGGATGCATGCGCCCTGTGTGCCGCGCCAAACGCGTCATTTACATAAACATCTGCAAGTGCTGCAAATTCCTTTGCAAGTTCAGGATCGTTCTTTTCCTCGCCGGGATAAAAACGGACGTTTTCCAAAAGAATCACATCGCCATCCGCCATGCCGCCAATTTGCGCCTTTACATTGTCACCATAGGCCTCATCAGCTTTCAGGACATTCCTGCCAAGCAGTTCGCCAAGACGGTCCCCAACGGGCGCAAGGCGCATTTCTTCGACAACCTTACCTTTCGGGCGGCCAAAATGGCTTGCCAGGATCACCTTGGCTCCTTGATCGATCAAATACTGGATGGTTGGGAGTGCAGCGCGAATCCTAGTTTCATCAGTAATCTTACCGTCCTGCATCGGGACATTGAAATCGACCCGGCAGAAAACGCGCTTTCCTTTTACATCTACATCCTTCAACGTCTTCTTGTTCATGGAATCCCTCCTGGAACATCGAATTTTTTCGATTTTGCCATTAAAAAAGGAGGGGGAATCCTCCCCGCTCCCCGTTAAAAGCCAATTTCATTATAGATGTTTTTTTAAAAGTTAGCCAATTTTACTAATGGTACGGATTATACGCCTTTTTCAGCGATGTATTCGCACAGGTCGACTACTCGGTTTGAGTAAGCGAACTCGTTGTCGTACCAGGAAAGGACTTTCACCATATTACCTTCAAGGACCATAGTGGACAGGCCATCAACAATGGATGACTCAGTGCTGCCATTATAGTCAGAAGAGACAAGTGGAAGATCCGAGTACTTAAGAATTCCCTTCAGTGGGCCTTCTGCCGCTTCTTTCAGCGCCTGGTTCACTTCGTCAGCCGTTACGTCCTTCTCCAGCTCGGCTACAAGGTCAACAACGGATACGTTAGGAGTTGGAACACGCATTGCCATACCGTTCAGCTTGCCTTTCAGTTCAGGAAGAACAAGGGCAACCGCTTTTGCAGCACCAGTTGTTGTAGGTATGATGTTTTCAGCTGCTGCACGCGCGCGGCGGTAGTCTTTATGTGGCAAATCAAGGATTTGCTGGTCATTTGTATAAGAGTGGACAGTGGTCATCATGCCACGCTTGATGCCGAAGCTGTCGTTAAGTACTTTTGCGAAAGGCGCAAGGCAGTTTGTCGTACAAGATGCATTTGAGATAACATGGTGGTTCGCTGCATCGTACTTATCATGGTTAACGCCCATTACGATTGTGATATCTTCATCGGAAGCCGGGGCGGAAATGATTACCTTCTTGGCACCTGCTTCAAGGTGTTTCGCAGCGTCAGCACGCTTAGTAAAACGGCCAGTTGATTCAACAACCACTTCAACGCCAAGGTCTCCCCATCCAAGCTGCGCAGGGTCGCGCTCTGCAAGAACTTTAACCGTTTTTCCGCCAACAACCAGGTTGGAGCCATCTACTGTTACATCCTCGGAAAGTGTTCCGTGGACAGTATCATATTTCAAAAGGTGGGCAAGCATATTTGCATCTGTAAGGTCGTTTACTGCGACGATTTCAATGTTCGGATTGTTAAGAGCGGCGCGGAAAACATTCCGTCCAATACGTCCAAAACCGTTAATACCAACTTTTAATGCCATGATTAGTTCCTCCTTTGATTCGGTAAGGCTTAAAATTTTATATCAAAGGGCAATTACCCTTTTAATAACATGTGTCCCGTTTTTGCTTAGATTGCATTGCTTCTTAACATTAGTTTGGCTGCCCCTTCGTCAGTTATGAGGATTGTTTGGGGCGGAGCCTTTTTTAAATACGATTGAATGGCTTTGGCTTTTGAMCTCCCGCCTGCAACAGCAAGGACTTTTGGTATGCCCGCCAGGTCACCAAGCTGCAGGCCGATCGTCACTACCTTATGGACAATGTCGCCCTGCTCATTGAAATAATAGCCAAACGCCTCTGCAACAGCATTATTTTGAGTGATTTTTTCCATATCATCTTTGGGGGTATTGCGCCGGGTAGCCATTGTGATAGCATCCCCTATACCATGCAGCACCATTCCCGCCGACTTAATCTGCGACAGCGCTTCATGCACTCCAGGTTCCCTAATAAAAGATTCGTAAATATCCATGCTTACCTGCTCGGGAACGTAAAAGACGCGATGCCGGGATTTCGTATTGGCTGCCATAATGGCGCAAATCGTATTCGCCTGGTTCTGGACGTCCTCGCCGATTCCGCCGCGAGCCGGAACAAACATCAAATCTTCCCTGGCAAGGCCCGGGCCCAATTCTTCGGCAACAGCCGCCATCGTAGATCCACCAGTCACCGCGATGATATTTTTTCCTTCAATCAGCTTTTTCATGCTGCTCGCCGTCGCGCGCCCCATTTCCCTTTTGACAAGGGGTGATTGGTCGCTGTCTCCGGGTACGATAATCACGTTCTGGATGCGAAGGCGGTGCTTCAATTCGAGTTCCATTACGTCTATACCCGTTAGCTCCCGCATTATGCCATCAAGATCTTCCAGCAAATTTCTGCCTTCTTCTGAAAGCATCAGGCCCAATGGATGTGACACAATCAAGCTCTGCTCCTTCAGGAAGTCGGTCTCAGTGCGAAGAACCCTTTCCGTATAGCCAAGGTTCGCGGCGAGAGTCCTTCTTCCCACCGGCTGCAGGAAATTGATTGTTCGTAAAATGGAGTACCTTTCCTGCATAACGTTGAGAAGGTCAGGCAATAATCTTTTTTGGATATCTATTAACGAGTGCATCCTTCGCAGCTCCTTCTTGCAAATTGGCGGGGCATAGCTGAGTCTTTCCCGAAAAGGGACTGGGACGTTTTTTGTCCCACTATGACAAATTATGTCCCACTTATCACAAAAAAAAATCACCCTGTTCGAATTCATTTTAACAGGAGTGATTTTCACATTCAACTAATATGGGCGGATTGTTTTTTCTTTATTATTGAAAACAAATACTCTTTGTCAATAATCCCGTATCCCACTTCGATTCCGTCTACTAGGATGACCGGTATCATCAACCCATAGTCTTCAGTTAATTTGTCACTGGAGCCGATATCAATTTCCTCTAGCTCGAACGCTAAGGACTCGCGGATCTCAAGCAAATCATCCTTCGCTTTATCACATAGCGGGCAACGGCTCCTAGTATAGAAAGTAACTTTCGGCTTCAATTCAATCATCCCTTTTTTAAAATCGTTTCCGTTTTGAAGAAGATGCGATTCCAAGCTGTTCCCGATACTTGGCCACAGTCCTTCTCGAAATGACAAGCCCCTCGTTCTTCTTCAGCATATTGGTAATATCCTGGTCCGAAACTGGCTGCCTTTTGTCCTCATGGCCGATAATCGCGGCAATCAATTTTTTCACCTGGGCTGAGGATGCGCTGCTGTCCGAGACAGTACCGATTCCCGATGAGAAAAACGACTTCAGTTCAAAGGTGCCAAAAGGGGTACCAAGGTATTTTTCCCGGACGGCCCGGCTCACGGTCGATTCATGGATATTGAGGCAATCGGCAACTTCCTTCATCGTAAGCGGCATCATCTGCCCCTTCGCTTCCGCAAAAAAGTACGGTTGCTTTTCAATGATTTTCCCAGCCACTTTTAAAAGTGTATCGTTCCGCTGCCTGATACTTTTCGCAAGCCATTGGTAATCCTGGTATTTATCCTGCAGAAATTTGATTGCCTGCTCATCGCCGCTGGAAGTCAGTGAATGATACATATCGTCGTTAAAGCCGATTGCCGGAAGATTCCCTTCAACAAGATGGACGCGCCATTGCCCATTCATGCATTCAGCCACCACATCGGGCACAAGATATGCAGCCCTTTCCTGATGAAAATCCGCACCCGGCCTCGGATTTAGTTTCTGCAAAAGATCATAGATTTCCTGTATTTCCTGAAGGCTTACCTTCAATTCCTTTGCGAGCTTCTTCCACTTTTTTTCCGCAAATTCGGAAAAATACCCTTTTACGACTAAATGGGCCAAAGGCGATAGTTCCCCCATCCTGTCCAACTGGAGGAAGAGGCATTCCTGCAAGCTTCGCGCGCCGATGCCCGGCGGGTCAAGCTGCTGTATTTCCCTAAGGCACTCATCCACTTGGGCTGGGCTCACGTTTATACTGAGAGCGATTTCATTTATATCCCCACGGAAATAACCGTTTTCATCTATATTTAATATAACCTGGCGAATGAGCTTTTGTTCGTCATTATGATAGCGCCCGGGATTTAACTGAGAGAGAAGATGCTCCTCAAGCGTCGTTCCCGTCTCCGCTGCAATTCCATTTATATCGTTTTCCTTTTTGCTGAAGTTTGTTTTTCTTGAACGGTCTTTCGGCTGCCCGGAAGGTACAATTTCAAGCAGGGGATTTTCAAGCGCCCTTGCCTCCAGAAAGCTTGCGAGCTCCTGGGCATTGTATTGGAGCAGGGCAATCGCCTGGGACAATTCCTGCGTCATTGACAATCTTGTCTGCTGCTGTTGCAAAAGTCCAATCCTCATGTTCATCTGCTTCCCCCCCGACTTCTATTTTACATGAAATTCATCTGTTTGGGTTATAGGGAGAAAAACTTGGAGAGGTTTTTTGGGAAAAGAATTGGCCTTGCTCACTCGTTCGATAGCATGGAAGTTGATGCCATGGCCATTTTTACAAAAAAAATCAACGGCCCCTATACAGGAACCGTTGATTTTTTTAAAAGTAGCGCCCTCGTCAGGACTCGAACCCGAATTTCAAGAACCGGAATCTTGCGTGCTATCCGTTGCACTACGAGGGCATGTTTTTTTGCATCACAATTTCATATTATAGGGGAAACCGTTCAGCTTTGCAAGTGTAGAATATGTTTAAAATGGACAACGTTGGGTAAGATGGCTAACATGGAAAAAAGTTCGAACAAAATCCACTTGGCTGAGCGATTCGTTTGACCTTTATTGACCATCATTGTATGATACTTACATAAGGAAACCTTAAAATGTTTCATAAGGAGGCAGTCTAATGAATTTGATCCCTACGGTTATTGAACAAACAAATCGGGGCGAGCGAGCATACGATATATACTCCCGCCTGTTAAAAGACCGGATTATTATGCTAGGAAGCGGGATTGACGACCACGTTGCCAACTCAATCGTTGCCCAGCTCCTGTTCCTTGAAGCGGAAAACCCTGAAAAGGACATCTCCATCTACATTAACTCCCCAGGCGGAAGCATTACTGCGGGGATGGCCATCTACGATACGATGCAGTTCATCAAGCCTGATGTCCAGACCATCTGCATCGGCATGGCGGCATCGATGGGCGCGTTCCTTCTCGCAGCAGGAACAAAAGGCAAGCGTTATGCCCTTCCAAATGCTGAAGTGATGATTCACCAGCCGCTTGGAGGTGCGCAAGGCCAGGCAACTGATATCGATATTGCCGCAAAACGCATCCTGTTCCTTCGCGAGAAGCTGAATGGCATCCTTTCTGAGCGCACTGGACAGCCGCTTGAAGTCATCGCCAAGGATACGGACCGAGACAACTTTATGACAGCTGAGCGCGCGAAAGAATACGGTCTCGTCGACCATATCATCAGCCGCAATGTCATTGAAGAGAAGAAGGATAAATAATAAAACATACTGAATGCAGCCCGTTTCCGATTGGAGGCGGGCTGTTTGGTGTGGCTGGGTTAAATAAGGGAGTTGCTGTAAAACTGTTTTTTTAGGGGCGATCCTTATCCGGTGTTTAAATGTGACGTATAAAACCTGTTCAACAAGAGGATAAGCTCAAAACGATTTTGAGAACCCGCGTCAAGACCGTTTCAACAGACTACCACACTCATAACGGTCCTGAGAACCCGCATCAAGACCGTTTCAACAGACTACCACACTCATAACGGTCTTGAGAACCCGCATCAAGACCGTTTCAACGGACAACCACACTCAAAACGGTCCTGAGAGCACGCATTAAGACTGTTTCAACAGACAACCACATTCAAAACGGTCTTGAGAGCACGCATTAAGACTGTTTCAACAGACAACCACATTCAAAACGGTCTTGAGAACCAACTCCAATCAACATTCTGCTCCAGCTCCTGCGGCTGGATCTTTTTCTACCGTCGATTTCCGTTAGCCCAACCAGTCAACAGACTGCTACTTTACGATTTCGATGTTTAGAGCCCTTGCCTGTGCAGGTAGTGATGTATCAATACCTCCTGTAATCCAGACGACGACTTCCTCCCCTACACTGTAGCGGTCAATTTTTCCATGATCGGGCAATGAAACCCATACAAGCCCAGCTTCTTCATCATCAATTAAAATCCGGTTTCCATCGCTATTCACTTCTTTGACCAATCCTTTTAAATCAACTTGCCCTTTAATAGCTTCCTTGCTGCCATTACAGCCGGCTAAAAACATAAGGGAAACAATCATCATTGACATCCAAATCTTCAAGGCGGGGTACCCCTTTCTGCACGTTTATCAATTAGACGATTTACAGTTCCCATTATGTCACCCCCAGGAAGAAATACTTACAACTCTCCCAAATAAACAGGAGGATTTTTACTTCCGCGCAATCTGTTATCCACAAGGCGCAATCATAGCCCCGAGCCGCAGCCTACGGGTTCTTAACTTTGCCTCTGTTTCCCGCGGTAGTCTCGGTCCTCCAGTCGTTTAACATTAAAGCACCGTTTAATAAAAAAAAAAACGAATCCGTTCACCTCATGAACGAATCCGCTTTCAAAATAATCAATCTTCTTTTGAGACGTACTGTGCAAGTGCCTCGACGGCGGCATTTGCATCGGAGCCTTCTGCCGCAATGGTAATAACCGACCCTGAGCTGACAGCCAGGCTCATAAGGCCCATAATGCTCTTCGCACTCACTTTTTTGCCGTCCTTCAGTAAAAAGACCTCCGCTGAAAAACGGTTCGCCTCCTGTACGAACTGGGCAGCCGGCCGCGCCTGGAGGCCGGTTTTCAATTTCACTTCTACTTCTTTTTCTACCATTACATTCTTCCTCCTCTATATCTCTTTTACGGCAGCTGCCTGTTGCTATTCTATTCCCGTTGAAGCTCCTATGCGAAACACCACTTCGCATAGGGCGCAGTTATTTCGGCGCCTGTTCAGCTGCCCTTAATTTCTCCGCGATTTCATCAATTTTGCGAAGGCGGTGGTTGATGCCCGATTTGCTGATTGCGCCTCCGGAAACCATTTCCCCCAGCTCCTTTAGCGTCACATCCTGGTAGGCCACCCTCAATTCCGCTATTTCCCGAAGCCTGCCAGGCAAAATTTCAAGGCCAACTGTCCGGTCTATGAAGCGGATATTCTCTACCTGCCTGAGCGATGCGCCGATTGTTTTGTTCAAATTGGCCGTTTCACAGTTTACAAGGCGGTTCACCGAGTTTCTCATATCCCTTACGATCCTGACGTCCTCAAAGCGGAGCAGGGCATTATGTGCTCCGATAATATTCAGGAATTCGGTGATTTTTTCGGCTTCTTTCAAATAAGTAATAAATCCTTTTTTCCGTTCAAGCGTTTTGCTGTTTAGCCCGAACGTATTCATCAATTCGCAAAGCGAGTCATTGTGCTCCTTATAAAGTGAAGCTATTTCCAGATGATACGATGATGTTTCCGGATTGTTCACAGAGCCGCCTGCTAAAAATGCACCGCGTAAGTATGAACGCCTGCAGCACTTCTTTTTGATTAAATCCGGCGAAATGTCGTGGATAATTGTAAAGCCTTCGCCAAGAATCTTTAAATCCTCAAGGATTTCCTTCGCTTCCTGGGCAAGGCGTACGATGTACACATTGTTTTTCTTAAGGCGCATCTTCTTTCTGACGAGGAGCTCGACCTGGATGGGATAACTCTTTTTGATCAGAGTGTAAATACGCCTGGCGATTGCGGCATTCTCTGTCTGGACATCCACCATCAGCTTCCTGTTCGAAAAGGAAAGCGAGCCGTTCATCCGGATCAGGGCGGAAAGTTCTGCTATGCCGCAGCATGGCTTTCCTTCAATTGCCGTCAATTCCTTTTTCGTTTCTGATGCAAAAGACAATTCCTCACCTCCAGAACGATCCTACATGCTTAATCCTTTTTTAAACGGGCAATCAGCGGGGGAATAACCCCCCACTGATGGAAGGCTCATTTCTATTTTACGGGCAAGCCCCAACTTGGTTTCATTAAAAAGCTATTTTACCTGGATTTAGTATAAATATCTGCTAATTTCCATTCAGCATCCAAATACAAAATGCCCACAAAAGGCATTAAAAGGAACACCTAGCTGGCTGAATGAAACGGGGCTGTCCGATACCGATGCAAGCTCAGCTGTTTCCGCGCTTCTTCGTTTCCTCCACAATCATCGAATAAAGAATTGCCGACACTTTTTTCGTGTCGTGGCGAAGGGCTGTGCCATCCTGGATGGCTATTTCTTCATGGAGCACCTCGATGCCCATTTCTTCCAACCGCTCTGTATCATATTTAACCGGGTGTGCAAGTTCTTCTTTATAACGGAGCTGGATATGCTCGTCAATTTCCTCGTTGTTGACGAGAATCGTATCAATGAACGGGCAGTCCACATGCTTGTAGATTGCCTTCACATGGTCGCTCGCTGTATAGCCGAACGTCTCACCCGCCTGCGTCATAAGGTTGCAAATATATACTTTCCTGGCTTTCGACCGGCATACTTCCTTTCCAAGCTTTTTTACTAGGAGATTTGGAAGGATGCTCGTATATAGGCTTCCCGGCCCGATAATAATCATGTCAGCCTGCCTGATGGCTTGAAGCGTTTCAGGAAGCGGCTGGACATCGGAAGGAGTCAAATAAACCCTTTTTATTTTTTTGCCCGAATAAGGGATTTTCGATTCCCCGGATACAACCGTGCCATCCTCCATCTCGGCATGAAGGACTACACTGCGTGTGGCGGCCGGCAACACTTTCCCCCTAACATTCAGGACCTTGCTCATTTCCTGGATTGCATGGGTGAAATTTCCCGTAATTGAAGCCATTGCGGCAAGAATCAAGTTTCCAAGCGAATGTCCGGACAATTCATTGGATGTGGAGAAGCGGTGCTGGAACATCTCTTCCACCAAAGGTTCGACATCTGAGAGCGCGGCAAGCACGTTACGGACATCGCCCGGAGGCGGTATGTTCAAATCTTCACGCAGCCGCCCAGAGCTGCCGCCGTCATCCGCTACGGTCACGATCGCTGTAATATCGACGGGATACCGCTTCAATCCCCGTAGCAGGACGGGAAGCCCGGTTCCGCCTCCTATGATTACGACTCTTGGTTGCGTAGCGCCTGTCATGTCATTATTTCCTTTCGCCTGGCAATATCCCGATGGGAAATGACAGTTTTATAATCTTTTTCGAAATAATGGCCAATGTATTCAGCCAAGGTTACCGAACGATGCTGGCCACCTGTACAGCCAATCGCGATAACAAGCTGCGACTTCCCTTCCCTTTTGTAATGGGGAAGCATAAAGCTTAACAGGTCGGTTACTTTCGTAATGAACTTCTGCGTTTCGCTCCATTTTAGGACATACTCCGAAACCTCGGTTTCAAGTCCGGTTTTCGGGCGCATATGCTCAATATAGTGGGGATTCGGCAGGAACCTTACATCGAAGACGAGATCCGCGTCAATCGGCAAGCCATGCTTGAAGCCGAAAGACACAACATTTACGGTGAATATCGTTTCTCTGTCTACCGAAAATTCGTTTAGAATCTTTTCGCGAAGCTCCCTTGGTTTCATTTCACTTGTGTTGTAGATAACCTGGGCCCTGCCCTTCAAATCCTCGAGCAGTTCACGCTCAAGCCTGATGCCTTCGAGCGGCAACCCGGAGCTTGCAAGCGGGTGAGACCTTCGCGTTTCCTTGTATCTTCTAACAAGAGCGGCATCATCGGCGTTCAGGAAAAGGATTTTCGGTGTCACCCAGTCCGTTTCTGCGAGTTCATCAAGCGCCTTGAATAGGTGGTCAAAAAACTCCCTGCCCCTCAAATCCATAACAAGGGCAACCTTGTTCATCTTGTTGCCGGATTCCTTCATCAATTCCAGAAACTTGGGCAAGAGTGTTGGCGGGAGATTATCGACGCAAAAAAAGCCAAGGTCCTCGAAGCTTTGGATCGCGACTGTTTTTCCGGCACCCGACATGCCTGTTATGATGACCATTTGTGTATCATGTACTGAACCGGTGCTCATTCATGTTTCCCCCTTCTCAACTTGGATCAAGCCTGTAACCAAGCAATTCAAACTCCGGCGTATATGTGAACGTTCCAAAAATTATATCATTGCCATGAATTGTATATTCAAGGACATGGTAATCCCCGGGAGCCATTGGCAGGCTGGCAATCCTGTCCGCGGAATGCCACTGGAGAATCCCTTCCTCACAATTCTCGTTTAGCTTTCCCTCATAATCTTTCGCAAAAAAAGTGAACATCATCCACTCATTCACGGTCTTGCCGTTTTCCTGGATGATTATTGTAAAAACGCCTTTCAGCTTCGGGTGTTTCAGGTATATGCCCGTTTCCTCCCTGTATTCGCGGATACAGGCATCGCGGACGGACTCACCCGGCTCCATTTTCCCGCCCGGCGCCGACCACCATCCCCGCCGCGGCTTTTGCAGGAGGAGTATTTCGCTATCCTTCATCAATACGCAATTGGCGACCCTTTGCATAGCTTCCACCTCAATTATGGCAAAGCGGGAATTTAAACGAACATTCCGGCCCTGATTCTATACATTATACTATTTTTAAAATTCCCCCACAATGAAGGGAAAATAAGTTTTCTTATTAGCCTACATGGAAAAAACAACAAAAAAAGGGCACGGACAAGAGCCCGTGCTAAAGGGTATATAAAAAGGGGGTCAATTTCTAGTTTTATGATACCCTACCATTATTTCACTTTTGTTACAGTTAAATTAAAATGACGTTAATTTTTCAAGACAGGCTTTCCCATTCTTCGACAGGCTCTTGTTTTCCGAAATGGGTTATGCTTGCTTTTCCTTCATCGATTCCTTCAGTTCTTCAACATAATGCTGGGCGGATTGGGCCGCGATGCTGCCATCGCCTGTTGCGGTGACAATTTGGCGGAGCGTTTTTTCACGGATGTCCCCAGCCGCAAAAATGCCTGGAACGCGCGTTTCCATAAGCTCATTCGTTTCGATATAGCCATTTGCATTCGTGATGCCGAGGCCTTCGAACGGCTTGGAAAGCGGCACCATGCCGATGTAGATGAACACGCCGTCCGCCGGGAATTCGGTTTCCTTTCCGTCAACCGTCGATACAAGTGTTACGCTGCCAACCTTGCCATCCTTGGCGTTAATTTCCTTCACTGTATGGTTCCAGATGAAGTCGATTTTGTCATTCGCAAAAGCGCGGTCCTGAAGGATCTTCTGTGCGCGCAGTTCGTCACGGCGGTGCACGATTGTTACCTTTGTCGCAAACCTAGTCAAATACACGCCTTCTTCCACAGCGGAATCTCCGCCGCCGACTACGACAAGCTCCCTGTTTTTGAAAAAGGCGCCATCGCAGACAGCGCAATAAGATACGCCACGGCCGCCAAGCTCTTTCTCGCCCGGCACACCGATTTTCTTGTACTCCGCTCCAGCGGAAATAATGACAGAATACGCCTTGTATTCTTTCGCACCGGCAACAACAGTCTTGTAGTCGCCGTGGTCGATGACTTCTTTTATATCTCCATATGCATACTCCGCGCCGAATTTCTTCGCATGCTCGAACATTTTTGTCGATAGCTCCGGCCCGAGAATATGGTCAAAACCTGGATAGTTTTCTACTTCTTCCGTGTTTGCCATTTGCCCGCCGGGAATCCCGCGCTCAATCATGAGCGTGGACAAATTGGCCCTCGATGTGTACACCGCTGCTGTCATTCCGGCAGGCCCTGCACCAGCGATGATGACATCATAAATTTTTTCTTCCGACATGCCTGTCACTCCTTATATCGCACGATGGTTTCAATCCAATAATAGTCTTTCCTTATCACATCTATCCTATAAAACAACAGGCTTTCCGTCCAACCATCTGCTCACTCGGCATCAGGGCTGGTACATGGCCGGCTTGCCAGTTCCCGCTGCCGCTGAACACATCGAATACGAAAAATTGAATCAGGCAGTCCTAGCTTTCCGTTCAATTCCTGCCTATTGTATGCAGCCCATAATCAGTTTGGCATATTTCCTGATTGTTCCCGCTGATACGCCATATTGATCGACAAGCTGGGCGATGGGCACTTTATCGTTCCGCAATTTATGCCATACTTGCGCGGCCCCGGCCGCCCAGCCTGCTGTATTCTTAAGGCTATGCCCCTGCTTTTCTGCTTCCTCGAACACGGAGAACCACATCAGGTACAATCCGGATTCAACAGTGCCAATCGGCCGGTACGTCTGGTAGAGCATCTCAGCAGCTTCATGTGCATCCGCGGCCGGTGAACGCTTGCCATCCTTAAGGTAAGCAAGATATGCCCTTTCATGCGTACCGAACTTCTCGTTGTCACAAAACTCGCTTGATTGGAGTATTTCCTGCCTGTTTTCTGACACTGAAGCAAGGAAAATTGCAAACAGCCGCTCTTCCGGATAATCACTTCCAAGCTTTTGCAAAATCGACCGTGATTGGCTTTCCATTCCTCCCGATGCGCCAGCATTATTCCACGGCTCGCCGCCTTCCTTGTCGGGTGAAATCGCAATAACCTTTTTCCAAAGGGCATGAGCAAGCTCATCCCTTCCTGTATAATAAGCCGCATACGAAAACCAATAATAAAATGGTCCATCGCCTTCATATCCACGCTTATGCAGCTTCTTAAGCCACTCAAACGCAAGCTCGTACTCTCCTGACAAAGCGAAGGTCGCGCCAAGCTTGAATTGGTGCTCCGTCATCATCGGCTTGATCTTCTTCAGGATTTCTATTAACCTTGCAGTCTCTTTTTTGTCCCGGCGATAATGGGCGAACACAAGCAGATTGCATAATGCGTGCAGGTTCCCGGGATTCTTCTCCAGCACATCGTAAAGCACCTCATGTGCCTGTTCGGTTTCGCCAAGGTAAAAATGGGCCAAAGCCAGGTTGTTGTATGCCGACCAATACTCCGGATACTCCTCGACAATAGAGGTCAGCATTTCAATCGCTTTCGGAAAATAGCCCGACTCAAGCAGATTCCGTGCTTCCTCCTGCCTTGACATCAAGTCATCTTCCTCAAACAACAGTTCATCCTCATCATCGAAGCCTTCCATGATCAGCAGCTCCAATAGCTCCTCGGCGTCGTCGGCAAACTCTCCATCCTCTTCAAGCTCAAGGTAAAGCTTTGAATGGTGGGTGGCATCTTTAAAGAAACCCAAATGGGCGTAATTGTTCGCTAAGAAATAATGGCATTCGGTCATTTCCGGATCAAGTTCATCCAGGATCATGTGGAGAAGCCGGTTCGAGTTTTCATACCCGCCGATTTCCGTCCACACCAAAGCAAGCTGGCAGGCAATCATCGGTTCGCCCGGCTCCAGCTGGAATGCACGCTCTAAATATCGTTTCGCTTTTTCAAAATCCCTGCGGTGGTAGGCCTTCAGCCCCTTTGTAAAATAATACTCACCTGTCGGGAAAAAGGAGAGAAGCTTCCCCTTGCCTTTAAATGCTTTCGAATCTTTCCCCATGAAGTCCTCCACTAATGTAATAACCTAAGTAGTATATCATAAATTTAGCGGCGCGGGGATAAACTCTGAAACTTCCGGACAGCACGGGGAAAGAGATCATAAGTTTTGAAGAATTGAAAAAGTTTACGGGCGAACTCAACCATGTTCAACTGTGGCGGAATTTCAGGAAAAACAGAATCCCAGGCTAAATATTAAAGTGTTTCTCCGGATAAAGTTGTGAACTCTCCGGTTAAAGTTGTGAGATCTCCGGATAAAACCGGAAAATCTCCGGGAATCGCTAGCATCCAGATAGCAGTTTACTAGCACAGGGAGACGGATGAAAAGCTGGTGCTAGCTGCGGGCCGGAGCGCTCCCCTGCCCAGCACGAGAACATATTACGGATTGGTGATTTCTGTAGCGCGAATAAATTTTGGAGCGTAGTTTGCGGAAGCTAATACAAATTTTGGAGCGGTAGTTTGCGGAAACGGAACCATATTGTGGAGCGAAGTTTGTGGCAGCGGCAACATACCTTGAAGCGAAGTTTGTGGCAGCGCGGATGCTTGTGGGACGTGAGTCCAAGCCGCATGCAAAAGGCCGTGCCGGAAGCTGCGCTTAGCAGTTTCCGGCACGGCCTGAGCCGAACGGGGTTCTGGGTGTCCAAATTGGGTAGGGGCGCATGCTTTGTCCCCTTTTCCAAAAAAGAAGTGTGACGTTTAGTCGGTTTTCCCAGTACCGTATATTGGATCCTCGGCCCAGCGCTGGGCGAGCTGTTCCGGGGTGTAGATGATGCGCATCGGGTTTCCGCCGACGAAGCTGCCGGCGGGGACGTCCTTGTGGACAAGTGTTCCGGCCGAGACGATGGCGCCGTCGCCGATAGTGACTCCGGGCAGGATGGTTGAGTTTGCGCCGATCATGACTTCGTCGCCAATTGTGACCTCGCCTAGCCGGTATTCCCTTATTAGGTATTCGTGGGCTAGGATGGTTGTGTTGTAGCCGATGACGGTGTTCTGCCCGACGGTGATTAACTCAGGGAACATGGTGTCGGGCATGACCATCAGCGCGAATGAGGTTCTGTCACCGACCTTCATCCCCAGGAATGTCCGGTAAAGCCAGATTTTCATTCCGATGAACGGGGTGTAGCGTGATATCTGGATGATGATGAAGTTTTTGGCGACTTTCCAAAACGATACTGTTTTATATACCTGCCAGAGCGAGTTGGCGCCTTTGACAGGGTATCGTTTTGTGCGCCTCATTGCCGGCTTGCCTCGACGATGTCCAGGATGTCTGCCATGCTCTCAAGCATGAAGTCCGGTTCGAATTTTTCAAGGTATTCGCGGCCCTTTAACGACCAGGCGACTCCGGCTGTTTTGGTCCCGGCGTTTTTCCCCGCGAGGATGTCGTGGTAGTTATCGCCTACCATGATGGCCGTTTCCGGCTTGGATCCAAGCTGCTCGAGGGCGAGCATGAGCGGTTCCGGATCGGGCTTTGCGTTTTTGACATGGTCGAGGGCGACGATGACATCGAAAAATTGGTCCAGCTTGGAGAGCTTTAGCCCCTTGAGGACGACATCGTGCATTTTCGTCGTGACGATGCCGATTTTGTAGCCGCCTTCCTTCAGCGTCCTTACTGTCTCAAACACGCCGGTGAATTCCTTGACGAGCAGGTCATGGTTGGCGCGATTGAACGTGCGGTATATGGCGACCATGTCCTCGACGATCTCCGGGTTGATTGCTCCGAACGTTTCGCGGAGAGTGGGGCCCATGAACGGCAGAACGTCGTCACGCGTGTATTTATTTGGGTAATAGCGGTTCAGTGTGTGCAGGAACGAGTTGATAATCAGGTCATTCGTATCAATCAGGGTTCCATCAAGGTCAAACAGAATTGTATCGATTCCTGTGGCTGGCTTCATAAGTTAACTTCCTTTCTTTGCATAGCGCCTGTTTGCTTCCAGATTGTGCCAACGATGAATGTCAGGAGGACCGCCACGCCGATTCGGATAACCAGCAGCGGCCAGACCGGGATGCCAAGCGGGATAAAGATCAGGGTGTCCTCGACGACAGCATGGCAGGAGACGAGGAAGATGAATGCGAGTGTTGCATCCTTTTTGCTGACCCCATCCTCCTTGACGGCCTGTATCATGACGCCGGCCCCGTAGGCAAGGCCGAACAGTAGGCCCGCCGCCATTGTCGTGGACGTGTTTTCCTTCATGCCAAGCGACCGTGTCATTGGCGCCATGGTTTTTGAAAATTTGCTGAGCCATTGCAGATCTTTGAGGATTTGGATGACAGCCATGAGCGGGATGACAATCATGGCAAGCTGGACGATGCCGAGGCCAGCTTTTTCAATGGCTTCAAGAATGATGTTCAGGACTCCGGAAGCCGGTTCGGCCTTTGTCTGGATAAATCCGTAAACCGCCTGACTTCCGCCTCCGTGCCAAACAAGATTGATGACGGCGGCCGACACGAAAGCAAGCCCAAGCCTGACTGCCAGGACAACCCAGAGTTTTACCCCCGCCTTCAGGGCAACGGTTGATTCCACGATTAAATTATGGGAAAAACTCAGCATGACGGCGAGAATGAAAACTTCCTTGACGCTGAAATCGAGGGTCAGGATCGCCCCGATTGCCGCGTACAGGTTAAGCACATTGCCAAGGACGAGCGGGATCGCCGCGTCGCCGGGAAGGCCGATCAGTTTCATCAATGGGCTGACCGCTTTGATTAGCCATGCCAAAAGAGGCGTATATTGCAGGATCGAGACGGCGAGAGTGACAGGAAAAATGACTTTGCCCAGCGACCAGGTTGTTTTTAAGCCAACGAGCAAGCCCTTTTTGATTGATTGGATCAGCATTGCTTCTCTTTTCCCCTTTGTTGGTTTTGTGTTTGAATGATTGTGAGTAGAAATTTATTTTGAGGACAGTTTAGAGTTGAAAAGCTTATCTAAACTGTCTTCATAACCTTGATGAAGAAACTTTCAAGCGGAAAACCCTCCCCAAACTGTCTTCATAACGCCGATGAAGACACTTTCATACGGAAAGCTTCCCAAAACTGTCTTCATAAATCAAATGCCGGCATTGCCGGGTTGAATCCAGCGGCCTACTTCCCTTTCCCGTCGTCATCAAGGTACCGGGCGTCGGCAAGGCCGGTTTTTCTGCGGTAAAAGATCAATACCGCGGCCAGCAGAATGAGGCCGATCGATAGCAGCTGTGAGACCCTGATATCACCGAGCATTAGGCTGTCAGTGCGCATCCCTTCGATGAAGAAACGGCCGATTGAATACCAGATAACGTATGCCAGAAAACTTTCCCCCCGGTGAAGATTGACGCGGCGCAGGAAAAGCAACAGCGCGAAGCCGGCAAAGTTCCAGAGCGATTCGTACAGGAAGGTCGGGTGGTAGTAGTGCCCTTCAATATACATTTGGTTAATGATCCAATCAGGCAGGTGCAAGCCTTCAAGGAACGACCGCGAAACCTCTTCCCCATGGGCTTCCTGGTTCATGAAATTCCCCCAGCGGCCGATTGCCTGGCCAAGGATGATGCTCGGGGCGGCAATATCGGCCAGCTTCCAAAAAGAAATGCCTCGTGCTTTCGTAAAGAAATAGGCTGTCAGAACGGAACCGATTAATGCGCCGTAGATGGCGATTCCCCCGTTCCAGATTTTTATAATGTCGCCCGGGTTTTGGGCGTAGTAGTCCCATTGGAAAATAACATAATAAATGCGCGCTGAAATAATGGCGATCGGGATTGCCCAAATGAGCAGGTCGGAAAAGGTCTCTTTTGGCAGCCCCCTCCGATCGCTTTCCCTCATGGCAAGATATAAAGCCAACGCAAGCCCGGTCCCGATAATGATGCCGTACCAGTGAACCTGGATTGGGCCGAGGTCGATCGCAACCGGGTTGAGCGGTGTAATCGTTTCTTCCATTCTCATTCTCCTTTGATTTTCTCTTTTCCTCCAAAAGTTGGAGATCCACTTTTAATCAAGGCGGTTAAAACGGTTCAGAACGGCCTTCCTCAATTACACCCGACAGCTTTTCAGTGAACTGCTTAGCCGCGTTGACGCCCATCCGCTTCAGCCGGAAGTTCATTGCGGCAACCTCGATAATAACAGCCAGGTTTCGGCCAGGGCGGACGGGTATTGTCAGTTTCGTAATTTCTGAGTCGATGATTTTCAATTTTTCCTCGTCAAGGCCCAGCCGGTCATATTGCTTATCCTTGTCCCATATTTCAAGATGGATATTTAACGTAATTTGTTTGTTGCTGCGGACAGCGCCGGCACCGAACAGCGTCATAACATTGATGATGCCGAGTCCGCGGATTTCGAGGAGATGCTCGATTAAATCAGGCGACGTTCCGAACAACGCATCCTGATCCTCCTGGCGAATTTCTACACAATCGTCGGCAACTAGCCGATGGCCGCGTTTCACCAATTCGAGCGCGGTTTCGCTTTTACCGACGCCGCTCTTTCCAGTAAGAAGGACCCCCACTCCATAAACGTCTACCAAAACGCCATGGACAGCGGTTGTCGGCGCAAGCTTGCTTTCAAGAAAATTGGTCAAATTTCCGGAGAAGCGGGTCGTTTTGAATTTCGTGCGCAGCACTGGGACGGATTCCCGCTCGGCTGCTTCTATTAATTCTTCCGGAACCTCAAGGCCGCGGGTGATGATGATTGCAGGAGTAATATCCGTGCATAGCCTCTCCATCCTTACGACGCGATCGTTTCCATTTAATTTTTCAAAAAAAGAAAGCTCGGTCATTCCAAGCAGCTGGATTCGTTCGGCTGGATAATAATCAAAAAAGCCTGCGAGCTCAATGCCCGGCCTGGACAAATCACTCGTTGTAATCGGCCTGTCTATGCCTTCACCGCCACAAATGAGTTCAAGGCCAAACTTCTCGTAAATATCCCTCGTACGTACTTTCAACAAAGCCGTTCCTCCTTCTCTTCTGGCGCAGCCAATCAGTTGATTCTATCTATTTTAGCACTTTTTTCACCGGAACAAAATCAAGCTGGCCAATTTAATCATCGTTGCACCGCTGTTGCCTGGACAGCCAAATGGCGAAAACCGTATACTTAAGGGAAGCACCTAGACGTATATTAGGCGAATGGAGCTGGTTGGTTTGGCCACTTTACTGAAAATTAAAGGCAGAATTGTTTTTGAAAATGAAGTTAAAACAAATCAATACGTCTATATAGAGAATGGAAAAATCGCTGCCGCGGGTCCTTTATCCGAAGCTGACGGAAAATACCAGGATGCCGAGGTATTTGAGTTCGGGGAATCTGCAACGGTCGTGCCTGGGTTCATTGACCTGCACATACACGGGGCGGCCGGCGCGGATACAATGGACGGTACGCATGAAGCGCTTCGGAAAATTGCCGGCGCCTTGCCCGCGGAAGGAACAACCGCCTTCCTCGCGACGACCATTACCCAGGAGCATGGAAACATCGAACAGGCATTGAGAAATGCAGCGAGCTATTGCGAAAACGATAATGTTCCCGGCAGGGCGGAAATGGCCGGCGTCCATCTGGAGGGTCCATTCATCAACGCAAAAAGGGCAGGAGCCCAGCCAAGGGAATATATTATCAATCCCGATATCGATTTATTCAAACAATGGCAAACAACAGCGGCGGGCCTGATTAAGCTTGTCACCACTGCACCCGAACTTGAAAACGGGACAGAGTTCATTGAATATTTGGCCAGTACAGGCGTCATCGCCTCCATCGGCCATACCGACGCCGGCTATGAGGAAGTTGAAAAAGCGGTCCAGGCCGGTGCCAGGCATGTTACCCACTTGTACAACGGCATGCGCGGCATGCACCACCGCGAGCCAGGTACTGCCGGGGCGGCGCTATTGTTCAAGGAGCTTCTCGTTGAAATGATTGTCGACGGCATCCATATCGCCCCTGAAATGGTCAAGTTGTCCGTTGCCGCGAAAGGCCCTGATGGGATGGTGCTCGTTACCGACTCGATGAGGGCGAAATGCCTGAACGCAGGCGTTTATGACCTCGGGGGCCAAGATGTAACCGTTGGTAATGGCCGGGCAGTTTTGGCGGATGGGACACTTGCCGGAAGTATTTTAAAAATGAATGAAGCCGTCCGAAATGCAGCTGATTTTTCGGGGGTCAGCCTTCTGGATGCGGTCCGGATGGCAAGCGTGAACCCGGCGAAGCAGATCGGAATTTTTGATAAGAAAGGCAGCATCGCTCCAGGAAAGGACGCTGACCTGGCCGTCCTGGATTCCGGCATGAATGTCGCTGCAACATGGTGCCGCGGGGTACTGGCGCATAAAAAATAATCGAATGGCGGCAGGTTATCGTTTGGAGGAAAAGAAAAATTCCTTCATAATAAAAAAAATAAAAGGTTTGGAAAGAGGGATAAAGGATGAAAATTATCAAAGTTAAGAACGATACGGAACTGGCAAAAGCCGCCGGGGAGCTAATTGCGGAAAAGGTCCGCGCCAACCCGGAGATTGTCCTGGGGCTTGCGACAGGAGGCACGCCGATTGGCACATACCAATATTTGATTGAGGATCACAAGAAAAACGGCACCTCCTACAGCAAGGCATCATCCGTTAACCTTGATGAATATATCGGTCTGCCGAAAACAGACCCAAACAGCTATTATTACTTTATGAAAACAAATTTGTTTGACCATCTCGACATCAACCCGGAAAGGACCTTCATTCCGGATGGAATGGCGAAGGACCTTGAGGCGGAGTGCACCAATTATGAAAAGAAAATCGCCGATCTTGGCGGAGTTGACCTTCAGCTGCTCGGCATCGGGCGCAACGGCCATATCGCCTTCAATGAACCCGGGACTTCATTTGAGAGCAGAACTCAAGTCATTTCGCTGGCGGAAGATACAATCAAGGATAACGCCCGCTTTTTCTCCTCTCCTGAGGAAGTTCCGACAAAGGCGCTTACGATGGGGATTGCAACCATACTTGAAAGCAAGGAGATTATCCTCCTCGCTAACGGAAAGTCAAAGGCTGAAGCGCTGCACAGCCTCATTAAAGGAGAAATTACCGAAGACTTCCCTGCATCCGCGTTGCAGAAGCATGGCAATGTAACAATCATTGCAGATGAGGATGCACTAAGCCTGATTTAAGGAGCGGTTTTTTTACAAAAGAATCGATTGGATCTCTTTCAAACCGTGGACAAACCTTAAAGATCAAGCTTGAAAAGTGTAAAGAGAGCCGCAATGGCTCTTTTTTTTGTTCTCTCCCCCTCTACATTTAGAATGGGGTGTAAGTACTGTTTTTAAGTGGAGGTCCTTTATGATTGGAGCAATACTTTTATTTGTGGTTGCCGGTCTGGCGGAAATCGGCGGCGGCTATTTAGTCTGGCTCTGGCTTAGGGAAGGCCGCCCACTTTTGTACGGGATTTTCGGCTGCCTTATCCTTGCCGCGTACGGAGTAATTCCGACATTGCAAAACTTCCCGACATTTGGGCGGGTGTATGCCGCTTATGGTGGAGTATTCATCATCCTGGCTGTGCTCTGGGGGTGGGGAGTCGACCGCAAAACCCCTGACTTTTTTGACTGGCTTGGGGCCGGAATTTGCCTGATTGGTGTTTCCATCATCCTCTGGGCACCGAGGCAGTAAAAGTCCTTTTTTAAAAAGAGCATTCTTTAAATTAATTGTCAGCTTGTCCCTAGCCACTTTCAACAATTTTTCATATTTAGTAAGAGAAAGACTTGAAAGGGGGTTAATAGGATGAAATTTATGCTGGATGCGGGCCATGGCTATTCGACAGCGGGTAAGCGAAGCCCTTCGGGGATGCGGGAATACGAGTTTAACAGGGCGGTTGCCGCCTACGCGAAAAAGGAGCTCGAAACGTACCAGGATGTTTCGGTATACCTTGCCCATTCGGACGACCGGGATGTCCCTCTCCAAGAACGGACAGACAAGGCGAACCAATTGCAGGTGGATGCGTATGTGGCGATTCACGCAAATGCGTACGAGGATACATGGAACAGTGCGAATGGGGTAGATACGTTCGTTTATGTGAAAAAACCAAAGGATGCCTATGAGCTTGCCTTAAAGGTTCAGCAACATTTAGTCGAGAAAACCGGACGGCGTGACCGGGGCGTCAAGACGGCCAATTTTCACGTTCTCCGCGAGACGGACATGGCCGCCATACTTACTGAGTGCGGGTTCATGACAAATCGTGAGGAAGAGGCACTTCTACGATCTGACTCCTACAGGCAAATATGCGGAATGGCGATAGCCGACGGGATTGCCGAACAGTTCGGATTGAAGAAGAAACAGCCGGTACCTGCCCCTCGCGACGGGATTCTTTACCGAGTACAAGCCGGAGTTTTCCGCGACAGAACCAATGCCGATGATTTGGTATCCAAACTGTCGTTAAAAGGTTACCAGGCATTTGCCGCGAAGGACAAAGATGGCCTATACAAAGTGCAGGCCGGCGCTTTTTCCAAAAAAGAAAATGCCGAAGCGCTTGTAAAAAGGCTTATGGCCGATGGGTTTGCGGCTTTGGTTTATCAGGAGTAGCGAGCTGCCTTCGATAAACTTACTTACTCCACGGGGCAAGCTCAATAACGCTGTTTCCTTACGAATGAAAAAAGCGCGGCTTCCCGCGCTTTTTTCTGTAACGGCTTATTTTCGCTCTTTATCCATCACAAATTTTTGAATGATAATATTCACCAACGAAATGATAATTGCCGCAAGCAGTGCCATCCCGAAGCCTGAGATTTCAAATGCAGGCCCCATGAGCGCGTCCGTCAAAAGCAGTGTCACCGCGTTGATTACAAACAAAAACAGCCCGAGTGTCAGGATAGTAGCCGGCAAGGTGAGCAAAATGAGCACCGGCCTGACGAGCACGTTCAGGATGGACAGCAGGAAACTTGCAACGATAGCGGCACCAAAGCCCGATATCCGGAATGCATCGTCAAAATACCCCGCGATTGCCATGAACAGTACTGCATTAATCCCTATCCCTATCAGCCATCTCATTTCTAGCTCCACCTTTCATTTCCAACAACTATCTTTTCTTTTTTAAAAAAACTGTAGTCTTCCTAGTAATGATCAAATTGGATTAACGTATCCGCTAACGTTAATTATAATTCATCCTTCCTAGCAGATTCGGCCTTTTTGACTGTGATGCCGCCGGTTTTCGTTTCGGCGATAATCCTGGCCGTCCGGCCATCAGGCTGAATTGTTTTAAACCGGAGCATTTTCTGGATCATCTCGCTTTTTTCCTCAAGAAGCTGGATACGGTCGAGGTCAACCTGGAAACCGCCCAAATTGGATCTTAGTTCGCCGTCGACCGCCTGACCTTCCGGCACATATATATCAATGCCGCCGGTCGCTGCTTTTGCCGAAAGGAACTCGCATGCCCCCTGAATGTCACAGGTGATTCCGCCAGTAAAGGTCCTAAGATCGGCCGATTGAAAAGACCCTTCCAGCTTGATGCCGCCATTGATCGTTTCAGCCTCAACCTTTTCAACCGCACAGCCTTTTAGCTTAATATGCCCATTTCCTGTCTCAGCCTCAAGCTTTTTGCCGGAAATTCCTTTAAAGGAAATTTTTCCGCTTCCAGTCTTCGCCTTTACATCGGCTGCGCGCAGATTTTCCCCGGTTACTGGCCCGTTGAACAATTTGGCGCGAACCTTTTCGTACGATTCGTCCGGGACATACAGGACAGTGTCCACCTTCATCCATTTATGAGTCGTTAAAAATCTCAGCCGTCCTTCGACGACATCGAAAACAACCGCTTCAAGGAGCGTTTTCCTTGCCTCATCCTGGTTCTCCACCCGGTAAACGCGGGCCTGGCACTCAGCCCTGACGTTTTGCTGTTCCCATGGGACAATTTTCAGCGAGCCGTTGGCAATGTTGACATCAATATCAGCCAGGCTCACGGCATTTTGATGAAAAATGTGTGAAATCTCCACAGATTGGCCAAAATTGAAATCCAAATCCAGTTCCTTGATTTTTTTAATCGCGGTATCAAGGAGTTCAAACAGCTTATCCTTCGTCGTATGCGACCTATACGGCTCCTCGTTTGCCCTTTTGCTTCCGGAGTCCTCGTGCACGACTACCGAGAGCTCGTTCCTCAGCTCCTGCTCCCTCTCGCCTGCGGTCTGGGAGGACTTCTCCAGCTCCTCAAGCAAGGTGATGGCTTCAACCGCCGATAAACTGCCACGCTCAACCATTTCCAAAATCCTTCTGCGCTCTTCCTTCACAAAAAAACTCCCCTTCCTCCACGTTTTCCTTCACATATTTTTAAAATAAACCTAAAACTGGGATGTCATTTTCATACCTTGCCCATTTGCAAATTGGTACAGCCTTACAGCTCCTGGATTGTCTTTATTCCTTTCACAACATTCCAGATAATTACCCCTATCGACAGGATTCCGTAAATCCCCATCCCGAGTATCGCTATCCCAAATCCGGCATCTGACCCGGCACCCGCACCCGCAATCGCACCAAGCATCGCAAACGGAATCGCTACGAATGGTATGAGATGGGATAACAATGCCTTTTTGGCGTGCTCCTTCGTGATGAGGTCCTCTGCTACAAAATAAACTACAATCGGAAACAGGAACGGTGCAAAAAAGATGCTAAAATAGCATAATCCGGACAGGACTTTCCTTGTATCCATAACACCAGCCTCCCTTCCCTGTTTTTACGGGCCTTTACCTAAAAAGTTTCAGTATGGGCTATTTTTTTCACAAATCATACCTTGCCGTCCGATGCCTGCTTTCAAAGTAGCGCTGAAGCCCGCCCGCGAACAGATTAATGAACAGAAGGGTGAGCCCAATCGCGCCAATTCCTGCAAACGGGATCCACTTGTAGACCCGGACATCTTTAAGAATGCTCTCAAAGATCATGGGCCATGATGGAGAGGTATTGACAACTTCGTAAGCCGACCCCCATTCGTTCATCATGAATTTCTGGCTAATGAAAATAAAAACAATACCGAGCTGCGCGAGAAGGAACAGCGTCCTGCCGATATCATTGATAATCATTACAATAATATTTGGTATGACGACAGGCAGATAATAATTCCTGAATAATGTGTACGGAGAACAGCCGGAGACAATTCCCGCCTCAATATAGGGCCGTTTCTCGGTATCCCGCAAATGCGTGTGAATAATTTCGGCAACCCGCCCCGTTTCCAGCAAGGCAATGACGAGAATCATGTAAAATGGCCGCCAATCGGAGAAAAAGATGAACGGCAGGCCGGAAAAAAATGATACGAAGAAAATTGGCGGCATGAATGAAAAAAGCTGCTGCCAGCCATTCATAAGCCACTCTATAAATCTTGAATAAAAGCCAGCTACAGCTAGCGGAACGGCAAATACGTAACGCAGCGCGACGACGCCCAGGACAATCTTAAGTGTTTCTCCCGTCCCCATTATAAGCAGGCTAAGGATATCGACCCCTTTATGGGTACTTCCAAGCGGATATCCCTCCATTGGCGGAAACGGGACAAGGATGATTTTCCCCTCGTCCGTCCTTATCGCTCCAATTTCTTTCAGCTCCGTGTCTACAAATGGCAAATGCGGCCCCGCAACAGCGATGACAGCCAAAAGAGCAAGAAAAAAAGCACCGGCCCAAAGCCTCCAGTTTTTCTTCATCCTGATCCATTCCTTTCAAGCGGGTACAGAAGGTTTTTTCCAATCTGGCTGACTACTTTTGAAAGGAAAATAACCGATGTAAAAAGAAAGATATAACCCGCCGCGCTGTAAATATTAATTGGATAATGCTCCTGCCCTACGGCTACAATGAATGGAGAGGCGACCGATTGGAAGAAAAAATAGGCCGCGCCCCGGTAATTCGTCAAGTATTCAACAATAAACAAGTTTGAGAGAGTATAAAGTGTAATCGTGTTCGTATGGCTGAGAATTTTCGGATAACAATTTTTCAGGACGTGCGTGTAGAGAACTCTTAACGAAGAAGTCCCTTTCGAAAAAGCCGTCTTGATGTAATCCATTGCCTGCTCATCGCGGATGCTTAAAAAGGTGATATTCGCTATATAAAAGACAGGATAAATGGAAAGATAAATGATTCCGAGAATCGTTGTGCTCATTGCGTCGCTGCCATAGACCTTCATATAAGGGAGGAGGCCCCAACTGTATGCCGTCATGACTCCAATCTGAATCATAATAATTAAAAACAGGTCCGGGATTGACAGGAAGAACCTTGTTAATGTTTCGCCAAAGATGCTCGTCTTCTTGTATCTTATCCGATAATCAAAAACCCCTTTGGCCACTCCGCCAAAAAGGCCGATGAATAACGCCGGGATTGCAATTTTCATGCTCTTTATAAAAGTGCGCTTAATGCTCTCAACCCGCGAATAGCCCTCCATTACGTCCCCGAGGCCTTTGTTTTCCTTTATATATGTAAAGAACTCCTTGAATTGGCCGGCATGTTTCTCAAGGGAATATTCATATTTTGCCCCAAGATAATTCCCGGCACCGGCCTCCAGATAGATGATATCCCGAGGCAAAAACAGCAGCGCCATAAATAGCGCCATGACCAACACCCACATTGTTACCTGACTAATCAAAAATTTTAACATCTTTCTCACATCCCCCCTGGCCTGAAAAACAGCACACAGGACCCTTTTTATGGAGCCACTTCGTCTTTTTTAACTCCTTCTTACTTTTCTGTTACATATATTTTACACAAACTTCAGAATTGTTACAATTTTGGAAGAAAGATGTAACGGTATGTATAACTAGCCAGCCGTAAAAAGATAGTTGTTCTTTGAACATTTACTTTTAGATGACGAACTTGGAAGGAAAAAAGCTACCAAAAATCTGTCAGGCGGCCAGGACTCCGATTCTGTGTCATGATTCTTCGGATTTCGGGATTCTTGTGGCTCATTGCCTTTCTGTTTGATTTACGCAAATCCAGATTCAATTTTTATCCCCACACACCAAAAAGGAACCGCCCCATAAAATTGGGCGGTCCCGTTATCCTATCTCGCTTTAGCAGCTTGCTTTTCTTTTCCTTGTACCTGTTCAAGCATCCTGGCGCGGTCACGTTCGAGGATTGGCTTCAAATAGCGGCCGGTATGGGATTCCGGTACGTCCGCCACCTGCTCCGGCGTTCCGGTTGCGACAATCGTGCCGCCCTTGTCCCCGCCTTCCGGGCCGAGGTCGACGATGTAATCAGCGGCCTTGATGACGTCGAGATTGTGCTCGATCACAAGAACTGTGTCTCCGTTTTCGACGAGGCGCTGCAGCACAACCAACAGCCTGGAGATATCGTCGACATGGAGTCCGGTTGTCGGCTCATCCAAAATATACAGCGAACGGCCGGTTGAGCGGCGGTGCAGCTCGGAAGCGAGCTTGACACGCTGTGCTTCCCCGCCGGACAAGGTTGTTGCCGGCTGGCCGAGCGTAATATAGCCGAGTCCGACATCTGTAATCGTCTGCAGCTTTCGGCTGATTTTCGGGATGTTGGCGAAAAATTCTAGGGCATCATCCACGGTCATATCGAGGATGTCCGAAATGTTCTTGCCCTTATACTTCACTTCGAGCGTTTCGCGGTTATAGCGTTTTCCGTGGCATACTTCGCACGGTACATAGACGTCGGGAAGGAAGTGCATCTCGATTTTGATGATGCCATCCCCGCGGCAGGCTTCGCAGCGCCCGCCCTTTATGTTAAAGGAAAAACGGCCCTTTTTGTACCCGCGTACCTTTGCCTCGTTCGTTGAGGCGAAAACATCGCGGATATCGTCGAACACGCCGGTGTATGTCGCCGGATTGGACCTTGGCGTCCGGCCGATTGGCGACTGGTCGATGTCGATGACCTTATCCAGCTGTTCAATTCCCTTGATGGTTTTGTGTTCGCCCGGCTTTGCTTTCGCCTTATGAAGCTTTTGGGCGAGTGACTTATGGAGAATCTCATTGATGAGCGTACTTTTTCCCGATCCCGAAACTCCGGTGACCGCCATGAACACGCCGAGCGGGAACTTGACGGAAACGTTTTTCAGGTTATTTTCAGTGGCTCCCTTGACTTCTAGGAAGCGTCCATTCGGCTTCCTGCGTTCAAGCGGGAGCGGGATGAATTTTTTTCCGGAAAGGTATTGGCCAGTCAGTGACGCCGGGTCGTCCATCACTTCCTGCGGCGTTCCTGCGGAAACGATCTCGCCGCCATGGACACCGGCACCAGGGCCGACATCGATCAAGTAATCAGCAGCAAGCATCGTATCCTCGTCATGTTCAACAACAATAAGCGTGTTGCCGATGTCGCGCATGCTCTTCAGTGTGCCGATCAACCGGTCGTTATCACGCTGATGGAGGCCGATCGACGGTTCATCGAGAATGTATAGGACGCCGGTCAGGCGCGAACCGATCTGGGTCGCGAGCCTGATTCGCTGCGCTTCTCCCCCGGACAATGTCCCGGCAGCCCGGCTTAATGTCAGGTAATCGAGGCCGACATTCACCAGAAAGCCGAGCCGTTCGCCGATCTCCCGCAGGACAAGCCTGGCAATTTTCATTTCTTTCTCGGTAAGGTCGAGCGAATGAAAGAATTGATGCGCTTCGTTGACCGACAGGGAAGTTACTTCCCCGACATGTTTCCCGTTTATAAGCACAGCGAGGCTTTCACGCTTCAGCCTATAGCCATTGCACGCGGGGCACAGATGCTGGGCCATGTACTTTTCCATCTGTTCACGGATATAGTCCGAGCTCGTTTCCTTAAAGCGGCGCTCGACATTCCGTAAAACGCCTTCGAATACGATATAGCCATCTTTTACCTGGCCGAAATCATTCCGGTAGCGGAAGTAGATTTTTTTCCCCTCCGAACCATATAAGATGCGGTCCATCTGGCTTTTTGGCAAGTCCTTGACCGGGACATCCATATCGATGCCGTAATGGTCGCAGACAGCCTTTAAAAGCTGCGGGTAATATTGTGAGGAAACAGATTCCCAAGCGGCAATTGCATTTTGGTTGAGTGTCAGGTCCCTGTCCGGGATGACAAGGTCGGGATCGACTTCAAGCTTTGATCCGAGGCCGTCGCAATCCGGGCAGGCCCCGAACGGGCTGTTGAACGAGAACATTCTCGGTTCAAGCTCGCCAATTGAGAAACCGCAAAGCGGACAGGCATGGTGTTCGCTGAACAGCAATTCCTCTTCTCCGATTACGTCGATGACAACCTTCCCGTCGCCAAGGCCAAGCGCGGTTTCAAGTGAGTCCGCGAGCCTGGGTGCGACTCCTTCTTTCACGACGACACGGTCGACGACAACATCGATTGAGTGTTTCTTATTTTTTTCCAAAGAAATTTCATCGCTTAGATCAAGCATTTCCCCGTTAACACGGACGCGGACGAAGCCCTGTTTCTTGATGTCCTCGAGGACCTGGACATGAGTTCCTTTCCTGCCCGATACGACCGGCGCGAGAACCTGCAGCCTGGTCCGTTCAGGATACTCCATAATCCGGTCGACCATTTGCTCAATTGTCTGCGAGGATATTTCAATCCCATGGTTCGGGCACACCGGCCTCCCGATTCGTGCAAAAAGAAGCCTTAGATAATCATAGATTTCCGTTACCGTCCCGACAGTTGAGCGCGGGTTGCGGCTCGTTGTTTTCTGGTCGATTGATATCGCCGGCGAAAGGCCCTCAATTGCATCGACATCCGGTTTGTCCATCTGCCCAAGGAACTGGCGGGCATAGGCGGACAGCGATTCGACATAGCGGCGCTGCCCTTCCGCGTAAATGGTATCGAAAGCAAGCGAGGACTTTCCTGATCCGGAAAGCCCTGTCAAAACGACAAGTTTATCTCTCGGAATGGTGACATCGATATTTTTTAAATTGTGGGCCCTGGCGCCTTTTACGACAAGTTTATCCATAGCCATGTAGCAGTCATCCTTCCGCTTTCAGCTCTAGTATCAGGTCACGAAGCTCGGCGGCGCGTTCAAAGTTAAGCGCCTTTGCCGCTTCCTTCATTTCTTTTTCCATATCGGCAATCACGCGCTCGCGGTCCTTTTTGGCCAGCTTGCCGAGTGCTTTTGCCGGTGAATATGCTTCACCTTCCTCGGCGGCCTGTGTGGCGCGGATGGCGGCGCGGATATCTTTCTGAATCGTCATCGGCGTAATGCCGTGCTTTTTGTTGTATTCTTCCTGGATGGCGCGTCGGCGCTTCGTTTCTTCAATCGCAATCTGCATCGAATTCGTCATCCTGTCCGCATACATGATGACATGCCCGCGTTCGTTACGGGCGGCGCGGCCAATTGTCTGGATCAGCGACCGCTCGGAGCGAAGGAAGCCTTCCTTATCGGCGTCAAGGATTGCGACAAGCGATACTTCCGGAATATCGAGCCCTTCCCGCAGCAGGTTGATTCCGACAAGCACATCATATTTCCCTAGCCGCAGCTCGCGAATGATTTCAATCCGTTCCAGCGTCTTCACTTCGGAGTGCAGGTATTGAACCTTGATGCCGATTTCCTTCAGGTAATCTGTCAGGTCCTCGGACATCTTTTTCGTCAGAGTCGTCACAAGAACGCGTTCGTTCCGCTTGATCCGCTCATTGATTTCGCCAATCAGGTCGTCGATCTGCCCTTCGATCGGGCGTACGTCAATGTTCGGGTCCAATAGCCCGGTCGGCCGGATGATCTGTTCGACCATTTCCGGAGTGTGTTCAATCTCGTAAGGGCCAGGCGTTGCCGAAACGGCAATCAGCTGGTTGATATGCTGTTCGAATTCCTCGAATTTGAGCGGACGGTTATCGAGCGCGGACGGCAGGCGGAAGCCGTGGTCTACAAGCACCTGCTTCCGGGCCTGGTCTCCATTAAACATACCCCTGATTTGCGGCAATGTAACATGGGACTCGTCCACGACAATCAGGAAATCGTCCGGAAAATAGTCGAGGAGCGTATAGGGCGTCGATCCCGGCGGCCTGAGCGTCAGATGGCGGGAATAGTTTTCAATGCCCGAGCAAAAGCCCATTTCCCGCATCATTTCAAGGTCATAGCGGGTCCGCTGCTCAAGGCGCTGCGCTTCAAGCAGCTTCTCATCCGCGCGGAGCTCCTCAAGCCGTTCTTCCAGCTCTTTTTCAATATTTTCGATGGCGAGCCTGAGCTTTGCTTCCCTCGTTACGAAGTGGGATGCCGGGAAGATGGCGACATGGTTCCGCTCGCCGATGATTTCCCCTGTCAGGGCGTCGACTTCACGGATGCGTTCAACCTCGTCGCCGAAAAACTCGACACGGATGCAATGCTCGTCTTTGGACACCGGGAAAATCTCGACAACATCGCCGCGCACCCTGAACGTACCGCGCTTGAAGTCGATATCATTCCGTGCGTATTGGATATCGACGAGCTTATGGAGCAGCTTGTTCCGTTCGATTTCCATCCCGGTCCGGAGGCTGAGGACCATTTCCTTGTATTCCTCCGGCGAACCCAAGCCATAAATGCACGAAACAGACGCGATGATAATAACATCGCGGCGCTCAAACAATGAAGATGTCGCCGAGTGGCGCAGCTTGTCAATCTCATCATTGATACTCGCGTCTTTTTCAATGAATGTATCGGTCTGGGGCACATAGGCTTCCGGCTGATAGTAGTCGTAGTAGCTGACAAAATACTCGACGGCGTTATTCGGGAAAAATTCCTTGAACTCGCTATACAGCTGGCCGGCGAGCGTCTTGTTATGGGCGATGACGAGCGTCGGCTTGTTTACCTCCTTGATGACATTGGAAACGGTAAACGTCTTGCCCGTACCCGTCGCGCCTAGGAGCGTCTGGATGCGCTTCTTTTTATAAATGCCGTCGACCAGCTTTTTAATCGCTTCGGGCTGGTCCCCTTCCGGCTTGTATTTGGACACTAATTCAAATTGGTTCTTCATGTTTTCGAACCTCCAATCCTAAAATCAAGCGTCTATTGAAAAACATGATGTATGATTTTGTCATTTAAGTGTGTTGGCTTGTCTTTGCTGCCAATTTATATGGTAATCAGTATGCCCGGCAAGCTGCCTCCTTCAAACCGGCCGGATGCTCCCAAAGTGGCCCATGTGCTGGCAAACTGAAGGGTTATCCAAAGGCGGCCTTGTTCCTGGCAAACTGAAAGGATGCTCCCGAAGGCCGCGATGGTGCGGACAAACTGAAAGGATGCCGAAATTCTGAATTCCGGCATTTCAGGAATCGTATAAAAACATTCTACCACAAAGGAATACTGGCAAACCAACTTTATACGAACAAGTATTCGTTTTATTTTATGGATTTCCTGCTGCATACAGGGTGTTTTTTAAAAAAAATGGGAATTATGTGGGTGCACTTGCATTATGCTGGCAGTATAAGGGGTGCGGGGGCCAATTTTTGCAAAAAAAAGCCCTGAACATGGAAAACCCGCCGGAGTCTTCTTGGCGGGTGTCAGGCTTCGTTTTTGGTTGGCTTGGTCTTTAGGAATGTGGCGGCCCAGAAGCCTGCGGTGAGCGAGAAGGCGTCGACGATGATGAGCCCCCAGCTGTTTGTGTAGCCTTTGTAGACGGATGCCGCGATGAGGCCGACTGTCAGGGCGAGTGCGATGACGCGGTTGTAGGTGACCCTTGCGAACAGCATGACGGCCAGGCCGGGCAGGAAGAATGCCGATAAGTATTGAATCACCTTTTATCCCCCTTTTGATTTGGTTCGTGAGCTAGTTTTGCCAGTTGAGTTTTGACAATGCTGCGGCGAGGTCCGGTTCGAATTCGGTGTTGTTGAAACTGATTCCCAGGGTGACTGCGGCCTGGGCGACTTCTGGCTTTATGCCCGAAAGGATGGCCCGGATGCCAATGAGGTTCAATCCTTTGATTAATTTTGACAGCTCACATGCGACCGCGGCGTCCATTTCAGGTACGCCGGACATGTCGATGACGAGCTTGTTGATGCGCATCGCGGCGCTTTGGTTCAGGACGGATTCCAGTATGTCGGATGCCCGGTCAAGGTCGATTTCACCGATGAGCGGGAGTACGCCGGTACCTTTTGTTACCGGGATGACCGGGGAGCTCAGTTCGTAAATGATCCTTTCCTTTTCGGAAATCAACTGGCTGTGGACTTCATAATAATGCTTGGAAAATAAACCAATGACTCTGTCAAAGGCGAGATTGATTTGATTGATCCAGCGAAAAATATCGTCATGGCCATGGAGTTCCCGGGATTCACGCGCAAATTTTTCGATAAAGAGGATGATGACGCTTCGGAATATCCCGAATTGTTCAATTACATGGTGGAGCGGGACGCCAGCGTTCACCCTGTCCTCCGAAACCATACGGGTCCAGGGGATAATGCCCTTTTTGAATTCCTCTTCCTCTTCAATAAAAACCTTGGTTATCCGTTCAGTAAATAGCCTGTTTTGTTCGCGAATTTTGTTGACGAGTTCAGGGGATGCATCGACTGAGTAAGGCGACCCGGCTTTTTCACCCCTCCGGCTAAGCCACTCCTCCGTCATATCGGACGAATGGGAAAGTAGATATGTATAAAGTGCGTGGTCTAAGTCTTTCATGGTTCCCCCCTGCAAATGTTTGTAATTATTTATTCTATCATACCCGAAATACTCTTCATTTGCATACGGGGCGCCTGTTTTTGATTTTTTGCGGATTTTCAAGCTGGCTGTCCTGAAAATCGGGTAAGGTAAAGTGAACCTTCCATTAGTGGGGGTTCTGGCATCCACTTTGATACCCCGTTCCAATACCCGAGGAATTGCAAAGTGAAAGGTGGTTCACGAATATGGACGAGTTGCTAAGGCAGACGGCTCATCGGCCCTATCCCCTGCCGGATGCGCCGTGGCTGATGACCCAAACGTGGGAAAATCTAATGTTTATGCATTGGCCCGTGGATGCCGCCATGGCCAGGGCGCATGTCCCGCCCGAACTTGAGCTTGATACGTGGGAAGGCCAGGCGTGGATTTCGATTTCGCCGTTCCGGATCAGGCACCAGCGGTTCAGGGCACTGCCGGAAATCCCAATGCTGAATGAGTATTTGGAATTGAATGTGAGGACGTATGTGAAACGGAATGGGAGACAGGGCGTCTGGTTCTTTTCCCTGGATGCGAATTTGGCGCCGGCGGTGTTTGCGGCAAACGGGTTGCTTGCGCTTCCGTATAAACATGCGGAGATGTCGGTTGAGAATGAGATTCCGGGGGGAGGCCTTGTTGCGGAAGCTTTGGGTGTACCGGAAAGTAGAACAGGCGCGTTGGCCGATTTTCACAAAAGGAAAGGGTTTCGGTTTTTGAATAGGCGGATTGCGGGCGAGGATGGGTTTGGCCGATTGGATTGTTCGTATCTGCCGGTGTCGGAGCCGGGGGTGTGCAGGGCGGGGACGCTGGAGCATTGGCTGGTTGAGCGGTATTGCTTGTTTACGGTCCGGGATGGAAAGGTGCTGAGGGGCGATATTCATCACTTGCCGTGGGATGTGTCGGTTGCGGAGGCTGTGGTTGATGTGAATACGATGAGCCCGGTGCCGCTTCCGGGGGAGCCGGTTCTCCAGTATTGCGAGTCGAAGAAGGTGCTGATGTTTCCGTTTGTGGAGGATTAGAAAGGGATGGAAAGGGCAGCCCTCATATCAGAATGTAGGCTGCCAACTTTCCGAAAAAAACGGTTTTCTAGCAGCAGTCCCAATTATAGTAGACACGCTGAAAGTTTTTACGGCGCAGGTCCTCTTCCTTTATGAAGAAGTTGGCGACGCCGCTGTCGCCGAACATTAGTCCGATTTCATCGTCTGTGTCCGCCTGGAAAAGAAGGAATTCCGGATCACCCTCCTCCCTCGGGTCCTCCTGGGTAAAATAGGGATATCCGCCAATCCTGTGCCCCTCCGCACTTAGTTCCCCGGCATAAAGTTCGAATAAATCTTCATATTCCTTGTGGCTGATAGGCTGGGAGAGATCAATATCGAGCAGCTTTTCAAAGCGGTAATCCCCTTCCGATACAGGGACTTCTGTGAGTTCAAATTTCATCCGGCCTTCCTCCACAATTGGCCCGTACTCACCGCCTAGGTCAGGTATGAAGGAAAAATCGGTTATGAGTGCGGACTCATCGTTTAGGACATTCTCGTAAAATATGACTCTGTAATTTTTTTGTGCGTATGGGTCATCGAAATCAAGGCCGTACACTTCATCGACAGGAGACAAGAAGAATTGCAGCATTCCCGTTTTAGGCATGGGTTTGATATGCGGGATTTCGCTTAAATTGATCTGGGCAAGCAGCGCCATATGATTTCCCTTTTCATCCTTTGGATGGCTTGCTGTCTTGGGGAGATACGGAAMCCCGCCGAATTTGCTATCGAACAAGGCGGCTTTCCCCTTTTCCGTCGTGATTTTGACGCTTGGCCTAGCCGTTTTTTCAATTTGGCTCCGGTAAGCCTCAAGTTCCTTTGGCAACTTTAGTGAGGGGTGGGGCATGTTTTGTCGTCCTCCTTTGTACGTGTCTTTTTTGGTCGTTATTTTAGTCATCTTCACACATTCCAGTTTATCTGAATATTCGCTCCACTGCCAAACCAAAAAAAAAGGAAACAGCACCAATATGCTGTTCCCTTCTCTTTACCTGTCCGGGTCCTTGGGCTTAAGGATTCTGGGGCGCTTGTGTTTTAACGGGATCGGCGACCGAAACAGCACGTCACGGAAGGCGCGGATATCAAATGGGATAAACGGCCATAGATACGGAACGCCGAAGCTTTTCATGCGCGCCATATAAAGAATGACGAGCGTGAACCCGACGACGAGCCCAAATGTATGGAACAAGGCGGTTACGATTAGTAAAAATAGCCGGACAAGCCGGTTGGCAAGGCTCAATTCATAGCTGGGGGTCGCGAATGTGCCAATGGCTGCGAGCGCCAAATACAGGATGACCTCGTTCGTCAAAAGTCCAACTTCGACGGCGACCTGCCCGATCATTAGTGCGGCGACAAGTCCCAGAGCCGTCGCAAGCGAGGTCGGTGTATGGATCGCCGCCATCCGCAGCATGTCGATTCCAAGTTCAATCATAAAAAATTGCAGGAACAATGGTATTTTGCCAGGGTCATTCGGCCCGATGAATTTCATGCTTTTCGGCACAAGGCTCGGGTCAATCGTGAGCAAATACCAAAGCGGAAGCAAAAATAGGGATGCCCATACCGCAACAAACCGTACAATCCGCAAATAGGCACCGACAAGCGGCTTGTTTCTGTATTCTTCTACGTGCTGGAGATGGTGCCAATACGTTGTCGGCGTAATCAACACGCTTGGCGACCCGTCAACGAGGACGCAAACATGCCCTTCGTACAGGTGAACCGCAGTTGTATCCGGCCTCTCCGTGTATCTTACCGCGGGGAATGGGTTCAAATAGCTGCCGGTAATGAATTCTTCAATTGTTTTCTCAGCCATTGGCAGCCCGTCCGTATCGATGCTGGACAGCTTATTCTTAATCTTATCGACAAGCTCCCCATCGGCGATGTCCTCGATATAGCAAATGATCATGTCGGTTTTTGAGCGCCGCCCTGCCTGGATGTACTCCATCCTGAGCGTCCGGTCGCGCACCCGCCTTCTGATTAGAGCCGTATTGAACACGATCGTTTCAACAAAACCATCTCGTGACCCTCGCACGACCCTCTCCATGTCAGGTTCTTCAGGCCCCCTGACCGGATATGTCCTTGCATCGATTAGAATAACTTCGGATGCCCCGTCAACAACTAGCGCGGTCGGGCCCGCGAGCACCATGTCTACAGCCTTGTCGAGGTCATCTGTCGCTTCAAGCTCGATGTATGGGAGGTACGACTTCATGAGCTGTTTTATGGTCACGCTTTCAAGCTGGTCCTCCTTCAAATTCGCCATGAACTTCAAAAGGAGATGGAGCATGTCGTCCTTGACCAAGCCGTCAACCATGAACAGCGCCATTTTCCGGCCCGCATACTCGACTTCCAGATGGATGACGTCGAAGCTTTTGCCTACCCCAAGCTCTTTTTTAAAAAAATCCACATTCGCCCCAAGGCTAGTGCTTACTTTATTTTTCACGTCCTCTTTCATTTTCCACCTCGGCACCCACTGCCCGTTCTTCCATAATATACATACCATCTTAGCCATCGGGCCGGCCGTTCATACTTTATCGGCCGATCGGGCTAACGCTGAAAATCACGAAACATATCCGATAGAGGAGATGAATGGCGTGGGTGCGGTTAGGTATGAGTCCCGTTTAGGGATTGTTGGCGGGAGTTAGGCGGGGTTTGCGGGGAGGTATTTAACCTTAGGTTCCAAGAGCCGTATGGCAGTGGCATTCATTTCGGGTTGAAAAATAGACCGGCAAGGCAGCCTTATTCAGGCTCCTTGCCGGTCTGTTTCTTTTGTACTTCCTGCTCGAGATTGTCGCGGAAGGCCTTTTCAGCATTTTTAACAAAGCTGCCCTGGTAAATATTTTTCCCGTAAAAAATTTCATCCATTTCCCACTTGATGCTCTCGGTGATTTCCTGGCGCTGCTCTTCCGTAAGCTTGTCCTTTGTATAGCCGAACAGATAATTGTTCAGGTCGAACTCGCGCAGCTTACATTTCGTGTGGAAAATATGCTCCTGGTACACATTTACGTCAATCATATCGTAACGGTCGATTACTTCATCGGGAATATAATTCTGAATGGATGAAATCTCATGGTCGATGAACAGCTTGTACCCTTCCTTGTCGCGCGTAAACCCGCGGACCCGGTAATCCATCGTCATTACATCGGTTTCGAATGAATGGATCAGGTAGTTCAACGCTTTTAACGGCGAAATTTCCCCGCACGTCGATACGTCAATATCCGCGCGGAAAGTACTGATTCCTTCATCCGGATGGTACTCTGGATACGTATGGACAGTGATATGGCTTTTGTCGAGTGCTAGCGTAACAGCGGATGGCAGCGGACCGGGAGACTCCTCGAACACCTCGGTCGGCACCTCGACAACCGGACCCTCCGAGACAAGCATCGTCACGCTCGCCCCCTGCGGTACGTAATCCTGCTTTGCCACATTCAGCACATTCGCTCCAATAATGTCAGCGACATGCTTCAAAATTTTAGTCAGGCGATCGGCATTATATCTTTCATCAATATACTCAAGATATGCTTCCCGCTCTTCCTTCGTCTGCGTATAGCAAATATCGTACATATTAAAACTCAAACTCTTCGTCAAATTATTAAATCCATGCAGCTCCACCCGCTGCTGCGGCGTCAAATCCACGATGCAATCCCCCTCCACAAACAGTAAATATTGTTATAATACCCAACCTTCCAACGAAAAAAACAGAACTTTAAAACAGGGCGGTGCCTGACACCCAGGAGTGGCATCTCGGATTGCTCCTCAGATTGCCACTCAAGAGGTGGTGTCACAAAACGTTTGAAAAGGGTTAGGTTTCCATCATGGATTCCTTGTTAAAATATGTTTATACATTACTGAGAGGGAGAAGGCTATGAGGAATTTTAAGTATCTGCTGCTAATGTGTGCCATTCTTGCCATTGGCGTGGTTTCGGCGTGCAGCTCGGATTCGGCTAAGTCCGATGAGCTGAAGCTTGATTCGAAGCATGCGCCGCTGCCTGATTATGTCCTGGCAACCCCTGAAATGGTCCAGGAGACGTATGTAATGGCAGCCGAGTATCCGGAAGTGCTCGCATCTGTCCCTTGCTATTGCAGCTGTGGCGCAGGCGCCGGGCATAAGAGCAACCTCGACTGCTTTGTCAAAGGCATCGGAAACAATAATGCGGTAACAGAGTGGGATAACCACGGCACCGCTTGAGACATTTGTGTCAATATCGCCCGGGAGGCGGTACAAATGAAACAAGACGGAAAAAGCCTGAAGGCAATCCATGAATCAATCGTCGACAAATATTCATCCTATGGTGAGGGAACACCTACGCCGGTCCCAGCGGATTAATTCTTACTTGCTGAGACGGAAAATTTCCCAATCCTGTACTGAATGTTAAAAGCCTCTCTTCCTAGGGAGGCTTTTGTTTTCAGCTAGCAGATACCGCCAACCATGGCAAAATAAGTGCCGTTTCATTGTTCGAAATTCCTTAACCTTTTCTCGATACTTTCTGCACAATTTTCGTTCATTCTGGGATAGGGTTAATTCATCTTTACTTAAGGAACACACCAGGACAGAAGTTAAGCTTTTTCTGCTGAATTCCTACAAAAATAACCTACACGAAAGGGAGAACCATGAAAATACCACGTTATTTACTGCTTATCGCGGTGATCCTTGCCATCGGCGTCATTTCCGCCTGCGGCTCCTTGGATACCAAAAACTTAGCTCTTGATTCCAAGCATGCAGCCCTGCCGGATTATGTCATGAAATCTTCTAAAAAAATCCAGGAAACGTACATCCTGGCTGCTCAGTACCCAGAAGTTCTGGAATCTGTACCATGCTATTGCGGCTGCGCGACTGATGGCCATGAAAACAACCTTGACTGCTTCATTGGCGGGATGGATGGCAATATGGCCGTTACCGAGTGGGATCCCCACGGCATTTCTTGAGACATTTGTGTCAATATCGCCCGGGAGGCGGTAATGCTGAAACAAGATGGAAAAAGCCTGAAGGAAATCAACAAAACAATTGTCGACCATTATAAATCGTACGGTGAAGGAACGCCGACACCTGTTCCGGCAAAATAAGAACTGTTGCCAATTACATCGCCATCATTAAAGTGACAATGCCGCTCCAATTTCGGGGCGGCATTTTTACAATTAGGCATTCAAATTGGACTGTTGTTTTCCACTCTTGGCACATGCTTTCCGCTAATAAAACTTTACAATTGAAAAACTGTTGCCGGTACTTCCTTCGCTTAAGCCCACCTACTTCCTCTATTAAAAAAGGCATTCCCCGTAATCTTAAAAGGAATGCCTTCTGTAACATAATCCTTACGCTGCCATCTTCCTGCATACCTCGGCACAACGGAAACACGCTTCCGCACATCTTCGGCAATGGTCGTGGCGGCTGTGCTTCTGGCACTCTTCCCCGCACGCCTCGCAAATTTCCGCGCAAAGTGCGCAAATTTGTTTTGCAAAAGGGGAATTGGATTGCATTGCCTTAATGGCGAAAGCACATATATCAGCGCATTCCCGGTCAGTCCGGATGCAGTCTGCCATCATCTTTACATCCTCTTCCCTCAGGCACGCATCATAGCACGAATTACACGCCTCCATGCATTCAAAACAGGCATCAATGCACTCCTGGTACATTTGCGCTTCCATTCAGTTCACCTCCTTCGAGTCACTATTTTCAGTTCCCCATGTAAAGAAAGGCTAAACAGTGGATTCCATACGCGAAATGCATTTCAAAACAACCAGGGAGCCAGGTTATCGCTGGGTATTATTAGTAAAATGATAGCTTACTGGACAACGCCTTTATCCATCAATGGTTTCCAGTCCCCGCCGCCATCTTCTGTATAAAATACACTGTTTTCGAATGTTGAAATCGCGATTTTCTTTGAATCCTTCGGGTTGATGCCGAAATAAGCAACGGCATCCTGGCCAAGGTCAAATCCTTTGTCCGACCAGGTTTGGCCCATATCAGAGCTTGTCATGATGCCCGCTCCCTGGTTGGTAATCGAGTAGCCGATCAATTCTTTTGTTTCCGGAAGTACGCCGAACGCAGTAATAAGGCGGGTTTGGTCATATTGGCTCCATGTAACGCCGCCGTCCTCTGATTTCAAGATTCCGGTATCGGTACCCGCGAGCAGCACATTTTCGTTATCTGGCATCGAAACTATTGAATAAATGGTATGCAAATCCTGAGGGAGCCCGGACGACTTCAGGAGCTCCCAGTCTTCGCCCCCGTTTGTGCTCTTATAGATCCCTGCTTTATAGTTGCCGCTGTCCATCTGGTTTACTCCGTAAACGACATCGGGCTTGCTGAAATTTGAGGACAGGATGTGGAAGTCAACCTTGCCAAGCAATGAAATAGGCTCCCATTTTCCCCCGTTATTTTTGCTTACCATAAACCCAAGCGGATTGGGGAGATTGGATGCTTTTCCCGGATGCCCGCTTGAAATCATTGTCCCGTCGCTCATTACATTAAAGCCCATAAAATCAAAATCGTAGTTCCCTTTAAAGGTCCAGTTTTCTCCGCCCTCAGTCACCAGCATTCCTTCGTGGGTAGCGATGTAAATATTTTGGTCGGCAGCATAGGCTATTCCGTGCAGATGCTCAGCCTTAAAGCCTTTGCTAACTTTCTTCGCGCTGCCCTCTTCCTTTGATGAAGCCGAGCTGCATCCGCTGATGACCAACCCTATTGATAGCAAACCTGCAAGGACACTCAACTTTTTCATTCTAATATCCCCTTTTCATTTTTTACACCCGATGGCTCATCGGGAGCGAGAATAAGTAAATGTTAATCACCGCCAGCAAAAGCATCAGCCCATAGATTGGCAGCATGCTTTTGAAGGCTGCTTTATTGCCCATTTTATAAACAGTGAACATTGACCCAACGAATCCGACCGCGATAATGGCGTATTGAAGCAGCTGAACCGATGATGTAGGCAACAGGGCAAGGCTGCCGGGGTAATTTTCCACTCCCAATACGGTGAGTGAGTTATACCAAATTGCCTTTCCTTCCGTGATGACGTGGAAAAGGTTATGGCCAAGGTGCCCAGCAAGGTCCAGCGGAATAATCGCATAACCGAAGCGAATAAAGTTCCGTTTTACAGTATCAGCCATGCCCATTCTGCTTGCCAGCTTGGCGGTGCCAAGAAGAAGGACGATTGGCAACGCCATCGAAATGACATAGGCGATTGTAAAGTTAATAATATAGCTGCTTGTACCGGTAATGCTTCCTATTTCCCCGAGGATTTCGCCCCAAATTTCGAGCATTGTGATATTTTGAACAAAAACAATGCCCATGATAACCGCCGCCAGTGCCGCATGCTCCAGTTTCGGATTTTTAATAAACCACAATTCTTTTGTCGGCTTTCTAAAAGATAGCCGGATTGAATCATTCGGGCAGTTCTTGATGCAATTCGCGCATACATTGCACTCCGCGCTTGAATCCATCGTCCTGACATACTGGAACATCGGACAGCCTTCCGCCTTCTCGCTGCCTTTGAAGCAAGCTTGTGATTTGCACGATTTGCAAATATCCGGCGTGCCCCTCAATTCAATTGAACCGGCCCGTGAATAGTTTCCAGCCAGCCCGCCAAGGAAACAGAGAGTTTTGCAGAAGGTTCTTCTTTCATAATAGACCGATGTCGCAACAACCATTGTGACAAGAACGAGCAGCAGGTAGCCTGATCCTCTTGGGGACTCGACAACTCCCCAGACATGGTCGCTGTAGGTGATAATAATAAAGAAAATATCGATTAGCCATATCCCATATTTTTTCAGGAATTTCGGCATCGGCCTTTGGCTTCCAACAAGCTTCCTGACAATATCGCTTAATTTCCCGAACGGGCAGATTGCACACCAGAAGCGGCCAAGGACGATAAACAGGACGGGAATGATTGGCCACCAGAGGACCCACGTCATTGTCGTTCCAAAATTCTTCGAAGGATTCGCCGTTCCTGCAACAAGCTCGAAAACGATATAGGAAAATACGACAATGACCATCCATTGAAATATTCCGGGATACCAGCGGCTCTGCATGAATTTTTTAATCACCGGTATGGAGAGCAGATTGAACGGCTGTTTGGCCCCGTTTTCTTTAGTTGTAGGTGCGGGGAGGTTTTTTTCCGGAATTGCCATGTTCATCACCTTTCCTTCTGGACCATTTATTCCAGATGCCAATTAAAATGAATACTAGATTGATGCCGCCAAAAGTGCCGAGTATTTTCATATTAGGCGGGGTTTCAGTCACAGGACCGTGGCTATGGCTTCCACCCCCTGAGCTGCCATCATGTCTATGCCCAGTTGCTTCCTTGTTCCCCGATTCATGGCCCGAATGGGGAGAATCCTTTCCGCCATTCCGGAATTTCTGCGCCGCATTCAAAACATCCTGCTCATGGCTGTGCCCTGCATCCGCTGATGTGTTTAAACTAAAGGAAAAGATAAGCACCACAGCCGCCAACAAAGGTAACCATTTTTCCACTCGCCTCACCTCTGCAATTTATTTTTAATTTTCTTTATAGGTACACTGTAAGGAGAAACTGTGCAGATTGTTTGCTTTTTCTGTGAATAAAATGTGGAGATGGGCTTCGAAACAACCATTTGCCACCATTTTGTAAAAAATAGAGTTTTCAACCATTATTAAGTTATAAATAGAGAAAGGAAAAGCCCTATATCAAGAGCCTTGGCTTGTAAAAAACGAAGCATGTCTCGCGGCCGGCTTTCATATGTATGAACGAGGTGATGAAAGCCATGTCCATGTTGCTTCCTTTTGTGCTGTTTTCGCTTTGTTTTGCGGCTGTTGCTGCCGCCTTCCTTTCCTGGAAGCTCAAATCCCGGCTCGGCCATTCTGAAGGGATGGCGATGGCGATGCTGTTCGGGATGCTGGCGGGGTTGGCGGCAGGAACAGCGTTAGGTACCGTGTTTCAGGGGGATTTGTATACCGCCACGTTATACGCGGTTCTGTTCGGGGCATCAGCGGGAGTGGCAAGCGCTTTTCCATTAGGTATATCAGCTTCAGTTGAAGGGTTTGGGGCAGGCTTGATGGGTGGAATGATGGGGGCGATGCTTGGGGAAATGGTTTCTATTGCTCAATCTATAAAACTCGTGAACATCCTCCTTGTATTAACATTCAGTTCCCTTCTTTTATATGGAGTTCTTCCTTCAAGAAATGAATCTTCACTCCCTTCAAAAAGATGGTTATGGAAGCCCGTAACCGTGTTTCTGCTAATCTGTGGTTTACTCGTCGGCGGCAGCCAATGGGCCAAATACTCGGCGCAAAAAATGAAAGGCGATTACCAACTTGATAAACGGAATGAACATGATCACTAATTTCAAAAAAGGGCTAACTTTAAGATCCAAGAACCATTTTGCGTCTGTAAGGATAAAAAAGCTGATCCAGCCTCGCTGAATCAGCTTTTTTCATAGTATTTACTCAATCCTACAGCTTTACCTTCTGCAGCCTTAATGCGTTCAGTACGACGGATACGGAACTGAATGCCATCGCCGCCCCGGCTAGCCATGGCGCGAGGAATCCAAGCGCCGCTACCGGAATGCCGAGCGTATTGTACCCAAACGCCCAGAACAGGTTCTGCTTAATGTTTCGGATTGTCAGCTTGCTCATGAAAATCGCATCGGCAATGCTGTTCAAGTCGCCGCGGATGAGCGTAATGTCCGCCGCCTCCATCGCTACATCGGTTCCTGTTCCGATTGCCATACCGATATCGGCCACCGCAAGCGCAGGCGCATCATTGATCCCATCGCCGACCATTGCGACTTTTTTACCGGCAGCCTGCAGCTTTTTCACTTCCTCCGCCTTGCCTTCCGGAAGGACTTCAGCGATAACATCGTCAATGCCCGCTTCCGAAGCGATTGCGAGCGCCGTCTGCCTGTTGTCGCCCGTCATCATAATAACCTCAAGGCCCATATCCTTCAGGCGTTTCACCGCCGCTTTTGACGTCTTCTTGATCGTATCGGCAACGGCCACAATGCCTGCATACTCCCCGTCAACAGCAATCAGCATCGCTGTTTTTCCTTCCCGTTCAAGCTCTTCCATTTTCGGAAAAGCGGACAACGCACTAACGTTGAATTTTTCCATCAGCTTGCGTGTGCCCGCAAGCATTTCGCGGCCGGACACAACTGCCCTGATCCCATAACCAGGTATCGCTTCAAACGATTCGACCGGCTGCAGCGCAATCCCTTTTTCCAGTATTCCCTGGACAATTGCCTGTGCAAGCGGGTGTTCGGACTGCTTTTCCGCGGAGCCGACAAGAGTGAGCAGCTCAGCCTCCTCACTTGCTCCGGAAAGGATGACGTCAGTCAAAACCGGCTCGCCATTCGTAACCGTCCCTGTTTTATCCAAAACAACCGTTGTAATGCGGTGGGTCAATTCTAGATGCTCGCCGCCTTTGAATAAGATGCCGTACTCAGCTGAGCGTCCTGACCCGGCCATGATTGATGTTGGAGTCGCCAGGCCAAGAGCACATGGGCAGGCAATAACGAGGACAGCTATCATTTTTTCAAGCGCTTCGGCAAAATTGCCAGGACTTGCCCAGAAGTACCAGACAAGGAAGGTAACAACTGCAATCCCGACGACAATCGGTACAAAAATACCGGAAATTTTGTCGGCAAGCCGCTGGATTGGCGCCTTTGAACCTTGAGCTTCCTCGACCACCTTGATGATCTGCGCGAGAGCTGTGTCCTTGCCGACCTTCGTAGCTTCTATTTTAATAAAACCGTTTTTATTAATCGTCGCGCCGATGACAGAGTCGCCCACCGTTTTATCGACAGGGACGCTTTCGCCTGTCAGCATTGATTCGTCGATCGCTGATAGCCCCTCGATAATTTTGCCGTCAACCGGAATTTTATCACCAGGCTTTACGTGGATAATGTCGCCAACGAGTACATCCTCAAGCAGCACTTCCACTTCTTCCCCATTCCGCTCGACAATTGCCGTCTTCGCCTGAAGGCCCATCAATTTCTTGATTGCTTCCGAGGAACGGCCCTTCGCCTTTGCCTCAAACAGCTTCCCGAGGATGATGAGTGTTATCAGGACCGCGCTCGTCTCAAAATAGAGTTCGGGCATGTGCGTGCTACTTCCAAGTGAAGCGATAGCCTGATAAAGGCTGTAAAAATAGGCTGCCGACGTTCCGAGCGCCACAAGCACATCCATATTGGCGCTGCCATTTTTAAGCGCTTTGTAGGCGCCAATGTAAAACTGTCGGCCGATGATGAACTGGACCGGCGTTGCCAGGACAAACTGCACCCATGGATTCATGAACATGTCGGGAACATAGATGAAAGATGTGAACGAAAAGTGCCCAACCATCGACCAAAGGAGCGGCAGCGAAAGAATGAGTGAGATAATAAACTTGTTCGTTTGCCTTTTGATTTCCTTCTGGCGATGGTCAGCGGATTCCTTCTCGTTTTTCTCTTCTTTTAAAATCGCCCCATACCCAAGGGCTTCCACCTTTTTAATAATGTCACGGTCGGATAGGACGGATGGATTGTATTCAATAGTCGCCTTTTCAAGCGCCAGGTTCACGGATGCCTTTGTTATGCCTTCCATCCGGTTCAGCCCTTTTTCTATCCGGGTGGAGCATGCCGCGCACGTCATTCCGCTAATGTCAAATTCCTTCTTCTCGGCGACAACATCATAGCCGAGGTCACGGACCTTTTTTTCCAGTACTTCAACGTTGGTGACAGCCGGGTCGAACTTGACCGCCGCCCGCTCTAGAGCCAGGTTGACGCTTGCTTCCTGGACGCCCTCCAGCCTGTTCAGCCCTTTTTCAATCCGGATCGCGCAGGCCGCGCATGTCATCCCTGTGATTTGCATCGTTGTTTCCTTATTTGCTGTTGCGGTTGCTTGGCTCATGGTCTCAACTCCTTATACCCATAAGGGGTATATTTTAGTGAAAAAAGGAACGTGCCTGAACGAGCACGCGCCTTTACTGCGGATAATCTTCGAATCGGGAAATTCCGCTTAAACCCTTATACTACATCATAACCCTGGTCTTCGATTGTTTCCTTAATTTTGTCGATTGAAACGGCATCGCCCTTGTACTCGACGGCAACTGTCTTTTCCTTCAAATCGACAAGCACGCGCTCAACGCCTTCAAGAGCGCCGACGCTTCCTTCAACTGCTTTCACACAATGGCCGCAAGACATGCCTTCAACATTCAAAAGTGCTTTTTCCATGAGATAGTCCCCTCTCAAAATAATTTTTTATTTTTTCATAAGCCTTTGGATCGTGACAAGGAGTTCATCGACAACTTCATGGTCGCCTTCCTGGATCCGTTCAACGACGCAGCTTTTCATATGGCCTTCCAAAAGGAGTTTCGCGACGGAATTAAGGGCAGCCTGTGTTGCCGAAATCTGCGTAATGACATCGTCGCAATACGTATCTTTTTCAATCAGGCCTTTTATTCCGCGGATTTGTCCTTCAATCCGGTTCAGCCTCGCCACCAAATTGCCTTTCGTTTTTTCCGAATGGTGGCTTTTGCGGACGGAATCTTCGGTAGCGCAATGGTCTTCGGAACCTCGGCCAATTTCGGGTATGGCCTCATTCATTTGGACAGGCTCCTCCAAGCTGTTTTCCGTTTCAGGTCCAAGCTCTTCAGGATTTAAATGATTCATTCCATCGCCTCCTGATTAAATAGTACCATACCCCCATATGGTATATCAATGAGATTGTTTGTCAATTTTGTGGTAAAAATTCGACAAGCCTTAACACTTTATCTTTTCCCAAAAAAATTTGATTGTATGTTTTTAATGATATAAAAGAAAAGCCGTGAAACTCTGCAAAAAGAATGAACATTATGTGACATCCAGCTATGTAAAGGTATTTTCCTAAATAAAACAGCCGGAAAGCGAGCTTTCCCCTGCTGAATAACCCATTCAAAAACCCGGCTACCAATGCAGCCGGGTTTCTCACTTTCAGGCAATCATACTGTCTTTTCCTGAACAAGGCGGGTAACCTCATCGATTCCAACCCGTTTCAAAAACTTGTGAAAAGGCTCTCTTTTTTTACCGAGCGAGCCATAGATTTCGAGAAGATTTTCAACTGTGGCGTATAATTCATCCGGATTCAGCCTTTCCTTGAACAACGTTCCCGCTTCCGCTTCCGTCCCTTTTGATTTGCCGCCAACGTAAAGGTTGTAATGGTCATTTACTTTCATGACTCCAATATCATTGACCATCGGCTCCCCGCAGCCAACCGGGCAGCCGGTATAAGCTGGTTTCAGGGTGAAAGGAACCGGCGTCCCGGCAATCCGTTTATTTAGTTCAATCGCAACCGGCATGCCTTCTTCTATTTCCCCTTTGCAAAAATTGCACGTTCTCAGGCTTTTCACATAATTCCCCACCGGATAACAGCTTAGGCCCGCTTCTTCAAATTCCCTTATAATGGCTTCCTTTCCTTCCTCGGAAATTTCAATATATAGCTGTTGGAAGGTAGTCAGTTCGAGTTCCTCGTTTTCCCCTAGGTATTTCGCCAGGATCAGAAGCTGCTTGGCCGTCAGTTTTGCACCAAAGCCGATTCCGCCATTTACGGCTATCTTTATCTTTTTCTCCATGAGTTTCTCCCTTTAAGGATTTATTAAAAATATAAATACCCCTGCCAAATCTTTCTTTCTATCATTATATCGAAAGGGAGCGACTTGTAGTCAGGTTATTTTCCCGTGTCCGCTGAATATGATAAGCTATTGGCAAGGACTCTCACACCATTGTTCCTATCCAAATATGCTGATAATGAGGTGGCGGCGATGTGTGTTTCCAATAACGCGTTTGAGATGCAATCCTATAGGCTAAGTGAGGAAATCAGGAAGAACTCAATTTATACCCCTGTTGCTGTTGTGTACTCTGGAGGGAAACGGGTGAATTTCGACAACCCATTTGTATATCCGGTTGGTTTTATCGAAAAGTTGATCCTGCAGGATAAGGTAGGAAACATCTATGAAGTGGAACCCTCGGACAGTGGATTGAGGTTTGCGAAGGGTGAAATTAGCTATAATGACTATCAGCGGATGCAAAAGAAGGATGATCGAAAAGCGATTGCGCTGTTCGCCGGGGCTGTCAGCTCCTTGTTCATCATGGGCTGGGGAATTCTCCAATTATTCGGCTAGCTTTTTCCGTCCATGGGATGAAAGCTTGTTTTTAAAAATGGCCCCCGGCTTCCCGGAGGCCATCTATTATTATGAAAATAATTTATACACCAAGTAAACGACTCCTGCCAGGAGCCAGACATAAACACCTGGTCATATCGGAATGGTTCCTTTGCTTTTTCTGGCACCCTGACCGGATGCTTGCCCAAGGGGGATTCCTCAGGAACCTGTTTTTTGGCAATCTTCTTTTTTATTCAATTCCTTCTGCAACCTCATCCCTCCCAGCTTTTCTTATTTGCTTGATTATACCCCATGGGGTACAATAAGTAAAACAACACGTTTGGAGGCCAGTTCATGGATTTAATCACAATAGGAAAGGTGACCGTGCCGGCAGGTTTGGCCGCGGCAGTGGCGGCAGTTTTTCTGGCACCGCTCCTTTTGAAGGTTTTCGCAAAAACAAAGGCTGGCGATTGGTATTGGAATGCCTTCTTTGTTTTCTTCCTTGCCACAAAAATGACCTACGTCCTTTTTAATTGGCATATATTTAGTAAATCTCCGGTATCTCTCCTTTATTTTCATGGAGGCGCCAAAGGAATGTTGCTCGCCCTGTTGGCCGTATTTGTATACCTTTTCTACTTATATAAAAAAGGAAAGTCCCCTGGCGCAAGCGAATTTCTTCCTTTATTCCACTTATTTACGCTGTCATATTTTTTGATTCAGTCGGCATTAGCCAAGGGTTGGCTCGCCGCCGCTGTGTATTTTCTTTTGCTCGTGGGCACACTAGTTGTTGTTTGCCAAAAAAGGAAACCTGGTGTTGAAGCCTTTGTTATGCTGTATTTGGCGGAGCTACTTGTTGTGAGTATTTTTGGTTCCATCTTCAGCCCTGGCAATCTGGCTGTACTTGCCGCAGGACTTTTCCTCAGTTTAATGGCATACTTAACGATGGGGGGTTCGAAGCATGAATAAAAAAACATTTACAGGCATCATCCTCATTCTGGCCATCGCGATTATTGCGGTGAATATTTGGAAACCATCACTTTCATCCGGGGAGAAAAAAGCACCTCCAGCAGGCGATTCCGTGGCAAGCTCGAAGGCCGTTGGCACCGCAGCGGGGAACATAGCTCCGGATTTTGAACTCGCCCTCCTTTCAGGTGAAAAGGTAAAGCTTTCCGACTACCGGGGACAAAAAGTGATCCTTAATTTCTGGGCAACGTGGTGCCCGCCGTGCAAAGCGGAAATGCCCCATATGCAAAACTATTATGAAAAGAACAAAGACAAAGGCATGACGATCCTGGCTGTTAACCTGACCGCCCTTGACAAGGGGCCGGAAGCAATTAATACGTTTGTAAAGGAATACAACTTAACATTCCCTATCCCTCTTGATGAGAAAAATAAGATCGGAACACTTTATGAAGCAGTAACGATTCCAACAAGTTATATTATTGGCACCGATGGCAGGATTTCCAAAAAATACATTGGTCCGATGGATGAGGAACTTATGGACAAGCTTTTAAAAGAGGCGAACTGACCTTTTTTTAAAAAAACAGCCTGAACCGGATGCTTAACCGGTTCAGGCTGTTTTTACATATATAAACTTTGTTTATTTTTCTGGCAAAGCCTGTTTGGGCTGCTTCGGCAGGGTAAGGCCTGTAAAGCCATACAAAATGGTCAGGAGCGGCGAGAACAGGCAGAAGAAGGCAAACAGTGCATAATCCGTCACCGGCACGCCAAGAACCGATGCGATGAAGACCCCGCACACACTCCAAGGAACAAGTGGATTGACGACTGTACCCGCATCCTCAAGGACTCGTGAAAGGTGCTTTGGCTGCAGGCCTGCTTTTTTAAAATTCTCTTTAAACGCGTTCCCCGGTAACAGGATCGATAAATACTGTTCGCCAATCATGAAATTTAAAGCTATTGCCATGCCTGCGGTTGCGCTGATCAGCATGGATACCCGGACGAGGAACCGCTGAACAGCTGATAACAAAGCCGGGATGATGCCGAGCTTGAACAAGAGCCCTCCCATGCTAAGCGCGAGCAGGATGACGGAGATGCTGAACATCATGCTTTCAATTCCGCCCCGCGACAGCATCGCATCCACTTCCTTGATCGCGCTGCCTGACTTGTAGCCGGAGTAAAGAAGTCCAAGGAATCCTTTTCCGTCCACTCCTCCATTAATGATAAACGATACAAGCAACGCCGAAAGGGTTCCCGACGATAAAGTAGCAATCGCGGGCACTTTTTTCGCAGCGAGCACGGCAAGTATGGCAAAAGGCACGAGCGAGTACCAATGGACAAGGTTCAGGTCCAGCAATTCGGATTTAATAATGTCCATCTGTTTGATACTTTGATGGGTATCGTCAGGTGATATCAAGATGTAGACAATAAATGACAGAATGAAAGCCGGTATGGTTGTCCAGGCCATATTTTTGATATGTTCGAATAAATCCGCGCCGGCAACACTTGATGCCAGGTTGGTTGTATCGGATAAAGGCGACATCTTATCCCCAAAGAATGCCCCTGAGACGACTGCCCCCGCAGTGATGACGGGCGAGATCCCGAGCGCAGTACTCGCCCCTACAAAGGCGACCCCAAGTGTTGCGGCTGTCGTCAGCGAACTGCCGATACTAAGGCCGATGATAGATGTAACCGCAAAAACAATCGCATAGTAGAATTTTCCCGATACAAAATCAATGGCTAGGTAAATGAACGTCGGAATCGTTCCACTCGCCATCCAGCTGCTAATAAGCATTCCGATAAAAAAGAAAATCATCGCGGCGGCAATGCCCGATTTGGCCCCTTCCGCCATCGCGGCTTCAAGATCCCTGAAACTTACCCGTTTAATTGCCCCATACCCGAGCAAAAGGGCAATCCCGGAAATAATCGCGATTTGCGGGACGACCTCCATCCCAATAATCAGGTACCCGACAAGCCCCATCAATAGCAGCGTAATGATAGCGGCCTCTAGCGGCTTGATAGCAAGCTGTTTTTGTCCCTGCAGCATACAAACTCCTCCAATGAATTCGCTGGTTTCTCTAGTTGCACTTGGATTTCCCGCAACTCTTTTCAACACAAAAAGCCCTTTCACCGTTAGGGACGAAAAGGCTCCGCGGTACCACCCTACTTGGCAGGTTAGCCTGCCCACTTAACAAAATATGCCCGGTCAAAGCAGCCGTATTTCGAAATTGCCATCGCCCGGATTCGCACCTTCCATCCGGTCTCTTTCTGCTGCTAACGGCAATCCTACTATTACTGCAGGCATCCTATTTACTTTGTGGCTTACTGTAAAGAATATACTTTTTCACACAAACGCTTTTAAGCGCTAAAGCAACTCTACAAAACTACTATACACCCCTTTTCCCTTGCCGTCAAAAAGAAAATAGTACCATAATAGAAATAAGGGTCATGGCACCGACATTACGAAGTGGCATTGCGAAAACAGGTTCACGAATGGCGATAATTTTTGGTAATTGGGTGAAACGGGGTTTTTGCTTGCCGGTTTGGGGTAATGAATAAGGATATAGTTTAAAGAGATAAATTTAGGGTTGTAGCAGGTGAAGGGGTAGGATTATGGCAATTTTGATTGTTGATGATAACCAGGTAAATTTGTTTTTAATAGAAAAGATTTTAAAGCGGGCGGGGTATGAGAATTATCTGTCCTTTACCTCCGCGCGCGAACTGTTTGATTATTTACAGATTGACAGTCCGCATCCGGTTGAACGGCCTGCGGATGTAATTTTGATGGATATTATGATGCCGGAAATTGACGGGATTGTGGCATGCCGGAAGCTGCAGGAGACGCCCCATACGAAGGATATCCCTGTCATTTTCGTTACCGCGCTTGAGGATTCGAACAAGGTCGCGGAAGCACTTGATGTCGGCGGTATGGATTATGTGATGAAGCCAATCAACAAGACCGAACTGCTTGCACGCATTCGTGTTGTCCTCCGGCTTAAGTATGAAAAGGATTGGCATAAGAAGCATGACGAGAAAATCCGCAATGAGCTGGAACTCTCGATGCAGGTGCAAACCAGCCTGCTTAGCGAGCCTGTGAATGATCCAAATTTGAAAATAAAAGCCTCTTATCTGCCGGCAAATACATTGGCGGGCGATCTGTATTATTGGCATAAAATTGATGAAAACCGTTATGCGATTATTCTTTTGGATATGATGGGGCACGGGATTTCAGCATCGCTCGTGTGCATGTTCATTTCCTCGGTACTACGCGATTTAATCCGTGTGAATCCCGATCCCGAGCATGTAATACGCGAACTTAATCGTTGGATGAATTCGCTAAACAGCCGTAACCAGCAAATCCCTTATTATTTCACTGCGGTCTATTCGGTTATTGATGCTGGCAAAAAAACAATTGAATACGTGAATGCCGGGCATCCTTCCGGCTATGCACTTATTGATGGACAGCGGCTTGAAGCTCTCGAATCGACAACTTGCGCGGTAGGCTTTTTTGATGCCATTACCGTGAAAAAAAAGGTCCTTGCATACGAAGGCTCTGCCCAACTGCTTCTTTTTACGGACGGCGTTCCGGAAACTGCTGAAAAAAACGGCCTTGACGGAATGGAGTATTTAAAACTGGCTGCTTCGTCAGAATGGTCAGGTTTAGCCGAGTGCGAACCAATCGACCTTCTTCTTTCTAAAGAGCAGCAATCGTCGGCCAATGACGATATGTGTGTCATATTAATAAAAGCTACATAAGTGAACTACTCACAGAAGCCTGGAAACCAGATCCGGGCTTTTTTTTTTTGCTCAGTTTCAATCATTTGTCAGGAATCCGAATTATGGTTTTTACTAAGTGAATTTTCTTGGGATCCGTGTCCAAAGTTGACTGATCTTTGGACAGCAAAAAAGATTTTCTTGGAATGCGTGTCCAAATGAAGCGGGGATTTGGACAGCAATTGAAGCTTTCGTACCTATGCTGTCTAAATAAGCCAGGGATTCGGACAGCGAATGAAGTTTTCATGAACATAGTTAGGTTTATCCTCATTTGTATTCCACTTACCAGCATTGGAGTAGTTTTTACTATATAGGTTGAAATAAAGATTGGTTTCCAAATGTGAAGGAGGTGGTTGATCTCCGCTCCGGGCATTTCGCTTTCCGCGGGGCGTCAGTGGAGCCTCCTCGTCGCGTTGCTCCTACGGGGTCTCCCCTTGCCGCTCAATCCCGCAGGAGTCTACATGCCTGAGCTCCAATCAACCATCTTCCCAAACTAAAAGGTGTCATTATTAAGTTCAACCTATATAGCATTTGAACCATGTTTATTAGCTTCCTAAAATCACCAATCAGCATTTAAGTCGTGTTTATCAGCATTCGCACACGTTTATCAGCATTCACAGCACTTTTATCAGTATTTGTCCCCCATTTATCAGCACTCACACGACTTTTATCAGCTTCCCAACCACTTATCAGCATCTCCAACCCGCTCACCAGCTTTCCCCCCCCCCGCTTATACAGCACTCCCAACCTATATGTCAGCCTTCACCCCCATTTACCGCCCATCCCTACCTAAACCAGCAGTCTTTCCCGAAAAAAAACACCGCTCTCCGAAGAAAGCGGTGCGTCTTTATTTTCAATTCATTTTCCTGAAAATCTTTTCTGATGCATCAAACTCCACGAAATAGGGATGGACTTCGCTCCGGATGGCTTCCTTGCTGCCAAGCCCGAGGAACCCTCCCTGGCCGAGGCTCGCGTCGATGAGCCTGAGTACGTGGTTTTGAAGGTCCTGGTTGAAATAGATGAGGACGTTCCTGCAGATGACCACATGAAATTCGTTAAATGACCCGTCCGTCACTAGATTATGCTGGGCAAAAATAATTTTTTCCCGGAGCGACGGATCGAGTGTCGCAAAGTGGCTGTCAGCCGTGTAGTATTCGGAAAATGAGCGAATTCCGCCCGCTTGCAGGTAATTTTTTGTATAGTCCTGCATTTTGGACAATGGAATTATTCCCTTTTCTGCGGCTCGCAGGACTTTTTCGCTCATGTCGGTCGCATAGATTTTGACCTTGTCACCGAGCCCTTCTTCCTCGAGCAAGATCGCCATCGAATACGCCTCTTCGCCCGTTGAACAGCCGGCGTGCCAAATGCGGATTTCAGGAAGCCCCTTCAGATGGGGGACGACATTTCGCCGGAACGAAGCAAAGAAGCTTGGATCACGGAACATCTCCGTAACGTTGATCGAGAAATCATCGAGCAATTTTTTAAGGACAGATTCGTCTTCGATCMCCCTTTCCGTGAGGCGGGAGATACCGGGAAGCTGCTCGAGCCTCAGCCGGTTCTGTACACGGCGCATAATGGATGAATTCATGTACTGCCGGAAATCGAAGCCGGAGAGCCTGTAGACCGCCAGCAGCAATAATTCAAGTTCAAGTTCTTCCTTTTGCAAAAAAATCCCCCTCTATCTGGCGAGCCAAACCCTCATTGCTGAAAATAATTGATCTATCTTGAGCGGCTTGCTGATATAATCCGAGGCGCCCGCTTCCAGGCATTTTTCTTTATCGCCCTTCATCGCTTTCGCAGTCAAGGCAATGATTGGAATGTTCCCATAGCGGTCCATTTCCCTTATTTGCTTCATCGTTTCATAACCGTCCATGACTGGCATCATAATATCCATCAGAACGATGTCGACGTTATCGGTCCTGTTGAGAAGTTCCAGGCACTCCATTCCATTCTCAACCGATAGGACATTCATGCCTTCCCTGGCAAGCGCCTTTTCAAGCGCGTAAATATTGCGGTGGTCATCATCGGCGACAACGACCGTTTTGCCGCGAAGGTTATTAAATGGAGGCTCGCCGCCATCATCCGATCCAGCCGCAAGTCCCACGGAACCCACATCCGCGGAAGATCCTGCAGCCACTTCTATACTTGCTGCATCAACTGTCTCCGAAATCATTCCTCTGCCAACGGAGACATTAGTTGCAGCCATTTCACTTTCAGGTCCATTTTCCACTTCAGCAGTCTCCGTCTCCGTGGGTGCAGGGAGGCCATTAGGCAGGCTTGGGATTAGAAGTGTGAAGGTGCTACCCTTACCTTCCTCGCTTTCGACTGTAACCTTTCCGCCAAGGAGGCGGGCAAACTCGCTTGAAATCGATAACCCAAGCCCGGTGCCGCCATATTTCCGCATAGTCGCACCGTCGACCTGCTGGAAAGCTTCAAAAATAAGCCGTTGTTTATCCTTCGCGATGCCAATCCCTGTATCACTGACGGAAAGTTTCAACCATGTATCCGATACTGGATAGGCTGGTATCTCATTCTGCTCGGCCCTTTTTATGCTGGCAATAACAGCGCCAGACTCAGTAAACTTAAAGGCATTCGATAGGAGGTTTTTAACAATTTGCTGCAGGCGCTGTTCATCCGTGTAAAAAAGATCAGGCAAATCATCTTCAATATCGACCATGAATCCGAGACCCTTCCTGACAGCATGGTGGGAGAATAGATGCTCGAGCCTTCCCCCGAAATCTGCGATATTGACTCCATCAAAAACAACTTCCAGTTTTCCGACTTCGACTTTGGATAAGTCAAGGATATCGTTAATAAGGTTGAGCAAATCCTGGCCTGATGTATGGATAACCTTTGCAAAATCCTTCTGCTCATCCGTCAGGCTTTCATCCGAATCTTCCCCCAGCATTTCCGACAACAGCAAAATGCTATTTAGCGGGGTACGCAATTCATGGGACATATTCGCCAGGAATTCGGATTTGTATTTCGAGCTAAGCTCCAGCTCTTTCGCTTTTTCCTCGAGTTCTTCCTTCGCTTTTAGCAGCTCGGCCGACTTGATTTCCGCATCCTTTGTCCGTTCTTCCAGCTGCTCGTTGATCATGCGCAGCTCTTCCGCCTGGGTTTGCAATTCTTCGGACTGTGACTGCAATTCCTCGGATTGGGACTGAAGCTCCTCTGCCTGGGCCTGAGACTCAAGGAGAAGGCGTTCAATTTCCATTCTGCTAAGGGTATTCATTACAGCCATGCCAAGCGTTTCAAATACTTTATTCGCCAGCATTCTTTCAGCCTCGGTGAATGGTTTTAGGGATGCAAGTTCGATAACCGCCACCGTTTCATCCTTGACGAGAACCGGGGCAATTAGGAGGCTTTTCGGCTTCATTTCGCCCAGTCCCGTGGAAATTACTGAATAATCCTCCGGTATATCTTCAATATAGATAGCTTCTTTTTTCACAGCGCATTGCCCGGCAAGGCCTTCCCGGAGCGCGATATCAGCACGGCCTGCTGTTCCGCCCCCGTCAGCATACGAACCTACCTTTTTTAAAGATTGGTTCTCCATAAGGTAAAATGCCCCGAGGCTGGCCCCGACTGCCGGAGCCAGGTTCGCCATCAGCTGTTCGGCAAGGCTCTCAATTTCCGTGCTTTTGTGATACAGATTGATGAGTTCTGCGGATTGGGTTTGAACCCAGTTCTGCTCGGAAATTTCTGCGGTAAATTTCTGTTCCTTCTGGTAGTATGTCTCAAGTGACACAGCCATCGAGTTGAAGGCAGATGCAATCTGGCCAATTTCATCATCCGCCTCAACCTTTATCCGCGGAATTTCGCCAAGATTGCCATGATCAATCATGTTGATGCCTTCAGCAACAGAATCCAATCTTCTGCTCGTGCTGCGGATCACCCAAAGTGTTACACCGGTGATTAAGACCGCTGCGGTAGAAATGGAGATAAATAGCGAGGCAAACAACTGGTCATAGGCCTTGTTGGCACTTTTTAATGACTTGTTCATAAGGCTTTCCTGATACGTTTTAAAATCGTTAACCTTTTTAACCAATTCTCCCTTTTCACCTACAGAGCCATAATAAATGCTTCGCAGGTCCGCTGGTTTCGCACCTGCCTTTAGCCCGGCAACCAGCTCTTTCTCCATCCCTAAATACTCCTGGTAGGCGACATCTATTTCTTTGAGCAAAGTTCTAGACTTCGACTTGCTCAGAATTCCGTCAAGCTTAATAATCGACTCTTGGACAATTTGCTGATTGGACTCCAACAATGGAATCAACGTTTTAAGATTAGGCTCGTTCCCTTCCTGAATCGCATTTACGAGTTCCCTGTCCGTTACGAGCACAGCCTGGCGAATTTTCATAGCTTCATTCACTTTTTCGTACCGGTCCTCGACAATCAACAACATATTCGTCTTGATTTTTCCGGTAAACGATAATATGACAAATAAAAGCAGTATCATAAATAAAAGCGTCAAACCGAGTCCAAAAAATTGTTTCTTTTTAAAAGTCACAGCTATTCCCACACTTTCCCTAAACTTCGGTCTAGTCTTCTATTTATTACTATAACAATGGTGTTAACGTTTATCGAGAATAAAGACGTGATTCCCAAGGATTCTCTAATAAAAGCAACCTCTTCCATGGAGAATGGCCAAATTTGCTTGCAAATCACTCTATAGCAAGTATGAAACCTTTTTAGAGAAAACCGCCACGAAAAAAAGGCTGCGATCTTTCCAGCCCAATCCTTTTTGCACCTATTCCTTAATCCACGCCCAGGCTTCATCTTCCTCGCCATTCGCAAAATGCTTTGCCTCAAGGCCGGGAAGGAATTTCCCAAGCTCTGTCACCGATTCAAGCCACTTCAAATCCGTTACAACGGCGAACTTCCTGAATTGGCCCCACCGTTTCGCATCAAATTTCATGCCATAGGCAAGCCCCATCAGCGTTGTTCCATCCACTTCATGCATTTTTGCAAATATATTAAACTCCCGATGATCGCCAATCGTGCTTTTTACAAACTGCTCCAGCTTTTCGGCATCTTCCCGTGTTGCCGTGCCGGAGAATTCAACAGCGATGGTCGATTCATCCCTGCTAGGAATTATCGTAAGCATTTTGAAGCCTCCCCCAAAAGTGTATCCTTTCTTGAATTCCCCGTTTCAATCGCTTTGAAACTATCAAATTCCTGGCAATTTTATAGAGATTTCACCCATTTTTTCATCAGCATGCATTAATTGAAAAGACGGCCTTTTTTTAAAAAAATGACCGCCTCAAATTTAGATTTATCCATGATAATCGATTGCCACAAAGGCAAGGATTTATTTTTTCAAATGGTAAGGCACGGTTGTAACGATTACGTCACGTCGGTATAGCAGGAACGCTCTAATCAGGAAGCTGGACTGGTTGTGAAGGATGTTGTGCCAGCCTTCTTTCGGGATGAACTGCGGGATGACGACTGATACCCGGTAGTTCGCCTCTCTTGCCTTATGCTCAACTATATCGACGAATTTTGTCAGCGGCTGGATGATGCTCCGGTATTGCGAATGAAGCGTAACGAGGCGGACATCGGGCTGCCATTTCTCCCATTTCTCCGCGAATTTCTTTTCTTCTTCACGGTCGAAGGCGACATAAACCGCAATGATTTGGTCTGCGTTCAGCGACTTTGCGTAGTTCAGTGAGTTCGCAACGACATGGGTAACACCTGCGACCGGGACAATCATCACATTGCCTTCAATTTTGGGGGCGGATTCGCAGGAACCTATCCGCAGCTGGTCGCCAACCGCCTCGTAATGCTTCTTAATCCGATGGAACAGCAATATGATCATCGGCAGGAACACCAGCACCGGCCAAACCTGTGTGAATTTTGTCAAAAAGAACATCAATGACACGATGAACGAAATGGCCGCCCCGGTCGCATTGACGGCAAGCTTCACTCGCCAGCCCGCCGGCTTTTCCCGGAGCCATTTTAAAATCATCCCGCTCTGCGAAAGGGTGAACGGAATAAAGACCCCGACTGCGTAAAGCGGAATGAGGCTTTCGGTATGCCCTTTAAAAATAATGATTAACAGGATCGATGCCAGGCCAAGGGTGATGATGCCGTTGGAATAGCCGAGCCTGTCCCCGCGGATTGTAAACATGCGCGGGATGAACTTGTCTTTCGCCAGGTTGACGGCAAGAAGCGGGAATGCGGAATAGCCGGTATTCGCCGCCAATACAAGAATCAGCGCGGTTGTGAATTGGATAAAATAATACATTGGATTTCTTCCGAAGACGGATTCGGCAATTTGCGAAACGACCGTTTCCTCTGCGTTCGGGGAAATCCCGTAATAATACGCCAGCAGCACGATGCCCGAAAACAGGATCGCGAGAAGCGTTCCCATCGCGGCAAGTGTTTTCGCCGCGTTTTTTGGAGCAGGGTCCTTGAAGTTTGGAATAGCGTTCGAGATTGCCTCCACCCCGGTCAGCGCCGAGCTCCCCGATGCGAATGCCCGAAGCAGCAGGAACAGGGAAATGCCGGCTACCGGGGTGCCGATTGGCGAATGCAGGGCGTCCGTAACCTGCCCTGTTAAAATCCTATACATTCCTGTGCCAATCAGGATGATTAGGGCAAAAACGAACAGATAAACCGGGTAGGAAAGGATGGAAGCCGATTCGGTCACGCCCCGCAGGTTCAGTGTCGTAATAAGCAGGACAAATACGACGGCAATCAGGACGTTATGTGAATGCAGGCTTGGAAAAGCGGATGTTATCGCATCCGTMCCTGCCGACACGCTGACGGCCACCGTCAAAATATAGTCGACAAGAAGCGAACCGCCGGCTACAAGGCCATAGTTCTCCCCAAGGTTTTCCTTCGATACGACATACGCCCCGCCGCCATGCGGATAGGCATAGATGACCTGCCGGTAGGAGAGGATTAACGCCAAAAGGAGCACGAGAACGCCCACCGCAATCGGAATCGAGTACCAGAAAGCGGCCGCCCCGATTGTCACCAGGACGAGCAGGATTTGTTCCGGGCCGTAGGCAACCGACGACAGGGCGTCCGATGACAGGATGGCGAGCGCCTTTGTTTTGTTCAGCTTCTGCTCACCGAGTTCGTTCGATTTTAACGGCCTTCCGATCAAATACCGCTTAATTGAAGATTTCACTTATGTTCACCGCCAGATGTATGAATTGAATTATTCTTTATGAAAAAACACCACAAAAAAATGCCCGCAAGCCATTAACGAATAGACTTGCCGACATTGATCTCCCGTCGTGCAAGCTTCAACTTCCTTCCCAAAAACGCTTGCGAGGTTAGCTGCCGGATTCGGGCCTGTGAGTAGCCCTACCTGTAAAGGATTCACCCCTTGATAAAACAGTTTGGGTCCCCCGCACCATTCGGTTTCAGCGATTCAGAAATTTGAAACTGCTACTTACTATACTCCTGCGGCATTTCGTTGTAAAGATGGAAAATCCAAATTTTTTTAAGAAAATAATGGTTTGGTGAGCAACTTTTTCAGTAAGGGAATTGTACGTTATTTTAAAAGAAAAACACCCTTAAAAAAAGGGTGTCCTCGTTAAATCTTATTGAACTGCCGGCTCTTCTTATTCCGCCTTCCTACCGCAGAATTCATTCAGCAAACGATGCCGGTGTTCTCAATCCTTCTTCTTTAGCGACTCATCCATGATGTAAAGCTCTTTTATGAGGAGATTTGCTGCAGGGGCGGCAACTTTTTTCGTGTCGTACCAAATCTTCACCTTATCTCCGGTTTCTAAAAACCTCGGCAGATTCGATTGTTTTGGGAAATAAATAGGAACACCTGTGTTGCCCTTCTTTTTAAAATAAAGCACTGCTTCTTCCTTATTTTTAAAAAGAGGCACTTTTTCAGCATTCACAAAAAACATTTCCCCCTTCTTAACAATGACATAGCCATCTGTCCCGCATGCGTTCTCTTTCCCGGCCTCGCCCGTATTAAAAGAGCGGAATTTCTCCGATCGTTCCATCCGGTAACAGATTGCCACATCACTGGCCGTGTCGTGCCCATTCCAAAAAACGAAAATAATCTTGCCGGTTTTGCCAAACTGATGGGCTTCCCTGCCGATAAGCGCGATTTCTTTCGATCCGGTGATGTCCCATTGGCCTGTCCTGAACTGAAAGGCGGTATAAGGTTTCCCATCCATTATTCCATCAAAATTTGTCGGCTGTTCACCCCATAGTTGAATTACTTCTTCCTTGTCCATCCCGAGGCGAATTCCTTCGCCTAACTCTTCCAGTTCATCACCCGCATTGCTGCTCCTCGCATAACGGTTACCCTCGCCTTCCCCGCCCGCTAAGGTAAAAAATATACTTGTGCATATTGCCAGCAATAAAACCCCGACAGTTACCACAGCGCTTTTCATGCCCCAGTCCTCCAATTTTCATCTACTAATTAGACGTTTAGTGGGAGGAAAAGATTACTTTTTCAAAAAGAAAAAGCAGCCTGCTTTAAACGCAAGCGCCCTTTATGAGCTTATTTCGTGCCCGGAGCCGGATGGTCGACGCCCCTTACCCGATGGCGGTGGCCATTGTTTTCAGTCGTGTAAAAATCATAGTAGTGGACGTGCATGCCATTGCCAACTGGAATCGCCGGTCCCGAGTATGCCTTGTACTGGTGGTAATGGCCGTCTTCGAAAACAACATACCCCTCCGTATAATGGATATGGCTCCCATCCTGAGACATAATCGGAGGAGATGTCACATCCAGGCATTGATGGACATGGCCGTCACTAACCCCTGTATAATCGACAGACCCGTGATTGTGGTTTGGCACAAATCCTGGCACAAAATCATCTTTTCCCGCCACTCTCATACCCCCTAAAAACATTGTCCTTCTATATTTATTTCCGGAAAGCGGGGAGTATGACAGGTTGGCATGGCCGCTTTGTACAAAGGCTGGTATCTATCCTTTTGGGAAACCGGAATAGATGTGATGGATTTTGTTAAAAATGAATGACTCCTTCTCCAGCGTAAAGCCAATCTTCTCGGCAACCCTTATGGAAGGGATATTGTCCGGAGCAATGATGCTGATTAGCCGTTCTAATCCCAACCGGCGAAAGCCGTACTCCCTGCTTCCCAGGGCGGCTTCCGACGCGTAGCCCTTTGACCAATAGCTCCTGTTGATATGGTAACCAATTTCGACCTCTTCCTTGCCGTCGACAGTTTGCTTCACAAGGCCGCAGTCGCCAATCACCTCATCTGTCTCCTTTAAGCAAACCGCCCATAATCCAAAGCAGTTACGCTTGTATCTCAATTGGTTTCTCGCAATCCAGTTCTTCGTTTGTTCCACACTGAAAGGAGCCGGGTAATGCTTCATTGTTTCCGGGTCTGAAAATAGTGCATGGAGGGGAGGAAAATCTTCATCTGTAAACTCTCTTATATACAATCTTTCCGTCTCATAAATGATCGCCATTCCTTCAGCCCCCATTTATTATTTCATGGATTTTTGAAAATCGTGTAAACTTTGGGTACAAGTGTTTTTTCATTTTAACAAACCTGGGGGAATCCGTGTGAAGCATATCGTCGAAAAAGAATGGCTGCTGAAACAATTAAATGAAGAAGATGTAAGAGTTGTCGATTGCCGATTTTCGCTAGCAAACCCTGAAAAGGGCGGGAACGAGTATAAAGAAGCACATATTCCGGGAGCGGTTTATTTTGATTTGGAAAAGGACCTTTCGGGAAACGTGGCCGATCACGGCGGCAGGCATCCATTGCCTCAACTGGATGGATTGATCGAAAAGCTTGAACAGGCAGGCATCGGGAAAAACACAACCGTTGTGGCATATGATAACGGTGAAGGTGCTTTTGCAGCCCGTTTTTGGTGGATGCTTACGTATTTAGGCCATAATAATGTGTATGTACTCGATGGCGGCTTCAAAAACTGGATTGATGCCAATTATCCTGTTACTGCTGAAGTGCCTGTATTTAATAGGGCTTCATTTCAGCCTGCCATTCAGGACGCTCTTTTGGCCGATATGGAAGAGGTAAAGGCACTTTCCATGGGCCTAGCCGAAAACGCCGTCCTGATTGATTCCCGCGAAGAAAAGCGATATCAGGGCATCGAGGAGCCGATTGATAAAAAGAAGGGGCATATCCCGAGTGCGGTCAACAAACCTTGGATGCATGGGCTTGAGGAAGGCCATTATAAGTCTATCGAAGAACAGAAGAAGAGATTTGCCGACATCGACCCGGAAAAACAGGTTGTGGTGTATTGCGGCTCCGGCGTCACCGCTGTCCCGAACTTCCTCGCATTGAAGGAAGCGGGTTATGAAAATGTGAAACTCTATTTGGGCAGCTTCAGTGATTGGATTTCTTATGAGGAAAATGAGATTGAATAGTTTTCAGGTTAGCAGCGGGAGGTTCCCCGCTGTTTTTAAATAAATGCCGGTTGGCCCGGGCGAAGATGATACAACTTCGGACAACTATGCAAGGAAAAACTGAAAACCTATAAGAATACAAAGAGGCTCCAAAGCGTTGTCCAAGCTTTTGGAGCCCTTTTTAATATTTACATCAGTTGCATGGTTGTAATGCAAGTAGGGTCGTTTTCAAAAGTGGATAGTTCCGCTTCAACCGTTTTCCCACTGTGGGCGATTTTCACATTGTACGTCTGATTACGCGGCAGCCACAGGTCGATAAAGCCGTTCGCCAGCGACTTCACAGTTTCATCAAGCACAACATTGCCTTTTTCATCTTCAATGTAAACGTCAAACTCTTCATTTGCTAATTCGCCTTGACAACCTGTCAAGCTATGGTTCGTTCAAGGATGGGTTGTGCTGACGTATGGCGCAATCGAAACAAAAAACTCGTCTTTTGGAAGATTGTAGACTTTCTCGCTTCCGTCCTTTTTGACAATTAGCTGGCTGGATGTAATGGAAGCTGAGTCAGCCTGCAGTTCATCCGTACTGTATCCCTGCACCATTTCTTTGATATCAATGGCTTCATTCCCTTTTGCACCATTGCTTTCTTTCGAGCTTACACTGCTGCAGGCAGCCAGCGCCAATGCGGCTAATAAACTAATCAACAAAAATTTAAATTTCATCGGCATTCACCACCTTGTCTTTACTATAACAATTATATCATTTTGTATTTCTACTTGTTAATGTTTTCACATAATTTACACTTTTCATAGCCTCGGAAGTAATTGTTTCAGACCCTTTGTTGAAAAAGTTAACCTTACAACTCCATGTTAAATACTTTAATGTAGGTTACAAGGGTAATTAGTTCCTATAATTTATTAATAGCGCAAGTATCAAAGGTTAACAGGCCAGGGTGAATCCTTTTTTTGTAATAGGGAAAAGGAATGTTGTAATCTTTAGCGAAATAGTTAAATGAGGTGATTAAAAATGATAGTCGTGACGACGGAAAAAATCGAAGGGTATCAGGTAAAGGAAATTAAAGGCCCTGCCTTTGGGCTGATTGTGCGAAGCAGGGGATTGGGCGGCGACATCATGGCCGGGCTTAAGGGGCTTGTCGGCGGTGAAATCAAGCAGTACACTTCCATGCTTGAGGACTCAAGGAAGGAAGCAATGGACCGGATGATCCGGAACGCTACAGCTATGGGCGCCAACGCCATCATCATGATGCGCTTTGATTCCGGGGAAATTGGGCAAAACATGAGCGAAATCGTCGCTTATGGCACTGCGGCCGTGGTGGAGAAGCTTTAATGGGCTGGCTGATTGCGGCAGGTTTTTACGGGCTGCAACTCCTCGGCGTCATTGTCTGCATCCTGCTTGGCTATTTCATTTATGACAAGCGGTACAAGAAGAACCAGGGGGCAAAAGTTCCCGCCGGGTTTATAGCGACTGACGAAATCAACGTGGATCCCGTGACCGGGGATAAGACAAGGGTGTACTTCAACCCTGAAACAGGCGAGCGGTTTTACAGGAAAATTTAAGGTTTAGGCAAGAAAAGATGCTCACGGTACAAGGTATCCGGAGCATCTTTTTTGATTCTAATTTTCCCTTAAAACATACCATCTCGGGACCATGCTTCTAAAGTCATCGTGATCATCCATAACCTCAAGGGAGTATTTTAATAGCCTTTCATAGTTGTTCCCACCTAACTTCCTCCCCCAAACCAAAGCAGAAACGATATGCATGGCACTATAGTATGTAAATAGTTCCCAAAACGTTTGATCTAAAATTTCGTTTCCATGATATCCATCTATAATTCCCTTTGTAAATTCGATGCTTACCTTTTTTGAAAAGAACCCAAGTTTTTGTAAGTCATGAATCGGGTCTCCCCAATCCATTCGCTGAAAATCAATAATCCCGGAAAATTTGCGATTATTAATCAGTAGATTGGAAGGATGGAAATCATCATGCTGGAAAGTGTTTGGCCTATCTTTCATTAGTGATTCATTTTCCGTTATATATTTTTCAAGGATATTTTTCATTTCGGGATCCAAATCCAATTTACTGAATTCAGCCAGGTACCGGTCACTTTTTTTCTTTTTAAAGGAATACCAGGTTGGAGTTTCAGCTGGAGCTTGCAGCTTATGGAGATTCCTAAGCTCTTTTCCCGCCTGGAAACCTGCTGAATATTGTTCCTCTCCTGTTAAATTTCTTAATTCTTCCTCCGCGTCGGCCCCAGGCAGAAAGGTTAGGATCATATAAGATCGATCGCTATTTTCAACTCTCCCAAACTCCAGCCCACTCGGCACATACTTGGAATATTCAGCTAGTGCTTGAATGGTATCGAATTCTTCTCTCCTCTTTTGTTCGTTGTCACTTGGAAAAATTCTTACAAGATACTTTCCGTCAACAACAAACTTTTCATCGTCTGAATACCCTTTGTTTAGCTTTGTAATAGACTTGGCGTCTTGCAGGAATGGAATAGATTGATCAATACATTTTTCCATTGAATCACTCTCACTAAATTCAAGTTTTAAAACTTACTTTCACCTAAAGCCTACTTGGTCTCTACTTATCCCCTGTATGCTTCCTCTAATTTCTCTAGATCAAACTTTTTCATTTTCAAAAATGCATTCGTTACACGGGCAATCTGCTCAGGTGTTCCCTTGCTCATTCTCTCATTCATATTGCTCGGTATAATCTGCCACGATATGCCATACTTATCCTTCAGCCAACCGCATTGCTCTGCTTCAGGAACGGCCGAAAGCCTTTCCCAGTAGTAATCAATCTCTTCTTGCGTGTCGCAGTAGACAATAAATGAGATTGCCTCGTTAAAACCGAATTTATGCTCATGCGCGCTATCCATTGCGGTAAACCACTGGCCTTCAAGCATGAATTCAGAGAACATGATTGTTCCTTCTTTATCAGGTTCCATGCCTGCAGGGTAACGGGCGATAAGGCCCTGTTTAGCGTTCTTGAATACCGTCAGATAAAAATTAATCGCTTCTTCCGCCATGCCGCATTTATCGCCGACAAACAAAAATGAAGGTATTATTGCAGGCCGCTCTTCCCCTTCCGGATTGGTAAGGATCAACTGCCAGGACAAATCAAACTTATCCTGGATCCAGCCATACCACTCACTGAACGGATACTTACCAAGTGGCATTAACCCGGTGCCCCCTTCGGATAACTTGTTCCAAACCTCAGTTAATTTTTCTTTCGCATCTTTATCCCGCGATGGATCAAAATTGACGAAAAAAGACACCGAAGGATTGATCTTGAAGTATGGCCCTGCACTAATAGCCATAAACTTCTGTCCCCAAAGCTCAAATGAAACTAGATCGGCGTCGCCTGATGGTGTGTCGTGGAGTGTTCTTACGTTTGTAATTCTTGAGTCCGGAAATATGGAAGCGTAAAACTCCGCGGCCTCTTTTGCCTCCTTGTCATACCATAAATGCGGAACAATTTTTTGATTAGTTTTGGACAACGTAATTCCTCCTAAATTTTGATACGACGATAAAAATTCCAAGTGGAGTTTCATTGCAAATTATTTTACCACCTTCATCCTGTTATAATTTCTTATCATTTGCTGAATTCTCTATTCTCATCTATCGAGTCATATGCTACCAATTATTAAAAAGAATTCAACACACCGCCTCTTAATCCTTCCTTGAAAACCCCTACTAATAGGAAAACTCCAAAAAAAAAGCCCTTCAAGATTATAATCTCAAAGGACTGCCTTATTTCAAAAATTCACTAAGATGACCTAAATTTATTAAACCGCCTTGTCATCCCACTTCCTGTCATCATGGACGAAAAGGATGCCCAATTCGTGATGATCATTTTCATAGAGTGCGCGCTGGACGAAACGGATTTGTCCGTTTGTATCGAAAACCTCCAGCTTGCAATGGGCGCGGTTTTGGAGAAGCGCCTCGTATAAATCATTTTCGTTGCTAACCGGTAGGCCGTTTGCCTTGCTGATCAGCTCGCCGACTTTCAGGTCCATTTTGTCCGCTGGCGAATTTGGAAGGACGCCAAGGATCATCAAGCCCTCATTTCTTCGCGCAAAATAGAATGGACGGTTCTCTTCCTTCACTTTTCGGAAAAACGCTATCGCTTCGCGTCCGAGGATGGCAAGGGCCGCCGCGCCAATGGCTGCAACCGGGTACCAGTAGCCGGCTATTGAAACGAGCAGGGCAAGCACCCCGAGCGTTGTCACATTTTTCCCATAACCCTTAACAGCTTCAGCCGGAAGCATGCCCTGGATTTGCTGGTGCAAGCCGATTGCGAATGGGACGAGGAACAAGGAATACGTGTTTTCGCCGATGGTAAACACGGGCCACCAGTCGAATGGCAATGTGAGGGTGCTCCCCGGAATGAGCAGGAACACGGGTACGAGCCATAGCCTTCTTGCTTCGTGGACGCCGACCCGCTGGCCGCGTTTGCTGGTGATGAGTTTCGGCGAGGTTGCGATGCTTCCCCTTTTTAAAATCAAGGTTCCTTCGGCGATGAGCAGGAGGGCGAGCAGGACGGCGAGGGAGGGGTAAATCCTGCCGGAAGCGGCTTCGAATGCTTCACGGACGAATGGGACATTGAAGCTTTTCCCCCCCAGGTAAATAAGCGCGAAAAACGCGGCGCCAACCGTGTAGGCAGGGCCGATGAGGCGCATATTTCCGGTCAGGCTGAAAAGGAGCGTGAAGAGGGCCGCAAGCATGATGGCCGCAACCGGCACAGCAAGTCCGGACGCCAGCGACACGAGCGACAGGACAAGCCCGGCAATCAGCCCGGCCGGCACCAGCTGCCTAAGCTCGAAATACGCATCCTGCGCCCTGACAGTGAAATTCTTGCGCTCCCGCTTGACCCGGCTTACTCCAAGCACGGCCGCCAGGAAAAACACATAATAGAAAACTGGATGCAGCAGCATCCTCCCTATTCCTTTCAGCACTTCTATACCCCATTGCTCGATCAAATCCCGCACCGCCCTGTATGTAAAATATCGTTAAATTTTTTGTTTTAAGTATGACTCATTCGTAAACCATTTGATTTACTACCATTCTATCAAAAAAGGACAGTAAAACATATTGCTAGATTCTTTGGCAAGTGAAAAAATTCAGTTATTCACCAATTCCTATGAATTCATGGAAAATGGCAAAAAGCCGTCGAGGACGGCTTTTTCATTGTTAATTGAGTTTGCCAGTGGTTTCGAATGAAAGAAGGAGGAAAAAGTGGTCATTTTTTTAAAAACGCTATCCACCCTACCTGCTCCTCCTCGCAAAATCGACGAACCTGAATTTGTCGAGGCGATGCCTGGACTCCGTGAATTCAATTACGGACGCATTATCGAGGAAAACATTGTTGCGGACGACAACGATGTGGTCATATCCTTTCAAATCAAGGTAACGGCGATCTTCTTCCGTGCATTCCTCGACAGTGATTTCCTTCCGGGCAAACGAAATGTTCAGTTTCAATTCACCTTCGATGTACTCATAAATGCTGTCTTCGCAGATTTCCTTCGTCAGCCCCGGTACGATTTTTTTTACGAAAAACGACTTATCGAGTATGATGCGCTCGCCGTCCTTTTCACGGGTTCGCGCTACCTTCCATACTTCCTCCCTGGAAGGAATTTTCAATTCGTTTTGCAAAAATCTGTCCGGCTTCATGGCATACAATTCATGGACGGTCGTGCTGAATGCTTTGCCAACTTTTCCGGCGACCTCCTTGAAGCTAGTTAGGCCGGAAACCGGGAAGTCGAAGCGGCCAATGTCGAGTACGACCGACCCTTTTGCCTTTATTTTTTGGATATAGCCATTCTGCGAGAGGAGGTTGAGCGCCTTGCGAATCGTTTCCCTGCTTGTCTCATAGATTTCCGCTAGCTCGTTCTCCGACGGCAGTTTTGTGAGCTTTTTAAGAGCACCGCTTTCAATTTTGGCGGCAATATCCTGGTAGATGCTATCGTATTTGTTCTTTACCATGGCTCTCACCCGGCTCTATAAAATTGGGAGGCAGTATCGCCTGCCTCCCGTTCATTGTAGCATTGCTGCTTTTTGTTATGAAGAAGCAACCTAATTCGTTTTCTCCGTGGAACAATAGCTGTGAAACAAGATTTTTCGGACGGCACTGTCCGTATTTTACTTTTTCAAATGGAATGCAATCGATTCATACGGGCGCAATGTGAAACTACGGTAATTTTCTGGATGGTCTTCGTAATTGGAGATGAGCACGTTGGCTTCCCCGCCATCACGATCGATTCGGACGTCATTCGGAAGTTCAAACTGCACATTTTCGCCATAAAAATTATGCACAACGAGCAGGGTTTCGCCGTTCCATGAGCGTGTGTATGCGAATATCCGCGGGTCATCGGCAAGAATGAGCTTGTAATCCCCGTGCGTAATAATGTCGTATTCTTTCCGCAGTCCAATCAGTTTTTTATAATGGTAGAAAACAGAATCGCGGTCCTCAAGGGCTTTTTCCACATTGATTTCCGGATAATTTTCGGCTACGCCAATCCATGGGGTCCCTGTCGTAAAGCCGGCGCTCGGGGAACCATCCCATTGAACCGGGGTTCGCGAGTTGTCACGCGATTTGCTTTTCAGAATCTCGAGTATTTCCTTTTCATCCATGCCAGCGGCTTTTTTTAACTTGAAAATATTCAGGGATTCAACATCCCGATAATCGTCAATTGATTCGAAACCAGGATTCGTCATCCCAATTTCTTCACCCTGGTAGATGTAAGGCGTCCCCTGCATCATATGGATGGTTGTCGCAAGCATTTTCGCAGATTCGACCCGGTATTCACCGTCATTGCCGTAACGGGAAACAACCCTTGGCTGGTCGTGGTTGCACCAGAATAGCGCATTCCAGCCGCATCCCCGGTTCATTTCCTCCTGCCAGGTGGACAGGATTCGTTTCAATGCAATGAAATCAAAGTCGGCAAGCGTCCATTTATCGCCGCCCTCATAATCGACCTTCAAGTGATGGAAGTTGAAGGTCATGCTGAGCTCCTTGCTCTCCGGGTTGCTGTACTGGATGCAATTTTCAATTGTCGTCGAAGACATTTCACCAACGGTCATGCTGTCGTATTTGGAAAATACCTCCCGATTCATCTCCTTCATGAACTCATGGACGCGCGGGCCGTCTGTGTAGAAGCGGCGGCCATCGCCTTTATCATCGTTCGGGAAGCTTTGGTCTTTGGAAATCAGGTTGATAACATCAAGCCTGAAACCATCGACGCCTTTTTCAAACCAGAATTTCATCATCGCGTAGACCTTCTCGCGGACTTCTTCATTTTCCCAATTGAGGTCGGCCTGAGTAACATCAAACAAATGCAGGTAGTACTGCCCGGTTTGTTCATCGTACTCCCATGCGTTGCCGCCAAACTTTGATTCCCAGTTCGTCGGCGGTCCGCCATCGACGCCGTCCTTCCAAATATAGAAATCGCGGTACGGGTTGTCCTTCGATTTGCGTGATTCCTGGAACCACGGATGCTCCGTGGACGTGTGGTTGACAACGATATCCATGATTAGCTTGATGCCGCGTTTGTGGGCTTCATCAAGAAGGCGATCGAAATCGTCCATCGTGCCGTATTCCTCATGAATCGAAAAATAATCGCTAATATCATAACCATTATCGCGCTGTGGCGACTTATAAATCGGCGTCAGCCAAATCACATCCACGCCAAGCTCCTTCAAATAATCCAGCTTGTCAATTATACCCTGCAAATCCCCAACGCCATTTCCCGTTGTATCCTTAAAACTCTTCGGATAAATCTGATACACAACCGACCTTTTCCACCACGGTTCCCTCATGCTGATCACCTCATTTGTAATGGTTCCTTACTGGTGCCAGCCTTAACTCGGCCTGGCACCCTGGTGGGACAAAAAATGTCCAGGTTTGGCGCCTGGCACCCAAGTGGGACGAAAAACGTCCAGGTTTGGTGCCTGGCACCGTCAATTTAACACGTTCAATCTAACTTGAATGAATTTATCGCTATTCAACTTCCAACGGTCAGTTTTTAAGCAAGTTCGCCTTTACGGGCTTTTGTTTTTCCCCATACGTAGGTTAGGGCGAGTGGTACGACGATGGAGATCGCCATGCCAATGAAAAACGGCGCCCATTTTTGCGGAACGATAGACAGGAAGCCTGGTAGGCCGCCTACACCAATCGATGGTGCAATGACTTTATTAAGGGTAATGAACATTCCGGCAAGCGCCGCGCCAATCATCGCGGAGATAAAGGCAAAGCGGAAACGGAGGTTCACCCCGAACATAGCCGGCTCGGTAATTCCCAAATATGCGGAAACCGCGGAAGTTACAGACAAGCCTTTCAATTTCTCATCCTTCAGCAGGAACATCATGGCAAGCGCCGCGGACCCTTGTGCAACGTTTGACATAACGAGGATTGGCCATAGGAATGTTCCGCCTGTGCTTGAAATCAGCTGCAGGTCAACCGGCAGGAACGTATGGTGCATACCGGTTACGACAAGCGGCGCATACAGGGCTCCATAAACAAGTCCTCCAATCGCCGGAACCGTATCAAAAATGCCAGTGAACAGATTTGTAATCCATTGGCCGATTGTAAAAGTGATCGGACCAATAACGATAAACGAAAGGAAACCAGTAACCAAAAGCGCAATCGGCGCCACAAGCAACAGCTGGAACGCATCTGCGATCTTGCTGCGCAGGAAGCGTTCAATTCTCGCCAATACATACGAAGCAACAAGTACCGGCAATACCTGTCCCTGGTAGCCGACCTTCTGGATCTCTAGCCCGAACAGGTTCCATGTTGGAATATCTCCTTCAGCCTTCGCCGCTCCCCAGCCCCAGGCATTTAAAAGATCCGGGTGGACAAGCATCAAGCCGAGCACGATTCCAAGCAGCGGACTACCGCCGAACCTAGTCACCGCCGACCAGCCAATCAATCCCGGCAGGAATACGAACGCCGTATTGGCAATCAGGTTGATAATGGAAGCGAAATCACCGAAATTCGGGTGAACGTCTACAAATGACTTTCCTTCATAAAATATCCCCTGCCCTGTAAGGACGTTGTTAATCCCCATCAATAAACCCGCAGTAACAATCGCTGGCAAAATCGGGATAAAAATATCAGCCAACGTCTTGATCGCACGCTGAAAAGGATTCAGGTTTTGCGCCGCAGCGTCTTTGATTTCCTGCTTGCTCGCGTGGGCAATGCCCGCCTGCGAGGCGAGTTCATTGTACACCTTGTCGACAGTTCCCTGGCCAATTACCACCTGGTACTGCCCGCTTGCTGAGAACGAGCCCTTCACAAGATCAATTTTTTCAAGTTCTTCCTTATTTACCTTGCTCTCGTCCTTCAGCGCAAAACGCAGCCGTGTGACACAATGGGTTGCGGCAGCGATGTTCTCTTTGCCTCCGACTGCTTCAATAATTTCGGAAGCCGTTCTTTTTAAATCCATTCTTTTCCCCTCCTAAAAATAAATGAATGACAGCGTTTTCTTTTTATCGATTATAAATCCTGCCTTCATGCAGTTTCCGTACCTATCCCAGATGGCGGCGAATCAGTAGGATGGATCGCATTTAATCAGGTTTCCTACATACAAGCAAACGGATTCATAATTTTGGATATGACTAACATGTATATACAGGTTACATCATTAAGTATATCCTGTATATACAAGTTGGTCAACAATAGGGAACTATATTCAATCCATGCACCGTGGTAATTCCTTGGACTTCTTCCTTTTATTACAATTGACCGTTGTTTACACTATCTTCATATTGTAAAATGAAAGGGAATAAAGCTTAAGGAGCTGGTAATTTGGCAAAAGGTTTGAAGATTATCCTTTCATCCGCTTTGTTTTTTGGACTAGCCTACGGATCTGCGACCATAGCAGAAGGCGCTGCAAAAAAATATGCCAATTGCACAGAATTGAACAAAGATTACAAAGGCGGCGTTGCAAAAGACTCCAAAGTTAAAAACATAGGAGGGAAAACGCGCTACCAACCATTTGTCTCCAAAGAGCTATACGAAGCGAACAAATCAAAAGACCGCGACAAAGATGGCATTGCCTGCGAACGTTAATTCCGGAGTCCAACCTGGGGCTCTTTTTTGTTTTTATAAAATGAACGTCCTCAAGCAAGCGGTTCCATATCGAAAAATAGGCTCCACCACCCGAAACGGTTCATAAAAGCTCCCTTCCAGTTCATAAATTCTTTTTTCGGTTCATATTCGACAAAACTTGGTTTATAAATCCAAAAACAGGTTCATAAATCCTTACTACCTTTTCATAATCACCAACAAGACGAGCGAACCACTTTTCAAACCCAATACCCACTCAAATTCTCTCTCCAGTTCAAGGCAGCCCCCCAATTTTCGTGAAACAATTAGCATGAAACAAGAAAATTCTGGCGGTGCCAGTTCGCATTTTTAATGCACTTTTTGGCATTTTTTCCACTTCAAAAAAACAGGGCAGGGATTTTTCTCCCCGCCCAAGTCCACCCTATACCCTTACATCAAGCACACAACCTATTTTGCCAACAGCCGTAGCGCCGTCCGCAGCTGAAGGTCGTTTTTGTCCTTCTTCGTCTCCGCCACCCTCGCTTCATCAAGCGCCATGGCTGTCTTCCCGTCAATTTTTCCAGTCGGCTGCAACCCGGCCTGCTGCTGGAACGCCTTCACCGACCGCACAGTCCCCGTACTAAAATAACCATCCGTCCGCCCAGGCGTATACCCTAGCCCCTCAAGGATGACTTGGGCGTTCTTCACCTGCTCATTGTTCATATCCGCCTCAAGCGCGCCATCCACCTGGATTGGATGCGTCCCAAAAATACTAGGCTGCGCAACTTCCACATCAGGCTTAATACCTTTCCGGTGAATCCAATTCCCGTCAGGCGTCAGCCATTTGAAAAGCGTCAGCTTAATATTACTGCCATCACCCATCGGCATTGCCTGCTGCACCGTCCCTTTGCCAAACGTCTTCTCTCCGACAAGCGGGTACCCTTTTGCCTCAGCAAGCGCCCCGGCAAGAATTTCCGATGCAGAAGCACTTCCTTTATCAACCAGAACCGCCACAGGATACGGCTTCCCCTTCTTCAGTGTTGAAAAATATTTTTCACGCTTCCCATTCCGCTTCTCAATCTGGACAAACGGCTTATCGCCTTCAACAAATTCCTGAAGGATTTTCTCCACACTTAAAAGCAAACCACCCGGATTGCCGCGCACATCGATTGCAAGCCCGGTAATCCCATTCTCCTCGAGCGCCTTCAGCTGCTTATTAAAATCCTTCGCAGTATCCTCGGCAAATGAAGAAATCTCGATTACACCGATCCGCTTCCCATTCACCATCTTCACCTTTGAAAAAACCGTCTCAATCGGGATTTGGTCGCGTTTTACCTCAACCGTCATCGGCTCCTTTACATTCTTCCGTTCAACCTCAAGACGCACAATCGTCCCCTTCTTACCGCGAATTTTCACGGTCACCTGAATTAAATCAAGTCCTTCAACACTTTTGCCGTCTACCTTAAGAATCCGGTCATGCGGCTTCAACCCCGCCTTTTCAGCCGGAGAATTTTTAAAAGGCGACACGATCACGATTTTGCCGTCCTCCATCCCAATCTCCGCCCCAATTCCCTCAAACGACGATTCCAAGGATTCATTGAATTGCCGTGCCGTCTCCTTGTCCATATAAACCGAATAAGGATCATCAAGCGAAGCCAGCATCCCCTGAATCGCACCCTCAACAAGCTCCTCGCGCTCCACTTTCTCCACATACTGGCTCACAATCAACTCGTACGCCTGGTCCACCTTATCAAGCAGCACCGAATCCGTCGGCCGTTCCTTCCCCTTCTTCGGAACAGCTGCCGCATCAACAGCAAACCCCTCGGCCCGCGACTCCGCCCACTTCATCCCGGCAAACGTCCCTCCGGACCCCGCCGCGAGCGCACCCGCCACCAACAGCGCCATCCACTTCCGCCTCATGCCCTCACTCCCAACATCCCACGCCATTTTTGTAAAAAAGCACCGCCATACAAGCGATGCCCGTTACTATACATATATGCCGGCCTGGACGAGTTATGATTAAGCTGCTTTTGGAAAAATGGGCCCATGCCATCTGGCACTCCTTCACTCAAAGCCCTGCACACACCACCTATGCCACAGGCACGCACTTCATTAGAAAAGCCTGCACACAACTGCCCTGCCTTCATTCAGTGCATCGCAAACACCTTTTTCTTTTTCGGCAAAAAAGGAAATATGGCGGCTTATAACCGAAAACACGAAAAAAGGACTAGTTTCCCTGATTCACAAAAAGGAAATAAATAGAATGAAGGCCCGGCTTCCGACATCATGATTGACAAAAGCCGGGTGCAAAAAAAGAGCGGGGAAGCCATACTTCCTCCGCTCTTTACCCTTGCATAATGGAATTGTCAGTGCGTGCTTAGCGCGGCACGCCATACGCAAACGGATTGACTGCGTTTGATTTGCTGTCATTCCATTCGCCTTTGTGAAGTTCAAAATGAAGATGTTTCCCTGTCGAATGGCCGGTATTTCCCATATAGCCAAGGAATTGTCCTTTAGAGACAACCGCTCCATCCTCGACCCCGCGCATATCCATATGAGCATAGACGGTTGTATACGTTTGTCCATCAATATAGTGGGCAACGAAAACGACATTGCCATAGCTGCTTGAATAATAGGACTTTATAACAACTCCGCTTGCCGCGGCGACAACAGGGACATTCGATGCCCTGTTTGCCCAGTCAACGCCATAGTGGAACGTTCCCCAGCGGGCGCCAAATCCAGATGTATTGACACCAGTCGTCGGCTTCATGAATTTTCCAGACGTAACCGGAGGGGCTTCCACTGGTGCAGAAGGAGATTCATGTGAAACTCCCCCGCCGCTATTCGCCTTTTGGGCTGCTGCTCGCGCAGCTGCAGCACGTGCGGCAGCGGCACGGGCTTCAGCTTCACGGCGTGCGCGTTCAGCTTCCTGTGCAATCCGGTCTTTTTCAAGCTGGATGGCCTTTGCCATTGCAGCTTCCTGGGCTTTCAGGATTTTATTTTTCTCCTGCAGCTCCATTTTATGGTCATGCTCTTCCTCTTCCTGTTTCACTAGCTCTTTCATCAGCTTGTCCTTTGCGGCACGCTGTGAGCTGAGTTGCTTGTTCATCGTTTCAAGTTCGGCGAGCATCTGTTGAAGCTTTGCAAGGTCTCTCTCAACTTTTTGCTTTTTTTGCTCAAGTTCTTCCATATCAGCCTTGTGCTGTTCCAGGATGTCCTTGTCCGCCTCCATAATTGTCGCAACCGCGGTTGCCCGGTCGACGAAATCACTGAAGCTTGTCGCACCCATTAAAACATCCATGTAGCTGACCATTCCGCCATTTTCCTGGAAGTTACGGGCGCGGTCCTTAAGAAGCTCATTCCGCTTCGCAATCCGCTCCTCGAGAACCTTGATTTCCCCCTGGAGCTTTTTAATTTCCATTTGTGTTTCATTGATATCCTGTGTTTTTTCACGAATCTTCTTGTTTGTATCGCTAATTGCGGTGTCCAGCCTCTCGATTTCCGCATTGACTTTTTGCTGCTCGGACTGGAGCTTTTTGATTTTCTCGTCCGCTTCATTGATATGCGAGTTCACTTCTGAGCGGTTTTTCTGAATTTCTGTTTTCTGATTTTCCAAGTTCGATAGTTTTGAAGCTTCTGTGTGAATGATCGAACCCCCAAATATACTCCCTATGCCTACCACGATGGACGCGGCAAGCGCCATGGCTGATCTTCTCAATTCCCGATTTCTCCTTTCCACTGCAACCCATGTACAGGTAAATCGTCTCTATTTTTGGTACCCTCTGTCCTGTAAGCCTGCGTTCGAAATTCTTGAAACTTTGTTCCGTAAGCTGCGGTCTATATTCCTGAACCTTGTTTCCGTAATCCTGCCTAAAAAAACAACTATTTTAAATCCTAAGAAACTTCCTGACCGACATCATGCTTCCCCAAATTCCAATAAACGCACCCATTAGGATAAGCAGTCCTGATACCTGGTACATGAATGGGTCAAACGGAAGGATTTGAATAAAATGGCCTTCAAGCAATGGATCGATATAACTGTAAGCCTGATAGTACGCCATTGAAATCAGGACGACTGGGACGGCCGATCCGAGAATCCCCAGCCACAACCCTTCAAGGAAGAATGGCCAGCGGATGAAGGCATTTGTTGCCCCTACCAATCTCATAATCTGGATTTCTCTTCTTCTTGCAATAATCGTTATTTTAATTGTGTTTGAAATGAGGAACACGGCCGTGAAGAATAGCCCGGCTATCAGCGCGAGGCCGACATTCCGGCTCGCGGCGATGAATTTGAACAGCCTTTCAACGCTCTCCTGCCCGTATTGCACTTTATAGGCAAAATCCATTCTCTTGATTTTTTCCGCGGCCCTCATCGTATCTTCAGGATTTTTCGTTTTGACGATCAATACATCGTTCAAAGGATTGTCCTGCTCAAAAAGTTTGTACGATTCACCAAGATTTTTGATTAAAATCTGCAGTTCCTCTTCCTTTGATGAGTATCTAATACTGCCGACTTCCGGAAGTGCCTCAATTTTTTTCCTCAATGCTGCCTGTTGGTCCTTATTGGCGGTAGTATCGATGTGTACGCGAATTTCCACGTCCTCCTCGATGGTCTCCGCCACCTTGTTAAGATTCATCATAATAATGAAAAAGACACCGACAAGAATGAGCGTGACAGTGACCGCGCCGACTGACGCGAACGTCATCCACCCGTTCCTTCCAATGCTTTTCAAGCTTTCGCGTGTATGGCGTCCCAGGGTTCTAAGCTTCATAGCCGTAGTCCCCCTTTAGCTCATCACGGACAATTCTGCCTTCTTCTATCGCAATGACACGGTGCCTGATTGTATTGACGATTTCCCGGTTATGGGTCGCCATGACAATCGTCGTGCCGCGCGTGTTGATTTCCTCGAATATTTTCATGATTTCCCATGATGTATCCGGGTCCAGGTTCCCGGTCGGCTCATCTGCAATCACAACTTTTGGGGAGTTGACGATCGAGCGGGCGATTGACACACGCTGCTGTTCGCCGCCTGAAAGTTCATTCGGCATCATCCTGGCTTTATGTTTAAGGTTGACGAGGTCGAGCACCTCCATAACCCTTTTCTTAATGTACTTTGGATGTTCTTCAATTACCTCGAGCGCAAAGGCGACATTTTCATAAACCGTCTTCATTGGAAGCAGCTTGAAATCCTGAAAGACCACTCCAAGATTGCGCCGGAAAATTGGTACCCTTTTCGATTTAAGCTTTGCGATATTTACACCATTTATAAGGATTGTCCCGGATGTAGGTACTTCCTCGCGGTACATCATTTTAATGAACGTTGACTTCCCGGCCCCGCTCGGCCCAACCACGTAAACGAACTCTCCCTGGTTGATCCGGACTTCAATGCCGCTTACAGCCGTAACGCCATTCGGATACTTTTTATAAACATTTTGCATTTCTATCATGGAAACAATCACCTAATTTGTTTTGTCGACAACTACTTGCTTGTTGACTGATCTAGTTGGACACTATTCTCGCATTTTTGACAAAAAACCAATGTGTTTAATAACCCAAACCCATTATAACACTGAAAACTCGTAAAAAAAGGGGTTCAAATATTACAGTTTCTTTTCAAGTGCGTCGAAATATGGCAAATATACCCTCTATTGGCGAATATATCATTAATTACTCTCTTTGAAAATAGTAAAATAAATTGCTAATTATTGGTGGTATGCAAGGCGAGGAGGCTTTTGCAGGAAAAAAGTTTTTCTTCAATATCTTTTCATTACGAAGTCTTTATTGCAAACTTGTTTCAAAATTTTTTATTAAAAGAAACGATGACTATAAATATTCGAATTTTCAGTTAAATAGGAACTGCTGTTTAATAGGCCGAGCCAAGTGAATCTTTATTTTAATATAAAAAACGCCCCGCCAATTGACAGGACGCTTTCTATCATTATTTTTTCTCGGCAAGCCACTCGGCAACCTTGGATGCTTCCTCACCTTTATATAGGCCACTAGGCATGCCGCCTTTTCCTTCTTCAATGATTTTCTGAATTTCATCTTTGGAAAGCGCAGCCCCGATTTTGCTTAAATCCGGACCAGTTCCGCCTTTCAGGTCACCGCCATGGCAACCTGAACATTTCTGGTTATAAAGCTTTTCAGGATTTACTTCTGAAGCGGAATCCTTGTCTCCGCCGCCTCCGCATGCAGCCATTACCATTGATGCCCCCATGAGCAAGGCAAGTAGTTTTTTATTCATCCAAATAACCCCTTTAGCAAAGTTATTAAACCATACATAATTATACCAATACTAGTCCCGTTTGAAACCCTCTCCAAGAACCTCCGCCGCATCCATTACAATCACAAATGCTGACGGATCAATGCTTTTGACCAATTGTTTCAACTTTGTGAACTCTGTTTGGTCGACGACGCACATAATGACGGGCTTCTCGGAATCAGTAAAACCGCCATGTGCCGATAATCTCGTTACACCACGGTTAATCTTATTCAGGATTCCTTCCTGGACTTCAGCTTGTTTATCGGTAATAATCATTGCCATTTTTGAACGGCCGAAACCAACCTGGACAAGATCGATTGTTTTGCTTGTCACATACAGGCCAATCAATGCATACAGTCCCCGTTCAATATCAAATACAATCGCAGCGGACAGCACAATCAAGCCATCAATCAACGCCACGCAGCGGCCAAGTGTAAGCCCTGTATATTTATTAATGATTTGCGCTGCCAGATCGGTGCCGCCAGTTGAAGCCCTCCCTCGAAAAACAATTCCAAGGCCAAGCCCTACCCCCACTCCACCAAATAGCGCACCCAGGAGCGGATCATTCGTCCACGGCTCAAGATGCCCGGAGGCAAGGACAACAAACGGAAGGAAAATCGTCCCGACTAGCGTTTTAATGCCAAAATTCCTGCCAAGCAAAATGACCCCCGCTATAAATAACGGGATATTAAGCGACCACTGTACATATGCCGGCTCCCAGCCAAGTACCGCATCCAGAATCGTTGAAATCCCGCTAACCCCGCCTGAGGCAATCCTGTTTGGCAGCAGGAATAAATTAAACGATAGCGCGACAATAGCGGATCCAATCAGGATATAAATATATTCAAGCACCTTTTCAGCACGCGTTTCAACAAGCGAGGCCTTTTTGCGTTTTCCCAAGAGGACGCACTCCTTCTCGTTATTCGATTTATCCACATTTCTTAGGCGTTGTGATTTGAAAAAATATCACTGATGGAAGATTCGTTTTATGAAAAATATACCCATACCAAAGCAAGAGTATAGCATTCACCTGGAGACCACGCAAATTTACATAAAAATATTTCACCATACCTGTGGATAAGGTTAGACGTTTTTCAGCAAAAACCTGTTGATAATCCGTATCTTCGCCTCTCCTTCAAGACTTTTTGTGAATAACTTTAGAAAGAGGGATTGAACTGTTGTGGATAAGGCGGTTATCCACTGTTTTTTGTTGATAAATCAGCAGATTTCCACATTTATCTCCAGGCTTTGAAGGTGAAAAATTTGTGGTATACTGACAAAAAGGAGGTGAAAAGATGGAAGAATTATTAAGAGAGTTTATGGGAAAAATCGATAATCAGTTCGAATTAATGGGCAAGCAGTTTGAACAAATGGAAAAACGGTTCGATGGAATGGACCAGCGGTTTGATGGAGTTGATCAGCGGCTCGACGGTATTGACCAACGGTTTGATGGAATTGATCAACGGCTCGACGGTATTGAC
>NZ_LIGI01000001.1:4023968-4484809 GCF_001273955.1 Bacillus sp. FJAT-27245
ATTGACGTTCGCCTTGATGGAATGGACAAGCGCTTCGATGGGATTGACCAGCGGCTCGATGGAATGGATAAGCGCTTCGAGGGGATCGACCAGCGACTCGAAGGGATTGACGCAAGGCTGGATGGAGTGGATGGCCGCCTGGAAACACTCACTGAAACAATCAACAACCACGCAATTGAGTTTAGAAGCCATTTTAAACATATTCACACCAAGTTGGACGAGCACGAAAAAGTATTCAATGTCGTTGCTGACGAAATCAAGGGTATTAAGTTTGATATCAAACATTAAGTCCCAAATCCGGCATCCACGAAACAGATATCTCCACATTAAAAAACGTATGCAAATTTAACCCCTCCGACTATTCCACGTCGGCAAATGAAATCCCAAAACTAAAACAAGCCTTTGCCGGCGCATTTGCGGCAAAGGCTTTAATTTTTTCTTATGACAGTTTTGACCTTAAATACGAATCAATGAACGGGTCAAGCTCGCCGTCCATAACAGCCTGCACATTCCCGGATTCCGTACCCGTCCGATGGTCCTTCACCATAGAATAAGGATGGAACACGTACGAACGGATCTGGCTGCCCCAGCCAATCTCCTTCTGCTCGCCGCGGATTTCCGCAAGCTGCTTTTCCTTTTCCTCAATCTCGCGCTGGTACAGCTTTGCCTTCAGCAAATTCATAGCCCGTTCACGGTTCTTAATCTGCGACCGCTCCGTCTGGCACGTCACAACCACACCAGTCGGAATGTGCGTGATCCTGACCGCCGAATCAGTCGTATTGACGTGCTGGCCGCCCGCACCGCTCGACCGGTACGTATCAATCTTCAAATCTTCGGTCCTGATATCGATTTCAATCTCGTCATTGAATTCCGGCATAACCTCGCACGACACGAATGATGTGTGGCGCCGGCCCGATGAATCGAATGGTGAAATCCGTACAAGCCGGTGGACGCCCTTCTCCGCCTTTAAATAGCCGTAAGCATTATGCCCTTTGATCGACAGCGTGACACTCTTGATTCCAGCTTCATCACCAGGCAGGTAATCAAGCGTCTCAACTTTATAGCCGCGCTTCTCCGCCCAGCGGGTGTACATCCTGAGTAGCATCGATCCCCAGTCCTGGGATTCCGTACCGCCAGCACCGGGATGCAGCTCCAGAATCGCATTGTTTTTATCATAAGGCTCGCTCAATAGCATCTCAAGCTCATACTCGTCAAGACGTGCCGTCAGTGCAACAAGCTCTTCTTCAAGTTCCGTTTGCAACTCTTCATCAGGCTCTTCTTTTAAAAGCTCAAAGGTTACTTCCAGATCCTCATACTTCTCATTCATCTCAAGAAACTCATGCACCTGGTCCTTCAGAGCATTTGCCTCATTGATCACTGTCTGGGCGGCATTCTGATCATTCCAGAAATCCGGATGCAGCATCTCATTATCAAGCTGTGCTATCCGCGCCTCCTTTTCCTCCAGGTCAAAGAGACCCCCTAAAGCCCGCTAATCGCTTAGCTGTTTTCTCCAATTCGTTCCTGATATCTGCAAATTCCATATCAATCACCTCAAAAATCTTTCCATTAGAATAGTCTTTATCTAGTATATACCCTCAAGCTCCGAATGCCAAAGCTCCTATGAAAATTATAAACCTCCAAGCACGGGTTACGCAGGAAAAAACAGGTGAGCATTTCCCAAGTAAACTTGCTTTTAAGAGCATTACTGTCCTGTTTCTAAACATCGAGTAGCTTTGACTCACTTCCCGAGAAAATTCACTTTGCTGTCCAAACATCAAACATCTTTGGACAGCCAACCCTCAAAAATTAATATCGCTGTCCAAACATTGGGCAACTTTGGACTCGCAACTCAAGGAAATGCAGTTCTGTGTCCAAACCTGGTCAAGCAGGCGGATTTTTGCCTCAGTAAAAACAAGAGAGCCGGCAACCGCCAGCTCCCTTCAGCAAAACACTATTACACCGCACCATGGCAGTTTTTGAACTTTTTGCCGCTGCCGCAATGGCATGGGTCATTGCGGCCAATGTTCGTCTTTTTAATAACTGGCTTTTTCTTGATTTTTTCCCCGTCTTCTTTCGGGTTGACGGCATGGCCCTTTGCAACTTCCTGGCGCTCAAGGTTGCTGCGGATTTCCGCCTTCATGATGTAGCGGGAAACCTCTTCCTCAATGGAGACGACCATGCTTTCAAACATCGCAAAGCCTTCATGCTGGTACTCGCGGAGAGGATCCGTTTGGGCATAGGCGCGCAGGTGAATACCCTGGCGAAGCTGGTCCATCGCATCGATGTGGTCAATCCACTTGGAATCAACCGCGCGTAACACGATAACCTTCTCAAATTCGCGCATTTGCTCCGGAGAAAGAATTTCTTCCTTCTCATCGTAGCGTTCCTTGACTTTAGCAAAAATAATATCCGCCATTTCGTCCGAATCCTTGTCCTTCAAATCGTCCACAGTAATGTCGCCTTCATGGAGCAGGTTGGCCGCAGTGATGTCAACAAGGCCCTGAAGATTCCATTCATCTTCATCCCCGCTTCCAGGGGCATGGGCGGAGATTGCCCGGTCGATGGTTGCTTTAATCATATTCTCGACGATTTCGCGAAGGTTTTCCGCATCCAGCACTTCGTTTCGCTGGCCATAGATAATTTCACGCTGCTGGCGCAGAACGTCATCGTACTGGAGGAGCTGTTTACGGGCATCGAAGTTATTTCCTTCAACGCGCTTCTGTGCGGACTCGACGGCACGCGACACCATTTTGCTCTGGATTGGCTGGGAATCATCCATGCCAAGGCGGGCCATCATATTCTTCATATTATCGGAACCGAAGCGGCGCATCAGCTCGTCTTCCATGGAAAGGTAGAACTGCGTTACACCCGGGTCTCCCTGACGACCTGAACGTCCGCGCAGCTGATTGTCAATCCGGCGTGATTCATGTCGTTCCGTACCAATAACAGCAAGTCCGCCAAGATCCACAACACCTTCGCCAAGCTTGATATCGGTACCACGTCCGGCCATGTTCGTCGCGATGGTCACAGAGCCTTTTTGGCCGGCATCCTCAATAATTTCCGCTTCACGGCTATGGTTTTTCGCATTCAGGACGTTATGCGGAATGCCTTTTTTCTGTAAGTATTTCGAAATCAACTCGGATGTTTCGATTGCAACCGTACCAACAAGGACTGGCTGGCCCTTTTTATGGCGTTCTGCGATGTCCTCTACAACAGCGCGGAACTTACCATCCATCGATGCATAGATCAAATCAGCGCGGTCATCACGGATAATTGGGCGGTTTGTCGGAATGACGATAACATTCATATTATATATGTTGCGGAATTCCTCTTCCTCGGTTTTCGCCGTACCGGTCATACCAGCGAGCTTCTCATACATCCGGAAATAGTTCTGGAATGTAATTGTCGCCAGCGTCATGCTCTCGTTCTGGACTTCAAGGCCTTCTTTCGCCTCGATTGCCTGGTGAAGACCTTCGGAATAGCGGCGGCCCTTCATGAGACGGCCGGTAAACTGGTCAACGATGACAATTTCCCCATCCTGGACGACATAGTCAATATCCAGGTGCATCGACACATTCGCCTTCAAGGCCTGGTTAATATGGTGGTTCAGGGTTACATGGTTGATGTCAAAAAGGTTTTCAATGCCAAAGGCACGCTCCGCTTTGGAAATCCCCTGCTCGGTAAGCATGACGCCCTTCGTCTTTTCATCATACGTATAATCCTGATCCTTTGTCAGCGTTCGGACGAACGCATTCGCCTGCATGTAGAGCGACGTCGATTTCTGGGCGGTTCCGGAAATGATTAGCGGGGTCCTCGCTTCGTCGATCAGGATGGAGTCGACCTCGTCAATGACCGCATAATAAAGCGGGCGTTGAACTTTTTGTTCCTTATATAACACCATGTTGTCGCGGAGATAGTCAAAGCCGTATTCATTGTTCGTACCATACGTGATATCCGCCGCGTATGCTTCCTGCTTTTCTTCCTTCGTCATGCTATTCAGGTTCAGCCCGACGGTTAAGCCGAGGAAGTTGTACAACTGGCCCATCTCCGTGGCGTCACGGCTGGCCAGGTATTCGTTGACGGTAACAACATGGACGCCTTTACCTGAGAGCGCATTTAAATACACTGGCATTGTTGCGGTCAGCGTTTTACCTTCCCCTGTCTTCATCTCGGAAATATTTCCTTCGTGAAGGGAGATACCGCCCATTAGCTGGACCGGATATGGATACAGTCCCAGGACACGGCGCGCGCCTTCGCGGACAACCGCAAACGCTTCGACAAGCAAATCGTCGAGCGTTTCGCCGTTCTGGTAACGCTGCTTGAATTCTTCCGTTTTTTCGCGAAGCTGGTCATCAGTCAGCTTTTCCGTTTCCTCGGCAAGCGCTTCAATCTTGCTCGCCATCCGGGTCAGCCTCTTGATTTCGCGTTTATTCAAATCAAACAATTTATTTAAAATTCCCATTTTGACTCTCCTTCTTCATTCAACATTCGAATCCCATAAGGAGAAAGGATTCTCTATTTAAAGCACTTATCCTCTAAATAAAATTCGCCAATTTCTGTTACCATCTTACCACTTCCGCTATGCAGTGACAACAAATGGCCACCTGGATAAAGGCATTGAAACTGATGACCAAGGGATGTTTTTGAAAATTATCCATAAAATCTTTCCGGTCTTTAAAAGGCATACTCAAGGAACAGCCGGAATGTTTTCTCCTCTAAAAGGATACCGGTATTTGGAAAAGCAATTTCGAAAAGTACAATGAACCGGTTCACGTTTTTACAACTGGTTGGCAAGTATTTGGTCGGCAATCTTCATTTCATTCCGTTTTCTAGGCAAACTTCTCTGAGCTTTTTGGACTTCATGTTTTCCCAGCCTGGTGCAAAGGTTGAGGAGACATCACAAGTTTTCTGCGTTTTCCATTTCCCGGAAAGCTCTTTTTGTAAAAGCGCATTCCCCCATTTTGTTTGTGGGGCAATTTTTCAAAACAGCCAAATCTTCACAACTTCTTCACAACTTCCCCATAATAAAAACACAAGTCGCCTCATTGATAAGTAAGGGCAGCCAATTACTCCGTGATATTTCCTTTATGCATAAAAACAAGCGAAAAGTGGGAAGAATCTGGTTTTCTTTATTCATATTACTGAATAAATATCAATACTTATGAAGGTTTTCACTACCTTCACATTATTAACCAAAGGCCCAGGACATCAAATTTTCAAAAGAAATTTCTATTCAAAAAAAGGGATGACATCCTTCGCAATTTTATTCACAAATTGTACATTGGAAAATCACTTATGGGTGTTAGATACTACCTTTAGAGAGGTTAATATGGAAATAAAAGTAGATAGAAAATCAAACAGAAAAAAGGGAAAGGGTGAAACAGCGTGGCCTTTTGGAGAAAATCCAAACAGACAGACACTAGCCCTGATACAGACACAAGGGAAGGGAAAAAGAAAGTCGGCCTTATACGCAGATTATGGCGCAAATTCAGAAATATAGATTGGAAGAACCCGGTTAACCGCTGGAAGCTAGGCTTTGTCCTCCTCTTCGGAATAATTGCGATGAGTGGAACGGCCTACGGGGCAATTGCCTTCACATCTAATCCCGCGTTCTGCTCGAGCTGCCATGAGATGGCGCCGGAATACCAGACATTCAAGGCTAGTGCCCATAGCGAAATCAAATGTACCCAATGCCACATCGAGCCTGGCGCGAAGAATATGGTTCTCCATAAGATTCATTCTATGAAAGAGGTTTACTACCACATCGTTGGTCCGCCAGACCCGATCGTCCAGACGGCACCGGTCATGAAAGTGAACTGCGGACAGTGCCACTCGGATAACCGCCTTGTCACCGCGACCGGCGACCTGAAAGTAAACCACAAAAAGCACATTAAAAAAGATATCCCTTGTATTACCTGCCACGCGGGTGTTGCGCACGCGAAAGTGGTCGACCGCGGAATTAACGGTTCTGAAACGTACGACCACTGGACAGAGAAAAACATTAAAAAACTGATGACGAAAGAATACACCAACCCGAACATGGGAACGTGCATTGATTGCCACGACAAGGTAAACAAAGGCGAAGAGCCTTGGAAGGATATCGCATACAGCCTGCCGGTCAATACACACGGTGCTGAAAAAGAAAAAGGCCCTGGCTCAGAAACCGCAACCGCCGAGCCCCACGAAGCGGATGTGATCGGAGTACAAGGCAGCCATGAAGCAACAAAGAAAACACAGGATATCATCCTCCAGGCAATTGGAAAGCAAAAAGATGGCGTTAAGATATCAATGGATTGCTTTACATGCCACAAGGAAGTCGCTATACCAAAGAGCCACGAAAAAGTGAAATGGAACGAAAGCCATGGCGGTACCGCCTTTAAAGAGCTCAATGAATGCATCAACTGTCACCAGGATTCAAAATGGATTCGCGACATTGCCAAGCAGGACATCCTGACATTAATCAAGGATGAAGGCGTTAAAGAAAAGTACGTACCGGATATCACGGTCGTTAAAGACAAATCACGTGTCAGTGCCTTCTGCTCCGCCTGCCACGGAAACCGCCCGCCAGGCCACCTAGACAGCGATCAATGGCTGACAGCGCACGCACCAAAAGCAGGAACCAAAGAAGCAAAAGCCCGCTGCTATGTGTGCCACGACAAGGAAAAGCCTGTGGAAGGAACGAAGTCAACCGCTCCAACAGACGTTTACTGCCAATACTGCCACAGAACCGGCTTCAAGAGTGAAAAAGGCGTATAGCCATTAAATTATGTGCGGCCCTGGGATTACAGGGCTGCTCAAATAACCGTAATACCGAAACTGGAGGGACAGTCTTATGGAAGAAGAAAAGATTGACCAGGAACTCCCGGCCCCTCCCCGTTTTCGCAATACGTTTTTCAAAATCGCAACGTTAACCCTGCTGTTTCTGGTCCTTTTTTTCACCATCGGATTTGTAGGGCTCGAAACATCATCAAGCTCCGAATTCTGCTCATCCTGCCATGAAATGAAACCGGAGTACTACACCTGGAAGGCCTCCTCCCATGGTGAAGTGGATTGCGTAAACTGCCATATCGAACCTGGGGTCGAGAATTTAGCAAAAGCAAAAGGCAACGGACTCGTACAGCTTTTCAAGAAACAGACAAACACTTATCTCGCACCGATTAAAATGCCAAGCCTAATCCCAGATAAGTCATGTGAAAGGTGTCACAATGTATTCAACCGAGAGGTCTCCCCTTCCGGTGACATCATCATTCCGCATGATAAGCATAAGAAAGAAGGCATAGAATGCGTCCAGTGCCACAGCGGTGTGGCCCACGGAAAAATAGCCGAACGCAAGGTAACCTATAAAAGTGATTATGAAAAATGGGATGAAAGGCTTGGCGCCATGTTCATGAGTGACAGGAAGTATAGCAGCCCGAAGATGGATACTTGCATGGAGTGCCATGAAGCCAGGAAAGTTACCCTGGAATGCAAAGCTTGCCATGAAACCTCCATGGTTCCCGAAAATCATAAAACAACAGCTTTTAAAGCCGGCGGACACGGCAAAATCCAACCTTCCAATTTAAAAACATGCGAGCAGTGCCACTCCTACATGTCGAAGGAAAGTTATGACTTCTTTAAAGAAGAGCCAAAATATACCCAGTTTTTAAAAAATGGACATACAAATACAGATACGGCCAAGGTTTCAGTTAACCAATACGCAAAAACGAACACATTTTGCAAGGATTGCCATGGACAAAGGCCAACAAGCCATAAAATTGATGCTTTTATGTCCAAACATGGAACCTTATCAAAGGATAACCAAAAATGTTTTACATGCCACGATAACCGGATCACAAGCTCCTCACCGGTTACAAAGGTACAATGCGCTTCATGCCACCCAAGCCAGCATGGTGACACCTGGAGACGCAGGCATCCGTTCGAAGTTCCAGAAAATCAGAAATATAATAAAACGTGTTTAAAATGCCATGTTGAAACGACATGTTCAAAATGCCACAGGGACAATAGTAAAAAGAAGTAGAATTCCGAGAGGGGATTTTATTATGGAAACAGAAAAAGCACCTCAGGAAGTTAATGGGCAAACTCCCAAGAAACTTCCCAAGAAATTTAAGAAGAGAACAGCATTCATGCTCCTATTCCTTACATTGGCCATTTCCGTAGGAACAGGCTATGCTCTCGGCCACTTTTATTTCTGGAATGACATTGATATGAAAAGAGTGAATGAGCAGCTGGATTATTACAAAGAAGAAGTGAGAAAAGATCCGTCAAACCTGCAAAACCGCATCGTCCTTGGCTATACCTATTATTTAAAAGGTGATCACGATGAAGCGATCAGACAGTTTGATTATGTTTTGGAGCAGGACAAAAATTATTATGACGCCCATTACAATTTAGGATTGGTATTCATCGATGAAGAACGTTACAGCGAAGCGCTTATCGAACTTGAGAAGGCGGTAAAAATCGCGCCACGCGACTTTAAGGGGCATGTCCAGATGGGCATCGCCTACCGCGGTTTAAAGGAATACGACAAGGCTATGAAATCCCTTGAACAGGCCAACAAACTGGCTCCGACCAATTCGGATATCATTTATCAAATTGGCATGGTCGCGGAAGCACAAGGCGATTTTGAAAACGCAATAGCAATTTACAAAGACTCATTATCCTATGACCCATTATACAAGGATGCCTTGGACGCACTTGATAGACTAAAAGATAAAGACACAAAGGGTAAGGGTGAGTAACCATGAAAAGACGGAATGTGTATATCGGAATGGCGCTCATTGCTATTGCCACGGCAGCAGTATTTACCTTCCTTTTTCTTTACCAGACAAAAGATGTTAATACAGGACTATTGGCTGTCATCAAACCAGATAATGCACCAGATTACAGCCTTTCACTTACAGGCGACTTTAACAAACCACTTCATAAGCCGATGGATGTTACAGCAAACAGCTCGTTTACCTATGTATCTGATACGAACAATAAGCGGGTCCTCGCTTTCGATACTAGAGGCAACCTCCTCTTCGCTTTCGGAGAAGAAGGAAGCGGGAAAGGACAATTTAAATTCCCGTATGGAATTTCAACAGATGACCAAGGCAGAGTGTTTGTAGCAGATTTATATAACGGTAACATCTCGGTGTTCGATGAAAAGGGTAAGTTTATCGACTACTTCGCACAGAAAGTACTGGCGGATAAAGGCATTTCAGCCCCAGCCGCATTAAGAATCATCGGTAACAAGGTTTATATGACCGATATAAAAACTAGTAAAGCCTATGTCTTTGACTTGACCGGCAAGCTACTCCTCGAAGTCGGCAAGCCAGGTACCGGAGACGGCGAATTAAACGCACCGAATGGCATCACCGCGGATGATGAGGGCAATGTTTATGTTGTCGATACCGGGAATCAGCGCGTACAGATTTTCGATTCAAAAGGCAAATTTTTAAAAATCATTAACGGATCAGCAAACGGAAAAGGCGAATCTATTTTTGTTAACCCTAGAGGCATCGGCATCGACAGCCGCGGCATCATGTATGTCGTCAGCAACCTGACCCACCTTGTTTACGGTTTTGACAAGGAAGGAAAAAAAGTCTTCCAATTTGGCGGATTGGGCGAAAATAATGGCCAATTCTCACTTCCCAATGGCTTGTTTATCGATAAAAACGATAATGTATTAGTCACCGACACATTAAACATCAGGGTTCAAGCTTTCAATTAATAGACTTTCGACAAACCAAATCCTTCACATTAAGGAGGTGATATGGAAAAAAGAAGGAGTGCAAGTCTTCAAAGTAAAAAAAAAAGAGATTAACAGGGAGGTTTTTAAGGATGAGAAAGATAAGTTTTAGCCTGCTCTTCGCTCTCATGCTGTTTGGGATGTTTGCTGCAGCAGCTTCTGCAGAAAGCCCATCATCACCATATAACGGTGGCATGACACCAGGAAAAAAAGGGACATCCATTGAAAACGCGAACAAAACAGGTGAAGGCGTGGATATCAACGACGGTTCTACCAAAGGAACTGTCATTAAAAATCTTAATGGGCATGCCACCCACACATCTTATCAAAACAATACAAACTCTTGTGCTAGCTGTCACCAAACCCACACTGCTAAAGGTGACCAGTTGCTCTTTGCGGACAGTGTTTATAACACTTGTACCGCTTGCCATGATGGTACTTTAGGTAAACTAAACGTATTCTCAGATGGTTCAGTTACTGCTGATACCACTAAAACTATGGCTGGTGCAGGTACTTTCGGTGGKACTCATGGTGCATCCCAGCATATGGCTAACGATACAATTCAAATCAAAGCCGCTCCTGGTGGAAACCCAGCTGATTTAACGGATGCTGACAAAACTGATGATAAAGTTAGAGGAACTATGTGGGGAGAAAACTTCAACTGCGCAAGCTGCCATGCTCCACACGGATCATATTCTGACCGTTTGCTTCAATACAATCCAAACGGAATTGGTGCAATTCCAGCTTCTAAGGGTGGTAACCAATTAGAAAATGTTCCGGTAGTTGAAACATTACCAACAGCTACTGAAGAATCTTCTAATGACGTATTATTGCGTACTGAAGATACTGGAACTGGGAAAGTTACAGTAGCTCACTATATCAAGCGATTTACAACTTCTAAGGTTGATGGCAAAGATGTAAAAACTTATACCGGCTATACTAATTCAACTGCTCCATGGTTATATGGTTATGACAGCCGTACAGACGGTCTATCTTACTGGTCACGATTAGTAAAACCAGGAAAAGGAGATAACCCAGCAACAACAGAGGTAGTTGAAACAGACTTTGATATTGATGTTATCGCTGCTTACGGTTCAACAGATGGAGTTTACTTCGACTACGAGCATGCAGAAGCATATTCTACTAAAGCTGAAGGTGCTTCTGCACTGAAATCTGCTACAAAAGGGTTCATCGCTCGTCCTGTAGTTGTTAAAATTGCTAAAGATGGGTACAACGTTATTCAAAGCGCATACTGGGCCGGTGCAGACATCTCCAAATTCGGAACAAAAACGGAAGCAGAACTGAAAGACCTGGGCTACACAGTTACAACTGACAAAACAACTGGTGCAAAAACTGTAAAGAATGTGGGAGTAAAGATGTCTCAATTCTGTGCTGCTTGCCATACAGACTACCTGCAGGCTAACTCGGATGGAAAGAAATCTCACTTCGGTGAAGGTACTGAGGCTTACCGTCACAGCACAAACAGCGACAGCTACACGTGTGTACGCTGCCACTACGGTCACGGTACTGACGCTTACATCATGAAGGATTCTCTTGGACGTACAATTAAGGACCTGGTAGGAACTCCTGGCTTTAATACTGGAACTCCTGCAGAACAAGAAGCTGCAGCTTTAGCTTACATGCAAGACAACAATGCTTCTTCCGCTCTTAAGAAGTTCACAAACATGTCTGTATGCTGGGCTTGCCACAACAGCTCTCACGCTGAAACAATTAAAAACGCTGAGCGCCGTTCTGACCATCCAAATGGAATGCCAACAGGCTATTAATATAAGCTAGCTAACCATTAGCCCCACTAGTGGTTAGCCTATAACAAAATGTACTGAAGAATGAGGTGCTATGTTTAGGCATAGCATCTTATTTTTTCCGGTGTAGGAGGGTCCAAGCATTATTGAATATAACTCTAAAAGAGATGTAATACACCGTCATTCTGCAAAACTACATTTTTACAATCCATATATGAATATTCATTGAATTATAGCTACATTCACTAGTACCGCCTTCGCAATGGGATTATAATGTTAGTATAGACACGATTCGATTTAGCATCATCAGGAGAAATGAGGCGGAGCTAATGAAAAGAAGACTCCTGTTTAAAAGAACCTTTAACCTCTTAACAATTATTGTTTTATATATGTATTTACAATCACCTTCGCAATTTCCCGGCCAGCCAATTCAAAAAGCGGCAGCCTTATCTGGAACGGATCCCGTCGTGACGATTTCTTCGCCAGAATCCGGATCTTTTACAAACCAATCAACTATCACCATTTCAGGGGCCGTCAAGAACTTTACATCCGCTGTTACCGTAAGCATCCACAGAGGAGAAGAAATTGGTTCTGTAAAGGTGCCAGACACGGAAAATGCCTGGAGTTTGTCAGTACCCTTGATTGAAGGGCCTAATGAATTATATATAGAGGCATCGGATTCAGGAGGAGTGAAAGCGCCGGGAGTTCCATTAACTATTACAAGTGACACAGTCCTCCCTACGATTTCCTTTTTAAATAAAACTGAAGGGGCTTTTTCCAATATCCCCGCTATAGAAATGGAAACCGAACCAGGTTCAGAGGTGAAGATCTGTATTGACTGTACAGAGAAAACAGGAGAAGAATTGGAAAGCAGTTGGATTACCGTCCCGGAAACACCAAGCAGTTCTGGAAACTTCGTTTATGAGAACCCTCAAATGAACCAGGGAAAACATGTTGTTTTTGCCAAGGCGACTGACCGCGCGGGCAACGTTGGAAATCCTTTCAGCATCAGCTTTATTTTAGACACGCTAAGGCCAATTATTTTACCAAGCAGCCTGGATCCTAAACCTGGGATGTCACAAGTTGCCATCGATATAAAATCTACACTACTAAAATTCAGGATTCTGGATGCTAATAAAATTTCCGAAAATGAACTGAAGGAGAGCCTCACTTTGGTTAAAAGCGGGGCCTTGGAACCAGTACCAATTCGTTACGTTGGTTACACCGAAGCAACAAAGGAAGTAATATTCGAACTTACCCAGCCTTTAGAAAGAAGCACAAAATATCATGTGGCAATTAATCCATCCGGTGTGTTGGATGCTGCAGGAAACGAAGCTTTTCCTAGATTTTGGTCCTTCACGACAGAAAGCAGTCCTTCCCATAAAGTAAATGGAAGAATTGTTTATGATAATATTAACTACAACGGTAAAAATCTTCAGCGGGAAAGTCCTCATGGAGTTTACTCAAATAACTTTAATACATGCGGGAATTGCCACAGCACGCACGCTGCGAGCAACCCAAAACTTCTAGACCAAAAGAAAAATAGCGAAAACGACAATGGAGATTTAACAGTTGACCAATATTGTATGGCATGCCATGACGGGACCGTTGCACCAAAAGCGGAGAATAGTGGAAGTAAACATTCACACAATGCCGGAATCAGTATGGATGGAACAATAACCGGCAGTTCCTGTTCCAGCTGCCATAATCCACATTCCGAGTGGTCGACTGCCAATCCAATTCTAACTCAAGGGCATTTTACTTATACCCATGATGATACAATTCCTCAGACAGGGAAGCCCTCGGGTGAAATAAGCAGTAAAGCCCAGCTCTGTGAAACCTGCCATGAAACCGAAACCGCTAATAAGCTTGCCAATCAAGAGGTGAAATATAATATTTTTGAATATAAAAATGCCAATACGGCTATCGGGATATATGAAGATTATGGACTCTGTTTACGCTGCCATAACCCCGAGTATCAAAAAATAAACGAGAAGACAGCCAAAGCTGCTGACATTGCGCAGTATTATAGTAATTTAACTAAACAGGTTAAGGCTGATTATGAAGAAATTAACGGAGAATCGTCCTTCATTAAAAGGACTATTTCTCCCGCTGAGCTTGTTTTTTCCGGACATACAATTAAAGCACTGGATGGAAGCCCGTTGGCTGGCCATATACCTTGTGCGGATTGTCATGATACACACGGTTCTTTAAATATTAAGCAGCTTAAAACCACAATTGGACACGAAAACAAGCAGCCTTTTGCTGTTGAAAACGACGATTGGACACCGGAAGTAGAGAGAAGTTTCTGCCTTAAATGCCATAATGGCAGTACAGCTATTTATGGAGTTAAAGGAAAAATACCTGATCCCGAAAAGTCGGACGGTCATTTGGATTCGGTAGCGAACAAAGATATACCATGTTCCAAGTGCCACGGAATAGGGAAAGATGCAAGAGAAAAAGCCATGAATGCCGCACACGCACCGAGAAAGGCAATGCCGTCCTTAAGTAAACTTGAGGTGAACAACCAGCCATTAAATGAGTCCGAGGTAAGCAACCAGACTTTAAGCCCCAAGTTTTCTCCTTACAGCCTTAACTATACAGTAAAGGTAGATAATTCAGTTTCAACCGTAACTGTCATTGGTGAACCAAAGGATTCCAATGATACTATCAGCGGGACCGGTAACAAGGCATTAAACGTAGGGTTAAACAATTTCACAGTGACGGTAAAATCACCTGAAGGAAAAGAAACTTCTTACACAATAACTGTCAATCGTGCCGCTCCCAAGCCATAAATAGAAGCAACCCGACAAAAATCGGGTTGCTTTTATTCTTTTCCCGGGAAATATTTGCTGAACCTTGGCGCATTTGCTCTCTTTTTTCCTACCCAACAAATTCTTTAAAAGAATCCTAAATGGGAGAAAGATTATGCACACCTTTGAAGCCTGCTCACCAAAAAAAACGAAAGGACCCCCTCCCCATTCGGTTTTTAACTATCCAAGAAATATCGCCCCATACAGCAGACTTCCAGCAATTACATAAGCCGGATGGACGTTCATTTTTTCCATTAGGACAAGGCTGGCAGCAGCAAGAAACACCGTATGAAGAAGGCCCGGACCTTGATAGGATTCAATAAAAAAGTCATATGCCATGACAGCAAGCAAGGCGGCGATGACCGGCCTTACAATCATGGTCATTCGTTTTACTTTTGGCGATTCCTTGTGTTTCATGAGCAGGCCTAGAAGCCCGATCATTAACACGAGCGATGGAGCGACGCTGGCGAAAACGCCGACAGCTGCGCCGAGTGTGCCGCCGATTTCATAGCCGATGTAGCCGGCCATTTTTGTCGCGATTGGTCCAGGCAGCGCATTCCCCATTGCAAGTACCTCGGAAAATTCACCCGTCGTCATCCAACAATAACGGTCAACAACCTCAGCTTCAATCAAAGGGATCGAAGACGGGCCGCCACCATAGCCGAGAATTCCAGGGAGGAAAAATGCCCAGAAAATTTGAAGATAGATCATGATGTGCCTCCCTCTTTCTTGTCCCTTTTCAGCAAGGCACCGAGAAGCAGGGCAAAAATGATTATGGCCGGGTGGATACCCAAAGCTTCAAGAAGGACAAAGCTGCCGACCAAAAGAACAATCGTCCAGACCATTCCAAGGGTTGAGCCAAGTGATTTTTTAATAAAATCCCATGTCATTGTGAGGAGCATGACGGCGACGACCGGGACGACCGCGCTTGCCGCCCCCCGTACCCATGGCTGGTCCTTGAAAGCATTCAGCCCGGCCAGGAGCAGAATCATTAGCACAATGGTCGGAACGATGGTTGCAAGGACTGCATTCAGCATCCCTGTATATCCCGCAACCCGGTAACCGATATAACCAGCAAGTTTTGTAGCGATTGGCCCCGGGAGTGCGTTTGCGAGGGCGAGGACATCGCCGAACTCCTCGCTGTCCATCCATTTATAGCGGCCTACGACTTCTTTTTGAACCAGAGGGATGGATGATGGTCCCCCGCCGTACCCGAGCATGCCAACCCGGAAGAAGGCCATGAATAACTCAGCTTGTTTCATTCAACGTTCATCTCATTTCTGTTGTGTGGACGGTTCTTGTGTTTTCATGTATTCAAGAACATCGAGGTCGATGTAGCCTTCCTCTTGTTCGCGCATTTCAAAGTTTTCAGTGTGCAAATAGGCTGTCAGCGCTTTAAGTGTTTCCTGTCTACCGGCAATGTTTGTTTTAAAATAACCAAGGCGCCCAAGATGCTGGACAAGCTCGGTTTCAACATCGCCCGTAATCGGTACGATACGCTCCGGCTTGGAAGGTGCGAAATAAAGCTGCTGGAGCTCGTAAATACGGATGAGTTCCTTGATTGGCTCGGGGTGGTCGTCGACTCGGAGATCGATGTAACGGTCATTGAAAGCGCCGTATCCGCCCCTTTCCTTGACGATACATAGTGCAGCAGACTGCTGGCCCCTGGAATCCCCGCCTGCCGCCTGGCCCGCATCAAGAGCAGCCAAAAGGCGTTCCGCAAGGGTTCCTTTCGTTTCGGTGAAGGTAGCAGCCATTTGGGTGACGGTGGTTTCATCGACAAGAATATTCCCCTGTGCTGCAAAATGGTGCCCTGTTACGCCCCCAGCCCATTTGTAGCATTGAGATCCTGTAAAAGTCGCCGGGTTGCCCTGAGCATCAATGAGGCCGACCTGGCGCATTTCCCGTTCCCTATCTTCCTCGAGAATGATTTGCAGTGCTTCTTCCGCCGTTTTGCCAGCCGCCATGAGCTCGAGCGCCTTTGGGCCATACGTTGTGTTGGCGTACGACTGAGTTGCAACTGCGCCGACTCCGGCTTTCGCCCAAGGTACTACCGCGCCGACTCCAAGGAATTTTGATTGGACTGCGATCCCCCATTCTTTTTCTACCGGATCAAACCCGACAATGGAAAAGGTCATGTAATCGTCCCCCTTCGTATGTATTTGTACATTCTAATACCCTATATTTCGACACACTAAATGAAAATCCTTCACCTTTTTAAAAAGAGCTTCCGGATACGTTTTTACTTAAAAAATCCGGCTCCCAAATCGGGAACCGGATTATCTTTTACAAGGTTAGCAATCGGTGGGTGATCCCTACCAATGGAAGATTCACTTTATCAATGGGCTTCAATCAAACCGTAGCGGCCATCGTGGCGCTTGTAGACCACGTTCGTTTGGTTCGTTTCGGCGTTTGTGAATACGTAGAAGTTATGGCCAAGCATGTTCATCTGCAGGATGGCTTCTTCGCTGTCCATTGGCTTTAATTCAAATCGCTTCGTACGGACTACCTCAAGTTCGTCATCCTCGAACTCGGAGGATTCAGACCCCTGTACAGTTGCGAACATTGCGGCGAAATCGCCTTTTTCACGGAATTTACGGTTAACTTTTGTTTTATGCTTACGGATTTGGCGTTCCAATTTATCGGTAATCAGGTCAACCGCGGCATACATGTCTTCATGGCTTTCCTCTGCGCGGAGGACGAGATGCGGCATCGGAATTGTTACTTCAACTTTGGAAGTCTTGTCCTGGAAAACTTTGAGGTTTACGTTTACATTTGAATCCGGTGTTTCAGTAAAGTACCTTTCCAGTTTGGAAATCTTTTTTTCCACATACTCGCGAATTGCTGGAGTTACTTCAATGTTTTCACCACGAATGTTGTAATTCATAATGAAACTCCTCCTTTTGTTAAGACTATGTATCTATACTTCTCCTTTACCCTATGAGAATCCTGCTAAAACAGAACAAAAAGTTTGTCGATTATTTGACAAATGCACTAAGGATATAGTGACAACCTTTTTTTCTCGCAAAAATAGACTCTTTTTTCGGTATTAATCATCGATGGGGCTTGTCGTAGAATGGGGAATTGTGTCAGCCTCTGGCAATTGTAAGCGAAGAAATTTCCTCCGCCCCCGCTTCCTTCAGAAGTTTGGCCGCATGGCGGAGAGTCGAACCGGTAGTGTAAATATCATCGATGAGAAGGATTTTTTTAAAAGCAAGTTCAGGGGTTCCCGAGAGCCGGAAAACCTGCGGGATATCAATGCGCGCTTCCCGGGACTTCTTCGATTGCTTTTCACCGTGGATCCGGGCAAGCAAAAGCTCATACGGCAGGCCGGCTTCCCTTACGATTGCTTCCGCCTGGTTGAAGCCACGCTCATACTGCCTTTCCGGGCTTAACGGGATTGGAACAACAATATCAGGCTTCCATTTTCGGATTTCCTCAGCAGCCAACCCGCTGAATGCCCTTGCCAGGATGTAGTCACCCCGGTACTTGAAACGAGCAATCACCTCCTTCAGAAAATCATTGTATACGTAAAGCGAACGATTGCGGGTGAGCAGCCCCGCCCACTCAACATCCTGTTCCCAGCGGTGGCAGTCGCCGCAAAGCTCTCCGACCCGAAACCTCTCGTCGTATCCCGAAAACGGCCGCCCGCAAATGCTACACTGGCATCCGTCCACCCTTTGAAGGCGTCCCGTACACGGCTCGCAGACTATGTACTCCTTCACCTTCGCAAACAAGTTTGTCCACGATTCCTCTTCGTCGGCTTCATTACCGCACAGCAGGCAGCGGTTTGTTGTAAAAAGCATTTCATGCCCTCCTCTAAATGTTCGGCTTCAGTAGTGGATGGGCCTACGGAAGACTTTATAAAAATCCGTCTGCCTAATTTTAATCAAGCAATCCCCTGGCTTTCCCTTCCCTGTTCATCGCAAGTATTTGCTTTCGCGCATCGACCATCGCATTTGTTTTACCGTAATGAAAGAATGTTACGATACCGGTTGGGTGCCTGGCACTCCTTCCCGCCCGCCCGGCGATTTGGACGAGGGCGCTTTCGGTAAAAATGCGGTCCTCGGCACCGATGACCGCTACGTCAATGTTTGCGATGGTGACGCCACGCTCAAGAATGGTGGTGGTCAGGAGGATGGGCGTTTCACCGGTCCTCATTCTCTGAATTTTTTCCTTCCTGTCCGGATCCTCGGCGTGGACCGATTCAATCCCTTTATGAAGCTTTTTTAAAATCGGCAAGGCCGCTTGCATCGATTCGATGTGTGGGAAGAAGACGAGCGCCTGCTTGCCAGCATTGAGTCTTTCGTTAATCCATTTCCCGCATTCCTTAGGCAGCTGTTTTTTCAAAAGCTGTTTCTGCCAATTGCCGCACCAGGCGAATTCCGGGACAGGAAGAGGGTGGCGATGGAACCTCGCCGGTATTGTCACATAGGGGCGTTTCCCCGAACGGCATTCATCCTGCCACTTCTTGCTCGGGGTGGCGGTAAGATAGATAATGGAAGAAATCGACTTTCTCGCCCTTTCTGCGGCATATTGAAGCGATTCATCCATCGTGTACGGGAACGCATCGACTTCATCGAGGATCATCGTATCAAACGCATGGCAGAACCGGAGAAGCTGATGGGTTGTCGCAATCGTCAGCTGGGCACACACGTGGCGGTCCTCGCTTCCTCCGTACAAGGATGCAATTTTAATAGAAGGAAAAGCCTGCTTAAGGCGTGGAGTGAGTTCGAGGACGACATCAGTCCGTGGAGTGGCAATGCAGGCCCGCTTTCCGCTCGCGATAGCTGCTTCAATCGCAGGAAACAGCACCTCAGTTTTCCCAGCTCCGCAGACCGCCCAAACTAGGACACTAGTATCCTGGCGGACGGCTTCTACAGCCCGGGTGGCGGCAACTAGCTGGCCTTCGGAAAGAGTGCCATCCCATTCAAGAATTTTATTAGTGGCTTGAAAAACTGGAGGCGGCCCCGACCAGCCAATAAGCGGTGTACATTCACTCACCCGTCCCATCATGATGCACTTCCTGCAATACGAACAAGCCTCCCCGCACCGCGAACATGCGAATGATGCGAACAAACCGGGATCCTTGTTCCGGCACCGGGAGCAGCGAGGCCTTTTCCCAAGGTATTCAACTCCTTTCGAGTATGTTATGAAGCCATTTTCATAGTGGGTGTGGATTTCTTCTAGGGGCAGGTTGATATCATCGAGGAGCAGCTGTTTTCCGGCGAGGAGTTCTTGGAGGTATGGGTTCGGTGTAAAGTCGGGGTTGAGCGGTGGTTGCGGGATGAATTGCAGCTGGGAGATACGGTGCGTGCCAGGCGGGAAATGCGGATGTTGTTCGTTTGGGTGGATGGGGATAATTTGGCCTTTTGAAAATTCAAATCTCATCCTGCTCCCCCTCTGCAAAAAGGATATTGTTAGGTATTAATGAAGTTGGTGCAAAATAAACTCTTGCCTTCCCTTCACCACTCCATGTTAGCCCGCTGTTTTTTAAAATACGATTGGCTACACGCCTCGACGGAATTTCAAGAAAAGTACGCAGCTGCTTATTTGTGATGAATGGCCGAAAGATGAGAAGGTAATCCATTAGTTTTTGCAAATGGGCATCTTGTGAACAATGATCACATTGGCAGCAAACCCATCTATATTTTACAAACACCATTTTCCCCCTGCATTTTCCGCAAAGAACCCCTTTTAAAATATCCCTCTCCGTTAAACGGTAAATTTCTGCAATATTCTGTTGTGCGGGGCTATGAAGCTTAAGAAGGAAATTGCAAACTTCTTCGATATCATCAATTTTTATAACCTCATCAGTATAATAGCCATCCAACTCAATGATTTTCTGGACAAGGCTTGAAGCATGGAAAACTCGCTTCATCGTTTTTGCGTCTGTTTTCAATATTGTTTTATGGCTGGCAATCGAAACAATATAATCGAAAGGCAAACTGGGGATCAGCTCTATCAAAATTTCTTTAAGCTGGAGGATAATATTCTTCGCTTGGGTGATGGGATCCTCAAAGGCCTCTTCCGTATCATCGTTAATCCGAATCAATTGGTCGAATACACCATCAAAAAATAAGGTTCCTTTTATATTTTTCGACTCAATTACAAGGCAATATCTTGTTGTGACTATAAGGGAATCAATTTGAAAAAAATAACCTTTGAAAGGGAGGCGGAGGTCATTCAGTATATAGTATTTATCCTGTTGGGGAAGCAACCGGAGGTAGTAGTCAATCTGGGTCTCTCCCCAGTAACCCGCTTTTCGCCGGTAATAGTCGGATTCAATTTCTGAATAGGCTGGATTTTGGGGAGAAATGTTCCTAAGGAGAGCTTCATCCTTAAGGATGCGAAGGGGAATTGTTCTTTCCTTGACATTCAAAAAATTTCACTCCTTTTTCTTTGTAAATTTGTGATTTCCCCATGAATGTCCGGTTTCCCTTCCTGGATTGCGGGAAATTTTTGAACATTTTTTGAACAATGTTGGTAGTGGCTAATCATGCTGGGGCTATCTAGCAAACTGCTAGCGGTTTGTTAGTTTTTATATGAACCGGATTTGCCAGTTTATGAACCGCGGTGGACGTTTTATGAACCAGTTTCGGATTTTATGAACTGAATTCCAAATTTATGAACCGCCCCCCTGTCCAACCACCTCAAGTTACCACAAAAAATGAACAAGCCACCCTGCTTCGCGAGGGTGGCCGGCAGTTGGATTACAAGCTACGCTTCCTAATTTCAATTTCAATATGCTAGCAGCCTCTAGCTTTTATGAACCTGGTTTGTTAGTTTATGAACCGCGGTGGACGTTTTATGAACCAGTTTCGGATTTTATGAACCGATGGAACGGTTTTATGAACCGAATTCCAAATTTATGAACCGTCCCCCCTGCCCAACCACCTCAAGTTACCACAAAAGAACAAACCACCCCGCTTCGCCAGGGTGGCCGTATAACAACATAAATAAAACTCCTACTTCCTATACCATCCCATCCCCATCGCACCTTCTCCAAGATGCGTACCAATGACGGCGCCAAAGTAGCTGACCATGAATTCGACATGGGGGAAGGCTTCTGCAAGTTCAGCTTTCCACTCGAGGGCTTCTGCCTCACGGTTGGCGTGGATGATGACGGCGCGGTATTGCCCGCCTGCAGCGACGGTTTCACCGAGCAGGTCGACGATCCGGTTCATTGCCCGTTTCCGGGTGCGGATTTTTTCAAAAGGCACGATTTTTTTATCCACGAAATGGAGGAGCGGTTTGACCTGGAGCAGGCCTCCAATGAACGCCTGGGCACTGGACAAACGGCCGCCGCGCTGGAGATGGGCAAGGTCATCGACCATAAAGTAGGCGCGGACGGATTGCTTCATTTCCCCGAGCCTGGCAAGAATGGCATCCGGTTCTTCCTCGCGCTGTGCCATCTCAGCCGCTTCCAGGACATAAAACCCCTGCACCATGCAGCTAATTTCCGAATCGAACGGGTAAATCTTCACCTCTTCGACCATACCGCCGGCCGTAACCGCACCCTGGTACGTGCCGCTGATCCCGCTCGACAAGTGGATGCTAATAATCGCATCATATTCCCTGGAAAGCTGTTCATACAACTCGACGAACTGGCCAATCGGCGGCTGGGAAGTCGTTGGCAATTCCTTTGTTTTGACCTCCTCGTAAAATTCGGCCGCTCCCAATTCGACTTCTTCCTGATACGCTTCTTCACCGAAAATAACATTCAGCGGAATCATATATATATTCAATTTTTCTCGCATTTCACGGGGTATGTAGGCTGTACTGTCTGTTACGACTGCGGTTTTCATCATTTACCATCCTTATCCAATCAACGTTGCTACCATTGTACCGAATCCACGGCCGGATTGCACCATTGAATCGAAACACCAGCTTCATGAATATACAGCGGCCAACCAGCCTTCACCCCCTTTTTTTGAAAAAAAAGAACACGGGAATCCTCCCGTGTCCTTTGCCAATGCACCATGATGCACTTATGTATATTGTGAACGCACACACCACTCTATTCGCCCACAAACTTATTTAACTTCCACCCAGCCATTCTTAATGGCTACAACGACTGCCTGGGTACGGTCGTTTACATTCATCTTCTGCAAAATATTGCTCACATGGTTCTTTACTGTCTTTTCGCTGATGTAGAGCGCTTCGCCTATGCCGCGGTTGCTTTTTCCATCAGCAAGCATTTGAAGCACTTCACACTCTCTCCTTGTCAGGAGGTGGAGAGGGCGGCGGATTTCGGGCTGCTGAAGTGTGGCAGCCGCGCTTTCTTCACCGGACCCGACGAGGCGGCGATATTCGTTCACCAGGTTATGCGTTACCTTCGGATGAAGATAGGAGCCCCCACCGGCCACAACCTTGACGGCCTCGATTAGCGCATCGGCATCCATCTCTTTTAGAAGATAGCCGCGTGCTCCTGTTTGAAGCGCGTGCATCACATAATTCTCATCATCATGGATCGACAGGATGATAATTTTCGCGTCAGGGTACCGTTCCATTACGCGCCCCGTTGCCTCGACCCCGTTCAGGGTAGGCATATTGATGTCCATGATGACAACATCCGGATCATATTCCCGAATCAAATCGAGCGCGGCAGTCCCATCATCTCCTTCGGCAACAACCTGAAAAGACTTTTCAAACTCCAGGATTCTTTTTACGCCTTCCCGAAAAAGCTGGTGGTCATCAATAATTACTATTCTCGTTTTCAATCCAATCGCCTCCTTGTAACTACTGCCTGCCACTTACTTCCCATCCGGAAACGGAACCTGGATAATGACCGCGGCTCCTTTCCCGGGCTTGGAGGAGATGGCAAACTGGCCCCCCAAAAGGTCGACTCTTTCTTTCATTCCCATTATGCCGAACGAATTGTATTTCCGTTTTTTCGGGTCAAATCCCTTCCCGTCATCTTTTACAACGACGGTAACAGCATTCTCAGATATTTCAAGCTTCACCTGGATTTCTGTCGCCTCCGCGTGTTTAAGCGCGTTTTGGACCGATTCCTGGATGAGCCTGAACAGCGCTACCTCGTAATTTGCGGGAAGGCGCCGTTCTTCCTTTAAATTGTAAAATGCAATTTTTACGGTTTTGTAATAATCTTCTATCGTACGCAAGTATTTTTTGAGGGTCGGTACAAGGCCAAGATCATCAAGGGCCATCGGGCGCAAGTCGTAAATAATCCGGCGGACTTCATAGAGGGAAGTCCTGACCATTTGCTTAAAGCTTTTTATTTCGGCTAGAGCCGCATCGATTCCGTCTTCACGGTAGACCCGCTCAATCAAATCGGAGCGCATCATGACGTTTGCAAGCATTTGCGCCGGCCCGTCATGGATTTCCCGCGACAGCCTCCGCCGCTCCTCTTCCTGCGCCTCGATGATTTTTATGCCGAATTCCTGCTTTAGCTTTGCATCCTCAAGGATATCGCCCATTTCCTTCAAATCGCTCATTAAGTAATTCATGACGACGGAAATTTGCGAAACGAGGTGGTCTGCCCGCTCAATCGTATCCCGGATAACACGCATCCTTCGCTGCAGGTCTTTTTTCCGTTCGCCAAGCTGCTTTTCCATCTGCCTGTTCAAGGTCAGTTCCATTTGCAGCTGATGCGCCTTCTCGTAGGCTTCACGCACTTCGTCCTCGGTATAATCCTTAAAGTGCATGCTCACTTCTGAAAGCACATCCCGGGCTCTGCGCACCTGTCCCTCGAGCCTGTCTCCCTCGCATATGACCCTGGCAGTCAATTCCTCAACCTCTGCCAGTTCGGATGTGAGCGTTTCATGATCGGTCCTGGACTGCTCGCCAATCCTGAAAATTTCATCCTTGCTTTTCCCGACGGATTCAATCATTCTATCAAGAATGATATCGAGTGTTTTCGTGTCAAAATCCTTTATACTCATTGCCATTCTCCGCCCCACCTAAACTCCGTATCGGGCTAGGCTGCCGTATTGGCAGATTAAGCCCTTTTTCCCTAGTTTATCGTGAATGTTTAAATGAAACTATCTCTATTTGGAATAAAATATAGTTTTCGCCAAAAATCGGCAATTCGATTCACGATTGATTTCTCTATCTAAATCCTTTAGCCTATAGGATGGGTGGCTAAACATCATTGTACTAGGATTTTTTAACTAAACGCAAAGTTTTCGTTTTGAATCACTAGGATACCACTATACAAACAGTAATAATTATAGCATGTTAGATTTTTCAATGTTTAAATATTTTCGTTTTTTTGGCTAAAAAGCACTATAGTAGAGGTTGGGAAATATAAAATAACGGGTAGTTAACAAGTGGGAAAGAAAGGAGCCCTGGAATGCTTGCTGTTTATCGTACTGTGAAACAAACCGGCACACATGAAATTGCCATTGAAAGGTCACGGTTCATCGCGCATTGCGCCCGTGCCGAATCAGAAGCCGAGGCACAGGATTTCATATCGGAAATCAAGCGGCTTCACCGGGACGCGACCCATAATTGCTCTGCCTACCTGATAGGCGAAAACGACCAAATCCAAAAAGCGAATGATGACGGGGAACCAAGCGGCACAGCCGGGGTACCGATTCTTGAAGTTCTAAAAAAGAAGAAATTGAAGGACACGGTCGTTGTTGTAACGAGGTACTTTGGAGGAATCAAGCTAGGCGCCGGCGGATTGATTCGCGCCTATGGGAAATCGGCCTCGGAAGGACTTAACGCAACTGGGATTGTTGAAAGGATCCTTATGCAGGGCATGAAGGTTTCAGTCGACTATACATGGATTGGGAAACTTGAAAACGAATTGAGGAACGCTCCCTACATCCTGAATGGCGTCGACTATTCGGATAAGGCCATTTTTGACGTTTTTGTGAAGGAAAATGAAACCGGGGATTTTACTGACTGGATGACTGAGCTGACAAACGGCCAGGCTTCAATTACAGAGGGCAGCTTAAGCTATTTGGAAAAAGACTGGATTGAAAAATAATCCTATTTACTCTAGTTGGAAATTACTATAAAATAAAGTATTGCCGCAAGTTATTTTTGTTTCATATTTCGACTTAAGTGAGGATCTTTCCATGATTGAGAATACAAGATTAAAAAGGAAGAAAAAACGGAAAATGCGGATTTTCCGGATTATTGCCCTGCTGATGGCATTCCTTGTGATTGGAACCGTCTCCTTTTTTGCATATGAGATTTTTTATAGTACCCAAAAAGCTTCCAAGAGTATATACCAGCAGCTTGATGCTGATAAAACAGCCCCTGACGTCCAAATTACAAAGGACCCCTTCACTGTCCTGCTCGTCGGGATCGAAAACCAAGGTGGCGGGGAACGATCGGATGTCCTGATGCTTGCGACCGTCAATCCGAAAACCGAAAAAATATACATGCTGAGCATCCCGCGGGATACGAGGCTATATATTGACGAGGTAGGCTATAAGACCAAGATTACACATTCGTACGGGCATGGCGGAATTGAGACAACCATTAAGGCTGTCCAGAGCCTCATTGACGTCCCAATCGATTACTATATTTCCACGAACTTTGATGGATTCGAGGATGTCGTCGATACATTGAATGGCGTAAAGGTGGATGTGCCTTTTACCTTCAAGGCGCAGCTGACCGGCAGCTTGAAGTGGAAAACCTACTACAAAGGCGAAATGGACCTGAACGGCAACGAAGCGCTCGCTTATGTGCGGATGAGGAAAACCGATCCGAACGGCGACCATGGCCGGAACGAGCGCCAGCAGCAGGTCATTAAAGCCATTATCGACAAAGGGACTTCATTTACATCCATTACAAAGATTGATAATTTAATAGACGACATGGGGAAAAACGTTAAAACCAACATTCCCCCATCCAAATTTGCAAGTTTTGTGAAACTGTATTCCAAGCTTAAAAACGCACCAATTCAGAATCTTAAAATCGCGGGTTCCGACCAAACAATCAACAATGGTTCCTATTTCATCCCGGACGAGGATTCACTTGCCGAGCTGACCACGCTTCTGTCACAGGCGCGAAACGGAGGCACTGGTGACTCATCTTCCTTGGCAGGCACAAGTTCTGCCAATTCCGCTGCCGCATCAGGCTTGGATGACGACGGCCAGAACTGGAATGATTAGCATCGATTCCATTTTTGAACGAGTGTGGGAATGGGTACCGGCCGCCAATTTAAATTTTTCAGTTGGGCGGAAATAAGCAACTCCCCGCAACTCCACTTTTCAGCGAATACAGGAGCGAATAGGGGCAGGCAGATCTCCTTTTTTTAAAAAACCATTCATACGAACCAGGCTTCCGCCGTCCAGACGGGAGCTTTTTATATGCAAACAACCGGTAATTTATTCCTGCGAACCCATTTCTTTTTTTTCAAGAAACCGCTATGTACCGCAGTTTTCAAAGTGATGGTATCCTTGGCAATTCGCCCATTAATCTCCCAATCTGCCAGAATAGAACTATATTCGCATTGGAATGTTTGACAAATTCCGCTAAAATAGTTATTGAATCTGAATGTCCATGGAGGGATAACGATAACGTGAAAAAGTTTTTAGCCTCTTCTGTCCTTGCTACAACGGTTCTGTTTCCTGTCCTCGCTGGAGCGGAAGAGTTGCGTTTGCCGACCAAGTTAACTACAGCCGAGAAAGTAGAAATACATAAAGGTGCCACCGTGAATTACCCGGTCGTTACTTTTATTTCCTCCGGCCAGAAAGTTACAGTCATTGATCAATTTACAAATTCTCTTGGCCAATTATGGTACAGGGTGGACCTTGGAACAATAAAAGGGTGGGCACCGGCCACCCAATTCAAAAAATTGGATGAAACGGAACCGCCAGCACCACCGGCTCCCGAGCTTCCAGGCGGAGGCCTGGAAATTGGCGCAGATGTTTATTCCTATCTGAACAACGCGGAAGTAAGGCGTGGCGCATCGGTCTCTTACGCAGTCAATGCCTATCTCTCCTTTAATGCAAAAGTACCTGTCCTGGCAACCTACACATCCCCGTCTGGTGAAGTATGGCTAAGGGTTCAGGCAACACCAACGGTCGCTGGCTGGATTCCCGCCTCACAGGTGGGCACTGCCCAGGCATTGGACATGCCTTTATTCGTGAGCGTCAATTCGGCGAATGTGCGCAGCGGCCCTTCAATGGACAATGATGTAATGGAAGCCTATCCGAAAGGGACAGCATTCAGGGCATTGGAGCAGCAGGCGGATGCTACCGGGGATGTATGGTACAAGGTGCTGACCCCGTCAAACCAGAACTACTGGGTGCACGAGACGGTCGTTTCACAGCAGCCTGTCTATGTTTCTCCTACAAGGTATGTAGCGACCAGAAACACCTCCCTGTATTCGGGAGCGAGCTATCAATATAGAATAAAGCAAAAATTGGATTATTTAGGCACTGTTACTTTTTTACAAGAATTCACGAACTCCCTAGGGCAAACGTGGCTGAATGTAAAAACGCCAACAGGCGTCACCGGCTGGGTGCCCAAATCTGAACTTGTTACATCAAAAAGTGAAATCACCTATGTATATGGGATGAACAAGGCACCGGTGAGGCGAGGAGCTTCCACGAATTACGCCGTCTCTGTGTATCTGAAGGAAAACGAGGCAGTGACGGTCCTGAACGAGCTGAACGGCTGGCTGAATGTCGAAACATCGGCCGGAATCCGCGGATGGGTCGACAAATCGCTTACCTCCCCTACGTCCCTTACGATAAGAAGGCTTTCGGCGCCAACTTTGGAAGTCAGGAACGGAGACCAGTATCTCGTTTGGAAAAAGTCATCCAACTATAAATTTAAATATTCAACATCAGGCAACCAGCTGAAACTGTATGGCGGCCTGACGGACATTGAAACGCCCAATGTATTTGTGCCGGGAATCGAATCGGTTTCAGTACAGAATTATGGCTCGGGAGAAAAGTCCGCGGTGCTGACCTTCCAGCCAGGACATACTTTCACCATCCGCAACAGCAAGACCGAGGTAACGATCAAAGTCATGGAAACTGGCCTATTCGGCAAAAAAATCCTCATTGACCCCGGACATGGCGGCAAGGATCCCGGAGCAATCGGCCCTACCGGATTGCGGGAAAAAGATGTTGTCCTTTCAACCGGCCTTCTGTTAAAAAAGGAATTGGAAAGCCAAGGGGCAATCGTTTTCATGACCCGCTCGACTGATGTGTTCCTTGAACTTTCACAAAGGACCGCGATCGCAAATGCCTCTGATTACGATGCGTTTATAAGCCTGCATGCGAATGCGAATACTTCCCAAACACCTAGAGGGACGGAAACGTATTACAATACGACTGTGAACTTCAATGGCGTGAAAAGTGCGAAAATGGCTGATTCGATTCAAAAAAATCTCGTTTCGACCATCGGAACTCCAAGCCGGGGCGTCAAGGAACAGGAGTTTTATGTCAACAGGATGAACGAGCTGCCAAGCATTTTGATTGAACTCGCCTTTATCTCGAATAAAACAGAAGAAACCCTCATGCGTTCCGATACGTTCAGGAGGAACTCGGCAATAGGAATCCGCAAAGGGCTTGAAGAGTATTTCAGCAATCTCTAGGAATTTTCAATCTACTTGTTGAAAAAAATCGCCAGTTTGCGACTTTCATATAATTCTAGTCATCAAGAGAAAATGATAGGGACACTGCTTTACTTTTTCCCCTATCATTTTCTCTTAAACATTTGTACAGGGGGTTAAAAAGAATGAAACGCACGAAGAAACTTATTGCCGCAGGGGCGATCGCCCTTGGGATTGGCACAGGAGCAGTCATTTTTACACCAATGGGCATGAACGCAGCCGGGAACGTTGTCCTTGCAAGCGTAGATTGGGTAACATCCCAGGTTAATCCGTTAAAAACGAGATTAACAACGCTTGAAACAAAGACAGCCGACCTTGAAGCAAAAATCACTAAACAGCAGCAGGAAATCGAGAGCCTTAGGGCACAAATCGGGAACCAGACACCGCCACCGCCGCCTGCAGAAGGACAGCTGCCGTCCACCGTTTACGCGAAGGGCTCTGTCAACATCCGTTCCGGGGCATCGACCGAATATAAAATCCTTGCCACAAAACCTGCCGGAAGCGCATTGAAGGTAGTCGGTTCCATAACAGTTTCCACAGGGCTCTGGTACAGGGTTGAAGTAACATCAAGCACATTGGGCTGGGTTTTCTCAGGCGATGTTTCAACAACAAAGCCATCTGCCACTACTCCAACGACTGTCACAGTTAAATCAGAGGCGAATATCCGTAAAGGGGCTTCAACTGGCTATCCGATTGTTGCAACCGTTAAAGCGGGGGCAACGCTGAAATACCTGAACACGTTCACAAATTCAAAAGGGGAAACTTGGTACAACGTAGAAACCTCAGCCGGAGTCCGGGGCTGGATGATCAGCACCCTTGGCGAGGTGAATTAAGTTGAAAAAGTTTTATCCGTTCCTTTGCCTCCTGCTTTTATTTTCAGCTTTTCCGAAAACAGGAAAGGCGGCTGAACCCATCCAGTACCAGAATAAAGTCGACGTCTCGATATTCCTGGCGGCGAGCTTTCCAATGGCATTGAATGGGGCGTACCAGCTTGTTAACAAAGATACAGGAAAAGTCCAGATCATTCCGCCCGAAACGACCATTTCGGTAAAAAAGGACACAGCCGGCGTAACGGTAACGTACACCGGATTCAGCGCGACTTCCGCCAAGGGGTTTGACCTCCAGGAAGTTTCTTCAACGAAAAAGATTGCCTATTTCACCTATGAAACCGACATGAGGCGCGGTGCCTCGACCGGCTATGACGTCATTCATACATTCCAGGGAAACGATACCGCCGATTTCCTTGAGGAGATTACAAACTCACAGGGACAAGTATGGTACAGGGTCACAGCCGCCGGAAAAACAGGCTGGGTTCCATTCATGTACGTCAACCTGCTCGACGCGCCTTCCGAGTCGCTTACGAAAATCAACAACAACCTCACATACCGGGGCAGCTTTTTCCTGAAGCCGAACGGCTCAAAGGTTGAAGTCTTGAACACACTCGGCATGGAGGATTATCTAAAAGGGGTCGTACCGAGCGAAATGCCCGCCTCCTGGCACAAGGAAGCCCTGAAGGCCCAGGCTATCGTCGCACGGACATATGCCACCCGGATAAGGGCCCTTACCAGTACTGCGGCCAGCCAGGTTTACCGCGGCTATACTGCGGAAGATCCGAGGTCCAATGCGGCCATTAAGGAAACTGAAGGGCTTCTAGTAAAATACGGCGGTAAAGTGGCCGAAACATTCTTCTTTTCCACAAGCGGCGGAAAAACAGCGAACGTAGGCGATGTTTGGAATTCCAACCAATCCTACTATCCGTATCTCGTTTCCGTCGATGACCCATATGAAACATCGAAATATACTTCGTGGACAGAGGTTTTCCCTGCCTCCACTATTTTAAAATCGTTCGGTTACCCGGCAACGGCCACCCTTTACAACATCACCCTTTCAAAAACAGGCGCGAATGGTGAAGTAAGGGGCGTCACAATTGAAACATCAGCCGGAACAATGACAAAAACCGGAAACGAGCAGCAAATCAGGCAGCTATTCCCGCTCAACAACCCGGGAGCCTACAATATTCTTTACTCGAACTGGTTCGATGTATCAGTGAAGAGGGAAACAGCCGACATGTCCGTCCAGACATCGACAGGCACGGAAGCCATTGAATCACTGAAAGGCTACACAGTCCAGACGCCTCAAGGCACTGTCACACTGGATGGTTCGGGTGTCTCAATCCAAACCTCCGGAGGTGTCGTTTCCAGCGAAGGATCCGGCATATCTGAAATCATCGTCACCGGAAAAGGCTGGGGCCACCGAATCGGCATGAGCCAATACGGAGCCAAGGGATTCGCTGAACGAGGCTACACCGCCGAACAAATCGTCACCCACTACTTCAAGGGAACGACTGTATCGAAGTAATTTAATGTTTTTTGGAAAATCCGCACTGGTTCTGGTGCGGGTTTTTCATTTTGGGGTTTTAGTCGTGTTCATTGGTGTTGGTGTGGGTTTCTATTTGGTGTTTACTACGTATTCGTTGGGGTTGGGGAGTGGGGCCAGGTTCATAATTCTAAAAATCGGTTCGTAAAATAAGGTTTGTGGTTCATAAATTCAGGTTTCAGGTTCATAAATCCTGTTTCCGGTTCATAAACTGACATTTCCGGTTTATAAAAGCCAGGACGCATTAGAAAGGTGCTACCAAAAGTTCACCCTCGGAAAACTCTGACTGAGAATACTCCCACTCCAAAACAAAATGCGGGGCACCTCTGCCCCGCACTCCTCAACCTTATTTCTTCGCCGCGCCTTTAATATTTTCCAAAATGTCATCAACGATACTGATCCATGAATATTGGTCAACAGCAAGCTTCCTACCGTTTTCGCTCATCTTCGTGTATTCGGCTTCGTCAACTTTCATCAAATCGCGAATAGCCGCTGCGATTCCCTCGGGATTTTCCGGCGGAGCAATTTTTCCGCAACTGTATTCCTCAAGGATTGCGGCACTCTCACCGTCGCCGCAATACAGGACCGGAACGCCACAGGATATGGCAGGAAAAATCTTCGAAGGGCGGGCACCCTTGAACAATTCAATATTCCTTAACGACACAATGCTGTAATCCGCAGCGGAGAACAGACGTGGCATTTCGGAAACCGGTACGGATCCATAAAAAGTGACGTTATCGAGCTTCAAGTCTTCCTTCATTTTATGAAGCTTCTCACGCTCCTGGCCGTCACCGACAAAGAGGAAATGTGCATCCGGCTCGGTTTCCTTCAACAACGCCGCGGCCTCCAGGACGGAATCAAGCCCTTGGGCGTAGCCGAACGTTCCGGCGTACATGAACACCTTTTTCCCTTCAGCGCCGATTTCCTGAAGCAGGCCCGCGTCCTTTGGCATCGGCTTGAATGTATCCGTATTGACTCCGTTTGGAAGCAGGAATACATCTTCCGGCTTTTTTCCTTTGTCAATCATATACTGGCGGATCCCTTCTGTTGCGGTTGCAATTTTCCACGACTTTCGGTACAGGAACATTTCAAGCCACTCTGCCATCCGGATAAATTTCTTGTTTTTCAGAATACCAAGCTCAACGGCAGACTCCGGCCATATGTCGGCAACGTTGAATACAAACTTCGCCCGTTTGATTTTCGCGCCCAGGTACCCGGTTATTCCGAGGAATAATGGCGGGGAGTTACAGATGATGACATCGGTCGGCCTTGCCTTGAAAATGGAATAAAATGCGCTGAACGTAAACGAAAAATACGATGCGAGCCGTTTCCAAAAGCTGCCCTTTGGCGATGGATAAATCCAAGAGCGATGGACCGGGATGCCATCCCAATTTTCAAATTTATAAAACATTCCCTTGTACTCGTCGGGGATGACTCCCTTTGGATGGTGCGGGAACGCGGTCAGGACTTCCGCCTGGTGGCCGCGCCGGATCAATTCCTTGCTTACTTCATACACACGGATTTGAGGCGCCCCTGTTTCCGGCGGGAAATGCTGGCATAAATAGATAACTTTCATTTTAAAAACTCCAATATGTTGGGATAAAACTGCTGCCCTTTAAAGGACGGTAGCATAGTGTTTCGAGCACGCAACATTTTCATCAAAAAAAATTGCCGCAAAGCGAATTTACCAAAAGAATACCGCTAATTATTCGTTATTGGCTTACTCCATCTTCAATGTCTCCCTGTATAGCTTAACCATATCGGCCGCATTTTGCGCCCAGTCATAGTTTTCATGGACATGCTGGATTCCATTAGCAGACATTTCCCGCCTTGTTTCCGGCTCCCTGATCAGCTTCAGGAAAGCTTCCGACAGCTCTTTCGGGTTTTCCTTTGGAACGACATAACCGGTCTTTCCTTCAATGACGACTTCCGGCAGGCCACCCACGTTCGATACGACTGGCGGGACGCCGCACGCCATGGCCTCAACCGCAGCCACGCCGAAGCTTTCGCTGTCTTCCGTTGACGGCACTGCGAAAATATTCATTCGATTGATGTAAACGGGAACTTCCGTATTCGGAACGCGCCCGGTAAATTCCGTGGCGTCTCCGATTCCAAGGTCCCGGGCAAGCTGTTCGTATTCAGCCCGCTGCGGCCCGTCTCCGACAATCAACAGCTTCGCGGAAGGGTAAACCTCATAAACCATTGCAAACGCCCTGATCAGGTCGGCAATGCCGTATTTATCGGACAGGGCTTTGACTGTTCCGATTGTGATGCCATCGTCGCCTGACTCAGCAGCCGGCTGTTCCAAAGGCTTGAATTTTTCCAAATCGACCCCAAAAGGCGTCACGTAAATATGCTTGCTTGTATATTTATTGGTTTCCACTGCCATGACATGGCTTGTTGAGCAGATCGTATCCGCCTTGCCAAGGGTGTATTCAACGATTTTCCTGTTGACGGAGCCCTGCTGCGGGAATTGGAAAATATCGCGTCCCCAGACGGATACATAATACGGCTTATAGCCGGCTAATGCGCCAATGAAGCCGTAGCTCGACACATAATGTGCGTGGAGGATGTCCGGCTTGAATTCCTTTAAAATCTTCCTCAGGCTGAACACACCCGAAAAATAGGAAAGTTTACCCGGCAGCAGCTTTGGAAGCTGGATGGTCTCCACTTCCTTTGCATTTTCCTCCGAATAGTGGTCGGCAAACGTGACAACTTTCACATCAATGCCATTATTTTTATAAAAAAGCGCCCATTTGTGGGTATGGATTGATCTTCCCGGCGCGAGCAGAAGGATTTTCACAGTCTGCCACCTCCAGTCAGGCTTTGATGTACCTTCTCCACCCTGGCTCTCCAGGAATGGTTCCGGATGAACGTCTCTTTAATATTTTCACGGTACTTCCCGGTTTCCCCGCTCATCTGGCTAATTGCCGCGGCCATTGAAGCGGGATTGTCCTCACAGATAAGGCCATAGCCGCCACCCTCAATGATTTCCTCCTGTGCGCTGCAATTCGTCCCGAGGACAGGCAGGCCATTGGAGAGGTACTCAACGAGCTTTACAGGGACGGAGAAGTCGTTGTAGGTGCTTTTGTAGCGTGGGATGAATGCGAAGTCCATTTCCAGGTAAAGGTCATTCAGGTCTTCGCCGCTCACATGGCGTACCGCCACTTCCTGTCTTTCAAGGCGTTCCTTTTTGTCAGCCGGAAGGTTTGCGAATTCATCCTCGCGGCAGACAACAGTCAGGTCGCATACCTTCCTATCGGCGTTCACTTTTTCAAGGGCATCAAGCAACAGGAAGAGCCCGTAATCTTCGTTGTTGATTCCGCCTACGTAAATTGCTTTTGACGGCGTGCCCGGTACGCTGCCATCCGCCCCCTCCAGTACATCGGCCTCCGAAGTTTCGGAAATTCGGTCCGTTCCACCCGGCGGCAGGGAAATCTTCGGTAGGTCTATATCGACAAAGCTGCCCATCGCATCGCTTGGAAGGAAGACAACCTTGCAGTATTTTTCGTAAAAACGCTCTTCCATCCTGTACACAAACTGCATGAGCGCCTTTTTGGCCCCCTTCAATGGATAGAGCTCATCGAACTTCCAGTACACATCCCTGTAAAAAACCCCGACAGGGACATTTTTTTTCCGTAAAAAAGACATTACAGCTGAGTCGACAAATGGCTGCTTCGGAATATGGCCTGAATCGGTCAGCCAGAACGGAATCGTCTGGTTTTCCATATAGCAGAACAGAAGATTGTCGAGACGCCCTTCCGATTTCCATTGCTCAAACAGTGCGGAACGTTCCTTTGACTGGCCGGACAGGAGCAGGATGTCAATTCCGTGCTCCTTCCCCCATTCTAGGAAGGCTTCGTGCATTTTCTTCGGCCGGAGCTTCGAGCCGCTGTTTGCATTCTTGGCAAGCTGAAAGGGATAGTAAAGCAATACAGTTTTCATTATTTCCTCCTAACGCCCTACTCTCGATCTTCTATGCCGGAGGAAGGCAAACAAATCGATCCGCAAGCGAATAAATACGATGATTCCGACAAAAAGGASCGTAATCATCACCCAGATCGGATTAAATAGAAAGTCACTGAACCCACCGACAAGCGTGCGAGGGATGTTGACGGTAAAATAAATGAACAGGCACAGGAACACAGGGTTCTTCGGCAGCCTTAAAAATGCAATATACAATGCCTGTACAAGGGCGGCAATATAAACGGTTCCGGCTATTACACCGAGCATGCCGAAATTGGCGTACGCTTCGGCGATGAATAGAGTATTCAACACACCGGCCGTGCCTTGTTCTACCTTTTCCGGGAAGACCCTTTCCATGACAAGCCTTGCGGAACGCACCTGTTCGACATCAAACAACCCGATGAGGGACGAAGGCAAGCTCCTTCCTTCAAGGAATGGCCTTGCCTCATTGAAGGTATCGAAGTGCAGGAATGTCGGCGAAATCTGCGCGAAAATCATCCTGCCGATTGGGCCGGAGTTATACGATAAATACGCATCGATATTCGTTACGCCCTGGATCACGACGTACATGCCAACCAGCAAAATCGCACCGAGCGAACCCCATGCGAGAAGCCTGCCCCACGTAAAGCGGAGCTTCCCTATATACAGCATCAGCAGCATGAACATGATGATGTAAAAGAAAATTGGTGATTTCGCAAGGTCATACACACTGATCAGGATGGCACCGCAAAACAGTACCGCAAAGAGTACCTGCCATTTCGGATCCTTTGTCCTTGCGGCATACACATAAGCCACGAGAGACAGGATTGGCGTAAGTGCGATCGCGAAAATATTCCGGATAAGTACATTGCCGCCAAAGTTCCGCTGGGCGCTTATCCTCAATTCCCCCGGCGAAAGCCCCGACCTGTGCAGGACAAGGTCGAGAATCGGGATATGCGTTGTTTTCAGCATCGTATAGGCAATCGCCGCAAGCGAGACGAGCGAGATACCAAGGAAAATCAGGAAAAAATCCTTCCTTCCGGCGAAGGGAAGCTCAACCGGCTTTTCCAGGTAGGTGTTGTATTCCTTTTTCGCATCAAACCCGACGAGCCTCCCAATTAAGTACATGACAAGCGGGAAAACGAGCATCACAAACGAGATGGCAAAAAAGCCGACGTAACGATTGTAGTCAAATACCATCCTGTTGATCATATAGTAATGATCGACGCCCATCGCAATCAGCAGGGCGCCGATATAGCTGGAAATGAAAAACGAATAGTAAAAAATGATTGAATTCATATTAGGCTTTAATAGGCTCAGGCTCCCGCTTGCCCTCTTAAAGAAAAAGATGGAGCCCGAAAGGACAACAAGCCAGATTAGGAGAAAGAGCATAGCCTGTCCACCTTACGATTGAGTTTCAATGATTTCAACAATTTTCTCGGAAGCCATCCCATCACCGAACACGTCCTTGTAGGATGGAGTAACATTCTTTTGGACTGCTTCAAGGATTCTCGCGACCGAGGTGCCCGCAATGATATTTGCATCTTCCTCAAGTGTTTCTACCCATTCAGTCTGTTCGCGGACTGTGATGCAAGGAACCTTCATAAAATAGGCTTCCTTTTGAACGCCGCCTGAATCGGTGATGATTTTATTTGCATTTGATACCAATGTCAGCATGTCCAGGTAGCCCACCGGCTCAATCAGTTTAAGATTCGGAATAGAGTTGATATCAATGCCGTAGGAGGCCAGCTTGTTTTTCGTTCTTGGATGGAGCGGCCAAACCTTGACCGTATCGATCTTCGAGAATGCCTCGAGGATGTTTTGCATATTTTGTACATCATCCGTATTTTCCGCGCGGTGGATGGTGATGAGATGATACTCCTTCTTCTCAAGCCCATTGTCCTCAAGGATCGTCGACTTTTCTTCTGCAATCGCGCGGTTGTAAAGGACTGCGTCATACATGACATCGCCAATATTAAAGACATTCCTCGTGATGTTTTCGTTCTTCAGGTTTTCGACAGCCGTGTCGGTCGGACAGAACAGGTATTCCGATACATGGTCCGTCATGATCCGGTTGATTTCTTCCGGCATTTTCTTATTGAAGCTGCGCAGGCCGGCTTCAATGTGGATGACCGGGATATGAAGCTTTGCGGCAACGAGCGCGCCGGCAAGCGTGGAGTTGGTGTCCCCGTATACGAGCAAATAGTCCGGCTTTTCATCCAGGACAATCTCCTCAAGCTTCTGAAGCATTTCGCCTGTCTGCTTGCCGTGGTTGCCGGAACCGACTGCCAGGTGGTAATCAGGCTTCGGGATGTTCAATTCTTCAAAGAAAATATCGGACATGTTCGGGTCGTAATGCTGTCCGGTGTGTACGATGATCTCTGTATGATTTTCACGCAGGACGCGCGATACGGGCGCCGCTTTAATGAATTGCGGGCGGGCGCCGAGGACGGTAATAATCTTCACGGATTTGCCTCCTTAAACACTCACAAATTGATTTTTCTTTCCAGTGAACCTATCTGTTATATCACTATTCTTTTTAAAAAGCCCCTTACCGGACAGCAACGTCGCCAGCTTTCTTCCTCAGGTCCTTGTCGACGCGGCTAATGGCGATTGCCACCGCGACTGCCAGCCATGCGAGTCCCTGGTACGTCCACCCGAGGCCGTTTTCCTGGACATAGATAATCCCGACAACAGCCGCAAGCATGACCGTGAACAAGAACGCCATTTTGCCGAATGACACTGGCACGTAGTATTCCTTCTGGCTTTTTCGGAAAATGAAGATGACCGCAAGCATATAGGAAATGACATACGATGCGACCGCGCCCCAAATCGAGAACGTTGGAATCAATGCCAGGTTAAGCACAGTGTTCACCACAGCGATGATGCCGAATGCAAGGGAAATAAAGGATGTTTTTTTTGTAAAAAATAGCCCTGACGAAATGATCAGGTAATAAAAATTCAGGAATACAGCCGCTGAGACGAGGGCGACATATTTATACGCTTCATAAAACTCGTTATCAAGAATCCGGATGACCCATGGCATTGCCGTGGCAATCGCCATGATGCCGAAAATACCAAGAAGCAAAAGCGCCATATAAATTTTCGAAAAAAGAAGCGGGCTTGTTTCCTTGTCCTTAATATTCATTGAATATGGGCGCCAAGCCATCTGGACTCCGCTTGTCAGCAAAGTAATAATGGTCGCAAGCCTCGTCGCTGCGCCATAAATCCCAACCTCAGCCGTTGACTGGAACGCCTGGAGGACAAACACGCTCAGGTTGGCGATCACCCAAAATGCGAGAGAAGCGGGCACGAGTGGCGCCGCATATTTCAGCATTTCCTTCATCATGTGCATATCGATTTTCGGCTTCAGGTATTTAATGCTTGTCGCTAGCATAAGGACAAAGATTAGCCCAAACCCGGCGAACCGGCCCCAAAGGATGCCTGCCGCCGACTGCATGAAATATTTCAGGAAAAGGTAGGAGAAAACCGCCATCAAGAGCATTTTCCCGACGGTAAAGATGACAACCTTCTTTGTTTTGAAATCAAAGCGCATGACCATCAGGACAACGATTGTGACTGTATCAACGAGAAGCGTTGCAATCGAGATATACAATAGGTCTACGTGGCTTGCATCCCCTTTAAAGAGCATCGCGGAAATCTGAGGCCCCGCCGTAACAACGGCAAGCGCCAGAATTCCGACAATCACAAGCCGGAAATACATCACATTCCTGACATGCTGAAGACGCTTCTCCTTGTCCTTCGTGTCAAAATAATAAAACGACAAAGCCGAATCCGTGCCGAAAATTATCAGGAACGTCAGCATCGCAGTCCATTTGTCGACAATATCCAGGTACCCGTATTTCTCAGGGTTCAGGAATTTCGTATAAATCGGCAGCATGACAAACGCAATCAGCTTCGTACCGACATTCATAAATGCGTAAAGGAGCGAATCCGCTCCTAAACGCTTAAATTGGGCCAGCACCCTATAACAGCTCCCGTTCATCCACTGAACGGACAAACTTGGCCGGAACACCCTTTATAAGGGCTTTCGGCTCGGTATCTTTCGTCACAAGTGCACCGGCCGCAACAAATGTTTCTTCCTCGATTGTAATGCCAGGCAAAATGATTGAAGCGCCCCCGACCCTCGCGCCTTTTTTAACATAAGCGCCTTTGATTTTATCAAACCGCTCTTCAGTCCTACCCATGAAATTATCATTCGTCGTCGTAACGCACGGAGCAATAAAGACATGATCCTCAAGCGTTGTGTAGGCTGTGATATACGAGTTGGATTGAATCTTGGTCCGGTCGCCGATTTTGACATAGTTCTCGACGGTTACACCTCGGCCAACGATTACGGCTTCTCCAATTTCAACATTTTCCCTGACGCTCGCAAGGTCCGCAATCAATGTACCGGAGCCGATTTTTGCTCCCCTGTACACAACACAGTTGGCACCAATTGTCACATCATCCGCAAGTTCAAGTGGCGGCAATGTTCCGGTAAGCTTGACTGTGCTTGTCTTCCCCGGCTTCGGCTGCTTGCCGAGCACAGCTCCATCAGCCACGGTTGTATTTTCCCCGATAACCGTACCTTCGTGGATTGTCACACGGTTGCCGATAACGGCGCCGGAACCGATGCGGACATCTTTTTCAATAACAGTAAAGTGGCCAACTGAAACATTAGAGCCTAGGACTGCAGAAGGATCGATATAATTCATGAAATAAATCTCCCTTTTGAATGTTATGTAGGCAAGGGCCGGCTTTTTCCCGGCCCCCTCAATTTCTATCTCATGCTTTTCGTACCTGTTCAATTCACCTTACAGGCAAATTCGGGCTTTCGTTTTTCGAATCCCTTTATACTATACGTTGATTATTACAGCTTTACGTACCTGTTCGGCTTTTCAACATCTTTCAGCGCGTTGCGGGTATCGAAAATAACTTTGCTTTCCTGTGCAATCATGTTGTAGTCAAAGTCGGAATGGTCCGTAGCGATAATAACCAAATCGGATTCCTGAAGCAGTTCCTTCGTCAATTCGACCGTTTCCATCTTCATATTGCAAGAACGGAAGCTTTTAACATACGGGTCAACGACTTTGAAGTCCGCTCCGTGGTGGTCCAGAAGCTCGATAATTTTCAATACCGGCGATTCACGGACATCATCAATATCTTTCTTATACGCGACGCCAAGTACGGCGACTTTCGCGTTGCGGAGAGCTTTTCCTTCATCATTGAGGATTTGCATCATCCGGTTGATAACGTATTCCGGCATGGCGTTGTTGATTTCCCCTGCAAGCTCGATCAGGCGGGTATGGTAATTGTACTCACGAGCCTTCCATGTCAGATAGAATGGGTCGATTGGAATGCAGTGGCCGCCAAGCCCTGGGCCCGGATAAAACGCCATGAAGCCATATGGCTTAGTTTTAGCGGCATCAATCACTTCCCAAACATCAATGCCCATCTTGTCGCAAAGGATCGCCATTTCATTGGCAAGCGCAATGTTGATATGGCGGAATGTATTTTCGAAAATTTTCTCCATTTCAGCGATTGCCGGAGAAGAAACCTCGTGAACATCCCCTTCAAGGACGTTCCGGTAAAGAGCCGCGGCAACTTTCGTACAGTTTGGCGTAATGCCGCCGACAACTTTTGGCGTATTCTTCGTTTTGAACTGCTTATTGCCCGGATCGACCCGTTCAGGAGAGTAGGCAATGAATACTGTTTCGCCTGTAACAAGGCCTTTGGATTCAAGGGCTGGCTTTACGATCTCTTCAGTTGTGCCTGGGTAGGTTGTCGATTCAAGGACAACGAGCATCCCTTCATGGGCAAATTTTGCAATTTCATTTGCCGAGCTTTTCACATAGGAAGTATCAGGCTGCTGATAAATGTCAAGCGGAGTTGGAACACAGATAGCCACGGCATCCACTTCTTTGATGCGGGCATAGTCGGTTGTTGCCTGAAGCCTGCCGTTGTCAATGATTTCTTTCAATTCGGCGTCCACAACGTCGCCAATATAGTTGATTCCCATATTAACCTGTTCAACGCGTGATGCCTGGACATCGAAACCGATGACCTTATAGCCTGCTTTTGCCTTTTCAACTGCTAGCGGCAGGCCGACATAGCCTAGGCCGACAACCCCGATTACTGCTTCCTTATTTTCAATCTTTTTAATTAAGTTTTCATATGAACCCATGATTTCTTCTCCTTTACTTTGCGAATCACTGGACTTGTTATTTGTTAAATAGTTGTTGATCCCCACTCTCTAGCTGGGCGCTAATCAACGTAAAATAAATCAATGCTTCCAAAAATTGAAGCCGGCTTTGAGTCTATTACCCGGCAATTACCCTTTTCATGATAAGGGACAATTTTTTGTTAGTTTATCATTTAATTATCGTTAAATTCAAACCATCACCATGCAGCTTCCAGCAATTACAATTAACTGGGCGGAATCACCACTTCTGGAAGTCAAAATTGCTTAATGCTCAATTAATCGAGAAACGAGCCTCTTTCCTTATAAAACTTTCTCGCATCCGACAGGTATTTCATCAGGGCCAATATGGCTACTGTCAGGATAAGTCCCAGGATAATGCCAATTGCAAGGCTTTCCGGGATATAGGATTTAGTCTGATGGATCTCATAAGGCAGGATTTGTGGCATGGAGAAGAGCTTGATATCGCCTATCATTTTATTCGCCCGGTCACTGGCCCTTGTCTGTTCATCCAGCGATTTTCCGATTAATTCCAAGTAATCTTTTTCTCGTGTCAAATCCATATTTTCGTCCGCCACTCTTTCGTTGTAGAACGTTAAATTGGACTCAAGGACATCTGCTCTTTTTTGAAGTACGGCAAGTTGCTCGGACGTAATATCAATCCTTAAATTGGCATGCTTCTCAAGATCAGACAAGTATTGCTTCGTCACCTGATCAAGTACTTGTTCTGCCTCAGCTTTGGACTTTGCTTTGACTGTAAACTTCACCTTGCCCTTTTCGGATACAAAAGGTGGTTCAAGTCCCTTTACATCCTGATACTTGGCCTCAATAACATCCGGGTCGGTAAGTTCTCTATCAGTAACAGACCCTGTAAAGACCTTCCCTTCCGCAATATACCCGCGGCTATCCGCTTTCAGAATATACACCGCCGCCGCAATTAGAACCGCTGTGGCAAGCGGGATAATGACGAAGAGCCATTTTCTTTTCCAAAAATAAGACAAATATTCATATAAAACGTATTTCTTTTGTTCCGCCAATTCGGCACCATCCTCTACAAAAATTCTTGAATTGCTGCCTTAGCAGTCTGGCGCAAAGGCAAGCAAAGAAAACGCCCCCGTTTTTTGGCGACGTTTTCCAGTCATTATTTATTGTAAAATTCAGCAATTTTCGAAACGACATACTCCTGCTGTTCCTGTTTCAATTCAGGGAACATCGGCAGTGAAAGCGCTTCATTCGCCGCCTTTTCAGCAAGCGGCAAATCCCCTTCCTTGTAGCCCAGGTTTTTAAAGACAGGCTGTACATGAAGCGGAAGCGGGTAATAAATCATTGTCGCCACGCCTTGTTCCTTCAAGTATGCCTGAAGTTCATCACGATTTTCGGCACGGATGGTGTACTGATGGAACACGTGGTAGTTCCCTTCCACCTCAACCGGAACCTGTACATGGCCCCCAACCTTTTCCTGTAAAAGCCTTGTGTATTCAGCGGCTTTTTCACGGCGCAGTTCGCCCCATTTTGGAAGATGCGGGAATTTCACGTTCAGGATGGCTGCCTGCATTTCATCAAGCCGGCTGTTGTAGCCCAGGACATGGTGGTAATATTTCGGCTTGCTTCCATGGACGCGGATGACACGCATTTTTTCTGCCGTATCATCGTTGTTGGTTACAATCATGCCGGCATCCCCATATGCACCAAGGTTTTTGGTAGGGAAAAAGCTGTAGGTTGCAGCGTCGCCAAGCTCACCGACAGACTGCCCGTTTTGCTTTGCCCCGATTGCCTGGGCAGCGTCTTCAACAATATACAAATTGTTCTTTTTCGCGATTTCCGCTAATTTCTCCATATCTGCCATTTGGCCATACAGATGGACAGGAAGGATGGCTTTTGTTTTATCCGTAATCGCTTCCTCGACCTTGGCCGGATCGATATTAAAGGTTACCGGGTCAATATCAACGTATACAGGCGTTGCGCCGGCACGGACAATCGCTCCGCCGGTAGCAAAGAATGTGAACGGGGTTGTAATGACTTCATCCCCGGGACCCACTCCCAATCCCTGCAAAGCTATATGTATAGCATCGCTGCCGTTCGCGCATCCAACCGCATGAGCGACATTGCTGAATTCGGCAACATCTTGTTCAAGCTTCTTCACATTGCTGCCCAGAATGAACTGCGAGGAGCTCATTACTTGATCCAGCACGTCCAGAATTTCAGAACGAAGGCCCTGATATTGTTCACTAAGATCGAGCATAGGCACTTTCATAGGTAAACCTCCAATAGTGTAAAATCGGCATGTTTTTTAAATAAAAACATGTCTTAGTTTAACATATTTTCCGTATTAAAAACCGCCATACTTTGACAAAAAAAGCATAACTTTATTCGACACAGCCCATTACTTGGAAAAAATAATCGGAAACACACTTATTTTTGCATAAAACAAGGCAAAAGGGAAATAATTTCTTACTAGAAAGGCAATTGTGTGCACGTTTTCCGTTTCATTGCACGAAAAAGGCCCGGCTGCCGCCGGGCCCGGACAGGCTTGCAAGTTGCTGGAAGCCTTGATATTTGTTTAATCGCTTTAACATTCATAAAACAGCCATTAACTTTACGCTGTTGCATAAAACTGACAGTGCAGGCAATCATATGAGAAAATTAGTAGCGCCTTCCGCCAACGGGCCTTTTCTGGGTGAGTTTTCTAAAGAGCCCAAGAATGGGCTTGTACTTTACGTGGACAATACCAATCAATTCGGCAAACACTTCCGTGATCACCAGAAGGCCGAAAATGATGAAAATTGAGCCCCAGAGCGTTGATTCGGACAGCAGAACCGCGGCTGCGCTGAACAAAATGCCAAATGCATAAATGGCCAGGACCGTATTGCGGTGCGACAGCCCCAAATCAAGCAGCCTATGGTGAAGGTGCGATTTATCCGGTGCCGAAATCGGTCTTTTATTTACAATCCGGCGGATAATGGCAAACGTGGTATCAAATACCGGAACCCCGAGTATAATAATCGGGACAAGGAAACTGAACAGCGTAACACTTTTATAAAGCCCAAGCAGCGACAATATCGAGATGGAGTAACCGAGGAACAAGGCTCCGGTGTCTCCCATAAATATTTTCGCCGGATGGAAATTATAAAACAGGAATCCAATGATGCTTCCGAGAAGGATAAGCGAAAGCGTGAAAATAAGCACCTTYCCAGCCAGCGCAGCCAAAATGGCAATCGTAGCGATCCCGATTGCGGAAACCCCCGCCGAAAGCCCGTCAAGACCATCGATCAGGTTGATGGCATTTGTAATGGCAACAATCCAGAAAATAGTTAGAGGATAGCTCCACAATCCTAATTCGAAGCTGCCGATATACGGAATGGTAACAAGGTCAATTTTCAGCCCGCTTGCAAGAATAAGCGCAGCAACGATGAGCTGGCCGGCTAATTTTGTTTTTGCGGAAAGTTCGAATTTATCATCAAGAATCCCAATTAGGATAATCAGGATTGCTCCTACGCTGATTGTATTTACTTTTTGTTCATAAAGGCCGCCAGCGAGATAGCCGGCAATTACTCCAAGGAATATGGCAAGCCCGCCGAGACGGGGCATAATTTTCTGATGGACTTTTCTTTCGTTCGGTTTGTCAATTGCTCCAAACCAAACAGCGAATTTAATGACAAGTGGCGTGAGTACCAGGACAGTTATCAATGCAGCAAAAAAAGCCAGGATAGCTTGTGTGTACATACATCATCACCTTTTGTAGGTTTGTTTTAGTCTTCCCAATCATTCCTATCGTAACACATATAGCAGGTTAAGCAATGATTTTTTAATTGGGATGCATCTTTACGGAACCCTCCAGGCAAACTAGTTAGGAAAATAGTCTGCCGCCTACCTTTCATTACCCGCCCTCCCTACTCGAAAAACTGTGCCTTTCTCCTTATAACGACGAGATTCTCTCCTTAAAAGTTTCACCATGCCCGGGCAAGCCCCTCTTCCACCTTGGGAAATTATCCCTGTGCCGGTTTTCGACCATTTCCTTCCTATGTATGGTATAATGCGTCTAGACCATTCTATACCTATACAGGAGAGAAAATTATGCTAGCGAAGGTTAAAATGCTTTTCAGCGACAGCAGCCGGGAAGTTAGGCGATTGTCGAAAATCGTTGATAAAATCAATGCACTTGAAAAACAATTCGAAAGCCTCAGCGATGAGGAATTAAAAAACAAAACTGAGTTTTTTGTGGAAGAATTGGAAAAAGGCAAGACCCTTGATGATATAAAGGCTGAAGCGTTTGCCGTAGTCCGGGAAGCATCAAAGCGCGTCCTGGGGCTTCGGCATTTTGACGTCCAGCTGATCGGCGGGCTCGTCCTTCATGAAGGGAGCATCGCCGAAATGCAGACGGGCGAAGGAAAAACGCTTGTCGCAACATTGCCAAGCTATCTCCACGGCCTTACAAACAAAGGCGTCCATATTATTACTGCAAATGAATATCTGGCAAGAAGAGACTTTGAACAAATGGGCAAGGTCCATGAATTTCTAGGATTAAAAGTTGGCTTGAATATTTCCGAAATGTCGCCTGAAGCCAAGCGTGAGGCGTATGCCGCCCATATTACGTATGGAACTGGAACTGAGTTTGGCTTTGATTATTTGCGCGACAACATGGTGTTCAATATAAATGACAAGGTCCAGCGTCCGCACCATTATGCGATTGTCGATGAAATAGACAGCATCCTGATTGATGAGGCGCGGACTCCGCTCATCATTGCCAACAAATCAAGCCATGGGGCCGATTTATTTTACATTACAGCAGAATTAATGAAAACATTTGAAGCTGATTCCGACTATGAACTGTTCTCGGAAACAAAGCAAATTTACCTGAAGGACAATGGCGCGGCAAAGGTCGAGAAGGCGTTTGGCATCGCGAACCTTTATGACGCCGAGCATCAGGATCTTCTGCATAATGTCGTTCAGTCCTTAAAAGCGGCTTTCACCATGAAGATCGATGTCGATTATATCGTCAAGGATGGGAAAATTGCGCTGATCGATAAATTTACCGGCCGGATCATGGAGGGCAGGACTTTCAGCGAAGGGCTCCACCAGGCACTTGAAGCAAAGGAAGGCCTTGAAATTACCGAGGAAAACGAATCCCAGGCGACCATCACAATCCAGAACTACTTCCGTATGTACAGTCAGCTTTGCGGAATGACAGGGAGCGCGACCCCTTCCAAGGAAGAGTTCCTCGAAACATACGACCTGCACGTAGTTTCTGTACCGCCGAACCGCCCAGTCCAACGAATCGATATGGACGACCTTATCTACAGGGATAAAAAATCGAAAATGCGCCGGATTATAGAAGAGGTCCAAACTGTCCACGCAACCGGAAGGCCGATCCTTATCGGAACGACCTCGATTGAACAATCGGAAACCCTGTCGAAGCTTCTAAAAGAAAAACGGATCAAACACCAAATCCTGAATGCGAAAACGGAAGAAGATGAAGCCGCAATCATCCAAACCGCCGGACAAAAAGGCCAGATCATGATTGCGACGAATATGGCCGGCCGCGGGACCGATATTACCCTCGGCCCGGGCGTCAAGGAGCTTGGCGGCCTTCATATCATCGGAACCGAGCGGCATGAAAGCTTCAGGATTGACATGCAGCTGAGGGGGCGTTCTGGTCGCCAAGGCGATCCAGGTTCCACCATTTTCATTATTTCCCTCGAGGATGACCTTTTTGTCTATTACGACGAGGAGGAGATGGAACGCTACCTGAAGAAGGTGAAAACAGATGAAACCGGACTTGTCCTGTCACCGGACCCGCATAAATTCGTGCTCAAGGTCCAGCAGACAGTCGAATACGCCCACCACTCTTCAAGGAAGCATATCCTGAAGCTCGACAATGTCCTGGATAGCCAGAGCAAGATAATTTATTCTATGCGAGACAGGGTACTTAACACCGAGCCTAAAGATATATTTCCAGAATTGACCGATTATATAAAAAACTACATTAGGGCAATTGTCGATAAATACTGCCCGGATAACAGTGACATGAATGCTGGGGGATGGAATTTAAAAGGCCTTATACAGGAACTTGGGTTTGTGTTTATTCATTTCAAAATGAAAGTTGAAGATATCGAAGATCTTACCAAAGATGAGATTCTAATCAGCTTAATGAAGGAATATGAAGCACTCAAAAAAGAAATTCTTTCACTGCAGGAAGACGAGAATCTTGGTAAACAGCTTAAAATATTCCTACTTCAAATGATTGACATGAATTGGATCCAACACCTTGTTCTAATGACACAATACAAGGATGGAGTCGGTTTAAGAGGTTACAGCCAGGAAGACCCTTATCGTCTTTTCGAATTTGACGCACTCCGGGAATTCAACGAGCTCTTGTTTCAAATCGAATCCGGTGTCACTATCCGGTTTATTGAATATATAAAGAGCCAAAATAAGTTTCAAAGTGAATAATTCTAGGGGGAATAATAGTGACATTAGAAAGTAATAATTTTGAAAAAGGGAATGAAGAAAAAAATATATCGAACGAAGAAGGTCGCGTAAAAACGACCCTAATCTTCCATCCAGATTGGGAACTTTCAAGCTCGGAACGGTATATTTATATGTTTCAACATCAGCAACTTACTTTATTAAAGCCGAACCAGGTTTCTATAGATGGTATAAAACTTTTAAATTATAACGATGGTTTTGTGGTTGTCGCCTTCCTCCGAAACACACTGGATAAACCTATACACTTTGAATCTATTAACCTTATTCTCCTTAATGGCGAGGGACAAGCGTTAGCTAAAAGGAGGTTTGATTTGGATACTCTTGGTGAAATTCCAGCACACTCTTGTATACCATGGAGATTTCTTTTCGAGGAAAGTGATAAGCTCGGTGAAACCATTCCTGAAACAGGGTGGAGAATTGAATTTGAGCTTGTACAATCCCGGGAAGATAAACCCCATGAATTGGATCTTGCTCCTAGTTGGGAGGATCAACTAGGACCGGAACAGAAGGAAAATCTAAGAAAAATTGTTGCCGACCTACCCAAACTTGAACCCAATCAAGTAAATATTATGGGATTTAAAGCTGAATTTTCCCCAGAAGGCCAACTTGGGGTAACAGTCATGATAAGGAATGGAAGTGAAAACGCCATTCAATTAGAGCAAATTCCATTGGCAATTGTGGATGCGACCGGGGATATTATCGCCAAGGGAGGCTTTAAACTTAATGATTTTAAGGTAAAGTCCAATGCAACACGACCATGGACTTTTGTATTTCCAAAAGAACTTCTTACAAAAGAAAACCCTGATATGTCCAGCTGGAAGGTAATAATGCCTACACAAAACCAATAATGCTTCGCAGCCCCTTTCAAAAGGGGGCTGTTTTTACTTTTCCCACAACAAAAACCTCCCAAGCCAGGAGGTTTTATTCTATGATTCTATTTAATTGCCCGCAGGCTTAAATTCGATGTGGGTTGCAATATTCGTTATGTAAAGCTGCGACCCAAGGTTGAATTGCCCCCCGTATAGTGAATCGCTTCCATATACACGGTAGGTTTCACCAGGATTGAGGACCCTTACTTCCTTCAGCTTACCGTTTTCGTCGCGTTGCCAAAGGTTCACTTTCTTTTTTATATAAACTTTCCCGATTTGCCCATCCTTCATTGGAGCAGGCTGTATGTACCTTCTTGCGCCTAGATATCTCTTCTTGTAATAGCTGTCATTCAGGCTGGCAATCGCAATTCCCTTTGGTGAGGCATGAATGAATTTATTGTCTCCGAGATAGATACCGGAATGGGATGGGCCAGCTTTATAAGTCGTGAAGAACACGAGGTCGCCCGGAACCCTGTCGGCCGAATCGATTTTTTCGCCCTGGGCAAACTGGTCCGCGCTCGTCCGCGGGAGCTCCACCCCAAATTCGCTATATACATAGGAGACATAGCCAGAACAATCGAATCCGGATGGCGTCGTGCCGCCCCATTTATATGGAACACCAATAAATTTTTGCGCATAATCCGTCAAATCCACAATTTCTGCAGCATGAACTTTCCCTTGGCCCACAGTGAACAAAGCTATGATTAACATTAGTAAACATGATAGATTTCTAACCTTTTTCATCAGCAACCCCCAAAAAGTCTCTCTTTGTCGAATTTGCAAAAATTATGGAATTTCTTACAACATATGTACATTTTAGTATAGGAATTTGTTAGAGTCTATTTCACTAGTTTTACAAATGCCGTTTTTATATTACATTTTTGTTACAAAGGTTTAAATAACATCTGAATCGGGAATGAAAATATATTCTGGCCAAAATAAAAAGGCAAGCTCACTATAGAGCCCGCCTTCTGCTTAACTGAATTCCGGCCAGTTCTTCTGGAATTCATCGCCTTCGATTTTTTCAATTGTACGATATTTCAAGGGAAGCAGTTCGCCTTCTTGTTTATCAAGAAATTTCATTGCGAGTTCAAACGGAATGAGGTCGTACTGGTCTTGGCTTTCCGCTATAAAATAAACGCCAAGTATTTTCCCCGATTGCTTCGGATCTAAATTAAGGAATGCCGGATAGTATGAGAGATCACTCGATTCCAGCACAGCTTTGGCTGTAATGGTTCCATCTTCTTCTACTTCAAGCGGCTCATTGCTAATTTTTTCGAGTGCTTTGACTGCCCATCCCTGTTTTTTATATCCTCCAATAATTTTCGGAGGGTTTTCCTTCAATTGTTCCAAAAGCTCATTTTGACCATTTAAGTGTTCCATTGCTAAAAATACTCCCTCCAGCTCTTAAGATAGTGGATACAATAAGTAGAGATTCACAGTAGTAATATGCTTTTTTAGCATAATCAATAGTAACAAGATTGTAAACATATCATCTTATTATTATCATAATGGTTATTAAACTGCAAACATCTGTTTCTAATCCCTTTTACTCAGCAAAGTAAATTGGCTATCTTGGCGCAAGATTAAATTATAGGTAAATAGTTCAACAGTGACATCATACCAAAGGCCTCTGCAAATCTTGCAGGGGCCTTTGCCGTTAACTAGTTACATTTTAATAAACCGCTGTAATATCATCCACAAAGATCTGGCCTTTGTTCTTGTTCAGGTCATTTGTTTCCATATAGCGGACAGGCATTTCGAGCCTGTAAGGAGCCTTCAAGCCTGCCGGTATTTCGGCTTCAACATATTTCCAGCCTGTCCAGTCAAGATTTTTTGTGAAATCAAGCTGGACTTCGGTGCCGGCCGCATCTCTCAATTGGGCACGCAGCCAATGGCCTTTTGCATCGCCATATACCCACATGCCGATTTTTACCGGAGCTCCCGGAATGTCAATTGATGCAGGTGGAGTTACATAAACCCCCGACGTTCCCGTTGTTCCAATAAAATCATACGCTACCTTCAGAGACTGGCTTCCGGTTTTGACATACACTTTTTCCGGGGCAATCGACACAGCATTAAATCGCGCACCGCTTGCTTTCCATCCTGACAGGCCGCCTTCAAAGTTTTCAGCGACGATAGAGCCCGGATTGCCGACAATCACATTGAACTTGGCGGATACGGTTCCGTATGAAACAGTCACCGTTGCCGAGCCGTCAACATTTCCGGCTTTAAAGATTCCTTTTTCCACAGTTCCGATCGGTGAAGATAGCTTGTATTGGAATACAGCCGGATCATCGACGATTTTTTTGCCGGCGAGATAACCCGCAGCCGGAACCGGGAATGACCCGTTTTTATCAACGATAACAGTTGAATTGGCGACTTGGATGCTATCAAGTGTATTGACGATTTCCGCATTCACACTCGATTTGATTGTACCTGTTGAAGCAGTGATTGTGCCTTTCCCCGCCATCTTTCCTGCTGTAAACGATCCATCGCTGTTGAATGTTCCAATCGTCGAAGTCCAGGCAAGCGGATCCGTTACAGCAATCGGGTTATTGTTCTTATCGAGCCCTCGCACGGTGATGTTAAGGTTTTTATAGGTCGCTCCCGCAAAAAGCTTCAGGTCATTTGGGGAAAGCAGCAGTGTATGAAGCGGACCTGCTTTCCACAGACCGACAATCAGCAATGAATTGGCGACATAGCGCTCTTTTCCGTCAGAAGGAGAGTTGATGACGGTTGCGTCTGCATTTCCTGGTTCACGAGCGACCATTGTAGACGAGCCGCCTCCATCAAATGTCATTGCTTCAACAGCACCAAGGTCTTTCATAACTTTGGCGGTATCAGTCAACGTTACACCCGCGCTAACTGTCTGCCTGCCATCAATAACGATAACGAATACAGAGCCGTCCTTCTTGATTCCGATAGCAGTCCTTGGCGCCGTACCCGCGACATTGATCGTTTGGGCAACGCCATTTTTCACAAGATAGTACCGGCCGCCGATTGCCTGGTCAACCTTGTCCCATACCGGATTGTTATAGGCAAGATTAATCTCGACCACATCGCCGGCGACAAGGCTTTTCAGGTACTCGCTTCCTTTTCCATGTCCAGATAAAACCAACTCACCTGGAAGTAAGGGAGCACTTCCCTTGCCAATGGCAACCTCTTTAACGATTGCCTTGACTGTACCATTTCCGTTCAACTGGCCTTCAAGATTTGTTAACACAACTTCGGTCCCCAGTTCATTCGTCATCGTCGTAGAAGCGAAGTATGGGGTATAGAGGACAAGATGGTCGGCAAACCGGCGCTTGTTGACAGAATCAATCGGATAAGGCTTTTGCCCATTGACCGTCATGCCAAGCGTAATATCGGGATTGCCGATCATCGCCTTGCCTTCAGGGGATACCCCAAAGATGGTCCGTTCACTTTCAGGGGTTTTGTTTGTCGTCACAAGCTCCCCGTTATGGACGGTCAGGTCAGTCGGCGCGCCATTCGATTCAAAGTAATCGCCATTTACGCCCCCGATAATAAAGTGCTCATCAGCCTGGTTTCGGGCAGCCATGGAACTTACAGTTTCGAAGCCAATCATCTGGTCCTTCGCCAGAGTTGTTTCGAATTTGATTTGTGAAGCCTGTTGGTCAACTCCAAGAACGTAAATTTGCTGCTTTCCCCGGGAGCTGTCGACCGAAAGCTTGGACTGGGTTACCCCTGGCGCAAGCACTTTTGACTGCTCATCCGTCACCGTTCCAATGGAAAGCTTTGTGCCATAAAGTTCTGGATTCACAAGCTTCAGCTTTTGGAGAGACGGAGTTTTATACTCTATGTACCCCGGCATTTTAGTAACAAAATAAGGTCCGCCAACCCCGTATTGGCCTCCGAATTCCGAACTGTACTGATAGACACGGTACCGTTCACCCGGGTTTAGGACACGGACAAACGTTAGCTTACTATTTTCCTTTTTCCATAAATTTATCGGCTTAAGGATATCCACCCTGCCAATCTGGCCTTTCACAAGCTGCGCCCCGTCCCAGCTAACATATGGAGTGGTTGTCGCGGCATGTGCGCTCCCGGCAGAAAATGGGGCTGTAACAATGGACAACAATAAGACTATGCAAATAAAAACCTTATTTCTCATTTGTATCTCCCTTCATCTCTCAAACACTTCTTTTCTAGTATACGACAATTCCTGCCATGAATGCCTTAATTTATATAAAATTGGAAATATTGAACCATATTTCCAGCCAGGCCAACGTTATGCCCGGGACATTCGGATTAGAAATATAGCAAAATATGACTATATAGGTTGAATCAAAGATTTTATTTTCTAATGGAACCTTGCCGTTGATTTCCACTACGAGCACACGCTTTCCGCGGGGCGTCAGTGGAGCCTCCTCGGCGCGGGCGCCTGTGGGGTCTCCACCTTGCCGCTGCATCCCGCAGGAGTCGGTGCCCTCCGTTACAATCAACTTACATTCAAAATTGGTTTTATTATTTCAACCTATATAAAGCAAACCGAATGCCTATCCTGTAAAAAGAGTGCCCGGAATTGATGCCAATCCGGGCACTGGATCTTCGCTTGTAACGCTTGTCCATTAATACGGTTTATAAAAGTTTTGTGTATAATAAGGGCGCATTGTCCCTGCTTGGAATTGTACCCCTGTGCCAAGATACGTATAGTTTCCGCTCAGGATATTCCTCCTGTGGCCAAGTGAATTCATCAGGCCTTCATGGGCGAAAATACTGCTCACATAGCCCATTGCGATGTTTTCCCCCGCAGCCCGATAGACAATTCCGGTGCCTTTCATCCGGTCAAATGGATTTTGGCCGCGCAGGTTCGTGTGGCTGAAGTAATTATTTGCCGCCATATCAAGCGAATGATTCCTTGAGGATAGCCGGGCTTTTTCACTCCAGGCCAGGGCGGCCAATCCATTCCTAACACGGCTCGCATTGACAAGGTCAAATAGCTGAGGCTCGTATGCCTGCTGCAATGATGCTGAAGGCGACGCCAGGAAACCAGCCTTTCTGCTCTCCACATCACTGGAAACAATTTGTATGGCAGTTACTTTTCCATAGTTATGAATATCGTAAAATGCAGTTATATAAAAGCCATTCTTATAGAAGGTTTGCTGCTCACTGTCATTTTGGGTGGAGTAGCTGACACTCCCCTTCAAAATTCCTTCCACGGGCTTTCCGAGCGAGGCTATGACTGCATCGCGGGCCATTCCCACCTTTACATTTTCGAATTGAAAGGCGGTGTCCATAGTGTAAAGCGCGCCAATTTTTCCATTTACATAGCTAATCATATAGTACTTTCTGTACCCTTTATGGTAGGTATACCAGGAGGTTCCGTATTCGTTTGCGCTAATACGCTTTTCCGTTCCAAGTTTATCAACAATGATTGTCCTTGTATCCGTTAGTTCGACCGGCATCTTGCTTTCGGCTATTGATGCCTTTTTGCATTCCAGCTGGCCAAGCTTCGTTTTCGATGGCGTTTCGTATTTTACCCTTGTGTCGCGGTCAACATAGTAGCCACCACCAACACTCAGCATACCCGGCTTAAAAGCGTAAATCCTGTATGTCTCGCCAGCTTTCAGCATTCGGGCAAACTGCCTGCTGTCGCCAGCCACCTTATAAAGCGGTGTGTCGCTCAAGACCGTGAGCCTTCCAATCTGGCCAAGCTTCAGCTCATCACCATCCCATTGAACGATAGTGCCTGATGAAATCCCACTACACAATTCGGCGGCCTTCCCCTTTTCGGCCGGCACAAAATAAAAGGCGGTGCTGAGCATGAATGCGGACGCAGCCACCTTAAGCAACTTTCTATATAAGGTCATTCCCATTCCCCTTTTTCTTTTTTGTACCACCTCATTTTAGTAGGTTGGCTCTCTTCCGTATAGAGGGACTTTAGTCATTTTTTGGGTAAATGGACCTGTTATTTTTGAATTTTTAGTGAAACTTTTATGAAAAATATTTTGGTAAAGGGACCTTATTTTACCAAAAGGCCTTTCTTCTGATTTTTAATCCACAAAAGTGGTTTTAACGAATGTGTTGATTTGCTCTAGTTTTTTATGAACCGGATTTCTGACTTTATGAACCGGCTTTTGCTATTTATGAACCTTGTTCGCACTTTTATGAACCGATTTCCATATTAATGAACCGATTCTCCTGTTTTAGGAACGTAATAGAAAAATAGGGACGTTTACACAAACCATTTTACATGGCAACCTCCCCCTTTCATGAACGACTGGAAAGTTCACCAATCTATTATGGAGTCGTTACCATTTATGAGCCGCATTCCCCCCTGAAAGCATTTTTGAAGTTCCTCTAGGCAAAAAAAACAGGCCACCCCTAACAGCCGGGATGGCCATTTGTCAATTTTGATGGTAAATCCTTTACTTGAATTCCACTTTCAAAGTGTACGGGTTTATTGTCGAGTTCCCAAATGCGTCCCTTACCTTAATATGATACGTTCCTTTTTTCAAAGAGAAATTCAGAACCTCCGCGTCGCCTTCCGGATAATAATCCGCATAGGCGAGCAACTTTCCGTCCTTGTAGAGGGAGATGGTGCTGTCAACTTCGATTCCGGCCGCAAATTCGATTTTCCCTTTCGAATCCTTAGCCAGCTTCAGCTCATACCAATCTTCATCCCCATAAGGGACACCCGAGTTCAAATAACCGGTAGCCTTCAGGACATTCTTTCCATTAGCCGCAAGCTTAATTGGTTTTGAAGGAATATTATTTTTCACAACAGATCCTTTGTCTTCATCAACCGTGTTCACAGGGGCTACTTTCAGCTGATATGGCAGAAGGGATAGCGGAACCGGACCGTCCACATACCCATTGACAATTAGAATATAATTCTTGTTCTTCCCTGCTTTGAATGAGCCGTACGTATTTCCGGAAAACGCACCGCGGTCAATGTATTGGACCTTCCTGGCTTCCTCTTCATCAAGCTTCCGGTTTTTGTTGGTGTCTTCCACAACAATCACCATGCCGTAGATCGGGTTGACCAGCTCTTTTGGATACTTGCTGTAGGTGGCCGGATCAACAGCTTTCATCCCGAACGTCACGCCATATATTGCATCTGTTTTCGATTCAAAATAGAAATTATCCTGATCGAACGGCATTGCAAAGTTTCCTTCCACTGTTCCTGACGGCAGGTTCCGGACGTTTTCAGGTTTGTCATTGTCTTCATACTGATCCTCCGGGTTGGCATACAATAGCTTTGATGTGAACTCGTACGGATCAAAGGACATTTCACCAGTATAATAATTCGAGTTCACTCTAATATAGTACGTTTCGCCCTTTCGCAATCCGGTATAAAGGGATGAATCCATCCTGATTCCGGACCAGTCCCATGTCATATTGGAACCAATCTGGGCAAGATATTTAAATGGTTTACCGTTATAATCCTTTAGCTCGACAATCTTATAAATTCCGATGATCGGCACGGTAAAGCCTTTTTCAGAAAAAGCAAACTGGTAAATGCCCGTTTCGGAAGGAGTCGTCTGGAACCAGTCCTCATCTTCCATCGATTGCAGGTAGCCGCCAGCTTGTTGGCCAACCCCATAAGGCTGGGAACCCTCCTTGATCATCCGCAGGTACTCATCTTCCCCGTCTTCTGATGGCCCCACTCCCATTTCCTTCTTTTGCTCATCAAGGCCTTCGCTTGTTTCTTCTTTACCTCCGCCCATAAACGGGAACATATCCTCATCTTCCGGGAAAACCTTCCCTTCCACTTTCAGCTTATAAGGGACAAGCGAAGGCTCGGCAACCTGGTCTTTGGACATTAGCCCCGGGTTGAAAAAGAAATCGTACATCATAAAATAGTTCGGGTCGATTTTGTTCGAAACTTTAATAATATAGGCCATTTCCGGGTTGGAGGTAAAGTTCAGGCTTTCCCCGGCACCATGGCCGCCCCTGTTGCTGTATAGCATCGGGTCAGCTTTCATCTCTCCCGACGCCAATGCATCCAGTAGCCTTTTCTGCTCTTCAGCAGGCATCTTGTCAAAATCCGGCGGGAAGAACATATCAGCTGAATAAAGGCTGATGCTCGTATCCGTGCCCGGCACTCCCGATAGCTCAATCCTTACAGCCTGGGGTTCTTTGACGGAAAACTTGTAATAGTCATCATCACCGTCTTTTCCGAGCAGGTAAAATGGCGTGGTCCCGCTATTATATGGAAGCTCGATTGCAATCGGTTTATCGATGGAAGACTCATCCTCCGGCAAATCCTTGGACTTCTGTACAGTAAGTGTGAATTTCGATCCCCCTCTAGCAGAATCGTCATAGCTTCCATTTACATCCTTTACACCGAATAGGATTGTGCCACTGAACGGCGCTTCGAAGAATTTCCCTTCCTTTACGCCTTCCCGGACTTTATTAACATCGACCATCATTTTTTCTGAAGCTGAATACATGTGGATCATCAATTTATAGTCAAACTGGGACCCGCCATCAAGAATAAACTGAAGATTGTCGCCTTTCTCCACCTCTGCCTTATACCATTTTTCCTCATGGGTTGCGGTGATGTTTCCGGAAAGCTTCACTTCCTTACCGAGTGAAACCGGCTGCGCCTTCTCCAGTAATTCCTTTTCAGTGTATGATTTCTTTACAATATCAGGTAGTTTTTTCATATCGAACTGCAATGCGGCAACAGGGTTGATGAGCCCGTTTCCATATTTGACGTCAAACCCCTTTTCGCCAAGATCCTCGGCTGTATGTTCGAGAATATACTCGACCTGATAAGGGGTCAGCAACGGATATTTTGATAGCAGAAGTGATGCAACACCGGCGACCATTGGCGCGGCCATCGAGGTGCCGGTCAGTTTTCGGTAGCTCGATTTTCGCTCATATTCATAAATCGTGCTGTAAATGTCCTCCCCTGGAGCCACGACATCAACGGACGGGCCGTAGGATGATGACACTGAAAGCTTTTTCTGGCTGTTGACGTTCCCTACAGAGATAACGCCTTCATATGCCGCAGGGTAGCTTGGCATGTCACTTCCCGTATTTCCCGCAGCCGCAATGACCACTATATTTTTCTCAAGTGCTTTTTTGACTGCATCCTCGATCAATGGGGATGGCATCGATCCGCCAAGGCTCATATTAATAACCTTCGCTCCTTTGTTTATCGCATAAAGGATGCCCTCGGCGATTGCATAATCAGTCGCCCCCCAAGCCCGGTCAAAAACGTCGATCGGCAAAATTTTCGCATTCGGGTTTACGCCATATCCGCCTATTCCGTTACCCTTTGCGGCAGCGATAATCCCGGCTACATGCGTGCCATGGAAGTCAGGCGCGCCCTGGTTCATTGGAGAAACAGAGTTATAGCTTGGAAGCAATTTCCCTTTTAAATCCGGATGATTCGGGTCGATCCCCTGGTCAATGACCGCAACCGTAACTTGGTATTTTCCCGCGAGGGACTGGGCCTTTTCAAGATTAAGCATGCCCAAATGATACTGGCTCGCCGCTTTTGGGTCTTCAATCGCAAGCGGCTTGTACAAAGCGCTCGGCATGACCGCCGCCACTTTTGTATTTTCCCTGTACCTGGTAATTGCCTTGTCTAAATCTTTTTTATTTTTTACCTTTACAACGGCATAGTCCAATCCTGCGATTTGCTTCACCGGCGTCCCGCCTGCATAACGGTGTTCAGCCAGGGTCAATGGCTTTTTGAATTTAATAATGAGTGTATCGTCGCTTAGCGCCTTCTCTCCATCTTGTTGCCCCTTCATTTGCGACTCGCTTACATACCCGGTTGGGCTGGACGTAAAATCATTGTACCTCACTGTTGCCGCATGGACAGGGCCAGTAAGCAGGCTTGCCGCCACAAGCGTCGTACCCACCGCCACAAGGCCGGATTTCCTAAACCAGTTTTTCATAGGACCCCCACTTTCTTGTCTTTTTCACATGCACATAAAAAAGGAATGGAGACCGGGATTCACACTAAAGAGTCCCATCTTGATAAAAAATCTCTCCATTTCCATAGTTTACTATTTATATAGACTCCGCGAAACGGTGAATAGTTTCATTTTTAAAATATTTATTTTGCAAGTTCCCTTGCGGTTGATTTCAGCTCCGGGCACACGCTTTCCGCGGGGCGTCAGTGGAGCCTCCTCGGCGCTAGCGCCTGTGGGGTCTCCACCTTGCCGCTGCATCCCGCTGGAGTCGGTGCCCTCCGCTCCAATCAACTTACATTTCAAATTAATTGTGTAAAATTTCATTTCAACCTCTAAAACCCCAAAAAAAGAACCGCCCAAATGAATGGGACGGTCCTTTTAACGGAAACCTAATTTGCTCTTAAGAGAGCAAGTTTTTGTTTGGATGGTGTTTCGTAACGGGTGTTCGCACCGTTGTCACTGATGAAGTAGCCTGCGCCAACGCCATATGTTCCGTTGTAGCTGTATACACGGTAGCGCTCGCCTGCCTTAAGCTCACGGACGACAACTGCATTGCCATCAGCATCGAACTTCATCAGGTTAACCGATCCAAGAATAGAAATCCTGCCAATCTGGTTCCTCTTCATGAGTGTGCCGTCCCAGTATACAACCGGAACAGGCCTGTTCAAAAGCTCTTCTTCCCTCTTTGCTTCTTCGACTGTTTTCGCTACGATGCGCCCTTCAACCTTTCTGTTCAGGACGCCGCGTTTGCCGATGTAATTCATAAGCGCTTCATCAAGGGCAGGGAATTCATTAACAATCGGGCTGTCCTTGAAGCTTGTGTATTCATCACCGCCGGCTGCCATAAAGTCATTTGTAGCGACAAGGTATTCTTTGTCCATTTCCATCGGCTTGCCGTTTACCTTCATTGAATGGACACGATCGCCTTTTTCACGGGTAGTATCGATTGCGAAAGACATTCCGCCAATATGCGGGAATGCGCCTTTTGGTTCTGGGTAAGAATCAACGCCGTTTTCAATGCCTGCCTTAATCTGGGCGCCAGTCAGCTTCTTGGTCACAATGTAGTTTCCAAATGGAAGTACGGTAATAACATGGCCTTTTGTAATTTTGCCGACAGGGATGGACGCGCGGATGCCGCCACCATTTGTAATCGCGATTTCAGCACCTGTTACATCAATCATTGCATCCGTTATCAAGTTGCCAAGGTTTGTTTCACCGGCACGCACCTGGGCGCGCTCACCGTCAAGAACAACTCCCGTTTCACCAATTACTTGGGAAAGGATTTCTTTCTGGCTTTCCTTCACCTTTTTAATAACGTCCACGATTGCAGAATCAGGGGTAACGTCTTTCGCCTGTTCCTTCGTTATCAGGTGTGCTTTTTTATCAACAAGCTTATTGCCTTCAAAAGTAAGTTCAACTACACCAAGGTTTTTCGTATATTCACCCGCACTGACAATCAGGGTGTTTTCGCCTTCCTTCATTCCTTCAACAAGTGTTGAGTGGCTATGACCGTCAACAATCAGGTCGATTCCAGGGGCACCCTTCGCAACCTTGATTGAAGTGTCGGTGCTTGAAGCGTCAATGCCAAGGTGGGTAACCGCAACAATGACATCGACGTTTTTCGATTTCAGTTCGGCAACCATCGCCTTTGCTTCCTCTACCGGGTCTGTGAACTGAAGTCCTTCAACGTTTTTCGGGTGAGTCTTATAATGTGTTTCAGGGGTGGACAGGCCGAAAATGCCAACCTTGATCCCGTCAATTTCTTTAATTTCATATGGCTTTAGAATTAGGGAATTATCCGCTTTCTTACGTACGTTAGCGGACATGACAGGGAAATCGACTTTCTTCGTCAAATCAAGCAGCGTCTGGTAACCATAGTTGAAATCATGGTTGCCGGCGGCCATTCCATCATAGCCGACCGCATTCAGAACCTTGGCAATGCTATCGCCCTTTTCAAGAGTGGCAAAGGTCGTACCGTGGAATGTATCTCCCGCATCAAGCAGCAGGGTATTTGGATTTTGTGCCTCGAATTGCTTTACGAGAGTCGAGATTTTCGCAAATCCCATCCCGTCCGAGGACGATTCCTCGACCCGTCCGTGCGAGTCGTTCGTGTGGAGAATGGTAATCTTCTTCGATGCTGCCTCGGCAGTTTCAGCCGGACCCGCAAAATTCAATCCGAAACCTGAACCGACCACAACTGCTGAAACGAGGGCGATTAACCCTTTTTTAATTCTGCTCATTCTGCTCCCCCTAACAAGTAAGTAATCTCAAACATTTTAATTATATCGAAATGTCAGAGGAAAGTCCTGCATTTTCTGTAATTTTTGGCATTATTTCGACAAAAATACCCACGAGGGATTGTAAATTTCCTGTAAATTCACAAAGGTTTATCTGTTATAATACATATTAAATGCGGCTATATGATTAATAGCTGGAGGAGTGTAGCTGTTGTTAACTATTCGTAAAAAATATTCATCTATGATTCTATTTTGCCTACTGCTTGCTCTGCCGTGGACCGGGAAAACCCTACTATTTGTAAAAGAAACCGAACTGGAGCCCAGCTACGCGCTCATTTATTTGTCATCCCTTGGTTTCGCAGCCATCGTTGCGAGCCATTTATTCATAAAACGCAGGCCAATCGCAATCATTTCAGCCATTACTTTATACGCTCTGGCCAGCCTGCTGCTCTACGCCGATGTTATGTACCAGCGCTACTACAATGCAATTATCCGCATTGAACTCCTGGCGCAGGCCGGGCAGCTGAAGGATATCCGGTCTTCGATTATTTCATTAATAAGTCCGCGGGATGTCCTTTACTGGATTGACGTCCCTCTGGCTGCGCTCGCGTTTTTCTTTTTTGTGAAAAAAACAGCCCCGGTCGCGTGGAAAAAACAAGGACTTGCCTTCCTTTCCGCCGGCTTGGCTATCATTCTAACAATTTCCTTGTCCGCCTTTAAATTTACGTACTCCGATCAGTACAAAATTTCACGGGGCGGCATTATCCCGGCCCATCTGTATGACATTGGCTGGAACGTGTATAAAAAGGCTTATTTCAAACAGGCCCTCCTGCAAAAGAACAGCATCGAAGAAATCCGCAATTCGTTCAAAAGCAGGCAGGAAATTCAGAAGTCATCCCCTTATTTCGGGAAGTTCAAGGGGAAAAACATCATTATGGTACAGGCTGAATCACTGAACACATTTCCAATTGGACTGAGGGTGGAGGGAGAAGAAGTAACCCCCCACCTGAACAAACTAATCAGTGAAAGCCACTATTACCCGAATACGTATCTTCAGATTGGAAGGGGAAATACATCCGATGCGGAATTCGTCGCCAACAATTCCCTTTACCCAATTGGATATATCGGCGCCTATAAGGGATATCCGACTAACGAGTATCTATCCCTGCCTGAAGTACTGAACCAGTATGGCTATTCAACGAGTGTCACCCATGGCAACTCCCCCGAATTCTGGAACAGGCAAGAAGCTTATAAAAGCCAGGGATATGGCGAGTTTTACTACCGGGGCCATCCCGCGTTAAAGGACGATGAAATTATTGGACTAGGCATTTCGGATAAAAGCATTTTCAATCAAATGGCTGAGATGTACAAAACAGAAAATAAGCCATTCTTTAATTTTATCGTTTCCCTGACAAGCCACCGGCCATTTATCCTTGAAGATAAATATCAATACCTCACCCTTCCAACCAAGCTGGAAGGAACCGCAACAGGCAATTACTTGCAGAGCATCCGCTATTTTGATGAGGCGCTTGGTGAATTCATTGCCGAGTTAAAAGCAGAAAACATTTGGGACGATTCGATTTTCGTCGTTTACGGTGACCACTATGGGCCGCTTCCGACTGATGAAGAGGAAATCCGCAGCCTGCTTGGCATTAACTTTGATTTAAAAACAAGATTCAACATCCCATTGATCATCCATCATCCTGGACAGACAGAACCGGTGGTGAATGAAGGAACCGGCAGCCAGATGGATATTTACCCGACCCTTACCGCCCTGCTCGGGATCGACGACCAGCTTGTCCAGCTCGGCACGACGCTTGATGCGAATCATAAACGGATTACCGGTTTCGCATATGAAACAACCCGCTACTCCTTCTTTTCAGACGATTATGATTACTATGCATCCCATGAAGGCGTATTTGAAAAAGGAATCTGCATCGATAACCGCACCGAAAAGGAAACAGATGTCCAGCTTTGCCGAGAAGGCTATGACGCCATTTATAAGGATATTCGCATATCAACACTTCTGTTAGAAAATGACTATGTTGGGAGAATATTTGATACTGGCACTTTAAGGGCAGCCGGGAAGAACAAATAATGGCCTTAACACGACAAATTACTTTAATTATCTCTTATCCACCTTTTTGAGGTGGATTTTTTATTTTCGTTCTTTTTAAAAATAATATTTTCGAATAGTATTGGATTCTATAAAAATATTTACGAAGATAATGAATTTTCCGTATTTACTATTATTTCCTGGTGTGCTAAATTTTATTATACCAGGCAAAATTTACAAATAACGACATAAACCTGGTTTTTTCATGAAAGGGGGACAAAATCTATCATTTTTCTTTAATATTACTTTTAAAAACTATTTTAGGAGGGAAAACGGTGGAGAAATTAAGAAAATTTAGAAGGGGTCTTATTATTTCGCTCGTATTTATGCTTGCCTTTTCGAGCGGATTATTTGGCGCGGTTTCTGCAAAAGCAGAGTCCGTATCCTCCCCTGATTTTGAGAAGTTCAGGAAACTTTCCGAACAAGTGGCACATCCTTCAGAACAATACAATGATGAAGATGAAGTAAGGGTTATTGTTGAACTCGAGGGAGACCCGGCGATTTTATTCGCAACTCAAAAAGGCCTTCGCTATAAGGACCTTTCCGTTTCCCAAAAAGGTCAGCTGCAGGAACAAATTAAAGATGAGCAGTCCGACTTTTTAACAGAATTAAACTCAAAATCTATCGATCTTCAAATTGAGAACACGTTTACAACTGTTGCCAACGGTGTTAGCGGTATCATGAAGTTTAAGGATATTGAGGAGTTGGCGAAGATTCCTTTAGTTTCCTCGGTACATATTGCCAACCGGTATGAGAGGCCGGAGGAAAAACCTGAAATGGTTACAAGTAAGGATCAGGTCGGAGCAAAGCAGACATGGGATGTTGGCTATAAAGGAAATGGCACAGTAGTTGCAATTATTGATACTGGAATCGATCCTTCACACAAGGATATGGTTCTTTCAAAAGATACAGTACCAAAATTAAGCGAAGCCAGTGTTAATGAAGCGGGAACCGCACACAATCTCCCTGGAAAGTATTTCACGGCTAAAGTACCATATGGTTACAATTACGCCGATAAAAATACCAATATTCTAGACTTGGGTTCTGATGCTTCCATGCACGGAATGCATGTTGCCGGTACAGTGGGAGCAAATGGTGATGAGCAAAACGGAGGACTTCAAGGTGTAGCCCCAGAAGCTCAGCTTTTGGCCATGAAGGTGTTTGGAAATGATTCTGAAATGCCTTCTACATTCGGCGACATCTATATCAAAGCAATCGATGACGCAATCAAGCTTGGCGCTGATGTTATGAACATGAGCCTTGGATCGACAGCTTCATTCGTAAGTGCTGACAGCCCTGAACAGCAGGCTATTAAACGGGCGGTCGACAATGGCGTATTGATGGCTATTTCAGCTGGAAACTCTGCACGTTTTGCGGAAGGTTATGGTAATCCCTTTGCTTCAAATCCTGACATAGGGGTTGTGGGGGCCCCAGGATTAACGGCGGAATCCATTTCAGTTGCCTCGATTGAAAATACTCATATCCAATTGGACGAAATGGATGTTGTTGTTGGGGAAGAGACTCTTCATGTGGCCTATAAGCGCCAGTCTACCCCTCTACCATTGGATGTATTTGGAAAGAACCAAAAGGATGTAGTCTATGTAGCGGATGGACAGCCTGACAAATATGCAGGCAAGGATGTTAGAGGAAAAATTACATTTGTTGTCCGCACAGGCGATTTTAATTTTGGCATGATCCAAAAGCAAGCAGAAGCCGCCGGGGCTGCGGGAGTTATTGTTAGGGGACTTCCAGCCCATGGGGATTATGTAAGCATGGCTCTTCAAAGCCCTACCATTCCAATGGTTACGCTTAGCCTTGAAGATGCAGCTTTACTGGAGGCTAAATTTAAAGCATCCGGCAATGTTGGAAAAGTGACATTCACAGGAAAAACAAAAGCGGTTGTAAATAAGACGGGCGGAAAAATGTCTGCATTCACATCTTGGGGTACTACTCCAAACCTGGACTTCAAGCCTGAACTTACAGCTCCAGGCGGCCAGATTTTTTCTACCCTGAACAACGACAAATATGGCTTAATGAGCGGTACGTCAATGGCAGCTCCGCATGTTGCCGGAGGTTCCGCACTGGTATTACAGCGTGTAAACGAGGCGTTCCCGCAATTGGAAGGCTCCGCTAAAGTTAAGATGGCAAAAAACCTCCTGATGAATACAGCAGTTCCGGTAAAGGAGGCTGCAACATATTATTCTCCTAGGCGCCAGGGTGCGGGAATCATGCAACTGCATGCCGCGGTCTCGACTCCTGTTTATGTAACAGAAAAGGCCTCAGGTGATCCGAAGGTAGTCCTAAAGGAGATTAAGGACGATGTTTTCACCTTCACACTAACTGCAACTAACTTTGGGACAAAGGATGCCAAGTACAAAGTTGATACAACTGTTTTAAGAGATACAGTTGCTTCTGGATTCAATCTAGTTACAGCAACCGTAATCAATGATGTGGCTGTCCATACTCCTGAAATTACTGTTCCTGCAGGATCAACCAGAGATATTATCATCTCGATTGATCTATCAAATGCAAAGGCACAACTCGAACAATTGATGGCAAACGGTTATTTTGTTGAAGGCTTTGTCCGATTGCTAAATACTTCCGAAGATGATTCTCTATCGGATCTTTCAGTACCATTCATGGGATTCAAGGGTGACTGGAACGCTCCTCCAATCATCGATGATATGTTTTACAAAACTACTTCTTATTATAAGTTTGCGCGCATGGTCAATGAAGGCGGTTTTTCTCTAGGCTACAACCCAATTGCTAAGGTTTATGATGAGAAAACCGTGGCTTTCTCGCCAAACGGTGATGGGGAAAGCGATAAAATCGCCCCAATTCTTTCCTTTTTGAGGAATAGTAAGACAGTTGAGTACAGTATTGTAGATGCCAATGGGACCCAATTGCGAAAGCTTCGTACCGATAATGACCAAAGGAAGAACTATTTTGACAGCGGAAGATCCCTCAGGTACACTTACAAACCTTCATTGACAGCCTGGGACGGCTTAATAAATAACAAACCGGCAGCGGATGGCACGTACTATTACCAAGTGAAGGCAACTATTGACTATCCTGGTAAGGAAGCTCAGGTATACAAATACCCTGTTATCCTGGACACTGTCGCTCCGGAAATATCCGATGTAATATACAATGCCGAGCTAAACAAGTTAACATTTAATACCGGCGATCAAAAAGGCAGCGGTATCGCATATTTGTCCGTCGTTATTGACGGCAAAGCAGAAACAAATATTGTTCCTACTACGGCTGCAATCGATTATAGCTTCAAATCAAAGGTTCCAGTAGGTGCAACAATTGAGGTTTTTGCATTTGATTACGCTGGAAATGTTGGCTACAACGCTATTAAAGGTGCTGGCGACAAAACAATACCATATATTACTGCTACCTCGCCTGAAGCTCTGGGTGTATTTAATACCCACATTGTACCAGTTTCAGGATATGTCAACGATTCCTCCGGAGTGGATCATTTAACACTTACAGGAGACCAGGTTGTAGGCTCTCCAGTAAGGATTCCACTGAAATGGAATGCAACAGAGAAAAGGTATGACTTTAATACTCAAATCCAGTTCACTGAGGATGGGGTCCATGACATCTTCGTTTCTGGTACCGATAGCGCTGGAAATAATATTGAATTTAGGCGCCAGGTTATCATTGATACCGAGGCTCCTACAATTGAATTGGTTGGGCTTCCTGCAAACGGATACGTCTCTGATGAAATTGACGAGCTTACCGTTAAAGCAAAAATCGGAGATAATTTCGATGAAATACGCGTCCTGCTAAACGGCAACGAGGAGTATACGCGTAGCTTCAGCCAACCATATATCAAGCGTGCGTTAAATGCAGAGGTTCCATTAAATCTTTCCCTAGAACATGGAAAAAATGAATTTGTGTTGGAAGCAGAAGACATTGCGGGCACTGTAACAACGAAGGTATTTACAATATACAAAGGCATGGAACCACCTGTCGGCCATATAACAGGCTTGACTGTCCAGCCTGGCGCTGATGTAAGCAAAAACCGTCCGGCGCTCATTACAGCGGAAGCAAATGTAGAGGTTGACTGGGATGTTGCAATCACAAATCCCGCGGGAGAGATAATCAATTTCCCTGCCGCAAGAGGCAAAACATTCGAAAGCACCTTTGTACCGGATGAATTAACCCTCAACGGCGAATATAAAGTAACTGCCATCGCATCAGTTGACGGCAAAGTCGCGGATGAGGAGGAAGTAAGCTTTACTGTTTACAACTACCCATTGCTGGTCCAAACAGTGGAGCTGTTGGACGCACAAGGTAACCGGGCAACAACTTTCAAACAAAGTGAAAAAGTTAAGATCAAAGCAAACGTCAGAAATCTTGGTCCGAATTCTGAGAGCCCATTAGTCATTATTCAAGTTAAGGACCATGAAGGCGCGGTTGTAAGCCTCCACTTCCTTTCAATAGATGAATTGGCAAATGGCGCGCGCAATGGCTTTGGGGTAGAATTGCCACTTAAGCATTACCAAAAAGGTTCCTATTCTGTTGAAGTTTATGTATGGGATAGCTGGACTAACCCTTCATCATTAGCAGAAGCAAAAAAAGACAGCGTGGTATTCAGTGTAGAATAATTTATAGGGCTGAGGAGGCACTCTGTAAAGAGCCGCCTCCCCCGGCTATTAAAAGAGGATTTTCTTCCTAATTATTCTTCAAAGGAAGTGAAGGGGTGAAATCAGTGAAAAAACAACTCTCCATACTTGTTGCAATCTTTTTCTTTTTGGCAGGAATAGTCTCCCCTGCGTATGCCGCCGAGACTACACTGGATGTGGCCTTGGATAAAGACAGCTACTTAGTGGGAAATACTGTAACTGTTAGCGGGACTGTCCTAGTGGATGGACAGCCTGGAAGAACAACCAATCCTACAATGGTAATAAAAGATTCAACTGGGAATCCAGCTGCTATATATCAGTGGAATCAAAATGAAATTGGAAATAACGGGTCTTTCTCGACTACATATAAAATTTCAAATGATGCGGAAACCGGGGTTTACTCTTTACAAGTGACTGCGCTTGGTAAGTCCGTAACAAAGGAATTTTCGGTTGAGAAAGCTTCGGTTCTTAGGGAAATAACCGTCTCCACTGATAAAGGGAAGTATAATCCTTCCAATTCAGTGGTCATCACAGGCACAGTGTCTTCGGACGGTTCACCTGCAATTGGAACGGATGTAACAATTACAGTCGAGAAAAATGGCGCTTCCGCTGCGCTGCAAGTGAAAACTGGCACGGATGGCCAATACGCCGCGGTTTACCAGCTCGGTGCCAATGCAGAAGCAGGAACATATACAGTAAATGCAACTTTTTCCGTCTACAAAGTTACTAATTCAACCAGTTTCATCGTTGACCTTCCTGCACCTCCGCCTGGGCCAGATCCAAAGCCAAATCCTGACCCAAAACCCGATCCTGATCCAAAACCAGGACCGGGACCGGATCCTGGACCAGGACCATCGCCTGGACCGGAACCAGGACCAGCACCTGGGCCGACACCGGGACCAGCGCCTGGACCGGCACCGGGACCAGCACCTGGGCCGACACCGGGACCAGCACCTGGGCCGGCACCGGGACCAGCACCAGCACCTGGGCCGGCACCAGGACCAGCGCCTGGACCGGGACCAGCTCCCGGACCAGTACCCGGACCAGTTCCTCCTACCCCAGTTTTAGTACCAATTGTCAATGAAGTAGGCGACAATGATACAGAAATTACTGGAGGGACTGAAATAGGTTATTCCATTCAAGTCAATATTGGCTTCAAAGTAATCGGAGCAGCAAGGGCAAATAGCGAAGGGAAGTTTTCTGTTTCAATACCAAAGCAAAAAGCTGGAACAATTCTTGAGGTCAGAGCTTTGGACAGTGAAGGTCAAAAGAGTGCTCCCGTAAAAGTCACTGTCAAAGACAAAACTGCTCCACTTGAACCAATAGTGAACAAAATTACCAATCAAGACAAAAAAATTACTGGTGAGGCCGAACCAGCTTCAACAATTTCTGTACTGCGAGAAAACGTTATACTAGGTAAAGGAAAGACCGACAAAAACGGAAAGTTTACTATTCCAATCCCAGCTCAAATACCTGGAACAATTTTAACAGTTTTTTCAACGGACCCATCCGGCAATAGCAGCGATTCAGTCATGATTGAAGTAGAGGCAATAAAGAAGGCAGAAGGTCCAGCTCCTAAAGTTTATTGGGATGGGGATTTACTAAAGAAAGGCCAGATTGGAAGAGTTACAATTGAAAAACCAATAAACCTTTGGAAACGTGAAGGAAATAAACTAGTCTTTGTCCGTGTATTAAAGCCTGGTGAGCGCTATCGAGTTTATAGCTATGATAATGCCCATGGCGGTCAATACGGACTAGGCTCAGGTTATTATGTAACAAACATGAAAGGCTATGTTAAGTATCAAACTCCATCAAAGGCAAAACTTAAAGAGTTAAATGGAAATTAATCCTCCTTACAAACGATAAAAGAATATTATTAAAAACAGGCTAAGAACATAGTGAATCACTATGTTCTTAGCCTGTTCTCATTTCTACCACACTTGTATTGAGTATTACTAAGATAATTCCTTCGTTTTTTTCAAAAGGATTTTCACTAATGTGTAATAGTAAGTAATTACCTCAAGTGCCAAACATGAAGAGAAGATTTAAATTCATTACTCTTCCCCTCTAAGTTCCTTCAATTTCGCTTTGGATGGGGTTTCGTATTTCACGTAGCCTTTCATGTTGGTTACATAGTAACCACCGCCAACTCCATACTGGCCGCCGTGGGCGCTATGGTAGCTGTATACGCGGTATGCTTCACCCGGTTTAAGAATGCGGACAAAGACGAGTTTATTGCCTTCAAGCTTCCAAAGGTTGATTGGCTTTTCAATTGATACCCGGCCAATCTGATTCGGCTTCAGGTAAGAACCTTTCCAATAAACCTTAGGGGCTGGCTTGGTTCCTGGAGTGTCACCAGGTTTGTTTCCTGGGTTATCACCAGGCTTGTTACCTGGGTTGTCACCAGGTTTTGTGTCCTTCAGAGCCGGCAGTGAAAGTTCATACTTCGCAAAACCAGTCTCAAGTGTTGATACGTATTTTACATCTCCGCCTTCAGCAAGATATTTCTGCGCTTTTGGTGAAGATTCAAACGTGACCTTCAGGCCGTCCTGATTCTTGATTGGCGCAAAGCTCCAATTGTTGTCGGCAGTTGGGTTAATTACCTTGGTTTCCTTGATGTAATCAATGATCACTTGGCGGTTTTCATCTGGTGAAGCAAGGGCGATTTCCTTATTGGCAGCCACTTTGATGCCATTTGCGCGATAGTTGTTTGTGGCAACAATGAACTCGGCATTTGGATTGATCGGCTTTCCGTCAAACAAAAGATTTTTAATACGGTTTGCATCAGGATTAACGATGTTTTGGTCCTTGTCGTATTTTGCAGGCTCAGTTACATCAACTTCATATGTTACACCGTCAATAATATCAAAATTGTAAGTTGGGAATGCATTGTTAACCAATTCCTGAACGCCAGCCGACTTTGGATTCAACTGGTTGAATTGGCCAGCAGACCATTCAAGCCATTCTTTAATATCGGAACCTGTTACTTTAACAGCGAATACAGTATTTGGATACAGATAAAGGTCAGCAACGTTTTTAATTGCGATGGTTCCCTTGTCCATATCAGTGTAATAATCAGCGCCTCCACGGCCACCCGCTTTGAATGGGGCACCTGCGGAGAGGACTGGAAGGTTTTCATACTTAGTGCCTTTCAATGCTTTCTCCACATACCATTTTTGGGCATTGGTCACAATCTGTATGGATGGATCATCTTTTATCAAAGCAAAGTAGCTGTTGATTGGCGCAGTCGTTTCGCCAACCGGTTTCCTTACATAGTCAACCGTTCCTTCGTGCTCCGCCTTGATTGCCGCTTCTACTTCTTTATCGCTCTCGGCTTTTGCAATGGAGCGCAATTCTGCTTTTGAATTGGTCACTTTCCATTTTCCATCGGTCTTGGAGATTTCAAGATCGATGACACCAAGGTTATCTCCCCAGGAACCTGGCATTGTAACGGGAATGCCGTTGATTGTCCCTTTTGCGTTATCGATTCCTTCCCCGTAATAGTTCGGCTTATCGCCGGCCATCGGGAATTTACTGTGCGAATGCCCTGTCAATACAGCATCGATACCAGGGATTTTTGTCAGGTTGATGGAGGCATTCTCTGTGTTTGTTCCAATTCCCGAGTGGGAAAGGACCACAATGACATCGGCACCATCAGCCTTCATTTTAGGAATGAAATCTTCAGCTGTTTTAACGATTTCTTTTGCAATAACTTTTCCTTCAAGATTTGCTTTATCCCAGGTCATGATTTGCGGCGGAACAAAACCAATTACCCCAACTTTAATCGTGTGCTTCTCGCCGTCGGTATCGGTAACTTCCCTGTCAAGAATCTTGTAAGGAGTGAAGTAGTTCTTGTCATTTGTTGGATCATTGTCTTTATCATCATGGTAAACGTTTGCATTAACGACCGGATATTTCGCATCATCGAGGACTTCATCAAGGAAATCCAGGCCATAGTTGAATTCATGGTTTCCAACTGTTGCCCCATCGTATTTTAGCAGATTGAGAAGCTTTACAGCCGGGTGCTCAACGCCATCAGCAAGCTTCTGCACGCCTTGCACATAATCGCCAAGCGGGCTTCCCTGAATCAGGTCGCCATTGTCAAATAAAAGGGTGTTCTGCTCTTCCGCACGGGCAGCCTTAATAAGCGTGGCTGTTTTAGAAAGCCCGAAAGCGTCCGTTGGCGCATCTTTAAAGTAATCATAGTTTACAAGATTTGTGTGAATATCCGTGGTTTCAAGAATACGGAGTTTCACAACGTCATTGCTTGCAGCTTCCGCATAGGCAACCGGTGATGCAGCCTGGGGCAAAATCAGCCCAAGCGCCAAGGTAGCGCTTACAAAAGCCTTCCTAGTTGACTTCTTCATCCTTCACATTCTCCCTTTCTTGCTATCCATGTAAGACAAATTTTGAAGCATTCTAATAGTATCACAGATAAGTAAATAAATGCACGCTTTACCTAAAAGTTACACTAAAATTACTGTTTCTTTATTTTAAAATAACAAAACGGGCATCAGCAAAGGCTGATAACCCGTTCTTGCAAGGGTATCGATTAACTATTGGTTTAGTTTCTCCGCCGGGATCATATAGAGATTTTCTAAATTCCTATAATAGAGATTTCCCATTCCATCCTGCACTATTTCGTACGCACCACTTTCAAGCAGGATGGTAACTGACATATCAACGGGATTGATTCTGAAGAGCCTGCCTTCCATCGTTCCGTACACAAAACCGTCCTTCCCGGTAAGGAGATTGGCATTGCTAAACCTTCCGGAAATTGCATTTAGTACTTTTACTGATCTAAATTTATTCAAATAAGGGTTATAGGCAAAAATTGTCCCATCTGCCGCTTCCCAAATGTCCCCATCCGGTCCTTTAATTAAAGACATGACCATCGTTGACCTGATGGGAAGGAAAAAGAACTCCTTTTCTTGCGGATTTGCCGGATTAAACCGAAAAAACTTCGCACTGAACTGGTCGCGCTGATAATTCGAGTGGATGGAAGTTCCGCCATAGATATATCCATCATCAGAAAGCAAAGAAATAATGCTTTGATTTGTTATAAAGTCCTCATATACTTTGTAGTCCCCGGTTGTCACATCATAGTCGAGAAGGAGACCGCCTTTGAGGGAGTCCTGTGCATACGTCCCCGCAAATAAATGGGTATTGTTGTAGCCCGCCATCGCTGTTATCCGTTCCTGGCTGTACTTATCGAGGGAAATCAATTCCTTGATGGATGACTGGTCCCATAACTCATTTGGAGTAATTTCAATCAGCCTCGCTTTTGGATAGGCTCCTCCATAGAGCTTCCCATTCATGACAATGCCGCTCTCAAGCTGGTTCACCCCGCCTAGTTGGACTCCTTTTCTTTCTATTGAGTCAAACTTCGTGAGCCCGCCTGTCATAAATCCATTTACGTAAATATGCCTCTCGTCCGGATCGGAAAATAACGTGTGAAGGTTAACAGGCTGTGAAGGCAAAATGGCTTTTCTTACCGGAGTAACACCGGAAAAAGGATTATAAAGAAAATAATTCCCTTCATTATCAATTAGTCCGGTAAGAATATTCCTGGACGGATTGTTTTTTAACTGGATAAAATCAAGGGATAACGCTGTCCGTTTTCTTGGAAGCCTTGCATTCGTATTTCGAATTTCCCCGGTACCTAGGTTATATGCATAGAAATTACCATCATACGTATAATAGAATTCATTCTTTTCAGGCTCTTTAGGCGAAAACCCGCGGGAATCAGCCACAAATTCCTGTATAAAAGCTCCATTTGAAAGCCTATATAGATTAGCTTTTTTGGAAGGATAAAATTTAACTGCAATAAGATCATCATCAATTCGTTTCATTTTTTCCGCATAAGATTCTGACTTAAAAACTTCTGAAAGAAGTGCGGTTTTTTTATCTAAACGAACATCCCATTGAAATAGTTCAGCCAAGGGCCCTGTACTTACATAAAGATGACTATCGTCCGCTTCAGCCAAGATTGATTTGGCAAATTGTTTGCCAAACGAAGCCGATCGAATAAATTCCCGCTGTCCAGTAAATTTGTTGAAAGCAAAAACAGAAGCTCCGTACGCTGTAGAGCCATATACATACTAGTGTGTAACAGCCAAATCCTGAATCGTGGTGTCCGCTGTTCCAACTAGCATATCCCCATGGTCTTTAAATTCATGAAGATTTGGGTTATAACTATAAAGGTGTCCCTTGCTGGTTCCCCCTACCCAGACAGTCCCGTTTTGATCAACTTCAATTGCCCAGGCACTGGTTGAATTCCCAAGTGAGAAAATGCTTTTAGTTTCATTCGTATTCACATCAACCACCGCTAAAGATGAAGGGGTTCCATGAAGAATAATATATAAAAAAGCATTCCCGCTTTGATCCATGCCCGCCCTTGAAGCAAGAGTGCTAAGGTTGGATACTTGCGGTCCAAGGTCATCGTGTTCTAATTTAGGCTTTTCAGGTATAACCACAACTGGAGGAGGAGTGCCTTCACTTCCCGGAGAAGGAGGCGGCGGAGCAGGCGTTTCTGGTTTCGGATTGGCACATCTTACAGCATTCAACTTTTGCTTGGACGCCGTCCTGTAGTCTATACGTTTATCACGCTTAACATAATATCCTCCACCAACCCCAAGGTACTCAGCCTTAAAATTATATATCCTATATATACTTTCCTTTTTTAAAATCTTATCAATTATCCACTCCCCATCAGTCAATTTATAAAGCGGGGTGTCATTTAAAATAAATAGTTTGCCAATTTGTCCCGGCTTCAATTCCACACCGTCCCAGTAGATTTTTTGACCTATTTTTATTCCTGAACAATCGAGTTCTAAAGCATTAGCTTGATTAATTGGAAATATATTAATAATCATAACAAAAACTATTAAAAGGAGAAAAAAACGTTTCATTTAAGGGAATCACTCCTATTATTGTTAAACTCGCACTTTTTCATTATAACAATAATTTGTAAAAAAATGAGGAATTTTCACAAGAATTAGGAGTTTGGGACTATTAAGAAAAGAGAGTTTTATGTATAAAATGCTCTCCTTTTATTCATTGCTATTGATTGAGAATCCTAAATATTATCCTTTTTACTTGAATGTCAAAAGTCCAGCAGTCCCAAGAGGCTAAAATTTCTCATTAATATTAAGGTATTTCTGACTAAGGTAATTATTTTAGTTATGGGTAAATGCGGATTTTTAGGAAATTCCGAAAAGTAAACATACCATAATTAGCCTTCATTTCACATTTCGCAGGTCTAATTAGACCCGTACTAATTTTTGAAGATAATTTTTTAAAAAAGTTCCGTTTGCCAACTGAGCCGACAATATTTCCGTTTTTCTTTTAATTGTCGGCTCCTTTCGACATGGTGCCGGCAGACCTCCAAGAACTTCAATTAAGCTTTGATTTTTTCCTGTAGGTTATACACGTAGATGGTCATATCATACCCGGCCAGACTGACGATCCGCTTTGTCTGGTCGCCGATGTTGTCCGGCAAGAAGCACATTGTCTGTCCTCCCTGGCGGATGACAATGAGACGGATATCCTGCAATTGTTCGAGGAGTACCTTCCGGTCGGAGCAAACAGTTTCCTGTTCTCTTTCAGGACCAAGGGCTTTTCCTGCTCTTCATTTTAGCCCTGATTCGGTATTCAAGTATCAAGTATTCCGTAGAAGATTGCGGAGTCTTAACGAAGACGGCGTCAATCATTTGTTCCTCCTTCAACAGCCATATTTCGAAACGTACTAAACTAAAAGAGCTCCTTGGGAAGGATGAGGGAGAAAGAATGATATGAACTCTTGCCCTTCTTTAAGGTGAATTTCTCCAATTGCCAAAGGCTATGTTATGGAACCTATTTATTTTTATTTTCTCAGCTTTAAAACTTTCTTGGTCTAATAACAATATTATTAATGATAAAAATATACCCCCAGTTAATAACAAAGTAAGCAGGTCTCCGTCATTTAACATATAAAATGGATATATTAAAAAAGCAAAAACAAAGTTTTTATTTAATCCTCTTGATAGTAAATCAATTAACCATAAGATTAAAATTAATATGAAAGTCATTATTATCATACCGGCAAAACCCAAGTTATCAAAGGCATAGGCTAAATATCCGGTACTACTGTTACTATTCCCCATACCAAAATAACTATTTACAACATATCCCGTTGGTACATCATATGGATATGTTAAACCTAATATTTGTCCGATTAACCCTTCAGAATAGAATAATTTATCTAAGTGCTTACTAAACACTTCATAATGTTGAAATTTAATTATTGCCGGCTCAAACAATAATCGAGTTGGTATGATAGCTAATGGCATTACAGACACCTTTAACAAATACAATAGAACTGAAACAACAATTGACAATTTTATGCCGTACATAATACTTTTTAAGAAATTGTACTTTTGTAAGAATAAACACAAACCCAAAATTAAAAAAACTGATAGTATTATTTCTTTATAAGGGATAATAAAATAAAGTGATACTTGTAACCCTAAAAACACATAAAACAATCTTTTTTTCTTTAAAGCAAAGGAAGAAATAATCATATAAGGATTTATTATTCTATATTGCCAAGATGTCAAATATTCCAAGAAAACAAAAGGATAAACTAAATTCTTTCTTATATCGTAAACTTTTGAAAAATCAATTGCTTCTAAATGTATGCCGTTGAATAGCAATAAAGTTGAATAAGTTACTGCAGTACAGATAAAAAATAGAGTAAGTAATAAATTTCTGCTATTTGGGATTTTAGGCAGGTGAAGATTATTTGTTATTCTAGGCAGATTAAATTTATTTATGATTTTAGCCAGTTTAAATTTTTTTTTCATTTTGGGCAGGTTAAGATTATTATTAATTAATCTTATTACTACAATCTCCAACACAAAGCATATCATGACCATCAGCATAAAATTGGAAGAATGGTTTCCAATTCCATATATTGATAGAATTGGTATAATCATAGTTATTGCATGAAGCTGCAGGATCATAAATGAGACTTTATCTTTGCTTTTTGGTAGTAACCAAGCAATGATTAGTAAAAATCCCCAGGACAAAATATATTTTTTGTAATTAAAGTCGACAGTATGCCCCCCGTTTTCATAAATTGGATTAATAAACCAAAGGTAAACCAATTCTAGAATCAATTTATAAACAGCAATTCCCACATAAGAATAAACACTAGAAATATTATCTAGCACTTTTGTACGCATATTTATTCTTTCATCTCCTTAAAAGTGCATAGATTACAGATATGCTTTTTCAACTTGGGGAGTAAAAGTCCTTATCCCGGCAAAATACAGCATAAAAACTTTTATTGAATTTGCACATATTGCAGCCACACATATTCCCCACAATCCAGAAGAATTTAGCAGTAAAATGCTAAGTATTAGATACACGATTAAATATATTAGCTCAATAGTAAACGGCCAATGACTGGGTGAATACTTAAGGACGAATGGAGTTGCCATAGTTGCTGCCACTCCAATAACAGCTGCTAGATTAGCTAAAAACAGGTAAGGTTCGGCTGAATCAATAAGAGTAGGATATAGGATGCCGGTAATCCAGTAAGAGTACTGGTTCGAAAGAATAAGGAATATTAGGGCCGTTCCTAAAAAAAGAATATTAATAGAAGTGAATTTTTTCCTATTCATATTAAAACCCTTTTGGGAAAAGTAACTCAGCAGGACTCCTGCAATCGGAGTAACCACTAAACCCAAACTTTTTCCAAAGAAAGCGGCTGTTGTATAAATTGAAACAGACTCACTCCCTAGGATGGGAAAAATCATAAATCGATCTAAGTATACAGATAAATTAGCCAGTAAACCTGTAAAAACCAGGAAAATATATTTAGTAAATGTTTTTTTAAATAGTATGGTAAGTTTAAATGGTTCTTTTAAAAGTTTTGTAGTAAAAAGCAAAAATATGCAGGCCCACAGCTCTCCCACAAGAAATGGTAATACCCATTTACTAATTTTGAAAACCAGTAAGATTCCAAGTAAATAACCAACACTAGTTATAAGGTTTAAGTAAACAACCATTTTAAAATTCAGATGTAAACGATAGGATACACTTAAATATGATTTTATTAGCATTAAAACTGCCAGAAAACATATCAAGATATTATCCAGCAGGATTAATTTAAATAACGAATTGCCCAGGATAAAGATAACAATGAATGAGATAATGTTACCCCAAATTAATAAGATGTTGAAATCGCCAAATTTTTTCTCATCCACATAACTCGTATTTTGAATTAACCTAGTATTATTTAAAGTATTTCCAAAAATAGCCGAAACAATATTTACTACTGCAATCATTGTTAATAATTCACCAAATATACCCGCATCAAATTTTCGGGCGAAAATTGGAAATATAATGATTTGCAGCATAATAATTGGGATTATAGATGCAAAAATATTGCTCCCAAAGTCTAATATTAACTTTTTTATTTTGAACATAATTTAAATGAGATCCTTTTCCCTTTGTCTTAAGTTATCCATATAACCGGGAAGCTAGCTTTCGATAATCTAAAAGGTCATAAGCTACGCCGTATGATGCCTTACTCATTTCCTTTAAAATCTCCGGATCATTTTCAATACTCAAAAATACATTTACTATATCATCTAATGTTTTAACAAAATATCCATTATTTTTTAAATAGAGTTCATGACTCTTATATGGGTAAAGCATCACTGGACAGCCACAGCAAATAGCATTTTGCATTGTTGCTGATTGGCTTCCAGGTTGAAGATACATATCTGCGGCACATAAATAATTTAGCAATTCATTTCCATTTTTCCATCCTAAAAATTTTATTCTATCATCGGATTTAATTAAAGGAAAAATCTCCTCTGACGTATTTTCAGGAAAAGCACCTATAAGAATAAGCCTAAATTTTTTATCTTTTACTTTTAAAAATGCTGTTAACAAATCTTTTGTTCGTTTTTCCATACTCATTTTTCCAGAATGGACAAATACAATATGTTCTTCGGTTATACCTAATTCTTTTCGAACATTTTCCCTGATTTCACTTCGTTCTAAAGGATGTATTATAAGGCCACCTAAAGGAAAAAATTCCATTAAATCGGAAGGTACATTATATAATTCCTTAAGAAAAGTACGGGATTCAAAACTAACATAAAAAACTTTATCAATAACTGGGAGAATTTTTTTTACGATAGCTCTATTAAAAATTTTATATTGTAAGTATTTTGAAATAAAATTCCTAGCTGAATTATTAAAGTCCTCATGACTATCAATGTATAATTTTACCTTAGGATTATTCATTTTATATTTAGCTACAGATAACATTTCCCACCCTATCATTCCATGATACAAAATGATATCAGGTGAAATTTCTACGATGGTATCAAATAAAGCTGAAACCTTTCTAACTTTACCTGTAATTAAAGCATTTATTACTCTGTCGTATTCTAAACGTATTAGTCTTATACCATTTGGGAGAACTTTATCTTCAGCATTGGTTTTTACCATTTTACCTTTTTCATATTTATAACAATCAGAAATTACTGTAACATCATGTCCATCCGTAATATTTTGATCTGAAAGGAAATTTTCTTGATAATTCATTCCTTCTGTAAAAGCTGATGCCAAACATACATGTAATATCTTCATTTCTCCTCCAGATAGAGACTTAAATATTTTTTGTACATAACATCTTTGGAATAATTTAAAGATCCATATTTAGAACATTCCTGCTTCGATTTTAAATGTTTCCTATTAACAAGTGCTTTATTTAAAGTAGTCTCAAGAAGATCTAAGTCTCCATAGGGCACAAATATTCCGTAACCATCAGGAGCAGTTTCTCTTGTCCCCCCCTCATCAAATCCAATGATTGGGGTTCCACAGGCTAAAGATTCTATGCAAGTTGTGGGAAAATTTTCCTTTTCGCTGCATATTATAAAAATATCAGCTAATGAGTAATACTCCGCAAGCTCGTGTTGATTAGTAATCTTCCCTAACGCAATAATATTATCTTCATACGGCTGATCTAATTCTTCGACGCCAATTAATATAAACTTTACCTTCTGGTCTTTCATCCGTTTTGCTAATTCTATTACCCAACGACCACCTTTACGATTAGAAAGTAAATCTGGTGCCGCTGCAAGAACTATTTTTTCATCTATTATATTATGCTTGATTTTAAGATGGTCAACTTCCCTTGGAAAAAACACATTATTAGTATCAATCCCATTGTGTATTACCCTTATATCTTTCCGACCCAAAAAAGATTCTCTAGTTCTGTCTGCTAGCCAATTAGAAGGAGTTACAATTGTTAGCTTTTCAAAGTCTTCAAATAAATGTTTCTTTTCATTAAACATTTCTTTTGTAAAATCAAAAAAAAGAGAAGCTGGATATTCTCTTAATCTAGGACACTTACCACATTCAGTCTTCCACTTGTTGCAATCGTAAGCATAACCACATTTTCCTGTATACATAAATTCACAATGGAACGTCCATATAGTTTTAATGTTCTTTTCCTTCAAGTAGTTTATTACTGGAGAAATGTTTACGAAATAACCATGCAATTCATGGATATGGACAACATCTGGATTAAAATCTTCTAGCAATTTTAATAATTTCTTTGTTGAAAAACGGGAGTAGTTCCCAGTTTTTCCTGTTAATCTTGTTAAGAGTGCATGAGCGTAAACTTCTGATTTATTACTAAATTTATATACTTCAAAATCATTTGTTTCAGAACCCCTTCCATAACAAACCCTTACACTATGGCCATCCCTATTTAAATTAGTATATAAATCATGAACAATTTTACCAGTACTGCTAAATTTATAATTTACATCTATTATTAAAACTTTCATGGACTATACATCCTCACTATTTTCATTACAATGATCTTTTATAATTTCCCTATCGGAAATTCCGTTTTTCCACTCCCAATTTTCTCGCTATTTTAATCGAAAGTTCAATCAACCCTAAAGAATTTTTATAATCTTTATAAGTCTTGTTTTCACCGTTAATTATTTCTTCGAATTCGGATTTGGAGATACCTAACTTACTTGCGATATATTCCTTATCTTCTTGCATAACCTCTTCGTCATAAGGTGACTCTGCCAGCTTTTGCAATGCTTCTTCCCTAGTCATTTGCCCAGTTAAAATTAAATTAGAAAAGTATGATTTTCTTTTGTCATATCCGAATTTCTTTGGTAAATAATATCCCTCATAAAACCTCGTAAAGATATTTTCATAATGCTTATTCTCATATTTTTGCCAGCCAAATTTGTCATACAATTCCTTTTCGGCTGCATCCTTATCATAATGAATAATATCTAAAGGAGCTACACGTTTCATTCCCTTAATGTAAGCATAGTTCAATCTATACTTAAACATGCCGCACATTGGAAGTGTCTTTAATTTAATCGTCCCAAATTGATTGTGGATGTCCTTTATTAATGTTAAGTCGTTAAGATGTACCCATTCAATTGGCGGTCTAACAGCTTCAGTCGCAATATTAGATCCTGTTAAGACATATTTAATTCCATGCTTGACTGCATAATTGTATAACCCAGCAAATATTACATGATCTTGAGGAAGATCCTGATAGGCAACTTGAGACTTAAAAAAAGCGAGCTGCAGATCTTTCATTTCCTCCCAATTAACCGTTTCGGTATACAAATCCAAATCCAATGCTTTAACAAGTCTCTCCATATTTTCTACAGCTACGTCTAAATTCCATCCAGTGTCAACCGAATAGAGCAATGGTCTTAAACCCATTTTTTCTTTAGCGATGTAAGCCAGGTATGAACTATCCGTACCACCACTGAATCCAATGATACAATCATATTTTTTTCCTTTACCTGCTTCACGAATCTCATTTGAGATTCTTTCTAGTTCTGCATCATTAGTCCTGTTTGGCTGCCAGTGCGGCAGGATGTCATTATAATAGCTATTACAATAATCACAAACGCCTTTTTCATCAAAAATAATTTTACTATCAGTCGTATCCATCACACAGTTTGTACAAATTTGATGCTCTCGGTTTTCCATTTTCCGCTCTCCTTACTTACTCCAGACAACCCTATTTATATAATCTGTATAAGACAGTATGATTCTTAGTACCTTATCGGAAACGTTTGGCATACTATAATCAGAAACTGTTCTCAATGTATCAGATTCTTGCGTTTCTAATATCTCCAACCCTTGTAAAATTCTTTCACTCTTCAACCCCGTCATCATAACCGATGCTTCTTCCATTGCTTCAGGTCTTTCATGGGCTTGTCTAATATTAAGAGCTCTAAAACCTAAAATTGAAGATTCTTCACTGATCGTTCCACTATCACTAAGTACTGCTTTAGCTTTTATTTGAAGTTTCACATAATCGTTGAATCCTAATGGTTTCAATGTCTTTACAAGGGGATTAAATTCAATTCCTTTAGTTTCAATCATTTTTTTTGTTCTCGGATGCGTACTTACAATTACTGGCATGCCGTACTTTTCCGCAATAGCATTTAGACTGCCAACTAAATCAAGGAAATTAGTTTCCGAGCTTATATTTTCTTCCCTATGGGCTGAAACAACAAAGAAATTTCCTTCTGTAAGTTGTAATCTTTCTAGTACATTTGATTCCGCAATCGAAATTTTTCTAGAATTTAAAACCTCAAACATTGGGCTGCCAATCTTAATAACTCTATCAGCTGGAAGACCCTCTCTTAGTAAATATTCTCTAGCAATGTCACTGTATGTTAAGTTGATATCTGCTATATGATCAACAATTTTTCTATTTGTTTCTTCTGGCACTCTTTGGTCAAAGCATCTATTTCCAGCTTCCATGTGAAAGATTGGAATTTGCTTTCTTTTTGCCGCAATAGCACATAAGCAGCTATTCGTATCTCCCAATACTAAAAAAGCATCTGGTTTTACCTCTTCAAGTATTGGATCGATTTTAATCAAAATATTCCCAACCGTTTCAATTGCAGATCCAGTAGCAGCATCAAGAAAATAATCGGGTTTTTTTAGATTAAAGTCATTAATGAAAACTTCATTTAATTCGTAGTCATAATTCTGCCCTGTATGGACAAGTGTATGATCTATTGCATTCGATTCTTCCAATTTATTTATAACAGCCGATAGCCTGATGATTTCCGGCCTTGTACCCACAACTGTCATGACTTTTAGTTTTTTCATTACTATACCTCCACAAAATATGTGTCCGGTTTAGTTGGGTCAAAGCACTCATTCGCCCACATTACTGTTACCAGGTCACTTACTCCTATATTCACAATAGAGTGTGTATATCCAGTAGGAATATCAACAACTTGTAATTTTTCCCCACTAACTCTATATTCTATGATTTCATCGGAATCAATTTTTTTAAAGCGAATCAAACCTTCTCCACTAACAACTAGAAATTTTTCGTTTTTCGTATGATGCCAATGATTGCCCTTTGTAATCCCGGGTTTTGATACATTGATAGACACTTGCCCTCTATCAGCAGTTCTTATAAATTCTGTAAAAGAGCCTCTATGATCACAATTCATTTTAAGATCATATGAAAATTGATTTTCGGGTAAAAAACTTAAATAAGTACTATAAAGTTTTTTTGTAAGAGGATCCTGCATATTTGGAATGTATAAACTTGTTCTGCTTTCCTTGAACCCCATTATTAATTTTGCCAATTCTCCAAGCTTGATAGTATGTGTTATAGGCACTATACAAAAATCGTCCTCTTGCATAGTAGGGTTTCCCTCAAGCGCGCTCATAAATTCTTCTAATACATCGTCTATATAACAAAGGGTTAGTTCTGCGTCTGGATTGCTAATTTGTATATCGAGGCCTCTTGCTATATTATGACAAAAAGTAGCTACTACCGTATTGTAGTTCGGCCTACTCCACTTACCGAATAAGTTTGGCAATCGATATACATATACTTTATTATCCGTTTCATAAGAATAATTAAATAATAAATCCTCGACAGCTTTTTTACTTCTGCCATAAGGATTATCCATTGTTGCTTGAATCGAAGAAGTTATCAGGACAGGCGCTTTATTATTATGTTTTTTCAGTAGATCTAATAATTGAGTCGTAAAACCCAAATTACCCTTAATGAATTCATCTTCATTTTTCGGCCTGTTAACTCCAGCTAAATGGAAAACAAAATCACACTCTTTCGCATATGTTTCAAGGAGTAAAGGATCAGTTTCCCTAGTAAATTCAAATAAATCGTTATATCCCTTGTTTTTCAGTTCTGCGACAAGATTTTTCCCTACAAAACCATTTGAACCCGTTACAAGAATTTTCATGAAAATTACCACCTTTATTTCATTGCAGGAACCTTTTTATTCCATTGTTTTAATTCATTTTGCACATAATCCAATTCTAGTAATTTTTCTTTAATTTGCTCTACGTTAAGTATTTGTGTATTATCCGAATTATACTCTTTTCCAGAGGAAAGCTTATAATTTCCCTCGGCAAAGTACTTATCATAGTTAAGATCCCGTTGATCCGCAGGCACCTTATAAAAACCAGGTAAACCCTCTGCTTTTACATATTCCTCTTTAGTAAGAAGCGTTTCGTATCTTTTTTCTCCATGACGAGTACCTATAATTTTTATTTCATTTTTCGCATTAAACAATTCTTTTATAGCTTGAGCAAGATCTCCGATAGTGCTGGCAGGTGATTTTTGTACCATAATATCCCCCGCTAGGGCATGCTTGAACGCAAAAACTACTAACTCAACGGCCTCCTCAAGAGTCATGAGAAATCTTGTCATATTTGGATCTGTTACGGTGATGGGCTCGCCATTTTTTATTTGTTCTATAAATAATGGAATAACCGAACCGCGAGAAGCCATTACATTACCATATCGAGTTCCGCATATTAATGTCCTTTCAGGATTAACCGTTTTCGATTTAGCAATAAATACTTTTTCCATCATCGCCTTCGATATCCCCATAGCATTAATTGGGTAAGCCGCTTTATCTGTTGAAAGACAAATAACTTTTTTCACTCCGTAATCAATGGCCGCTGTCAATACATTATCCGTACCAATTATATTTGTTTTTACAGCTTCAAGTGGGAAAAACTCGCATGAAGGAACCTGCTTTAACGCTGCGGCATGAAAAATATAATCAACCCCATGCATCGCATTTTTAATGCTCGCTAAATCCCTGATATCCCCAATGTAAAATTTGAGTTTGTCATTTTTATAAAGCTTCCGCATATCATCTTGCTTCTTTTCATCACGAGAAAAAATTCTTATTTCACTTATATTTGTTTTTAAAAATCTCTTCATCACTGCATGTCCAAAAGAACCGGTACCACCAGTAATGAGTAAAGTTTTACCTTTAAACATTCATTATCCCTCCAATTTAGTCAGGGCCTCTTCTAATAGTGACATAAATCTTTGTTTACTAAAGTTTTTGCTATAAAATTCATTGGAGTTTTGAGCCATTACTTCTTTCTCGTCACTATTACAGAACTGTACGATTTTTTCAGCTAATTGAACATAATCTTCAGCAGAGCAACATAACCCGCACTCAGCCTTTTTAATTAGTCGATTAGTCTCACCGTTTATTGCGCCAATTATCGGTTTACCAGCAGCCATATACGATTGCACTTTACCTGGGAGCGTGTAAGATATAAATTTGTTGTTTTTTAAGGTGACTAACATTGCATCCGCTAACCCATAAAAATACGGCATTTCGCTTAAAGGCCTTCTTCCATAGAAGATAATATTTTCCAAATTTAGTTTCTTGGCAAGATCCTTACATTCTTCTAATCTAGATCCATCTCCTACTATATGAAACTTAATATTTGAACGTTCACGTAATTCATTTGCTGCTTTAACTATTGTATCCACGCTCTGCATATCACCAATATTTCCCGCAAACACAAAATTATATATACCATCATCAACAACCGAAATGGATTCAGCAAATATTTCTTCCGCATATTGCGGTATATGGTATATTTCACCATTACTAATATTAAGAACACTTTTAAAATAGTCTTTAAACATGCTAGATGTGACCGCTATGGAATCTGCCGAGGAATAAATCCATTTTGATATATTCTTAAAAATTTTATAAATCACTGAATTTTCTCTTATACCGCCAGCAGCTAAACTCTCCGGCCATAAATCCAGACAATAAAGTAATATCTTTTTCTTATGCTTTTTCTTGTAAACAATGGCCGGTATGCCCATCATAACAGGCGAAAGCTGATTCACTAATATCACGTCAAAATTTCCCTTTAAAAAAAGTGCCTTAAACGAACCAGATACAGCAAAGCTAAGATAATTTAAAAAGAGTTTTATCTTATTATTTCCACGGCCTATTTCAAAACTGCGGATAACCTTCACACCATTTAAAATTTCATTCCTTTTCTGCCCATACCGATATCCATCAAGAACTTTTCCCTCTGGATAATTTGGAAGGCCAGTTAGCACTGTTACATCATGTCCCATTTTCACTAATGATTCACAGATGTCTGAAATGCGAAAAGGTTCCGGATAGTAATATTGGCAGACAACAAGAATCTTCATACTAAATTGTCCTCCAGCTTCTATTTCACCTTTGTTAGATACTCTTTAATTTCAAGCTTTAATCCTTCAGAAAGAGGCATGGGCTTATAACCAAAATCCTTCGCGGCTTTTTCATGCGGAAAACTTCTGTCTTCTCCCATCCTCTGAACCTTCTCTATAAAATCAATCTTTCCGAACGAACATACTTTAAGAATTCTTGCCAAAATGACGCCTATTTCCAATGGTACACTGATAAATGTAGTCTTCTTATCTAAAATGCGGCCAATCAACTTAAATAAATCCTTCATTGAAATTGGCTTTTCACCAGATAAAATATAATCACCATTTAAAATATGTGCCTTCATTAGCACTTGATAATATGCCTTACCCAAATCTCTTCCATTAACTGGTTGGATCTGGTTTCTTCCATGATTTATGATTGGAAACAACTTTAACTTATCAACCATTTTTATAAAAACAATCATATTTCTGTCATTGATGTTTCCATAAATCATAGTAGGCCTTAAAAAGACGACACCAATTTTTGAGTTGTTTTCTTGTTTGATACTTTCAATATTTTGTTCTATATGCTTATATTCTTCTGACGCACTTTTATATTTGGAATAAATACCAGTTGTATGGACTAGAATTGCTCTCTTAACACCGTTTTTAATGGCTGCTTTGATAACAGTTACCGAATAAAATATCGAAGCTATATGCACGACAGTGTCAATTCCACTCAATGCGCTGTTCATAGTCTCTTGATTCTCTAGATCTCCAATTACTACTTCAATGTTTAAACCTGAATTATCCAATAATGATCTATCAGAATTATTTCGGACAATACAACGAATCGGGCCATCATATTTGTCTTTAATTAGCACTTGTAAAAAATGTCTTCCACTATGCCCGGTGATCCCTGTAACCAATATCATTTTTTCTCCACCTTTATGACTTACCTGCAGAACCTGTGTATTTAGTACTTGCAACTTCCTTTATTGTACTAGTTCCACCTTCGACAACCCCATCACTCTTAATTACACTTACTATAGTTCCAAAAAAACATTTGATATCCATCCACAGGCCAAATTGTTGAACATAGTCTCCATCCAACTTTGCCTTGACATCGATAGGTAACTCATCTCGCCCATTAATCTGTGCCCAACCGGTCAATCCAGGTAGCACATTATTAGCATTGTATTTATCTCTTTCCGCAATCAAATCATACTGATTCCACAATGCCGGACGTGGTCCAATAATACTCATTTGGCCAATAAATATATTCCAAATTTGCGGTAACTCATCAAGCGATGTCTTCCTTAGAAACTTGCCAATTTTCGTAATATACTGGTCAGGTTTATCCAATAAGTGAGTAGGAATGTCCTTTGGCGTATCGATTCTCATAGTACGGAATTTTAATATATTGAAATGGCTTTTATTTATTCCAACTCGTCTTTGCATAAAAAGTACTGGACCCTTTGATTCCATTTTTATAGCTATTACTATAATCAAAAAAATCGGTAATAAAAGGATTAGTGCCACGAGGGATAGGGTAATATCAATAAGTCTTTTAATTTTCGGATACATGTTTGTAACACTCCCAAATAAGCTTATGACCAAAATCAGAATGATATTGAATTCTAGTTCTCTTTCCACCAACCGTTTAAGCGACAAAATTCAGCCCGTAAAACTGAAGATTTTGCAGTATAGTTAAAGCCTAAAAAAACTTATGGATAATCTTTCCGGTTTTCAATGTTCTTTTAAAATAACGAATTTAAATACAAAAAAATTACTCCCACCTAAAATCACACTAAAGTAGGAGCAATTGGTCGTTTTTCGATGTCTATCCCAATTAGATTACTTCACCAAGCTAAGAGTTATATTCTTTTTTCGGTTGGCCAAATTAACCACAAATTTCTTCATATTATCATTCGAAAAATGCTCAAATCTCTCCAGGAGGTACTCAATTTCCTCTTCCTGTTCAAGCACCGCTTTCCCGATAAAAATCTTTGGATAAATTGGTACAGGGTGGACTTCTTTTTCATTAAGAAGTTCCTCAAACATCTTTTCACCGGGACGAATTCCAGAGTATTTAATCCCGATTTCTTCTATTGTATAACCCGACAGTTTGATAAGGTTTTTGGCTAGGTCTACAATCTTCACCGGTTCACCCATATCAAGAACAAATATTTCCCCTCCCTTAGCGAGGGCACCAGCCTGAATAACCAATCGTGAAGCTTCCGGGATGGTCATAAAGTAGCGTGTCATGTCTGGGTGAGTAACGGTAACCGGACCGCCAGCCTGGATTTGCTTTTTAAATAATGGAATGACGCTGCCACGGCTGCCGAGGACGTTTCCGAACCGAACCGCGACAAACTTTGTTTCACTTTCCTGGTCAAGCTTCTGAATAATCATTTCGGCAATTCGTTTAGTAGAACCCATAACATTTGTTGGATTGACCGCCTTGTCTGACGAAATAAGGACAAATGTTTTTACTCCAAACGTTTCTGCGGCTTCCGCAACGTTCTTTGTGCCAAACACATTGTTTTTAACAGCTTCCCTTGGATTGTATTCCATTAAAGGCACATGTTTATGGGCAGCCGCATGGTAAACAACGTCGGGCAGATGTTCTTCCATTACCTCAAACATCCGGTTCCGATCCTTGATGTCCCCTATTACCGGAATGATTTCAATCTTATCTCCGTACAATCTTCGCAATTCCATATCAATCAGATAAATGCTGTTCTCCCCGTGGCCAAGGAGAACAATTTTTGCAGGAGAAAAGCTGCAAATCTGACGGCAGATTTCCGAACCGATAGAACCGCCGGCTCCTGTTACAAGTACAGTGTTACCAAAAATATTACCAGAGATTCTCTCCATATCCAGCTTTACTGGCTCCCGTCCAAGCAAATCCTCCACCTCAACGTCCCGTACGTGAGTGGATACCTTCCCAGTCATAAGATCCTCCAGCTTAGGAAGGATTTGCGTTTTTGCCTTTGTTTTAGAACATTCTGTAAAAATCCGGTTAAGCTCAGCTTTATTCAAAGAAGGAATAGCAATGATAATATTGTCAACGCCTAAATTTCTAACTGCTGCCTGTATGGAGTCAATCCCGCCAATCACCGGAATATCCAGGAAATGGAGCTTTTGCTTCCTCACGTCATCATCAATGAAAGCAACCGGACACAATTCTGCATCAGGACTTTTCACAAGCTGTCTAACAACCATGCGTCCCGCTGACCCCGCTCCGATTATTAAAGCTTTTTTCTTTGCTTTATTCTTGTATAAATATGAATCACGAATTGTCCGCCAAAAAAAACGCGATCCACCAATAGCCAGAATATATGTCATCCACGTACTTATTAGTGCCCGAAAGTAAAAACCATGATTGACCAAATGTTCCGTCATCGCCGTTACAATTACAGATAATGTTACAGCTTTTACTATTGCAAACAGTTCAGCAGTACTCGCATATTCCCATGCCTTTTTATACAGCCCATAATAAAAAGAAAAAATATGGTGGCTTATAAGCATCGTTATTGCGCTGACTGAAATTGTACCGAAAGATGTTATTCCCAAAGATGGGTGGAGCGGAATGTAGCTGATATACACCGCAGAGAGGACCAAAACCGAATCGATAAAAATAAGCAGTGCCAGGCGGGATTTGTAAGTCACTTATTCATTTCCCCCTTTAACTCTAATATGCTAACAATAATCCCCAAAATAAATACCTAATGAAAAAATAGAATTGTAAATTACTGTTCTTTCATTAGGTATCTATCTATAAAAATTTGGGCATCTAACCCCCCCTCACACTATGCAATTGACGACTGGCGTCTAAGGAGGGTAAAGTCCCACTGCATAGCCGAGTACCTACATGGATAACGGACAGGAGGCATCTCCGTTTGGCATTTGCCAAAAGTATTTCACCATATTTGTTTGTTGAAAAATGCCAAATATCCTTTATTCCTGATTTGTTCCGGCTCTTCTTTGTAATTATTTTTATCAAGTAAGCAATTCGGCATTTTCTTGGAGAGTATAACTTCTCCTCTAATACCTAGTAACCTAGCGGAAAATGAACTCACAGGATTTGTGAGCATCAAGGATAAAAATATTAACAATGCATATCAATCATTGACAACAGCTCTGTTCCACTTTCCACAATTTCACAAAATACATATTTACATTTTAACCTCTAATATAGCTCTAGTAAAGGGAGATTCCATATATGTAAATTTTAACCATAGTAAATCAATGGTTTTTGGGATTGATTAATTCCACCACTCCTACATGTTTGCTTTCGCAGCTTACAAACTTTCCTTTGATATAACCGTCTTATTTCACTATTAACGAAAATGATTCTAAGATTGGTTCGATAATATTATGCATCGGTCAAAGTACCGGAGAAGTGTCGAATATTTCCCTGCTGTGCGAATGTTACGACCAAATTGGAGATAGTCGTTGATTTTCCTTCTCCTGAGACGGAGGAGGTTATCATCAGTTTATGAATTTGATAGTCAACAACGGAATAATGAGGATTAGTACAGGCGCCTTATATATCAGCGGATAGTCATAAGCACAGTAATAAAGGTAATTGCAGCGGTGATACCAAAAATCACTTATATCCGTTTATTAATCTTCTCAAGCAATTCTTTTAATCTAATTGTTTATTATATCTCGATCCCTAGCTTGGTATCTTTCTTTGTAAAATTTATCATCATTTGTCATAGTTTAAGAAAAAATGGCAGATTTTTTAATTACCCTCTATGTTAATTTAACAATTTTTTCAGGAAAAGGAAAGATGTTTTTCTATTTTGCAAAACAAAATACTCAACTATCGCACACTTGAACATCTAATTTTCGGCCGGCAGCCCCAGTGACCATCCGGAGCGCCCCAAGGGGGATGCCTACAAGGGATGCCACATCTATAACCGCCGGAGTCTCGGTGTCCAGAATGCCTTTGGAACGACCTATCAGAGGGTTGGTAAATGGGATGTAAACAGTTGGTAAATTCCTTGTCGAAGAGTGGTAAAAAGCCGTGGCCGTAATCTTAGCGAACTGTCGAAATGTGCTAAGCACGGAATTCGTCAAAGCCCTGATTGTTTGTGGCTCAAAGTTGGTTGTTCTTTCGCGCGGTTTTCACATTTGAAATCCTGGGAACAAACCGGTTTATAATTCCTGGCAGCCAGTTCCAGATGGTCCCGTGGAGCTTCGTGAAGGGTTCTAGTCCGCTTTGCAGTACTTCTTCCTTCCCATTCTGCCAGATGTGAAATCGCCTCCTCAAAGTCTTTAGACGGTAAGAGGCGCTGATTTTTGGTGAAGCCGTGCTGCTTCGACAATCTTTGTGAGGAATTCCTTCTGGGTTTGAAGTCGGTTCTATTCTTCTTCCGTGAAATCCTCCACAGGCTTGGAAAAGAGTTCCTTATCCTTCTTGATAGCAGCTGTTCTTTCATTAATTTCCCTATGCATTGCTCGCACCCCTCCTCAAGGGTGGGGTGGCTACCTGGTGACCTGGAAGGCAACAATGATAATCGGAACATGGGAAATCGCCTTCTGGATTGCTGTTTCATAGAATCGCCAATTGTCAATTGCGGTCGCAATCAGCTTTGCATGCTGGTTTATGGATAGCCCTCCGGATGTTTGAGACCGTCTTACTGCCTGCCGTCAGTAAGATTGATTCCTAGAACAAAGTGAGCCAAATGGTTTAATTGCTGTTTGGAAAACACAAGGCCCAGGGCGAATAAAAAATTCAAAATTTAAAAATTGAAAAAAAGAGGGAGTATGGCAGTATGGCTTTTCCCTTACGAAATTGGTTGGTTAACCTTAAAATACCACTTAGGGAAATTACCTTTCTTATTAATACGACAAATTTTAACTAATATAGCACGACATATTTTTGACAAGAGTTAAGAGTTTCACTTATTCATTACACTAAATTCAATATACTAACATGTTAAAATAAGAAAAAAGCATCAGTAATGACCGATGCTTGGTAATTCTATGTTCGTTATTCTATTAAAGATGCAATCTCTCGAACGGAATCATGTAAAGATTCGCGAGGTTCCTGTAATAGATATTTCCCATTCCATCCTGGGCAATTTCATAAGCACCGCTTTCAATCATGATGGTATAAGACATATCGGCTGGATTGATTCTGAAAAGCCTTCCTTCCATCGTTCCGTACACAAAGCCATCCTTCCCAGCAATAAGCCTGGCATTGCTGAATCTTCCGGAAATGGCATTTAACAGCTTAACAGACCTGAATTTATTCAGATTAGGATTATAGGAGAAAATCGTCCCGTCCGCAGCTCCCCAAATATCCCCGTCCGGACCCTTTATTAAAGACATGACCATTGTTGCCCGGACAGGAAGAAAAAAGAATTCCTTTTCTTCCGGATTAGCAGAGTTAAAACGGAAGAACTTCGCACTGAATTGGTCACGCTGGTAATTCGAATGGATGGAAGTCCCGCCGTATATATATTGATCATCTTGAACCAATGAGATGATGCTCTGGTTTGTTATATAGTCTTCATATACCTTGTAGTCCCCAGTTGCTACATTATAGTTGAGCAGCAGGCCGCCCTTAAGGGAATCCTGGGCATATGTCCCCGCAAACAAGTGCGTATTGTTGTAGCCAGCCATAGCCGTAATCCGTTCCTGCCTGTACTTATCGAGGGCAATCATCTCTCTTACAGATGATTGATCCCATAACTCATTTGAAGTAATTTCAATAAGCCTTGCTTTTGGGTAGGCGCCCCCATATAGCTTCCCATTCATAACAATGGCACTTTCTAGCTGGTTTACTCCGCCAAGCTGGACTCCCTTTTTTTCAATTGTGCCAAACTTCGTCAGGCCGCCGGTCATAAATCCATTCACATAAATAAAGCGATTGTCCGGATCTGCAAATAAGGTATGAAGGTTAACCGGATGTGAAGGCAAAATTGCTTTTTTTACCGTAACTACGTTTGAAAAAGGGTTGTAGAGGAAATAATTCCCCTCATTATCAATCAGTCCTGTCAGAATGTTTCGTGAAGGGTTGGTTTTTAATTGAATGAAATCGAGGGATAATGCCGTCCGTTTTCTCGGAAGCCTTGCATTGGTATTTCGAATTTCTCCGGTACCCAGATGATATGCATAGAAATTACCATCAAACGTATAATAGAATTCATTCTTTTCAGGCTCTATAGGTGAGAATCCGCGGGAATCAGCCACAAATTCCTGTAAAAAAGCTCCTTTTGAAAGACTATATAGATTAGCTCTTTTGGAAGGAAAAAATTTAACTGCAATAAGGTCAGAATCAATTCGTTTCATTTTTTCCGCATAAGACTCTGACTTATAAACATCTGAAAGAAGCGGAGTTTTTTTATCTAATCTCACATCCCATTTAAATAGTTCGGCCAACGGCCCTGTACTTACATAAAGATTACTGTCGTCCGGTTCAGCCAGGATGGATTTGGCGAATTGTTTTCCGAACGATGCCGAGCGAATAAATTCACGCTGTCCGGTGAATTTGTTGAAAGCAAACACGGAAGCCCCGTACGCTGTAGAGCCATATACATATTGATGTGTAACAGACAAATCCTGGATTGTGGTTTCCGCTGTACCTGCCAGCATATCCCCATGGTCTTTAAACTCAGGGATGTTTGGGTTATAACTATATAAATGTCCTTTGCTGGTACCCCCAACCCAGACAATTCCGTTTTGATCGACCTCAATTGCCCAGGCACTGGTTGAATTTCCAAGCGAGAAAATACTTTTAGTTTCATTCGTATTCACATCTACCACCGCTAAAGATGAAGGGGTCCCATGAAGAATGATATATAGATAAGCATTTCCGTTATTATCCACACCCGCCTTTGATGCTAGCGTGCTTAGGTTGGATACTTGCGGGCCAAGGTCAACAGGTTCCAATTTAGGCTTTTCAGGGATAACCACAACTGGAGGAGGATTGCCTTCATTTCCCGGAGGAGGTGGTGGAGGCGGAGCAGGTGGTGCAGGCGGGTCTAGTTTCGGATTTGCACATCTTACAGCATTCAACTTTTGCTTGGACGGCGTCCTATAATCTATACGTTCATCCCGCTTAACAAAATAACCTCCGCCAACCCCAAGATACTCAGCTCTAAAATTATAAATCCTATAAGTACTTCCCTTTTTTAAAATCCTATCGATTACTAGTTCACCGTCTACCAATTTATAGAGCGGGGTATCATTTAAAATTAATAGCTTACCAATTTGTCCCGGCTTCAATTCCACACCGTCCCAGTAGATTTTTTGGTCTATTTTAATTCCTGTACAATCGATTTGCGAAGCATTAGCATGATTTATTGGAAATATATTAATAATCATTATACAAACTACTAAAAAAAGAAAAAAACGTTTCATTATAACCCAATCACTCCTATTATCGTTTAAACTCGCTTGTTGCCAAGCCAAGGCGTTCTTTTTATTATATCAACAATTTGTAAAAAATGAGGAATTTTAACGATAATTGGTTATTTGGAACTATCAAAAAAAGAGCATTTTGTATATGCTCTTTTTCTTGATACACAATTTATTTTATCTGCCTAGATGACTCAACTATGTTTGAAAAATATCGCGAATCTTTTTACCAGGAAAACCATTTTTATAGAGGGCTATCAATTGAGAGTTACCCAACAACTGATAATTAAGCCACAATTTCGTTTTTAGAGTCGTCATAAAGAAATTTCGCAGTTACTATCCCGCCAATTATCCACATATGCAAACTCGTGCCAACAATAGTATCGTTGAATAAGGATTGAAGGAGATATGCAGCCCATGCAAATAATAATGCCGTTAAGTAAATTGAATTTCCCTTTATTCTACCTTTTTTGAATAAAAAGGATACTCCATATAGCATTGACATACCTAAAATACCCATAAAAGCAATAAAACCAAAAGTACCAGTTCCAAAAAGCACTCCAATGTACATACTATGTGGTTTATCTACCGTAACCGTATAAGTTCCTATTTGGGCATGTTTTTCTGGTTCATTTTGCGGAAAAACAAAAGGCAGAGTGTCAAGGCCGTAACCTGTAAATGGTCGCTTCATTACTAAATCAATCGTTCTTTCCCAAATATAAGTCCTTCCCGAGCCTGGTCCATAACCTGCTTCGGGTAATTCGGGAAGCTTAAAATCAGGATTATCAGATGCTTCAACTTTTGGCCCTATAAACAAATTATCCATTATCCTGGCTGTAGATTCTTTTACCTCGAAAGGATTTGAAGTTGTGAAAAATCCAACCGATTCTGTCCATACTAACGGATTTTTTTGAGCGAGAAATGGTATTAAACCTGTAGCGCTAATTATAAATACCAATATGATTATAAATGACTTCATTCGCTGCTCTGATTTAAAAATCAGCACCAAAATTAATAACAGTAACAAACCCAAAGTAACAAATCCGCTTGTTGACATCGACATTAACATTGTTGCCACTGATATTATCGAAAATATAAAAAACATTATTTTTCTTTTAATTGAAATTTCTAGCATCGCAGTAACCAAAAATAAGATTGTAATTACCGCAAATGAACCGCTCATATAGTTAATCTGATTCAATGTGCCTACTAATTGTGATCCTTCTCCTAATCCAGACCCTTCAGGTAGAAACAATGTAATCATTTTTTTAAATTTCGGGTATTCAAGGGCGTCTTTATGCCAAAAATTCATAACTGTCAACACAAAATTAATTAATACCAGTGGGATAAATAAATAGATTATTTTTCTCATCGAATTTTCTGGATAAGTAATTTGTGTTGCTATAAAAAAAAGGAGTAAATAGCATAAATACATTATTGCCCCATCATATCTGCTAGGCATTCCATAGAGCGCTAATGTTTTATACGGAGAAAAAACAGTAGCAATAATAATACATATGCCAAACATAAGCATTAACCAATTTATTGATCTGTGAACAATTTTATAATTTAGAAAAATAACCTTATACAGGAAGAGCAGTACTATTATTGACGTGGCAGTTATAGCAATATATGATTTATGCAGGGCAAATAAATCGCCCTTATATCCACTCATAAAAGTTGCTTCATTTTCAATAATTGGACTATAAAAAGAATCTATACCGGCACTAACGATAAGTGGGACTCCAACAGTTATAGCTAAAAATATGAGAAAAATCAGTCGGTCTATTTTCTTTTGATCCCTCTCATCCTCTTGAGGATCCCTTTTAATATTAAGTGTATAACTCGTCATGTTTTCCTCCATAGCAATTACTCAAATCGTACCGAGCAATTCATCAACCCTACTGTGGTATTTCTCGTCTACTTCTTGGCCATAAAGGGTTTTGGCTTTCTCCAGGACTAATTTTGCTTCCTGCTTTTGATTGCTGAAATACAACATTTCTCCAAATTGAAGCATAAATATTGGTTCGGTAGACAAAAACGGCTTTATTTCAAGTGCCTTTTTATATTGTCTAGCTGCTGAACTATAATCTTCTTTCATAGCATATGCAATACCTAAATTTTGGGTAATAGCTACCGATCCTGGTTGTTGCTTATTAAGATCATTTAGTATTTTTATTGCTGTTTCAATTTCGTTTGAATTTTTATCTGTTTTTTCTAATAATGAAATGGCATACTCATACTTTTGAAATGACTCTTCAAAAACCTTATCTTGATTTTTCCCTGTGAAATTAACTGTAATTAATGTTATTAAAGTCAAAACTACAAAAAAAAGAAAAATAATATTTGTTTTTGGCATAATTGGTCCCTTTTTTTCGTCTTTTATATTATACAAATTTCTCCTATTCTTTATTGCCGGTCTTAACTTATTTGTAAAAGAAATCAAAACTTTCAATTCACTTTACGCAATAATAAAGCCTTGTAGACTTTTATATCTACAAGGCTTTATTTAATTTAAGACTTAGTCCAACTTACTCCCCAACTGTTACGTCAATAAAATCAGACTTACCGTCTTTTATGAAGATTACACGGAATTTATCATTCTTATCTTTGCTACCAACTCCGCTAAAGTCGATAACTCCATTAGTAACACTCACATTTCCTGTAACTTCTCCGGTCTGTGGAATGATGGAAATAGAATCGAGAGCAGTGCTACCCAACGTATATCCACCAAACTGGTCAGTAACCCAAACAAACGCTTGGTCTGTTGTTGTCGTAGAAGATGTAATTGTTACGTTAGTTTTATCAACTGCTCCAGAAGTGCCAGCAGTTTTGTCCTTCACTTCAACGGATTGAGCAGTTAAAGCTTGAGCTGAAACTTTTACATCTTTCGTAATTGTCCGTACTCCATCGTTTGTATTGACGACAACCGATACTTGGCCATTTACGTCGGAAGTAATAGCGCTATTGGCTCCAGCTACATACCACTTACCACCAACATTTTGAACCAAAATATTGGCATTGTTTGAAGACACGCTAACTATTGCAGTTGAAGGAATTACATATTTGTTTCCAGCTGCATCAGTAGCTTTGATTGAGACTTGCTTAGCATAGCCCGCTGCAATATCAGTCGAAGAAATGTCAGATGTAGTTCCGTCCTGACCTGATCCAGCTTTATAAAGAGTTGGAATATCAGCAACAGAGTATGTTAAACCAGTTGATACGTTCTCTGCAACAACGAATGTTTTAGAAACTTGGCTTAATACATCGTTAGTTGTTGTATTTACAAACTGGAAGGTAACAGTGTAAGAACCTTTTTTGCCAGCCTGAGCAGCGATTCCAAATGAATTAGTAGCATTTGCATCAAATGTTGATTCATCAACCACTGTAATCGAATCACCTGAGGTTGATTGACCATCTGGTGCAGTTACAGTTAATCCAGCATCATCACCTGATACTTTTGAAACAGATACCTTTACAGCATGGTTAGAAATGTTTGCAGTTACGTCAAAATCCTTACCATACTGATCCTTAAACGCAAGCTTAGTAGATGTAGAAGCACCTTGGATAAGATTGCTAACAAGCGTTGAAGGAAGCTCGATTGTAGCAGCTTTACGAGCTTCATTAACATCTAAAACAAAGCTAGATGACTTTCCTGTAGCATTAACTGTTACTGTAATGGTAGCTGTACCTTTTACATCACCAAATGCTCCAGTGTTCACTAGTTTACCTTTATTTGTACCAGTTGTTTCAATTCCAAGATTTCTACTTTCAATTACATTGCTATTGGAAGATGTAAATGTGAATGCGCCTGCAGCAGCAGCAGCAACAATTTGGTCAGCAGTCATGTCAGCACCAAATTGATCTTTTACATTTAATGTTGCAACTAGTGTTTTAGCGCCATCACCCGCAGCAATTGTAGCTGTTGGAGCAACTACAGAAACCTCAGCAGCTTCTGGAGCTTTCACTACATCAAATGTGTAGTTAACAACCTGGCCAGTTGCATTGATTACCACTGTCACGATTACAGGCTTAGCTGCTGTCATTCCAGTTGTGTTTAAGCGCAAATACGCTTTGCCGTCAACCGTTACAAAAGATGCGGATGCATTTGCATCAGAATCAATGATTGTAGTTGATGCATTTAGTGCAGTTGCATTAGTGACGTTATTTCCATATTGATCAACTGCATTAACCTCAAGGTCAACTGCTGTCGCTTGGTTAACTTCAACTCTAGTTTTATTTGTTGGGTACTTAAGTGCTCCGAAAGTTAAAGTTTGAAGAGTAGCCGCATCAGATGCAGTCAAGTTAGCTACAACTGTTGTTCCAGTTGTTCCGTCTACCCCAGTAAGAACGATAGTATCGCCCTTCTTAATCTCTGAACCTTTAACAATTGTAACTTTACCATTGTTATCATCGTTAGCAGTGCCTACAGAAGAAGCCCACTGAATGTTAGCTGCAAGAGCGTCCTTCGTAATGTCAGTGCCGTACTGGTCTTTTACAGAGTATCCAACTGTCACAGTGTCAGTAGAAGTTGCTGATTTAACTGCTTGAGTGGAAAGAACTTCAATCTTAGCAACCTTTTGAGCAGCTACAGTAACAGATGCAGTGTTGGAACCATCCTTAAACTGGCCGCCTGTTACAGTAACAGTGTAGTCACCGGCAACAAGGTTAGTTGCTGAAGAAAGTTCAACAGACTGTTTGTCTTCAGAAAGCTTTGGAGTTAATACGATAGTTGTTGTACCGCGCTTAACTGTGAAAGTAAGGCCTTCTAGAGATTCAATTTTGTTGCTAAGTTCTACTTTCAAAGTCTTAGCGTTGGCAACTGATAAACCTTTTACGTTTGCAGCAGCGGCTTCAACTTTGAAAGAAGCAGCAGCAACAGCTGGAGCAGCTTTGTAAGCTACGCTGTATACAACTGCCTGGTCAGCAGTAGTTGCTTCAACCTTAGGTACAGTCACTGTAACAACTTTCTTGTCTTCGCTAAGAGCCACAGCAGATGGAGTTACAGCTTTTCCTTCAGCGCCGTTGATTGATTGAACAACAACTAGGTCAGCTGTTGTAGGAGCAGCTTCCAAAGCTTTGTCAAAGTTTACTGTTACTGTTCCGTTAACAGCAGTTACGCTTTGAACCTTAGGAAGGGCAATGCCGCCATTGTATTCGTCTTTTACTTTATCTACTAGTGGAGCAAGATATTTGCCGAATTCGCTGTTCTTATCAAGGTCAGCTAGGAACTTGTCGATTTTATCGATTTGTACTTTAGCACCTTCAAAATCCTTTTCAGCAAGCTCTTTCGTTGCTGCTTCAACAGCCATTTTGATTGTTACTTCAACAGCGATGCTGTCGCGTAGCGCTTGAGCTTCTGCTTTGAACTCGCTGCGAAGCAATTCACGTGCAGTCTTACCGTATACACGATCAAGAATTACTGTGCGAGTTTTCAATTCGTAAGAAATGGCATGATATTGCTTTTCTGCTTCATCCCAGTTCTTGTCGTTAAGAGCTTTGGCAAGATCTTCACGCTTTTCATCTAATTTTGTTGCGTAGTTGTAAGCGTCGATGTATGTAATAACACGCTTACCGATGTAGTCGCTGTAATAAAAATCAAGGCTTGCAAGAAGAGCGTCCTTGTCTTTGCCGCTATAATTGCTAAGAGCCTTTTTTGCATTAGCATAAGATGCTTTTGCAGCATTGTACTCTTTGTAAACGTCTGCCAGGTCAGCAAACTTTCCGTCAGCTGTTACATCGCTGTACGTGTGATACGCTTTTTTGATTTGGGTGATCGCTTTGCTTACTTCTGTCTGGGCATTGTTTGCAGCATCAGTTTGAACTGGTGCTGCAGCAACGAATGCGGAAGCAGCGACTGCTGAAGCAGCGGCGATTTTAATTGCCTTTTTCTTCATAAGTCTGGTTTTCCCCTTTCGGTATTTTAGTAGTACGACAGTTTCCGCCTGTAAAGGCACAAACCATCGCCTTACAAACTTAACGACAATTATACTAAAGCACTTTGGAAATATCAACTAATATATGAATTTCCTGTATGTACTTTAGAAATACTGTGAAAATAGGTAAGTATTGAGCGGCCTACCAGCACCTTTCACATTTACTATAATAATACATTTACTTGGAGATATCTAGTTTTATATGTATATATTTGGCGAAAAATTGGAAACAATTTATGGTTTTGTTGGAAACTTGTACCTCAAGAGGAAGAATTGTTGTTTTTATATGACTAAAGTCACACAAAATTCTAAATATACATAAAAAACCCCCTAATCCACTTATTGGATTGGGGGGTTCAATATTATTTCGCTGATGTTTCAACATTCACCAGAATTGTCATATACCAGCCATTGTACGTTACGACCAGGCTCGCTTTTCCAGATTCAACCGCCGTCACTTTCCCTGATTCATCGACAGTAAAGATTTCGGGGTTTTGAGATTTATAGGTGATCCCTTTAAAATCTTCGAGTTTCAGAGTTTCACCTGGATCGTCGCCAATGACCTCATCGTTTTGGTCCGTCGCTTTAGTTGGAACGAATTGATATGTTTGTCCTATAGCTAAAGTTGCAGCCGGATTTCCACTTTCATCCACCAGCTTTCCTGCATCAAGGCTCCAATATAGAAGGCTTTCCACTAACGGAACCGTATTTTCCGCTACTACCTCTCCGGTTTCGCTTTTTAGGAGCTGGATTTTAACAGTACCTGTTTCCGTTTTTGGTATTCCGGTTTTCGCGTATGCCTCGGCAAGGGTGCCGTCTTCACGGAAGAAGCCTTTGTCATCTTTAATCATATAGCCCTGCTCAAACGGATCCGGGAAGATTTCCTCTCCTTCTTCATTATAAAATGAGAAAGCGTAAAATCCATAGGCGTTCGGATCGCCTGTCGCCAGTTCATAATTGTCATCAACAAGGATGTGGCTGATTTCCTCCTGGACATCAAGATAAGGAGAAACCGTCTCAATATAATACTCAAGAAGCGCGTAGGCAGTGTCCTCGTCCTCAAGTTCCTCGAACCAGGCAACAATGTTGTCGTGGAACTTCCTTGCCGATGTTTCATCGCCTGCCTCAAGGGCTGTTCCCAAACGGCCGATTTCAATGTAAATGCTGATTGGGTACAATGCATCTGCCTTGGCTTTTTCGGCGGGTAGCTTGTACGCCTCAAGGATTGCCTGGCGTGTTGATTGGCCATACACTTTATAGAGGATTTTCGCCTGTTTCTTAATTTCATAGGACAACGTATGGTATGTGGCGGTTGCTTTTACAAAGTCCGCCTTGTCGAGGCTGCTGTTAAGCTGGCTCTGCAGTGCAGCAAGTTTCCTGCCGGATGAAATCGCATCGATATACGCGGCTGTCCGGTCGATCCACATTTTGACGATGTCAAGGCGGGCGTTCAGCTTCTCCCTTTCCTTCGCGGGTGCTTTCGCAACTGCTGCTTTAGCGGCTGCATAATCTTTCTTTGCTTTGTTGTACTCGGTCCACGGTTGGACAGCCGGGTTTGCATTGTAGTCAACCGATGTCGCGCGGATGAGAATCACCTTGTTAGCTTCCGCCTTTACGACAAGGCTTTCCGCTGTTGACGCCGCTTCCGCCTGGTGTGGATTTACTGCCGCAATGGAAACTGCCGCTGCCGAAGCGAGCATAGCCAGTTGCACCGCTTTCTTATTCATTTTAGCCAAGGATGTAACCACCTTCATGATGTATTGTGCAGGCCTGATTAATGACAAACCTGAAATTATCTTACTCTATTGGCTCGGTTGTCCGCATTATCATATTTATGGTAAAACTGGTTTTCTTCCTCGGCATTTCTTCTCACTTCTCTTCAATACGATTTGCCACATCCATATTTCGACTTATTTTTCAAAAAAGGGTTAGCCAAGTTTGTTTCTTATGGTAAAATATTCTGTACCAGAATACTCCATGGAGGTGAAGTGATGAAGAAAGCAGCAGCCACCTTTGCGACCGTTGCACTTCTATCAATAGCATATGCCTCGGCCGCATCGGCTTCTGAACTATATACCGTGAAGAAAGGCGATACACTTTCCGGAATCGCGGCTAAGACGAATTCATCCGTGGCTGACCTGAAAAAGCTGAACAAACTGGCCTCCGATACAATTTTCCTAAACCAAAAGCTTGTATTGCCTGATTCCGGATCAACTTCGGTCTCGGCTAAACCGGCCGCCACCGCTAACCAAACCAAGCCGACTGCCACCGCCAACCAGGCTAAGCCAATCACCTATACAGTCGTAAAAGGCGACTCGTTAAGCGCCATTACTCTGAAAACAGGCATATCAATTGCTGATTTAAAGACCTTGAACAATCTGAAAAACGATACGATTTATGTTGGCCAGGTTCTTAAGCTCCAGGCGGCATCCACTGGAAATACTAAGCCAGTAGTTCCAGCGCCTGCTAAGCCTGCCGAAAAACCAAAAGTACCAACTGAACCGGCAAAGGCTCCGCCAGTCCAGCAGGCTAAGCCGCCTGCTACAGCTCATCCATCTTCTGGCAGCTTCGGTTCCTACGTTGTTGTGAACGGAGATACACTTGGGAAGATCGGCCTGCAATTCAATACGACCGTGGAAAATCTGAAGGCAATGAATGGCCTATCTTCGGATATGATCAGAGTTGGCCAGGTATTGAAGGTTCCGGCACTTGCCGAGACGCCTCAGACTGCCACACCTGGAAATAATGACACTGTTCCGACCGTGATATCCTTAGGCAAAAACCTGATAGGCACCCCGTATGTGTGGGGCGGTTCAACTCTTGAAGGTTTTGATTGCAGCGGATTCATTTATTATGTAAACAACCAAACAGGAACCCAGCTTGTCCGCCACTCGGCTGAAGGCTACTATAATCGTTCCTATGAAGTTGATAAACCAGCGCCAGGAGACCTTGTGTTTTTTGAAAATACATACAAAAAGGGAATCTCCCATATGGGTATCTACCTGGGGGACAACCTGTTTCTTCACGCTGACGCCGTAATCGGGGTTACAATTACAAGCCTTGATGACCCATATTACAAAGCTCGTTTTGAAAGCTTTAAGCGGTTCTATTAAAATAGCCCTTTTCAATAAGCATTAATTTTTCGAAGGCATCCTATGGGGTGCCTTTTTTTCCGTCCTATGAAAATCCCTTTTTGCAGTCTACAAGTTTACAAAACTGCTTGGGAAATTTATACTAGTAATAGGATATACTGGCTATTTCTCACCTTATTCCGGAGGGGTCTTTCAGTACGTCTTCGTATGCCATGTTTTGCGGAGGGGGAGTCATGAACAATCAAATGAAGTACCTGGGCCGGAAGATCAAAGAATTGAGCGGAGATGTGGCCGGTTTTTTGAACTTACCCCGGGATGGCAATCAATATAGCGCCATTTATAGCAAGCTCGATAATAAACGCTATATGCAAGGTTACCTCTATTATTTGGTTGGGGAATATCTTGCGGAACAGAGCCCAACCATTAAGGCCGATTTATTTTCCTTCGCCAATTTGCTGGGGCGAAAGTCCGTGGGCGGAAGCGGCTCGCTTGATACAAGCATTGGCCTCCTAAATGAAACACGGACAGCCGTATTCGACCTTTTTGAAAAAGAGATTGAAACTGGTTCCATTACGCCAGGCGACTTTTTTGAATGCATGAAAATACTTGACCCCCTGTATCATGCAGTCCTGTCTTCAGTCGTTACGCATTATAATGATATCCTTTCAACAACGAGGTACGCATTGGACGAATCAGCCGAAGGGCTTAAGGTGACCCTTAATGAGCTTGCGGAGCTGAAGAAAGCCTTAAATGAAGCGACGATTTTCTCTGTTATGGATGAAAACGACCGGTTCATTTATGTAAACAAAAAGTATTGCGAGGTTACAAAATACACGCCTGAAGAATTAATTGGAAAAACCCCCGCGATGCTCTATTCCGGTTACCACCCGATGGAATATTTCGATGAACTGTGGGAAGAGGTCTCTGCGGGAAAGGTCTGGAACGGGGAAATCCTCAACAGGGCCAAGGATGGCACGACTTTTTGGGTGGATACAACGATTGTGCCTTTTCTTGATAGGAACGGAAAAAAGTACAAGCACATTTCCATCCAGTACGATATTACCGAGAAAAAACGGACGGAGGAAACCCTTCAGAAGGCGGAGAAACTTTCAATGGTCGGGGAACTAGCCGCAGGGTTCGCACATGAAATCCGCAATCCGCTGACAACAATAAAAGGGTTCGTCCAGCTTCTCACGGAGACAACAAATGAAACCGTTTTCACAAAAACAATTCTCGATGAAATCGACCGGATCAATTCAATTGTCAGTGACTTTATGATTTTCGCAAGGCCCCATCAGGCTGATTACTCAAAATGCAATCTCGCTGCCATTTTACAAGGGGCGGCAAGATTCCTTGAACCTGAAGCATTGTTGAGAAATGTGATTATCATATCCCACTTCCCAAGGGATGAAGTCTTGATTTCCGGAGAAAAGAACCAGCTAAAGCAGGTGTTCCTCAATATCCTTAAAAATGCGATTGAGGCGATTCCAAATGGCGGGATTGTGACGATTTCCATTGAGGAGCGCGCCAAGGAAGTAGCCGTCATTATAGAAGACACTGGCATCGGCATGACCGATGAGCAATTAAAGAAGCTCGGCGAACCATTTTTCACAACAAAAGCGACCGGCAACGGGCTTGGGCTTATGGTCTCCTATAAAATCATTCAAGACCATAAAGGCCGGATCAATGTGGAAAGTGAGGGCCCGAACAAAGGAACGGCTTTTATTATTACTTTTCCATACAAGAATTGAGGCTATTAAAAGCCTCTTTTTCATTTCTTTAGTATTTTTCCGGAGGATTACTTTTCCAGAGACCTTACAATGTAAAATCCATCTCGACTTCCCCCAAGTTTTTTTCGTCACCATTCACCTCCCCTCTTTTCCATTCGCCAGCTTCTACACTCCGAACAGTTGAACCACGTAAAAGCTTGTCCGATTTGCACCTAATTTGCAGGACGATTCATCGTTTATCCAGAACCGAATCGCGGTAAAGGAAAATTAAGAAAATGGTAACAAAAGGTATGGCCCTCCACTAAGGAGGGAAATGTCAGGAGAAGAAAAGGGGAGTTGAAGGGATGAAAATAAAAGCCGGAAATTGGAGCAGGTTAACCTTACAGGAAAAGCTGTTCATCTTGCGGGCGGTAAGCTTTCGATCATCAAAACTTAAGTATTGAGGGGTTGCGGATTTGCTGCACCTCTTTTTTTATTTTTTATAAGTTCATAGGTTTATAACCAAATGAGCACCCGGAGCCAAAAATGGCCGCCGGGTGCTTCTTTTTGTGCTTTATGCAGATTTTTTACCCTTCCCAGGGGTTTCACCGGATTGTCCTGGAGGCTGGCTTCCGCCTTGGCCAGGCGTGTTGCCAATCTGCCCAGGAGGCGCGTTCTTTTGCTTTTTCTTAACAACACCATCTTTGTCGAGGTGGTACCACCATCCATCATACTCCGACCACTTGTCTGTCTGCTGGACACCTTCCTCGTTAAAGAGATAGGTCTTGCCGCCGATTGTGACTGGCCCTACCTGCATGACTCCTTCGTCATTGAAGTAGTAGGTTGAACCGTCAATTGTTTTCCAGCCACTCACCCGGGCGCCGTCAGCTGTAGGGTCAAGGTAGTACTTTTTGCCTTCAAGCTCAAGCCATCCGGTAACCTTCTTGCCCTCCGCATCATAGTAGAACCATTGTCCGTCCTTTTCAACCCAGCCGGTTACGATTTGCGGAGGATGTTGTCCGGCAATGATTCGCCCTTCGATTGTTGGTGAAATCGGGCTGTTCTTTTCGATATAGGAAGCAAGCACTTCAAAGTCGACGACGAACAATTCATTGATACGGCCTTCATCCTTTGCTTTTTTGAAGGATGTGTMCCCATCCCCGCCGTCGGCAACGAATGCATTTGTTGCAACGCGGTACGTTTTGTTCAGGTCAATCGCTTCGTACTTGTCACCGTTCTTTACTTCAACACTCCAAACACGGTTGTATGCAGGCTTAGCTGGGTCGTATTGGAAGCGCAGCCCCGATACTTGCGGGAACTTGCCCTGCTTCGTTTCCACCTGTGAAACGCCGTTTTCAAGCGCCTGCCAAATTTCCGCGCCTGTCAGTTCAAGAGTAACCAGTTGGTTCTCAAATGGCATCACTTCAAGGATTTCACCAAGGGTAATGTCACCTACGTCAATCGATGCACGGATGCCGCCGCCATTTTGAATTGCAATTGTTGTCGGCAGTGACTCATTCGCTTTAGCTGCCATTGCATCGGCAATCATGTTCCCAAGGTTCGTTTCCTTTGATCGGACATCGTCACGGACACCGTTCAATGGAACAGTTGTATGTCCGACGACCTGTTTCCTTAATTCATCAAGAGGAGCCCTAAGCTCTGCGACACGTGCTGCCGCTGTAGCATCTGCCGTGTAATTTTTTAGATCGAGCAGAACGCCGCTATGGCTTGTGATGACTCCATTTTCGTCAAACGAGACTTCAAGCTTGCCGAGATAGTTCAGATACTCATTCGCCTGGACAATCAGCGTCGGCTCTGCTTTTTGCACCAGGACAGGCTTGTCCAGCTTTGTATGCGAGTGGCCGCCAACGATAACGTCGATGCCTTCGACTTTCGCAGCGAGCTCCTGGTCAGGCACATAGCCAAGATGGGAAAGGGCAATGATTTTGTTAACCCCTTGCTCCTTCAAGGCCGCTACTGTCGCTTTCGCTTTTGCGATTGCATCATTGAAAACAATTTCATCAGCCGGGTTGGCAAGGAATGTCGTATCGGCTGTTGTCAGGCCAAAGATTCCGACCTTTTCACCATCGATCTCCTTGATGATGGCCGGATAGATTTTACCGCCTGCAGGCTGGGTGGCGATTGTATTTTCAAAAAGTTTCCCTAGAGCCGCATCCTTGCTTACATCCACGTTCGCGCTCACAATCGGGAAGTTGGCCTTGGAAATAAAGTTAGCCAATGTTTCAGAAGTCTTATCGAATTCATGGTTCCCGAATGTCATCGCATCATAGCGGAGCTGGTTCATGAATTCAAGATCCGCAAGGCCTTGGTATTGCTTGAAGTACAGCGTTCCGGAGAACACGTCACCCGCGTCCAGCAGCAGGTTGTTCTTCCCCTGGCTGCGGACTTCATTTACTGCTGTAACAAGCTTCGGATATTGCTCAACATGCGCGTGGCTGTCGTTTACGTGCATGATGGTAAGGTCAAGAGGCTTTGGTCCAGCTGGTGCTGGAGTAAGGTCGATCTGGGCCACAAGCGGGTCGTGGTCACTTACCCGTCCCTGGGCTTCAGTAAAGTCCGAATTTAAGTGAACGATATCCAATACAGATGAACCTGCCAAGCGATTTGAGACGAGCATATGATCAAGCACCTGAGCATTGCCCTGATAGTTGTACGTATAGCGCTCAGGCAGCGGCACGCTTTCGATTAGGTTTGTCAGGTCATCGCCTTTCAACACTTCAAGCGGCTTGGAGAATTCAAAATCGTTCAAGTCGCCAAGGACGACCACATTCGCATCCGGATTCTTTGTTTGGACATCGGACACAAAGTTGTTAACGATTTGCGCGATTTGCAGGCGTTGTGCTTCACTGCCAAGTACCGGCGGCTGATTTTTTCCAAAAATCGGCTGGTCCCCGCCCTTGGAATTGAAGTGGTTGGCAATGACAATCACTTCTTCGCCGTTAAAGACGAACTCGGCGGCGAGCGGCTTTCTACTCGAGTTGAATGCTGTGTTTGTTGGGTCAATACGGCCCGGATTCAAGGTAAGTGAGCCGTTTTCGTAGGATACTGCCTGAGTGGCTGTTCCTTTAGGAGCACCTGTTGCCAACTGGACTCTCTCCGGGTTGTAGAGATAGCCGACACGGATGTTCCCGCCCGGTTCACCGCCGTCCTTCAGGTTCTCAGGCGCGATATCGGTCCATGCATAAGTTGGTCCACCCGCTGCCTTGATTGCATCAATAAGAGCCTGATAGTTTTTGGAGGCATCGGTCGTGCCGTCATTTGTTGGTCCATTGTTGTCCTGGACCTCGACCAGACCGAGAATGTCAGGCGAGTTCAGGTTTTTCACAATCGATTCGGCGATTTTTTGTGTTTTGGCTGTTTCGGAAGCCCGGTAGTTTTCCATGTTATAAGAAGCGACTGTAAGCTTGTCCGCTTCTTTTTTAATTGTAGTTGTTTCGCGTACCGCAGAACCTTCCACCAGTTCAGGCAGGCTGGAACGGTCAGTCAGGATTTTGTAGTTCTGGAAGCTGTAGCTGACAACACCGGTTACGGTTCCGTTTAACCGGTCGCCGGTTTTGTTAACAAAGTTCCTGTCTCCCATCAAGATGTGCATCCGTTCAGGGTTCGCATTGTCCTTTGTTAAAATTGTCCCGCCCGCAATCGTGTAAGGCTTCCCATCCACTTTGCCGGCGATGACTGGGATTTCACCGTATTTTTGCGGAGCTGTGGCAATTGGGTTTTCAATCGCCACACGCATTCCTTCGATGCTTTCATAGAAGTCGATGCCGTCTTCATTTGGGTCGAAATTTTTAAATTGGTCGTTGTCGATGACTTGGGTTGGAGGCAAGATGTCTTTTCCGATTACCAATGGTTCTGGTAGAGGCTGGTTTCTGCTGATGACAGTTACCGAATTACCTGCTCCCGTTGCATTAAGTTCAGTCATGGCAAGGTCTGTCTGAAGCTTGTCCGAATATCCATCGAGGACCCATTCCTTAACAAGGCCGTCAACCGAAACCAGGTCACCAACTTTCACATTGTGGGTTGGCTTATAGACTAGGATTCCTTCCGAAGTATTTGAATCGTTATCAGGGGTTGCGGATTGCATGTAGAAGTTACTAGCATCTTGCACAAAAGTAACAATTCCCCGAACGCCTTTTACGTTCTGGTCTTTGTAAGGAGATTCATGGGATGAGCCTTGAATTTGGTGGATTTTCAGTCCTTCCGGGGACGGTTCCGGATCAGGTTCCGATTCTCCTACAAAGCTCATTGCTGTTGGATTTTTCAGTCCTGGTACTGTGAAATACGCTTCCAGTGATCCAGTAACCAGGATTTCCTTACCTTGGTTGCCAGGATTGGACTGTAAGTTGAACGTCGTGCGGAAATCACCGCTTGGCAGCTGAACCGGGAGGATTTTTGCCGGATCGCGTTCCGTGGCGGAATCCGCAATTGCTATATTTGTATTTCCTCCAAAAGGAGCTTCAAAATCGTAATTCCTTGTGCCTACTGTGTAAGCAACTATATACCCCTTAACTGTTGCCTTCCCAGTGTTATTCGCGATCGCCTGGGCGACTGTAATGTAATTCTCTTCTGCGTTGGCTTTGCCTGCATACGGAAAAATCGTTCCGGCCAGCATGGTTAGAATGGTTGTTAAAATAAACAACTGCCTTTTAAGAGCTTTCAAATCCTGATGCCTCCTTCATTAGTTTGTCTTTCTATTACTTAGCTGAAGTTCAGGTTGCAAACTGCCGGATAATTTGGTGACTCCTATCCCCTCCCGGAACCTATTTACTCAAATGCACGTCCATTTTAGCCTACTACTAGTCATACGACTATAGGGCAAAGCTCATAATTATTTTCATTATTCCAATTTTTTATCGACTGATTTCTGCAAATTTCCGCCTGTAGCTCCTCCTTTTTTCCTAAAGGCCGTCCACTATTGGGAAGAAGCTGGCCGAATATGGTCATTACGGTCATAATTTGTTGAACGAATCGCTATTCAGTTACATGGAAGTCTAAAGTATAGTGGAGATGCAGGCAAAAAGTTGGGGTTTGCCGAAAAGGCGTTTATTTTTAAAAGCGGGGAGTGAACTTTGATGAAAATTCAAGTAAAAAACTGGAGAATGCTTTCTGCGGAAGAAAAGCAATTTTTGTTGAAGGTACTCAGCAACCGTTACAGGCGCTAGGTTGGCTGGCACCCAATTTAAAATCCAAAGTAGAAGGGCAGCGGAGAATCCGTTGCCCTTTTAGATTCCGATTTCCCAAATGATCGGAAATAACTTTTTCCCGTCTTGCATTTTGCCCTAATGGATGAAAATACTATATGATAGATGGAAGAGATATGTAAAAGGGGTTCATGCTCATGAAGGATGAATTGCAGTATATTGGTGAGAAAATTATTGCAAATGATCATGTAATTGCAAGGAATGTAACGGATATTCTCGAAAAGAATGATACGTTCCGCCTCCCCCACCTGGAAATGCCCCTTGATCGGAAAGTGGATTTTTGCGCAAAATTAATCTCACTTCTTGGCGAAGCTCTTACCGGGAAACGAGAGTCCATTTTACCTGAAATTGAGGAATGGGGAAAGAAGGCTGCCGAAGTGGCGATTCGCCATCGTGTGTCGCTGACTGATTCCCTGAGGAGCGTTTCGTTTTTCAGGACTGTCGTTTGGGATGTTTTTACCGACGAGTTGGAAAAAAAGAAGTTCGCGGCCATCACGATGCTGGATGTTTCCAAAATCATTGACCCGCTACTGGACAGGGTATCGAGCGTTGTCGGCGAGGGTTTTGAAGCGCATACAACCCGGCTGATGAATGTTGCTTACACGGCGCTTGAAGAGCTTTCGGTCCCCGTTGTTCCAATTGTCGAAGGAGTCGCAGTCGTTCCGCTCGTCGGGTCAATCGACACGCGACGCGCAAAATTGATTATGGAAGTAGCTTTATCGGAAAGCACGCGCCTGGATATCCGGCAAATCATTTTTGACATTTCCGGGGTTCCGGTCATCGATACGATGGTTGCCGACCAGCTGTTCCAAATTTTCAGCGCGCTTAGGCTGACGGGAGTCGAAGCGATTATCACCGGCATCCGTCCGGAAATTTCACAAACAATTGTGAACCTCGGACTTAACTTCAATTCGGTCAAAACACGCGCAACCATGCGGCAAGCCTTGAAAGACCTTGGCATCCAAATGGTTGGCAGAGAACCAGAATTGAATTCCTCACTTATTGAAAAATAGGTTAAAAAAATAGAAACGCCTGGCCACTTAAGGTCAGGCGTTTTTCCATAAAATACTATGTGTCTATTCGCCTAACTTAACAGTGGTCTCCTGAAAAGTCGGTTTTCTCCGGGTAGCCGTTTCAATGATCCACGCCAAAATCAACACTCCGGAAAAGATTGGGGCAGCCAGCTCAAAGTAATACCACTGGACCGTCATCAGGATATCGTACAGCGAATGGACGGCAATCAAAAGCCAGAGATTCCGGCTCCACAACAGCAGCAGCCCCAAAATAAGGCCCATATTTGTAAATGTGGCAATGGTGCCTAGCGTAACACTCCATGGCTGGGGATTGGCGAGGGTGTGCCCAATCCCAAACAGGAGCGAACTGATGAAAAGGACAGCCATCAGGAAAATTTCCTCTGGCCACTTTGTCCACTTCTGCGGGAGAAATCTTTTAATAATCATGAGAAAAAGAATCATGTAGGAAATTCGGTACACTTCTTCAAAACCCGCCAGCGTATCGGAAAGGAAATCGTATCCGACGAGGTCGAACCATTCAAATATCTTGAAAGCGACCGCTTCCTCCCCGCCGTTTTCGGCAAATCCGCTTTCAACCGCCGCAGCGGAATCCTCCACATAGCTTGTGTAATTATCATTGAAATCCTTAAAGAGGATATTGGAATAGAAATTCGTAACGATTGACCCTAGGTAAAACAGTAGAAAGACAACAGCAAATTGGGAAACAATCTGCCGTTTCGGAGCCCTACCCCCAAAACCAAGGAATGTGTCGTACTCGGAGGAGAACTGAGCGCCTCCATTATCCGCTCCCGCATTTCTTGGCCCGGGTGCAAGCCGTGGGTGAAGCTTCCAGGCCAACACAATCGAACCAACCATAATCAAATTGTAAAAGTCCGAGAAAAAATAGCTGTACCTCGATAAATACAGGATCGCTTCGGATCCGACTGTGACAAGGAGCATCAGCAATAAAAGCCGTTTTGATACCGGCTGTACCAAATCATTAATCAAGTTTTTTCCCCGCTCCATATGAATTTATAGTTGCCGGTGCGAATTACCGGCTTTATTTTTTATTTTTTAGCGTTTGGCGGCCAAGTAACTGGCGGTGGACCGGAAATACCTTAACTTAGCTAAGCAGCTTTGCGAGGGCAAAGCATACCCCGTTAACAGTTACGAGGAACAATCCGCAGCCAAGTATCCATCTACTGTTGAATTCCATTTACGGCTCCTTTAGTTCATTATTTTCCACTACTTTACCATAAGATTGGACTTCCGGCATTAGAAATTTTGTGTCATTGCAAACAACATTTTTCGGCAAATGGGAAATCAATCAAACGTTTGATTGATTTCCTATTTTGGCTTGTCTTTGCTGGTTTTTTGCCTTGTGGCGGTGAAAAGAAAGTCGAAATTCCAGCGGTTTGGAAAAGAAGATAAGCCTAATTATCGTACGCTCCTAAAACCGGTTTATTCTATAGTTAAAACCTTGGCCAATTACTGGAGGAAAGCTTCAATATGACTAGCAAAATATAACTATAAACAAACTCATAATATAGTGAGGGTCTGACCCCTACTATATTCCGTACCTTAATCATAGTTATTTTTCACTAGTTATCTTAAAACATGACTAGTAATACTTAGCTATGAATGAAGCACAAAATATAGTGAGGGTCTGACCCCTACTAGACGGACAAAGAAATTATGGTTAATTTTCACTAGTTATCTTCGTTTATTTGCGCAGTGCTCATCACGGATAGGCCTCCTAATCTCGTTTGGCTGCCTTAACCGAATAAGCCGCCTAATCCAGATAAGTCCCCTAACCCAAAAAGGCACCCGACCCCTAGATTACCCGCAAACCAGGATAAACTGCCCCACCTAGATTAACCGCCAACCCCAAAGAAGACATACACCCCCGTAAAACTGCTTGCTCCTTTTTAAAAAACAGAACTGCCGGCCCAACGCCGGCAGTCCATTCATTTATTTAGGATCTCCCTTAATTTCAAGCAGTTTCTGCCTGAGGCCGCTTTCCATGAGGGCGAGGTCGTGTTCGGCCTGGCGGCGCTTGTTGCGGCCTTCCTCCTGGATGCGGAGCGTTTCCTCAAGCGTACTTACAAGGCTTTCCTGTGTCCGCTTCAGTGTTTCAATTTCGACGATCCCGCGCTCGTTTTCACGGGCGGTTTCGATTGTGTTTGTCTTCAGCATTTCCGCGTTTTTCAAAAGAAGCTCGTTCGTTGTTTTCGCGACTTGCTTCTGCGCTTCAACCGCGTGGCGTTGCCTGATGAGCGTCAGGGCAATCGCGACCTGGTTTTTCCAGAGCGGGATGGCCGTCATGATCGACGATTGGATTTTTTCTGCGAGTGCCTGGTTCGTGTTTTGAATCAGGCGGATTTGCGGCGCGCTCTGGATTGTCATTTCGCGGCTCAGTTTCAAATCGTGGACGCGCTTGTCAAGCCGGTCGGCAAATTGCAGCATGTCGTTCACTTCCTGGAACTTCATTTGGTCCCCTGAGGCTTCCGCTTCCTTTCTCAAAGCGGGAATGACCTCGCGCTGCAGCTCTTCATATTTCAATTCACCTGCGGCAATGTACACATTCAGCGCGTTAAAGTATTCCTTATTGTACTCATACAGCTTTTCAAGCATCGCGATGTCCGCGAGGAGACTGTTTTTGCTGCGGTCTAGCCTCACGGATATCCGGTCAATCTGCGCCCCTGTTTTCTGGTACTTCGATAGTACTTCCTGAATCGAGTTGGACATTTTTCCGAACATCCTCGAAATCAAGGATTTCTTCCCTTCGTTCAATTCCTCGGGGTTCACGTCGGATAATCGCTTCATCAGCTCGTTGATGATTTCACCGATTTCGCCGACATCCTTTTTCTGAACATGCTCGAGCATCGTGTTCGAGAAGGTCAGAAGCTTTGCCTGTGCCTGTGTCCCGTACGAGATCATTGCCTGGTGGTTTTTCGGGTCGATCTGGCTTGCGAGCTGCAATGCTCTCGCTTTGTTTTCTTCCGGCAAGACATCGATCAGCCGAACCTGTTTCCCTCCCCCATCCGCAGGAGCCGGCGCAATTGCTTCATTCTCCTTGGCACCGAATGGGTCTGACAATATATCATCCAATAAATTATTCGTATTCATGGCAGCTGAATTGTTCTCGTTCATTTGGTCCTCCTGTTTTCTTCAATGAATTTGGTGCTTTTCTGGCTTTCAAGCGCCTGCTTTGCGACATCGATTTCGAAATCGAGGGTGTCGATGTCGTCCTTGATAATATGGTATAAATCCTGTTCGACCGCGTCCGCCAGGCTGTCCAGAGTCCGCTGCGTTTCGTGCAGCATCAATTCAAGTTCCGTGTTCCGCTTCGGCTGCGAGGAGAGGAATGCGTACTTTTCCGCAAGCTCGATAAGCGAATCAAGGTGGGAAAAATAAAAGCGCTCGGCCTTGTAAAAACGCTTTGGCTCATCCTTCGTCAGCTTGTATATTTTCTTCGTGACCCGCAACAGGTCAATCCGCTGCTTCAATGACGGAAGATTTTTTATTGAAAAAAGGGCCTTGTGGAGGCGGCTGATTTTCCGCTTCCCCTCTTCTAAGTTCTGCTTTATATAACGATATTCCTTCCGGGTCAGCCGGTGCTGCTTCAAAAACTGCGAATTCGTATACATCCCGACAGTTTTATACGCGGCAATGCCCCCCACGATTGATATACCCGCGGAAAGGCCCCAGCCAACATTAAATGCGAATGCGCTTACCAAGCCTGTCGTAAAGGCGGTTGGGATGGCAACGGAAGTCCTTAATAAAAACGATAGAAATGGATTCATATCAATATCGACTCCTGACTCTATTGATCATGTACTCTTTAGTACGTACAAAACATTCGAATTGTTTCATCATGCTGCGAAAAGTTTATGGAAGTTTTTGCTTCCTGCCTTAACAATACACGAAAAATCCATGTGTTTCCACAGCCTGCGAATGTAAAAACAACTAAGCCTTAAGTCGTAGCCGCCCTTCCTGTAGGCTGGCCGCCAAGCTTTGTCGAAAAAATAATCCGAATTTTTTCAAAAAGTAATAAAATTTGATTTTCGACCGCTTTTTAGGTTAAAAATCCCTAATTCTCCCTGAAAAAAGACCTTTTTCGAACGTTTTTCTGCTCGAAAATTCAATTTCCGCGATTCGTCAAACAATTTGGCTGCCTGTATGGTGAAGGTACCCGGGAATACAATGGCAAGCGCGCTTTCCTGAAAGGGACGAAAGTGGAAAGCTTTGAGTACATCGCACATCAGTTTGCTCCAATGATTAACAGTATCATCCGCTCGCTGCAAATTTATAAAAATAAAGACGAATTTTATCAAGTAGGCTTGATTGCCCTTTGGGAAGCAACCAGGGGATTCAATCCGGAAAAAGGGAATTTCGAGGGCTACGCATATAGCTTTATAAGAGGGCGAATGTTGACCGAACTCACAAAATCGGCCACCTTTGCGGAGAGGAACGTTTACCAAAGTGAGGAATTCTGGGAATTAACCGGTGAAGCCGTCGAGGACGAAACCTTGCCCGAGCTGCTTCTCCTATCCTATTGCAAGGGCCTGACCGAAAATCAGAAAAAATGGGTTCTTTACACTTGCCTGGATGCCCTATCCATTAAAGAAATCGCCGATAAAGAGAATGTCAGCGTATCCGCTGTGAAAAGCTGGCGGAAGGGTGCGAAAGAGAAACTGAAAGCCGAAATAGCCCATTTGAATTAACATGAATTATTCTCCGTAGGGGTGCTGGCGGAATACCTATATAAAATCAAAAGGAGGGGTGCCGTATCAGGCATCCCTCCTTTTCTATTATATTGTATCCGATTGGGCAATCGGCATATTCTTCAAGTCTACTTTTAAATCTTCAATCATTTTTCTTGATGTCATCTCATTCTCGGTGCGTCCACGATCATAGGCCTTTTTCAGAATTTCTATAAAGATGCTTTGGCCGTCTTCCTTGCTGTTCTCCTTCACTCGCTTTTTCGCCTCCTTTTTCGCTACTTTTCACCATTCTATTAAAAATTTTGTCGGTTGTAAATGTATTCCAGTATCTTCATAGATGGCTATTTTGTGACAAAGTTCGACTTCGGAAAAGTTTTCACTTGCGTGGTGCTTCTTTTCCCGCTTGTCCTTATTTTGAAACTGGAAACCAGGTAAATTGTTGCTCGCCATAAACTTCGAATGCCTCACATTTTATGTGGGCATAAGTTCAATTTCCGTTAATTAAACCCCGGGGGTTTCTGCTGGAAGCCAGTTTTGGTTATAATAAAAGAATATGGTTTTTGCCGTTCGGAGGTTCCGGTTGTGTGGAAATTGTACAGCGTTGGAAATCGCCAGGGATGTTTGGTGTACATTGCATCTCAATCCACTTTACGGGAATTGGACGGTGTTCCGGACCGTGATTGGAATCGGGGTGCGTTGACATGTGGCGCATGCAAGAACGGGCGTAGTGGAGGCTTGTGTCGGATAGTATCCCTTGTCCGTGGCAGCTTTAGGGCTGCGGGCAGGAACTAGGGTTCATTTTTAAAAAAGTGGGGTGTTCGGATGCGGAATGAGAATTTGGCTTTAGTGTCGGAACGGCTTCGGGATATGCTATCGCCGCATTCGGAAGAGGATGCGCGGCTGATACAGAAGGGGATGCTTCTGTACAGGCAGGGGCTTGTTTCGCAGCTGCGGATGGATGAGGAAACGGTTACGGCGGTGGTTCAGGATGTGGTGCCTGCGAAAGTGCGGCTGGAGCTGCTGTTTTTTGATATGAGTGATTGTTCGTGTCCGGGGCGCGGGGTTTGCCGGCATCAGGTTGCGGTGTTTTTCGCGGCGTATGGCCGGGAAGGCAGTGTGGCTGAGTGGATTGAGGATTGGCGGTATCCGGTTCGGGAAAAGAAGGAGGCTGCGGACTGGGGGATGCAGCGTGCCCGCACGATTGTGAAGTCGACTGGGGTGGCGGACCGGGATTATCAATCTTGGCTTAACTCCTTTTCCGAGAGTTTCGACTCGATTCTGCGTTCAAAAAATTATTTGAATCCGTATGTGGTCGGCGAGTTGTTCGGGATCCATTGGCGCCGATTGAGGGCCGCTTCACCGCGCGGGGAGGAGTGGGCGCTTCTTTATGAGCTTGCCGGGATTGTGCATTCGTTCCGTGCGCTCGACGGGCTTTCAACGGAGCTTCGCCATCAGGCGGAAACGGCGGAGCGGTATTATGGGCATGTGTTTGATGATTTGCAAAGGTCGGCTGAACGGATTGCCAAGAAGCTGGCCGGGATGGCGCTGCCACTTTCATTCGATCCGTTTCTCGAGAGCCTGAAGGGGGATGTGCGCGGGCTATTGTCAGGGCTCAGGCTCGTCCCGTATGAGCGGGCGTTCCTTTATATCAATGTTTGGTCGGCATTGTTTAAAAAGAGAGGGAGCCTTGAAGACGAGGCCCGGAAGCTTGAGGAAGCCGCGGACCGCCTGAACGAGGGAGAAAACAGCCATCCTGTCCAAATTGCGATGGCGCATATCCATTTCCTTCAGTCCGAAGATGGGATGGCGATTGAGTCACTGTCAGGGCTTGACGGGCAGGAGAAAGCCCCGTTCCTCCTGTATTGGACGGATGAGCTGGCGGCGCAGAAAGAGTGGAGCCGCTCCGGCGTTTATATTGATGCGCTTACGCAAAATTTGCGGGGGACATTGGACGAGATTGGGGGCTACCAAGGTCGGACCCAATTTGCCAGGGCCGTGCTTGAATCGGCCATCCCTTATGTGGAAGGGACAGGGCGCGGCGATGTTCTCGAAAGGCTTCTCCAGCAGTCGCTCCCCTACAGCTATTATGACTACGGCAGCCTTTTATTCGAGCGCGGCGAATATGCGAAATGGGCGGACCTTCAGGTGTTCATGGGCTACCAGTACGCGGACTTGCCCACTGCGCGGCTGAAGGTACTGGAAAAAGAGCAGCCCGAAGCGGTAATTTCAATGCTGCACCAGGCGGCGGCGAAACATATTGCCGCCAAGAACCGCCCGGGCTACAAGAGTGCTGTCCGGATGCTGAAGAAATTGCGGACCTTGTATAAGAAGCAGAAGCGGCAGGCTGAGTGGAATGCGTTTTTTGACGAACTTATGGAACGGACGAAACGACTGCGCGCTTTCCATGAAGAATGCCAAAGGAGCAAGCTAATCGATGTATAAGGAACCTTTTATCAAATTGGTTGTAACAGTAAAGGAAAAAAGATGCCTGGTTGGCGCGCAGGGGAAGAATGGTGGATGGCTTCCTCCCGATTCCTGGAAATATCCGTTGTTCAGCCGCCATCCTGAAAGCTATTATGGCGCGTTCCTGGAGCCAATGAAGGATTACGGAGCTGATGTGATTGAGCTGAACGCCTGGCAGCTTGTGACGCTCTTCGCACGCGAATCGTTCAATCGCTTTTTTGAATGGGACTGGGACGAAGCGGCCGAAATTTGCCTTGCCTCCTCCCACGTTCTTTATGAAAGCATTCTGGCGAAAGAATGGCTGCCCGATTTCGCCGCATGGGAAGCCGGGACATTCCGCTGGCACCTTCCTGCCCGGGTGAGCGATGAATTCGACAGCTCGTTCTGGGAGCAGGAGCTTGAATCGGGAGGCAACCGGATGACCGCCTACGATTTTGTCGAGGAACTGTATAATCTTTCCCTCGATTCGTATTTGACCCGGAACGCCGAAATGCGCGAACTGTTCGGCCCGAAGCTTGGCCTTCTTGAGAGCAGCAATATTCCTGCGGCTGCGTTGGCGCGTTATTTTGACGAAGAAAATTGGCTGGAATGGGTCGGCATCAAGGAAAACGAGGCGCCGTTCACGATCGGGCTCCGCCTCGATGAGCCGGAGGATGGAGAAGGTTTCTGGCTCCTTGAGACGTTTTTGCGCGGGAAAAAGAACCCGGATAAGCTGTATCGCTCCGATGATTCGAGTATCCCTTCCTCCTGGCGGCCATTTCTGGACAGAGCTGCCCGTGAAGAAGAGCGCTGGGTGGAACTGATTCCGTCGCTAGGGGTATATGGGCGGCTGAAGACGTCCCTTTCCGAGGAAGAAGCGTGGATCTTTTTAACCGAATCAAGCGAAATGCTGCTCGCTCTCGGGGTTGAAATCCTATTGCCCGGCTGGTGGCAGGCGATGAAAAACGCAAACCTCCGTGTCAAAGCCTCTCTGAAGGGTACGGGGAGCCACAGGCCGTCATTCGTCGGCCTCAATGCAATGCTTGATTTCAACTGGCGCTTCTCGATGAACGGGGTTGATTTGAGCGAGGATGAATTCCGTTCGCTTGTAGAAGAACAACGCAGGCTCGTCTATGTGCGCGGCCGCTGGGTCAAGCTCGACCCGCACTTCATCAGGCAAATCCAGGATATGATGAAAAAGGCTGAACGGGAAGGCCTTCATGTCCGCGACCTGCTTGAGCAGGAACTTGTTGAAGAACCAGAGGGCGACGAGCTTGAGAACCCGCGTACTTTTGCGAAAATCCAGATCGAACTGAACCGGCAATGGAAGCAAATGATCAAGCAGCTTGGCGAATTGAACGAGATTCCTGTCGTTGATGTGCCGGCGGGGCTGAACGGGACGCTCCGCCCCTACCAGCAGCACGGCATGAGCTGGCTTTTGTTCCTGCGCCAATTCGGCTTTGGGGCGGTCCTCGCCGACGACATGGGGCTCGGGAAAACAATCCAGCTCATTTCCTACCTTCTTTCGGTAAAAGAAAAGGCCGCCGAAGCAAATGGTTCAGCTGAAGGGACCGGGCAGCCCGCCCTGATCATTTGCCCGACTTCGGTACTCGGAAACTGGCAGAAGGAGCTCGAGCGTTTTGCCCCTAGCCTGCGCGTCCATCTCCATTACGGCTCCAACAGGCATAAGGGCGAGAGCTTCGCGGAGACTGCGGCGGAAAGCGATGTCGTCCTAACGTCGTATGGGCTGAGCCATCTTGATGAAGAAGAGTTCAGCCGCATGGAATGGGGTGCGATTGCAATTGATGAGGCGCAAAATATTAAAAACGCGAACACGAAGCAGTCCCGGGCTGTCCGGAAGCTTCGCGGGCTCCATCACATTGCCTTGACCGGGACGCCGATGGAAAACCGCCTATCCGAGCTGTGGTCAATTTTCGATTTTACGAATCATGGCTATCTCGGAAGCCTCGGGCAATTCCAGAAGCGGTTCGTGATTCCGATCGAAAAGGAAGAAAAGGTTGAAAAGGTGCGCGAACTTCAGGCTCTCATCCGCCCATTCCTGCTCAGGAGGACGAAAAAGGATGAGGATGTCGCGCTCAACCTGCCGGATAAACAGGAGCAAAAGGAATATTGCCCGCTGACCGCCGAACAGGCCTCGCTGTATGAGCAGCTTGTCCAGGATACGTTCACCCAGCTTGAGAAGCTGACCGGCTTTGAACGGAAAGGAATGATCCTCCAGCTTTTAAGCAAGTTGAAGCAGCTTTGCAACCATCCAGCCCTGTATTTGAAGGAAACGTGGATGGCCGGGGAGGCTGTCGGATTGTCAGGCATGGCGGAAAGCGGCGAGGAAGAAGATGGCGCCAGATTGGATGACAGCCAAACCCCTGCTGTAGAAATAGTTGGAGGAAAAGAACGTCCGGGTACATTAACCACTCGCGCCGGCGCTTCCGGGAGGGATTTGGTCGCCAGGTCGGCCAAGATGGAGAAGCTTGTTGACCTTGTAGACGCGGTCCTCGACCAGGGCGAAAGCTGCCTGATTTTCACCCAGTACATCGAGATGGGGGAAATGATCAAAGCCGCGTTGAAGAGAAAGTTTGGTATTGATGTTCCATTCTTGAACGGCAGCGTGCCGAAAGCGAAACGGGACGAAATGATCGCCCAGTTCCAGGAGCATGCATTTCCTGTGTTCCTGCTGAGCCTGAAAGCCGGCGGCACAGGGCTGAACCTGACCGCTGCCAACCATGTCATCCACTATGACCGCTGGTGGAACCCAGCCGTCGAGAACCAGGCGACCGACCGCGCCTACAGGATTGGCCAGCAGCGGTTCGTCCACGTCCACAAGCTGATCTGCACAGGGACGCTGGAGGAAAAAATTGATGCGATGCTTGAGAAAAAACAGCACCTCAACGATCAGATTATCCAGAGTGAAAACTGGATTACCGAACTGTCGACAGAGGAATTACGCAATCTCGTCTTTTTGAAATAATAGGGTTCCGCAAACGGAAAAGGCCGCTGAATTGGCAGTTCAGCGGCCTTTTCCTATATAACAGGGGGTTTTTATCCAGTATGTCCATGGCATTTAAAAATATACATTCAGGTTGTTTTTTTCACGGATTCTGTAACAATATTATTATGATGTTTGGCCCCTTTGTCAGGGAAAGGATAATTTTTTTCGAAAAAAAAAGCCGGCGAATCAATGCGCCGGTAGAGTTGGGGTAGGTTTCGGGGAGCCAATTGATTTTATTTCTGCGGGGATCTTTGGTGAAGTTTTTTTAAAAGGGAGGGACTCTCGGCAGGGGCATACATCGTAATGATGCGAAGCCGATGCGGGGGACTAGAGGCGAAAGAGGAATCCTTGTTCCTTTAAAGGCAGCTGCGGCATTTTTGAAGGGCAGCCGTCGCATGTTTGTTTCCATTCATTCTCGTATTCAGCAAGCCGGTTTTCCAAAATGAGTATCCTGCTGTGAAGGCTGCTGACATGTTCATTTGTTTTCCCGGTCATTCTAATCAGGCTTTCGAGCAGCATTTCAAGGCTCTCCCCTACATTGCTCTTGTTTCTATTCAAAATGGGAACTCCTCCTTTGCAGCGTCGGATGGCTCCTTTTCAAAAGTAAACGGCGGTGGAACCGGCTGGGAGCGTTGGTATTGATCATGGCTTGCCGCCGGAATTTGAGCGGCTTGAGGGGCTTGCTGGGCACCCATGACAGGGACTGGGACTGCCCTCGAATTTTCCATTTCATGCGAAGTTGCCTCGGACGGCTTGCTGCTCAGGAAACGGATGGATTCGGCAACGACCTCGGTCACATAAACCCGTTTTCCATCCTGGTTGTCATAATGCCGTGTCTGGATTCTTCCGGTGATCCCGACCACCGAACCCTTGCGGCAATATTGAACGGTGTTTTCCGCGGCTTTTTTCCAAAGGGTGCACTGAACAAAATCGGTATCATAATCGCCATTGCTATTTTTATATTGCCTGTTCACGGCCAGAATGACATTTGAAACCGGCGTACCTTCCGTTGTGAGCTTCAATTCCGGATTTTTGGTCAGCCGCCCCACAAGCGTTACTTGGTTTATCATTAGCTTCCAGCTCCTTTCGTTGATGCGTCCATCTTAACGCCTATGGGGGATTTATGTAAAACCGGCAAAAAACGATTTTGGGGCTACTTTTTGCCCTAAAAAGCAGTTTCCAGGCTGCAAAGAGAAACTTTTGCCGCTGTTTTCCCCCAATTTTCGCGATATTCAGCATTTCGGATATTACTTTTCGACAAATCCAGGTCGACGCTTGAATGGGCGATTATGTTATAATACAGGCAAAATCATTGCAGGGAGGGTTGCTGGAGTGAAAACATTTAAACTGGTGTCACTTGAAATCCTCGATGGCGAGGAGTCAACGGAAATCAACCTGGAAAGCGGTTTGATTATCAACAAGGAAGACGAGCATTCCAACTGGCTTCTTGAAGCCTATACCGGACTCGAGCATCATGACTATTTTAAAAATTTGTCTGACACGGGAAATGAATTTATCGTGCAGGCAGTTATTACGCACAAGGATAACGATCCGGCATATTTCCAGACCAGGGTTTGCTCCCTGAAAAAGTTTGAAGAGCATATCAGCGTCCTCCTGGAAGGCCAGCTAAGAAAAACGAAAAACAACTATGCCGAAATCCTTCTTGGCCAATTGCTTGACCAGGGCTATAAGGGAAACATCCTGCTTGATGAATTCAAGGACAAAATGCAGCGCAAACCGAAGCTGAAGACCAGGAAAACCGAGGTTTGAGGTTTGGGGTTTGAATGAACGAAACAAGGGCAGCTCCATTGGGGCTGTTTTTTTATTGGGATGGGGGATTTGGATGGCATTTTTGCTGGATAAATGGTTTGCCAAATGATGATTTAGTGCGGCCTTGCATACTGAAATCTCTCTCACCTTCATCCAGTGGCGAATAACTTCATGCGCACACAATCTTTTCGACAATTGGAATTCAATCAAACGTTTGATTGAATTTCCTGGATTGCGCGCAGTACAGGGAGTTTGCGAAATAAATCCCCGCGGAAATTGACGGGATTTGGAGAGGGCTGTGGACCGCAGGGAGGGTCTATAAGATGGGAGCCGGTGAATTCCTGGTTCATGCTGGAACTTGTTCCTGCTGGAAATATAAAAAGGCCGGAAGATTTCTCCGTCCTTATTTTTCGCTTGATTGCTTTTAGCGGTGCTTTTTCCTGCCGTTGTTGTCATCATTTGCATCGCTTGGCAGGCCATCTTCGTCAACCCTGCCGTCATTATTCGGATTTACATCGTTCCCTTTATAGTCCTGGATGCGATTCTGAGACGGAGGATTTTGTTCATCGTCATTCGTTCCACAGCCTGTTAGCGTTAGCATCGCTCCGAAAATCGTCCCTGTGAGGAGAATGGACACTATCTTTTTCATAGTAAAAGCTCCTTTCATTTTGAGTTAGGCCGGTCATCGGCTTCTCTTAAAATGCCCAAAATCGAAAGGAACTTGCATCCGGAAATGGAAGTCGGTATAAAACAACAATAAACATACAGTGCCAGTTACAGTCTTTGAAGGAAAGTATGCGGCACTGTATGCTTTAATGTTCTTACTAAATAAACCAAAATCAAAAACAATAAACCCATTCAAGCAAAAATAAGCCAAAATACCCATCATTAATATGTGGCCACTATGCCGCCACACTTTGGTGCCCACTACGGTGCCTGGCACCCGATTGGCACCTGATTTAAGCCACCGAATTTAGATTGCACAGTGAATTATTTGTTTTGGTCGATGAGGGCGAACATGATTTCGACTTCGCAGGCGAGTTCTCCGTCGACTGTGGCGATTCCCTTGCCTTTTCCCATTGGGCCGCGGAATCGGATCATTTCTACTTCAAGGCGAAGCTGGTCTCCGGGATAGACTTGCTTTTTGAAGCGGCAGTTGTCGATGCCGGTGAAAAATGCAAGCTTGCCGCGGTTTTCCTCACGTTTTAGCATGGCGACAGCACCAACCTGGGCGAGCGCTTCGACAATCAGGACCCCTGGCATGACCGGGAAATCCGGAAAATGGCCGTTAAAAAACTCCTCATTGGCGCTGACATTTTTAATGCCGACCGCGCGTTTCCCTTCTTCGACTTCAACAATTTTATCTACAAGCAGGAATGGATAACGGTGAGGGATGATTTCTTTAATTTGTTTAATATCAAGCATATTAGTACCTCCTCATAATATGAACTAATAAAACCATTCTACTGTTTCTCAATAAAAAAAGGAAGGGATTTCTCCCCTCCTCCTTATTCATTTCTTGATAAGGTCAAGAATATGTGTCCATGTTGACTTATTAAAAACATCCCCGGCATTTCCATCCCCGAGCACTCCATACCCGAACATCGCCCCGCCCACAGCGCAGAGGAAAATCAGAAGGATGAACAGGATAATCCTGAGCCAGATTGGAATAAGCCTGACCCGTACGTATTTCCGGTTCCCGGTGGCTTTTCCCATTCTTTCCTTCTTCGACTTTTTATACTGTTCGCGTGTTTTCGGCCCTTGCTGCTTATATGAGATAGAAGACATAGTGAACTCCTTTTATTCGGGAACCATGGCAAACCAGGCTCCTTTTTGAAAAATGTATCGAAATTTCTCTATCCCTATTATAAGGAAAAACAGCAAATTAAACATCCTTTTTCACCAATACCTTAATTTAGAAACACTTTATACAGCACAGCCAACTCATATTCGCCGGTTTAACTCATTCGGGCGTGAAATGGCAACTAATCCGGGTAGGGCTTTAGGTATCCTTAGCCAAAGCCTTCCGGGGTTGAAAATAGCTAAATTTCTTCACAAACCACTCTTCAAATCGGCAAAAACTTTCATGTTCCCTCTCCAATAAATAATAAAAGCCCGGCTAAAACTCCTGCCAGGCTTGTAATCCATTCACTTTTAACCCAGTTTCCTTCTGGCAATCCGGTCGATGTTATCGAGCATCACGCCAGTCCCGATCGCTACACAATCCATTGGATTCTCGGCAACCAATACAGGTACCTTCAGTTCCTCGGCAAGAAGCTGGTCAATCCCGTGCAAAAGGGCGCCACCTCCGGTAAGGATTACGCCGCGGTCGATAATATCGGCAGAAAGCTCAGGCGGAGTTCGTTCGAGGACACTCTTCGCCGCCTGGACGATTACCGCTACCGATTCACGAAGGGCCAATTCGATTTCCTCGGAATGGACCGTAATAGTACGCGGCAGGCCGCTGACCATATCCCGGCCACGGATCTCCAGTGATTCCTTGCGCGACCCAGGGAAAACGGTGGCGATTTTTATCTTTATATCCTCAGACGTCCGCTCACCAATCAACAGCTTGTACTCGCGTTTGATATAGCTGAGGATTTCCATATCGAAATTATCGCCAGCCATTTTAATGGAGGAGGAAGTAACAATGTCACCCATCGAAAGGACGGCGACATCGGTCGTTCCTCCACCAATGTCAACTACCATGTTGCCGCTTGGCTGGAAGATATCCATTCCTGCCCCGATCGCAGCCACTTTCGGCTCTTCTTCAAGGTAAATCTTCTTGCCGCCGCTTTTCTCCGCAGCTTCCTTGATCGCCTTTTGCTCAACGCTCGTAATGTTCGTCGGGCAGCAAATCAGGATGCGCGGCTTCGACAAAAAGCCTTTCACGTCAAGCTTGTTAATAAAGTACTTCAGCATGGCCTCCGTCACATCGAAGTCGGCGATAACCCCGTCCTTCAACGGGCGGATTGCAACAATATTGCCAGGTGTACGCCCAACCATACGGCGCGCCTCTTCCCCAACAGCAAGTACACGGTTTGTATTTTTATCAATCGCAACAACGGATGGTTCATTCAGCACAATTCCCCGGCCCTTCACGTGAATAAGCACGTTGGCCGTTCCCAGATCTATCCCAATATCCCTTGCAAACATTGCTTCTTTCTTCCTCCTCGAAAACGGATTCCACATACTGTCCTAATTTTCTATTGTATCATAACGATTCCGTTTTCAATACCTTTTAAAGGCGTTTAAGGAGAATTTTGACGAAATTTGTTACATTTTAATGGTAAAAGACTACTTAACAGGCTCGCTTTCCGCATCTTCCTTCTGGTACTTCATCTTCGTTGCTTCCCCGCCCCGCAAATGGCGGATTGATTTATGGTAATCAAGGATTTCCTTTACTTCATTTGCAAGCTCCGGACTAATCTCAGGCAACCTTTCCGTCAAATCTTTATGGACCGTACTTTTGGATACGCCGAACTCCTTCGCAATCACGCGAACCGTCTTCCTCGTCTCCACGATATACTTTCCAATCTTGATAGTTCTCTCTTTGATGTAATCGTGCACACCACTCGCCCTCCCTTAGTTGGATGTGAGAAGTGTGAAATGAGACCCGTTATCACTTCGACGAAATTCTGCCTTCCGCACCCATGGACCGGCGCGGCAGACGGCAGCCTTTTTTACAAAAAAAGCCCTGCCCTCTGACCCTGTGAGGTCTAAACAAATCCCTGGCTAAATACACGTTCTCCTCAAAACGACTCTTCACCTCAAACACTCTCTTGTAMAGGTTTGATAACAGTTTATTAGCTTGGATAGGCGAATATGCACACCGGACAAGGAGTGTCGGGAAGTTTTTGAAAAAGGGGGCAATGCACCCCGTTCCTCCCCACCCTTTTGTTCCCCGGACACACCCGGTTCCACGAGGAAAACAGCTGGGAACCCCGATCTACATCTGCACATAATCACTGGATACCATGGTGGATTTTACAAAAGAGATAACAGCGGGTTAAACTGGTACCCATGTCAAGGACACAATGAAAAAAGAGATTAAGCTGCTTGGGCGACTTTTACGAAAAGGGCAATAGCAGATTTCCGACCGATACCTGCTCGACTTTTACAAAAAAGGCAAGTGCAAAAATCAGCCGGAAAACCGGGCAATTATCACAAAAAAACCGGCCGCAGTGACTAGGTTGATAGGAGTACCCGGTTTCCTTCAGTCCGTACACCGATACATCGTTGTTTTCCTTTCACGATTCAATTTGATACAATATCCGTAGGTCTTTAAGTGCCCGGTATAATCCGGGCCAAAAATTTCACTTGCCAAACAGGAGGATACAATGACGAAATTAAGGTTTGCGATACTTGGATGTGGAAGAATTTCATACAAGCATGTCGAAGCATTGATTAACAACAATGAGTATGCCGAGTTGGCAGCGGTTTGCGATATTGATGAGAAAATGGCTGTGCAACGGAAGGAACAGTACGAGGAAAAAGTTCAGGGTTCCGACGTGAAGGTTTATACTGACTACATAGAAATGCTTGAAAAGGAGCAGCTTGACGTTGTCACCATCGCGTCAGAAAGCGGCTACCATGCCAAGCATGCAATTGACTGCATGAACAACGGCACCCATGTGCTTGTTGAAAAACCAATGGCGCTTTCCGTAGAAGATGCGGATAAGATGATTGCGGTTGCGAAGGAGAAAGGCAAGAAAATCTGCGTTTCCCACCAGAACAGGTTCAACCCTCCAATCCAGAAGCTAAGAAGGGCTATCGAGGAGGGCCGCTTCGGCCGCATTATGAGCGGAACGGCGCGAATCCTTTGGACACGTGACATGAATTATTACAAGCAGGCTCCATGGAGGGGAACTGCCGCGCTGGATGGCGGGACTTTGATGAACCAGTGCATTCACAACATTGACTTGTTGCAGTGGATGCTTGGCGGCTCTGAAATTGAGCGTATCCATGCCGAGCGTGAAACATTCCTTCGCGATATTGAAATGGAGGACTTCGGCGCCATCCTAATCAGGTTCAAGAACGGCTCGATCGGTATTGTCGAAGGCAGCGCCGTTGTTTACCCGAAAAACCTTGAAGAAACACTGAGCATTTTTGGCGAAAAAGGAACTGTCGTCATCGGCGGCCTTGCAGTCAACGAAATCAAAACATGGCAATTTGCCGATGAGCGCGATTACGACAAGGAAGACACAAGCACCGATATCGACAGCGTCTACGGAGAAGGCCACACGCCGCTCTACAAGGACTTTATCGATGCCATCAACGACAACAGGGAACCGCTTGTCAACGGTGAAGAAGGTAAAAAAGCGATGGAAATCATCCTGCGCGCATACGAAGTTTCACCTAAATAAGATGACAAAAACACAGCCGGCGAGGCTGTGTTTTTTGTTTTAGGATGGATTTGTCATAGTGCTTCGGATTTTCCCATATTCCTTTACGGAATGCTCCAGGCTTCCTCCAGCGTCTCGCGGAAAAGCCGGTTCAGCTGTTCGGTGGGGTCCTCAATTTTGACATTGAGTGTTTTGGCATATGCCTCTAGGCGGCTAATTTCCCCTTCAATAAATTGATTAATTGCTTCAATCCTTGGCTCCTGGTCCAGCTCATCACCGGCAATTTTTCGCTTCAGCAAAATCATCACTTCATCCTTGAGGGAACCATTCGGAAGAATATCTTCCACAAGCTCCATAAACTCCATTGGCGGGATTGTATTGTATTTTTCAATCCAGTTTGCCGCCAGGATTGGGCGCAGAACATAAAAATACTTCTTAATTTTTACCGACGGGCCCTTTAGGTAATCACGGTAATTTCCCTTTGCCATATTGAGATAATGGTGGATTCCCGAAACCGGCGAGTAAGTGTTGCTGCTCAGTTCTCTTAATTTATCGATTACCGTACCCGACTGACCATACACTATGCCAGAACGGAGCCACTCCAGCAATGGCGGATTCGATTTTCGAAATAATCTAAACGCCTTCGTTAGCTCCCATCCACTTACATCAAGCAGCTCATCAATCGGAATGGAAATGGGATCATGCTTTGGAATTTCGATTACATCCCTCCCCTGGTCAATCGACAAATACCAGTCCTGTGTGTGAATGTAGATAAACCGGACATCGTAGTCGCTGTCCTTGGACGGAAACCCCCAGGCCCGGCTCCCGGACTCACAGGCAAACAATATTTTTACGTTGTAATCTTTTTCAATTGTGGCAAGGACATCGCGGATGTGGTCTCACAAAGTGGTTTCCTCCTGGAATGGTTTTTCGTTTGTAACAGCTGTTGAGTCATTTATCAGATTTTCAAAGCTCTATCAGCCGTAGGTCGCCTTTTATCAGTTTTTGGGCACTCTAACAGCCGTTAGTTGTCTTTTATCTGTTTTTGGGTACTCTATCAGCCGTTAGTTGTCTTTTATCAGTAAATCGGAATGGATTATCAGTAAATGGACAAGCTTTATCAGTAATTGCTAATGGTTTATCAGTAAACAGGCAAACTTTATCAGCAAACAAATAGATTTGACCAACATTCGGAAAACTTTCCCTGTCAGATTCCTAATAGTATAACAAAAACCAGGGTATTCGGTCCCCTGGTTCATTTTAAAATTCGTTTAATTGCCTTATAAGCTGAGTAAAGACCATTTCAGCACGCAAACCTTATCGAACGTTCTCTAGAATCGCCGTCATGACCGTTTCAGCCGCCGAATTCTATCCAAAACGCTCTAAACGAGCCACTATTAATTCTCCTTAATCCAGCGCCTCTATTAAAACCTTCACCGCGTCAAGCAGGTCTCTGTCGCTCCAGGACGGCATGGTCTTTTTCCCAGCTACAGCTAGCTTATGGGACGCGGGAATATGGACGAAACCGGCGGGTACCTCCTTGCCAGTTTCCGCTAGTTCATGAAGCGTGGCATACATAACATTGTTGCAAAGGTAGGTTCCCGCAGTATTGGAAATTTCGGCGGGAAAGCCGCTTTCCTTCAGTGCGTTTACCATCCGTCTGATTGGAAGTGTCGAAAAGTAGCCGTCCGGCCCGCCCTCGACAATCGGCGCATCCTCAAGCGCAACTCCATAGTTATCGGCGGCTCCGTCCCGGCAGTTGATTGCAATCCGCTCCGGCGTAATCGATGAGCGCCCTGCAGCAAGTCCAAGTGAGATGACCGCATCCGGCCCCTCTTCGCGGATTTTTTCCAAAAGCCGGCCTGAAGCCGAGTTGTAGTCTACTGGCAAAAGCAAACCCGTGATTTTGTAACCGCCAACTTCTTGCCCGTCCAATGCGGAAACAATCTTTTCCGTCGGATTGATAGGAAAGGACAAAAATGGCTCAAAGCCTGTCAAAAGCAATTTCTTCACTTGAAAAATCCTCCTCTACCAGCTGGCAATGCTCCCATCGGTCCGTTGCTCGGTACCGCCCGTCAGCACACCTGTCTTAGGATCCCGGACAATAATCTGCCCGCGCCCGAAACCGCCCGAATCATAGGCTACCGAAATCGCATGGCCCTTGGCGGCAAGCTGCTGGATGACATAATTAGGATACTCATGCTCCACATCGACCCGAAGCCCCTCAATCCACTGCCAACGCGGAGCATCGAGGGCAGCCTGCGGGTTCAGCCCGAAATCGACCATATTCATTACGACTTGTACATGGCCTTGGGGCTGCATATAGCCCCCCATGACCCCGAACGGTCCAATCGCTTCCCCGTCCTTTGTAAGAAAGCCCGGAATAATCGTATGGTAACTCCTTTTGCCCGGCTGCAGGCAGTTCTCATAGTTCGGATCGAGCGAAAAATCACATCCGCGGTTTTGCATTGAAATCCCGGTGCCAGGCACCACAATCCCTGAACCGAAGCCCATATAATTGCTCTGGATAAAAGAAACCATATTCCCTTCCCCGTCTGCTGTTGCGAGATAGACGGTGCCTCCTTTTGGAAGGCTGCCTGGCTCGGGTACCTGTGCTGTTTCCTGGATATTGGATCGGGCATTTTTCACGTATTCTTCTGATAAAAAGTCGTCCACTTTTGCTTTCATCGTGCGCGGGTCGGAAATATATGCCTTGCCATCCGCGAACGCCTGCTTCATCGCTTCAAGCTGAATATGGATGGCGTCCGGACTTTCACGGTGTGTAAAATTGTATTCTTTTAAAATATTCAATGCCATAAGAGCAATCAGTCCTTGCCCATTCGGCGGGATTTCCCAAACGTCATATCCTTTGTAATTGACAGAAATCGGTTCGACCCACTCCGCCTGATAGGCTGCAAGATCAGATTTACCAAGGAAACCACCGGCTGCTTTTGAAGCAGCGGAAATCTTTTCAGCAAGACGGCCGCGGTAGAAGCTTTCCGCCTTTGTCTCCGCAATTTCCCGCAGTGTATTGGCATGGTCTGGGGATTTCCACATCTCTCCCGGCTCCGGCGCCCTGCCGTCTGGCGTAAACAGCCTGAACCATTCATCGAATTCCGGTCCGTTCAGCCTTGTTTGAAAAATTTTATGAGCCCTTGCCCAGTACTTCGCGGTGATAGGCGATAACGGGAAACCATTTTCGGCATACTCGATGGCAGGCCGCAAAACGTCTGTAAGTGGCAGCCTTCCAAAACGTTCGGACAACATTGCCCATGATGACGGCACCCCGGGAACCGTAACAGGGACCCAGCCGGCCGAAGGCATTTTCTCGTGCCCTAGCTGTTTGACCTTGTCGATTGAAATGCTTGCAGGTGACGGACCACTTCCATTCAAACCGTAAAGCTTGTTTTGCGTCCAGACCAGTGCAAATGCGTCGCCGCCAATCCCGTTCGATGTCGGCTCGACAACCGTCAAGCAGGCCGCTGTTGCAATCGCCGCATCAATCGCATTTCCTCCTTGTTGAAGAATGCTCAGCCCGGCCTGGGCCGCAAGCGGCTGTGATGTCGCAACCATTCCATTTCTTGCAACAGCCGCCATCCGGCGTGATGCAAATGGATAATTTAATAGTGACAAACCCTCTTCCCCCCGGCAAAAGAACATAGTTTTTTACATTCCTTCTGTTTACACATGGAGCCATGGTTTAAATCTGGTAAAACTGGAATTACTTCGTTACACGAAAAGTATACCAAATGACCTATTAAACTGTCTAAAGGTTCCGAAAAATAGAAAACAATTTTTTTACTATTTTTTAAATAGGAAATTTATTTTATACTAAAATTGCAATTAAACTCCGAAAGGGCACACCTGGGGAAACCCGGCGCCGCAAAGCTACAGGGGCTTCGACCATAAACGGTCATGCCAGCCAGCTGCCGAAGAGCTAAGAAGGTTCGAATCCATCTTCTTAATCTCCCTTCGGTTTTAATTGTAATTAAATCGTGGGAGAGAAAGAGATGAAGAAATTTGTATTTAGTGCCGCCTTGGCGGCAACCTTTGCGTTTGGGACAACCGCAAGTGCAAGCACAGAGCTTGAAGGGACGGCGGGAACAACCCCTGATCAGTTCATGTATCACTTCGACCAGTTCTTTGAAGACCTAAGGCTTTTCTTTACGTTCGATTCGGAAAGGGAAGCGAGCCTGTTGATGGAATTTGCAAAGGAACGCCTTGCCGAAGCAGCCTTGATGACGGAAAGCGAAAAGACCGAATTTGTAAGCGGCGCTGTAGCGGATTATGCCAAACTCCTGGAATCCGCGAAAGAAGCTGTATCTGAGGTTATCTCCGATGAAGATGCCTCGGAAGAAGTGAAAGAGGAATTAACAAACGAACTCGAAGAAACAGCTGAACTTGACGAGGCAATTGAAGGCCAGCTTGAAGAAGCAGAGCTGGAAGAGGCAGCAAAGGTTATTGACGAAGCTTATTTGGTCGCGAACGTTATCAAAGGCTTTGATACTGAAACCGTCAAGGAGCTTCGTACAAAGGACTTTGGCTATGGGGAAATCACAAAAATTATCTCCCTATCAGAACTTAGCGGAAAAACGATTGAAGAGTTAACAGCATTGCTGGAAGAAAAGGACATTGATGAAGTTATGGCCGGCCTTGGTGTTACGATGGGCCAAATCAAATCTATCGTCCTTGATAAAAAAATTGCCTACCTGGAAAAATCACTTGCGGAAGCGGGAGAAGATGAAGATTCCAAACAGGCGAAAAAGCTCGAGAAGAAACTTTCTGTCCTGACTGCCAAAAAAGAACGATTTGCTGCGAGGGACGAAGAGAAAGAGGATGACGGGCAGGAAAGTGAAACCCCTGCAGAATCCGGAGAAAGCACGGACAGGGAACAAGCTGAGGATAACGGCGGTACTCCGGCAAATGAAGGACAAACTGGAGACGGCCAGGGTACAGCCGAAGAAAAAACAGCCAGCGAAGCAGCTTCAGATAAAGTTGCCGAAACGGCAGATACCGAAGCCAATCAGACAATGACAGCAGCATCGGCTTTGTCCAAGAAAGAAACAAATACAGTCATTTCTTCTGTGGTGAAGAAAGAAAAACCGGTAAAACAGTCTCCTGATACTGTTAAAAAGGAAAACCCGACTAGCAAAGCCTCCGGAACAGCGAAGAAAGAAAGCGCGCCTGCCAAAGTCGAAAAAGAAAACGTAAAGGCGCAAACCCCGGTTCCAGCCTCCAAAGAAACAGTGGGGCAGAATAAAAAGGAAAACGAGCCGGCACAAAAAGAAAAAGCTGCTGAGGAAGCAAAAAAGCCAGCTGATCCGGGCCACAAAGGTAAAGAAACCTCTGAACAAGCTAAAGAGGAAAAAACAAATGGCGAAGCGGGTGGCGGCTCCGATAAAGGCCATCAACAGAAGCCTGAAAAAGAAGTGAAAGAAGTGAAAGAAGAGAAATCCGAAAAAGAAAACACAAAACAAAAAGGCGGGAAATAATCCGCCGCCTCAGAGGCACCATCCAATCGGGTGGTGCTTTTTTATTTTTTCAAAACGCCAGCCTAAAAGGGCTCTCTTCAAAACAATGCTCTATTAAACAAGGTCCTTATGAAGAATGTACTGTTCGCCAACCCGGCCCATAATCCGCCTGCCCCGGTCCACGAAACCGGACTTCCTGTATACGTGCTGTGCTGCGCGGTTTCCGTGGTTGACAGCAAGGACTATTTCCGTTTTAGCCGTGAAATGCCTTTTAACAAAATCCGTAAGCTGCCGAAGTGAATGGCTGGCGATTCCGAGTCCCTGATAGTTGCTGTTGATGGAATAGCCCCTTAAGAGGATGGCTCCTGGGTTCTCAGAAAACGGGGCAACCCCCTCCCCTTCATGCAGGACGAAAAACCCGGCAGGCTCTCCATTGTGCAAAATCACGACAGGATGCCTGCCGCTGTCCCCCTCGCATGCTTTTAACGCCTCCAAAGGCATTGCCGTGAACTTCTTCTGCTCCTTAGGCAATGTATACCCTTCGAAATAATCCCGGTGGCTCTCATTGTAAAATACTAGAGCTACCGATTCGGCTACAGTCCGCCTTTCCACCCCAGTCCCCCTCCTCGTCTAACCTAATTTACGGTGAATTCTTATTTCTGCGCTTCCATAAAAATGTTTTTGACGAGCTTGACCGGGATTTGCGAGCCGCCGCGCTTCTGGACGTTTTCGACGAGCATGGCCACAAGCATATCACCCGCATCCGCGTTGTAGGCGACAAACCAGCCGTTTTCCTTTCCGGTTTCGCCCTGGACCGCCTTGCCGATTTCAGCTGTGCCGGTCTTTCCGGACAGAGGATAGCCTTTTATTTCCGCGGCACGCGCTGTCCCGCCCGGATCGGCTACAACCTTCCTGAGGATCGCGCCCACCGTTGAAGCCGCTTCCGGTGTGATGGCCTGTTCCTTCAGCACTTGCCCATGCTGGTCATCAAGGAGCAGGACAGGCTTAATCATATTCCCGCCGTTCAGGAATGGCGTATACGTTGCCGCCAAATGGACAATGTTCATCTCCAGCTGTGCCTGCCCATAGCCGGCATCGGCCAACAGCATATCCTTATCAAGCGAACCTAGCTGCGACGCCTGGAGCGGGAACGGATAGCCGAAATCCTCCTCGAACGCAAACTTCTTCAGTCCTTCGGCGAATCCCTCTTTACCCATCTTCAAGGCTGTCTGGGCAAAATAAATATTGTCCGAGAACACGAGCGCCTTTTCCAGATTTACATTGGCGGCTTCATGCACCCTCGTGACAAAATATCCGCCCCACGAGGCGTCCTTTTGCCATTTCAAGCCCTTCACGTTCATCGTGTCGGCCGGGTTGATCGCATTCGCGGACAGCGCAACCCCGGCAACAATCGGCTTAATGACCGACCCCGGCGCAAACCTTTTATTGAATCGGGTGTTCTTCGGATTATTCGGGTCATCGTTCAGAGCCTTCCGTTCGGCCGCCGACATCCCGAACACCTCTTGGTTCGGGTCAAAGGACGGCGAGCTGACAAGCGCGAGCGTTTCCCCTGTTTTAGGGTTGATCGCGGCCACAGCTCCGGCTTCCCCCTTCATCTGCTCGGTAATTTTCACCTGCAGCTCAGCATCGACCGTAAGCTTGACTGGCTGGCCGTTTACGACTGGCTTTTCCGCAAGGACTTCGTGCCCGCCACCTTCCTTGTTAATCACAATCTGGATGCCGGGCACCCCGCGAAGCTGTTCCTCATACACCTGCTCGATGCCGCGCTTTCCAATGGTGTCACCGCTGGAATAGCCCTTCCCTTCCAGCTTCTCAAGCTCTTCCGCTGTCAATTTCCCAACGTAGCCGACAAGATGGGCGGCCGCGGCCCCATACGGATAAATCCTCGACTCCACCTTCTGCGTATGGACAGGCTCCAGCTTAATCAATTCCGCGATTAAAGCCTCATCGTTCATTGACACCTTTTTAAGCGGCACGAAATAGTCGGGCTTTACCCAGCTTGCCTTAACCGCCTTTTCAATGCTTTCCGGTTCCATATTAAGCAATTTTCCGAGCTGGGCAATTGTTTCGGCTTCCTTCCCTTCCATATCCTTTGGAACGATGCCCACCTCAAACACAAGGCCGGTTGTCGCCAATGGATTGCCCGTCCTGTCAAAAATCTCGCCCCTCTCAGGGGTTTGCGTCGACAGGGAGATTTTATCGCCCTTCCCAAGCTGGGGGAAAATATAGGTTGTATTCCAATCAACATACCAATCTTCCTTTTTGTCCCGCTCCTCCTTCACAAGGTACGCATCATGGCCAAACTCAATCGGGCCGGCGATGCTGTCCATGCTTGCGGTAAAGCCGTATGTCGCTTCTTTGCCTTCCATCTGCTTGTCTTCTTTCGGCTTTGAAAAACTCACCTTCAAATTGCCGATCTGGAGGTCTCCATAAATCTTTTTATATCGTTCCGTAAATTCCTGTTTGCTGATTGAAGCTTTCGCATCCGATGACAAATAGCCATACATTCTGTCAAAATCCTGTTTGTTCCATAGTTTCACGTATTCGGAAAAGCGGTCTGCCGGGTCGGGTTTTTTCTCCGTACAGCCAGCCAGAGCGGCTGCCAGAATCAAGGCAGAAACAAAAATGAACAGCTTTTTCATCACCCATCCCCCTTTTCGTTTTGTCTCATTTTACCATAGTTTGCGGAAATTCCCGAAGGAGGACACTTTGCGTGCAGGGTGTTTCGTAAAACCGATACTTGGGCGTGGGCCAATTTTCCACAAAAAAAAAAGAGAGGGTTAACCCTCCCTCTGCATTGTGTTATTATGAACTTTTTTGTACGTTATCCGTTTTGCCGTCGGAGTCGCCTGATGGTGCATTAAGCTCGTCCCCGGCGGAATCGGCATCTTCTTCATCAACAGGGGCGTTGCTGTTCCCTTCACCCTCGGCTGCTTCTTTCTTATTGGAGGGTTCGCTTTGGAGCGAGCTCAGCGGCTTGTCGAAGTAGTTTGCCGGATTAACCGCTACGCCGTCTTTACGGATTTCAAAATGGACGTGCGTGCCGCCTTTTTGGTTTACGAGGCTTTGGCCTGCCGCGGCAAGTACCTGCCCTTTTTCAACCTGGTCGCCAACCTGGACCTTGATGTCTTTCACGGACTGATAGTGTGTTACAATACCTTTGTCGTGCTGGATTTGAATTACATTGCCGAGCAGCGCATCTTCCTCGACCCTTGTAACCGTGCCGCTTAAGGATGCGACCACATCAAACGCGGAGCCATCCTTCATTGCAATGTCAAGGCCGGTGTTCGGGACAAATTTGTTGTTGTAAACAACCAATGCTTTTTCCTGCTCTTTCGAGTCGGCGGAGTTTTCATAGAATTTTTTCTGAATGACCGCCTTCTCCTTGTTTGCAACCGGCATCACGAAGTTCTCAAGCGACTTGTTCACCTCAAGGGCTGGCTCGTTGAACTTCTTCTTGGCGTTTTCAGTAGTTTTGTTGTAATTGTACTTTTCCGCTGAATTGCCGCCCATTTGATACCAAAGGACACCTGTCAGAATGATTGCCGCACTTGCAATGTAGACTGCCGGTACTACCCAGCTCTTTTTAAGAAAACGTTTAAAACCTCGAGAAGATTGCTTTTTTTCTTCCTCTCTCATTTTCATCACCTCAGCAATCATTCTGAACACAATGGTAGAATTATATACATTGCCTGACAAATTTTTAGAATATTTTTTGCCAACAGGCGCAAGTTTATGCATCATGAAGGAGGATTTTTATGAAATTTGTTTTAACATGGGCGTCCAGGCTGCTCCCTTTCATCTATATGGCCATGATTTGGATCATGTCCAGCCTGCCAAGCAACCACTTCGTCGAACTTCCCGATTCGTCCCTCGACCGGACAATCAAGGAATCACTCCACCTGATTGAGTTCGCAATTCTGTATGGATTGTACGTCTTTGCCTTTCTTTCTGGGAAAATAAAGTTCAAGAGAAGTGTAAATATGCTCCTCGCGGCCGCTGCTGCCCTTTACGGGCTCACGGATGAAATCCACCAGTCGTTCTACCCCTATCGCTCCGCATCGCTGTTTGACCTTTTTAAAGACGTCCTGGGGATTGCAGTAGTGTATTACTTTGTGGATGGCGCTTTGTTCAGGGGGAAGTTTCCAAAGGTTAGAGGATTGCTTTGTCGATGGAGAGATGCCGTTGGCCGGGGAGGGCGGATATTGGACTAGCATCCAGCTTATTGGGTCCAAGGCATAATAAACCGGGATAGAGGCAGTAATGAATTCATTCCTAGCCTCTATCCTTTTTTATTTTGAATTTCATTACCTATGCGTACTATAGTACGCGTGAAGTTGCCTTGGTGCACTTTTCCGGCCCCGTAAAAAGCGAACTATTACTAACCAATTTACGAATCAAGATGTCACTCACAGAGCTTTAGAAAAGATCCGTTTGTCGTCTATGCGTACTATAGTACGCATAAAGCTGCCTTGGCGCATTTTTCCACCCCTATAAAAAGTGAACAATCAATATCCAATTCACTAATCAAGATGTCACTCACAGGGCTTTGCAAAAAATCCGTTTGTCGTCTATGCGTACTATAGTACGCATAAAGCTGCCTTGGCGCATTTTTCCACCCCTATAAAAAGTGAACTATCAATATCCAATTCACTAATCAAGATGTCAATCACGGGGCTTTGCAAAAAATCCGTTTGTCGTCTATGCGTACTATAGTACGCATGAAGTTAACTTGGTTAATTTTTCCGCAACTATAATAAGCGAACTATCAATATCCAATTCACTAATCAAGATGTCAATCACGGGGCTTTAGAAAAGATCCGTTGTCATCTATGCGTACTATAGTACGCATGAAGTTAACCTGGTTAGTTTTTCCACACCTATAAAAAGCGAACTATAAATATCCAAATTCACTAATCAAGCTGTCAATCACGGGGCTTTAGAAAAGATCCGTATGTCGTCTATGCGTACTATAGTACGCATGAAATTGCCTAGGCGCATTTTTCCAGAAGTAGCGAACTTTCAATAACCAATTTACTAATCAAGGGATCTCTCATTGGTCTTACAAAAAATCCGTATGCGTACTATAGTACGCATTTTGTTCTTTGGTGAACTATCTTAGCCCCTGAAAAAGGCGAACAGATTGTGAACTAATCAGGGATAGGCATACCTTAGGACTCATTTCTCATAAAACAGAAAACCCTTATAAATAAGGGGTTTTTCGTACACTTTACAAAAGCCTCATACCGCCTATGCGTACTATAGTACGCATTTTGTTTCCTTAGGTGAACTTTTTTACACGAAGAAAAGGCGAACAAGCTAGGAATCCGAGGGTGAGGAACCACTTGGCAAGGCATAATCCAAATTGCTAATCAAAAGGCTCTTCCAGGTTTATGTTCACTTAAAGAAGCTTGAATCGGGTTGGCTTGTCAGAGATAGCGCGGATGTGTGACAAGCGGAGGCCCCGAATCGGGTTAGGCTGTCGACAAGTGATCCTTCAGCACTTAAACAGCATTTAGCCTATGCGAACTATAGTACGCATGAAGTTGCCTGAATGAACTTTTTAAACTCTAATTAGGATTGTGAAAACAGAAAAAACCGACCTCATAAAAGGCCGGCTTCCTAAAACCTATTCCTTATTTCCTCGCTGAAGCCGTAATAGTTACAAGCAGGCTGTCGGCGGGGGKGATTTCGATTCCCTTGTAGTAGTATTTGACGATTTGCTGGTACGATTTCCCCTCGGCCGCCATGCCGTTGGCTCCATATTGGCTCATTCCGACGCCATGGCCAAAGCCGCGGGTCGTGATGACGATTTCATTTCCATGCCGCTCCCACGAAAAGTCGGAGGATCTAAGGTTTAGCTCATCGCGTATCTTTCTCCCGCTGAGCACCTTGCCGTTGAAGTCGACCTTGCTGATTCGGTTGCCTGTGGTTCGGCCGGTTATTTTGCCAATTGTTTTAGAATTGCCGAGCTTTACGCCAAGCCGTTTTTCAAAGTCGGATACGGAAATACTAACCCTGTCTTTGAACTTTGGCGATTTCCGATCCCATGGGCTTTCAACGCTTCTCAAGTAAGGGAAAGCATTTCCCCAGTATTCCTCCGAGTTTTCGGTGAAGCCATTGCTGGTTGAAAAAAATGTTGCCGTGATGGCGTTTCCATTATATGTGAGGATTTGGCCGTCGGTTGAGCGGACCGCTTCGGCTATTTTCTTTCTTTTCCAGTTGTAATCCTTGCCCCATACTTTCTTCAACTCGGCATCGCTTTTATAAACCTGATGGATTTCAGTATCACTCACCTGTGCCCCTTCAGGAAGGCCGGTCTTTCCCTCTGCCATGAGTTGTTTGACAATATACGTCCGGGCGGCGAGCGCCTGTGCCTTCAGAGCTTCTTCTTCAAACTCGGCGGGCATTTCGGCGGCTACAACACCTTCGAGGTAGTTGTTTAGAGGCAGCTTCTCAACCTTTTTAAGCCCCGTCCTGTATACCGTGACCTCAACGGCCGCGTCTGCTTCATGCCGGCTTTCTTCAACTGGGGCTTTTTGCAGTTTTTCACCCAGGCTTCCGTCCGCCCCCCTGTCCTTGTAGGGGAGAACAAGCAATGCCGGGATTACAAGCGTTACCGCAAACAGGAAGGATGCTAGTGCGATGATCGATTTCATATTTTTCATGAACGAGCCTCCATTTGAAAAGTAAACGGCCGGCATAGCCGGCTCCGCTTCAATAAAACATATGGCGATGGACAGGAGGTTATGACTGGAAAATAGGGTTTTGGAGCCTACACAGGGAACTAAATGGCAGGCGCTATCGTTCAAATGGAAGCCCTATTAAATTTAAGCGGAAACCGCCGCACGAACTTTTTTTCCAAAAAGAAAAGCCGAAGATGGGCATCTGTCAGACATCTGACAGCCCCTTCCTTCGGCTTTCCCGCAATCGCACTAAACATGGCGATTATTAAAGAACATATTATGCATTCAAATCAGTAACAAGCGTTTCCTCTTCAGTGTAAACTTCGACTGTATCGGTTACACGCTCCACATCGGCTCCAAGTGCCGCAAGCTTCTGGTGGAAGTTTACATAGCCGCGGTCGAGATGCTTCAATTCCGTTACCCTCGTAACCCCTTCCGCTACTAGCCCGGTAAGGATGAGAGCCGCTGCAGCACGAAGGTCGGTTGCCGCGACTTCCGCACCTTGAAGGTTTGATTTACCCGGGATAATGACCGATCGACCTTCAATTTTAATATCTGCGTTCATACGGCGGAATTCTTCCACATGCATGAACCTGTTTTCAAACACAGTTTCAGTAATCATGGATGTGCCCTCCGCACGGAGAAGCAACGCCATCATTTGCGATTGSATGTCGGTCGGGAAGCCTGGATGCGGCATCGTTTTAATATCGACCGCCTTTAGATTATCAGAGCCGATTACCCTGACACCGTCCTCTTCCTCGTTAATGGTAATTCCCATTTCCTCCATTTTCGCAATCAATGAAGATAAATGCTCGGGAACAGCCCCCTGGACAAGGACATTGCCGCCCGTAATTGCCGCGGCTACCATGAACGTGCCAGCCTCGATCCGGTCCGGAATAATGGCATGGTCCGCGCCGAACAATACGTTCACACCTTCAATTCTGATTGTGCCTGTACCCGCGCCGACAACCTTTGCGCCCATCTTGTTCAAAAGATTGGCAAGGTCGACAATCTCCGGCTCCTTAGCGACGTTTTCAAGGATGGTTGTGCCTTCTGCAAGCGTTGCCGCCATCATGATATTTTCAGTAGCTCCCACACTCGGGAAATCCAGATAAATTCTTGCGCCTTTCAAGCGGCCATCAACTTCCGCTTCAATAAATCCGTTTCCGACTTTCACTTTCGCACCCATTGCTTCAAAACCTTTCAGGTGCTGGTCAATCGGGCGCGAACCAATCGCGCAGCCGCCGGGCAATGCCACACGGGCGCGGCCGTTGCGGGCCAACAACGAACCCATTACCAATACTGAAGCACGCATTTTTCGAACATATTCAAATGGTGCCTCTTCTTTCAACTCTCTGGATGCATCTACTACAACTTGATTATTTTCAAACACGACTTCTGCGTTTAAATGTCGTAATACTTCGTTGATCGTATATACATCGGAGAGAGCCGGGACATCACGTATAATACTTTTTCCATCACTGGCCAACAATGTTGCAGCGAGTACAGGCAGTACAGAATTTTTGGCACCCTCAACCCTGACAGTTCCATTCAGCCTATTTCCGCCGCGGACGATGATTTTTTCCAAGTGTATTCCCCTCCGCGTCCATGTTCACTATATTAATATTCAATCGTAATGATGGGGGTTCCGACTGTCACAGCCGTATACTTTCCCCCTGTCGAGCGAACAGCAATTTGTACATTCATTCCATTTTCAAAAGTGTCGGTAAACAATGGCGAAAACGCCGAAATTGAGAAGAAATCCTTTTCCCTGATTGCTTCGGTTTCAACGGCATTTAATCGTTTCATTATGTTGCTGGTTTTTTTGGATAAAGCCTTTTCCATTCTATCATTGAAAATGCCAGTGATACAAGAGAAATTTAGCGGTTCGCCTCGAAATATGTCATGCTGGCGATCCTTGAATCCGCCTTTTGCGAAAAAGGCTTCACTTTCTTCATTCCATTCTCCGCCCGCGACTCTATATATTATATACGCATTTGCCTTGTGGGGTGTGCGGGTCGAAATAATTTGAAGATATTCCCTTCCATAATCGAATCGAGGGGATACAGCCGCCGCTTCCCATTTCCCTCCGGTTGTCGAGAAGGACCATTCCCAGCCTGGGAACTTGTCCTGAAGACGCGCAGCATACTCCTCCAATTTCCCGGGTGAATCGGAGTCCTCAATTATTTCGCGTGAATAAACCGTCCACTCCTTAAGCAAACTATCTTCGGCTTCCAATACAGCCGCAAGCTTGATTAGTTCCGGTGCACTGTCAGCTACTATCGTTCTATTCCCAAGTTCAAACAGTACAAAACCAATAATGGCAAAAATTGATAAACCCAGCTTTATATTCATGCACCGATCCCCTTCCCCTCATTTACATTTTTGCCAAGGGGTTGAGGGGCATACATGGGAATTCCCGTCACTTTTAGACAAAGTGCAGACAAAACGCGAACTTTGTAGAATAATGCACAATAATGATTGTACTCAAAATGTGCCAGCTTGAACACATGTATTAAGTCCTATATAGCTGGCTTGAAACGCAAATTCCATAAAAAACCGTTACCCCGGGAATGCATTTTTATCCCAATCACGAAGCCACAGGCAACTGGCCTGGACAAACGGCAATACATCCGCTTGATAACAGCAAAAACAAGGCCAATGGAAGGCCCTGGTTTTAAAATTTCATATGAAAATACACCTGTACGGGTAAAACTTCCATGCCTCGCTCCGTTTTAGTAGAACAAACTGGGGTACTGCGGTTTAATCCCCGTTCCAGTGTTGGAGCAGAACATAGCTAACCATCGATAGGCAATGAACAGCCCCGCTGATGGAAGGAATACTTTATTTGACAGGCCTTTTGATAATGAATTTCCACGGCCCATTTATTATTTTTAAAAAAAAGGAACTTAAGAAGGCGGCCTGGCCGTTAATCAAAAATAGCCGGCAGCTGGCGGGACAGCAGAAGGTAATCGAGGAAGAAATTGCTCACAGCGGTACCAATGGCAATTGCCAGCAATATGTACAAAACCCTGGCCTGCATCACACGGTTTGCCCTTAGCAGTTTTTCGAAATTCAATGCCTGGATTGCCCACCATGCCAAAGTGATGCACAAAAGATGCACCAGAATTCCAACCAACGCGCCCGTTCCGAGATCCAAAATCAATAAAACGCCCCCTTTGCATGCCTTTTCGTGCCTTGGCGGATGAGCATAAAGCACTTACAGAAACACAGGCAAAAGATAAGGGAATATTTAGGAGCATTCCCTTGTCTGTTATCATTTAGTGTGAAATAATCATTCATGATATGATAGTAGAAAAGCTTCTATCTAAAGCCTCTCCAATACTATTGTATGGATAGCCCGAGGGAAAAGCAATCTTTTGGACCCTCCGCGGAGCAGGAAAAGGATACATAAAATTTTGGGTTTGAAGGTGATTTTTATGAAGAGGGTAAGAAAGGCGATTATCCCGGCCGCCGGGCTTGGAACGCGCTTTTTGCCTGCCACAAAAGCAATGCCAAAGGAAATGCTTCCGATTGTCGACAAACCGACTATCCAGTATATCGTCGAGGAAGCAATAGAATCAGGTATTGAGGATATCATTATCGTTACCGGCAAAGGCAAACGGGCCATTGAGGACCATTTTGACCATGCATTCGAACTTGAGCAAAACCTGCTTGAAAAGGAAAAATTCGAGTTGCTCGAAAAAGTCCAGGCCTCATCAAATATGGTGGATATACATTATATCCGCCAAAAGGAGCCACGCGGGCTTGGCCATGCGGTTTGGTGCGCCCGCAACTTTATCGGCAATGAGCCCTTTGCCGTCCTCCTGGGCGATGATATCGTCCAGGCAGAGGTGCCCTGCCTCAAGCAGCTTATCAACCAATACAACGAAACCCTTTCGTCCGTCATCGGGGTTCAAAGGGTGCCTGAATCGGAAACGCATCGGTATGGCGTAATCGATCCTTTAGAGGAATACAATCGCCGCTACCAGGTAAGGCAGTTCGTCGAAAAACCGAAGCCAGGGACCGCCCCATCGAATCTTGCAATCATCGGGCGCTATATCCTGACTCCGGAAATCTTCATGTTCCTGGATAAGCAAGAAATCGGTGCCGGAGGGGAAATTCAGCTTACCGATGCAATCCAAAGCCTCAATGAAATACAGAGGGTTTTTGCCTATGAATTTGAGGGGAAACGATTTGATGTCGGGGAAAAACTAGGCTTCATTGAAACGACACTGGAGTTTGCGCTGAAAATGCCTGAACTCAAAGAGGATTTGCTTGCGTTTATGAAAAAACAGCTCGACCTGAACGAGGGATGATGGTCAGCCTCATTAAAAATCTCGGTTAAACGAGAAAACAGCCGCGCCTCTAATCCTGGGTGCGGCTTTTTCAATATGGAGCCGATTAACGCTTCCAAATCCAGATTGGTAGGCTGGGACTAGGATTGCTCCTTAAAAACAGTCTGTGTTCCATTTCCGGGCTCTTAAGAGGCGTAGACTACTCCAGACATACAGGATACCTTCCAAAAAAAATTAGGGGCCGCCTCCAAATTGAAGGAAGCGGCCCTTTGCTTTTTGCTTCTATGTTTCCCCTTTGAATACATGCGGCTTTCTTCCCCCAAAGATACCCGCAAGTCCTTCATGGCCAAGAGCCGCCTTTCCCCAAAGGCAGCTGAATGGCTTTCGATCTCTGGCGAACCCCTTCCCCCAAAGGTGCCCGCCATCCAATGGGCTATCCAACCTCCTGATTTGCGTAAAGAAATCATGGAGGTTCCGGCAGCCACCAATTCCCTATTTCAAAAATTCCCCAAAACCGCCGAAGTTGTTATGCAGGAAGTCCAGTGCAAGATTCGGCATGATTCCGAACAGGACGCTTGCCGCCACTGTAATTGCAAGAGCGGCGAGAATTCCTGCAGGAACCTTGAATTTTGTATCATCCACCGCCGGACGGAAGAAGATTTGCGTCAAAATACCGAAGTAGTAAACATACGATACGACTGTCGTTGCAATCATAATGGATGCGAGAACATAGTGCGGATTATTCTCATCAATGAACGCGCTCAGGAATATGTTCATTTTGCCAATGAATCCTGCGGTACCCGGAAAACCTGCCAACGAGAGGATCAAGATGCCAAAAGCGGCAGAAAGCAATGGTGCTTTCTTGTAAAGGCCGGCGAAATCCTTGATGTCCTCCGACCCAGCCTTTTCGCTCATCAGCTGGATGATAGCAAACGCCCCAATATTCATGAACGTGTATGCCACCAGGTAGAACCACACTGCATCAAACATAAAATAGCTGAGCGATGTAAACGCGACAAGGATGTACCCCGCATGCGCGATGCTTGAGTACGCAAACAGGCGCTTGATGTTCCGCTGCCTAAGCGCGACAACATTCCCGACTATCATTGTCGCCGCCGCCAGGAATGCGATATAATCCTGCAATTTAAGCAATAGCGGCAATGATTCAGGGCCTTCAGAAACTGTCATGCCGAAAACCGTAAGCATGATTCTGATCAAGACAATGAAACCGGCCGCTTTGGAAACGACGCTAAGGAAAGCTGTTACAGGAATCGGTGCTCCCTGGTACACATCCGGCGCCCACATATGGAACGGTGCCGCCGCAATTTTGAAGGAAAGCCCGACCAAAATCATGAAAAATGCGATACCAAGAAGATAGACCTGCTGGGTGGAAGAGATGTTTGAAAGCGTGTTGGCAATCTCCTTAAGGTTTGTGGAGCCGCCAATCCCATAAACATAGCTCATCCCGAACAACGTGATTGCAGTCGATATACTTCCATTAATGACATACTTCATGGCCGACTCATTCGAATTCAGCTGGTTCCTCCGTATACCCGCGAGGATATAGGAAGAAATCGACAATAACTCCAGGCCGACAAACAGCGTAATCAAATCGCCGCTTGACGACATGATCATCCCGCCGAGAAGGGCTGTCAGGAACAAGTAGAAAAATTCACCTTTGTACTCCTGGAATCCGTCCTTCGGCTCATAATGGACGGCCAACAGCATGACAAGCGCGGATCCTCCAAGAAGAATCAGCTTAAATACCTTGCCGAAGCCATCCAGCCTGTACGTATCAGCGAGAATGGACGTTACTGGCGCATCAAGCATGCCGACCAGGGAAATCCCGGCCGCCACGATGGCAGCAAGGGACAACCAGCCGAACATTTTGCGGTCGCTGCTTTTTGGCAAAAACAAATCGAGAATCGTTAATAGCGCGGCTGTACCGAGTATGATGAACTCAGGCGCCATAATGCCCCAGTTGTAAGATAGCAATTCTTTGAGTTCCATAGTTCATCAACCCCCCAGCCCAAGCATGATAGTTTTAAGTGCGGATTCCAGCGGTGAGCTGAGCACACTTGGGTATACGCCGATCAGGACAATCAGGAACAGCAATGTCAAAGCCGGCACATATTCAACCCCTTTTAAATCCAGGACCCCTGTAAATTCACGGTGCGGCATTCCGTACGTGATGCCAAGGATTGCCCTGAGGAGGTATGCAGCTGTCATGATGATTCCAATGCACCCAATGGCTGCAAGGACTGGCATTTCCTTAAATAACCCAAGGAATGCCATGAACTCGCTGACAAAGCCTGACATCCCCGGAAGGCCGAGAGATGCCATCCCTCCGGCGAGAAGGATACCCGCCGCAATCGGCATACCTTTTGCCAGTCCGCCCAAATTGGCGATGAGCGACGTATCAAGGCGCTCATAAAACACGCCAACCAGGAAGAACAGCAAGGCGGAAATCAAGCCGTGCGAAATGACTTGGAAGATTGCACCCTGAATTCCCGCTTCATTCAATGCGGCAAGGCCAATCAAGACAATACCCATATGCGAAATTGACGAGTACGCCAAAACCATTTTGAAATCCTTTTGGATAAAAGCCAGGAATGCCCCATAGAGGAGATTCACTACGCCAAGGATGGCCAGCAGGACTGCAAGCTGTTTAAACTGCTCCGGAAAAATGCCCATACCGAAACGGATTAAACCGTAGGCCCCAATTTTCAAAAGAATCCCCGAGTGGATCATGACAATCGCGGGTGGCGCCTGGACGTGGACGCGGAGCATCCAGCTGTGCAGCGGGAAGATTGGCAGCTTTATTCCAAAAGCAACCAGTAGGGCAATTAAAAGCCCCATTTTCGCCCCATCCGAAATCGGAGCCATCAGTTGTGCGTCCGGATTTCCCATCAGTTGCTCCAGCAGGGCGATATTCGATGTCCCTGTCCTTGTGAACAAGACCATGATGACGATCAGCAGGACAGCCGATCCAAGCCCGTTGTAAATTAAAAAGCTGTAAGCTGCTTTTTCCTTTTCAAAATAACCCCATTTTCCAATCAGGAAAAACATCGGGATCAGTGTTAATTCAAAGAACAGGAAGAACAGGACAAGGTTTTGCGCTGTAAAGACGCCAAGCATGCCCACTTCCAGAAGAAGGAAGAGCATGAAATACCCTTTCCATTCCTTCTTGACCATGCCCGATGCGATGGCGGCCAATGAAGCGACAACTGCTGTCAGGACGATCATCAGCATGGAGAACCCATTAATACCCATTTCATAATAAATGGAAAAGTACTTCTCTCCCATTTGCTTGAAACCGCCAAACTGAATCCAATCGGCCCTTGTCGAGAAATCCGCCAGGTCCTTGCCGGCGAGGTAATGCGCATAGGCCGCAAGCGACAGAAGCAGTGCTGGCAAGGTTGCAAGGAATCCAACCAGCTTTATCGCTTTTTCGTTCGTTTTTGGCAAAAATGCCAGGACGAGAATGCCGAGCAACGGGGAGAATACCAAAATAGTCAGTATATAAGAAAGGTTCATTACAAATACCCCCCTGTCAGCGCAAAGATGACTGTCAATACGGCCAGTCCGATAAAGGCGACCGCCGCATATGTCTGAATTTGCCCGGACTGAAGCTTGGATCCCGTTTTGCCAAATCCACGGATTGTCCCGGCAACTGCAGAAGCAATTCCTTCAACGAGGAACACATCGATGTAGCGGAAAAGATGACTGACCACTTTTGTCGCATTGATAATGGTAAGCTCGTAAAACTCATCGATGAAATATTTGTTGTAAAGGACATTGTAAGCACCAGGCGCCGCCGAGCTGAGCCAGTCGCGGGACAACGAACGCTTCCCGTACATCAGCCAGGCAAGGTAGATCCCGCCCAGCGAGACAACTGTTGCAGCAATCATGATCCAGGCCGGGCCTTCAATATGGCCATGGCCCAAAGCCGGGTTTCCATCCACAAGCCAGTCGCCGAGGAAGGTACCGAACCATGGTGTGTTGACATAACCGGCCACGACCGCAAGTACACCAAGCACAACCATTGGCATTGTCATGCTGCCTGGTGATTCATGGACATTCTTCATGTTCGAACGGGATTCGCCCCAGAAGACCATGAAGAAAAGCCGGAACATGTAAAACGCAGTAAAGAATGCCGCGATAAGCGCGAGCAGGAATAAAACAGGATGGCCGTTTTCCCAAGCGGCAATCAAAATTTCATCCTTACTGAAGAAGCCTGAGAACAACGGAACACCGCTGATAGCGAGCGTCCCGATCAGGAAGAGCGGGCCAGTAAGTTTCAGCTTTTTCCACAAACCGCCCATTTCCTCAATATTTTGAGTATGGACTGCATGAATGACACTTCCTGCTGCAAGGAACAATAGCGCCTTGAAAAATGCGTGTGTCATGAGATGGAATACGCCGGCAACATAACCAGCGGAGCCAAGGGCCAGCATCATGTAGCCAAGCTGGCTGACCGTTGAGTAAGCAAGCACCCGTTTGATGTCCTTTTGAACAAGGCCGATGCTCGCCGCGAAAATTGCGGTAAAGGCACCGACAATTGCCACCGTCAGCAAAGCCGTTTTACTGGCGGCAAAAAGCGGGAACAAGGCCGCCACCAGATAGACGCCGGCCGCTACCATTGTCGCGGCGTGGATTAATGCCGAAACCGGAGTCGGGCCTTCCATTGCATCCGGAAGCCATGTATGGAGCGGAAACTGGCCTGATTTGCCCATAGCGCCAATAAAAATCAGGATGGCAATCAGCGTAAGCATACCCGCGGTGATGGCTCCCGCATCCACCGCAGCGAAGATTTCATCATATTCAAAGCTTTTGGTTTGCCAGAATAATAGAATCATGCCGATTAACAGCCCGACATCGCCAATCCTGGTCATAATAAAAGCTTTTTTGGCTGCTGCCTTTGCTTCTTCCTTGTAAAAATAAAACCCGATCAGCAGGAACGAACCGACCCCGACAAGTTCCCAGAAAATATAGGTTTGCAGAAGGTTCGGCGATACGACAAGGCCGAGCATCGCAAAAGTAAACAAGCCAAGATAAGCGTAAAAAACCGGAATGCGCTCGTCCCCGTGCATATATCCCCTTGAGTAGATATGTACGAGACAGCTGACGAGAGACACGATAAACAGCATTAATGCATTAAGTTGGTTCACTTCAAAGCCCGCTGTTAGTTGAAAATCCCCTATTGTAAGCCATACGGCCTCAGCCTTGTATGTTGGCGCCGAAAACCGGTCCACAAGCACCACCACCGACATTGCCAGCGAGGCGAGTGTCAGCGCAATTCCGACAAAGGCGCTTGCCTCTTTGAGCCGTTTGCCAAATAGAAGAAGAATCAAAAACGATAAAAGCGGGAAAAGCGGTATGATCCATGCATTTTCCATCAATACACTATCCCCTTTATGAACGCGCGTTCTGATGCAGAAGTAATTCTGGCTGCGCGCCTGATTTCACCCTGCTGCACAGGGTTTCCGCAGGTGCAGGCCCCGCGGTGGAAGAATTCCAGGCAGCCTGCTCATGGTGCCGGCAACCCGTTTTTATAGATCCGGAATGAATCACCGTTAGTTTTTCATAATATCCATTTCATCTATGTTCACGGTCTTCCTGTTCCTATACAGGGAAATCAGGATGGCCAGGCCTACCGAAGCTTCGGCGGCTGCCACCGCCATCGCGAACAGAGTGAAGATTTGCCCGTCAATGGAAGGGGTGATTCCATACTTGCTGAATGTGACAAGGTTTATGTTAACCGCATTCAGCATCAGTTCGATGGATATAAGAACAATAACCGTGTTCCGCTTTGTCAGGGCTCCGTAAAGTCCGATACAGAACAAAATCAGGGCAAGCGCGAGGAAGGCAGAAGCAGGAACTCCCGAGTTCATATTATTCCGCCTCCTTATCGTCTTTTTTTGCTAGGATGATTGCGCCAACAAGCGCAACAAGCAGGACAACCGAAACAAGTTCAAACGGGATAATATACCTCGAGTAGAGCGCAATCCCAATCTGCTCCGTATTGTTTACATGCAGCTCGGTTGAGCCAGGGCCAAGGTCAAGATTGTATATTCCAAAATAGACCGCCGCCGCGAACCCGGCGACGCCGAGCAGGACGATAAATCTCCTCCATTTCCCGGTGCTAGCCTCACTTTCATCGTCATGCTTGGTAAGCATGATGCCCATTAGCATAATGATCGTAATTGCCCCGGAGTAAATGAGGACTTGGACCGCCGCCAGAAACTCAGCAGACAGCAGGACAAATATCCCGGCGATGCTGATAAAAGTAAATACGAGAGCGATGATAGTATGGACGACCTTTGTCAGGTTCAATAAGAGCACGCCCCCGATGACTGCCACTAGCGCAAGTGACATAAAAGCCAAAAATTCACCTGAAATCATGCCTTATTCACCTTCCGAACATTCTCGTCATTTTCATCCAGCCATTCAAGGTTTTTAAACAGGTTGTCCCGGCTATACTCGGCAAGCTCGAAATTATTCGTCATGACGATTGCTTCAGTCGGACAAACCTCTGTACATAAATCGCAAAGGATGCAAAGTTCAAAGTTGATGTCATACGTATCAATGACTTTCCCCTTTTTCGCCGGGTCCGGATGTTTTTTGCCAGTCAGCTGAATACATTCTGTCGGGCATATGTTTGCACACTGGTTGCAGACGATACACTTTTCAGGATAGAACTTTTGGATTCCGCGGAACCGGTCCGGAAGAGGAAGCGGTTTATTTGGATAATCGTATGTGATTTTTTCCTTGGTCAGGTTTTTAAGGGTATACTTTAAGCCTTTTGCCAATCCAAGCATGTTTTTCACCCCTTTGGTGCGTGATAGAAGAAATCTGTTTTTCCTGCGGGGAAAGCAAATCGTGCCTATCCCGTCTATTTTTAAAACAGCTTAAATAGTTCTTTAATCAATGCGGTGAGGAAGATGTTAGCCAGTGCGACCGGCAGCAGGACCTTCCATCCGAATTCCATCAGTTTATCCGCCCGGAAACGAGGGTACGTTACGCGGAACCAGATCAGGATAAAGATGACAATGCTGAATTTAAGCGAGAACCAAACCGCTCCCGGGATGAAATCCAGGATTGACAGCGGAGGAAGCCAGCCTCCAAGGAAGAGCACAGTTGTCAAAGCGGCCATTGCGAATAGGTATACGTACTCCGCAAGCATGAAAAATGCCCAACGGAAACCGGAATACTCAACATGGTAACCCGCAACGAGCTCGGATTCCCCTTCCGGCAGGTCAAATGGCGTCCTGTTCAATTCAGCTACGGATGCGATTAAAAATACAATAAAACCAATTGGCTGAAGAAGGATATACCAGCCATTCCGCTGTGCATCCACAATATCGTTAAGGTTCATGCTTCCTGTTAAGAGGATAATCCCCACTACAGACATGACAAGCGGGATTTCATAAGAAATCATCTGGGCAGCGGCCCTCATACCGCCCAAAAGCGCGTATTTATTGTTCGAGGCCCATCCACCCGTAACAATTCCTAGCGTCGTGATTCCCGAGACAGCTATATAATATAGAAGCCCGACGCCAATATCGGCAAACTGCAATTTGTCCGTAAATGGAATGGCGGCAAGCACCATGAAAGACGGTGCAAACGCAATGACAGGCGCAAGGATGAAGAGCGGCCTGTCTGCCACCTTTGGAATAACATCCTCTTTAAGAAGCAGCTTCAATACGTCGGCGACAGTCTGGAGAAGCCCCCAGCGGCCTCCAACATGGTTTGGGCCGTGCCGGAGCTGCATATAACCCATTACTTTACGCTCGGCAAGGATGCCGTATGTTACAAATCCAAGCACTACTAATAGCAAAACGGTCGCAAGCAGGAAGAAAATCCCGAAGTTCAATAGCCCAGGGGATGATGTAAGAAGATTCTCTACCATTAACCGTCCACCTCCCCTAGGACAATATCAATTGCTCCAAGAATGGCAACCATGTTCGCCATGTTTTCTCCCACAAGCAGTTTTGAAAGGATTTGAAGATTATAGAATGACGGTCTCCTGAATTTCAGGCGGTATGGCTCTTTTTTTCCATCACTTGCAATGTAGCAGCCGATTTCCCCGCGCGGCGATTCAATCCGCACATACGCTTCGCCTTTTGGCGCCTTAATGATTTTTGGCACTTTGGCAAGGATTTCCCCATCCTCGGGAAATTGTTCGCATGCCTGTTCCAGAATTTTAAGCGATTCTTCAATTTCGCGGATCCTTACAAGGTATCGGGACCAGCAATCCCCACCCTCTTCTGTGATCACATCGAATTTGAATCTGTCATAAATGGAATATGGTTCGTCTTTTCTCAAGTCGAATTTTACACCCGTGCATCGCAGGGTTGGACCGGTAAGCGAGTATTGGATTGCTTCTTCCTTCGTATAGCGCCCGACCCCCTTTACCCGGTTCATGAAAATTTCGTTACCTGTCACCAGCTGGTGATAGCCTTTAAGCTGTTCCCTCATATAAGGGATGAATTCCTTAACTTTTTCAATCCAGCCTTCCGGAGCATCCCATTTAACTCCGCCAACACGCATATAGTTAAAAGTCAGCCTCGCCCCGGATAGTTCATTCAGCATATTGATGATCATTTCGCGTTCCCGGAAAGCATAGAGGAAGGGGCTGACCGCTCCCATATCCAATAAATAAGTTCCCCACCAGACAAGGTGGCTCGCAACCCTGTTCAATTCCATCGCGATTACCCTGAGGTATTCAGCACGTTCAGGAATCTGAATTCCCATCATCGTTTCAACTGCATGGCAGATGACATAATTGGTCGTCATTGCTGAAAGGTAGTCCATGCGGTCGGTATACGGAATGATTTGTGTATATTGAAGATCTTCAGCGAGTTTTTCGGTACCACGGTGCAGGTAGCCAATTACCGGCTGGGCGTGCGTAATGATCTCCCCGTCGATTTTGACGACAAGGCGGAACACACCATGGGTACTCGGGTGCTGCGGCCCTACGTTTAGCAGCATTTCTTCTGTACGTATCATTGGTTATACCTCCACGTCGTATTGCTCGTAGTCTTTTCTTAGTGGATGGCCAACCCAATCCTCTCCCAGCAGGATTCGATGTAAATGCGGATGTCCCGTGAATGTAATGCCCAGTAAATCATAAGCCTCGCATTCAGGCCAATCTGCTCCTGCCCAAAGCGGCTGCAGGGATTCAATTGTTGGCGCGTTACGGTCAATCTTCACTTTCAGGGCTACAGATTGCCTGTTTTTATATGAGAATAAATGCACATATAGTTCCAAATGTGTTTCAAAATCACTCGCATGCAGCTCCGATAAATAATCGAACCCGAGTTGTTCATTGAATTTAAGGAACTGGGCCACCTTATAGTAGGTTTCCGGTTTGGCGACCAGAGTCGGTACATCTTTTGAAAGTTTATTAATATAGTAATCTTCAAGAACGTCCTTCCCAAGATGCTCTTCAATGACTTTTACGAACTTATCAAGATAAGGCTGGTTTGGTGATGGAGCTTCCGGCGCGGCCGTTTCTGCTTCCCCACCGGCCTTGGCGGCTGCGGCGGCCCTTGCTTTCGCGGCTGCGGCTGCTTTTGCCTTCGCGGCGGCGATTGCTTTCGCCTTTTCATCGTCCCCGCCTGCTTCCGGCGCAGCTTCTCCCGATTGCTTCGCCAGCGCGGCTGCTTTCGCTTTCGCTGCTGCGGCTGCTTTTGCCTTCGCGGCGGCGATTGCTTTCGCCTTTTCATCGTCCCCGCCTGCTTCCGGCGCGGCTTCTCCCGATTGCTTCGCTAGCGCCGCGGCTTTCGCTTTCGCTGCTGCGGCTGCCTTTGCCTTCGCGGCGGCTGCTGCTTTTGCTTTTTCATCGGCCCCGCCTGCTTCTGGCGCAGCTTCTCCCGACTGCTTCGCTAACGCGGCCGCTTTTGCTTTCGCGGCTGCGGCTGCCTTTGCCTTCGCGGCGGCTGCTGCTTTTGCTTTTTCATCCGCCAGGGAAGGTTCGGAAGTGTTTGGAACCGCTTTCACTTCAATGGCTTCCTCCACTGGTTTCCGGGCTGTTGATTCGGTATGTTCCTTTTCGGTAACTTCCCCAACCGCATTTTCCTTTTGGCTTTTGCCAGTCGCGGTACCTGCATCAGCCGGTTTATCCGCCTGCGTGGATTTTCCCCCGGCTTGCGCTGCCCTGGCTGCCCTTTTTGCGGCTGCGGCTGCCTTTGCTTTCTCAACCGCTTCTTTCTTTAATTGCTCCAGATCTTTCTCCCCGCTCATCGGTTAGATCACCTTCTTCCCCGTCTTCGCCTCGTAGCGAATCTTTTCTCGAAGTTTGTTGATTCCATAGATCAGCGCTGCTGGATTAGGCGGGCAACCCGGGATATATACATCAACCGGGACAATTTGGTCAACGCCTTTTACAACCGAATAAGACTTTACATACGGTCCTCCCGCAGTAGCACATGAACCCATTGCAATCACCCATTTAGGCTCCGGCATTTGGTCGTAGAGCCGGCGGACGATTGGCGCCATTTTCTTTGTAACCGTTCCCGAAACAATCATGACGTCGGATTGCCTTGGCGAGGTGCGGAAAAATGATCCGAACCTGTCGAGGTCATAATGCGATGATCCGCTGCCCATCATTTCAATCGCGCAGCAGGCAAGCCCGAAAGTCATCGGATAAAGGGAATTGCTCCTCGCCCATGCCTTAACCTGCTCAAGCGTCGTTAAAAACACATTCCTTTTCATTTCTTCCATTTCCTGAGGTGAGATGCTATCCAATTTTAGATCCATTTCAACACCTTCTTTTTCCATGCATAAACAAGCCCGAGCACAAGCATCAATACGAAAATAGACATTTCGATCAACGCAAATATCCCGAGCTTTTCATAAGCTACAGCCCACGGGTATAGAAACACCGTTTCGACATCGAAAATAACAAACATCAGGGCAAAAATATAATAGCGGACATTGAATTGTACACGGGAATCGTGAAACGGTTCAATACCGCTTTCATATGTTGTATACTTCGCATCGCTTGGCTTATACGGACGCAGAAGCTTACCCAGAAACAATGCCACTACCGGCAGCAAAATCCCCAGACATAGAAACACAAAAACTATCAGATAGTTATTCTGATATAAATTCAGGTATTCCATGCCCATCCCTCCAATGTTGTAAAATTTTCAAACTAATGAAATTTGTAACCGAATTCATTATAGCATTGTTGCATTTCTGTGTCGACAAGCCCATTGGCAAAAAGAGGCTCCCCCTTCCTTCCCTATAATCAAGTACATTCCTTCTAATTTCGGAAGAATGCCTGGAAGAATATAGCTTGGATACAAGGCATACATGCCATAATGAATGCTTTCCACGCATCGCGACAAACTTAAACGGATGTGTCCGCAACTAAACTTTACATGTGGCTATTCTGGCTGTCAGTGAGGTTTGTCAATGAAGAGCATCATTTTTACCACGATTTAGCTTTTTTCAAAAAAATGTCGAAAAGCCGTTGCATTTTTTCCACCTGTTCCTAAGCTCATTCCATTTTATTCTATATAATTTCATTCATTCCTTCCAACCCTTTAATCCAAATTATGGACACAAATGCCCGCCTGAACCTGCTTTCATTTGCAAATTTAGGCGGGCAGTTTTGCTCAATATTCTTTTTCCTTTGAATAAAGGGATTCCTTTTTAAAGATCGTTGAAACCTTTTTGGAGCTGGCATCAACTGTTGTATCAATTACCACCCATCTATTCAATTCCTTAATGTAGACTTCGTTCCAGGCATGGTATCCTTTAACCCCCGGCGTATATCCCATGGCCACCTTTGCGGGAATGCCCTGGCTTCTAAGCATCGCGGCAAACAGGGAAGAATAATCATAGCAGATTCCTCTATTCTCCTTGAATGTAGCTTCGATACTTGGGAGGTAACCAGGCTGAACTGTTTTTAGTTTTTGAGAATCATATTTTACATTTTTAACTATATAGCTATGGATGGCCTTTACCTTATCCTCGTTCCTCTTAAGCTTTGAAGCCAGCTCAGCTGCTTTTTTTATCGGCTTCATTGACTTATTCCAGCGAATGTTTTGGACGGATTGCAGGTAAACCTGGTTCGGGTCCTTGAGCGCCAGTTGTACGGCAGTTTGGTGGACGGGAACGTAGCTGGTGTCTTTAATCTGCTCGTAAACATTAATCGTGTAGCTTCCATTATTCATCTGAAGGGGAAGATAGTTGATTGTCCCATCATTCGGGAGGTCATAATAATAGACGTTTCCGGACTTTTCAATCGCAACCTTTACCCTTTTCCCTTCCTGGCTGCTATACTTGACTCCGATTACCCCCTTAGAAACCAGGCCTGTATCAACCGGCTGTACCACCATGTCGGCTGCAACCTTTTCTGCCGGAGCTGAAATGGTATAGGCAGGGATCAAAAATGCTATAAAACAGAGGCACACAAAAAATTTACGCAAAAAAATAACTCTCCTTTCGGTAGCCAGGCTGCCACTCTCTTCCTGCGAAAAGACTGAGGCCCTATGGCTTTGCGTCCCTATTTTTCAATAGGTTTGCCGTTGTCGTTGAAAAGTTTTTACTATAGATATAGTAGTAGTATATTTCATACTTACAAAATTTTCTATACATTTTATCAAAAGTTCAGAAATTTGTCAGGATTTGTAACATAGGAGCTTAAAAAATAAAAAAATGCCACCCTTGTTGAAAAAGATGGCATTTAGTTGCTTTCTATTAATTCCGCCTGGACAATCAACCTGTGGGTAGCTGTTTTAATGGGGGTACATGTAATGAGGGTAATGGTCCGCTTCTGCGGAATTGCGTTAAGAACCGATGTATTTGTCGGTTTTACAACCATTTTTTTATATACCTTGTACGTATACGTCCTGTTTTTATCCTTAATAACAATCGTATCACCTTTTTCCATTTCATTCAGCCTGTTAAACATATGCCCATAGCTACGGCTTCGATGCGCAGCAATCGCACTATTACCAGGCTGGCCCGGCAGAGCTGTCCCATTAATAAGGCCCGCCCCTTTTCTCATGTTCTTCATTGTCGCTCCTTCAAGGATTGGTATCTTCAAGCCGATTTTCTTAATTTGCAAAACCCCAATCACTTGGGAAGATGTTTGCGGCTTTTTCCCCGAAGCAGCTTTTATGGTTGGCGCTTTTTTGTTCTCCGATGGAACATGAATCCCATTTTGTCCTGCCTGTTCCGGCTTACCCTGTTTCCCAGTTTCAGGTTTAGCTACTTCATCATCCGGGCCGGCTGGATTTCCCTCGTCCTGATCTGGACCGGCTGAAAAGACTTCATCGAGGCCACGATAGTGTTCCGCAGCGGTACTGCTCTCGGCCGCAGAAGCTCGGTCCGACGGCTCCCATTCCTCAAGCAGTTTTTCCTGCATATACTCACTGTACATTCTGGTGGACAATGGAAATAGTGATAACCCAAGCCCAATTAATATTAGTAAAATTGCCGCAGTCTTTTTCATTTGCAACTCCTTGAATGAAATAGAGGGAGGAGCTCAGCCTCCTCCCTCCCCATCTTATCTAGCTTCGCACTTTGCTTGCCCGCAGCATTCCGAATCCAGCAACAGCCAGCAGCATGCCAATAAAGTAATATGGCATCGGGCTTGATTCGCCCGTTTGCGGAAGCGATCCGTCAAACCCGCCAACATTTCCTCCAGGCGTTTCATTGTCGCCAATATTTATTGGAGGATTTTCATCGCTTTCCCCGCCTCTCGCAGGGTCTTCAGGATCCACCACTGTTCCAGGATCGGTCTCGCCACCGGTTCCGGGATCAGTTCCACCGCCGTTGCCCGGATTAGCAGGAAGTGGCGGAGGAGTTAATGATTCACACGACATCATTACATTTAGAATACTGTCAACCTTATTTGCCATGAGCTTGTCCATCGTGAAGGCCGTCGGCGTGCCGTTCAATTCGACCTCTATTCCTTTTATGTCACTCAAATTGAGGTTGACATTAACGAGGGCGCCATCTTCACCTAATGTGAAGTTAATTGCTTCTCCATTGTTCAGAAGGATTTTTCCGTTGGTGCCAATGTTTACACATCCACTGGCCAAAAGTTTAATCCATGCCAATTCTTTTGACTCAACGATTGGCCCACCTGGTGTTGGGTTTTCCGGAATAACAATTACTGGTGGAGCTGGTGGAGTCGTACCGCCTCCGCCACTATTGTCTCCCGGTGGAGTCGTACCGCCGCCACCTCCGCTGTTATCCCCTGGAGGAGTTGTGCCGCCGCCACCTCCGCTGTTATCTCCCGGTGGTGTTCCACCGCCACCCCCACCGTTATCTCCTGGTGGTGCTGCAGGGCACTCCAGCTTTAATGTCAACAACCCATTCAAAACTGTTTTTGAAGCATCAGACAGTTCAGATAGCATGAATGTTTTAACCTGCCCGTTAACTGTTACTTCAACACGCTCAATCAAACCCAGTGCCAAAGCCGCTTTAAGATCAACCATATTGTTCAGGACTTCGATTTTTGTTCCATTTTTCAAAACAACTTCGGCCTTAGTAATCGTTCCGATACAGTTTGAAAGATCCAGCTTGATTTGGGTAAAAGCACTGCCGCCTTCCGCAAGATTGCAATCAAGCTTTACCGTTAAAGTCCCATCTTTTAAAGTAATCAAGTTCGCCGCAAGATCGGCCAGTTTGATCATTTTAACTTCGCCGTACACGGTCAGCTTAAATCCTTCTAATTCACTGATGCCGAGATTCAGCAAGAGCTCAAGTGTATTCGAATCAACTTCTACCTCTGTTCCGCTTTTCAATACGAGTACTGCTTTTTCCACCGGCCCGATGCAGCCTTCAATCAATAGCCTGATTTTGTTAATCGCAGGCACAACTGGCGGCTGTACCTGTTCACAATTGATTTTAATTGTGATCGTGCCGTTTACTGTTTCTTTTGTAACGTTGGCATCAGATAACAAATACATTTTAGATGTATCGCCATTTTGTAGTTTTACCCCAACGATATTTTCCAGCTTAATACCTTCCTCCAGGGTTAAAAGGAGGCTTAGAAGAGACGTGAATTCAACTTCTTTTCCGTTGGAGAGAACAAGCCATGCCTTATTGAAAGGCCCGATACAGCCTTTTACAACTAGCTTGACCTTTGTCAATTCCGGTTTCTCAACTGGAGGCTTAGCTCCGCAATTAATTGTTATTACAATTTTCCCGTCAACCTTCTCTTCAGTTACATTGGCATCAGCCAAAAGATAGGTTGTCTCTTTATCTCCAACCTTCAGTTTTACTCCTTTGATTCCTTCGAGGGCCACATTCCCTTCAAGCTCGAGGAGAAGTTTTCCCAGGGACGCGAACTCCTTTTCTTTATCATCCGAAAGAATCAGCCATGCTTTATCAACCAAACCGATACAGCCTTTTAGGACCACCTTGACTTTTGTCATTTCAGGTTTTTCAACCGGCGGCTTTTCGTCACAGTGAATTTTGATCACTATTACTCCGTTTACCGTTTCTTTTGTTACCTTTGCATCAGTTAGCATATAATCGGTTGTTTTGTCGCCGGCTTTTAACCTGATCCCTACGATATCATCAGGGTTTTCATCCAGGACAAGCATTAGATTGCTTAAGGAAGTAAACTCAATTGGGTTTTTTCCATCTAGAATCAGCCACGCCTGGTCAAAAGTTCCAACGCAATTTTTGACAACAAGCTTAACCGCGGCTCCTGCATTTTCTTTACATTCAATTTTGAAAATTTTAGTTCCATTTTCATTTTTTGGAGATTCGACATATACTTCATCTTTATTGTATTCGAGTTCCTTGCCGCCCTTAAGGACTACTCCTACTTTGGCGATATCATCCAGCTCAATATCCAGTTCATTCATGCCTTGAGTAAGATTGACCCTGGTATTGTCCTTAAGGATAAAGAATGTGCTTTCGGCCAGCGGATTGCAGCCCTTTATCAAGTTGACCTTGTATTTGTTCTTTTTAGCCTTACCGTCTTGGCCGCCGCCGTTGTCATTTCCTTTCCCCGGTTTATTTTCATCGCCTTGCCCGCCACCATTATTATCTCCATTCCCCGGGTTATTGCCATTGCCCTGGCCCTTTCCGGGTTCTTTTTCGTCTCCCTTGCCGTTTTTATTTTCGGTATTTACATTATAAGAAAAAGTAATACTAGTAATGTCCATTCCATCGACCGGAGCTAAAATACCAGAAAAGCCCCCCTCGAGTTTAACTGTCTTCCCTCCAGCTATAACACTTACTCTTACAGGAAGATTTGTTTTCCAACCGGAAACCTTTCCTTCCCCGGTAGCTTCTAAGGTTACCTCGAGCGTGCCACTTGAATCCTTGTATGTTCCAGCCACAAGGTTTGATGCATCTAGCGTAAAGGTTTTAGTTTCACCACCATTACCTTTTCCATCCCCCTGATTCGCTAGCGCGGCTCCCATAGGAAGAATGTTAAAAACCATTAGTAGTACTGAAAGAAATATTGCAACGTTTTTTACTGCATTCTTTTTCAAATACAAACCCTCCTGTCCTCTTCATATATGTTATTAGCAGATTAACTAACTGAATATTCCGTCTCTTTACAACGAAACACCTCCTCTTTGGGTACTCTATTTAACAATGAAAGGTCTCTACGACCCTCCATTATTATTAAAAAATAATATGAAACACCAAAAAGCTGCCAGAATATACATCTGGCAGCTGGACGGCCATTCCGGATTAGACCGGAAACAGGCTCCGAGGCTTTGCGTCCCACCCTTTCGAATGGTTTGCCTTTATCATCATGTATGTAATTGCGAACAGGGATTTTGCTAAAGCGCTTACCTCATTTCAGTTTATTGAATACCCGGTTAAATACTCAATAAACCATTTCAAGAATTAATTTGGTATAAAGGTAAAAAATACCCAAATTATGATATTCCACTTTTGAATAATAGTAGACCTTTTTACTAATTATACCTTAATAGAGAATTACTTTAAAGAAGTTTGTTCAAAATAAAGAACATATTTTTACCTTTTCAAACCCTTGCTCAGAATGTTATTCTGCAGTAAATATGCCTCTTATTTACAGCCTATGATTTTTTTTATATGCCAAAGAAACATAACCCATCAACTCCTTTTAGAATTTTCATATAAAGAACAAAAGGTCATGAGGGGTTCCATCCTAACCTTCTAAAATATGATTTATAAAGAAAGAACTTCGTCGGTTTGAGAAAGCAATAGTGATATAGTTTTTAAAAAGGAATACCATAACGAAAAGAAGGAAAAAACCTGCCCAAATCGGACAGGTTTCTTTTTATATTATTTTAAATGTGGGGCTGTTCCATGGCTTGCAATCTTGAATTCCATGTCACCGGTAGGCTGAATCAGGAAATACATTTGGTTCTCGCCTTGCTTTAAAGATCCTTTATATCCGGCTTCGAGTTCAACGTAAAACTTTGCCGCATATTCTACCTGGTTTTTCGCCCTGGCCACTTCTTTCAGTTCGCGGACTTCAACCTTTTTAATTCCTTTTTTGAACTCATCAACCCAGGCTGTTGTAGAAGGATTCAGGAATTGTTGCTTGGATACATTTGAATCTACCAGTAGATATTTAAAGAAGGCTAATGCCGGATTAACGTTAAAAGGAATATCCAGGTCAAGCGCTGGTTCGCTGCTTATTCTATAGCCAATTGCCGGATAGTGGTGGTACCTGACAATATAGGCAGCCTTCTCACCTGTATCACCAACTGGGACAACGAGGCGGAAAACCTTCACATTCTTGTCGTTTCTCACAAATTGAGCCTCGGCTTTATCCCATTTCAAAAGTGAACCCCCGTCTGCTTCCGGTTGGGCGAGCTTACCCTTATATATGATAATGCCTCGCTCTGCTATGAACTTTTCCGCCGCATGATGTGTTAAGGTTTTCTTCAAGTAAGCCAACAATTCCTTTTTTGTGTCGATGGAGCTTGAAAGGTACCGGTAAGTAGTTCCTTTGTAAGCAAATGTTTTATACTCACCTTCCTTATAGGAACCTCCCATTTGTACGTAAGCAGAGGCACTAGCCAAATCCGCTGCCAACTTTACAGCTTGTTTGGCGGATAACTCAGTTGATGCCTTTGCTTTTTGTGCAGCAGCACTTTTATTTGTTCCGGCAGCAAACGCCTCATTTGTATTTTGGAAAAGTGGTGCTCCAAGCAATGCCAATGTAAGACCCGTAATCAATATTTTATTGTTTCTCATGTTTATTCCTCCCAGCTATTTTGTCATGCAATTGATAAGTCGATGCTGGAATGGAAAAGGTTACATATTTTACCTACCTTTATAAACAAAAAACACTTTTTGTTTCTTTACCATAATGACATCTTTCAGGCTATAAAGGCTGACTTAGCGACCGAACAGCAACAGGCAGCCAGTCATTCGGGCTCTAAACGATGACTTAGCGACCGAACAGCAAGGGGCAGCCGGGCAGCCGGGCTCTAAACGATGACTTAGCGACCGAACAGCAAGGGGCAGCCAGTCATTCGGGCTTTAAACGATGACTTAGCGACCGAACAGCAAGGGGCAGCCAGTCACTCGGGCTCTAAACGATAACTTAGGTCCCAAACCCCTATGAAGAGCCCAATTGTTTATTTTCCAAAAGAAAAAGCCCCCAACCTGAAGCTTTCACTCCATCTTGGGGGCGGTGTCCTAGTTAATATATGGTTCCTAAAATCTTCTCTCTGCTACGGCCAGACGGTTAATGGCGCGCTGAAGCGCTAGTTCCGCACGTTTGAAATCGATATGCTCCTGCTGGCGCTCCCGAAGGCGCTGTTCGGCCCTCTCCTTCGCGCGCATAGCCCGTTCGATATCAATCTCATCCGACTGTTCCGCGGACTGGGCCAAAATGGTTACCTTCTCGGGACGGACTTCAAGAAAGCCGCCGCTTACCGCAACCAGTTCAGTCTTTCCTTCCTTTTTCATCCGGACGGCGCCGATTTGCAATGGCGCAACCATCGGAATGTGCCCTGGAAGAATTCCCAGTTCACCGCTTTGTGCTTTCGTGCTTACCATTTCGACATCGGCGTCATAAACCGGGCCATCGGGAGTAACAACACTGACTTTGATAGTCCTCATCTTTCACCCTCCTGGCTTGTTTAGACCTCTACGCCCATGCCTTTTGCAGCTTCGACAACGTCTTCGATGCGGCCTACTAGGCGGAATGCATCTTCCGGAAGATGATCGTATTTTCCATCAAGGATCTCACGGAAGCCTTTAACAGTTTCCTTAACCGGTACGTATGAACCTGGCTGGCCGGTAAACTGCTCCGCAACGTGGAAATTCTGCGACAGGAAGAATTGAACCCGGCGCGCACGGTGTACAATAAGCTTGTCCTCATCGGAAAGCTCATCCATACCAAGGATCGCAATGATATCCTGAAGCTCGCGGTAGCGCTGAAGCGTCTGCTGGACCTGGCGGGCTACATTGTAGTGCTCTTCGCCAACAATTTCAGGCGCCAACGCACGTGAAGTAGAGGCAAGCGGATCCACAGCCGGGTAAATACCCATCTCGGAAAGCTTACGCTCAAGGTTCGTTGTTGCATCCAAGTGGGCGAAAGTTGTTGCCGGAGCCGGGTCTGTATAGTCATCGGCCGGTACGTAAATCGCCTGGATTGAAGTAACGGAACCTTTATTGGTAGATGTAATACGCTCTTGAAGCTTACCCATTTCAGTGGCAAGTGTCGGCTGGTAACCAACCGCGGATGGCATACGTCCGAGAAGGGCGGAAACCTCCGAGCCTGCCTGCGTGAAACGGAAAATGTTATCCATGAAGAATAGAACGTCCTGTCCCTGTTCATCACGGAAATACTCAGCCATGGTCAAACCAGTAAGCGCTACACGCATACGCGCGCCTGGCGGTTCGTTCATCTGCCCGAATACCATTGCTGTCTTCTTAATAACGCCCGAATCGGTCATTTCGTGGTAAAGGTCATTTCCTTCACGTGTACGCTCGCCAACGCCGGCGAATACGGAAATACCACCGTGCTCCTGGGCAATGTTATTGATCAATTCCTGGATAAGGACGGTTTTACCTACACCCGCACCACCGAAAAGGCCGATTTTACCACCTTTAATGTATGGTGCAAGCAAGTCAACAACTTTAATTCCCGTTTCAAGAATCTCAACTTCTGTCGAAAGTTGCTCGAAAGTAGGCGCTTCGCGGTGGATGGAATCCCTGCGGGCACTTGCCGGAACCGGTGCATCCAGGTCGATTGAATCACCGAGTACGTTAAAGACGCGCCCTAGGGTTACATCCCCAACCGGAACGGAAATAGGAGCGCCTGTGTCCACTACTTCAAGTCCGCGGGTCAGCCCGTCTGTGGAAGCCATAGCAATGGTACGGACTGTATCGTCACCAAGGTGAAGGGCTACCTCAAGGGTCAGGTCGATATCGACTTCTGATTCATTGCGCGCTTTGGAACTGATTTTTAATGCGTTATAGATTTCCGGAAGGTTGCCGCTGTCAAACTTAACGTCAACAACCGGTCCCATAACTTGCAGGACATGTCCTGTGTTCATCGTTTTCCCTCCAATCTGAAAAATCCGGGGCCTTGGCCGTGTCCCTGCCTTTATAAAAAAACAGGCTGGCGTAAAGGCCTTGGCCGCTCATTCGTGCCGCACGTTTACTCCAAAGCAGATGCTCCGCCGACAATCTCCGTGATTTCCTGAGTGATTGCCGCCTGGCGGGCACGGTTATATTTCAAGCTATATGCATTGATAAGCTCTTTTGCATTGTCGGTTGCATTCCTCATTGCCGTCATCCTCGCGGCATGCTCGCTGGCCTTGCTGTCAAGGAGCGCGCCGTAAATAAGGCTTTCCGCATATTGCGGGAGGAGAACTTCGAGGATTTCCTCGGCATTTGGCTCGAATTCATAGGATGTAAGCTTTCCGGAAGCGGCAATATCCGTTAACGGCAGCAGCTTCTTTTTGATTACTTCCTGCGAAATCGCACTGATGTAGTGGCTGTAATACATATACAGTTCGTCAAATGTGCCATCGGAAAACATTCCCACCGTACTGCTTGCAATTGCCTTAATATCGTCAAATGAAGGCTGGTCGGAAATGCCGACTATGTCAAGTACGACATTCATTCCCCGTTTTCGGAAGAAGTCCCGTCCAACCCTGCCGATTGCAATAATGCCAAATTCATCATTTGATTTATGGCGATCCTTGATTGTCTGGTACAGCTGGCGCAAGATGTTGCTGTTATAAGCGCCCGCAAGCCCCCTGTCGGATGTGATGACAAGGTAACCAGTCTTTTTGACCGGCCTCGACTGGAGCATAGGATGGTTTACATCCTTGCTGCCAACAGCGATTGAAGCCGTCACTTCCTGAATCTTTTCCATATAAGGGACAAAGGACTTGGCATTCATGACTCCACGATTCCATTTTGCCGCCGATACCATTTCCATTGCCTTTGTAATCTGGCTCGTTTTCTTCGTGGAAACAATCTTGGATTTAATGTCGCGCAATGATGCCATTGGTTCTCACCACCCTTATCAAAGTTAAGGCCGAAAGCCGCTTGGGCCCCCGCCTGTTAATGTTGGAGAATATACCGGCCCTGGCGCCCTCCCATAAAGGCATCCCGCAAGCGGGAAAGCCTGGCAATCAGGAAGGGCTCAATGCCAAAGCCTTTATTCCGAAACTGCAAATGTCTTTTTGAAGCCGTTAATTGCAGCTGCCATATCATCATCCGAAGCAAGTTCCTTCGTCGTGCGGATATGGTCCAACACCTCTTTGCGGTTGTGGTCGAGCCATGTGTAAAATTCATTTTCAAAACGGCGGATATCGCCGACAGGGATATCATCAAGGAATCCGCGTGTTAGTGCATAAAGGATCATAACCTGCTTTTCAACAGCAATTGGTTTATGAAGATCCTGCTTCAGCACTTCTACTGTGCGGGCACCACGGGCAAGCTTTGCCTGGGTTGCTTTATCTAGGTCAGATCCGAACTGGGCAAAAGCTTCCAATTCACGGTAAGAGGCGAGGTCAAGACGCAATGTTCCCGAAACCTTCTTCATCGCCTTAATCTGGGCGGATCCCCCTACACGGGATACAGAAAGACCAGCGTTGATCGCCGGGCGAACGCCGGAGAAGAACAGGTCGGACTGAAGGAAAATCTGTCCGTCGGTAATCGAAATTACGTTTGTTGGGATATAAGCAGAAACGTCTCCCGCCTGTGTTTCAATGAACGGAAGGGCAGTGATTGAACCCGCGCCTTTCGCATCGCTTAATTTCGCGGCACGCTCAAGAAGGCGGCTGTGCAAGTAGAATACATCCCCTGGGTATGCTTCACGGCCTGGAGGGCGGCGGAGCAGCAAGGAAAGCTCACGATATGCGGCAGCCTGCTTGGAAAGGTCATCGTATACGACGAGGACGTGCTTTCCTTCGTACATGAACTCTTCCGCCATCGAAACCCCTGCATATGGAGCAAGGAACAAAAGCGGCGCCGGCTGGGAAGCCGATGCGGTTACAACGATTGTGTAATCAAGCGCGCCGTACTTGCGAAGTGTTTCCACCGCGTTACGGACAGTTGATTCTTTCTGGCCGATTGCAACATAGATACAGATCATGTTTTGGCCTTTTTGKTTCAAAATTGTATCGATTGCGACAGCCGTCTTACCGGTCTGGCGGTCACCGATGATCAACTCACGCTGTCCACGGCCGATTGGAACAAGGGCGTCGATTGCCTTGATACCGGTTTGCAGCGGCTCATGAACGGATTTACGGTCCATAACCCCTGGGGCGACCGCTTCAATTGGACGTGTTTTTGTTGTATGGATTGGACCCATTCCATCGATAGGCTGGCCAAGCGGGTTCACGACGCGGCCGATTAGCGCTTCGCCTACCGGAACCTCCATGATGCGGCCTGTACGGCGGACTTCATCGCCTTCACGGATTTCTGTATACGGTCCAAGGATAATGATACCGACGTTATTTTCTTCAAGGTTTTGCGCCATACCCATAACGCCGTTCGAAAACTCAACAAGTTCCCCAGCCATGACATTGTCGAGGCCATGAGCACGGGCGATACCGTCACCAATCTGGATGACTGTACCAACATCACTCACTTGAATTTCCGACTGATAGTTTTCGATTTGCTGTTTTAACAGCGCACTGATTTCTTCAGCTTTGATGCTCATGAGTTTCACCCCTATCTACAAATCTTAGGTCAATAGTTTACGTTCAAGACGGTCCAGCTTGCCTCGCAGGCTGCCATCGAAAATTCGGTTTCCGATCCGGACTTTGATGCCGCCGAGAAGGTCGGTATCAACGATATTCTCAATCCGGAGAGCCTTTTTCCCTACCCTTGCCGCAAAAGAAGCTGAAAGCGCGATGCTCTCTTCGTCCGACAACGGACGGGTGCTGTAAACTTTCGCTTCGGCTATGCCCCTCGCATCATTTGCAAGCTCGATAAAGCCATCCGCGACTCCGGGAATTTCATTTTCCCGATGGCGGTCAATGAGGATCATAAGGGTATTTTGGACAAATGGGTTAAGGTTTGTAAACGCGCTCTTAACAATGGCTTTCTTTTGATCCAAAGAAAGCCTTGGGGAGTTAAGAATCGCATTCAATTCCTTGCTGTTTGCAAAAACATCTTTCACAACGCGAATTTCTTCTTCAATGGCGTCGAGGAGGCTGCGTTCCTTCGCAATACGGAACAATGCCAGCGCGTACCTCTTGGAGATTATCGATGTGCTCATCGGCCTCTTCCTGCCTCTTGGATGAATTCGTCAATCAGCTTTTGCTGATCCTGTTCGCCCAACTCCCTCTCAATAACTTTCGAGGCAATCATGACGGATAGGGAAGCAACCTGCTCGCGGATAGCCGCGACAGCCTGTTCCTTTTGCTGTTCGATTTCAAGTTTTGCGGATTCCTTGATCCTGTCTGCCTCGGCGCGGGCAATTGAAATGATTTCCTCACGCTGGACATCGCCCTGTTTGCGGGCGTTTTCAATAAGGCCTTGTGCCTCAAGGCGCGCTTCTTTTAAAAGTTCACGCTGCTCCTCAAGATGTTTCTTTGCTTCCTGGTTCGCTTTTTCAGCCTGGCCGATTTCATTGGAAATATGGGTTTCACGCTCTTTCATGATGCCCATCAATGGACCCCATGCAAACTTTTTGAGCAGTGCCATCAGCACAATGAACATGGCGAGCTGGAAAAGAATATCGCCGCCGTTAAATTTTACTGCACCCAAAACTAAACTGCTTGTCAACACCCTCGAGTCACTCCCTTCAAGAGTCATTCCGGAAAAAGTCCCGGATACGTGTATGTGAAAAATAGTTTACCTAGTCATAAACTTCATATGGATTTTTCCATTGTTTACCCAATATAAAAACAGGGCATAAAGCAATGGCGAAGGTTCATTATGGAATGATCTTCGCCATTATTGAACAATGCCCAGCTATTATTGGCCTTGAACCATGAACGCGATAACAACCGCGATGATAGGAATCGCCTCAACCAACGCAACCCCGATGAACATAGTTGTTTGAAGCATACCGCGAGCTTCCGGCTGGCGGGCAATGCCCTCAACTGTTTTTGAAACGATTAGACCGTTACCGATACCTGCACCGAGTGCTGCCAAACCAATTGCAATTGCTGCTGCTAAAAGACCCATTAAAAAGCTCCTCCTTAATGTATGTTGAATAGGTTTATTTGTTTGTCCATATAATGAACAGGTATATATTAATGGTCGCTGCTGACCTTATGGGCCAGGTAAACCATCGTTAACATTGTAAAGATAAACGCCTGGATGGCACCGATAAAGACAGAGAATCCTTGCCAGGCCAGCATTGGGATAACTGCAGCCAAACTCCCCCAAAATCCAGTTGCCATGCTCCCGGCAATCAGCCCAAGGAGAATTTCACCGGCATAAATGTTACCATAGAGACGCAGGCCAAGCGTGAGGGTATTTGCAAATTCCTCAATGATCTTGATGGGGAACATAAACCAGAACGGCTTGAAGAATTCCTTGCCGTAAGCCCGGGCCCCTTTCAATTTCACCCCGTAGTAATGCGAGAGCCCGACAACCATGATCGCCAATGTCAAAGTGATGACAGGGTCGGCTGTCGGTGATTTCCACCATAGTTCATTATTGTAGACGATTGAGAAAGGCAGTCCAAGGAAGTTCGAAATCGCCACATACATAATCAGGGTAATCCCCAGGATATGGAACCTACCCCCTGTTTTCCAGTCCATGGTACTATTGATGATACCTTTGACAAAGTCCATGACCCATTCCATGAAGTTTTGCATTCCGGTAGGTTTCATGGCCAGCCTGCGTGTTGACAGGACTGCGATCAGAAACACAACCAACGATGCAATCGTAATCATCAGAATGTTCGCCAGGTTGAAGTGGAGCCCCATAAATTCACGAATAGGATTTTCATGATGCAATAGTATTCACCTCGCTTCTCTTGCTATTTGCGTAAAAAGGTTTGCTTAAAAAAATCTATCATAATGACAATATAGGATGTCATTAATCCCACAACAACGCTGATTAAATGGAAATGGTCCGGGTACTTCATTGCGATAATAACCGCAAGGGCCGCACTGGCCATCCGGTTGAAAGACCCGAGTGAACGGACCTTTTTGCCCATCATCACAGCTTCGCCAAACTTATCTGTTTTTCTTACCATCAGCCACAGGTTGAACAGGCTTAGGGCTGTCCCTAATATGAGCCCGGCAAAAATTTGTTTATGCCCTGTAAATCCCCAGCCAAGCACATATAATGAAAGCAAAAAAAAGAGGTATCTTCTGATGCGGAAATAAATGGCCCTTAAATCGGACATATCATGTTAGTCTCCTGAATAATATTGCTGAACGAGGCGGAGCATGGCGTAGATTCCGGCTGCCAATCCCAGGAAAAGGCCAATGATCAGAAACAGTGGTGCGGTTCCTGCCTTGCCGTCGAGCCACCTGCCTGCAAAAATGCCGACGAGGACGGACCCTGCCAACTGGGCCAGGATTCCAGACATGAGCGCCATTGCCTGGAAAGGGGTTCTATCGTTTCGTCGCATACTACCACATCCTCGCTTTCGAGAATGGAAATCGGGCAACAATACCGTAAAATTATGTATGAAAAAAATCCTGTTTCAATGTTCTACATTTCTCCAGGAAAACCATGAAAACCCTATCATTTTATGCCCTTTGTAAGCATACAATAGCACCCTGGTAATGTCAATCCAAATGTGGTGAACAGATTCACAAACAGATGCTGGAAATTTAACTTTCTTTTCGAAACCGCAACTCCGGTAAAGGTTTGCGCAAAGCAAAAGTTTCCAATATATGTGAAGGGGATTTGTGTTCCATAACAATTGTACTAATTCCCGCTCTATTTTCACCATGGGATTCATCCGTTATTGGTTTGTTTTTTTAATAAAAAAGGCCCCCATTCCGGGAGCGTATTTCAGTTCAATTAAATTGGATGGTCGTTTCAAACACGTCCTCTTTCCCAGCTTTTCTAGCAAACACTTTTACAATGTAAAATCCCGGTTCCGGAAGCGGCAACGGATTGATTTCCCGCTTTAGCATCCCTCTGCCAATCTTTCTCCCATAATCCAGGAAGGCCACAAACCGCAAATCACTTTGCCGGAACAGCGCGATGCCGAATTCATCAGCGCCGCCAGGCAGGTAAACCTCATACCGAAATGCTCCCGGACTGTCTCCCTCCGCCATGGCGAATCCCATTACCCTTGGATAGTCCGGTTCTGTAAGAGCGAGGATAAAAGGAATCCGGACAGGCTGCCCACCAGCTTGTAAAAAAAGCGCCCCATCAACAATCCTTCCTTTGAAAAGAGAAGGATCTATTGTTACTGCTACCCGCACCTTCCGCTCTTCCCCCGAGTCCAGGGTAAAGGGGAGGGGCATCTGCCAGCGCAGGCCATCTTCAGGGCTGGGAACTGTAAACGAGTAGTGAATTGGCTTTCCACTCACATTTTTTACAACAAGCTCGCTGCTCCGGCTCGCTTTCCAAAACGGCTTGCCAATTTTTCCAAATGTGAGCGAGCCTGGGAGGACGAGTGTCCCCGCAGCGGCTGCTTTGTCCGCCTGTATTCTTCCAGCTCCTTGTTCAAATGCCCTGTACGGCTCGGCGCGGCTATTTTTCAAAACAAGGGCCGTATTCATTAATACCGCCTTCATTTCCGCCGGCCCCCATTCCGGATGCTCCTGTTTAAGGAGAGCACACACTCCCGCCACATGCGGAGCAGCCATGCTTGTTCCGTTCAGGGCAAGATAGCCCCCGGGAACCGCGCTTGTGATTCCCACCCCCGGGGCAACCACATCCGGCTTGATTTCCCACGTTCCAGTGACAGGGCCCCGCGAACTGAACGCCGCAACCTTATCACTATCATCAACGAGTCCAATTCTTGCCAGACCGCCGCTTTTTAAAATCTCCTTGCCAGCCGCCGCTGACACAGTCCCAACCGGTATTGGAACAGACTCCTCAAGATTGCCGTTAAACGTACCCATTGTATTGTTATAAATAATGACTGCCTTCGCTCCCGCCTTAAGCGCATTGTTCGCTTTTTCCATGAAGGTTAGTTTTCCGCGCTTAATGACGGCGATTTTATTCCTTATGCCTTTTAATTCCTCCAGGCTGCCGAATTTTCCGTCTGCGATTTCCGCCGAGGCCCCAGGTTCCCATTTTCCCGAACCGGCCAGCTTTTCAATCCTGAACCCTATCCCTGTTTCTTCTATAATAATAGTGGGAACCTTCATAGTAGGCGTCGACGCACCGACGGAAATTGCCTTGGATGCAGTTCCCGGTGAACCCACTGTCCATTGGCCCGGACCGGAATTCCCCGATGAAACGACAGGGATAATCCCTTTTTCCGCGGCCCGGTTAAGTGCGGTTGAGACAGGGAGGTCGGGCCCATTGACCGTGTTCCCAAGAGATAAATTCAAAATATCTACCCGGTCTTTTATTGCCTCTTCAATGGCAGACAGCACGAGCTCGGTCGTCCCTCTACCGCCAGGCCCCAATGCCCGGTATGCCTTGACCGTTGCACGGGGCGCCACTCCTTGGATTTTTCCGTTGCCTGCAATAATGCCCGCGACATGGGTGCCATGGATTGTCGCTGTTCCCCGTGGACCGCTTGCTTCCATAGGGTCGGTATCCCCATCGACCAAATCCTTGCCGCCGCCATAATTTCTCCTCAAGTCCGGATGTGTGTAATCCATTCCCGTATCAATGACGCCTACAGTCACCCCTTCCCCGGTCAGCCTTTTTCCATTACTGTCAAAAAAACCGCGGAGCCTCTGCGCACCAATCATTGCTGCACCATTGGCGTTATCGGCTTCCTCATCGAGTCCTTGCTGTGATTGATTGAGATTGACAGTTATTTTTTTTGAAGGAATTGCCCTGATGTGAACAGGGGCTCCCTCGTCGATACTATAAGTTTGCAGTTCAGAAATGGATTGGACGACCGATTCTCTCTCAAGCTGGCGAATGTCGCCAACCGTACCCTCGACTGAAAAACCATTGAACGCTTCCTTGTAGGTCCGCCTTATCTTAACCGCCGGAAATTTTCGCAAAGTCCGGTTTGCCGCCTCCAGTGAAACTGGCTCCTTCAGGATAACAATGCCTCTTTTCACTTCAAGTGGATTGACGCCAGGCAATGGCGGGACTTTAGCGCCTATTGCCAATCCTGTGCTTGATTGAAGGAGAAACACAATACAAAATGCGCAGATTATTTTTTTCATATGCCCTTAATCCTTTTTGCTGATAGGGTTTGATAAAAAATAAAATCTATTCGAAACCTGAACCGATTCATAAGGAATGGATTGTCCCTCGCCATCCCTCGCCCCTTTTGTTATTGTAAACAGTAACAATGCTTGGAGGCGGAAATGCATGGTTCTTTTACGAAAAGTGGCCTTAACAGAGGAAATAGAGGAAAATCATTACCCATTCAACCTGCCGCTTATTAAAAACTTCAGGGAATTGGCATTTGAAAACCCGGTTACGATTCTAGTTGGGGAAAATGGGACTGGAAAATCGACATTCCTTGAAGCAGTCGCGGCAAATTGCGGCAGTATCCTGATTGGAGGCGAGCCAATTGATACCGACCCTGCACTCGCGCCGGCCCGGGAACTTGGGAAAAAGCTGAAACTGGCGTGGAGCGTCCGGACAAAAAACGGGTTTTTCTTTAGGGCCAATGACTTCATAACGTATTCAAGAAAGCTGGCTGAAATCAAGGCAGAATCAAGGAGGGCCTATCATGAGATTAAGGAGCGCGATCCTTACAGCCTTGAAGTATTGCCATACGCGCGCACACTTTATGAACTTCAACAATTGTATGGAGAGGGGCTTGATGTGCGGTCGCATGGGGAGAGTTTCCTCGATTTGTTCCAGGCGCGGTTCCGCCCCGACGGACTGTATATTCTCGACGAACCGGAAGCGCCGCTCTCTCCAATTAAGCAGCTTTCGCTTATATCGCTGATTCTTGAAATGGTAAAAGAAAACGGGCAATTCATCATCGCCACCCACTCGCCTATCATGATGGCGATACCGGGAGCCGTTATTTACACTCTTGATCAGGGGGAATTTATGAAAACCGACTTCGGGGATGTCGAGCATGTTCGGCTGACCAGGGATTTCCTTGAAAATCCACACCGATTTCTGCGGCATCTTTAGATTTGCCATGTGGCTCTTGAGCTCTCTGAACAGGAAATTTTCCTCACTAAAAATTAAAAACCGAACGGGTTTGGCATCCGTTCGGTTTTTTCAAAAAGATTATTTCGTTCCAAAAAGCCTGTCGCCTGCATCACCAAGGCCAGGGATGATATACCCATGGTCGTTCAGCTTCTCGTCAAGGGCAGCGATATAAATGTCAACGTCAGGATGTGCGTTTTTGAATGCTTCCACACCTTCAGGGGCAGCAATCAGGCACATGAATTTCACATGTTTGGCGCCGCGCTTTTTGAGAGAATTGATCGCTTCGATGGCCGATCCGCCAGTTGCCAGCATAGGGTCGACAACAATAAATTCCCGCTCCTCAACGTCGCTTGGCAGCTTCACGTAGTATTCAACCGGCAGCAATGTTGCAGGGTCACGGTAGAGGCCGATATGGCCAACCTTTGCTGCAGGAATGAGCTTTAGAATTCCATCAACCATCCCAATTCCGGCACGGAGAATAGGGATGATCCCAATTTTTTTACCGGAAAGGACCTTCGATTTCGCCGGGCAGACAGGAGTTTCAATTTCAATGTCTTCAAGCGGCAATTCCCTGGTGATTTCAAACGCCATAAGCGTAGCGACCTCATCGACAAGCTCACGGAACTCCTTCGTCCCGGTGTTTTTGTCACGTATGTAGGTGAGTTTATGCTGGATTAACGGGTGGTCAAATACGTATACTTTTGCCAAAATAATCGCCCCTCTACTAATAGTTCCTCTGGAATAGGTTTGCACACTTCGTCTAATTTTACAGAAAAAACTTTTCCCCGGCAACAATGAATACGCAATCTGGCTATTTTCCTTTTTTGGAACTTCAAGTCAATTATTCCCTTGTCTGTCCAGAAAAAAACCGGCCCGTAAAATACGGGCCGGTGAAGGAAACACAGCAGGCTCTCCTGCCTCATGTTTCCTGACGATCAATATTCAGGGTAAAGGGTGAACTTGGCAGTCAGCGCTTCCACTCGGGCACGCGCTTCAGCAAGCTTGGCTTCATCCTCATGGTTCTTCAGCGTAAACGCCATGATTGATGCGATTTCCTTCATCTCTTCTTCGCCGAAGCCACGGGTTGTAACAGCGGCCGTGCCAATCCGGATGCCGCTTGTAACAAACGGGCTTTCAGGATCGAATGGAATCGTGTTTTTATTGACGGTGATTCCGATGTCATCAAGCACCTTTTCCCCAACCTTGCCTGTCAATCCAAGGTTGCGCAGGTCAACCAAAATCAAATGGTTGTCCGTTCCGCCGGAAACAAGTGTAACCCCTTCTTCTTGAAGCGCTTTGGCAAGCGCCTTGGCATTGGAAATGACGTCTCCTGCATACTCCTTGAAGCCATTGTTGAGAATTTCCCCAAATGCAACCGCCTTGGCCGCGATCACATGCATGAGCGGGCCGCCCTGGATGCCAGGGAATACGGATTTATCAATTTTCTTCGCGAACTCTTCGCGGCAGAGAATTAATCCGCCGCGCGGGCCGCGAAGCGTTTTATGCGTGGTGGACGTAACAAAATCAGCGTAAGGCACCGGATTCATATGCAGTCCCGCCGCAACAAGGCCGGCGATATGGGCCATATCAACCATGAGATAAGCGCCAACCTCATCCGCTATTTCACGGAACTTTTTAAAATCGATTTCCCTCGGGTACGCACTCGCACCGGCTACAATCAATTTCGGCTTGTGTTCAAGCGCTTTCGCACGGACATCTTCGTAATTGATTCGATGTGACTCTTCGTCCACGCCGTACTCAACAAAATTATATTGGACGCCGCTGAAATTGACAGGGCTGCCATGTGTTAAATGGCCGCCGTGCGACAGGTTCATCCCCAGTACCGTATCACCTTGCTCAAGAATGGTAAAATAAACGGCCATATTCGCCTGGGCTCCCGAATGGGGCTGCACATTTGCATGCTCGGCGCCAAATATTTCCTTGGCGCGGTCGCGGGCAAGGTCCTCAACAACATCGACGTATTCACAGCCGCCGTAATAGCGCCTATGCGGGTATCCCTCCGCATATTTATTGGTCAGGACCGACCCTTGCGCTTCCATGACAGCCTCACTGACAAAATTCTCCGAAGCGATTAACTCAATCTTGGTCCGTTGCCTCTGCAATTCTTGCTGAATCGATTCAAATACTCGTGGGTCCCGCTTTGCCAAGTGCTCCATTAACTAATCCCCCTTAGAAGTCCATTTCTATTTATTTCGAAAATTCGATACTATTTTAGCAGTTTCCTGGCGAAAAAGATACTCAAGTACAGGAAAGATTTCCTGATGTCCGTTCGTAGATGGCCCGCGGACCGCCAATCAGCCTTGGCCTTGTTTTCGCAAGCACGACATTCGCGTGGCCCACCGCCCGCCGCCCAACCCGGACCGGCACGGCAACCGCTTTCAAATGCATACCAATTAGCGTATCGCCAATATCGATTCCCGCATCCGCTTTGACCGATTCCACCACAACGGCATCGTGCATTTTTTCAAAAGCAAACGATGCCATCGCCCCGCCGGCCGTCCTGACAGGAATAACGGAAACTTCCTCAAGCCCCCTCTTTTCCGCGGCATTTCTTTCAATGACTACAGCTCTGTTCAAATGTTCGCAGCATTGGAACGCAAGCTCGGCCCCCGTCCGCTCCCGGAACTTGTCCAACTGCCGATAAAGCATTTCTGCGACTTCCACGGTTCCCGCGGTACCAATATGTTTTCCGGCCACCTCGCTCGTACTGCAGCCAACGACAAACAGGCTTCCCGGTTTCAGCTCTACCTTTTCCAAAAACCCGTCGAGGATTTCGCCGAATTCGCTTTCCCACGCTTCGATTTCCTTTTGCAATGTTATCCCTCCCCGAAAGTTTGCGATTGAACAAGGAAGCCCCGCGCCGTCCTCAAGAACGTCCGCAGGGCACTATTCCCATAAACCCTTATTATAAATGCCGAGTAATTTACTTGTTCGGCTTTTACAGGTTTTTTTCCTCGTATTCCGTTATTTTGCCGACACGGCCCGCATGGCGTCCGCCCGTAAACTCCGTCGAAAGCCAAATTTCCGCAATGTCCCGCGCGAGGCCTGGCCCGATGACACGTTCGCCCATAGCGAGCATGTTTGAGTCATTATGTTCACGCGTCGCCTTGGCGCTAAATGTATCGTGGACTAGCGCGCAACGGATTCCCTTTACTTTATTTGCGGCAATGCTCATCCCAATTCCCGTTCCGCAAATAAGGATGCCCCTGTCAAACTCCCCGGACGCCACTTTTTCTGCCACCGGCAAAGCATAATCAGGATAGTCGACGGACGTGCTGCATTCACAGCCGAAATCCTCGTATTCAATGTTCATTTCGTCAAGAAGAGCTGCGATTTCCTTGCGGATGTTGATGCCGCCGTGATCTGATGCAAGTGCTACTTTCATGATTGTTTCCTCCTAAAATAAAAAAGACTATAGTTGTATTATTCCCCTTTTTCCTGTCCCATGAGCTTTTTGGATGCTTTTTCAATGAGCCGCCCAAGCTCCGAGAAGGTGTCCCGGTACACATCGGCATTGCCTCCAAAAGGGTCGCCGACATCCGGATAGCCTTCCTCACCGGCAAATTCCTTTAGCGTATAAGTTTTGCCATGAGCTTCCGGAAACCGGCCGGTAATCGCTTGTTTATGGGTAATAGTCATGGCAAGGACGACAGTTGCCCATGCTACATCTTCCTTTTCAAGGCTCCTGGATTGATGCGAGTGGCTAATCCTGTTCTCATCCATGACCAGGATGGAATTAGGTGATGCGGCCGCCCCATTGGCAGCGAAAACCCCGGCAGACCTCACTTCTACCCCAGGGAGCTGCTTGCTTTTTAAAATCGCTTCCGCCATCGGGCTCCTGCACGTATTACCGGTACAAACAAACAAAACTCGATGCATGTTCGGACCTCCTTTCCTTTCATTATAAAGCCCGTTTGCCCCATTTTCCAATCTGCCAATTCGGGTGCTCCGGAATCATGAAAGTGCCAATCCAATATAAAAAACGGCCCCCTTTTCGGAGCCGTTCCATGCTTCTTCACATCGGCAGCAGCAGTTTCAGGCCGAATGCCAGCAAAATCACGCCGCCAAGCGATTCACTGTAAGAGCCAAGCCAGCCCTGGACTTTTCTCCCCGCCAGAAGCCCCGCCCAGGTTAATACCGTCGCCGCAATCCCAAAACAAAGGATCGCCGCCATTGTCCTCGCTCCGTAAATACCCAATGTCAAACCAACAGAAAAACTATCAAGGCTGACACTCAGCGCAAAAAATAAAAGCCCAAAACCGATCGGCGTAATCACGCTTTCCTGATCCTTTTTCAACCCAGCCCAAATCATCTGGATTCCAAGCAGGATAAGCAGCAGGCCGCCAATCAGGGATGCGAATGCCCCAAACTGCTCGGACAGGAACCTGCCCGCAATTATCCCGACCAACGGCATCCAAACGTGAAAAACGCCAATGGTAATGCCGATTTTAAAAATCTGCCGCAGCCTGAGCCTGTACATCCCCATTCCCAGCCCAACGGAAAATGCATCCATTCCAAGCGCAAACGCCATCAGCAACAGTGTTGCCAACTCTCCAACCATCATCGACATCGTGACCAGCTCCCCGGACATGCTAGTTCATCATATGCACGTCCAGGTTTGTTTAGAAGGATTGATTAACGGTTTGCGGACAGCCCGGCCGAGAAGGTGCAGCGTGCTTTTTTGGCAATTTATTTGTATCAAGGCCTATCATTCACCGGTTTCAGAAATAACCTTGCTCCCCGCGGCTTTCATCAAGCGGTTCATAATCGCATGGCCGACGCCTTCCTCCGGGAACATTTCGCTATAAATCACATCGGCTTCGGATTCATCGAACATGCGAAGTGTATCATAAAGCGATGCTGCAACCGTCTCGAGCCTGTCGCGCCTCCCGCAGGCAATGACCACATCCGCCTTGTAGAAGCCGGCACTTTCCCCGGTGGTCAGGATGCCGGCCCGCTTACCCTCTTCCATTTGTTTTGTTGCGAGCAACTGCACGAATTCACGGCTTCCGGCAACCAAATAAAGCGGCGCTTCGGGAGCATAATGCCTGTACTTCATGCCCGGTGCTTTCGGTTTTGCATTCCCGCCGGCAAGTGCTGGATCGACCTCAACCCTGCCAATCACCGCTTCAAGCTGCTCCCTAGTGATTCCACCAGGGCGCAGGATGGTCGGGACAGCGCTCGTACAATCAAGCACGGTCGACTCGACCCCAACCCCCGTTGGTCCGCCATCGACAATTCCGGCGATTTTCCCGCTCAAATCTTCCGCTACATGCGCTGCCGTTGTCGGGCTTGGTTTTCCGGAACTGTTCGCACTCGGCGCGGCAATCGGAAGCCCGCACTCCTTCAGAATCGCAAGCGCAACAGGATGGTCCGGCATCCTGACCCCGACAGTCTCAAGCCCCACAGTCGCCTTCTCCGACAAGGCACCTTTTTTCTTTTGTAAAATAAGCGTCAACGGACCTGGCCAAAACGCATCCATCAGCCTGTCTGCCACGCTAGGAATTTCCTCTACAAAACTTGCCATCTGTTCTTTTTCAGCAATATGAATAATGAGTGGATTATCGGACGGCCTTCCTTTGGCCAGGAATATTTTAGCGACCGCTTCATCATTCTCCGCATTTCCGCCAAGTCCATATACAGTTTCCGTAGGGAAGGCGACTACTTCATTTTCGGCCAGAAGCTCGGCTGCCTGTTTGATCTGTGGATTGTTTTTCAAGTTTTCCACAGCGTTATCCACTTTCCAACGTTTTGTTTCCATCGTTTCTTCACCTTTATCCATTTTCGCCATTCGTCCCAATATACAAGACAAACGGGCATTATTCGAATCCTTTTTCCTTGAAAGTATAAAAGAAGCGAATGGCAAACACAAGGTGTTATCCACAATTTGTGGATAACACTATAGGAATCGTGGATAACTTTGTGGATATATCCACAATTTAGAATTGAATTCTCATAAATACTGAGTTTTCCACATTTAGTATATCCATGACATGTGGCGATTGGAAAAATGCCTCTGGAAGCTCACTCTTGACAATCATGCTGAAGCCGGCCATTTCAAAGAACGGAATTGCAGTCCTCTTATTCGTAGCCAGATAAACTGCTTTTAACCCTTTCTGCTTTGCCAAAAGAAGCATTTGCTCAAACAGCATGAACAATTTCTGTCCACCCAGGCCTTCCGACAGTGCAAGCGACCTAAGAAGCCCGAAATCACCAAATTGCATGATCCCTAGGCTTGCCTTTATTTCACCATCATCCTCCGCGATGAGGAATTGTTCCGCCGATTCCTCGTCAATGCCAGCCGTCCCCAAGCCCGCTTTTTGCAAAAATCCAATGATCCTTTCAAGGTCCTCCCGTGCACCGCTTTTCAATAACAACTCCATCTCTCCCACTCCTGTTCTATTAATCTACTCTATGACTATGTAGGAGTGAAAAAGAATAGAACCATTTGAAAAGCATCCTAAGCCTGGATACACAGGAAAACTCACTTCCATGTCCAAACATGCGATAACGTTGGACTCCCAACCTCCGAAAACTCATTTCTATGTCAAAACATAGCTTTAAAGCAATATGCCGTATAAGATTTAAAAGTGTTTAATGCATTTCCCCCAAAATTCGTAATAACTTAAAACACCGGACTCCATTCTAAACGATGAAAAAGGTGCCCATTCGGTTGGGCACCTTTATTCAATAAAACACTATTATTTGTTGTCGTTCTTATCCCAGCGGGCTTTTCCACCTTTTTCGCCGATTTCCTCGTAGAATTCGCGATCATGGTTTTCGCTGGTCGCTTCGCCGCCTTTACGGCCGATCTCCTGATAGAATTCCTTTCCATGGGACTCAGCTGTCGCTTCGCCGCCTTTACGGCCGATTTCCTGATAGAAATCCTTGTCATGGGACTCAGCTGTTGCTTCCCCGCCTTTACGGCCAATTTCCTGGTAGAATTCCTTGTCGTGGGACTCAGCTGTTGCTTCCCCGCCTTTACGGCCGATTTCCTGGTAGAAATCCTTATCGTGCTTCCTGCTGGTCGCTTCTCCACCCATGCGTCCTGCTTCTTCTCGAGACATCTTTCCGTTGTTGTTTTTAGCCATCGTTAAGATCACTCCTTCGAAGATTTTGTGTTGCACACTCCTTCTTTATCCGCTTCTCCACTTTAAAAACACTATACAAGCGATTGTTACCTACTTGTAATTGAGAGGAAATAAATTGGGAATAAAAAGGGTGAAATGGAAATTAATTTTGTTGCTTTTTATGTTTAATTTTTGAAATTACTATTCTTTAATAGCAAAAAAGCCTGCATGGCAGGCTTTAATTCATTAGCTTATTCCATAGTTCCACCACAAAAAACTTTACCTTTACCGGTTGTTCATCTTCCGAAACAAAAACTTTTTTAGAATAATTATTTTCGAGAGTTTCTTCACTTGTGAAATTAGTCCCCAGAAGCTCGTTCTTTTGGGCTAACTGCTCCTTCTGGCTACCGTTAATTTTGTCCTTAACTCCTCTAGCCAAAGCTTTTCCGCCCGAATAATCCTCACTGTTTTTTACTGTTTGCCCGGCTTCTTTTTTGCCAGTTCCTTTATTCATTATACGTTTTTCCTCAGAGTTCATTTCCTTTTTTTCCAGGCTGTTTTCTTCCTTCTGCCCATCCTCAAATCCCGGCGAGCTGACAGCTGTCCCGCTTGAAAAATCGAGAAAGCATAGAGGCGGGTACAAAACGCACCACCAATTCGCGCCCTTGCCTTCACCAAGTGTAATCAGGATTGCCTCATACTTACCTGCCGGATAAAGGAACTGCCCGTAAAGCTTTGTCGGAAAGTTTACGATGCCAAACTCGGCCTTTGCACTTTGGCTAGACCCGTTTTCATCAAGAACTTCCCTGGCAATCGCCTCAATTTCCGGGAGATGCCCCTTGATTACCACCCTTGCCTCATCCATGCTCGTCAATTCGCCAACCCACTCCGTTATTTTCGCGTTGACCATATCGCGTACTTTCCGCTTTAATTCCTGGTCCGCCTCCCTGTCGCTATTCGCCAAAATCCTTAAACGGATGGCTTCACCCGGAATAATAATCTCCTCTTTTCCGGCTGCCTGTGTGTGCGGCGCATATATATTTACGATCGTTCCGATTGATAAGGCCGCCAAGTACAGCCATACAATTAGTTTTTGATTCATTTCCCCCACCATCCTTCACTATCAACAGTCTGGCCAAAATGGGAGAATCATAAACTAGGAGAAATTTTTTTCAAAAGGAGCGCGTTGAAAAAATATAAAAACCCGGCCACTGCCGGGTTAAACAATCATTATAACTATGCCGGCAACATCGCATGGCCGCGGCTTTTTTCCTTTAAAAGGACATACTTTCCTTCATTCAGGACCGTCGATTTCATCTGCGCCATCATGGCAGGGTCTGCCTCCTCGTGGAGGACGTACTCCTGTATGACGTCCCAGAGCAACTCGCCATCGGTCACCTGAATAACCGGAATGTCAATCTCTCCCTCAATACTGGCTTCCTCTTTAATAACAAGCGTCATATCCTCCGACCTGCAGCCGCTGTTTCTAAGTTCTTCTATGGCTGACTCCAGGCTTTGGATACTATCAAAGATGCCGACAATGGCATTATCCATTTTGTCTCCCCCCGCGAGTAAAAGTGCCGACTGCTCTATTTACCCTCTTTCCGAGACAGTTAAACACATTACCAAAATTTTTTACCAGTAAGCCCGAAAAGGTTAACTCCGTAATGGGGTTAACCTCCAGCGGAAAACCAACCGCTGGTGGGTGACTTTATAACAGTTCATACATATACTAATTCGTCAGTGTAAGCACCATTGATGAATATGGAGTAGCGCTTTGTTCCCTCAATTTCATAGCCCGAGCTCCTGTGGACGCCAGTGGCAGCTCCATTATGGACCATCACTGTCAGCCCAAGCCGGTGCATCCCATCCCCGGCCTGCCCATGCCACTCACCTTAAGTTCGCCCGACGAATACCATCCGGTCTTTCCCATGCAGGTCATTGATAATTTCCACATTGGCGGATGGGAATGTTTTTTTACATAAAGAAGCGACTGCAGCCCCCTGGCCTGCGCCTATTTCGAATCCGACAAGCGCCCGCCTGTTCAGGGCCCCAGGCAATTCCTCCATAAATCTTCTGTAAAAATCAAGGCCGTCACTGCCGGCGAACAATGCCCTGTGCGGCTCGTGTTCCGTAACGACATCCGACATCCATGCCTTATCGCCCTCCGGAATATAGGGTGGGTTTGATAAAATAACATCGAAACGCTCCCCCGCCTCAATAAAGGGTTTCAAAAGGTCACCCTCGACAAATGCCACATCCGCGCCAAGCCGGCGGGCGTTTTCCTCCGCCACCGCAAGGGAACCCGCCGCGATATCTGTCGCTGTAACAGTAAGCTCCGGCATTTCAAGTTTCATGGAAATTGCAATTGCCCCGCTGCCAGTCCCGATGTCAGCGAGCTTTATATTTTCAGCAGTGCCGAATATGGCCCTGATCCTTTTGAGCGCGCCCTCGACAAGCTCTTCGGTCTCGGGCCGTGGTATTAGAACTTCTTCATTTACCCTAAATGGCCGGCCATAAAATTCTTCCTGGCCAATCATATACTGGACCGGCTTTCCGGCAACATGCTCCCGGACCGCTTTTTCGAACCGTCTAAGATTGTCCGAAGCGATTTCATCCCTCATCGCCGCAAACAACGTTGTCCGGTCGATTCCGAGGATGTACCTCAGCAATACCTCCGCGGCGAATTCCTCCCGGCCCGCTTCCTTTAAAAAAGAAGAAGCCCAGTTCAGGGCTTCATATACTTTCTTACTCATTTGAAGCACTTTCCAGCCTTTTGGATTGGTCTTCAAGGATTAGGGCGTCGATGACTTCATCGAGTTTCCCTTCAAGGATCTGATCCAGCTTTTGGATAGTCAGCCCAATTCTGTGGTCGGTTACGCGGTTTTGCGGAAAGTTGTACGTACGGATGCGCTCGGAACGGTCTCCCGTACCGACGGCTGATTTGCGCACCTGGTCGTATTCCGCCTGTGCTTCGCGCTGGAACTTGTCATACACACGGGCACGGAGAATCTTCATCGCCTTATCCCTGTTTTTATGCTGGGATTTTTCATCCTGCATGGAAACAACGATACCAGTCGGAATATGTGTCAGCCGCACAGCAGACATCGTCGTATTGACGGATTGCCCGCCGGCGCCGCTTGATGCGAACGTGTCGAACCGGATATCCTTGTCATGGATTTCAACCTCGACTTCTTCAGCTTCCGGAAGGCATGCGACGGTTGCAGTCGAAGTATGGATCCTTCCGCCTGATTCAGTTTCGGGCACACGCTGGACACGGTGCGCGCCGTTTTCGTACTTTAGCCTGGAGTATGCGCCGGTACCGTTGATCATAAAAATAATCTCTTTAAAACCACCAAGGCCGGTCGGGTTCGCATCCATTACTTCCGTCTTCCAGCCCTGGGCTTCGGCATAGCGGCTGTACATTCGGTATAGGTCCCCAGCAAAGAGAGCCGCTTCATCGCCGCCGGCTGCCCCGCGTATTTCAAAGATAACGTTCTTGTCGTCGTTCGGGTCTTTCGGAATAAGCAGGATTTTCAGCTTTTCTTCAAGCTCCTCAATCTGCGCGGAAAGCTCGTTCACTTCCTCTTTCACCATTTCACGCATATCCCCATCAAGCTTTTCATCAAGCATAGCCTTGGCATCTTCCAGCTGGTTTTTTGCTTCCTTGTACTCACGGTAGACCGCGACAGTTTCCTGTATATCTGACTGCTCCTTGGAATATTCGCGGAGCTTTTTCGAATCATTTATAATGGCCGGATCGCTCAAAAGCTCATTCAGCTTTTCATAGCGGTCCTCAACAGCCTGAAGACGATCAAACACACTCATTCACCTCAGTTTTTAGTCCAAATCTTTTATTCTCCACTTTATACGGGCAGCTAACCATAGTGCGCAGCTTCACCAAAAATGATAAAAATGCTTTTTCACATGGCAGTAAGCCACTGCCTTCAACCATCACTTTATTATAATACAGCCGGAAATCTCCGTCAAAGCCGCTAACAATCGACATTTGTTTCCGTTTCTATCAAACGGGAGGATTCGTTCCCGGACACAGGATTTTCGTTTCTTTTTTGCTTATCCAGGGTTAAATCCAGAAGATAAGGGTATTTTTTTTACAAAGAAACTGGAAAGGATGAGTCTCGTGACCTTTGTGGCACTTTTGAAAAAAGGGAACAAATCCTCCGGGATCGCCGCACTCTCAAACGCAATCCTTGCTGTAATAAAAGGGATTGCTGCTTTTATGAGCGGGAGCGGAACGATGTTTGCAACGACCCTGCACTCGGTGGCCGATTCGACAAACCAAGCCTTTGTATTTATTGGGAGCGCCCTGGCCGAGAAAGCGCCGACAAGAAGGTTCCCGACCGGATTTGGACGGGTAGTCAATTTATTCGTGCTGGTTGCGGTTATTGTTATCTCAATCATGTCCTATGAAACGGTACTGAAAGGCTGGGAACTAATACAAAATCCCAAGGAACCTGAAAAAATTTTACTGAACGTATTAATTCTACTCGCAGCAATCGGGCTTGACGGAGCCGTACTCGTTAAGGCAATCAAGGAGATTGTCCATGAAACACGAAGCAACGCAAAAGGGTTAGCGATGATTCCGGCCGCTTTCAAAAATGTAAAGCTCGCTTCACCCCCGACAAGGCTTGTTTTTTATGAGGATATTATCGCGACCTCTGGGGCGGCACTTGCCCTGCTCGCTATTGTCCTGGCAAAATTTACAGGACTCTATTTCCTCGACGGGGTGGGAACACTTTTGATTGGATTTATGCTATTCGGTATCGCCATAAAAATTGGCTATGAAAATACCGTGGGCCTGATTGGCGTGGCAGCGCCAAGGGTGATTGAGGACAGGATTGCCAAAACAATTTTCTCTGATCCAGACGTGGATGACATAAATAAATTGCGGATTGTCCAGGAAGGCCGCCAATACCATGTGGAAGGCTATATTGAGCTGAAAAGGGGCCTAAGCCTTGCAGTGGCGGATGACATAAAATTCAGGATCAGGGACAAACTGCTCGCCGACCCGGATATTAGCGATGTAACAATCGGGATATTGGAAACAGACGGCATTACCGATTGGAAACCGTCTGCGGAAGAATAGGCCCGTTGGATTTAAAACAGGGAGCAAGCTGCGTTTCATGTAAAAAAGAGGCTCGTCCAGCTACATGGACAGCCTCTTTTTTCGTTATAACGTTATAAAGCTTTTGTTCATAGGGCCCTAGTTTTATGCATGGCTGCCGTTTCAGCATCGGCTGCAGAGTTTGGAACCTCGTGGTGGTGCCTGCAGCGCGGCTCATACGCTTCAGATGCTCCGACAAGAATAATTGGGTCATCATAGGATGCCGGGCGTCCGTCAATCAGGCGCTGCGTCCTGCTTGCCGGCGAACCGCAAACAGCACAAACAGCCTGCAGCTTTGTGATAAGCTCCGCAACTGCCATAAGCTCCGGCATTTTACCGAATGGCTCGCCGCGAAAATCCTGGTCCAGCCCGGCGGCGATGACCCTAAAGCCGCTGTTGGCAAGATGCTGAATGACATTGACAACCTCATTGTCAAAAAACTGGACTTCATCTATCGCAATGACATCGACTTCAACGTCGACATGATCAAAAATATCAGTGGAATGTGAGATTGGCATGGCAATAAAGGATGATCCATTGTGCGAAACAACAGACTCCTCGCTGTACCTGTTATCAATTTTCGGCTTAAAAACAGCAATTTTTTGCTTGGCGAATTGCGCTCGGCGGACTCTTCGGATCAATTCCTCCGATTTCCCTGAAAACATGCTGCCACAAATAACCTCGATCCAGCCGCTTTGTTTCATAACGTACATACTGCTGCCTCTCCTTCCGTGCATACCCTGTTAAAATTTATTATGTAACTCGTTCTTCATTTTCACGCATTCACCGGCATAAGGCCTATTTACTGTTGATTTACCCAAAAGGATGGCCCAAAACCCACCATCTGGCAAATTCCGATAAATTTCCCGTTTGAAAAAGTAAAAAAAACAGGCAAGCGATGTTGATTCTTGCCTGTTTTTTGAACAGTTTCTCTTTTATTGCTGTTGCTTAAGGCCGTATTTCTTGTTGAAACGGTCAACACGACCGCCTGCTTCAGCAAATTTTTGGCGTCCTGTATAGAATGGGTGGCACTCGGAGCAAGTTTCAACGCGAATTTCGTTTTTCACTGATCCGGTTTCAAACTGGTTGCCGCAAGCGCAAGTCACCATTACTGTTTTATAATTTGGATGAATTCCTGCTTTCATTCTTTTCATCTCCTTCCGCCCTGAATCATTTCGAAACAGAGTTATAGACCCGGGTGCATTTCAGCCCCGAAGTGGTAAAAAAACACTGTTATTATTATAACAAGCCTGTTCTGCTTTTGCAAGATGGGATTTTCAAGAAAACGATAGGAATTGGGTGGAAATGCACCGCGTACCTATTGTTGTTTTCTTGCTGTGCTTGATTTCATTTCTTCCCCCACCTGGGCAAAGAATTCCTCGTTCGACTTTGTCTGCCTTAATTTTTTCAGGAAGCGTTCGGCAAAGTCGGGGCTGTCGGACATTGATTTCCTGATTGCCCACAGCTTGTCAAGCTGGTCTTTTGGAAGGAGCAATTCTTCCTTCCTTGTTCCTGACCGCCGTATATCGAGAGCAGGGAAAATCCTTCTTTCCGCAAGGGAGCGGTCCAGATGGAGTTCCATATTTCCTGTCCCTTTAAATTCCTCGTAAATGACATCGTCCATCCGCGAGCCTGTGTCAACAAGGGCTGTCGCAAGGATGGTCAGGCTCCCGCCTTCTTCAATATTCCGCGCCGCGCCAAAGAAACGTTTCGGGCGGTGGAAGGCAGCCGGGTCAATCCCCCCGGACAGTGTCCGTCCGCTTGGCGGGATTACCAGGTTGTAAGCCCTCGCAAGCCTTGTAATGCTATCCATCAGGATAATGACATCCTTCTTATGTTCAACAAGGCGCATCGCGCGCTCAAGGACAAGTTCCGCAACCTTAATATGGTTTTCAGGCACTTCGTCGAATGTCGAGCTGACAACATCACCCGCGACGGAACGTTCAATGTCGGTCACTTCTTCCGGCCGCTCGTCAATTAAAAGGACAATCAGTTCAGCATCCGGATGATTGGTCGTAATGCTGTTGGCTATTTCTTTTAAAAGCATTGTCTTACCGGCTTTTGGCGGAGCGACAATCAGTCCGCGCTGCCCGAAGCCGACCGGGGCGATTAAATCCATGATTCGTGTTGAAAGATGCTTCGGAGTCGTCTCGAGTTTGATTTGCCTGTCAGGATAAAGGGCGGTTAGTGCCGGGAAGTGAACGCGTTCCTTTGCCGACTCCGGATTTTCGCCATTGACAGCCTCAACATGAAGCAGGCCGTAGTAACGCTCGCTTTCCTTTGGAGGCCTTACCTTGCCCGAAACCTTATCGCCATTCCTAAGGTCAAACCGGCGGATTTGCGATGCCGAAATATAAATATCCTCGGAGCTTGGAGAATAATTGATTGGGCGCAGGAATCCAAATCCCTCCGACTGGATAATTTCAAGCACGCCTTCCATGAAGAAATAGCCCTGCTGTTCGGCACGCGCTTTTAGGATGGAAAAAATGAGTTCTTTTTTTGTCAATTTGCTGTAGTAGGAAACTTTGTATTCCCTGGCAAGCTCATACAGTTCCTTAAGCTTCATATTTTCGAGGCTTGTAATTGTTAATTCCATTTGGACACCACGCTTTACTTATTTGGTTCTTCTCTTTGCTGCATCCTTTGGGACGCCCTCGTTTTTTACAGATGAAAACGGTTGAAAAACAGGCATAACAGTTAAATAACAAGGTTGAATGCCACGTTTCATGCAGAGAGGAATTTCATTGCTCATGAAGGGTTCTGGAAGTTTAATTGGAAGATTAGCAGATGCTTACAAAACAATTTCTATTTTACCCGTTATTCAAGAAAATAACCATAGTTTTTGCAAATTGGGTTTTTCCCGTGAAAAGCGGGCCCATGACAAGCCGGGACCCGGACCCTTTCATTGTTCCACCCTCAACGGAAAGTACGGGTCCCAACTTAAGATTCAGAGGTATTGAAGAAGATAGGCGAGGGATAGCCGCGCCAAAAACAGTAAAACTTTAACGCATTACAAGGTTTGGTTTTTTATGAAGGCTGTGCTGCCCTTCAATAAACCGGACAGTTCCGGATTTCGCCCTCATGACGACGGAGTGGGTCGAACCGTAGGTGCCTTTAAATTGGACTCCCTTCAAAAGCTCGCCATCCGTTACCCCAGTCGCCGCAAAGATGGCGTCATCACCCTTTACGAGGTCTTCCATCCTAAGCACTTTATTGACATCAAGGCCCATTTTCCGGCACCGTTCAATTTCCGCATCACTTTGAGGATCCAGCTTCCCGATCAGTTCCCCGCCAAGGCATTTCAAAGCTACGGCGGCCAGGACGCCTTCCGGGGCGCCTCCCGAGCCGAACAAAATATCGACGCCGGTAAAATCGAACGCGGTGTTGATTGCGCCTGCCACATCACCATCATTGATAAGCTTGATCCTTGCCCCTGCTTCCCGGAGCTGGGCGATAATCCCGGCGTGGCGCTCCCGGTTCAGAACAGTGGCGACGACATCCTCGATATCCTTGTTTTTCGCGCGGGCCACAGCCTTGAGGTTGTCCAGGACAGAGGCATTGAAATCAATTTGGCCGACAGCTTCGGGGCCAACCGCGATTTTATCCATATACATATCAGGTGCATGGAGCAAATTTCCATGGTCGGCAACCGCCAATACCGCCAGTGCGTTCCAGCCCCCGGATGCAACAATGTTCGTACCTTCAAGTGGATCGACAGCGACATCAACCCTTGGCCCATAGCCAGTGCCAAGCTTTTCGCCGATATAAAGCATGGGCGCTTCGTCCATTTCCCCTTCTCCAATAACAACCGTACCCTTCATAGGTACTGTATCAAATACATCCCGCATGGCCGAAGTGGCCGCATCATCCGCTTCATCTTTTTTTCCGCGGCCCATCCAACGCGCGGAAGCCAGGGCAGCTCCCTCGGTTACACGGACCAGTTCCATCGTTAAGCTTCTTTCCATCGGTTTTTCCCCCATCACTAGTCTAGTTCTATTAAAACTTGTTCATTCTGGTATGATAAAAAGCAGCTTGAAAAGGCGCTGCCTGGTGTGTGGCTGGCGCCTTCAAGGACGATGTTACGTGTTTTTCAGCTGCTCGACTTCCTCTTCGGTCATCGCTTCCCGCCAGGCCGTCGCGCCAAGTCCATTCAGTTTTTCAACAAGGTTGCTGTAACCCCTGTCAATATGCTCAAGGCCAGTTACCTCGGTAATTCCCTCTGCCATCAACCCGGCAATGACAAGCGCGGCGCCAGCGCGGAGGTCGCTTGCCTTGACCTTCGCCCCTTGAAGCTGGACCGGACCGGAAACGATCGCGGACCGCCCTTCAACCTTGATACTCGCATTCATTCGCCTTAATTCATCAATATGCTTGAAACGGGCTCCGTAAATGGTATCCGTTACCATGCTTGAACCTTCCGCCCTTGTTAAAAGGGACGTAAATGGCTGCTGAAGGTCTGTTGGGAAACCCGGGTACACCAACGTCTTAATATCGACCGCCTTCAGCCTAGGTGAACTCCGTACAAATATCTGGTCATCGCCGGCTTCGACATACACGCCCATTTCAGTAAGCTTTGCAATCAGGGATTCAAGATGCTGGGGAATAACATTATCGACAAGGACCCCATCTCCCATCGCGGCTCCAAGGATGATATACGTCCCCGCCTCAATTCGATCAGGGATGATGGTATGACGGCAGCCATGAAGGCTTTCCACGCCATCAATGCGAATAACATCGGTTCCGGCACCCTTTATGCGTGCCCCCATATTGGTCAGCAAGGTGGCCACATCGATGATTTCTGGTTCCTTGGCCGCATTTTCGATTACAGTCCGTCCTTTGGCGCGGACAGCGGCGAGCATAATATTGATGGTCGCTCCGACACTGACAACATCGAGGTAAATCCGCGCACCCCGTAATTCATCCGCCCGCAGGTAAATGGCACCCTGTTCGTTTGTAACGCTCGCCCCAAGCGCCTCAAACCCTTTAATATGCTGGTCGATGGGCCTTGGCCCAAGATGGCATCCGCCCGGTAGGCCGATTACTGCTTTCTTGAACCGGCCGAGCATGGCTCCCATCAGGTAATAGGAAGCCCGCAGCTTTTTCACCTTCCCATTTGGCAGCGGCATGGAAATCATGCCGGAAGGATCAACCGTCATTTCATTGTCAGACAGCTTTACCTGTCCGCCGATTTCTTCCAGAAGCCCTTTGAGGATTTCAACATCCGAAATATCGGGCAGCCCCTCGATTGTAACAGGAGAATCCGCAAGTATTGTGGCTGGGATTAATGCGACCGCGCTGTTTTTGGCCCCACTTACCCGGACAGTCCCCTTAAGGGGATAGCCACCGGCAATTTTAAGCTTTTCCATTTCCGACTCCCTTTCCAGCCATCGATTCACAGCTGTTCGACCGATAGCTTTGCTGGCGGCCGAGGCTTGAGGTATTATTTTCCACTATCATTAGGCATAATCCGGCAGTTTGTCTTACCTTCTAGTTTACACGAAAATCCCCTTTTCATGTATCGATAACTAAAAAAGTTCAAAAATAGTAAGCGTTTACCCTAGAAACAACTAGAATCCGCCGCTTAGCGGGAATTCCAGTCTTTCAGGAATGCCTCGATTCCTTTATCGGTTAACGGGTGGTTGAAAAGCTGCATTAAAACCTTATATGGAATTGTGGCGATATGCGCTCCACGTAATGCCGCTTCGGTCACATGCATTGGATGCCTGATTGACGCTGCGATAATTTCCGTTTCAATGCCGTGGACTGCAAAAATGTCAGAAATTGTGGAAATAAGGTCGAGACCGTTCTGGCCGATATCATCAAGCCTGCCGAGGAATGGCGATACATAACTAGCGCCGGCGCGGGCCGCAAGCAACGCCTGGTTCGCATTAAAGATGAGCGTTACATTTGTTTTAATGCCTTCCTTGGAAAAAGCATGGACAGCCTTCAGTCCCTCAGGGGTCATTGGTACTTTAATTGTGATATTCGGGGCAATTTTTGCCAGCTCCTTACCCTCTTTGATCATGCCTTCCGCATCAAGGGCAATGACTTCTGCACTGACAGAGCCGGGTACTAGATCTGTAATTTCCTTCAAGCGATCTTCAAATGATACTCCCTTTTCCTTGGCTACAAGGGTAGGGTTTGTTGTTACTCCCGCTAAAACGCCAAGCGCGTATGCTTCCCGGATTTCTTCCATATTGGCTGTATCGATAAAGAACTTCATAGACAACCTCCTGATGATTAATTGTGTTTGTTTTTTCCAGAATTGGATTTGAATGAACTGAAACCGCCCTCTGATCCAGGGGCGGTTCCTTCAAATTTTATATGGCCTCCGCCGTTATAAAACGGCAGACTCCGGCCATGGCGGCATTAGGCTTTGCCCGAAGAACCGAATTCACGCATTTTTCCAATTACGGTTTCTTTGATTGCATCGCGGGCAGGACCCATATATTTGCGCGGGTCGTACTCATTTGGCTTGGCTGCAAGAACTTCCCGGACTGCCTTGGCGGATGCCATTTGGTTTTCGGTATTTACATTGATTTTGGCGGTTCCAAGCGAAATCGACTTTTGGATATCCTTTGTTGGGATGCCGGTTCCTCCATGCAGGACAAGCGGCAAGCCGGTGATGTTGCCGATTTCCTCCATCTCCTTGAAACCAAGGTTCGGTTCACCTTTGTAAGGTCCGTGGACAGAACCAAGAGCAGGAGCGAGGCAGTCGATTCCTGTGCGTTTAACAAGCTCTTCACATTCCTTCGGGTCGGCATAGATGACGCCATCGGCGATAACATCATCTTCCTGTCCGCCAACTGTTCCAAGCTCAGCTTCAACAGAAACTCCTTTTGAATGTGCATATTCAACCACTTTCGAAGTGATTTCAATGTTTTCTTCAAATGGGTTGTGCGAAGCGTCAATCATGACAGAAGTAAAGCCAGCTTCAATGGCAGCCTTACACTTGTCAAAGCTCGAACCGTGGTCAAGGTGGATCGCGACAGGAACTGTGATATTGTAATCCTCCATAAGGCCTTCAACCATTTTAACAACAGTTTTGAATCCGCCCATATAGCGCGCTGCGCCTTCGGATACTCCGAGGATGACAGGTGACTTCTCCTCTTCCGCAGCCAAAAGGATTGCTTGAGTGAACTCGAGATTGTTCAGGTTGAACTGGCCGACAGCGTAGCCTTCCGCTTTCGCTTTGTTCAGCATATCAGTCATGGAAACTAAAGGCATTGTATTTCCTCCTCAATGTTAGCCGTTTTGCAGCCAGGGTTCCCATTATAACGTCCCCCTCGCGATGGCCAATTATGTAACGTTTTTGGCCGGCCCAAAGATCCTTCCGCCCGCCAATTCCAATAGTAATCATATCAGACCAATCCCGAAAATTCCATCAATCACGCAGTTTTCACCAAATTTCCATAACGTAAGCGCTGCCACTTTCCTTTATTACCACGTTGCTGGAAACTGAAACGTTCAAAAGCATATTTTTAAACACCTTGGTTTCTGTCCGAATAAATTTTCACGGCATTCCTGATATCATCAATATCAAATGGCTTTGCAAAATGGGTTATCGCCCCAAGGTCCTTTGCTTCCTGAATCATATCCAGTTCCCCATAGGCTGTCATAATGATGACCCGAATCTCCGGGTCAATGATTTTCATCCTTTTTAGTATTTCAATACCGTCCATCCCCGGAATTTTCATATCCAGCAAAACCAGATCCGGTGAATGCTTCTTGACAATATCAAGTGCCTGGATGCCATTTGCGGCCTGGAATGTCGAATATCCTTCCTTTTGAAAAACTTCATTCAGCAGAATTCGGATACCAAATTGGTCGTCAACTATCAGTATCTTTGCTTTCATTTCAACAATCGCCCCGATTCCCCCACTATTTTCTTTCCCAGGCACAATCCGCGCCGGTTATTCCTTTTGACTATTTCTCCTTTTTTTCGTATTTTCCTGCAAAATGTGTATGTTGATTTTACGACATTTTTTGCAACGTGCCTAAATTTGTCTATAATGAAAGAAAAATCGATGAGTGGAGGCCGCTATGTTAAAAATGTTTTCTACGCAGCTTACGGGGCTGCTAGGCAGGATTTGCGATAAACAGGAAGAAAATTTTGAGGATGCCGCCCGGCTTTTGGCACAGGCCGCCGCCGGGGAAGGGCGCATTTACATTTTCGGATCAAAGGAAATGGAAGCAGTTGCGCTTGAAGCCACCCTTGGCGAAGAACCGCTTGCCTCCGCCGTAAACTGGGGTGGGAAAGATTCAGCGGAGTTCACAGCCGCTGACAGGGCTTTGATTGTCGCCCGTTTTTCGGAGGATCCCCTGGCCCTCGAGGCCGCAAAGCTTTTACAAAAGAAAGGAATCCCCTTTGCGGCTATATCTTCTGTACGAGAGGAGCTTAACGGCGATACACTTGAAAATCTTGCCGATGCCCATGTCGCGCTTATGCTGAAAAAGGGGCTCCTGCCTGATGAATCGGGCGGCCGTTTCGGATTTCCGGCCCCTATTGCGGGGTTATTCGCCTATTATGGAATCAAGTTCATCATTGATGAAATTCTCGCCGAATATGAAGGCTAAATGCGAAAAGAGCCGGGTCCCCTTTATAAGGGCCGGCTCTTTTTGGATGACTGTTATTGATTTAAAGTCGCATGGATGAACTCACGGAAAAGCGGTTGCGGGCGGGTCGGCCTGGACAGGAATTCTGGATGGAACTGGGATGCCACGAACCAAGGATGGTCCTTCACCTCGACTGTCTCAATCAAACGGCCATCCGGGCTGGTACCGGAAAATACAAAACCGGATTTTTCCATATCCTGGCGGTAGTGGTTGTTAAATTCATACCGATGGCGGTGGCGCTCGTAAACAACCTTTTCGCCATATGCTTCAAAAACCTTTGTCCCTTCAACCAGCTTGCACGGATAAAGGCCAAGGCGAAGAGTCCCGCCGAGGTCTTCCACATCCTTCTGCTCAGGCAGCAGGTCGATAATTGGATTGGTGGTGCCTGGATCGATTTCAGCCGAATGGGCGTCGTTCAAGCCAAGAACATTCCGGGCAAATTCGACAGTCGCCAACTGCATGCCAAGGCAGATTCCAAGGAATGGAACCTTGTTTTCACGCGCGAATTTAATTGCCGAAATCTTCCCTTCGACCCCCCTGTCCCCAAATCCACCGGGAACAAGAATGCCGTCCACGTCGCCGAGCTGTTCACCGACATTCTCATCCGTCACATCTTCAGCATTGACCCACTTGATATCTATGTCCGCGTCATACGCATAGCCGGCATGCTTGAGCGCTTCAACAACGGATATATACGCATCCTGAAGCTCAACATATTTTCCCACAAGCGCAATCCTTGTTTTCGCCGAAAGATGGGTTACCTTTTCGACAAGGGCTTTCCACTCTGTCATATCCGCTTCTGTGCATTGGAGCTTTAAATGGTCGCAAACAATTTGATCCAAATGCTGATCCTGAAGCGCGAGCGGTACGGAATAGAGCGTTTCTGCGTCACGGCATTCAATCACGGCTTCTTTATTAATGTCACAGAAAAGGGCAATCTTGTCTTTCATATCCTGTGAAACAGGCATTTCGGTACGCACAACTATCACGTTCGGCTGGATGCCGAGGCTGCGCAATTCCTTTACGCTATGCTGGGTTGGCTTTGTTTTCATCTCGCCAGCCGCTTTGATGTACGGAATCAAGGTGCAATGGATGTACATAACATTTTCATGGCCAATGTCGCTCTTGATTTGGCGGATGGCTTCAAGGAATGGAAGGGATTCAATATCGCCGACCGTCCCGCCGATTTCAGTGATGACCACATCTGCATTGGATTCGTGGCCGGCACGGAAAACACGTTCCTTAATTTCATTGGTTATATGGGGAATTACCTGTACAGTCCCTCCAAGATAATCGCCGCGCCGTTCCTTTTTAAGTACGGTTGAGTAGATTTTCCCTGTCGTTACGTTGCTGTTCTTCGTCAAATTAATGTCGATGAAACGTTCGTAATGTCCAAGGTCGAGGTCAGTTTCTGCCCCATCCCCGGTAACATACACTTCACCGTGCTGATACGGGCTCATTGTTCCCGGGTCAACGTTGATGTACGGGTCGAATTTTTGGATGAACACATCCAAGCCCCTGTTTTTTAGTAGGCGGCCAAGGGAGGCTGCAACGATCCCTTTGCCAAGCGAGGATACTACCCCACCCGTTACGAAAACATATTTTGTCATAATAAAGTCCCCCTCTAATACAGTTTGTGCAAACTTGGTTTGTTTACTGCTTTTTCGCGAAAAAAAAAAATGGTGCGGCGGCAAACGGCTGATTCATACTAAGGGGAATTTTAACAGTGCACTGCAATGGAACCCAAAGTCGAAATAAAAATAAAAAAGCGCCCAACCTGCCAAAAAAGCAAGGGAGCGCTTGATAATAAATTGTGTCCGTCCTTATTTAAGGAGCCCAAAAATGATTCTACAGGCAGCGACACGGAATGTCAAGCCTTTACAGGTCTTCCTCATCTTCGTCATCGCTGAGCTCTTCTTCCTCCAATGCCTCAAGACTTTCCTCAAGGTCTTCGTCCAAATCTTCATCTAGCTCTTCGTCTAGGTCCTCATCCAAATCTTCTTCGAGGTCCTCGTCAAGGGCATCATCTGCCGCAATGTCGAAATCTTCCTCCTCTTCTTCGAAGTCCTCAGCTTCGTCAAGATCATCGAAGGCATCTTCTTCGTCATCAAGGACATCGTCTTCCTCGAATTCTTCAAGGTCCTCATAATCAAGATCATCGTCAAGCTCTTCGTATTCTTCGAGATCGTCAACGACTTTCTTCGCCTTTTTCTTCTTCGGCTTGACAGCGGCTACCTGCTCTTCTTCGACCGTATCAACCGGATACCAGACACGAAGGCCCCATTTGTTTTCGCCAAGGCTGATAAAACGCCCATCTATATTCAAATCGGTATAAAATTGCGCCATCCTCGCCTTGATTTCATTTGCTGAAATATCCCCAGCGGCTGCGATTTCATCCAGCAGCTCATTGAAGGATACTTGCTGTTTTTTGCTCTTCAGCAACTCATAGGCCATTTCAATCAAAGACAATTCTTTTAACTGCTCTTTTGAGTATTGTTCTAAACCCAACATTGGCACTTCCTTTCTCATTTGAACCACCAGGTCCAGGAAGAGATTCTTCCAAATTGCATATTCTTCATTATAAACAAATTCTTCCCGTTTTAGCCAGCTCTAAATAAGCCAGAGTTTAATTTGCCGGACCGGTCCCGTTTCCTTTCCCTTTCCCCCCGGATTTCCGTTCCTTTTCTTTTGAGACTTCCTTGATGGTGAGGTAAAGGAAGAGAATGGCCAGCAACAAGAAGGAAATAGCCCCGAGCTGGCGCTGATACAAATAATTGAGCGGCCAAGCCAGGAGGATAAGAAGCAAGACGACATATTTTATTTTCACTTTTAATCACCAGCCATTCTCGGGTTGTATGCCAATATTATATATGAAAGACAGAGAAATTTAATCACTTCGGGACATTTTTTGGAAAAAATTATTCCCATCCCGGTCCAGCAGGCACTTGTAATAAAATCAGCGAGGGATGGCTGGCAGGCCATCCCCGGATTTTCTAAAAATGAATGTTTAAAATTCGGCTAGCTCTACAAGGAACGCTTCGGCAGTATTACATCGCACGAAGGAAAAGCGTTCTTCTTTTTCGAGAAGAGCCCAGCGGCATGGCGACTTCGGTCCTCTCGCTACGATAAGTCAACATCGGGGCCCTCCAGTCCATACGGCGCTAAACGGGCGCTTCCGCTTTTCTTTGTCCAGCTCCAGCGCCCAGCGCCTAGTGTACTTCGGTCCCCTCGCTACGATAAGTCAACATCGATTCGCATTCGCTCATCGTGTTTCCTTTATCTCCATCGGGGCCCTCCAGTCCATACGGTGCTAAACGGGCGCTTCCGCTTTTCTTTCTACATATTGCGCCTGTACTGGCCACCGACTTCGTAGAGGGCGTTGGTGATTTGCCCGAGGCTGGCAACTTTTACGGTTTCCATCAGCTCGGCGAAAATATTCCCTCCGGAAACGGCTGTAGCCTTTAACCTTTTTAGTGCATCGGCCGTTTTTTCACCGTTTCGCTCCTGGAACTCCCTCAGGTTCGCAATCTGAAGTTCCTTTTCTTCCTTCGAGGCCCTCGCAAGCTCCATATTGTTTAAATCTTCCTCGGACGGAGGATTTGGATTCAGATACGTATTCACTCCGATGATCGGCAGCTCGCCCGAATGCTTCTTCATCTCATAGTACATTGATTCGTCCTGGATTTTGCCACGCTGGTACTGCGTTTCCATGGCACCCAAAACGCCGCCGCGGTCATTGATCCGCTCGAACTCCTGAAGGACCGCCTCTTCGACAAGGTCTGTCAATTCATCAATTATGAATGCCCCCTGGAGAGGGTTTTCATTTTTCGACAAGCCGTGCTCCTTCGTAATAATCATCTGGATCGCCATTGCCCTTCGAACCGATTCTTCAGTAGGGGTCGTAATCGCTTCATCATACGCATTCGTATGAAGCGAGTTGCAGTTATCCTGCAGAGCCATCAATGCCTGCAAGGTCGTCCTGATGTCATTGAAGTCGATTTCCTGGGCATGCAGGGAACGGCCCGATGTCTGGATATGGTACTTCAGCTTCTGGCTGCGTTCGTTGGCACCGTATTTATCGCGCATGACCGTCGCCCAAATACGGCGGGCTACCCGGCCGATGACTGTATATTCTGGATCAAGCCCGTTCGAGAAGAAGAAGCTCAGGTTCGGCGCGAAATCGTTAATATCCATGCCGCGGCTCAAATAGTACTCGACATACGTAAAGCCGTTGGCGAGCGTAAAGGCCAGCTGTGAAATTGGATTCGCCCCGGCTTCAGCGATATGATAGCCGGAAATTGATACTGAATAATAGTTTCGTACCTGATGGTCAATAAAATACTGCTGGATATCGCCCATCATCCGCAGTGCGAATTCAGTTGAGAAAATGCAGGTGTTCTGGCCCTGGTCTTCCTTCAGGATATCCGCCTGCACCGTCCCGCGGACATTTTTAAGCGTATAGGCGCGGACTTCGGCAAATTCCTCAGGTGTTAGCATCCGGCCAAGCTCAGCCTCTTTTTTCTCGATTTGCTGGTGAATCGCCGTGTTCATGAACATTGCAAGGATGATTGGCGCCGGCCCGTTAATCGTCATTGAAACGGACGTTGACGGGTGGCAAAGGTCAAAGCCGGCATACAACTTCTTCATATCTTCGAGCGTACAAATGCTGACTCCGCTCTCGCCGACTTTCCCGTAAATATCCGGACGGTAATCCGGGTCTTCCCCATACAGGGTAACAGAGTCAAACGCTGTGCTCAACCGCTTCGCTGCATCATCCTTCGACAAATAATGGAAACGGCGATTCGTCCGCTCCGGCGTCCCTTCCCCTGCGAATTGGCGTTTCGGGTCTTCCCCTTCGCGCTTGAACGGGAAAACCCCAGCTGTGTAAGGGAAGGCACCAGGCACATTTTCCCGGTAAACCCAGCGCAGGATTTCGCCGTAGTCCTTGTATTTTGGCAAGGCAACTTTCGGGATATCAAGCCCTGACAAGCTCTTTGATTTCAGGGCGGTCCTGATTTCCTTGTCGCGGATTCTGACTACATATTCGTCCGCCTTGTAATCCGCCTTCAGATTTTCCCAGCCAACAAGAATTTTTCGCGTTTCAGGTGTCAGTGCTGCTTCGGTTGCTTCCTTGATGCGATTCAACTCCGCAATCGTCTCTTCACTTCCGCCTTCACGGAGCGCTTCAAGGACACCTTCGATTTGGAACAGCTTCCGGGCAAGATTTGCCTGCTCCTCGCCTTTTTTATGATACTGCCTGACCGTCTCGGAGATTTCCCTTAAATAATAGCGGCGGTCGGTTGGAATGATGACATTCTGCTTTTCGACTTTCACATTTTTTGTAAAAGTGGTCTTCCAATCCGTGCCGGCTTTTTCATTGATTTTTTCAATAAGCGCGGCAAATACCGCATTCGTGCCCGGGTCGTTGAACTGGCTGGCGATTGTGCCGTATACCGGAAGTTTTTCCGGTTCTTTTTCAAAAAGCATATGGCTGCGCTGGTATTGCTTTTGTACCTGGCGCTTTGCATCCTCCGAGCCCTTACGCTCAAATTTGTTAATCACGATAAGGTCGGCAAAATCAATCATATCAATTTTCTCTAGCTGTGTTGGCGCGCCGAACTCGCTCGTCATGACATACATCGACACATCGCAAATTTCGGTAATCGCGGCATCGCCCTGGCCAATTCCGCTTGTTTCGACAACAACGAGGTCAAAGCCGGCAGCCTTTACAACCGCCACCGCATCCTTGATCGCCAAGGAAAGTTCGCTTCTTGACTCCCTTGTCGCAAGGCTCCGCATATAGACGCGCGGATTGAAAATGGAATTCATGCGAATCCGGTCCCCGAGCAGCGCCCCGCCTGTTTTTTGCTTTGTCGGGTCAACTGAAAGGATGGCGACCTTCTTTTCGGGAATTTCATTGATAAACCGGCGGATTAACTCGTCGGTAAGCGAGCTTTTACCCGCCCCCCCAGTGCCGGTAATCCCGACAACCGGTACAGGCGCGGCTACCGCTTTCACCTTGTCAATAATTTCCGCGGCAGCGGCCGTTTCTTTCCCGGAGCCAACCTGGTACTCGGCAAGCGTAATCATTTTGGCAATCGCTTTCGTATCACCTTTTTGAAGCGCTTCAATTTCAGCGGCCGGTTCCTTCGGCAAAGTCGGAAAATCGCATTCCTCTACAATCGTATTAATCATGCCCTGTAGGCCATGCTTTCGGCCGTCTTCCGGTGAAAAAATTCTGGCAATGCCGTATTCATGCAGCTCTTTTATTTCACGAGGGATAATGMCCCCGCCCCCGCCTCCATAGATGCGGATATGCCCCGCGCCCTTTTCCTTCAGCAGGTCGTACATGTATTTAAAATATTCAACATGCCCTCCCTGATAGGAAGATATCGCAATGCCCTGAACATCTTCCTGGATGGCCGCGTTTACAACTTCTTCCACGGATCGGTTGTGTCCCAGATGGATCACCTCAACCCCTGTCGATTGGAGGATTCTTCTCATAATATTAATCGAAGCATCATGCCCATCGAACAGGCTTGAGGCAGTCACGAACCGGACATGGTGGACCGGCTTGTAGATTTCTTGCGTGCTCATCGTTCTCCTCCTCTCAATGTTGCGGGTCCGTCCAGTTGCCCGCTTGGTTTGCCCTTTGAAATTCCTGATAACAAAAGTTCCGTCTGATGATGGATGTACTCCTCAAGCGAGAAGCGTTTCTTCAGCGCCCAGCGGCGAAATCCCCACATTTGGCCAAGGACTATAATGTCATGGGCAATCAGCTCAATTTCTTTTTCCGATAACAGTAATTCCCCATTTTCCGCACAACGGGAGAGCAGCTTGCCAAACATCGCCGCCATCTCATTTTCCTTCCGCAAAACGTAAGGAAGCGCATCCTTGGACAGCGACTTCGCCTCCTGGTACATGACGAGCACCTCATCCTGCATCTCGTCAATTATCCGGAAGTAATCCGCGATGCCCTGTTTCAGGCTATCCAGTGTCCCGCCTTTTCCATTCAGGTCCTTCATCAGTTTGCTGGAAACCTGGTCATAAATGCTGTCGCATACGAGATAAAGGACATCTTCCTTCGTCCGGATATATTCATAGAGGGTTCCGATGCTGAAGCCAGACGCCTTTGCGATCTCCCTCGTTGTAGTGCGGTGGAAACCCTTTTGTTTAAACAGAGCGACAGCTCCCCTGACCATCTGGCTGCGCCTTCTCCTGACAAGAAGTTCATCCTTGACGGAGGCATGGACTTCCCGTTTTTTCACAAAACCACCGCCTTTTTGATCGCCAATTATTCGTTTCGGCAAAGAGTGTTAACTTCCTCTCCAAGCCAAAGGGCACGGAAAAAAACCTATTAAAATTGTTTACTTCGTAAGCATCCTTGAAATAACAAGGCGCTGAATTTCCTGGGTGCCCTCGTAGATTTGCGTGATCTTTGCATCACGCATAAACCGCTCGACCGGATAGTCCTTTGTATAGCCGTATCCGCCGAATACTTGAACAGCTTCCGTCGTGACTTTCATGGCAGTGTCGCCTGCAAACAGCTTCGCCATTGCGGAGGCTTTGCTGTACGGAAGGCCTTCCGACTCCAGCCATGCAGCCTGGTAGGTTAATAGCCTTGAAGCTTCCACAGCGGTAGCCATGTCGGCCAGCTTGAAGGAAATCCCCTGGTTCGCCGCAATCGGCTTGCCGAACTGGTGGCGCTCTTTCGCATACTCGACTGCGGCGTCAAGCGCGCCTTGGGCAATTCCGACTGCCTGGGCGGCAATGCCGTTTCGTCCCCCATCCAGCGTCATCATCGCAATCTTAAAGCCGTCCCCTTCTTCACCAAGCCTGTTTTCAACCGGCACACGGCAGTCTTCAAAAATGATTTCCGTTGTCGGCGAAGAGCGGATGCCGAGTTTTTTTTCTTTCTTTCCAACCGAGAATCCCGGGAAGTCTTTTTCAATGATGAACGCGGTTGTACCTTTCTGCTTGCTTGAAGGGTCGGTCAAGGCAAAAACGACGTAAATATCGGCGATGCCGCCGTTTGTGATAAAAATTTTCGAGCCGTTCAGTACATAATGGCCGCCATCAAGGCGGGCGGTCGTTTTCATGGCACCCGCATCCGAACCGCTTCCCGGCTCAGTCAGGCCGTACGCGCCAATTTTCGACCCTTCCGCCATCGGACGGAGGTACTTCTGCTTTTGTTCCTCGGAGCCGAATTTAAAAATCGGCCAGCCGGCGAGCGATGTGTGGGCGGACAAGGTAACTCCCGTCGAAGCGCAGACGCGGGAAAGCTCTTCAACCGCGATGCAATACGCAAGGTAATCGCTTCCGATGCCGCCATACTCTTCCGGCCATGGAATCCCGGTCAGGCCAAGCTCGGCCATTTTATCAAAAATCTCCGTGTCAAAGCGTTCCTCTTCATCACGCTCGGCAGCGGTCGGCGCGACTTCGTTACGGGCAAAGTCCCGGACCATCTTTCGAATCATTTCGTGTTCTTCAGTGAGTTTAAAATTCATTGTCGCTTCCCCCTGGTAGATTTCGAATTTAAAATTTATGTTTATCCTCACACGTTCGCAAAATTGACATTAAGATTTGTGTTCACCCTCGTACGTTTACTTTTCGGGACTATGAAGCTATCTGCCAGCATCACGTCAATTTCACTAGTCATTCGAGCAATTCACTAGTGAGGGTCTGACCCCTACTACTTTTTCGAAACTTTTATAGCACTAAATCACTAGCCTTCCTCTGACACCATCACGGCCGGAGTCGATGCCCTTCACTTCATCCACTCTTTTGAAACCAGCTGAAGCCTTTATCTCCGACAAAAAATTAGAGCTGCCTGGCGATGACGTGCCGCTGGATTTCGCTTGTGCCTTCGTAGATTTCAGTGACCTTGGCGTCACGGAAATACCGTTCAACCGGATAGTCCTCGGTGTAGCCGTAGCCGCCAAATACCTGGATGGCGTCTGTGGCGGTTTCGACGGCTGTTTTGGAGGCGAAGAGCTTAGCCATTGAAGCTTCCATACCGCATTTCTGCCCATTCGAACGGAGTGATGCCGCCCTGTAAACAAGGAGCCTCGCCGCTTCGACCGCAGTTGCCATATCCGCAAGCTTGAAGGCAATCCCTTGCTGCGCGGCGATTGGTTTGCCGAACTGGTGCCGTTCCTTCGCATATTCGGTTGCCGCGTTTAAGGCGGCTTCGGCTATGCCAAGCGCCTGCGCCCCTATGCCGATTCGGCCGGCGTCAAGGTTGGACATGGCAATCTTGAAGCCCTCACCTTCCCCGCCAAGGAGGTTTTCGCGCGGAACCCTCATGTCTTCAAATGTCAGCTGGACGGTGCGGGAGCCGTGGAGGCCCATCTTCTTTTCGTCCTTACCAATAATGAGGCCTTTTGTACCCTTTTCAACAATGAACGCGGAGATGGCATCTTCTGCGGTCCTGGCAAAAACAATATAAATATCGGCCTCGCCGCCATTTGTAATAAATACTTTCGCCCCATTCAGGACGTAGGAATCGCCGTCAAGGACTGCTTTTGATTTCAAGTTCCCCGCATCCGACCCTGCGCCCGGCTCTGTCAGGCAAAAGGCCCCAAGCCATTCGCCTGCCGCCATTTTCGGAACATATTTCCGTTTCTGTTCCTCAGAGCCGAAATAAAGGATTGGGTTAGTGCCGACAGAGGTATGGACGGACAAGATAACGCCAACCGCTGCGCTAACCCTCGAAATTTCGTTGATGGCGATTATGTAGGACATAAAATCCATCCCCGCACCGCCATGTTCTTCAGGAACAGGAATGCCCATCAGGCCAAGTTGGCCCATTTTTTTCAGGACTTCCCTCGGGAACTCCCCTTTCTCCATTTTCTCGACAAAAGGAGCGATTTCCTTTTCCGCAAAGTCACGGACCATTTTTCTCATCATTTCCTGCTCATCTGTAAACCGGATATCCATCAGCTATCCCCCTCCTGAGCTGTTTTCCTCTAGAAGCTCCCACGTTCAGGCACCGCCTGGGCCGAATCCAAAGCCATGTACCCGGCATTCCCCGGCCGGCCACAATTTCACCCGGGGCCAGCATAGCTGCCTATTTCTGCTCGTAATCATAAAAACCGCGGCCTGCCTTTTTGCCAAGCCAGCCGGCTTTCACATACTTTCTCAAAAGCGGGCACGGACGGTATTTGCTGTCGCCAAAGCCCTCGTAAAGTGTTTCCATAATGTACAGGCATGTATCGAGGCCGATGAAATCAGCGAGCGTCAATGGCCCCATCGGGTGGTTCATGCCAAGCTTCATGACATCGTCAATCGCTTCTTTTGTGGCCACGCCTTCATACAGTGTATAAATGGCTTCATTGATCATCGGCATGAGAATTCGGTTGGAGACAAAGCCCGGGAAGTCGTTCACTTCGACCGGTACTTTATTAAGCMCCCTTGTCATCTCCTCGATTTCCTGGTAAATCTCATCCGCCGTTGCAAGCCCGCGGATGATTTCAACCAGTTTCATGACCGGCACAGGATTCATGAAATGCATGCCAATTACTTTTTCCGGCCTTTTTGTCTCCGCAGCGATTTCCGTAATCGGCAGCGAGGATGTATTGGTGGCGAGAATTGCATGCGCGGGCGCGATTTGGTCAAGTTTTCGGAAAATATCGGCCTTCACGCCCATATTCTCAACAGCAGCCTCAATGACCAGATCCACTTCACCTGCATCTTCTAGAGACGTTGATGCCGTAATGCGGGACAAGGTTTCTTCCCTGGAAGTCGCTTCGAGCTTTCCTTTTTCTACCGCGCGGTCAAGGTTCTTTTTAATGCCATTCAGGCCTTTTTCGACTTGCGTGTTGTTCACATCGTTCAGGATGACTGAATATCCGGATTGGGCGCATACTTGCGCTATCCCGGAACCCATCTGCCCGGCACCGATAACCATTACGTTTTTAATCGCCATGTTTTCCCCTCCAAATAAGGCGGGGAGCACGCCGCCCGCCTCTGAATCTTTTATTCTATTGTTTTGGCACTTCAATCATGATGGCGTCGCCCTGTCCGCCGCCGCTGCAAATCGCGGCGATCCCGATTCCTCCGCCGCGCCTCTTCAATTCGTGCATCAGTGTCACGATGATCCTTGCCCCGCTTGCGCCGATTGGATGCCCAAGTGCGACAGCACCGCCATTGACATTCACTTTTTCAGGGTCAAGGCCGGCAATTTTATTGCTTGCGAGCGCAACAGCCGAGAAAGCTTCGTTAATTTCAAATAGGTCAACTTCCTCGAGCGCGCGTCCTGTTTTTTCCAAAAGGGCATTAATAACAAGGCCCGGCGTTTGCGGAAAATCCTTCGCCTCGACAGCGATTGACGTATGTCCAAGGATTGCGGCGCCAATGTTCCGGCCCTCCCGGTTCGCGCGTTCCTCACTCATCAGGACAAGCGCGGCGGCACCGTCGTTAATGCCGGGCGCGTTCCCGGCTGTAATTGTCCCATCCTTATCAAAAGCCGGTTTCAATGACCCTAATTTTTCAATCGTTGTGTCCTTCCGCGGCGATTCGTCGTGTTCCACCACAACTGGCTCGCCCTTCCGTTGCGGTACGGATACCGGGACAATCTCTTCCGCCAGGACGCCTTTTTCAATCGCTTGATTGGCAAGATGATGGCTCCTTATTGCCCAAAGGTCCTGTTCATCGCGGGTAATGCCCATTTCGGAAGCTGTTGAATTCCCGTATGTTCCCATATGGACGCCGGAAAAGCTACAGCTAAGGCCGTCCACAAGCAGAAGGTCCTGCATTTGGGCATCCCCCATCCTGAAACCCCAGCGGGCTTTCGGCAAAATATACGGGGCGTTGCTCATCGACTCCATTCCGCCCGCGACAATGACTTCCTCGTCTCCGGCGCGGATAATCTGGTCAGCGATTGTGACGCTCCTCATCCCGGAAGCGCATACCTTGTTGATTGTTTCCGTCCGGACATCCCATGGAATCCCGGCATGGCGGGCAGCCTGCCTTGACGGAAGCTGCCCCTGCCCACCCTGAAGGACAGAACCGAGGATGACTTCACCTACATCTTCTGGATTGACCCCCGCACGCGCAAGGGCCTCCTTCACTGCAATTCCCCCGAGTTCCGATGAGGTAAGGCTGCTGAGCGCCCCTCCAAATTTTCCAAATGGTGTCCGTACTCCGCTTAAAATAACTGTCCTGGCCATTCCATCTACTCCTTTGCAGTTTTTTTAGCAAACAATCAAAAACAACCTTTGCCGCTTTCGTCAAAACCCCGTTTCCTTTCTGGACCGGGAGGCAGGGGCGACTGAACGCTCGCTCAGCCAACCGGCGAAAAAATGTAAGCGCTTCATTCCTTGATAATAATTTTACCGCAAAAAAAGCAGGAACTGAAACTTCAGACACAAAATTCATAATTTTCAAGGAATATGCGCCAATCAGTCCTGCTATCTGTTTTTAAAAAATCTTATGATACGAGAGGGGCTGGTTCACCGACGACAGAGCGCTCAAGCAATTCGGCAACATCGTATGTCCCGACGCTTTCTTCCACTTCCTTCGCCTTCGTCCCGTCAGATAGCATTGTCAAGCAGTAAGGGCATCCAGAGGAGATGACTGACGGATTGACTGCGAGCGCCTGCTCTGTCCGGGCGACATTAATCCTGTGCCCGGTTTCTTCTTCCATCCACATCAAACCGCCTCCCGCGCCGCAGCACATCCCATTCTCACGGTTTCGGTCCATTTCGACTAGCTTGACGCCAGGGATTGCCTTCAGGATTTCCCGCGGAGCGTCGTATACTTCGTTGTACCGGCCAAGGTAACAGGAGTCATGGAATGTGATTGTTTCGTTCACTTCATACCTGGGCACGAGCCTTCCTTCCCGGAGCAGGTCAAACAGAAGTTCCGTATGGTGGAAAACTTCAGCCTCAAGCCCGAAATCGGGATACTCGTTTTTGAAAATATTGTAGGCGTGCGGGTCGATTGTGACGATTTTTTTGATTTCGTTCTTTTCAAATTCCTCGATATTTTTCACCGCAAGTTCCTGGAACAAAAATTCGTTCCCGAGGCGCCGCGGCGTATCGCCGGAATTTTTCTCCTTGTTTCCGAGAATGGCAAATTTGACGCCCGCTTCATTTAGCAGCCTCGCAAATGAAAGGGCGATTTTCTGGCTCCGGTTATCATACGATCCCATAGACCCGACCCAGAACAGGTACTCGAACTCCTCGCCAGCCTTTTTTACTTCTTTGACTGTTGGCACATGGACATCCTCACGGGCTTCACGCCAATCCTCACGCTCTTTGCGGTTCAATCCCCATGGGTTGCCCTGGCGCTCGATATTGGTCATGGCACGCTGCGCATCCGGATTCATTTTACCTTCTGTCAACACAAGATACCGGCGGAGGTCAATAATTTTATCAACATGCTCATTCATGACCGGGCACTGGTCCTCACAGTTCCTGCATGTCGTGCACGCCCAAAGCTCTTCCTCGGTAATGACTTCGCCGATGAGGCTCGGATTATAGGCCGAAGCCGCGGCCGCTTCATCCATGGCAGAACCCTTTGCGGCTAGCGCAAGCTGGTTCCCTTTCGTATTGGCGAACGCGAACGCCGGAACCCATGGCTGCTTTTGCGTAACCGCCGCTCCGTAGTTGGTAAGGTGGTCGCGGAGCTTCAAGATGATATCCATCGGAGAAAGCATTTTTCCCGTGCCTGTTGCCGGGCACATATTCGTGCAACGCCCACACTCGACGCATGCGTAAAAATCGATCATCTGCAGCTGGTTGAAGTCCTCGATTTTCCCAACGCCGAAGCTTTCCTGCGACTCATCTTCAAAGTCGATTTTCTTCAGCTTCCCGACAGGGCCCGTGCGGCTGAAATACGTATTGACCGGCCCGGCGATCAGGTGGGCGTGCTTCGACTGCGGCACATACACTAGGAAGGCAAGCAACAGGAGCAAGTGAATCCACCATGCAATATAAAATGACGAAATGGCCGCGGTTTTGCCCATCCAGCCAAATACTGCGGCAATCAATGAGGCAACCGGCTCGGACCAGCTACCTTCCGCTCCATGCCAGATCATTCCCATCGCATTTCCAAACAGAACGGAAAGCATCAATCCTCCGATGAAAATTAACACAAGGCCTGCTTTAAAATTCCGTTTCAGGCGGACAAGCTTTTCAACATAGCGGCGGTAAAACGCCCATACGACAGCGACAAGGATCATCAGCGTCACAAGTTCCTGGAAGAAGGTAAAGCCTCTGTACAGAGGGCCAAGCGGAAAATGGGATCCGGGCTTGATTCCCTTCCAGATAAAATCAATCGCCCCAAATTGGACGAGAATAAACCCGTAGAAAAACATAACGTGAATAATTCCGCTTTTTTTATCTTTCAGCAGCTTCTTTTGCCCAAACACATTGGACCATATATTCTGCCAGCGTTCCTTGGCGGCGGCATCAAATTCCGCTCTTTTGCCAAGCTTGATGTAGGCAATCCTTGTTTTGACAACATAAACGAACAAACTTACTGCGTAAGCGGTTACAATAAGGAACGCAATCAAGTTGATCCATAATAGCTCATTCACTCGAAACTCCCCTTCCCTTTCATATTTTCAAATCCTTTAGCCCATTTGGAGAAAATTTAAAACCTAATTAATTTTCAGAACTATGTATACTTTCATTATAAGATGAATGAGCATTCAGTCAACAATTTTGTCAATCGCTTTCAATTCATACAACCCCTCTTTCCGGTAAAAGCTATTGGAATAAGAAAAGCTCAAGCGCCTTGTTCAGCCCCGACAAGCGCTGGTGGGCCTGAAGGGAAGCCGCCCTTTGGCTTCACCTGAAGGACCGAAGCGACCTCGAGGGGCTAGGTGCTCGAGCTGGACAAAGAAAAGCTCAAGCGCCATTTCCGGTTGGCCATACAAAAACAGGAACGGAGGCAGGCAGTATGTTTTTCATCCTTGTCATTGCTTGTTTGGCGCTGTTCCTGGCCTGGCTTCCCGCTGACCTCCATTTTGGGAGGGCAAAGCGGATTAGGGAAACTGGTTTCTCCCCCCTGCCGCGGCGAAAGGGGACAATCCGTTTTTTTACCAGGGGCAGTGAATTGTTCAAGGATTATTTTTCGGAGCTAAGACAGGCAGACCGCTATATTCATGTTTTATTCTACATTGTCAAAGAAGATGCCCTGAGCCAGGAATTTTTCAGCCTCCTTCGTGAAAAAGCGCGTTCTGGCGTTGAAGTCCGGCTGCTCGTTGACTGGGTTGGCAGCATGGCCATAAAAAAAGAAACCATCACCTCCTTTAAAGAGGATGGGATCCATTTCGCATTTTCACACAAACCCAGATTCCCATTTCTTTTTTATACCCTGCAGGCAAGGAACCATCGGAAAATAACGATTGTAGATGGTAGAATTGGCTACCTTGGAGGGTATAACGTGGGGAATGAGTACATCGGCGGCCATCCGAAGCTTTCGCCTTGGCGGGATTACCATCTGAAGCTATCCGGTGGTTCTATTCAGGACCTGCAGGATGTGTTCCTGATGGATTGGAAAGAGGCAGCCGGGGAGGATTTGCGGCAACACCCAATTTATATTTGTGATAAAGGGAAAGGGCAAGCCGACCATCAGCTTGTTCCAACCGCGGGATACCTGCTTGAGGAGACAAGCCTGGAACTTTTAAAAACAGCAAAGGAACGAGTCATCATCGGCAGCCCCTATTTCATCCCAAGCAAAAAGCTGTTTTCCGAGCTTATGGCTTGCCTCGAACGGGGGGTTTCACTCGCCATCATTGTTCCGGGAATTGCCGACCATCCTCTTGTGCAGGAAGGCTCCTACACATACCTTCGCCGGCTAATTAAAAAAGGCGCAAGGGTATACCAATACTTGAACGGCTTTTACCACGCAAAGACATTGCTGATCGACAATGCTGTCTGTGATATCGGAACTGCGAATTTTGATAAAAGAAGCCTTTTTCTAAACAGTGAAATCAATTGCTATATGTTCGGGCCCGAGCAAATAAGCGAAGCCGCGGCCATCCTTGAGAATGATATCAAGGCATCGAGGGAATTAAAACTCTCCTTCCTTGAAAAGCCCAATTTTGGGCGCACTGTTAAGGAGCTTATTGCCAGGGTGCTATCCGTGTTATTATGAGCGATGGCAATGAAGGCCCGAAAAGATGGGATACATTTAATGGCTAAGAGGGTGTTTTTTTGAAAATACGGTTTGGCTATGTGTCGACGGCTCCTTCCCTCTGGGAAGCTTCCCCGTCCAGGACGATGACCTTTGCCCGCTACAAGCTTCTTGGGAAGGACGAACGGCGGGAGAAACTGCTTTCCATTACTGCCGAAAATCTCTGGAATACGAGGAGGATTCTTTACTACAATATCGCGCACGGCATAGATGTGTACCGGTTTTCCAGCTCAATTGTACCGCTTGCGACACATCCCGAAGCTTCTTGGGACTACTCGTCCCCTTTTCGGAATGAATGGCTTGAAATAGGGGAGCTAGTGAAGAAATACAGGCTTCGGGCCAGCTTCCACCCGAACCAATACACACTGTTTACTTCGCCTCGCACAGAGGTAACGGAGAATGCCATCCGGGATATGGAGTACCATTACGGGATGCTTGAATGCATGGGGCTTCAGGAATGGGGAACACTCAATATCCATATTGGCGGTGCATACGGGGACAAGGATTCTGCAATCGGCCGATTCCACGAAAATTTACGGAAGCTCCCTTCCCCTATCAAGGCGGCGATGACGCTTGAAAATGATGACAAGACCTATACAACCGAAGAAACATTGGCCGCTTGCTTGAAAGAACGGATACCGCTCGCCTTCGATTACCACCATCATATGGCGAATCCATCCACCCGCCCGCTTGAGGAGCTTTTGCCGGAAGTTTTTTCGACATGGGTGCATATGGAGCATGTTCCAAAAATCCATGTTTCTTCGCCAAAATCAGAGAACGCCTTCCGCTCGCACGCGGACCATGTCGATTTGGAATTTATTATGCCATTATTGAAGCTGCTTCGGGAAATTGGCCACGATGTCGATTTCATGATTGAGGCTAAAACAAAGGACCAGGCGTTATTGAAGCTTGTACCCGAAGTAGCCGCCATCCGCGGAGTGAAACGGATCGGCGGGGCAGCCATTGAGTGGAAGTGAAAGGGTTTTTGGGGGAGTAGTATTCATTTTTTAAATACTGTACTTAAAAAAGAAGCCTCCAGGTTAGGCTTCTTTTTTAAAGCCCGCGTTCCAAACGGGCCTAATCCATTTCTTCAATTAAATTCAGGACAGGAACGGTGCGCTCCTGTTCGGGGCTGTCCCGCCAGTAGATCCGGGCCGTTTTTTGTTTTTCGTCAATGTTCTGGATGATGACCCGGCTTCCTTCGTATGTAACAGTTATATTATCCGCCGATTCCATGATTTCCTTTGCGCGGCCCACATTCATGCTACCACTCCTCACTCGAAATTCTCTTATTTACTATTTGCCGACTGGGCTTTTTCTATCCCAATGGGAGGCAGCAAAAATACATGCAAAAAGCCCCCAGAAAGAGCCAGGGGGCTTGGTATATTGCTGTTACATCTTATCAGGTGCGGAAACGCCGATAAGGGACAATGCATTTTTCATGGTCATCTGGACAGTCTTTACGAGTGCAAGGCGCGCCTTAGTGCGGTCCCCGTGCTCTTTGTCGACAACCTTTTCGGCATTGTAGAAGCTATGGAAAGTGGATGCCAAATCAAAGACATAGTTCGCAATCCGGTGTGGAGTACGTTTCAGCGCCGCTTCGCCGACAGCCTGCGGGAATTCGCCAAGCTTTTTCAGCAGGTCGATTTCCTTTTCAGAGCTGACTAGATCTAAATTGACATCCTTGCTCACTTCAAATCCCTGTTCCGCTGCTTGGCGCAGGATGCTCGAAATGCGGGCATGCGCATATTGGGCATAGTAAACCGGGTTGTCGTTCGACTGGGATACGGCAAGGTCAAGGTCGAAATCCATATGTGTATCGGCACTGCGCATAGCGAAGAAATAGCGCGTCGCATCAAGGCCGACTTCCTCGACAAGTTCACGCATGGTGACCGCTTTGCCGGTACGCTTGCTCATCTTCATTTTCTCGCCGTTTTTATACAAATGGACAAGCTGGATAATTTCAACTTCAAGAACGTCCTTGTCATAGCCGAGCGCCTGGATGGCCGCCCTCATCCGCGGAATATAGCCATGGTGGTCCGCACCCCACACGTTGATCAGCTTTTCAAAGCCACGGTCAAGCTTGTCCTTATGATAGGCCAGATCCGGAGTCAGGTACGTGTATGACCCGTCCTGTTTGATCAATACGCGGTCCTTATCGTCGCCGAATGGAGTCGAGCGCAGCCAGGTCGCTCCTTCCTCCTCGTAAATATGGCCGTTATCGCGGAGCGTTTTTAAAGCGGCGTCGATTTTCCCATTATGGTACAAAGAAGTCTCGGAATACCAAACGTCAAATTCAACGCGGAAATCCTTCAAATCCTTCTTGAGCTTGGCCATTTCGTATTTCAGGCCATAGTCGCGGAAAAAGCTGAAGCGCTCATCTTCCGGTGCATGGACAAATTTATCGCCGTATTCCTCGGCAAGCTGCTTTCCGATTCCAATAATGTCCTCACCATGGTAGCCGTCCTCCGGCATTTCCTTATCAAGGCCGAGCGCCTGGAAATAACGCGCTTCAACGGATAAGGCCAGATTGTTGATTTGGTTGCCAGCATCATTGATGTAGTATTCGCGCGAAACATCGTAGCCGGCCTTGGCAAGGATGTTAGAGAGCGAATCCCCGACAGCCGCGCCCCGGGCATGCCCAAGATGCAGGTCTCCAGTTGGGTTGGCGGAAACAAATTCGACCTGAATCTTTTGCCCTTTTCCGACATTCGATTCTCCGTATTTGTCGCCGGCGTCCAGAATCGCCGGAATTAGCCCGGTCAGGTAGCTATTGTCCATGTAAAAATTAATGAACCCCGGCCCCGCCAGTTCAATTTTTTCAATTGAAGCCTTCGTGCGGTCGAAATGTTCGACAAGTGCTTCAGCAATGGCACGCGGCGCCTTTTTAGCCACTCGCGCCAGCTGCATCGCCATATTGGTCGAATAGTCGCCATGTGCTTTTTCCTTCGGGACTTCAAGAATTACTTCGGGAAGCTGTTCTTCAGAAGCTAGGCCGGCTTTCAGGACGGCCGCTTTGATTTCCTCTTTTAGGTTTTGTTGGACCTGTTCAACTAAATTCATTCGTTTTCCTCCTCAAACGTTATCGTCAGGCTATATGTACCGGCGGGTGAGCCAGCAATCTGCAAGTCGTATTTCAGAATGAACATGCCGCCGCGGCCGTTTTCCCTAATCCCCTGGGCAAGCCTGTCCGTGACAGCGGCAACAGGAAGCGTACCATATTGGGTATTATAGCTGCCCCTGGTTTCTTCACCGAGCCTTAATGGCATCCTCATTTTCACGACACCGCTTCTTAGTAGCAATGCTTCCCCGCTTTCCATTTTTAAAATAGTGCGGATGCTGCCCTCTTCCACTATTTCCTCATATTGAAGGTAGACGCCACTTCCCTTTTTGTAAAAAAAACCGGTACCGCCGGTTGTGTATTCATCCTTCACACCGGATTGGACAATCGAGGTGCTGATGGTCACTCTAACAGGTTTCGGGTCCATCCGGCTCCACTCCTTTTTCATCCCTTATAAATAAAAAATTATATCATGAATGTTTACACAGCTCTACCTGCTCGAAGCAGTATCACTTTATTATAGCTTTCAGCAGCCGACAATTCAAAAAGTGCCTGTTTCATGGAAGAAACAGGCACTAGTTGTTTAGTGGTCTGACAACGAATTGCTCAAAAACCGGAAGTGTTATCCAACCCGGATGAGTGACAAAGATTCGGCTAAATCCCGAAAAGGCGTCACTCAAAACAAAATAAGGGACATTGTCCGACCGAAATAACGAAATGATGTCATTCAAATCCGAATAAGCAAGCCAAACCTATTTCACCCAGCCGAGCAACATTTCGCGGAGGAGCTTGCTTGCGGTGTTGGCGGTTTGTTCGGAGTTGTCGTAAATCGGCGCCACTTCAACAAGGTCCGCGCCAACCACCTTCACTTCGGAGCGAGCGATCTCGTGGATGGAAGCGAGCAGTTCACGCGATGTAATGCCGCCAGCATCAACTGTGCCTGTGCCTGGTGCATGGGCCGGGTCGAGGACGTCAATGTCGATCGTAACATAAACCGGACGGCCGGCAAGCTTCGGCAAAATTCCTTTCAAAGGCTCCAGTACCTCGAATTTGGAAATATGCATGCCTGAGTTCTTAGCCCAATCGAATTCTTCCTTCATGCCGGAGCGGATGCCAAAAGAATAAACATTCGATGGCCCAATCAGCTCGGCAATTTTACGGATTGGCGTCGAGTGGGACAGCGGCTCGCCTTCATACTCTTCACGAAGGTCGGTGTGCGCATCCATATGGATGATGGCAAGGTCCGGATATTTTTTGTAAACAGCCTTCATGACAGGCCAGGATACAAGATGCTCGCCGCCCATGCCAAGCGGGAACTTTCCTTCCGCAAGAACCTTATCAACAAAGTCCTCAATGATATCAAGGCTTCGCTGCGGGTTTCCGAACGGAAGCGGAATGTCTCCGGCATCGAAATACTTTACATCATCAAGCTCACGGTCAAGGTACGGGCTGTATTCTTCCAGGCCGATCGAAACCTCGCGAATCCTCGCGGGGCCGAAACGTGAACCCGGGCGGTAGCTGACCGTCCAGTCCATCGGCATTCCGTACAGGACAGCTTTGCTTTCTTCAAAGTTTGGATGGCTCTTAATAAATACATTTCCTGAATAAGCTTCGTCAAATCGCATTGTGCAACGTCCTTTCCTGCACAACGAGAGGGAGACTATGCCTCCCTCCGTAGTGCTTCATTCTATTTTACCCAAGGCCGGCTTTACCCCAGCCCTGAAGGATTCTACTTCACAAGATCCCCTACAAACTTAGGCAAAACGAATGCAGCTTTGTGGAGTTCCTTTGTATAGTACTTTGTTTCGATATCATGGAAACGGTCTTCCGATACTTCTAGCGGATCGTATTTCTTGGATCCGATTGTGAAAGCCCACATGCCGCTTGGATATGTCGGGATGTTGGCAATGTACAGGCGGGTAATCGGGAAGATTTCCTTCACATCACGCTGAACATCACGAATTAGGTCGGCTTTGAACCAAGGATTGTCGGACTGGGCAACAAAGATGCCATCTTCCTTCAATGCCTTCGAAATGCCGGCATAGAAGCCTTTTGTGAACAGATTCACGGCCGGTCCAACCGGTTCGGTCGAGTCAACCATAATAACATCGTAGGCATTTTCGCTTTCGGCGATATGCATGAAGCCGTCGCCTACCTTCACTTCAACGCGCGGGTCATCAAGCTTTCCAGCGATTTCCGGCAAAAATTTCTTGGAGTACTCAATAACCTTGCCATCTATGTCAACGAGGGTCGCTTTTTTCACCTGTGGATGCTTGAGCACCTCGCGGATAACCCCTCCATCGCCGCCGCCGACAACGAGGACATTTTCCGGATTAGGATGGGTGAACAACGGAACGTGAGCAACCATTTCATGGTAGACGAATTCGTCTTTAATGGATGTCATAACCATCCCGTCTAGAAGAAGCATATTGCCCCATTCTTCCGTTTCAACCATTTCAAGCATTTGAAAATCTGTCTGTTCTGTATGTAATGTGCGTTTTACTTTCATCGTGATTCCAAAGTTTTCAGTCTGTTTTTCAGTAAACCAAAGTCCACCCATTTCCATCTTCCTTTCAAAATAGTTTTTGCCCGGGAGCAGTGATTAGCCGACAAAAAAAGCCGCCGTTTCTACTGCTATACTTCCCCAACTTTATAAATGCAAACATGAGAAAAAGTATAGAGGAATCCGGCAAAAATGCAAGAAATATTTTGAAGCTTTAGAGCCCATAATGTTTAAAATCCCCCCATTCCTTTCATACTGTTGATACGGCCCGGGTTGGGCGAATTTTTCCCAAGGGAAATGCAAATGGGGTGAAGGCATGGAAACCATTACTGGGCATGGGTTAAGACGAGTTGTGAAGTACTTGCGGGCGGCCGCTTTTCTTGGTTTGTTTAGTTCCGCGCTTTTGGCGTTGGCAGCCCTGATTTTGCTCATGTACGTCAAGGTGCTTGGCGCTCCTCCTCTGGCAGTGCCCCAGTCGACCCTCTATTTTGCGGAGGATGGAACGATTGTCGGGGAAACCAACTATGGGCAAAAGCGATACTGGGTACCGCTTAAAGAAATATCGCCTTATTTGGTTGATGCGACCATTTCAATAGAAGACAGGAAATTTTACGACCACAGCGGCTTTGACCTGAAACGGATTGCCGGGGCGGCCATAGCCGATATCAAGGCGTTCGGCAAAGTCCAGGGCGCTAGTACCGTAACGATGCAATATGCCAGGAACCTATTCCTGGAACATGATAAAACATGGGCCAGAAAACTCCGGGAAGCGCTTTACGCAATTCGGCTTGAAATGAATTATTCCAAGGAACAAATCCTTGAGGGTTATTTAAATACAATCTATTACGGCAATCGGGCATATGGCATCCAAGCCGCGAGCCAGTATTATTTTGGGAAAAACGCATCTGAATTATCCCTCGCCGAAGCCTCAATGCTTGCCGGCATTCCAAAAGGGCCTGGTGCTTTTTCACCATTCGCCTCCATGGAAAGGGCCAAGCAGCGGCAGGGCATTATTTTAAAAGCAATGGTAAGAAACGGCTACATCAAAAGCGGGGATGCGGAAAAAGCTTTCGCCTCACAATTGGGGCTGACGGGAAGGGACCCTCATCGGGAGTTGAAGATGGCACCCTATTTCCAGGACGCAGTCGCGAATGCATTACGGAACCAGCTTGGCCTGAATGAGCGGGCTATTGCGCTTGGGGGCTTAAGGGTATATACGACCCTTGACCCAAAACAGCAGGAAGCCGCCGAGAAACAAATTCAGTCGGTCATCTCCCCCGACTCCGAAATTCAGGCTGCCCTTGTAGCGATTGACCCGAAGAATGGGCATGTAAAGGCGTTGGCCGGTGGACGGGATTATGAAAAAAGCCCGTTCAACCGGGCGGTCCAGGCAATTCGGGCACCAGGATCAACAATCAAGCCGCTCCTCTATTACGCGGCGCTCGGGCAAGGCTACACACCTTCAACGCTGATACGAAGCGAGAAGACAACATTCCGGTTTGAAAATGGCAGCCCTGATTATACACCGCACAATTACAATAATAAATATGCGGACGGTGAAATTACGCTTGCCCAGGCACTTGCCGTCTCTGACAATGTGTATGCCGTCAAAACCCATTTGTTCCTTGGCGAGGACACGCTTGTTGAAACCGCGAAAGATTTCGGAATCACAACCAGGATGGCAAAAGTCCCTTCACTCGCGCTTGGGACATCGGGCGTACGGGTCATTGAAATGGCGAATGCCTACAGCCTGTTCGCCAATGGCGGCAAAAAGGTTGAACCGACGCTGATTACCCGGGTGGAAACCGCTGACGGGAAACTCCTTTACGAGAACAGCGAACGCGATGAACTGGTGCTTGATCCAGCGAGGGCCTATGTGATGACACAGATGATGACAGGGGTATTTGACACAAAGCTGAACGGTTATACGTCAGTCACAGGTAGCACAATCGCCAAAGGAATGACCAGGCCATATGCTGGTAAATCCGGGTCGACCCCGACCGACAGCTGGATGATTGGCTTTACGCCGCAGCTCGTTTCCGCAGTCTGGACAGGATATGATGATGCCAGGGAGATTGACAGCGTCCCGGAAAAATCCTACGCGAAGCAAATTTGGGCCCGATTCATGGAGAATGCGCTGTATGGTAAGCCGGTCAAAGCGTTCAAGCCGCCCCGGGACGGGGTTACAGGCGTTTATGTCGATCCCGCAAACGGAAAACTTGCGGTGAACGAATGCCCAATCCGCCGCTTTACCTACTTTGTCTCCGGGACAGAGCCGGTGGAATACTGCACCGAACATCTCGAACACACCCGCTCAACGGATGGAAAGGATACACAAACAGATAAGGGCGGTAAGTCGTGGTACAGGCGGCTTTGGGATTGGGGAGACTAGCAAGAGTCATCCTCTCCGGCCAGCGATGCCAATGCGAAAAAAGAGCCGTACAGCAAAAGCTGTCGGCTCTTTCCAATTCCTTGGTCCCGGCAATCCCCGCTAATCTTCAGCGGAAGTGGGGATTTATTAACCTCCCATTATTGAAAGGTTCATTTTATTTTATGGCAAGGCCATTTTTCAGTTCCTCGGACGAGTTTTCCCAAAAGGCTTCGTTATGTGCCTTCAGGAAATCAGTGAGTATTTTTTTCGACTTGTCGTCCATGTGGCTGACGATAATCTGGCGCTTCAGCGATTTGTCCATTCTGTTCACATGCTCAGGAAGCGATTTATACCCTCGGCGGATTTCACGGTTAACAGTCATCTCGCAGGCCGTAACCCCTGCATAATAAGGACCGTTCTCATTCCGGTCAATCGTCACCCAAATGAGCCAGTACAGCTTTGCATTCGGAACGTCTTCCCTATTAGGCAGAAACTTAATTCCCTTTTCAACTACACTGCGCGCATGCATTGCCCCAACATCGATGGCCGCCTCCCCTTCTTCAACATCGATGATGACCGGTGAGACATTATCAAGGGAAAGCACGCCTTTTCCAAAGCCTTTATGGTTATCGAGCGGATCGGTCTTGATAATATTAAAGGCGACCTTTTTCTTTTTTTCTTCCATTCCGAAACAACCTCCCTGCGACCAGCAATTTGTAAAATTCCTTTATATAAAGAACGATAAGAAAAATTGGTACATCCCATCCGCAAGGGCGGGAAGAATGACCCGAAACACTGGCCAGATTGTGTAATCACCAAGCGGCGTTATAACCAGAATTAGAAAGATGAACGTACCGTACTGCTCATACTGGGTCATTTTTGCCCGGAGGCCGCCCGGCGCCAAATCCTCAACAATCCTGTAACCGTCAAGCGGCGGCAGCGGCATCAGGTTAAAGACAAACAGAACAAGATTAAGCCAAATGAACGTGTTCAAAAACTCAACCATCGTTTCGATGTAAGCACCGTCAGCCCCGAAGCGCCCTATGCTGAAAAAAACGAGGAAGCCGATTGAAGCAAGAATGAAATTGCTTAGAGGCCCCGCAACGGAAACAAGGATACCCGCCAGGCGGGGATTTTTAAAAAAGAAGCGGTTGACCGGGACAGGCCGCGCCCAGCCGAACCCGACGACAAAAATCATGATGGCGCCAATCGGGTCGATATGCTTAATAGGGTTGAGCGTCAGCCTTCCCTGGTTCTTCGCAGTGTTGTCGCCGAATTTCCAGGCCGTATAGGCGTGGGCAAATTCATGCACCGAAAATGCAATTACCAGGGTCAATGCCGCGAACACGAACTTTTCTAGCGTATTATATGGAAAAAGACTCAAATGTTTTCCCCCTGTACTATATTGTTCTATCTATATTCGGAACAAGTAATTTATCCTCCTATTATCGTGGCGAAAAACCACCGCGAATGGAAGGCCCACTTTATTCCGGCGTCTTCCCTCAAGTATACACGATGAAAGCCGGAAATTGAAAACAGCCTGCCGCCTGCTTGCGGTTTTTTTCTGTTTATGGAAAACTGGGAGTAGGTACTTAAGAGGAGGAATTTCATATGCCAATCGTAACAGTCAAAATGCTTGAAGGGCGCACCGATGAACAGAAAAAGGCGCTTGTTGAAAAAGTAACCGAAGCCGTCGTTGAAACAGCCGGTGCACCGAAGGAAAACATTACCGTCATCATTGAAGAAATGGCGAAGAATCATTATGCCAAGGCAGGCGTCAGGGCAAGCGATCAGTAAGCACTAAACGCCAAGATATTTTGCTTTTGGGATCGTTTCAGCCACGCATTACCCTAGAAGACAAAAAGCTAAGCCCTTCACTGGAGCTTAGCTTTTTCTTTTAATAGACGGATGTATTTGTACGCATCATCGATTTCTTCTTCTGTATACCGCTGGCTGCTTTTAAGGGTAAATACCTTTTCAGCAACCTCCGGGCGCTCCAGATTATCAAAATAAAGGACAGTTGAAACGAGTTCAAGGAATCTTGCATTCTGGCTGTTCATGTCGGTTAAGCAATCGGACAGATTCGGCATTTCGACTTGGCTCATGCCGAGGAATTCCTTGCCCGTCTCGGTCAGGCAGTAGCGGTACTGGCTGTAGCCGCCCTTATTTTCCTTGCATTCCTCCAGGAAGCCCATGTTGCAGAGTTCTTCCACCCGGAGTGTCAACTCCTCCGAATAAGGGCCGTAAAAATGGAACTGGAACCGCTCCTGGAAAGGGAAAGCCAATTTTTTGGCAATGAATATCATTTTCTGCAGTTTCTTTCTTCCGATAATCTCTCCGGAAACCATTACTGCATGCATCAGCCTAGCATGATCATTTAACAAACCTCTTCATCTCCTGCTCCCTTTTTAAAAGGCTGCGTTGAATTTAGCCGCTGATTTCCACTTCGCGGGGAAATCTCCCATGAGTAATCATCGCTCCAATCAACACAGTTAAAAATCAACTTTTTTAACATCGCCTAAAAGAAGGGCATCTATTTAAAAAATCGCGCCTTCAACCCTGGGGTGAAGTTTCCAAAGACATCTCTAATAGTCAAGAATGCTGCGAATCTGCTTTTTAATACTTTTCTTGGAGGATTCGTCCAACAGGAAGTCCCCCGGAAAATACAGTTTGTGGTCGGTTCTTCTTTTACCGGAAATGGCCTCGACAATCGCCGATTCCCGGGAAAGCTCCCGAAGATCGCCGTTTTTCATTAACAGGTTGATTGGCAGCCGTTCCTCTTCCTCGCCCGGACGGTAAAAATCGTACGGCAAATCGGAAGATGAATCGACAACGAGGTAATAATCCGGGTCAATTCCCGCTTTTCGGAACAAACCGGTCAGCTCTCCCAGCTTTTTGTATTCCCTGGCCGGGTCGAATTCTACGAACTTAAACAAATTCCGGTTCACAAACCGCCTGCACAGGTCGCTAAGGATGGCATCCTCTTCCTCCTGCCACATTTGAAAATAGTAAAGGATAATCGATTCGTCGAGCTTTAAATAGTCTTCAAGTGTAACGTTTCCTTCAAAAATCGAATAAAAATGAAGCGGCTCGTTTTTAAAGGCGTGGCCCTGGCTGTGGAGTTCCTTGGCACGGTGGAGGATTTTCGTCAATACAACCTCCGCCCCCCTTGATACAGGGTGAAAATACACCTGCCAGTACATCTGGTAGCGGCTCATTATGTAATCCTCAATAGCATGCATGCCGCTATGTTTGAATACGACCTGGTCTTCTCGCGGCCGCATGACGCGAAGAATCCGTTCCATGTCGAAAAAGCCGTAACTGACGCCGGTAAAATAGGCGTCACGTTGAAGATAGTCCATCCTGTCGGCATCAATTTGGCTCGAAATTAGGCTGATGACCTGCTTTTTATCCGATGTTTTCGCAATAATCTCCGCAACGTCCTTTGGAAAATCACTGCCCGCCCTCGAGAGAATCCCGTTCACTTCCGTATTGCCGAGGATGATGGCGCGGGTAAACTCTTCGTGGTCAAGCTGGAAAACCTTCTCGAACGCATGGGAAAACGGCCCATGCCCGAGGTCGTGGAGAAGCGCTGCACAAAGCGTAAGCAGCCGGTCGCTTTCGTCCCATTCAGGCCTGCCATCAAATACATCATCAACTATCCGCCTGACAATTTCATACACGCCAAGCGAATGGTTGAAGCGGCTGTGTTCGGCGCCGTGGAACGTCAGGAAAGTCGTCCCAAGCTGTTTAATCCTTCTAAGCCGCTGGAATTCCTTCGTCCCGATTAAATCCCAAATAATCTTGTCGCGGACATGGACGTAGCGATGGACGGGATCCTTGAATACTTTTTCTTCATTCAATTTTTCCGATAATACTCCCATCTCGCACCCCTGCCCCTCTAAACTTGTCTCTATTATATCCCCATTATTGGTAGGAATCACCCCTCTTTCAGCAAATTCCTACAGCAATTTTCGACGTTTCCTTCTTGCATTTTTTTAAAATTTTGCTTATTGGATGAAGCGTAGCTCCATATCTGGAAGGCTAAAAAGGAATTTTCATAAAAAAATCACCCTTGCCCAGTTCGGCAAAGATGAGTAAAGTTCAATTATTTGAGTTTCTTGGAAACTTTTTCAATCAGTTCGTCTTCGCTCAGTGCAGCCAGCGGACGGTTATTGACGAACGTAAACGTTTTTTTCCGTCCAGGCCCGCAATAGGACTGGCAGCCGATTTCTATTTTTGCGTCCGGGTCAAGCTGCTTCAGGCGCGGAATGAGTGTTTTCAGATTGACTGCCTGGCAATCATCGCACACGCGGAATTCATTCGGCATTCCGTTCAAATCCTTTCCGGTAATCGATCTATGTAAATGGATCATTGGCCAATAGAAGGTCCTAACGTATTTTACAGCTTCTTTCTTTCCAATGCAAGCAGGCCGGCGGAACTTTCCTGCTGCATTCGTACTCTACTATCCTTTTATCCTCCTGTATAAAACTTCAAAAAAGTGTCCATGATATTGCTAGGAATATTAAAAACATACAACTAAGTGCAGCAATTAGAACTCTTTGCACAAGGAGGCCAGAAAAATGAACCCAGAAACAAATAGTGAGAAGGAGTGTTTTGACATGAAAGTTCGCCAGGATGCCTGGACGGCCGAGGATGATTTGCTGTTAGCGGAAACAGTCCTCCGCCATGTAAGGGAAGGAAGCACGCAGCTTAATGCATTCGAGGAAGTCGGGGACAAGCTGAACCGTACATCGGCGGCTTGCGGATTCCGTTGGAACGCTGTTGTCCGCCACACGTATGAAAAGGCACTTCAGCTTGCCAAAAAGCAGCGCAAACAGCGGCAGAGGATGCTTGGAAAAGACCAGGGAGGAAAGAAAAAGCTTCTTTATACCCCTCCGATTGAAGTCCAGCCTGATTTGTCCGGCCTAGGCCAGGGCTTGGAGATGGAAATCTCAAGCGAATTGAATCGTCCCGAAGACGAGAATCGGACATCTTTTGATCTTGAAAAGATGGTTGAAGAATTGAATGGCAAACCGGCGGTGTTACAATCTCAATCTTCGAGATTTTCCGCATCGGCATCCGCCGTATCTGGTTTTGGCATGGAGGCCGCACCGCAAGGGCTTACAATGCAAGCCGTTATTGCTTTCTTGCAAAACTATGATAGTTCAAGCGTACATGTTGAGGCACTGAAAAGCGAGAATGAAAGATTGAAGCGGGAAGTTGCGAACCTTCGCAAACAAAACGAGGAAATGGAAGAGAAAATACGTGACCTGGAGCAAAACACCGGCGTCATCCAGGAGGATTACGAAACACTCCTCAAAATTATGAACAAAGCGCGCAATCTTGTCCTTTTTGAAGAAGAAGAGCGTCCCGCGACGAAGTTCAAAATGGACCGGAATGGTAATCTTGAAAAAATCGCTGAATGACTGCCTGAAGAACAAAGGGTATTGACAGAAAAACAATAGAGGCGCTTTACAGGAGAGCGAGTGTGGCAATACATTCTTAAAAGCCGTAGACCCATTGGGGTTTACGGCTTTGTTAATGGCTCATTCCGTTCGGCAATCCTTGACAGGTAGCCGGGCAGCAGCTCCTGTTCATAAGGCGTCAGCTGCCCGGAATAAAGAAGGCCGCCGTTCTTTTTTAAACAGAGCATCAATCTGAGCATGACATCCTGCACAGCCAGCGGGGTTTCCAGCAGTTCAGACAGGCTTGCCATCACTCCCGGCTGAATTTCCGGGTAAACATGTTTCGTTTGTTCCCCTTTCAATGCGCAGGAATAAAAATCCCGAACGAGTTCCGCCCGCTTGCCGCCGCTGTTTTCCACACTGAGATAGATTTGGACGGCGACGCCCCTTCTGAGCCTGCGCTGCGAAATACCGGCAAATTTCTTTCCGCCAATGCTCAAGTCGTAGCTGCCGGGGCAATAGGAGCCAACAATCTCCCTCGCTTCAATATCCTTGCCAAAGTCTGCGAACATTTCCCTAATCAAAAGCCACATCGAATCGTAGCCGCGATTTATATCAATGCCCCGTTCCTTTTCCGGAAAAATAAGCGATATGTTTAAAACGCCCTCATCGAGCAAAACCGCCAGCCCTCCTGAATTCCGGACGATGGGAGTATACCCACGGGCGCGCAAAAACTCAAGTCCTTCCCCTAGATAGGGCAGTTTCGTATCCTGTATGCCAAGGACGACTGTGTCGCGGTGGACCCATGTCCGTGCCGTAGCCGGGGAGAGATGCGCTCCGACTGCTGCGCAAAGCGTGTCGTCAATGGCAAAGGATTGTATGGCAGGCATTAGGATGCCTGTAGTCGATTGGTCGATAAGCCGCCACTGATCCTGGCGGAGCAACGAGCCGTCCATCTAAGCATGCCTCCATTGCAACTAGTCTGCTGACTATTATAACACAGGGCCTGCCTAGGAAAATATGCCGCTGAAACTTCCAGAATGCATAAGAATGTTTTAGGCCTGGGAAAAATAGTAGTTGCAAGTTAAGTTAACTATCAGATAGAATCTTCACCATAGGAAACATTTTAAATTGTGTGCATATAGTAGTTTAACAAGGCACGCCCTTCAACACCAGGGCCACATCCATATATACGTATTTTGAGAGGGGAAAGTTATTATGTCTCAAGAAGTACTCTTTGCATTAGGGTTAACATTATTCGCTGGCCTTGCAACCGGAATCGGAAGTTTCCTGGCCTTCTTTACATCGAGAACGAACACGAAGTTCCTTTCCGTCACACTTGGTTTCTCAGCCGGGGTTATGATTTATGTGTCGATGATTGAAATTTTTGTAAAAGCAAAAACAGCCCTTGTCTCCGCGATGGGGCTCCAGGCAGGGAATTGGGCGACCGCGGGCGGTTTTTTCGGGGGTATACTGCTGATTGCCTTAATCGACAGGTTCATTCCCAAGCAAGGGAACCCGCACGAGTTAAAAACGGTTGAGGAAATGCAGCCGGGCAATGCCGCCCATGACGCCGCTTTATTAAAAATGGGGACCTTTACAGCCCTGGCAATCGGAATCCATAACTTTCCCGAAGGAATCGCAACCTTTACCTCGGCGCTTCAGGATCCGGCCCTTGGCGTTGCGATTGCTATTGCCATCGCCATTCACAACATTCCTGAAGGGATTGCCGTCTCCGTCCCTGTTTATTTTGCAACGGGCGACAAGAAAAAGGCGTTCAAGCTTTCCTTCCTTTCCGGATTGTCGGAGCCGATTGGGGCTTTGGCGGCCTACCTATTCCTAATGCCCTTCCTGAATGATATTATGTTCGGGGTCATTTTCGCGGCTGTTGCCGGCATCATGGTCTTCATTTCGCTTGATGAACTGCTGCCCGCCGCGAAGAAGTACGATGAAACCCACCTGCCAATCTACGGCCTGGTCGCCGGGATGGCCGTCATGGCGATTAGTTTGCTTTTGTTTATTTAAAATCAAATCCCGGCCTCCATAAAGGAGCCGGGAATTTTCATAACGTACTATTTTAGCTTTAACCACGATCTCGTGAAGGGTGCTAGGCACCATAAGGGAACGCAAACTCCGACTGAACGCCGGGTGTTCTACTTGCTTATGGCTTGGGCAGCTGTTAAAAGGGCGAGGKTGTAGACGTCATCCGTGCTGCAGCCGCGGGACAGGTCGTTAACAGGGCGGTTCAGCCCTTGCAGTAATGGCCCGACCGCTTCAAAGCCGCCAAGGCGCTGGGCAATTTTATAACCGATATTCCCCGCTTCAAGGCTTGGGAACACAAAAACATTCGCATTGCCCTGCAGGACGGAATCGGGAGCTTTGGCGATCGCTACTTCAGGGACAAATGCTGCGTCGAATTGGAACTCACCGTCGATGATGAGAAGCGGGTCACGGCGCTTTGCCTCTTCAACCGCAGCCATCACCTTCTCGGTTTCCTGCGATTTGGCCGAGCCTTTTGTCGAGAAGCTTAGCATGGCCACACGCGGTTCAATGTCGAACATCCTTGCGGTATTGGCGCTTTCGATTGCGATTTCAGCAAGATCCTGGCTATCCGGGGAAATATTGATTGCACAATCGGCAAAGACATATTGTTCATCCCCGCGAACCATGAGGAAAACACCAGATGTTTTGTTAGCGCCTTCTTTTGTTTTGATAATTTGCAGCGCCGGCCTGACTGTAGCCGCTGTTGAATGGGCAGCGCCGCTGACAAGGCCGTCCGCTTTATTAAGATAGACTAGCATCGTACCGAAATAATTCACATCCAGGAGAATGTTCCGGGCATCTTCCTCGGTTGCCTTCCCCTTTCTCCTCTCGACAAACGAGGCGACTAGCTCGTCCATCATTAAGTAGTTGGCTGGATCATAAATCTCAGCCGATTCGAGGGAAACATCGAGTTGTTTGGCCCTTGCTTGGAGTTCTTCAATATTGCCGATCAGGACAGGGGTGAGGATTCCTTCTGCAGCCAGGCGCCCGGCAGCCTTTAATATTCTTTCGTCAAACCCTTCAGGGAACACAATCCTCAAATTGTGGCCGGAGATTTTCTGCTTAATACCTTCAAATAAATCGCTCACAATAGCCATCCTCCTTCTATTCACTCTCATATTTAGGATACTTTACCACAGGCAAAATTCAAGGGAAACAGGCCGCCATCCACAAAGTTGTTCTATTCAGAAATCTTTACTGCATTAAAGCAAAAAAACCTTCTATATAGGTTGAAATAAAAATTGGGTTCCAAATGTGAACGAGATGGTTGATTTCCGTAGAACTTTTTTCAACTCTATATAGTACAAACAAACTGTCCACCTCACACGTACAGTTGGGGTAACTGTCCACGAAGGGTGCCAGGCATCCATTGAAACACTATTTGAAGTACCAACTGAAGTACCACTGCCAAATTGACACACTTTTTAAATTATCCTATTTGGGGGAAGTTTAAACGGCAGGCGGTGTTGGGGTTTGTTTTGGGGCAATTGGGTGAAACTGTGGTATAGTAGGTTGGTGTATGGATAGTATGAATGGGGAGTGATTTTGATGAATGAAGCAGCACAGACGCTAGATGGCTGGTACTGTTTGCATGATTTCAGGAGTATCGATTGGACTACATGGAAAATGACGCCTGCGGACGAGCGGCAGGCCGCTATAGATGAATTCCTCGGCCTGGTCGAAAAGTGGAACGCGACAATGAAAATGGAAGAAGGCAGCCACGCACTCTACACAATCGTTGGGCAGAAAGCCGACTTCATGATGATGATCCTGCGTCCGACAATGGAAGAACTGAACGAAATCGAAACAGAATTCAACAAAACGAAGCTGGCTGAATATACAGTGCCGGCTCATTCCTATGTTTCCGTAGTTGAGCTGAGCAATTATTTGCATGAAAGTGAAAACCCTTATGAAAACCCGCATGTCCGTGCCCGGCTCTACCCAATGCTGCCAAAGGCGAAGCATGTGTGCTTCTATCCGATGGACAAGCGCCGCCAGGGCAACGACAACTGGTACATGCTTCCGATGGAGGAGCGCAAAAAGCTTATGTACAGCCACGGTATGATTGGCCGCCAGTACGCGGGCAAGGTAAAACAAGTCATTACCGGATCGGTCGGCTTCGACGATTACGAGTGGGGCGTCACCCTGTTCTCTGACGACGTCCTCCAGTTTAAAAAGCTTGTTTATGAAATGCGATTTGATGAAGTAAGCGCCCGTTACGGGGAATTCGGCTCCTTCTTTGTCGGCAACTTGCTAACAGAAGAAGGAATCAACTCATTCCTGCAAGTATAAGTAAAGAATTTCAAAGCCCCGGCCGCTCTTTGGCCGGGGCTTTTCCCTGTTCCTTGAGTCATATTCCGCTTCCAACCTTCATATGTTTCAATTAGCGAGTCTTCACATCCAAGCCTATACAAGCCATGGCATGGTTTGTGGATAGTCGGCAATTTGCGGCGGGATGAGCCATTCCTTTCGGCGGAGTCCCCAAGCTTATTTTTAGAGGAGGGAATGCAATGAATCCATACGGTACTTATGGAACCGGACAGCAAGGTTACCAGCCTTATACCGGAACAGGGGGCGCGCCTGTCAACCCTGCTACGGGACAACAGCAACAGCAGCCTATGGGGGGCGGCCAAATGGGAGGTTACCCCATTATGCCCGGGACAGGCGGCTTCAGCGTGCCCATTCCGCATAGCGCGCCAACGACCGGGCCCCAAGTGCCTGGAATGCTGCCAATTGAAGAGTCATACATCGAAAATATCCTCCGCCTCAACAAAGGAAAGCTAGCCACAGTCTACATGACATTCGAAGGGACAAGGGACGGACAGAAAAGGCAGCAAGTATTCAAGGGGATTATAGAAGCAGCCGGCCGTGACCACATCATCCTCAGCGACCCGCAATCGGGCATTCGCTATTTACTGTTAATGGTTTACCTCGATTACATCACATTTGATGAAGAAATTGAATATTCCTATCCCTTCCCTGGCGGCGGGCCAGGTTTGAGCTCCTTTTCTCCCCGCTAACAAAAGATCTGATAGGCATAAAAGGAGGACCGCCTGATACATCTGCGGTCCTCCTTTTTTGATTCTATAAATGCTTTGCCGCGCCAACAATAATCAATACCCAGGCAGCCAGAAATGCCMCCCCGCCAAGAGGCGTAATCGCCCCTAGCACACCGATTTTCGTGAGGCTAAGCACGTACAGGCTTCCGCTAAACAGGACGATGCCCGCAAGCATAAGCCAGCCGGCTGTTGTAAAAAGCGACCCTGCAGGAACTTTGCCCGCGAGAAGGCCGATTATGAGCAGTCCGGCCGCATGGAACATTTGGTAATTCACTCCGGTTTTCCATATCTCAAGGTATTTAGGAGCAATCCGCCCTTCCAATCCATGGGCGCCGAACGCCCCTAGCGCAACGGCGAGAAACGCATTAATGGCGCCAATCATAATAAAGGTTTTCATCAGATTACCTCTCTTTCTAAAAGTCGAAAATCGAATCCCCGTTTGCCTCATCATCCTCAAGCTTTTTCCCCTGTCCCGGAACAGCCTGGAATCCCGCCTGAGGAACTGGATGGGTCGTTAATAGCCGCCCGGGTTCCCTTTCGGCAGATCTAGAGCCTTTTGCCAGTGCGACTTCACAAAGGGTTTTGATCGAATAAAGTTTCTCGCGCAGTTCCTCTTCTTTCATGGCAGCTTTGGCCAGCGTGAGTTCTTCCCCTATTTTGGCCAAGAGCGTTTCAATATGTATGTTCAAAAAAATCCACTCCTTCGAACAGCGCTTACCGCAATCTCCTCCATTTTACATTATTCCGCGCAAATTCGCACATACCCTCTCCCTGCCCTGGCGGCAATTGGGCAGAACAAAATGCGCAAGTGCCTTTGTGACAGACAAAGGAAACCTTGTGACAGACAAAGGAAACCTCGTGACAGACAAAGGACGTCTGTCCCTGCGATGCTAATTCTGAGGAGCTTTCCTTTGTGTCCCTGCGATGCTAATTCTGAGGAGCTTTCCTTTGTGTCCCTGTGATGCTAATTCCGAGGAGCCTTCCTTTGTGTCCCTGCTCATGGTTCAATTGTATAATTTCCTGGACAAGAACAAAAAGAAGGCCGAGTTCCATAACGGCCCTAGCCTTCCCGCCCCGCCTATCGACCGGTTAAAATAACCCCGCTTCAAGGGCTGCTTCAAAGCTTAACTGGGCAAATTCAGCTGGATTTCCAGCGGACTCCCAGTGCATATACATCAATCGAGGCTCATCAAACAACCAGTGGTTGTGTACAGCCGTAACAATCAGCCCCCGCTTTCTCAATGCGGTAAGCATTGGATTGATTTCCCTCTGCAGGATGACGGTTTCGCCCAGATTCAGGCCATTTCCTTCAAAAGATAAGGCAAAAGGCAGTGCGAGCGGGGATCGTGTTCTACGGCCAAGGATTGTTGCATTGATATTCCTATTGCGCTGTACGACGCACGCCCCCTGGGTTGTCACGACTTGGCCGCCAATAATATTGGCGAGTTCCTGGCAAGTTACTCTCATCTCTATTCCCTCCCTTCCTATTCGCTACAGACTATGAAGGGAGGGGATTCCTTGTATAAACGCTTGTCCCGGTTACTAAAGAAATGTGCGAATGAAGGTCTTTATAGGGGAGGCAGCCGCCAATCAATTTCCTCCTGGCCAATCGAACGCAATAATTCATTTGTTTTCGAGAAAGGCTTGCTGCCAAAAAAGCCTTTTCTTGCCGAAAAAGGACTCGGATGCGGTGACATGATGATTGGGTGCCTGGCAGTATCAATGAGGCTTAGCTTCTCCTGGGCTGGTTTTCCCCACAGAATGAAAACGACTGGCTTGTCACGCTCGTTCAAGAGGGTGATGACCTTATCGGTAAATTGTTCCCAGCCTTTCCCACGGTGCGAGTTCGCCTCTCCTTTTCGCACTGTCAGCACAGTGTTTAATAAAAGTACGCCCTGTTCGGCCCATTTCAGCAAGTAGCCATGGTCAGGCGATTCAATCCCAAGGTCATCACACAATTCCCTAAAAATATTTTTAAGCGATGGTGGTGGATTGATGCCCGGTTTAACTGAAAAACTCAGTCCATGCGCCTGCCCAGGGCCATGGTACGGATCCTGTCCGAGGATGACCGCCTTTACATCCTCATATCCAGTCAGCATCAAGGCGTTGAAAATATCCTTGTATTCCGGATAGACTGTATTCGTGCGGTACTCCTCTATTAAAAACTCTCGCAGCTTTTGAAAGTAATCTTTTTGAAACTCATCGCCAAGCAAATCCGACCAGCTCGGCGGCAATGTATTTTCTAGCATAATAACCCTCCTTTGCCCTCTTATTCCCTTTTTTCTATCATTCTATCATCCTTTCAACACGAATCAGAAATCCCGCTAATGATTTCCTGAACTTTCATGTTTAGTTGCCATGGTAAAGGTTATATAAAAACTGTGTGAACAATTGCGAAGGAGGAATGTTTTTATGTATAAAGTTGAAGTTGTCGAGAACGGTGTCCAGGCAAAAGAAAAGCTATCTTTGCTTGCTACGGAAGGCTTTTCAAAGGATGAAGTATATTTGTTTGCCCATGACAAGGAACGAGAAGAAGATTTGGCGGATGCACTTGGGGCGGGAGATGTCGGCTTGAAGGAACAGGGATTGATTGATTCAGTTGCCAATGTTTTTAAAAAACGTGGCGATGAATTGCGCTCCCAGTTCGAATCATTGGGATTGACTGCAGATGAGGCAGACCGCTATGAAAAGGAATTGGATAAAGGGCGCCTTGTACTGGTAGCCTGCAAAAAGTAAAAAACGGCAGCACTTGTTTAGTGCCTTTTACTTTCATATTTTTAAAAATCCCCGGAATACATATCCCGGGGATTTTTCGTAGCTAATGGAATTCAAAATCGAAAATTGTTCTTATCCCATAATCCGTTGGTATATGGATTTTGCGTGGGTAAGGTCTTTCGTTCCGTGGATGAGTGCGCGGCCATCCCTGAAAATGACCATCCGCTCCTCTCCAAGTTCGACCGAAATGAGGTAGGGATTCCCCTTGACCTCGTAACCGAGGGAGCCAAGCTGGGAAGCGAGCTTTTCAAGCGACAGGTCCCCTTGGGCGGAGGGCCGTATTTGAACTGTGTCCCGCCCGCACAGCACGGTCGTTTTGGTCATGTTTTCCTTATCCAGATACGGGTAGGTAGGTTGTTCCCCGCACGAGAGGCATCCGGAAAATTTGGCCTTTGACATTTTCATGGCAGTATACTCATTCCGCCATAAATCAAAGCTGACAAACGTAGCCCGGACTGCATCCCAATCCTCGACAAGAATTTTCAGCGCTTCCGCCGATTGGTGGGAAATGGCCATCTGGACGGCTGGCCCAATGATTCCTCCAGTATCGCACGTAAGACCCTGAAGCGGGATTGTCCGTAGCAAACAATTCAGGCATGGAGTCGCCCCCGGCAGGATTGTAAAGCTCATTCCGTGGCTGCCTACACAGGCCCCGTAAATCCAGGGTATCCGGTACTTTTGGGAAACATCATTGATGGCCATCCTTGTTTCAAAATTATCGGTCGCATCAATGATCAAATCAATTCCGTTTGCCAGTTCTTCCAGTACTTCAGGAGTGGCGTCACCGATAATTGCTTCTATATGAACGTCGCGGTTTATGGCCCGGAGCCTTTTTTCAGCGGCGGCGGCCTTCGGAAGCTTTTGTGCCACGTCTTCCTCGGTATACAGCTGTTGGCGCTGGAGATTGCTTTCCTCCACATAATCCCTGTCGATGATCGTTAGTTTTCCGATACCAGCCCTGGTCAGAATTTCGGCATTTCCCGAACCGAGCGCGCCCGCCCCTATAAGCAATACGTGCTTGGACCGGATTTTCTCCTGGCCCGCCCTTCCAATTCCCGGAAAAAGGATTTGCCTTGAATATCGCTCCGCCATACTTGCTCTGTCCCCTTTCCTTTCCCGACTGTATTCCCCCTTCTATGTGAAGGCTCAGACAGGGTCTTACTATTGTTGACCATCGGATAAAAAAGACAGGGCTTTCCGCAGCGGAAGCCCTTTCCCAATAATCCAATCCGGCTAATCAGCCTCCGCTAACTGGAGGGATGAAGGCGATAACGTCACCCTCATTTATTTTTTCTTCATTTGATGAAAACTCCTCGTTAATCGCTGCCATAACGGTATCCATTTTAGGTAAATCGTATTTTTCGGCAAGCTCCGACTTTAATTCCGCTACTGTCTTGCCAGCGGCATCGACTGTTATTGACTCAACACCGGCGGCATCTCGCAAATGGGCAAAGAACATCACTTTATTCATTCAAATCACCTTCCTCGGGCTTGCCTGTTGGGTAAGCGACCGTTTCAAGCTGGTTGCCGACCCACTCTTCTCCGTCTTCCCAATGCTCCTTTTTCCAGATTGGGACAATTTCCTTGATTCGCTCAATCGCATAACGATTCGCTTCATAAGCATCAGCGCGGTGCGGGGTTGAAACAGCAATAACAACCGCGATATCCGTTATATCAAGCTTACCGACACGATGGCTAATGGCCACTTTGGCACCACGCCAGCGTTCCTCGATTTCCAGGCCGATTTGCTCAAGCTTTTTCACGGCCATCGCTTCATATGCTTCATAAATAAGGTAAAGCGTTTTTTTGCCATGGGTCAGCTCCCGGACCGTTCCAATAAATGTAGTAATCGCCCCGGCTTCACGCTGGACAACCTTGTCGATCACAGTCTGGATATCAATTGGTTCCTTTGAGATTTCATACATGCTTCCTGCCTCCATTGACATACGGAAGCGCTCCAAAGCGCCCCCCATGGTTTTTTTAAAACAGCCCTTCAGCCTATCTTAAGGGCGCGCCGGCGATAACTTCATAGCCGCCAATATGGCCAACACTCTGCCTGAATTCTTCCGACTGAATGACGGATACAAGCATCCTGCCTTTATCACTCTCGAAAAATTCCTTTGTCATAACCAAATCATATTCTTCATCCGCAACCGGGACAAATGAAAGCCCCATCGCTCTTGCAGCCGGGAAAATACCAAGGCCGACCGAATCGGAATTTCCTTTTACCTCCGCGGCGACACTGAGATGCGAGAACATTTCCCGGCTGTAGCCGGTGATGCTTTCGGGGGTAAGCCCCGCTTCTTTCAAAAGCAAATCAAAAAGGATTCTTGTTCCGGCTCCCCTTTGGCGATTGACGAAGTGGGCACTCCTCGAGGCTATATCTTCAACCGATTCGATGCCAAGAGGATTGCCTTCCGGGACGAACCAGCCCTGTTTTCTCTTAAGGAATGGGAACAGAACAATGTCCATGCCATCCAGCAGCCTTTTCACATACGAAAGATTGTATTCCCCCGTCTCAGGGTCCAGTAAGTGGATTCCCGCAACATGGGCCTCCCCTTTTCGGATCGCCATCAGCCCGGCCATACTGCCGACATGGGACGAGATAATTTTCATATCACTGCGCTGCCGTTTGATTTGCGAGGACAGCAGATCGATTGTCAAATCATGGCTGCCGCTGAATACGATGCTGTTTGTTACTTCTTCCAGCGGCTTTAAAAGCTCGGCTTCAGCTGTTTCCCCTTGTTCATACCCGAGCACATCAGCGGGTACTACGAGAAGGCCATCGGCGCGGACGTAGGACATCGTCACCCCCGCCGCCCTTGTGAGCGGATTGGCGACATATTGCCCGTTCACATAGCCGATATTCACCCTGATAAAGTCCTCCTGGCCCATTGTAGAGACTATTCGCCTCCCAAGCTTCACCTCAATTGTCTGCCGCTTTGGCTCAGTGATTTGCAAATACTTGCAGACCAGCGGGCATACAAACCATTCCAGTGCCAGATAGGCCGAAACCGGATAACCAGGTACTCCGACAACCGGTTTTCCATTTATTTTGCCTAAAATGACAGGCTTACCCGGCCTCGCCGCGACTCCGTGGGTAAAGACAGTCCCAATTTCCGCGACAATATGGACGGTAAAATCCTTCGACCCGGCTGAGGAACCCGCATTGATGACGATAATATCGGATGTTTCAGCAGCCTTGAGAAGCGCTTCCTTTATTTTTTCTGGCTCATCTTTTACAATTCCCGACAAACGGGGTTCACCACCCCATTCTTTGACGAAATTGGCAAAGACAGTGCCGTTGAACTCAATAATCTTTCCTGAAACAGGCTCGTCTTTTGCTTCGATAAGCTCATTGCCTGTCGGGATGATAGCGACAACCGGTTTCTTTACGACTTCAACTTCTGTGATTCTCGCGGCAAGCAGGGAGCCTAGATCTGCCGGGCGCAGCTTGTGGCCTTGCGGAAAAATCATCTCTTCCTGGACAATGTCCTCGCCAATCGGCCGGATATGCTGCCAAGGTGTTGCCGGTTCGATGATTTCAAGCGTCTGGTCATCGATCACGTTGACATTTTCAATCATAATGACCGCGTTATGCTGGGCGGGAATCGCATTTCCTGTATCGACATAAACAAATTGTTCACCATGCGAGAGCCTTAGCGGGTTCTGCTCATGCGCGCTATATGTATCCGCCGCATTGACGGCGATTCCGTCCATTGCTGAAGCATGATAATGGGGCATGGATGCAATCGCGAAAACCGGTTCAGCTGTAACCCTGCCAAGTCCGTCCTCCACCTTGACCCATTCCTTCTGCGGCGGCAGGTCAAAAGCTGCAAGCAATTCCTCACGCGCCACGGCTCTTGGCTTGTCCTCGAGATAAATTTTTCGCTTATACCGTTTTTGGTCCATATGCCATTCCCCCTACCTTGTTACAATGACCGGGACGTACTCGCCTTGGGCGATGCCCTCTTTTTCGGAAACAATCTCTACAATCCCGCCGCTCTTCACTAGTGTCGTAATCAAACCGGATTTCCCTATAATCGGATCGGCCCACCACTCGCCATCCTGTTCAAACAGCCTTACGCGTATATAATCAGACCGCCCTGGCGCCGATGGAATGTTTTTTGTAATCCTGGCAAAGATCCGGTCTGGCCGCTGTTCGGCCTGTTCCCCCTGAAGCTTTTTCAGCAGGCGTTCGCCGAAAAGGCGGAAAATAATCATCGCCGATGCCGGATGCCCCGGGAGCCCAATCACCGGTTTATCACCCGCCATCGCGAGGATCGTCGGCTTGCCCGGCTTTACGGAAATGCCATGTACAAATACCCCCGGCCCGCCTAGCGATTGGATGACTTCGGTTGTATAATCCTTCGCCCCAACAGAACTTCCGCCGGAAAGGATCAGGCAATCCACTTGATTGAATAACTCGGATGCCTTTAACCTGAATGTTTCATAATCATCGGGGACGATTCCCCCGTAAATGACGTCAACTCCCCAATCCCTCGCAAGGCCAGCGATTGTTAAATAATTTATATCACGAATTTGGCCAATTTTTAATTCAGGGGTATCAAACGGGACAATTTCGTCTCCCGAGGATAAGTATCCGGCCTTTATGCTTCGGTAAACGTGGACGTGGGTAATCCCCAGTGAGGCGAGAGCGCCGATTTCCTGTGGCCTTAACCGTGTCCCTTCACTGAGCAGAAGTTCGCCGTTGCGGATATCTTCCCCCGCCCGGATGACATTCTCCCCGGGCGCTACTTGCCTGTATGTATTGAGAAGGCCGGCAATCTCTTCACAATGCTCGATCATGATGACGCTATTGCTCCCCTGGGGCATCATTCCCCCGGTAGGGACGTAAACAGCTTCTCCAAAGCCAACCGGGACACTGGCAGCTTCACCCATCCTTACCTCTCCGGCAACAGTCAGAAAACCCGGCATCGATTCCGATGAACCAAATGTATCTTCGGCCCTGACAGCATAGCCGTCAACGGTCGAGCGGTCAAAGCCCGGAACATCTTCCCTGGCGGTGACGTCTTCGGCAAGGATGCAGCCAAGCGCGTCTTCTATCGCTTTTTTTTCAATCGCGCTGATTTTCCTTACCTGCTGATCGATGAGTGCAAAGGTTTCCTCAACTGTTTTGACTTTGAAAAATTGCATATCCCTAACCCTCTCTTTCAATCGAAACTCTTATCCGGATTCTTCTTCCTTGGCTTGTTGAACGGCCAGCTCGTATTCCTCCGGTTTATTCATATTAAAAAATATCCGTTCCAGGGAGCCATTCGAATACGTTTCCAGGTCCCGCTCTGTTAAAAAAAGGACATCGAGCTGTTCAAACAAATGTTTCAGGCGAAGGCTCCCCTCGTTTATGCACGTCTCGGCCGCTTCGGCGATGCCTTTTTGATAAACGGCAAAAAGGGGATGCTGCCTCCCCTCGATGACAGGAACGACAGCATCATGATGGCCAAGATTCTTAACCATGATTTCCCCGAGTTCCGAAGAAACAAACGGCATGTCGCAGGCAACGACGAGATTGGCATCAAAGCTGGATGCCTTAAGCCCGGCATGGATGCCGGCCAAAGGCCCTTTTCCCGGATATTCGTCCGTTACCGTTTTAAGTTGAAGGAACCGATACTCCTCTGGTTCATTCGTCACAAGGATGACCTCATCAAATACTTTAAGGAGCTCATCTCGTATTCTCTCAATATTCGTTTTTTCGTTAATTTTCAAAAGGGCCTTATTGGTGCCCATTCTGCTCGACTTTCCGCCAGATAATAGGATCGCCGCTGCTTTCATTGAATCACCTTCTCCCCGTCCGGTTTCTTCCGGGCAGTCAGTTTTCGGTTTCCCCGCTTCCGCCGGTATGGTACCCGTTTTCCTGGGCGACAAAATCAAGATGAAGTGTTGTCAAATCAAGCATGGCCGCGGAAGGCTTGTTGATAAACTGCCTTGTATCGACAATTTTTATATAACCATGGCACTTTTCGCAAACCTGGATTTGGGATGCGGCATCGCCTTCCACGGTGATAAATTTGATTGTCTCATGGTCCTCATTTCCGCAATGGGAGCAGGTGACCCGCTTATCATTCCAGTGGGCGAGGCAGCGCGGGCAATACAGTTCCTTTTTCCCTTCCCCTTCAAGCTGGGCGAGCCTTGCCGGTTCACCGCATACCGGGCACCCGGCCCCATGGATTACGGCATGGATCGCCGGCTGGGCTTTTTCGGCTGCCAGCTGCAAGTATGGACGGAGCGCCGTTTCAGCCAGGAAGTATGGAATCCATCCTTCCACACCTTGCTCTTTTGCGAATCCATGAAAATAAATATCGTTAAACGCAAGCGCTTCGTCGATCCAGCGCTGCGCGGTATTTTCGTCCATTATTGTCGATAAAAAAACAAGCTTCTCTTCCATCTTATCATTATTCTTCACCAATAACCCTTTAATTTCCTCTATCCACTGTAAAAATAGTGGAATATCAAAATCAAAAATTGAAAGCGCCGCCACCGGCACCCCCGAGCTCATTGCCGTTTTGTCTGTTTTTATTGTGACTGCCCCGCTGCCAAGGCTCTTTTTCCATTTTTCCTGCAGGCCGATGATTTCCTTGTGCAAATTTTGATAATCTTTCGAGACGACGGATGTTTTCAACCCAGTTGCACCTCTTTTCGTATAATGATACTGCAATGCCTTAAAATTGCCTTTATTTTGGACCGATCGTTTTAGCAGGAATGGCTGTCCATGTAGACAGCCATTCCCGTTCTCATTTTAATCATGCGCGGTTTCGTGTGCTCGGGGCTTTCGGGCCGCCGGCAGCCTTTACGCGCCTTTGCTTTTGCCTTTGTTTTTGCTTTTAGCGAGTTTATCAAGATCAGGGAAATTGCCTTTTTTAACTTCTTCCTCATACCATTCGGTGTAGTGGTCCTTTGCCCACCAGGCCGGGACTTCACCGTTAATGACGCCTGTATAGCCAGGCCGGGAATTCTTATGCACGACACTTAGATAGACGTGGCCGACAACTACCGCGATGGCAAGCCCAAAGCCGACATTGTGGAAAAAATACCCCCATTGGACAATCGCTTTCGGGAACAGATGGGGGAACCACATCGGGACACCGGACCCAATGATCAGAATGGCTGTTACGATCTGGATAATTGAATTGATTTTTTCACCAGCGTTAAAGAATGTTTGCCTTACATGCTTGAACTTGAAACCGAACAGTTCTTTGACGAATTCCGTAAAGAATTGAAGGTCCCTTTTTTTCCAAGTGACAAGTTCTTTCATCCACCGTGCAAAGCCCTTTGGGTCGAAAATCAGCCAGATGAACGTCGGCGTCACGAACGCAACCGCAAAAATCCTGTGCAGCAGGCGCGCATTGGCGGGGCCTCCCATAATCGGGTAAAGCCAGTCGAAAAACTCTGTATACATTGGAAGGGCCGTAATATACAGTGCGAAGAAGGAAATGGCATTCACAGCATGAGCCCAAACGAATGCTTTTGAAAAACGCCTTACCTTAATGTCCGGCCTGATTGGCTTACTCATTGCTTCCACCTCCATCTTCGTCATGCTCTTTGCCTTCTTTGTTGAACAGCTTATTTGTGACAAAGGCGCCCAAAACGGCCATCGTTGTCGCGCCAATCATCATTTTGCCGATTGGTTGGGCATAGTCCTTCCATAATACAGCGGATGTCGGTACTTTAGGGTTTTCCGGCAGCCCGTAAACGGATGGCTTTTCGGCAAGAACATAAACGGTATGGGTGCCGCCTACCCCCTGTGGGTTGTAAACCATCGCGTTCGGGAATCTGCCTTTGATTTCCTGGACGCGCTTTTCGGCTTTGCGGATCATATCATCCTTTTCGCCAAACTCCATCGCCCCTGTGTGGCAGGTTGTTACACAGGCAGGCTGCATGCCTTCCTCGAGGCGGTCGGTACACATCGTGCATTTATTCGCCTTCCTGTATTCCTTGCCATTCTTGTCCTTGTATTCCTTTAAGGAAATGACATCGAACGGGCAGTTTTGGACGCAATAGCCGCATCCAACGCATTTTTCGTGGTTGATGACAACCGTCCCGAATTCCGTGTACGAAATGGCATCCTCAGGGCAAACCTTTTCGCACGCTGCATCCTTGCAGTGGAAGCACGCGGAATGCCGGAAAAGATATTCAAGATTGCCTTTTGCGTTTTCGTGTTCGACAAACTGCAGGACGTTCCATGTATCTGCCGTTACTTTACTGTGCGACTGGATGCTTCCTAGGAAATCCTGCGGCTCGGCGGGAAGATCATTCCAGTTTTTGCACGCTACCATGCAGGCGCGGCAGCCATCACATTTGGTGACGTCAACGTATTTTACATATTCCGGCATTAGCCCTTCCTCCTTACGTCGCAAAGGAATGCTTTATACTCTGGGATAGTTGTGTTGGCGTCGCCTATATGCGGTGTCAGGCGGTTTGCCGAATCCCCTGTAGCGAATCCCTTGAAACCAAAATGCCAAGGCATGCCGATCTGGTGGACCTTCTTGCCTTTAATTGTGTGAGGCTTAAAGCGCTTTGTAACCATCGCGTATGCCTCGATTTCACCACGGGCGGAGCTGACGATAACTTTATCCTTATTCTTGATGCCTCTTTCCCTCGCCAATTCTTCACTGATTTCAATGAACATATGGCCGACAAGTTCGGACAGCCATTCCTGGTTGCGTGTCATCGAACCGGATTGCCAATGCTCGCTCACCCGGTAGGTTGTCGCAATAATTGGGTAATCCTTCCTCGTGCCTTTCAGGTTGAAATCACCTTCAAAAATCTGGATCGCCGGATTGATTTCCTGGCTTGAGAATACGTTGGCTGCCGGGCTTTCAAATGGCTCGTAATGTTCAGGGAACGGCCCGTCGTTCAAAGTAGGCGCGAATATTCCAGCCACTCCATCCTTCATCATGATAAATGGATTTTGGCCTCCCGGTTCGGCCGGGGACACAATTGGCTTGAAGTCCGGCACATCATTCCCGACCCATTTTGCCTGGAGGGCATCCCAATGGATGACTTCCTTCTCCTTGCTCCACGGCTTGCCGCTTGGATCGGCGGATGCGCGGTTGTACAGGATGCGCCTGTTTGCCGGCCATGCATAGGACCAGTTCAGGAAGTTCGGCCCGCCGTCTTTTGCATTACGGTTTTTCGACCTGTTCTTCCCTTCTTCCGGATAAAATCCGCAGTAAATCCAGTTTCCGCTGCACGTCGAGCCATCGTCCTTCAAGTCGCCGAACGTTGCAATTTGCCTTCCGGTAACAGTATCGTAGCCATTCATTTCCTTGCAGACAAGGTCAATGTCCGGGTGATGGTCTCCGCCGTAGTTCCAGTACAGCGCGTTGATTGTTTTCGCTGCAGGCGACGACTCGTTTTTATACATATCCTTCAGCTTTACTGCCAACGTGTTGATAATTTCAAGGTCGGATTTTGCTTCTCCTCTTGAATCAATCGCCTTCCAGCGATATTGCATCCAGCGCGAGCTGTTTGATACCGAACCTTCTTTTTCAAAAGAAGCGGATGCCGGCAGCAAGAATACCTCGGTCGCGATTTTGTTCGGATCCGAACCGGCTTCCTTCTTCCAGAATGCGGACGATTCGGTTTCCCATAGATCAACTGCAACGAGCCATTTCAGATTGCTGAGCGCTTCTTTCTCTTTTCCTGCGTTTGGCCCTCCGACTACAGGGTTTGTGCCAAAGAAGAACGCGCCGTCAAGCTCGCCTTTATACATCGCATTGAACAGGTTGATATGGGAATAGTTTTTATTTCCTTTTGGCAAGTACTGATAGCAGAATTCATTGTCTTTCGTTGCATTCGGCCCGTACCACGCCTTCAGCATGCTGACGAGGAATTTTGGCTTGTTGCTCCAATAGCCTGTCTTTGGTGTTTCCTTTTCGTTGTATCCAGCAAGAGTCGCATGTTCAGGCACTGTCGCTTTTGGTACCCCGACATAGCCAGGCAGGTCGCCGTAAAGGAGCGCGAAGTCTGTTGAGCCCTGGACATTCGACTCCCCGCGCATTGCTGCAAGGCCGCTGCCCGGAAGCCCGACGTTGCCCAAAAGCAGCTGAAGCATGGCCATCGCCCGAACGTTTTGTGAACCAACAGTATGCTGGGTGATTCCCATTGCATACATAATGACGCCCGACTTGCCGACCTTCCCGGTTGAACAGAATGCTTCCGCGACTTTCAGGAAATCTTCCTTAGGAGTCCCTGTCACTTCGGCAACAGTGTCGTAATCGTAGCGGGCATAATGTTTCTTCATCAGTTGGAAGACTGAGCGCGGATGTTCAAGGGTCGTGTCTTTGACCGGCTTTCCTTCTTCATCCGTCTCAAACGCCCATTTTGTCTTGTCATACATGCGTTTTGCTTCATCATATCCGCTAAACAGGCCATCATGGAAGTCATAGCTGTCTTTTAAAATAAACGAAGCATTTGTATATTTAGCAACATACTCTTTGTGGATATAGCCCTTTTCCATCGCATAATTAATCATGCCCGCGAGGAACGCAATATCGGTCCCAGAACGAAGAGGCGCATAAATATCAGCAAGCGCCGAAGACCTTGTAAAACGAGGATCGACGGAAACGATTTTCGCTCCCTTTTCCCTCGCTTTTGTCAGCCACCTGAATGAAATCGGATGGTTCTCGGCAGGATTCGCTCCCATAATCAGGGCACAATCGGTATTTTGCAAATCATTCCAGTGGTTAGTCATTGCTCCACGACCAAATGTAGGTGCCAGACCGGCAACCGTAGAACTATGTCATATTCGCGCCTGGTGTTCGAGATAAACGACGCCAAGCCCTCTCATCATTTTTGAGAGCAAATAGCACTCTTCATTATCAAGAGCTGCTCCGCCCATGCTGGCAATGCGTTCTGTTTTATTAACGATCATTCCGTTCTCTTGTTCCACAAATGAAGCATCGCGTGTTTCCTTGATGCGTTTGGTAATGGTGTCGTACATCCATTCCCAGTCTTTCTCTTCCCATGTCTCGCTGCCCGGTGCGCGGTATAACGGTTTTGTCATACGCTTTTCAGAAGTATAAAGCTGCCGTAAAGTTGTTCCTTTCGAGCAAAGCTTTCCTTCATTGATCGGGTTGTCGGGATCCCCCTCCGTGTACACGACCGTGTTGTCTTTTGTATGGACGAGGATTCCGCATCCTACGCCACAATAGCAGCAAATGGTTGGTGTGACTTTTGCTTGGGCAATTTTGAGCTCTTTCGATTTCGCATAGGCCGATTTTTCATCAAAGCCTAGCTCGACGATGGCCAATGTGGCCGCGGTGGCGCCTGACAATTTTAAAAATTGCCGGCGATTCAGGTTGATTTCAACCATCTCTGTGTCTCCTTCCCTTAATTAACCTAGAGCATCCCTTTTTTTCCTAATCCAGGACCCATTGTTGAATGGCCCTTCACTAAGCCTCCTTTTCAGTTGATTTCTGCAGCTGCAGGCTCCCTTATGTCACTGTGGACCCTTCCTGCCGAGGTATAAATGACGGCCATTTTCCCCCTTAAATAGCCTACAACCTCTATATTTAAATATTTGGCTAATTGGACGGCCTGCTTTGTAGCGGCGGTCCTTGATCCGATGACGGCAAAGCCAAATTTTGCTGCCTTTGATAACATTTCATAGGAAACCCTGCCCGTCGTCAGAAGAATAAGCTTCTCCGGATCGAGGCGGTTCCTGATTGCATGACCGATAATCTTGTCCACCGCATTGTGGCGGCCAATGTCTTCCCGGATCGCCATGGTGCCGTCATTATTGATGATGCAGGCGCCATGCATGCCCCCTGTTTCCAAATAAAGAGTCGAACACTGGGCGAATTCAGCCCGTTTCTTTAGCAAATAGCTTAACGGATAGCGCTGATTGGAACGGACCTTTTCAAATTGCTTGACATCGGTCATTGAAAAAAACGTGACCCCCCGCCCGCAACCGGCGGTATAATGCTTTTTCTTCGAGAACATTTTCTCGCCGTCAAAAGGATTGGTAAGCGTGACTTGAAGTGTACCGGTTCTTTCCTGGAATACGACTTCCTCTATATCATCGGCGGATTCAATCATTCCCTCGGAAAAGAGATAACCATAAGCCCAATCCTCCAAATCGGACTTCGTCAGCTGGAAAACGGCAATTTCATACCCATTGACCGAAAGATTGATAGGGTACTCATCGGGACAGCTTTTTCTGTTCATTGCCCTTCCTCCCTTGCATGTTCTGGCAAACTATTTCTCGCCAACTTTTATTGTAAAAATGGAAACCCATAGAAGCAGTGATGTGTGTCACTACTGGGACTTTGGGACGCCTTACTCAGTCAATCCCTTGATATAAAAGGATTGTGATACGATTACTTATTAAAATTCAAAGGGACAATGGGAAATTTAGCGGCAAAGTTTTGACAATTCTTTTTCAGATGTGTGACTTTTGTTTGTACAATTTGTGAATCATAAAGATATTCATCATGGGAATGTGGAGAACCGGTTCCTTTTTATCGCGGGGGTTTCAAACATTGCTACTCTGCAAACCTTCCTCTTTTAATCAGAGTAATGCGAAAAGGGGGGTAATGCAGTAATAATTATCACGCTGCCATGCAAAGTCAAAAAACCGTAACATCTTTCGCAACCCGAAAAGAAAGCTCTAGAATTCTTTACAAAAACGCATCATCGTGAGTAAAATGAGGAGGGAATTATAGTAACCGGAGGAAGATAGGCTGGATTGTAAATGGACAATCCGTCCTACATCCAAATACAAGGAGGCAACAGCATGTCGATTAAAAAAGTAATGACGATTGCCGGTTCAGATACAAGCGGCGGCGCTGGCATCCAGGCCGACCTTAAAACGTTCCAGGAGCTTGGCGTCTATGGAATGACTGCGCTGACAACGATTGTCACGATGAAACCGGAGGGCTGGAACCATCAAGTTCATCCGCTGCCGGTCGAAACGCTGAAAACCCAACTGGAAACAATTCTTTCGACTGGAATCGACGCCATGAAAACGGGAATGCTCGGAACAGTTGAAATCATCGAGCTCGCGGCAAAAGTAATCGATGAAAACAAGCTTGACAGGGTTGTTATTGACCCGGTTATGGTCTGCAAGGGTGAAGATGAAGTCCTCAATCCCGAAACAACCGATGCCATGCGCGAGCTGCTTGTTCCCCGTGCCACAGTTGTAACTCCGAATCTCTTCGAAGCAGGACAGCTTGCAAAGACAGGCCCAATCCGCAATTTGGACCAGATGAAGCAAGCGGCAGCCATTATTCATGAACAGGGTGCCAAATATGTCGTCATCAAGGGCGGAAGCAAATTCCAGCATGAAGGCAAAGCCGTGGACTTGCTATTTGACGGCAACAACTATAAGCTGTACGAAACTGAAAAAGTTGAAACAACCTATACCCACGGGGCAGGATGCACGTACTCCGCCGCGATTGCCGCCGGCCTTGCAAAAGGGCTGGAAGTCGAGCAGGCAATCGATACAGCAAAAGCGTTCATTACTGAAGCCATTAAACACGGTTTCAAACTTAATGAATACGTTGGCCCTACCTGGCAGGGTGAGTTCAGAAATATTCATAAAAACGCATAAAAATATCATTGTGTACGATGTAGGACAAATTTTTTTACATTCGTTCCTTCTAGCCGCGCCCTGCCTGATGGCTGGCTTCCGCGGCATTCAAACAACGGGCCGGGATTGCTTCCGGCCCGTTGCTGTTTAACGGAGCAGTGAACCAAGTGCAAGGATTTCGCATTCCACTCCAGTTTTTAGTATGATAAAAGGATTAAAGAACTTTAACAAAAAGCAGAGCCGATCTGCGGGGAAGGGGGATTTAGTTGGAACCAGTCAACAAGGAAGATGTCCAATCCGCAATAGACAAATTTTGCGGAAAAGAGGTTTACATTCATTTGGAAACGACAAATGGCGCGTATGCTTCCCATTTCGACCAGTCTTTCTTTTCGTCGGGAGCCTTTATCCGGAACGCCAAAGTCACTTATGAACTTGGCAAGGTCACAGGCACCGGCCCGTATCGCATCGGGTTGAAAATACCCCTTGGCTGGGTATATGCGGAAGGAATAACGCATTACGAGGTGGATGAAAAAGGGCGCCTTTTAATGGCGGGGCATGACTTTAACGGGAAACTTGCGGTTGCCCTTCAGGTAAGCCCGACGCCTTTTGAATAAAGGCCATGTTTATGAAGACTAATCCAAAGGAGATTTGTATATGGAAAAGGAACGCCATGTGCTCGTAGTTTTTCCACATCCGGATGATGAGGCATTTGGTGTGTCGGGGACAATCGCCACCCATACGAAAAACGGGACGCCGGTGACCTACGCATGCCTGACTCTTGGGGAAATGGGCAGGAACATGGGCAATCCTCCTTTTGCAACAAGGGAATCACTGCCGCTGATTCGAAAGGGAGAGCTTCAGGAAGCGGCGAGGGTGCTTGGCATCAACGACTTGCGCATGCTTGGCTACCGGGACAAAACCGTCGAATTCGAGGATGAAGCAAAGCTGGCCGCCAATATATCATCCATTATTGAAGAGGTTGGCCCATCGCTAATCATCACTTTTTACCCAGGCTACTCCGTCCATCCCGACCATGAAGCAACGGGAAGGGCCGTTATCCGGGCTGTGAGCGAAATTGCTCCGGCAAAGAGGCCGAAGCTTCATTGTGTCGCGTTCGCGAAAAACTGCATCGAAGAACTTGGAGAAGCGGACATTGTCCATGATATCACTCCAGTTGCCGACATAAAGCTTCAGGCAATAAAAGCGCACCGCTCCCAGACACAGCTGATGGTGAAGGATATGGAGGAAAAACTGAAAAACCAGGATCCGCAAACGATGGTCTGGGTCAACGTGGAACGGTTCTGGACGTATAAATTTTAATCTTTAATAGGTTGGCGCGGATACGGCTATTATTCAGATAGCCAAAAGCACCCGGCTGGCGGTTTGCCACCGGGTACTTTTTTATGGGTTGGAGGCTGTAGTGGAAACGGGTTTAATAGGACCGCTGTCATGGGAAGTGTAAATGAATGAATTCATGCCTCATTTGGACACTGAAGTTTAGAAAACTCCATCCGCTGTCAGTAGAAGGCATGGCTTCTTCTGACTCGTTTCAGCTTTTTACCACTAACCTGTCAGAAGGCATGGCTTCTTCACGGCCCCATTCGGACACCTAAGATGAGAAAACGCCAGTTGCTGTCAGAATCCCCGCTTCATTTGGACAGTAAATCCGGTTATCTACTGCTTGCTGCCTAAAGATGTCACTTTATAGGACAGTCAAAAGTAACTTAAAATCCCTCTCCAAACTGTCTCTACAACCCTCGCTGTCCTTATCCGGTAACCGACTCAGTACCCTCCAACGCATCCTTCAAATACTTCATCTGGTTGCCGTCTTCTCTTTTTAGCATGTTGACAATGAACCGCTTTGTCAGGGCCATGACGATACCGCTTGTTTTAACCTCCGCTTTAAAATGGGCATTCGTTCCCTCTTCTATTTCATCGAAGATATACTTGTAAGTCGATTGAAGCCCGTTCACATTGCTTCGGTACGAAAACAATTTATTTTCTTCATATTCCAAAATCTCGAGTTCATTTTTTGTTTCCCGACCGCGAATTAGACGCGTTTCGACTACTTTATCTCCTGGCTTCAATGGACCCGTTCCTGGTTTGTCAATTTTAACAATATTCGGCATGATTTCCGGCATGTAGTCCATGCTGCTGACAAACTGGAATACCTCGCCGACCGGTTTATGTATAATGACACTTGACTGAAAGTCCGCCATTTATTTGCACCTCACTGCTATATTTGTCTTTTTCTCATTATATATCGTTTTCCCGCCAATTCGTAACTACAGCAGCTAAAAAGCTCCAAAACTCTTGTCGAAAATTATTTTTTAAAAGTGAGTGATTACTCACTTCCAATTCTCATTCGCCTAGCATACACTAAAATTAATAAATGAGTGATTACTCACTCCTAATAAGAAAGGTGGATCGCTATGGAAAACAGCTCCATCGTCTCAATCAAAAACGTTTCAAAGTCTTTTGGAAAACAGCAGGTCTTGAACAATATTAATCTTGATATTTATCCCGGGGAAATTTTCGGCCTGCTTGGTCCCTCCGGTGCGGGGAAGACAACAATCGTCCGTCAGCTCATTGGCCTGGAACTGCCGACAGAGGGTGAAAACTGGCTATTCAATGAAAAAATGCCATCCCTCATGCTCGTTGAAAAGGCAGGCTACATGTCCCAGTCAGATGCCCTCTACCTGGAGCTATCCGCAAAAGACAATCTTGAATTTTTCGGTGCACTCTATGGATTGAAAGGGAAAAGGCTGAAGCAGCGCATAGAGGAAGTCATGGAGATTGTCCAATTAAGCGGCGACCTGAACAAGCTTGTGTCGAATTATTCCGGGGGGATGAAAAGGCGCCTTTCCCTGGCAGCAGCCTTGCTCCATGAACCGGAACTGCTAATCCTCGATGAGCCTACAGTCGGGATTGACCCTGTGTTGCGTAAAAGCATCTGGGAACGGTTCTATGAGCTGAAGGAAAAGGGCACGGCCATCATTGTCACGACCCACGTTATGGATGAGGCCGAGAAATGCGACAGGCTCGGCATGATTCGCGACGGAAAGCTGATTGCCGTAGGAACGCCGGAGGAGCTCAAGAAAAATACAGCCTCCGATACAATCGAGCAGGCATTCCTTGTTTATGGAGGTGCGGTATAATGCGTATCAAGGCACTCGTCATTCGAATTTTAAGGCAATTTTTGCGTGACAAACGGACAATGGCATTGATGATCCTTGCTCCGATCCTGATTTTGACCATGCTGAACCTCGTCTTTAACGGCCGGGATTATGTCCCGAAAGTAGGGCTAGTAGATTTTCCCGAGCAGCTAAAGCAACAAATGAATCTTGATGATGCGACAATAGAAGCTTACAGTTCCAGCGAATCCGCATTCAAAGCATTGAAAGAAGGTAATCTGGACGGATTCCTGTCCCTTAAAGGGAAAAGTCCGGAAGTTATGCTTGAAGGCAGCGATCCAACCGCAAACCGGGCAGTCATGCTGTGGGTCCAGAAGGCATTCAAACCTGTCCTTCCCAATACGGGCACACAAGAACTCCATGTCGATTATTTGCATGGCTCGGAAACGATGAGCCAATTTGATTACTTCGGCCCTGTTCTTCTAGCTTATTTCGCGTTCTTCTTCGTCTTTTTAATCGCAGGCGTATCCTTCCTGCGTGAACGGACGAGCGGGACGCTTGAAAGGCTTCTCGCAAGCCCGCTGCGGCGCTGGGAAATTGTCGCAGGATATGTACTCGGTTTCGGAATTTTCACTACCATCCAGGCAACGGTCATCGCCTGGTATGGAATCTACATTCTTGATATGCTGATGGAAGGGTCGTTCTTGCTCGTCCTTTTGACCATCCTCCTCCTTTCCTTTACAGCATTGACGCTCGGGATTCTATTGTCGGCTTTTGCAAATAACGAAATGCAAATCATTCAATTCATTCCGCTCGTTATCGTGCCGCAAGTTTTCTTCTCAGGCTTGTTCAACCTTGAAACGATGTCCGAATGGCTCAGCTGGATCGGCCCGCTGACACCGCTTTACTATGCGGCCGACGCGATGCGAGACCTGATGGTGAGAGGATATGGATTTAAAGAAATCTATCCCGACTTGCTTCTTTTGTTCGGGTTATCGATTATTTTCATGATTTTGAATATCGCTGCGTTAAAAAAGCACAGAAAGATGTAGCGATGCGGAAAGGGGATTGCCATGTCTGACCAGGGAAAAATGACAGAGGAACTTTTTAACGACGAAGAATTGACCGATAAACAAAAGAAAATCCTGGTTGCCGCAATCGAGTCATTTTCCGAAAAAGGCTATGCGGCAACTTCTACCAATGAGATTGCCAAAAAAGCCGGCGTTGCCGAAGGAACCATTTTCCGCCATTACAAAACAAAAAAGGATTTGCTCCTTAATATTGTGGCACCTGTTATGGCAAAATTGGTCGCCCCCTTTGTCATCAGGGATTTCGATAAGGTCTTGAACAAGCACTTCGATACATTTGAAGAATTCCTTCGGGCTATGGTTGAAAACAGGCGCGAGTTCATTGAGAAAAACAGCCAAATTATCCGCATTCTTGTCCAAGAAATTCCCTTCCATCCCGAACTGCGTGAGCAATTCAAGGAACATGTAGCCGCCAAGCTGTTTGAGCGATTTGAAAAACTAGCAACGTACTATCAGGAAAAGGGTCAGATCATCGACATTCCGCCAATGAGCGCCCTTAGAATGATGGGCTCGTCCATCATCGGCTATTTTATCGCCAAATACTTGATCATCCCGGAATCGGAATGGGATGACGAAGCTGAAACAGAGCGCACAATCCAGTTCATCCTGCATGGGCTTGGAACAGGAATAAAATAACAGAAAAGAGGCTGCGATTTAAAATGCAGCCTCTTTTGTTTGTATAAACGAAAACGACACTCATTTCAACCGAACCCGGTAAAGCTTGTCGTCTGTTTCATCGGGAGTTCCCCGTCCGTCTGTATTGTTGCTAACGAAATACAAATAGTCACCATCAATGAGCACATCGCGGATCCGGCCAAAGCCGTTGACGAACTCGCGCGTTTTTTTCCCAGCCAGGTCGAATTCCCTGACCGCATTCCCCCTTAATGTTGCCACATACAGCTTATTGCCATACGCCGCCATGCCGGAAGGGGCCCATGTCACATCGTCCGACTGAAAAAGGGGCGTTTCCATTCCCTGCATCTTCTGGATTCCCATAATGACTGGCCAGCCGTAGTTTTTACCCGGTTTGATCTGGTTAATTTCGTCGTGTGCGGATTGCCCGTGCTCGCTGGCGTACAGTTTCCCATCAGCCGTCCAGGCAAGCCCCTGCGGATTGCGGTGCCCATAACTGTAGATATATGAGCCGGGAATTGGATTATCGTCCGGGATGCTTCCATCAAGGTTCATCCTGAGGATTTTTCCGCCAAGCGTATTCTTGTCCTGGGCAAGCTCCGGGTTGGCCGCATCACCCGATGTGATATACAGCTTTCCGTCAGGCCCGATCTTCAGCCTCCCGCCATGGTGGACCGGCCCGCTTGGAAGCCCGTCAATCAATGTCCTCTCCTCTTCCCAGGCTCCATCTCGGTGGGACAAAACAATGACGCGGTTTCTCTGCCCTTCAGAATCATTATACGTATAATAGGCATAAGCCAGTTGGCTTGATAGAAAATCCGGAGCAAGGACAAAGCCAAGCAACCCCGCTTCCGAAGCATCAGACAGCCTTTCCTTCAGCATCACTCTTTGCCGCTCTGCTTTCCCGTTTTCAATTTTCACAATGGAACCAGGCCGTTCAGAAATGTAGAAGGTTTCCCCCGATTTTTCGATAGACCACGGAATTTGGAGATGTTCGTCTATCACTTCCGCTTTGCCCTGCCACACAACAGGCTTGCCTTCAGGCGCTTTTTTCCCCGGATCCGCCTTCCCCTCGTCCATACAGCCGCCCAGCAGCAATACCGCTAGAACTACCAGCGCAACTCTATTCCTCATCGGTCTCAACTCCTTTATGGACATTTCCGCCAATCCATGATTCAGCAATCTCAGCCTTATTTACAGGGCTTTTTTATTTTAAAAAAACCGCCCACGCCAGCCATTTCAGCTTAAATACTTCGAGCCCTCACGCCGGCTGAGCGCGGCAAGCTTCGTATTCTGAATGAACTCCCTAACCGAATCACGATTCGTTTTCGAATATTCCCTTAACGCCCATCCAATCGCCTTTTGGATAAAAAATTCCCTGCTGTCGGCATTTTGCCTTATGTATGTATAGAGGCGGCTTTCATCCGTATCATGCTTGTATTTCAACTGGTATAGGATGGCTGTCCTCCTGATCCACATATTTTCGGAAACGGCCCAACTGTCCAGCTCCAATGGTATTGAATCAGGAAACCTTGCCGCAAGTTCGCCGACAGGTATTTGGGAGAGTGCGTCGACAGTATCCCACCAAGACTTATCAGTAATTAGTTCTCTCGCCAACTCAAGGGACTCAGCATCTAGCCTCCGTCTGAGTTTGGCAAGGTATCCAAGAGCAACATACTGGTATTCCCGTTCCGGCAACTCCCAGAGCATTCGTACAAACCGTTCGTTAAACGGCTCTTTTGCTAGCCCGGTCTCTCCGTAGAACCTTTTTTCAAGCTCAGCCCTGAGCGGTTTTTTTATGCCAAGAAACGGGAAGTGGTTTTTCATGTATTTTTCCATCGGAACAGCATTTTCTGGGCTGCGATGCTCTTCAAAAAGTGTTTTTAATTGTAAAATATACTTTTCCATGTCAGCCTTCCTTTTCACATCACTCGTTACTATCCGGTTCCAGTTTGGAGTTGGTTATCATAAATTCCTGGCAAAGGATCGCTTCTCCATCTTCCTCGTCCTCATACTCATCATAATCGATTCCACACCTGTCATACACCTTCCGCCAGAATGCAATCGCCCGTTCATTCCGGGTCAGCTGGGCGACTAAGTAACTTCCGCTTCTCCCTTCAAAAATGGCTTCGGCGGCCCGAATTGCAATTCCTTTCCCGCGGAACCGGTTATAGACGAAGAAATCGTTAATGACATAATTCAATTTTTTTGTAAAAGGCGGCTCCAGAAGCAGCACAAATCCCGCACGCTCCCCGTCCACGATAATAAAATACGGATTGACGCCTTCCCTTTTCCAAAAAAGAGAGAAAGATTCGAACTCATACATACCCGCCTCATTTTCCTTCAGTGAATCCGTATAGGCAGTCAGGTCGTGAAGGTAGAATGCATACATATTGGCCAATATTCCGGCGTCTTCTCGGCCTGTTTTTTGTAAAAATACGTCCATTGCTGTCAACTCCATCCATTTGGTCTCATTTTACTATTCTCTATCGAATAGCGATATCCTTTTGCATGTAAGACCTCTCTTCAGCCAAACTACAAAGGAAACAGGAAAGGGGGGTCAGGCATTGACGAAAAAATACAACCGGGGCAGCCGGAACCAAAATTCTCCCGAGTCCGGGCACTACCAAATGGAAATCGCCGAGGAAAACAGCGGGGATAACAGCAAAGGGAACAAGCGGAACAAAAACCAAAACACAAAAACGAAATAATGTTGCGGTTGAAAGCAAAGGAATGCCCGGCTGTCATGTGGTTGCAGCCGGGCTGCGCAATTGCCGTCATCCATGAAGCTCCTCCTTTACGTGAGTGAAAATTTGCCACGCTGTATCGGAAAAGGAGAATACGGCGAGCGTCAAGAAAATCACAATTAGTTTTTTCACCCAGAGTTCGTCCAAGCTGGTACAGACAAGCCCGATTATGACGGATAGCATGAAGACAATGTGAAATGTAACCCTGCGCTTCAGTTCCATACCATCACCTCCCTTAAAAAGGATCGGTACAATAAGCTTGCTTTCTCCGCACGGAACGTGTATATATACACAATGTTAACCAAAATAAAGCCGGCACTCACTTATGCCGGCCAAGATGTTAGGTCTTTTTCTTACTTTCTAGTTTATCGAAACCATATTCGTACATCTGATAAAACTTCCCCATAGAAACAGTTCCAAGCACCGCCAAAGCAATCCACAGCATCTTCTTTATCCATAAAACATCAACAATGACCGCCAAGGAACCAAGTACAAGAGCAATTCCGAACAAGATGAACCATTGCTTGAATACTTTTAACTCCTTCATTGTTCCCGCCCCTTCGTGATTTAGTATTTACTTTACTTATTCCTACGGGTTAAACTGGAAAAAGATTCAACCATTTTCTAAATTTTCTCATATTTTATCGTTGCAATCAATTCGGATGGGAGGATAAGAAAATCGTGGTTTCGAACTACCCAACAAAGATTTGTATGCAACCCTAAAAAACGCCTGGGGTTCCAGGCGTTTTTGACATTTTTTCACTTAACGCTTTTTTAAAAACATCTGAACGACCGGATTCTTCGCAGGTCGGTTCCATAATACGTCCAGCCGTTTCTTCTGTAACGCCAGCCCGCGATAGAGGTCCTTCCGATAAAGTTCGGGTAGAACCAGAAGCTGCGCCCGTTGTTCAGCCATATATACGTGTAACGGAACCGGCAGCGCCGAATTGCACCCGGATCGATTGCCAAAGGAGTAGCTCCAAACGATTCATGCGGTGTCGCAAAAGGCGGCGGTCCGGACGGCGGCCCATCGTGTTCTCCCCCGGGAAAACCTCCGCCCGGACCTCCCCCAGGAAATTGTCCCCCGGTATGGCCGCCACCCGGAAACTGGCCCCCTGTATGCCCGCCACCCGGGAATTGACCTCCTGTTTGCCCTCCTCCCGGAAACTGGCCTCCTGTATGGCCTCCTCCCGGAAATTGTTGAAACTGCCTATCATTATCATCGACTACATCCTGATTTGGCATGGAACCAAACAAAAACTCGTTCTTGTTGTCCTCCATTCGTGCTCCTCCTTTGTTCAATTTCCTCTATACCTTCTCCCTTGCCACTTCCCTTATTTGGCTGGCAAGCCTGTCGCGGATGGTTTCCACCTTTTTAAAATCCATCGCGGCTATATAAATCTCCTCGAGTTCATCGTGCAGTTTTTTCGCCCTTGCGAGATGAGAGGTGGCTTCCCGAATCTTCGCCTTATATCTCCCCGCTATGTCCGCGATTCTGTCTTCGAAAATCTCATCCGTCCCTTTTGGAAACAGCAATTCGTACATATCGATGATTTCGTCCCCGCCACGGGTCGGAAAGTATTCGTGCGGCGCGGTGCTGTCGAAAATGGCAATACCAAGCTCCCGGAAAATGAGCATGTCAAGGCTGTGCGGGTCAAAGCCGCAATGGTAAACTTCGACATCAAGCCCCCGCTCTTCACCGGTTTTCGCCAGCTTTTTCAACATTGTCGATTTCCCGCTCCCCGGCCGGCCCTTAATGAAATAACGTTTCTGGACATCCTCTGTCAGATTTGGGACAAAATCGACCGCTCCCTTTGGCGTGGCGGCCCCAAGAAAACGATGGCGGACCTCGCTTGTTTTGTTCAGCTTCATTTTCCCAAAAAACTGATCACTTAGCTTTTCTGTCAATTCATCCGCTTTTTCAAAATCCATGCTCTGGATGTAAATCAATTCCCATTCGTCATGGACAGCGAGCGCTTCCTTGAACGAGTCATAAGCCTGGCTGAACGCCTCGGCAATCCGTTTGTTCAGCTTCAGTATCGCTTCTTTTTCCCTATGAAGGGCTCCGGAATTCCAGGCCTCCCCAAGATTGACGTATTCCTCTATCGCACCCGGCGCAGTCGGTTCGATCACATGGGGGGGGGTGCCGTCTACAATGCCTATTTTCAGGGCAGGGATTATAACCCCATCAATTGATTTATTATCGGAAGAACAATGCAAGTATTCTATGTCATAGCCCCGTTCATGCCACTCCCTGCCAATCGTTTTCATCAATGAGGACTTGCCGGTACCAGGCCCTCCCTTCAGGATGAACAGCCAGTCAAGCCCCTGCAGATTCGATGCATATAAACTGTAAAMCCCCCTTGCGGTATTGCCCCCGGCATAGTAGTTCCGGATCCTGCCCGCCACTTAAACACACCCCTTTTTCAGACAAATGGATTGTTTCATCCACTATCATATGCACCGCCCTCCCATAGGTGAATGCCCAGTGAAAAAATAGGCTTGGCCCAAGTACCAACAAATTTCGCAGTGCGTTTAAACCGATACATCGCGGGAATAGTAAGAGTAAGTAAGCAAATTACTCCTCCGCCCACAAGGCGGTTGATATAGATGGCAAGAAATGCAGAAGCGCCTCGTAGCCCCTGCAAGCTTATGATGGGCCCGCATGATTGGCCAACCCTCCGGAGGGAAATGGCTTGGGGGCTATGCGCTGAAGCTGGACAATTCTTAAATTGGAAGAATGCTATCTTATCTTCTGGGAAAAGGACTCCGATTTAGGAGTCTTTTTCTTCATATATGGGGGAAAAATTGATACTATTGCTAAAAGCGGAGGTGGACTATGAGGGATGTAAAACTCGAAGACATTTTCAAACACCGGATTGCCCAAAAATTCCTGAACCGCTCGGGCATGGCGCATGCCGTCGCCGTCGCCTACCATGCGTTCAATCTTGCCCGTGAACAGGGCCAGGATGTCGACATAGCAGCGAAGGCTGGTTTTTTGCATGACATGGGTCACTATACGTGGTACCGGAACGGCAAATGGGACTACGAGCTATATCGGAAAAATGATATTCATGCGATCAAGGGAGCAGAGCGCGCACATAAGCTGCTGATCCGGCTCGGCGAGAACCCGGTCAAGGCAAAAACCATTGCGCTCGCCATCCTCTTCCATACCGATTCCTTTCTCCCCACCAACGACATCGTCCGCACGCCCATGCAGGAAATCGTCAAACTCGCCGACGAAAAGGACGAAGAAGAAGGCGGCATGCACCACTACCGTAAAATCGAATACGACCGCGCGCTAAAGAGCCTCATCCGCCTCGACGGGATGATTGATGAAATGTTGGAAAAAGAAAACCCTGGCCAGAACCCGTAATGGGTTTGGACAGGGTTTTTTTGGTTTATCTTAGAGAAATGGTTGCGGTAATTTCCTGGATTACACTATCTCCATTTTTCACTTGAATTTTAACACTGTAAGTTCCTGTCGCATAATCCTTTGTCGATAGATTAAAGATGTACTGTTTGTCTGTAGGATCATAACGGAACTGGTTCCCGCCTGCAGGAGTATTGGAATTCCCAGATTTTAAAGCAGAGTTTTCATCTAAGAAAATGTAGGCGTTTTGGTTTCCAATAGGAGCTCCATTGAAATCCTTCAACTGGAATTTAACTGGGACCGTGCTACCCTTTTTAAAGACACTTGATCCATTTTGATTGATTGGCTGAAGCACACCCGCTGTCGCAAATTCAACCTTATACGAGAAAGTCTTGGCTACCTCATTCCCGGCTTTATCAGTCGCAGTTACCGTATAGCTATGGGTTCCAACGGATGATGTATTCAGTGCAGAACCTTTGTCTACAGTGCCATTCTCTACAGTACCTTTCTCTTCAGCAATTCCGGACAATGCATCTGTTGCTGTCCAGTCGGCTTTTATATCCTGGTTCAAAATGTATCTTTTACCATCATTTTCAGATGTAACAACCGGTGCAGTTCTGTCGACATGGTATGTGATGCTTGCCGAAGCAGTATTTCCCGCCTCATCAATTGCCGTTACGATCAATGTATGGGTGCCTTCTGTTTTGTCAAAGGAATCCGGTGTTACTGTTTTCACTCCATTTTGGTCAGATACTGTAAAATAATTTTCAATTGTATCAATGGCAGCACCGTTATAGTATTTGCCATTTTCAAGATTGAACCCGATTGTTGGAGCGGTGTTGTCAATAGTGTAGCTGATTGATTCTTCTTTTTTGTTTCCTGCCTTATCAATAGCAACTACCTTAATTGTATGGGCACCTTCAGTTAAATTCAGTTCTGGAGTTGTTTTGGAAGCAAGATTTGCTTCATTAATGCTATAGTATTTATTCTTGATCGCTTCGAGGGCCGATGATTTGTAGAATCCACCGTTCTTCAATACTTCATCAAATGTGATTTCAGGAGCAATATTGTCGACGGAATAGTTGATTGATTCAACAGTCTCATTGCCTGCCATATCAATAGCCTTGACCGTAAACTCATGATCCCCATCCGTGAATACTACCGGTGAAGCTTCGGCCTTAAAGAAATGGGCATCGGTAGCAGCGTAGTATGGCGCAAGTGCTCCCAGGGATGCTGAGTTATAATGCTTGCCATCCTCTATAAAAATGGTTACTTGAGGAGCAGTATCATCGACTGTATACTCGGCTGAGGCAGTATTTCTATTTCCGGCAAGGTCAGCCGCACTTACCGTCACACTGTGCCCGCCTTCCTCCAATTCCAGCGTATCAGCTTTAACCGTTGCTTCATCCAGATTGTCATCATCAATTGTATAATATTTTTCCCCAAAATCCGCCATCACTTTAGAAGTGTAAATACCGCCATTAGAAAACTTGAATTCAATAACAGGCATTGAATTATCAACTGTGTAGCTGATTGTCCTGGCTGTCTCATTGCCTGCCCCGTCAACAGCTGTAACAGTGGCTTCATGTTTTCCTGCGGTGAAAATCAAGTCACTTGCAGTCGTTGTTACTGGATTCGCATCATGGGCGTCATAGTATTTGCCAATCGCCTTCAGGCTGTCCTCATTGTAATAGCCGCCATCAATAATTTTAAAAGTTAGTGTTGGCGCTGTGTTGTCAACTACGTAGCTGACTGAATCAGAGCCTTCGTTCCCGGCTTTATCTTTCGCAGTAACTGTTGTAGTATGTCTGCCTTCCTGTTCCGACCAGCCTGTTACCACTGCGTTTCCGTCAGGATTATCTTCCAAAATGGTGTAATCAAGTTCCGGAAGGGTTTCAGTTTTGTAATAGCCCTCTTTTGGCGATGTAATTTCTACGACTGGGTTCGTATCATCAATTGTATAAGTTATTGTCCTGGTTGTTTTATTTTTCGCCTTATCAATCGCTGTAACAGTTAAAGTATGTTCCCCTTCTGAAAAATCAACAGCATCAGCATCTACTTTCTCCATGTTTTTATCATTAGAGATATAATAGTCACCGATTTCTCTTAGAGCATTCGAAGTTAAGAAGCTATTATCCTCGAGGTTGAAGTTGACTTCTGGTGCAATTGTATCAACGGTATAGGATATGGATCCCGATGCAGAGTTTCCTGCCATATCTGTAACAGTGACATTTAAAGTATGCCCGCCTTCTGTATTATTGAACGGATCAGCTGTTACCTGAACGGTTCCATTGTTATCAGTTGCAGTATAATACTGCCCCAATTGCTCCAAATCTGTTTGATTAAAGAACTTTCCGTCCTTAAAGTTAAACTCGAGAACAGGCGCTGTGTTATCAACGGTATAGGTGATTGATGTGAACGCCTCATTGCCCGCTTTGTCCACCGCTTTAACGGTTACTGTATGCTTGCCCTCTGACAACCCCAGGACGGTAGCAGCAATCCCATCCTCGGCAAGATTCTTTTCTTTTACACTGTAATAATTGTTTTTAATAGACTCTAGTGCTGAGGTTTTATAGAACCCTCCGTCTCTAAGCAATGAATTTATTGAAATCACCGGTGCTGTGTTGTCTACAAAGTAGGTGATTGTTGCAGTAGAGGTATTGCCGGCAGCATCCCTGGCTTCAACTTTAAGGTTTTGTTTACCTTCAGTTGTTTTCAGAGCATCTGCCACAACACTGACAACCCCATTTTCATCCTCTACAATAAAGTATGGTTCCATTGCGTTTAAAGTCGTCTCATTGTAATATCGATCTTCTACAATGGCAAATGAAATTTCCGGTGCTACATTGTCGATTGTATAGGTTAGGCTCCTCTCCGCAGGGTTTCCTGCCTTATCTTCCGCAGTAACTGTAACTGTATGGGTACCTTCAGACAAATCGAGTACAGGTATGTTTGATGTTTTCAAATACGTTTCCTCAATAAAGCTATAGGAACTTTTGATGGACTCAAGAGCTGAGGCTTGATAAACTCCACCGTTTGTTAACTTTTCATCAAAATGAATAACTGGAGCAATATTATCAACAAAATAGGTGACCTCTTTTTGTGTTTCATTTCCAGCTAAGTCGGTTGCTGTAACTTTTGCCGTATGCGGCCCATCTGAAAAATCGAGTTCTGATGCCTCAATATTCAGCAGATTCTCTTCATATACAGTAAAGTATTTTCCCAATTCAGAAAGAGACTGTTTATTGTAAAATTTCTCCTGAAGAGCTATTGTGACTTCAGGTTTTGTATCGTCAATTGTAAATGAGGCGGAAGCGCTGTTCGTATTACCGGCAAGATCCGCTGCCCTGACGGAAACAGTATGGCTGTCTTCAGAAAGATCCAAAACTGATGCGACAGTCGCATTAGGATTAATATTATCATCTGTAACCGTGTAGTAATTTTGCGGGAATTTGGCTGATTGGTAATATCCCCCATCATCGAAATTAAATGAAATCGATGGACTCGTATTGTCTACAGTATAATTGATAGTTCTTATAGCTTCGTTCCCTGCTTTATCAACTGCAGTTATAGTTGCCTTGTGATTGCCTTCCTTTAAAATCAAGTTACTGGCCTCGACTGTATCGGGATTGGCATCCTGGATTGTATAATAATTTCCGAGAGACTCTAATGCCTGCGAGGTATAATGACCTCCGTCAACAAGCTTCGAAGAGATAACTGGCGCCGTGTTATCAACCACATAACTGACAGAAGCGGTGCCGGTATTGCCATAAGCGTCTGTCGAAGTTACTGTTACTGTGTGCGGCCCATCAATGGAGTTTTGATCATAGCCAGAAATTTTTTCCGTATGACTGCTCTTTTCTTCAATTGTAAACTCCGGATTAGCAGGCAAAGCCGATGTCTTGTAAACCCCGCCGTTTACCGGGTTTGTAATTGTCACGACTGGCGCTATTGTATCGGCGGGTTTGACAACTACTTCAATGATGTCATCCTCTTTATCTACCAAATTGCTATTACCATTATTTGTAATTTTTGTTTTAATTATTATATTATATTTTCCGGGCACGGCGTTTGAATTTACGATAATTTTTGCGCTCACAGAAGGACTAGGGTTCCCTGGGTTCATCTTAGTTTTTGCTGGTTCTCCTGAAGTAATATTACTTCCAGACAAGGTGTATTTGGTATCAATTTCTATGTCTGCATTGACAGTTTCATTATTTTTTCTTGCTAACTGAATAGTTATTGGCAATTCTAATTGTTGTCCCTGATTCACCTCAATTATCTTGTTAGGTACCCCAACTACAAACTCCGTAGATACGAGTTCCTCTGCCATTACCGCGGCTGTCGGCAAAATACCTGACAGCATGAATGCTGCAGCCGTGTTTAATAGAAACTTATTTTTCTTCTTCATGTTTTTCCCCCAAAAAATAATTTTTTTAGAGGGCCGGTTACACTACTAGCTCCGGATCGCCAAAGTGTCCACATACAGGCGGTCCTTCATCGCTTCCCTTCGAATGATTTCCATGGCTTTTCCAACAGATAGCTAGATTATAAATCGTCAAACCACCCAAATTAAACACAATTCGTTAGTCAAATATCGGGACGGATAGGAGGAGAATTTGAGGGAATTAAATGGAAAATGTCGAAGTAACAAAAATCAGGGGAGACAAATTTGACATTATTGTGAACAAAAAACAAACCTCGCTCTCTTATACTCTGCTTTGAGTAAAAAATGGGATTTCCATAGAAAAAAGACGCATTTTGTCATGCGCCTTTTTACCCTTGCCCAGATAGATCCGCTATCTCGGCATGTATGACTTTTTTTAAAATTTCCGGCGAGAGTTCAATTTGGACCCCGATCTTCCCCCCGCTGACAATCATTCGGTCCAGCTGTTCCGCGTTGCTGTCAATAAAGGTCCTGTACAGCTTTTTCATCCCGATTGGCGAACAGCCCCCGCGTATATACCCCGTCAGTTTTTGAATATCCTTTACAGCGATCATGTCGACCTTCTTTTCCCCAGCGGCTTTGGCGGCTTTTTTCAAATCCAGTTCTGCCTCGACAGGAATGACGAAAACATAAATATTCTTTGATGCGCCCTGGGTGACAAGCGTTTTAAAGACCATTTCCTTCGGCTTCCCTATTTTCTCCGCAACCGAAACGCCATCCACCTTGCCATCGCTTACTTCATAGGACAACATGGCATACTCGGCTTTTTTCGAATCGAGCAGCCGCATTGCATTTGTTTTTGAAACAGCCATCCCCATCCGTCCTTTCAATCGTTAAACCAGATAGGAATAGCCTATGCCTTCCGCCCGGAAAATTCAAGCGCCGTGCTGCAGCTCGATTTCTTCATAATAATGGCGGAGTGACTGGAAGATAATTTTTTTCGTAAACTGCCGATCTGTCCCCTGGAGAAGCTTCTCCGCGTATTTCCAGGCCCTTTTTTCGATTAAAAAAGACAACCGTGCCCGCTCGGTATTAGTTGTGGACATTTCAAGCCGTTCCGCCAATATCCCAAGTGCCCTATCTTCCGCATGCCCAAGTTCATGGGCGAATACAACTGCGATATAAATATCCAGGTTAGCAAGCGATCCAAACAACTGGATGCACTGCTCCTTGATTTCTTCAATATATAAGGTGATTGTATGAGTGGATAATGAGTATTTTCCGCCTGCGAGCCTGGATTCGGGATGATGCCCTTCCAGCTTGATTTTTGCTTTGCTCCCGGACTTGAGGAGAAGCGGAGTCAGTATCTCTTTATAATTTTTCAGCAACATTTCCGCCCCTTTTCACATAATGGAAATCAGTATACTCCTATGGACATGGAGAAGAAAATCCTCCTTTTTACCTATTTTTCCAAAAAGCGCTCGGCATAGCCCTTAAGTGCCTCCTATCTCGCTTCCTTGCAGTGGGGCAAAGGGAATGTATCCTGCACAATCTTTTCGAATGAAGCAATAGATCCGTCCCTTGTTTCATTTTCATCCCAAAAAGCATATACAGCAAAAAGAGGAGCGGGTTGCTCCTCCTTTTCTATAGTTATTTGTTTTGTATGTCGTTATTGGAACCATGCCTTGAACCAGCGGGATGATGCCACTGCGTAGTCAGCGCGGGTTACCTTTTTGCCAGGTTCGAAAACAGCTTCGACAGTCGGGAACAGGTCATAAGGCCCCTGTTTTACACTGAATGCCGCGTTGAGGATATTCAGATCAAGCGCCACCTGTACATATCCCTTTAGTTCAGCCGGAATGGAAGCATTGTCCTTAAGCTTGATCCGATTGCTATTGTATAGGACCGTAACATCGCCGGTATGGTCGAGCGCCATTTGCTGCAGTCCGAGCGCCTGAACAAGCGTGTAGGCGAGTTCCGCCTTGGTCACGGTTCCGTTCGGATTGAAGTTCCCAGCCGAATCGAGGCGCATGACGCCGTTTTGCGTAATTTTGCCATCCTTTATTGCGGCACCCTTGGCTAGGACAGCAAGTGCGAATGGTAGATCCGCGGCAGCTGTTTCCTTAGCTGAACCAGAGAGATTTTGGCGAATGCCTGCGCCGGCAACTAGATAACGTGCCAATTCTTTTCTCTGCAAATATTGGTCAGGCTTGAAGGTACCATCAGCATAGCCATCCATGAGCCGCTCATTGACTGCCATCTGGATTGCCGAAGATGCCGCATGGCCATTAATATCGTTCAACCCTGTAAAGCCACTTACCTTGGTAAAAGCTAGGGTTCCCGAGATTGTTTCCGGAAGTGCGATTCCAATTGGATTCAGCTCATTGCCTCTCAAGCCCCGTACCTCAGCTTTCCATGTCCCCGCTTTTGGCGACGTGACGGAAGCCGTCCTGTCAGGGTAAAGAGCGAATAAGAGATTGACTCCGGAGCTATACTCTGTTCCATCCGGCGAAATCAGCACCAGGTTGACTGGGTTCCCCGTCTCACCCAATAAGCCGTATGCATCAATTCGCGCTGTCAGCTGGGAAATCCCCTCCGGAACGGTGAACGAGTACTGGCTTGGAAGCAGCGGGTTATAAGCTACCTCAAACGGAACACGCTCTGTTTCCACCTGGACATTGGCGTTGAACTTCTGGTATTCATTTACGGTCTTTCCATACTGTTTGCCGAACATTACCGCTTCAAGGGCAGCATGGGCGTTGACATAGCCCGAACCCACTTCCCACGTTTCATAACCCGGCATATTTGTCGCCGTATCCTGAAGCACTTTTTTGATTTCATCCGGTGACAAGGAAGGTTTCGCCTCAAGGAGAAGCGCTACAATCCCGGCCACATGCGGCGTTGCCATCGAGGTCCCGCTCATTGTTGTATAGAATGGAAGATACGCAGGCTCAATCGTTGCCGCGTCTGCATCAGCCCCAAGCGACGATACCGGACCGATGACACGGGTCGAGATAATGTCCACCCCCGGCGCTGTCAATGTCGGCCTGTCTTCCCACGTATAGGTTTCGCCGTCCATTTCAAACGTTCCGCCAACCCCTTTTGTACCTCTGGAAGAGAAGTCAGCCAGGGAGCCGTCTTTTTCACCGGCTGCAACGGAAATCACCCAAGGCGCTTTTGCATAAGGGTTGTGCGTATTTTCTCCTGGCCCTTCATTTCCTGCCGCAAAAAGAACCGTGATTCCGCGGTCATGCGCGGCCTTGCTTGCGATATTGATCGGATCATTTGGATCAAAATCACCTGAACTTCCCCAGGAATTTGTGATAACGCGAATATTGTACCTTGTCTGGTTCGTGATGGCATAGTCAAAACCGCCAAGGCCATCGAGGACGAATAATGCAGCACCTGAGCCGTAGCCAATCATATTCGCTCCCGGGGCCACTCCTTCATATTTTCCGCTAGAGCTTGCGCCCGTACCGCCAACCGTACCCGCTACATGGGTGCCATGCCCGGAGTTTGTGTCAGTATTCGGGACATTTTCCAGATAGGTTACAGGAAGCAATCCCGGTGCCAGGGCTGCCAGGTTAATGCTGCCGAGGACGTTCTGGACGAGGTTTTTGCCGAGTTCATGGTCGCGGTGCGTGCCATCGACGCCGCTGTCATTGACGACAACCCCTACCCCTTTGCCGGTCACAGGCAGGCCGCCATTCGCTTTTTGCATCGCGGCATCCGTGCGTGCTTTATCCACGCCTGTCATTGCAGTTGCGTCAAAGTTGTAGTATGTGAGCTTACGGTTCAAATAAAGCGATTTTACTCCTTCTTTTGCTGCAAGCTGCTTAATCTGGTCCTTTGTTGCGACGACCCCCGCGATCGGCAGTGACTTCATCGTGACCCCAGTCGTAATGCCGAGCTGTTTTAATACGTTAAGCTGCGTATCGGAAGGTGCCCCTTCCCCGTCGAATGTAACAATGACCTGCAGGCTGCCCGTTGCCGTTTCAAGCGCTTTGGCCAGCTTGCCGTCAATTGCCGCCGTAAGCCCCGCCGCTTTTGTATTTGCCATGGCTGGTGCCAGCAATGAAAGCAACAACAGCAGGCTAACAAGACCCGAAAACCACTTTTTCATTTCGCAATCCCCTTCCAATTGTTAATTCTCTTCCTACTATCATTATCGTAAAATCCAAGCCTTCTAACTATTCAGCAAATGGAGTAATTGCCGTTGGTAAAGGTACTATTTTTCAATCATACGAAAGTTATAGAAAAGGAGTGACGTGTATGCCGGGGTAGTAGGCTGGGCTAGAGGCGGGGATGATTAGGAGAGGTGATAAAGACGGTTTCACCTCACAAACCTCTCCCAAACGGTCTTTAGAGACGCCGTCAAGACCGTTTCTATCTTAAAAGTTCACATTAGCCGTCTTGAGACTGTTTTCACACTTGTTTAATATGCAATATAAAAACCTCCGCCCAACAAGAGCGGAGGCCTTCCTTTATAGCGCGGCCGGATGATAACTTGCGAAGTAGCGGGTAATTGCTACTGCATAGTCGGCGCGCGTTACTGTTTTGCCTGGGTCAAATTTTGCTGTAATCTTCGGCATCAGGTCGAACGGGCCCTGTGTGACAGAGAAATAAGCGTTCAGGATATTCAGGTCAAGGGCGAGCTGGACATGGCCGCGAAGTTCTGCTGGGACGTTCGCCGCATCCTGGATCGCCACCCTCGTTCCATTGTATTGGACGGTAAGTGCTTTCCCTTTCAGCTCATTTGCCTGTTCCTCAAGCCCTAGAGCCTGAACAAGCGAGTAGGCCAGCTGCGCGCGGTTTACTTTTTCATCCGGCGAGAATTTCCCTGTTCCAACAGACAGCATGACTCCGCCGTTGTTCTGGTTACCGTCTTTTAGCGCGGCGCCTTTGGCAAGTACCGCTTCAACGTACGGTAGGTCCGCGGCTTTAACATCGGAAACACTTGGGGAGCCTGTAAGCGGAAGGAACTGCCTGACTCCCGCACCCATGACGAGGTATTTGGCAAGCTCGGAGCGCTTCAATGCGGCATCCGGCTCAAATTTCTTCGTGCTCTTTCCGTCAACGAGCCGTTTGCTTACAGCAAGCTTGATTGCCGACTCCGCAGGGTGCCCGCCAATGTCATCCAAACCGCTAAAGCCGCCAGCTGTTTTTGTAACAAGTTCAACATTCAATGTTTCCGGAAGGGCAAGCGACCCTTGGAGCCCTTCTACACTTACCTTCCAAGTGCCGGGCTGCGGGTTGACTACCTGGACCGTGCGGTCAACATACAGCGGGAAGAGCAAATAAATTCCTGAAGTATACCTTGTTCCATCCGGTGCGGTCAGGACAAGGTTGATTGTATTCCCTGTCTCTCCAAGTAGGCCTTTGGCGTTCAAGCGGGCGACAAGTTCTGTTTGGCCCTCCGATACGGTAAACGCTGCTTCATTTTGCAGGTTCAGCGGGCTGTAATCTATCGTTACATTTTGCGACGACGTAGTCATTTGTGCATTAGAATTAAAGCTGTTGTTCATGTTCAGGATCGAGCCGTAAGTGCGCTGGTTAAGCGCCGCGTCGACTGCTGCGTAGGCATTGACATAGCCGGACCCTACTTCCCATGATTCATAGCCAGGCATGTTCGTTGCCGTTTGCTCAATGATTCTCTTTACCTCAAGCGGTGAGAGCGCAGGGTTTGCATCAAGGATTAAAGCAACGATTCCCGCCACATGCGGTGCCGCCATCGAGGTACCGCTCATTGTTGTGTAGTATGGCAGATAAGCTGGTGGAATCAGGTTGATGTCATCCGTCGCTCCGAGTGCCGCCACTGGTGCTAGGACCCGGGTCGAGATGATTGTTTGCCCCGGCGAAGTAACGGTCGGGCGGTCCTCCCACGTCCATGTTTCAGACCCTACGGCGACCGTACCGCCTTTCCCCTTCACGCCGCGGGAGGAGAATTCAGCAAGCTGGCCTTGCTTCGTACCAGCGGCAACCGTGATTACCCATGGCGCTTTTTTATAGTTTCCAGAGATAGTCGAATCCCCAGGTCCAGAGTTCCCTGCCGAGAATACAGTGACAATGCCTCGGTCGTAAAGCGCCTTTGTCGCTACGTTGATTGGGTCGAACGGGTCAAAATCCGTTCCCGCGTCGCTTGTACTGCCCCATGAATTTGTGATGACGCGGATATTGTATTCAGCCTGATGCGTAAGTGCGTAATCGAAACCTCCAAGCGTATCAAGCATGGCGACCGCCGCCCCGGAACCATACCCGATCAGCTTCGCGCCAGGTGCCACTCCTTCATATTCACCCTTTGACATCGCTCCATTGCCGCCAACAATCCCAGCGACATGCGTACCATGTCCGGAACTCGAGTCCGTATTAGGAACATTTTCAATGTAGGTAACCGGAAGCAATTCGCTCAGGGCGTTCAAGTTCGTTGCTCCGAGGACGTTCTGGACAAGGTGGCCGCCAAACTCAATGTCCTTGTGCGTGCCGTCCACGCCGCTGTCATTGATAACAACGCCGATTCCGTTCCCGTTTACCGGAATGCCGCCATTCGCTTTTGTAAAAGCCGCCTCGGTCCTCAAGCGGTCGACTCCAGTCAGTTCAGTCGCTTCCTTGTTTTCGTATTGAAGTTTTTTATTCGGATAAATAGACAGGACATTTTCATTCTGTGCCAGGTTGTCAACCTGATCCTTTGTAGCGAGGACGCCCGCGATTGGAAGCTCGTTAAACACGACGCCCTTTGTCAGTCCTAAGTTTTTTAAAAGAGAAAGGATGCCTTGCTTTCCGCCTGCTCCATCCTTGAATGTAACAATAACCTGCTGCGGTTCAACCGTGGATGCAAGCTTCTTTAGCAAGCTCGGCTCAATGACAGCCGTGCCGGCCGCGCTCACCCTTTCGGAACCTCCGAAATGGAATGAATTTAAAAATAATCCTAGTATCATGAAAATGGACAGGAATAAAGACGCTTTTTTCATTTCATACCCTCCCTGTTTTGAATATTCCAACTTAATTCTATTATTACATTGTTTATGTTAGGGTCCTATTCTCCACAGGCTGTATTTAGCGGACGCAAAGGTACTAATTTTTCATAAGCCAAAAGTATTACCGAGCTTGCTTTTCCAAAAAAACAAGCCGAAGCTTCAGATCGAAGCCCGGCTCTCGGTTTTAAGGCAGTGGTACGAGCTGGTTTTGCACCGCGTAGATAACGACCTGCGAACGGCTTTTCACGTCCAGCTTTTTAAAGATTTTGCTTACATGAATCTTGACTGTTTTGTCGCTGATGAACAGCGCCTGGGCGATCTCCTTGTTGTTCATTCCCTGGACAAGGCAGAGAAGGACTTCCTTTTCCCGCTCGGTCAGCATATCGTCCTTCTTTTCCTTCGGCTGTTCCGGCGGCTGCTGGGTAAAACTCAGAAACTTCTTCGTCATCGATGGCGCGATGACGGATTGCCCGCGGGCTACGGATCTTATTGCTTCCACGACATGCTGGGAAGGCGCATCCTTCAGCAGGTAGCCATCAGCCCCTTCACGGATCGCCGACATAAAATATTCATCGTGGTCAAACATCGTCAGAATCAGGATTTTGATTGAAGGATAGTCCTTCTTAATCAAGCCGGTCACTTCAATTCCATTTTTATCAGGTATATTGATATCCATTAAAATAACGTCCGGCATAATTTCCGGCACCTTCGCCAGTGCATCCTTGCCCGAAACCGCCTCGCCGACTACCTTGATGTCGGGCTCGAGGTCAAGAATATTCTTCAGGCCGTCGCGAAGCACCGCATGGTCATCGACGAGCATAAGCTTGATCATCCATTACTCCCCCTTCTATTCCCATCCTTGGCACTGTCAGCGTAATTTCCGTCCCGGCTCCTTCCTTGCTGTCCACCTGGAGGGAGGCCTGAATCTTTTCCGCCGCCTCATTCATATGCAAAATGCCGAAGTGGGGTTCATTCCTTGCTTTGATCATCGCCTGGAACAACGAAAATCCGATACCATTGTCTTTTATTTTCAAAAAAACATTCTCGCGCTGATAGCTCAGCATCACTTCGATCCTGGTCGCTTGTGCATGCTTAAGCGCGTTTTGGACGCTTTCCTGGAAAATATCGAATATGACCTTTTCCGTCATTGAACTTAGTTCGAATTCAGTCCCTCTCTTTGTAAGGTCAATCTCGACACTATGTTCCTTCCTTACAGCATGGATCCTGGATTGGATAGCTGTCATCAACCCGACCCTTTCAGTCGGATATGGGCGGAGTGCGTAAATCGACTCCCTGACTTCACGCAGGCTCTTACGGAGTTTGTCAGTGCTTTCTTGTACCAGTTTTAACGAGTCCTCCGGTGCCTTCAAAAATTTCCGCTCGGCCGTTTCAAGATTGAGGACCGCGCCGGCGAGCGTCTGCGCCACACCATCGTGGATATCCCGGGCAATCCGGTTCCGCTCCTCGAGGATGAGCCTCTTTTCATCCTCGGCGAAAAGCCATTTTGTTTTAATGAGGACTGCGAGTTGATTGGCCAGAGTGACGGCCGATTGAATGTCATCTTCGGTAAAGCTTTTTGTCCTGCTCCTCCCAAAAATGAACAAACCGACAAGCTCTTCATCAAGCATCAAAGGCGCATACATTTTGGAACGGATTTCTTCATGGAAAAAGGCTGCCGCCGGGCCGGACTGGCGCCGGGAATTGTGGTAGATGACAAGTTGCCTGACGGTATCCAATCCGGAAAGCTGGTCGTTCCCAAATTCGGCATCGTCGTTTATAAGCCCGGAGTGGAACTTCTGGACCCATTGCCCATCTTCTTTTGTCCAAAGAATGCACGCGTCCACATCAATGAAGGCGGGAAGATTTTCACCGAGGAAACCAAGCCAGTCGTTTGACGCAATCTTTTTGTTCAATTCCGATGAAATGCTGAAGAGCGCCTTCAGTTTCGACTTTTCCTTCCTTAACCTCACGATGATTGAGCTAAGCAGCGCAAGCCCGACAAGCGGAGCGAAAAAGAAGAAAAAGGTAATTACATCGATTTCGCCCCTGTTCTGATTGCCCAGTACGATAAAAAGAACAAGGTATATATAGGATATGGCAAGGCTGTTCAGTTCCTGGAGCGTTTTTTGCTTCCACATTTTCCGTGTATAAGGCTGCGGCCTGACAACGAGGATGAAGTCAACCAAAAAATTATTAATCAGGTAAAAGGGGACAATGAAAAAAGTGATATAGAGGAGACCGCCAATAACAGCCGGCTTTGCGTCCAGCCCCGCGGCTGCTTCCGCCCATTCGGCAAACCTATATGCCCCATACAGACTGATGACCAGCTGTGCCGGGTTAAAACAGACGATTCTAAGCGGCCTTCTTTTCCACAGATTGGTCATGAAGACGGCAAATGCATAGGCTAAAATGGCATAGTCGATTCCCTGCATGACATAAATGGCATATACGATTGGGAATGCAATCGTTGTAAACCCCCGCCATACCGGCATCGGGTATAACTCAATGATGGCCAGGAACACAACGAGAAGGAAGAAAATCAGCGGCTCATTCGGTTCCTCTATTCCCAACAGGGCATTAAGGAGAACTAGTCCCCCAACTCCGGATATCCCCATCATGGAATAACGGGATATCTTTTCTTTTCTTTTGAGATACTCCTTTGCTCCCATGCGCCCTGTTCCCCTTCCTTCCCGTTCTAAATTTTCTGTTAATTATACTTTATGTGATTTGTTATATATGTACAATAAAAAAGCCTCTTTCATAATGAAAAAGGCCGTAAAACCCAAACCGGCCAAATGGCATGCCACTGGCCGATGCTGGGACAAACCGATTCGGGTTTGTTTACTGCCATTATCGCAAATTCTCCTCAAGCTTCCTATTCAGCAAAAGCAATATTTCATGTACTACTTTAGTAGTAAAATTAATAACGGCTGTCATTTGTCAAAAATTTAATGGATTTAAACCCTGCTTTGTCACGTTTTTGTCAATCTATGGGAAAGTTTGTGTATTCTTTTTATACTACACTTAAGGTGTACAATTCATATTTTTCCCGCAATAACTATTTGTGAATAAATTCACATTACCTTATCTTCAATGTCCAACTTAAATAATAGATAAATCTCTCACTTCCATTGGTGGTTGGCCATGCCTATCCATCATATAACAACAGTGGGAGCTAACTACTTTTACAGAGGGTGACGAAATGAAATATGATTTAGTTCTCCTGCATGCCCCGAGCGTTTATGATTTCCGGAAGAATTCCCTTCTTGCCGGTCCAATCAGCGACGTTGTCCCGTCCTCGCCGGTTTTTGAGATGTATCCGATTGGCCTTACGAGCATTGCTGATTATCTTGAAAGGTACGGCCTAAAGGTAAGGATTATCAATATTGCCAACAGGATGCTGATGGATCCGGACTTCGATGTCGAGAAAAAACTGGTGAAAATTGAGGCTCGCGCCTTTGGAATCGACCTTCATTGGTTACCCCATGCCCACGGCAGCATTGAACTCGCAAAAATCGTTAAAAGGCTGCATCCAGACACGTCAATCATATTCGGCGGCCTGTCTTCCACTTATTATCATAAGGAATTAATAGACTATCCGTTTATCGATTTTGTCATGCGCGGCGATTCGACCGAGAAATTGATGCTCATGCTTATGAACAAGCTTGAGTTTGGAAATACCCACTACGAGGACATTCCGAACCTGACGTGGAAAAAGGGAAAGGAAACCGGTTTCAATCCGCTCTCCTATGTGCCGAAGGATCTTGATGAATTCGATGTCCCTGGCTACCGCTACACAATCCGGTCTGTTTTCAAATATAAAAATTTCTTGGATCCCCTTCCCTATAACGGCTGGCTTCAATATCCCAATACAGCCATTCTGACAGCAAGGGGCTGTACCCAGAATTGCCTCATTTGCGGCGGTTCAAAGGAAGGCTATGAGCAAAACTGCAACCGGAAGTCACTCGCCTTAAGGTCGCCGGCAAAATTGATTGAGGATATCCAGTTCATCCAGCGCTTCAGCAGGGCTCCTATTTTCATCCTTCACGATATCCGCCAGGGCGGCAAGAAGTATATGGACGAATTTTTCCGCCTCCTGAAAGGCATAAATTTGAAAAACGAACTTGTATTTGAATTGTTCCAATATGGGGATGAAAGCTTTTTTAAAAAAATAAATGAAGCTGTTCCCAAATACAGCATTGAATTGACACTTGAAACGCATGATGAAAAGCTGCGGCTTCTTAACGGTAAATTCAATTGTTCCAACGAAAAGGTGATTAACACGCTTCAATTTGCCTTGAAGCACGGCTGCAAGAAGATTGACCTCTTCTTTATGGTCGGAATTCCCGGCCAGACCACCCAGAGCGCTCTTGAAAACATTGATTTTGCCGAAACGATCCATCTTGCATGCGGCAAGGATCCGCGCCTTTTCTATTTCGTGGCCCCGCTGGCACCGTTCCTTGACCCGGCGAGCGCCGCTTTTGAAAATCCGGAACGCTATGGCTACAAAAAGCTCTGCCATACGCTTGAGGACCACCGCAAGGCGATTACCCAGCCTTCGTGGAAACATATGCTAAGCTATGAAACATCAGATATGACCCGTGATAATATTGTGAATGCAACCTATGAATCCGCAAGGCTACTGAATGAATTCAAGCTGAAATACAATCTGATTGACCAAGAAGGCTATCATGATATTGAAAATAAAATAGAGAAATCGGTCCACTACATTGAAAGGATCGACCATTTGCTGACTCTTCCGGAAAAAGAGTACGAACAAGAACTTGCACATATCAAAAAGGAAATCGAAGAATTGAACAAGCACAGCATTTGCGGCAGCAATGAACTGAAATGGGAAGTCCAAAAGAATTATGCAAATTTCTTCTCCCTGGCCACAGTAGGCCTTGAACAGCTTTATGAGGAGTATGCAATCAAGCTGCGCAAGCAATTTTATCCTAAAGTACGCCATCAGGTAAAACTAGATTCATAGCTTATCGAGCCCGAAAATGGGCTCTTTTTTTATGCGCGAATTTGCCCTATTCCCCCCTGTTCGCCAATATTTGGGGAAACTCTTTTTTCAGAAAACAGGATTACTATACTGGCATAGGGGTAAATATCCCTAACACTTTTGGAGAAAGGGGTTTTACCGTTAGCATGAATAAATGGAAAATATTTGCCTTTTGCTTGATTACTATCTTGCTTTTATCAGGCTGTGCCCAGAAGCACAAACTTGACGATGGAAGCGAACTTATCCGCAAAGGGGAGTTTGCTTTTGCCGCTTCAGGTGAATTCAAGCCTTTCAGTTATATGACAGATGACCTGGAAATGACCGGGTTTGATGTGGAGGTTGGAAAAGCTGTCGCTAAGGAAATGGGACTTAAGCCTGTCCCAAAAAGGATGAAATTCAAAGGAATTGTTGAAGGTGTTAAAACCGGCCGGGCAGACGCCGCTGTCGCTTCACACACCATCAACCCCCAGAGAAGTAAACATGTCTCCTTTTCCACTCCCTATTATTATTCGGGACCACAAATCTTTGTCCGCCCCGATAGCGGCATTAAAACGGCCGAGGATTTGAAAGGGAAGGAAGTTGCGGTGGCAAAAGGGTCTACATATGCCGATACAGCCAGCAAATATACATCCAATCTCAAAATGTACGATAGCGACATTACCGCCCTGAAGGCCTTGAGCATAGGAAGGCACGATGCGGTCATCACTGACTTTGTTACCGGGAAAAGCGCTAAAAAGGAAGGATTCGACATAGAGGGCCGCCAGCTTATCGAGCGCAGTGAGCAGGCAATCGTCCTCCCCCAGGACAATCCCGCCCTTTTGAAAAGGGTCAACGACGCACTTGAAGCGCTCAGGAAAGACGGGACTCTAAGCAAAATCTCGATAAAGTTTTTTGGTGAAGACATTACTAAAAAACCGGAATAGCCAGCCGTTTATGGCTTTGCCTTTTACCCCATCGAATAGAAACCAGTAAGAAAGGAAGATTCCACTTTGCCTAGTTTTTCGCACTTTTTCAAAACATTGATTAATAGCAGCGGCCTGTTCATGGACGCGATGTTTTTAACCTTAAAGCTTACCGTTGTATCGGTTTTGGTTGGGATTGTCATTGGCCTGTTTTTTGCCCTTTTAAAAATTTCCAGGGTAAAAGTACTCGGCTTTATTTCCGACGCCTATGTATATCTTGTCCGCGGAACACCGCTCATTGTCCAGATTTTCATTTTGTATTTCGGCATTAGCGGCATCTTCCTATTGCCGGATTTCTGGGCTGCCTCCTTGGCGCTTGCCTTTCACAATGGCGCGTACATTGCTGAAATATTCCGCGGTTCAATCCAGGCTGTCGACAACGGCCAAATGGAAGCGGGCCGTTCACTAGGGATGGGCAAATGGCTTACAATGCGGCGAATTATTTTGCCTCAGGCATTCCGCCGGGCCCTTCCGCCACTTGGCAACCAATTTATTATCGGTCTTAAGGACTCATCACTCGCCGCCTTCATTTCAATGAACGAGCTGTTCAACGTGGCAACTACACTCGGATCAAACAACTTCGACGAAATGACGTACTTACTCATTGTTGCAGTCTACTACCTGATCCTCGTAGCCCTGCTCACATTTATCGTCAACCGTTTTGAAAAGAGGCTGGCCGTCAGCGACCGATAGGAGGAATTACGAATGGAAACACGTGAAATGATAAGAGTTGAAAATTTAAATAAATCGTTCGGGGATTTGCATGTGTTAAAAGATGTTAATCTATCCGTCTATGAAAATGAAGTTGTTTGCCTTGTCGGCGCGAGCGGTTCCGGGAAAAGCACCCTGCTCCGCTGCCTTAATTTCCTTGAAAAAAAGGACAACGGAAAAATCATCCTGAATGGCCGGGAAGTTCTGCCCGAAACCCATGATATCAATGAAGTCCGCCAGCATGTCGGCATGGTGTTCCAGCACTTCAATCTTTTCCCGCATATGACTGTGCTTGAAAATATAATCGAAGCCCCAGTCCATGTGAAAAAAATTTCGAAGGAGGAAGCGGCAAACGATGCGCTCGAACTTCTCCGCAAGGTCGGGCTCGAAGACAAGGCAGATGTGTATCCGAGCAAGCTTTCAGGCGGGCAAAAACAGCGCGTCGCCATCGCCCGCGCCCTTGCCATGAAACCGGAAATCATGCTGTTCGATGAACCGACATCGGCCCTTGACCCGGAACTAGTCGGTGAGGTGCTCCAAACGATGAAGGAGCTTGCGGAGGATGGCATGACGATGGTTGTCGTTACCCACGAGATGGGCTTTGCACGTGAAGTCGCCGATTGGATGGTCTATATGGACGCCGGTGTCATCATTGAAAAAGGCCACCCCGATGAATTTTTCAGCAACCCGCAAGAAGAAAGAACCCGCGAATTCCTCAGTACGACGGGGTTGAAATAAGAGTCTGATCTGTTTGGTAATTGGTTTAATTGTGTATTAATTTTCAGCAGAAACAACCCCCATTGGAGCGGCATGCCGCTCGTCCAATGGGGTTTTTATTGGGATGGGAGGTTCGCCTGGGCTTTGCGTGGGAACTTAACTGGATTTTGGTCTTTGGTTGTCACTCATCCAGGTTTTCTGTGACAACCCGAGTTTTAACCAGTTTTCCCTAATGCCCAGACAACGAAAATGGCGCCCACATTCGAGGCGCCTTTCTCCAAGTAGAGCACATTTAATTAAGTTCGAGGTTCTTCGTTTCGCGTCCGAGGAAGAATACGGCTGCCGCACCTATTAAAATGGACACGGTGAAAATTGTGAATATCGCATGAATTGAGTACCCTTGCGCGGAAAGATACGGAACCAATAGCGGTCCCAGAATACCCCCTACCCTGCCAAACGAAGCGGCCATTCCTGTACCTGTACCCCTGACCGTTGTTGGATATTGTTCAGGTGAGTACGCGTAGAGCGCTCCCCATGCTCCGAGGTTGAAGAACGATAGGAATGCGCCAGCTGTAAGGAGAACCCAGAGTGTGTCGGTTGTGCCAAAGAAATACGCACTTGCCGCTGTTCCCGCCAGATAGACGACAAGGACGAATTTCCGGCCAATTTTTTCGATAAAATAAGCGGCTGTGAAATAACCCGGAAGCTGTGCCAAGGTCATAATCAATACATACTGGAAGCTTTTGATCATGCTGAAGCCCTTCATGATCATGACAGATGGAAGCCATAAAAACATTCCGTAATACGAAAAAACGACACAGAACCATAGAATCCAAAGCATGACAGTCGGGCGGAGGTATTTTCCCGACCACAGCGTTTTCACCCCTTCAAGCACCGATGGTTTCTTCTTTTCCTGAAGAGACACGTAACGGGGCGAATCCGGTAGGTTTATCCTTAGGTAAATGGCATAAAGCGCCGGGAGGGCTCCGAGGATAAGTGCTGTCTGCCATCCGAATTTCGGAATGATAAAATATGAAATGAGCGCTGCAATCAGCCAGCCAAATGCCCAAAAGCTTTCAAGCAATACAACAACCCGTCCACGCTTCTCCGCCGGAACACTCTCGGCAACAAGAGTTGATGCTACCGGTAGTTCACCGCCAAGGCCCATCCCAATCAGAAAACGCAGGATAAGAAAAATGGCCAGTGAAGTCGTCAAGGCTGATAGCCCACTGCCGACTGAAAATAATAAGAGTGTAATAATAAAGACGTTTTTCCGGCCAACCTTGTCAGCCATAAGGCCGAATAATAATGCCCCTACAGCCATCCCAATTGAGTTGATGCTGCCAATCCAGCCCATCTCTTTTGGCGTCAGGCCCCAATCAATTTTAAGCGCGGCGATGATGAACGAAAGCATCCCAACATCCATCGCGTCAAACATCCAGCCAAGCCCCGCGATTCCCAACAGCTTTTTCTCTGAAATTGTTTTTAGTTTTTTCATTATTTCCCCCTGCATTTGACATCAATTTTTATATTACCCATCTTCCACACTTTTCAGTTGGCCTGGTTTTTATTTTAAYAGGTGTCAAGACACTTATCACCATCTTTTTTAAAAAATATTTCCCAGGAAACAAAGTTCGCCTAAAAACGCCAAAAAACCACCCGCCCAAATTAGGACGGATGGTTTTGGACTGCGACTTCAATTGACGAACAATTACAATTGGCGCACGCAAATCTATAGATGATTGCAGTTTTATTAACCCTTAAGAACTTTAATTGAGATATTAATGCCCTCCAAGATACGCCATTTTTATTTGTTCGCTTTCATTTAGCTCCGCGGCGGTTCCCGAAAGGACAACCCGGCCGGTTTCGATCACATAGGCCCGGTTGGCGATTGACAGCGCCATATGGGCATTTTGTTCGACAAGGAGAATGGTTGTGCCAGCTTCGTTAATCTCGGTAATAATTCTAAAGATTGTTTTTACAAGAAGCGGTGCAAGGCCCATCGACGGCTCATCCAGAAGAAGGAGCCGCGGCCTCGCCATTAGGGCACGCCCCATGGCGAGCATTTGTTGTTCGCCCCCGGACAATGTCCCTGCCTGCTGTTTTTTCCGCTCCAACAGCCGCGGGAAGAGATCGTATACTTTTCCGAAATCCTCCTTGATGCCCGCTTTGTCCTTGCGGAGAAACGCGCCAAGCTCCAGGTTTTCTTCCACGGTCATATTGGAAAAAACACGGCGCCCCTCGGGGACATGGGAAATACCCTGTTTTACAATTGTCTGGGCAGCCTTACCCGCAATATTTCCTCCTTTAAAATCGATTTTGCCCTGCTTTGGCTTCAAGAGCCCCGAGATAGTTTTCAACAAGGTGCTTTTTCCGGCACCGTTCGCCCCAATTAGCGTAACAATCTCTCCTTCATTTATTTCAAGGGATACATCCTTCAATGCGTGAATATTTCCGTAGTATACATTAATTCCATCCACTCTCAGCATTACGAAACCTCCTCGCCCAAATACGCCTCGATTACCTTTGGATTATTCCTGATTTCTTCAGGTGTTCCTTGCGCAATCAGCTGTCCATGGTCAAGGACGTATATCCGTTCACAGACCCCCATCACAAGTCCCATGTCGTGCTCAATTAGAAGTACTGTCAGGTGGAAACGTTCCCTAATGAACGAAATCAGGCTCATAAGCTCCTTCGTTTCCTGTGGATTCATCCCAGCTGCCGGTTCATCGAGTAGCAGCAGTTTCGGGTTAGCCGCGAGAGCTCGGGCAATTTCAAGCCTCCGCTGCTGGCCATAAGGCAGGTTTTTCGCTTTTTCATCCCTGAATCGATCCAGCCCGAAAATTTTAAGGAACTCAATTGCCTTTTCATCCATTTCCCGCTCGCCTTCAAAAAATTTGGGGAGGCGGAAAATCGAGCTTGGTATCCCATGCTTCGCCAATGAATGGTAAGCGACTTTTACGTTGTCGATAACAGATAGCTCACCAAAAAGGCGGATATTCTGGAACGTCCGGCTGACGCCTTTTCTTGTTATTCGATAAGGAGGAAGCTTTTTCAGGCTGTCGCCATCGAGCCTTATCTCACCTTCAGTAGGAACGTAAACGCCGGTCAGCAAATTGAAAAAGGTTGTCTTCCCTGCACCGTTTGGACCAATCAGGCCTACCAGTTCTCCTTGGAACAGTTCCAGATTGACATCCCATACCGCTTTTAGGCCGCCAAAGCGGATTCCGGCATTTTCCACCTTAAGCAACGGAGTGCCCTGTGCCATCATGGTCCCCTCCCGCCTTTTTTGATTTTTTAAAGAATGAAGTAATTTCCCTTGTGCCCAATAGCCCTTGCGGACGGTAAAGCATCGTTAAAATGAGAATGATACTGTAAAAAATCATCCTCGTTTCCGGATAGGCCTGCAGGAATGTCGAAATAATCGTCAGCAGGATTGCGGCGATAACCGCTCCCGATAAGCTGCCCAGGCCTCCAAGAACAACGATGATTAAAATATCGAACGATTTCAGGAAACCGAAGTTGGACGGCTGGATGATGTAAAAGTTATGGGCAAAAATCGCGCCTGCAACTCCCGCGAAAAACGCGCCAATCGCGAAGGCGACAACCTTGTAGTATGTTGTATTAATGCCCATTGCATCTGCAGCCGTTTCATCTTCCCGGATTGAAATGCATGCCCTGCCATGGGTGGATTTCGTGAAATTGACAATGACAATTAGCGTAATGAGAACGCAGGCGAATGTCCATCCCCATGTACTTATATGCGTAACCTGCATGCCCCTCGCCCCGCCAACATAGTCGAAGTTTAAGAGGGCGATTCTGACAATCTCACCGAATCCGAGTGTCGCAATCGCGAGATAGTCCCCTTTTAGGCGAAGGCTCGGGATTCCAATGATCAGCCCGGCAACGGCTGCCGCAAGCCCGCCCACAATAATTGCAACGGCGAACGGCAACTCGAACATCATTGTCATGACTGCCGATGAATAGGCACCGACCGCCAGAAAACCAGCATGGCCGATTGAGAATTGGCCGGTAATCCCGATGATCAGGTGAAGGCTTGCTGCAAGCATGATGTTGATACCGATTGTTATTAAAGTATTAATATGGAATATATTTAAAATTCCTCCGGTAATCATCGCCTGGATTACTGAAAAAGCGACTAATGCCAGTACAATTGAGAGCCAGAAGCCTTTTCCGCGCTTAACGTATTTCATCTTGCTCCCTCCTATACTTTCTCTCTCACATTTTTTCCGAACAGTCCGGATGGGAGGAAAATGAGAATCAGGATAAGGACGATGAACGCCACCCCATCACGCCAGAGGGAGTAGCCAAGGGCACTGACCAATGCCTCTATCACCCCGAGCAGAAGCCCTCCCACCATTGCTCCCGGGATAATGCCAATTCCTCCCAGAACCGCCGCGACGAACGCTTTAAGGCCTGGAATAATGCCCATCAGCGGCTCGATTTTTGTATAATAAATCCCGAAAATTMCCCCTGCCGCACCAGCCAGGGCCGAGCCAATCGCAAACGTTGCTGAAATCGTATTGTTTACATTAATGCCCATCAGCCTTGCTGCATCGGCATCATGGGATACGGCTCGCATCGCTTTGCCGATTTTTGTTTTATGGACAATGAACTGAAGGATGATCATCAGGGCAACCGAAATCCCGAGGATAAAGAGAGATTGGCTGCTGACGTTCGCCCCAAAAAGATTAATCGTTTCTTTAGGAAGAACATCTGACGGATAGGCTTCCGGCTGTGCTCCCCGTACATAAATGACACTGTATTCAATAAGGAGGGATACGCCAATCGCCGTAATCAATGCCGCAATCCTTGTCGCGTTCCGGAGAGGCTTGTAGGCAATCCTCTCAATCAATACGCCGAATAAGGAACAAACGGCCATTGTAAGAATGAGTGCCGGAAAAAAAGATAGTTCAAGTACTGTAATCGAGTAAAAGCCGACAAAAGCCCCGACCATAAACACATCGCCATGGGCAAAATTAATCAGTTTTACAATTCCATATACCATTGTATAGCCAAGGGCAATCAGGGCATATATGCTCCCGAGTGATATTCCGTTTATCAACTGCTGTACAAATTCCATAATTATACTCCCCTTGAAAGGTACTGTTTTTGGTGTTCCTTATCGGGTTTCCTCCCTTTACCATTTTCCGGCCTTCTTTTATGAAAAAAGCCCCTTAACCCAAAATAGGGGGACAATGCCCCCTATTCAGCTTTTAAATTCGTTTATGGATTAACCTTCGTTTCGAAAGCCTGCTGGCCATTCTCATATTTCAGGATGGCTGCAGATTTTACAGGATTATGGTTTTCGTCCAGGGTAAGTGTACCCGATACAAGCTGAAGGTCTTTTGTTTCTTCAAGCGCCTTTTGGATTTTTTCCGAGTCGGCGCTGCCGGCGCGCTTAATTGCATCTGCCAGGAAATAGCCTGTGTCATAGCCCAGAGCCGCGAAGGCATCCGGTGATTTTCCTTTGTTTGCGCCCTTGAAAGCATCCACAAATTCCTGGATCTTTGCATCGGGATCCGCTGATGAGTAATGGTTTGTAATGAACGTGTTATTTAAGGCATCCGCACCGGCCAACTCAACCAGCTTTGGCGAATCCCAGCCGTCCCCGCCCATAATTGGCACATTCAGGCCTATTTCACGAGCCTGCTTGACGATCAGGCCAACCTCCTCATAGTAGCCAGGCAGGAAAATGAAGTCAGGGTTTTGTGATTTAATACGTGTCAATGTTGCCCTGAAATCGGTATCCTTGGCCAGGTAGGCAGCGTCTTCAAGCACTTCTCCGCCTTTCGCTTTAAAGGCATCCTTAAAGGCGGCAGCCAGGCCTTTCGAATAGTCGCTCGCGGTATCGATATAGACAACAGCTTTTTTGGATTGAAGCTTATCAGCAGCAAAATTTGCCGCAACAGTTCCCTGGAACGGGTCGATAAAGCATGTCCTGAATGCATAGGCGTTCAGCTTGCCGCCTTTGCTTGTTACATCCGGATTGGTTCCGGTAGGTGTAATAATCGGAACTTTGTTATCCTCTGCCAATTGGACTTGCGCAAGTGTATTTCCGCTTGTCGCCGCGCCGACAATTGCGGCAACCTTGTCCTGGCTGATTAGTTTAACCGCTCCTCCCGTCGCTTCTGAGGCATCTGACTTATTATCGAATTTTACAAGCTTGATTTTCTTGCCATCAATGCCTTCTTTGTTGATTTCTTTAACTGCCAGCTCAAGCCCTTCTGCAATCGATTGCCCATAGGAAGCCACGCCGCCCGAAAGCTCCAGGTTTACCCCGATCTTAATTGTTTCGCCGTCCTTCCCCTTACTGCTCGATCCGCTGCTTTCCTTTGTGCCGCCGCAGCCTGCCAAAGCCCCGGCAACCAAAGAAAGCGATAGAAAAATGCCTGCCAACTTCCTTTTCCTCATTTTAGTTCCCCCTTCTCTTTTTTAACCTTAACTACTTCGGAATCTGAAAATACTACTAATTCATAATAAAAGCAATATTCTGAAAACATTGTACATGATTCCACTACTTCCGTCTAGTACTTTAAAAGTTTTTTGCCATAGCTTTTTAGGTTTTACTTATCCTCTTTTTTCGACAAACGTCCATTAATTTATCCTCGTATACCTTTCATTTCCGTGTTTTGTATTATAATGGCATTACAATGGAAATGTTTTTCATTACATAATTAGGAGTTGATCCATTTTGAAATCTGAAATTATCGAACGTTTTATTTCCTATGCCCGGGTAAATACCCAATCGGATGAATCAAGCACATCCTGCCCGTCCACCACCGGCCAGCTGGATCTCGCCCGGATGCTCGTCAACGAACTGAATAAGATTGGGATGGAAGAAGTAACGATGGATGAAAACGGGTATGTCATGGCAACCCTGCCGGCCAATACGGACAAGGAAGTTCCGACTATCGGTTATCTCGCCCATCTTGATACCGCGACCGATTTTACCGGAAAGGGCGTTAACCCGCAAATCGTCGAGAACTATGATGGGAAAGACATTGTCTTGAACGAAAGCTTGAATGTTGTCATGAAAACAAGCGATTTTCCGCAGCTTTCCAATTACAATGGGCACACGTTGATTACAACGGACGGGACAACACTGCTCGGAGCCGACAATAAAGCTGGTATCGCGGAAATCATGACCGCTATGGACTTCCTTATTAAGAATCCGGACATCAAACACGGAAAAATCAGGGTTGCTTTTACTCCGGATGAAGAAATCGGTAGAGGCCCGCATAAATTTGACGTTGGCGCATTCCAGGCAAAATACGCCTATACAGTTGACGGCGGCCCTATTGGCGAGCTTGAATATGAAAGCTTTAATGCCGCTTCCGCAAAATTGACCTTTAAGGGATCGAACATCCACCCTGGAACCGCAAAGGGAAAGATGGTCAACTCCGCTAAGATTGCAATGGAATTCCACAGTATGCTGCCTGCTGAAGAAGCACCGGAATTTACGGAAGGCTATGAAGGCTTTTACCATCTGATTTCGTTTAACGGGGATGTCGAAGAAACAAAGGTTTACTATATTATCAGGGATTTTGACCGTACCAGCTTCGAGGCAAGGAAAGCAAAGATGCTGGAAATTGCCGATAGGCTGAGGAAAGTCCACGGGGAAGATGCCATTCAGCTTGACCTGAATGACCAGTACTACAATATGCGTGAAAAAATCGAACCGGTGATGGAAATTGTCGATATTGCCCATGAAGCGATGACAAGCCTCGGGATTACGCCGATCATCAAACCGATCAGGGGCGGAACGGACGGCTCGCAGCTATCCTATATGGGACTCCCGACGCCGAATATTTTTACCGGCGGCGAAAACTTCCATGGAAAATACGAGTTTATTTCTGTCGACAATATGCTGAAGGCAGTAGAAGTCATTGTTGGTATTGCCAGGCTGTTCGAGGAAAAGGCATAAGTTCAATAGGGCATAATGAGGCAGGGGACGCATCCCCTGCCTCACGTATTTTTACCATAGCATGCATCTCCAACACACTTCTTACATCTCGGCGTTTTTGGCCATTTTAACAATATCGGCAAGATTTGTTTTTCCGCTGTACCGCATGACTCCTTTTGCATAAATCCGATTTGCCACATAGCTTAACAGGACAATCGCTGCAAGCAATACTGCAATTGAAAGGCAAATCTCCATCACGCCAGCTTCCCCGAGGACTATCCGTGAGAAAACAACCATTGGCGAGAAAAACGGGATGTAGGAACTAACCAGGACAATTGTAGCGTTTGGATCGAGCATGGTTTTCATTCCAAGCAGGAAGGCTCCCATAAGCAAAATTGAGACTGGAAAAATGATTGAGCCGATGTCCTCCATTCTGCTGATAACCGATGTTATTGAGGCAAACAGCAGGGCATACACGAAATAGCCAAGAACAAAGAACAGGCTCAGGAATAAAAAGATTTTTGGATTCAGTACGGACAGATCAAGGGGCATTCCGAAAATCTCCAGTTCACCCGATGTCCACCCAAGCAGCTTCGCAGTCCCGTAAGCAAGAGCAACCATGCCGATTTGAAGCAGGCCCGACACCATCGCTGCAATGATTTTCGCGTACATCATTGTGATGGGGGTTACCTTCGTTATCATGATTTCCATGACCCTTGATGTCTTCTCACCGGCAATGCTCAACGAAACCGTATTGCCGAACATGATGATGAACATATACATGAGAAACAGGAAGAAATAAACGAGGCCGAGCGACTCTGTTTTCTTCAGAGCGATTTCATCAACCTTCACGGGCGTCAGCAACGCGCCTGCAACTGCGGGGTCGAGCTTATTCTCCGAAATGACTGTGTTAAGGTACTGCGGCTGCACGATGGAATTAATTAGCCCAAGGACCTGGTAATCGGCCATGCGGCGGAAATAATAGTCCACTTTAGGGGCATCGCCGCCTCCCGAAATAATGATTAAAGCATCGGCATTTCCATCCTTCACCTTCTTCTTGTACCCTTCAACCTTATCAATCCCGATTTCTTTCACATCGGCAAAATCCGCCTTAGCCCCGCTGGTGTCAAAAGAATAACCGTTGGACTGGTTGCTGACGTAAACGGTCATTTTTTCATCTTTTCCAAAGTAATGCGTGAAACCGAAATAGCCAAAGATGGCGGCGAATAATACAGTGGCGGTAATGATAAAACCCTTCCCGGATAAGCCTTCTTTTAAATGAAATCGCAACACTGCCAGAAATTTTTCCATTTAGCCCACCCTTTCGACGAAAATTTGATGGAGCGTCGGTTCAAGCAGGGAAAAGTTCTGGAGAGGGACGCCTACAGCCTCGGCCGCTTTCAGTATTTCCATCCCTTCCTTTTCGTTATGTACCTTCGCATTATAAACATGGCCATTTTGTTCAAACGGCATATGTAATTGCCTGAAAACCGGCTCAAGCGGGCCTGGGGACGTAATCCGTAAATTCTTGTATCCGTACTCATCCTTCACCGTTTGAAGCTTTCCGGAAACGACAATGTTTCCTTTTTTCATCATGCAGACGTTTTCGCAGAACATTTCGATTGATTCCATCCGGTGGCTTGAAAGGATAATCGTTTTCTCATGTTCGACAAGCTCTTCTATGACATTGCCAAGCATAGTGGCGTTGACAGGGTCGAGGCCGCTGAACGGCTCATCGAGGATGATAATTTCCGGATCATGAAGCAGCGTTGCGATAACCTGGATTTTTTGCTGGTTCCCTTTTGACAGCTCACTTGCGAGTTTGTTCTTATACTCGGTAATTTCGAACTTTTCCAGCCAATAATCGATTCGCTCATTTGCAAGCTTCCGGCTCATTCCCTCGAGCTGGCCAAAGTAGCGGAGCTGTTCAGCAATTTTTGTCTTCGGGTAGAGCCCCCTCTCCTCTGGAAGATAGCCGATTGACAGCTCCTCTCTGCGAAACGGACGCCCTTCCCAGAGAATTTCGCCCCTGTCAGGACGAACCAGCCCAAGCATCATTTTAATCGTGGTTGTCTTTCCAGCCCCATTTCTGCCAAGCAGGCCAAGAACCTGGCCTTTGGGTAGCTTGACGGAAATATTGTTTACAGCCACATTCTCGCCGTAGCATTTCGTTAGATTACGAATTTCCAAGCCCATTCTTTCCCCTCCTCCAAAATTTAAGCAGTTAATCTTTTAGATGGTTAACAAAGCTCTCATTACTATAATAATCTATTTATTTACTTTCAAGTGTTTTTTTACCACATAAAAAACGAAACCCGTCATCATTACGGGTTTCGTTTCGTAGCTGTTTATCTTTTTCAAATCACCGGTGCGCACGATTTCCGTTCAATGAGTTTGGCCGGAATGATAACCCCCTTCGGCTCCATTTCGGGGTTTTCAATCTTTTCTATTAAATATTGCGTAGCCTGATAGCCCAGGCGAATCGTGCCAATATCAATTGACGTCAACGGTGGGCTTGAATGCTCTGAAAGGGAAAGATTATTGAAGCTTGCGATCGAAATGTCGGCCGGCACCCTGATATTGTATGATTCAAGGCTGCCGATCATTTCATGTGCAAGCAGGTCATCGAGAGTGACGACCGCGGTCGGGCGGCTTTCAAGTTCCAACAGGGCCTTCACCGCGTCCTTCCCGTTCCCGGCTACCATTTCATTTGTGAATGTATAGTGCTCCATATAAGGAATCCCAGCCTCCGCCAAAGCTTCCCGGTACCCTTTTTGCCGGTCGATTGTCACTACGAAGTCGGGGTTCCCTCCCACAAAGGCGATTTTTGTATGGCCGAGGCTGATCAAGTATTCGGTCATCTGTTTCGTTATCCCGACATTGTCGTTGTCGACATACGTAATCGCATGATTGTTTTTGTATGGCCTCCCCACGACTGTAAAAGGAAATCCGCTTTCACGAAGATATTCCATCGTCCGATCCTTTATCCTGGAATAAAGCAGGATAATCCCATCTACCCGCCGGCCCATTACCATTGAAACAACCTCTTCGTGGATTTCAGCCTGCGTGGATCCTGTGGACAGGTAAATTCCATACTTTGCGGCATGGGCATGCTTGCTGATGCCTCTTAACACCTCCGGGAAGAAGGGGTTTTGAAAGGCTTTTTCCGCAGAGGCGGGCATAATCACCCCGATGGTCCTCGTGCTTTTGGCAGCAAGGCTCCTTGCCTGGAGATTTGGGTAATAGCCAAGCCGCTCCATTACTTCCTTCACACGCTGCTTCGTCTTTTCACTGATCCGGGGACTGTTGGCAATGACCCTTGATACGGTGGAAGGCGCCACATTTGCTTCTTTTGCAACCTCTTTTATCGTAACCATCCTGCTTCCTCCCGGTATACAAATGCAACTATTATCTTTTCTCTATTCCGTTAGTGTCCTGGCTGCTTTTACTTGACGGCACCTTCCGAAATCCCTTTTATGATTTGCTTTTGCGCAAAGAAATACGCAATGATGACCGGAATGATCCCAATCGTCAGGCCGGCAAGGGCAAGATGCCACTGCTTCGTGTATTCGCCGAAAAAGAAGAACATTTTCAGCGGGATCGTTTCCATGCCTTCCTGGTTAATGACAAGCGACGGAAGGAGATAATCATTCCAAATCCAAATCGTATTCAGGATGCCGACTGTTACCGTAATCGGCTTCAGCATCGGGAAAATAATGTACCAGAAAATCTGGAACTTATTCGCCCCGTCAATCGTGGCCGCTTCATCGAGTGATTTCGGAATTGAATTCAATGTTCCATGGTAAAGGAAAATCGACAGGCTCGCACCGAAACCGAGATACATAAACACAAGGCCGCTCCGGTTCAGCATATCCATCTTCCCGAAAATTGTAACGAGCGGAATCATAACGGATTGAAACGGAATGAGCATAGCTGCCACAAATATAAAGAAAATCGCGGTGCTGATCTTGCTTTTATTCCGCGAAAGGGCGTATGCCGCCATAGATGAAAACACAATGATGATGGCAACACTCGCAACCGTAATAATAAGAGAGTTCATGAATGTCTTCAGGAAGTCGAGCTGTGTAAAGGCAACACTGTAGTTTTCAAAACTGAATAGTTCAGGGAGCTTCAAAGTATCGGAGAAGATTTCCCTCTTTGTTTTAAAAGAATTGACAATCATCAGGTAAAAGGGTGATAGCCATAGTAGCCCAAGAAAGAGCCCAAGGATTTCAATTGGCAGCTTTTTTGTGCGCTTCATTACAACTCAACCTCCCTTTTCTTATTAATGTAAACCTGTGTCAACGAGATTATTGCCACGATCATGAAAAAGATAACCGCCTTGGCTTGCGCATAGGACATATTCAATTCAACAAACGCCGTTTTAAAAATTTCCATCGCAACCATCTGGGTTGAATTGTACGGTCCGCCCGCGGTAAGTGAAAGATTCTGGTCATATAGTTTGAACGTGTTGGATAGGGTTAGGAACACACTAACCGTGAAGGCCGGCGCAACAAGCGGGAAAACGATATAGCGAAGTCGCTGGAACGGGCTCGCGCCATCAATCTCTGCGGCTTCAAGAAGTTCATGCGGCACGCCTTCCAAATAGGCAATGTAGATGACCATAATATAGCCTGACATCTGCCAGCTCATCAGGATAACGAGCCCCCAGAAACCCGTTTCGGTAGTAGACAGCCACCCTTGCAGGCTCTCAACCCCCATCAGGCTGCCAATCCCATCAAACACTTTCATGAAAATAAACTGCCATATGAAACCAAGAATAAGTCCGCCAATCAGGTTTGGCATAAAGAAGATAGTTCTGAGAAAATTGCTGGACTTGATCCTGGAGGTAACGATAAGGGCAAGCGACAAACCGATCAGGTTAATCAGGATAATCGACACGACCGAAAACTTGACAGTAAACCAGAGGGCGGCCATGAACTTTTTATCACTGAATACATTGATATAATTTTCAAAACCAATGAAACCGCCTGTTTCAATACCGTTCCAATTTGTGAAAGAATAATAGATTCCAAGGCCAAGAGGCAAAATAACGACCATCGACAACGCCAATAGGACTGGAGCAAGAAAAAGCCAGTATGATAAATCCTTCGTGCGCAGCATGCATAACCCTCCACATCATTCGCTTCGTTCATAGTATATTTTCGCCAAATAATAGCAATGGAAGCTTCACTTTATTTAAAAACGGCGCCGAATGGACCAGCCGCATTGTTTTCAAATTCATAAATCATGGAAACGAATGGCCACCAGCAACAAAGGGGCTGACCCATAAGGTGTTTGCCTTATTGAATCAGACCCTTTGTCTCATGGCCGTGGTACGTATATTGTTTTATTCGCCGGATTGCGAACCTTATTTATTCCGTGCTTTTTCCCATGCTTCTTTGGACGTTTTCACAACATCGTCCCAGTTGGCCTTGCCACTGACATATTTCTGGATTTCGATACCAAGTGTATCCTGTCCCCAGCCTGTTGGGTAGCCCATGAAGGTCCAGCCAATCGTCTTGCCTTCCTCTGCATACTTATAGATATCCTTGGCAAGCGGATCTGAGATTTTAGAAGAATCATAGCCGCTATAGGCAGGAATGAATTTAAAATCGTTCAGGACTGTTTCTTTTCCTTCATCGGAAGTGTAGAGCCAGTCAAGGAATTTCTTCGCTTCTTTAATGGTCGCTTCATCCTTGTTGCTATTTACGCCCCAGTACATCGGAATGCCGACTGGAATGGAGTCTTCCTTGTAGCCTTCAACCGGGATTGGCAGGAGGCCGATGCCGTTATCGGCGAATTCCTGGTCGATGCCTGCAATTGAGCCGTATACCCAGTTACCCTGCTGGATCAACGCAACCTTTTGGAGCGAGAACAATTCTTCAACCTGTTTGGAATAGTCAAGGCTAACGACTGGTTGGGCAGAATACTCATTTTGAAGGTCAAGGACCTTTTTAAAGCTGTCGCCATACGTAAAATCAACATTCTTTGCTTCAAAAGCCTTCAATACGTTGCCGTCAAACTCACCTGCCAGGAATGCATTGGACAAATGAAGGCCTGTAACCCATGTTTCCTTTGCAGGAAGGGCGAATACTGCCTGAAGCCCAAGCTCTTTCTTTTTGCTGTCAAGCGTTTTCACGGCTTCTTCAAGTGCGGCAAAGCTCTTGATATCATCAGGATTGATGCCGGCCTTTTCGAAGATGGCTTTGTTATAGATTAATCCATAGCCTTCCTGGTTGTATGGAAGACCCATTACTTTGCCGTCCACTGTTACGCCATCAAGGGTTCCCTCAAGTGCTGCTTCGGCGGCTTTTGTGTCTGATAGGTCGGCAAGCTTGGATTTCCAGTCTTCAACATCCTGAGGGCCGCCGACATTGTAAATCGCAGGCTCCTTGCCTGATGCGAACTTGGACCTAAGCGCGGCACCATAGTCTTCACCGCCGCCGACTGTCGTGATATTAATTTTTACGCCTTTGTTTTCTTTTTCATATTTTTTCGCAACCGCTTCAAACTGGTCTTTAAACTCTACTTTAAACTGGAAAATATCAATTGAAACGTCTTTCTTTTTCGAATCACTATCCTTGGAACTGCTAGATGAAGAGGAACATCCCGCGAGGACAAGGCTGAACAAAAGGAAAATTGCCAATAGGCTTGAAAAAAGCTTTTTCTGTTTCATAACGAACCCCCGTTAATTAAGTGTTAAGCACGCGAAAATAGATTTTTTACACAACATTTCAAAATGGCCGCCCCAAAAGCCGAAACGGCAGGTACCAGTGCACCTTTTGTGAAATCGTTTGCACTAAAGCGTTAAAAAAAAAGCGCTGTCAAGCGAAATACCAATGTTTAGCTGCACTATCCCTCCCTTTTCTATTTCGAGAAAGCGTTTGCACATATTTGCCCATTCATCGTATCACGTCTGCCATACACGTGGCAATCTTTTTATTTTCAAAATTTAACAAATGCCTTTGTCACGGTTCCCAAAAGCCATCGATTGGTTCGGGCTGATGGCCGTTAGATTCCAGATTGACCTTGTTTCCGGCTACTTCGATCCCTTCCGATTCAAGCAGAATAATTTGCTGAAAACGCGTCTCTTCATCCTGGATGGCAATCTCGCCCCGAGCGTTTACAACCCGATGCCATGGAAGGCTGTATTTTCCGCTCATCGAATGGAGAATCCGGACAACCTGCCTCGCAGCCCTTGGACTCCCCGCAAGCCTGGCGATTTGTCCATAAGTCATTACTTTTCCAGGTGGAATGGCACGGATTATCTCAATCGTTCTTTCAGTGAATGGTTTCATTTCTTTGCCCGCTTTCTTTTGGCTAGTATTATTGTTATATATTGAACTTTATCATTTTTAATGGATAGTCTGCCTTCTTCTAATCTTCTCATTGACATATTCATCAACGGCATTGAAAATATTACCATATAGTGAAAATATTTCTGATTACTCTAAAAATAAACCTGCAAACGATAACAACTTTAAAGTATTATTATTGGTATAGGATTGGGAAGGGGCAGCAATTTCAATGTGGAGAACAAGAATATTTGATTTTCTATTGTTTTTTTCCGCACTGGCGATAGCCGTGCATACGCGGAGCCTGGATGTTCAAGTAGATCTGTATATGAAAGCATTGTTTTTGTTTTGGGCTTTTTCGACCCTTTACCATCGTTTGCGTGTTGTCAAAAAAACCGGCAATACGACAGTTGACTATGGAATCAGCTACAGCCTGTCATTTGGAATTTTTGCCGGGCCGCTTGGGCTGTTCATCTTTGAAACAATATACCGGTTTACAGTTTATGTGAATCGGAAACGGACAAAGACAGCAGATCCGGAAGAATTTTGGGATACGTTCTATAACATAGGATCATTTTCGCTTGCCTATTCCGCTGCCTACTATTTGTATTATCTGTTGATTCCAATTTTTGAGCCACTGCCATTTGGCTTTTGGATATTGTTGTTTTTACTCGTATTTGTTACTTCATTTTTGATAGATACCTTTCTGATTACCATATTCTTTATGCTCGGTGATGTAAAAACCTTCGGGGATGCTTATGATTTTTATAAAAGCAGGAGCCTGACCGATATGGGGAAGACAGCGTTAACGAATGGGCTATTGCTTCTTTTCATCCATGACGCTGAATGGGCAACGCTCCTTGCCCTGTTCTTATTGAATTACCTTGTCAGCCTATCCTTCTACTCAAAATCCCAAAGCATACAGGATAAATATGAGCGGGACAAATTTGAGCAGATGGCGTATACAGACTATCTGACAGGCATCAATAACAGGGCCTATATGGACAAGAAGATGACGGAACTGAGCCAGACTGAGGAGTTTATCGGCATTGTCGTCGCCGATATCGACAAGTTCAAGAGTATCAACGATAATTACAACCACTCCGTCGGCGACCAGGTCATCCGGCATTTTGCCAAACAGCTGAAAAGCTATCTGAATGTTAACGACAGCCTATTCCGGAGCGGCGGCGAAGAATTCACACTGTTCCTTAGAAACAGGAATTACTCTCAATGTGTCGATTTGGTCGAAAGGATACTGCGAGGGGTAGAAAACAGCATTGTTGAAGTCGAATTCCATTCAAAGACGGTTCCTATCTCCTATACATCGTCTTTCGGGCTCTATTTTTATAAAATTTCAGCACAGGTCCCCCTCGAAAAAGGGTATATTCTTGCCGACCAGCTGCTGCTTGAATCCAAGCAGGATGGCCGAAACAGGATAACAGCGGAAAATGGCTGCGCCAATGCCGGCAAGCTTGTCCTCGTTAACAATTGAAGGGTGACGTTAAACGCTGATTGGAATCCGAATCAGCGTTTTCCAACCTTTTTCCCATGGGCAACAGTCTTATATCCTTGGCATTGTTCACTAATTTTGCATTTTATTTTTTTCCTAAAATTGTTGTATAATAATTCGTGGTGATTTTTTCAGTTTCTGTTCTGGGTTGAAAATATAGCAACAAGGGTAGTAATTTTGGTAATGCATCCATTATCCCAAGGAGATTTATAGGAAAGAGAGTGTGTTCATAATGGGCCGCAAATGGAATAACATCAAGGAGAAAAAGGCATCCAAGGATGCGAATACAAGCAGGATTTACGCAAAGTTTGGCCGCGAGATTTATGTAGCTGCCAAGCAGGGCGAGCCGGATCCCGAATCGAACCAGGCACTCAAGGTCGTCCTCGAGCGGGCAAAAACATACAATGTGCCCAAGGCCATTGTTGATCGTGCAATCGAGAAGGCAAAAGGCGGTTCCGATGAGAACTATAGTGAACTGCGCTACGAAGGCTTTGGGCCAAACGGGTCAATGGTCATTGTCGATGCCCTTACAAACAATGTGAACCGGACCGCTTCGGAAGTCCGCGCGGCGTTTGGCAAAAACGGCGGAAATATGGGGGTCAGCGGATCTGTTGCCTATATGTTCGATGCGACAGCCGTTTTCGGGGTCGAAGGAAAAACGGCCGATGAAGTTCTCGAACTATTGATGGAAGCAGACCTTGACGTCCGGGACATCCTTGAAGAAGATGATGCGGTCATCGTCTATGCGGAACCGGATCAATTCCATGCCGTTCAGGAAGCGTTCAAAAATGCGGGAATTACCGAGTTTACAGTAGCGGAATTGACAATGCTGGCGCAAAACGATGTAACCCTCCCTGCCGATGCGCAAGCGAAATTTGAAAAAATGATTGATGCGCTTGACGACCTGGAGGACGTCCGGCAGGTGTATCATAATGTTGATTTGGGAGAATAGGCAATCCATTCCTTTATACAGGCTTTCCGGTTAGGAAGGCCTGTTTTTTGTTGGCAGCGGTGAATCTTTTTGCCGCTGCCAACGTATTTCTTAAATACGGGCGCCCTAGTTTCGCGGCCGGGAAGGAGAAGTTTTATGGGAAATATTTATCTATTTTCATTGATTGCAGGGTTGCTGATGGCTCTTTTAATCGTTCCCTTTTACGGGCAACCAGGCCCGAAAAGGAAAAGTGAAAAATCAGGCCTTGCCCCGCACATTGTACTGGCAGTCCTGCTCATTGTATTGGTTTTTACATTGTATTATCTATTAAATATCGACAGGAACCTTACTTCCCTATGGTTTCTCATTCTTGTTTCTTCCGCTGTCGGAGCCTTGTTCTCGACGGGAAAGGAACAAATAGTTAAAGCATTGCTTTTTTTGGGGAGCCTTGTATTCTGTCTCTACCTGTTGACGGCGTTCCTCTTTAACGCAAATGAAAAGTTTGAAACGGCAAAAATGGACCAGCGGACGGAAATCAAAACATTTGATGAGACGAAAACGCCGGCGAGCGTTCCACCCCAATTTGCCCGCAATAAGATGAGAAAGGCATTCGGGCAGGTTCCGAACACAAGCTATTACGAGTTGGGCAGACTGCAAATCCAAAAGGTGAAGGGCGAATATGTGTATATTGCGCCCGTCGAATTTTCCGGAATCTTCAAATGGTGGAACGGCAAGACGACGCCTGGCTATTTTACGCTGAGCGCCACCGACTCGACAGCAAATCCGAAGTTTGTGAAATCAGAAATGGCTTACACCCCGTCCTCCTACTTCGGAAAAAACATTGAGCGCCGTATCCGGATGCAGTATCCGAAATCGATTTTTTACGGCGACGTCCAGTTGGAAGTGGATGAAAGCGGAAAGCCATTCTATATCCGTTCTTACGGAAACTTCATTTCAGCAAGGAACGGCTTTGATGTTAAAGGGATTGTAATGGTCGACCCGTTAAGCGGGCAGACGGAGGAATATGCCCTGAATGAAATCCCCAATTTCATAGACGGAGCGGTTTCTCCAGAGGTCGTGAGCCTGCAGAACAGTTATTTCGGTAATTATATCCACGGCTTCTGGAACAGCGTATTCGGGAAAAAGGATGTGAAGCTGCCTTCGGATGAAGGGACAGAGGCGAACGTTACGCCAATTTTCGATGAAAAAGGCACGATGTACTATTTTACCGACTTCACAAGCCCTAAGGAAGGCGTCGACTCGATGCTCGGCTATTCCCTAACGGACTCAAGGACGGGTAAAGCAACCTATTACACCGGCAACCTCGAAGAATCGTATATGGATTCCGAAGGCGCATTGCAAATCATCGAGAAGAAATTCATTGAAAAGAAATGGAAAGGCAAAATGCCGGTCCTCTACAACTTCTATGGGGAAGCAAGCTGGCTGACGCCAGTCCTTGATTCTAACGGCTTTTTGCAAAATTACTTTATCGTCTCGGCGGCAAATCCTGAAACATCGGTATACGGAACGACTCCGAACGATGCCCTCCGGCAATATAAGCTTGCCCTTCAGCGAGGAGGTGGAGGGCTTGACGGCAGGTCGGAAGCCGAGGAGAAACAGGTAAGCGGAACCGTCCTTCGCGTATATAAGGAAAAGTCCGGCGATTATACAGCCGTTTCCTTCCTGCTCGACAATAAGCAGAGCTATATTATCTCTTCGGAACGCGAACCATTGGCGATTTACCTGAAGGAAGGCGACAAGGTACAGCTAACCTACCAGGATACAGGGGAAGGTTTCCTCCCCGTCGTGCAGGTTAGAATAGAGGGTTTGAATTAACGAAAAAACACGATGAGCGAATCAAGGCTCATCGTGTTTTTTCGTATGTCGTGTTTCTCAATGGTCCTTCACGACAAAGAATGGGTTTAACAAATGTGCTGATGCGGGACCTATGGGCATTCCTTTGGGGAACTAGTAGATATATTAGTGATCGAACAGCTGGGGGCACCACCTCATTCGGGCACTAAAGAAGGATAAACCACTTCTAAAAAGAGCTTTTTCAATTAGTCCTTCCCTCATTTTACCCATTTCCGGAGAAGCGGCCCTGTATCACCGTAAACCGGATCTTTTTCAGGAACCGGGACATTCCGGATTTCCTGGAGTGCCTGGGCGCGGCCAGCCGGATCCTTCTCCTTCATATTCGGGCTCGCCCCTTCTGGATAAGCTCCAACTACCTCAAAGTCTTCGCTGCCTTCAATCAGCTTATGGCCGGTTCCCGCTGGCAGGAGGATAACATCTCCGGCCTTCAGATCGACCCGTTCACCCGCATCGCCGCCCAGGAGGACGGTTGCCTGTCCGGATTTAACTCCAAGCACCTCATGCGTGTTGCTATGGTAATGATGATAGTCGAAGATGCCGCCTGACCAGCTGCCAGTCCATTTATGACGGTTGAATGTTTCCTCTATTCCATTTGGATTGTCGTTAAAGACACCTTGATAAACAATTACTGGCAAGTCAGGATTGTTTGGGATTTGTCCATCGTCTTTCAGGAAAAAAGATTGTTCATTTGTTGTTGCCAAAATGAAACTCCCCTTTCTCTAAAATGATTCCCTAAGACCCTTACAGATTCTTGGCGTTGAAGGTGTCCCCTCCTTCAATCGTACCCGTCTTGAAGCCTTTGTAAAACCAGCGCTTCCTCTGCTCGGATGTTCCGTGTGTAAAGCTTTCAGGTACGACATAACCCCGAGCCCTTTTCTGGATCGTGTCATCACCAACAGCAGTAGCCGCATTGAGTGCTTCCTCCAGGTCCCCCTCCTCAAGAAGATTCATGTTCTGGGCCCTGTTTGCCCAGACGCCGGCGAAGTAATCCGCCTGTAATTCCATACGGACCTGATATTTATTGTATTCCGTCTCGCTAAGCCTCTGCCGGAGCGACGCCATTTTTTCCGATGTCCCCAATAATGTCTGGACATGGTGCCCAACCTCGTGGGCAATCACATACGCCATCGCAAAATCGCCCGGCGCCTGGAACTTGTCCTGGAGTTCCTTGTAAAAACTTAGGTCAATATACAGCTTTTCATCACCTGGACAATAGAATGGCCCGACTGCCGATCCCGCCACGCCACAGGCAGACTGGACAGTTCCCGAATACAAAACAAGCGTCGGCTCCCTGTATTCCATGCCTTCCTCTTTGAAAATTTCCGTCCAGACCTGTTCCGTGTCAGCCAAAACGACGGAAACGAACTGTGCGAGCTCTTTTTCTTCTGCGGTTTCCTGGTATGGCGGCGGGGATTCAAGCCCCGTCCCGCTTCCACCTAGGTTATTGAGCACGTCTCCTATATTGCCGCCGCCAAGAAACGTCATAATCAAAACAAGGATAATCCCGCCAATTCCCCCGCCCATGAGCATACCGCCTCCGCCCATGCCTCTTCTATCTTCAACATTTGAACTTCCCTGTCTACCTTTCCATTGCATAGGTTGTTCCTCCTCGGAGTATTTAAAGTGAGCAACAGTCATTTCTACCCTTTTACCCCGATATGATTTTTTTAAAATCAATTTCATTTGGGATTATTTTCTCAAATCACCCCCTGTTGTTCGTTATAAAAAAACGACCCCAAATCTCTCATTGAGATATACATAAGTTTTTATTATACATAAGTAACAATTCAACCACATAATACTTATAAATTGGATTTAAAAAAGCATGGGCCATCTCCGGCCCATGCTTCCTTTAATATCCAATTATCCCGCCAATATCATAAAGGTTCAAATCAATATCAACTTCCAGCCCAAGTGCCATCTTAGCAAGCTGCCCTCCTAGAAACGGCCCGACAGTCAGCCCCGATGCCCCGAGCCCGTTTGCAAAAAGCAGATTCCCATATCCAGGAATTTCACCGATAACTGGAAGGAAGCCCGGTGTGTATGGCCTGTATCCGACCCGGGCTTCCACAAACTCAGCGTCCATTAGCCTCGGCGCGGTAGCCAAGGCCTTATTGAGCACTTCATGCAGCCCGCCCGCGGTCACCCTCATGTCAAAATTCTTGTCTTCTTCGTGTGTTGTCCCGATGACAATTTTGCCGCCATCGAATGCAAGGATATATTGATCGCTCGGAGGCATTACGACAGGCCATTCACCTGTCTCCTTTCCGTCAATACGCAAATGGACAATCTGGCCTTTTTGGGCTGAAAGCTTCAAATTGATTCCCAATGGTTCCAATAGTTCTCCCGCCCACGCACCGGCTGCCACAATGACGGTATCAGCTTTATAGTACATTTCATCTGCCGTCACACCCGTGACTGAATTCCCGGAAAACTCAAGCCTTGCCGAACCTTCGATAACCTTAGCGCCATGCTTTACGGCAGCATGGATCAGTGCATTTCTTAACGCTCGCCCGTCAACGCGGGCCGCACCGCCAACATGAACCGAAGCAAATTCATCCGAAACAGGCGGAAACAGCCGTGCGGCCTGCCCCGATTCAAGCTGGCGGATTTCACCTATCTCAGGCGCATCCTCCCTCCTGGCAAGCGCCCGCTCTTCCATTTTCGCAAGCTTATCCGTGTCAGTATGCAGGCTCAAAGCGCCAACCCGCGCATAACCGGTTTCTGTTTCGCCATCCTCTTCAAGCTGCCGTATGAGAGAGGAATAATAGGCCGCTCCACCCTTCGCAAGCGCATACCATGCTTTGTTCCGTCGCTGGGACAGCCATGGACAGATAATCCCAGCCGCCGCATCGGTTGCCTGGCCGGGATCATGCCGGTCAATGACTGTTACATCGGCGCCAGCCTTTGCGAGATGGTAGGCAGTCGACGCTCCCAGGACGCCGGCTCCAATTACAATGATTTTTTTCATCAAGATACACTCTTTTCATATGTATTCACGGTTTTATTCTACCCAAGATTACTTTCTTCCTCAAAGACTTGGAAATTCAAGCACCAAACCTTTTCGCCAAAAAAAATTTTCCCAACCTCAATTATGTTTGCTAACTAACTTGCTGGATAAACAGAGAAGGTAAGAATTTCAAATCATTTAGGGGGTCCTTATGAAAAAGTTCAAATTCCTTGTCCTGCTAGTTTTGCTTTTCACCCTGTTGAGCCCAACCTTTTTATCCCAGCCTAAAGCACTTGGCCTTACTGCCGAAGTAAGTCCTGCCATTGCAAAACTGCTAAACTCTACTTTATCGGACAATGATGCGGAAGCAATCATTACCTACAAAAAGGCTCCAGCCCTCTCGGACATCCAGCTTTTAAAGTCTCTGGGCTTTGAAACAAAAACATTCGAAAACCTGCCAATGGTCGCCGTAAAAGGGAAAATAGCAGCCCTGTCAGGCCTCCTTCTCTCATCCACGAACATTCTCTCAGTCTATGAAAACAAGGAGCTTCAGTACTTCCTTCGCGACAGCCGCCAGCTGATTGGCGCTGAATCGGTTTGGAACGACCTTGGCTATACCGGGAAGGGGGTCACCATCGCCGTTATTGACAGCGGCATTGATGCAACTCACCAAGATTTGCAATTCGGTGAAAAAGTTGTTCAGAACGTTAAATTTGTTGTCGGTAATCTATTTGGCAATTCACCGCTTTACCTTGAGAACGTTGTTAATACAGATACCTCTTCGGGACATGGGACACATGTAGCCGGAACGATTGCTGGCAGCGGTAAGGCGAGCACCGGCCTGTATAAAGGCGTGGCGCCAGATGCAAAGCTCGTCGGCCTGGGGGTAGGTGAAGGAATCAACATCTTGTGGTCGCTTGAAGCGTTTGATTATGCTATCAAGAATAAAGACAAGTATGGAATTGATGTTATCAGCAACAGCTGGGGCACAACTGGTAACTACTCACCGAACGACCCAATCAACGTAGCTTCGAAAACCGCCCACGATGCAGGGATGACAGTTGTTTTCGCAGCGGGCAATGAAGGCCCAGGCGATAATACGTTGAACCCTTATTCGGCACCGCCATGGGTAATTAGTGTTGCTGCCGGCACAAAGGATAAGCGGCTGGCTGATTTCTCATCCCGCGGTGTGGAAGGTGATGCGTTCCTTCATCCTGACATTACTGCTCCCGGAGTGGACATCGTTGCCGCCAGGTCTTCTACAGGCCTCGTCATGAATGTGCTCGGAACGACAACGGACATTTCGTATATTGACCCTGAGCATTTGCTCTTCTATACAACATCAAGCGGCACAAGCATGGCGGCTCCGCATATTTCCGGGGTCGTTGCCCTTATGAAGGAAGCAAAGCCGGATCTTACTCCGGAAGAGGCGCTGGAGTTTATGGTTCAAACCGCGGAGCCGATGCCTGCTTACCAATACCACGAAGTTGGCGCGGGCTATGTAAACGCCTATGAAGCTGTGAAAAAAGCTTCTTCTGTACAGTAAAATGAAAAAGAACCCCGCCTGCTTATGTAGCAAGGCGGAGTTCTTTTTTTGTTAATCAAGGGCAACCGCCCCGTTTTTTTCTCCATCTGTCCCCTCTTTTTTCCTAATGATTCCTACAAGAAGATACACAAGCGGGGTTACGGCAATCGAAGCAAAAAACTTAAAAATGTATTGGGTAATGATCAACGCCCCAAGCACAGCTGTCGGCACGACCCCGTAAAAGGCAATCCCGATGAAAATGGCCGTATCAACGAGCTGGCTTAGCATGGTTGAAGCATTGTTGCGGAGCCAGAGCTTTTTTTGCCCATGGCGGTTTTTCAATTTGTTGAAAACAAGAACATCGAGATTCTGGCTGATAGCATAGGAAATCAGGCTCGCGGCAATCACCCGGAAGCTTCCTCCCAAAATGGTTTCAAACGATTGCTGCTCTGAAAACACCGGTGCGGACGGCAACGCGATTGTAGCCGCTATGAAAACCAGGGCGAGGATTTGCGTCATCAAACCAGCCTTGACAGTCCTCTGTGCCTGCTTTTTCCCGTAAACCTCGACAATTACATCGATGATTGGATAAGTGAAAACATACACGATGACAGCCGCGGGCAGGATAGCATAATTGCCGATGCTGAATAGCTTAACAGCTACAACGTTCGCAAGGATCAATAGCCCGACGAACGCTCCATTCAAGTATAAAATCATCTAGTTTGTCCCCTTTTACCTGTTGTCGATTTTTTCAGGGTAAAGGTCGTGGTTCATCAAGCGGAAATTGGCCATTTCCTCATACTTCGTCCCTGGTTTCCCATAATTGCACCACGGGTCGATGGAAATGCCTCCCCTTGGCGTAAACTTGCCCCAAACCTCGATATAGCGAGGATCGAGCAGCTTAATCAGATCATTCATGATAATATTGACGCAATCCTCATGGAAATCGCCGTGGTTCCGGAAACTGAAAAGGTAAAGCTTGAGCGATTTGCTCTCCACAATTTTTTTATCCGGAATATACGAAATATACATCGTGGCAAAATCGGGCTGATTGGTCAGCGGGCACAAGCTTGTAAATTCAGGGCAATTGAATTTAACGAAATAGTCCCTGTTTGAATGGAGATTGTCGACTGCCTCCAAAACTTCCGGTGCATATTGAAACGCATATTTTGTCCCCTGGTTGCCCAATAGGGTTAAATCCTTCAAACCTTCCTCATGGCTTCGTCCAGACATAAAAAAACCCCCTTGTAAAAGTATCCCGCCCTTTTACAAGAGAGCCTCCGCCAATGAACCTGCTAAAAACAACGGAAATAACCAGTAAAAAAGCCATGTCCGATTATGGACATGGCTGATGGTCATGTATCCATAGTTTTTTATAGAGGGTATCAGCTATGAACCTCTCCCGTTAAGGCACGGGCATTCAATTCCTTTTCATATGTTACAGAAAAGGCGCGCATACGTCAAACATATTTTTCCGGCAGAACGTTACACCATAATCTTGCAAATATCATTCGTAAATTCGACCGGATCCTGGACCGGCAGCCCCTCAATCAGGAGCGCCTGGTTGTAAAGCAGGTTCGTATAAAGGGCCAGCTTCTCCTTGTCCTTCCCGAGCGCATCCTTCAACGACTGGAACACTTCATGGTTCGGGTTGATCTCAAGGATTTTCTCCGCCTTTACGTCCTGGCTGTTCGGCATCTGGCGGAGGATTTTTTCCATTTCGATTGTCAGGTCGCCTTCGCTTGCCAGGCAGACCGGATGGGACTTGAGGCGCTTGGAAACCCTCACATCCTTTACTTTTCCGGAAAGAACGTCCTTCATCGCATCAAACAGCTCTTTGTTTTCCTCTGCTTCGGTCTCGGCTTCCTTCTTTTCCTCTTCCGATTCAATCCCGAGGTCGCCGCTTGCAATCGACTTGAATTCCTTTTCCTTGTAATTCATCAGCATACGGATTGCGAACTCATCGATATCCTCAGTGAAGTAAAGGATTTCATATCCCTTATCCGAAACAAGCTCGGCCTGAGGAAGCTTTTCGAGGCGTTCAACCGATTCACCGGCCGCATAGTAAATATACTTCTGCTCCTCCGGCATCCGCGACACATACTCGTCGAGCGTAACTAGCTTCTTCTCTTTTGACGAATAAAACATTAACAGGTCCTGAAGGGTTTCCTTATGTGCGCCAAAATCGCTGTACACGCCATACTTCAGCTGGCGTCCGAATGATTCATAGAATTTTTCATACTTCTCGCGGTCGTCCTTCAGGAGGGCAAGCAGCTCGCTCTTAATCTTCTTGCTGATATTCTTGGCAATCAGCTTCAGCTGGCGATCATGCTGCAGCATTTCCCTCGAAATGTTCAACGACAAATCCTCGGAGTCAACCATCCCTTTTACAAAGCTGAAATGGTCAGGAAGCAAATCCGCGCACTTGTTCATAATCAGGACGCCGTTGGAATACAGCTCCAGACCCTTTTCGAATTCCTTCGAGTAGTAATCGAACGGGATGTTTTCTGGGATGAACAGGATCGCATTATAGCGGACAGCCCCATCGACGCTTATATGGATATGTTTCAGCGGCTTGTCGAAACCATAATGCTTTTCGTTGTAAAAATTCGTATAATCATCGTCCGTCAGCTCGCTCTTGTTCTTTCTCCAAATCGGCACCATGCTGTTGACAGTCTGCTCTTCCTGGACAGTCTCCCACTCGTCATCGCTGCCTTCTTTTTTCCTGCTTGTGCTGACGTCCATTTTAATCGGATAGCGGATGAAGTCGGAGTATTTCTTGACAATTGACTTCAGGCTGTATTCCTCAAGGAACTCGTCGTATTGCTCGTCTTCGGTATTTTCTTTTATTTTTAAAAGTACTTCCGTGCCCACGCCATCCTTTTCGGCCGGCTCAATCGTGTATCCGTCCGCACCGGTGGACTCCCACTTGTACGCCTCATCGCTGCCAAGCGCTTTGCTGATCACGGTCACGACATCGGCAACCATAAAGGCCGCATAGAATCCGACCCCGAATTGGCCGATAATGTCATAGCCATCCTTAAGGTCGGTTTCTTTTTTAAACGCAAGCGAGCCGCTTTTCGCAATCGTCCCGAGATTCGTTTCCAACTCTTCCTTCGTCATCCCGATCCCGGTATCGATAATCTTCAAAGTCCGGTTTTCTTTGTCCGCAACAATCTTTATGTAGTAATTCTCTTTATCAAAAACAAGCGAATCATCTGTCAGCGCTTTGTAGTAAATCTTGTCGATTGCATCGCTCGAATTGGAAATCAGTTCGCGCAAAAACACTTCCCGCTTTGTATAAATGGAGTTGATCATCATTTCCAAAAGCCTTTTCGACTCGGCCTGGAACTGCTTCTTTTCCATAAGAATATCCCCTTTCCAGTGCATGTCCACAACTATTTTAGCACTCTTGTTTCAAGAGTGCTAATCTCACTAAATATTTATCATACAGGTTTGAAAATTGTCAATAAATTATTTGGAAATCGACCGTTTTTCATCATTTTAGCAAGGTGGATATACAGCCGTTACTGCACTGCCCTTACAAACACCTGAATTATGAGAGCGACTGTGGCGACACGCAGGATTGGTTTTACAAATTGCGGTTTCAGTTTTTCGGCAATCCGGACGCCCAGCTGCGCGCCAGTTACCGATCCGAGCATAAGCGCGAGCGTCATCGGCCAAATGATTTTTCCCGAAGCGATGTACATCGCCGCCGCCCCGATGCAGCTTGAAAAAGTGGCCAGCCGCACAAACCCGACTGCGCGAAGATAGGAAATGTTCAAATATCCGAACAGATATAGCATCAACGTGCCTTGGCCCGGGCCAAAAAGGCCATCATATATGCCAATTCCGTACAGTCCTGGCAGGCTGACTTTGTTTATCTTCAACTTTGCGTTCCCCATGAAACTTCCTTTTCCAATAAAAGATGTTATAAAGGCAAAGGTTAATAGAATAAGGGCAAGGAGCATCATCTTATCAGCGGGTATCCTTGTAGCTAGAAATCCACCGCTCATCCCTCCCAAAATGCTAACCGGAATAATCCAATACGCTTCCTTCCATGTAACCCGTTTCGTTCGGTAGAGATGGAAAAAGCTTGAGAACGAACTGACTGTATTGGATACTTTATTCGCCCCAATTGCCGAGTGTGCAGGCATGCCAAGCAGAAGCATCATCGGAAGGCTAATCAATCCGCCTCCCCCTGCCAAAGTACCAATTGTCGTCGCACATATACCGGTAAGGAAAATTATAATATATTCCAATTCAACCACCCCTTTCCTTTAGTGTAGTGCAGAAATTCACTTAAATAAATTTTATTGTTTTTATAGTAAAGCATAAGTTTTTCTTATTGAATTTGTCGAATGTTGCAAGAATATAGGGAAGCAGAAAAGAACAGTAGAGAGGAAGAAAAATGATTGCGGGATAAGTTACAGAGGGTAGACTCAGACTCAAAACGAAGAAATAGTGGAGCCGCTCTCCAAATCTGGGGCCAATTCGGACATAGAGGTTTGGTTCTGATAACTGCATTTGTTTTCCGAATCCCTTGGGGTACTATGGTGATTTAACCGATGTTTGGACAGTAAGGTAAATTCCCAAGACGCCCATGTCCAAAGATGCCTTATGTTTGGATAGCAAAATGAATTATAAAGAGGCGGGTGTCCCCAAATCAGTGACAAAACGGAAAAAGAGGACCAAAAAGCAAGTCTTTGTTCGGATCCCGGAGTAGTTTGGACACAAAGAGTGTCAAAGGGATTTGTGCCCGAAGGCGAAACTGCCCCGAAAATCAAAAAAGCCCGCCCCGGCATGCTCGAAAGCAGCCGGGTAACAGGCTTAGGAAAAGAAGTACAACTGAACCGCAAACAGGATTCCAAATACATAAATAAGCGCGTGGACGTTCCTGCCCTTTCCGCTTACGAGCTTGATAATCGGATACGTGATAAATCCTAGGGCAATCCCTGTTGCGATGCTTGAAGTCAGCGGCATGGCAAGAATGGTGATGAAAGCAGGGAAAGCTTCATCGAGTTCACGCCAATTGATTTTCGCAAGCCCCTCCATCATGTAGCAGCCTACGATAATCAGGGCAGGCGCCGTAATTGCCGGCAAGGACGCAATCGCCGATACGAGCGGCGAGAAGAACATTGCAGCAAGCATAAGCGCGCCGGCAGTCAAAGCTGTTAGCCCGGAACGTCCGCCTGCCGCAACACCGGTTGTCGACTCGATATATGCGGTAGATGGGCTCGTCCCAAGTGCCGCACCGACCGTAGTGGCAACGGCATCTGCGCTTAGGGCCGCTCGTGCCCTCGGCAGCTTTCCATTTTTCATAAAACCTGCCTGCTCGGTCACTCCTATCAGTGTTCCCGTTGTATCAAAGAGTGTTACCAACAGGAACGCAAACACAACCGTAAACAAGCCATGCGAAAAGACGCCGGACAGATCCATATCGAAGAAAACAAGCGATGGCGGTGCCGACACAACACCGTCCAGTTTAAGCATACCCATGAAATACCCGATGACCGCTGTCACAAGCATCCCGATAAACAGCGCGCCCTTCACCTTGCGCGCAAGCAAAATCAAGGTTACAAAAAGGCCAACAATCGATAAAATCGTACCCGCGTTATGAAGATTGCCTATTGATACCAACGTTTCCTTATTTCCGGCCACAATGCCCGCCATCTTCAGCCCGAGAAAGGCAATGAACAAGCCAATCCCCGAAGTAATTGCGTGCTTAAGCGACTCCGGAATTGATTCAATCAACATTTCCCGCAGTTTCGTTAACGACAGCAGCAGGAACAGCACTCCTGCCAAAAAAACTGTCCCGAATACGATTTGGTAGCTGACGCCCTGTGTTGCGACAACGCTGGCAAAATAAGCATTCAGCCCCATGCCCGGCGCAATCGCAATCGGATAATTGGCAAACAGGGCCATAATCACCGTCCCGATTACCGCGGCAATAATCGTTGCCATGAATACCTGGTTGAACGGAACACCCGCGGAGGATAGGATGGCGGGGTTTACAACAATAATATACGCCATGGCCATAAATGTCGTCATGCCCGCCACGACTTCAGTCTTAGCGTTTGTATTTAATTCCTTTAGTTTAAAAAGGCGTTCCATGATTGCCTCCTGTAAAATTCCACTCCACAAAGGAAGGAAAAATTTGTTTTTTAGAACCACATGCAATAATACACAGATATTAAATTCAAGTCAATACCCAATGTTCGTGTTTTCGCGTCCTTTTTGGTTCCTTTCATATGAAAAACAAAAGCTTATTTTATTATTGGTGACAAAAATAAAAAAACAGCCGTGCAAACTCGGCTGTCTATTTTTAACATAAAGTCCTCCAAAAGGACTTCGCTCAAGTCCCAAACGGCGTTAAACGGGCGCTTCCGCTTTTCTATAGGGAGCCAAGCAGGAAATATAAGAGGAAGAAAAACGCGATGACGTACATGGTTGCGGATACCTCCGCCCTTTTCCCCGTCACGAGCTTTACAATCGGATAGGCGATAAACCCAAAAGCAATCCCGTTCGCGATGCTGAATGTCAGCGGCATAATCGCAAGCATCAAATAAGCGGGGAATGCTTCCGTAAAGTCATCAAACGCAACGTGCTTCAGGCTTTGCACCATCAGGCAGCCGACTATGATGAGGACAGGGGCGATGGCCTCATTCGGAATGACCTTAAAAAGCGGGATAAGGAACAAGGCCGGGATGAACAAAAGCCCCGCAGTAAACGAAGTGAGCCCTGTCCTTCCCCCTGCTGCAATACCGGTCGCGGACTCCGCAGCAGTTGTCGCAGGGCTGCAGCCAAATAACGATGCGGCCACGACGGAAACTGAATTGGCCTGAAACGACCGCTGGAACTTCGATTTATCGGGCAACATCCCAAGCTGAGTACCCATGTTTTGAAAAATAATTACCATTGACAGCGAAAAGACGGCTGTCCAAAAATTCACCGTACCAATCTGGCTAAAATCATAAGCTGCGAATATCGAATCATACCCTTTAAACGAGATGCTGAAATCCCTTAGGGAAGAAAAATCGACAATCCCCAGCCAGGCGCCAATAGCAGTCCCGGCGAAAATGCCAATAAGGAAATTCCCTCTAACATTCCTCAGGAAAAGCGGCAGCACAACTAGCAGGGTAAGTACTGTTGTCAGGACATGCGGGTCTGCAAAATTGCCCAATTTTACAAAAGTACCTTCACTTGCAACAATCAGCCCACCATTTTTTAACCCAAGGAAAGCGATGAACAGGCCAATCCCGGCTGTCATGGCATGGATCATCGATTGCGGGATGGAACGCGATAAAGCAGCCGCTCCTTTCGTAAAGGCTGCCAGAACAAATGCAATCCCGGCAAATAGGACAGCTGCAAGCGACTGCTGCCACGTCAGGCCAAATGACAGGACAAGTGTGAACACGAAAAAGGCATTGTCTCCCATCCCCGGTACAATAAGGAGCGGCGAGTTCGCCCAAAGCGCCATCAGCATGCAGCCAACAAAGCATACGATAACAGTTGCCAGGGTGACAGCCTCGTACGGCATCCCTGCCATGCTTAATATCGCTCCATTCACGACAATAATATAGGCAACCGTCATGAACGACGTAAGCCCGGCGAGCATTTCCGTCCGTATATTTGTTTGTTCAGATTGTATAGAAAATAGCTTATTCACAATACCTTCACCTCTTATAGCATAAAAGAGCCGGAGTCATTCCAGACGCCAGCTCAAGAAAATCTCTTATCTCTTTCCAACATCATAAGATCGCCAAGCGCCTTAGCGAACGTGGACACCCTACCGTTACAATCGGAACGAGCAGTATCCGAACACACGGAAGCATATAGATTAATTCAGTTTCTCCGACTGCACAGAGCCTTAGCCCAACCGGGGGCTAGAACCTTACATAGTAAAACACAAGTACAAGGCGAATTGCAAGAAATGTTGAAGAATAAACGGTAAATAGCGGAACTCCAAATAATGGAATAAAACTCAACACAAAGTAGAATTTGGTCATATCAATCCGGATCGAAATGTGTAATTTTCCTTATCCTTTAAAAATAACAGCCTACCTTAATGCGAAAACTGGGGAAACGATAATGAACATAACCGATGAAGTAGCGTTCTTGTCTCCCCTTTAACCTTAATGTAACCAATAGGGGCTTGCTAAATTCCACCAAAAATCGCGTCCAAAGTAATTGCAACTCCTGGCGATTCAAACTCTCCTGAAACGGTATAATCTTTAGCCTGCTTTGAAGATACTATACGAGTGAAAGTGTTTGTTTTCAGTAAGCGCTCTACTGGTTATTTTGTTAACTTGTTTACCGATTTTTAAACCAGAAACTTACCAATTAATCAGCGCTGCAGGAAAATTTCCACTGAACGATACCTTTTTCCACTTAATCATGAGGAGGGACTAGAATGAGTCTACACATTGAAGCAAAAGAAGGAGAAATAGCCGAGTCCATCTTGCTGCCTGGCGATCCGCTGCGTGCAAAGTATATCTCCGAAACATTCCTCGAGAACGCGGTCTGCTATAATAATGTCCGCGGGATGCTCGGTTATACAGGCACCTATAAAGGCAAGCGCATTTCCGTCCAGGGGACAGGGATGGGCATGCCTTCCGCAATGATTTACATCCAGGAGCTCATTGAGGGCTATGGCGCTAAAAACCTGATTAGGGTTGGGACATGCGGCGCCATCCAGGAAGAAGTGAAAATCCGCGATGTCATCATCGCCCAGGCCGCGGCCACAAACTCGAATATCATCCGCAGCAGCTTTCCAGGCTTTGATTTCCCGCAAATCGGAAATTTCGATTTGTTGAAAAAAGCCTATGATACCGGTACAGAAAAGGGCTTAAAACTTCGCGTAGGGAATGTAGTATCATCCGACCTGTTCTATACCGACCGCCAGGATGAATTCATCCGCCTTGGCAAACACGGGGTATTGGCAGTTGAAATGGAAGCCGCGGGCCTCTACTATCTTGGCGCGAAATTCGGAGTGAAAGCACTTTGCCTCCTGACCGTCAGCGACCATATTCTCACCGGTGAACAAACCTCTGCCCAGGAGCGCCAGACAACGTTCAACGACATGATTGAAGTCGCGCTTGAAACGATTCACGGGTAGTTTTTTTAAAAAGGAATCTTCCCCCTTAGCAAAAAACGCCAGCCCACTAAATTCAGGGCTGGCGTTTCAATATTGGTTTCAGGAATTTGCCGATTAATTAAACAGCTTGGAAAAGATAGCCTTAAGCGATTTCCCTTTTTTGTAGTAAATCTCATCGCGCACCTTCTCGTTAATCGACTGCCAGAGCATAATTTCAACATCGGATAGCGGCTGAGTCTGTTCCTCTTTTATAAAGGCCGCGAAATAATCAAGAGGAACACCATAGAATCTCGAAATATCCGCCATGATTTCAAAGGAAACAGATTTCCGGTCGCCTTTCTCCAGCATACTTAAATACTGAAGTGTAATCCCCGTCCCATTGGCGACATCTTCAAGCCTCAGGTTTTTTTCACGTCGTAATCTCCTTAGTTCCTGTCCTAACGGCGTTTGCATATTTGTTTCCCTCTCCCCTAATCGATTTCGAGTCTATGTTTAAGCGTTAATATACAATACCAGCTAATAGCCGCCTCGAAAATGGTAATGATCATTTCCTCCGTCTTTATCGGGAACTTGAATTTCCTCATATGGAAATGGAGCATTTCATGGATAATCGTTTGCAGCTGCTCCGGGTAATCCAGCTTCTCATCGATGGCGATTATATTTTTCTCGTAATAGCATACACCTTTTATTTCCCCTAAATTCATAAAAATGAGCTCAACTCTATACTTTTTAGCTAATTTTTCTGTAATGATATCTATGTGCGCCTGGTTGACTCCAATAAATTTCTTATGCAGGAAGCCAATGAATGTGTAATAGGATAAGAAAAGAATGAGTACAAGATTAATTTCAAGATGGTCGTAGAATGCAAGAATCGGAAAAACAATCGCTGCCTCAAATAACATCGGACCAAATCGATCCAGGAATAGCTTTGTCGTGGCCGCCCCGGTTTCAAGGTAGATATACACATATTTCAGCAACACGCTCAGGAATAACATGAATAAGGACGTTAAATAACGGGCCTGGTAATCCATATCGGAGTACCCGTTATACAGTTCGTTACAGACGATGATAATAATCGTATAGATGGACAACAATGAGATGATTGACTGCAGTCGGCCCCTTTTCTGGAGAAGGATCGATATCAGGCTATCAACCAGAAGATAAATAAATCCATATACGACCGAGTATTGGTCAAATATGATCAGCGACAAAATGACATTAAAAAAGGAGTACCCAAAACCGGAAAAAACCTTTAAATTGACCTGATCAAACACAACCATAATACAGAGGAATAAAAGAATTTCCCAATTAAGCTCCGTTGGGACCGTTATGAAAGCGTTCGTTAAAAGGAGCGCGGGAATAAGAAAAACAAGACTGACATTTTTTCGGATAATGCGTCTCATGGTGGTTCACCTGTTTTCCTAGTAATAGTTTTCTACTTCCTTCCATCTTACTTGAAAAAAGAGCATTTTTTAATCATTATTTTTCTACAAATTCACAGTTTTTGACGTAATTTGTCTATTAAAAAAGGTAGGTTTCAACTATTGTTTACTATATACTTTGAATGAACAAGGGCGGTATTGCCCTTGTTCACTTTCTTCCTCCTAAGGTATACACGATCCATTGCCAGCACTAACAATGTTAGTGCTCTTTTTTTGTTTTCCCCTTGAAAAACACGCTTAAATTACCTAACGATCCTCAAAAAATGTCGAGATTTCCAGCCTCCATGTCGACCGGAAAGTATACCTTTTAAACCATTGTTTAATTTATAATTACCGTATACCAGATGTTCTGTATATAGAATCGATCTCTCTGTACAGCGACTATCTGTTCGTGGCTTGTTCCGTACATAGTAACGGACTGGGCTTGAGGGAAGCGATGAAGTATGGCCTGTACATGGACACTTGGGCCCTATGGAGCCAATAGTGTAACCGGCCCTTTAGAAACAAACCATACTCTCAGGGGAGATGAAGAGAATGAAGAAAATTTTATCAAGTCTGGCAGCAGGAGCTTTGGCAATGGGAGTACTCGCAGGATCCGCCTTCGCGGCAGTAACAATCGATCCAGTAGCAGGAACGGGATTTGTAGGTAAAGGCGATGTCCAAACCGCCCTGGGATGGAATAATGCTGAACTGCAGAAAAAAGCCGAAGAACTGAACTTTACTTATTCAACAACAACTACTTATGCCGTTACAGTTTCATGGATTACGGGAGAAGGAACCAAGGGAGAAAACACCCATTATGTTGAGCACAAAAGAGATTCTTCGGTCAATGCAAGTGTAGCTTATGAATCTAGGACCAAAAAGCAGGTTACAGGATTTATCCTTGAAATCACTAATACAGTAACTACGGGTGACATTCCAAAAGTCGGTGATGAATTCCCTGGAAAATCTGGACATATTGTTACAGATATCAAGGAAGTTTCCACAACAGGCGGCTTGTATGTAAACGGTGAACTCCTCCAGTAAAACTGCCTTTAAATTAGGGAGGCACTAAAATACAGCCTCCAATCTGTAAACTTTGACTGTTTGCGGTAAAATAAAAAAGGAATCAATCCCCATTGATTGATTCCTTTCATTTTACCTCTAGCATTTCACTTTGCAGACGCCCTTCTTCTTTTAAAATCTCCACAAACACTTCGACGACTTTCCTGTCATAATGGGTATCGGCCATTCTGATTAGTTCATCTACAGCATACTGTACATCATAAGCCTTCCGGTAGGCCCTGTCTTCTGTCATAGCATCGAATGTGTCACTAACGGCAATAATACGGGCTTCTAAAAGGATTTCATCACCTTTTAAGCCATTTGGATAGCCGCTGCCATTCAGCCGTTCGTGATGCTGTTCTATAATCACCGAGATATCTTCATAATAAAGGTCTTTCACCATTTCTGCTCCATCGCCCGGGTGGTGCTTGACGATGGCAAACTCCTCATCGGACAGCTTATCCGGCTTATTCAAAATTTTCGCCGGTATATTTATTTTTCCTATATCATGAAGGATGGAGGCAATGTATAAATTCTCGAGCTTGTCTTTTGGAAGCATGAGCTTCCTTGCAATTTTAATTGCATATTCCGAAACTCTTTCACTATGTTTATACGTATGCCGATCCTTCTTTTCTACTTCTTCGACAATGGATTTTAATTCCCTGATGTTTTTACTCATTTGGTAAAATGTTGGCTCGGTAATCATCCACAAACACGTTACATCTGTCAGCGCAGTAAAATGGACAGGCTTTTCCAGATTAACTGCTGTATAATAATCGCCTGGGCCCAATTTTATCTTTTCGCCGTCCAATTCACAGACCATTTCGCCCTTCTGGATAAAATAAAATTCGAGTAAATTTGGTAGTTCGCTTGGGTAAATATAAAAAATATTCCCTTTTGAAATTGTCGTGGCCATTACCTCAGCCCCATCACCCCGGGCAAGTAAACGAATATTGAATGAGTCGCTTGAAACTTCTTCTATAAAAGTATCCTTTTTGCCTATCGTAAATGCCACTCATTCCACCCCGCTCTTCACCCAAAAAAAACGAGTCTATTAACGTTAGACCCGTTCACTTAATTCCATCATATAGTATTCAAACTATTTCATCAATTTATTTTTCCCACTTTAAACTAAAGTTTTACAATCCGCAGAGGATCAATCAACACATACCTGTCAGCAAAACGAACCTCCACCCAGTCGCATTCAGCAATAACTCCATATTCCGCGGCCTTCGCAATCGTTTTTCCCGACATTTTCAGCGTTTCCTCATAAACGTCCGCAATGATTTTGTCCAATTGTTCATTGTATTTATTCGCTAATTTTTCACGCAACTCATTATTGCTTTCGCCGATTTTTCTCATTTCCTCAAGATATTCAGCCTGCAGCTTGTCTGCCTTTATTACTGCTTTATCTACTTTTTCGCTAATTTCCTGGTTGGTCTTTTCAATCAAACTAAGGGCCTTGGCCACATCTTTATCTTCATTTGCAAAAGCTGGCGACCCCAAACCCAAAACGAGAATAGCTGTGAATAAGATTGACAATACTTTTTTCAACATCCCTACCCCCTCCACATGTTCAAAAAGTCCAACAAAAAAGACCCACTTATACAAGAGGGACTTTTCACGTGCAGCTGGCTGGCATGGCAGAAATCCTGCTTTAGCCCCTTTAGCTTTGCGTTCTTATCTTTTCAGATAAGTTGCCCCTGGGTCTATTTTATTATCTACCATAATTATACAAGGACTTTTACACTGTTTGCAACTATTATCCAAATTTTTTGAATTTTTTCCGAGAATAATAGATGAAAAGGAGCAAGGATGTCGATTTAGTACTGTTTCAAGGTTCTCTTCAAGAATTCCCTCGTCCGTTCCTGGGTCGGATTGCTGAAGATTTGCTCAGGGCTGCCTTCCTCCGCAATAACCCCTTTATCCATAAAGACGACCCGGTCGGATACTTCACGGGCGAATTCCATTTCGTGCGTAACGATCAGCATTGTCAACCCTGATTCGGCAAGGTCTTTCATAACCTTGAGGACTTCGCCGACCATTTCAGGGTCTAGCGCGGATGTTGGTTCGTCGAACAGCATGACATCCGGTTCCATCGACAGGGCCCTCGCAATCGCCACTCTCTGCTTTTGCCCGCCAGATAATTGATGCGGCTTGGCATTGATGTATTTGTCCATGCCAACCACTTTCAAATAGTTCATGGCTACTTCTTCTGCTTCTTCCTTTGAACGCTTCAGCACCTTTACCTGGCCGACCACACAGTTGCCGAGGACATTGTGGTTGTTGAACAGGTTGAACTGCTGGAACACCATGCCAAGCTTCCTTCTGTAAAGGAACAGGTCATGCTTGTCATCAAGAATATTTTCGCCTTTGTAAATGATTTGGCCGCCGCTTGGCATTTCCAGTAGGTTTACACAGCGGAGAAGCGTCGACTTTCCGGAGCCGGATGAACCGATGATGCTGACAACTTCGCCTTTATTGACTGAAAAATTGATGTCCTTTAACACTTCATGGTTTCCAAAGGACTTATTTAAATGCTGGATATCAATTACTTTTTCCATACGTTCTCCTCCTTTCTGCCGCTGTTATCTCGCAGGCTGGATATCCTCCCCGACAACCGTGTAGCTGTCAGGGCCTTCTATTTTCTTTTCAAAATAACGAAGGATTTTCGTGACGGCAAAGGTCATGACGAAATAAAGGACACACGCCACAAAGAATGACTCGAAGTAACGGAAATTATTCCCCGCTACCGATTTTGTCAGGAAGTACAATTCAGATACCGAGATAACGTTCAGGACGGATGTGTCCTTTATATTGATGACAAATTGATTCCCCGTTGCCGGCAAAATGTTGCGCACAACCTGCGGCAATACGACGTTGATCATTGTCTGGATATGGTTCATTCCGATTGCCTGGGCAGCCTCGAACTGTCCCTTATCGACTGAAATGATTCCGCCGCGGACAATTTCCGCCATATAGGCCCCTGTATTGATTGAGACAACAATAAGTGCCGCCATCATGACATTCATATTAATGTCGAAAGCCAATGCCGATCCGTAATAGATAACCATTGCCTGAACAATCATTGGCGTCCCTCGGAAAAATTCAATATATGCCGATAAAAGAAAATTGACGACTGCCAATACAATTTTTTTAAATCCCCGTTCAGGAACTGGAATCGTCCGGATAATGCCCGCAATCAAGCCGATAATGGCTCCGGCAATTGTCCCAACGAGCGCAATCCAGAGTGTTGTGCCGGCTCCGCGCAGGAACATCTCCCAGTTTTCCGATACGATTTTCACAATCCAATCGATGCTCATGCTTCTCCTCCTCCATATCATCATGAAACCGGCTGTATGCAAGACACAGCCGGTTTCCACTAAAATCTATCTTTATTCTGCTGCTGGCTGGTTCTTGATTGCTTCGTCCATGATGTTTGTTTGTTCTTCTTCGGAAATGCCGCTAAGGATTTCATTGATTTTGTCCTTCAGGCCGCTTCCCTTTTTAAGTCCAACAGCAATCGCCGTGTCATCCTCGGATGTTTTGAAGCCATCCTCGAATTCGACCATCGCGAAGTTTTCATTTGCTGCTGAAGCGCTCACCGCTTCAGGGCGTTCGGAAACGTATCCATCAATGATGCCCGATTCAAGCGCAACCCTCATTGCCGGGAAGTTGTCCATCGCTGTCGCTTTCTTTACGCCCTTGATCTGATCAATGACAGAGTAATGGAATGTATTCAGCTGGGCGGTTACCTTCGCGCCTTTGAAATCCTGGATTGATTTCGCTCCTTCATACTTGCCGCCTTTTTTCACGACCATGACGAGATTCGATTTATAGTAGTTATCCGAAAAGTCGATTGTTCTTTTACGTTCCGCTGTTGGCGACATCCCGGCGATAATCGCATCGATTTTGCCGGAAGTCAAGGAAGGTACAAGGCCATCCCACTCTGTTTTTACAATAACAAGCTCTTTTCCGAGGCCATCGGCGATTTTCTTGGCGATTTCCACATCATAGCCGCCTGCGTATTCGGATGTCCCGGAAATTTTGACAGCTCCATTTGAATCATCTTTTTGCGACCAGTTAAAAGGCGCGTAGCCCGCTTCAAGCCCTACTTTAAAGGTATCCTTTTCTTCCTTGCCATTCGAACCTGATTTTGAACTGTCGGTACCTCCGCAACCGGCCAATGCTAGAATAGCCGTAAACAATAAGACAAGAAATAACGTTCCCCTTTTTTTCACCCTAATCTTCCCCTTTCATTTTTTTAATACACCAAAAAGCGGCCTGAGATAAACTCAGGCCGCAACATGTACAGTTTGCACCCAAATCCTCTCTTTACCCCAATGAGATAGCACAACTCAATAAGCCGGGACGCTTATTGAGACAGTCCTGCAGTTGTTCACTGCAAGCCCAGCAGGCGATACTGAGTATATGGCCCACTTCGGCGATATTTCCTTCTCCCTAGTCTCGATGCTTCTCACGCTCCACTAAAGACTGTTAAATACCGCGCCTCTACCCCACTGTCTAAAGTGAGGTGGTTCTATTAAATTATATACAAATTAGCCTATAACATTCTGACAAATCTGTCAACCTAATTTCCGTCTAAAAGCCTATATCCTGATTCCAATCGAGGATTCTTCTGGAAAATAGGATAACCTTTAACCGAATGCTTTTAAACGCCCGCATATTTCATCCAGCCCCGGAAGCCCATTCATAACACGCCCCTTTGAGCATTGTTTCGTTCAATCTTCAGCTTGTCCAAATCCCACTTGGCAAGATTGAAAAAAGCCCTGCCATAGAATGTAATTGTTTCATCCCTCAAGCTCGGAAAATAACGCGCCGTAAATACTTCTTCCCCCTCGTTCACGAAGATTTCCAGCGAAGAATTGTCCATGAAAATTGTTAGCTGGGATAGGGAGGAAAGCGCACACGTTCTTCTCTCCGGTTCGCCCGTTTTAAAATTTTTCCTTATTAGGCTCATCTCCCGTTTATCACAATCATAAAACAACTCCGCTTCTCTGCGAAAACGAATCCTGAACCCGCCGCTCTCCACTTTTATGTCGTCCAAACGCAATTCCACCGAGCTTCCTTCGACACCATTAAATTGCGTTCCGGTTCCAGTCAATTCTACATTCTTGTAATCAACCCTGTCTTTTCTCAGTGAACAGAGCTCGTCAAGCGGCCGTTGATAAACCTTATCGCCGTGAAGGCTCAACTCCCTGGGGAGGGTCAGCGCATGTACCCAGCGATGGGCTAAAGTCGGCTGGTACGATTCATTCTCATCAGTAATGCCCATCCAGCCATACAGGATGGTTCTCCCCTTATCGTCGACAAATGTTTGAGGCGCATAGAAATCAAACCCCCGGTCAATCTCCGTAAAAGGGCCATGCCTGAAATGGGCCGATTCATAATCAAGAGCCCCAACAAAGTAACCTGACTGGAACAGGTTATGGTAAAAGTGGCCGCTTGGATCCAATCCCTGAGGCGACACGAGCAAAACATCCTTCCCATCCAGGCAGATCAGGTCAGGGCATTCCCACATATAGCCGAATTCCGACAGGCCATTCATCCCTTCACCGGCAATCCTCCCCAATTCCCTCCAGCTTAACATGTCCTCCGATGAAAAAAGGACCGCGGCCCCTTTCCCATCCACGGTCTGGGCACCGATGACCATATACCAGCAGCCGTTTTTCCACCAAACCTTCGGATCCCGAAAATGGGCTGTATACCCCTCCGGCAGCTTGAGAAACGGCCCCTTTTTTTCAAAATGGACGCCGTCCCGGGAAACCGCCACGCATTGATACGTCTCACGCGTCCCATCATCCAGCTTAACGTTCCCGGTATAAAATAGATACAGCTTCCCTTCCCATTCAACCGCGCTCCCCGAATAACAGCCATTCCGTTCATACCACTCACTCGGGGCAAGCGCAATCGGCTCTTCACGCCAGTGGACCATATTCCTGGTTGAATAATGTCCCCAAAATTTCGCTCCATGTGCCGTATCAAAAGGATTCCACTGGTAAAACACATGGTAGGTACCCTTATACTGCACAAGCCCGTTCGGGTCATTCAGCAATCCGACCGGGGGCATAAGATGGTAATTCAGCCGGTACGGATCCTTTTCCACCTGTACTTTGTATTTCTCAATTTCCTCATATGCTTTCTGGACCAGGAAGTCTTCCTTTTCAGTCATGAGCGAACCTCCTTGCGACGTTTACATCTCTGTTTTTTTCCAAACGAGATTATAGTTCTGCCAAACTAGCAGATATTAATGCCAAGTTGCCGTTTTTTATGCCTCAACATGATTCAACCCGCCATCCAGGCAAATGACGGGCAAAATATCTTTCTTCACAAAAGAAGGCAAGTGCCGCCCTGCCTCCTGTAAATCTTACTGCTGTTCGATTTCGTTTTTCACTTTATCAGAGTATCCAAACATCCAGGTCAGCGCGAAGGCGACCGCAATCGCCACAAGGTTGACGAGTATGTACGGCAGGATTTGCCCGTTTAAATAGAGAAGCGTACCCGGGATAACGGTAACCGCCATTCCAGTTGCTTTCAGGCCAAGGATAGACGCCAAAAATCCACCGGCCGCACCGCCAATGAGGCCCATGATGAAAGGCTTGCCATAACGGAGGTTTACCCCGAAGATTGCCGGTTCGGTGATTCCTAATAGCGCCGATACCGAGGATGGGTACGCCAGCGCTTTCAATTTTGCCGATCTGGTCTTGAGGCCAACCGCAAGGGCAGCACCACCCTGCGCGGCAACCGCACAAGTAACAATCGCGTTGTATGGATTATAATGATATTTTGACAGCAACTGGATTTCAAGCATATTGAAAATATGATGAACCCCTGTAATAACAATAATCTGGTTTAGGCCGCCTATCAACAGGCCACTGATTCCGAACGGCCATGAAAGAACATCCGTTGCTACTGACAAAATACCCTGTTCAACGATGTGGAAAATCGGACCGATTACTAGCAATGATAGCGAAATCATAACAAGAAGGGTAATAAATGGCGTAAGAATAAGGTCTAGCGCTTCAGGCACACGCTTCCTTACCGCCCTCTCAAGCTTTGCCCCGATAATTCCCGCGATAAAAGCAGGCAAAACCGAACCCTGATATCCGACAACTGGAATGAAACCAAGGAAGCGAAGCGGCTCAACGTCACCGCCCGCTACCCCCCATGCGTTCGGCAAAGATGGGCTGACAAGCATTAAACCTAACACAAGCCCAATGATCGGCGTTCCGCCAAACACCCTGAATGTCGACCACGCCACAAGCGCCGGAAGGAAAATAAAGGCCGTATCAGTCAAAATTTGCGTAAACAGCAGGAAATTTTGCGGTACATGGTCGGGCGTTACCCCAAAGAGCGCAAGAATTTCTTCCTGCATGACAAGGCCCCGGACCCCCATGAACAATCCGGTCGCAACGAGGACAGGGATAATCGGTACAAACACATCACCGAACGTCCGGATTGCCCGCTGGAACCTGGATCCGGATTTGATTGCTTCGTTCTTTTGCTCGGAGGCTGATTTTGTTTCCAGCCCAAGCTGGGAAACCTCTTCATAGATCCGGTTGACTGTCCCTGTCCCAAAAATAACCTGGTACTGGCCTGAATTGAAAAAGGCTCCCTTGACCTTATCGATTTCCTCAACTCTTTCCTGGTCAATTTTTTCCTTGTCGTTCACCATAATGCGCAGCCGGGTTGCACAATGGGCAACCGAATGGATATTGTCCCTGCCACCGACTGCTTCAATCAACGCTACCGCAATTCTGCGATTTTCCGACATTGGTTTCCCCCCTATTTTGGTTACTTATGAATCAATATCACAACGGCCGCCAATTTAAACAATTTTTTCAAAAGGATGGAAGAGCAAATCACGTTACTAAGCCTCTTTACGGCTGCTCCATGCTTCCCAAATTGAATATGTACGCAAAAAACAGCCCGGCTCTTTTCAGCCGGGGATGGATATATGAGGGATGCTGCCGCTAAAAAATAAAATGCTGATGCACCTACCATCAGCATTCATTAGGAACCTTCTTTGTTCCCCTTATCCTTCATTTCAGCCATTTTTTGATTATACTTCTCCTTTAGTTCCTCAAACTCACCCTTCGTTTCTGCTCCTGCTTCTTTCAGTGCTGCCTTTTCGTATGTGGTTCCGATGTTCAAATGCCCGCTAAGCTCTTTTATTCCTATGGTCCCCAGGTTATTGGCCTGGTCAAATTTCTCAATGAACAGTTTATCAACCTTTATTTCCTGAAAGATGACTGGGGGCACGCTCCCTGAATTTTCGTTGCCGGTGGAGGAGGATTCCTCCGAATGCCGAGCCCGGACCGCAACACTATCGCGATGCAGTTTTTCCAAATCCGAAACGCGGTTCTCAAGTTTCGAGATATGCCGCGTATATTGGTTCAATAGTTGATAGATTGGCGCCAGTTGCGCATTGACTGTTTTTTGAATGTAAAGAAAAAGCTTTTTTTCAAAATGGTCGGTACCTTCCGTCTTTCTTCCCTGTTCCAATTTATTTAAAGGCATAACCTGGTTCACACCCAACTTTTAAAAATCAGCGGATCATGATTGTTTCTTCCCTTGTATACCTTCTTGGATACGTAATAATCAGGAGCCCGTTTTCGAACCTTGCATGGATGTCCTTGCTCTCGGCGGGCTCTGGAAGGTCAATAACCCTTTGGAATTCTCCGTATTTCCGTTCGGTTTGCACAGTGGCCCCATTTATCATTGGTGCCTGGAGGATCCCTTTAATGGTGAGCCTGCTGCCAGAAACCGATAGAGCAATGTCTTCCCTTATTGCCCCGGGAATTTCAAGCAAAAGAATGACATCCCTATCAGTCATATAAATATCGGTTTTGGGGTAGGTGCCTGTTTTTTCCTTCACCTTCTTTTGTCGGACAGGCTGGTCTTCCAAGGCATCGCCCGGCGGATTATCTTCAAAAACCATTTCCCAAAACCGCCCGTTTTGATACTGCTGCGTCATTTCAATCCATTGCTTGATTTTGTCCATATCCATCCGATTTCCCCCTCCATTTTCAAAAAATCATTGCCGGAAAGGGATTACTCCGTGGGCGGGACAGCGACTTCGGTAAATTGCGGGTCCATCTTCTTCCTCATTTTGATCTGCAAATAATTATCGCGGTAGTCCGAAACCGAATCCTTCATCTTTACCATCGATGGCAATGTAAGGACATGCCTTGATTCCGGAGTAGGCAGACCTTCAATGATCAATTGATTGGTATTATGGTAGATTTTTAAATGTGACAGCTGCTCTGCATTTTTGATATACATCCTCGCATAGACATGGTCGTGGCTTTCAAAGGTGGTGACCTGAATTGAATCGATTGGATTTGTATGCATCGCCTCTCCCTGCTCGGCATGCAGGATATCCGCCATTTCAACATGCTTCATTGAGGAGGCAATCGATTTTTCTACCATCTCCTCGACGTATTTCGTAATATCGTTATTCAGGAATGATTGATTCAGCCACTTCGGAAGCCCGCCTTTAAAAAATGGAAAAGGCAGCATAACAGCCCTCCTTTAAAATTGATTGCTCATCGGGAGCGATGGATTGGCGATTTGATCTTGGTCACTTATATCAGGATCAATGTTGTTAGCCCCCATAAATGATGTAGTCGGCGACAAGTCACCCAAGGAAATGTTTGCACCTACATACTTCGCGTTCGCAGTATGGCTATTGTGAATAACTGCTCCCACATCCAGGTTTCCGTTGGTTGTAATTCCGTTCGTTTTCATGCTGAATATATTTATGAAATAAGGCATCTTGTACTCCTTTCAATAAAGCGGCATCAATACTGATTGGCATTCACATTTGCCGGATTTGCAACATCCCCTTGATCGTTTACATCCGGATCAATGAAAACATTTTCCATTCCGGAATTTGCCGGGGAAGTATCGCCATAAGTGGAGTTGACCCCTTGTGATTTTGTATTGGCGGTAGGGGAGTTATGGAGGGCGTCTCCGATGTTCAGGGAGCCATTGTTGGATATGTTGTTTATTTTTATGCTGTATATGTTGATATTCGTGGGCATACTCTCTCCTCCCAACATGGCGTTGGTTATATATATGCCCAGGTCCTCCAATTGGTTAAAAGAAGGTTTATCCGTCTTCCCCGCCTGTTTGCCCCGTATTGATATCAATTGCTTTTGTCTGGTTCCCGCACTCAATAACCTTTGAAAAATCCCCAAAAGACAAGGAAGCTCCAGCTATCTTAAAATTAGACGTATGGCTATTTTGTACGGTAGAACCAATGTTGATGTTGCCGTTCTGTGCTATAATATTCGTTTTCATCCGATGGACAATCGCTATATTTTTCAATGGCTCACATCCTAATTGGCTATCTCGTTTGGAATACTATATGCCAAAGCCCTTTCGGTTGTTATTGGCAGATTACCAGGTCTGCCTTGCTGGATTCCCTTAAGCCTTTCCGAAAGAGAAAACTGGTTGATAGTCGGAGCTGGACGGCTCGATGCTTGCTAGACCGGAAACTGGTCTCCTTTAAACGGAAATATCACTTTTTGTTCTTCTAAAAGAACAAACGACCAGCAAAAAAACAAGCCAGAATCCCTGGCTTGTCCCATTTTAATTCAAATGAAGCAAATGAACCATGATATAACCGAAAACCGCTAAAAGTACCGATCCAATGAGCCCTGCGGCAAATGCCTTCATTCCCAGTTTCCTGAAAGTCTTTATCTCTACGTTCATCCCCAATGCAGCCATTGCCATCGCAATGAGCAGGTAAGCAGCGGTTACGATGTTTCCGGCAGTGGTTTCGGATACGATTCCTAGTGTATTAAAGCCGCTCATGGCCAGGAATCCCAAGATAAACCACGGAATGATCGACATTGAAATTGCTTTCTTTCCGCCTTCCTTTTCGCCTCGCTGCATGAAAAAACCAATCGCCAGCGCTACCGGAACGAGCAGGGCGACGCGCGTTAATTTAACGATTACCGCAAGATCAACCGCTTCATTGCCGCCAGCCGCAGCAGCAGCCACGACATGGGCGACTTCATGCAATGTCCCGCCGGAAAATACCCCATATCCTGTCGGTGTCAGATTCAGAACCGTATATAAAAATGTATACGCAAGTGTAAATAAAGTACCCAAAATGGCTATAGTAGCAGCTGCGACAGCAGTTTCCTCTTCTTTTGCCTTCACTTGTGGTGATATGGCGACGATAGCAGCCGCTCCGCAAATCGCCGTTCCACAGGCAGTAAGGATACCTAACCTTTTTTCAACCCCGAACCAACGGCATAAACCATATACAACCAACAGTGCAAAGACAATCGTTAACGATGCAAGAATAAATACTTTTCCCCCCGCATTATAAATATCCGCAAGGTTTAATCTCATCCCGAGCAAAATAATCCCCAATCTGAGTAATTTCTTATTCGTGAATGTTATTCCGGGCTTTAAGTCTTCCTTGAATCCAAATGCGGCCCTCCATGCCATTCCAAGTAGAATCGCAATCACGAGCTGCCCCATAATTGACAGGAACGGAAATCCTGATAAAAACTTTGCGGCCAGCGCAATCAGAAGTGTAATTCCGAGCCCCTTTCCAAAAGCAGCAGCCTTATTTTTCTTCATTTGTTTCCCGTATGCCTTCCCCATCTCTGTCACTTCCCGTAGTGTAAATTTGTACACTTACACTTTATAGAAATACCTTCTATTAGTAAAATACATATTAATGATAACGGCAATTAGTATTTTTAATAATTAGGAGGCGTGTAGGATGTACTATGACACATTAAAGACGTTTATCACCCTTGCGGAAATCGGGAATTTTACTAAAACCTCCGAAATGCTCCACATTTCCCAGCCAAGTGTAAGTCTGCATATTAAAAATCTTGAAAAAGAATTCCAGACCGAATTGTTCCGCCGTTCTCCTAAAGGAGTCCAGATAACGCCAACAGGGGAGATTTTGTACAGCCGTGCAAAGCAGCTAATGGCCATTTACGAGCAGGCAAAGGAAGAAATACTGGAGCACCATAACTCCGTACGGGGAAAATTAATCATCGGGGCCAGTTTTACCATCGGGGAATACATATTGCCGGAACTGCTCCTGAGAGTGCAAAAGGACTTTCCTGAATTAGAGTTCCAGATTGTCATTGGCAATACGGATGAAATTGTCAGCTATGTCCAGCTTTTCAAGGTCGATATTGGGCTCATCGAAGGCCAGACAAACGAAAAGGAGGTTATGGTCCACCCCCTGATGGAGGACGAATTGTTCATCGTCTCCCCTAACAGCCATCCGCTTGCCGGAAAGGATGGAGTTGCGATTATAGATCTTCAAGGCCAGGCTTGGGTAACTAGGGAAGAAGGCTCGGGAACAAGGGAGTATTTAAACCACTTTTTCCGATCAAATGGCATAAAAGTGAAATCCCTCCTAAYTATCAGCAGCAACCAGGGGGTAAAAGAAAGCATTATCAAAGGCCTCGGTCTTTCACTTCTGTCCCACAGTGTGATAGACCGGGAAGTAAAACACGGGGATTTGTCGATTATCCAGCTAAAAAACAAAACCTTTACCCGTACCCTCTCCTATATCTATTCCCCTATTATGAGGAATAAGCGGAGCGTCGAAGCATTTATACAGGTGCTAACCAAAGTTTAATGGGGACTCCCCTTCTCACCAATTTTTATTTTCGTACTCAGGTGATTCTTACCATTCTTGTGTCTAACAATGAGACACAAGATGACGATACTATAAAGAATCATTGACGGGAGGCCCGCTTCAATCCCAAATGCGCCGCCAGTGACAAATATATGATCCGTTTCAAAACGGGCATTGATAAGTGACACCCCAGTTTCATTCGCTCCGTTGGTAAAGCCGACAACTCTTGGGTTCAGAATGAAATTCCACAGGATATGCACCGCGGCTGCATTCCAGAGATTTCCCGTCTTTTGCATGATGAGTGAAAACAGAATCCCTGCAAGAGTGCCTGCAGCCAAAATTAGCAATGCATCGAGCAACTGTAGACTCCCAGCCGTAAGGAGATGAAGGGCCCCGAACAAAACAGAGGTGGCCGTTATGGCTGCCGCCGCGCCCCATTTCCCTTCTATCAGTTTGAACAAATATCCCCTGAACAGGATTTCTTCTATAATGCCTGCGGAGCAAGAGACAATAAACGAACCAACTAGCAACGCCAAAACAGTTTTAATAGAAAGCTCCGCCTGAATAACAAATTCAGCATAATGAGAGAGAAGATAAAATACGATTACCGTCAGAGGCATTCCAACCCCAAGCAATATCCATGCTTTGTCCGCCTTAAATGGCCTTCGGATACCAAAGCTGGCATTCGTTTTCTTCAGCACCTTCTTCGTATACAGCGAAAACAGGCAAACCGTCATCAGCAGCCGCAAACTTTCTTTTACAATAATTCTGATTGTCCCATTGGCTATTCCGTCCGTTAGCGGGTTTACAAAAATCGCAGCGGCCAGGAATATCGATACTAAGCCAATACAATGGATAAGAATTTTCCCCCACCTCATACCCCCAGCTCCTTTCCAAATTGTTAAGCAGTTAATAAGGCATACTCCTTTTGCCTTGGGAGCGGTTACGAACCGATTCCGAATACCCTTTGAAAAATAGGGCCAATACAGTAAGTAAATAATTCTTCAAGCCCCTTTACGGCGGTGCGGCCTGCCTCACGCCTAACAAGAATGGGCTTTTTTTTGCTTTCTGTCCAAGCCGGCTGTATTTTCATTTTTTCCAAAAGAGGGAAATTTCCATTTTCCTAGAATATAACACTATGAATATACAGAAAACATAGGGGGATTTATTTTACATGGAAGTTGCCTATCAATCGGAAATCGAACCACAACCACAACCAAGGCCTTCGCTTTGGAAGCAGCGGAACTTTTTGCTTCTGTGGACAAGCGGCCTTATCTGGTCGTTTGGATTCCAATTTTACTATGTTGCCCTTCCTTTGCTGATTTACAAGCTGACCCAATCCGCGAGCGCGATGTCGACAATGCGGGCAATCGAGTTCATCCCAAACATTGTCTTCGGGATGATTATTGGCGTGCTCGTTGACCGGTACAGCCGGAAGGGGGTCATGTTCTCGACGACCCTCGTCCAGGTTTGCTGTATGCTTGCCCTTGTACTGCTGCTTCTTGCGGGCCAATTACAAATTTGGCATATGTATTTGATTGGATTTATTGTCTCAACAGCGGGATATGCTTTTGGGAATGCGCAACATTCCGCATTTCCGCAAATTTTCGGAAGAGAGCAGCTAACAGAAGCCAATTCCCACTTCTCTTTCGCCAACACGCTTATGAATATGATTGGACCTGGTATCGCCGGTATGATGATCGCCTGGCTGTCCTATGAAGCCAATTTCATCGTCTATTTGGTTTTATTATTAATTTCACTCATTCTCGTCCAGCTTACAGCTATTCCGAAAACCGCCATTCCGCTAAAACAGAAAGGAAAGGCTTCGATTCGAGGAGAAATGAAGGAAGGCTGGGACGAGCTTATCCAAAACAAGCTTTTGCTTGCGCCAACTATTATCATCCTGCTGCTTAACTTCATTAATGGCCTTGGAAACATTGTCCTGTTCTATGCTGTCGATCTTTTGCATGCGACGGAACAACAGGTAGGCTTTATGCTGAGTATTGGGGCAGTCGGCGGCCTTTTGGGAGCCCTTGTAATGCCCCATTTGAAAAAACGGTTTCGGAGGGGCCAACTGTTTCTATATTCAATGTATATCGTTCTAGCTGGGATGCTGCTCCTTAATTTTGCCACTACATGGTGGCTTGTCGGCGTATCGCAGTTCATAAGGACATTCGCGGTCATCGTCATCAATGTCAACTACTTGAGCTTCCGCCAGGAATTTACCCCGAACCATCTTCTCGGGAGGGTTGCAGGCACCTCTTCCATGCTAATGAAACTCGCTTTGCCATTGGGACTGATGATATCCGGATTATGGGCGGAGGTCTGGAATGTACCGAGCCTGTTTGTCTGCTGCAGCATCCTTATGTTCCTGCTATGCATCGGAATGCGCGGAAACCCAATTCGAAGCGTTGAGTAATAAGGGTTTACTATGAGAAAGTATGTAACCCCAGCCTTTTGGATGGGGTTACAGGGACCATATGAAAAAATTAAAACTCACACCCCTACTTAAAAAATAGTTTATATGGCAACAACAGCCCCGCTAAGGAAATGAGTAAAAAGATAATGTCAGGCATGAATGTTCCAAAACCGATTATATGGAGGACAAAGAATAAGGGATACACCCAGCAAACATACCAGGACCATCGAAGCCCCTTTCGGAAGGCATTTACCAGAATAGCGAAACCGAATACAAACATGCCTAGTATCAATGAGCCACGCAGCTTTAGTTCAATTCCCGTATCGGTTTGGTCATTGGACAAAAAGGCATGTATGACGGACCCTTCCCCAAACGGTCCATTTTCACCCGATATACAGATTATTAACATTAAAAACTGGATCAACAGCAATAAAATCCAAGCTTTGGATTGCAGTGATTTCATTGGCAGGATCACCTCTTCAATATATGGGATATAAATCAACTACGGCGCTTGGTAGAATAGTATTATTTTTTCCTTTTGGTTATGCATGGTCCAAAAATTATTAAACCCTGTGAGAAGGGTAGAAAATAACCTCCCGTAAATAAAAAAACCACCTTCATTCGAATGCAGCCTATTTGTAATATGATTTACTTATCCACTAATCGGCCAGACGATATCCTGTTTATTCAATCCTGCTTTTTTTATTTAAATGGCTAACCATTTTCCTGTTGTTGATGCTCGCCTTCTTGGTCTATTCACTTTTCATCTTAAAACGCTCCAAATCGGCTGGCAGCAGCACAGTCCTTTCTAATCAGGTTTACAATTAAGGATGCAGGTTATAGAAAAAGGAGAGGTCCATCCGGATTTCTCCTTCTTTTCGTGTTTGAAAACGTTCATACAAATTTTGCGTTTAGTGTATTAGTTATTGTATTTTTAAAGAAGGGAAAAATTATACACAGAAGGTTGGTATCACCTTGCGGCTTAATAAATTCATTAGCGACTCGGGAAAAACGTCGAGGCGCGGCGCTGACAAACTAATTGCTGATGGCAGAGTGACCATTAATGGAAAGGTTGCAAAAATAGGCAGCCAGGTAAGTCCGGGCGACGATGTACGGGTGAACGGGGAGCAAATCCGTGTTGCCAGGGATAATGTATATATCGCCTTAAATAAGCCAGTAGGCATTACGAGCACAACAGAAAAGAGCGTGAAAGGAAATATCGTCGATCTGGTGAACCACCCGTTGCGAATTTTCAACATTGGCCGGCTTGATAAGGATTCAGAAGGGCTGATTCTCCTCACCAACGACGGCGATATCGTCAATGAAATATTACGTGCGGAAAACAAGCATGAGAAGGAGTACATTGTTTCAGTCGACAAGCCGATAACGCCTGAATTTTTAAAGCGGATGTCCGAGGGGGTAAAAATTCTTGGCACCAAAACCCTCCCCTGCAAAGTGGAGCAGCTATCAAAATATGATTTTAACATTATTTTGACCCAGGGGCTGAACCGCCAAATCCGCCGCATGTGCGAGGCGTTGGGCTACGAAGTGTACCGGCTTCAGCGGATTAGAATCATGAATATCGAATTAGGGAATCTTCCTGTCGGGCAATGGCGGGACCTGACAAAGAAAGAAAAAACGCGTTTGTTTTCCGATTTAAATTACGAGCCTCAGGAATGGTGAAAGATAAAAGGTTTGCACAGTGTGCGAACCTTTTTTTATTGGACTTTCCGTTGAGAATGTATTCACTTGATTTGAAGACACTTCGCATGGCTTTTCCCTACTGAAACTGTCTTTATCGACTGCCACCTAACCTTCCTATAAAAAACCCGACTACATTTTTATTTAAAGAACTTCCACCAAATTTTGTGTATACTATATTCATCTGAAAATTCACCCTTCAGGAGTCGGTGGAATGGCGAAAGAACCATCAGCAAACTTTGTTTTGCATGCAAAAAGCAACCAGTACCATTGGGAAGGCTCCGGGCAGCTTTCCATTAAAACTTTTTCAAATGGAAAAGCGCTTTATAAGACGAATAAGGGCTTCTTTGCCGTTGAAGAAAACAGGTATTTGCTCCTGAATGAAGGTGAATACACCATTTCGATTGACCAACAGGAAGAAGTGGAATCCTTCTGTATTTTCTTCAAGGACGGCTTTGCGGGGGAGGTATTGCGAGGAATGTCCGCCTCTTCATATGCGCTTTTATCCGATCCTTTTAAGGAGTCGGATTCGGTCGGCTTTTTTGAGAAAACATATACCGCGACAAGCAGCCTATCTACGCAGTTATCTGCCTTTAAAGTAAATCTGGCCATTCTGAAGGAAGATCCCCTGGGTCAAGAGGAACAATTCCACGGGTTAATGCAATCTCTTCTTTATAGCCAAATGGAAACTCTCAAGGAAATTGAATCACTTAATGCAGTACGCAGCTCGACCCGCGAGGAATTATACCGGAGAATCAGCATCGCCCATGACTACATACGATCGTTTTATGATACGGCAATAAAGCTGGATGATATCGCCCGGATCTCCTGCATGTCCGCCAACCATCTTTTAAGAACATACACACAGCTCTACGGCAAAAGCCCCTTTCAGCACATTTCCGAACTAAGGGTGGAAAAAGCAAAGCGGCTTTTGAAGAACAGTGACTTGACCATGACGGAGATTACGTTTGAATTGGGATTCACCAATCCTGTTTCCTTCAGCAAAATGTTCAAGCAGCATGAGGGGTTATCACCCAATCAATTCCGCAAAAAAGTGATTTTGGATAAGAATATTATCTATTAATCGCTTATCCTCAAAATAGAATCAGTATTTGAAGGGGGAAATCATAGTGGAAACACCTAAAATTCAAAAAGTAGGGCAAATCGGGGTACCAATCAAAGATATGGAACGGGCTGTCGAGTTTTATAAGGATAAGCTTGGCCTGACACTTCTTTTCACAGCAGGCAATCTGGCATTCTTTGATTGCGGGGGCCTGCGGCTCTTCCTTAGCCCTCCTGAGAATGATGAGTTCGCGCATTCAAGCTCAGTTGTCTATTTTACCGTTGAAAATATCAATGAATCCTATGAAGGATTAAGAAGCAAGGGCGTTGAATTTATTGACGAACCACACCTGATAGCCAAAATGGGGCAAACGGAAACGTGGATGGCTTTCTTCAAGGATACGGAAGGCAATACCCATGCATTGATGAGCGAGTTTGAGGTTTAGGTGAAAAGCAGGAGGCCGTATAAATGCGGCCCCCTGCTTTTTTAATTATAGTTTTTTCACAAACTCAGATTTTAGTTTCATTGGCCCGAAGCCGTCGATTTTGCAATCAATATCGTGGTCGCCTTCAACAAGGCGGATATTTTTTACTTTCGTGCCCTGTTTCAGGACCGAAGAACTGCCTTTTACTTTGAGATCCTTGATCACTGTAACACTGTCACCGTCATTCAGGACATTCCCGTTCGCATCTTTTATGACTTTTTCATCTGCGATATTTTCGACACTATCCGCTGTCCATTCATGCCCGCACTCCGGGCAAACAAACTGGATACCGTCCTCGTATGTATATTCTGAATTACATTTTGGGCAATTCGGTAAGTTACTCATTTTCTCATTTCCTCCCATTGGCATTTTTGTGACTAATCAACCAAATACCCATTATACCATAAGGCACCTACCGCTATTTTTCGGGCACTAACGGATAGCTTATTGCCTGAACAGTGGTGGACAGCACCCCCTTCAGCAATAAACGAAGATTTAACGCCCGAACAGCGGGGGTAGCCGGTCCTTCGGGGAATAAAAAGAGGAATACACCACACCTTATAGTGAAGAGCTAATCTTAGCACTAATGTTGTCCAAAAGAGGCCGTTCTTTTGAAATTAAACCCACGTTCTACTAGTATGAGGATAAACAACATTTTCAGGAGGGATATAAATGGAACTGACCGTATATTTGGCTGGGCAAATCCATGATAATTGGCGGGAGGAAGTGAAGGAAAAGGCGAAGGAAAAGAACCTTCCCTTGTACTTTGTAGGGCCGCAAACGAACCATGACAGATCGGATGACATTGGCGAGAATATTTTAGGAAAGCAGCCCGGGAGTGTCTATAAGGATGATGCCGCATCGGATATCAACAATTTCCGGACGCAGGTTTTAATGGAAAAATCGGATATTGTCATCGCCCTTTTCGGTGAAAAATACAAGCAGTGGAACACAGCGATGGACGCCAGCATTGCGATTGCAATGAATAAACCTATCATCATTGTTAGGCCAGAGTCGCTTATCCATCCGCTAAAGGAACTATCCAATCGGGCAAATGTGACAGTGGAAACCATCGACCAGGCAATGGATGTTTTAAGCTATATTTTTGAATAGGCAAAAAGGGAAAGCGGCCGCTTTCCCTTTTTAGTTCTATATTTTCAAATCCGAACCTTTTATACGGATTTCATCAGATCAATGAGATACCGAACTCTTCAATTAAATCTTTAAACGCCGGCCGTGTATTCCCGTCGCGTCCTACTACAGCCTCGGCCGTCACTAGGGAGTTTAAAACAGCCTCTTCGGTCGCTTCGCCTACCGCCCGGAAAGCCAGGTCGATATCTTCTTCATGAATCGTAGGGATTGATAAAAGATGTTCTGGTTTGTCATGCGGAATTTGCGTGGCTGTCGAAAAACCGATAATCACCTCGCCGCTACCGGTTGTAATGATTGAACCCGTCCTCGAAAGCCCAGTGACAGACCGTTTAATAATCCTGTTCAGCTGCCTTTCCGATACGGGAAGGTCCGTGGCCACGATAATCATAATCGATCCTTTATCCTCTTCCTTGTGCGTTTGAGTTATGGATTCCTTTAATTCCTGGCCGACCGTCTTGCCGTTCACTCGTAAATCACTTAATATCCCGAAATTCGATAAGACTAAAACGCCGATTGTATACGTCCCATGCTGCAAGTCCATCTTGCGGGAAGCAGACCCGATTCCCCCTTTTAAAGAGTAACAGAGCATCCCGGTTCCTGCGCCAACCGCCCCTTCCATGAATTCAGGCGAGGCATTTTCGATTGCCTGGAGAACATGCTCCCTCTTCACAAACTTTCCCCGTATATCATTCAAAAACATATCATTGCATTCCCCGACAATTGGATTGACGGTCCCGGTAGTCCGGCCGATTTCCGGGTTTCGTTCCAGCATATAGTCAATTAACGTGTCAGCGGCCGTCCCAATTGCCAATGTATTTGTAAGAATGATTGGTGTTTCAAGCGTGCCAAGCTCCGCCATCTGGATGGTCCCCATCGTTTTTCCAAATCCATTGATGACGTGGCTTGAAGCGATCAGCTTCTCTTTAAATGTATTCCCCTGGTGCGGCAAAATGGCTGTTACTCCGGTCTGCATCTGTTTGTCGCTCAGGGTCACATGGCCAACAGCCACCCCTTCAACATCCGTAATCGCATTATAATACCCCTGCTCCAGCCTGCCGATTTTGACTCCGTAGTCCCTTATTCTCTTTTGCTTGAACATGAATATTTCCCCTTTTTCACTATGGTTTCTACCGTCTTATGTCCATTAAACTCCTTGGCTTCTCCGGCCGCAAGTGAAAGCGAATATTTTAAAGGGCCTTTTCCATACTAAAAAACAAAAGGAGGCGATTCAACATGGCAAAGCGAACAAAGAAAAACGACCCACAACAAAAGAATAAACAAGGCTTTAATTCAAGCCAAACCGATTCGGAATTCGGCAAGGAATTTGGCAGCGCCAATGCAAACCGGGCTAAAAAGGAGAAGGAAAAGGAACAAAGGGCTTACGAAAACAGAAGTTAACCAATCTGCTCCCTGTCAAAAACCATCTAAAACTGAAGGAGCTTTTATACATGACCCAATCGAAACGCCAAAAGGAAAGGCAATGGGCGGCCAGAAAAGAAGCACAAAACCCCCACGGAAAAGTGAAATCATTCGAGCAGCTTGCTGACGAAGCAGGGAAAGACGCCACCCAGCAAGGAAAATAGACGGGATTTTTCTGCCTGCGTAAGGCTATTTTTCAAAAGAAAAAAGCCAATCTCCGCCGCCGCGGAAATTGGCTTTTCGTTCATTATGCTTCCAAATTGCCCTTTGGGCCGAAGAATTCAAAATGGATTCTCTCTTCGTTTACCCCTAATTCCTTAAGTGCACGGTAAATTGCCCTCATGAATGGAACAGGGCCGCAAAAGTAAAAGTCCGCTTTCTGAGTGTCGACATTCTCATTCAACCATTCTTTAGTGACATACCCTTCAACGTCAAAAGCTTGGTTTTCGCGGTCCTCATCTGTTGGTGAATCATAAAACACAAACGATTTAATGGTTTCCTTTTCTGCAACAAGCTCCACTTCATTCCTTAAAGCATGCACAGAGCTATTTTGGGCCGCATGGATAAAGGTTACTCCCCGTTCAGGCTGCACCTCGGCCACGGTTTTCAGCATGCTGATCATCGGCGTAAGTCCGACTCCGCCGCTCAACAGGACAACAGGCGTTTCCTTTTGAACATCCAGGACAAAGTCACCGGCTGGCGCACTGACCTGGAAGATATCCCCTTCCTCCACCTGGGTATGGAGATAGTTTGACACCTTCCCATCCGGATTTTCATTTCCCGCTTCACGCTTTACGCTGATTCTGTAATAGTTTTTACCTGGAGCATCAGATAGGCTGTATTGTCGGATATGCGTAAATTCCTCTCCCGGAATTTCGAGCTTGACGCTAATGTACTGCCCAGGCTGGAAATCGGCGATTTCTTTATTGTCCTCAGGTTTCAAGTAAAAAGATGTAATAACATTGCTTTCTTTTACTTTACGGTCAATAACAAAACGCCTGAATCCGTCCCAGCCGCCTTTTTGGCCGGCTGCCTCATTGTACATCTCCGCTTCAATGCTTATGAATGCGTCCGCGATGACTCCATACGCCTCCGTCCAGGCGCCGATAATCTCATCTGTTGCTTGATCGCCTAGAACATCCTTGATTGCGAGAATAAGATACTTTCCTACAATCGGGTAGTGTTCCGGTTTAACCCCAAGGCTGCGGTGTTTTTGGGCAATATTTTTTACAACCGGGAGAATCGCTTCCAGGTTGTCAATGTACATGGCAGCAGCATAGACGGCATCTGCAAGCGCCCTTTGCTGCCTGCCCTGCTTTTGGTTTGCATGGTTGAATATATTCAGCAGTTCGGGATGCGCCCCGAACATTAATTCATAGAAACGGGTCGTTATTTTCTCTCCATATTGCTCCAATACTGGAACGGTTGATTTCACGATGTCGATTTTCTTCTGGTCCAACAAACGAAACACTCCTTTTTGCACTATATTAACAGTGTTTATTATATTAAATCCGCCCGGGAGACATTGTGATATAAATCACACTCCTCTCCACAAGAGAAGTTTTCCGGAAGAATTTAAAATCTGCGACCTTCCCTCCTTTTTATAGAAGCACCAAATGCAAACAGTCCAAAGCTCACTCAGCGGGTTAAACAGAGTAGAGTTGATTCCGAATGTAAAAAAAGCTTGTCGATTCGGCAAGCTTTTTTTTCAAACAAAATGTATGATGGAAGAAACTGCATTGGTTTAGCCAGAAAATTCAAATCTGTAGAGGCAGGGATTGTTTTATGTTAAAAAAAGGATTGAATATTTTTGTCCTAGCCTCTAGTGCTATTTTTTCCACTTTCATCATCTATTTGTTTATGTTTGCACTTGATGGAACCCCAGGCCCAAAGTTCCTCGTTAACTCAATGTTTTTCGTTTACATCATTATTCAGATTCTAATCTTAACGATTCAATTTGGGAGATCCTTCTTTTTCAAACTTCTTATCCAAATTTCAGTATTTACCATCTACTATTTCGTCATTTACCAGATGCAATTTCCGTATCCTTAAACCAATCAACGAACGGTCCCCTTCCAGGCACGCCAGGCATCAGCTTATAAGAACAATCTTACTTTTGAAATTGGCCCAATAAAGCAAAAAATTCACGAACAAAGTCGTAGAAAAGCTTTTCCGCAGGCAGAAGCTTGCGTTCAGCAGGAATGATGACACCAACTGTGCGCGTTACCTGCGGTTCAAGGACTGTAAGCTTAACAGTTGAACGCGGCAGGCTATCGACCAATGTCACCTCTGGAATAAGGGTCACTCCCAGTCCAGCGGAAACCAATCCTTTAATCGCATCAATGTCTTCTCCTTCAAATGAAACTTTGGGTTCAAAGCTAAATTGCTTGCAGGCATTGTCCACTATTTCACGCAATACAAACCCCTTTGGAAACAAAATAAAGGAATCTTCCCTTAATTCGTTCAGATTCAAAGTACGTTTATTTGCAAGTGGATGATGTATTGGCAACAAGGCAACAAGCCTTTCAGTAAAAAGAATATCCCCTCTTACCTTCTTTTCCTGAATAGGAAGCGGCCCAAGCAGCGCCATATCGATATCCCCTCTTATCACTCCACTAATCAAATCATGGTAGGAACTCTGTTTCAGCTCGAATTTCACATTGGGATACTGTTCCCGGAATGCGGAAATAATTGTAGGCAGCGTATAGGCAGCGAGACTGCTTGGGAAACCAATCCGAATTTTCCCATGTTCCGGATCCAAATATTCCTGAACCTCCTGCCGCGCATTCTCAATTACCTTTATCGCTTCTTCCATATGCTCGAGAAAAATTTTCCCAATAGGCGTTAATCTTACATTCCTTCCTTCCCGGATAAAAAGATTAACACCCAATTCCTCTTCCAAATTAAAGATTTGCCGGCTCACGGCGGATTGCGCCACATGCAGAGCCAACGCTGCTTCTGTTACATGCTCCCGCTTGGCAACTTCAATAAAATATTGAATCTGTCTTAGCTCCATACTTCCCCTCCTCTTCCCACTCATCTCATTTTGGCATCATTATTATCTAATTTTCATATTGTTTAGATTGTTTTTCAATAATAAAATAAGGAAATAAAAAATCAACTGTATAAACAATAAAAGATATCTATTTATATACACCTGAACACTTGTAAAGGGGTGCTTGAGCGCTATGACGACAATTCATGAGCTTAAAGAAGCAAATTCAAAAATTGCGAGAGAATATGTAGATGAAGTTTTTGAAACAGTGGTTGCCCGTAATCCTTTTGAATGTGAATTTCATCAGGCTGTGAGGGAAATTTTTGATTCGCTTGTCCCTGTCTTTGCCAAGCATCCAAAGTATATGGATCAAAGCATCCTGGAACGCATCGTGGAACCGGAGAGAGTAGTCAGCTTCAGAGTCCCATGGGTTGACGACAACGGCAAAGTACAGGTAAACCGCGGATACCGGGTTCAATTCAACAGTGCGATCGGGCCATACAAAGGCGGCTTGCGTTTCCACCCTTCCGTTAATGCCAGTATCGTCAAGTTCCTTGGCTTTGAACAGATTTTCAAGAACTCACTCACCGGCCTGCCAATTGGCGGGGGCAAAGGCGGAGCCGATTTTGATCCGAAAGGAAAATCAGATGGGGAAATCATGAGATTCACCCAGAGCTTAATGACGGAACTTTACAGGCATATCGGACCGGATATTGACGTGCCTGCAGGAGACATTGGTGTGGGCGCCAGGGAAGTCGGCTTTATGTACGGCCAATATAAAAGAATCCGCGGCGGTTTTGAAGCAGGTGTCCTGACCGGAAAAGGGATTGGATATGGCGGAAGCCTTGGGCGGACCGAAGCTACTGGCTATGGGACTGTTTATTTTGTAGAAGAAATGCTCAAAGACAAAGGTCTCAGCTTTAAAGGCAGCACTGTCATTGTCTCAGGCTCCGGCAATGTTTCGATTTATGCCATGGAAAAAGCGATGCAGCTCGGGGCGAGAGTTGTAGCCTGCAGCGATTCAAACGGCTATGTATTTGACCAAAACGGCATCAATCTGGATACCGTAAAACGCCTGAAAGAAGTTGAACGAAAAAGAATCAGGGAATATGTCGAGGAACATCCCCATGCACTCTATTTCGAAGGCTGTTCCGGAATTTGGTCCATTCCTTGTGACATCGCCCTGCCATGCGCGACGCAAAATGAGATTGATGATGCTGCAGCAAAAGTATTGGTAGCCAATGGCGTTAAAGCGGTCGGCGAAGGAGCGAACATGCCATCCACGCTGGAAGCGATTGACGTATTTTTGAAAAACGATGTCCTTTTCGGTCCGGGGAAAGCCGCCAATGCAGGCGGTGTCGCAGTGTCTGCCCTGGAAATGTCGCAAAACAGCATGAGGTTGTCGTGGACATTTGAAGAAGTGGATACAAAATTGCATCAAATCATGGAAAACATCTACCGAAACTGTGTTACAGCGGCCGATGAATACGGCCATTCAGGCAATCTCGTTGTAGGCGCCAATATTGCTGGATTTTTAAGAGTAGCCGACGCGATGATTGTTCAAGGCGTAATTTAATTTAAAATGGGTGATTGCTTTGGTTTTTCAATGCAATCACCCTTTTTGCTTCTATATGAATAGCTTTCCATGGACTCCATCATGAGCACGAGTCCTATATAGTTGAGAATAAATGCACCAATTGAAAATAAAAATACTCCTCTTTCGTCTTAAACCGCCTTTTACAAAACAAATTTTTACCCCATTCACCAAAATAAATCCTTTCCCTTGACATACTGTGACAGTTATATAATAATGGTTAGTGTATTAGAATTATTATAAATAACTAATGATAATTAAAAGAAATTATTTTTAGTTATTTATATTTTCACCAAACTACCAATCATTTTTTTATAGGAGGAATTTCATTATGTCACTTATCGGAAAAGAAGTACAACCATTCAAATTACAGGCTTACAAAAACGGAGAGTTTATCGAAGTAACTGAGCAGGATTTTAAAGGCCAATGGACTGTCCTTTGCTTCTATCCAGCCGATTTTACATTCGTTTGCCCAACTGAATTGGAAGACCTTCAAAATCAATATCCAGCTCTACAAGAACTTGGCGTAGAAGTATTCTCAGCATCAAGGGATTCTCATTTTACACATAAAGCATGGCACGATACATCCGAAACAATTGGCAAAATCACGTATGCGATGATCGGCGACCCTGCGCATGTCCTTTCCCGCCAATTCGATGTACTTATTGAAGAACTGGGACAGGCTGACCGCGGTACTTTCATCATTGACCCGGATGGCGTCATCCAGGCGGTTGAAATCAACGCTGGAGGCATTGGCCGCGACGCAAGCACACTAATTAACAAAATCAAAGCAGCACAATATGTACGCAACAATCCAGGTGAAGTTTGCCCGGCGAAATGGGAAGAAGGCGCTAAAACCCTTAAGCCTAGCCTCGATCTTGTTGGAAAAATCTAAGGAGTGCTATGAATGATACTAGATGCAGATATTAAGGCCCAATTAAATCAATATCTTCAACTGTTGGAAAACGATGTTCTACTCAAAGTCAGTGCGGGTTCCGATGATGTATCGAAAGACATGCTCGCTCTTGTTGATGAGTTAAAAGATATGTCGCCAAGGATAAAAGTCGAAACTGCGACTTTGGAAAGAACACCAAGCTTTAGTGTCAATCGCATCGGTGAGGATACCGGCGTAACGTTCGCCGGTATTCCTCTTGGACACGAATTCACATCCTTTGTATTAGCACTGCTGCAAGTAAGCGGGCGTGCCCCAAAGGTTGATCAAAGCGTGATTGATCAAATAAAAGGCTTGAAGGGCGAATACCATTTTGAAACGTATGTGTCCTTAAGCTGCCATAATTGCCCTGACGTCGTCCAGGCATTGAACGTGATGAGCGTGCTCAACCCTGGAGTCACCCATACGATGATTGACGGCGCGGCTTTCAAGCAAGAAGTGGAAAGCAAGAACGTTATGGCTGTGCCAACTGTTTTCCTTAACGGGGAAGAGTTCGGCGGTGGCAGAATGTCCCTCGAGGAAATTCTTGCGAAACTCGGAAGCACGCAAGATCCATCCGAGCTTTCCAATAAGGAGCCATTCGATGTCCTCGTTGTCGGTGGCGGCCCTGCAGGTGCAAGCGCGGCCATTTATACAGCACGCAAGGGTATCCGTACAGGCATTGTAGCTGAACGCTTTGGCGGCCAAGTCATGGATACCGTCGGAATCGAAAACTTCATTGGCACGAAATATACGGAAGGCCCTAAACTCGCTGCAACCCTCGAGGAGCATGTAAAAGAGTATGACATTGATGTCATGAACCTTCAGCGGGCAAAACGCCTGGAAAAGAAGGATTACATTGAACTCGAATTGGAAAACGGGGCTGTTCTAAAAAGCAAAACTGTTATCCTTTCGACCGGCGCACGCTGGCGGAAGGTCAATGTTCCAGGTGAAACAGAGTTTACAGGCAAGGGTGTCGCTTACTGCCCACACTGTGACGGACCGTTATTCGAAGGGAAAGACGTTGCCGTTATCGGCGGCGGAAACTCCGGAATCGAAGCGGCCATTGACCTTGCAGGGATTGTTAAGCATGTAACCGTGCTGGAATACATGCCGGAACTTAAAGCTGATTCAGTCCTGCAAGACCGTCTATACAGCCTTCCGAATGTAACAGTCATCAAGAACGTCCAAACAAAGGAAATTACCGGTACTGATAAAGTAAACGGAATTACCTACATTGACCGTGAAACAGGCGAAGAACATCATTTCGAACTCGCTGGCGTGTTTGTTCAAATCGGCCTTGTTCCGAATACCGATTGGCTTGGTGACTCGCTCGAACGCAACCGAATGGGTGAAATCGTGGTCGACAACCGCGGTGCGACAAGTTTGCCTGGCGTATTTGCCGCTGGCGACTGTACAAACAGCCCATATAAGCAAATCATCATTTCGATGGGCTCGGGTGCAACCGCCGCACTGGGTGCATTCGACTATCTTATTCGAAACTAAGCATTTTATACCAAAGCCGCTATCCTGCCGTTATCGCAGTATAGCGGTTTTTTTTTGGTTTATTGAAAATTGAAGCGAAAAAAGCACCTTTTTAAAAAGATGCTTTTAAAAACATTATTAATTGGATACAGCTTCTCTATCCTCCACATGGCTCTCGTGGGAGTGAGCATCACCCAGGCCAAGCGACCAGTCTGAGAAAGCGTGAAGCTCGTTAAAAAGTTCCGGGTTTTCGGCGAGGTTCAGCCCATAAGAAGGAATCATCTCCATGACTTTTGGTTCCCATTCCTTCGCATGCTGCGGGAAGCAATTCTTTATTACCTCCAGCATGACGTACACTGCGGTTGAAGCACCAGGGGATGCCCCAAGCAATGCAGCGACAGTTCCATCAGCTGCAGTAACAACTTCCGTTCCAAAAAGGAGCGTCCCTTTCCCGCCAGCAACCGTATCCTTAATAACTTGTACACGTTGGCCAGCTACGATGATGTCCCAATCCTCGCTCCTCGCGTTCGGAATAAACTCCCGCAATTCTTCAATCCGTTGTTCTTTTGATAACATAAGCTGCTCAATCAAGTATTTTGTCAACGGAATGTTTTTTGCGCCTGCGGCTAGCATTGTTACGAGATTATTAGGTTTAACGGAACTTATGAGATCCATATTTGAACCCATTTTCAAGAACTTCGGCGTGAAGCCGGCAAACGGCCCGAAGAGCAAGGATTTTTTGTTGTCGATATACCGTGTATCCAGATGCGGCACCGACATTGGCGGGGCGCCAACCTTGGCTTTGCCGTATACCTTTGCATGATGCTGCTCGACTACGTCCGGATTGTTGCATACAAGGAACAGCCCGCTTACAGGGAATCCTCCGATATGCTTGCTTTCGGGAATCCCCGTTTTCTGCAGCAATGGAAGGCTCCCTCCCCCGCCGCCAATAAAGACGAATTTTGCGGCGTGCCGTTCAATGGCTCCGGTTTTCATATTCCATACTTTCAATTCCCATAAGCCGTCGTCCGTACGTTTTATATCATCAACCTGGTGTTTGTATTTAATATCCACATTTTGATTCGCTAAGTGATCAAACAAGATGCGCGTCAATGCGCCAAAATTAACGTCTGTACCAGAGTCGATCTTGGTTGCCGCTATCGGTTCATCAGATGTCCGACCTTCCATGACAAGCGGCATCCATTCAGCAAGTTTACCATGGTCCTCGGAAAATTCCATCCCATGGAAAAGTGGATTTATTGAAAGCGCTTCAAAACGTTTTTTCAAAAAATCAACGTTCCTCTCGCCCTGTACAAAACTAATATGCGGCAATGGCATAATAAAGTCTTTTGGGTTGCGGATAATATTTCTGTTCACTAAATAAGACCAGAATTGCCTTGAAATCTGGAACTGCTCATTTACTTTTATCGCTTTACCAATATCCAAAGACCCGTCCGGCTTTACGACGGTATAGTTAAGTTCGCATAGCGCCGAATGCCCTGTACCCGCATTATTCCACTCATTGGAGCTCTCTTCCCCCGCAGTTTCGAGCTTCTCAAACACCGTGATTTTCCAATCAGGCACCAATTCTTTCAGCAGTGTCCCCAGAGTCGCGCTCATGATCCCGGCACCAATTAAGATAACGTCTGTTTCAGTATGTCTGTTACTCATTCTAACCATCCTTATCTCATAAGCTTTGCAGAAAGGATGTAAACACTCCATCCAATGCGTACAGAAAGCCAAGGCGCAAACAAAAAAACATCTTTTCTGCATTCAATATTCCGATAATAAAACACTACTTAACTAGTATATCACTGTTATTTGGAGATTAACATTTCTACTGTTTAAAAGATGGTAATATTGAAAATTTTCTTTAATAGTTTTTGAGCAAAAATAACCCCCAGGAACTTTTGTCCTGAGGGCTACTTTACTACCAAATAATCATTGCCTTTTTTGGGCATTGGTTTTAAATTCCGAGTAAGCCTGCTTATACTCTTTTTCCGTTACAGCCTTGAATGGGAGTTTGCTTTCGGCCAGCCAAAACGACAGGTCAAAAGTAGTTGCATCACCTTTAAAATTCCCTTCCAACATCGTTTGCTTTCCGTCTATTTTCGTGTAAAGCCTCAGCATTTGTCCGTCTGTAATTCCGTTTAAAGGATAATTGGTTTCTTCATAAGGGCTATTAGGATTCCCCGTGTCAGCCAACATGAGAAGGGAGCCAGAAAGTTCGCCTTGGAGAAGGGCTTCATCAATTTTAAGAAACAGCCAATATGAGCCATTATCCGCCGAATGCAGAAACCCATACGTTTGATTAAGGTCCGAGAAGAATTTCCTTAACCGGGCTTTCTCTTTTTCCTCAGAATGGTACACGGCATATTCATACTCTTGCTGAATTTCTTTAACCTCGTGTTCGATTTCCTTCTGGCCAACAGCCCTGTATGCTTTGGCGGCTTCTTCCCCCTTCTTATGCACCATAAGATTTGACCCGGTAAATGCTGCGGTGTACGTTCTCGTTTTTCCATCCTCGTTCACCTTGAATTCATATCCCATATTGGTCTCTTTTCCACTTAGACGGTAATGTTTTTCCTCCAAAAATGGCGGTTTCCCAATTTCCTCTATTACCTTCATTTGATGTAGATTCCCTTTTACTTTTCCGCTTCGGCTCTTCGCTTCGAACCAGTAGAGAAGGCCATCTTCCCTGTACGAAAATGCCTCAGCCTTGTTCAGAGGGTTCTTTCTGTCTCCAGCCGCCGATACTGCCCACCAGGCCGCTATGCCAATCAGCAGAATGATTGCCGCCACACCCAATCCGAGCGATTTTTTCAGAAAGTGTCCCTCCTTTTAATGTACAAATATCTATATGTTTTTTAAAAAGACCATCCTTTAACGTTATTTAGGTTCCTTCCATTTTATCACATCAGCACTGACCCGATTCCAGACTCCGCTTGTCACTCATCCGCGCTTTCTTTGACAAGTGGAGGCTGGCCAAGCCTGTTAACAGCATTTGAATTGCCTTCTATCTCGCTATTCATCCTTTCGATACTTAATCATTCAACCTATCGATAATTCAAATTGCTCTTGATATAAAAATACCGTTATAGTAAGGAGTAAATTAAATCTTTAACATGCCTAGAACTCCCTAGGCATTTTTGCATGGCTCAATTCTTAATATTCCATCGGGAGACCTTTTAGCAAGGCTATCCCCTTGGAGTTTTTTAAAAAAGGAGAGGCAGGTCTCATGAATCTTTATTCAAAGATATTCAAAGAATATTGGAATCCGTACGTGGCGATTGGCATTGCGGGTTTGGTAAGCGCCTTGTATTTCGGAATTACCGGTACGGTTTGGGCGGTTACCGGCGAATTCACCCGGTTAGGCGGACACATCCTTGAGTGGTTTGGAATGAATGTATCGGACTGGGCGTATTTTAATCTCGTCGGTATGCAAGGGACCCCCATCACCCGGACGGATGGCTGGATTGTCATCGGGATGCTGGTTGGCGGACTGATTACGATCTTATTAAGCAACAGTTTTAAAATCCGCATTCCGAAACAAAAGCGCCGTCTGACACAAGGATTTGCCGGCGGGATTATTGCGGGATTTGGCGCGCGCCTTGCCCTCGGCTGTAATTTGGCAGCATTTTTTACAGGGGTGCCACAGTTCTCGTTTCATTCCTGGATCTTCATGGTGGCCACGGCCATTGGAACCTTTTTTGGCGTGAAGGTCGTAAATACGAAATGGTGGCGGGGTAAACCAGCCTTGATGAAGGGAACGCCGAACCCGGTTGTCACCGAGCACGTCCAAAAAAGGAATATCCAGCCGGTCCTGGGTTTACTTTTTGCATGTCTTTATACAGGCCTTGTTATCTACTTCTTCGCAGCAGGCAAAACCATGCTCGCCGTCGCCTGTATTGCCGGGGCTTTGTTTGGGATTTTGATTGAACGTGGACAAATTTGTTTCACCTCGGCTTTTCGCGATTTATGGATCAGCGGCCGCGCGGTAATGTCAAAGGCGATTGCGGTTGGGATGATGATCAGTGTTGTCGTCACGTATTTCTATATTCAAAGCGGGTCTGTTGCCCTCATTAAAGTCGTTGCACCAAGCACAGCGATTGGCGGGCTGCTATTCGGGTTTGGCATCGTGCTTGCAGGCGGCTGCGAGACCGGCATGATGTACCGGGCTATGGAAGGCCAAGTGCTATACTGGGTAGTAGGTGCGGGAAATATCGTGGGGGCTACGCTGCTTGCTTATGGTTGGGATCATCTTGGCATCTACCATGCGCTTGTAGAAAATTGGCCAAAAGTGAATTTAATCGAGCAATGGGGCCCTCTGGGAGCTCTGTTTGGAACGCTTGCCATGCTTGCTGCTTGGTTCTTACTATCAAATTGGTGGGAAAAGCGGTTCCGTTATGGATCGGGAATCAAACATCCACAATCAGAAAAACGGATTTCCCACGTTACAAAGGAGGCTTAATCCATGTCACAAGTAATTGATGTCAATTACACCCTCGACATTCGCGGGGAACCTTGACCATACCCTGTCATTTATGCGCTGGATGCGCTAAAAACTATGAAAATCGGGGAAGTACTGCAGGTTATTGCAGATTGCCCGCAATCCTTTCGAAGTGTCCCAGAAGAAGCTGTCAAACACGGCTATAAGCTCATGGCTGAACCGAAAAAAGTCGGTCAGGATATCTATTTCTATATTAAAGTCGTTAACTAGCTGACCGAATGATTTAAAGAGTACCTTCTCTCAAAAAAGTACCCTATAGCATTAGACATTAAAGTCTGACTATAGGGTGCTTTTTTAAAATTGATTATCTTCCTATCGTACTTTCGGTATTGAAATCATCGACTTAAATAAGTCTCCATCGATCTGAATCATACATTTCCCATTTTGGATTTCAATCAGGCTTTTCACAATCGATAGTCCCAAGCCTTGGATATAAACCCTTGATCCTGAGAGTCCATAGTTATTGGATTTTATCCAACACGTTGGGCTTAGCAAAATTCAAATAGTGACAACACCACTTCAAAAAAAGCTAGCAGTGGCTCCCTAAGCTTCCTTTGAGAGAATGTTATCTTTGAATGAAATTACTTCTTCTTGTACATCGGTTTCTGCTGCTTCCTCCTGTTCATTTTTCGCCAACATGAGTTTCAGTTCATCCATCAGCCCTTTATACGTTGAATAACACATGAACAGCATTAAAAGTGCTAGAGGTATAGACGTCGCCACGAGGGCTGATTGGAGCCCTGACAAACCACCTGTCATAATTAAAATGCCGGATACAGCCGCGATGACGACACCCCAAATGATTTTCGTCATATGAGAAGGATTGGGATTGCCATTCTCACTAATCATACCGAGTACAAAAATGGCTGAATTGGCAGATGTAATGAAGAAAATGAGCACGAGTACCATGGCCAAAATACTTAAAAATGCACTCATTGGGAAGTAATCAAAAAACTCAAACAAAGCAGAGGTCACATCAGCAGAGACTGCCTTTGCGATCGCCGTTTTGCCCTGATTTTCGATTAAATCAATCGCTGAACCTCCCATAACAGCAAACCACATAAAGGAACCTAGAACGGGTAAAAAAATCGCCCCCATCATAAATTCCCTAATTGTACGTCCCTTCGAAATCCTCGCAACAAAACTTCCTACAAGCGGTGCCCAGGCAATCCACCAGCCAAAATAGAAAAGTGTCCAGTTGCCGATCCATCCCCCATCACTGTACGGTTCCGTTCTGAATGACATACCGATAAAGTTTTGCACATAATCGCCAATGCCCTGAAAGAGAATTTTAAAAATGGATTGTGTTGGTCCAAGCACCAGCATAAAAGCTAATAAAAGAAAGGCTAGAACCATATTTAAATTAGAAAGGTGTTTCATGCCGTTTTGCAAGCCTGAAACAGTTGACCCAAGATAGATAATCGTTACAGCTGCAATGATGATAACTTGGGCAAGAAACCCTACCGGAATGCCCCAAAGATAATTCATTCCGCTATTTACCTGCAAAGTTCCAAAGCCAAGGGAGGTCGCAATTCCAATTACGATTGAAAGAATGACGACGATATCGATAAACTTGCCAAAGGATCCATATATTTTGTTTCCTACTAATGGGTAAAAGGTGGAGCTTAAGGAAGAGGGCAGTTTTTTTCTAAATTGGAAAAATGCTAAAGAAACTCCTACAACGGCATAACACGCCCAGGCGGAAACCCCCCAATGCAGATAGACAAATTGCATGGCCAGCTTCGCCGATTGTTCGGAAGATTCCTTTCCGAACGGAGGATCAATATAGTAAGATACAGGCTCCGCAACTCCCCAGAAAACGAGGCTAATTCCGATAGATGCGCTGAAAAGCATGCCAACCCACGTACTCGTTTTAAACTCAGGGCGATCGGCATCATCACCTAATCGAATATGCCCAAACTTTGATAAACCAATATGCATACAAAATGCAAAGAAGAAAAAAACACTGCCTAAAATGAACCAGCCTAAATTATCATAAATCAAGCTCAAAGAGGAACTGGAGAACTTCTCTAGTTGCTTTGGCGCAATGATGCCCGCGCTTATCAAGGCAATGCTAAAAGCCAATGAGGAAAAGAATACTGTTTTATTACCCTTCATATAAACACTCCTTTTGTAATCATTTAGATGGGAATTTGAATGTAGCGATTTCCTAAAATGGTAAAAGAACTGTTTTATATGCTTTTTTCAGCATTTCAGCTGGGGGTATATAGAATGCGGTGCCATAATCAGGCTGAAATCATATGAAGGATGCCCCTCCATATGATTTCCTTTTTTTACACCTTTGTCGGAATTGTTGATCCAATAATCTCAATAATCCTGTCAGCTACCTCACTAGTGGATGCCGTTCCATTCATATCTGGTGTTAGTACTTTACCCTCTGTCAAAAGCTGTTCAATGGCATCGAGCACCAACTTTCCATACGCTTCATAGCCAAAAAAGTCGAGAAGTTGGCTTGCTGACCAAATCGCTGCTAAAGGATTCGCGATGCCTTGTCCCGCAATATCGGGCGCGGAGCCATGAATGGGTTCGAACATGGATGGGTATTTTCGTTCCGGGTTAATATTGGCGCCGGCGGCCAGCCCAATGCCACCGGCAATGGCTGCACCTAAATCGGTCAAAATATCACCAAACAAGTTTGATGTTACTACAACTTCAAAACGCTTCGGGTCTTTAATCATGAGCATTGCCGCTGCATCCACTAGATAGGATGCCGTTTCCACTTCAGGATACTCAGCACTCACTTCTTCAAAAACCTGATCCCAAAAAACCATCGAATAGTTCAATGCATTTCCCTTCGAGATACTAGTCAGAGACCTTCCCTCTCTTTTGGCGGTTTCAAACGCATAACGGATAATTCGCTCTGTTCCCTTTCTGGAAAAAACACCGTTTTGCAAAACCAATTCGTTTTCTTGCCCTTTAAACAGCCAATCTCCAGCACCGGAATATTCGCCTTCACTGTTTTCCCGGATGAACAACATATTAATATCTTCCCGTTTCACATCCATTAAAGCGGGTTTTGCGCCCTTTAATAAAGTTACGGGACGTATATTCACATATTGATCGAAGTTTTTTCTAATTTTCAGCAATAAATCCCACAACGAAATATGGTCGGGGACGCCGGGAAAACCAACCGCCCCCAAGTAAATGGCATCAAACGCCTTTAGCTTCTCCACCCCATCATCATCCATCATTTTTCCATGCTTCGAGTAAAATTCACAGCCCCATGGAAAATAAGTGAAATCGAATTGGAAATTTGAATCGATGCCAGCCAATTTATTTAATACTTTGATTCCTTCGGTAATCACTTCAGGCCCAATGCCGTCTCCGGGAATTACTGCAATTTTTAGTTTTTTCATTCTAGCTGACTCCCTTTTTTATCAACTATGGTTCCAGACAATCAATTTCATTTCTGTCATCTCTTCCACCGCATACTTAATCCCTTCACGGCCTGTACCACTTTCTTTTACCCCCCCGTAGGGCATTTGATCAACCCGGAAGGTTGGGATGTCATTAATAATAACACCACCCACATACAGCTCCTGTGATGCATAAAGGGCATTTTTTATACTATTTGTGTAAATGCCCGCCTGAAGCCCAAAGCGGGAATGGTTTACCTCTTTAACTGCTTCCTCTACCGACTTTACTTTGTTAACAACGACGACAGGTGCGAATGCTTCCTGGCAGCAAACATTCAAGTCGTGGGACGCATCCATAATAATCGTTGGCTCCAGAATACCGTCTCTCAGCTTTCCTCCAGTTGCAATCCTCGCAGTACTTCCTTCTGTTTCGCCAATCCAGCCCAGCACACGGTCTGCTTCTCCTTTAGAAATTAATGCTGATATATAAGTTTCAGGATCAAATGGGTCACCGATTTTCAGCTGCTTCGCCGCCTCCGTGAATTTCGTTACAAACTCTTCATACATCTCTTCATGTGCATAAATACGCTGCAGGGAAATACATACCTGTCCCTGATTAGAGAATGCGCCCAGGATGCAGCGATCAATAATTTGATCAATATCAATATCTTTATCAATAATCAATGCCGAATTGGAACCAAGTTCAAGTGTCGTCTTTTTTAATCCAGCTTTGCTTCGGATGCCAATCCCAACTCCTGGGCTTCCCGTAAATGTAACCATGTTCACTCGCTCATCTTCAACAATCGCATCCCCTACTGTCCCGCCTGGGCCGGTTACAACATTTAACGCGCCCGCCGGTAGGCCTGCCTCCTCAAAGAGCTCAGCAATGAAAAGCGCGGAAAGCGGTGTCTGAGAAGCAGGTTTTAACACAATCGTGTTTCCGGCTGCTATCGCCGGCCCTACTTTATGAGCAACAAGATTCATCGGAAAATTAAAGGGTGTAATCGCCCCAATTACGCCAATAGGCTCTCTTACTGTATATCCAATTCGGCCAACTCCGCCTGATGCCGCATCGAAAGGAATTGTTTCGCCATGAATCCGTTTTGCTTCTTCAGCCGCGAACTTATACGTCTCAATTGTTCTAGCAACCTCTGCTTTGGAGAACCTGATTGGTTTGGCCGATTCACTTGTAATGACGGCAGCTGCTTCATCTAACCTTTCTTTTAAAAGCGCAGCCACCTTTTCCAAAATCTCCGCACGCTTAAAGGCTGGCATTTTTGCCATGACCCTGCGGCTGCTGTATGCAGCTTCGATTGCTTTTTTTGTGAGCTCCTTATTCGCCATAGCAATTTGAGCTATTTCTTCCCCGGAATAGGGGGAGCGCAGTGATGCGTATTGATCTGTTTCTACTTTTTGTCCATTGATTAGCAGGAACTGTTTCACAGAAGTTAATTCGCTTACATGTCTATTCATTGAGAGCCTCCAGGATCATTTCATGAAATTGAAGGATTGCCTTTTCGGATGACGAATACCTGCCTTGTTTAAATGCACGGGATCGGAAACCAATTTGCTCTAGTTCCACAAGTTCAATATCTTCCTCGCGAACCTGCTCCGCAAATGTCATCAAATCCTTTTCTTCCTGCGATAGGTTTTCATCCCGGAAATAATAGGTGTATACAGCCAATGATGTTTCGTGATCAATTGGAATCATTTGAATCGTCGCCATATTGCCAGGTCCCGGGTAAATAGTGACCATCAAATTCGGCCACAGCCAGTAAAAGGAACCGCCTTGCATTTCCGCTTCATCTAGATTAACAGTCCCATATTTCTTATCCGGTTTCACAATTGTACCTTGGATTGAATAGTTGTCACAGGTAATGATTTGGTAGTCATTCATATCCAGCGCCGCAACGAAACTTGGATGGGCAACATGGCAATGGTCGCACTCCAAAAAATTGTCTATATACGCTTTCCAGTTCGCTTTTACCACACGAGTTCGTTGGTGAGTTCTTTTTAGCTCGCTTAAAAATGGAAACTTGGCCAATTTTTCAAAGAAATCGCCGTATGACTCGCTTAACGGCTTTGCATGATCATCAAGATTCACAAAAATGAGTGATTCCACAATGCCAATGCGGACAGAACGTAAGCAAGCATCTTTTACGCAGGCCTCTTCATCTCCCCGGAAGTTGGGGGCCTTATTCAACTGGCCATCAAGCTTAAAAGTCCATCCATGATAGCCGCACTGAAATATTTTCCTGTTTCCTGCCTCTGTTCTTTCAAGCTTTGTCGCGCGGTGTGGGCATACATTGTAGAAAGCGCGTACTACTTCATCTTTTCCCCGGGTGACAATAATCGGTTCTTCGGCTACTTCAACTGTGAAAAAATCCCCGGCTTTTTCTACCTGGCTAACATGGCCGACGAGCTGCCATGATTTCGAAAATACAACATCCATTTCCTTTTTCAAGACTTGCGGATCTGTGTATTTGTCATAGGGCAGCGTTCTTTCAAATGTGCGGTTCGTTGCGTTTTGTACTGGATTATAGGCCATTATTTTTTCCTCCATACTATAGTCATTTTTTTTGCATTTCACATAAAAACAGATTTTTAGCTTGAATATACTGATTCATTACTTTTGTCTTTTTTGTCCATGATGCTTGTACTGTGAAGCGGCTGTACTTTTGATTTGGGATCTATGTAGACCTTGGCGTTGCTTACGGCTGTTGGGGCTTCTCCAAAACCGCTTGCAATCAGCTTCACTTTTCCTGGATACGTGCAAATATCCCCGGCGGCATAAATCCCTTTTATAGATGTTTCCATTTTGGAATTGACAGCAATAGAATTCCCTTCGATGTTCAAGTCCCAGTTTTTTATCGGGCCAAGCGAAGAGACAAAGCCGTAATTGACAAGGACCTCATCGACTTCAATTTCCTTTGACACTCCACTACTCACTTCTGTTAAAACGACTTTCTCAACCTTGTTTTTTCCTATGAGTTCGACCGGAATATACGGGGTTAAAACCTCTACCTTTGATTTTCTCAGTAATTCAACACTATGTTCATGTGCCCGGAACTTATCTCGCCTGTGTATGAGCGTCACTTTTTCTGCTATTGGCTCAAGCATTAACGCCCAGTCAACTGCTGAATCACCGCCGCCGAATACAGCAACCTTACTTCCGGAAAATTGATTCAAACCCTTGACGAAATAATGTATATTAGCGCTTTCAAAATTTTCTTCGCCCAGTAATTTCAGCTTACGCGGTTGGAAGGCACCATTGCCGGCAGTAATAATGATCGCTTTCGTATAGTGAGTTCCTTTGTTCGTCATGATGGCAAATGATTCATCCTCAAGGCGGACGATACTCTCTACAGATTCCTCCAAACATACTGCAGGCTTAAACTGATTCATTTGCATCAATAAATTATCAATAAGCTCGCCTGCCCTAACCTTTGGAAATCCAGGAATATCATAAATGTATTTCTCAGGATACAACGCGGACAATTGCCCGCCCAATTGGGGGAGACTTTCAATTATTTTTACGGAAATTTGGCGCATTCCGGCATAAAATGCAGTAAATAAACCCACCGGCCCCCCTCCGATAATGATAATATCAAATGGTTCTTCCCGCTCTCTCATTGCTTCCCTCCCTATACTTTGATGAAAAACATGTACCGCTTACTAAACTTAAAATAACTTACACTCTTACTAATGCAAGTAACGTGCCAATGTTGTTAAACCACTAACTAAACGTAAAAACTAATGCAAATATGCTGAATATTAAAATAAAATGAGTTAGAATTGACTCCATATTGCTTTTACTGAAGCAGAAAAAACTCACTTTTTAAGGAGAGGACTTTTTATATGAAAAGAATGGAGCACAAAGGCAATCTAGAAATGACTGTACAGACTCTATTAAAAATTCTTGATCATTCCTCTGATGAAATATTTGTCCTTGATGGTGAAAAGCGGGTTCTTTATGTCAATCGGGTTTGCGAAAAGCATTACGGGCTTAAACCAGCGGATGTAATTGGAAAATTCAATGTCGAACTGTTTGAAAAGGGTTATTGGAAGCCTTCAATCGTACCAGAGGTGTATAAGAGGAAAGAACCTTGCTATATGAGGCAGGTAACGAATATTGGCGCCGAGCTAATGACCTCGGCGGTGCCTATATTGAATGAAAAAGGGGAAATTGAGTTAGTCGTTATTACCTCAACTGAGGTTCAGGCAATTAAAATGATAAAGGCGAAAGAAGGACTTGATGAGTCAAAATCCGCTCAAGCGTTTAATGAAGAAACTCTTATCGTGACCAATAGCGATAAAATTAAGGTACTGCTGGCGTTTTGCAAAAAAGTAGCCCCGACCGATTCAACTATTATGATTCTCGGGGAATCAGGAACAGGCAAAAACGTATTTGCCCACTATATACATAAAATTAGCAAGCGGAATAACGGACCGTTTCTAGCAATCAACTGCGCCGCAATTCCGGAAGAGTTATTGGAGTCCGAGCTTTTTGGCTATGCAAAAGGGGCCTTTACCGGAGCCAGTAATCTAGGGAAACAAGGACTGCTGGAGGCCGCTAATGGCGGGACGTTATTTTTGGATGAGATTGGAGAAATGCCTCTATCCGTGCAGGCCAAGCTTCTGCAGGTCATTCAGGAAAAACAGTTTATCCCTGTAGGAAGCAATAAAATGAAAAAAGTTGATATACGGGTTATGGCGGCAACAAATAAAAACCTGGCTGATATGGTCAAAGACAAAGCCTTCCGTGAAGATTTATATTACCGTTTGAATGTCATTGATATACATTTGCCTCCGCTATCTGAAAGAAAGGAAGATATTATCCCGCTTGCTTACAACTTTTTGAATAAATTTAATAAAAAATACAATCAAAATAAAGGGATATCGGAAGAATGCCTAAATATTTTTGTCCAGTATTCCTGGCCGGGAAATATCCGTCAGTTGGAAAATTTAATGGAACGGTTAGTAATTGTAAGCGGTTCACTGATTCAACCAGCCGATTTGCCAGAAATTATCAATCAATCTGTCGGAGAGGTTATTCCGATTCCAGCCTCTTTGGAAAAAGCTCTTGATGATACGAAGCGGATCATTGTGAGAAAATCCTATCAAACACACAAATCGTCGAGAAAAGTCGCAAACAACCTCGGTATTAGCCAAACGAAAGCAGCAAGCCTGATCCGTAAATATTGCTCGGATTTGATAAATGTATAAAAAATTCCCCGCAGCCAAGGTGGTGTCGCGGGGAATTTTCCTGCCTTAGCGTATCCTTGTGTTAATCCCACCAAAAATACCAAGTTGACGAATTTATAAGCGTTCCTGCTAGAGCATTAACTGTTCCAACCCCTTGCCAAACGATATCACTACAAAATCCAAATTGTTCCCAAGCGAGTTCTACAGATTCTTTTTTGTGTCTTAGGTGGGTTCTCGACAAATAATTCCCATACATCCACATCAACTAAAGCAGGAGTAGCCCCATATTGCTCGTACCAGTATTTGAATAATGCTACTTGCTCCTCTGGCATAGGGCACTCATTAAATCCCCCCATCGGAACCCAAGCAGCTACCTCCCAAGGTTTGGCCGTTGGAATTTTCGCGATAATTATTTTCTTATTTATACGCTCTTCAATTGAAAGAAAATGGCTGCTTTTCTGTTCCTCGATTGAAAAATCGCCAGTAATATCATCGTCTTCATCTTCGGCTCTCCTAAAGGCTTTCCTCTATTAGAGTAGTCATCAAGTAGTAAGTCTGTTAGGTTTGCTTAAAGCGGATTTATTATTGTCTTTTTGCAAATGCCAGGATATGGCCATCAAGGTCCATACCATACGAAACAACGTCTCCCCATGATCTTGCAGATGCTTTGCTTATCCCGCGCCCTCCCGCTTGAACCAATTTAGTATAATATTCTTCCGGGCTATCCACATATATATAGATTTCACTGCGCGGAACTCCACTCGCTGTTTCAGGATGCGGGATTTTCCCTTCAAGCACGTTAAAAATCCCTTTTTCTGGCATGATCCCCAGAATTACTTTAGGAGCTATTTCAAATTCAGTCATCCCCGGGACATCCAAAATTGCCTCTTTTTCTAAAAGACTTCCATAAAAAGATTTTGCCCTATCCTGATCGCTAACGTACAAAATGAACATAATATTTCCTTCTTGAGAAGTCATGAACCGGCACCTGCCTATTTTCAATTTCCGGTTAATACTCTTGAGAAACTATGCAAAGCCCATACCTTCTTTATGCTCACCTTTTCGGCACTACTTTCATTCCGGCCAAACCCACCCCAGCACCCAGGTCTGCATAATCCAAACGAGGATCAATTGCCCATTCTTTTGAAAGGATTATTACATGCTCTTCATCTGGAAAATTTGCCTCGCCATTGTCCAAATCAGTGTAATTAAGGTTATGCTTCAACTCTTCGGAGGTAAATTCGCCCTTGTTAATCAAGACCTCGTCGCTCTCCCCCAAATAACCATATGCCCTGATGATCTCACCGTTCTTTGCCCTTCCCCAGGCATGGTAATCAACAACCCGATGTGTTCCGAAATAATAGGCTTCACCATATTTCTTGCTGAGATGCTGAATGGTTTTTAGCGGATTTTCATCAGTTGGATCTGTCATGTCCGGCATAAGCGAATTAGCCACAATGGTCCACCCCCTCACCGGTGGAGCAACAAAATAGTATCCATCATACGCACCTTCTATCCCTGTTGACCAATTAGCGGGCTGGATATTTGTTAAATTCAAATCTTTAGCAACTTCATCCGTATTTTCAGCCTTAATAACAAACCATTGCGACTTATAACCAAACCCCACTGGCATATCCGGTTTTGCATCAAACACACGTGCCTCTGCCGTTTTCCTAAATGAATTGACTGGTTTGTCATCCCCATTTACTCTATTTGAATTTGGTTTGTTTTTAACATAATAGAATATGAATACTGCAACTATTAATAATACAATGTAGAAAAATGGTTTCATCGTTTCACCCATTCTATTTGGAGTGTGAATCCCTATTTATAAATTCTCTACGATCTCCCGCTTTTCCTGTATGACAGTTTCAAGCTGTTTCAGAACTTCCATGTACTTTTTATCTAGCTTTGTTAAAACTTCGGACACCTTTTGATTTTGACTTCTTGTTTCGTATACCATCTCGCTGATTTTGTTCTGGACGATATAATCGATTATGAAACCATCGAAGAAAAAGTCCGCAAACTTTAACGTCCCTGAAACGTTGATATTAATGAATGCCTCTTCTTTTACATCCATTAATTCCTTTTGAAAACGGCGCATACTATTCTGCGCCCGGTATAGGTTTTCTTGGGCATCATCAATATGCTGATGTTTTTTGATTGCTGAAATGGTCCCCCCGCCAAACAAATCGAAGTGTCCCCAGGCTCCGGCACGATCAAGGGATTCCAATGCATCAGCAAGGGCGCCTTTGACATTTCTTCCAGCATCAATTGCCTCTTTTAATTCCGTTAGGCTGGTTGTAAGGTCCCCCTCCGCTTCAATCAATTCAAAAAGTTTGGTTGCAAAAGGCGATGTGCTCTCTTTGATCATCATTTCCTTCTGCTCAAGAAGTTGCTGATATTCGTGCTTTGAGGAATTAAGCTTTTGCAGTTTTTCAAGGAGCAAGTGTATTTCTTTATCAAGGACTTCTTTTATTTTCCGGGCTTCCACTAGCTTAAGCTGTGCAGCAATCATCTCCTGTCTTTCTTTTGATAGTTTGTCCTCCTTTGTGCCTGCAAGAGTAGAAAGCAAATAGGATATACTGAAGTTCTCGAGCTTCTTAACATCCTGTTCCTCAGATTCAAACTGGCTTTTCAGTTCAGCAATCCTTTCTTCAATCATTGCAAGTTCCTGCTCATAATCCGCCAGCTGCACCCGATATTTAATGTCTTTACGCAATTCTCCTTTAATTTCAACCAGCTTTGCATTTATTTCTGAAAACAATGAAATCCCTCCTTTTAGTATGATTGATATATGGCCAAAATTGAAATGCGTTTCCTGAATATGGTTAAAATTAGCTAACAGACAAAAAAACGCCCGAAATTTGATTCAAGCGTGCAACTAAACATTTATTCTATATATTTAAAATTTGAAACTCCTTCTTTGGTTAGCGTAAAATACACCAGTTGATCAACCAGCTCTTCGGACTGGATAAAGCCAAGCTTGTTCAATAATTGCTGTGAAGGTCGATTGCCCGGTTCCGTTGTTGCTTCTATATAATCCAATTTCATTTGTTCAAACCCCAATTGAATAATTGGCATGGCAGCTTCCAGCATATACCCTTTTCTCCAATGGGACGATGCTACATCAAAGCCAACCTCTGCTTTCGATTTCCCCTGGGACTGGCCCCAACAATGAAACCCGCATGTTCCAACCAATTCCCCTGTTTCTTTAAGAAACATTCCATACCGGCATCCGCTATCCCGGATGTGGAACGAGATAATTTCGGCAGCCTCTTCCCTGTTTTTACACACCCCAATATCCATAAACTCAACTACAAGCGGATCGGAAAAATGGCGAAATACTGCCTCCGTGTCTTCCAGGGTCAACTCTCTTAAATGCAATCTTTCCGTTTCCAAAACCGGGTACCTCACTAAGTCACTTCCTTTCAGGTTTTCAATTCAGTTCATGCCGATTGCCTTATTTTACCATATTATAGCATTTTCTTGAATGACCCTTTTATAAAAAACGAAGGATTGTAGTTTGCATGTCTAATAAACTTTTATGGCAGCACACTGGATTGGAATAAACAAACATCGGCGACTTTTGGTCTTACTAATGAAAATCACCGTATTTCCCTGTATAATAAAAACTTGTGAATCTACATACAACTTGAGAAGGAGGTATGATTGATGGAATGGACACTTGCCGGATTATTTGTACTATCCGCTTTACTACTAATTGTTTCTATCCTGAGATCAACTCACGCAGCAAAGGCTCAACACAACCAAATCGATCAGATTCATATTTCTATAATGGAAGAAATCAATGCCCTTCAATCATCCATTCGAAACATTGAGCTTGACCAGGAAGTATTCATGAAAGAAGCTGGTATACGGCTGTCTTCTGAAGAAAGGATTTTCATGCGTGAAGTGCTTGACTTATATGAACGTAAATATTCAATTGATAGCATTGCAGAAATGAAAAACGTCGATTCAGGTACAATTCAAAATATGCTTGCACCTTATCAGAAGGCGAAGGTTGAAGGGAGAAAAATTGCCAATGAGAATTAACTTATTGAGCAGCTTTGCTGCCGGAATGCTACTAACAACAACAATTTGTTCAGCTGTTTACTTTACGGCCGATACACCAAAGGCTTCCAGTAAAACGGTAAAAGTTGAAACATCCGAGGCCGAGATGAAAAGCAAGCTTGAAACAAAAGGTTATGTGGTGCAAACGAAGGCGGATTACGACAAGATTTTAGCGGATGCAAACGCTACAGTCCCGAAACAAACGAAGCCTGTAGAAAAAACGCCAGATGCCAAACCTGTTACCAAAGTAATCATTAATGTTACGGATGGCATGACAAGTATCAATGTCGGAAGAATGCTGGTTGAAGCCGGAATTGTCAAGGATGCCTTTGCATTCTCCAAAGATATCGAGAAGAAAGGTCTAATGAACAAGTTGCGCCCTGGGGTTTTTGTCGTAGACAGTTCAATGACGTACGACCAGGTTGTTTCAACAATATTTAAATAGAAGTGAACAATAAAAAATACTGCGCCAGCTGGCTGCAGTATTTTTTTCATCTCATTGGTTCAGGGATGCTCTGAGGTAATCTAAATATGAGTAATTATCAAAATATATTGACAACTAAAAACGCATACATTATTCTGAAAGAAATTAAGAAAGCGTTTTCGTAAAACGTTTTCTTTACTAATCTCCAAACACTATATATTGAGGTTGATTTTCCATGTCTAAGTGGACAATTAAGGACATTGCCAAGAGAGCGGGGGTTTCCATAACGACCGTCTCCAGGGTATTGAATCAAAAAGAGGAGGGGATGTCGGAAAAAACCCGGGAAAAGGTGTTAAACATTATTAAGGAAGCCCAATACCAGCCTAATCAGTTTGCAAGAGGATTGGTTACTAAGCAATCGAAGTTGCTCGGCCTTATCGTTCCAACAATTTTAAACCCCTTTTTCCCTGAGCTTTGCAGAGGGGCTGAAGATGAAGCAAATAAACGAGCTTACAGCCTGGTTATTTGTAATTCCGACGATAAATTGGAAAAAGAAGAGCATTATTTGCGTGTCCTGAAAGAGCAGCAGGTAGATGGCATTATTCTATCAAGTAAAGATCACCTTTCACCCGAAAGTGAAAAGCTTTTAATAGATGGGAATATCCCATGTGCGCTTCTTGATAGAGTTATAGAAGGAAATAAGTATGCTGCTGTTTTTTTAAACAATGAATTGGGCGGTTATTTGGCCGGCAAACATCTTACCGACCTGGGCCACCGAAATATTGCCTGCATCTCGGGGCCAATTTCCATTTGGAGTGCTTTTGAACGTGTAAAGGGTTTTCGCCGGGCACTGCGAGAAGGAGGAATAGATTACAGCACTATTCCCGAAGCAGAAGGTAATTTTACGACACAATCAGGATATGAACATGCGAAAGATTTGCTGATGAATAACAAGATTACCGCTTTATTCGCCTGCAATGACCTAATGGCATTTGGAGCCTATCAAGCGGCTTATGAGTTGAACATTAAAGTACCAGAGGAACTTTCGGTCATCGGATTCGATGATATTCCATTCGCCTCTTCCCTGCTGCCGAAATTAACGACCATCCGGCAGGATACGTATGAAATGGGACGAAAAGCGGTGGAACTTTTAATCAATCAAATTGAGTTAGGAAAGACAGAGTCGGTCCAATTTCAACCAGAACTCATAATAAGGGACAGTACAAGCCGCTTATCTTACAAGGAGTGAATACATTTGACCAAAATACCCGTTATCATCGATTGCGATCCTGGTATCGATGATGTGATGGCCCTTCTGCTAGCTTTTTCGGCTGAAAATCTTGACATCAAATTAATTACAACCGAACCCGGCAACCAAACACAGGATAAAACAATATATAACGCACGTGCCTTCACGAGTTATATGAAACAGGACATTGAAATTTCCAGAGGACTGGATGCGCCCTTTTTTCGAGTCCTGGAAGTTGCGGACGAAGTACATGGGGAAAGCGGGATTGGCAATATCGCCCTCCCTGAACCGAACCTTCCCGAGAGTCCTCGTACAGCGATTGATGCCATAAAAGAAACACTGTTAAGCAGCGATGAGCCCATTGTCCTGATTGCGACAGGGCCACTGACAAATATCGGGGCGCTTTTCCTGGCGCATCCTGAAGTGAAACAAAAAATCAAATACATTTCCTATATGGGAGGGGCGGCTGTCGGCGGGAACATGACACCGACTTCAGAATTCAATGTATACGTTGATCCGCATGCCGCGGAAATCGTCTTCCGCTCCGGTGTTCCAATTGTAATGAGCGGGCTTGATGTTACGCATAAAGCCTATCTGACCTTGGAAGACGTCCAGCAAATAGAAGCTCTAGATTCCGACTTGGCGAAAAAAATAGTTGCGATGCTTACGTTTTATACTCATAAAGCAAAACGGACTGCCTTCCACGAAGAGCATTTTGAGCGATTATTTCGCCTGCACGATTTATGTGCTGTCTCTTACGTCATCACCCCGGAACTATTTGAAGGAGATGATTGCCATGTAGAAGTGGAGTTGGAAAGCCGCTTGACAGCTGGTACAACCGTTGTTGATTACACCCAGAGGACAGGACTGCCAAAGAACGTGAAAGTGCTTCATACTGTCAGGCGGGAAGAATTCGTGCAGCATTTTTTTGAAGCAATAAAGAAAATGGACCGTCTCATCGGTCAATAAAAAACAAAGGGGGAGAAAACAAATGAAACGCAGTATTAAGAATGATTTTAACATGATGGCCATGTTATTGATTCCAATCGGCGTTGCCATCAATATTGTCGGGTTCCAATTAACCAATGTATTGAGGCTCCCGATCTTCCTAGATACGATTGGAACAATCCTTATCGGCGTCATCGCCGGGCCATGGGTTGCTCTTGTAGCCGGACTTGTCACAAACCTGATTAATGCAATCTTTAATCCAACTTTCTTACCATATGCATTGACATCAATGGCTATTGGGGTTGGGGTTGGCTATTTATCGAAAAGCGGTATGTTTAAAACGATTCCAAAAACGATTGCTTCCGGTATCATTGTTACGTTAATTGCAACAATTGTTTCCGCGCCGATTACGGTATTGGTCTTTGGCGGCGTAACGGGAAGCTCATCCTCCCTAATCACGGCGGCATTCCTTGCTACAGGACAGCAGTTATGGACAGCTGTATTCTCGTCCTCGATTATTACGGAAATTGCCGATAAAATTATCTCTGTTCTAATTGTTTATTTCATTGTAAAGAAGATGTCTAAACGTTATTTATCAAAAATGAATTACGGGGACTTATATTTGTAATCCAGCAATACTTCTCAAATGGGTCCTTATCAAACCCGCTAATCACTTGCGAGAATAAGATATCATCTGTTCCTCCCCTTCCCCTCTTTTTTCCAGGAATGGAAGGGGTATTTTTTTATACGAGGTGGTTGTGATGAACAAGAACTTTATTTTGAACCTCCATCCAATGACAAAGCTTTACTTTACACTCTTTGTCATTGCCGCAGTCCTCATATTCCCTAGTTATGTGTTCGCATTCGCAGTATTTCCAGGATTGTTGATTGTCGCCGCTATTTCCGGGCCACATATCTTAAAGGAGTTTATTGGAATTATCCTTAAAGCGCTTGTTATCCTGCTCATACTCGTTTTTCTAATGCAGCTCTTCTTTTACCCCGGCGAAACAGTAATCGGGGAATGGGGAATTTTTCAATGGACAAAAGAAGGTTTCGACTATGGCCTGGTTTTGACTTCAAAAATACTGGCAATTGGCTCCGCCTTTATTCTGTTTTTTAGAATCACTGAAGTGAAGGATTTCGTGAAGGCTCTTGAAGATATAGGATTGCCGCCGATGGGAGCATATATTGTTATGTCAACCTTGCAAATTATTCCGGAAATGAAACGCCAGGCAAATACAATTATGGATGCACAGAAGACGCGTGGGGTGGAGACGGAAGGTTCAATGCTGGTAAGGGCAAAAGCATTCATACCAACCTTAACCCCACTCATCCTCTCGTCCATTGCCAGCACGGAAGAAAGAGCAATAACGCTGGAATCACGGGCATTTTCTGCCCCTGTGAAAAAAACAAGCTTGTATAAGCTTTCGAAAGGGCCGGCAGACCGGATGCTCCCTTTTGCATTTCTCCTCATCTTGGTTGGATTAATCATCTGGAGAGTGGTATCATGAATCCCATTATTGAATTGAAAAACGTATCATACCGTTATCCGGTTGGAGATCACCATGTTTTAAAAAATATCTCCTTTACAGTTGAAAAAGGCCAGTTTACAGCAATTATCGGAAACAATGGGTCGGGCAAAACAACGCTATGCAATACGATAAGGGGCTTCATCCCCCATTTTTACAAAGGGGATATTCAAGGTGACGTTGTCGTTGATGGAAAAAACATGGCCGACTACCAGTTAGGCCAGCTTGGGGAAAAAATTGGCTACGTATTCCAAAATCCATTTATTCAAATCTCCGGTGTAAAGGATACCGTTTTTGATGAAGTTGCATACGGCCTTGAAAACCTGGGGGTAGAGGAAAATGAAATTCGCAGCCGTGTGGAAGAAATCCTGAAATTGGTGAAAATAGAACATCTCCGGGATAAAAAACCTTTTGAACTATCGGGGGGGCAGCGCCAGCGTGTGGCACTCGCCTCGATTATCGTAATGGATCCCGACATTTTGGTCATTGATGAGCCGACTTCCCAGCTTGACCCGATTGGAACAGAGCATGTCTTTGACATCATCCGGTTGATGAAGGAAAAAGGAAAAACCATTCTGCTTGTCGAGCATAAAATGGACCTGATCGCAGAGTATGCTGATGCTATTATCGTTTTGCATGATGGGGAAATTGTCTTGCAAGGCCCTGCACGGGAAGTTTTCGCGCATCCTGATTTCCCTAAATACAACATCCAATACCCTCATGTAACCGAAGTTGCCCTGCAATTGCAAAAAGAGGGTATACCGTTAAAATTTGTGCCGATTCGCGACCAGGAACTGGCGGATAGCATAGGCTGGAAGCCAGTGAAGGAGGTTACACCATGACTGACGTGAGATTGGAAAATGTGAGCTTCTCTTATCCGGACGGAACGAAGGCTTTGGAAAATCTGACGTTGGCCGTCCATGCAGGCCAAAGGGTAGCCATAGTCGGGCAAAATGGGGCAGGGAAAACAACGGCGGTAAAGCTCATGAATGGACTTTTGAAGCCGACTGAAGGAACCGTCCATGTCGGTGACTGGAATACGAAGGACTATACGACAGCCCAAGTATCACGCAAAGTGGGATATGTGTTTCAAAATCCTGACGATCAGATATTTCACAATGATGTTGAATCGGAAGTCCGGTTCGGTCCAAAAAACATGGGATTTGCCGATGAACGAGTCGAACAATTGACAGAATGGGCTTTAAAACTGTGCGGTATTTACGAATTAAAAGAAGAAAATCCTTATAACCTTCCTTACTCAACAAGGAAATTCGTTACGGTAGCTTCGGTATTGGCAATGGATTCGGACGTTATTATTTTGGACGAGCCGACAGCCGGGCAGGATAAGATTGGCTTGCAAAGAATAAAAGGGATTCTGGACGACTTACAAGAAAAAGGGAAAACAGTCATAACCATTACCCATGATATGGAATTTGTTACGGAACACTTCTCAAGGATTATCGTAATGGCGAATCGCCGACTCGTGGCTGACCAGGCAGCGGCACAAATTTTTTATAATCAGGAAGTATTGGCTAAAAGCATGCTGAAGCCGCCCGCTGTTACAAATATGGCTAAACTATTGGATTTGCAAAAAGGGATTTTAACAAAACAGCAATTACTGACTACGATTAAGGGACAGCTTGGTTCATGATCGGGGGTGCGCGCATATGAACATTTCAGTTATCGGCAGCATTAATATGGATCTTGTTTATCGGGTTCCCCATATTGTGAAGGAAGGCGAAACATTGCATAGCTCTACCCATTCCGTCCATTTCGGTGGAAAAGGGGCGAATCAGGCTGTAACCGCCAGCCAGCTTGGAGCAAACGTTTCTTTTATCGGAAGTGTTGGAAACGATGCATTCGGAAAACAGGCAAAAGAAAATTTGGCAAACAACGGGGTCAATATAGCGTCGGTGAAAGAAGAAGGTTCGACTGGACAAGCGATCATCCAGGTTGCCGATTCGGGGGAGAATTCGATCGTCTTATACCCTGGAGCCAACTTCCAGGTCACACCTGAGCAGATTGAACAGGAAACCGAGGTTATCCGTAACAGCGATGCTCTTCTGCTCCAGCTAGAAATACCTCTTGATTCAATTGAAAGAGCGATTCACATTGCCGCCGGCCTTGGGAAAATCATCATTTTGAATCCGGCTCCGGCGAAGCCATTGCCGGATTCCTTATTAAAGAGAGTCTCAATCCTTACGCCTAACGAAACAGAGCTTTCCCTGCTTACCGGGATTGAGCCGAAGACCGAAGAAAAACTGGCGGCCGCTTGCCAGGTCCTCTTGGATAAAGGAATTGGGACGGTCGTTGTTACGCTCGGTTCAAAGGGCGCCTTTTACAAAAATAAGGATGAGCAAGGATGGGTAGAAGCGGTTAAAGTAGATGCAGTCGATACGACTGGAGCAGGGGATGCCTTTAATGGCGCCCTCGCAGTATCCATTGGCGAAGGGAAATCGTTATCTGGAGCAATACGGACAGCAGCCAAGGTAGCTGCCTATGTTGTAACGAAAATGGGGGCTCAACAACAACTCCCAGATTTTATCAGGAATAATTGATGAAGCCGCTTATTGTTTTACTCATTTTAAGCGTATTATGGGGCTCTTCGTTCCTTTGGACGAAAGAGCTCCTTCCATTATTGGAACCACCAACCATCGTCTTTTTCCGGTCACTATTCGGCTTAGCAGCACTCGCTCCTTTCCTTTTGCTACGGAAGAAGCAGCCTTCCAAAAGACAACAAATCAGCCCGTACTTTTTGTTGGTCGTAGCTCTTGGAGCAGCAATCCCATGGACAATATTGGGTTTTGCGTTACAAGGAATCGATATCGGTTTGAGTGGGATTTTAAACGCAACAACCCCAATGTTTACAGTTGCTTTTTCAATTTTTTTATTAAAAATCAAACCACAATGGTTTCAATTAGCCAGCTTAACACTAGGATTTATTTCCGTCCTTTTGCTGTTTTCTACATCCGGCCAAGCCAGTGGCAGCCATTTTTCAATGGCTCATGCACTTCTCATGTTTATCATCACGATTTCCTATGCATTGAATACTATTTTTATTAAAAAAGATTTCTCAAGCATCCCTCCATTAAAACTCGGAGCCTGGACACTGTTCGTGTCGGCATTCATCAACGGAATCATCAGCTTAACAATTGAACCAGCCGCCTTTTTACACTTGGCAAATCTTAAGGTGGGTATATCACTCGTAATACTTGGCTGCCTGGGCTCTGGATTAGGATATGTCATCTATTATTGGCTTATTTCTGTGGGAGGTCCACTGTTGGCAATGATGGTCACTTTTCTTACCCCTTTTGTTTCTATCGCCCTCGGGGTTGCGGTTCTTAAGGAGCCCATGCATTACGGACTTGTAATAGGACTCTTTTTCATGATCTTAAGTCTGCTTTTTATGAATTATCCTGTCTGGGTGGCGGGAAGGCCAAAGGCAAAACAGACAACGTAAACAGGATAGAAACAATTCCGGGGCCGATAGGATAGCCGAAATTCTTAATTACTCCATAAATTCTTCATATATTTTAAAGAGATTGGAACCTTCCAATCTCTTTTTATTTATTACAATCATCCCCAGATATGGTTTAACTATTAAAGTATTTTTTCAAAATAAAATTCTTTCTTAATACCGCTCAAATGTAACTCTTTATATCCTAGTAGACGAAATACTTTTGTTAACAACTAATTCATTTAAAAATTTGAATACCTTACACTGTGTTCCTAAATTTAACCTATCTTAACATAAGCCGTCAGTTTAACTTAAATCTAAAATTAATGGACTAAATCTAAAGTTTTTCTATCCATCATTTTTTTACATTTTTTTCAAATAACAGAAGGTATAATTATCCATTATGTCGTCGGTAGAGAGGGTTTGTTAATAGTACATAGCACAAAAGTTTTGGAAAAATAAAGGAGAGTCGATGGATATGAAAAATGGTATTAAAAACTTCAAAAGAACGTTTAAAATTCTTCTAATTTTATTTTTATTAGGGAATGCGACCGTCCCGGTTGTATCGGCAGAAAAACTAATTTCTTCTATTAAATTGGATATTAATGGTGAAATGGTAAACCACGCCTTCGGAGATAAAAGTTATGAATTTGAATACTATAAAAATATGACTTTAAATGTAATAGCAACTTATACAGACGGAACAACGGACAATGTGACAAATGATTCGTTATTTACATATACAGATATTGGCCTTTTAGTTAAGTCGAATGGGACTTTGATTGGGAATAACGATTCTATAGTTGATGTCATTGTAACTTACCAAAATAAACAAGCCATAATAAAAATTCAGTCTATATGGGATTATGTTAATGGGTCTTACGTTTTACAACTATTAAGTAATCCAACATATGGAGAACTATCGAAATCTAAAGTAATAATCGACGATGCTAATCTAGAAGGTATAATTCGCGAGGCGTTAAATAAGCCCGTTGGCACTATTTCTGAAGATGAAATGAAGACTATAACGAGTATTGATGCTAGTTATCAAAATATTAATAACTTAACAGGATTGGAATTTGCAACAAATCTAGAAGAATTAAACTTAGAAGGAAATGATATTAGTGACTTAAAATCCTTGAGCCGCTCTATTAATCTTAAAAAATTATGGATAGGATACAATCAAATATCTGATCTTCAACCATTAAGTAATCTTAATCAGTTAACTGAACTCTATGTATGGGAGAATAAATTGAAATCTTTAAAAGGCTTAGAAAAACTAAAAAGCTTATTAATATTAGATGCACACAACAATAAACTTAACGATATAAAAGATATCCATCAATTAAATAACCTATTGGAATTAAATTTAAACGTAAATGAAATTAGCACGATTCCCCCTTTAACTCAGTTAACTTCACTAGAAACTGTACAATTAAGCCGAAATGAGATAACTGATGTTCAAGTATTTAAACATTTAAAAAGGGTAAAATGGATAGATATTACAGGAAATCCCTTGAACACAAAAAAACAGAATATTAATATTCTAGAAGAGTTGGACACAAGAGGGGTATATATTGATTTTAACTCCTATGATAATAATCCAATTAAGTTTGCAGATCCGAAATTAGAACAAGCGATTAGTCAGTTTTTAAATTTACCAACTCCTATTAAAAAAGGAGATATTCGACATATAGAGTTTTTAGACTTAACAAATAAAGGAATTGCAAATTTAAAAGGTTTAGAAGATGCTACTGCTCTTCAAGTAATCCATCTAAACTTTAATCCTCTTACCAATATAGATGCATTAAAAAACTTAAACCAACTTAACTGGGTTGAGATTAATAGAGTTACTCTAAATTCTAATTCAATGGAGACCATTCAATTTTTACAAGGAAACGATGTTTATGTAGACTTTGATGCGAATTATAATTCGGAATTGGTACAATTCGAGGATCAAAATTTAGAAGACGCCATCAGCGAGTATTATAGTATACCCACACCATTAACCAAAGGTGATCTGCAAAAGATTGAGTATTTATTTTTAAGTAATGGAATCAAAAAATTAAAAGGTTTAGAACATGCTACTAATTTAATCGGATTATATATTGATGGCAACTCAATTACAAAAATAGATGAATTAATGGATTTAAATCATCTAAAGGAAGTAAGTATTAAACGGAATCCATTAGCACAAGAAGCCCTGGGCACCATTAAAGAGTTAGAAAATAAGGGGATTACGGTTGAATATGACGAACATTTCGATTCAACTCCGATAGATATACATGATCCAATATTAGAATATCTTCTTGGAGAATATTTAAATATCCCGAATCGGATATTGAAAGGTGATCTTAATCAAGTAGAATCCCTAAATTTAACTGGACAAGATAGAGCTATTATCCGTATAGACGGAATTGAAAATGCAACAAGTGTGAAGAAGTTATTCTTAGATGATAATTTAATTTCAGATCTTTCTTCATTAGCGAACATGAATCAATTAAGTGAATTACATTTAAGAAATAATAATATAAAAGATTTAACACCTCTTTTACAATTAACGAACTTGCGTTATTTAGATATTAAAAATAATTTATTCGACGCAAGCCCAGGTTCACCAGCAAGAAAAATTATTTCGACCTTACAAGAACGAGGGGTATCTGTTGAATTTAATGAAACCCCGGATACAGTTTTAAAGGGCTCTATAGTTGATGAGAACGAAATTCTAGATCTATATTCATATATTATGATACAAGGCAACGGTAGATCTTATAAGACTCCTTGGAGCAATGTGGGAAAGATAAGTGTTAAATTAGGCGAAGGAACTTATGCTGTAACAGAGATTGTTATTAAAAATGAGCCCTCTAATCTGGAAACCATTCGTATTTTTCAGCCATTTGTAATAAAGGATGGAAAACTCTACGTAAATGGTGAGTTAAAAGAAAGTTTGGATGTTACAGTTACACCTTTTACTTTGAGCGGAAAAGTATTGGACGAAAATGGTAATTCAGTATCAAATGCAACTGTACAAATTAAGAGCGAAAGTAATATTAGAACCTTTGACACTATAACGGATGGAGCAGGAAATTTTATATATCGTTTAAGTGACGGACCTTATAAAATATCTAGAGTTTCCATTGGGAACGAACATATTGCTCTTAATATTCCATTTGAAATTAAAAATGGGAAGCTTTTCGTCGACGGCGAGTTAAGGGATCAGTTAGAGATTAAAATACCTCAGGCAAGTTTAAAAGGGATATTACTAGATGAAAATGGGGTACCGTTAGCCAATGCAACTGTTGAATTAGTAGGCATTGATAACACTAGGTACAGTGCCAATACAGATGCAAAGGGTCATTTTACTTTACGATTGGCTGACGGAACGTATAGAATGCAAAATATTTTTATAGGAAATACGGCTACTCCATTTAATATTCCAATTGAAATTAAAGACGGAAAACTTTTGGTGGACGGAAAGCTTAAAGAGCACATAGAAATTAAATTACCACCAACTAGTTTTAGAGGAACTTTACAAGATGAAAATGGAACCCCTGTAGTTAATGCCAATGTGCAAATTTCAAGTATTAGTGAAGGCAATCATCAGTGGTATGGTACTAATACTGATACCCAAGGCCATTTTTCTTATCCTTTAATCGATGGAGAGTATAGATTAAATTATGTTTCCATAGGAAACAGTAAGGCCCCTCTGAGCATCATTTTCCAAATAAAGAATGGAAAGCTCTACGTTAATGGGGAATTAAAGGAGCAACTAGAGGTAAAATTACCACCCGTTACTTTAAAGGGAAGGTTATTGGATGAGAACGGGATACCCTTTGCCGATGCAAGCATTGAGTTCGACGGCGATAGCGGATGGTTTGGTACATGGACAGATGCCCAGGGTGCTTTTACAGCTCGGCTAGCTGATGGAGTATATAGAGCATCTCATGTATGGACTAGTAAAGAAACTATAGCTCAAGATATCCAATTTGAAATTAGAAATGGAAAGATATACGTTAATGGGGAATTAAAGAATCAAATAGAAATTACATTACCACCGGTTACCCTAAAAGGTTCGTTAGTAGATGAGGATGGAATACCAGTTCCCAATGCTTCTATATATATTGAGGAAAATGGTAGAGGCTATAGTACCCAAACCGATGCGAAAGGGAATTTTACTAAACGACTGGTTGATGGAATGTATAGAATAACCCAAGTCTGGAATGGCAAAGAAGGGACACAATTAAATGTCTATTTTGAAATGAAAGAAGGTAAACTTTACATCAACGGAGAACCTAAGGCTCAATTAGAAGTAAGGTTACAGCCCGTTACGGTTAAAGGTAATTTAGTTGATGAAAAGGGACTACCTGTCGTAAAAGCAAATGTTCAAATTTCAGGAAATAGTACCGGCAATAATCAATGGTATGGTACCAATACTGATGACCATGGTAGTTTTTCTTATCGTTTAGCCGATGGGGAGTATAGATTAAATTATGTTTCAACAGAAAATAGTTGTGCCCCGATTAGCATTATTTTTGAAATAAGAGATGGAAAACTATACGTTGATGGAGAATTTAAAGAGCAACTAGAATTAAAACTGCCACCAATTAGCTTTAAAGGTATTTTGTTGGAAAATGGCCAATCAGTTAAGGATGCAACTGTGTTTGTTGAAGTTAATGGAATTGGAGTTCCTTCCCGTACAGATGCACAGGGAAACTTTAGCTACCGACTGATCGATGGGATATATAGAATTTCATATATTTGGAACGGGAATGAAGGGATACAACAAAATATTCCGTTTGAAATTAAGGAAGGTAAATTATATGTCCTAGGAGAGCAAATAGAAAAGTTGGAACTCAATTTGCCGCCTGTTACCTTAAAAGGGACTTTAGTGGAGGACAATGGGATACCAGTTGCCAATGTAAGCGTTGAAATTGAAGGCGACAATACATGGTTTAGTACTAGAACAGATGCCCAAGGTGCTTTTACAGCTCGAATTACTGACGGAGCATATAGGATATATCATGTATGGACAGGTAAAGAAGCTATACCGGTAAATTTCCATTTTGAAATTGAGAATGGCAAGATATACGTTAATGGAATATTAAGCAATCAATTAGATATCAAATTACCACCGGTTACCTTAAAAGGGTACTTAGTTGATGAAGCAGGAATACCAGTTTCAAACGCTTCTATATATATTGAGGCAAATAGTAGAGGCTATAGCACCACAACGGATGCTGAAGGGTATTTTAGCAATCGACTGGTTGATGGGATGTATAGAATATATCACGTCTGGAATGGCAAAGAAGGTTTACAATTAGATATCCTATTTGAAATTAAGGAAGGTAAACTCTTTGTTAACGGAGATCCAGCAGAAATATTAGAAATAAAAGCTGTGTCTATAAATCCTTAATTAAAATTTTATTTTTTAGTTTGCACATTATTTCAGGTGAAAACCTGAAATAATGTGCTTAATTTTTATCAATTTCTATAGGCATTCAATTAAATGAATTTTAGCTATTAAATAATCCATGGCTAAAAGCCAGCTCTGCCATGGTGGAGGGGATAAAGTCTGTACAAGTGTTGGCACAGAGTATCGAGGGGGTCGACCTGTCCCTCTCAAGAATTAATGTGGACATTATTCCGTCTATATCCGGACAGGCTGCACCGTCAATTTCCTTGAATATCTCAGTCGTTCCCCACCATCCCCATCATCCCTGAATAAACCACCTGTGTTTTCATTCTATATAAATTTAACTAAAGAATTACCATATAAGACCGAAGAGGAAGGCGCGTAGACTCCTGTGGGATGCAGCGGCAAGGTGGAGACCCCACAGGAGCAAGAGCGACGAGGAGGCTCCACTGACGCCCCACGGAAAGCGAAGTGCCTGGAGCGCAGGTCGAGCAACGTGAAAAACATAAGTTTAATTTATATAGTACATTTAGCCATTGATCTGTTTTTAAACGGATTAATGGCTTTTTTACATTGATAAAAAATTCACGACGAAAATGATTGAACCATTAGGAGTTAACGATTATGGATACTAAGATTGCATGAAAAAGATTCCTAAATCAAATACTATCCCATAGGATTCCTTCAAAAATTACTGTTTACAACTAAACAACATAGGAGGCTTACAATGGAAACAGGTTATAAAGGGACCAACAAACTGATTACGGGAATTGTGTTTGGGGTAATTACATTTTGGCTGTTTGCCCAGGCAATGGTTAACGTCGTTCCAGCGGTCCAAAAGGATTTGGGCATTTCATTGGGGATGCTCAATGTAGGAATTAGCTTGACCGCTCTATTCTCGGGGATGTTTATCGTAGCGGCCGGCGGGATTGCCGATAAGGTTGGCCGGAAAAAAATTACGTATTTAGGTTTAATATTAAGCATCATAGGTTCCCTCTGTTTGATCCTTGCAAATGGAGCGGTACTGTTGATCATCGGAAGGGTCATTCAAGGGGTTTCAGCCGCGTGTATCATGCCTTCCACAATTGCGTTGGTGAAAGAGTATTTTGAGGGGGCTGATCGCCAGCGTGCATTGAGCTACTGGTCCATTGGTTCCTGGGGCGGTTCCGGGGTCTGTTCTTTTGCCGGCGGCGCGATCGCGACCTACTTGGGCTGGAAATGGATTTTTATTTTCTCCATCGTTTTTGCCCTTCTTGCTATGTGGCTAATTAAAGACACTCCAGAAAGTAAGGGCGAAGAGTCTGGTGAATTCAAGTTTGATTTTGGCGGATTGGGCATTTTTATTGTCACGATGCTAGCTTTGAACCTTGTCATAACCCGTGGTAAGGATTTCGGCTGGACAAGTGCGTTAACATTAGGCCTAGTCGTTATTTTTCTAATTGGCTTATTTGTTTTCATAAGGGTGGAGAGAAAGAAGGATCATCCACTTATTGACTTCTCGTTATTTAAAAATAAACCATACGCCGGGGCAACATACTCAAATTTCTTATTAAATGCCGTAGCCGGTACGCTTGTCATTGCCAATACGTATGTCCAGGTCGGCCGCGGATTTACGGCTTTTCAATCAGGAATGTTGTCACTGGGCTACCTTGTCGCAGTATTGGCGATGATTCGTGTGGGTGAAAAAATCCTGCAGCGGGCAGGGGCAAAGAAACCAATGGTTTGGGGTGCAATCTTAACGACAATTGGCGTAGCAGTCATGGGCTTAACATTCCTACCTGGCTTTATCTATACGGTTGTCGTTTTCATCGGATTCGCAGTTTTCGGAATTGGGCTAGGCATTTACGCTACCCCATCTACAGATACAGCTGTTTCCAGTGCACCATCCAATAAAATTGGTGAAGCTTCCGGGCTGTACAAAATGGCCAGTTCTCTCGGAGGATCTTTTGGTGTCGCCCTTTCAACAGCTGTCTATAGCGCAATCCAATCAGTAGGAAGCCTGGAAGCCGCTGCTTCGGCGGGGATTATTACGAACGTGGTCTTTGCAATTCTTTCCTTGCTTTCCATCCTGGCGTTTATTCCCAGGGATCAAGGCGGGAAAAAGCCTACCAATCCGAGAGTACAACCAAACCCAGTTACGGAGTAAATTGAAACTCCCATCAGCATGGTTTTCCGCTGATGGTTAGCCCTGTTCAGAAAGTTGCCCCACCCAAATTCTTTGAAACCGCTGAAGCTTGAGGTGGGGGGTACTACACCAGATATAGTGCAGGATCAATTGTTCCGGCCTGCCGCAACTCGCAGCAGAACCTTTCAAAAAATTAAGGAGTCTAAAAAAATGAAACAAGAATTGATGGAAATGTTGGAAGCGCGTAAAGACGAAATGATTCAAATCCGCCGTTATTTGCATGAACATCCTGAGTTGTCCTTTAAAGAGGAAAAAACAGCGCAATATATTGCTGATTTTTACAACGGCAAGGATGTTGAAATTCAACGGAATGTGGGAAATGGTAATGGGATGATTGTAACAATCAAGGGCGGGCAACCAGGAAAAACAATTGCTCTTCGTGCCGATTTTGATGCCCTTCCCATTCTGGAGGAAACAGATGTCCCGTTTAAATCGAAAAATGAAGGCGTCATGCATGCATGCGGCCATGATGCCCATACTGCCTACCTGCTTGTTCTGGCGGATTGTTTGATTCAATTAAAGGACAAACTTGCCGGCACAATTAAAATCATTCACCAACACGCGGAAGAAGCACCTCCAGGCGGTGCAAAGAGCATCGTTGAATCCGGTGTGTTGGACGATGTTGACAATATTTATGGCATTCATATTTTCCCAACCCATCCTGCTGGTTTTGTTGGCTACCACAGCGGGTATTCGCTTGCTGGAAGGTCCTTTTTTAAACTGGTCATTCAAGGCGTTGGCGGGCATGGTTCTTCCCCGCACATGGCCAATGATGCCATTGTTGCTTCCGCCCATTTTGTTACGGCCGTACAAACCGTGATTAGCCGTCGCTTAAATCCGTTCGATCACGGAGTTATTACGATTGGCTCGTTCGACGGCAAAGGAACCTTCAACGTGATTAAGGACAGTGTTGAACTTGAAGGTGATGTCCGTTACATGACGGTAGAAAATCAGCAGTTAATCGCAAAAGAAGTGGAGCGGATTGTCAAGGGGATTGAAGTTGAATTTGACGTTCAATGTACACTTGACTATACGTTTGATTATCCGCCGCTATACAATGACCCGAAAGTGACCGCCGATGTTGTTGCCGCCCTTGAAAGCGCGAATGACCCGGATATTAAGGAAGTTGGCGAATACCCAATGCTCTCGGGGTCTGAAGACTTTGCCTACTATCTCGAAAAAATTCCCGGCTGCTTCTTTTTCATCGGCTGTAAGCCAAAAGGGGTCGAAAAAGCTTATTTCAATCATCATCCAAAATTCGATATCGATGAAGATTGCCTAATTGTAGCCGCCAAATCTGTTGGCCATGTTGTTTGTAGCTATTACGGTCTTGAATAGGAGTGTTTTGGGAAAGGAAGGCATAAATTTTGAAAAAACAATTAATGGAGATGCTTAAAGCACGCAAAGAGGAAATGATTCAAATCCGCCGTTACCTGCATGAAAATCCGGAGTTATCTTTTAAAGAAGATAACACAGCCCAATATATAGTGGATTTTTATAAAGGGAAAGATGTTGAAGTCCAAACCAATGTTGGAAATGGTTATGGGATTATCGTGACGATTAAAGGCGGAAAGCCTGGAAAGACAATTGGCCTTCGTGCCGACTTTGATGCGCTTCCGATTACGGAAGAAACCGGGCTTCCTTTTATATCAAAAAATGAAGGCGTTATGCATGCATGCGGCCACGATGGACACACGGCTTACTTAATGGTTCTCGCTGATTGCCTGATCCAATTAAAGAATGAAATTCCTGGGACAATAAAAATCATTCACCAGCACGCGGAGGAAGTACCGCCAGGAGGAGCAAAAAGTATTGTCGATTCGGGAGCGCTCGATGGCCTGGACAATATTTTTGGGATTCATTTACTCCCAATGGACCAGGCAGGTGTTGTTGGTTACCATAGTGGATTTTCGATGGCCGGCAGGTCGTATTTCAAATTGGGCATCCAAGGGGTCGGCGGCCACGGCTCATCCCCACATATGGCGAATGATGCAATTGTTGCCGGCTCCTACTTTGTCACAGCAATACAGACTGTCATCAGCCGCCGGTTAAATCCGTTTGATATGGGCGTTATCACGATTGGTTCGTTTGACGGTAAAGGAACCTTTAATGTCATTAAGGACCGTGTCGAGCTTGAAGGCGACATCCGCTATATGTCACTGGAAGCAAAGGAGATTATTGAGAGGGAAGTCCGCCGTATTGTCAGTGGGATTGGGGCGGAGTTTGATGTGAAATGCGACTTAACGTATACGCCTGATTACCCACCATTGTATAATGATCCGGAAGTAACATCGGTGGTTAAGGACAGCCTAGAAGCTGCGAATGACCCCGATATAAAGCAGGTCAAAGAGTATCCAATGATGTCACCATCCGAAGATTTCGCCTACTATTTGGAGAAGATTCCAGGTTGCTTTTTTTACATTGGCGCTACTCCAAAAGGGGTCGAAAAACCTTATTTCAACCACCATCCTAAGTTCGATATCGACGAGGACGCCCTCATTGTCGCAGCAAAATCAGTCGGCTACGTAGTATGTGCCTATTATGGGTTAGAGTAGGGCGGTGCATCGAATATATGGCTGGGCATGATTGAATTTGTTGGGTTGGACGAAGAAGTCTCTGAGAAAATTGAAGAAGCCTAAATTAGCTTTAATAGTGCTAATTGGGCTTCGCCTTTTTTCAATAAGCTAATTCAATTGGTTATGGCTGCCTAGTTGGCGGCAGCATTTTAATCATCATCATTATCACCGGTTTCGTCGTCGCTATCATCTTCTTCATCCAATTTCTGTTTCTTCGGAATGGATGATACGGAGGATACTTTACCTGTGCCTGAATGAACATATATATGAGCAACTTCGTTCAGTCTATCAATGGTTACTTTGTAATGGCCTCCATTTTTCGTCATGATCTTTGCAATATTTGTTACGATGCCAGGAGCTTGCTGTAAAGCTATTTCTTTTGCCCTTTTTTCATAAATCTCTTCCGGGCTTTTTTCATTTAAATATTTCCCGCCGTCCCCATTACTATCCGGTATTGGGCTTATGGCTACAGCCTTTTTGCCAGACAAATCAAAGTCTACTCTGAATTGCCTTTCCTCTTTTTCTACGATGGCCCTCGCCAGCATTTGCCCGTTTTTGGCAACTCTCTCTATTTGCTTTACTTTCCCTTTCATCTCGGCCTCTATCTTTATTTTTGCCTCTTCAATGGACAACAAGGATTGTTTTAATTCAACTAGCTTTATTTTTTTCACCTTCATCGTTTTCCCATCAACAATCAAATAATATATTCCCTTATCATTTTCAAGTGTCATTTCATAATTTCCATTTTTCTCTTTAGCTTCAATAACCTTTCCCCCGTAAAGATTGACAGCTATATCGAGGGCTGACCTCTCAGAGAGTTCGGTTGATTCGTTATTAATAAAGAGTTGAAATACTGAAAAAGAGAGGCCGAATAGGATAAAACCTAGCAAAAAAAGCTTAACTTTCATCTTTCTATACCTCCAACTTTGGAAGGACGACTATAAAATTCGATCCCATCCCTTCAACACTTTCCAGAATAATTCGGCCATCGTGCTGCTCTACAATCTTCTTTGCAATCGATAAGCCAAGCCCTGTCCCGCCCGTTTTGCGGCTTCGCGTTTTATCGATCCGGAACATTCTATCAAACACATAAGCTTGTGCACTTTCCGGGATTCCGACCCCTTTGTCCTTCACCGCAATCCTCACATGGCCGTTACTTTCTATTATTTCCACTGTTATATCATCATCGCTATATTTATTCGCATTATCCAGCAAAATGACAAGCACTTGCACAAAGCTCTCTTCATGCACTTTTACATAACTGTAGCCGGTGTGATTGATAAAGTGAATCGCGTGTGTAAAGGTCGCCTCAAGCCGCTTGATCGTGCGTTCAACAATTGCAGCTACATCAATCACTTCTTTTTCATATTCAAGTGTTTCTTCCTCTTTTGCCAATTGCAGAAGCTGCTCCGTTAAATATTTCATCCTCCGTGACTCTGATTCAATTGCATGAATAGCTTCTTCAAGCATATCCGGCCTTTCCTTCCCCCATCGCTTTAACATTTTTATGTAGCTATCGATCACCGTTAAAGGCGTTTTCAGTTCATGGGAAGCATCGGAAACAAATTGTTCCTGCTTCAAATAGCTATTTTCAAGCTTTGTCATCATCCGGTTAAACGTCATTGCCATTTTGGTCATTTCATCCTTTGATTCAGATGCAACATGGATTTTTTCGAATGACCCTCTCTTTTCAATTGTGTTCATCGTAGTCGTCAACCTTTGGATCGGCAATAATATTAGCCTTCCTACAAAACCGCTTGTCGCATATAAAATAATGATCACCACAATGGTCGTAATCAATAACACCCATTTTAAATCCTGTATTTTTTCATATAGCAGGTCGATATTTTCTATTAACTGCAGGCTGATAATTTCACCATTTTCATTAACTGCCGGAACGGAGACAATCGCGAACAGTGAATCATCATAGTTTAGGACTCCCTCAAAATATTTATCATGATAGCTGGAAGGAATTTTACGGTAGGCATTGTCGGTAAAAACCTGAATGGACGGGTTTGATTCATTTTTATCAACCGTTCGAATAAGTCCGTCACTTAGTAAATAGGCTTGGAGCATCGCTTCCATTGAAACGTCCGGCCTCTCGTTCATTTCTATAAGGATATGAGTGGATTTATTCGATAATCGGTTCAATTCTGATGAAATACTTGTATTCCTGAAAATAAAATAAATGCTTGTATTGGCAGCAAGCAATAGCACGATTAATACTACGGTTGTAAATAACTGTATTCTTGTTTGCAAGCTCATTGATTAATCCTTAATCATATAACCGACTGAGCGGATAGTCTGAATAAATGACTCTTCCTTCGAGTCAGTTAATTTTTTTCTTAAATAGCGGATATATACATCTACAATGTTCGTGTCACCATAATAATCATAGCCCCAAACTTCTGCTAAAATTTGTTCGCGTTCCAGCGCCCTGTTTTTATTCGTCACCAAATAAAGCAGCAAGTCATACTCCCTCGGCGTTAATTCTACTAGAGTCCCGCCCTTGGATACTTCTCTCGTATTCGTATCAATTTCAATCGCGCCAATCTTTTGTATGGCGTGTTCTATTGAGGATTCACCCTTTGGCTTAAAACGAAGGTTGGTACGAATTCGGGCGAGCAATTCTTCAATTTCAAACGGTTTCGTCATATAATCATTAGCACCCAAATCAAGGCCGTTTACTTTGTCATAAACTGAGCTTCGGGCTGTTAGCATAATGATGATAATTTTGTTATTTTCTTGGCGGATACGCCTTAATACTTCCATTCCATTTAATTCTGGAATCATAACATCCAAAATGACCAAATCAATATGTTTATTCTCTATGATGCGCAAACCTTCGCGGCCTGTATGGGCAATACTGACTTTATAGCCCTCATACTCCAATTCCAGTTGAATAATCCGGGCGATTTTATCATCATCTTCAATAATTAATATGTGTTCGGACATTTATTTCACCTCACCTATAATTGCATTCCCGTCCAATGCCAGTAAGTAAAATAAAATAGCAGCATGACAAGGATGTAAATCGGCGCTAAAACAAAGCTGACTTTGGCTAGCTGCTTCGGATTGTAGGAAATCTCTCCCTCTTCATAAAAAAGCAACAATGCTTTCGAGCTGACAGGTACCGTTATACAGTAATTCATTCCAATTAAACATAAAAAAACCGCCGTAACTGCATTCATTCCCATGCTTTGGCTGAACAATATGAAACTCGGGATAAAGACAATTGCCCTGGTCGTATGGGACGTAATATATAAATGGCTTGTGACGGTTACGAGCAGAATAATCGTTATAACCAACCAATCAGGTGCTTCGCCAAACAGGTGGAGGAAGCCAAACATTCCTTTTTCAATCCAGGAAACAACTCCATTATCGACCAAAACCTGGCCCAGTGCTGTTGCCGCGGCTACAAATAAAATCAGATTCCACGATACTGCCTTGATTCCTTGTTTCCAGGAAATCACTCCATAATTCGGCAACATTACAAGCACTGAGCCAAATACCGTAATAAAAGCAATATCATAACCATGTAGACTTTCAGACACCCAGCCGGCCATCAAAAAGAATATGATGGCCAATGTCTTTTTTTCATTTTTCCCCAAGGGTTTTTTCTTTAAAGCAGCGTTGATGGACTGCCTTGATTCAAATTCCTGCGATGCTTCTTTCGGCCATAGCATTAATTTTATAATAACCACCGAAATAAATGTAACAACTAGCGAAAATGGAACTCCCCAAATAAGCCATTGAACAAAGGAAATGGACTGTCCGACTGTTTTTTCCAACAAGCCGATTCCAATTAGATGGGATCCAGCTCCTATTAATGTTGCGGATGTACTCATTAGAATTACGACTGGTGCTATAATTGCCAGCACACTTTGTTCCTTAGCAGTAAATTTGGCTCCTAACTGTTTTAACATAGGCATGGAAAGAGCGGCCCTTCCGGAAGTGGACGGGATAAAAAAAGCGGAGGTAAATAAAGCCGTTGTAATACCAAAAAGTACTCTATTCTTGCTGCTGGAATATTTTAATATGGAATCGCTAAAACGCGTTGCAAGCCCGGATTGTCTGACCGCTTCACCGATTATAAAAGAGCCAACCATCAGCCAGACAATTTCTTCCGAAAGAGATTGGTAGAGAAGCTCCGGTTCCCCCGCTCTAAACAATACAATAAATACAAGTAGTGAGACCGCCACCCAACCCGCGGCTATTTTTGTCGCAATCCATAAAGTCATAGCAGATAAGAAAGCATAAAGAGAAACCTTTGCGGGGTAATCAAGCTGGGAAGCTGAGGATATAACCATTAAGTAGAAGACATGTGCACTAATGATTCCCAAGGCAGCTGTTGAAAATCTGTTGACTAGAGCAGCTACAAAGCCGTATTTGGGCCTCTGGTTTTCCAATCTCGAAATCATCGGTTCAACCACCTCTTTTATACCGTTTTTCTTCTGGCAATTTGCAGCCCTATACTAACTTGGCGCAGAACTGCTTCAATACTATCTTCAATCCATTGTGGAGCTTTGCTGATCGCCTTTTCCAATGTTGTCGGCTTTTGAATGATACTTAAATATGCATCGATGCCTGCCTTGTAATTTAAGTCCGCGCCCCGGCCAATCGTCCCTGTTATCGCAATGACTGGAATGTGGTGCTTTTTTGCAATTCTTGCTACTTCAGCCGGGATTTTTCCGTTCGGAGTTTGGAAATCGATACTGCCTTCTGCTGTGAGTACTATATCAGCGCCTGTAATTTTTTCTTCAATATTAATGTAATTTTTTATGATTCGGAACCTTGAATGAAGGGTTGCACCTGCAAAAGCAGCCAACCCTGCCCCAAGCCCGCCGGATGCACCGCTTCCTGGCATAAATCTGACATCAAGCGAACACTCTTCATGGATTAGTGCGGCATAGTGCTCCAGTGCCGCCGATAATCTTTCTACTTGTTGTGGAGTTGCGCCTTTTTGCGGCCCAAAGATCCGCGCAACCCCATTCTCCCCACAGAGCACATTTTTCCAATTGCAAGCAACATCTATTGGAACCTCCGCCAATCGTTTATCTAAATTGGCAGTATCTACATGGGCGACTTTTAACAAATCTTCCCCACCCTGAATGAAAACCTGCTCATGATTTTGATCAAGAAACTTTACGCCAATTGCCTGGGCCATCCCTGATCCCCCATCAGATGTGCCTGAGTCCCCACAGCCAATAAGAATATTGTCGACACCAAGGTCGAGAGCTGCGAGAATCAATTCGCCCACTCCATATGTAGTGGTTTTCAAAGGGTTTCTTTCATCTCGTGGAACAAGTTTTAATCCTGCAACCGCTGCCATTTCAATTACAGCTGTCCGTTTATTGTTTTCAGTAAAAACCCCAAAATGGCTTGTGATTTTCTCTCCAACAGGTCCTGTAACTTCTTTATGTATTAACTCGCCGCCCTTTAAGCTTACAATTGTTTTTGCAAACCCTTCCCCTCCATCAATCATCGGGACAACATCCACTTCTATCTCCTCATCAAACCGCCTTACCCCGCGGGCCATCGCAACCGCAACCTCTTCTGCATCCAGACATTCCTTAAACCCCGACGGCACTATTACAATCTTCATGTAAATTCCTCCTTGAAATCATTGATAACTGTAATGTAACTGTCAAAAGCTAATATATTTTGAGAGAAAGATTAATAATTGATTAAAAAAGAATAGTGCCTGCCACTCCCCCAATTCTGTTGACAAAAATCCAACAAGATTAAGGTGGTGACAGGCACTCAGTACAACTACTATAAACAACTTTTTTCTTTTGCTAATACTAAATCAACAAGAGTTTCATTTATGGAACTTTTAAGCCAGGTTTAGTATCTTTCCAGATTACTACGATTTCCCGTTTGAGGTTTGTTCGTTCAGGTATACCCACGCATATTGAGCATAAAGTTCGGCGCCGGTTGCGAGGGCGTCTTCGTCGATGTTGAATTTGCCGTGGTGGTGGGCCCATTGTGTATCTTTTTCGAGGTTGCCGCTGCCTACAAGGGCGAAACTGCCTGGGGATTTCATCATATATTCACTGAAGTCCTCGGCTCCCATGGTTGGCTTTTCATGATAGATAACTCCCGTGCCAAATGCCTGGGCTGCGGTTTTTTGAACGAGTTTTGCACTTTCTACATCATTGATGACCGCCTGTGTACCGCGGGTGTAGTCAACCTTCGCTGTTGCGCCATAAATTGCCGCCACATGTTCCGCATAGTTCCGAAGCTGCTGCTCGATATGGTCCCTCACCTCTGGGTCAAAACAGCGTACAGTTCCTTCAATAACAGCATTTTCAGCAATGACATTGAATCTGGTCCCGACGGCCATTTTTCCAACCGTTAACACAGCTGGCTGTTGCGGGTCAATCGTCCTCGATACAACTGATTGAACATTCATCACAAAGGATGAAGCCACAATCGCGGCATCAATGCAGTCCTCCGGCATGGCCCCGTGGCCGCCCCTTCCTTTGAAGGTTACCGTGAATATATCCGCAGATGCAAAGGATGGCCCTGGTGTACAGGAAACAGTTCCTGTCGGCAGCTGTGACCAAATATGGATGCCGAAAACATTATCCACTTCGTCCATTGCCCCCTGTTCCACCATAACTTTTGCCCCGGCCCCTACCTCCTCGGCTGGTTGAAAAATCAAACGGATCCTGCCCGGCAATTCATCTTTTATATCATTTAGTGCTTTAGCGGCAATTAGGAGCATTGCCGTATGGGCATCATGGCCACATGCGTGCATTTTCCCCTCTTCCTTTGACGCATAGGGCAAATCCTTATTCAATTCTTCAACGGTCAGGGCATCCATATCCGCGCGCAATGCAACAGTTTTTCCTTGCTTCCCACCTTCAATGGTCGCTATAACTCCTGTTGGTTCCGTCTTGCGGTAGGAAACTCCCAGATTCTCGAGGTACTCACAAACAAAGGCTGTTGTCTTATATTCCTCAAACGATAATTCGGGCTCACTGTGAAGCTTTCTGCGCAATTCGATTAATTCATCATTGTATGTTCGAATCGCATCTTTTATTTTTGCATGAATCATTTATTCTGCCTCCGTTAATGTCTTGGTTGCCTCATATAAAATCTCTGTAGCCTTTGCAATATCCCCGGCGTCCGACCATTCTTCCGGACAATGGCTGAGGCCATCCTTACTAGGAATAAACAACATCGCTACATCGGTAACCTCTGACATTACCATCGCATCATGTCCTGCGCCGCTGTTTACTGAACAGTATGGAAGGTTCAATTCACGGCATTTCGTTTTAAAAAGAGATATGATTTCTTGACTCATCGCCTTTGGCGGCATGTATAATTGCTGCAGGACAGACGTCTTAATTCCGTTTCCATTATGGGATTCTATCCACCCAATAACTTTCTCGACCGTTTCCAGGACGCGCTCTTCTAATCCTGACCGAATATCGACCGTGAATACAACCTTATCAGGAATCACATTCGCTCCGTTCGGCCACACATTAAGGCGTCCGGTGGTAATAACGGTTCCTTCTCCTGCATCGGAGGCGATTTCCGGGAACCGGGCAATCATAGTGGCTGCCGTAACTAACGCATCAGCACGGCGCTCCATTGGGGTGGTGCCCGCATGTCCCGCCCGCCCCTCAACGGTTACTTCCAATTGGGTTAGTCCGACAATCGCCTCTACCATGCCGATAGGGATGCCCTTTTCTTCAAGGATTGGCCCTTGTTCAATATGCAGTTCCAGGAAGGCCTTTATTGTTTTAGGGTCTCTTTTTTTCGGAAGGGATGGATCGAGGCCAATACTCTTCATCGCTTCCACCGTTGTTACCCCATCTTTATCTTTAAGGGTATAAAAATCTTCTTCGGCCAAAAGGCCAACGATACCTCTTGAGCCCATCAGGCCGCCGCCAAATCTGGTACCCTCCTCTTCTACCATGGCAACCACTTCCAACGGATAGGTAGGTGTCAGGTTATTTTTCATGAATAGGCCGGCGACTTCGAGTGCGGCAACCACTCCTGCGGGACCATCGTATGATCCGCCGTTCGGTACTGAATCAAAATGAGAACCGATTAGAATGCTGGGCGCATTTTTTAACGAGCCTCCCAGCCTGCCAAAAATATTCCCAAGGCCATCCTCCCTCACTTCGAGACCATATTCTTTCATTATTTTTTTAATATAATTACGCGCCTGCAAATCCTCTTTGCTATATGTCAGCCGTGTTGTCCCTTTGCCCGGCGTGGCGGTGAATTGACTTAAAGCGTCAATATGCTTTTCAATTCTTTCCTGTAAGCCATTCAATGTTTCTCCCTCCCCTTATTTCAAGAATCCAACAAAGATGCCTGCCAGGATAACCGAGACAATCGTCACGGTTATAAAACCACCTACCAGCATCGGCGGCAGCATATGGCTTGTCAGCATTTCCCTTTCTTTTTCATCATCCGTTAACGACTTGATCACTTCATTGGTAATAATATAGTCAGCCGGGAATCCATATAAGGCTGTTAGCGAAACAGCGAATGCCATATGTTTGCTCACTTTTAGAAATTTTCCGACGATAAAGGAAAAAATATACATCCCGACAACAGCCAGGAGGATGGAGCCAATCAGCGGGAAAAGAATCTCAAGCATCATGCTTGGCGTCGCTTGTTTTAGGCCGTCAAAAATAAACAGCATCAGTACCATTAGGGCTAGCCCAAAGCCATTTGCTCTTTGTAATACCTGTTTTTCCAAAAATCCCGCACTTGAGGCGATAACCCCAAAGAGTAAACACAAAACGAAGGGGCTGATGGAGACAACCGGTGCTGCTAGAGCAGAAACCAAATAGGCGAGATATGCAACGAATGCCAGCCTAAAAAGCTTAAAGAAATCAGTGTTGTATTTTTCCGGCAAGTTTTTAAAAAGTTTAAGCTTAGGCTCTGCATCAGCCGAAGATGCTGCCACCTCATGCTGTCCGGCTTCCTGTTCCGTGTTGGCCGTAATTTGTCCGCTGCGATATAGGTTTAACAGCCTTTTCCCCTCTTTTTTTAACACGATGGAGGTGATTGGATAACCGGCAAAGCCTTGCACCACATAGATGACAATGGCAAAGACGGAAAGGGAGATAAGGCCTGCTTCCTTTGCACCTTCCGACATAATCAAAGCGGATACTATACCGCCTACTAATGGAGGTATCGCTACAACGACTGTCTTAAATCCAAAAATAACGCTGCCAATCGTAAATAAAATGGCGATAATGCCAAGGATCCCAAATAGGGCGATTACAATGGTTTTCCATTGGTTTTTCAATTCTTTCAAGGATAACAATGTACCCATGTTAGTAATGAGTAAATACATCATCATGGTCGCAACAACTGGCGGTACACCCGCAATTGATACGATGTCTTTCGGAAAAAACGTCCAATAACCAGCGAGGAATAGGACGGCACAGACAAACATGGATGGTACCCAGGCTTTTGTCCGTACAGCAACTAAATCCCCTATCAATAGAATGCCTACAATAATAACAAGTGCCAGCATTTGTGACATAAACTCACTCCGCTTTCTCTAAGAGGTTAGTAATCATTCGCCTTACGAAAATAATGTAATAGTAGAATAATATTATAATTATATTGTTCAGTCAATTCCAAATTTTTTTTACACGAACAGTGCCAAGCACCACCCGAATTATGTCGAATAAATCGGGTGGTGCCTGGCACTCCTTTTAGACCAAGTTGGTTTTTAAAAAATAATTTTCCTTTATTGCTCACATTGGCGGTTCATTTTAAAAATTGCATGTTACTGGGAATGCTTTTACAAGAATTAATGAACCTTCTTCGAAAAGAAACCATTTCCCACGATAAAAACTTGATTAGCTTGGCTAGTATCCTTATGTGGAATGCCAGCTAAAGCTACTTCAACAAACTTAAGGTATCATCATTTATTTTACGGGGGATGCATTGTTTTCACTTACAACTCAACAATATACGGGTAGATATGGCTACTGCCTTAACCATAATTTGGCGTTAGGGATGCAGTAGGAATCTTCTTTTGGTTCATTCTCAGTTCCCATATATCCCAAGGATAATGACTAGTTGGTATTGAATAAACTTCTATTGGTTCCTTCCTAACAGGATGCTCGAAATGAATCGAATGAGCCCAAAGTGCAATTTGTTGTCCAGGTTTATTAAGATGTTCCCCATATTTTTGATCACCGAAAATCGGGTTGCCCATTGCTGACAGTTGAACTCGAATTTGGTGGGGCCTCCCCGTGTGAAGTTTTACGGAAAGTAAACTTAATCCTCTTTTCGATTCCATTACCTTATAATCCAGCACAGCCTTTTTGCCGTTTGGGTGAGAAGGAGAAACAACCGACACTTTATTCTTCCTATGGTCCTTATAAAGGTAATGGACTAATTGTCCCTTTTTCTTGTCCGGGGTTCCATGGACAACCACTATATAATGTCGTTCAATCACATGTCTGCGAATCATATCCGATAATCTAGAAGCGGCCTTGGAAGTTTTAGCAAACACCATCGCACCACCCACTGGACGGTCCAGTCGATGTACAAGCCCCAAATATACATCACCTGGCTTTTGGTAACGTATTTTTAAGTCAACTTTTAACATGGTCAACAAATCAAGGCATCCGCTACTATCTTTCTGAACAGGGACGTTGACTGGCTTTTCTACCAATAGCAGATGATTATCCTCAAATAATATTGATATTTTCATAGATTGATAGTCTCCTAAAGGCATATTGCCATCTATCATACCATTTATTACGGACAACTCCCACCGCTAGGGCAATTAAAAGCCTGGAACTAACTGTTTCAATGTTCCTTCAGTTTATTTTGAAATAATAAAATAGAGAACATCAATTTTTATAGTACGTTAAGTCAGATTAGCTCTATAGGACTATTTTCAAAGAAGGAGGGTTAATTAGAAAAGCCTTACTCTTAAATAAAAGTAAGGCAGTTTTCTAACGCTATGATTTGGCTATTCATTTATGAGTGTTTCTAAAGCAACTATAATCATGTCATTAAACGTTGTTTGGCGTTCTTCCGCTGTTGTTTCTTCCCCTGTAATCACATGGTCGCTCACTGTCATAATACTTAACACGTCGATGTTGTATTTTGCTCCAAGTGTATAAAGAGCCGCTGTCTCCATATCCACGCCTAAAACCCCGTAATCAGCCAGCTTGCGGATCATGGAATCTTCGTCTTCATAGAACGAATCGCCAGTAAACACATTGCCTACATGAACTGTTAAACCGCCATTCTGTTTCGATAAGCGATAGGCTCTCTCCAACAGCGCAAAGCTGGCGTTTGGTGCATAATTTATTTGCGGAAAAATGATGTTTTGCATTTTCGAATCATTTGTAGCGGCCATTGCCATGATAATGTCACGGATCTTTACTTCGCGCTTCATTGCCCCGATTGTACCAACGCGAATGATATTTTTCACGCCATAGTCTTTAATGAGTTCAGTGGCATAAATACTCATCGAAGGGGCGCCCATTCCGGAAGATTGAATAGAAATCCTATGGCCTTTATATGTCCCGGTATATCCATACATTCCGCGAACAGTATTATGGCATTCAACATCCTCCAAAAAAGTATCTGCAATAAATTTAGCGCGGAGCGGATCTCCCGGCATCAATACTTTTTCAGCAATTTGGCTTTCTTTTGCATTCAAATGGATACTCATAAAATGTCTTGCCTCCAAAAAATAATCTATTATGCTGCATTTCCTTCTCTAACTGCTGTTTGCTTCTTCAGTTGCATGGATGAATAGATCCAGCTTAAAACTAAACTAACTGCAAATGTCAGCAATACTCCCAGGCTGTTGCCTTCAAAGATTCCTTTCGCAAATGGAGCCGGGAATAGTGGATTGGTAGTAAAAAGAAGCCCAACAATCACCCCTGCAAACCAGATCATTACATTCCCCTTATCAACGGAAATGTTTTTATCTCCTGAGATGATATCAGGGTCATATCCCTGCTTTTTGCGAAGGATGACATAATCTACTCCGAATATTGCCGTCCAAGCCGCCAAACCAATACCGACTACCCCTAAAAACATTTGGAATGAACCCAGGAAGTTACCATTTATGAATAATACATAAACCGGGAGCAATACCATGATTGCACCATGGAAAATGATCGATGTTCGATCTGAAATTTTTATATTCGTAGCTTCTAATGCATAACGTCCGGACCGAAGTGAAATAACTGACGGTGGAATAATGCCGCCGAGTGCAGTAATAAAATATGGAATCACCATCCACTTAGGCATTTGCAGGGCTAGGGCCGCAATTGGGTCGGCTGAACTAATTAGACCGGGATTCGTTGCATTCATTAAAATCCCCAGGAACATAATGACAAATAGTGGTATGGCTGATGCAAACGTTGTTGTCAAAAAAATTGACCTATTCGAAGATTGGGGGCTTTGATAACAGGAATAATCGCTCGCGCATATAGCCCAGCTAAGCGCGGAACCAGCAATAATAATGGAAATAGCGGGCAATACGCCTCCAACCCAGTCCCCATTCGGCATTTCCATAAGTGCCGACCAATCTGTTTGCGGAACTAAAATAACTAAAACTACCACTGTTAACGCGCCAAAAATATACGTAAATATTGTTTGGGCTTTTACAAGCGTTTCTTGTTTTACAAGAGACAATGCCATCACGGCAATTGCAAGGCCGATTAACCCAATGAGTTGGGTTGTGGTTGTTACTTTAAATCCAAGTGCAGTGACGATTGCATTAATGGAAAAAATACCTGTTGGAACATTTCCGACACTCAGCCAGCCAATCAAACAAATCCATGCCAATACAGCTGGAATCAGGTTTCCCTTTGATCCAAAAGGCGCCCGGGATAACACAAAAGTTGGTGCCTTTCCGAGCTTGCCTGGCAAGCTAAGGTATCCAATCAGTGCGAACGAGGCAGCCCCTAATAATGCGGCAATGACTGATTGAATGAAATTGAGGCCATAGCTTACGATAATCCCTCCGTAAACCAAACCCATAATACCAATATTCAATGAAAACCAAATCCAAAATAATTGCCTAGGTTGCCCAACTCTTTCATTTTCCGGAATCAAATCAGGGTAATTTTGACTCATTCCCCTAGCCCTCTTTCTCTTTAGAAGTTTATTTACTAAAACTCGGAAAATCTTTTAGCGAATCATACTTCACGCGAGGCATGAGGATAACCTACTTTCCCATCTGAGCGGAACATCTGATGCCAGACGTGCTTGCTGAAAACTAGGCCAGCTGAACGAATAATGACCTCGTACCTTTACAGCACATCTAAAAGATGAACCTCAACTTGTATACTTGAGTAGACAAGTTGCGAGAAATATGATACCGCTTTCTTTCAATATAATCTCTCCTAAAATAACTGTCAAGCAGCCATTTTTTCGCAGTGGTAGCGTATTCTTCAGTACCCTTTCACTCAGGAACTCTACAAAAAATTATGCTAATAAACGGTTTCTCACAGCAACTGCATAAATTTACTTTGATAAAATACTGCTTCCAGCCAGCCAAGCCCCTCCGCTTTGTTGGACTACCTCCGCAGACACATCATTCCCAAGTCGGCAGGCTTCCTCTGTTGACATCCCATAGGCCAAACCACTTATAAATGCTCCTGTGTGTGAATCACCTGCCCCGATTGTATCCACCACTGTTACTTTTTTAGCGGATACATACCCAGACCCATGTTGGTCTCGGTAATAACACCCATCCTTGCCCAAGGTCACAACCACGGCTTCTAGCGTCTGGGCGTGCAAGGCAGCAACAGCTTTTTCGACAAACCCTGGATTCCGCCTGTCACCGGCTGGGTAAAGCATGCTTAATTCGCTTTGGTTGCAATGAACAATCGTTCCCGGCTGCAGGAGCGCTTCCAATACCGCTGGGGTGAGGAATGCGGCTCTTGGGCCCGGATCAAAGATTATCTTGGTATGTGCGGCTTTTTTAGCCATCACCTCTTGAACCAGTACCTCCCCTGACGGCCCTTCCAGTTCATAGCCGGACAAATAGATATACAAATAGTCTGATAAATCGATTTCCTCGAACCACTCGGTCTTCCAGCAGGTTTCAAGGCCTGGGATCGTTAAGAACGTCCTCTCCCCATCCTTTTCCACAAATGAAATATTCCAGCCATTGTCTTTGGAATCATCATCAAGAACAAGCGGAATTCCCTGTTTCATAAATTCCTCGCGGATGAGTTGGGCATAAGGGCCTTTTCCAATTGGCGCGAATAGCGTATTAGGTACGTCAAAGCGGTGAATGACCTGCCTGACATTATAGGCGCATCCCCCAACAATTGTCTTCTCAAGCTTCCCCATCACATCTTCACCGGTTTTGGGGAGAGTATCGGTATGAATGACTACATCTACGACAGCTGCCCCTATTACGAGAACATTACTATTGGGCACTAATGTCTTTTCCATCTGCTACGACCTCATTCTTATGTTTTTTAAAATAGGAAAAGTAATGAAACTGACCCACAACCTTATCTTGAAAAAATTCCATTTAACGTATCCCGATAGGATACTATCTGTTCCGCATAGCCATGTAAATTAACCGGATTTTCCGAATCGATTTGTTGAATCATTGATTCGTCAATTTTCGAAAAGCCTTGTTTTGCCCCGCAAATGGCCGTTGCCATTGCGCCAATTGTGTCTGTATCTCCGCCAATATTCGCGCATAACAAGGCGCAGCGCTCAACCGACTTGGCATAATAAGCAATACTCAAGGCAGCAGGGACCGACTCGCTTGTTAACACCCCACAGCCAATCACATGATAAATATGGTTGGAAAACGCTTCTTCATCATCCTTATATTTTTCCGCAAAGGATAATCCTACTTCCAGCCGTGCCTTTAATGATGCGCTGTACGTTTCGCCTCCATACTGGATAGCCTTATCAAACACGCTCATGGAATAAGACATGATTTCGTCCCAACTGTTCCCGTTCATGGCCGCGCTCACCGCACCGGCAATCATCGACGCACCGGCAATTGCCACATCGGAAGCGTGGGTGACTTTGCTGACCTTCCAAACATAATCAATGAGAGCATCCATTTGATTCGGGCTAAATAGACAGCCAATCGGCGCAATCCTCATCGCGGCTCCATTTGTTTCTGCCAAAGCAGTAATGTCCGATTGGTCTTCTCCATTTTTAATTGCCGTTAAAGCTGCCTTCGAACTCGGGCCAAGAATGTTATTATCAAATGCCTGAATCCGCTCGGCCCATTGAATAATCGCGTTTGCAATCCGCTCATCATCGGGAATAAATTGATTTTCGATTAAAGCATCCAGGATTAGCAATGCCTGTGTCGTATCATCGGTGAACTGTCCTTTTGTAAAATTGCAGGCCACAATATTGGATTCCGGCCCGTCCAAAAATTTCTCTATTTTACCAAAGTACTCTTTAACCTTCCTTCTGCTCCATAGTTCTGAAGGCATGCCCATTGCGTCTCCAATCGCCATGCCATACAGCGTTCCCAATACCTGGTCTTTCACTTAAGCCCCTCCTGTTTGAACAATGTTGTAGCCTCAGAGTCAAATGTTGATGACAAAGTTAAAATCTGCTTTTGGGCTGTACACGACATTCACCTTTTCCACCTCTTTGCCATTTTTATCAAAGGTCTCACCTTTCACATTTAGCAACGGGCTCCCCGCTTCCACTTCAAACAAGTCCATTAATTGGTCGTTGGCAACGATAGCCGAAACACTTAAATGGGCATTGCTAGGATGAATATTGTATTGGCTCTTGAGCGTTTCATACATTGACTGTTTGGAAAAGTCATAACGGTCCAAGCCTGGGAAGTCGGCTAATGACAGGACGGATGTATCCAGCGTTAACCACTGAATTTTCTCATTCTTCTCAAAGCCTCTTAGACGAATCAGTTTCAAATACTTCACCTTTTGATGGATATAGGTTTCGTGGCGGATTACTTTTGTAATTGGAATCTGGCCCATTTTCTTTGCATAATCGGAAAAACCGCTGAAATTCCATATATTTTGGCGTACAGAGCGCAAGCGGACAAACGAGCCTTTTCCATGAATACGCTCTATGAGCCCTTCATTAACTAATACAGCCAAGGCGCGCTGGATTGTGGTGCGTGTAACCTTATACTTGCTGATGAACTCAGATTCAGACGGCAGCCTGTCACCCTCTCTATATTCACCCGATAAAATTTGGGACTTGATTTCTTCACTGATCTGCAGATAAATTGGTGCGAATGGATTCTTATACGTGGACACCTTTACCTCCTTCAACTTATCTACTCGAGTAGACAAGTTAGGTTAAATGTTAGCGGTTACACTCAATATAATCTTCCATAATCATAACTGTCAAGATAATTCGACTCAATTAGATTGATTCATTTGCCTCTTATACAAAACTTCCATTTTTGTGCACTCAACTTAGTAAATTGTCGAGAACTTCTCCTTGTTCGTTTAAGCTTAAATATTATATCTTTATTAAGAACGTGTTCGGAATATTTATTTGGAGGGGAATTGTAAAAATGAAGAAAATTTTTGCCGGTTTGTTTCTCGTTTTGTCCCTGATCGTTGTTTTTTCTGTTAGTGCCTCCTCACCTCCACCTAAAGTTGAAATCAACGGGGTGAAAGTGTATTCGCCTTATAACTATCAGAAAAAAGCTGATGTTTTTGTAGATGTTGAAGCATTTTTCGGAACATTAAACCAGGACTATACAATCAACCACAGCAAAAAAACAGTTACATTTGAAAATCAAACAGTCAAGATTAACAACTTTAAAGAAGGCTATGTTGCCTCATTTGATGATTTAGCTAAAGCAGTCAAGGATGCCGGTTATACAACAAAGGCAACCAAAAATGATAATGGATCCGTTTATTTATTGGTCTTGCCGAAAGGGGTCATTCAGCTTACTCCAAGTGTGCCGAAAATGGGCGAACACTGGGCTATTCCATCCACCATGCCAATGGGGCCAATTTACGGGGTTGAAAAAGGAAAGCTGGTGTTTATCGAGGAAATGCCTGCACAGGAATTGTTTACTAAAGGGCAAAGTGTAGTCGATATAGATGGTATGAAAGGGCTGCCTTCACCTTCAATTGATCATACAAATATCGAATTTCAAGAACACGGCCATGAAGGATATGAGGTCCCTCACTATGACATCCACCATTATTTCATAACACCGGAAGAACGGGATGCTATTCCAGGCGATATTCCACATTAATTCGGAGCGATTGCTAAACTGAACCAATTTTAAAAGGATACTTCGTCCATAGCAGGGACATAGTATCCTTTTTCTTACATGAAGCTATAGGAATATGAAAATGGGGAGAAATGATAACTACAGCGGCGCAGGGTTGACTGCTGCTTAATTAATAAAAACGGATATCCTTTAATTATGACACCAATAAGCGCTCTTTTTACTTCCCCTTAATATCGTTCACATTATTTGTTGCTTTATGTATTAAAAAGAAGAGAGAATCAACTTGTGTTTAAATTTACGAATGAATTATCCTTTATATAGAACGGGATTTCCTCAATATGATGGGAGGCGTTAATCCACCAGATAACATTACTTGGTCTGTTCCTTGGTCCTGGTCCTATATTTTCCTTTATTAAAAATTATCCAAGAAGGAGAAATTTGAAAATGAAAAAAAAAAGTATTGTTATATTTTCTACCATCCTTTTAATTCTTAGTATGGCAACTATGGCATTTGCTGATTTCGAAATCAAACTAAACCCACTTGCTGAAGAATATAGTTTTACAAGTTTCCCTCAAACGATGAATATTACCGGGAAAGCATCTAATCCTGATGAAGCAGCCGCCGAAATACAACTTTACATTAATGAAAATCCTTATGGTGATTCTGTAACTGTGCCAGCACAGAAAAATAATGTTCCTTTTTCAATTCCTTGGACAATTACTGAACCAGGAACATATAAAGTCAAGGTTACATTAATCAAAAAGAACCCTAACAGAGATCACTATGCTGAAGACACTGAAACCGTCCTGATTTCCGCACAAGTAACTGCAGATTACCCAGCCGCCCCAGCAATAGCCGCAAAGTTATTAAAAGAAGCTTCAATTCAGGCAAAGTACGGCAAGAATGGCAACTATATTTCCGATGTTGCCCAACTAATGGGACAGGAAGCTACTTTCCCCGTTTTAAAAGCTGATAAAACGATTGATCGTTATGTTTCTAAATCTGATGTTGTCAATTATGAAAATGCAGTAAGGGCATACCTTGAAGGCCGCGGATTAAAATTAAAATAGTCATATCATAACAATAATAAAAAGCAGTGGATTTTCGTAACAGAAATTGCACTGTTTTTTTTATTCCATAGGCCGGCAATTGGTAAAGCCGCTTCTACTTTTAACCAACGCAACCTGTTCTATTAAAAACAATTTGCGAGCCTTCCATGCATAACAAGAGGCATAGTTGTTCTACTATCCGAACGTTAAATTAGCAAAGAATAAATACTTTCCATTGACCATCTCAAGACTTTCATGCTATTAATAATAAAGTCAAAAAATCCAAATAGAAGTTTATTGAATGTATATGCTTAGGAATATGGCTTAAGCGTTTCTACCTGGTGACCGTAAACTACCGGACTACATTAAAGAATGACTGGCAATGTATTATTTCTCAAATAAATATATTCCACTATTTCTAAATGTAAATCTGTAACCTGGGTAGGTAAATATACCCAGGTTTTTTGCATTTTACTACAACCGAAGGAAGCGGAAATACAGGCCCTCATACAATCTTAAACAATTTTTTATGAAAAGGATGCGAATTTGGAATGGCAAAAAAACATATTTATTTTAATCATGACGGCGGAGTCGATGATCTTGTTTCATTATTTTTATTACTTAAAATGGATAATGTCGAATTGACAGGTGTATCGGTTATTCCGGCTGATTGTTATTTAGAGCCAGCGGTATTTGCCAGCCGAAAAATTATCGATCGCTTTGGAAATGGCAACCTTGAGGTAGCAAAGTCAAACTCACGCGGAAAAAATCCTTTTCCAAAAGATTGGCGAATGCATGCTTTTTATGTAGATGCACTGCCAATTTTAAATGAATCCGGAAAAATTATTGCCCCAGTAGCAGAAAAGCCGGCTCATCTACATATGATTGATGCTATTCGAAAGACCTCTGAAAAAACAACGTTATTATTTACAGGCCCTCTTACTGACCTTGCCCGTGCTTTAGATGAAGCTCCAGATATTGAAGAAAAAATTGAAAGACTCGTTTGGATGGGCGGCACTTTCCGAGAGGCCGGAAATGTTCACGAGCCTGAACATGATGGAACGGCTGAATGGAATGTATTCTGGGATCCGGAAGCCGCTGCCCGAGTATGGGAAACGAACATTGAAATTGATTTAGTCGCGCTTGAGAGCACAAATCAAGTACCTTTAACTTTGGATGTTCGTGAACGTTGGGCAAAAGAGCGTAAATATATTGGGGTTGATTTCCTCGGCCAATGTTATGCTATGGTGCCACCGCTTGTTCACTTTTCAACAAACTCTACCTACTATTTATGGGATGTGTTAACGACTGCATTTATTGGCAAGAGTGATCTCGTGAAGGTAGAAACGGTTAATAGTGTTGTCATCTCAGATGGGCCAAGTCAGGGACGTACAGTTGAAACACCTGATGGGCGGCCGGTGAATGTAGTTTATGACGTGAATCGCGATGCTTTCTTCGATTACATGACGCAATTAGCTAAACTAGTTCCCGGAGAGAATTCACACTAATAAAAAAAACAAGCTGTTAATACGGATACAACCGGCGATGAATAGGGCTATTAATGGCAGTCAGTTTTTTCAAGCTTTGAGATGGGGCTTACTGCCAGTTAATTGAGTATACATTAACAATCTATTGTAAAAATTGAGAGGGCAGTTTCGAGCCTTCTCAATTTTAATTCTATGTCTTTGACGAGGAAAGAAGGAAAAGGTTTATGCAATACGTTTGGGGAGTAATTGGAATTACAGGAATTTTATTAATAGCATTCATTTTTTCTAAACATCGTAAAGCAATTAATCCCAGAACCGTAATTGGTGCTTTTGCCATTCAGTTTATTTTTGCTTTAATCGTATTAAAATGGGAATTCGGAAAACAGATTCTTCAATATGCTTCAATGGGAGTACAAAAAATAATTGATTCTTCAAATGCTGGAATCCAATTCTTGTTCGGGGGGGTATTAGGGGCTGAAAATGCAGGTTTTACTTTTGCTTTACAAGTGTTACCCATTATCATCTTCTTTTCTTCATTAATTTCAGTTCTCTATTATCTAGGGATCATGCAGTGGGCAACTAAGCTCATTGGTGGATTTTTAGCAAAAGTGCTAAAAACGAGTGAAACTGAATCAATGTCTGCGTCTGCGAACATTTTTCTAGGCCCAACGGAAGCTCCGCTAGTCATTAAACCTTATATTGAGAATATGACCAAGTCTGAGTTGTTTGCTGTTATGGTCGGGGGATTGGCTTGTGTCTCTGGTGCAGTTCTGGGGGGATATGCAATGCTTGGAGTTCCTTTGGATTATTTGCTTGCAGCAGCATTCATGGGTGCTCCAGCAGGATTATTATTAGCTAAACTTATGATGCCAGAAACTGAGAAGCAAAATAAGGGTGACCGTGTTCAGATGATAAAAGATACGGAGTCCAGAAATATCGTTGATGCAGCCTCTCGTGGAGCGATGGAAGGTTTAAAAATTGCTGTAGGGGTTGGAGCACTTTTACTAGCATTTACTTCCTTAATATTTTTGCTTAATGTAATAATTGGCTGGCTTGGTGGAATTTTTGGCTTTGGTACATTAACACTGGAGCAGCTTTTAGGTTATCTGTTTGCACCAATTGCCTTTCTTATCGGTGTCCCTTGGGATGAAGCATTAAAAGCCGGTTCTTTCATCGGCCAGAAATTTGTTTTAAACGAATTTGTAGCTTATACTGCTTTTGCTCCGGAAATAGCAAATCTTTCTGAAAAAAGTGTTATTATCATTAGCTTTGCACTTTGCGGATTTGCTAATCTTGCTGCGATGGCAATGGTTATCGGCGGATTGGGAGGAATTGCTCCCTCAAGAAGACAAGATATTGCAGAGATGGGTTTTCGAGCAATAATTGCGGCAACATTAGCAAATCTATTAAGTGCTGCGGTTGCTGGGATGCTCATTTAGGTACCGCTCATACTTTAGGAACTTCAAAAGCTGCCGAATACAGCGAACCTACTTTTTCGATGAGTTCGGTTACGATGACATTATGTGCAATCATTGGTACCTTTTTAGGCCCTGTTGTTGTGTGGGTATTCCACATTTGAGAAACAACTTCACTAATAAAATATAGTTTCCTGATACATGTAAACAAGAATGCAGATTGCACTTATTAAAGAAAAGTCCAATTTCCAATATGAGCTATTTGGAAATTGGACTTTTTATTTGGCAAGATTGGTACTCAACTAATTTCTACGATACCCATTTACAAAGCAAACAATTGTTTCTCTTTCATCTTCTGTAAGTTCCCTTTTTACATAACTTTCGTATTCCTTCATGATTTCCTGTTTATCTCCGCCAAATCTTTCTGTATATTTTGCAATCGTTCTCAGCTTTGCTGCTTCCTGATTGAATTCTTCTTTTGAAATTGGCTGTTGATGCGAAGGTATATATGTCTCTGCATCAAATGTTTCCAATTCATCCAATAGCCGCAGTGTTTCCTGGATTGTATAGTTATCTTTTACGGCATACATATTCGGATAAATACAGTCAGCAAGAAAGAGAATCTTTTCTTCAACAATATACACGATGGCCGAATCAGCAGCGTGATCGCCTCCAACGTATTGCACGATGCAAGTTACCCCGCCAAGGTCTATTTCCACTCTTTTTTCAAAAGTTACATCAGGCAAAGCAATCTTGATGTCCCGGTGAGTCTTGAATTCCTCTTTAATTGCCTTCGCGCAAAATTCAATTTCGATTCCTTCTTTCACTCTGTCATCCAACGCCTCGTCCGACCAAGAAAATGGGATCAGTTTCTCCATTGCTATCTTTGTTTCTTTTGAAGCAATCGAAACCGTATTAGGTAACGCTGAAAGACCAAAGATATGGTCCCAATGCCAATGTGTAAGTACGACTATATCAGGATTTGGAACCTCCATTTTTGAAAGTTCATTTACAAAATAATTGGCATGGTCTTCAGAGTTGCCAGCATCAATCATTAAAGTCTTTTTATTCCCTACCACCATTCCTAGAATGGGCCGGTCGGTCACCGATATTGGGGTGATATACCAAAAACTCTTACCTATTTTGTTAATTGAGTGCATAAAGAGCTATCACCTTTCTTTTAAAAAATTTATAGACGAGTTGAGGCCGGTTTCTCATGAGGGGAGGAATTTATAAAATATTCCGGAACAAATCAAAAAGAGGCCTGATTGATATTAAAAAGTAGGCTGGGTGACTGAAATTTCTATTTTAAAGGAAAAACGCCGTGCGGTTCCCATATCATTCGCACGACGTGTTATTTGTTTTATAAAGCTCATGAACGATTTATGTTGTTCAAGAGGCACAATTATTTTATCCTGTTCCAATCGCAAATATTAGTTTGCTTCGACTACTTCAAGATTCCGCTTTTTATATTCATCATATACGTTTAATGCCGCCTGTAAACTTTCGCCTCTATGCAGATTAAAGCCTTTCCGAATAAGCGTTGCTTCTAATGCAGCTAAAACATGGAGAATATTCTTTTTACGTGAACTATATCCCATCGTTCCGATTCTCCAAATCTTACCGTGGAGCGGCCCGAAAGAACTGGCAATTTCAACTTCGAAATCCTCCAGCATCATGGAACGGACCTCATCGCCGTTTATTCCTTCAGGGATTTCAATTGCCGTAACAACAGGAAGCTTGTGCTTTTCGTCTCCAAATATCTTTAAGCCCATCGCTTTAATTCCTGCCACCAATGCTTCTTCATTTAACTTATGGCGGGCAAAGCGGTTTTCAAGTCCTTCTTCAAGAATGATACGAAGTCCTTCCCTTAAAGCGTATTGCATACTTGTCGCTTCAGTATGATGATTAAGGCGGACAGGGCTCCAATAATCCATAAGCTGTCCTAAATCAAAATAATTGCTTACAATACGATTGTTGGAAGGCTCGCTGTTAAATGCTCTTAAGCCCAACTCAATACTTTTTCTTTTATTAATAACTTCTTCAACCCGTTTGTTAAACGTGATTGGAGCTAATCCGGATGGAACAGATAAACATTTTTGCGTACCGCCAATGACTGCATCAAGCTTTAGTTCATCCACCTTGAGGTCGACTCCGCCCAATGATGCTACAGCATCGACAACCAGCAGAACATCTGCATTCCGGCATGCTTCCCCAATTTCCTTTAACGGCTGCATGCAGCTAGTTGATGTTTCGGCATGAACGATGGCAACAATTTTAGGAGAAACCTCCTGAATTTTATTGATAACTATTTCCGGGTCAAAAACCTCTCCCCAAGGAGCCTCCATGGTCGTAACCTCTGCTCCATAACGCTGGCAGATTTCTGTTAAAAGATAGCCGAATCGACCGAAAATGGGAACCAAGACCTTATCTCCGGGTTCAATAATGCTGCACAGGACAGCTTCAATACCTGATCGGGAAGTTCCATCAACCGGGAATGCCCAGCGATTCTCTGTTTGAAATACGACCCGGAGCATTTCCATCGTTTCATTCATGATATTCGTAAATGCAGGATCAAATTGTCCTAAAATTGGGGTAGCCATGGCCCTCAATACTCTTGGATCGACTTCGACCGGCCCAGGTGTCATAATTGTTCTAAGTGGGACATTTAAATCTGTATACTTGGTCATATGTCTCTGCTCCTATTATTAATATTTTTAAAATAAATTGAATTATTATGAAAATATTTTCGTTTTAATACCACTATTTTAAAAAAATAATAATTAGATTTTAGCAGGATAAAACGAGGGAATCAACGGAAAATTCAGTAAATCATTTATAAAACATTTCCTGTTTCACTTCTTTTTATACACAATTTATTAAATACACATAGGCCAATGCAACTCTACTTTCATTCGAGTACTTCTCTCAACTAACTCACAAAAGGCGAGCTTTAAAGAAAAAAAAACCAACTAATAATTCTCCCTAGTTGGGCCTTGCTTTCAGGAAACATATAATGTTGGTTCCAGTTTTCTCAGGAAAATCCTTATTTTCTTACGATGCGGTACATCGTGATGATTTAAGGGGGGCTATCAAATAGTCCGCTAACAGACCTTTGAAAGCCCCCGTTTCACATTCGTATTCCTTCTTTGTCACGTGGCCACACTAGGGCCGTATTCGTTTTCTTCCTATTTATATTTATCCTATAAAATCTGGTTTAAGAACCTCTGGGTTCGTTCATGCTTGGGATTTGCAAAGAATTCATCCGGATGCCCTTCTTCAATAATATGGCCATCCGCCAGCATAACGATGCGGCTGGCGACTTCCTTGGCAAAGCCCATTTCATGCGTCACAATCACCATCGTCATTCCTTCACGGGCTAAATCCTTCATGACTTGGAGCACTTCGCCGACAAGCTCCGGGTCTAAAGCCGATGTAGGTTCATCAAACAGCATGACTTTTGGCTCCATCGCCAATGCTCTGGCGATGGCGACACGCTGTTTTTGTCCGCCTGATAATTGGTCAGGGTAAAAGTGAGCCTTATCCTGTAAGCCTACTTTTTTAAGAAGGTTCATCGCGTTTGCGATAGCCTCGTCTTTCGCTACATTTTTTACATGAACGGGTGCCGCGATAATATTTTCCAACACCGTCATATGGGGGAATAAATGAAAGTGCTGAAACACCATCCCTACTTGTTCTCTTATCTTGTTGAGATTTGTTTTTGCCGGTTCGATTTTTTCATTTCCAATCATAATGTCGCCGGAATCGGTCGTTTCCAAAAAATTCAAACAGCGCAGCAGCGTACTTTTCCCCGAACCGCTCGCACCAATCAGGACAACAACCTCTTTTTCTTTTACGGTTAAATCGATATTTTTCAAAACTTGAAGTGAACCGAAGGATTTGGAAAGGTTTTGAATGTCAATCATGCGAGTGCCGCCTCCTTCGGTTTACTAACATCGTATCTTTTCTCCAATCGGTTGAAACACCAAGTAAAAATTAGCACGATGATTAAATAATATAGCCCCACGACAAAATACGTTTCAAACGGCATATAGTTTTCCCCTTGGACTGTAAGGGCTGTATTAAATAAATCTGTCACCGCAATATAGGCCACAAGGGAAGAATCCTTTAAGCTAATGATGAACTGATTCCCAAGTGGAGGAATCGCCCGTTTTAATGCCTGCGGAAAAATAACCTGGCGCATCGCAAGGGGATAGCTCATCCCTAAAGACCTTGCAGCTTCCATTTGGCCGCGGTCAATCGATTGGACAGCCCCCCTGAATATTTCGGCGATATAGGCCCCTGTATGAATGCTTAAGGCCAAGGCCCCGGCTGTAAAGCTGTTCAGAGTAATAATATTCGCGATACCATAATACAGAAACATGATTTGAACAATTAACGGAGTTCCCCGGATAAGGCCTATATAGAGATCTGCTATCCGATTAAGGAATTTGATGGATGAAATTTTAAACCCTGCAACGATGATTCCAATCATCATTGCAATTAGAAGGGAAATAAATGTGATGGAAATCGTCATCCAAGAGGCTTGCAAGAATGCTAGGCCATGTTCACTTAGGATTCCGATAGTATTTTGCAAAAAAGCCATGAATTTAGCGCTGCCTCCTTTAAAGAAGGACGTAACCTCGTTAAAGCTTACGTCACTCGATTATTGGTTGAATGTTACTTTTCCATAATGTTTTCGTTGAACCACTTTTTGCTGATCTTTTCATATGTGCCATCTTCTTGCATATCAGCAAGGGCTTTGTTGATTTTTTCAGCAAGCTCTTTGTTTCCTTCTGAAACGGCTACACTAACGCGATCCTCGTTCAATAGGTCGCCTATAGCCTTGATTTTTAAACCTTTATCATTTTTAGCACTTACGCCGACGATTTTATCGGTAATTACGGCGTCCAAACGGCCTAGTTCTAAATCTTGAAGGGCATTGACATCAGATGGATATCCTTTTACCTTGTCGGATAATTCAAGGGCCATGTCCTTCCAGGTGCTTGCTTGGATGACACCAATGGATTTTCCTTTTAAATCTTCTTTTGAAAGAATCTTATTATTGCCGTCAGCGACAAAAATTTGCGCACCCGATAAATAATATGGTTCCGTGAAGTCAACCTGCTTATCACGCTCCGGTGTTGCGGTCATACTCCCGATAATGGCATCGTATTTTTTGGCTTTTAACCCTTGAATGATTGTTTCCCATTGATTAGTGACTGGATTTGCTTTTACTCCAATTCTTTTTGCTATTTCCGTACCAATTTCGACATCAAAGCCGGTTAGTTTCCCATCCTTTTTGAAGTTTAATGGAGGGTATTGTCCGCTCATCGCAAATGAAAGCGTACCTTCTTTTATTAAATGCAAATTTTCACCCTTGGCTTGCCCTGCTTTACTGCTTTCCTTCGTTCCGCATGCTGATAAAATCACCAATAGTGCGGAAACCGCGATAATCATAAGTTTTCTCATGGTGCTTTCCTCCTTTTTGAAAATAAAAAACACCGTCCCATTTGTATGTGACGGTGCCTGACACCCTCATTCAAAGCTTTGGAAAAGATAGTTCTCCACAATTCGTTGAAATTGTGACAGTTCTGCCCCTTTCGAGTGCAGCCCCAGCTCTCTGAAAACAGTGATATCAGAAGCTTCGGCGATTTATCCTTTTTCCTATTTTCATAGATTTCACTGAATCTCCAATAGGATACTCCTTTAAATCGCGACCTCTACCTCATCTCAAATGCCCGAAAAGATGAGGTTTTATTATTCAGTTTATTGTGATAGCATTCAGTATAGATTAATATTTATACACTTGCAAGTATAAAATTACTTGGTTTTTTAACCATTATAAAAAGCTTGACTAATATTTATCAATTGGTATACATTTTTCTACAATATCAATCTTTTAAAAAAGGAGCTAGAACCATGCTGCAATGCCGCGAGGATGTATTGGCATTCACGAACCAACTCGTGAATATTGAGAGTATAGTAAATACAAAGGGTGAAAAGGCACTTGCCCATTCCTTATACACACTTATTTCTTCATTTCCCTATTTTTCGAAAAATCCTTCACACATTTTGCTGCCGCAAACCATACAGGATGAACATGAAAGATACAATGTGATGGCTTTTGTCAAAGGTACAAAAGGAAGCAGCAACCGTACGGTAATCCTGATGGGACATATGGACACGGTTGGTACCGATGATTTTACTCAGCTTCAGGAATATGCATGTTTTCCGGATCAACTGATGGAAGCATTAAAAAGCGAGGAACTGCCTGCTTCGGCTAAGGAACATTTAGATTCCGGCGACTGGCTGTTTGGCAGAGGCGTCCTTGATATGAAAAGCGGGGTCGCCAGTAATATTTATCTACTAAAACACTATTCTGAGCATCCGGAAGAGTTGGATGGAAACATTGTCTTTTTGGCTGAATGTGATGAAGAGGACAGCTCCCATGGGGTTCTATCTGCATTAAAGGTATTGAAAAATTGGAAACAGGAGCATGGTTTTGACTATGTGGCGGCGATTAATGCCGATTTTGTGTCTCCGCGCCATCAGGGCGATGAAAATCGCTATATTTATATGGGAACTGTCGGAAAGCTGCTTCCGTCGTTTTTTATTACCGGGGCGGAAACACATGTAGGCTCCTGCTTTGAAGGGCTAGATCCCAATTTTATTGCGGCCGAGCTGACAAAACAAATCGATTATAATCCTGAGCTTTGTAACGAGGCCCTTGGGGAAATGACGGTCCCGCCAGTGTCTTTAAAGCAGATGGACCTAAAACCGTCCTATACGGTCCAGACTGCCTTGGCTTCCTATGTTTACTACAACTTTTTCATCCATTCCTGGTCTCCAAAAGATGTGCTGATAAAGTTGAAAGAACAGGCCCAAATTGCTTTTGAGAAGGCATTGAATTCCTTTGATGAACGATACAAACAGTACAGCAGCCTAAGCGGGGAACCTTATGTAAAACATCTATGGGAACCTAGAGTGCTCACTTACGAGGAAATGGAAGATTTGTTGGTGCAGGAGCATGGTGATGCGTTCGGGGCGCATATGGATCAATTTAAAGAAGTGCTGATGCTCGATAAGGAACTGGACACAAGAATGTTTGCAGCGAAAGTCGTTGAGGAAGCATGGAAATGGATGAAGGATAAAAACCCTGCAATTATCGTGTTTTACTCATCCCTCTATTCCCCGCGAATTGAGCTATCCGGCAAGACCGTCCAGGAACAATCGTTAATTGATGCGTTAAATCAGGCTGTGGAAACCATTCAGCCATCATATCCATACCCGATTGTGACGCGGAATTTCTTCCCGTATATATCGGACATGAGCTTTGTGGCCTTAAGCGACGATGAAGAAGGAATCCAAGCTGTTTCAAACAATAATCCCGGCTGGGGAACGAAGCATTACGTCGAGTATCAAGACATCCGTGATCTAAATGTACCGGTAATAAATATCGGCCCTTATGGGGTGGATGCCCATAAAAAACTCGAAAGAATGGAAATGACCTATTCTCTTGAAGTGGTGCCGAATCTTACTAATCTCGTCATTCAACAGCTTTTAGCATAGAAATGGGGTGTCCTTCCGGGGGCACCCTAAGCCTTCCATTCCCCGAATAATGTCGAGGAATTCGGCAAAATGGGGGTGAAAACAGCGTACTATGTCTTAACTATGGTCCAATAGAGCTTTTCAATTGAATCTTAATCTCAACTTTGATTATTCCATTCAATGCATTGTCTTAATAAGCTCAAATAGCTTTAATATACTCTCAGGGAATGTACGGTTTTTCATTTTGCTTAAGTATACATTGCGATTTAGAAACTCACTATTCACTGGGCGTGCAAGTAAATTTTCTGATAAATACTGTGTAACATAGTGTTGAGGCAAGATGGCAATTCCTAACCCTTCCTCTACTAATACTTTTATCATTTCAAACCTTTCTATTTTATACTGAATACGCGGTGTAACATTTTCTTGTTTAAATGCTTTTAATATTTGTGCACTTGTTTGGAACTCTGGTATCCCTATGATTAATGACTCTCCAGAAAAGTCTGACATCGTTATTTCTTCCTTCATTGCAAAAGGATGATCTTTTCTTGTTAACACAACGTACGGTTCGGTATACAATAATTCACTCTCTATTTCATTATCTACAATATGCTGATTCGTAATAACCGCATGCACATTTAAACCTAACAATGATTGACGCACGGTTTTATTATACAGTGTATCAATTATTGTAAATTGATTATTTGGGTATAGCTTTTGATACGCAATAATTACTTGTGAGAGCCAATAATTTGCTGATTCAATTATGCCTAATCGAATTTCCAAATGCTCCCCTTTTGCTAACTCCTTTACCACGATATCCATTACTTCAAATTGGATAATTAACTTTTTAGCATGTTCATAAAATTGGTATCCTAATTCCGTTAATTGAAATTTTTTCCTCGTTCGATCTATAAGCGGTGCATTGATTTCTTGTTCCAGAGCTTTTATTGCATTACTTAATGAAGGCTGTGAAATATGTAAAGCCTTTGCTGCCCTTGAAAAACTTTGATATTTTACTGTCGCAATAAAATAATTCATTTTCCTTAAATCCATTTTGCTACCCCATTTATAGTTTTAAACTATTATAAGTTTAAAAAATGATATTTGTAATAATAAATGTTAGAAAATATAATAAAAATATCATTTTTCCGATTTTTAAGAGGTGAATACATTGTATAAAAAAACAAATCCAGAAATCTGGCAAGGTCGCACCGATCACAATACAGATTCTACTTACTTTCGTTATCACCAAATTGTCCAAGTGGCCACAACAATTAAACAAGGGGCAATTGGATTAATTGGCTTTGCCTGCGATGAGGGGGTACGCCGTAACAATGGCCGTGTTGGTGCAAAAGATGCTCCTGATACCTTACGTAAGCAGTTAGCTCCGTTACCATGGCGTAATCATAATCACGAAAATTCACTAATTGACCTGGGGAATATCATTTGTGAAGGTCATGAATTAGAGCATGCTCAACGGGAACTGGGGGATAAAGTTTCTGACATTGTAACAAAAGGAAAGGCTATTGTACTTGGGGGCGGGCATGAAACATTATACGGACAATATTTAGGTGTGCGAAAAGCAGTAGGTCCGGACGCTTCAATCGGTTTGCTAAATATTGATGCGCACTTTGATATGCGTTCGTATGACAAACAAACTTCGTCGGGTACAATGTTTAAACAAATTTTAGACGAGGATCCGAATGCCCATTATTTTGTATGTGGTATCCAGCAATATGGCAATACGACTGCATTATTTAATACAGCAGATCAATATAATGTGCAGTACTTTTTAGACGAACAGTTGGATTCAGCTCAGTTCACTACAGCATTAAATGACTTTATGGATGCACATGATGTTTTACTCGTTACGCTTTGTATGGATGTTTTAAATGCTGCTGAAGCTCCCGGTGTCAGTGCACCATCGCCATTTGGTTTATCTGCTTTAAAAGTTCGTGGCATTCTGCGCCAAATGGTTTCGCACAAAAAGACTGTAAGCTTCAGTATTTGTGAAGTCAACCCTTCACTTGATGTAGGTAACAGAACAGAAAAATTAGGGGCATACTTTATAAATGAAGTAATTATGAACAGTTTCGAATAAAATAAAGGGGGATTTGTATGGCATTGAATCAAATTACCACTCTATGCCTAGCAGTAGCATTATTTTTAATAGGATCTTTTTTAGTTAAAAGGATAAATTTTTTAAATCGTTTCTGTATTCCAGCACCGGTAATTGGTGGCTTGCTCTTTGCTATTTTAGCAACGATGTTAAAAAGTTATAATATTCTTCAAATTACATTAGACACTTCACTACAATCCATTTTCATGATTACATTCTTTACAACGATTGGACTTGGTGCGAGTTTCAAACTTGTTAAATTGGGTGGGAAATTGTTAGTCATTTATTGGGTAGCTTGTGGATTCTTAGCTTTAATGCAAAATTTAATTGGGGTTTCACTAGCGAAAGTAATGGATATTCATCCATTACTCGGCGTTATGGCTGGAGCTGTTTCAATGGAAGGTGGACATGGTGCTGCCGCTGCTTATGGTGAAACAATTGAAGGTTTAGGTGTAGCTTCTGCAGTAACAATTGGTATGTCTGCAGCTACGTGTGGATTAGTAGCTGGGGGACTTGTAGGTGGCCCAGCTGTACAATACTTAATTCGCAAATTCAACCTAAATCCATCTTCTGAAGAAGCAGAAGAATACATTGAAAAAGCACAAAATCCGATTACAGAAAAATCATTTATGAAGCAAGTTTTTTTAATCACATTCTGTATGGCTGCTGGTACTTATATCGCAGAATGGTTTTCTACTTTGACAGGATTCGTATTACCAGGTTATGTAGGTGCCATGTTCACAGCTGTAATTGTTCGTAACATCGTTGATCGCTTTAACCCTGAATTAATCAACATGAACGAAATCAACTTAATCGGCGATATTTCTCTTGGTATTTTCTTATCAATGGCATTAATGAGCATTAAATTATGGGAAATCGCTGATTTAGCCTTACCATTACTCATCATTGTTTTAGCTCAAGTAATCTTCATCGTGTTATTCGGGGTGTTTGTTCTTTTCCGCTTACTTGGCAAAAACTACGATGCAGCGATTATGGTATCAGGTTTCCTTGGTCATGGTCTTGGTGCAACGCCAAATGCTATGGCCAATATGTCGGCTGTCGTTTCTAAATTTGGTCCCTCACGCAAAGCATTCCTAATTGTGCCAATCGTAGGAGCCTTCTTAATTGACATGTTCGGCATGCCAATTATTATTACAACAATTAATATGTTTAAATAAGAGTGCCTAGCAATTATATTATTCAAAAAGCACAAACCTTGAGTGAAGTGGGTTTGTGCTTTTTTAGATTGTAAACCGTGTGCGTGTTGTGTACTATTCATTCGCAATCAACTATAACACCGTCAACTTGCAAATCGAATACTAACCATTAACAATAGCACGGCTATTTCAGCTTATATTTTCAAGTTACAAAAGTCTTATTTACTTATGGATAGACTTGCTTTAGTCATTTATATACCAAAAGCAAAGGAATTCAGCATAAACGCAAAAAGAGGCCAGTCCATCAGTTTAGTATTACTATATTGAACCGGGGAACTGGTCTCAAAACTTACAACTTAAAATTTTAAACCTTTCTTTTTTAATGTTTTGTCTATCCAACTTCTGTCTAATGTACCAGCCTCAATTTGAGTGAGCATCTCTTGTTCATGAGCGTATATTGCTTTTGCTCTTTCTAGCACCTTTTCCGCCTGTCCATAAGGGACAACCACTACCCCATCGTTATCACCTACAATAACATCACCCGGATTCACTGAAACACCGGCACAGCTAATAGAAACATTGATTTGTCCCGGCCCTTCTTTGAAAGGGCCCCCAGGGTTCACGCCTTTTGCAAAAACGGGAAAACCGATTTGTTTTATCGCTTCCGCATCTCTGATCGCTCCATCTACTACATAGCCGGAAATGCGATTTCTCTTCCCAATCATACACATCATTTCTCCTAATAATGCTCTGCTAATATCTCCACCGGCATCCACAACAATAACATCGCCAGGAGATGCTATCTCGATCGCTTTATGAAACATCAAATTGTCCCTAGGCATTGTTTTTACTGTCAAAGCCTGCCCAACCATTTGAACATCCGGTTTATTAAAATGTGCAACTCCTATCATTGCATTAAATATTCCCATTGCATCGGCAATAATTGTAGTACTAATAGCACCTAACCCATCGATTATTTCTTGAGGCAATTTTGTATATGAAGGTTCGATACGTAAATCTAACATGAATATCACTCCTTTAATTTGTTTTTCAGTACGATCAAGCAACAGAATTGACTATTCTCAATCGAGATTAAATAGAGAGGGGGAGTAAATGATTAGCATTTCTCCCCTCCTCCAACTACTTTTCTTTTATTTCTTGCAAAAAACTTAACAAGAGTCCCATACGATACCTAGAGGCTATTTTTTATTTTTTCGTTTGTCGATTATAGCTAGATTAACTTTTTACCCCCATCTAAAGCAGGACGGTGGTATGCATTTTGAAAGTATTATCTAGCTGAAATTTTATGATTGGCGTTACTAAAACTGTCGACTAAATCCGCAGCAAATTCGGCTAACTGTAAATCACAATCATGAGCCCCGATTAAAGAAATACCAAGTGGCACTTCGTGTTGTTTAACTAATGGCAGTGTCACTTGCGGTGTACCGGATAAAGGTGAAATACATAATAATTTAGTCGATTGTGCACGTGTTGCATTTATTTCATCTAAAGAGCTACTTCTTAAAGGTGCTACAGAGGCAGCTGTAGGTAAGCATAGTAGTGTTCCTTCTGGTAAAATATCTTTCACTCTTTCAATAATAGCTTGTCTTTTATATAATGCTTCTTTATATTCGCTCATAGTAATGGTAGATGCCCACTCTAATCGTTCTTTTGGGCCTGATGAAAGATTCGGACGATATTTCCTTACCCAACCACCGTAACTTTCCCAAACTTCATATCCTTGAATAACTCTAAAAATTTCTGTCCATTCTTCTAAACCATTAGGACTCACTTTTATATTTTCAACTATCTCAAAATGTTGTTTAAGATGGTTGACAGCAGGCTGTAATGCCTCCACAACATCTTTGTTGACCGAATCAAAACAATCCTCAGCGATGAGTAATCTATTAAACGTCACTTTTTTACTGTCATTTCCTAATACTTCTTTGGATACCCGTTTAAAAATATCTGCATTTCTAGCAACATACCCAAGAACGTCCATGCTCTCACAATACGGAGCCTCTCCATCATTTGCAACACGTCCATAAGTAGGACGAATACCTAATACTCCATTGTAACTTGCAGGAACCCGAACAGACCCTAGGCAGTCGCTTCCGTAAGCAAAATCTACTAAACCTCCAGCTGTAGCTGCGCCCGTCCCGCTCGAAGACCCTCCTGTAAAGCGTCTTGGGTCGTGAGGGTTAATTGGAGAACCATAATTCCAATTTTCACCACTTATACTGTAACATAGCTCATCACAAATCGTTTTCCCAACTAAATCTGCTCCAGCAGATAACGTTTTAGTGACAATACTAGAGGTAAAGTCATCTGGATCATGTGTCCGCAGCCATTCTGGATGGCCATTACTATAAGTGCTTCCCAAAATTTTAAAAACATCTTTTACTGCAAAAACAAGTCCTTCGAGATTCCCCTCACCAGACCCTTTCAAAGCGATGTGGTTTTCACGAACAAACGACTGTAGCGCATCAAAAGGCGGCTGATCAGAGACTGTTAAGCGAGCATTATTTAACATATTAATAGGAACCATATTTATCACCTTTCCTGAATTAGTAGTAGATAGAAATAAACAGTCTATTTATTATTAATCTCCCATTAAAACAGATGCCATCTTACGTGATAATTCATTTTGGACAATGATGTTACCATTTTTAATTACATAGCGAACTAAAGGTTGATCATTAATTAAATTGCTCAAATCGTCACAATCATAGATAACAATATCAGCATTTTTACCAACCTCTATGCCGTAAGTATCTCTTACCCCTATTGCCTTAGCCGCGTTATAAGTGACCATATCTAATACTGCACGACGTTGATCCGCAGAACCCATTTGTTGTGATACCTGCAATAAGTAGCCAACAGCGATTAAGTCTGCATTACCAAAGGGTGTAAATGCATTGCGAATATTATTGGAGGAATAAGCAAGATTTACCCCATGCTCCATCATTGACAATACAGGTGCCATACCGCGAGGAATATTTTTTCTCTCCGTGCGTCCGGTCATAAACATATCCGTTACTGGTAATGGAACGATGGAAACTTCAGCTTTAGCAATTTTGTCAAAAATAGGAGCTGCCACTTCTGGATCAAGTGACCCTAATGTTGTAACATGTCCGATTGCAACTCTACCTTGATAGCCTCGTTCAATTGTCATGTCACAAATTAACTCGATGCATGTATTTTGTGGATCATTCGCATCCGTACCAAAATCGGCATGCATATCAATCGGCAAGTTGTATTTTTCCGCCAAATCAAAAACGATTTCTAGTTGTTTTTTAGTATCCTCCATTGTTTTTTCACTATAAGGACAACCACCAACTACATCGGCACCCATTTTGATGGATTCTTCCATCATCTCCAGAACGCCAGGAGATTGAATGATGCCTTCCTGAGGGAATGCAACAATTTGCATATCTAGTACATCTTTAAATTTCTCTTTTAAATCCAGAAGCACTTCAACCCCAAGAGTCTTCTCGAATGGATCCACATCAGGATGTGCTCTCATTATGGTAGTTCCGTTTAACACCGACCATCTTAATACTCTTTCAGCCCGTTTTTTCACATCATCATATGTATATAATTTCTTTAATTCAGCCGTATTCTTCAATGCTTCCTCTAATGTTCCTGATATATTAGGTTTGCGATCTTCAAGAAAAGCTTTATCAGGGTGGATATGACTTTCAATTAGAGTTGGTAACACAGCATTGCCTTTTGCATCAATTTCTTCTAAGTTATTGTCATTTTGAATGTGTGCAGTTATTTCCACAATTTTCCCATCAATGATTTTAATATCTTTCTGAGCTTCGCCATCTTTGATATGTGCATTTCGTATTATTAAATTACCCATGGAAAAATACCCCCTGTAATTAAATTCATATATGGTACACAAAAAAAAGATTATATTGTGATATAAACTAAAAAGGTTTTCTAAAAAAGGGCCTGTCCCCCAGCTCGTTAACACTTTACCAAACTGGGGAATTGCCCTGTAATTTTAAAAAATACAATTATCCAATTGATTGTCCACCATCAATTTTCATTTCAACACCATTTATATGCATAGCTCTGTCACTTGCTAAATAGGCCGAGAAATAGGCAACATCTTCAGAGCGACCAATACGTTCAGATGGAATACTAGCTATTTGTCGAACAACTGCCGGATGTTCTTGATCGATTGCGTAGCGGACCATTGGAGTATCGGTTAATCCTGGACATAGTGAAACAGCACGAATTCCATCTTTCGCATAATTGAAAGCAAGCTGTTTCGTGTATCCAACAAGTGCATGCTTAGAAGTAATATATGCTGCGTCTCCAACACCAGCAATTGTTCCTCCAATTGAAGCGACATTAATAAATGTTCCCTTCCCTTTTTCAAGCATATGTGGCAGGAGCGCATTTGTTAGTAAATAGACTGCTTTAACGTTCACAGCCATGATTCTATCCCATTCATCTTCAGTAATATCAAGAGATGCTTTAAAATCCGCCAAAATAGCAGCATTGTTCACACAAATATCAACTGTTCCAAACTCATCAAGCGCTTTATTAATCATAATCTGAACATCTTCTTTTTTAGAAATGTCAGCAACAATACTAAGTACAGTTCCATTATTATCTTTGATTAGTTTCTCAGTTTCAGCTAAACCTACCGCATTCAAATCATTAAGGATAACCTTGGCACCTTCTTTTGCATACTCAATTGCCTGTGCTCTACCTAGTCCTGATGCAGCGCCTGTAATTAATGCAACTTTCTCTTGTAACAACATAATACCCCTCCTAAATTTGACCCCTTAATTCCCATTTCTGGGATAAATGATAGTTTTGTAATTTTTAAATAACATTACAAAACTATCTTAACAAAATAAAAAGATCGTATTAGTAAGGTAAAGCGAAACCGCTTTCAACCTCATCACCCTTTATTATATATAGCATTTCCAACAAGTTCTATATACTGATTGACCAAAAGGAACGAGCACAAACTATTAAACATGCATAACAATTTTAATATTACATTACTTTCTAACAAGCCTTTGTTCACTTTGAACAAATGAAAACTATATCTTATAAGAAACTGAAAGAGACTCTTTCAACTGAAAGACAAAAAAAGGGTGTCAATTATGGAAGGCTAAGCACTGAAGAAAAAGCAAGTGAGGGTTACAGCATAACTGAACAACTACAAACTTTACGTCAATATGCACAACTATATGGAGGTGAAATAGCAGAGAAAAAAGCGAGTTAGAACAAAAGAAGAATGACATTACGGTACAATAAGCTCACACGATTCAAAGATTAGACCAACTGAGCCGATTGAAAAACTTTTGGAACATAATTTTTAAAAGCGCTTCAAGAGAAAGGAAAAAACATTTACTTCAAAAGCTAATAAAAGAAATCTCAGTAAAAAAAATTACTAGACAAACCACGAACTATTAAAAAAATTCGACTTTGACTTTCAGAGTTAATTTATTAAAGACCTTTATACTTCTCCATTTGTTATATCGAGAAACGGATAATACAAATGGTTTTCCACAGTCAATACCCGCTTCCGACAAAGAATTTTCCTTTATTTACAACTTTTTTTACCTCTGTTTATGGTAAGGCTCACCGCATCTTTAAAAGTGGCGGTTTTTAATTGGTATGATGTCACCTTTATCTAGGATAATCATGCAGGTGATTACCATTTGGCTTTGCTCTCAATACCTCAGCTAAAAAAACATTAACTTGTTGATCCTTTCCAAGATATTCATTACTTATTTAAGCCAATAATCACATTTTACAAATTCGGACTTATTAATTTGAAAGTCAGGAATAGAATGATAATGGTTTTACTTTACTAATATTAGGGGGAGAAGAATGTAATGAAAATATTAAGGCTTGGGCATGCAATGTATATGTTTACAAGTAAGGAAGGGAAAAATTACCTCGTAGATCCGTTTTTTGATTTAAATCCAGGATTTCCACAACATCTAGACAATAAAGATTTTTATAATGCTATTGGTTGTGTATTTTTGACACACGGACATTTTGATCATACAAGTGGACTTTCTAAAATAGTGGAAAACAAACCTGACATTATGGTTGTTGCACAATATGATTTGGCCATGATACTTCTGCAAAAGGGCATTAAAAATATACTTCCCATTAATCTAGGTGGTTCGGTCTCCTTCGAGGACCTTAACGTCACAATGGTTCAAGCAAAACATACATCCTCATACGGGGAGATAGAAGGAACCCCAATATATGCGGGTGAGGCATCTGGTTATATTTTTGACTTTGCCAATGATTATACAGTTTACCATTCTGGTGATACGGCTCTTATGTACGATATGAAGTTGATTCAAGATGTGTATAATCCAGAGATTGCAATATTATCTTCATCAGGACACTTTACAATGGGGCCAAAAGAAGCAGCTTATGCAGTAAAGCACCTATTGAAAGTTCAATACGTTATTCCAAGCCATACATTTCCATCCAAAAAAAGTGCCACATCACCGGAGACCCTAGATCAATTATTGAACGCCTTTCCCGTAGTGGAAAATATGATAGATAGAGATAAGGACCTAAAAGAGTTGTTAAACGATTATCAACAAACCGAAGTGGTAACGATGGGATATGGAGAGGACAGGGAATTTAAGAAATAGCATATTATATAAAGAGGTTACCAATCTCGTTGTCCCACATGGCCTCTAATACAACCAGTTAATTAATAGAACAGAGATGAGTTCTTTATCATCTCTGTTTTGATTGTTCCTTTTGGCAATCTCTCCGATTTTATCTAGTGAGGTTGTCTATCATTGGTCATAATTAAAACTGCATCTATTTGTGATGTGGTTCACCGCGATACATCTAAATGAGTTTTCACTGGTTCAGACTTTATGTATACTTTCTACAAACTTCTTGGCTGCACGCGATAATGGAACATTTTTTAAATAGCATATGCCAATACTCCTTTTTGGGATTTCCTCTTCAAGCCTTATTTCGTATAATTCCCCTCTTTCTAAATAATCCTTTGAAAACTCTTTTATTACACAAGAAATACCTAAATTTATCTTCGTGAATTCTAAAACTAAGTCATATGACCCAAGTTCAAATACAGGAGAAATATGAAAGCCCCTCTTTTTAAAGAAATTTTCTACAAACATGCGTGAATTCGATTTCTTTTCTAAAAATATAAGTGGCATCTCCATTAAAAACTTTAAACTAACCGGTTTATTTGTTAATCTTTTGAATTTTTCTCCACAGACAAAAATATCTTGGATTTCTTTACACGGCATCACTTGAATGTGGTCATCATGGAATGGCAAATTGCATATTCCCAAATCTGCCTTTCCGGATTTAATAAAATTACAGATTTCTGTTGTGGTTCCATTTAATATATTTAATTTGATTCCGGGATATCGTGCATGAAATTCCTCCAAATATGGTAATAAAAAATAGCGCGAGATAGTATCTCCAACCCCAATACGTAATTTCCCAGTTCTTAATGTTTTAAAATCTAATATTTTCTCCTCCGCGACATTGATCATTCCTAAAGCTGAATTAATATGCTCATTTAATAATTTTCCTTCATTCGTCAATAATATGCCCTTTGGTGTTCGATAGAAGAGTTGTATCTCTAATTCATTCTCAAGCTTCATAATCGCTTGACTGACCGCTGATTGTGTCAAATATAATTCTTGTGCTGCTTTCGAAAAACTTTTATTTCGGCTAACGACGTTAAATATGCGATATAAATCCAAATTTCCTATCATATAAGCACTCCTTATATCAGATATTACATATATTAATTTTACTTATAACAGCTTATAAAGGTATAGTAAATTTATAGCGTTTTGAAAATATGTAAATAATCCTTTTTAAAGGTTACCCGATTAGAGGAGAGATTATATTGACTAGAGCTGTTGGAACAGTAGTTCGCGGGCTTCGCGGACCTATTATCAACAAAGGAGATAATATCGAACAAATCGTTGTTGAAACAGTAATAAATGCCGCAAAACTGGAAGGCTTTTCTATAGAGGATCGTGACATTGTAACAGTAACTGAATCCATTGTCGCTCGTGCACAAGGAAACTATGCAACCATTGACGATATAGCAGCAGATATTAAAGGAAAATTCGGTGACGAAACAATTGGGATTATTTTTCCGATTCTTAGCCGTAATCGATTTGCAAACTGCTTACGGGGGATAGCAAAAGGGGCAAAGAGGATTGTATTAATGTTAAGCTATCCATCTGATGAAGTTGGGAATCACCTTGTAGATATCGATGAACTAGACAATAAGGGCATAAATCCATGGACAGATGTATTATCTGAAGCCCAGTTCCGTGAACATTTCGGTTTTATCCATCATCCATTTACAGGTGTTGATTACATCGAATACTATAAATCCCTGATTGAAGCTGAAGGTGTAACGTGCGAGGTTATTTTCTCTAACAACCCAAAAACCATTTTGGACTATACAAAGAATGTTTTAACTTGTGATATCCACTCACGTTTTAGAACAAAACGGATTTTAACAAACGCTGGTGCTGAAAAAGTATATGGACTTGATGATATTCTTTCAGAGTCAATTAATGGAAGCGGTTTTAATGAGGCTTATGGTCTACTTGGATCAAATAAAGCAACTGAAGACAGCGTAAAACTATTTCCAAACAACTGTCAGCCAATCGTAGATGGCATTCAAGCCAAAATCAAAGAAGTCACCGGTAAAACAGTTGAAGTAATGGTTTATGGCGATGGTGCATTCAAAGATCCAGTGGGTAAAATTTGGGAGCTTGCGGATCCAGTAGTATCTCCAGCTTACACTGAAGGACTTAATGGCACTCCAAACGAAGTGAAATTAAAATACCTGGCAGATAACAACTTCTCTCATCTTCAGGGAGAAGAGTTAAAACAGGCTATTTCCGAATACATCCAGAATAAAAAAGAAGACCTGGTCGGTGCCATGGAAGCACAAGGTACTACACCTCGTAAACTTACAGACCTAATTGGATCTTTATCCGATTTGACTTCTGGAAGTGGAGACAAAGGAACACCCATGGTCTATATCCAAGGTTACTTCGATAACTATACAAAATAAAATCAATACAAAAGGATGTCTCCTAAATCGAGACATCCTTTTTTACTTTCAGGATTTAAAACTTGTAATTGTTCATCTTCCTGAATCGCTAAATCTAAAAATCTCTCATTCTTCTTATACACATCGGGAATTTCATTTATCTTATCAACTATTGTCTCTACTTGTTGATTATCTATAATCCATTCTCCCAATTTCCTTTTAAGATACTGTGAGGTAATATTTCCTGCATTTTTAATACCATCCCAAGCTAGTCCAGCTAATATTGTTGAAGTTAAGACTCCCCCTTTTTCTAAATAATAACAATTAAAATAAAAACAGCCTATCTTAAAATTGTGATAGACTGATTTTCAATACATTTTATTAAAACCTCATTTACTTATGATATGGTTCATTCCTATTTATCCGAAACGCCCGATATATCTGTTCTACAAGAATCAGCCGCATAAGCTGATGAGGAAAGGTCATTTTCGAAAAAGAAAGCTTCTCATTGGCCCGGCTCAGGACCTCGCTGCTTAAGCCGAGCGAACCGCCAATAATAAAAGCGATTTTGCTTTTGCCGTGGAGGGCGAGCCTGTCCAGGTTGGCGGCAAGCTCCTCGGACGATTGCATCTTTCCTTCAATGGCCAGGGCGATGACATGGGCATCGGAGCTGACCTTAGCAAGAATCCGCTCCCCTTCCTTTTTCTTGACCTGTTCCATTTCGGCTTCGCTCATTTCCTCAGGCGCCTTTTCATCGGGAACTTCAATGATTTCAATTTTGGCATAGGCGGACAGGCGTTTCGTATATTCCTCGATCCCCTGCTTCAAATATTTTTCTTTCAATTTACCAACCGTTACGACAGAGATATTCACAATCCACAACCCTTTACAGAATGGTTACAAACAGTTTACAAACACGTTATCCACAGAACTTATCCACATGTCCACATTTTCTATCCACATATTGTAGCAGATCATTCGTTCGCCACAACATATATAGCCGTATTTTGACAAAATTCACAGCTTGTTGATAAGTTATCCACATCTACTTTTTCCAAAATCGGAAAGGTTTCGTGCTCATCTACGACCATATCAAGTGCAAGATCCACGTGTTCTTCGCAACAATAAATCAAGTTTGTCCACCTCCATCTTCTTTGCAACCGATAACTCTTTGATGTCAGCTCTATGTATAGTTTCCACACCAGAAAACGAGTTATTCACATCATACCATACTGTACAACCCCTAATCCCTTCAACTTTTCCACAGCAAAAAACGGGAAGGCCCCACGTAAGGCCCTCCCGTTCCATTCTAAATATCTCCTTCACCAAGCTGGATGGTCGTCTCCATTTGTTTGCCCCCGCGGTAAAACTTGATTGCCATCTTCTCGCCAATTTTCTTCTTATTGTAGAGATGCCTGCGGAGATCAATGGCATCCTTTATTTTCTCTCCATCCATTGATACGATGACATCCAGTTCTTTGAGCCCCGCTTTATCGGCTGGTGAGTTCGGTACGACATGCCTGAGGGCGACTCCATAATTCACATCCCCTGGCAACTGCAGTTCCCCATGCTGGAACGAAGTGGGCAGATCTGATACAGATCGTAAATCGACACCCATGTAAGGGCGGCGCACTTCGCCGTATTTTTCGAGGTCGGCAATCACCGGCTTTGCATAATTGATAGGAATGGACAGCCCAATTCCTTCAACAGCGCTTTGGGCAATCTTCATTGAGTTGATGCCGATTACCTGGCCTGCAATATTGATAAGCGCCCCTCCGCTGTTACCCGGGTTGATGGCTGCATCCGTCTGGATAACATCCGCCTGCCAGTCGGCAATTCCATCCTGGTTTATATCGACTGGAATGGCCCGTTCAAGGCCGGAAATGATCCCTTTCGTAACCGAACCGGAAAAGGTCAGCCCAAGCGGGTTCCCGATTGCAATGACCGGTTCTCCTGGCTTCAATCGCTCGGAGTCGCCAAATTCCGCAACTGTTTTAATCTTATCTGAACTGACTTCCAGGACGGCGAGATCCGTCCATACGTCACTGCCCTTTAGTTTGGCAGGTATTTTATTGCCATCCGATAGGGTTACTTCGAGCTCGTTCGCTCCATCCACTACATGGTGGTTCGTCACGATATATGCCTTATTTCCAGTTACTTTATAAATAACTCCCGATCCCGTTCCGGCGGATTGCTCCTGGTCCTCACTGAACCAAAATCCCCGCGACGTTCTGATATTGCTTATACCGACGACGGCATCGGCGGCCTTTTCAACCGCTTTCGTTACATCTGTTTCCACATCGACAGCCACCTGTTTCCGGACTTCTGTTGTTGCTCCTCCAATTCCTGCAGCCGTTTCCAGTGCCGGCCCGTTTGTCGGTGCCACTTTATAAGGGAGCAGCCCCGCATCCGAGAGAAAAGGAACAGATAGAATAACGAGGAAAGCTCCAATCATCGCCCCGATAAGGCTGGTGAGGAAATAGCCTTTTCTGCTCTTTTTCGGCTCCGGTTCCTTATACCTGGACTGGTAGTCATGGTCATAATATCCCATAATACAATTCCTCCTTCAAAACTGCCAAAACGCATGCCACTTTTAAACTAATTATACTCCCCCCACGGAATATTTCGAATGGAAACGCATCACCCCAAGACTCTTTTTTCAACGCATAACTCTACTCGGCATTTCATTTCCGCAAAATCTTCGGCCATATAAAGAAAAGAGCAAACATACCATCCAAAAGGACGTATATTTACTCTTTTAAGCAATCCTACACAGCGGTCAACGCTGTCGGGATGCGTGGGTCTGTATCATATAGATCAAACTGCTCGCCGATCCGGATGCCCCTCGTTTCAAGCGTCTGGGCAACGGCCATCCTTGCCAGGTCCTTCATATTGTTGTCCAGGCTTAAATGAGCCAGGTATATCCTTTTTGTTTTGTCCCCGGCAACCTCGCTCATCGCAATTGCGGCATCCTCATTCGAGACGTGCCCGACATCGCTCAAGATCCGGCGCTTGACGTTCCAGGGGTATCTTCCCATCCTGAGCATCTGGACATCATGGTTGCTTTCAAACACATATGCGTCCGCATTCTCGATGGTTCCCTTCATACGGTCACTTACATAGCCCGTGTCGGTAATCAAAACAAGCTTCTTTCCGCCTGAATGAAAAACATAGAACATCGGCTCGGCAGCATCATGCGAAACGCCAAACGACTCAATATCGAGCGAACCAAAGCTCTTGACCGTTTCCATTCCGAAAACAAACTTCTGCTCTGTCGGGATTTCCCCGATGCAGTGCTCCATTGCTTTCCATGTCTTTTCGTTCGCATAGATCGGAAGCTTGTACTTGCGCGCGGCGACGCCCAATCCTTTCACATGGTCACTGTGCTCATGGGTGACCAAGATTCCGGACAAGTCACGCATATCACGGCCAATTTTCTGAAAAAGGCCTTCGAGCTGCTTTCCGCTCAAGCCCGCATCCACCAAAAATGAGTGCTCGCCCGATTCCACATAGATGGCGTTTCCTGTACTCCCGCTTGCAAGCACACTAAATTGCAATGTCATTCCGTTCACTCCGTTACTCCGTTTTCCTCGCTCCCAAACGGGATCACCTGGCCCTCGAATGCATTGACATACAAATTCTTGCCGTTATCAATGACAAAGCGCCATGTCGGGGCGAATACCTGTGAAGAGGCAAGCGGCACAATCGTCGAATAGCCAAGCTCAACTTTTATTATCTTGCTTTTTGGCTCGATTAACCCCTTTTGGACGAGGATTCCCAACGCCTTTAGCGGCTGGATGACCTCTTCCTTCACATCCAGCTTCTTAATGTCCTCAAAATACGTCTGTTCGTACGAAACAATTTGGTTTTTATCATTCAACTCGAAAACAATCTTGCCATTTCCATTCACACTTTGGTACAAAAATTTATTCTGGTACTGTTGGAAATACGTAATTGTTTTTTTCTTATCGTCCCGTTCCCAATACTGATATTCCCTGCCAAACAGGATATTTTCATTGATGAACCCGGCCAGCGAAATTGGTTCGGCATTTTCATCCAGTTGATATGGCTCGGACAATTTTGAAACAAGGACGCTCTTTTCTCTTATGATAATCGACTGGTTCTTCAGTTTTTCTTTATCATCTTTTGTAAATTCCTTGATTTTTGCCCGGACATATTGATCCTTTATTGCTGCTTTGGGCATTGCTTCATAGGTAATATCGGCCGCCTTGAGCTGGTCCTCAACGGAAGTCTCCTTCATCATTTCAAGCTGGTTGGCGTTATGCTTCGCCATTAACTGATACAGAAGGTAGACGTCCAGGATGAGGAAGGTAATGATGAAGATTGTTTTAATCCTACTCCAATCCATGCCGCATCACCCCCAACTCTTCCGTGCTGATTTGAACCCATTTTTTATTGTAGAGGTAAAACCAGGCGGGCTCCAGAGTGATAAGCCTGTTGGATGCGGAGTCCCTTTCCATCCTGTAGCCCAGGACCAAATCCTCAAGAAGCTCCGGCTTGAAACCTTTTTGCTTTTTCAAAAACTCCAAAGCTTCCCTTCCGGACGGACGAACAACTTTTGTCGTTTCAAACGGAAGCTCCATCGCAAAAGTCGGCCTGGTTAATCTGGTAATTTCATTCTTTCCCCAGAACTCATTGATTTCCGAAAGGCCTTCTTCATTGAATATTGGGTATCCATCCATGCTGTAAAGCCGGAAAGTTACCCGCTGGGAAGCTTCATCAAGGTAGACAAACCGGTATGGGTCAGTCCAGCCGTAATGTTCATTAATAAAATCAATGCTCCGCCTTAGCAGGTTCGTGGATCCGGACAAATATCCGTTATCTTCCGAGGGATTAATGAACACAAGCAGATGCTTGTTCGTGTAAATATTCATTTTGCTGGAATCGTTCGCATATTCCTCACCTGTACTGACAATGCTTTTTTGCACAAGGCTTGGGTTACTGAAAAGGGCTTCTTTAAATTCATCGGATTCCAAGATTTTTGGCCAATACTTATACGCTCGCATTTCCGTTTCTTCTTCTGGAAGAAAGATTGTCCGCTTTTCAGTTGCTTCAAATGCAAAATAAGCCGGGTTCTGTCCCGCCCGTTCATAAAAGCTGCGGTTGAACTGGGTTAAAAGCGATGCGGAGATATAGCTGATATAAATCTCCCGGGTCCTCGAATTCGCGAAGTAAACAACGCCTCTGTCTTTCTGGAGGCTTTTCATATCGATAACAATTCGGTCGAACTGGAAGGATGGCAGTTTTTTCTCCTCGAAGTTCAGGATATTCCTGAAAMCCTCGACGGGCACCTCATGAGGATACACGATTTCAACCTTGCCGTTCCCATGTACCACCTGTTTAAAAGTTCCCGCCTGCTCGGTATGGTTTTTCACATCAAAAAACACCCAACCGGACATTTCCTTCATCAGCCTGTCGATTTCATTAATCCGTGAAGTCCCGTAATGCTTTCCTTCTGTGTGATAAAGAATTCGTTCAGGCTTAATGATTTTGGACTCTTCTTTTCTCTCGCCCATTTTTACTTCTTCAACGTATTTCCCGCTCACAAGCAGGTCAAGATTCGGCTGGTAGGTCCATAAAGACCAGGTCAGCCCGATACTTAAAAGAACCAGCAGCGTCAGCAAAATCGATTTTACAGTTTCATATTTCATGACCAGTCAACCTCTTCAGTCGGCTCGTAAGGCAAAGTGAAAATGATTTGTGTACCTTTTCCTTCCTCACTTGTTGCCCAAATATTGCCGCCATGGGCATTTATCATTTCACGGGCTATAGCAAGCCCGAGGCCCGTGCCGCCCAACTTCCGGGTCCTGGCCTTATCAACGCGGTAAAAACGGTCAAATATCTTTCCGAGATTTTCTTTCGGAATCCCGATGCCCTCATCCTTTATGCTAACCGTAATCTTTCCTTCCTCCTCAAGGACGGTAAAAATTACTTCTCCGCCCTCAGGCGAGTATTTCAGGGCATTCGAAATGATATTATCAAGCACCTGGGTCAATTTATCCTCATCAATGTCAACAAAGAGCGGCTTGCGCGGCAAAATCCGCGTGAACCGGACATTTTCATGCTTTGCCATTTCAAAACGGTCGATTATTCTGCTAAAGAACTCCGTAAAATCGACCCATTCTTTTGAAAGCCTGTAGTCCCTGCTATCCATTTTTGACAATTGGAGCAGGTCATTCACAAGCCTGATCATTCGTTCTGTTTCCGTCTGGGCGACATTCAGGAACTGCGGGCCAACCTCCCGATCTTCCATTACGCCATCGGCCAGTGCTTCGAGATAGCTTCTCATCGTCGTCAGCGGCGTCCTCAGCTCGTGCGATACATTCGCCACGAACTCCCGGCGTTCCGCATCGATTTTTTCCTGCTCGGTTATATCATGGAGAACCGTAATCAGGCCGTTCACAAAGCCGGTTTCTTTCTGGATGACGGACAAATTTGCCCTCAAAATATAGGGGGTATGCTTTGTGCTGTAATCCAGGATGATTGAATCCTTTATTTCCAGCAATTCCTCGAATGTATACAGATCCTCTAAATCAAGCACAGACACAATTGGCTGGGAAAGGACTGTTTCACGTGAAACGCCGAGCATTTTAGCAGCCGGATCATTGATCACAATCACCCTTCCCCTACGGTCCGTAGCGATTACCCCATCGGTCATATAGGAAAGGACGGATGAAAGTTTCCTCCGTTCTCCTTCTGTCGTGGCCTGAGCTTCCTGCAGTTTTTTCGTCAAGTTGTTAAATGTCATGGCAAGCGTGCCAATCTCATCGTACCCGTATACCTTGACCTTCCTGGAAAAATTGCCTTTAGCCATCGCCAACGCCTGTTTCTTCATATCAGTAATCGGCCGTGTAATCGTCTGCGCCAGCAGAATCCCAAGCGCGGCCGTAAACACCAACGCAATCGCAGTGCCTTTTGCCAAAATTCCATTGATTGTTTTCATCTGTTCAAAAACACTTTCAATATTGGCAATAACCCGGATTACACCAATGATTTTCCGGTCTGATTTAATAGGAGTGGCGAGTACCCATATCCGGCGGCCATTTCCGTCAACGAGAATTTCGCTTTGTTCATCTTCTATGACAATCGACCGCTTTATCCTCATTTCCGTAGTCCTTTGGCCGACTACGTCCTGGTCATTTTGTTTCGATGTCCCGAGGATTTTCAGCGTATCAGCCTCAATCAGCCTAACTTCAATAATATCGCCGACGGCAAATTCTTTTAAAATTCTCCTTATTTCCTCTTTGCTGTCCGTTTCCCCTGTTCCCCGTTCCTTTTGCATTTGCTCAACGAGGTTATAGCCAAGCATCGTCMCCTGCCGTTTCAGGGACGTCTGAAAGTTTGCAGTAAGGGTTTCTTCAAGCTGCTTGACGAAATAAACCCCAATGATCTGCATGGCGAGGAGGATAAGCAGTACATATATAAGCACAAATTTAAGGTGGACAGAATTAAAAAAGCCGACTCTTTTCATTGAAATTCCTTACTCCTGGTCAGGGTTGCGCAAATAATAGCCGACTCCTCTTCTAGTCACAATCCATGCCGGGTGGCTTGGGCTGTCCTCGATCTTCTCGCGCAGCCGCCTTACCGTAACGTCCACCGTCCGGACATCGCCATAGTAGTCATATCCCCACACTGTTTGCAGGAGATGTTCCCGTGTCATGACTTGGCCAATATGTTTGGCAAGATAGTGAAGGAGTTCAAATTCACGATGTGTCAATTCAATTATTTCGCCCCGTTTTGATACAACATAGGCATCCGGGTGGATGGTGAGCGATCCGATTTCTATTTCATTCGAAGAATCTTCCCCATTGCCCTGGCCGGAAGGAAGCTGATGCCTCCTCAGGTTCGCTTTCACCCTGGCAATCAATTCCCTTGTGCTAAAAGGCTTCGTCACATAGTCATCGGCCCCAAGTTCCAGGCCGAGAACCTTATCAATTTCGGAATCTTTGGCTGTCAGCATAATGATGGGCATTTCATGTTTCTTTCTTACTTCCCTGCACACTTCCATCCCATCGCGGAGGGGCAGCATGATATCGAGAAGTATCAGGTCCGGTTGAACCTCTTCAACCATGGAGATTGCTTCGTTCCCGTCGTATGCGCAAAAAACATTGTACCCCTCTTTTTTCAAATTGAACTGCAGTATATCGGCAATTGGCTTTTCATCGTCAACGACCAAAATTTTCTTCTCCATCCCAAAACTCCTTCCTCTTCCCGCTTTCTAGCATTTATTCAATCTAAACAGGCATTAAGATCCCCTGCCTCAAGGTTAAGAGGAATTAAAGAAGAGAGGCGGGGAATCATGCCCGAAAAGGTCCAATTGGTGAGCTACCATAAAACTTGCCACTGTGCTCCAGCGGCTTAAGTTAGCTAATCGGGTTCACATTATACTATTTAACTTTACCATTTTACTAGCTATAAATCATCTATTAGAAACAATTGCCTAATGGGCAAAAAGCCTCCGATTGCATGCCGGAGACTTGTAAGCTTGATCTTTGATTCTATCTTCTTAAAAATTTCAGCGGGTTTTGGAGACTGCCATTTTTATATACTTCGAAATGAAGGTGGAGGCCGGTTGAATCCCCAGTTGAACCCATTAGGCCTATTTTTGACCCTTTTGCCACTGTTTGGCCAACACGGACATCGATCGATGATAAGTGGGCATAGACGGTTCGGAATCCATTGTTATGGTCGATGACAATTTTGTTTCCATAGCCCCCATCCCAACCGGCGGAAATAACTGTTCCGTTGTCGGCGGCTTTGATTGTGTGGTTTGAAGGCCTGGCGATATCAATTCCCTTGTGCATTTTGCCCCAGCGGTAACCAATCTGGCTTGATACATAGCCTCCTGATGCAGGCCATACGAACGACCCTTCGCCACGGGAAGGAACGACCTTGGTGCCCCTGACAATAATATGGTTAACAGGCTTTTGAGTAATTTTCTCGCTTATAACCGATTTCTTGATAACCTGCCCGCCCTGTTCGGAAATTGCATAGGTGACTTCCCTGGCCCCATTTCGGCCTTCCTGTTTCACCTTTTTATCACCTTTGAACATTGAATCGCTATTGACTACCTCGGTTTTAAACGAAAGGGTTTCTTTTTTGAAAACTTCCTTGTCTACTATTACGTCGAGAAAAGGCTTTGGAACCGTTATGTTTAATTCCTGGCCAATCTTGATAAGGGAATCTTCTTTCATTCCAGGGTTAAGGGCAAGCAGCTGAGCAGTTGTAAGATTGGCGCCCATTGCGATCGACCCTAGTACATCCCCTTCTTTAACTGTATATTTCTTTTCTTCGAGCGTCCCTTTTTGAAGGAACTTCAATGCTTTTTCCGGAGTCAGGATTTTCTTGGGAGAGACGGTTGTCATCTTGACTTCCGCTTCATTGGAAAAACGGACATCAAGGATGCGCGTTTCATCTTCCTTTAATGGAGGTAAAGCAGTTTCTGGCTGGCTTTTCCTCGCTTCAACCCCCTCGAGCTGTTCAATGGTCACATATTTATATTTTAACAGTTTAATGACCCGCTCAGCAGCTTCCTGGCTGTCCAGGTAGACGACCGGCTGCCCATCAATGACAATCGCCGCGGATTCCACTTCTAGGGTCATTTCCTTTGCAAGCCTTTCGGCGGCTTCCCGGTTGTTGGCCGTTGAGCGGAAAACCTGTTCCGGGATATAGGTGATTTCCGAACCAATTTTGAAGTTCTTATTCATCTTCCGCATATCCATCACTTGCTTTTCAACCATTGCTTCTACAACGTTTTTATCAGATACAGTCCCTATGTATGCATTATTAAGATAAACATAGTATACAGTGGTTAGCTTTAGTTCCGCTCCCGCCTTTTCCCCGGCTGTCAGGAATAACGCCGTGGCCGCTAAAGCGGTGAGCATATATTTTTTTATGTAATTGAATGTCCTATTCGGTTTTTTCGTTGGCAAGGAACGTTCCTTTGAAAATACTTTCATTGTTTTTCCTCCCTGGGCGACAGAAACAAAACCTCTTAGTTTCTAAAAACGCAACTAATTTCCTATTGGGAAATATAAAATATTTTTACACATTTTCTACTTTACCATAAATTAATTTAAATAGATTAGAACTGCTAATAATGTAACAGAAATGTATAATAGTTGACATTTACAGGAAAAATTTGGCGGCAAAATAGCGCTTGAAGGTCTATTTTCTTTGAAAAAACAGAAGGAAAACAGGCCGAAAAGCCTATAAATAGTGGGTTTTTGGGGGTTTCGACAATTTTGGTAGTAAAAATGTCTTAGATAGGAGGAATTAGGTTGTTTTATGGTAAAATAAGGGCTATTTATTACAAATACATTACAATTTCGGTAAGCTTGTTGGGAAATAAAAAAGAAAGCAGGACTTTCTGCTTTCTTCCTTGATGGCTCAGGACGGAATCGAACCGCCGACACAAGGATTTTCAGTCCTTTGCTCTACCGACTGAGCTACTGAGCCGTATATAATTATGCTTCCTAAATTAAGTTTGTAATCGCCTTTGTCCCCGCCTCAGAAAGATCCGCAAGAAGCGTCTCAGCGGGTACAACTCGCAGCTTATTCATTGGAGCTTTGCTCGTTGCTCTACCGACTGAGCTACTGAGCCAATCTAAATATGTATTGCACTTTTAAAAAAGTGGCGGTCCGGACGGGACTCGAACCCGCGACCTCCTGCGTGACAGGCAGGCATTCTAACCAACTGAACTACCGGACCAGAATAATGACCCCTACGGGATTCGAACCCGTGTTACCGCCGTGAAAGGGCGGTGTCTTAACCGCTTGACCAAGGGGCCATTTATCAAAAAAATAAATGGTGAGCCATGAAGGACTCGAACCTTCGACCCTCTGATTAAAAGTCAGATGCTCTACCAACTGAGCTAATGGCTCTTATTAAAATGGTGTATCCTAATCTTCTATAGCATTTGTGTCCCCGCCTCAGTAAGATTCGCAAGCAGCGTCTCGGCGGGTACAACTCGTAGCTTATTCCTTGGAGCATTGCTCGTCTCTACCAACTGAGCTAATGGCTCTTATTAAAATAGTTTATTAATCTTCCATCCAGCATAGTTGCTTTTTGCCAGTGGCGACGTTTTTTATAATAGCATACGTACTGAATAAGAAGCAAGCAATTTCAGAAAAAAATTATTCTAACCCTTTTTTCCGCCCAATGTTCACTCCTTTTCCCTAAACAGCATACTTAAAACATCCAAATGCTGTTCAGCGAACGTGAACCAACAGGACAAGGAAAATGAAAAAGAAAGGACCTTCCTCCCGAAAGGAGAAGGGTCCTGGTACCCGTTCTTACATGCTTGGCCTCCAAGGGCTCCTGACGACATTCGTCTGTGAGCGATCCGGGCCTACAGAGAAGATTGCCAATGGAATTCCTGTAAGCTGCGAAAGCCTTTCAAGGTAATGGCGGGCATTTTCAGGGAGCTCGCCAAGTGACTTGCAGCCTGTAATATCCTCTGTCCAGCCTGGGAATTCCTCATAGACTGGTTCACACTCCGCAAGCACCTTCAGGCTGGCAGGAAACTCTTCAATGATTTCACCCTTGTAGCGGTAGGCTGCGCAAATTTTCACTGTCTCAAGTCCACTCAGAACGTCAATTGAATTGAGTGAAAGATCCGTAATGCCGCTCACACGCCGTGCATGGCGGACAACGACGCTATCGAACCAGCCAACCCTGCGAGGGCGTCCGGTTGTTGTACCGTACTCACGGCCCACTTCACGGATTTGGTCGCCAACTTCATTATTAAGTTCTGTTGGGAACGGTCCATCGCCGACTCGTGTTGTATAGGCTTTGGAAACCCCGACGATATTCGTAATTTTTGTCGGGCCGACCCCCGATCCAATTGTCACTCCGCCGGCAACCGGGTTGGATGACGTAACAAATGGATATGTCCCCTGGTCAATATCGAGCATTACTCCTTGCGCGCCTTCAAATAGGACGCGGCGGCCCTTGTCAAGCGCATCATTCAGGACAACCGATGTATCGCAGACATATTTCTTGATTTGCTGGCCGTATCCATAATATTCATCCAGGATTTCCTCGACGGTAAATCCTTGTGTTTCATAAATTTTTTCAAAAAGGCGGTTTTTCTCCTCAAGATTCCTTGTTAGCTTTTCTTCAAATAATTCCCTGTCCAGTAAATCGGCGATACGGATTCCTACCCTTGCCGCCTTATCCATATAAGCAGGGCCAATTCCCTTTTTCGTTGTTCCAATCTTATTAGCGCCCTTCCGCTCTTCTTCAACTTCATCGAGCTTTAGGTGGTATGGAAGGATAACATGCGCGCGGTTGCTGATGCGGAGGTTGTCTGTGGAAACCCCTTCTCCGTGCAAATATTCAAGTTCCTTGATTAGTGCCTTCGGATCTACGACCATGCCGTTCCCAATTACGCAAATTTTATCCTTATAGAAAATTCCTGAAGGGATTAGGTGCAATTTATAAGTAACGCCGTTAAATTTAATGGTATGGCCGGCGTTATTTCCTCCCTGGTAACGGGCAATTACTTCTGCATTTTCAGAAAGAAAGTCAGTAATTTTTCCTTTTCCTTCATCGCCCCATTGTGTACCAACTACAACAACTGATGACATACAAGCACCTCCAAAAGTAGCTACTTTTTTATAATAAGCAACAAACCATACCAATCTTACCAACTTCACGAATAAAAAGTCAAGAAAACCCGAACATTTACTATTATACAACTCTACTATGTTCGTAAAATCACAAAAGGATGTACTAGCTTAACATATCTATTTCAGTGTTATCGCCGTTCAAATAATACACCAGGTTGTCCGTCCACTTGCCGAACTCAAATATGAATCCTTTCCTGACACATTCAAATTCCATGCCGACACTTTGTGCCAGTCGCTCTGAGGGGGTATTATCAACATTAATATGGGCTTCTATCCGGTGATACTTTAATTTAGTAAATGCAATTGCCAAGCCTTCCTTTACCGCTTCTTTTCCATATCCCCTGCCCCAGAACTGGTTATGGATTGTATAACCAATAATCAGAACATCTAAGAGGCCGAATCACAAGCCTGGTTGTTTTGGAAGTGATTGAATATGTATCTATTTTTCACACCCCTAAAATTAAAATTGCCGGCCCTTTAAAAGGCCGGCATATGGAAACCGCTATGCGCCTGGAGGAATGGCCGAATCATCAAATCGGGTCTCCAGGTTGACGAATTTATTGTATTCTTTTACGAATGCCAGCTGGACTGTGCCTGTAGGGCCGTTCCTCTGCTTGGCAATGATGATTTCTATGATGTTTTTATTCTCTGATTCTTTATCATAGTAATCGTCCCGGTACAGGAATGCTACGATATCGGCATCCTGCTCGATACTTCCCGATTCCCGGATATCGGACATCATCGGGCGCTTATCCTGGCGCTGCTCCACCCCACGGGAGAGCTGGGACAATGCGATGACCGGTACCTGAAGTTCACGCGCAAGCTGCTTCAGGGAACGTGATATTTCAGATACTTCCTGCTGGCGGTTTTCACCGCTCCTGCCGCTTCCCAGAATCAATTGGAGGTAATCGATCATAATCATTCCGAGGCCATGCTCCTGTTTCAGGCGCCTGCATTTTGAACGGATATCTCCAACTCGCACTCCCGGGGTATCATCTATAAATATTCCAGCCCGTGACAAGCTGCCCATGGCCATCGTCAGTTTGCCCCAGTCCTCATCCGTCAAGGAACCGGTCCGCAGCCGCTGTGCATCAATATTGCCTTCCGCGCAGAGCATCCTCATAACAAGCTGCTCCGCACCCATCTCAAGGCTGAAAATGGCGACATTTTCACCGGTCTTGACAGCGACATTCTGGGCTATGTTCAATGCGAATGCCGTTTTACCGACCGATGGACGTGCGCCTACAATAATCAGATCGTTGCGCTGGAACCCCGCAGTCATCCGGTCCAGCTCACGGAATCCGGTCGCGATCCCGGTAATGTCGCCTTTCCGATTATGCATCATTTCAATATTGTCATACGTCCGGACAAGGACATCCTTAATATTATGGAAAGCACCGGCGTTTTTCCGCTGGGCAACCTCCATGATGTTTTTTTCTGCTTCCGAGAGAAGAAGTTCAACCTCATCCTCCCGTGAATATCCATCCTGTGCAATCGTTGTTGCTGTGCGGATTAGGCGGCGCAGCAATGATTTTTCTTCAACGATTTTCGCATAATATTCAATATTGGCAGCCGTAGGCACAGATCCGGCCAATTCGCTCATATAGCTGACTCCGCCAATATCCTCAAGTAGCTTCGCCGCTGCAAGTTCTTCCGTGACTGTGACTAAATCGACGGCTTTCCCCTCATCATTCAATTTAAGCATCGTATTGAAGATTTTTTGGTGGGCCGCCCTGTAGAAATCCTCTGGAATCAATATCTCGGTTGCCAGTGTCAATGAAGCCGGTTCGAGAAAAATCGCTCCCAGCACTGCCTGTTCTGCTTCTATATTTTGGGGCGGCATACGGTCCGCAAATACATCATTCATCAAAAAATCCCCCCGTCCTCGAGGTAATACTGCTTAACACCGCGAAAAAAGTGACCAGCCGGGCCGATCACATTTTCGCTACTCTATTATCTTATCATGTTCTCTGTCGAAATCTACCACTAAAAATCAGTTTCCTTCTTTTACATAAACCTTGAGAGTCGCTGTGACCTCATGATGAAGCTTGACTGGAACCATTGTCTGGCCAAGGCTGCGAATGGCATCCTCAAGCTCCATCTTCCTCTTATCAATTTTAATGCCATGCTTCTTTTGCAATTCCTCGGAAATTTGCTTCGTTGTAATCGATCCAAACAGGCGGCCGCCTTCCCCGGATTTCGCAGTTAGTTCCACAGTGATTTTTTCAAGCTTTGCCTTTAGCTCTTTCGCTTCGGCAAGTTCCTGGGCAGCCATTTTTTCTTCTTTTTTCTTCTGGGCGCTCAGGTTGCTCATGTTGGCCTGGCTCGCTTCAACAGCAAGCCCCTGTTTGAAAAGAAAGTTATGTGCATAGCCATCGGCGACATTCTTTACTTCGCCTTTTTTTCCTTTTCCTTTAACATCTTTCAGAAAAATTACCTTCATTCCGCTTTTCCTCCTTCAAAATAATCATCGATGGCCTTCTGAAGCATTTGCTCCGCCTCTTCGATTTCTATATCTGCAATTTGTGTGGCCGCATTGGTCAAATGCCCCCCGCCTCCGAGGCTTTCCATAATGATTTGTACGTTGACTTCGCCAAGCGAGCGGGCGCTGATGCCTATCTGTCCATCATCCCGTATGGACATCGCGAATGAAGCCTGGACACCATCCATCGTTAGCAGTGTGTCCGCCGCCTGCGCAAGCATTACCTGGTCATAAACATCGCCATCAGCCGCTTTCGCAATTGCAAGGCCTTCTTTATAAAAATAGACGGATTCAATCAGCCTTGCTCTCTTAATATACGTATCCACATCTTCCTTCAAAAACTTCTGGACAAGAATTGTATCGGCTCCGAGCGACCTTAAATACGATGCCGCATCAAACGTCCTGGCGCCTGTCCTGAGTGTAAAGCTTTTCGTATCGACGGTAATACCGGCAAGCAGTGCTGTTGCTTCTATCATGCTGAACTTAGCCCGTTTTGGCTGGTATTCAAGAAGTTCGGTAACGAGCTCGGCAGTTGAGGAAGCATATGGCTCCATATACACAAGCAGCGGGTTACTGATAAAGTCCTCTCCGCGCCTGTGGTGGTCAATAACAACAACGTCGCTTATCGAGTCCAGAACCCTTTCATCAATGACAAGCGACGGTTTGTGCGTATCGACAATCACCAGCAAAGTTGCATCTGTAGCCAAATCAAGCGCCTGCTCTGGAGTAATAAACCGCTCGAATAAATCCGGATGCTGCTTGATTTCGGCCATCAGCCGCTGGATTCCTGTATCAATTTCGTCGTAATTCATGACGATATAACCATCGCGCTGGTTCATTTGCGCAACCTTGCTGATCCCTATTGCAGAGCCGACAGAGTCCATGTCCGGGAATTTATGTCCCATAACGATAACTTTATCGCTCTCGGCAATCAACTCTTTTAATGCATGGGAGATAACCCTCGCACGGACCCTCGTCCGCTTCTCTATCGGATTTGTTTTGCCTCCGTAGAACTTCACTTTTCCATTTGATTGTTTAATCGCCACTTGGTCGCCACCGCGCCCAAGCGCGAGATCAAGGCTCGATTGTGCAAGGGTTCCCAGTTCTGGCAATGACGAAACCCCAGCACCTATTCCTATACTCAAAGTCAGGGCAACGTTTTGTTTCATCGTCATTTCCCTGACAACATCCAAAATCGTAAAATTCCCCTTTTCCAATGTTTGAAGTATGCTTTCATTGAAAACACCAATAAAACGTTCGGATGTAATCCTCTTCAAATAAATGCCATTGTCGTGCGCCCACTTATTCAGGATGGAGGTAACAAGATTATTGATGCTGCTTCGTGCCTGATCATCAAGCCCCTGGGTAAGTTCTTCATAATTATCAAGAAAGATAATGGCAATGACTGTCCGCTCGTCCCTGTACATTTTTTCAATTTCAGTCTGCTCGGTTACATCGAAAAAGTAGAGAAGCTTTTCATCCACTTTATGGATAACCCGGAATTTCCGGTCATGGAGCGTAATCAGTTCAGTTTCAACATCCTGCCTAATCAAAGGAACAAGCGATTCGGCAACATCATAAAGAGACCTCCCCACCAATGTCTCCTCATCAAAACAGGAAGCCAGAAAAGGATTGGTCCACTGGATGCAAAGATCATCGTTGATCAGCATGATCCCAATGGGCATTTCCATGAGCGCCTCTTCCCCGACCTTTTTAACCCGGTATGAAAGGGTTGAGATATACTCCTCCATTTCCTTCCGCTGGCGCCTATCAATTTGCACCAAATAATAAAGAGCGGCTCCCGCCAGGACGTAGCCTGCTATGCTTATAGCCATATGATAACGTGCAAGGATGCCCAAAAGCACCGCAGTTAAGCCCAGTAATCCGTAAAAAGGATAACGTATTGACCGCTTTTCCAAAAATGACGGCATTCTTTCAGCTCCCTGACAGAAAAGTTCCAAATTTTTATGCATCGGCAATATTGGAAATCCTTCATTTTAAAAGTATCCATAAGCCGAATCCTAATTTCATTATACCCAATATCCTAATCATGAAAAGAAAAACAACTGGTTTTACGTAATGTTCTCAAAACAGAACAATTTATGTAGTTTTGTATTGCTCTCTACTTTATTTTTCAAAAAAACCCTTGTTTTTTAAATAGAGAAGCGGGTGGTTTACTTGTTAACTAACGTAACGTGAAAAGCAAATGAAGAATGTTAAAAAAGCAGCAAGGGAGTCCCTGCTGCTCTTTGTAATCAGGCTATTATTCGCCTGCAACATATGGAAGCAATGCCATTAAACGAGCGCGTTTAATTGCGATTGTCAATTTGCGTTGGTATTTTGCGTTTGTGCCAGTCACACGGCGTGGCAGAATCTTGCCGCGTTCAGAAATGAACTTTTTCAACAGATCAACATCTTTGTAATCGATGTGTGTAATTCCGTTTGCAGTGAAGTAGCACACTTTACGGCGCTTAGCGCGGCCGCCTTTACGTCCCATTGCCATCTGTATGTCCCTCCTTTTCAAATATGCTTAGTACTGTCCGTTATTTTATCGCTCTAGAATGGCAGGTCATCGTCGGAGATATCAATCTGTCCGCTGCCAGCGAACGGATCGTCATCCATCCGAGTATAACCCTGCTGTTTCGCAGGTGCAGGCCGTTGATTCTGATTGCTGTTCCCAAAAGGATTGCCTTGTTCCCTTGGAGCACCGCCATAGTAATCGTTGTTGTCGCTTCTATTGCCGGAGCTCCTTGGTTCAAGGAATTGAACGCTTTCAGCTACGACTTCTGTTATATAGACACGCTTTCCGTCTTGTCCTTCAAAATTGCGGGTTTGAATACGGCCATCCACGCCTGCCATGCTCCCTTTTTTAAGGTAGTTAGCGACGTTTTCCGCCGGTTTTCTCCATACCACACAATTAATGAAGTCAGCCTCTCTCTCCCCCTGCTGGTTGGAGAATGTGCGGTTAACTGCAAGAGTAAATGTAGCCATCGGAACACCGCTTGGCGTATATCGAAGCTCAGGATCTCTCGTTAAACGGCCAACCAGTACGACACGATTCATCATCAGAATCAACTCCCTTGTCCTGTTCATGTTCCACGTGGAACATTTTTCCCGGAACGATTTATCTGTAAGGATTATTCTTCTTCTTTAATCACGATGTGGCGAATGATATCTTCGCTGATCTTTGCAAGGCGGGAGAATTCTTCTACCGCTGCAGGCTCGGCATTCACCTTCAGAATCTGGTAGAATCCGTCGCGGAAATCATTGATTTCGTAAGCGAGACGGCGTTTACCCCAGTCCTTTGCTTCTGCCACTTCCGCACCATTATCAGCCAGAATTGTGTTGAAACGCTCAACAAGCGCTTTCTTGGCCTCATCTTCAATGTTTGGGCGGATGATGTACATAATTTCGTACTTTCTCATCACAGTCACCTCCTTTTGGTCTAAGCGGCCCAATTGGGCAAGGAGCAATTTATTAATTACTCACAAGGTAAAAGTATATCATAGAAATGCTCAAAGCGCAACAGCCGCCTGGATGCTGTAAAAAAAGAAGGCATTCACCGCAATAAATCCGGGTGAACACCTTCGTTGATATGTTTTTTTTATACATTGAAACGGAAATGAATGATGTCGCCATCCTTCACTTCATATTCTTTTCCTTCCAGCCGCACTTTTCCAGCTTCTTTCGCAGCATTCATTGAACCATGCGCAAGCAGGTCATCATAGTGAACCGTTTCAGCCCGGATAAATCCTCTTTCAAAATCGGAATGGATGATTCCGGCACATTGAGGAGCTTTCATACCCATTCTGAATGTCCAGGCACGGACTTCCTGGACGCCAGCAGTAAAGTAGGTAGCCAGTCCAAGAAGGCTGTATGCCTTACGAATCAACTGGTCAAGTCCGGATTCTTCTATCCCTAGCTCTGAGAGGAACATTTCCTTTTCTTCCCCTTCAAGCTCGGCTATTTCGGATTCAATTTTTGCACAAATGACAATGACTTCCGCATTTTCATTGGCGGCGAAATCACGGACCCGCTGCACATATTCATTCGAAGACGGATCGGCTACATCTTCCTCGCCAACGTTCGCTACATACAATACAGGCTTGATTGTCAACAGATGAAGCTGCCTGGCAATTTTCATTTGCTCTTCCGTAAATTCAACTGCCCTCGCAGGCTTTTCAGCTTCGAACGCTTCGCGAAGCATGGACAGCACTTCAAATTCAGCTGAAGCATCCTTATCCTTTTGCTTTGCCAGCTTTTCAACACGGCCGATCCGTTTTTCCACGGACTCCATATCAGCGAGGATCAGCTCAAGATTAATCGTTTCGATATCTGAAATTGGGTCTACCTTGCCGGCAACATGGGTGATATTATCGTCGGCGAAGCATCTGACCACCTGGCAGATCGCATCCACTTCACGAATGTGGGAAAGAAACTTATTTCCAAGGCCTTCCCCCTTGCTTGCACCTTTCACAATCCCGGCGATATCGGTGAATTCAAATGTAGTCGGCACGGTTTTTTTCGGCTGGACCAGTTCGGTCAGCTTATTCAAGCGTTGGTCCGGCACTTCGACGATTCCGACATTCGGGTCGATTGTACAAAACGGGTAGTTCGCCGATTCGGCACCCGCCTGGGTTATTGCATTAAAAAGCGTGGATTTCCCGACGTTCGGAAGGCCCACAATACCTGCTGTTAACGCCATAGTTCGGTCACTCCTCTAAAATAAACAGTATCTATTGAAATTTCACATTGCAGTTACAATTACATTTAAAAGCACTACACAATTATAGGCATTCCTTTCTAAAAACACAAGGTTGCGTTGATTGGCCGCCCATTTTAAAACTGCCGGAAAATCCGGCAGTTTACTTGGCCTTGATTTTTTCTATCGTAACCAGGCAATCATACAGAGTGCTGCCCAGCCCATTATCGGAAGGAAGGCTTGATGTAAGGCTATTGACAGGCCCGCCAAATTTTTTCCAAATACCTTCATCGATATTGATTGTCCCGGGATGTGCTTTCGGCGAAATGGAAACCGTACCGGTTACTTCTCCCCGCTCATTCCAAACCTTTGCCTTATCACCATCGATAAATCCATGCCTATTTGCAATATCTGGCGCAATCTCAATGATAACGTGAGGCTCTTTTGCAAAAATCGGAAAGTGCTGCGAATGGTTTGACCTCAGCGGATGGATTGTCAAAAGAGAATACGGGAACCGTGACGCCAAATCAGGGTTTGCCCATCTCGTCTCAGCCGGCAAGGATAACTGAAGCTTCCCGTCCACTCCCTTTTGCTTGGCCAGTTTTGAAGTAAATTCGTATTTTCCGGAAGGCGTCCTAAATCTTCCATCCGCCCAGGGAATTTTGACAACCGGCAGTTCGAATGTATGACGTTCCTTTAACAATTCAAGGGTCAGCCCGTCTTTATTCAATGGCTCCAGGAACATTTCCAGCCATTGCTCGGGCGTATAGGCAAAATCATCGCCAAAGCCAAGCCGGTTTGCCAGCTCGGTCCATATCCATAAATCCGGTTTTGCCTCACCCGGCGGATCCATCAGCTTCGGCGCATAATTCACATAATGATGGAACATTGAAGCATAATAAATATCTTCTTCTTCAAAAACAGCCGCAGACGGCAGGACATAATCGGCAAGCAGGGCTGTGTCAGTCATGAACTGATCAATTACGACAACCGTTTCGACCTTTGAAAAGGCCTCCTCGACTATATTCGAGTCGGGGACCTGGGTTGCAGGATTGCCGCATGTGACAATGGCCATTTTTATTTCAGGTTTTTTTTCCGAAAGAATCAGTTCAGCCTGTTTCATGATTGGGAATTGGCGGAACTCCTTTTTTCTATCGCTTAATGAAAGACGGGCGGCCTGAAAGCTCTTCCCTACTTGAAGATTTGCATAATTGGCTCCACCGCCAGGAATGCCAATATTTCCGCTCGCCGCGACAAGCGCATCAATAAACCGGATGGTATTGCCTCCATTCCGGTAGCGCTGCATGCCGAGGCCAATATAAGTCGACACAGGCCGGTCTGCATAAATGCCGGACAGCCTTTCAATTGCCTCTATTGGAACTTCAGTCTTTTCGCTGATTTCCTCTATTGTAATTGTATCAAGAAGCGCTTCAACATCCCCAAACCCCTCGGTGTATTGATCAATATAGGCGCGGTCTTCCTTTCCAGACTTAAGCAAACCCTTTAAAATGCCCGCGGCGAGCAGGCCGTCCATGCCCGGCTTGATTGAGATAAAGTCATCTGCCAGTTTTGCCGTGGCATTGTATAATGGATCAATCACAAGAATGTGGATGCCCTTTTTCTTGGCTTCAAGTAGGCTTTGGTAGAAATGCAGATTTGTCCTCGAGGCGTTCCTTCCCCACACAACGATATGCCTGCTGTTCAATAAATCGCCTGGTGCATGGCTGAGCGCATCGCCAAAATCCCAAAGTTGCGCTTCGATTCCTGCTCCCCAGCAAAGCGAACCAACCAGTTCCGTCACTCCGCCGTAAGCATTAAAAAAACGCTGGTCAAGGTTTGTCAGGATCCCGCTATTCGCATAGTCATGGCTGTGGAGAACTGCAGTTGTGCCATACATTTCCTTAATATCGTCCATCTTTGATGCAATTTCATCAAGTGCCTGTTTCCAGGAAATCCGGACGAATTCACCATTTACTTTTTTCAATGGATAAAGCAACCTATCCTCGGCTTCAATTCTCTTAATTAACGACCGCCCACGGCCGCAGATTTTACCTTTTGTAATTGGATGGTCAGGGTCGCCGTCTATTTGAATGACCTTCCCATTTTCCATTGTTACTTGAAAACCGCAGTTGTCCCAGCAATTCAACGGGCACCCTGATTTCACGATTGTTTGCAACTCCCCACCCCCGCAAGCGCCTTCGTATGTTTTTAATTACTAGATTAATACATTTTTACAAAAAAAAGAAGCATGAACTTAATTTTCATGCTTCACAAGAACCTTTTTCATTTTTCTTGAAAATTCCCTCCGTGGTATAAGTACGCTGTGGGCACAGCCTTCACATTTGATTCTGATATCCATTCCGAGGCGAATGATTTTCCAGCGATTTGTCCCGCATGGATGAGGCTTTTTCATTTCGACTATGTCATTCAATCCATATTCTTTTTGTTCCATCAGCTTTTCCCCCTGTCAGCGGTTTGGCCGCCTTTATCCTCGCGTGAATACATGACCATCCTTGGAAATGGTATATCGATTCCGTGCTGGTCCAATCCCAGCTTGATTTCTTTACGGATCATCCTTGCAATTGCAAAATGTTTCATTGGCTTTGTTTCCGCGACAACCCTTAAGGTTACCTCGGTTGGGCCGAAGTTTTGCACTCCGACCAATTCCGGTGGTTTAACCATATCCTCATGCGCATTCGCCAATTTCCCGATGATTTCCTGGATTATCTTTTCAGCTTTTTCAATATCCTCTTCGTATGCGACTCCGATATCCACTACAGCCATGCTGTTATTTAAGGAGTAATTAGTGACCTGCGTAATGCTCCCGTTTGGCAGAATATGCAATTCCCCAGTCCACGCCTTTATTTTCGTCGTCCGTAGGCCAATCGTCTCTACCGTTCCTTCAAATGTATCAACCCTAATATGGTCGCCAACCGAGAACTGGTCCTCAAAAATAATGAAGAATCCGGTAATAACGTCCCTCACCAGGTTCTGCGCGCCAAAGCCGACTGCAAGGCCAACAATTCCCGCCCCTGCGAGCATGGCTTTCACATCAATTGTCAATACGGTAAGGATCATCATTAATGCAATGAAATAAATGACATATGACAGGATATTGTCAAGCAGTTTTACAAGGGTTGCTTCACGCCGCTCCGTTACCCTGAGGGGCATTTTGCCCCTTATTTTAAATGCTTTATGGATAGCCGCCTTCCCAATCCGGATCAGGAATACCGAAATCACCAGTATAAAAAGGATTTTTATTGCACCCTCTCCGATAGCGGCCCATTTATCTTCATCAAGTAATCTGTTATGTATTTTGCTCATTATCTGGTTAACCATATACACAGTCTCACCACCTAAGCAATCAATCATTATCATTCTAGTTAGAAGCGGGATTTTTTTCAACTTTTCGCGGCCAACTGCCTTATATTTCTAGTCCATTACTCCCTGAAGGGGCGTATTCATCCTTCTTTCTACCCTGTTTAGCAAAAACATATTTTAGGTATGTATAGAGTACGAAATATATTCGTATACTGATACTATTCTTTATCTCCCCATTGGGAAAATATTTACCCCACCTTAACTCTAAGTCCTGCACGGACGTTCACCAGCACAACAACTGAACTGAATGCGTTTACGCTTTCCATAAAGGAGTGGGCTTAATGACTATTAAACCAGGCTTATTCGACAGGGTGCAAAACAGCCGGATACATTATGAGGACGCCAAAGCGGAAGCAAAGCTGGCGACTGAGCTGATTACACATTTGCCTTTGTTAACAAGCCGGCCAATCGTAGTGGTCTGCATTGGGACTGACCGATCGACAGGAGATTCGTTGGGCCCTCTCGTTGGTAGTTTCCTTGAAGAGAAGAGGTTGCCATCTTTCCACATATACGGAACGTTGGACGATCCAATCCATGCCGTAAATTTGGAAGAAAAACTGAAGGACATCATGGCAAGGCATTTCCATCCATTTATTATTGCGATTGATGCTTGTCTCGGCCGTTTTAAAAGTGTAGGCATTATTCAGGTTTGCGATGGCCCTGTAAAACCGGGGGCTGGGGTAAACAAGGAATTGCCAGAAGTCGGGGATATGCATATTACTGGAATCGTCAATGTCAGCGGTTTCATGGAGTTTTTTGTTTTGCAAAATACGAGGCTCAGCCTGGTTGTAAAAATGGCAAAAACAATTGCGAACGGTATCCATCTAGCCTCCAAATACCAATACAACCAGCTTGCATGGTCGGAAATCCGCTGGAACAGGGAGCAAGAGGCTGCCATAAATGAACAGACAACCTAAAAACAGGAAAAGCGAGCAAGGCTTCTCCTGTTTTTAGTTTCCTTATGTAAGCTGCTGGTAAAAATAAAGAGCCCCTACCGCCATCGCCGTAACGAGGATGCCCGGGAGCAGATTTGCAACCTTTATTTTCGTTAGCCCGGCCAGATTCAAGCCGATGGCAAAAATCATTACCCCTCCGGTGGCCGTCATTTCCACAATGAATTGATCCATTAATACAGCTGGGACAATCCTGTCAATTTGAGTGGCGAACAAAGCAATCGTCCCTTGATACAGCATAACCGGAATGGCCGAGAACATAACACCGATGCCAAGGGTCGTTGCCAGGATGATTGAAGTAAAACCGTCAATGATCGCTTTCGTATAAAGGACATCGTGGTCACCGCGAATCCCGCTGTCAAGGGCGCCGATAATTGCCATTGCCCCGATTACAAAAATTAGCGTAGCCGTTACAAACCCCTGGGAAATACTTCCCTTTCCGTTCGCGCCAATTTTCCGTTCAAGCCAGAGGCCCAGCCGATTCAGCTTGTCATCCAGGGCCCAAGCCTCGCCAAGTACCCCTCCAAGAACAAGGCTTAAAATGACGATAAGGAAATTTTGGCTTTTAAGGCCCATTTGCAAGCCAAGCACCATTACTGAGAGGCCGATTCCGTGCATGACGGTCGTCTTCATTCCCTCAGGTATACGATGGAGAAGTTTGCCCAGCATTGTGCCCAGGATGATCAACAGCCCGTTAACCAGTGTTCCCCATAAAAACATAACCATTTCCCCTATCTGTAAAGACTTACTGCCTAAAAAAAGAAACCATCACATGATGGCCTAGTCGTTAGATTCGGGTTCTAAAAGATCCAGAAGCCTTTCCAAATCTTCTTTTGAAAAAAACTCGATCTCGATTTTGCCCTTGTTCTTTGTTTGTTTGATGTGGACCGTCGTGCCGAACCTTTCACGTAGCTGGTTCTCCCTATCCCGAATGAAGCGGTCTTTCTTCTTTTCCGGCTTTTTTGTTTCACGTGAAACATTGTCATTCAGTTGCTGGATAAGTTTCTCAAGCTGGCGGACGTTCAGGCTTTCCTTGACGATTTTGTCAACAAGGAGAGGAAGTTTCGATTTTTGCCTCAGCCCAAGAAGAGCCCTTCCGTGTCCCATTGAAATGGTGCCATTGGAAATCAAATCCTGAATTTGTTTCGGCAGCGAGAGGAGCCGTATGTAATTGGCTACATGCGGACGGCTTTTTCCAAGGCGCTTCGCCACTTCCTCCTGGGTGAGGTTAAGCTTCTCCATCAGCGTCTGGTAAGCGGCGGCTTCTTCGATTGGGCTTAAATCTTCCCTCTGTAAGTTCTCGAGAACGGCCAGCTCCATCATCTGCTGTTCGGATAAATCGCGGACGACTGCCGGAACTGTTTCAAGCCCCGCTTGTTTTGCGGCGCGGTAACGGCGCTCCCCGACAACGATTTCATATCCTTTTATGCTTTTTCGGACAACGAGCGGCTGGAGGATCCCATGTTCCAATATGGATTCTTTCAATTCCTCAATTGCTTCCGGCTGAAAATGCTTTCGGGGTTGGTAAGGGTTTGGACGCAATTCTTTAATTCTGATCTCCTGGACAGATTCTTCAGATTCCGCTTCCATATTGGCAAAAAAGGCATCAAGCCCTTTTCCAAGTCCTTTAGCCATTAGAAACCACTTCCTTTGCCAGATCTAAATAAACTTCAGCACCTCGTGATTTCGGATCATAGATGATAATTGGCTCACCATGGCTCGGAGCCTCACTTAAGCGTACATTCCGTGGAATAATCGTCTTGTAGACTTTGTCCTGAAAATACTTTTTTACCTCTTCAATAACCTGGATTCCTAGATTTGTCCTGGCATCAAGCATTGTGAGGAGGACACCTTCTATTTTCAGGTGCTGGTTAAGATGCTTTTGGACCAGCCGAACGGTATTCAGCAGCTGGCTCAGCCCTTCAAGCGCGTAATATTCGCATTGAACGGGAATCAGGACTGCATCGGAGGCTGTAAGGGCGTTGATGGTCAATAAACCGAGGGAGGGAGGGCAATCAATGATGATGTAATCATAATCGTCCTTAACCTCTTCAAGAGCCCTTTTAAGCCTGACCTCGCGGGAAATTGTTGGAACTAGCTCGATTTCCGCCCCGGCAAGCTGGATAGTGGCAGGAATGGCGAACAGGTTTTCAACGTTTGTTGGCCTTATGACCTCTTTTGCTTCAACATCATCGACGAGCACATCGTAAATGCAGTGCTCCACATCGGCCTTTTCCACTCCAATCCCGCTCGTTGCATTCCCCTGGGGATCAATGTCGACCATTAAGACTTTTTTTCCTATGTATGCTAAGCAGGCGCCCAGATTGACAGAGGTGGTCGTTTTCCCGACTCCTCCTTTTTGATTCGCGATTGCAAGTATTTTGCCCACGATGTCACCTACCTTTTTGCTAAAAATAACTGGCATTTCCAAAATGTTTTGAGAAAGCCATGCATTCTATTTTATCATGAAAAATCATTGATGGAGGTGTTTTTATGAAAATATTCCATCCAGCAAATGAAATGCCCGCAAAAATGACGGAAATATCGAAAAAAGACAAAAATTACCCTATCCTCCACTCCCATTATAGCGTCCAACTGTAACACAGTCTATCTAAACAGGAACATATGTTTCCGTTATTTACAAAAAGAGCCGCTCTGTTGCGGCTTATAAAAAAAAACCGGATCCCATATGGAGTCCGGCTAGATGTTTTATTATTTTTTCTTTGGAATTTTAATTGTGAATTGGTAATATTCCTCGAATTCCTCTTCTTCAGAATCAAGGGGGATGCCGCTATCCGAAACCATCGTTAGCGACTGGCGGATTGTGTTGACGGCAATCCGCATGTCCTTGCTGAACGCCTTTCGTTTTGGTTTTGGTTTTTCTTCCTGCTGGCCAAGAAGCTTAATGACCCGTTCCTCGGTTTGCTTCACGTTTAAATTCCTGGTGATAACTTCTTCCATTACCGCAACCTGTTTAGCGCCATCTTTTAAAGGAATGAGCGCGCGGGCATGCCTTTCGGAAATTTGCTTGTTCAATAGCGCATCCTGGACCTCCTGCGGCAGCTTCAGGAGCCTAAGCTTATTGGCGACTGTCGACTGCCCTTTCCCGAGCCGCTGGGCGAGTGCTTCCTGGGTCAGGTTATGGAGCGTAAGCAGCTTTCCATAGGCGAGTGCTTCTTCAATTGGCGAAAGCTCCTCGCGCTGGAGATTCTCAATCAGCGCGACGGAAGCCGTTTCGGTATCGGACATATTTTTAATAATCGCGGGAACTTCTTCCCAGCCCAGTTTTTTCATTGCGCGCCATCTGCGTTCACCGGCAATGATCTCATAGCGTCCGCCTTCGAATTCACGGACAACAATCGGCTGGATGATCCCATGCATATGGATGGTACGTGATAATTCCTCTATTTTTTCGTCATCAAAAACCGTCCTTGGCTGAAACCGGTTTGGGACGATCAAATTTATCGCTATTTTTTTTATTTCTTCATTGCTAGCTTCTGTCTCTATATCAATCTCTTTTTGAAGGTCAATCTGCTCTTCTTTATCACCCCGGCCAAAAAAGCGTGAAAAAGAACTCTTCATCTCCTGCACCACCTTTTAAATACTCCCTATTAAACTAATTCTCTATTCTTCGGAAAAATCCTGCCGAACGGAGAGGCCGATTTCGCCTTTCCTTTAACAGAAAAGAAGATTATGCAATCGGCGATTTTGCGGGGGTTCCAGGCTTCCGCGGATATTTCTTTGGAGTCGGTTTTTCCTTCTTGATGACAATGATAGACCGCTCGCTTTCCTCAAGCGGCAAGGAGAAGGTATTTGTTTCATATGTCTTGCCGCCTAGAACTGTGATTGCCTTCTTTGCATCTTCCAGTTCTTCCTTTGCATTGGCAGCCTTTAAAGCGATAAAATGGCCGCCCTGTTTCACGAGCGGGAGGCAAAGTTCACTTAATACCGATAACCTGGCAACCGCCCTGGCGGTAACAATATCATAGCCTTCCCGGTGCTCGGGTTTGGTTCCGAAGGTTTCCGCCCTGTCATGGATAAAATGGACATTGTCGAGTTCAAGGGCCTTGGCAAGATGATTCAGGAAGGTGATGCGCTTGTTTAATGAATCAACGATCGTTACATTTAGGGAAGGAAAGGCGATTTTTAATGGAATGCTTGGAAACCCTGCTCCAGCGCCTACGTCGCAAAGGGTGAGCGTTCCTGAAAAATCAAAATAAAATGCGGCCGAAAGGGAGTCGTAAAAATGCTTTAAATAAACCTCATCCCGGTCGGTAATCGCGGTAAGGTTCATCTTTTCATTCCATTCAACCAATGTTTTGAAATATGTCTCGAACTGGCCAAGCTGGGCGGAGGAGAGGGAAATCCCCCTGTCCCCAAGCAGCCCGGCAAATTGTTCTGCGTTCATAATTTTCATCCAACTCCGCTCTTATTCTGCTTTTATCCTTGCAACCCGGCCGTGCTCCAAATATACGAGGAGAATAGAAATATCCGCCGGGTTTACCCCTGAAATCCTTGATGCCTGGGCAATTGAAAGCGGCCTTACTTGTTTAAGGTTCTGGCGGGCTTCATTCGCAATCCCGGAGATGGCATCATAATCGATGTTTTCCGGGATTTTTTTATTTTCCATCTTCTTCAGCCGGTCAACCTGCTGAAGCGATTTCTCAATATATCCCTCATACTTTATCTGAATTTCCACCTGTTCCTTGACTTCGTCGTCAAGGCTTATTTCCGGGGGAATGATGGATTCAATATGGCTGTAATTCATTTCGGTTCTTCTCAGGAAGTCGGCGGCACGGATTCCATCTTTCAGCTCGCTGCCTCCGAGGCTCCGAATCAATTCCTGGACTTCCGCTGTTGGCTTGATAATCGTTGCTTTTAGCCGTTTTATTTCCGCTTCGATCGCACCATTTTTCTTTTGGAACTTCTCGTTCCGTTCATCCGGGATCAATCCGATCCGATGGCCGATTTCCGTCAGGCGGAGATCCGCATTGTCATGGCGGAGAAGAAGCCTGTATTCTGCCCTTGAAGTCAAGAGGCGGTATGGCTCGCTTGTCCCTTTCGTAACCAGGTCATCAATCATGACGCCAATGTAGGCTTCCGAACGGCTCAAAATGAGTTCTTCCTTGCCAAGCGCGTTCATTGCGGCATTAATGCCTGCCATCAATCCCTGGCCGGCCGCTTCCTCATAGCCCGACGTTCCATTGATTTGGCCTGCTGTATAAAGATTCTTCACCTTTTTTGTTTCAAGGGTCGGCCAAAGCTGCGTAGGAACGATAGCGTCGTATTCAATCGCGTAACCCGCCCTCATCATTTGCGCATCTTTTAAGGCAGGAATCGTTTTGATAATCTTGTGTTGCACTTCTTCCGGTAGGCTTGTAGAAAGTCCTTGTACATATACTTCCTCCGTATTTCTACCTTCCGGCTCAAGGAAGATTTGGTGGCGCGGCTTGTCGTTAAACCTGACCACCTTATCTTCAATGGATGGACAATAACGCGGACCCGACCCTTTGATCATCCCGGAAAACATCGGGGATCGGTGAAGGTTTTCATCAATGATCCGATGGGTATGTTCATTCGTATAAGTCAGCCAGCATGGAAGCTGGTCGGTGATATATTTTGTTGTTTCGTACGAAAATGCCTGCGGAAGATCGTCTCCTGGCTGAATTTCAGTTTGGGAGTAATCGATTGTTTTTCCATGTACCCGAGGAGGCGTACCTGTTTTAAAACGGACCAGATCAAAGCCCAGCTCTTCTAGATGCTCGGACAATTTGATTGAAGGCTGCTGGTTATTAGGGCCGCTTGAATATTTAAGGTCGCCAATGATTATTTCACCGCGCAGGAATGTACCCGTAGTAATAATAACGGTTTTAGCTTGATACTTTGCTCCCGTCTGGGTAATGACGCCCGTACAAACCCCATCTTCTACAACCAAATTTTCTACCATTCCCTGGAGAAGAGTAAGGTTTTTTTCACTTTCAAGCGTTTTTTTCATTTCATGCTGGTAGGAAAATTTGTCCGCCTGAGCACGAAGCGCACGTACAGCAGGTCCCTTCCCTGTATTGAGCATTCTCATCTGAATATAGGTTTTATCAATATTTTTTCCCATTTCACCGCCAAGGGCATCAATTTCCCTGACGACAATCCCTTTTGCCGGCCCCCCGATTGATGGGTTGCATGGCATAAAGGCGACCATATCAAGATTGATTGTGATCATTAAGGTTTTTGCGCCAATTCGGGCAGCTGCCAATCCGGCTTCACAGCCAGCATGGCCCGCGCCGATGACGATTACATCATAATTTCCGGCCTCGTAGTGCATTTACGCTGCCTCCTTTTCATTTAGCATAAAACATTACTCAATATCTTTAATTTTTGCTCCAAATCTACATGTGTTCAACTAAAAAAATCTACCCTCTGCTACAAATGTACAAAAACAAGGCGTTATTTTCCTAGGCAGAATTGAGAAAATAGCTGATCAATCAAGCTTTCATGGACACTTTCGCCAATGACCTCGCCCAAAAGCTCCCACGAACGGGTTAAATCGATTTGTACAATATCAATCGGAATACCATTTTCAACTCCGTTAATTGATTCCTCAACCGCATGCAGCGCCTGGCCAAGGAGAGCAATATGGCGGCTATTCGATACGTAGGTCATGTCCCCAGCATCAATTGACCCGGCAAAAAACAGCGCTGCTATCGCATCTTCAAGTTCATCGATTCCCCTGTCTTCAAGGAGGGAAGTTGAAACTATCCGCCTGTTTCCGGCAAGGGCCTTTACTTCCTCCATATCAATTACCTGGGGCAAGTCAGTCTTGTTGACGATGATAATGGCATCCATTCCTTCGACTGCCTTAAAAATATTCCGGTCCTCATCTGTGAGCCGGTCTGAATTGTTCAGGACGAGCAAGATCAAATCCGCTTCCTTAAGCACCTGGCGTGACTTTTCAACGCCAATTTTTTCGACGATATCTTCCGTCTCCCTGATCCCGGCTGTATCGAGAAGGCGAAGCGGGACTCCCCGGACATTGACATATTCCTCGATAACATCCCTCGTGGTACCTGGAATGTCAGTTACGATTGCCTTATTTTCCTGTGCAAGGCTATTCAAGAGGGACGATTTTCCGACATTCGGCCTGCCAACAATGACAGTGGAAAGGCCCTCTCTTAATATTTTACCCTGTTGGGATGTTTGTAAAAGCTTTTTAATTTCATCCCGCACATAGCCTGCTTTCTGAAGCAGCATCGTGTGCGTCATCTCTTCCACATCGTCATATTCCGGATAATCGATATTCACTTCCACATGGGCCAGCGTTTCGAGTATTTCCTGTCTAAGTTTTTTAATAAGCCTGGACAGGCGCCCTTCCATCTGGCCAAGCGCCACGCTCATCGCCCGGTCCGTCTTTGCCCGGATCAAATCCATGACGGCTTCCGCCTGGGAAAGGTCAATCCTTCCATTAAGGAATGCGCGTTTCGTAAATTCCCCCGGCTCCGCCAACCTTGCTCCATTATTCAGCACGAGCTGGAGCACACGATTCACCGACACAAGCCCACCGTGGCAGTTTATTTCAATTACATCCTCTTTTGTAAAGGTTTTTGGGCCCCGCATCGCAGAGACCATTACTTCCTCGACCGTCTCCCCTGTCTTCGGATCAATAAGATGTCCATAATGGATCGTATGGGACGCGACATTGCCTAGCATTTTACCGGACGGGCTCTTAAACAGTTTATCCGCGATTTTAAACGCCTCGTCCCCGCTCAGCCTTACAATCGCGATTGCTCCCTCACCCATTGGAGTCGAAATCGCCGCAATTGTATCAAATTCCATGTTTTCCACCTCTTTTCGTTTCAACTTCATCTATAGTTTATTTGATTTATTGTTTTTCCCACTCTTAAGGGCTTTGTGTTCCCACTTCATCATCCAGTGAAATCAAAGCACCGCTGATTATCCCCAAAATAACAGAATAGCATACTGTCCCTTTCAAAAAAACACCTTTATCCACACGGTTGGGATGAACATGTTTTATTTTAACTTATCCACATGTGAATAACAATAAAGCGTAAGCAATCCACACACTTGCCATTCGACGGTTTCCTCTCCCTTTGAATCCGGCAAGATGCTATTTTGTAACAAGGGAGTTTTTTCTACATAAAAAATCCCGCCTCCGGAATATAGGAAGCGGGATTTCTTAACAGCTATTCTTTTTTAGTGGCGTACCGGCGTAATGACGATGTGCCTGTGAGGCTCAGTGCCATCCGAATACGTCTTTACTCTGCTATTTTCGGAAAGTGCGGTATGGATGACTTTCCGTTCGTATGAAGGCATCGGTTCAAGCGTGACTGTTTTGCCCGTCTTGACTGCTTTTTGGGCAAGGCGCTCCGCCAATTGAATCAGCGTTTCATTGCGGCGTTCCCTGTAATTTTCGGCATCAAGGATGATGGTAAGATATTGCTCCGAGAAACGATTGATGACGAGCTGGGTCAAGTACTGAAGGGAGTTGAGGGTCTGTCCCCTCTTCCCGATCAATAACGCGATCTTTTCTCCGGACATTACGAACGTTACATGTTTGCCTTCCCTTTTTGCCTCGATTTCAATGGACGCTCCCATTTGCTCGCTGACCTCGGCAAGGAATTTTTTTGCTTCTTCAATCGGATCAGGTTTGAGGGTAACTTTTACAATAGCCGGCCTTGTTCCAAATAGGCCGAAAATCCCTTTTTTCCCCTCATCAACAATTTCTATTTCTGTGCGGTCTTTTGTTGTGTTCAATTGAGCCAGTGCTGATTGGACTGCTTCATCTACGGTTTGCCCGCTAGCAGTTATCTGTTTCACTTCTTTGCTCCCCCCGCGCCGCCGGTGGCTGAAGCCTTCTTCAGGTCCGGCCCTTTAATGAAATATGTCTGGACAATCATGAACAGGTTCCCCACTACCCAGTATAAGGAAAGGGCTGCCGGGAAGTTGATGGCGAAAATAAGGATCATAATCGGCATCATGTAAAGCATCATTTGCATTTGCGGATTGCCTTCCGTCCCGGCCATCATCATTTTTTGCTGGATGAACGTGGTGATACCGGCCAAAATCGGCAGGATGTAATACGGATCCTTATCCCCAAGATCGAACCAAAGGAAATTGTGGTCTGCAATCGCTCTTGTTCTTGAAATTGCATGGTAAAAACCGATTAGGATCGGCATCTGGACCAAAATAGGCAAACATCCAGCCAGCGGGTTGACTCCATGTTTCTGGAAAAGGGCCATCGTTTCCTGCTGGAGTTTCTGCTGTGTTTTCTGGTCCTTTGAGCTGTATTTTTCACGCAATGCCTGCATTTCCGGCTGGAGGGCCTGCATCGCTTTTGAACTTCTCGTTTGCTTAATCATCAATGGAAGGATTGCCAGGCGGATCAGAATCGTTACTACAATGATGGAAAGCCCGAAGCTTCCCCATAAGATGTGCGCTCCCTCTGTAATTAGCCATGAGAGTGGGTACACAATGTACTCGTTCCAAAAACCTTTGCTGTTTGCATCAATTGGCTTATTTACCTCCATACAGCCTGAGAGCAGGAGAACCAATGAAAATAAACCTAAATACAGTATTTTTCGCTTACTCAACCGAAATTTCCTCCTTAAGCGGATGGGTATGTGAATTTATTTTAGGATGTCCCTCCTGAAAAGGACATGCTATCTGAATCATTCTATCATTTTTTTAAAGGAAGTGCTTTCAAAATCTAAGGAAGCGGAAAAAAACATCTTCTTTACCGCCCATTGTCGACAGGAAAGTTCCTATTTAACACTTTTGCAAGCTTCAAGACGTGGGCGAGGCTCTTTTTCACATCGTGGAAATCCATTTCCGCGGCAGGCTTCCTGGCTATGATGACATAATCATGGCTCGTGGCAAGCCCTTCCTTCATTTCAAAAATCGCCTGCCGTATGTATCGTTTAATCCTGTTTCTCATCACGGCATTTCCGATTTTTTTGCTCACCGATAAGCCGATCCGGAATGAAGGCTGCTCCTCCTTTTTCAGGACATAGACGATGAACTGCCTGTTTGCAGTCGAGCGCCCCTTTTTGAAAACTGTCTGAAACTCATTATTTTTTTTTATCCGGAATTCTTTTTTCATGACTTCACCTTCCATCTTCGCCACCTGATGGCCTCCACCTCTACATCTCATCCTCTCCCCCGCGGCCGGCCGTTATTCGGAGGGCCGCGAAGGGAAAATAACTAACCATGCCGCTCAGTTATGGGCATGGGAGTGGTTTTGGGGTGAACCCGAAGAAAATCGACTTTATTTTCAATAGAAAAAAGACCACTGAGACGGTCAGTGGCCTAAGCTGATAATACTTTTCTTCCTTTTTGGCGGCGGCGCGCTAGTATCTTACGGCCGTTCGCTGAGCTCATGCGGCTGCGGAACCCGTGAACTTTGCTATGCTTCCTTTTCTTTGGCTGGTACGTCCTTTTCATCGTGTGACACCTCCCTAAGGAATTGCTTATATGGACAGTCTAGCTTGCTTATAATTTACGCTTGGTAAAGACAGTCTTAATTATTATAGAGACGCATCCATGAAGTTGTCAACTATTGATTATGATTTCATACATCTACCAGTCCGCAAAGGGGAAGGATCATCCTCCGGCCATACCCTTTTTCCGCCTCCAGCTTTTCCCGAAAAAGATCCATAGTTATGCCTGTGGATAAATTCCGACAGATTTTTTACATTCTCCCTTGCTTATTGACAGGTTTTTCACATACTCTAGTATTGTGGATAAATCGAATCTGGATAAATCCGGTTCTTGTGGATAATTACTAAAAGCCATTGCGCCGCTTACTTTTTTTTGGTATTATAGTTGTGTTTTCACTTCTAATAAATCACTGTGGACAATATAGATGTCCACAGGTTGTGGATAAGTTGTGGACAGGTTATCCCGCCACTTTGTATAAACTTGTCCACATACCGTGGATATTGTCGAAACCTCTTATTCTTTCCTTATAATATGTTTTTCCACAAATCCATCACCTTGAATAATTATTCATATGGGTTGTACAGCTTGTACAACATCACCGAATCAACAAATATACAAGAAACTATACTTGTAAGTATCAAAGACTAACAGAGGGAGGGAAACTAGTTGGAAAATATCGCGGACTTATGGAATGCGGCGTTGGCCACGATTGAAACAAAAATAAGCAAGCCCAGCTTCGATACATGGCTGAAATCGACAAAAGCGCATTCGCTCCAGGGCAATACATTAGTTGTAACGGCACCGAACGAATTCGCACGTGACTGGCTTGAAGAACGATATGCCCCTTTAATATCGGAAACACTTTATGAAATTACCGGGGAAGAGCTTGAAGCAAAATTTATTATTCCACAAGTGCAGGACGACAATGAGCCTGAACTTGCTCTCCCGAAAAAAAAGCATAAAAAAGAGGAAGAAACCAATGACATCCCACTAACGATGCTTAACCCAAAGTATACGTTTGATACATTTGTCATTGGATCAGGAAACAGGTTTGCCCATGCCGCCTCGCTAGCGGTTGCTGAAGCTCCTGCGAAAGCATACAATCCCCTATTCATCTATGGGGGGGTAGGGCTTGGCAAAACACACTTGATGCATGCAATCGGCCATTACGTCCTGGAACATAATCCATCTGCAAAAGTTGTCTATTTGTCTTCCGAAAAATTCACAAATGAATTTATTAATTCAATCCGTGACAACAAGGCGATTGAATTTCGGAATAAGTATCGCAAAGTCGATGTATTGCTGATTGATGACATCCAATTCCTTGCGGGAAAAGAGTCAACGCAGGAAGAATTTTTCCATACATTCAACACGTTGCACGAAGAGAGCAAGCAAATCATCATTTCGAGTGACCGGCCGCCAAAAGAAATTCCAACCCTTGAAGACCGGCTCCGCTCCAGGTTCGAATGGGGACTCATTACCGACATTACTCCTCCTGACCTGGAGACAAGGATTGCGATCCTTCGCAAGAAAGCGAAAGCGGAAGGCCTAGATATTCCAAATGAAGTGATGCTTTATATAGCAAACCAAATCGACTCAAACATCAGGGAACTTGAAGGCGCCCTTATTCGAGTTGTCGCCTATTCCTCATTGATTAACAAGGATATTAACGCCGACCTCGCAGCCGAGGCCCTCAAGGATATAATCCCTAGCTCGAAGCCGAGAATCGTCACAATCCTCGATATCCAAAAGGCAGTCGGGCAGCAGTTCAACGTAAAGCTTGAGGATTTCAAGGCGAAGAAACGGACCAAATCTGTGGCATTTCCTCGCCAGGTTGCCATGTACCTGTCCCGTGAACTTACCGATTTCTCACTTCCGAAAATCGGCGAAGAGTTCGGTGGCCGGGACCATACGACAGTCATCCATGCCCATGAAAAGATTTCAAAGCTGCTTGCTGTCGATGCACAGCTGCAAAAGCAAGTCAAAGAGCTGAACGAGCTGTTGAAAGTTTAACGTTATTGTGAATAACTCCGTTGAGGTTACACACAGTCTGTCCACATGTGGATAGACTGTCTTTCCTTTGAATAGGCCAGTTATCCACAAACCCACAGGCCCTACTAGTACTTCTACTGTTTTTTTAAAGAACTTAATAATATATTTTTAGCAAAAAAAATTATGCATGAATCGGGGGAAGAAAAATGAAATTCAATATTCAGCGCGACTATCTTGTCCAGAGCGTAAATGATGTGATGAAGGCAGTAACATCAAGAACGACAATCCCAATCCTGACCGGGATTAAAATTGTTGCGGAAACGGACGGAGTAACCTTAACAGGAAGCGATTCCGATATATCGATCCAATCTTTCATTCCAAAAGAAGAAAATGGGAATGAAATCGTTGAAATCAAACAGGAAGGTGCAATTGTCCTACAAGCGAAGTTTTTCAGCGAAATTGTAAAAAAACTTCCTACCGATACAGTCGAAATTGAGGTGCATAACCACCTTCAGACGGTTATTCGCTCAGGAAAATCAGAATTTAACCTTATTGGCCTGGATGCCGAGGAATATCCGCACCTTCCGCAGGTTGAAGAAAAGAACAAATTCCGTATTCCTGCGGATTTGCTGAAAGCATTGATCAGACAAACCGTTTTCGCGGTTTCCACCTCGGAAACACGGCCTATCTTGACAGGTGTAAACTGGAAGGCCGAAAACAATCAGTTGATCTGTATTGCAACAGATTCACATCGGCTCGCATTAAGGAAAGCGCATGTGGAAACGGAAAACAATGATTCCTATAATGTCGTGATTCCAGGAAAAAGCCTGAATGAACTGAGCAAAATCATTGCTGACACAAATGAGGCGATTGATATCGTCATTACCGATAACCAGGTGCTGTTCAGTGCGAAAAACTTGCTCTTTTTCTCCCGGCTGCTTGAAGGGAACTATCCTGACACATCCAGGCTCATCCCGCAGGAAAGCAAAACGGATGTCGTCGTCCATACGAAGGATTTCCTCCATGCGATTGACAGGGCCTCGCTTTTGGCAAAGGAAGGACGAAACAATGTTGTTAAATTTTCGACTCTTGGCGATGGCAACGTCGAAGTTTCCTCCAACACCCCTGAAATTGGTAAAGTAGTCGAAGAAATCCAAAGCCAATCTATTGAAGGCGAGGAATTAAAAATCTCCTTTAGCGCAAAATACATGATGGACGCATTAAAAGCACTTGAAGGCACAGATATTAAAGTGAGCTTTACAGGAGCGATGAGGCCGTTTGTCATCCGTCCGGTTCACGACGAATCGACACTGCAGTTGATTCTTCCGGTAAGGACTTACTAAATTATTCCCAATAAGGATAAAAGGAGCTGCCGGTTGACTGGCAGCTTCGTTTCTTACTAATGGATGGAATGCGAGGTTCCATTTGTATATTTTTTCCACAAAAATCAACCCGAAACAGGAATAAACATGCTAAAACTCAGTATTCTTTGTATCTTCGCTGTTTTTTTAGTAAAATAAAGTATTAGATACTTCTAGCTGGAAATGCTCAACCATCATTTGGAATGGGCAGATCCGGGATAAAGGATATGCCAATTTTTTTGAAAAGAGTGAGGAAAATGCCGGTTGAGATAAAAATCGATACGGAATACATCACGCTGGGCCAGTTTCTAAAGCTTGCCGAAGTAATCCAGACTGGCGGAATGGCCAAATGGTTCCTTGGGGAGCACGAGGTGTTCATCAACGGGGAACAGGACCAAAGAAGAGGAAGAAAACTCGCTGCTGGAGACAAAATATCCATCCCCGGCTTCGGTGAATTTACCCTTGAACAGGCTTAAGGGATATTGTCATGTATATTGAGAAGTTGGCTTTAAAAAATTATCGGAATTATGAGAGCCTTGAAATTGATTTCGAGAACAAGGTGAATGTAATCCTTGGAGAAAACGCCCAGGGAAAAACAAATCTCATGGAATCAATCTATGTCCTGGCAATGGCAAAATCCCACCGGACCTCGAATGACAAAGATCTTATTCGCTGGGATTCGGATTATGCTAAAATAGAAGGGCGTATTAAACGAAAACACGGTTCTCTCCCGATGCAGCTCGTTATTTCAAAAAAAGGCAAGAAAGCCTGGTGCAATCATATCGAGCAGCAAAGGCTGAGCCAGTATGTCGGGAACTTTAATGTAGTCATGTTCGCGCCTGAAGACCTGAACCTTGTTAAAGGCAGCCCGCAGATCCGAAGGCGTTTCATAGATATGGAGATCGGACAGGTTTCGCCTGTCTATTTGCACGGCGTCAGCCAGTATTTGAAAATCCTGCAGCAACGGAACCACTACTTGAAAATGCTGCAAATCAGGAAAACGAGTGACGAAACAATGCTTGATATCCTCACAGAACAATTTATCCAGGCTGCGGTCAGGATTACCGCAAAAAGGTTTGAATTCCTCAAGATCCTTGAAAAATGGGCCCAACCCCTCCACAAAGGCATCTCGAGAGGCATTGAAACATTGGAAATCCACTACTCCCCTTCTGTCAATGTATTAGAAGGACAGGATTTGTCGAAAATGATAGAGGTATTTGAAGATAAATTCACAAAGGTAAAAGCCAGGGAAATCGAACGGGGAACGACCCTTTTCGGGCCTCACAGGGATGATGTCCTCTTCCACGTGAACGGGCGCGACGTCCAGACATTCGGGTCACAGGGCCAGCAGCGGACAACGGCATTATCAGTAAAGCTAGCCGAGATTGAGCTAATTCAGTCCGAAATCGGTGAATATCCAATCCTCTTATTGGACGATGTCCTGTCGGAGCTTGACGATTACCGGCAATCCCATCTCCTTAATACAATTCTTGGGAGAGTGCAAACGTTTGTGACAACAACAAGTGTGGAAGGAATCGACCACCAGACGATCAAGGAGGCTTCCACCTTCATTGTCAACTCAGGGGAGATTATACAGAGGAGTTGAGGCGGTCCTATGTACATTCACATCGGTGAAGACCATATGGKAAGGGKGAAAGAAATTATTGCGATTATCGATAAAGGCAGCGCCACGGATTCCCGATTGGCTGAATCGGCCCAAGCTGTCAATTTGTCGAAGGGTCCCTTCAAATCGGTCGTTGTTACCGAGAAAGAGATCTATTTATCCCCACTGGCCTCAACCACATTAAAAAAACGTTCAGCCCGGATGGGCATTCAGGATTTTTATATGAACTTAACATAAATCAGCAAGGCAAATGCAATGAAAGAGCAGGTGAGCGGTTTGGCAATGGATCAAGAAATGATGAATGAGCAATCGTATGATGCCAGTCAAATTCAGGTGCTTGAAGGCCTGGAGGCTGTTAGGAAGCGACCTGGGATGTACATCGGCTCGACAAGCAGCAAAGGKCTGCACCACCTTGTCTGGGAAATTGTCGATAATAGTATAGATGAAGCGCTGGCCGGCTATTGCGATAAAATTAAGGTCATTATTGAAGAGGATAATAGCATTACGGTCAAAGATAACGGGCGCGGCATTCCTGTCGGGATTCAGGAGAAGATGGGCAGGCCCGCGGTTGAGGTTATCCTGACTGTGTTGCACGCCGGCGGTAAATTTGGCGGCGGAGGATATAAAGTTTCCGGAGGGCTGCACGGGGTCGGAGCATCCGTTGTGAATGCCCTGTCCACTTTCCTTGAGGTTTTTGTCCACCGGGACGGCAATATTTATTACCAGAAATATGAGCGGGGCGTTCCCGTCGCCGATTTGAAGGTGATTGGCGAAACCGATACGACAGGTACGACCATCCACTTCAAACCGGACCCGGAAATTTTTACGGAAACACTTGAATATGAATACGATGTGCTGGCAAACAGGCTTCGTGAGTTGGCCTTCCTAAACCGTGGAATCAACATTTCCATCGAAGACAAGCGGGTGGAGAACAAATCGAATGAGTACCATTATGAAGGCGGAATTAAATCGTATGTAGAGCATTTGAACCGCTCGAAAGAAGTCATCCATGATGAGCCGATCTATATGGAGGGCGGCCGTGACGGGATTACGGTCGAAGTGGCCATGCAATACAACGATGGCTATACAGGAAACCTTTATTCTTTTGCAAATAATATCAATACGTATGAAGGCGGTACCCATGAATTCGGGTTCAAGACCGCGTTGACGAGAGTCATAAACGATTATGCCCGTAAGAGCGGGATTTTCAAGGAAGCCGATGCAAACCTTTCTGGCGAGGATGTCCGTGAAGGATTGACCGCCATCGTTTCCATCAAGCATCCCGACCCGCAATTCGAAGGGCAAACCAAAACCAAGCTTGGCAACTCGGAAGTACGCGCGGTAACCGATGCGGTTTTTGCGGACCAATTTGAAAAATTCATGCTTGAAAATCCTATTGTTGCCAGGAAGATTGTTGAAAAAGGGCTGATGGCCGCCCGAGCAAGGCTAGCTGCGAAAAAAGCACGCGAATTGACACGCAGGAAAAGCGCGCTGGAAGTCTCAAGCCTTCCAGGAAAGCTCGCGGACTGCTCATCAAAAGATCCTTCCGAGAGTGAAGTTTACATTGTAGAGGGTGACTCTGCAGGCGGATCCGCCAAACAGGGCCGCGACCGCCATTTCCAGGCAATCCTCCCGCTCCGCGGAAAGATTTTGAATGTTGAAAAGTCACGACTTGATAAAATCCTGTCCAATAACGAAGTAAGGGCGATTATTACAGCCGTGGGTACAGGGATTGGTGAAGATTTCGATATTAGCAAAGCGAGATACCATAAAATCGTCATCATGACAGATGCCGATGTCGACGGCGCCCATATCCGCACTTTATTATTGACGTTCTTTTACCGTTATATGCGCCAGATCATTGAGTCGGGCTATATTTATATCGCACAGCCGCCGCTGTATAAAATCCAGCAGGGCAAACGCGTGGAATACGCATATAACGACAAGCAAATGGACGAAATCATGGCTGGGCTTCCGGCGACGCCAAGGCCTAATGTCCAGCGGTATAAGGGGCTTGGGGAAATGAATCCGGACCAGCTGTGGGAGACAACGATGAATCCTGAGACACGGACACTTCTCCAGGTAAACCTGACTGACGCGATCGAAGCCGATGAGACATTTGAAATCCTTATGGGCGACAAGGTTGAACCCCGCAGGAACTTTATCGAGGAAAACGCACTTTATGTGAAAAACCTGGATATTTAAAAACGATAAACGCCGCATGACACGATGATTCAACTTAAAAGCCAGGATAGATAGTCATCTATCCTGCTTTTGCAATTAATTTAGGGTTTATGGGCCAGCGCGCAATAGCGGCCAGTCCCTAATGGAGGTAATTTGATGGCTGATTTTGAAAACCCCCGAGTAAGGGAAATAAATATTAGCCAGGAAATGAAATCATCCTTCCTGGACTATGCAATGAGTGTTATCGTTTCACGTGCCCTACCTGATGTCCGGGACGGACTGAAGCCGGTGCACCGCCGTATCCTCTATGCAATGCACGACCTCGGAATGCATTCCGACAAACCATACAAGAAATCCGCGCGTATTGTCGGGGATGTAATTGGTAAATACCATCCACATGGCGATTCCGCTGTTTATGAAACAATGGTCCGCATGGCCCAGGATTTCAACTATCGCTATATGCTCGTCGATGGACATGGAAACTTCGGTTCAGTGGACGGCGATGCGGCCGCGGCAATGCGTTACACGGAATCGAGAATGTCAAAAATCTCGATGGAGCTGTTAAGGGATATCAATAAAGATACCATTGACTACCAGGATAACTATGATGGAGAGGAAAGAGAGCCTGTTGTCCTCCCCGCCCGTTTCCCTAACCTGCTCGTAAATGGGACGACGGGGATTGCGGTTGGAATGGCGACGAATATTCCTCCACACCAGCTTGGTGAAGTAATCGATGGCGTATTGGCCCTCAGCAAAGATCCTGATATTACAATCCATGAACTGATGGATACGATTCCGGGCCCTGATTTCCCGACTGGCGGAATAATCATTGGGCGAAGCGGGATCCGCAAAGCATATGAAAGCGGCCGGGGTTCAATCACACTCCGGGCAAAAGTCGAAATTGAACAGCTGAAAAACGGCAAAGAAGTCATTATTGTAAATGAATTGCCTTACCAGGTGAACAAAGCACGGTTAATTGAAAAAATAGCCGAGCTCGTACGTGATAAAAGGATTGACGGTATTACGGATCTGCGGGATGAATCTGACCGAAATGGAATGCGTATTTACATCGAGGTCAGAAAAGATGCGAATGCAAATGTCGTACTAAATAATTTGTACAAGCAAACCGCCATGCAGACCAGCTTCGGAATTAATTTGCTTGCCCTTGTTGACGGACAGCCAAAGGTTCTAAATTTGAAGCAGTGCCTAAAATATTACCTTGCGCACCAACAAGTGGTCATTAGGCGCAGGACTGAATATGAGCTAGGCAAGGCTGAAGCCAGGGCGCATATCCTCGAAGGGCTGCGCATTGCCCTGGATAATCTGGATGCGGTCATTACACTAATCCGTAATTCCAGGACAACCGATATTGCAAAGGATGGCTTAATGTCGACCTTCAATCTTTCCGAAAAGCAGGCCCAGGCAATTCTCGATATGAGGTTGCAGCGCTTAACTGGACTGGAAAGGGAAAAAATTGAGGATGAATTCCAGAGCTTGATGGCTTTGATAGCCGAATTAAAGGCGATTCTTGCCGATGAAGAGAAAATTCTGGACATTATCCGTGAAGAACTGCTCGAAATCAAAGAGCGTTTTAACGATAAAAGGCGTACCGAAATCGTTGCAGGCGGAATTGAGAACATTGAGGATGAAGACCTGATTCCGCGTGAGACAGTTGTTCTTACCCTCACCCACAATGGCTACATCAAGCGCCTGCCTGTTTCCACCTATCGCGCCCAAAAACGTGGCGGCCGGGGAATTCAGGGTATGGGGACAAATGAGGATGACTTTGTTGAACAGCTGATTACAACGTCAACCCATGATACAATCCTCTTCTTTACGAATAAGGGGAAAGTATACCGCGCCAAAGGTTACGAGATTCCGGAATTCAGCCGTACGGCCAAAGGACTCCCGATTATTAACCTTCTCGGCATTGAGAAAGGTGAATGGGTCAATGCAATCATCCCGATTGATGAGTTCGTCGATGACTGGTTCCTCTTCTTTACAACAAAGGAAGGGATTTCGAAGCGTTCGCCGCTTACTTCATTTGCCCATATTCGGAACAACGGCCTTATCGCCTTGAACCTTCGAGAGGGAGATGAGTTGATTTCTGTCCGGCTTACTGATGGAAACAAGGAAATCGCAATCGCAACCAAGAAAGGGATGCAAATCCGTTTCCCAGAAACCGACGTAAGGACAATGGGAAGAACCGCTACAGGCGTAAAAGGAATTACGCTTGACCCTGATGATGAAGTCATCGGGATGGAGGTCCTTGAAGAAGGCACTGATGTGCTTGTCGTAACAAGCAAAGGATATGGAAAGCGGACAGCTGCAGCCGAATACCGGATCCAGGGCCGTGGAGGAAAAGGTATTAAGACCGCAAACGTAACCGAACGGAACGGTGAACTCGTTTCAATGAAAACAGTTACGGGTGAGGAAGACCTTATGCTTATTACCACAAGCGGGGTACTTATCCGTATACCGGTCGACAGCATTTCGAAGGTTGGCCGAAACACAATTGGTGTCAAGCTGATTAACATTAAAGATAATGAGAGTGTGGCAACCGTTGCGAAAGTCGAAAGGGAAGAAGATAAGCCCGACGATGAATCAGACCTTTCTGGTGATGCAGTAGAAGCAATGCATACAGAAGAAAATATTGTAGTAACTGAAGTAGTAGAATTGGATGAGCCTGCCGGTAACCTCGAGGAAGGTAAAGAAGATGAGGGTGAAGAAGAATAACAAGGCAAAATGTATAATAAAGCGGGAAGCCGGACTATGGCTTCCTGCTCTTTTTTTATTTATGGAAAGCAAAATGTAAGGCTAAAGCATTTACCGTCTAATTGAACCATGAGCTTGAAAAATCAAATTTACTTTCTGCTGAAATCGAAGTGAATTATCAGAAATTACTTTTTGTTTTAAAAGGTATTGCCTGTTTGCTTGGCTGCTGATATAATCACAAAGGTCGGCTTGAGTTGTTAACACTGACAAGTTAAATATTTATTAAAAAGTGTTGACGAAAGCCAGCTGATATGTTATATTATTAAAGTCGCTGTTGAGCGATAATTGCTCTTTGAAAACTAAACAAACAAGCGTCAACAAACAATAATATAGTGATCTTCGGATCACTAGCCAACGTAACATTTTGAGCATGACTCAACTCTTTTTGGAGAGTTTGATCCTGGCTCAGGACGAACGCTGGCGGCGTGCCTAATACAT
>NZ_LIGI01000001.1:4492264-4521130 GCF_001273955.1 Bacillus sp. FJAT-27245
GGCGAGAAGGCCACACCCGTTCCCATACCGAACACGGAAGTTAAGCTTCTCAGCGCCGATGGTAGTTGGGGCCTTGCCCCTGTGAGAGTAGGACGCTGCCGGGCAAACAAAATGGAAGGCAACCTTTTAATGGGTTGCCTTTTTTGGTGTGGGAAGAAAATGTGAATGAACTGCCAGCCATCAGAAACCTTTCTTTCTATTTGAGAGACAGCAAAGAACTAAATCGGCAGTGTAAATTAGTTGGTGTATCGCCGCCTCACTTGGACAGTGAAGTTAAGGAACCTCCAATCGTTGTCGGAAACCCGGTGTGTCCAAAGATACCCTTGTTTGGACAGTAAAGTGAATTTCCAGGGGTTATGTATCCAAAGCAGCCCGATGCTTGAACAGTAAAGTAAGTTTACAAGGGACTTGTGTCCGAATACTTGCTTTATTCGGACACCGAAGTTAAGAAAACATCATTTGCTGTCCCAACGCAGCCTCATTTTAGAAACCAACGAAACTCCCGCGAGATAACCCCCCTATGAGTAACCACCAACAGAACGACTCCGGTTTTTTGGTTGTCGCATACCCCGTTAGATGGACAGCAAAGCGACTCTCATCAAGTAACGCAAAATGCAATTGCTCTATTCAATTACCTACAATCCTTTAATCACCATAAAAATATGCGGCCTTTTCCTGAGTAAAATCCCCCAATCCCAATTACATATCAGCAAAATTTCCCTAAATATAATATTTTAATCAATTCATCTTTAAGCTAGGGGCAAACAGCCTCATAAAACGAACAATACCTATTAAACCTTTTTCAATGTTCGTTTATTGTTGACTCGAATTACCATAGCTGTTATGATGAAAGCAACAAATGAAATAGCAATGCCCTCGTATAATCATGGGAATAGGGCCCATAAGTTTCTACCCGGCGACCGTAAATTGCTGGACTATGAGGGAAAGTAGCGCGGTAAGGGGTATGGTGTCGTTATTTTTCCATACTTCTATTTTGCAACTGTATCAGGACTGTCTATAGCCCTGGTCAGACTGCTTTCTCTTGTAAATGGAGAAGCTTTCTGGCCGGGGCTTTTTATTTTGCCTAGAAGGATGTGGAGTTGGATGGATGTGAAGGTTGCTGTCATTATGGGGAGCAAATCGGATTGGGAGACGATGAAGCATGCTTGCGATATGTTGGAAACCCTCGGGGTGCCATATGAAAAAAAGGTAGTGTCCGCCCATAGGACGCCGGATTTAATGTTTCGTTATGCGGAAGAAGCAATGGATCGCGGCTTTGAAGTGATTATTGCCGGAGCTGGCGGAGCCGCCCATTTGCCCGGGATGGTTGCGGCAAAGACAATCGTTCCTGTTATTGGGGTACCCGTTCGGTCCAAGGCGTTGAATGGCCTTGATTCGCTGCTGTCGATTGTGCAAATGCCAGCAGGGGTTCCTGTGGCAACAGTTGCAATCGGAGAGAGTGGCGCCAAAAATGCAGGTCTCCTTGCCGCCCAGATCCTCGCGGCCAAAGACCGTGAACTTGCCGAAAAGATTCAAAAAATAAGGAAAGCTGCAGAGGAAGCGGCAATCGAAAGCAGTGCCCACCTTGAGTAGGAAAGTGATTTTGCCGGGGCGAACAATCGGAATTATAGGCGGCGGGCAGCTTGGCCGGATGATGGCTCTTTCGGCAAAGGCGATGGGTTACAGGATTGCAGTCCTGGATCCAAATCCGGATTCACCGTGCGGCCAGGTTGCGGACCATAAAATTATCGCACCATACAACAGCAGCCCTGCAATGAAAGAGCTGGCGGAAATTTGCGACGTCATTACATATGAATTTGAAAATATTGATGAAAATGCACTGGAGATTGCTGCCAACCGTACCTGGGTGCCTCAGGGCGTCCAATTGCTCAGTATCGCAAAAGACAGGATTAAGGAAAAAACCGCGATTACGGAGGCCGGGTTGCCCGTTGCACCGTACAAAACAGCCAGGACAGCTGCCGAATTAGCTGATGCTGTGAATGAGATTGGTTTTCCATGCGTCGTAAAGACAGCAACAGGCGGTTATGACGGCAAAGGCCAATATGTTTTGAAGAATGATAGAGAGATAGATGCAGCAGCCGACATGCTCAAGCAGGGACCGTGTGTCATTGAAAAATGGGTCTCATTTGAAAAGGAAATATCGGTTATTGCCTCCAGGAATTCGAGTGGGGAAACGGCGGTGTTCCCGGTTGCTGAGAATATTCATAAAAAAAATATCCTCCATCAGACCATTGTACCGGCAAGAATCGGCAAGGAAGCCGTACAACAGGCGATGGAATTGGCAGTCCGGTTGGCGGATGCCTTGGGAATGGTCGGAACGCTTGCAGTTGAAATGTTCCTGATGCGGGACGGTTCAATCTATATCAACGAGATTGCGCCAAGGCCACATAATTCAGGGCATTTCACGATTGAGGCGTGTGAAACATCCCAGTTTGCCCAGCATATCAAGGCTGTTTGCAATTTGCCTTTAGGAAAGACAGAACTTTTGCACCCGGCGGTTATGGTCAATGTGCTTGGTGAGCACCAGGAGCGGCTACTCGTAAAACTTCCGGAGCTGCGAAATTGGAATGTACATCTCTATGGGAAAAACGAAGCGAAGGTGGGCCGGAAAATGGGCCACGCGACACTGGTTCGTGATTCGGCGGAACAGGCACTTTTGGAAGTTGAAAAGTCAGGAATCTGGGCATCAAACTGCATGCCGGCAAATGGCAAATGAGAGGAGACGGAACAGATGGGTGAACTCATGTACGAGGGGAAAGCAAAACGGGTTTACAGTACGGATGACGAGCATGCAGTCCTTGTTGAGTACAAGGATTCCGCTACCGCATTTAATGGGGAAAAGAAAGCTGAAATTGCCGGGAAAGGCCAGCTGAACAACGAAATTAGCTCCCTCCTTTTTAATAAGCTTAAGGATCATGGCATAGAATCCCACTTCCTTAAAAAAGTTTCACCGACTGAACAGCTTGTCAAAAGGGTCACAATCATTCCACTTGAAGTGGTTGTCCGGAATATCACAGCTGGAAGTATGGCGAAACGCCTTGGGCTCGCAGAAGGAAGGCCACTCCTGAAGCCGATTGTCGAGTTTTATTATAAGGACGACAGCCTCGGCGACCCGCTGATTACCGAGGACCATATCCTTGAGCTACAGGCAGCGACGCCAGGCGAGATTGAAATTTTAAAACAAAAGGCACTTGAAGTTAATTCATTCCTAAATTCCTTCTTTGAAGGGCTGGGAATCAGGCTGGTTGATTTCAAGCTTGAATTTGGCAAGGACGCTTCCGGCCAGATTCTGCTGGCAGATGAGATTTCGCCCGATACATGCCGGCTCTGGGATTTAAGGACAAATGAAAAACTTGATAAGGACGTATTCAGAAGGGATCTTGGCAGCATTACCGAAGCGTACGAAAAAATACTGGTCCGATTGGGAGGCAACTAAATCATGGTCAAAGTAAAAGTGTTTGTCACGTTAAAGGAAAGCGTTCTGGATCCACAGGGAAAGGCTGTATCAAACGCCCTGCATTCACTTGGTTATGAGGAAATCGCCGATGTTAGGATTGGAAAGTATATGGAATTGATGATTGAACCGGCTGGCAGGGATGTCGAGGCGGTTGTACGGGAGGCGTGCGAAAAGCTGCTGGCGAATCCGGTTATCGAGGAATTCCGCTATGAACTTGAGGAGGCTGCAGTACGATGAAATTCGCTGTCATTGTATTTCCTGGATCAAATTGTGACTCGGATATGTACCATGCAATCAAGGATGAACTTGGTTCGGAAGTTGAGTATGTATGGCATACGGAAACCAGCCTGGAGCGATTCGATGGAATCCTTCTGCCGGGCGGATTTTCATACGGTGACTACTTGCGCTGCGGGGCAATTGCCCGATTTAGCTCGATCATGGGTGAAATCATTAAAGCGGCAAAAGCCGGAAAGCCGATTCTTGGTGTCTGCAACGGGTTCCAGATCCTTCTCGAAGCAGGGCTCCTACCAGGGGCGCTCAGAAGGAACGAGAGCCTTAAATTCATCTGCTCGCCGACAAAAATACGGGTGGAAAACAACCGAACGATGTTCACACATGGTTATGAAAATGGGCAGATTTTATCCATCCCGGTTGCCCATGGGGAAGGGAATTATTTCTGCGACACGGAAACACTTGCAAAACTCAAGGAAAATAACCAGATTGTTTTTACTTATACAGAAAGCATCAATGGCAGCCTGGAGAATATCGCAGGCATTATCAATGAGCAGGGGAATGTCCTTGGCATGATGCCTCATCCCGAGCGCGCAGTCGACAGCCTGCTTGGCAGCGCCGATGGATTGGCGCTATTTCAATCAATCGTGAAGCAATGGAGGGAATCACATGTTGTTAAAGCTTGAGCCATCACCGGAACAAATCAAGTCCGACAAACTGTACAGCCAAATGGGCCTATCCGATGAAGAATTCACGAAGATTGAAGAAATTCTCGGCCGCCTTCCGAACTATACCGAAACAGGGCTGTTTTCCGTTATGTGGTCAGAGCACTGTTCGTATAAAAATTCCAAGCCGATTTTAAAAAAGTTCCCGACAAAAGGGGAACGCGTCCTGCAGGGTCCCGGAGAAGGGGCCGGTGTTGTTGATATCGGCGATGGCCAGGCGGTTGTTTTTAAAATTGAGAGCCATAACCACCCATCGGCAATCGAACCGTACCAGGGAGCGGCGACCGGGGTTGGCGGGATTATCCGCGATATCTTTTCAATGGGTGCGAGGCCAGTTGCCCTGTTGAACTCACTCCGCTTTGGCGAGCTCGATTCCTCAGCGCGCGTCCGTTATCTTTTCAAGGAGGTCGTTGCGGGGATTGCCGGATACGGAAACTGCATCGGAATCCCGACGGTTGGCGGCGAAATCCAATTCGATGCATCCTATGACGGAAACCCGATTGTAAATGCGATGTGCGTAGGGTTGATTGACCATAAAGATATGAAAAAAGGTCTGGCTAGCGGCGTTGGCAACACAGTCATGTATGTTGGCGCGAAAACGGGCAGGGACGGTATTCATGGAGCCACCTTTGCTTCCGAGGAACTGACAAATGACTCAGAAGAAAACCGTCCTGCAGTCCAGGTGGGGGACCCGTTCATGGAAAAACTCTTGCTTGAGGCGTGCCTCGAGCTTGTAAAATCGGATGCGCTGGTCGGCATACAGGATATGGGTGCCGCAGGGCTGACGAGTTCAAGCGCGGAAATGGCAAGCAAAGCCGGGTTTGGGATTGAAATGAACCTTGACTATGTCCCGCAGCGCGAAACTGGCATGACTGCCTATGAAATGATGCTGTCTGAATCCCAGGAACGCATGCTCATCGTTGTCAAAAAGGGCCGTGAGCAGGAAATCATTGACCTTTTTTCAAAATATGAGCTTGAGGCTGTTGCAGTTGGTGTTGTTACAGAAGAGAAGAAGCTGAAGCTGATTCATAACGGCGAGGTTGCGGCCGATGTTCCGGTTGATGCACTGGCACTTGATGCACCTGTCTACCATAAGCCTTCAGCCGAACCGGATTATTTCCGTGAGTTCCAGACAATGGATAATGCGGTTCCAAAGGTGGATGACTTTGCAGATACACTAATCAGCCTGCTGAAACAGCCGACCATTGCTTCAAAGGAATGGGTCTATAACCAGTACGATTACATGGTGCGGACGAACACAGTCGTGGCACCGGGATCGGATGCGGCGGTGGTAAGAATCCGTGGCACCAGAAAGGCGCTCGCGATGACGACCGATTGCAATTCACGCTATCTCTATCTTGACCCGGAGACAGGCGGAAGGATAGCTGTTGCGGAAGCGGCGAGGAATGTTGTTTGTTCGGGTGCAGAGCCGCTCGCAATTACCGATAACCTGAACTTCGGCAGTCCGGAGAAGCCGGAAATTTTCTGGCAGATGGAAAAAGCCGCGGACGGTATCAGCGCCGCGTGCCTCGCCCTAAATGCGCCGGTCATCGGCGGAAACGTATCCCTCTATAACGAAACGAACGGCAAAGCGATTTACCCGACGCCAGTCATCGGTATGGTCGGATTGATTTCGGACATCAGCCATGTTACGACCCAGGCATTCAAGGAAGATGGCGACCTCATTTATTTGCTTGGTGAAACGAAGGATGAATTCGGAGGCTCCGAACTGCAGAAGCTCATCCACGGCGACATTTTTGGTAAATGCCCTGAACTTGACCTTGATATAGAAGTGAAACATCAAAAGGCAATCCTTGAAGCAATCAGGTCCGGCCTCGTCCAATCCGCGCATGACCTTTCGGAAGGTGGCCTTGCGGTTGCCCTCGCGGAATGCACGTTTGGGACAACCGGTCTTGGCGCGGTAGTCGCGCTCGAAGGCAATCCGGTATCGGCACTCTTTAGCGAATCACAGTCCAGGTTCCTTTTAACTGTGAAAAAAGAGAACAAGGGGCAATTCGAGTCATTAACAGGAGCCAGGCTGATTGGCCAGGTTACCGGTGAACCTGTTTTAAGTATTTCGGTAAATGGCGAAACAACTGTCAATGAAAAAGTGGAAAATTTGGAAAGTGCCTGGAGAGGAGCCATTCCATGCTTGCTGAACTAAGGGGCCTGAACGAGGAATGCGGTATATTCGCTGTCTGGGGGCATGAGAATGCCGCCAGGATTACGTATTATGGGCTTCATAGCCTTCAGCACAGGGGACAGGAAGGCACAGGAATTATTACATCGGATGGAAAACAGCTATCCGGGCATAAAGGGGAAGGGCTTGTTTCTGAAGTTATCAACGAACAGGTTCTTTCGAAATTGGCCGGGAGTGCGGCTATTGGGCATGTGCGGTATGCGACGGCAGGCGGGGGCGGATATGAAAATGTCCAGCCCCTTCTCTTCCACTCGCAGACAGGGAGCATGGCGCTCGCCCATAACGGCAACCTTGTCAACGCCAACCTGATTAAGTCGATTCTTGAGCAGCAGGGAAGCATCTTCCAGACCAGTTCGGATACGGAAGTGCTGGCGCATTTGATTAGAAGGAATAGCGGCTGGCTTTTGAAGGATCGTGTCAAAAGCGCTCTAAAACAGATTGAAGGCGCATTTGCTTATGTCATTTTAACTGAAAAAGAATTGATGGTTGCGCTTGATCCGCAGGGCTTGAGGCCACTTTCACTCGGTAAGCTCGGCGAAGCCTACGTTGTGGCATCGGAAACATGTGCATTTGATGCGATAGGGGCGGAATTCATCCGTGACATCCTGCCGGGTGAACTATTGATCATCAACAAGGATGGACTGCATTCGGAATTCTTCGCGGAAAGCAGGGATGAGGCCATCTGTACGATGGAATACATTTATTTTTCCCGTCCTGATAGCAACCTTCTAGGAATCAATGTCCATACGGCGCGGAAAAACCTCGGGAAACGGCTTGCCCTGGAAGCGGGAATTGAAGCGGATGTTGTGACCGCTGTCCCTGATTCAGGCGTTTCGACGGCAATTGGCTATGCGGAGGCATCGGGCATTCCTTATGAACTCGGCCTTGTCAAAAACCGCTATGTTGGAAGGACCTTCATCCAGCCCTCCCAAACTCTTAGGGAGCAGGGGGTAAAAATGAAGCTCTCCGCGGTACGGGGCGTAGTCGAAGGAAAACGGGTCATCATGGTCGATGATTCAATTGTCCGTGGAACGACGAGCAGGAGGATTGTCGCGATGCTGAAGGCTGCGGGCGCGCTTGAAGTGCATGTAGCCATCAGTTCTCCGCCCATTAAGTATCCATGTTTTTACGGAATCGATACATCCACAAAGGAAGAATTGATCGCACATAACCATTCACCTGAGGAAATTAGGCAGCTGATTGGCGCCGACTCGCTGACATTCCTCAGTACTGAAGGAATGCTCGAGGCAATAGGCCGTTCAAATGCGGGGAAAAATTGCGGGCAGTGCCTTGCCTGCTTTACGGGTGAATACCCGACTGAACTGTATCCGGATTCACTTCAATACTATTATCAAAAATGACTTACGAAAGACAGACGAAGGATAGGGAAGGGAGAACGCCATGTCAAACGCGTACAAGGAAGCAGGCGTTAATATAGAGGCCGGCTATGAAGCGGTGGAAAAGATGAAACGCCACGTCAGGAAAACGGCCCGGCTTGGAGTAATGGGCGGCTTGGGCGGATTTGGGGCGATGTTCGATCTATCAGCCTTGAATTTGAAAGAGCCAGTCCTCATATCGGGTACGGACGGGGTTGGGACAAAACTGATGCTCGCCTTTAAGACGGGCCGGCATGACACGATTGGAATTGATGCGGTCGCAATGTGCGTGAATGATATCGTGGTCCAAGGCGCGGAGCCGCTATACTTCCTTGATTACATTGGATGCGGAAAAGCAGACCCAGACCAGATTGAAGCGATTGTAAAAGGGGTTGCCGATGGATGTGAACAGGCTGGGTGCGCCTTGATTGGCGGGGAAACAGCCGAGATGCCCGGTATGTATGCGCCTGAAGAATATGACTTGGCTGGCTTTGCGGTCGGAGCATGCGAAAAGGCTGCTGTCATCGACGGAAGCGGCATACGAGCTGGGGATGTCCTTGTAGGGTTGGCGTCGAGCGGGCTCCATAGCAATGGGTTCTCCTTGGCAAGGAAGGTTTTTTTTGAAAAAGCTGGCCTGGCTGTCGATGAAAACATCGAGGAATTCGGCTGCACTCTCGGCGAGGAGCTGCTGAAGCCGACAAGAATCTATGTAAAACCAATTTTATCAGCATTGAAACATTTCGCGATTAAAGGAATGTCCCATATTACCGGCGGCGGTTTCCATGAAAATATCCAGAGAATGCTTCCGGATGGCCTCGGGGCGGACATTGCCCGCGGTATATGGGAAGTTCCCCCCGTCTTTTCAATGCTCGAAAAGCTTGGGAATATCGGGTGGGAAGAAATGTACCATGTTTTCAATATGGGCATCGGCATGGTGATTGCAATTGATGAAGCATCTGCCCCCGCGTTGGTCAGGCATCTGGAAGCAAGCGGTGAGCGGGCGTCAATCATCGGCTATGTTGCAGATGGGGAAGGAATTCGGGTTTCATGACAAACATCGCTGTATTTGCGTCCGGAAATGGCTCCAACTTTCAGGCAATCGTTGACGCCGTGCGGAACGGCATGCTTGAAGCAAACATCTGCCTGCTCGTTTGTGACCGGCCTGGTGCTTTTGCAGTAGAAAGGGCAAGGACGTCTGGCGTTGAAACGTTCGTATACACCCCAAAGGAGTTTTCGGGAAAAGCAGAGTATGAAAAGCTCATTTCTGAAAAATTGGCCGAAGCAAACATCGACTGGATTGTCCTTGCCGGCTACATGCGGCTGCTCGGGCCGGTGCTTTTAACAGCCTATGAAGGCAGGATTGTAAATATCCACCCATCGCTTCTTCCGGCCTATCCCGGAAAGGATGCTATTGGCCAGGCGCTTGCAGCAGGGGCAACGGTAACTGGCGTGACAGTCCATTTCGTGGATGAAGGAATGGACACCGGACCGGCCATCACCCAAGTTGAAGTACCAATTTCTTCAGGTGAAACACACGAAAGCCTGCAGGCAAAAATACAGGAAGTCGAGCACAGCCTTTATCCGGCGGTGCTTCAAACGTTAATAAATACGCAGGGGGAAAGCAAAAATGGCACAAAAGCGGGCACTAATCTCCGTTTCAGATAAAGCTGGGGTTGTTGGATTTGCCTCAGGCCTGTCTGGACTGGGGTACGAAATCATTTCTACGGGCGGTACAAAACGCACGATCGAGGAGGCTGGGATCCCGGTCACAGGAGTCAGCGATGTTACAGGCTTCCCGGAAATTCTTGAGGGGAGGGTCAAAACGCTCAATCCAAAAATCCACGGCGGGCTCTTGGCAAAATTGGGCGACCCTGCACACAGGCGGCAGCTTGAAGAGCATGGCATTGAGCCAATCGGGGTGGTTTGCGTAAATCTCTATCCATTCCGTGAGGCCATCTCAAAACCCGGTACCACAGTGGAAGAGGCAATTGAAAATATTGATATAGGCGGCCCATCTATGCTCCGGGCGGCAGCGAAAAACCACCAGGACGTAACCGTTGTCACCGATCCAATGGATTATGAAGAAGTGTTGCGCCAGCTGAAAGAAACAGGTGAAGTTGACGGGGTGACAAGGAGGAGGCTTGCTGCGAAAGTATTCCGCCACACAGCCGCCTATGATGCCCTGATTGCCTCCTATATGACGGATCTGGCTGGAGAGGAATGCCCGGAGTGCCTGACCGTTACATACGAACTGAAGGACAGGCTCCGATATGGTGAAAATCCGCACCAAAGGGCTGCCTTTTATAAAAATCCGCTCGAGATAAGTGGTTCGATTTCCGAAGCAATCCAGCTACACGGAAAAGAATTGTCGTATAACAATATCAATGACGCGAATGCAGCACTGCAGCTTGTGAGGGAATTTTCGGAGCCGGCAGCCGTGGCGGTAAAGCATATGAATCCATGCGGGGTCGGGACGGGKGAAACTACCCTATCCGCCTTTTTGCAGGCATATGAGGCAGACCCGGTGTCCATTTTTGGAGGCATTGTTGCCTTTAACCGGGAAGTGGACGCCAAAGCTGCGGAGAAACTGTACGATATCTTCCTCGAAATCATCATTGCCCCGTCGTTTACGGAAGAAGCACTTAAGATTTTACAAAAGAAAAAAAATCTCCGCCTTTTAGCCGTTTCGGACAGGGGAGGTAAAAACACTGAAAGAAACCTTGTTTCGGTTGAAGGCGGCCTGCTTGTGCAGGACCCCGACCTCCTTTCAATTGAGGATGCCAACATCGTGATTCCGACGAAGCGGCGGCCGAATGAGGAAGAATGGAAGGCATTGAAGCTCGGCTGGAAAGTCGTTAAGCATGTAAAGTCGAATGCGATCGTCGTTGCGAACGAGACTCGGACTGTTGGAGTAGGCGCGGGCCAAATGAACAGGATTGGCGCCGCGAAAATTGCCCTTGAGCAGGCGGGGGGACTCGCTGACGGAGCGGCCATGGCCTCCGACGCCTTTTTCCCAATGGACGATACTGTGGAAGCGGCGGCCCGTGCGGGGATAACCGCCATTATTCAGCCGGGGGGATCCGTCCGCGATGAGGACTCGATTAAAAAAGCTGATGAATTCGGAATCGCTATGGTATTTACGGGCGTACGGCATTTTAAACACTAGGGAGGCAAAACGATGGATGTATTGGTGATTGGCAGGGGCGGCCGCGAGCATGCGATTTGCAGGAAGCTTGGGGAAAGTTCTTTAGTGGAAACTGTTTTTGCTGCACCGGGAAATCCGGGAATGGAGGACGCGGCGACCCTTGTACCGGTCGAAGAAACTGATTATGAAAAACTCATTTCTTTCGCGAAAGAGAAAAATATTGGTTTGACGATTATCGGCCCTGAGCTGCCTCTCTTATCAGGTTTGGCCGACAGGTTCCGGGAAGCGGGCCTCCAGGTTTTTGGTCCTGGCAGCAAGGCCGCCCTTATTGAAGGAAGCAAGGCATTTGCGAAGGATTTTATGAAAAAGCACAGCATTCCAACAGCAGGTTATGAAGTTTTCACCTCTTTCGAAAGTGCCAAAGAATATATTGAACTTGTCGGCGCTCCGATCGTGATAAAAGCTGATGGCCTGGCGGCGGGGAAGGGCGTTACGGTCGCCCTTACAGAAACGGAGGCAGTTACTGCCGTTGAGGAGATGCTTGTTGGGAAAAAGTTCGGTGATTCATCTTCTTCCATTGTGATTGAAGAATTCCTGGAAGGCGAGGAATTTTCCCTAATGGCGTTAGTGAACGGTGAAATAGTTGTCCCCCTTGAAATTGCCCAGGACCATAAACGGGCATTTGATGGAGACCTTGGGCCAAATACAGGGGGGATGGGGGCCTATTCTCCGGTCCCCCATATTCCTGCAAGTGCGGTCCGCACTGCGGTTGAGACAGTCTTACAACCGGCAGCCAAGGCGCTGGCTGAAGAAGGAAGAAGCTTCTGCGGGGTTTTGTATGCGGGGCTTATTTTAACAAAACAAGGGCCAAAGGTGATTGAGTTCAATGCGAGATTCGGCGACCCCGAAACACAGGTTGTCCTTCCTAGGCTGAAATCCGACCTGGCCTTGGCCATCCGTGAAATTCTAGACGGTAAGGAGCCTGTGCTTGAATGGGACGAATTGTACACGGTTGGTGTTGTCGCCGCGGCAAAGGGGTACCCCGATCATCCTGAACGAGGCGCCCTTGTCGAGGGACTGGAGAAGGTTTCGAAGGATACGGCGATTTTCCACGCGGGCACGAAGAGGGATAAGCTCGGCCGTTATTATGTAGACGGGGGAAGGGTTTTTCTTGCCTGTTCAAAAGCCGAATCCATTGAGGCTGCCAGGAACCATGTCTACCTTGAGCTGGAAAAGGTCCTGTCAGACGGACTTTATTACCGGACGGATATTGGTTCACGGGCTTTAAAGGCCACGGCTGTCCCTCAGGCCGGCGGTTAAGTGGCAGAAAACGAGGAACGGGCTTTTTTCCTGGGTTATTTTCAAAAAAGACTGGATGAAGGGGTAATCACGGTTAGGCATCATCTTGACCGCTTCACCCCACCATTCCGTTTCATAGCGCGCTATCATGCTCAAATTATACAGCAGCAAGTAGTGGGCCATCAGTTCCGGAAATTGGGACCGATGGCTTTTCTTTAACGGCATGACGAACCGTTTTTTATAATAATCGTACTTCAGCAACGTGTTTGTGCTCGGAGAAAACGGGCTTGGTTCGTCCGAAAGCCTGGCGAGCCCATCCTTCATTTCTTCCAGGGCAATGCCTGACTGGTCGAAAAAGTACTCCTTGAACCTCGATTCAGTCATATGGTACAAATCGTGGGCTTTCGCCGAGATGAACCAGCCAGCATCCTGTTTGAGCAGCGGAATGAAATTGGCCTGGCCTTCCAGCTGCCAAAAAAGGCCTTCAAGCTCGGGAATCATCCTTAATAACGATTCCATTGTCACTTTGTCGCCTTCATCCTGTTTCATGTGAAACAATTTGTCGGATAAATGCGGAAAAAGGCCATTTTTCTGGAACTTCACTTCATCATGGAAAAATTGGTATTGCTGTTTTTTGCGCTTCCTTGCCGACACGCCGTGAGCCAGGACGGCCGTTGTTTCCGGATAAAAAGGATCCTCGGTCAGGATGCATGCTTTGGCAAGGTGGACAAGGCCATAAAAAAGAAGGATTGGCTGTAGGATAATCGGGGCCTTGGCAGCCTGTGAATAATAAACATTGCCATGCTCAAGATAATAAAGGAAAGGATAGCAATTTTCATAGCTTCTTTGGTCCGGGGCCGGACAGCCAATTTTTTCATACCGTTTCTGCAAATACGATTGGGCGTATTCAGCCGAAAAAAAGAACGAGAAACTTTCCCAGCCTCGGTAGCCGCGCCACATAAGCTTTCCTCCTTTCATGTATTGGAGCCAATTTTTTAAAGGGGCTGCTATTTACCCAGCGATTGAATTATCTGACTTCTCTGCGCTGTCTTGACAGTATATTGCCCAATTGATACTCTACTAATAATATTTTCGGTTTGGAGGGACAAAAAGATGTGGGAAAACAAATTTGCAAAAGAAGGTTTGACATTTGATGATGTTTTGCTCGTTCCAGCTAAGTCTGAAGTGCTGCCAAGAGAGGTAAGCCTCCAAACTGAACTGTGCGAAAACATAACGCTGAATTTGCCAATCATCAGTGCCGGGATGGATACGGTCACTGAAGCAGAGATGGCAATCGCGATGGCGCGGCAGGGAGGACTTGGCGTCATCCATAAAAACATGACGATCGAGCAGCAGGCCGAACAGGTTGATAAAGTTAAGCGTTCGGAATCCGGGGTTATCTCCGACCCATTTTTCCTGACTCCGGAACATCAGGTTTTCGATGCGGAACACCTGATGGGCAAATACCGGATTTCAGGTGTGCCGATTGTGAACAATGAGGAAGAGCAAAAGCTTGTCGGCATCATCACGAACCGTGATCTGCGGTTCATCCAGGACCATGATTTTTCCAAAAAGATTTCCGACGTTATGACAAAGGAGAATCTCGTTACTGCTCCTGTTGGAACAACGTTAAAGGAAGCGGAAAGAATCCTCCAGAACCATAAAATTGAAAAGCTTCCGCTCGTGGATGACAATGGCATCTTGAAGGGGCTAATTACAATTAAGGACATTGAGAAGGTCATTGAATTCCCGATGTCTGCAAAGGACAAGCAGGGACGTCTCCTTGTCGGTGCAGCGGTCGGCGTTACAGGCGATACGATGAAACGCGTTGAAGCACTTGTGAGGGCAAACGTTGACGTCATTGTCCTCGATACAGCGCATGGCCATTCAAAGGGTGTCCTTGACACTGTCAGCCAAATCCGGAATGAATATCCGAACCTCCCGATTATTGCCGGAAATGTGGCCACCGCGGAAGGCACAAGGGATTTATTCAAGGCTGGCGCCGATGTTGTCAAAGTTGGGATCGGCCCTGGTTCAATTTGTACAACACGTATTGTTGCTGGTATAGGCGTACCGCAAATTACCGCGATCTATGACTGTGCGACGGAAGCCCGAAAGCACGGCAAGACCATTATTGCCGATGGCGGCATCAAATACTCCGGTGACATCGTCAAGGCACTTGCGGCCGGAGGAAATGCTGTAATGCTTGGAAGCTTGCTCGCGGGCGTTACTGAAAGCCCAGGCGAGACGGAAATCTTCCAGGGCCGCCGCTTCAAGGTATACCGCGGTATGGGGTCCGAAGGTGCGATGGAAAAAGGTTCCAAGGACCGCTATTTCCAGGAAGACAGTAAAAAGTTTGTTCCAGAAGGCATCGAGGGCCGTCTCCCATATAAAGGGCCGCTTGCCGATACGATTTATCAGCTTGCCGGCGGCTTAAGGGCCGGAATGGGATACTGTGGAACGGCAAACCTGCAGGAATTGCGTGAAAACAGCCAATTCGTCCGGATGACAGGTGCCGGCCTGCGTGAAAGCCACCCACACGATGTCCAAATCACCAAAGAAGCACCGAATTATTCATAAGAATGGAATGCTTAAAAGAGGCGGGGACTAATTTCCGCCTCTTATTTTTATAAAAAAAATGAATGGAATCTGAACATTACCAGTGACTAGCAAATCTTGGCAGGAAGATAGGCCAAACCTCTGTCTATCCAACATTCTGCTAGTATGTTAAGATAGTAAAAGTGTATAAAGTGAAACTTCCGCAAGGGCCAAGACGTCCGTTAAGAGTGGGAGAATATCGTTGGAGGGCGTAACAGTGAAGAAAAGGATTTATCAGAAGTACATAGCCATCGTTCTTGCAGTGGCCGTCACAGCAGGGCTGTTTACTGCACCCGCGAAAGCAGCCGGCGAGGCGAGCTTGAAAATCAATGCAGCCGCTGCCATCCTTGTTGATGCGGATTCTGGAAAAGTTTTGTTTGAACAAAATGCGGACAATGTCCTCGGAATTGCCAGCATGACAAAAATGATGACAGAATACCTTCTCCTTGAGGCCATAAAAGAAGGAAAGGTGAAATGGGACCAGCAATATTCGGTTAGCGAGCTTGTCCATAAACTATCGCATGACCGCAACCTTTCCAACGTGCCGCTCAGGGCGGATGGAACATATAATGTCAAGGAACTGTATGAAGCAATGACGATTTATTCCGCAAATGCTGCAACTATTGGAATTGCGGAGGTCATTGGCGGATCGGAAGCCAATTTTGTAAAAATGATGAATGATAAAGCTGAAAAACTCGGTTTGAAAGATTATAAATTTGTCAATTCGACAGGTTTGAACAACCGTGATTACAAGGGGAAACACCCTGAAGGAACTGGCGCTGAGGATGAAAACGTCATGTCTGCCAAGGCGACCGCGAAGCTCGCTTTCCATCTCCTGAAGGATTTTCCGGAAGTGCTTGAAACAACAAGCATTCCAAGGAAAGAATTCAGGCCGGGAACAGATGATGTTATCAAGATGGAAAACTGGAACTGGATGCTTCCAGAGCTAGTGTTTAAATACCCTGGCGTGGATGGGCTGAAAACCGGTACGACTGACTTTGCCGGTTACTGTTTTACAGGTACGGCAAGCCGCGATGGCAAACGCTTCATTACAGTCGTAATGGATGCGAAAAATGCATCAGGCAAAGGTGATTATAAGGCCCGCTTTGATGAAACAAGGAAAATGTTCGATTACGCTTTTACAAATTATACAAAAACAGAAATCCTTCCTGCCGATTATGCGATAAAGGGAAAGAAAACCCTCAAAGTAATAAAGGGGAAGGAAGACAAGGTAAACATCCGGACGAAGGATCCGGTTTCGATGGTAATCAAGAACGGTGAAAAGGATAATTACAAACCTGTTCTTGTCCTTGACAAAAAGAAATTAAATAGCAAAGGCGAATTGACTGCTCCGGTTAAAAAGGGCGAAGTTGTCGGCTATGTTACACTCGAAGCGAAGAATGGCGATAAAGCTACCTTCCTTACAGACAAAGGGCAAGGCAGCGTAACATCCCCAGTCATCGCGACTGAAAATGTAGAAAAAGCAAACTGGTTTGTCCTGATGATGGGCGGAATTGGCAGCTTCTTCGCTGATTTATGGGGAAGCATCGTATCCGGCATCAAAGGGTTGTTTTAAGCTGGAAGCCTTGGCGGTTTAGCCAGGTTTGCAACGGATGAGGATAGGTTCCTGTCTTGACAGGGGCCTATTTTCCTTAAACTTTTTTAAAAAAGGGACTATTCCAACCGGGTTAGTCCCTTTTTTAAAACATATTAACTATTCCAAGGGGGAACTGACCGTGAATACAGGTACTGACCGTGTTAAAAGGAGTAAGGCAGAAATGCAAAAAGGCGGCGTCATCATGGACGTTGTCAATGCGGAACAGGCAAAAATCGCAGAGGAAGCAGGCGCTGTGGCTGTTATGGCCTTAGAGCGTGTACCTTCCGATATACGCGCTGCAGGCGGAGTTGCCCGCATGGCCGACCCGCGTATTATTGAGGAAGTCATGAATGCTGTTTCAATTCCGGTTATGGCAAAAGCACGTATTGGACACATCGTTGAGGCGCGGGTCCTTGAAGCGATGGGCGTGGATTATATTGATGAAAGTGAAGTTCTGACTCCGGCAGATGAAGAATTCCACTTGAATAAGAAGGACTACACCGTTCCATTTGTCTGCGGCTGCCGCGATCTCGGAGAAGCTGCCCGCCGGATTGGCGAGGGCGCATCGATGCTCCGGACAAAAGGAGAACCTGGAACCGGAAACATTGTTGAAGCAGTACGGCACATCCGAAAGGTAAACGCCCAGGTCCGCAAAGTCGTGAACATGAACGAAGACGAACTCATGACAGAAGCAAAGCTTCTTGGCGCGCCATACGAGCTGCTGCTTGAAATTAAGCGCCTTGGCCGCCTGCCGGTTGCGAATTATGCCGCCGGCGGTGTTGCAACTCCTGCGGACGCTGCTTTAATGATGCAGCTAGGCGCTGATGGAGTATTCGTAGGCTCAGGTATTTTCAAATCCGAAAATCCAGCGCTTTTTGCAAAAGCGATTGTCGAAGCGACCACCCATTACCAAGATTACAAACTTATCGCCGAATTGTCGAAGAACCTTGGTACTCCTATGAAAGGGATTGAAATCTCTTCCCTTGCCATGGCTGACCGAATGCAGGAGCGCGGCTGGTAAGATGGCAAAAATAGCATTGCGGGGCGCATTCAGGGAGTATGTCCCGTCAAATGAGTGGAATAAAGTATTTGCATTGAGGCCATAATTGTAGTACATTAAAAAGTACAAATTTACCATAGTGGAAAAGCGTTGAGAGGAAAAAGTAGCGGGAATCCCACTCTTTAGAGAGCCGGTGGCTGGTGCGAACCGGTGTGTGGCGCCTGTGAATCCGTCCTTGAGCAAAGCATGGAACGCCATTTTTAGGCAAGTAAGTGCTTTCGGGTCAAACCGTTATGAAATTGAGGTGGGCTGCCATGTGCGGCCAACCAGGGTGGCAACGCGGGTTAACTCCCGTCCCTGTTTTGGGGACGGGAGTTTTTTGCGTTCAAAAAAAAACAGCCCGGCCTCAGATAAAATAAGAAAAGGAGTGTTGGAGCATGCTGGATATTAAAGTATTGCGCGCGGATTTTGAAGGAGTTAAGGAAAGGCTGCAGCATCGCGGCGAAGACCTTACAGACCTTGGGAAGTTCGAAAGCCTGGACAGGAAAAGGCGCGATTTGATTGTCGAGGCCGAACAGCTGAAGGGAAAGCGGAATGAGGTATCCCAACAGGTGGCGGCTTTAAAGCGGGAGAAAAAGGATGCTGACAAGCTGATCGCCGAGATGCGCGAGGTTGGCGACCGCATTAAAGAGCTTGATGACGAGCTTCGCGGGGTGGAGGAAGAACTCGATTTGCTTTTGCTCAGCATTCCGAACTTGCCGCATGAAAGCGTTCCGGTCGGAGAAACAGAAGACGAAAACGTTGAAATCAGGAAGTGGGGGGAAGTCCACGATTTCGGATTTGAGCCTAAACCGCATTGGGATATCGCCGACAATCTGAAAATCCTCGATTTCGAGAGGGCCACGAAGGTTACCGGCAGCCGGTTCGTTTTTTACAAGGGGCTTGGCGCACGGCTTGAACGGGCATTGATGAACTTTATGCTCGACCTTCATGTGGATGAGCATGGCTACAAAGAGGTGCTTCCTCCATACCTTGTAAATCGGACGAGCATGACAGGGACTGGCCAGCTTCCGAAGTTTGAAGAAGACGCCTTCCTCATTGAAAGTGAAGACTACTTCCTGATCCCGACTGCCGAAGTTCCAGTAACAAATCTTCATAGGGATGAAATTATGAATGGTGACCAGCTGCCAATCCGCTACGCGGCATACAGCGCCTGCTTCCGTTCAGAGGCTGGATCTGCCGGCCGCGATACACGCGGGCTTATCCGCCAGCACCAGTTCAATAAAGTCGAACTTGTGAAATTCGTTAAGCCGGAGGATTCATACGATGAGCTTGAAAAGCTGACCGCGGATGCTGAAAAGGTACTCCAGCTCCTCGGGCTTCCATACCGTGTCCTAAGCATGTGCACAGGGGACCTTGGCTTCACGGCCGCCAAAAAGTACGATATCGAAGTTTGGATTCCAAGCTATAACACGTACCGTGAAATTTCTTCTTGCAGTAATTTTGAAGCTTTCCAGGCGAGAAGGGCGAATATCCGCTTCCGCCGCGAACCTGGCGCAAAGCCTGAACACGTCCACACGCTAAACGGTTCCGGCCTTGCAATCGGCCGTACGGTTGCCGCAATCCTTGAGAACTACCAGCAGGAAGATGGAACTGTCACCATTCCTGAAGCGTTAAGGCCGTACATGGGCGGAAGGACTGAAATCAAACCTGACTAAAGAAATCGGGACGGGAAAAATATTCCCGTCCTCTTTTTTAAAAACAATGAAGGTTTTCAGTTGACATGAACATCCACCTTATAGTACTATAACATTTGTCGAAACGGAGGAATACCCAAGTCTGGCTGAAGGGATCGGTCTTGAAAACCGACAGGCGGGTTAAACCGCGCGGGGGTTCGAATCCCTCTTCCTCCGCCATTTATTCGATTATGGATACCAACGCGCATAAAATCTGGAGACAAAATCCGCCGCAACGCGATACGCCTGCGGCGGATTTTTTAATATTATTGAGTAAATCATTCCACTAGCTGCATGGTTAGTTCTTCAATCATTTCATCGGCATTTTCCACGGTAAATCCTTCGGATAAAAAGAACTCTAAATAATAAGAACCCTCTTTTGTATAAATCAGAGCATGATAGAAGTCTCCTGCCGGCTTGCCGGAAAGAAGATTGAATTGAACGTCAAAGCCATTGACTTTTCTTGTCGTTGCGCCTTCCAATGTGGGCTTTAGCTCATTGTAAGTAAGCCGCAGGATTGGTTTGCCTGTATAGGGCCCGTAAAGGAGATGGCTCTCATTCGACTTTTCCCATTTTTGAATATCCTCTTTATTGCTCATTCGTGTGTCCTGTTCGCCCTTCGCCAACGCATAATTTACAGATAAGACCTTATGCCCGGCTTGCTTTGGATTATATAAAGCAGCAAAGGTTATTGGATAGTTTTTAAACTCCGGAACAAGGATTTCGTGGCCGAATAATTCGTTTGCCTCCTTTTCAATATCCGCAATGCTGCCGGAATTGGTAAAAACATCGGCAAGCGGCATCGCTAACAGCACGAGCAAGGCGGCCGCTGCAATTCCGGCCATCGCTGCCTTAAAGGAGAAGGAGCCCTTTTTCCGGTGGGGCTTTGCACGTTTAACACGCTCAATAAATTTCCGTCTGTCTTCTCCATTCAGTTCAATCAGCCTGAATACATGTGCATCAAGTGCTTCTTTAACATCATCCTTAAGGGCTTCCATCAGCGCCTATACCTCCTTTTGAGCAGATCGCGGCCGCGGGTCAGCCTTGTTTTTACTGTATTTGTATTCATATTCAGGAGGCGGCAAATTTCCGGCAGGGACAGATCGTGGTAATAATAAAGAATAATAATTTCCCTGTATTTTAGTGGAAGAGCCATGATTGCCTTGGCGAGTTCTTGCTTTTCGAGTCCTGCCATCGCCTCGGTTTCAGCGGTATCCCTGTTGCTTTTTTCCTGAAAAAATTCTGTCAGGACCAAATGCCGATGGTGCCAGCTTTTTAAATGATCCTTGGACTTGTTAATCGCAATTTTAAATAGCCATGTTTTCACGGAACTCTCCCCCCGGAAGTTCCGATATCCCTTGTAAGCTGCCAGGAAAACCTCCTGTGCCAAATCCTCAACGGTCTCGGTATGTCGGACATAGGTATAAATCAGCTTTCTTATGTCATTTACATAGGTAAGTACGATGGTATCAAAATCCTCAATTTCCCCGAAGGAAAATTCCTCTTCCTTTCCCGCCATTCAACCACCCCATTTCTCCTTCTACATAATTGACGACGCACAAATGCCTTGCGGCTCACTTTTTTCCATATAATAAAACGGATTGAATGTTTGGGCAGAATGAAGCCCAAGGACAATTCCCTCTTATACTGAAAAACGCATACCAGCTAATCAGCCGGTATGCGTTTTAGTAAAAAGGATTTCATTCAATTTGTTATCCACTTCCCTGCAGACCCGTGCGGCATCTTCCGGGCGGTTGACGATATCGGTCACGTCCATGTCGATAACCAGCACTTCGCTGGCTTTGTAATGGTTGAAGACCCATTCATCATAGCCTTTCCAGACCTCGAAGTAATACTCCTTCAGCTCGGGGTTGATTTCAAAGCTCCTCCCCCGTGACATAATCCGTTCAATAACAGTATCAAAGGAGCCTTTCAAGTAGACCATCAATTCCGGAGCTTTTTTCGGAAGTTCATTCAGTTCTTCCATCATATTGTCGACAAGATCTTCATAAATCCTGAATTCAAGCTCGGAGATACGGCCAAGCTTTTTATTCACATAGGCGAAATACCAATCCTCATAAATCGACCTGTCCTGGATCGTATATAACGGATTGTGCCAAGTGACGCATTCCTTGACGGTTGTAAACCGTTTATTCAAAAAGAATAACTGAAGAAGGAACGGAATTCTTTTTGCATCCAATTCTTCAGGGGTCAGCTCATAATAAAGTGGGAGAATCGGGTTATCATCCACTGTTTCGTAAAATACTTTGCTGTCTATTCCCTTGCTTTGGTAATATTCATTCAATAAATCTGCCACACTTGTTTTGCCAAGGCCAATCATGCCGCCGATTACGATACTCAAAATAGTTTCCCCATCCTTATAATGTATTGGTCCAGCTGCTTTTTGCCAGCGATAATGAGAGTTCTGATAGGATTGTGTCCAGGTCCTTCTCGCTTTTTACGAAATCCATCACATCGCCACTGTAGCGAAGAACCGGGATTTCAGGATGCTGCCTCTCAAATGCTTCCATTGCTTCTTCATAGTCACGCGACAACTGTTCAAGATAAAGAGGGCTGATATTCTTTTCGACTTCGCGCCCCCGCATCGCGATCCTGGCCAGCAGGGTATCAAGGCTTGCATTTAAATAAATGACAACGTTTGGTTTTGGCATATCCTCGGTGAGGATTTGATAAATTTTAAAATACTTTTTGTATTCCTCGTTGTTCAGCGTCCTCTGGGCAAAAATCAAGTTTTTGATAATATGATAATCTGCGACTACCGGCTGATTTTTGGCCAGATAATGGGTATTGATGTCACCAAGCTGCTTAAAACGGTTGCAAAGGAAAAACATCTCCGTCTGGAAGCTCCACTCTTCAATGTTTTCATAAAACTTGCCGAGGAAAGGATTTTCATCCACGATTTCTTTTAACAATGCAAATTGATAATGATCGGCAATTGCTTTTGCAAGAGATGTTTTTCCTACACCAATCGGCCCTTCAACAGTAATAAAGGGAGTTTCCCCCATTGCATGTCCTCCTTCTCCGCTCACTAACTAGTTTGTATATGCCTATATGCCAGTTATGTAAGAATTAGAAAAAATAAGAAATAAGTAGAATAATGTCGTAATTAGACAAATTGTATTTTACCATATTCCATACGGCTTCGGATATGGAATATTTATGGGGGAAAAGGAAGGGAGGCCATCATCCTTGATTTTACAGGATTTAGGTTTGGAAAAATAGTGCTTGGGGACGATGCCTCCCAATAAAAAAAGCTGCCCTGGTCTGGGCAGCTTAACATAGTTAGGATGTTGTCCTTTTAGTAACATTGAAATTTTCCGTAATCAGGAGCCAGTTTTGCGGAAAAGAAAGGCCAAGCTTCCAATAACTCATCCCGCGTAAATTAAGCTCTTTGATCAAATCGAATTTGGCCTGTATGGAGCGGGCATCTTCAAACCAGACCTCATGCTGCCGCCCCGCGCGGGTGTATCTGAAGAACGGGGCTTGGGCTTTTGCATCATATTGAATAGGAACATTGTTTTCTGCTGCAATCCGGATTGCCTGCTGCGGGCTGACCGCCCTGGCTACGCTTCCCTGGACGAAAGGGAGCGTCCAATCATAACCGTACAGGTTCTGACCCATCATGATTTTTGAGCCTGGCATTTCGGTAAGGGCGTATTCAAGGACGCGGCGTACCGGGCCAATGGGGGAGACCGCCATGGCCGGGCCGCCGCTATACCCCCATTCATACGTCATAATGACCACAAAATCGACAATCTCGCCATGGGCCCTGTAATCATGGGCTTCATACCACCGGCCCTTTTGTGTGGCGCTTGTCTTTGGGGCAAGGGCGGTAGAGATAAGCCAGCCTTCACGCTTGAAGCGGTCCCTAGCTTTCCTGAGAAAAGTGTTATAGGCTTCCCTGTCGGCGGGACGCAAATACTCGAAATCAAAATGGATATCCCGAAAGCCGAGCCTTCTTGCAGTAGCGACGATATTGTTTAGAAACCGATCCTGTATCGCTATATCATTGAGCAAAATACGCCCAAGTTCATCGCTGAATTGGTCATTTTCCTGATTGGTGATGACCATCATCAACACATTGTTATTGGCACGGGCAATTTGGGGGAAATTGTCCAGTAAAGGCTCTCGCAACGTACCGTCCCTTCTTGCCTGGAAGCTGAACGGAGCAAGATATGTTAAATAGGGTGCCGCCTCACGCGCGCTAGCTGTAAGAGCGGGAGCCACAGTTGTTCCTCTTGGCTCCACATATGCGTTGAAGTCGCCAGCACGTTTCGTTCCGGGTGGGATATACAGCCGAAACCCGACACTTAATGGCTGGTTGACCCGGATTCGGTTAATCCGCGCGAGTTCCTCAGGGGTCGTACCAAACCTTCGTGCTATTGAATAAAGTGAATCGCCGGCCCTGACAAAATAAAAGCTCCCGGCAATCGGGATGACCATCGCCTGCCCAATGACAAGGTCGTCCGGGTTTGGCAATTCATTTGCTTCGACAATATCATTCACGGTCGTTCCATATGTCCGGGCAATGGCTGCCAGGGTTTGTCCGCTTTCCACAACATGGATTTGCATCTTCTTCCCTCCTTGCGCAAAAGTAACGCTACCTCCATTCTATGAGGAGCCAAGACTTTTCATGTTATACTAACTTAAATGTACCGGATTAGATTTTAATAAAAGGAAGTGTTGGGATGGAATATGTCCCAGTTCTAGACGAAATCTTTATGAAAGAAGCAATATTAGAAGCCAAAAAAGCCGCGGCGATTAATGAGGTGCCAATTGGCGCCGTGCTTGTCATGGCGGGGGAAATTGTCGCCAGGGCCCATAATTTGCGTGAGTCCGGGCAAAATGCGGTGGCCCATGCCGAGCTGCTTGCCATAGATGAAGCCTGCAGGACAACCGGGAGCTGGCGGCTTGAAGGAGCGGTCCTTTATGTGACACTTGAGCCATGCGCCATGTGTGCCGGTGCAATCGTCCTCTCAAGGGTGGACCGTGTTGTTTACGGGGCGGCCGACCCAAAAGCTGGCTGTGCCGGAACGTTGATGAATCTTCTGGAAGAGAGCCGTTTCAATCATCAATGCGAAGTCGTATCCGGAGTCCTCGAAGCGGAGTGCGGCGGCATGCTTTCCGACTTTTTCCGTTCGCTAAGGGAGAAAAAGAAAGAAGCAAAAAGGATTGCCAGGAAGGCTGCTGTGGAAGGCGATACAGGAATTGACAAGTAGAGGCCATTGATTTTTCCTGAAAAACTCTGTATACTTAAAAGGCGCTATAAAAGCGCCATAAAAATTGGTTTCAATTTTGCCGTGCTAGACGGGGAGGTAGCGGTGCCCTGTACCCGCAATCCGCTCCAGCGGGGTTGAATCCCTTCCCGAGGCTGCCACTCTGTAGGGCCTGCCTCAAGTAAGTAGTGTTGACGCCTGGGTCCTGCGCAATGGGATTCCATGAACCATGTCAGGTCCGGAAGGAAGCAGCATTAAGTGGATGCTCCCATGTGCCGCAGGGTTGCCTGGGCCGAGCTAACTGCTTGAGTAACGCTTATGGATGGCAGTCGACGGAAGGTGCACGGCAGTTATATTAGATACCCAAAACCCATCCTTTTTGAGGGTGGGTTTTTTGTTGTCCGAACAAAGGATCCCGGGCCTTTATGAAAAAAAGCGGCACATGCGGGATATAGGTTGAAAACCTATATAATCCAGGGTCCCTGGATTACACTTTACATATAAAATACGGTATAATAAATAGATGGTGATCATTGCCCGGAATTCCCCGGCAAGCCGAAAGAAGAGATTGGAAAGGGGGCATTGCCAGTGGCCTATCAGGCACTTTACCGAGTCTGGCGCCCACAGCAATTCATTGATGTCGTGGGCCAGGAACACATCACGAAAACATTGCAAAACGCACTGGTTCAGCAAAAAACCACCCATGCCTACCTTTTTTCAGGGCCGCGCGGGACCGGGAAAACGACAGCTGCCAAGATTTTGGCTAAAGCAGTCAACTGTGAAAATGCTCCTGTTGCAGAACCTTGCAATGAATGCAGTGCATGCCGAGGCATTACTGACGGGACAATCCAGGATGTCATTGAAATCGATGCAGCTTCCAATAACGGTGTCGATGAAATCAGGGATATCCGTGACAAAGTGAAGTATGCTCCCAGCTCCTTAAAATATAAAGTTTATATCATAGATGAAGTGCATATGCTTTCAACCGGGGCATTCAACGCCCTCCTCAAAACACTTGAGGAACCGCCAAGGCATGTTATGTTTATTTTGGCGACAACTGAACCCCATAAAATTCCGCTGACTATTGTTTCGCGATGCCAGCGCTTCGATTTTAAAAGGATAACCGCAAACGCGATTGTCGGAAGGATGAAATTGATCGCCGATGAGACAGATACCGCTTATGATCCGGCTGCCCTGCCTATTATCGCCAGGGCGGCGGAAGGTGGTATGCGTGATGCTTTGAGCCTGCTTGACCAGGCGATTTCTTACAGCCAGGAACAGGTTACAGTAGAGGATGCACTGACTGTCACCGGCTCGGTTTCCCAAGGGTTTTTGGCGAAAATGGCTGAGGCCATCCTAATGAGAGATGTCGCCCAGGGCCTTGATATCCTAAACGAGCTGCTCTTTCACGGGAAAGACCCCTCGCGATTTATTGAGGATTTTATTTTGTTTTTCCGGGACATGCTTCTTTTTAAAACGGCCCCTTCGTTGGAGGAGTCGTTAGAGAGGGTAATGCTCGATGATGGGTTTCGGGATTTGGCAGGCCAGTTTTCAACGGGGCAAATTTATGATTTAATCGATATGCTGAACAAAACCCAGCAGGAAATGCGCTGGACGACCCACCCGCGAATTTTTCTTGAAGTGGCGGTCGTCAAACTATGCCAGCAGGAAACGGCGGTCCAAACAGCCGCCGCCGAAGATTCCCCTCAAGTGGCCGTCCTCCTGAACCGGATCGACAAGCTTGAGGAAGAGTTAAGGGAACTGAAGAAACACGGCGTCTCAGCGGCTGCAAATGAGCCGGCAAGTTCGGGCCAAAAACAGGCGCAGCGTATATCCAGAAAAGGGTTCCAGGCACCGGCCGGGAAAATAAACGAAATCCTGAAACATGCCACAAAATCCGACCTCAATTTGCTAAAAAGCAATTGGGGAGAAATGCTTCGTTCATTAATGAAGTCGCATGCGGCGTTATTAAATGAAGCAGAACCTGCAGCTGCCTCATCCGGAGCCTTTGTTATTAAATTCAAGCATGAAATTCATTGCCAGATGGCAATGGATAACCCGAAATTTTTAGAGGCTATTTCGGATAGTTTAAGGCAATTGACCGGAAAAACGTTTTCCATTACAGGAGCTCCGGAAGACCAGTGGGCAACGATTCGGGAAAACTTCCTATTAACCCACCAGCCGGATGGCGTGGAAAGCCAGGAAGCAAAAAAGGACGAAGAAGATCCGCTCCTTGACGAAGCCAAGAAATTGTTTGGCGGGGATTTAATTGAAATTATTGAATGATAAACGGAGGATGACAATAATGAAACGTAAAATGCCAGGTATGGGCGGAATGGGCAATATGCAAAACATGATGAAACAAATGCAGAAAATGCAAAAGCAAATGGAAGAAGCACAAAATGAACTTGGTGAAAAGACCGTCGAAGGAACCGCTGGCGGAGGCATGGTAACAATTGTTGTAACCGGCCACAAGAAAGTTGTCGATGTTAAGATCGATCCCGAGGCGGTAGATCCGGAAGATGTGGAAATGCTTCAGGACACCATTTTAGCTGCCTTGAATGATGCGATGGATAAAGCCGAAAAATTGTCCGAGTCCACTATGGGGCAGTTTACTAAAGGAATGAACCTTCCCGGCTTGTTCTAGGAGGAGAGAAAATGCATTATCCCGAACCGATATCCAAGCTGATTGACAGCTTTATGAAATTGCCGGGGATCGGCCCGAAAACGGCCGCTCGTCTGGCTTTTTTCGTCCTTGGCATGAAAGAGGATACAGTCCTCGATTTTGCTAAGGCGCTCGTAAACGCGAAACGGAATTTAAGCTACTGTTCCGTATGCGGCCATATAACCGACCAGGACCCATGCTATATATGCTCAGATGAGAGGCGCGACAAAAGTGTTATATGCGTCGTCCAGGACCCTAAAGATGTTATTGCGATGGAAAAAATGAAAGAATTCAATGGACTTTACCACGTCCTTCATGGTGCGATCTCACCGATGGAAGGCATTGGCCCCGAGGATATCAATATACCCGATCTGCTAAAACGGCTTCAGGATGAAACGGTCCAGGAAGTGATTTTAGCGACGAACCCAAATATTGAAGGGGAAGCGACAGCCATGTATATTTCAAGGCTGCTGAAGCCATCGGGCATAAAGACAACGAGAATTGCCCACGGGCTGCCTGTAGGAGGAGACCTTGAATACGCTGACGAGGTTACTCTTTCAAAAGCGTTGGAAGGCAGGCGTGAAGTTTAAAAGGATGGAGGGTAAAGAATAATGTTCTTTCGGCGAAAAGGCCGGCTGCGCCATGAGTCCAATGAGAGATTCATCAATTTGCTAAACGACGTCAAGGCTGACTGGCAGCGGCAGAAAACCCTTCTCGAAAAATCATTTGATCCAACAGAAGAAGTGATTTGCCAGTCAAGAATGGCCGAAGCTAAATACTTCTTCCTTTTAAAAGAGGCAAAGCATAGAAAAATCAGGTTAGGGCGTTAAGTAAAGGAACTCCCGGTCTTTTTTGTGGAACTTGTACATATAATTTAGTACGAGTTTCCCGAAGAAGGGGGAGTTTTTTATTGGAACCGATTTACGTTATTTCTATATTGGGCGGCCTGATCATCCTGGTCCTTATAGCGGGAGCGCCGATGAAGCCGGCGAGGCTGCTGGGGCAGGCCGCGATAAAACTTGTGATTGGTGCGCTTCTTTTGTTCTTTTTAAATACAGCTGGAACCCAGTTTGGAATCCATCTTCCAATCAATCTGTTTACGACATCGGTTGTGGGGTTCCTTGGCATCCCAGGTATGGCAGCCCTTATTGCTGTCGATATGATTGTAATTGGCTAATTACAATTGATAGAAACGAAATCCGTTGTACGGCGGATTTCGTTTTGTTTTTTATACGCTTTTCGTTAGCTATAATTTCCATTAAATAAAATTTGAAAAAGGAGTTGACCAAATTGCATAAACCCTGTATTATAGTAAAAGTCGCCGCTGAACAAAACGGCGGCAACGAAAAAAAGTTATTGCTTTTTTAAATTTGAAATGTTATACTAATTAAGTCGCTTTTGAGCGATGTGAGAAAAATTGCTCTTTGAAAACTAAACAAACAAGCGTCAACAAACAATAATATAGTGATCTTCGGATTACTAGTCAACGTAACATTTTGAGCATGACTCAACTCTTTTTGGAGAGTTTGATCCTGGCTCAGGACGAACGCTGGCGGCGTGCCTAATACATGCAAGTCGA
>NZ_LIGI01000001.1:4529235-4584463 GCF_001273955.1 Bacillus sp. FJAT-27245
GCCACACCCGTTCCCATACCGAACACGGAAGTTAAGCTTCTCAGCGCCGATGGTAGTTGGGGCCTTGCCCCTGTGAGAGTAGGACGCTGCCGGGCAAACAAAATGGTAGGCAACCTTTGAAAAGGTTGTCTTTTTTGTATTTAAAACACAAGTGAATGAACTGCCAGCCATCAGAAACCTTTCTTTCTATTTGAGAGACAGCAAAGAACTAAATCGGCAGTGTAAATTAGTTGGTGTATCGCTGCCTCACTTGGACAAAGTGAAGTAGCGAAACCTTCATATGTTGTCTAAAGGCTTACTTTATTTTGACACTGAATTTTTGAGGGATGCGAGGCCAAAGAAGCCCAATGTTTGGACAGTAAAGTGGATTTACAAGGGGCTTGTGTCCGAATCCTCGCTTCATTTTGACACGGAAGTTCCAAAACCGCCAATTCCTGTCCCAATCCCCGCCTCATTCGAGGAGAAAGGATACAACCTTTCCATCAAAAATCATCATAAAAAAACAGGTAGACATACACCGAATTGGGCGTGTGCACATACATTAAGAACAATAGGCGATACGACAATTCGAAAAATTGTATACAAATCCTGTCCGGTGGGCACAATGGGGGTATGGAGGTGGGAGAAGTGGATTATCAGCCTGTGGCTAATCATTATAAGGAAGCTTGTGTCGTGTGCGAGAAAACAAAAACGCAGGGTATACATCTTTACACTTCTTTTATTTGCTCGGAGTGTGAAAGGGATATGGTTTCCACTGAAACAAATGACCCCAGGTATAGATATTTTTTAAAACAGCTAAGGAAAGTGGCTGAACCGCATATATTATCATAAAAGTCCTTTAAGGGCTTTATTTTTTTCTTCGTTACCCCTAATCCGTTAAGTCTGATAAAATAGATGAGACTTAACTTTGCCTGGGAGAAAATATGAATCAGCAAAATACACCTTTATTTAATGCATTGATGGCACATGTAAATAAAATGCCGGTATCTTTCCATGTACCCGGTCATAAATACGGAACGGTCCTTAACGAGATGGCAGGCGCATGCTTTAAGGAGATTATGAAGCTTGATGCAACGGAGCTTTCCGGACTGGATGACCTCCATTCTCCGGAAGGGGTGATTCGGGAAGCAGAGGAGCTTCTAGCCGAGCTGTACGGTGTGGAAGAAAGTTTTTTTCTTGTGAACGGTTCCACTTGTGGCAACCTCGCCATGATTTTATCCGTTTGCGGGGAAGGGGACAAAGTTCTTGTACAGCGGAATTGCCATAAATCGATAGTAAATGCTTTGCGCCTTGCAAAAGCCGACCCTATATTCATAGAGCCGGTTTTTAACGGTGAATGGAAGGTTGCTGGCGGGCTGGATACAGAAGCGGTCGAACAGGCAATGGTGCGCTTTCCCGAAATAAAAGGAATTGTTCTTACATACCCGAACTATTATGGAATTGCAGACCCGATAGCAGAAATAATTGAGGCCGCCCACCAAAACGGGATTCCGGTCCTTGTTGATGAAGCACATGGTGCCCACTTTATTGCCGGGGACAGCTTCCCCACATCAGCAGTTGCCCTTGGAGCCGATATTGTTGTCCAGTCTGCCCATAAGACGCTTCCAGCAATGACAATGGGGTCATTCCTCCATTTTAATAGTAGGCTGGCCAATCTCGGCCGGTTAAAAGATTACCTGCAAATGCTTCAGTCAAGCAGTCCATCTTATCCACTTATGGCTTCATTGGATTTGGCCAGAATGTACCTAGGAACTTTTAAAAAGAGGGACTTGTCCAGCCTGATGGAGGAAGTCAGCCGGTTCAGGGAGGAACTTGCTGATATTCCGCAAATACGGATCCTAAAAGCTGGAGAAAAAACCGACCCTCTAAAAGTGGCGGTACAAAGTGCCTGCAGCCTTACTGGCTATGAAATACAGCAGCTTCTTGAGCATGAAGGCATCTTTACAGAACTGGCTGACCCTTTCAATGTTTTGCTTGTGCTACCTCTTTTAAAAGAGGACATGCCCTACCCGTTCGTTCCTGCAGCCAAAAAGATAAAAGATATACTTCGTGATTACGCTCCTTTCAAACAAGAGCCTGATGTATTCTCAAGGGGAGGGGGTCTTTCCCGTCTGGCTCTTTCCTATCACGAAATGGAGGGGCTCACAGGCGAACTTGTAAAGCTTGAAAACGCTCCGGGTTCGGTTGCGGCTGAGACAATTATCCCCTATCCACCTGGGATTCCGCTTATACTGAAAGGGGAGCGGGTTAGCGAATTGATGGCACGGAAGCTTGCGCAATTAATAAAATCAGGTTCCCGCTTTCACGGCGGAGAGCGGCTTGAAGACGGAGAAATACTCATCTATAGATAAGCTCGAAATTTTGGAGGTCATGATGAAAACTGGATTATTTATTACGACTGAAGGCCCTGATGGGGCGGGAAAAACAACGGTTCTGGGCCTTTTAAGTGAACATTTGCAAAACAACGGAATTAAAATCCTTACTACAAGGGAACCTGGCGGAATCGACATCGCGGAGCAAATCAGAAGGGTTATATTGGAACCTGACAATACTGCGATGGACCCTCGTACGGAAGCGCTGCTGTATGCCGCAGCAAGAAGGCAGCATCTGGTTGAGAAAGTGAAGCCGGCCCTCGAGGATGGCGCCGTTGTCCTATGTGACCGTTTTGTCGACAGCTCCCTTGCCTATCAGGGATATGCGCGGGGTTTAGGGATCGATGAGGTCTATAAGATTAATGAGTTCGCCATTGAAACAATGATGCCTGATTTGACCATCTATTTTGATATTACCCCGGAAGAAGGATTGGCCCGGATTCAAAAGCACAAGGGACGTGAAGTAAACCGGCTCGATCTGGAAGAGCTTGAGTTCCACCGAAAGGTAAGGGAAGGCTACCATCTTCTTTTGAACCGTTTTCCGGACAGGATTGCAGTGATTGATGCCTCCTTGCCGATGGAAGAAGTTTTTACGGCCGCTTTGGAAAAAATAAAGGAAATCCTCCCTTTAAAATAGGGGGGATTTTTTCTTTAAGATAATTTCCACCCCCTTCATTCATGTGGGGAGCAGGAAATCCTGCTATAATGGAAGAAGAAAGTATAGTACCAATCATTTGAAAAAGGAGGTTGTACGCAAATGAAGTTAATTATTGCGGTTGTACAGGACCAGGATAGCAATAGGCTATCAAACGCGCTCGTGGAGCATAATTTCAGGGCTACAAAGCTTGCTACAACAGGAGGCTTTCTTAAATCGGGAAATACAACCTTTATGATTGGTACGGATGACGCGAGAGTTGAGAAGGCGCTGGAGATTATCAGGATCAACTGTAAAGCGAGGGACCAGCTCGTGGCACCGGTTTCGCCTATGGGAGGGAATGCGGATTCGTACGTTCCATACCCTGTTGAAGTTGAGGTTGGAGGAGCAACAGTATTTGTCCTGCCAATTGAGCAATTTTTACAATTTTAACTACCCGCATTTTTGGAAGGCCCTTTTTTGAAAAAAAGGCGCCTTCCCCCTTTCTATAGTGTGAAACTACCTTCAGCGGCGATTTCCGCTGATAGGTAAAAATGAATCATAAGCAGGTGAGCTGGATTGGCAATGACTTGGGAGGGGCTTGAAGAAATTCAGCCGGCGGCATTAAAAATGATACAAAACAGCATACAGAAGAACCGGGTCGCCCATGCCTATTTGTTTGAAGGAATGCGGGGGACCGGGAAAAAGGATGCGGCCAAGCAATTGTCAAAAGCGCTTTTTTGCGTCAATCCAGTCAATGGCTTCAAACCGTGCGAAAGTTGCCTGAACTGCAAGCGTATTGGCAGCGGCAACCATCCTGATGTCCACTGGGTCGAACCGGATGGCCTTTCAATTAAAAAACAGCAAATCAAGGAGCTTCAAGAGGAGTTTTCAAAAAAAGGAATGGAATCTTCGAGGAAAGTCTATGTTATTGTTGATGCCGAAAAAATGTCATCCGGAGCATCCAATTCACTGCTGAAATTCCTTGAAGAACCGGGGGCGGGTACAGTCGCCGTCCTGCTTACGGAGAACCCTCAGCAAATGCTTCCTACCATCCTGTCACGCTGCCAAATCTTATCGTTCAGGCCTCTTCCCCCTGACCTTTTCATTAAAAAGCTGGTTGAAAACGGGGTTGACCCGGATTCTGCTCCACTGCTTGCCCAATTAACAAATAATGTTCATGAGGCATTGGAACTAAATACGCAGGATTGGTTTGCACAAGCCCAAAAAATAGTGGTAAAATTATATGAAGTGCTTAAAAAGAATCCGTTGGAGGCAATGGTCGCCCTCCAGGGGGAATGGTTCCAGCACTTTAAAGAGAAAGATCAGATTGACCGCGGCCTGGACTTACTACTTCTCGTACTTAAGGACTTATTATATATACAATTGGGAAAACAGGAGCAAATTGTTTATAAAAAAGAATCAGGACGGCTTCAGCAATTTGCCCTTCAGACCCGGACACGGAGTTTGCCCGATCAGATGGCTGCGGTTCTTGACGCGAAGCGGCGGCTTCACGCCAATATGAACCCCCAGCTTCTGATGGAACAGCTCGTGTTAAAATTGCAGGAGGGATCAGCATTTGTATGATGTAGTCGGGGTCCGCTTTAAAAAAGCGGGAAAAATATATTACTTCGATCCCGGAGATCTGCCCATAGAAAAGGATGACTATGTCATTGTCGAAACCGTACGCGGAGTTGAATTCGGCAAGGTTGTCATTGCCCGCAAACAAGTGGACGAGCATGACGTTGTCCTCCCTTTGAAAAAGGTTGTGCGGATTGCAGATCAAAAGGATAGGCTCATTGTGGAGGAAAACAAGCTGGCTGCAAAGGAAGCGTATGACGTTTGCTGTGAAAAAGTGAATGGGCATCAGCTTGATATGAAGCTTGTTGATGTTGAATATACATTTGATAGAAACAAGGTCATTTTCTACTTCACCGCTGATGGCAGGGTTGATTTCAGGGAGCTTGTCAAGGACCTTGCGTCCATTTTCAGGACAAGGATTGAATTAAGGCAAATCGGGGTCAGGGATGAAGCGAAAATGCTCGGTGGCATAGGCCCTTGTGGAAGGATGCTGTGCTGCTCGACGTTCCTCGGCGATTTTGATCCAGTTTCAATCAAAATGGCAAAGGACCAAAATCTTTCCCTCAACCCAACCAAAATTTCAGGATTATGCGGCCGCCTCATGTGCTGCCTGAAATATGAAAACGACGAATATGAAACAGCGAAGGACCTTCTCCCGGATCTCGGCGAAGTGATTACGACTCCGCTTGGAAGAGGAAAGGTTGTTGGATTGAATATACTGGAACGCATCCTCCAGGTCGATATAAAGGAACAGGAAAGGGTGCTGGAATTCACCCTCGACGAAATCCTTAAAGAAGGTGCTTTTTCGATACCATCCACAGACTGATGAGGTGGAATACGTGGATAAGAAGGAAATTTTTGAATCGGTTGGCTCGATGGAAACCCAAATCGGGAATCTTTACCAACAGCTTGGCGAATTAAAACAGCATCTGGCAGAAATACTGGAAGAGAACCACTCGCTGAAGCTTGAAAACGAGTTCCTGCGCCGGCGCCTTGAAAAAACGCCGGAACAGGTGGAAGGACAGGGCAAAAAAGGGAAAAAGGCTGGCGCATCCGAAGCCAGGACCGTGGACATTGGTGAAGGCTATGACAATTTGGCGCGCCTTTACCAGGAAGGCTTCCATATTTGCAATTTGCATTTCGGCAGCTTGCGGAAAGAAGGAGATTGCCTGTTTTGCCTGTCATTTTTGAATAAAAAATAAAGCCTTCCTTTCAACGGGAAGGCCTTTTTGTGGATATAGGAGGTACTCAATGGCCGATTTAAAAGATGATGAGCGGCTGGATTATTTGCTGGCTGAAAATTTGCGGATCATACAGAGCCCGACAGTATTTTCCTTTTCGCTCGATGCGGTCCTGCTGTCACGGTTCGTCTATGTTCCGATACAAAAAGGGAACCTGATTGATTTATGCAGCGGCAACGGTGTCATTCCGCTTTTCCTAAGCAAAAGGACGAAGGGGCGGATTACGGGCGTGGAGATCCAGGAACGGCTCTATGACATGGCAGTCAGGAGCATCGCCTACAATGGCCTTGATAGCCGCCTGAAGATGATTCACGGCGATTTGAAGGACACGCCCGCTCAGCTTGGCTATGGCAAGTTTGATGTCGTAACATGCAATCCTCCATACTTCAAAACGCCGCCAACCTCGGAAATTAATGATAATGAACACTTTGCAATCGCGAGGCATGAGATTATGTGCACCCTTGAGGATACGATTCGTGTCTCAGCCGCACTTGCCAGGGCAGGTGGGAAGGTCGCTTTTGTGCATCGGCCCGAACGTCTGAATGATATGATAGAGCTAATGCGCAAGTACCGGCTTGAGCCGAAGAGGATGAAATTCGTTTACCCAAAGGAGGGCAAGGAGGCGAATACCTTGCTTGTTGAAGCAACCAAGAATGGCCAGCCAGGCCTGAAAATTTTGCCGCCTCTTATTGTTTATGATGGGAATAATGAATATACGCCGGAAGTAAGGGAGATTTTATATGGCGCCGACTGACCATTACTTCTATGTATTATCGTGCCGCGATGGCAGTTATTATGGAGGTTATACGAACGATCTTGAACGGAGGGTCAGGCTCCATAATGAAGGAAAAGGAGCCAAATATACAAGGGGCCGCAGTCCTGTGGAACTTGTCTTCGCGCAGGCCTTTCAAACAAAAACGGAGGCAATGCAGGCAGAATACCGCTTTAAACAGCTGTCCCGGGTAAAAAAGGAAGAGTTTTTGGCAAGGGAAGGAGGCCGCGCGTATGCAGCAGCAAAAGAGCTTTGAAAACGAAAATTATAAAGGGATCCTTTACCTTGTCCCAACTCCAATCGGCAATTTGGAGGATATGAGCTTTCGGGCAATCCGGATTCTTAAGGAAGCGGCACTTATCGCGGCCGAGGATACACGTAATACGAAAAAGTTGTGCAATTATTTTGAAATAGCAACTCCTGTGGTAAGTTACCATGAGCACAACAAAGAGTCGAGCGGGGAAAAATTGCTGGAAAAACTGAGGAATGGCGAGAAAATCGCATTGGTCAGCGATGCGGGCATGCCTGCTATTTCCGATCCTGGATACGATATTATTGTTATGGCGATAAAGGAAAATATTGCGGTAGTTCCACTGCCGGGAGCAAATGCCGCGCTGACTTCACTGATTGCGTCCGGCCTTTCGCCGCAGCCGTTTTATTTCTATGGTTTCCTGCACAGGCAGCGCAAGGAAAAGAAAAATGAGCTCGAACTATTAAAAAAGCAGCCGGCAACCATTGTTCTATATGAATCGCCACATCGCCTAAAGGAAACGCTCAGTCTAATTCTTGAGATTTTAGGGAACAGGAGAATCGTACTCTGCAGGGAACTTACGAAAAAATTTGAGGAATTTATCCGGGGATCCGTCGAGGAAGCCATTGACTGGTGCAAGAACGGGGAAATACGGGGGGAGTTTTGCCTCGTTCTTGAAGGCGCGAAAGACGTGGCCTCGGAAGAATTGCCGTGGTGGGAAGGCATGTCAGTCGAAGAGCATGTCGGCCACTATATTGCCACTGAAGGCCTGGCCTCAAAAGACGCAATTAAAAAAGCGGCAAAAGACCGCGGCCTAAGCAAGCGTGATATTTATAGGGAATATCACGTAGAGTAAAAAAACATTAAAACATAAAAGGCTTCTCCGGCAAAGGAGAAGCCTTTTAAATATTATTTGCTGAATACAGACTCAATTTCTTTTAGTAGCTGTTCCGCACCTTCACGGCTTAGGATTAGCTTTCCTTCTGCAAGGGCAAGGTTGTCATCGGAAACTTCGCCAGTCACTTGGCAAGTCATGTTTGGCTTGTATTTTTTCAGGATGATGCGCTCATCATCAACATAAATTTCCAGAGCGTCTTTTTCTGCAATTCCGAGTGTGCGTCGTAATTCGATTGGAATAACCACCCGGCCGAGTTCGTCAACTTTACGTACAATACCTGTAGATTTCATATAAGCTTCTCCTCTCATTTTTAAAAAAAAGATTCTCTAATAATACTTCATTCGCCATTATTCGACAATTTTTTTAATAGTTTTATAATACCAGCGATTCCCATATTCGTCAATAAATTTATCGCAAAAAAAGTATTAACAAGTTTTGGGTGTAGTGAAAACCTTAATGCAGCAATGTTTTCTGAATACTGAAATTCCTTTTGAAAAAACAGGAAAAAAATTCGGGACACTTTACTAGTATAATAAAAAAACAGAAAAACGCAAATTTCGACAAACATGAGTTTATACTTCAAACAACAATACTATTCGGCGCTTCCATTTTTTTTATAGGGATAGATGTGAAAGTTTTTTGGAAGTGGGCGGCTGAAAAGCCGATTATATTGCAGAAATCCTTGATTTTCTGTATATTTTGGTGATAGAAGCTGAAAAGAAAAGGCAATAATGACCTCAACAGCCTTTTGAGCGATAGGTATACATGAAGGAGAGATCTCGATGGAAAAGAGAGACAAAACGTTTTACCTGACAACCCCTATCTACTATCCAAGCGGGAATTTGCATATAGGGCATGCATATACAACTGTTGCAGGGGATGCGATGGCTAGATACAAGCGCCTTCGCGGCTTTGATGTGATGTATTTGACCGGGACGGATGAGCACGGCCAAAAGATTCAGCGAAAGGCGGAAGAAGAAGGCCTAACCCCCCAAGCATATGTCGATGGGATAGTAGCCGGTATCCAGGAGCTTTGGAAAAAACTTGATATTTCCTATGATGATTTTATCAGAACAACAGAGGACAGGCACAAAAAATCGGTCGACAAGCTTTTTGCGCAGCTTGTCGAACAAGGGGACATTTACCTGGATGAATACGAAGGCTGGTACTGTACGCCGTGTGAGTCCTTTTACACGGACAGGCAGCTAGTTGAAGGGAATTGCCCTGACTGTGGGCGCCCAGTTGAGAAGGTAAAGGAAGAATCGTATTTCTTCCGGATGAGCAAGTATGCAGACAGGCTGCTCCAATTTTACGAAGAGAATCCTGACTTCATCCAGCCGGAATCACGAAAAAATGAAATGATCAACAATTTCATAAAACCGGGGCTTGAAGATCTTGCTGTTTCGAGAACGACGTTTGACTGGGGCATCAAAGTGCCGGGCAATCCAAAGCATGTAATTTATGTATGGATTGACGCCCTGTCCAACTATATCACCGCTTTGGGTTATGGAAGCGGCGATGATTCGAAATACCGGAAATATTGGCCTGCCAACGTCCACTTGGTCGGTAAGGAAATTGTCCGTTTCCATACCATTTATTGGCCAATTATGCTGATGGCATTGGGGCTTCCTCTGCCTAAAAAGGTATTTGCCCATGGTTGGCTTTTAATGAAAGACGGAAAAATGTCCAAATCGAAAGGGAATGTCGTAAACCCGGTCACATTAATCGACAGGTACGGCCTGGACTCCCTCAGGTATTACCTCCTGCGGGAAGTGCCGTTTGGATCGGATGGCGTCTTCACTCCAGAAGGATTTGTCGAACGAATTAATTTCGACCTGGCCAATGACCTTGGAAACCTTCTTAACCGTACTGTTGCAATGGTCGACAAATATTTTGGCGGTGAAATACCGGCTTATACCGGTTCTGTGACGGAATATGATGAGAGCCTTCTTGAGGCTAACAGGGAAACAGTTGCAAAGTATGAAGATGCGATGGAAAAAATGGAATTTTCCGTGGCCCTTTCGTCAATATGGCAGCTTGTCAGCCGTTCGAATAAGTATATCGACGAAACCCAGCCGTGGGTACTTGCCAAGGACGCGGAGCGCAAAGCTGAGCTTGGATCCGTAATGGCGCACCTTGCCGAATCGCTCCGCAGGGTTGCGGTTCTTCTGCAGCCTTTCCTGACCCGCTCTCCGCAGCAGATTTTTGAACAGCTAGGAATTGAGGATGGCTCACTAAAGTCATGGGAGAGCCTGGATGAATTCGGAATCATTCCGGCAGGAACAAAAGTAGTGAAGGGAGCTCCTATATTCCCGCGCCTTGACATTGCTGAAGAGGTTGAATTCATAAAAGCACAAATGCAGGGATCGGCAGCGCCAACTCCTGAACCGGAACAAAAGCCGGAGGACAAGAAAGAGGAAATGCCCGAAGCGGAAGAAATTTCAATCGACGATTTTATGAAAATCGATTTAAGGATTGCAGAAGTTCTCCAGGCCGAACAGGTGAAAAAGGCAGACAAATTATTGAAGCTGCAGCTTGACCTCGGCTATGAGAAGCGCCAGGTTGTTTCGGGGATTGCCGAATACTACAAACCGGAAGACCTTGTCGGCAGGAAGGTCATTTGCGTAACGAACCTCAAGCCGGTTAAATTGCGTGGAGAGCTTTCCCAAGGAATGATCCTTGCCGGAAAGACAGAGGGAACACTCTCGCTCGCCTCGGTTGACCAAAGCCTGCCGAATGGAACAAAAATCAAGTAACAAATAACTTCCCCCCCAGGGGGCGGAATAGTGAAGGGAATGCCCGCCGCGCGTCTTGCCGCCGGTGCATTCCCTTTTCGGTATACTAAAGCAGTCAGAAGACAAGAAAGGAAGTGGCATCATGCTGATAGACACCCATGCCCACTTGAACGCGGAGCAGTATAAGGACGATATTGAGGAAGTCATCACCCGGGCGAGGGAAAATGGAGTTGAAAAAATGGTTGTTGTCGGATTTGACCGGCCGACAATCGAGAAGGCCATCGAACTCGCGGAGGCCCATGAGTTCATTTATGCCTGCGTCGGCTGGCACCCGGTCGATGCCATTGACATGACGGATGAGGACCTGGTATGGATTGAGGAGCTCGCCTCGCATTCCAAGGTGGTCGCCATTGGTGAAATGGGCTTGGATTACCACTGGGACAAATCACCCAGGGATATCCAAAAAGAAGTGTTCAGGAAGCAAATCAGGCTTGCCAAAAAAGTAAAACTTCCCATCGTCATCCATAATAGGGACGCAACAGCGGATATTGTGGAAATCCTCAAGGAGGAAAATGCTTCAGAGGTTGGAGGCATTATGCACTGCTATAGCGGAAGCGTTGAAATTGCAAAGCAATGTGTGGATATGAACTTCTATATTTCGCTGGGCGGGCCAGTTACGTTCAAGAATGCTGTAAAGCCAAAGGAAGTGGCGGCTGAATTGCCGCTCGAAAGGCTGCTCATCGAAACCGACTGCCCATACCTCACCCCGCATCCGCATAGGGGGAAGCGCAATGAACCCTCCTATGTCAGGCTTGTCGCCGAGGAAATTGCCAGTATCAAGGGCATCCCGTTTGAGGATGTAGCAAAGGCTACAACAGAAAATGCTTTGCGATTATTCGGCATAAGCCGATAGAAGAACGTGTCGAATTGATAGGAAGTTTGTCCAATTTTTTTATAAAAACAAAAAGTTCTACAAGTCTCCTTTTCTGCATAGGATGAACATGTCGATAAGTAATTCTTTGCTTTTCCAGGTGGGATGTGCATAATTAGAACTACCTTCGGAAAAGTACCAGAGTTGACAGCCGGCAATATGGTTCTATATAATCACTCCAAGAAAAGGAGGCGTTTTTCATCGGATCCATAAACATGAAAAGCCTGTTTCCAACGTCTTTGAGTAGGAAGAAAATGGCAGTGTTTTTTGCCAGTTTCCTAGTTTTCATAGCTACCCTCGGGATCCTTTTTTATGAAGGGACAAAAAGCACCGTCGCCTTGACCATTAACGGCAAGGAGAAAACGGTGGAAACCCGGGCTGGCACCGTGGAAGATCTATTCAGGGAGTTGAACATTACGGTCAACTCAAATGACTATCTGTTTCCTCCAGTCGGGACCAAGGTGAAGGACAATCTTGAAATCGTCTGGAAGAAAGCGAAGCAGGTTGAACTTGTCAAAGATAACGAGAAAAAAACGGTATGGACTACAGCCGACACGGTTGGGGAGCTCCTTGACGAGCAGAAGATAGCGTTGATACCGCAAGATCATATTTCTGTAAGACCCGAAAAGCCAATCAGCAACAAAATGAGCATCGAAATCAGGAAAGCTCTTTATTTAAGCTTAATTGATGGCAGCAAGAAAGAACAAAAAGTGTGGTCCACTTCGGCTACGGTCGCTGACTTTTTAAAACAGCAAGGCATTATACTAACTAAACTAGATCGAGTTGAACCTCCCTTGCAGGAAGAGATCAAACAAAATGCCGTGATAAAGGTCGTTCGAGTAGAAAAAGTCACCGATGTAGTGGAAGAACCAATTAAGTTTGCAGTGGTCACAAAGAAGGATGCCAAACTGGCAAAAGGCAGTAATAAGGTTGTCACCGAAGGGAAAGATGGACTTCGTTCAAGGAAGTTCGAAGTCGTAAGGGAAAATGGAAAAGAAGTTACCCGGAAGCTGATCAGTGAAAAAACGGTCCGCGCCAAACAGGACAAAGTTGTTGCTGTTGGCACGAAAATCCTCGTTGCCCAGGTTTCGCGGGGCGCAGCACCTGCAGGGGGCAGGGAACTTTATGTATCCTCTACAGCCTATACCGCCGGCTGCAATGGCTGTTCGGGCACGACTGCAACAGGAATCAATCTTCGTGCGAATCCACATTTAAAGGTAATTGCAGTTGACCCAAGGGTTATTCCGCTTGGTACGAAAGTGTATGTTGAAGGATATGGTTATGCAGTTGCCGCTGATAAAGGCTCCGCAATCAAGGGACATAAAATAGACGTCTTTTTCCCGAATTTGTCCGACGCATATCGGTGGGGGACAAGGAAAGTGAAGATCAAGATTTTGAATTAGCCATACATAAATGCAGGGGGCAAACCTCTGCATTTTGTTTTTGTGCTAATTATTCCTTATACTAAGGACGTAATTTCCTTATTGTTTATATAGACGCAAAAGGTTACAGTTTGGTTTCAGTACTTTTGCAAAAAGATTAAGTTTTTTTAAAACAATAGAATGTTTTAAAGTTGTCTAGCTCCAGCGCCAAGCGCCTAGTATACTTCGGTTCATACGGCGCTGATCTGGCGCCTGCGCTTTTCTAATCCCACTCCGATGGAGGATGCAATGAAAATTAAAGAAATCATCGTGGTAGAAGGCAGAGACGATACCACCGCGATAAGAAGGGCTGTTGAGGCAGATACAATCGAGACAAACGGCTCCGCATTGAATGAGGAAACAATTGAAAAAATCAGGCTTGCGAATGAAAAACGGGGCGTTATTATTTTTACTGACCCCGATTTCCCTGGTGAAAAAATCCGCCAGGAGATAGCCCAAAAGGTACCGGGCTGCAAACATGCTTTTTTGCAAAAAGAAGAGGCGAAGGAACGGCATGGCCGGGGGATTGGTGTCGAGCACGCGGAGCCAGAAGCCATCCGGAAGGCGTTAAAGGACGCCCAGTTGACAAATGAGGAGGCCATCGAGGAAATTACCAAGGATGATTTAATCGATGCCGGGCTAATCGGCGGCCCGGGGGCAAGCGAGAAACGGACAAGGCTGGGCAAAATCCTGAAAATCGGGTATACGAATGGTAAACAGCTTCACAAGAGGCTGAAAATGTTCCAAATCAGCGGCAGCCAATTTGCCGAAGCTATGAAAGCCATCCAGCGGGAGGATGAAAATGGATAAAGATATAGCAACCCCATTAAGAACCAGGGCCATACTTGAGAAATACGGATTTTCATTCAAGAAAAGCCTTGGACAGAACTTTTTAATCGATACAAATATATTACGCAAAATTGTTGATGCGGCAGGCATAGACGGCGAGACGGGGGCAATTGAAATCGGCCCCGGCATTGGCGCTTTGACTGAACAGCTGGCAAAGGCGAGCAAGAAGACCGTGGCGTTTGAAATTGACCAGCGGCTATTGCCAATACTTGAGGATACACTTTCTCCATACTCAAATGTAAAGGTCGTACACAGTGATTTTTTAAAGGCCAATGCCGCGGAGGTTATTAAGGAAGAATTCGACCCGGGGATGGATCTTGTTGTTGCCGCGAATTTGCCTTATTACGTGACCACGCCCATCATTATGAAAATTCTAGAAGAAAAGCTTCCTGTCCGGGCTATTGTTGTGATGCTCCAAAAGGAAGTCGCCGATAGGATTTCGGCCAAGCCGGGATCTAAGGACTATGGGTCGCTATCCATTGCAGTTCAGTATTATACTGAGGCTGAAACGGTGATGATTGTTCCGAAAACGGTATTTGTCCCGCAGCCGAATGTTGACTCCGCGGTTATTCGCCTCAATGTAAGGGACGAGCCTGCTGTATCGGTTTCTAACGAACGGTTTTTCTTTACAGTTACAAGGGCCGCATTCGCCCAACGCCGCAAAACGATCCTAAATAATCTTACCAGCCAGCTTGAGGGCGGGAAGGAACGGAAAGAAGCTATAACCACCGCGCTGGAGAAAGCAGGCATTGAGCCATCGAGAAGAGGGGAAACTCTTTCCCTTGACGAATTCGCTCGGCTAAGTGAAGCACTTCTCCCGACTTTCAGCTAATCCTTCAAGCCGGCGTCCGCAGCCCGCGGTAGTCACCTGTTGTTTTGCATCCGCATAGCTTATGGAAGAAACCTATTGGGGTGAATTCTGTGGCTATAAAGAAAATGGATATCGTCGGCAGGCGCTCGTATAATTGTGACATCCTATTCCGGGTTATTGATATCGTGGAGAAGGATGGCCGGCAGGTTGCTTATCTTTATGGGGAATATATTCGGCTGGCGGCAGATGCCCCCATTGAGGATTTGGTGGCCATGAGCCTTGCCGAAATGCAAAAGATGTCAAATGAATACCGCTCCAAGGAGGAGCAGTCCCTTGAGCTTTTCCGCCAGGACGTGACCTTGCTGAAGCAAAGGCAGGAATACCAGGTGACCGGGGGATATGCAAAGCCGGCGAATTATTTTCAGATTCCCGGCAAGGTACTGCATCTTGACGGAGATCAAACGTATTTGAAAAAATGCCTGGCTCTATATGAAAAAATAGGCATACCCGTATATGGAATCCATTGCAGTGAAAAGGAGATGCCGGAACGAATTGGGGGCTTCCTTGATTATTACCGCCCGGATATCCTTGTCGTTACCGGCCATGATGCTTATTCGAAAACAAAAGGGAAAATGAGTGACATCAATGCGTACCGCCACTCAAAACAATTTGTCGAGACTGTCAAGGAGGCGAGGAGGAAGGTTCCGAACCTCGACCAGCTCGTCATTTTTGCAGGGGCGTGCCAGTCGCATTTTGAATCGCTCATAACCGCTGGCGCAAATTTTGCGAGCTCACCTTCAAGAATCAATATCCATGCGCTCGACCCGGTTTATATCGTCGCAAAAATCAGCTTCACACCGTTCATGGAGCGCATCCATGTCTGGGATGTTTTAAGGAACACGCTCACAGGGGAGAAAGGGCTCGGCGGGATTGAAACAAAAGGCGTTTTAAGGACAGGAATGCCCTACCGCCCTGAATACGCGCAAGAAGGGGAATAAGCCTTGGGAAGAGGCTTATTTTTCTTTTTATAGACATTGTAAATTCTTATAAGAGAGTTTGGAAAGTAAGTTGATTGGAGTGAGGGCACCGACTCCTCGAAAACGCTAAGGCGTTTTCTTCGTGCGTGGGTATATTCGAAGATGCCATTCAGTGTCCTGCGGGATGCAGCGGCAAGGTTGAGACCCCACAGGCGCCCGCGCCGAGGAGGCTCAACTGACGCCCCGCGAAAAGCGTGTGCCCAGAGCGGAAATCAACGACAAGGTTTCTTTAAAACACAAATGAATCTATCTGGCCGAGAAATTTGCCTTTACATAAAAAGCTGTGGATAGGTAAAACTAAAGATTGTTGAAATTTAAAGAAAAAAGTAGAACAAAAAATATTGACAATCTTTTTCGCTGACTGATATAATTTATGTTTTTTCTTTGACAAAATTATGTCAGCGTGTTATACTTTACACAGTGAGGTGGACCGAATGCCAAAAACACTTGCCGACATTAAAAAGGCTCTGGATTCAAATTTGGGTAAAAGACTCCTGCTTAAAGCAAACGGAGGCCGCAGAAAGACGATTGAACGGTCAGGCGTCCTTGCGGAGACTTACCCATCAGTATTTGTTATTGAACTGGATCAGGAAGAAAATGCATTTGAACGTGTTTCTTACAGCTATGCAGATGTACTGACAGAAACAGTCGAAATCACCTTCTATGAAGAATCAGCAGGACAGGCAGCACTAAGCTAGATATAATTTTGCAGGACAGCGGCGAGTTAGAGCCGCTGTTTTTGCGTTTTCGGCACTAAACGGGCACTTTTGCTCCTGCGCCACAGCAAATTCGGGGAAGTTGTCTTCAACTCATCGCAAAGCTGCAAGGAAGTAACTCAGGCAGTTGCTTCCCTCCAGTCCATACGGCGCTAAACGGGCGCTTTCGCTTTTCTGACAGGATTAGGCATTATGAATTTTGGGGATAGCCAGCATACTAAGAATGCCGCTGCTGCCGGAAGGGGTTTTTGATAATGGCGAGAAGACGTGGAGTAATGTCTGACCGTTTTAAAGAAGAACTGGCAAAGGACCTTGGTTTCTATGATGTTGTTGAAAGGGAAGGCTGGGGCGGCATAAAGGCGCGCGATGCGGGCAACATGGTCAAGCGTGCGATCGAGCTGGCCGAGCAGCAGCTTCTTGAGAGCAGAAAAGGGTGAGCCAACAGCGGCTTCGCAGGTTAAGGAATTTGGTTGTGGCCGGTAGGCTTGCTTATAAGAAGCTTGGCAGCCTTGTATCCTGCCCGGACAGTCCTGGTATCCTGCTGAAAAAGGAAGAACATCTGGAAGAGCCGGGAACAATCTGGTATTCAAAAACGGCTAGTGTGAAAAAAGGACCGCGAGCCATTCGATTAAAATAACACTTGCAGCACGGCAGGCCGGGATTTTTCCCGGCCTCTTTGCATATTTTCCGGTGCGTTCGGGAAACAGGGGTCTTATCCTATAATTTTTGTGGTAAAATAGGACAAAAACAGGTGGAACAGTCCAGCGTTGGCCTTAGGGGATGCAAAGCACGCAGGCCCCAGGGGGAGCGCGCCAATTTATCCGGGGAGTGGCCGGATTGGGCGCCAGCTGGAACATATAAAAGTAGGTGGACCTCATTGAAGCTTTTAGTCAAAGCACCAGCAAAGATCAACCTGTCGCTTGATGTACTGCACAAACGGCCGGATGGCTATCATGAAGTAGAAATGATTATGACCACCATCGACCTTGCCGACCGCCTCGAACTGTCGGGCTCGGAAGATGGACAAATTCGGATTCTTTCCCAAAGCCGGTATGTTCCGGATGATGAGCGGAATCTTGCCTATCAGGCAGCAAAACTTTTAAAGGATCGTTTCAATGTGAAAGAAGGAGTTACAATTTCAATTGAAAAAGTAATTCCTGTCGCGGCCGGGCTTGCCGGCGGTAGCAGCGATGCGGCGGCTGCCCTCAGGGGATTGAACAAATTATGGGGACTGGGCCTGTCCCTCGATGAATTGGCCGTCCTAGGCGCTGAAATCGGATCGGACGTTTCTTTTTGCGTTTACGGTGGAACAGCCCTTGCGACCGGCAGGGGGGAACGGATTGAGGAATTACCCGCCCCTCCAACATGCTGGGTAATCCTGGCCAAGCCGTATCTCGGGGTTTCAACAGCGGATGTCTATAAAAAACTCGATGTTTCAGCGATTGTCCATCCCGATACTAAATCGATGATTGAGGCAATCCGGAGAAAGGATTACGAGTCAGTTTGTGCGAATGTCGGAAATGTTCTTGAAGAAGTAACGCTTAAGCAATACCCGGATGTTGCGCAAATCAAGGATCAAATGAAACGGTTTGGGGCGGATGCTGCCCTCATGAGCGGTAGCGGGCCGACTGTTTTTGGCCTAGTAAGGCATGATTCCCGGCTGAATAGAATTTACAATGGTTTGCGGGGGTTTTGCGGGCAGGTTTTTGCGGTAAGAATGCTTGGTGAGCGCCATCTTGAATAAATCCGTACATTTATGTTACATTAAATTAAAATATTCGGTAATTCGGAGGTTTCCATGAAATTTCGCCGCAGTGAACGACTAATCGACATGACCCATTACTTGCTTGAACGGCCCCGTGAACTAGTACCGCTTACTTTTTTCGCGGAGCGGTATTCTTCAGCCAAATCGTCAATAAGCGAAGATTTGGCGATTATTAAAGAAACATTGGAAAATAGAGGGGTTGGAACTCTCCAAACCATTCCAGGAGCAGCAGGCGGGGTTAAATTCCTGGTAAAAACCAGCGATGAGCATGCGAAGCTTTTTATTGAAGAGCTTTGTGAATTGATTGCCAAGCCGGACCGTCTCCTGCCGGGCGGATATTTATATTTGGCGGATATCCTTGGGAATCCGTCAATAGTCCAATCAGCGGGAAAAATCATTGCGTCAGCCTATGCATCAGCCAAGATTGATGTTGTCATGACAGTGGCGACGAAAGGCATTCCGCTTGCATATGCGGTTGCAACACAGCTGAACGTTCCCTTGGTAATCGTCAGGCGTGACAGCAAAGTGACGGAAGGGCCGACTGTCAGCATTAATTATGTATCCGGATCGGCAAAACGCATTCAAACAATGCTTCTTTCAAAGCGCAGCCTTGCGGAAGGATCAAGAGTCCTAATCGTCGATGATTTCATGAAGGCTGGTGGAACAGTCGTCGGGATGGTCAGCCTCCTTGAGGAGTTCAATGCATCAGTTGCCGGGATTGCGGTGCTGGTCGAATCGGAGAAAATCGAGGAAAGGCTCGTTGATGAATATATTTCACTTGTCCAGCTCGCCGATGTGGACGTAAAGGAAAAGCGTATCAAAGTAAAAGTAGGGAATTATTTTAACAGAAATGGAAAGGACGAGTAACATGAAAAATATCCAAACTTCAAACGCCCCAGCCGCTATCGGGCCGTACTCCCAGGGGATTATTGTCAATAAAATGTTTTACAGCTCGGGGCAAATTCCTCTGACCCCGGAGGGAACTATGGTGGAAGGAGACGTTGTGGCCCAGGCCAGGCAGGTCTTCCGGAATTTGGAGGCAGTCTTGTCCGCTGCGGGAGCTTCCTTTGAAACAGTTGTAAAGACCACGGTTTTTGTAAAAAACATGGATGATTTTGCGTCATTGAATGAAGTGTACGCAGAATATTTTCCGAAACATAAGCCTGCCAGGTCGACTGTTGAAGTAGCGAGGCTTCCCAAAGACGCGCTAGTGGAAATTGAAGTTGTAGCACTTGTAAAGTGAACAATTTCGTGAAGGTTTTACCCAATTTATACCACTTTTATCAATGATTCACTAATTTGCCCTAATTTTTCAAAAAAATCTCAAAATAAAGAAGGAAAATAAAAACATATGGCGAATATGAATAATAGGTTTTTATTTTTCAGGAGAAAAGGGTGTGAACAAATGGAAGTGACAGACGTAAGATTGCGCCGGGTAAATACAGAAGGGCGAATGAGAGCGATTGCATCAATAACGCTCGACAATGAATTTGTCGTCCACGATATCCGTGTGATCGATGGCAACAACGGCTTGTTTGTGGCAATGCCAAGCAAGCGGACTCCGGACGGGGAATTCCGGGATATTGCCCATCCGATCAATTCCGGAACCCGCGGGAAGATTCAGGAAGCAGTTCTGGCCGAGTACCACCGCCTTGGAGAATTGGAAGTAGAATTTGAAGAAGCCGGAGCTTCCTAAGAATACCGCAACGAGGGCCTACTTCGAAAGTCAGGCTCTTTTTTCATTTTATCCAAACCCCTGTTGTTCCCCTTATACCACCATTGTGTCAATTTTATACATTCCTCCTGTATCCTTGAAATGGGCGCCCATTTACGTTAATATTTTAAATTGGATATAGTGTAGCTGTCTGGCAGCTGCCTTGAAGATCGAATCGCAATTCTGAAGGATATTGGAGGCATGGCCATGTCGAACCGTTTTGCTGTCATTCTGGCTGCAGGCCAGGGGACACGCATGAAATCAAAACTGTACAAAGTGCTACACCCTGTTTGTGGGAAACCGATGGTGGAGCATGTAGTTGACGAGATATCAAAGCTCTCCGTTGAAGAAATTGTTGCAATCGTTGGCCATGGTGCCGAACAGGTAAAGGAAATGCTTGGGGAAAAATGCAACTATGCACTGCAGGATCAGCAGCTTGGCACAGCCCATGCTGTTATGCAGGCAGCGTCCCTGCTGGAAGGCCGGGAAGGAACAACACTTGTTGTGTGCGGAGATACCCCACTCATCCGGGCAGAGACGATGGAGGCGCTGTTCCGCCATCATATCGAGCAATCCGCAAAGGCGACCGTCCTGACTGCCAACATGGAAAATCCAGCAGGTTATGGCCGTGTAGTCCGCAATTCAAGCGGACATGTCGAGAAGATTGTTGAACATAAGGACGCCAGCGAGCAAGAGCGTGCGATAACGGAAATTAATACGGGAACATACTGCTTTGACAACAAGGCCCTGTTCGCTGCCCTCCAGAGTGTCTCCAATGAAAACGCGCAAGGGGAATATTACTTGCCGGATGTTATTGGGATCCTCAAAGGACAGGGTGAAACAGTCTCGGCCTACCTTGCGGAAAATCCCGATGAAACGCTTGGCATCAATGATCGGGTCGCCCTCTCGGAAGCTGAACGGATTATGAGGGAGCGTATTAACGAGTTTCATATGAGAAACGGAGTCACGCTCATTGACCCTGCCAACACTTACATTGGCGTTGGCATTGAAATCGGCAGGGATACGGTTATTTATCCAGGAACAAGCCTTCGCGGAAAAACGGTCATCGGAGAAGAATGCGTAATCGGGCCGAATTCTGAAATAGATTCATGTGAAATTGGGAACAAATCGGTTATCCGCCAATCGGCAGCTTTTAAGAGTTCAATTGGTTCAAACGTCAATATTGGGCCATTCGCCCATATACGCCCCGATTCAGCTCTTGGCAACGGCGTGAAAATCGGCAATTTTGTAGAAATAAAGAAAGCTGTGATGGGAGATTCCAGCAAAGCATCCCATTTGAGCTATATTGGAGACGCCGAGGTTGGAAAGGATGTCAATATCGGCTGCGGCTCCATTACCGTCAACTATGATGGCAAAAACAAGTTTTTGACAAAAATAGAAGATGGGGTATTTATCGGCTGCAACTCGAACCTGGTTGCCCCGGTGACAATCGGAAAAGATGCCTATGTCGCGGCGGGTTCCACCATTACTGAAAACGTGCCTCCTGAAGCATTGTCATTGGCAAGGGCCCGGCAGGTAAACAAGGAAAATTATGTTCAAAAACTTAACAGTAGGAAATAACCAATTGGAGGCCATCATGTCAAATCAATACCTAGACCCGAATTTAAAGGTTTTCAGCCTGAACTCAAACTATCCGCTGGCCGCTGAAATTGCCAAAGTAATAGGTGTCGAACTTGGAAAATGCTCCGTCACCCGTTTCAGTGATGGGGAAATCCAAATCAATATCGAAGAGAGCATCCGCGGCTGCGACGTGTATGTTATCCAATCGACAAGCGCGCCGGTCAATGAGAATATCATGGAGCTGCTCATCATGATTGACGCATTGAAACGAGCGTCAGCGAAGACAATCAACATCGTTATGCCTTATTATGGTTATGCGCGCCAGGATAGGAAAGCGCGCGCCCGTGAACCGATTACAGCGAAGCTTGTAGCTAACCTGCTCGAAACAGCAGGGGCTACCCGCGTAATTACACTTGACTTGCATGCGCCGCAAATCCAGGGGTTCTTTGATATCCCGATTGATCATCTGATGGGTGTACCAATTTTGTCGGAACATTTCAGGAGCAGGGATTTGAATGGGGATATTGTCATCGTCTCCCCTGACCACGGCGGGGTTACCCGCGCCAGGAAGCTGGCTGAACGCCTGAAAGCGCCAATTGCCATTATCGATAAGCGCCGGCCACGTCCGAATGTAGCCGAAGTGATGAATATCGTCGGACATATCGAAGGCAAGGTCGCTATCCTGATTGATGATATAATTGATACTGCAGGCACAATCACACTAGCTGCAAACGCACTTGCGGAAAACGGCGCAAAAGCGGTGTATGCGTGCTGCACGCATCCGGTCTTGTCGGGGCCGGCTATTGAACGCATCCAAAACTCGAATATTAAAGAGCTTGTTGTAACAAATACAATTGAGTTGAAGGATGAAAAGAAAATAGGTAAAATTACCATGCTTTCAGTCGCTCCTCTTATTGGCGAAGCCATTATAAGGGTGCATGAGGAGCAATCCGTAAGCACATTATTCGACTAAAATCTGTTGTGAGGGTCTCCCGTACGGGCAGGGCCTTTTCCTCACGTTTTAGCAGGTTTCCGCCTCTTAGATTAATCTAATGCGTTTAGACCTACCTCTTTTAGGGCACTTTTTTATAGAGGAACCAAAGAAGAAACAGGAAGGGGATAAATTCATGAGTACAGTTTTGCAGGCAAAGAACCGCAGCGGAGAGAAAAAGATTTCTGTGAGGAAGTTACGGAGGGAGGGCAATATTCCGGCTGTCGTCTACGGGTCCGAAGTTGACAGTACGCCTGTATACGTCAGCGCGGCCGATTTTGCCAAAACAATCAAAGAAGTCGGAAGAAACGGTGTTTTTTCCCTTGATGTCGATGGAAACAAGCAGGATGTTGTCTTGACTGATTATCAAAAAGAGGTCATAAACAATGATATTATCCATGCAGACTTTCTTGCGGTGGACAAGTCGACGAAGATTAATGCCGAAGTAAACGTCACCCTCGTAGGGGATTCTCAGGGAGTCAGGGATGGCGGCGTTCTGCAACAGCCGTTGTTCGCAGTTTCCATTACGAGCACCCCGGCGAATATTCCTCCGGCCATTGAAGTGGACATTACTTCAATGCAGGTGGGTGAAGTGCTTACGATTGCCGATTTGAATACAGAAGGCAAGTATGAGATTAACCATGAGCCTGACGAGGTCATCGCTTCCATCCTGCCACCTAGGGTTGAGGAAGAAATTGATTCGGGCGAACAGCAGGACGGAGGAGTTCCTGAGAATGAAGAAGGCAGGGAAACAGAGCCTTCTGAAAAATAATAAACCAGACGTAGCCTTAGAAATAAGGTTACGTCTTTTATCATTTATTGAGCGGGGGAATCAGGATTGAAATTGATTGTCGGTTTAGGAAATCCCGGCAGGCAGTACGCGGACACCAGGCATAACATTGGCTTTGCCGTCATTGAACGCCTGTCGGACAAGCTTGGCATCCCTCTGGACCAGCTGAAACACAAAGGCTTGTTCGGAATGGGCCATTACAAAGGCGAAAAGGTAATGCTTCTGATGCCCCTCACTTATATGAATCTTTCAGGTGAATCCATCCGCGCGGCTATGGATTTTTATAAAATTGATACCGAGGGCCTTCTTGTTATTTACGATGACCTTGATTTGCCTGCAGGGAAAATCCGCCTCCGCCAAAAAGGAAGCCCAGGCGGCCATAATGGAATCAAGTCAACAATCGCCCATCTTGGAACGGCCAACTTTAACAGGATCAGGATTGGGATCAGCAGGCCCCCAGCTGGCATGGCTGTACCGGATTATGTACTCGGCCGGTTCAGGAAGGACGAAGAACCGCTGATGGTGGAAGCTGTCGAGAAAAGCGCAGCCGCCTGTGAGGCATGGCTCGAAAAGCCATTTTTACAAGTGATGAACGAATTTAACCAGTGACCTGGCAATACAATGGAGGAAATGAATAATCTTTTTCCGCGCCGTCCATACTATGGATACGGCTTGCCTTAGGAGGGAAATGATTGTCTATCCATTATATTTGCCGCCATTGCGGCGTCGGGCTCGGTTCGATTGGCCATACATCAGCCGACTCTGTGATGCTCGGCCTTCATGCGCTTAATGGGCGGGAAAGGGCCGCGATGGTTTCATATCAGCAAAACGGTGATATACAAATAAAGTCCATATGTGAAAATTGCCAGGAATCATTAGAAAAAAACCCAAGTCTACATCAATATGATTACTTGATTCATTAATCAGGCTTTGGATAAAGTTCCAAAGCGTTTTTCTGTTTCTATACGATGGGAGTATAACGTATGAGTTTTGGAGAAAAAGGAAAAGCAGCCGGGGAAGGAGTGAACGGGATGGAAGGACTGAAAGCGCTGTTTCTTGATCAGGAAGATATACAATCTGTTATCAGTGGGGTGGAAGGCGGTTTAAAGGAGCAGTTGGTCGCCGGTTTGTCCGGCTCCTCCCGGACGGTCCTCGCGGCGTCGATTTACAAGCAGACGGGCAGGCCGATCCTTCTCGTCACCCATAACCTCCTTCAGGCACAAAAGCTATATGACGATATTTCAAGTCTCTTACCTGAAAGGGAAGTTTACTTATTTCCTGCCAATGAATTGATTGCCGCTGAAATGAGCATTGCCAGCCCCGAACTTAGGGCGCAGAGGATTGAGGTGCTAAATGACTGGAGCACGGGTGGGAAAGGCATCCTGATTGTTCCGGCGGCGGGGCTGAGGAAGATTCTTCCGCCGAGGGAAGTATGGGCAGGGTACCAGTTCCGGATAAGCACTGATAAAGACCTGGATATAGACGAAGCGCTGGAGGCTTTTGTGAAAATGGGTTATGTCCGGTCAGAGATGGTCGCAACCCCCGGGGAATTCAGCGTCAGGGGTGGAATAATTGATATTTTCCCGCTCACACAGACAAACCCGTTCCGGATAGAGTTATTCGACACAGAGGTGGAATCAATCCGGACTTTTTCCATTGAAGACCAGCGTTCAAGGGAAAAAGTTACGGAAGCGTTGATTGGCCCGGCGACAGAATTGCCGCTAGGCGAGGCCGATTATTCGAGGTTGTCCCAAAAACTTGCGGAAGGCTTGACGGAAAGCCTGAAGGCAATCAAGGATGATAAAGCGAAGCTACAGATGTCGCAAAATGTTTCTTTTGAATTGGAGCAGTTGAAAAATGGCCAGCGCCCGGACCAACTATTTAAATATGCCTCGCTGGCATATGAACATCCAGCTAGTTTACTAGACTATCTTCCCGGAAACGGCTTGGTCATAATCGACGAGGTCAGCAGGGTACAGGAAATGAATGACTCCCTGGACAGGGAAGAAGCGGAGTGGTACACATCGCTGTTAAGCGAAGGGAAGATTATCCATGGTTTATCCCTATCCCACCGTGTCCCTGATCTTTTCCAAAAAAGAGTATTTCCTGTTTTGTATTTGTCGTTATTCCTCCGCCATGTGGCCAATACGAACCCGCAGAATATCATCAATATTTCCTCGAGGCAGATGCAAAATTTCCATGGACAAATGCATCTCTTGAAGTCGGAGATGGAACGCTGGAGAAAGGGCGGTTATACGGTTCTTTTCCTCGGCGCAGATTCCGAACGGGTTGGAAAGCTGCAAAGAGTGCTCGAGGACTATGGGATAGAAGCGGGATTGGCAAGCGGCGACGCCAGGCTTGTTCCCGGCAGTGCCTTGATTATGCTAGGAAGCCTTCAGGGGGGATTTGAGCTTCCCTTGCAGAAAATCGCGGTAATTACCGAGGAGGAACTTTTTAGCAAACGACCGAAGAAATCCCGCCAGCGCCAAAAGCTTTCCAACGCGGAGCGGATTAAAAGTTATTCGGAGCTGAAAGTCGGCGACTATGTCGTCCATGTCAATCACGGGATTGGGAAATACCTTGGCATCGAAACGCTCGTCATCAATGGGCTCCACAAGGATTATCTCCATATCCGCTACCAGGGGACAGACAAGCTTTATGTCCCTGTTGAACAGATCGACCTTGTCCAGAAGTATGTTGGGTCGGAGGGAAAAGAGCCGAAGATTTACAAGCTTGGGGGAAGCGATTGGAAACGGGTTAAGAAAAAGGTCCAATCGTCCGTACAGGATATTGCGGATGATTTGATAAAGCTGTATGCGGAGCGGGAGGCTGCGGTCGGGTATGCTTTCAGCCCAGACGGCGATTTGCAGAGGGAATTCGATGCTTCCTTCCCTTACCAGGAAACGGAGGACCAGCTTCGTTCCATCCACGAAATCAAGCGGGATATGGAAAAGCCGCGGCCGATGGATCGGCTTCTTTGCGGCGATGTTGGCTACGGGAAAACAGAAGTTGCCATCCGGGCAGCCTTCAAGGCAATTGCCGATGGGAAGCAGGTCGCCTTTCTCGTCCCTACTACAATCCTGGCACAGCAGCACTATGAGACAATCAGGGAAAGGTTCCAGGACTACCCAGTCACGATTGGCCTCTTGAGCCGGTTCCGTTCAAGGAAACAGCAAACGGAAACGATTAAAGGGCTAAAAGCGGGTACTGTTGACATCGTTGTCGGCACACACAGGCTTTTGTCCAAGGATGTTGTTTACCGGGACATCGGCTTATTGATTATCGATGAAGAGCAGCGGTTCGGGGTGACGCATAAAGAGAAAATCAAGCAATTAAAAACAAACGTTGATGTGTTAACGCTGACCGCAACGCCGATTCCAAGGACACTCCATATGTCAATGCTTGGCGTCCGCGATTTGTCGGTCATTGAAACTCCCCCGGAAAACCGTTTCCCAATCCAGACTTACGTAATGGAATACAATGGGATGCTTGTAAAGGAAGCGATTGAACGGGAACTTGCAAGGGATGGGCAGGTCTACTTCCTGTATAACCGTGTCGAGGATATTGAACGGAAGGCAGAGGAAATTTCCATGCTTGTTCCGGATGCCCGGGTTACCTATGCCCACGGGCAAATGTCCGAAAATGAGCTCGAATCCGTCATGATCAGCTTCCTTGCGGGTGAATTCGATGTTCTTGTTAGCACGACAATAATTGAAACAGGCGTTGATATACCAAACGTCAATACCCTGATTGTCCATGATGCGGACAGGATGGGGTTGTCACAACTGTATCAGCTAAGGGGGCGTGTCGGGAGGTCAAACAGGATTGCCTATGCCTATTTTACCTACCGGAAGGACAAGGTACTTACCGAAGTAGCCGAAAAGCGGCTCCATGCGATAAAAGAATTTACGGAACTTGGTTCGGGCTTTAAAATCGCGATGCGGGACCTGTCCATCAGGGGTGCCGGAAATCTTCTTGGCGCCCAGCAGCATGGCTTTATCGATTCTGTCGGTTTCGACCTTTACTCACAAATGCTGAAGGAAGCGATTGAAGAGCGACGAGGAAAGCAGAAGGATGAAGAAAGGCCGACAGTCGAAATCGATCTCGAAATTGATGCCTATATACCGGATTCCTACATTCGGGATGGGCACCAAAAGATTGAAATGTACAAACGGTTCAGGGGAATTGAAGGGATTGAAGACCTGAACGAACTGGAAGAAGAATTAAAAGACCGTTTCGGGGAATATCCTGACGAAGTTTCCTACCTGTTCAATGTTGCCGAAATAAAAATCCACTCCCTAAAAGCGGGTGTCGAATCAATCAAACAGCTAAAGGATACAGTTACCATCCTTTTGGATGAGAAAGGGAGCACGGAAATCCCCGGGGATGCAATTGTTGAAATCACCTATCCTTACGGGCGAAGGGCCGGCTTCGGAATGGACGGCAGCAAGTTCAAAATTACCCTGGATGTCCGCGGGGAGGGAACCTCGAGGTGGCTGCATGCCATTTATGAAATTGCGAGGGGGCTGGACGCCGCCAGGAATAAAATAGGAAAGAAATAATCGTTGCAACGAGGTTTTTTAATTGGTTTCAATGTTTTAGCACGAATAAACATGGGTATTTCTACTATGTAAGCCGGAAACTTTTATTGGCAGCTTTATCCTATTTTGGAAGTTTTGTTACCTCTAATAAAATCCTATTCGCCAATGAATAGAACTTTCCATATGAAGGATACTAAGTTCAAACTTGGTGAAGCTATCACCATAAAGGAAAAAGGAACACCAATTTCAATCATCAGATGAAAGTGAGGCAACATTGGATGAAAGCAACAGGTATAGTTCGTCGAATCGATGATTTGGGTCGTGTTGTTATTCCAAAGGAAATCCGCAGAACCCTTCGTATAAGGGAAGGAGATCCATTGGAGATTTTCGTCGACCGTGATGGAGAAGTAATCCTTAAAAAGTATTCACCAATCAACGAGTTAGGCGACTTTGCAAGGGAATATGCAGAAGCGCTTTATGACAGCCTTGGAAATCCTGTATTAATTTGTGACCGGGATACTTATATCGCGGTGGCGGGAGGTTCCAAGAAAGATTTTCTGAACAAGAATATTGGGGAAGTGGTTGAAAAGGCTATGGAAGACCGCTCTTCGGTCCTTGTCACCCAGCAAGGGACAATCGGGCTGGTCGATGGGATTGAGGAATCGGTTTCTGCCTATACAATCGGACCAATCATCGCAAATGGCGACCCAATCGGAGCAGTCATCATTTTTGCAAAAGAAGGCAACCTTGGGGAAGTAGAGCAAAAAGCGGTTGAAACAGCAGCAGGCTTCCTTGCAAGGCAAATGGAACAGTAATGAAGGAGAAGGCTGGCCCAAAGCGGGTACAGCCTTCTTTTTTGGAAAAATCGGAGTGTGTAAGGTCCCTCCATCACGTTCGGCCTGCTTGCACTTCACTAAAATGACGTTTCGTCTGGATATGGGACCATATGCTATAATAGTTGTCGAATTCTATTATGAAGGAGACTGAAATGGAGCCGGTAAAACAGGCGGAAAAACTTTTTAAGGGAGCCTTCATCTTGGCGGCTGCCGTATTGTTTACAAAACTTTTGAGTGCTGGTTACCGAATCCCATTCCAGAATATTGCCGGGGATGTCGGCTTTTATATTTATCAGCAAGTGTACCCGTTTTATGGAATAGCCATCGCCCTTGCAACAACCGGTTTTCCGGTCGTCCTGTCGAAGCTTTATGCAGAACGGGGGGAGAGGGGCGGCCAGCTGCTTGCGGCGTCGTATATCATCCTGCAGCTTTTCGGGCTGGTTTGCTTTGCGGTGCTTTACACAGGAGCGGGATTAATAGCGAGGTTGATGGGAGACCCAAGCCTCTTTGTATTGATTAAGGTCGTTGCGGTTGTCTTTTTATTGTTTCCGCCAATCTCTGTCCTGCGTGGATATTTTCAGGGGAAGGGAGATATGGTCCCGACAGCGTCCTCCCAGGTTGGCGAGCAAGTCGTTCGGGTAGCGACCATACTCTTCGTTGCCGTCCTGTTTACCAGCCAAGGCCTATCCTTGTACTATGTTGGGGCGGGTGCCATGTTTGGGTCCATCACAGGGGGCATTGTGTCACTCGGTATGCTCGCGCTTTTTTTCCGAAACAGGCATCGAGATGTGCTCGCCAAGGTTTCCCATTCGCTTCGGATGCCACCATTAAAGGAAATAAAACACGCTGCCAAAATGCTGGGGCTGCAGGGGCTCGCCATCTGCACTGCCAGCCTGTTGATGGTTTTCATTCAACTTGGCGATGCTTTAAATCTCTATTCCCTCCTTGTCAGCCAAGGCATTGCCCCGGAAACCGCCAAGGAAATGAAGGGCGTCTTCGACCGTGGGCAGCCTCTTATCCAGCTTGGCCTCGCGGCGGCCTCGGCTATTTCATTATCTGTTGTTCCCTTGATTGCGAGCAACAGGCTAACACGTGATAAAGCGGTCCTCGTCCATAACATCAGGCTTGCAATGCAAGTAACCGCCGTAATTGGGGCCGGTGCGGCCGCGGGCCTTTGGATGATCGCCAAGCCCGCCAATATTATGTTATTTGAGAATGCGAAAGGCACCGCAGTGCTCGCGGTGTTGAGCCTTGCAATCATTTTTAGTTCGGTTATTTCAACCGCATCGGCAATTTTGCAAGGCCGCGGGGTCTTATTTAAGCCGGCCGCAGCCATCCTATTGGGCTTCCCGTTAAAGTACATCCTTAACCTCGCCCTTGTTCCCAAATTTGGAACGCTTGGCGCGGCATGGGCCACCGCGCTTACGTTATGTCCAATCGCCATTTGTGCCATCCTGTTCTTAAAGAGCAGTATAGGCGTGGCAGCTTTCCAGTGGGGATTTTTAAAAAAAGCAGGTGTTGCCCTTGCGGCGATGCTCATATTTGTGAAGTTGTTCCTAGTTGGCACCGGTTTTTTATATAGTACGGGCGGCGAACGGGCGGCTGCGGCCATACAGGCGGTGGGGGCAAGTTTGTTCGGAGCGTTCATTTACGCTTTGGCCATCGTTAGGAGCGGTGTCTTTCGCGCGGAAGACCTTGCGCTGTTTCCATTCGGAAGCAAACTATTATTATTGCTGCCAAAAGATAGGAGCAGGATATGATGAAAAAAGAAATTGAAATTATTGGATTAGGCTCGGCCGATTTGGATGCCATGCCGCTTGGGGTGTACAAAAAAATAAAACAGCGGGGAAGGGTTTTCCTAAGGACAAAGGAACATCCTGTCGTTCGTGAGCTTGAGAAAGAAGGATTCGCCTACACCTCTTTTGATTCCATTTATGAAAAACATGACTCATTTGAAGCGGTTTATGAAGAAATCCGTGATACCCTTCTTGCCCAGGCATCCCTCGGGCCGATTGTATATGCGGTTCCGGGCCATCCGCTTGTTGCTGAACGGACAGTCCAGCTCCTGCTTGAAGCACAGGCTCAGCAGGAGGGAATTTGTATCAGGTTCGGAGGGGGGCAAAGCTTTCTTGATGCGCTGTTCCTTGCTCTAAGAATCGACCCTGTAGAAGGCTTCCAGCTCCTGGATGGAACCGCGCTCAGGGCCGAACAGCTGCAGTTGCGGCAGCATATGTTCATTAGCCAGGTTTATGACCGGCTAATCGCCTCGGATGTCAAACTTACCTTAATGGAAAGGCTCCCGGATGAATATGAAGTAACCATCATAACCGCAGCCGGAAGCTCCGAAGAAAAGATAGAAAAGGTGCCTCTTTATGAATTGGACCATAAAACGGAAATACATAATCTTGTGACCTTGTATGTTCCTCCCGTAACCGAAGAAGAGCTCCTCATGCGTGACTTCTCCAAATTGAGGGAAATTATTTCTGTTTTGAGGGGGCCAAACGGCTGCCCGTGGGATAAGGAACAAACACATGATTCCCTGAAAAAGTACTTGCTTGAAGAAACATATGAAGTCATTGAAGCGATCGACAGTGGAGACATTGACCATTTAATTGAAGAACTTGGCGATGTGCTTCTTCAGGTCATGCTCCATGCGCAAATTGGCGAGGATGATGGGTTTTTTTCAATTGATGATGTTATTGAATCGATTGCAGCCAAAATGGTCAGAAGGCATCCGCATGTTTTCGGCACAAAATCGGTAGATACGGCGGAGGAGGTTGTTGCCAACTGGCAGCAGATTAAGGAGAGGGAAAAAGGGGCTTTAAAGAAAGAGTCCCTTCTAGAAGGGATACCAAAATCATTCCCTGCCCTTATAAAAGCATATGAATTGCAAAAAAAGGCGGCAAAAGCTGGATTTGACTGGCAGGAAATCGGCCCGGCGTTCGAGAAGGTTAAGGAAGAGCTAGATGAATTCGAGGCCGAATTAAAAAATGAAGCGGGGCTTTCACTCGCAAAAAAGGAATTCGGTGATCTCTTATTCGCATTTGTAAATGTCGCAAGGTTCCTTGGCATCCATCCCGAAGAAGCGCTCATGGAAACGAATACTAAATTTGTTCGCCGCTTCCGTTACATTGAAGAAATGGTAAAGAAAAGCGGTACGGCAATCGAGGACCACTCGCTTGAGGAGCTTGACCGCTTTTGGAATGACGCCAAGAAAAACGGACTATAGAATTTAGGAGATTAGGGGGAAGAACGATGAGGCTTGATAAATTCCTGAAGGTTTCGCGAATCATTAAGAGGCGGACGCTTGCAAAGGAAGTATCCGAACAGGGTAGGATTCTTGTGAATGGCAACCAGGCCAAGGCTAGCACGGCCGTCAAAGTGGGAGATGAATTGACCATCCGTTTTGGCCAGCGAATCGTCACAGCGAGGGTTGACCGAATCCAGGAAACATCCCGTAAAGATGAAGCGGCCGAAATGTATACGATTGTGAAGGAAGAAAAGGCTCCATCCGAAGAATAAGGCTTGTTCTATTTAATCCCTGAAAATCATACTATGTACAAAAATAGCATGTACAATGTGATTCGGGGGATGAACAATGAACCAGTATTATGACTCAAACGCAACAAACAAAGGGGCGGCGCCTGATCATGATGTCATTATGAGGGGAAGGAAACTCCTTGATATTACCGGGGTCAAACAGGTGGAAAGTTTCGACAACGAGGAATTCCTCCTGGAAACAGTCATGGGGTTTTTGTCGATAAAAGGACATAATCTGCAGATGAAAAACCTCGATGTCGATAAAGGCGTCGTATCGATTAAGGGAAAGGTTTTCGAACTTGTGTACCTTGATGAGCAGCATGGAGACAAGGCTAAAGGATTCTTTAGCAAGTTATTCCGATGACGCTCACGGTACAGTTTTTAACAATGGCGGCGATGGTTTCGGCAGGGGTGGGATTCGGGGCGATGCTCGATACGTACCAGCGCTTTCTGAACCGCCCGAAGCGCAAAAACTGGATTACGTTTATAAACGATATCCTCTTTTGGGTTGTCCAGGCGCTGATTGTTTTTTACATTCTATTCCACGTCAATAAAGGAGAAATAAGGTTTTATATTTTCATCGCGCTGATGTGCGGTTTCGCCGCCTACCAAGCCTTGTTGAAAGGTGCCTATCTCTGGCTTCTCGATCGGGTAATCCATGCCGCGGCGGTGGCCGGCAGCATTGTGGCAAAAACAGTCCGGCTGCTTATTTTCAAGCCGGTTGCTGGCCTTGCCCAGCTTGCCATCGCTTTAATCCTGCTCCTCTTTAAAGCAGTCCTGTCCCTGCTCCGCCTCCTGTTAAGAACCGCGTATTTTCTCGTCCGGATACTGATTTTGTACCCAGTAAAAAAAATATTCGCTTTCATGTGGAAGTTTTTGCCGAAAGGGATTAAAAAACCGGCGGAGAAGTTATATAATAGTGGGACAGGAATTCTATTGAAAGTACGGGAAGTTTATAAACGGATATTTAAGTGGAATAAAAAAGAAAAGTAAGGGGGAGAGCCCTTGGAAGCACCAAAGAAACGAAACGTGGCAAGGATTCGCAACAGCTATGTTGAATCTCAATATTATTCGGAAGAAGCCGCTTCCAGGAAACGGAAGGCGTTGGTGAGAAGGCTCACTGCATTTGCCTTGCTGGCAGCCCTTTTAATTTACTTTACTGTAAGCTCCATTTATTCGCGTACCGAAGTACTGGAAAAGAAAAAGGCGGAAAAGGAAAAGCTTGAGCAGAGGCTTGCCAGTCTTGAACGGGAGCGCGAAATCCTGAACGAGGAAATCATCAAGCTGAACGATGATGACTATATCGCGAAACTGGCAAGGAAGGAATACTTCCTGTCCGACAAGGGTGAGATTATTTTCAATATTCCCGAGGACAATAAAAAGAAGGAAAAATGATACAGTGCACTCTTGTTGACACTTATTTTAATACTTAGGTATAATCTATAGTAAGACTGATTTTTTTTATTTTTTTAAGGAGGAAGTTTCTTTTTATGTCAATCGAAGTAGGCAGCAAGTTACAAGGGAAGGTTACAGGGATTACAAATTTCGGAGCGTTCGTCGAGCTGCCGGAAGGTTCAACAGGCCTTGTCCATATTAGTGAGGTCGCTGATAATTACGTAAAGGATATCAATGACCACTTGAAGGTTGGCGATATGGTAGAGGTTAAAGTCATCAATGTCGAAAAGGATGGGAAGATTGGCCTCTCCATTAAAAAAGCCAAGGACCGTCCTGAACCGCAAAGGTCTTACACGCCACGTCCCCGCCAGGGAAGGGCGAATGACCGGAATGCAAGGCCTGAGAATTTTGAGTCGAAAATGGCCAAATTCCTTAAGGACAGCGAAGATCGTTTATCCTCTCTTAAACGGAACACCGAATCAAAACGCGGTGGAAGAGGGGCTAGAAGAGGCTAACTTGTTGCTGCTTATCAACCAAATATTTATTATACCAGGCAGGCCCGTTGAGGTTCTGCCTGTTTTGTTTTTCAAAAAGCCGATTGCTGATGGTATGGAGTCGGCAGAAGCCAATCCATCTTTTAGTGACGTGTTCCATCGTGGCAAACAAAAAAGGCTCTCCCTTATAGGGAAAGCCTTTGAAAGCCGAAAAGCTCCGGCAAAAAGTATAGCGGCGGAGGGGATCGAACCCCCGACCTTACGGGTATGAACCGTACGCTCTAGCCAGCTGAGCTACACCGCCATTTTTTTAAACACAAATTACATAATACATAAATTGAAAAGGACTGTCAATACCTTTTTTAAAAATACCATTTCAATCTCTTTGGCGGCTTTTGCCCAACCATGGCAGGCTGGGTGAAATGAGTCGAAGAATTCCATAGTCTCTATGCTTGATTTTGACAATCTTTGAATGCTTGTCCATTTATAATGAAGCACAATAACGAGACGACGGGGGAGTGTGTATTTTTGGAAAGGGCAGAACAAACAGTGATGGACCATGTATCGGGATCGGGCATCCGCCCCAAGTGGGGATTGGCCGGAGTTTTCGGGAAACTGCAATCCGAGGCGGAGAGGTTTGTTTTGAAAAAGGGATATTTCCTTGTCCTGGTCGGTTTTTTACTTGGACGGGCATTGATTCTTGCAAAGCTGGCGCCGTTCGGCCTTCCCTTTTTCGCCGCAGTATTTTTCATTAAAAAGGAACGGGCTCCGTTGGCGCTTTTTGGGCTTGTCGCGGGCGCAGCAACTATTTCCTTTGGCCACGCGGCCTCCACTTTCGCCATGGTGTTCCTTTACCTTATAGTCTACAAATCCACCGGGAAATGGGTGGGAAATCAGGCCAGGGCAATCCCTTATTCTATCGGTGCAGTACTGTTTGCCGGAAAACTTGCTGAAAGGTTTATTCAAGCTGGAAGCGTCTCTGTTTATGATACGGCAATGGCCGGCATAGAAGGAATACTGGCCTTCATCCTCTCGTTGATTTTTATGCAAAGCGTTCCCTTGGTTACAGCCAATAAACGGAAACAGCCTCTGAAAACAGAAGAAATTGTTTCTTTAATCATCCTCCTTGCATCTATTATGACCGGGACAATTGGATGGGTAGTCTATGGCCTGTCGATTGAACATGTGATGTCAAGGTATTTGGTCCTCCTGTTTTCCCTTATGGCAGGCGCAGCGGTCGGTTCAACCGTCGGTGTTGTCACAGGCCTCATTTTCAGCCTCGCGAACGTTTCGAGCTTTTCACATATGAGCCTTCTTGCCTTTTCAGGGGTGCTCGGCGGTTTGCTGAAAGAAGGGAGAAAGGCTGGTGTCTCGCTTGGGCTTCTCGTTGCGACCCTTTTGATCGGAATGTATGGGGAAACTGGCGTAAGCCTTCAGTCAACCATGCTGGAAACCTCGGCCGCAATCCTGCTTTTTTTCCTGACTCCCACTTCGTTAACCGCGAGAATTGCAAAATACATACCGGGGACTCCGGAGCATACGGCTGAGCAGCAAAAATATATGAGAAAAATGCGAGATGTGACGGCAAAAAGGGTTGCCCAATTTTCAAATGTGTTTGAAGCGCTTTCGAAGAGTTTTTCACACGATGACGACGACATAGACGGAGAAGAAAAGGAACTGGACATCTTTTTGAGCAATGTTGCTGAAAAGACTTGCCAGACGTGTTTTAAAAAGGAGCATTGCTGGACAAGGAACTTTACTACAACATATGGCTATATGGAAGAAATTATGCTTCAAATGGACCAGTCGAAGGCAACGATTCCTCCAAAACTGGCGCGCGAGTGGGAAAAGCTCTGCTCGAGGCCCAAAAAGGTAACGGAAGCGATTCATCAGGAACTAGCCGTTTACCAGGCAAACCAAAAGTTGAAAAAGCAGGTGAAAGAAAGCAGGCGGCTCGTCGCGGACCAATTACTTGGCGTTTCTGAAGTGATGGGAGATTTCGCGAAGGAAATCCAGCGCGAGCGTGAAAACCTCCATAAACAGGAAGAACAAATAATGGAGGCCATCCAGGATTTCGGCCTACAGATTGAACATGTGGAGATTTACAGCCTCGAACCCGGAAATGTCGATATTGATATGACAATCCCATATTGCAATGGGCATGGGGAGTGCGAGAAGCTCATTGCCCCGATGCTTTCCGACATTCTTGGCGAAACAATCATCGTTAATTCAGAGGAATGCGGTGCCTACCCTCACAGTTCTTGCCAAGCTACATTCCGCTCCGCGAAAACATTCACTGTGGAAACAGGGGTCGCGTATGCTGCCAAAGGGGGCGGATTGGTTTCCGGGGACAGTTTTTCGACGATGGAGCTTGGAAGCGGGAAATACGCTGTTGCGATCAGCGATGGAATGGGGAATGGAGAGCGCGCCCAGGACGAAAGCCGTGAAACACTGAAACTCCTTCAACAAATCCTGCAATCAGGCATCGAGGAAAAGGTTGCCATCAAGTCCGTTAACTCGGTCCTGGCCTTAAGGACAACGGATGAAATATTCTCGACACTCGATCTTGCGGTTATTGATTTGCAGAATGCTTCGGCAAAATTCCTGAAAATCGGTTCCACTCCAAGCTTCATTAAGCGTGGCGAAAAAGTGATGAAAATACAGGCAAACAATCTTCCGATGGGAATTGTACAGGAATTCGATGTCGATGTTGTCAGCGAGCAGCTGAAGGCAGGCGATTTATTAATCATGATGAGCGATGGGGTGTTCGAAGGGCCAAAGCATGTTGGCAACTATGAAATGTGGATGAAACGGAAAATCCATGAACTTGAAACGAATGATCCGCAGGAAGTAGCTGATTTGGTAATGGAAGAGGTCATCCGCTCCAGGTCGAACAAAATTGAAGATGACATGACTGTCGCGGTCGCGAAAGTAAAACACAATACCCCAAAATGGGCCTCCATCCCGGTACATGGAATGAAAAAGAAACGGGCATAACAGGCTTTTGTATAAATACCCTCCTTTCCGTCGAAAATGGTACTATTTAACGAATGGAGGAGACGGAATGAATACGGGGAAAATCAAGCAACTTCTCGTGATTACGGACGGCTGTTCGAATCAGGGGGAAGACCCTGTCGCAATGGCGGCACTTGCGAAAGAGCAGGGAATTACGGTCAATGTTATTGGAGTCGTCGATCAGGATCCAATTGATGGCCAGGGTAAGAGGGAAATCGAAGGGATTGCCATGTCCGGTGGCGGCGTGAGCCAGGTGGTCTATTCCGAACAGCTTTCACAAACGGTTCAAATGGTAACAAGGAAGGCCATGAGCCAAACGTTGCAAGGAGTAGTAAACCGGGAATTAAGGCAAATTCTTGGAAGCACGAAAACACTTGAAGATCTACCTCCGGAAAAAAGGGGGGAAATCCTTGAGGTTGTAGATGAACTTGGCGAGACTGTCGACCTTGAGGTGATTGTCCTTGTTGATGTGAGCGCAAGCATGAAGCATAAATTGCCGACAGTCAAGGAAGCGTTGCTCGACCTGTCCATAAGCCTGAATGCGCGTTCTGGAAAAAATCAATTTTCAGTCCTAGTATTTCCCGGGAAAAGTGGAGAAACGGATCGGATCCTTGATTGGACGCCAAGGCTGGAATCCGTTAGTTCTATTTTTCCAATGCTTGCAGCCGGAGGGATTACTCCGACAGGCCCGGCTATCCGCAAAGCAATCCAATTGTTCAATGAAAAAAGCGCATTAAGGAGACTTCTGGCTGAAAATGATGAATCCTTCCTCGAAGAATCCATGTAGGATAGGGACCGGGACGGTTATTTCCGGGAAGTGGCACAGGAATGAATATCTTGTTTTGAAAGAATTGGGCAATGGTGCAAACGGAGTTGTTTATTTGGTGAAAAGCGGGAACGAGGAAGCCGCTTTGAAAATCAGCGGAAATAGCATGTCCATCACTTCGGAGGTTAATGTCCTAAAGTCTTTTGCCAAGGCCCGGGGCCAAGCCCTTGGGCCTTTATTGCTTGATATGGATGATTGGATTGCTCCGGATGGCATGTTCAGTTTTTATGTTATGGAATACATAAAAGGGCCGGGACTTCAGCAATTCGTTTTTCAAAAAGGGAAGGAATGGATGCACGTCCTTTTGCTTCAATTATTAACTGATTTGGACCTTTTTCACAAGAACGGGTGGGTGTTTGGCGACTTGAAGCCGGAAAATCTGATCGTTACAGGCCCACCCCCAAGAATCCGCTGCATTGACGTAGGCGGAACGACACTAATTGGCAGGGCCATAAAGGAATACACCGAATTTTACGACAGGGGGTATTGGGGGCTTGGGACAAGAAAAGCCGAGCCGTCCTATGATTTGTTTGCGGTGGCGATGGTCATGATCGCATCCGCTTACCAAGGGACCTTCCGAAAAGCAGAAGGTGGAATGGGGCAGCTGCTTGGAGCAATCCGGAAAAAAGAAGAGCTTACCCGCTTTGAGCCGGTGCTCTCAAATGCGCTGCTGGGCAAATATGGTTCCGCCAGGGGAATGCGGGAAGCTTTGCTCCGCACCGCAAGCCCGCTGCAGCCTAAAATCGGTGCGGCACCAACAGTACGACCTACGGCACCACCGGCGGCAGGGCAATCGTTAAGAAGGCATCCTCCCGGGAAAACCAAAAAACGAAGCAACAAAAAAGAAACCTTTTTTGTTATTTCAGTCCTGGCGCTTCTTTATTTTGTCTATATTGTTGTACAATTAACGTGATTGTCTATTCCACACTCAGAAAAAAAGTGTGAAGAAAACGGAAGAAATGAAACTTTTATTTGTTTGGAGCGTATAAACCAAAGCTTGCCGCCAAAAGGCGGGATTAATTACTTACTTTAAGGAAGTATGGGTATGCTTGAGGATAAAATAGAGGCGATTTTGAAAAGGAAACAGATTTCCCTTACAGGGTCCCGCGTACTTGTAGGGGTTTCCGGCGGCCCCGACTCCATGGCTTTGCTCTACTATTTGTGGGAAAGAAGGAAGCCTTTCGGGATGGAAGTTTCCGCAGCCCATGTGGACCATATGTTTCGGGGGAAAGAATCGCTTGAGGACGCATTTTTTGTGAAAAGTTTTTGCGAAGACCGGGGAATACCGTTTACAATGGAGCGGGTCAATGTCCCGGAAATTATCCGGCTTACAGGTAAAAATTCACAGGTTGCCGCGCGCGAAGCCCGCTATCGCTTTTTCTTGCAACAGCTTGAGAAACACCGGTATTCCTTCCTGGCGCTGGCCCACCATGGCGATGACCAGATGGAAACGGTCCTGATGCGGCTTACCCGCGGAAGTACAGGCAGGGGCAGGGCTGGCATCCCGTTTATCAGGCCATTTGCGGACGGCATGATCATCCGTCCATTTCTGGGAGCTTCCCGGGAGGATATCATTGATTATTGCCGGAGGAAAGGTATTGATTTCCGAATCGACCCGAGCAATCAAAAAGATACGTATAGCAGGAACCGTTTCAGGAAGACAATCCTCCCTTTTTTAAAAATGGAAAATCCGCTTGTACACGAACATTTTCAGCGTTTTAGCGAAGATTTGGAAAGTGATGAAGCGTATTTGGAGGAATTGGCGGAGAGCCGGATGGTTACAGTAATAAAAAGCAGGGAAAGAGGGAAAGTAGTTCTGGATGCTATGGCTTTTCTTGGTATGCCAATGCCTTTACAAAGAAGAGGGATTCAACTAATATTAAACTATCTTTATGCAGGAAAGCATACATTTTTGGCTGCCGTACATATTGATCAAGTCATTTCCTTGCTGAACCGTCCTCATCCATCCGGAAATCTTGATTTCCCCGGCGGGTTGACTGTCACCCGTTCCTACTCCGAGTGTATTTTCCATTTTGGGCGTCTTGGGAAGATGCAATTCAGGTTTGAATTGGATGGGCCCGGAAAAACAGTTCTGCCAAATGGAGCGATTATTTCCATTGAACCGGCTGAAATTGCTGAAAAAGGGGCCGGGCAAGGTTGCTCGTATTTGCCTAAATCTGAAGTATCGTTCCCGCTAATCATCCGCATGAAAAAAAATGGCGACAGGATGACGCTGAAGGGAATGAAGGGTACAAGGAAATTGAAGGACATTTTTATTGATAACAAGGTACCGGTTTCCGAAAGGGAAGCGTGGCCTGTCATAACGGATAGCGCTGGCCGGATTGTCTGGCTGCCTGGGCTGAAAAAATCCGCCCTTGATTCTGCCGGAAATCCGGAAGAAGGCTATCTGAAGCTTTTATATATCAAGGAACCAACATCTGGGGGGCACATGTAAATGAGAAATGATATTGAAAAAATTTTGATCTCCGAAGACGAAATCCAAGGGAAAATCAAGGAACTCGGAGCCCGTCTGACAGAGGATTACCAGGATAAATATCCGCTGGCAATCGGTGTGTTAAAAGGGGCAATGCCTTTTATGGGAGATCTCCTGAAAAAAATGGATTGCTACCTGGAGATGGATTTTATGGATGTTTCCAGCTATGGAAATTCGACCGTGTCTTCTGGTGAAGTAAAAATCCTTAAGGACCTTGATACTTCCGTGGAAGGAAGGAATCTGCTGATCATTGAGGATATCATCGACAGCGGCTTGACGCTAAGCTATTTGGTTGAACTATTCCGCTACAGAAAGGCAAAGTCCATTAAAATCGTCACGTTGCTTGACAAACCGACTGGAAGAAAGGTGAATATCTCAGCGGACTATGTTGGGTTCCAAGTGCCGGATGCTTTCGTTGTCGGCTATGGATTGGACTACATGGAAAAATACCGGAACCTTCCTTATATCGGGGTTTTGAAGCCGGAAGTGTACAACAAGGCCGAGTAGGCAAAACTATATTGTGAACCAGGCGGCATTTCAAGCACTTTTGTTGAAGCAGTTTTGTCATTATGCTACTATTTTATTTACTGTTTTCCACCGTGGGAGGAGGTAAGGGATGAATCGGATTTTCCGCAATACCATCTTTTATTTATTGATATTTTTGGTCATTATTGGCGTCGTTAGCTTTTTTAACGGAAACAATGAACCAACGGATAATATATCGTACGACCAGTTTATTTCCCATCTTGAAAAAGGTGAAATAAAGTCTATCACCCTTCAGCCGGAGCGTAACGTATACGAAGTTCGCGGCCAGCTTAAAAATGCAGACAAGGACAAGTTTTTCCTGACATATGTCCCGAACAGTGAACGGATGCTGAGCCGTATTGACGAAGCGGTTCCAAACATGAAGATCGAGGCGATGCCTGCAAAAGAAACAAGCGGGTGGGTCACTTTCTTTACGTCCATCATTCCGTTTGTGATTATTTTCATCCTTTTCTTCTTCCTGCTTAACCAGGCGCAGGGCGGCGGAAGCCGTGTTATGAACTTCGGGAAAAGCAAGGCTAGACTGTATAACGATGATAAGAAAAAGGTCCGCTTCAAGGATGTCGCTGGAGCGGATGAAGAAAAGCAGGAACTCGTTGAAGTAGTTGAATTCCTGAAGGATCCTCGCAAATTTTCCGAGCTTGGGGCGCGGATTCCAAAAGGCGTCCTGCTCGTCGGGCCTCCGGGAACTGGTAAAACGTTGCTTGCACGCGCGGTAGCTGGCGAAGCAGGCGTGCCGTTCTTCTCTATCAGCGGATCCGATTTCGTTGAAATGTTCGTCGGGGTGGGTGCATCCCGTGTCCGCGATTTATTTGAAACAGCAAAGAAAAATGCCCCATGCATCATCTTTATCGATGAAATTGATGCGGTGGGACGCCAGCGTGGCGCCGGCCTTGGCGGCGGCCATGATGAGCGCGAGCAGACCTTGAACCAGTTGCTTGTTGAAATGGACGGCTTTGGGGCCAACGAAGGAATTATTATCGTAGCGGCAACGAACCGGCCTGATATCCTCGACCCGGCGCTTCTCCGTCCGGGACGTTTTGACCGCCAGATTACGGTTGACCGTCCGGATGTGAAGGGCAGGGAAGCGGTTCTTAAAGTCCATGCGCGCAACAAGCCGCTTGATGATTCTGTAAATCTGAAAGCGATAGCGATGAGGACCCCGGGCTTTTCCGGCGCCGATCTTGAGAACCTGCTGAATGAAGCGGCGCTCGTTGCGGCCCGCATGAATAAAAAGAAAATCGATATGGTTGATATTGATGAAGCAACTGATCGGGTCATTGCCGGACCAGCCAAAAAAAGCCGGGTTATTTCCGAAAAGGAACGCAGGATTGTCGCTTTCCACGAAGCCGGCCATGTAGTCATCGGCGTCATGCTGGATGAAGCTGAAATGGTCCATAAGGTAACGATTGTCCCGCGGGGGCAGGCTGGCGGATACGCTGTCATGCTTCCAAAGGAAGACCGTTATTTCATGACAAAGCCAGAGCTTCTTGATAAAATTACAGGCCTGCTTGGCGGCCGGGTTGCCGAGGAAGTTGTGTTCGGTGAAGTAAGCACCGGAGCGCACAACGACTTCCAAAGGGCAACCGGAATCGCAAGGAAAATGGTTACCGAATACGGTATGAGCGATAAGCTCGGGCCGCTTCAGTTCGGCCAACCGCAGGGCGGCCAGGTTTTCCTCGGGCGCGACCTGCACAATGAACAAAACTATTCCGACAAGATTGCTTATGAGATTGATACCGAAATCCAGAACTTCATCAAACAATCTTATGAACGTGCGAAGAAGATTCTAACGGAAAACCGCGACAAGCTCGACTTGATTGCCAATACGCTTCTTGAAGTGGAAACACTCGATGCGGAAGACATCAAGCACCTTGTCGACCATGGTAGGCTTCCGGACGGAAAAGTTCCCGCTAACTCTACTCCTGCCGAAATCAAGAGTACACTTGATGATGTGATTATCAATATTTCGGGCAAAAAGGAAGAGGAAGACAATCCAGGGGCCCCGAAAACAAGCCTGCTCAAACCTGAAGAAACTCGGGATGAGGAAAATAAATAAGCAATACAATATGCAGGGCACCGCTTATCAACGCGGTGCCCTGCTTGTTTACGGACATGAGCCCGCGGGAAATTGAATATTTTTATGCCGCAATTGGCTCTTTGCCTTTTCTTTCCCGAAACGGTTTGTGATATGATGTTTTCAGTAAACCTGCAACCTTGGGCAGCGGCGGCAACCCTGGCAATATGGGGGGCGTTCAGTCCTGGTTAAATTCCATGGAGTGGTGAGTCAATTGATTTTCGTATTTGATGTTGGAAACACAAATATCGTTTTAGGTGTATATAAAGGGGAGGATCTCCTCCACCATTGGCGGATCGAAACGAACCGAAACAGGTCAGAGGATGAATACGGGATGCTGATTAAATCCCTATTTGACCATTCCGGGTTTTCTTTTCGTGACATTGAAGGAATCATTATTTCTTCGGTCGTTCCCCCAATTATGTTTTCGCTGGAAAGAATGTGCGTGAAATACTTTAAATTAAAACCATTGATTGTTGGCCCTGGCATTAAGACGGGTCTTGACATAAAATATGAAAATCCAAGGGAAGTAGGGGCCGACAGGATTGTGAATGCGGTAGCGGCTATCCATGAATATGGGAGTCCGCTCATTATCGTCGATTTTGGGACAGCTACTACCTATTGCTATGTAAACGAGCAGAAGCAATATATGGGCGGGGCAATTGCTCCTGGTGTCGGCATCTCGACAGAAGCGCTTTACTCACGGGCGGCAAAACTCCCGCGTATTGAAATAACGAGGCCGGAGGGAATCATCGGCAAAAATACGGTTGCCGCCATGCAGGCGGGGATTGTGTACGGATATGTCGGACAGGTTGAAGGAATCGTCAAGCGGATGATTGCCAACAGTTCCAAAACGCCAACTGTCATTGCAACGGGAGGCCTATCCAATCTGATAGCCGAGGAATCGAAAATCATTGACATCGTTGATCCGTTCCTCACTTTAAAAGGGCTTCATTTAATCTATAAGCGTAATATGGATACACTAAACAAGCATGAGGTGTAAGGTGCACTCCGGGCCGGGCAGCGGCCGGCATAGGGGAAATCAGCAAGGAATCGCGGGTTAGCCTAGGAGCCCCGCGAAACGGACAACGAGAAAGGAGCGGTAAAATGAGTGACTATCTTGTAAAAGCGCTTGCCTATAGCGGACAAATCAGGGCGTACGCAGTAAAAAGCACGGACACGGTTGCGGAAGCGCAGCGCAGGCATCATACATGGCCAACAGCTTCAGCTGCACTTGGCCGGGCGATGACAGCCGGCTTAATGATGGGCGCGATGCTGAAGGGCGAAGACAAATTGACGATTAAAATAGAAGGTGGGGGCCCTATAGGGAATATCCTTGTCGACAGCAATGCGAAAGGGACAGTTAGAGGCTATGTAAGCAATCCGCAAACCCATTTCGATTTGAATGAACACGGCAAGCTCGATGTACGGCGTGCAGTAGGGACGGACGGTACCCTTACGATTGTGAAAGATCTTGGGTTGAGGGATTTCTTTAGTGGATCGGTTCCACTTGTATCGGGGGAGCTAGGTGAAGATTTTACTTATTACTTTGCATCTTCTGAACAGGTTCCCTCCTCTGTTGGGGTAGGGGTGCTTGTCAATCCGGACAACAGCATATTGGCGGCGGGCGGTTTTATATTTCAGCTAATGCCAGGAACAAGCGAGGAAACGATTTCCCGGATTGAGAATCGCCTTAAGACAATCACACCTATTTCCAAAATGATTCAGCAAGGCCTTACGCCTGAAGAAATACTACAGGAGTTGTTTGGAAAGGAAGAGCTGGCCATCCTCGAGAAGATGCCGGTCCGCTTTGAATGCACCTGCTCAAAGGAACGGTTTGCGGATGCGATTGTGTCACTGGGCCAGTCCGAAATCTCGGACATGATAGAAGAGGATGGAATGGCCGAAGCCCACTGCCATTTTTGCAATGAAAAATATCATTTTTCAAAAGAAGAGCTTGAGGCGCTAAAGAGAGAAGCGAAGTAAGGCTTGTATCCGGGAGAGGGAAAATGAAAACTAGGGAATTGTGGTTGGTGATCGCCGCGCTTGTTGTCCTGAATGCGTTGACCATCTTTTACTTTCTTTCCAAATCGGAGATGGCCTCCGGTTTCCTTAAGGATGGTGAAACAGTCGCGACGGTCGGAAAGGACAGCATTTCGAGAGAAGAATGGCTGAATGAGATGGAAGCGCGCTACGGCAAAGATACACTCAGGGAACTGATTGACAGGAAAGTTATCAGCCAAATGGCCGGCAAATACAACATCACAGTCGCCAAGGAAGATGTGGAAAGAGAGCTTAGAATGTTTCAAACGGCATATGGCGGCTCGTCTTCCAAAAGCGAGGATTTGGAAAAATGGAAAAGGCAAATCGAGCTTTCGCTATTGCTGGAAGAAATTTTAACAAAGGATGCTGTTGTATCCGAGGCCGAAATGAAAAGCTACTATGAAAAAAACAAAACTCTTTATGATGTCCCGGCCGCTTACCATCTATCACACATTGTGATGAAGACAAAGGAAGAAGCGGACCAGGCCATTCAGGAGCTTAAAGGCGGCTCCGGCTTCGAAACGCTGGCAAGGGAAAGGTCCGAAGATGAATTCACCGCCGCGGAAGGTGGAGACATCGGCTTTATCCAAGCTGGGGATGAACGGTTTCCCCCAGAATATATCGTAACCGCGCAAAAACTCGAGAGCGGCCAATGGAGCAAACCAATCAAAACCGGCTCGGGTTATGCGATTATCAAGCTCCATGAAAAAATAGCAGAAACAAACTATTCGTTCAAGGACGTAAAAGATGAAATCCGCAGGCAAATTGCCCTTTCCCAGCTCGGGGCGCCTCCTTCCGCCGCGGCTCTATGGGATGAAGCGGAAGTAAAATGGTTTTTTGAAAAATAGACGGGATGGCAAGAGCCTATTTTTATTAAATATATTCATCAAGATTGGGAAAGGCTTTGCATACATTGGCTATGCGAAGCCTTTTTTCTGTTTTTTGGAGGCAGATTTGGGGAAACTAAAATATTGACAGTTTCCAGGCAAATTGTTACATTCTATATAAAACCAATAAAAATACTCGGATTAAGGAGTGGGACGAATGGCGCGTATCGCAAACTCGATTGCCGACCTCGTGGGAAACACCCCAATAGTTAAGCTGAACCGGATTGTTGGGGAAGGCAGCGCGGAAGTCTATTTGAAGCTGGAATACATGAACCCCGGAAGCAGTGTGAAGGACCGGATTGCTTTGGCAATGATTGAAGCCGCCGAAGAAAAAGGTGAATTAAAGGCTGGCGATACGATCATTGAACCAACCAGCGGAAATACAGGCATCGGCCTTGCCATGATTGCTGCCGCCAAAGGCTATAAGTCTATTCTTGTAATGCCCGAAACGATGAGCATGGAGCGCCGCAACCTGCTCCGCGCCTATGGTGCCGAACTCGTATTGACGCCGGGCCCGGAAGGCATGGGCGGTGCGATTCGCAAGGCAGAGGAGCTGGCAAAGGAAAACGGTTATTTCATGCCGCAACAGTTCAAGAACGAGGCGAACCCGGAAGTCCACAGGAGGACAACCGGAAAAGAAATTGTCGAGCAAATGGGCGCCCAGCTGGATGGTTTTATTTCCGGGATTGGAACCGGCGGTACGATTACCGGCGCGGGTGAGGTGCTTCGCGAGGCTTACCCGGGCATTAAAATCTATGCGGTAGAGCCGGCCGATTCACCAGTCCTTTCCGGCGGGAAACCGGGTCCGCATAAAATTCAGGGAATTGGCGCGGGATTTGTTCCTGATATCCTAGACATAAACATTTATGATGAAATTATTAAAGTTGAAAACGAGCAGGCGTTTGAGTTTGCACGCCGCGCGGCGAAGGAAGAAGGGATTCTTGGCGGCATTTCATCCGGTGCGGCCATTTATGCGGCACTAAAGGTAGCCAAAGAACTTGGAAAAGGCAAAAAAGTCCTGGCAATCATTCCGAGCAACGGCGAGCGTTACCTAAGCACCCCTCTTTACCAGTTTGAAGAATAATACACGATATAGTAAGCATGGGCCAAACTTTGCGGCTCATGCTTTTTTCATTGGCTTACTTCTTGTATGATGTAGAAGATACGGGAAAATGGGAGTGAGTTTTTTGGGTAAAAACGTCCATATAAAAAAAATCGACTTGTCAGCGGATAAGTTTTTTAAGCAATATAAGCAAATTTGCGGGGAAACCGGACATCATGTCCTTCTCGAAAGCGGCCGGGGCGGACGCTACAGCATTGCGGCATTTCACCCGTTCGCAATTGTCAGGTCCAAAGGCTGGAACTGCCTTGAAATCATTGAAGAAGGAAAGGCTGCGGTTGCCATGGAAGGGAATCCGCTTCATGGTCTGAAAACATATATGGCTGGATTCAAAATTAAGGCCGAGTCCGCGGTCCCTCTTGCCTCAGGCGGAGCGATTGGATACATAAGCTATGACTATGCAAGATATATTGAAACACTACCGGACCAGGCCAAAGATGAGCTTCGCGTGCCCGACGTATATTTCCTCCTTCATAAGGAATGGTTCGTCCTTGATTTACAGGAAAACACCTTGAGAATGTGCTTCCTTTATGACGAGGGTGACATCGAATGCCTAGAGGAACGGGTCCGGGACTGGGAAGAACGGTGGACTCGGGCAGATGCCGGTTCGGATAAACAGACAGAAAGTGTGTCCGTCCAGGAAAGGGAAGTTTCCATTGGAGAAACGGATTTTATGGCAGCGGTTGAAAGGGTGAGGGAATACATTGCACAGGGAGATGTGTTCCAGGTAAACCTTTCCGTCAGACAGAAGAAACCGATTGGCATTCCGGCGATCCAAGTTTATGAAAAGCTGCGGGAGGTCAATCCATCCCCTTATATGGGATATTTCCATACCCCCGAATTTCAGCTAGTGAGCGGTTCGCCGGAACTACTCGTCAAAAAGCTTGGGGATGAAATCAGTACCCGGCCGATTGCGGGAACAAGATCGCGGGGCCGCGATGAAGAAGAGGACCAGCTTCTTGCGAATGAATTGATCGGAAGTGAAAAGGAACGCGCCGAGCATGTGATGCTTGTTGACCTTGAACGCAATGACCTCGGAAGGGTCAGCGCCTACGGATCAGTGGAAGTGAATGAATTCATGGTCATTGAAAAATATTCCCATGTCATGCACATTGTTTCGAATGTCCGGGGCCGAATTTCGAAGGATAAAGATGGCTTCGATCTAATTGACGCGGTATTCCCGGGCGGTACCATTACCGGAGCCCCAAAGGTGAGGACGATGGAGATTATCGAAGAACTTGAACCTTCGAGACGCGGACCATATACAGGATCACTTGGATGGATCGGCTTTAACGGAGACGTGGAGCTGAACATCATGATCCGGACGATGCTCGTAAAAGACGGACAAGCCCATGTCCAGGCAGGGGCCGGCATCGTCATAGATTCGAATCCGATATATGAATATAAAGAGTCTTTGAAAAAAGCAAGGGCGCTCTGGAAAGCGAAAGAGCTTGCGGAAACAGGTGAAAGCAAATGATCTATATGATTGATAACTATGACTCCTTCACCTTCAATCTCGTCCAATATTTGGGTGAGTTGGGGGAGGAGCTCATAATAAAACGAAATGATGAAGTTACATTGGAGGATATCGAAAGAGCGAATCCGTCCATCCTGATGATTTCACCGGGTCCATGCAGCCCGAATGAGGCTGGGATCAGCCTCGACGCAATTTCACATTTTGCCGGCAAGGTTCCCATTTTCGGCGTTTGCCTTGGCCATCAGGCAATTGCCCAAGTGTTTGGTGGAGACATCGTCCGGGCGGAAAGGCTTATGCATGGAAAAACCTCTCCCATCCACCATGACGGGAAGACGATTTTCCAAGGAATTTCTACTCCGTTTGAGGCGACCCGCTATCATTCCCTAATCGTTAAAAAGGAAACATTTCCCGAATGCTTAGAGGTTTCAGGCTGGACGGAAGAGGGAGAAATCATGGCACTCCGCCATAAAACGATGCCGATAGAGGGAGTCCAGTTCCATCCTGAATCGATTATGACAGGCCCGGGGAAACAACTGCTCGCCAATTTCGTCGCTGTCCATTCCCTTAAGATGCGGAGCTAGACATGTATATTTGGCAGAACGGCATGCTTGTAAAAAAGGAAGAGGCGGCGATTAGCCCATTCGACCATGGCTTTCTTTATGGGGCGGGGCTATTCGAAACATTCAGGGTCTACGGGGGCCACTGCTTTTTGCTGGATGACCATCTTGAAAGGCTGAATGCGGGGCTCGAATTGCTCGAGATTGGCAAAAAGGTGAAACGTAATGAAGCGGAAGGCGCTGTTAGGTCACTCCTTGGAGCAAATGGCTATACGGATGCCTATATCCGTTTTAATGTGTCAGCGGGGATTGGCGAAATCGGCCTTCGCTCCGAACCGTATGATTCGCCGGAAGTCCTAATCTTCTCCAAACCGCTCCCGCGGGCAGGCTCCCTGCAGGAAAAACGCGGAAAAATCCTTTCCATAAGCAGGAACACGCCGGAGGGGGATGAACGCCTTAAATCGCATCATTATTTGAATAACCTTCTTGCCTGGCGGGAAATCCGCCACTTTCCCGGGGTTGAAGGAATATTCCTGACACAGGAAGGCAATGTTGCCGAAGGGATTGTCTCTAATGTATTTTGGGCGAAACACGGCATTCTCTACACTCCTTCGGTACAAACGGGAATCTTAAATGGGATTACCCGCCAGTTTGTGATTGAATTGGCGGAAAAGTCAGGAATAGAGGTTCGCCAAGGTTTTTACTCCCTTGATGACCTCCTTAACGCGGACGAAGTATTTTTCACGAACTCAATCCAGGAAATTGTCGCATGCCCGGGAATTGGAGATGCTAATTTCGAAGGTATGAATGGGCAGCTGGCTGGCTTTTTACACGGCAGGTATGCTGAAGGCCGGAGTTCGTTTTACAGCAAAAGTGAAATAAGAACGGAGGACGATGTATGAGCAATGGAAATGGAAAAATCATCTGTGGAAACCATGTCCTTGATTACGATAAAAAAACAATAGTCATGGGGATATTGAACGTGACCCCGGATTCTTTCTCTGATGGCGGAAAATTCAACGCGGCTGACCGCGCGGTTGCCCATGCCCGCGAAATGATTGAATACGGGGCCGACATTATCGATATTGGGGGCGAATCAACCCGTCCAGGGCATGAACCTGTTTCCCTCGAAGAAGAACTCGGGAGGGTTATCCCGATTATTGAACTGCTCGCAAAAGAAGTCGATGTCCCGATTTCCGTAGACACGTACAAAGCGGAGGTCGCGAGGGAGGCACTAAAGGCAGGCGCCCATATCATTAACGATATTTGGGGGGCCAAGGCTGAGCCGGGTATCGCAAAAGCGGCTGCCGAGTTCAACGCGCCGATCATCCTTATGCATAACCGTGACAATCGTGACTATGAATTTTTCACGCGTGATGTGTTTTGGGACCTGTATGAAAGCATCAGGATTGCGAAAGAAGCAGGGGTAAAGGATTCTCAAATTATTCTTGATCCGGGTATTGGCTTTGCCAAGGACTTCAAAGAAAACATTGAAATGATGCAGAACCTTGATACTCTTGTGGCATTGGGGTATCCGGTCCTGCTTGGGACATCCCGGAAAAGATTCATTGGCACGGTGCTTGACTTGCCGCCTGAAGAGAGAATGGAAGGTACTGGCGCGACAGTTTGCTATGGAATCCAGAAGGGCTGCCAGATGATTCGCATCCATGATGTGAAGGAAATGGCCAGGATGGCGAAAATGATGGATGCCTTGATGGGGAAGGGGAAAGCGGATGGATAAGATTCACGTAAATAAAATGGAATTTTATGGGTACCATGGAGTTTTTCCCGAAGAAACGAAATTGGGCCAGCGGTTTATCATCGAGCTCGCGGTCGGCCTCGATTTAAGAAAGGCGGGGGAAACGGATGACCTTGAAGCATCCGTTAATTATGCCGACTTGTACCGGATTTCCAGGGAAGTCGTCGAAGGCAAGCCGTATAAATTGATTGAAGCAGTTGCCGAGAAAATCGCATCAAGGATATTTGAGGAATTTCCGCTTGTGGAAGAAACAACGGTCAAAGTCGTTAAACCCGATCCCCCTATTCCCGGACATTATGAGTCGGTTGCGGCCGAAATTACAAGGAGAAGATAATGATTGAAAATCAGGCATTTCTTTCACTCGGTTCTAATATCGGCGACCGTTTTCAAAACCTCAAGGGAGCCGTCCGGCTGCTGGATAGCCACCCTTCCATAAAAGTTGTAAATTGCTCTTCCGTTTACGAAACGGATCCGGTTGGCTACGAGGACCAGGCCCCTTTTTTAAACATGGTAATTGAACTAACGACGGCTTTGTCCCCGTCTGAACTGTTGGATGCATGCCTAAAGGCAGAACTCACTCTTGGAAGAAAAAGGGAAATTAGGTGGGGTCCGCGCACAATAGACCTTGACATTCTCCTCTATAACCAAGAAAATATTGAAACAGAGAAGCTGTTTATTCCCCATCCCCGGATGGTGGAACGTGCGTTTGTGCTTGTGCCACTGTATGAAGTTGCTGGAAATATTCATCTTCCAGGCCAGAGCGAACCTCTTGAAGTTTTAGTGGGTCTCTTGCCTGATAAAAAAGGAGTACGGATATGGAAGCTGATAAATGGGGAAGACGGATTCGGGCATTCAGGAAGCTAAAAGGATATACCCAGGACAGTTTTTCGAAAGAGCTTGGAGTGTCAGTCTCCGTACTTGGTGAAATCGAGAGGGGCAACCGGATGCCGCCTCCCGATATAATAAGGCGAGCTTCTCAAGTCTTGTGCGTAAGTATAGAAGAAATAGCTCCCCCTGAGGAATAAACATATAGTGAACCTTTCACCAGCAGTGATTTTTCGCTGATGGTTAGCCTCGTTAAAACGGAAAAAAGTTAGAAAGGAAGGCCGGTACTATGTTGAAAATTGGCGATATTGTCATGAAGAATCCAGTCGTTCTGGCGCCTATGGCCGGTGTTTGCAACTCGGCTTTCCGGCTTACCGTAAAGGAATTTGGCGCCGGCCTTGTCTGCGCTGAAATGGTCAGCGACAAAGCTATACTTTTTAAAAATGAAAAGACAATGAACATGCTGTATATAGATGAGCGCGAAAAGCCGCTAAGCCTCCAGATTTTTGGCGGTGAAAAGGATACTCTTGTCGAGGCTGCAAGATTCGTTGACAAGAATACAAATGCCGATATCATCGACATCAATATGGGATGCCCTGTCCCGAAAATCACGAAATGTGACGCGGGGGCTAGATGGCTTCTTGATCCTGACAAAATTTATGAGATGGTTTCCGCTGTTGTTGATGCGGTAGAAAAGCCGGTTACAGTTAAAATGAGGATAGGCTGGGATGAAGAGCATATTTTTGCGGTTAAAAATGCCCGCGCGGTCGAACGCGCCGGCGGCAAGGCTGTCGCTGTCCATGGCCGTACCCGGGTCCAAATGTACGAAGGCAGAGCAAACTGGGATATCATCCGTGAAGTGAAACAGTCGGTTAACATACCTGTCATAGGGAACGGTGACGTCGAGACCCCCCAGGATGCCAAGCGGATGCTGGAAGAAACAGGCGTCGATGGCGTAATGATCGGCCGCGCGGCTCTAGGGAACCCATGGATGATCTACCGGACCGTCAAGTACCTTGAAACAGGCGAACTAATGGACGAGCCTTCAGTTCGCGAAAAAATGGATGTGTGCATCCTTCACCTTGACCGGCTAATTGCCCTTAAGAATGAACATATCGCTGTCCGTGAAATGCGCAAGCATGCGGCATGGTATTTGAAAGGCGTTAAGGGGAATGCAACCGTCCGCAACGCCATCAACGAATGCAATACAAGGGAAGAACTCGTAATGCTTCTTAATGGGCTCGCAGCTAAAGCTGAGGAAACGGAAATCCAGGCAATCGTTGGTTAAACTGTTAAAGAAGGCTCGTGATGGGGTCGAATGACGGCGAAAGCTATGTTACCAGCCGGCAAGTGGAGGCTGCCAGTTAAAAATCTGGCAGTCTTTGTTGTATTTTTGATATTTTTATTATGTCCCTTGCCGGAAGTTTGTGTACAATGGTACTAATGTCTCTTTTTATGCGAAATTGTCTAAACTGCATAAAGGTACTTAATGATAAAACTAGCGCGGGCAACATGCCGCACTGTATAAATGGGAGCTGATAAGAAATGAGCCTAGAGGAACTAAACGACCAGCTGCTGGTCAGAAGGGAAAAAATGAATGAATTGCGCCAGAAGGGGATTGACCCATTCGGCAAGAAATTCGAGCGCAATGCAAACGCAAAGTCATTGATTGAACAATATGGCGGGCTTGAAAAGGAAGAGCTTGAAGCGAAAGAGGTATCTGTTACCCTTGCAGGCCGAGTAATGACAAAACGCGGAAAGGGTAAAGCCGGATTCGCGCATATAAAAGATTTAACAGGCCAAATTCAGATTTATGTCCGGAAGGATGCAGTCGGTGACGGCCAATACGAATTGTTTAATTCAACCGACCTTGGGGACATCATTGGCGTTGAGGGAACCCTTTTTAAAACGCAGGTCGGTGAACTATCGGTAAAAGTAACCGACTACACTTTCCTTACTAAGGCCCTGCGCCCGCTGCCCGACAAATTCCATGGCCTGAAGGATGTTGAACAGCGCTATCGCCAGCGTTACCTAGACCTGATTATGAGTGATGAAAGCAAAGCAACCTTTGTAATGCGGAGCCTGATCCTTCAATCAATGCGCCGTTACCTTGATGGACAAGGCTATCTCGAGGTAGAAACCCCGATGATGCATTCAATTGCGGGAGGAGCAACCGCTCGTCCGTTCATCACCCACCACAATGCCCTTGATATGGAATTGTTCATGCGGATTGCCATAGAACTTCATTTGAAGCGGCTAATTGTCGGCGGACTGGAAAAGGTGTATGAAATCGGCCGCGTTTTTCGGAATGAAGGAGTATCGACAAGGCATAATCCTGAATTTACAATGATTGAACTTTATGAAGCTTATGCTGATTACCAGGACATCATGAAACTCACCGAAAACCTGATTGCCCATGTCGCCAAGGATGTTTTAGGCACAACCCTTGTCAAATATGGTGATTATGAGGTTAATCTTGAACCGGAATGGAAGAGGCTCCATATGGTCGACGCCATTAAGGAATATACTGGGGCCGACTTCTGGAAAGAGATGAGTGTAGAAGAAGCCCGTGCGCTTGCGAAAGAACACGGGGTTGAAATTACGGAACATATGCAATACGGCCATATCGTCAATGAGTTCTTTGAGCAAAAAGTTGAGGAAAAACTAATCCAGCCAACCTTCATTTATGGACATCCTGTGGAAATTTCTCCTCTTGCGAAAAAGAACGACGAAGATCCCCGTTTTACGGATCGATTTGAATTGTTCATCGTTGCCCGCGAGCATGCAAACGCATTTACGGAATTGAATGACCCGATTGACCAAAGGGAGCGTTTTGAAGCGCAGTTAAAAGAGCGCGAACAAGGGAATGATGAAGCACACGAAATGGATGAGGACTTCATTGAAGCACTTGAGTACGGAATGCCGCCAACAGGCGGACTTGGAATAGGAATTGACAGGCTGGTTATGCTGCTGACCAACTCCCCATCAATCCGTGATGTATTGTTATTCCCGCTTATGAGACATAAATAATGTTGAAAACGCCAGTTTCCTTTTCCGGAAGCTGGCGTTTTTTTACTTGTAGATCAAAGCTGGCCATTAGGATAATATGAGTTCATTATATAGAGGGGAAGCATGTAAGTTGAGGTGAAATAATCCTTTTGTAAATAAAATAAAAAAACTGTTGCATGGTACTTTTAAAGGTGGTATATTAGTTAATGTTGCTTTTGCAGCAACCAAGCCGACAAAAAAGCCGGCTAAAAAAATAAAAAAAGTTGTTGACTTTAGGTTAACAACTTGATAGAATAATAAAGTCGCCTTTGAGCGACACGCTAAAAATTGCTCTTTGAAAACTAAACAAACAAGCGTCAACAAACAATAATATAGTGATCTTCGGATCACTAGCCAACGTAACATTTTGAGCATGACTCAACTCTTTTTGGAGAGTTTGATCCTGGCTCAGGACGAACGCTGGCGGCGTGCCTAATACATGCAAGTCGAGCGGARGTTTCAAAAGCTTGCTTTTGGAACTTCAGCGGCGGACGGGKGAGTAACACGTGGGCAACCTGCCTGTAAGACTGGGATAACTTCGGGAAACCGGAGCTAATACCGGATAACCCTTTCCTTCACATGGAGGAAAGCTGAAAGACGGTTTCGGCTGTCACTTACAGATGGGCCCGCGGCGCATTAGCTAGTTGGTGGGGTAACGGCCC
>NZ_LIGI01000002.1 GCF_001273955.1 Bacillus sp. FJAT-27245
AATCCCGCAGGACAATTGGCTTCCTCGAATGGGCTTTGCACGAAGGAAATGCGATAGCATTTTCGAGGAGTCTACATGCCTGAGCTCCAATCAACGAGCTTCTCACACTAAAGGGTGTAATTTTTAGGTTCAACCTATATAGCAATAAAAAAATAAAAAATGAGTGCCGAATTTAGATGCAATTCGGCACTCATTTTTAAATTGTTGTCATAGTTTTAAAAGAATCGGTCGTCATTTCGTCGTTAAAAATAGAGAAAATAAATCAATCCTGCAAGGAGAATTCTGTAAATCGCGAACGGTACGAGCTTAATCCGGTTGATCAGCTTCAGAAAGAAGCGGATTGAAATTAGCGCGACGACAAATGCGGCAATGAATCCGGCGATAAAAAAGGGCAGTGCGTCAACGCTGAAGTACTGCCAATTTTTCAAAAGAGAAATGGCGCTTGCTCCCGCCATGATCGGGACTGCCATAATGAATGTAAAATCGGAAGCGGCGCGGTGGCTCATTCCGAGAAGGACGCCTCCCGCAATGGTCGAACCGGAACGCGAAAATCCAGGCCAAAGACCAAGGCACTGGAATAAACCAATTCCGAATGCCTGCTTGTAGCCAACTTGATCGACGGTTTCCGATTTCGGCTTTTTCGGGCGTACATAATCGGCGACGATCATCAGGATTGCCCCGAGAACCAGTCCAATGACAACTGTTTTGACAGAGAAAAGATATTCATCGATATACCCCTCGAACAATACGCCTGTGATTCCGGCGGGGAGAAGGCCTACGAAAATCTTTGGAAGGCTCAATTTTTCTCCGGCTGTCTCGGTAGGTGTTTTTTTCGAAAGGCCGAGCAGGTTCAAAATCCGTTCTTTAAAGACAATGACAACGGCGAGGATCGATCCAAGTTGGATGACAACCTTAAATGTGTTGGCGACCGGCGCGGAAAATAGCTCCTTTGAATGGAGCCACAGGTCATCGACGATAATCATATGGCCTGTGGAGGATACAGGCGCAAATTCGGTTAATCCTTCAACAATTCCAAGTATAAGCGCAACGATAATTTCCCAGAGATTCATTTTTAAAACTCCAATTCTAGCTGTATTATTTGTCTAAGAGTAAATGATAAAGGAATTTAGGTAATCAGACAAGGAAAAAGGAGAAGTAAATACAAAGTCAGTTAACATAATATAAATACAGTAAACAACCTTCCAATTCCCCCAAAAAAATTAAGTATGATAAAGTATGAAGAAAGAACATTTTGGGATTTCCGGGAGGGACATAGACGTTTTTGATATTTGGGCTTATTCATACTTGGATTGCTTAAGGGGGATCGGATGTTGCTCCTTTTGTAACCTTTCTGGGTGCAGCGATCTACATTATTGTAAGCATCCCGTATATTATGCCGCTTCTCTTGAGCAAGGATTCCGGAAAGATGTTCGCAGATTTGAAAAACCCCGAAATCCTTACTACCGGTATTTGTATTATCTTTTAAGCGGAAACAAGGATGCAGCAGCGTAAATTGCCAAAAAGTTGGAGGAGGGCCAAAAAAAAGAGATGGCGCTTGCCATGCTGTACTTGAAGGAGAAGCAATTCACGAAAGCAAGAGACCTTCTTTTTAACATGAAGGAAGGTACGTTTATACATTATTACCTAGCCGTAATTTCTCTTGAAGAAGGGGATGAAACGGGTTATTACAATCATCGCGCCAAAGTGATGGACAAAGATTACTGAACGTGCCTTGACATTGTAGAGCATGCGATTAAACGAGGCTTTACAAAATCCTTATCGCTTTTGGAGGCGCATATACTTAAATTAAGAGACGTAAAGTTATTATCTGCAATCCACTACAAGGATGAATTAGTAAAGAGAAAAAATACCGAGGGGGAGTAAGATGACTGGGTTTGGCGATGAATCATTTTTCTTTTCCATGATGCCGATTTTTTTCATTGTCATGTTCGTAATCGTTATTGGGGTCATATTCTTTGCAGTCGTCAAGGGAATTGGCGAATGGTCCAGCAACAACAAGCAGCCGCGCCTGACTGTGAAGGCGGTTGTCGTTTCAAAAAGGACGGAGGTTAGCGGCGGCTCCGGCGATTCTTCAGCCTCAACATGGTATTATGCCACATTCGAGGTGGAAAGCGGGGATCGAATGGAATTTGCGGTGAACGGCCGGGATTTTGGCCTCATCGCAGAAGGTGATGCAGGGAATCTGGATTTTCAGGGGACCCGGTACCATGGGTTCACTCGGATGAAAGACTTTGCCGCAAAAGACATGTAAAGCCAGTCCAGGCGGGCTGGCTTTACCTAAAGTTAAAGCATGGAACAGGGCCAGCCAAATGAAAATTCTCACCAAACGTCCATGAGAACCCTAGCCAATACCGCTTCGTGTGAAAATCTCTCACCAAACGCACCTCAAACCCTCCAAACTACGCAACAGAACTCAGCCATTAAACAGAATTGCAAACTTGGATGTGATTCCCATCATTTACACTGGCAATTTTTAAAGCGATAAATTATACTGAAAAGTAAGAATATTGTAAAATGAATTAGTTCCTTGGATGCATCAAAACACGTACTTTGTGGAAAAGTAAGCTGACAAGGAGGGAAACAGATGGAAATAAAACCACTTCATTATGATGGAAGCAATCACCCTGAAGCAAATATGGAGAGCGAGGCTATTTCGCAGCCTTTCGTCCTCACGGATGAGGCGAGGCTGAACATAGGGAAAAACCCTTACTCCCTTGACCAGGGCGAATAGCAGAAATTCCTGTTTGAATTGTTTCTGAAAGGCGGGCCTACAAGGATTTAGGGACAAAATAGCGGGAGGTAAATGTGGATGGAAAAGCATGAATTGATGAAAATCCTGGTGCTGATTGAATCTGTTTATCCAGAGTTTACGGTAAGAGCTGAAACGGTTGAAAACTGGTTTGCTGTTTGCCGGGAAATGGATTATTCGCAGGTGATGAAAAAGCTTTCCGCCCATATTAGAAAAAGCCCTTATCCCCCTTTGATGGCCGAAATCGCCGCGTACAATGAGAGCGATACTTTAAGCGGAAGGGAAGGCCTTCTTTTGGAAGAAGAGGGATGGATTCAAATGAAACATGACCGCTTCCTGCCAAAGGAGCCTCCACAATTGCCATGGCAGACTGAATATTTCGCAGGCCTGTAACATGTAACGTTGGATTGGGACGCCTGAAACAGGAGCATGTCGCATCCCACAATTTAATAACTTGGAATGATACCTAGGGCCTGCTTCCAAGCGGGCTTTTTCACATTTGTAAGTCCCTAAATGCAAATGGTCAACCGTTTGATTTTCATAATTCCATGAACTTCGGTAAAATAGGGCGGACAAGGTAAAATGGAGGATAATTCATGACGCTAAACGAAGAATTGTACGAATTTTTTATGGGCCAAACTTGGCAGCTTTCGGAAGATTGGTATGCAATGGTCGATGACAAAGACCCTTCTTCCGTTTATTCTTCCGACAATCCGGAAATTATTGCCGAACTGAAACGCCAGAACCAGGAATATTTCCTTAACTTCTATAAACTATTTACAAAAGGAGAGGAACATCTGCAAGGCGAATTCCGACAGTGGTCACAGGATTTGGCTGACGACGCGAAGCATTTGGACACACCGCTGCATTACGTGATCCGGGAATACATGAACAGCCAGAAAGTTGCGTTAAACTACATAAACCGATTCATTGAGGAGAATGAGGAGCGCGTAAGCCTGAAGCAGGCGCTCTCGTGGTACGAAACGACTATTAACGCTTTCAACCTTTCAATCGCGATATTCGTGGAAAGCTACCATAAAAATACAATGATTCGCCTGACTTCCCAAAACGATTTAATCAATGAATTGAGCTCACCGGTAATTAAGCTTCAAGGGAATTCCGCGCTGTTGCCGCTAATTGGGGACATTGACACGGCGAGGGCGAAAATCATCCTGGAAAACACCCTTATGCAATGCGTCGATCAAGGCGTTTCAAGCTTGTGCATCGACCTTTCAGGAGTGGCGATTATGGATACAATGGTCGCAAATGAACTATTTAACCTTATAAAAGCGCTGAAATTAATCGGCGTCCGCACAACCTTATCGGGAATCCGCCCGGAAATTGCACAAACAGCCATCCAACTCGGCCTAAAATTCGAGGAAGTGGCCATCCTGCCATCGCTCACCCAGGCGCTAGATACGATAAAAACAATAAACTGATTGTAAAATGGCCCCTTCTAAGGAAAGCAGAGGGGCCATTTATTATGAAGAAAGTAATTAATGCTTCCAAAATGGCCGCCAGTGCAAGGATGGCGAAAAACGCCGAAAGCATTGCAAAGGCGGCTGTTTTATTATGATGTCGGTTTGTTGCTAGCAAAGCCTATCTATCTGCTAGCAGTCCCTAGCCAACTGATAGGCTCCTCACATTCATAATTGATAGAGGTAAGGTTATTAATAATTAACGTGAAGCCGGGCATATTCCTGTTCTTTCGGTTTTCGGTTTTCGCTTTTTCGCCACGCCAATTCGCTTCTCCTTCTATACGCCTCCCACAAAAAATTAACCTTATGTTTATGATCACAACCGCGAAAATCAATTACAATGATAATACAACGAACAGAAAGTAGGAGCGAACCCGTGAAGAACATCCTGAAAGCCTGTGTTTGGCTATGCTTTTCTTTTTACATGGCCGTATTGTTTTATCTACTATTTTTCTCCTCTTATCGGACTGGCGTTAAAGGGATCGTCGATTACAACCTGATTCCGTTCCGCACAATCGAACGGTATTTTTCTTCCTGGAACGGTTTTGGACCAGGCATGGCCACGGATGAATTTTTCGGCAACATCTTTGCATTCTTTCCATTCGGTTTTTTCCTACCCCTTCTTTTTGGAAAATTGGCCACCCGGGCCAGGATTGCGACTTGTTCATTTATGCTTTCCCTTTCCGTAGAAACTGCCCAATTCGCTTTCGCGGTCGGAGCGTTCGATGTTGACGACCTGATTCTTAACACATTTGGGGGAATGATTGGATACGGAATGTACGCTTTGGGCAAAAGCATTTTTACAAAAAACAAAAAAATCCCTTTACATTGATGCTGCATTCATTGTAGTATTTCTATATACCTAACAAACCTAGGTAGGTGAAAAAGATGTTCAATCGTGAACTTGTTAAAGGAAGCACATCGCTTTTGCTCCTGCAGCTGCTCGCGGACAGGGATATGTACGGGTATGAGCTCGTCAAGGAACTCGAAGCAAGGAGCGGCAACGGTTTTACCGTGAAGGAGGGAACCCTCTACCCGGCGCTCCACAAGCTTGAAAAACAGGAATATGTAGAGTATTACTGGCAGGAGCAGGAAAAGGGCCCGGCCAGGAAATACTACCGGATTACGGAAGAAGGCAGGGAGCTGCTGAAAGAAAAAACACGTGAATGGCAGGATTTTGTTCAAATGATGAACAAAATGATTGGGAGAACGGACCATGGAACAGCTGAAGAATGAATTTCTAAGTGAACTTGGACGAAGGCTTGGATCCTTTAGCGAAAAGGACTCCATCCTTCTTGAATACGAGTCGCATCTAGATGAAATACTGGTCGAATACATGTCATCCGATGAGGAAGAAGCCAGAAACTTTTTGTACCAAAGGCTCGGAAGCCCGGAAGAAATCGCCGCCATGTGGAAAGAAGAACTCACTGTCACGCCGAGCAATATGAAGTGGTTATTCGTCCTCCTGAACGTCTTTCTATTTGCCGGCGGGGCAGCGTTGACGGCGGCTCACAATGTTTTGGAATGGGAATGGCTCGCTTTTGTGTGGAGCTGCCTGACATCGATACCGTTCATTATCGCATTTGTGTACATATTCTTTTGGGCGCTGCTTGGCTATGAAATAGGACGGAGTTTCGGGCATAAGGGGAGGTCACTTGTCAAAAAAACCTTTTTGCTTGCGCTTATCCCGAATTTGGCACTAATGGTTTTAACTGTAACCGGAGTGATTCCTCATGAGTGGTTCCATCCGCTTTTAACCAAAGCCTTTATTACAGCTTGTATCGTCATGACTGCCGCGCTGTATCCTATTTGCCTTTTTGCATACAAATGGGGACGCAGGGCTTCGGTATAAGCTTTTTTTACTCGTATACCTAGTAATTCTATATACAAAGAAGTACTATACTATTGGAGGGAATATCATGGTTTTAAGAATGAGGAAAGTGGATTGGATTTTTTTGGCGCTCTGCCTGGGTATTGGAATTTTGGCGGAGGAAGCTTTTACAAGAAGCCAAATAGGCATTTCGTATTTTGTATTCATAGCGGCATTCTATTCGGCCTTTTTCTGGAGGTTCCGCGGCTTCCCGTTCAGAAATCAGCGCCTTGGCTGGCTATTGCTCGGTGCTATCTGGCTGCTGTCGGCAAGTTATTTCCTGTTTGATTCTGACGTATTCTATGGATTGAATCTCCTGGCCATCCCAGCGCTTGTTGTGATTCACATCGCCCTCATTACAGGCCCGAAGCAAGTGAACTGGGCGCATCCCGTATTCCTCGCCTATATTCTTAGAAGGATTGGCGGAGCGATTGCATATAATGCGGGGGTTACTAGGTTGGTTGGGCGGCTTGCCATCCGGAAAACAGGGGGAGGAAAAGGAATTGTCGCCAAAAAGATCCTGATTGGCGCCGCTCTTTCCATTCCTGTGCTTGCCGTTGTCCTTAACCTTCTCATTTCCGCCGACAGCCAGTTCGAACGGATTTTATCGGGATTTCCGGATTGGTTCAGTATTAGCGGAGAAACGGTCTTCCGAATTGTGGCGGCGCTGTTTTACACGTTTGTGTTTTTCGGCTACATGCAGGTGAATTTAAAAAGAAGGCTGGAAATCCGTGAATTGAAAACAAGCGGATCAACCGCGGGAGTCGATCCGGTTACGGCTTTGACGGTCCTTATCCTTCTCGACGCTGTTTATGTCCTGTTTGTCGGGGTCCAATTCAAATACTTTTTCAGCGGGACGCTTGGTGAAGGGTTTACGTATGCAGAATATGCGCGGCGCGGCTTTTTCGAACTGATTTTTGTCTCTCTCATCAACCTGACCGTAACGGTATCCGTCCTTACTTTTTCCAAAAAAAGAGGGGAGCGCCTTTGGAGAACAGTGCAGGGGGCGTTGGCGATTCTTGTGGTGGCAACCGGGGTCATCCTAACCTCCGCGTTCATGAGGCTCATGATGTACGAAGAAGCTTACGGCTTTACGTTTACACGAGTGCTTGTACATTCTTTCATGATTTTCCTGCTCGTCATTTTTTGCTACACTTTTGCGAAAATATGGCTTGCAAGGCTGTCTCTGCTGCATTTCTACTTCATTTCTTCACTTGTTTTTTATACGGCAATCAACGTTGTCGGCATCGACCATATTGTTGTTGACCGCAACCTTGAAAGATATGCGGAAACGGGAAAAATTGACCTCCGTTATTTGGCGAACATGTCCGACACCGGGACACTCGGTTTGATAAAACTGTACCGCGAACAGCCTGAAGTTCCGGGACTTAAGGAACTGCTTTTGGAAAAGAAACAAGCCTTACCGGGAAAAGATCGCTGGCAATCGTATAACCTGACAAGGTACAAAGCGGAAGACGCATTGAAGGAACTTCAGCTGGGGCAATAGTGGAGAGGGTGTGATGTGAGGGTGATTTATGGCTGTAGTTTTGTGGCGGAAGATAGTAGGGG
>NZ_LIGI01000003.1 GCF_001273955.1 Bacillus sp. FJAT-27245
TCATCAAGACCGTTTCACCTTGGTTTCTTCACCGAAACGGTCTTTAGAACCCTCATCAAGACCGTTTCACACCGGTTTCTTCACCGAAACGGTCTTTAGATTGCCAAAAGCCAATCTTTTTAACAGCCGGAAGACGAATCCCATTTGAGATTCGCCTCCCCAACTCACTTATCCAAACAAAACAGGTTTAGCCCCTCAATTCCTTGATGCGCGCTTCAACAATCGCACGCTTTTCGGAGTAATCCCGTTCCTTGGCACGTTCTTCTTCAATCACGCTTGCAGGTGCTTTTTTAACGAAGCCTTCGTTGCCAAGCTTCTTCTGGACCCTCTCAACCTCTTTATCGAGGCGCGCCTTTTCTTTTTCAAGACGGGCGATTTCTTCCTCGATATTGATGAGCCCTTCAAGCGGAAGAATGATTTCAACGCCTGTGATTACGGCTGTCATCGCCTTGTCAGGAGTGGCGATGTCCGTTCCCATCTGAAGCTCTTCAGGGTTACAGAAGCGCTCGATGTAGGCGCGGTTCTTTTCAACCATATTAAGGATCGTTTCATCCTTCGCCTTAACGAGCATCTTGATCTTTTTGCTTAAAGGCGTGTTCACTTCGGCGCGGATATTTCGTACAGAGCGAATCATCTCAACAAGCAGCTTCATTTCAGCAGCGGCTTCCTCATCCGTCAGCGAAGCATCAGCTTTTGGCCAGGCCGCAGTCGTAATCGATTCTCCTTTGTGCGGAAGGTGCTGCCAGATTTCTTCCGTGATGAACGGCATGAATGGATGCATCAGCCTCATCGTATTATCGAGAACGTATGCCAAAATCGAACGGGTCGTCTTTTTGGCAGCTTCGTCATCGCCATACAAAGGAAGCTTCGCCATTTCGATATACCAGTCACAGAAATCATCCCAAATGAAATTGTAAAGCGCGCGGCCGACTTCGCCGAATTCATAGCGCTCGGACAGGCGGGTTACCGTTTCAATCGTTTCATTCAGCCTAGTCAAAATCCACTTATCAGCAGTCGACTTCTCGCCACTCAAATCGATTTCCTCATATTTAAGGCCGTTCATATTCATCAAGGCGAAACGGGAAGCATTCCAAATCTTGTTCGCGAAGTTCCACGTCGCTTCAACCTTCTCAGTGCTATAGCGGAGATCCTGGCCTGGCGAGCTTCCCGTTGAAAGGAAGTACCTTAAGGAATCGGCGCCATACTGGGAAATCACATCCATCGGGTCGACGCCATTACCGAGCGATTTACTCATCTTGCGGCCTTCCGCGTCACGAACGAGTCCGTGAATGAGGACATCCCTGAACGGGCGCTCCCCTGTAAACTCAAGGCTTTGGAAAATCATCCTCGATACCCAGAAGCCAATAATGTCATAACCTGTTACAAGTACATCGGTCGGGAAGTAACGCTTGTAGTCAGCTGCATCCTCATTCGGCCAGCCCATCGTCGAAAATGGCCATAGCGCCGAACTGAACCATGTATCAAGTACGTCATTGTCCTGCTTCCAGTTTTCCTCATCCGCAGGGGCATTTTCGCCTACATACACCTCGCCTGTTTCCTTATGGTACCAGGCAGGAATCCGGTGGCCCCACCATAGCTGCCGTGAAATGCACCAGTCGCGGGTGTTTTCCATCCAGCGCAAATAGTTTGTTTCAAAGCGCTCCGGAACAAAATTGACCTTGTTTTCCTTCTGCTGAAGGGCAATCGCTTCATCCGCAAGAGGCTGCATTTTTACAAACCATTGGGTAGAAAGATAAGGTTCTACGACAGCGCCGCTCCGCTCGGAATGGCCAACCGAATGCAGGTGGTCTTCAATTTTGAAAAGAACGCCTTGCTCCTGAAGGTCCTTGACAATCTGCTTGCGGCATTCAAAACGGTCCAATCCGTTGTACTTGCCGGCGCGCGCGTTCATCGTGCCATCTTCGTTCATGACAAGGACTCGCTCAAGGTTATGGCGGTTGCCGATTTCAAAATCGTTCGGGTCGTGCGCAGGCGTAATTTTAACAGCGCCGGAACCAAACTCCATATCAACGTAATCGTCGCCAACGATCGGAATCTCACGGCCGACAATCGGGAGAATCACGGTTTTGCCGATAAGATGCTTGTAGCGGTCGTCTTCCGGATGGACGGCAACCGCGGTATCGCCGAGCATTGTTTCCGGGCGGGTCGTCGCAATCTCGATGTGGTCGGAACCATCTGCCAGCGGGTACTTCATGTGGTAAAACGCGCCCTGGACATCCTTGTGGATAACCTCGATATCGGACAAGGCTGTCTTTGTGGCCGGGTCCCAGTTGATGATGTACTCGCCGCGGTAAATCAGGCCTTTTTCATAAAGGGCAACGAAAACCTTTTTAACCGCATCGGAAAGCCCTTCATCCAATGTGAAGCGCTCGCGGCTGTAGTCAAGGCCAAGGCCCAGCTTTGCCCACTGCTGGCGGATATGGCCGGCATACTCTTCTTTCCAGCGCCACGTTTCCTCAACGAACTTTTCACGGCCAAGGTCATAACGGGTTTTCCCCTCATTGCGCAGCTTTTCCTCAACCTTCGCCTGCGTCGCGATCCCGGCATGATCCATCCCCGGCAGCCACAGAACGTCAAAGCCCTGCATCCTCTTCATGCGGGTGATGATGTCCTGGAGCGTCGTATCCCACGCATGGCCAAGGTGCAGCTTCCCGGTAACGTTCGGCGGCGGGATAACTACCGTATACGGCTCCTTCGTTTCATCGTCCTTCGCCTCGAAAAATTTCCCGTTCACCCACCAATCATAGCGTCCCTGCTCGATCGACTGCGGGTCATATTTCGTCGGCATGCTGATTTCATTTTGATCCATCGTAATTCCTCCTTGATATACTCTTAAAACGGGGGGCGCGATTAACGCTGCCTCCGCTTTTCCTTGGCTAGCTTCAGCGAGCAGCGCCTAGTGTACTTCGGTCCCCTCGCTACGATAAGTCAACATCGATTCACTACGTTCATCGTGTTTCCTTTATCTCCTTCGGGGCCCTCCAGTCCATACGTCGCTAACCGCTCGCCTCCGCTTTTCCAATAAAAAAACTCCATTCATCCAATAAAAGGACGAATGGAGTGCGCTCGCGGTACCACCTTTTTTCCGGCACAAAATAAACATGCCGGCACTTGATTGAATAACGGAGTCGATCCGTCTCCCACTACCAGGCGCTCAGGCCATTCGCGGAAGAAGCTCAAGGGTGACATTCCAATGGGCTGCCTGGGAAACCTTTCAGCTCGTAAATTTCCCTCTCTGGAAAGCAACTGGGCATCGTACTCTTCCCTGTCAAAGCTTTTTGCTATGAATTTATATATTATACTACCCAAAAAGAAGGCGTCACGTCAATCAGGATACCCACTTTTTTTCGATTTTACCCCCTTTTTTGAAAAATGGGCCAACACATTCTGGGCTCCTCCAGCATATAATGATGTACCATGCACCGGGAGGGATGTTCCGTGAGACGATTCAACCGATTTAGATATCCTCCGTGGCTCAGGACGATTCGGGCAGTGGCAGCACAGTTCTGCATCCCGTTTTCCATTTTCCAGGGAATCAGGACGATCATCTTCCCTACTACATTAGATGTGCTTTTGCTGGCAATTCTTATTTTGCTCGCTACTGCTATATATCTGGACATATTTTAAGGAGCCCTCGTGACTGGTTACTCACTGGGCTCCTTCTTTTGCTGTCTGCTGCGCGCGGTCGATTTCCGCGAGCCTCATGACCACATATTCTGTATTTTTAAGACGCCAATATTCTTTTAAAAGTTTTCTTGAGGACCTGAATTCATTTTTCGCCCCACGCCTGTAGAAATACGCCTCCGCCACTTTTGTAATTTGAAGCGGGTGGGAAAGGTAGCTGTAAAACAGCAGCTTCTCATCCGGTTTCAACGGAAAGTATTTGAAGTAATGCGTTACCCATTCGACCGCCTCTTCGCTCCTCCGCGGCTGCGTTTCAAGCATCCGCGACATGAATGGAAGCAGGTCATGCGTAGGCGAACCATACCCGGACTGCTCAAAGTTTATAAAATAACCTTGCCCCGTTTCATTGTAAACGAAATGCTCCGGAGACAATTTTCCATGGGTGATGACCATCCGTGCCTTTTCGAGATCCTTGCTCTCTTCCTTCCATGCTTCAAGCTTTTCCTTTGAAAACCTTAGAGCCTGGGAGATTTCACTATAATACAGGCAGAATTGCAGTTCGACCGGTGACATATAAACCTTTTTTTCGCATTGTTCGACGAATCCATCCAGGAACTCCTGGTTTTTTTCATACTGGGCGATCATTTTATCAAAATGCTCCTGCCGCATTTCCTTCCCGACTTTGACTTCGCGGGCCGACAGCGTATGAAGCCTTGCTAGTTCGCGGACCATTTGCAAATTCCGGTTATCAAGCCCGTCCTTTATATCATTCGGAAGCCAGGGCATGAGGTAGTAAAGCTTTTGCCCGTCTAGAATCCCATAGCGCCCGTCCATCGCCGGATAAATCGGCACAATCCGGTTGTAGCCTCGCTGGTACAAGTCGTGGACATACCGGATAAAATCGATCCCTTCTCGTGCATCGATCGATTTCAGGGCAAACGTCCCTTTGTTGCTATAAACCTTCTTGATTTTGCCATAATCCTCCACATAATAGGGATTGAGCATGTATGGCTGCAGGATTTCGGCGAATTCCTTCAAGCGGTTATTTTCATTCATTGGAATTCAGCTCGCTTTTTGGAGAGTCCTCCATTTTAAAACAAACAGAGAGCGAGTGTGCGCCCGCTCAACTGCATGTAGTTGCCTATTTATTGCCGGCTTTTTGGCTGGTCGGGGTGTAAACCGTCCACCCACTCAACTGCCCTGGTAGTTTTTTTCGTTTTTCCAAACCGGTTGCGTGTAAACCGTCCACCCGCACTACTTCTAATGGACAATTACTTTTTCGCCAGTACGAGAGGAATATATAAAACCTGCCCTTCATACACATCCTGGTTCAGGTCAAGGCGGTTGTAGCGAAGAAGATTCTGAATGGACACGGCATACCTGTCGGAAATCCGATCCAGTGTATCCCCCTTCTGGACGATGCAAACTTTAAGCTTTGCCTGCTCCTCCCCTTCATCCTTCCGCGCGAAAAACTCAGTGAGCGACATGCTCTTTTTCTTGCCCTTCTTCTTTTTCACCGGTTCCTGCACGGCTGACGAAGATTCAACTTCCTCGGCGGCATGCTCGGCTTCCGCTTCCATATGTTCTTCTCCGGCGTATTCCTGCACCTCCTGCTGGTCCGGCTGCTGGTGGTGCCCACCCGGCACTGCATTCATATCCAGATGGTCTTCGCTCCGTGCCGGATTGAATGGAAGAACTCCATGGAACTGATTCCAATACGACGGGAATGGGAATGTCGAAAAAGCGGCGGGATTATCAGCTGAATCATCCTCGGGAATCCGCCTCGCTTCCGCTTCGAAAATCAACTCCTCCTCGGGGACTTCCCCGGGGTATCCGGCATATTCTTCTTCATATTCTTCCTCATATTCCGCTTCATCCTCATCCTGCACACTTTCAAACACCCGGTCCGTGAGCGCGATCTCTTCCGGCTCATCCCCCGCATCCTCTTCCACCACGGAACTCTGGCCGTCGTAAATCCCGCTGATGATCAAGTCCGCGGTCAACTTCATACAGCTTCTTTCTGTAAAGTAATAATCGAACGAGTCCACGATAACATCAATATCATAAATGCTCGCAATTCGGTTTACAGGAATGGTAATGTCAACCGGAAAGCGGTGGGCAAATTCGCAAAGCCCCTCTTCCCTTTGCCCGACTGACTGGACATATCTCAAGCCAGGTGCTCCCTCGGAATCTTCCTCAAGGCCGCCCGATTGGCAAACATATTCCCCTGACAAATCCAGCGCGCCGCGAATGTTGACATACTGGTCATTTTCCTGGATCGTAATATCCGGGCTCAAAGAAATCGATACAAGTTCATCGACTTCCTGTCCTTTCCGAAACCACAAGGATTCCTCCAAAGAAAACCGTAAAGACGATTGCTTCTCCTGGGACAAAGCGACTCCTCCTTTCGTGTCCTTCTAAAAAAATCACCATGTCACTTACACTTTATGAGTCCCGGAAAGGCTTTATGATAAAAAATCAGCTTTGTAAGAGATGATTGGGTATGTTTATCAGCAATGGGATATGCTTTTATCAGCATTCAAAGGGGGGTTATCAGTAAACGTGGACTGTTTTTCAGTAAACGATGGGGGGTTTATCAGTAAACGTAGGGGGTCATCAGTAAACGAAGGGTTTATCAGCAAAAGAAGGGTTTATCAGCAAAAGAAGGGTTTATCAGCAAAAGAAGGGTTTATCAGCAAAAGAAGGGTTTATCAGCAAAA
>NZ_LIGI01000004.1 GCF_001273955.1 Bacillus sp. FJAT-27245
CGCGCGCAATCTCAATTTGCCTCTGGCCAATGCCAATTCCATCAAGGAAATCAGCCTGCCGGAAAGCCTCATCCCTCCATTGGTCACTTATTTTCTTAACCTCATCGGCAAAAGGTTTCACTTCCAGAAAAAAATCACCATCGGCATTCCTCTCCCTTGTTTTCTTAAAAATCTCATTGACCTGGTTGTTATAATGAATTAGCTTCACAGTTAGGTTTTCAAGTGTTTCCAGCATCGCATCCTCCAATAACAAAAACAGCCATCTTGGATGGCTGTGAATTTTATTATCAGTTTATCTTCCGGAATAGCTTAAATCAAGCGTTTGGCGTTTTAACACCGGGGTCCTTTGCCTATCGGCCAATTGCTCCAAACGCAGCATGGCCGCATCTAGTCCGTCCAATTCACTTGTTTTTTGGCCGACCAGTTCTTCCGTTTTTTGAGAATACGCTACTTCCAGCGCAGCCTCAAGCTTTTCCAGGCCGCTGCTGATTTCCGTAAGCTTTTGAAGCAGCAAATCCCGTTGCCCTGCCATTCCCTCCACCCCGAACACCCCTCTTCAATTGGATACATAGGTTATTCTTTGTTTAAATCCAGTTTCCTTTCTACATGGCAAAACTAGAAGGAATACGTCAAAGAAAGTGAAATTTCCTCTTTTTTCTCAATACTTTTCCGAAAAAAACGACAGAAATTCGGCAAGGAATTTTGGCAAGGGGGCATGATAGTAATGGAGGTGTTTCAGCCATGAAGAAAAAGGGTAATGAAAAGAAAAATACAAACGGACAGGAACCAAAAAAAGTTGGATATGGGGACAAAAAGCTGATTGGCGAGAACAGGCCAGCGGAATAGCCAGCCTGTCTCCGTGCCAAAAGGAACAAGCTTGCCCGAAATTTCCTTTAAGCAAAAAAGCAAGGATTGGATTCCCTTGCTTTTTTTGCTCTAAAAATTACAGTTTCCAATCGAGAGCAAATGCTTTTTTAAAAGCGACCATTAAATAAAGCTGATCCCTTTTGGCGATATACCAATCTGTTAGATGGATCGGCCCTTTTTCTTTTGCGGGGAGGAATAATCCTGGTCCAGGGAAAAGCCGCCCTTTGCTCCAATCCGAATATTCATGGCGGTTGTGTTCAATTACAGGGTAAGTCGCCCGCAGGTATGGCGTCTGCCTTGGAACCTTCTGTTTAAAGTACTGCTCAAAGTCATGTCTTGACCCGGTATGGGCGGTTCTTTCGGCAAATTCGAGGAAATGTGGAAAAAGCCGCGGATGGAACAAGATTTTTGCCAGTCTTTTTCCAAGTTCAATCCGGTTGGAAACCTTCCTAAAACCCGAAACACTTGCGCCATATAGTTCACCGCCGCATGTTGGAAAAAGGACACAGCTAAAGTGCATCCAATCCTGGAGGAAAAATTCGGGCGAAAGAAACACTTTATGTTTGTAGATCGGATGATCGATGATTGGATTTTGGATAACATTTTGTTCGTTAATAATCAATGCGGCCGTTAGTCTCCGGCTATCCTGCTTCTCCCAAAATACAGGCCACTCCTTTTGCATAAAGGAAGATACCCGGAACTGCTTCAATAAATGAAACAAGGGACGGTTCATTTTCGTCGAATAATGGTAGAGAAGGAGTTGAGGGAAAACATCATGGAAAATAAGCCAGTTTGCCCTTTCATATGTGAGAAATAACTGTTTCCGTGCAGCCGGCTTCAAAAGGTGGGGGAAAATCGCCCCTTCAAGGTCGCACATATTCCACCCGCCGTTCCGGGAAACCATACTGGCCAAAAAAGACCAGCCAATATCCGGGTGTCGTTTAAAAAACCGGAAATATGCATTTGTCCTGGTTATATTATCAATATTCCATTCAGCGGTTTTTTGTTTGATTTCCTTTATCAGCACTGAATCCGGCATCATATTTTTTTCATCCTTCATTGTTTGGCATCCCGGTAATATTAGATCGAGTGGTCCTCCTTTCTATTGATTTGCCGTCTGGCTGTTATTTATTCAGCAAAATTGGGCCGCTTTTGGTATGATAGGTATTAGTTTGTGAGGTGCTTATCATGTTTAATTATCCAAACGGCCGAAAATATATCGCCGCAGAGGCGGTCTCGGTATCCACTGTTAAAAGGAAAACCAATGAATCCTACGGAAACAGAGGGATGAACCTCGAAGACGACCTGAATGATACCAATCTATATTATTTAAGCAGGGGGATTGCGGTAATCCATAAAAAGCCGACTCCCATCCAGATTGTCCAGGTGGATTATCCCAAAAGGAGCGCTGCTGTTATTAAGGAAGCCTACTTCAAACAGGCTTCCACCACGGACTACAATGGCGTTTATAAAGGAAAGTACATCGATTTTGAAGCGAAGGAAACGCGAAATCCATCCTCCTTTCCGTTGAAAAACTTTCATGAACATCAAATACGCCATATGGAAGCAATTCTCGGACAAGGCGGAATCTCGTTTGTCATCCTGCGCTTTGCCAGTACAGATGAAGTATTTTTACTCGAAGCCGCCCGGTTGCTGGACTTTTGGGAAAGGATGGAACAGGGAGGCAGGAAATCGATAAGGAAAGAAGAGATCGCCGTGACTGGCAGGCAAATCCAAGTAGGATTTCAGCCTCGCATTGACTATCTTAAAATATTGGATGATCTCTACAATCTATCATCTTAGATTTGTTTAGGTACGAAAGGAAGGAAACTTATGGCAAATAATTATAAATCCAGGGAGGAACGCAGGCAGCAATTAACGAAGGGAAACAAGAAAAAACCTGCCAAACATACTGGCCTTTTTAAGAAAATTTTCTTGATTCTTATCGCAATAGGGATTGCCGGCATGCTTTCCGGGGTAGCCACCTTCGCCTATCTTGTGCAAGGCGCGCCCAAACTTGAAAAGAAACTTCTAAAGGATCCGATTCCATCCAAAATCCTTGACATCAATAATAAACCGATCCGGGAAGTTGGTTCCATTAAACGGGATTACGTCGATTACAAAGATATCCCCAAATTGGTCGAAGATGCCTTTCTTGCTACAGAGGATGTCCGTTTTTACCATCACCACGGCATCGATCTGATCAGGCTTGGCGGAGCAGTCATTGCCAACGTAACGGAAGGATTTGGCGCTGAAGGCGCTTCGACAATCACCCAGCAGGTTGTCAAAAATTATTTATTATCCAACGATAAAACAATTAAGAGGAAGGTTCAGGAAGCCTGGCTTTCCTATCAGCTTGAACAGAAGTACACAAAGCAAGAAATATTCGAAATGTATGTTAACAAAATTTACATGTCCCGTGGTGTTCACGGGGTCGCAACCGCGGCAAAGGAATATTTCGGCAAGGATCTGAAGGATTTGGAGCTCCATGAGGTTGCCCTTTTGGCGGGGATGCCGCAAAGCCCAAATAATTATAACCCTTTCGAACATCCCGACCGTGCGGAAAGAAGAAGGAATATCGTTCTGTCCCTAATGAACCAGCACGGCTTTATTTCCAAGGAGCAAATGAAGAAGGCGCAAAGCATTCCAGTGGAATCAAGCTTAATTCCCGAGGAGAAAAGGCAAAAAGACACCAAGCCTTATGATTCATTTGTCGACGCGGTCATTGAAGAAGTAAATAAAGCGGGCGATTTTGATATTTTTTCCGATGGGCTAACCATTTATACAACGATGGACCGGGATGCCCAGGACTATGTTGATAAAATGATGTTTTCAAATGACATTGTCCAATTTCCCGATGAAAAGTTCCAAGCCGGGATTGTTATGCTTGATACAAAAACAGGTGAAATTCGGGCAATCGGCGGCGGAAGAAATAAAGATGTCCAACGTGGCTTCAACTATGCGACGGATATTAAAAGGCAGCCTGGTTCGACGATTAAACCTATCCTCGACTACGGCCCGGCTATTGAATACAAGCAATGGGGAACGTACCATATGCTTGAAGACAAGAAAATTTCGTTTTCCGACGGCAAGGAATTCGGAAACTGGAATGACAGGTACGACGGCTGGATGACAATCAGGCAGGCGTTGGCTAAGTCCAAGAACACAATTGCCGTCCAGGCCCTCCAGCAAGTAGGCACGGAAAATGCAAAGGAATTTGCTGTTAATCTTGGCATTCCGTTAAAGGAAATTTATGAATCCTATGCAATTGGCGGTTTAAAATACGGCATTTCCCCACTGCAGTTGGCGGGAGCATACAGTGCATTCGGAAATAATGGATTTTACACCAAACCTTTTACGGTTAAAAAAATTCAATTCAGGGACGGCACTGAAATTGATACGACCCCGGAAACGAAGGTTGTCATGAAGGATTATACCGCCTTCATGGTTACGGACATGCTCAAAAGCGTACTTGAACCAGGCGGTACCGGTACCATGGCGAAAATCCCTGGGCTGCCGGCAGCAGGAAAAACGGGTACGACCAACTATACTGACGATGAATTGAGGAAATTGAACATTAGTGAAAAATCGGTTCCAGACGCTTGGTTCGCGGGATACACGACCGATTATACGATTGCCGTATGGACCGGTTACGAGAGCAGGAATACTCCTATAAAGCCGGGCAAAGATCAAAAAATCGCCCAGATGCTCTACAAAAACCTGATGGAACAAGTTTCAAAAGGGAAGAAAACGGCTGATTTCACAATGCCGAAAAGCGTGGAAAAAGTCCGGATTGAAAAAGGGTCTGTCCCTGCCAAACTTGCAAGTCCATATACCCCGGACAACCTTGTACTCTATGAATATGCTGTAAAAGGAAAGAAACCTAAACAGGTTTCGGAGAAATTCGACAAGCTTGAAGCGCCACGAGGCCTAAGTGCGCAATACAATGTCGAAACAAATTCCATTTCAGCAAACTGGAGCCATGCCGAAAGCGGCGTAAGCTTTACAGTCTCTGTTACGGAAAATGGGAACCCTGTTTTGTCGGATCAAACAACCGGCACCTCATTTGAAATAACGAATGTTAAGCAAGGAACCACCTATAAAATTACTATTTCTGCCCTCAAAGATGGGAAAACTAGTGGTCCTAATTCAATTACCATTCAAGTTCCTGAAACTAAGGATCCAGAAAAAGAACAAAAGGATAAAGACAATAAAGGGAATAAAAAAGGGAACGGAAACGGCACCGGTGATGGAAATGACGATGGTGACGGTGGCGATGATGGCGGTGACGACGGCGGTGACGACGGCGGCGATAACGGCGGTGGTACCGGCGGAGATACTGGCGGAGATACTGGCGGTGGCACTGGAGGCGGTACCGGCGGTGGAGGCACCGGCGGAGGCACTGGCGGTGGCACTGGAGGCGATACTGGCGGAGGCACTGGCGGTGATACCGGCGGAGGTGGTACTGGCGGTGGCACCGGCGGAGGTGGTACTGGCGGTGGCACCGGCGGAGGTGGTACTGGCGGAGGT
>NZ_LIGI01000005.1 GCF_001273955.1 Bacillus sp. FJAT-27245
GATCACCTGGTTTCGGGTCTACGGCCACATACTCATTCGCCCTATTCAGACTCGCTTTCGCTGCGGCTCCGCCTTTTCGGCTTAACCTTGCATGGGACCGTAACTCGCCGGTTTATTCTACAAAAGGCACGCCATCACCCATGAACGGGCTCTGACTACTTGTAGGCACACGGTTTCAGGATCTATTTCACTCCCCTTCCGGGGTGCTTTTCACCTTTCCCTCACGGTACTGGTTCACTATCGGTCACTAGGGAGTATTTAGCCTTGGTAGATGGTCCTCCCGGATTCCGACCGGATTTCACGTGTCCGGCCGTACTCAGGATCCACTCAGGAGGGAACGAAGTTTCAGCTACAGGGCTTTTACCTTCTCCGGCAGGCCTTTCCAGGCCTCTTCGCCTACCCCGTTCCTTTGTAACTCCATGTAGAGTGTCCTACAMCCCCGGAAGGCAAGCCTTCCGGTTTGGGCTATGTCCCGTTTCGCTCGCCGCTACTTGGGGAATCGCRTTTGCTTTCTCTTCCTCCGGGTACTTAGATGTTTCAGTTCCCCGGGTCTGCCTTCAATACCCTATGGATTCAGGTAAAGATGCCACCCCATTACGGATGGCGGGKTTCCYCATTCGGAAATCTCCGGATCAAAGCTYACTTACAGCTCCCCGGAGCATATCGGTGTTAGTCCCGTCCTTCATCGGCTCCTAGTGCCAAGGCATCCACCGTGCGCCCTTTCTAACTTAACCTAAAAGGTTTGTTCACTCTTGAAACAAGAGAGAAAACTAAAATGGCGATCACTCGGTTCTTCTTGGTTACTTCTTCTTAACATTATCCAGTTTTCAAGGAACGAAGTTCGTCACAAAGACGATTGGTGGAGCCTAGCGGGATCGAACCGCTGACCTCCTGCGTGCAAAGCAGGCGCTCTCCCAGCTGAGCTAAGGCCCCGTTTTAAGGTATGAATGGTGGGCCTAAATGGACTCGAACCATCGACCTCACGCTTATCAGGCGTGCGCTCTAACCAGCTGAGCTATAGGCCCACATCATTATACAAGAGGAATTGCTCCCTCAAAACTAAACAAACAAGCGCGTCAACATCACAGCCCCGAAGGACTGAGTTCCGATTGCCCTGAAGGCAATATCCTTAGAAAGGAGGTGATCCAGCCGCACCTTCCGATACGGCTACCTTGTTACGACTTCACCCCAGTCATCTGTCCCACCTTAGGCGGCTGGCTCCTTGCGGTTACCCCACCGACTTCGGGTGTTACAAACTCCCGTGGTGTGACGGGCGGTGTGTACAAGGCCCGGGAACGTATTCGCCGCGGCATGCTGATCCGCGATTACTAGCGATTCCGGCTTCATGCAGGCGAGTTGCAGCCTGCAATCCGAACTGAGAATGGTTTTATGGGATTGGCTTCACCTCGCGGCTTCGCTGCCCTTTGTACCATCCATTGTAGCACRTGTGTAGCCCAGGTCATAAGGGGCATGATGATTTGACGTCATCCCCACCTTCCTCCGGTTTGTCACCGGCAGTCACCTTAGAGTGCCCAACTGAATGCTGGCAACTAAGATCAAGGGTTGCGCTAGTTGCGGGACTTAACCCAACATCTCACGACACGAGCTGACGACAACCATGCACCACCTGTCACTCTGTCCCCCGAAGGGGAACGTCCTGTCTCCAGGAGTGTCAGAGGATGTCAAGACCTGGKAAGGTTCTTCGCGTTGCTTCGAATTAAACCACATGCTCCACCGCTTGTGCGGGCCCCCGTCAATTCCTTTGAGTYTCAGCCTTGCGGCCGTACTCCCCAGGCGGAGTGCTTAATGCGTTTGCTGCAGCACTAAAGGGCGGAAACCCTCTAACACTTAGCACTCATCGTTTACGGCGTGGACTACCAGGGTATCTAATCCTGTTCGCTCCCCACGCTTTCGCGCCTCAGCGTCAGTTACAGACCAGAGAGCCGCCTTCGCCACTGGTGTTCCTCCACATCTCTACGCATTTCACCGCTACACGTGGAATTCCGCTCTCCTCTTCTGCACTCAAGCCCCCCAGTTTCCAATGACCCTCCACGGTTGAGCCGTGGGCTTTCACATCAGCCTTAAGAGGCCGCCTGCGCGCGCTTTACGCCCAATAATTCCGGACAACGCTTGCCACCTACGTATTACCGCGGCTGCTGGCACGTAGTTAGCCGTGGCTTTCTGGTCAGGTACCGTCAAGGTACCGGCAGTTACTCCGGTACTCGTTCTTCCCTGACAACAGAGCTTTACGACCCGAAGGCCTTCTTCGCTCACGCGGCGTTGCTCCGTCAGACTTTCGTCCATTGCGGAAGATTCCCTACTGCTGCCTCCCGTAGGAGTCTGGGCCGTSTCTCAGTCCCAGTGTGGCCGATCACCCTCTCAGGTCGGCTACGCATCGTCGCCTTGGTGGGCCGTTACCCCACCAACTAGCTAATGCGCCGCGGGCCCATCTGTAAGTGACAGCCGAAACCGTCTTTYAGCTTYCCTCCATGTGAAGGAAAGGRTTATCCGGTATTAGCTCCGGTTTCCCGAAGTTATCCCAGTCTTACAGGCAGGTTGCCCACGTGTTACTCMCCCGTCCGCCGCTGAAGTTCCAAAAGCAAGCTTTTGAAACYTCCGCTCGACTTGCATGTATTAGGCACGCCGCCAGCGTTCGTCCTGAGCCAGGATCAAACTCTCCAAAAAGAGTTGAGTCATGCTCAAAATGTTACGTTG